>NZ_JAMZCU010000009.1 GCF_024273195.1 Devosia ureilytica | reverse complement strand
TCATCCAGATTGTCGCCAGCGTCTCATCCAGATTGCCGCGCTATACTTAGCCCTTCCGTCGTGCCTGGAACACCATAGCCCCCGTCAGCAGTACCACAATGGCCAGCGAGACCAGCGCGTTGTAGCCGGCCAGCGAAATCCCGAGGAACCGGAACTGCACCACGTCGCAGCCGATGACCGGCTGCAGATCGTTGAGCGCGTCGAGCGAGAAGCTTTCACCCAGGCCGGTGCAGGCCGTGGGGCCGGGCCAGAAGCCCCATTCAACGCCGGAATGGAAGGCGCCAAGATAAGTGCCCCAGGCAAAGAGCGCCGCGACGATGCCGACAGCCAGGTACCAGACCGGCAGCGGCAGCCGGTTCCACAATACCAGCACCAGGGCCAGGATCGGCAGGCCCCAGTAATAGGGCAGGCGCTGCTCGAGGCAAAGTTCGCAGGGCTGCAAGCCGCCGATGAACTGGGAACCAAGGGCGCCCAGAATGGTGGCTAGGCCAAGCATAAAGGCGAGACCGGCGAGAATTTTGTCGAGCGGGCGGGCTTTGGTCATGGTGGGTAACTCGATGTGACGCTGTATTGGCTAGGCCAATAGGGCCTGGCCCGGGCAAAAGCCAGAAGCAAACGCGGCTGTGATCAACACGGCTCGCGCCCGGCACTCAATCGTTCGGCAGCTTAATGCCCAGTGCCTGACGCAGGGCGATGGCATTGGCGGGGGCGTGCAATTTGTCCTCATGGACGAAATAGGCAAAGACGTCGTGCCCGGCGTCCCGCCAGGCGCCCATGGTGGCAGCCCAATCCTTGATGTCGGCCTCGGCATAGCCGGCCGCGTCGGGCCGCGCCGGGCCCTGCAACCGGCAATAGGCAAAGTCGGCGGTCAGATCCCGCGATGGGTTCTCAACTGTGTCCGCGATCACCCGCGCGACATTATGCCGGGCCAGCAGGTCGGCGACCGCGGGCGTATCAAAGCTTGAATGGCGCGGCTCGATGGCGTGGCGGATCGTGCCGACGCCGGTGGCATCGAGAAATGGCTCCTGCTTGACGCCGTCGGCCTTGCCGGCCAGCGCAAGATAGGCGTCGATGTCCTTTGGCAACAGATCAAGGAAGGCCGCGAAGCTTTCGGCGTCATAGGCCAGGTTGGGCGGCAATTGCCAGACAAAGGGGCCGAGGCGGTCGCCCATGGCCAGTGGGCCGGAAGCGAAAAAATTGGCCAGCGGCTCGGCGCAGTTCTTGAGGCGCTTGATATGGGTCACCAATTGCGGCCCCTTGACCGAGAACTGGAATCCCGCCGGTGTCTCGCCGGCCCAGCGCTTGAAGCTTGCCGGCTTCTGGTTGGCGCGGAAGGTGGCGTTGATCTCGATGCTGGTGAGGCGGCTCGTTGCGTAGGCGAGTTCCTTTTTTTGCACCAGCCCTTCAGGAAAGAAGGTGCCGCGCCAGGGTTCATAGACCCAGCCCGCCGTGCCGGTTCTGACTGTTCCGCTGCTGGTCATGCTATCCCTCCCATGGAGCGCCAGATTGGCCGCAGGCGGGGGGGTTGGCAATGGGATGATCCTCTGGCGTGCACCCGTGGCGGACCCAATTGCGGCAGTAATCTTTTTTTGCCGCATTTGGGTGCATGGTGAACACCGGGTTTCAAAGGGTCATTCGCTTGCGCCGCACCACCATTGCCTCTGTGACTGCCGCCATGCTGATTGGCCTTGATCCAGCTGCGGCGCAGGCCTGCGACGGCCTGCGGCTGGTGCCGGGTGGCGTGGTTACACAAGTGACCGACGGCGACACGGTCGTGCTTGATTCGGGGCTGGTGGTGCGCATGATCGGCACCCAGGCTCCCAAATTGCCGCTTGGGCGCGAGGACTACCCCACCTGGCCGCTGGCCCCCGAGGCCCAGGCGGCGCTCGCGGCGCTGGCGCTCAACAAGTCGGTGACGCTGGGTTATGGCGGCGAGGAAGTGGACCGCTATGAGCGGGCGCTGGCCCATGTGTTTGTCGATACCGGCGAGAGCCAGCAGGTCTGGGCCCAGATGCACATGATCGAGAGCGGACTGGCGCGGGTCTATTCCTTCCCGGACAACCGGTCTTGCCTTGATCAACTTTTCGCGGGGGAAGCCCGGGCGCGCAGCGAGCGGCTTGGAATCTGGGCCGATCCCTATTACAGCGTGCGGGCGGCGGATCGCCCGTCCACACTGCTGGAGCGGGCCGGGAGTTACGAGCTGGTGGAAGGTCGGGTGTTGCTGGCCGACCGCAGTGGCTCGCGGGTCTTTCTCAATTTCGGCCGGTTCTGGAAAGAAGACTTCACCGCGGTGATTGAAGCACCGGCCCTGAAGCTGTTCACCCAGGATGGGCTGGATCTGCTGACGCTGGAAGGCGCGCTCATTCGGGTGCGCGGATGGGTGGACGACCGGGATGGTCCGCGCATCGAGGTGACGCATCCCGAGCAGATCGAGGTTCTGGCTGGGCGATGACTGCGCATTTGGGCAAAAGCATATCGCGGATCGGCATTGTTGCCGTCAGTCTTCTGGCGCTCTCGGCATGCACGTCCTTGACCGGATCGGGGATCAATACCGCACGTACGGGCGACAATCCGGCGCCCACGGTCATCCCGGAGGGCACGGACCCCGACGATTCAGTGCTGGGCCTGCGCGAGCATCCTCGCATTGTGGCCGCCTATGGCGGGGTCTATGAAGACCGGCCGGCCGAGATCATGGTTGCCCGGATAGTCGGGCGCCTGCTTGCCGCGGCCAACCAGCCCAATGCCAAGTTCCAGATCACCATCCTCGACACTTCCGAGGTCAATGCCTTTGCCCTGCCGGGCGGCTACATCTATGTCACGCGTGGCATTCTGGCGCTGGCGTCGGACACCAGCGAACTGGCTGCAGTGCTGGCTCATGAGATTGCCCATGTGACCTTGCGCCATGCGCGGGCGCGGACGGATCGCACCCGCCAGACGCAGATCGTGGATCGTGTCATCACCGGGATCTTCGGCGGCGATACCTCGACCGACGCGACCGCCAATCGCACGCGCGAGCAGCTCGCCTCGTTCAGCCAGAACCAGGAGCTCGATGCTGACAAGGAGGGCATCAAGTTTGCCGGCAAGGCCGGATATGACCCTCAGGCTGCTGCCCGCTTCCTGGGCGTCATGAGCCGCTTTGCCGCCTTTTCGGCTGGCGCCGCAAGCGGCAATGAAGGCTTTCTGTCGTCCCATCCATCAACGCCCGCCCGTATCGAGACGGCGATGTCGACGGCGCGGGGCATGTTTGGCCAGGGCGAGGCCGGGGAATCCGACCGCGAAGCCTATCTCTCGGCGATTTCCGGGCTCAGTTTTGGCGACAGCCCGGCGCAGGGCTCGATTGTCGGGCAGCGCTTTATCCACCCGGCCAACAAGTTCACCTTTGCCGTGCCCCAGGGCTATGCGCTGCAGACCTCGCAAAGCGCCGTGGTCGGGGTCGCCGGCGATGGCGAGGCGGTGCGCTTCGACAGTGCCCAGGTCCAGCCCAGCATGTCGCTGACCGATTATCTGAAGTCTGGGTGGATTGCCGGGCTCAAGGCCGACACGGTGGTGGCCGAGGAACACAATGGGCTCGAAATGGCCTCGGGCCTTGCGCAGACGGACCAGTGGTTCTTCCGCGTGGCGGTGATGCGGCTCGATGGCGAAGTCTATCGTTTCATCTTCGCCGCCAAGAGCGACAGCCAGCGGTTCCGGGATGGGGCGGTGGCAACCATCGAGAGCTTCCGGCAGACTACCGCATCTGACCTGAGCCAGATCCGGCAGCTGGCGATCCGGCTGGTAACGGCGCGGGCGGGCGATACGGCCGAGCGGCTGGCCCAGCAGATGGCGCCGATTTCAGGCGGGCGCGAGTTGTTCTATATCCTGAACAATCTTTATCCTGGCGACCCGGTGGCCCCGGGGCAGCGCTACAAGATCGTCGCCAAGCCCTAGCTTTTTAAAGCTTGTTGACGGAATTGCCGATGGCGCCAACGGCGCCGGTCGAGCCGCTACCGAACATGTTGGCGACGCCGTCGCCAACAAGGGTGAAGCTGGCGACCAGCGCGACGGCAATGATCGTGCCCAGCAGCGCATATTCAATGGCAGTGGCCCCGGTTTGGTCGGCGGCAAAGCGCCGGATGATCTGCGCCAGCATTTCTGCTCCATGCGTGAGCGGCCTTCTGGCCGGCACCTTAGTTCGCGGTCCCGCGCCAGGGTGGTCACCACCTTGGCGTGAAAGCCCGTCAGAGAAGATCGCAAAGCGCCGCGATCAGGGGCTCGTCCGCCGGTGGCATGGGATAATCCCGCAAGGCCTGCGGGCGAACCCATTTGAGGGCCATATGCTCGCGCGCCACAGGTGTACCCTGCCATTTTCGGCAAACGTAAAGTGGCATCAACAGGTGAATGCTTTCGTAAGCGTGACTGACAAATGATAGCGGTGCCAGGCACGCCTGCCTGGTCTCGATGCCCAGTTCCTCGTTGAGCTCACGGATCAGCGCGGCCTCGGGGGTTTCGCCGGGCTCGACCTTGCCGCCAGGAAATTCCCACAGGCCTGCCATGGACTTACCCTCGGGGCGCTGGGCGATCAGAACCCGGCGGTCGGGGTCGACCAGCGCACAGGCCACGACCAATAGAAGCGGCTTGTCGGTCACGGTGCGTCTCCGGGGATGCGGTAAGAGTAGTCATACTGATGGGCATAGCCCAGAGACCGGTAGAGCGCCTGGCCGGCAAAATTGTCGGCCTCGACATTGAGGGCAGCTGTGCTGGCGCCATTTTCCCGCGCCCAGGCGAGGCCGGTGCGCATCATGGCGGCGCCAAGGCCCTGGCGGCGGCGCGCGGGATCGGTGATCACATTGCCGGCGACGACCACGCCATCGGCAATAGCCATCAGCCCTGAGGCGGCCGGAACGGCATCGCGATACACGACGATGCCGCAAGCGGGGACGGACATCACCGCCAGAAGGGCCTGCATGCGGTCCAGATGGGCCGCCTCATAGCCCTGCAGCGCCTGTTGCGCGGCACGGAACCTGGGGTCGAGAAGGGGCATGGTCTGCCCTTCGGGATCGGGATCATGGGGTTCCAGCGACATGGCAAAGAGATGGCTGCGGCCCACGGTCTGCCAGTTCCGCGCATCAATGGCGGCTGTCAACGCTGGGCTTTCGAGCGGTGTCGTGCGAACGACGGGCGTCAGGCCCTGGGCCGCAAACCAGGCCACGGCGCGGTCAAGCCGCGCTGCGGCATCGGCATTGTCCTCGGGGTCGAAGCATTGCAGGGAATTGGCACGCTTGGTGTAACCATTGGCGGACCGGCATACCCAGCCGCCATCCCATTGCACTGCAATGCCGGGCCAGGCGAGCAGCCCTGCGCGCTCGAAGGCTTCTACCGTGCGCAGGGCCACGTCAGCTCCGATAGTCGCCGTTGATGGTGATGTAGCCATGGGTCAGGTCGCAGGTATAGACCGTGGCCCGACCCTCGCCGAGGCCCAGGCTGACCGTCAGCTCCAGCTCTTGGCCCTTCATATAGGCGCTGGTGGCCGTCTCATCATAGCCGGCGGCGCGCTCGCCGTCGCGGGCGACGACCAGGTCGCCAAAGCGGATGGCGAGCTTGTCGCGGTCCGCCGGTTCGCCCGCCTTGCCCACGGCCATGACGACGCGACCCCAATTGGCGTCCTCGCCGGCAATGGCGGTCTTGACCAGCGGGCTATCGGCAATGGCCTTGGCAATGCGGAAAGCGCTCTCGTCGGAAACCGCGCCCTCGACATGCACCGACACCTGCTTGGTGGCGCCCTCGCCGTCGCGGACGACATGGATCGCCAATTCGAACAGCACGTCCGAGAGCGCCTGCCCGAAAATTTCGGCGCGCGGATCATCCAGGCTGGTGATCGGCTCGAGCGCGGCCTTGCCGGTGGCAAAGGCCAGGAGCGTGTCGGAGGTGGAGGTGTCGCTATCGACGGTGATGGCGTTGAAACTGGTCTGGTTGTGCCGGGCGAGCAGGGTCTGCAGCACGTCGGCGGCGACGGGCATGTCGGTGACAACGAAGCTCAGCATGGTGGCCATGTCCGGGGCGATCATGCCCGAGCCCTTGGCAATGCCGTTGATCTTGACCTCGACACCATCGATCTCGAGCACCGCGCCGGAGAGTTTTGGAAAGGTGTCTGTGGTCATGATCGCCTTGGCCGGCTCGATCCAGGGCGTTTCGGCCATGCGGGTGGCCGTTTCGTCGAGCACGCCGGCAAATTTGGAGGCGTCGAGCGGTTCGCCGATGACACCAGTGGAGGCAAGAAAGATTTCGCTGGTTGAACAGCCGAGGGCCTTGGCGGCGATCTCGGCGGTCATCTCGACACTCTTTTTGCCCTTGGTGCCGGTAAAGGCATTGGCATTGCCCGAATTGACCACCAGGCCACGGGCCAGGCCGCCGGGCAGATTGGCGCGGCACCAGTCGACGGCGGCCGACGAGCATTTGGAGCGCGTCAGCACGCCGGCGGCGACGGTGCCTTCATCAAAGGCCATCAGCAGCACATCGGTGCGGTTCTTGTATTTGATGCCCGCTTCCGCGGTTGCAAAGCGCACGCCGGCGACGGCGGGCAGGTCCGGGTAGGATTTGGGGGCGAGCGGAGAAACCGGATGGGCAGCCATGAGCGAAACCTTGCTGGCAAATCGTTTGTTGCCCTCGGGTGTGCCTCAAAGCCGTGACGGGTGCAAGCGCCGCGCCATGCCCCCAATCGTCATATTGCAGCGGGTTTGCGTCCCGCGATAAAGGCGCCGAAGCGCTTGTTGATGAAGGGCACGACAGCCAGGACTATGGTGGCCGACATCATCGGCACCAGGATGAGGCTGCGCTGCCAGATGTCCCAGCCATTTGTGAGGGGCATCAGTACATAAAGGTAAAGTGTGACGACCGGATAGACGGCGAGGGTCATCAACAGGGTCAGTCGAAGGCGGGCGGGGAGGGGCATGGGAAACTCCAATCGAAACGCTACGTTTCGTTATATAACGAAACGGGCCGTTCCGTTCAAGTCTTTTCCGCAGGCATTTTTTGATCCATATAGTGGGCATGAGCACAGACATCGAAACGGCCGCGATCGGTGAAGACGGAGACGACGCAGCGCGACGCTCGATTGGCGCGCGTCGCAATCCGGCCAGCCAGGAGGCCATCCTGGATGCCGCCGAAGCGCTGCTGCGCGAGAACGGCATCGCCGGCTTTTCCATCGAGGCCGTGGCGCGACGGGCGCGGGCCGGCAAGCCCACCATCTATCGCTGGTGGCCGCACCGCACGGCGCTGATGCTGGACGTCTACAAGCGCTTCAAGAATGCCAAGGATTTCCCCGACACAGGATCACTGCGCGGCGATCTCCTCAGTTTTCTCGAAAACCACCTGCTCGGGTTCTGGAGCGGGAGCCTGTGTGGGACGGTTTATCGGGCCGTGGTGGCCGAAGCCCAGACCGACAGTGCCGCCGCCGAACTGCTGTTGGCCTATCAGCATGGTCGCAAGACCCATGCCGTGCGCATCGTTGATCGGGCCAAGGCGCGTGGCGAGGTGCCGGAAAACACCGACGCCGCGCTGATTATTGATCTGGTGGTGTCCTACGCCTGGCACCAATTGCTGCTTGGCCAGCTTGAAGCGGCCATGGGCAAGGCGCCTAATGTGGTCGACACTATCCTGAGGGGCATTGACGGCTACCAGGGCTAAAGGCGGCCTCAAATAAAAAGTCCGGCGCAATGGCCGGACTTTTCTGAAGCGCTGGAGCGGCAGGTCCTACTGAACGCCGGCAGCGGCGTTCTCTGCGGCTTCCTGGGCATCGAATTTGGCCTTGAGATCGGGATCGGCGATTTCGATGGTGACGCCGGACATCAGTTCATCAACCTTGGCGGTGAAGCTGTCCATCAGCAACTGGTTCTGGATCTGCGGGGCTACCTGCTCGAAGGCCGGCGGTGCCGACTGGCGCTTTTCGGCGAGCTTGATGATGTGCCAGCCGAACTGGGACTGGACCGGCGCGGAAACCGCTCCAACTTCTGCCAGGGCGAAAGCGGCCTCCTCGAAGGGGGCGACCATCATGCCCTTGCCGAAAAAGCCCAGATCCCCGCCATTGGCCGCGCCGGGGTCGATGGAGTGCTCGCGCGCCAGGGCGGCGAAATCGGCGCCGCCATCGATCTGGGCCTTGAGGTCATTGGCCTCTTGTTCGGTTTCGACCAGGATATGGCTGGCACGCACTTCGTCAGCGGGCTGGAACTGGCTGGCATAGGCGTCATACTCAGCTCGCACGGCCTCGGGGGTAATCGAGCCGGCAATGGCTTCGGCGAAATAGGCGCGACGCAGAGCGCGTTCCTCGAGATATTTCCGGCGCTGGGCGAAGATTTCAGTCTGGTCCATCCCGGCATCGCGGGCGGCCTTTGACATCACCTTCATGTCAATCAGGATGCGCACGAGAAAGGCGCGACGCTCTTCGGCCGGCATCTGCGCCAGATCCTGAGCCATGTCCTCGGCGGCAAAGGCTAGATCGCCTTCGGTAATGGTCTCACCCCCGATGGTGGCGACCACAGTGGAGGGATCAACTTCGGCGGCCTGGGTCGTCGTGCTCGTCGCATCCTGGGCCAGGGGCGCGAGGACAGGCGCGGCAACAAGCAGTGCGGCGAGACTGGCGGCGCGCAAAAGGCGCTGGGTCGGGTTCGACATGGGGGTCACTTGTCTCCTTGGCCAGCCAGATACAAAGAGGCCGGCATGGTCTTAAAAATTTCCGGCACCCCGCTCGCATGGCAAGGGGGCCAAAATGTGCCGGCCGGAAGGGCGTTCACCGGGTTGTCATCTGCAACGGCAATCTGCAACAGCCTCGCCCCGGGGCCAGAAGGTGAGGAAGGTGTGGCCGATTTCGGATACGTTGACAAGCCTTGGCCCCACTCTTACATCTCACCCGCTTTTCATAGAGCATGGGGCCATAGCTGCGCCTTTGGACGCACGGCAACCATGCAATAATTCCGCACACGGGAACCGAGAGGGATTCCCCAAGTTGTGACGAGGCGAAATGGTGCCCGCTAGCGCCCGCATCTGCAGGCCGCCCGCCCCCCAAGCCCCGCCGCTCACAAACAAAGGACCACACACATGGCACTTGCTTCGATTGCCCGGAAAATCTTCGGGTCACCGTCGGACAGGCAGGTCAAGCGGTATCAAGGCAAGGTGGCGGCGATCAATGCGCTGGAGCCTGAACTGGCCAAGCTGAGCGACGACGCGCTCAAGGCGCGCACCGATGAGTTCAGGCGCCAGATCGAACAGGGCGCCAAGCTCGACGACCTGATCGTTCCCGCCTTTGCCACGGTGCGCGAAGCCAGCAAGCGCGTGCTGGGCATGCGTCACTTCGACGTGCAGCTGATCGGCGGCATGGTGATGAACGACCGCTCGATTGCCGAAATGCGGACCGGCGAGGGCAAGACGCTGGTGGCGACACTGCCGATGTATCTCAATGCGCTGACCGGCAAGGGCGCGCATCTGGTGACCGTCAACGACTATCTGGTCAGGCGCGACGCGCAGTGGATGGGCCAGATCTACAATTTCCTCGGTCTCTCCTATGGCATCATCGTGCATGGCATTACCGACGCCGAGCGCAAGGCCGCCTATGCTGCCGATATCACCTATGGCACCAATAACGAGCTGGGCTTCGATTATCTGCGCGACAACATGAAATACACCCGCGCCCAGATGGTGCAGCGCGGGCATGAATTTGCCATTGTCGACGAAGTCGACTCGATCCTGGTTGATGAGGCGCGCACGCCGTTGATCATTTCGGGTCCGGCCGAAGACCGATCAGAACTCTATGTGAAGATCGACGAACTGATGTCGATCATCGAAGAGGGCGATTTCGAGCTGGAAGAAAAGCATCGCTCCGCCACCTTTACCGACCAGGGCGTGGAAAAGCTCGAAGCGGCGCTGGCCGAGGCCGGTCTGCTCAAGGGCGGCTCCATGTATGACGTGGAAAATGTAGCCCTCGTGCACCACGCCAATTCGGCGCTGCGGGCGCACAAGCTCTTCCGCAAGGACAAGGACTATATCGTCCGCCAGACGCCCGAAGGCGGCGACGTGGTGATCATCGACGAATTCTCGGGCCGCATGATGCCGGGCCGCCGCTATTCGGAAGGCCTCCACCAAGCGCTTGAAGCCAAGGAAAAGGTCAAGATCCAGCCCGAGAACCAGACCCTGGCTTCGATCACCTTCCAGAACTATTTCCGCCTCTACAAGAAGCTGGCCGGCATGACCGGTACCGCCGAGACCGAGGCCGAGGAATTTGCCGATATCTATAGCCTGGGTGTCACCACGGTGCCGACCAATCTGCCGGTGCAGCGCATCGACGAGGACGACGCCATTTTCCGCACGGCGGCGGAGAAGTTCGACGCCATCGCCGACCTGATCAAGGAGTGCCAGGAGCGCGGGCAGCCGGTGCTGGTGGGTACGACCTCGATTGAGAAATCGGAGATGCTGGCCGACATCCTGCGCAAGAAGAACGTCGGGCAGATGAATGTGCTCAATGCTCGTCACCACGAGCAGGAAGCCTTTATCGTGGCCGATGCGGGCCTTCCGGGCGCCATCACCATTGCCACCAATATGGCCGGCCGCGGTACCGATATTCAGCTCGGCGGCAATCTCGAAATGCGCATTCAGCGTGAGGCGGGGGAACTCGAAGGCGAGGTCCGGGCTGCCAAGATTGCCCAGATCAAGGAAAAGATCGCCGAGGACAAGCAGAAGGCACTGGCCGCTGGTGGTTTGATGGTGATCGGCACCGAGCGGCATGAAAGCCGCCGCATCGACAACCAGCTGCGTGGCCGTTCGGGCCGTCAGGGCGACCCTGGCCATTCCAAGTTCTTCCTCAGCCTTCAGGATGACCTGATGCGCATCTTCCCGGTGGAAAGCATGGATTCCATGCTGGGCAAGCTGGGCCTGGAGCAGGGCGAAAGCATTACCCATCCCTGGGTCACCAAGGCCATCGAGCGGGCGCAGGGCAAGGTTGAGGCGCGCAATTTCGACATCCGCAAGAACATTCTTAAATACGACGACGTGATGAATGATCAGCGCAAGGTGATCTTCGAGCAGCGTCTCGAATTCATGGATGAGGAAGACGTCAGCGAGACCATCACCGAGATGCGTCATGACGTGGTCGGCAATATCGCGGCCAAGGCCATGCCGCCGCGCTCTTTCCCCGAGCAGTGGAACACCGAGCAGCTCGCTGCTGCGGCCAAGACCTACCTCAATATCGATGTGCCGGTCGCCCAATGGGCCGCCGAGGAGGGCATTGACGCCGAGACGGTCGAAACGCGCATCCGCGAAGCCGCCGACGCCCATATTGCCGCCAAGGCCGAAAAGTATTCGCCAGCCATCATGCGGCAGGTGGAAAAGTCGATCCTGCTGCAATCGGTCGACGGCCTCTGGCGCGAGCATCTGGTGATGCTCGATCACCTCTCCAAGGTGGTGGGCTGGCGCGGTATCGCCCAACGCGATCCGCTCAACGAATACAAGCAGGAAGCCTATGAGCTGTTCCAGGCCATGCTCGGGAACCTGCGCGAGCTGGTGACCACCCAGATCAGCCATGTGGAATTGCAGATCCGCCAGCCAGAGCCGCCAAAGGCGCCCGATCCTAGCCAGTTGATCCAGACCCATATCGACCCGCTGACCGGCGAGAACGATGCCGAGGGCGATGCCCTTGCCAGCCGCGATGGCTTGCCGCCCATCGATCCGAAACTGCTGATTGGCGTGTCGCGCAATGCGCCTTGCCCCTGCGGTTCGGGCAAGAAATTCAAGCACTGCCACGGCGCCTTTGTCTGAGGCGGGCAAGTCTGAACTGGATCAGGGCGGCCTTCGGGTCGCCCTTTTGCTAGCGCGCGTCGCTTTGAGCGGAAGGCATGCCCTGGTCAGCAGGTGACGCGGATCTCCGCGTAGCCGGTGAGGCCCTCGTCGCCGCCCGAGGTGACGGCCAGAGTGCAGGCGCTGCCTGGCAGGGGCGTGGTGCCGCCCGAGGCGACCGAGGTGCCGTCATCGAGGGTGATATAGCCATTGTCGACAAAGCTGACGCTGACGACGGCAGACTGCTCGCAAATGGGATAGCTGTCGCCCGCGGCAACCAACAGGCGCATGCCCTCGGGCAGGCAATCGGCATTCTCATCTGCGGCGCTGGTGGTTTCAGGCGTTGCTGGGGTTGGCGCCGCCGGCATGGGTACATCCTCGCCGCTCACCCGCTGTTCCAGCGCGGCCAGGCGGTCGGTCATGGCTGTCAGGTCGACCGCTTCGCCCGAGCCATTGCGGATGTAGAGATCAAGGCTCACGCGCAATTGCGCCAGCTCGGTGGAGAGGCGCAGTATTTCCCGTTGTCCCTCGGCATAAATCCAGCCTGCAAAGGCAAGGGCGGACATTGCCAAAAGGACGGCGCCAAAAGCCAGTACGCTCGACAACCGCCGCGGGCGGGACAGGTCGCGCGCAGCGGGCCGGCCTGATCGTGGCGCGTCGAGATCCCGCCAGTGGGCTGGTTCCACCTTGACCTCGGGGGAGTGCATCTCATCGATCCCGACCGGTTCGGTGCCATCCGATGACTTGGCGCTTTGTGGCTGGTCCATTGAGGCCTTCACTCGCTTGAGCGACCGCAAGTCGGCCCCAAGTGGGGCAGAAGTTTGACCCGAGCCGGGACGGCGCCTGGGGGCCGGGCCAAGCCGGCTCGATCAGGGGCGCTCGGCGGACGGGGTGGGGAGCGTCGTCGTGGCATCGGTGGCTGGCGCGGCGCCACCAAACAGGCCGCCAATCCCCGAGCCGATGCCGGACATGAAATTGTTGACCGCTTCACCACGCGCCTTGAGCGCGGCTTCCTCGGCGGCCTGGCGTTCGGCGGCTTTCTGGGCGGCTTCGGATTTGCTGGCGAGGTCGGCCTCGTCGGCCTGGAGCTTTGCCGAAAGCGCGGCGTTCTGGACCGATGGCGGGCAGGTGCCGGCCGCATCCAGGGCGCCCGAACCTGCGGGGTTGAAGATATATTGCTTTTCGCACACGTCCCAGACCGGCGGGGTCTTGGTCAGCTCGAAATAGTCGTGGCCTTCCTTGATGTCCTTCCAGAAGTCCATGTGCGGGCTGGTGGAATGCTTGGCCATATTGGCGGTGGTCATGCGGAAGGGAAAAATCTGCAGCTGGAAGCTGGTATTGCCGCCTTTGAAGGTCTCGCGGGCCAGGGCATAAATTTCGGCGATCCCGGCGTCGGTCATGGCGTAGCAGCCGCGCGACGAGCAATCGCCATGCACCATCAGGTCAGAACCGGTGCGGCCATGCACCCGGTCGAACTTGTTGGGAAAGCCGGTGTTGAAGGCCAGGTAGTAATTGGAACGGGGGTTCATCAGGCCCGGCGTGATCGTATAGAAGCCCTCGGGGCTCTGGCGGTCGCCTTCCTTGAACTTGGGGCCAATGTCGCCCGAATAGGCGCAAATCTCATAAGTCTTGAAGAGGCGGTACGTGCCCGAACCGGTCTTTTTCCAAACCTCAAGCACCGCTTCTTCCTTGAAGATGCGCACCACCATGCCCTCGGTGGGCGCGGACCCCATGTTGCGCAGGCCCTGCACGACGCTGCCGGCCAGCGGCACATTGTGGCGATTGTCGCCACCCTTGACGAAATTGGAGCAGGCGGCGAGCCCAACGGCGAGCCAGAGCAGGATGACAATGGCGCCGAGGCGATGAAAAAAGGTGGCAGTCAAGGGAATCCAGCCCGTCACTAAAATGGCCCGACACGGGCGAAGGTTAGCGCAGTATCACCCGGCGCGGTGAACGAAGCCTTTACCATGCGCAAGAGCGGGCCGGAAGCGGGCGCCGATCACGCGGATGTGTAGGGATGGACAAGCGGGCATTACAGGAATGTAATACGCCGTATTACAGAGGGCTCAAATGACGAACACGCCGCTATCCGACCCCATTACCATGCGCCTTCCCCTGGACGTGCTCAAATCGGTCGAAACCATTGCTGCGGCCACGGAGCGCAGCAGGAGCTGGGTCATTGTCCGTGCCTTGCGGTTCTACCTCGCCGGAGAAGGGCGGGAAATCCTCGAAGTTGCTGCGGGCCTTCGCGAGCTGGAAGCAGGGCAGGGCGAGGACATAGATGATGTCATTGCCGACATAGAAAAAATCATACGTGGTGATGCGGCCTGATGCGGGTCAGGCTTTCGCCCGGCGCCGCCAGTTATGTAAGACAGGAAGCTGCCTATTTACGCCAGTACAGCAGAGCGGCCGCGGCGCACTTTGCCGATCAAATAAAATCGGTTCGCCAGCACCTCAAACTCTTCACGGAGGCCGGTTTTGCTGACGCGGGTCTGCCGATGCCTGGCATGCGTCGGCTGGTGCGAGACGGATTCCGAATTGACTACCGCCTACTTGGGGGTGTCATCGAAATTGTCGCGATCTCGCACTCGGTCAATTCGCCGTTGATCGGGCCGTCCGATGATCCCGACTTTGATGGCGAAACCTAAAGGTTCGTCCCGATCGCCAAGAACTTTTCGCGGCGGTGTTCGCGGGTTTCGAGGCGGGATTTGCCGGCAAAGTCCTTGAGGAACTTGTCCAGCGCGGCGCGGGTCGAATCCATGATGACGCCATGGTGGCGATGGGCGCCGCCGGTGGGCTCGGGAATGATGGCGTCGATGACGCCGAAGCCGAGCAGGTCCTGGGCGGTGATCTTTTGGGCCGTTGCCATGTCCTGCGCCTTGGCAGCGTCGCGGAACAGGATCGAGGCGCCCGCTTCGGGCGAAATCACCGAATAGATCGAATTTTCCAGCATCAGCACGCGATTGGCGGTGGCAATGGCAATGGCGCCGCCGGAGCCGCCCTCGCCAATGATGATGGCGATATTGGGCACGCCCAATTCGAGGCCCTTTTCGGTGGAGCGGGCAATGGCCTCGGCCTGACCGCGCTCCTCGGCGCCGATGCCCGGATAGGCGCCGGCGGTATCGACAAAGGAAATCACCGGGACCGAAAAGCGGTCGGCCATGTCCATGATGCGGACGGCCTTGCGATAGCCCTCGGGATTGGCCATGCCGAAATTATGCTTGAGGCGGGTTTCGGTGGAATTGCCCTTTTCCTGGCCGAGGACAGCCACGGGAATGCCGTTGAACCGGCCGAAGCCGGCCTGCAGCGCCGCGTCCTCGCCGAATTTGCGGTCGCCGGCCAGCGGCGTCCATTCGGTGATCAGCGAGCGCACATAGTCGGAGAAATGCGGGCGCTGCGGGTGGCGCGCAACCTGGGTCTTCTGCCAGGGCGTGAGCCTGCGGTAGATCTCGACCAGCGCCTCATCGGCGCGGGCGGACAACCGGTTGACTTCCTCGTCGATGGACACCGCCTGATCGGTCTGTGCCAGCGACTTCAGTTCGGCGATCTTGGCTTCAAGATCGGCGACCGGCTTTTCAAAATCGAGATAAGATTGCATCCCACCGCCCGTAAGGGTCATTGTTTGGCATCAGGCCCTTCGGCCCATGCGTCATGGCCCGCTGCTCTTGCGCGCTAAAGTGGCCGGAAAGTGACGATGGAGCAATGGCAAGTCAAGCTTTGGGCGCGAAATGGTTGGGATTTCGTGACGAGATCTCAGCCATTGGCCAGCGGATGGTGGCTTTCCACCAGATTGCGCAGCTTTTCGTCGAGCACATGGGTGTAGATCTGGGTTGTGGAAATATCGGCGTGGCCGAGCAGCATCTGCACCACACGCAGGTCGGCGCCGCCAGCCAGCAGGTGGCTGGCAAAGGCATGCCGCAGCACATGCGGAGCAACGCGGGCGGCCGAAATACCGGCCCGACCGGCGAGGAGCTTGAGGTCGCGGGCAAAAACCTGGCGGGTGAGATAGCCGTCCGCGCCCTTGGCGGGGAACAGATGCGGGCCGGGCGGCAGCGTGGCAATCCAGGCGCGCACGGCGTCGCGGGCGCGGTCGTTCATGGGTACGACGCGGTCCTTGTTGCCCTTGCCGGTGACAGTGATGAAGGCGGAGTCGCGCATCACTGCCGCTCGTTTCAGGCTCACCAGTTCGGAGACGCGCAGGCCCGTGGCATAGAGCATTTCGAGCAAGACATAGAGCCGCTGGGCGGCGACCTGCTTTTGCGGGCTGGCGGGGGTATTGGCCTCGGTTTCAGCCAGGGACAGCAGCCGGTCGACTTCGGCCACTGAGAGTATCTTGGGCAGGGCGCGGCGCGATTTCGGGCTGGCGACAATGCGGGTCGGATCGTCGCTGCGCAGGCCATCGGCGCAGAGGAATTTGTGGAACTGGCGAATGGCGGAGAGACGCCGGGCGCTGGACGAAGCCGACAGGCCCTCGGATTTGAGGTCGTCGAGCCAGGCATTGACGGTGTCGCGCGTGCTGGTGAGCAGGGTCAGTTTCTGCCCGGCGACAAAGCCGGCATAATGGGCAAGGTCGCGGCGGTAGGCCTCAATGGTATTGGCCGCCGCCCCGCGCTCGGCGCTCATCATTTCGAGGAAGCTGGCGATCAGGTGGCTGCCGCTCATTGGTCGGTGGCGGGCTCGGAGCTGACATTGGGCTGGGGCAGATTGGTGCCGGGGCGGGTGGCCTCGGTTTCGCCCAGCAGCTCGCGCGTCGGGATGCGCTGGCTCACTTCCTTGGGAGTGGGCTTAACAAAGGTGACCAGCGCAAACATGCCGGCATAGACCATGCCCGCCAGAAAGATCAGGGTGATGAGCAGGCGGATCAGGGAGGGCATGGCGAATTCCGGGGGCCGCGTCGAGGCAAGTCTAAAGCGAAATGGTTGCGGTTGTGTTGTGCGGCAGTGTCGCCGAAGCCACGCGCGGGATCAACCGGGGCGCGGCGCGCTTGACAGGCCGGGCCGGGACCGGTTGATAGCGGCGATGAGCGGAGGGCGGCAGGTGAACAAGACGGATGGCGGGTCGCGGCAGGGCCGTGCCCGGGCGGTTGCTGCCCGGTTGGGTGGCCGCCCGCTGGTGCTGGTGGGCATGATGGGCGCGGGCAAGACCACGGTCGGCCGCCGCCTGGCGAACCGTCTTGGCCGGCAATTCATCGACAGCGATGAGGAAATCGAGCGCGCAGCGCAGATGACCATCCCCGAGATTTTCGAGCAGCGCGGCGAAGGCGAATTCCGGGCCGGAGAAATGCGGGTGATTGCCCGGCTGCTCAAGGAAAGCGACATTGTGCTGGCCACTGGCGGTGGCGCCTTCGTCAACCCGGACACACGGGCGCTGGTCAAATCCGAGGCGGTGTCGATCTGGCTCAAGGCTGATCTTGACGTGCTTTTCGAGCGCGTGTCGCGACGTTCCAATCGGCCTCTCCTCAAGACCGCCGACCCTCGGGGCACGCTGGAAAAGCTGATCGCCGACCGCTATCCGCTCTATGAGCAGGCCGACATCACCGTCATCAGCCGCGATGTGCCGCAGGACAATGTGGCCGGCGATGTCATCGTCGCGCTGCTCGAGCACCTCAAGACCCAGAAGGCATGACCATGGCTCAGATCGATCATCAAGTTCACGTCGCCCTGGGTGAGCGCGCCTACGACATTCTGATCGGCCCGAAACTGATGGATGAGGCCGGCGCGATCCTCAAGGAGAAGTTCCCAGGGCGACGCTATGGCATTGTCACCGACGAAACCGTGGCCAGGGCGCAATTGCCGCGCCTGACGGCCAGCCTTGATGCGGCGGGCCTGGTCCATGACACCATCGTGCTGCCAGCCGGGGAAAGCACCAAGAGCTATACCATGCTCGAAAAGGTGGTCGAGGGCCTTTTGGCGGCAAGGCTCGAGCGCGGTGACCTGGTGATTGCACTGGGCGGTGGTGTCATTGGCGACCTGGCCGGTTTTGCCGCTTCGGTGACGCGGCGCGGCATGGATTTCGTGCAGATCCCCACCTCGCTCCTGGCGCAGGTGGATTCCTCGGTCGGTGGCAAGACCGGCATCAATTCGCCCCATGGCAAGAACCTGGTTGGCGCCTTTCACCAGCCCAGGCTGGTGCTTGCCGATCTTTCGGCGCTCGACACTCTGGCACCGCGCCAGTTCGCTGCCGGCTATGCCGAGGTGGTCAAATATGGGTTGATCGACGACCCGGCGTTTTTCGAATGGCTCGAGGCCAATCGCGTCGAGATCTTTGCCGGTGGTCCGGCGCGCGGCGAGGCGATTGCCCGCTGCTGTGCCCACAAGGCCCGCGTCGTCATCGAAGACGAAAAAGAGATTGGGGTTCGGGCGCTGCTCAATCTGGGGCACACCTTCGGTCATGCGCTCGAAAAGGACACCGGTTATTCCGACCGCCTGCTGCATGGCGAAGGCGTCAGCATCGGCATGGTGTTGGCGCATGGCTTTTCCAACAGGCTGGGCCTGGCGCCGGGGCAGGACAGCGGCCGGGTGGCGGCGCATCTCGAGGCGGCGGGCCTGCCGGTCCGGCTGGGCGATATTCCGGGCGATCTCGGCTCGACCGATGTGCTGATGGCCGCCATTGCCCAGGACAAGAAAGTGTCGCGCGGCGCGCTGACCTTCATCCTCACCCGGGGCATTGGCCGGGCTTTTATTGAAAAGAATGTCGATCCGGGAGCGGTTCGCGCCTATCTCGACGACATGCGAGGAGCGTGAGCATGGCACTGTGGTTGACCTCGGCCGGCATCGTGTTGCTGCTGGCGATGAGCTTTTTCTTTTCCGGTTCGGAAACGGCCCTGACCGCATCGTCGCGGGCGCGCATGCACCAATTGGCGCGCGCGGGCGACAAGCGCGCTGTGCTGGTGGAAAAGCTGACCAGCGAGAAGGAGCGGCTGATCGGCGCCATCCTTTTGGGCAATAATGTCGTCAACATCCTCGCCTCGACCCTGGCGGCCAGCGTGCTGATTGCGCTCTTCGGGGAGGCGGGCATTGCCTATGCCACTATCGCCATGACGGCGGCGGTGGTGATCTTTTCCGAAGTGCTGCCCAAGACGCTGGCGCTGATGCGCCCCGATGGTTTTGCGCTGGGCGTGGCGCCCCTGGTTCGCATCGTCGTCATCGTCTTTGCCCCGGTGACGCTGGCGGTGCAGGCCATCGTCAACACCATCCTCAAATTGTTCGGCCTGGACGCGAGCAATGTCAGCGCGATTTCCGGCCATGACGAAATCCGCGGCACGTTGGACCTGCTCCATTCCGAGGGGGAAGTGGTCAAGGGAGACCGCGACATGCTCGGTGGCCTGCTCGATCTGCGCGACCTCGTGGTCAGCGACGTCATGGTGCACCGCACCCAATTGCTGGCGCTCGATGTGACCATGGGAGCTGAAGAGCTGGTCAAGGCGGTGCTCGAAAGCGCTTATACGCGTATCCCGCTCTATCAGGGCGAGACCGACGATATTGTGGGCATCATCCATGCCAAGGATGTGCTGCGGGCGCTGATGGCAGTGGATGGCGATGCCAGCAAGGTCGACATTCGCCAAATCATGAGCAAGCCCTGGTTCATTCCGCAATCAACCCCGGTGCAGGTGCAGCTTTCGGCCTTCCTCAAGCGCCATTCGCATATGGCGCTGGTGCTGGACGAATATGGGGTGCTTGAGGGTCTGGTGACGCTCGAGGACATCATCGAGGAGATTGTAGGGGATATTTCCGACGAACATGACGAGCCCGACGATGAGGCCGTGTTCGGCATCGACAAGCAGGATGATGGCAGCTTCATCATCGACGCCAGCATTGCCATTCGCGACATCAACCGCCTGCTCGACTGGGACCTGCCAGACGACAAGGCCAATACCGTGGCCGGCATTGTCATCACCGCAGCCAAGCTGATCCCCGAGCCGGGTCACCAGGTCGATGCCCATGGCTTTACCTTCCGCGTTCTGGAACGGGATCGTCAGCGGGTGTCGAAGGTGAGGATCACACCGATCAAGCGGGGTGGCGAAGGCGGGGCGGGTTGATTATATGGAGCCGGACGGCAGCACCTCGATGGCGAGGGCGTGAACGCTGGCCTTCATTTCATCGTCAAGCGCGAGCATGACAGCGCGGTGTTGCGCTACCCGGCTCATCCCGTCAAAATCACGGGTCGCGATTCTGACACGAAAATGGGTTTCACCACCTTCGCGCCAACCGGCATGACCGTGGTGCGACGCAGATTCATCGATCACCTCCAGGTGGAGGGGTGCAAATTTTTCGCTGAGCTTGGCATGGATCGTGTCCGTCATGGACATGGTGTCGGCTCCAGTTCCTGAATTGAAAACGTAACTAGGCGCAATGAAACAGCAATCCAAGCTTTTCGATAACATCCGCATCCGGCCGCGCCGGGAGGAAAAGCTCGAACCGGTCGAAATCCAATGCGATTGGGAAGGCTGCGAGGCTCCTGGCGAGTTCAAGGCGCCCAAGGGCGTGCGGTCGGAAGGCCAGTATCATAATTTCTGCCTTGAGCATGTGCGGCATTACAACAAGGCCTTCAACTATTTCGCCGGCATGAGCCCGGACGAATTGGATGAGGCCCTGCATGCCCCGCCCAAGGCCGAATCGCGCTCGACTTTTGCCACCGGCAATCCCGGCACGGCCCGCGCCGCCGGGCGCAGCGCCGCCCAGCCCGGGGATAAATATGGCGACCCGTTCGGCGTTTTCGCGCGCTATCGCTACCAGCAGTCCAAGCGCCCGGCCGCCGAACGCGTCAAGCCGCTCAACGAGCCGGATCGACGGGCGCTCGAAACCCTTGGCATCCTTGGCCATGCCAAGTCCGACGAGATCAAGGCGGCCTATAAGGGGCTGGTCAAGAAGCACCATCCCGACGTCAATGGCGGCGACGCTTCGTCCGAAGAACGCCTGCGCACCGTGATTGCGGCCTATACGCATCTTAAAAAAATGGGATTTGTGACGCGCTGACCCTTGCCCTTCCGGCATCGACGCACCGCCAGCCCAAGACTACCCGGCCCGTCACATTGCTGCTATAGAGCCACCGCCTTCCGAGAATTTCTTCCGCATTTTCAAGAGCCCGACCATGACTGAATTCGCCAATCTGCCTGACACCGAGTACAAGGCTCGGGACCTTTTCGGCATCGATACCGATATGGTGGTCAAGGGCTACAAGAACCGCACCGACCATGTGCCGCCGGTCGATCCTGATTATCTGTTCGACCGCAATACGACGCTGGCCATCCTGGCCGGCTTTGCGCACAATCGCCGCGTCATGGTGCAGGGCTATCACGGCACCGGCAAGTCGACCCATATCGAGCAGGTCGCGGCGCGGCTCAATTGGCCGCTGGTGCGTGTCAATCTCGATAGCCACGTGTCGCGTATCGATCTCGTTGGCAAGGACGCCATCGTCCTCAAGGACGGCAAGCAGATCACCGAATTCCGCGACGGCATCCTGCCTTGGGCCGTGCAGAACAATGTGGCGCTGGTGTTCGACGAATATGACGCCGGTCGTCCTGACGTGATGTTCGTGATCCAGCGCGTGCTGGAGCAGTCGGGCCGGCTGACGTTGCTCGACCAGAACCGCGTCATCGTGCCCCATCCGGCGTTCCGGCTGTTCTCGACCACCAATACCATTGGTCTGGGCGACACCTCGGGGCTTTATCATGGCACCCAGCAGATCAACCAGGGTCAGATGGACCGCTGGAGCATCGTGACGACGCTCAATTATCTGCCGCATGACAAGGAAGTCGGCATCGTGCTGGCCAAGAACAAGAGCTATGGCGAGACCGAAAAAGGCAAGAAGCAGATCGCCAATATGGTGCGCCTGGCCGATCTCACCCGTTCGGCCTTCATCAATGGCGATATCTCGACAGTCATGTCGCCTCGCGGCGTGATCACCTGGGCTGAGAATGCCGTCATCTTCGGTGGCGATATTGGCTTTGCCTTCCGCCTGACCTTCCTTAACAAATGCGACGAGCTCGAACGCCCGGTGGTGGCCGAGTTCTATCAGCGCGTGTTCGGCGAAGACCTGCCGGAAAGCTCCGCCAACCTGGCGATCATGGCCTAATTTGAAGGCCCCCTCACCCGGCCCTTCGGGCCGACCTCTCCCCCAAGGGGGAGGTGCAGGGGGTCCGGCGTTTCTCACCTCTCCCTTGGGGGAGAGGTCGCCGCGCAGCGGCGGGTGAGGGGGCCTTCCCCCAACCGACGAGCATCCAGATGGCAATTCCTCCACGCAACAAGGCGAACAAGCCCGACCAGACCCAGGCCTTCAAATCGGCCATGGGGGCGACGGTGCGCGCCATTGGCGGCAAGGCTGACCTTGAGGTGAGCTTCACCGCTGATCGGCCGCTATTGACCTCGGACAAGGCGCGGCTGGCCAATTTGCCCCGCCTGCCCACCAGGCGCGATATTGCCATTGCCCGCGGGCAGGGTGACGCCATGGCCATGCGGCTGGCCAGCCACGACCCCGAGGCGCATCGCAAGCGCTCCCCCATGGACCCGCAGGCGCGGGCGGCCTTTGATGCGCTCGAACAGGCGAGGGTGGAATCGCTGGGGTGCATTCGCATGCCGGGCATGACCGGCAATATCCATGAAATGCTGGAAGATCGGCTGTTCCGGGCCAATTTCGCCGAGGTCGATGACAAGGGCGATGCGCCGCTGGCCGAAGCCTTGGGCCTGATCCTCCGCGAAAAACTGGCAGGGGTCGCGGTGCCGCCCTCGGGCCATGCCCTGGTTGATCTCTGGCGCGCCGAAATCGAGGCCAAGGCGGGTTCGTCGCTCGATGGGCTGCTCACGGCCTATGAGGACCAGGAGGATTTTTCGCGCGCCGCCCGCAAGGTGCTGCACGATCTCAACCTCATCGCTGAAAGCGATATGCAGGACCCTGCCGACGCTGACGATGACGCCAATGAGGACAACCAGCCCGAACAGGCCCAGGGGTCCGACGAAGCGCCCGAGCAGGGTGATGGAGAGAACGAGAGCCAGGATTCCGAGGACGACCAGCAGGCCGGCGAAAGCGAAGAGACCGGCGACGTCGAGGGCATGGAAGCCGATATGGCCGATGCCGACGAGGATGCCGAGGCCGAGGCGGGCGAAGATGCGCCCATGCCCCCGCCCGCCAAGGATGGCGGCGAGCGCGGCTCCAATCAGTTCAACTACAAGGTCTTCACCCAGAAATACGACGAGATCGTCAAGGCCGCCGAGCTGTGTCCGCCGGACGAACTCGACCAGTTGCGGGCCCTGCTCGACAAGCAGCTCGAAAACCTTGCCGGGGCCGTTGCGCGGCTGGCCAACAAGCTGCAGCGCCGGCTGATGGCCAAGCAGAACCGCAGCTGGCAGTTCGACCTCGAAGAGGGTCTGCTGGATTCGGCGCGCCTCACCCGCGTGGTAACCGATCCGATGCAGGCGCTCAGCTTCAAGGTCGAGAACGACACCGACTTCCGCGATACTGTGGTGACGCTGCTCATCGACAATTCCGGGTCGATGCGCGGACGCCCAATTACCATCGCTGCCATTTGCGGCGATATTCTCGCGCGCACGCTGGAGCGCTGCGGGGTGAAGGTCGAGATCCTGGGCTTCACCACCCGCGCCTGGAAGGGCGGCAAGAGCCGGGAAGCCTGGCTCGAAGCCAATCGCCCGGCCAATCCGGGCCGCGTCAACGACATCCGCCACATCATTTACAAGGCCGCCGACGAGCCCTGGCGCCATGCAAGGCGCAATCTCGGGCTGATGATGCGCGAAGGTCTGCTCAAGGAAAACATCGATGGCGAGGCGCTTGAATGGGCGCGCAAGCGTTTGATGGCCCGACCCGAGCAGCGCCGCATCATGATGGTGATTTCCGATGGCGCGCCGGTTGACGACTCGACCCAGTCGGTCAACGCCGGCAATTACCTCGAAGCCCATTTGCGCCAGGTGATCGAGGATATCGAAACCCGCTCGCCCATCCAGCTGGTGGCGGTGGGCATTGGCCATGACGTGACGCGCTACTATCGCCGCGCCGTGACTTTGCTTGATGCCGAGGAATTGGCCGGAGCGCTGACCGACGAGCTGGCCTCGCTGTTCGACGAGGAAATGCCGGCCCAGACCCGCAGGCGGACCCGGGGATGATCTCGCGCCGTGCCCTGATCGCCGCGCTGCTGCTCCTGGCCTCGCCGGCCGGGGCGGTAGAGGCGACGGTCAGCGCGGCGCCAGTGACGCGGTTCAGGGGCGCCGAGATCGACCAGCCCGTCGAAGGGCTGATCTTTCGCGGTGGTCTGACCCTGCAAAGCCCCGACGATACCTTTGGTGGGCTCTCCAGCGTCACCCAGACGGGTCCCGACCAACGCATCGCTTTCATCACGGATCGGGGCAATTTCGTCGCCGGGCAATTGGCCTATGACGAGGCCGACCGGCTGATCGGGGTGATTGGCGTCAGCATCGAGCCGATGGAAAATTCGGGCGGCGCAGTGCTGCCGCGCCAATATGCGCGCGACGCCGAGGGCATGGACACGATCTGGCGCAATGGCGAGGCGGTGGCGGTGCGCGTCGGTTTCGAGCATTTGACGCGGGTCGCCGACTTTTCCATCAGTGATGGCAAGCCGGGCGGCGCGGCGCGCGAGATTGCCATTCCGCAATGGCTCAGCGACGAGCGCACCAATGAAACATTGGAATCGGTGTGTATCGCCCCGCCGGCCTCGCCCATTGCCGGCTCGACGTTGCTGCTGACCGAAGAGGCGCTCGACGCCGATGGCAATCATCGCGGCGAGCTGTTGGGCGTCAATGACAAGGGGCCGATTGGCTATACCAACAGCCCCATCGTCAATCCGACCGACTGCAAGTTCCTGCCCAATGGCGACCTTCTGGTGCTCGAACGCGGCGTGTCGCTGTTTACCTTTGTGATGAACTTGCGGCTTGTGCCGGCGGCCGAGGTGCGGCCCGGCAATCTGATGAGCGGCGAACTGCTGCTCACGGCGCAGGGCGGGGAGATCGACAATATGGAAAGCCTGATGGTGCACCAGACCCCGGCCGGCGAGACGCGTATCCTCATCGGCTCGGACAATAATTTCAACGACTGGCAGCGGACGCTGCTGCTGGAATTCGCGCTGCCGCAATAGCGCGCAGGTCCACCCTCTCCCGCAAGGGAGAGGGGGCAGCCGGTGGGCCTTAAGCCGCCACGGGCATCCGGCTCAGCACAAGGTCGCGGACGGTCTTGTAGGGCGCCAGCATCAGCAAGGCCATCACCAGCTTGACGAGGAAATCGCCGAGCGCCAGCGACTGCCAGAGTTCAACTTCAGCACCGACGCCGAGCAGTGGCGCGGGGAAGGCGAGCGAACCGTCTTCCATGCCGAAGAACAGGTCGATGCCAGCGAAGGCCGGGGCCATGGCGAGGGTAAAGAAGATGATGGTGTCGAGCGCCGAGGAGACCAGCGAGGAAAACATCGGCGCGTGCCACCAGGCGCTGTTGCGCAGGCGGTGGAAAATGGAAATGTCGAGCAGTTGCGCCACAAGGAAGGCCGTGCCCGAGGCAATAGCGATGCGTGGAGTGGCCAGCCAGATCGAAAGGATCACGGCGACGACAAAGCCGGCAACGACGACCAGGCGCGCGCGATGCGGGCCGAAGGCGCGGTTGGACAGATCGGTCACGAGAAAGGCCACGGGGTAGGTGAAAGCGCCCCAGGTGAGGATGTCACCAAGGTTGACGCCGCCCAGCATGGCGTCGACGGGGAATTGCACGAGGACATTGGAGGCGGCGACAACGGCCACCATGGCGGCCACGGCCACCAGGAAACGGGACAGCATCGGACTGTTCTTTCATGTTACCGCCAGCCGGCATCAGACCGGAGCGGGAAAAGCAAACCGCGCGAAGCTTTCGCAACGCGCGGCTCAATTCCTATCAGGAAATCGCTTAGACGGCGAGGGCCGCGCGAACTTCCTTCTTGATGCCCAGAGCCAGTGGGCTCAGGTCGGCATCGTCCTGCTTGAGCAGGAACGCATCCAGACCACCGCGGTGCTCGACGGTGCGCAGGGCAGCGGCGGCAATGCGCAGCTTGACCGAACGGTTGAGGGCGTCCGAGATCAGGGTGACGTTCACCAGATTGGGGAGAAAGCGACGGCGGGTACGGTTCAGGGCGTGAGAAACATTGTTGCCCACCATAACACCCTTGCCGGTCAATTCGCAGCGACGTGCCATTTTGGAGATATCCTGTTTGTGTAAAGGTCCTGCGTGGCGGGGTATCCCGCAACGGGCCTCGATTGTCATGAAATCTGGCGCGTCTTTAGAGAATATGGCCCGGCCCGTCAAGCCAAAGGGCCAAGCAAACCGGCGCGAGCGCCTTGCTTGTGTCCCATGAGGGCGGCAATTTGGGCATGATTTGTGATTCGTCCTGCCCCAAAGCTACGCTGCCGGGCACCAGCAGCCGAGAAGTCAGCCCGTGATCCGTCCAGCCCTAGCCCTCTTCGCCGCCCTCGTGCCTTTCAATGCCCAGGTGGCGATTGCAGCGCCGGTTGATGCGACCGCCAGCTATGTGGTCACGGTGGGCGGCATCAATGTGGCGCTGGTCGATATCGATCTTGATGACAATGGGGCCAGCTATAGTCTCGATCTCTCGGCCAAGGTGACGGGGCTCGGCTCGGTGGTGGCCAGTGGCACAGCCAGCGCCATGGCTTCGGGCGCGTCAGCAGGATCGAGCCTGCAATCGCAGCGCTTCACGCTCGAAACCCGCGCCAATGGCGAGCAGTTCAATGTCAGCGTCAATTTTGCCGGTCGTGAGGTCAGCGCCTTCCAGGTCGAGCCGCCGGTGCTGGATAATTACGACCGCGTGCCGTTGGAGCGCTCGCACCTGAGTGGAGTGGGCGATTTTCTCTCGGCCTTCGTGCTCAAGGGCAATGGCCTGGAACAGAGCCTTTGCGAGCGCACGCACAGGGTCTTTACCGGTGTCGAGCGCTTTGACATCCGTACCGCCTTTCTAGACTTCGACGAGGCAACATCGCCACGCACCGGCTATCAGGGGCCGCTGGTCGCCTGCTCGCTGAGTTACAAGCCGGTATCTGGGCATTTCGAAAGCTCGGAGATGACCAATTATCTGGCCGAGACCAGCCGGATGATCATCTGGTACGCGCCGCTGGGCGAGAGCGGCTACTTTATCCCCTATCGGGTCAACATCGGCACCTCGATGGGCGATCTCTCCATGGTGCTGACCGGCGCCACGCAGTAGGTCGCTGTCCCGCTTTGTGACGGTCAACGGCTTTTTCATCAATTTTGCATGGGCAAGGCCCAGTAAGCGCGGCGTCCGCCGGTTAACGGCCGGGCGGCTTTCGCTTTTTCGCCGGTAAGAGAGTTGCAGCACCTGGCGCAAAAGCGCGGAAATTAGCGGGATGTTTACCGGTGTGAAGGCGAATTTGCCTTTCTCGCCAATCCTTTGAACGGTCTAGCGTGCTGACGTCCGCTGCCCCACTAGATGTGGTGTGGAACAAAGCGGCATTGGTGATTCTGCCCCGATTCTGTCCGCTTTCGTTCCGGTTTTGGGCCAAGGGTTAATGGCCCCGGTCAAGGTGGCGGTAAACTGTCCCGGAGCGGGAAATGATGGCGGGCGTCGTGCCCGCGGCGCTGGGCGCGCGCCGTCAACGAGATCGCGTGAGGTCGAGGCCGCCGCTTTGGGGCACACAGGGTCGCGAGCCCCTGTCCCAAACCGGCACGTCAATTCGGTTTATTCTCAAAACCGCGCCGAAAACCCCAGGACATGGGCACGTGTCAGTGTGAAGACCGTAAAAATATTGATGTAGCAAGCGTTTACCTTGCCTTCAGCTTTGCCCCGTTTGGCGTGAAATTAACCTGCTGTTCAGCATTCTGAACGGATTTGCGCCGCAAAAGCCGCCCGGGCCGGCCAATCGGCTCTTGCTTGTGCAGAATCGCTTGGGGGCACCACCAGATGTAGCCGTGAACAAACCCGGATTCAGTGAGTCTCATCGATTCGGTTCTGTTTCGTTCTGCCTCCGTTCCAGCGATTAAGCCCTGTGACCGAACCATGACAAAACCGTCCTTTGCTGGGACAAGTTGGAAAGGCCCCTCGCAAGCGCGACGGCGACGCCCTAAATAGGGGGCGATGAGCTTTTCTCCTTCCCATTCGGTCAAGGCCATTCTCGGGCCTACCAATACCGGCAAGACCTATTTCGCCATTGAGCGCATGCTGGCCCATCCCACCGGGATGATTGGCCTGCCGCTGCGTTTGCTGGCACGCGAGGTCTATCAGCGCGTGGTGGAGCGCGTGGGCGAGCAGGCGGTGGCGCTGGTCACCGGCGAAGAGCGCATCGTGCCCGCCAAGCCGCGCTATTGGGTGGCAACGGTGGAAGCCATGCCCATGGATATCCATGTCGATTGCGTGGCGGTGGACGAGATCCAGACCGCCATCGACTTCGACCGGGGCCATGTGTTCACGGACCGCATTCTCAAGGCGCGCGGCCAGCACGAAACGCTGCTCTTGGGGTCAGCGACCATGGCCGGGGTGGTGCGCAAGCTCATTCCGCATGCCGAAATCATCGACCGGCCGCGCTTTTCACAACTGACCTATGCCGGGTCCAAGAAGATTTCCCGCCAGCCGGCGCGGTCGGCCATCGTCGCCTTCTCGGCGCGGCAGGTCTATGCGATTGCCGAATTGATCCGTCGCGAACGCGGCGGCGCGGCGGTGGTGATGGGGGCGCTTTCGCCACGCACCCGCAATGCCCAGGTCGAGCTCTACCAGAATGGCGACGTGGATTTTCTCGTGGCCACCGACGCGATCGGCATGGGGCTCAATCTCGATATCCACCACGTCGCCTTTGCCGATGACAGCAAGTTCGACGGGCACCAGAGCCGCCCGCTGACGCCATCCGAGCTTGGGCAGATCGCCGGTCGTGCCGGCCGCCACAAGCACAATGGTACTTTTGGGGTCACCGGGGGCACCGAAGGGTTCGACGAGGAAATGGTGGTGGCGCTCGAAACCCACGATTTCCAGCCGATCAAGCAGGTGCAGTGGCGCAATTCCGATCTCAATTTCGCCTCGATCGAGGCCTTGCGCAATTCGCTCGAACTGGTGCCGCAGGACCGCACGCTGACCCGCGTACCGATTGCCACCGATCAGCACGCCCTCGAATTTCTCATGCGCAATGAGGCTGGCGCGCTGGCGCGCGGCCACGATGCGGTCAAACTGCTTTGGGAATGTTGCCAGATTCCCGACTATCAGGGGATCTCACCGGCGGCGCATGGCGAGATTGTCACGCGGATCTATTCGGATTTGAGACGAATTGGATCGGTCAAGGCAGATTGGATTGCCGAGCAGGTGCGGTTTTGCGACAATGCGGAAGGTGACATTGATACACTTAGCAATCGGATCAAGCAGATCCGGACCTGGACCTTTGTCGCCAACCGAAAAAACTGGCTTGAAGACCCCGCTTATTGGCGCGAAAAGACGCGAGACATTGAGGACCGCCTGAGCGACGCTTTGCACGAGCGTCTCACTCAGCGCTTCGTGGACAGGCGCACCAGCGTGTTGCTCCGCCATCTGAAAGACAAACGTATGGTATCTCCCGAAATTAACAGCCAAGGCGAAGTGCGGCTGGAAGGCCACCTCATCGGCACGCTCGAAGGCTTCCGCTTCACCCTGGCGCGCAATGATGGCGACATGGACGCCAAGGGATTGCGCGGTGCCGCCGAATCGGTGGTCGCCCCGGAGATGCACAATCGTGCCGAACGATTGGGCGGCGCGCCAAATGAAGAGTTCGTGTTGACCACCGACGGGCGCCTGCGCTGGCGCGGCGAAGTGGTGGCCGAACTGGCCGAGGGCGACAGCCTTTACCGCCCCCGTATCATCATGCTGGCCGATGAGGCGCTGACCGGACCTGACCTCGAAAAGGTGCAGGATCGCCTCTCGCTCTGGCTGCGCCATCACATCAATACCGTGCTCGAGCAGGTCATGGCGCTCGAAGCCCCGGCCGATCTGGAAGGCACGGCGCGTGGCCTCGCCTACCAGATTTTCGAGCATATTGGCCTGTTGCCCCGCGCTGCGGTGGCCGACGAGGTCAAGGGGCTCGACCAGGATGTGCGCGGCAAATTGCGCAAGCTCGGCATCAAGTTCGGCGCCTATCACATCTATCTGCCGCTCTCGCTCAAGCCCGCTCCGCGCGAACTGGCGCTGATCCTGTTCGCGCTGAAAAATGGCGGCGTGCGCCAGCCCGGCGTCACCGATATTCCCCATATCGTGCTTTCCGGCCGCACCTCGTTTCTGGTGGACCCGGAAGTGGACACGAGGCTTTACGAGATCGCCGGCTTCAAGGTCGCGGGCAAGCGTGCCGTGCGTGTCGATATTCTCGAACGCCTTGCCGATATCATCCGCCCGCTGATCGCGCTCGATGCCGGCCGCCCCTATCAGGGTGAACTGCCGGTCGGCGCCGCCGAGGGCAATGGTTTCCGCGTCACCGTGGAAATGACCAGCCTCCTTGGTTGCTCGGGCGAGGATTTCACCTCGATCCTGACATCGCTGGGATATCGGGTGCGCCGCACGCCCAAGGTTGCGGCTCCGGCCGTGCCCGCCGAAGCGTCGGCGGAAACTCCGGCGCTCGAGGCCAGCCTTGAAGCTGCGCCGGCCAGCCTCGAGCCGGTCGATGAAGCCGCACCTGAAGCGCCTGCCGAAGTGCCCGCCGCTAATGTGGATGTGCTTGAGGGCGTCGCGCCGGATGCCGCACCCGCGGACGCCGCGCCAGCCGAGCCGGAATTCGACGAGGTCTGGTTCCCCGGCGGCCGTCGCCACAATGACAATCGCCGCCCCGAGGGCAAAACCCGCCGCGAAGCCGAAGCCGATGGTGAACCGGGCGCCCGCCGCAGTGATCGCCCGCGCCACAATGGCCATGGCAAGCGTCGTCCCGAAGGGGAAGTGCAGCAGCCTCGTCCGCAGGGTGCGCGGCCCGCTGGCAAGGGGCGCAATGACAATCGTCCGCGTCCCGACAAGGTCGATCGCCCTGAGCGCAATGATCGGCGCCCGCCGCGCGAGGAGCGCAAGGTGGTCTTTGATCCTGATAGCCCGTTTGCCGCCCTCGCCGCCCTGCGCGGCAAGTCGGAATAATTGGCAGGGCCGGTCGATACCCCGCTCCGCAAGGAGCGGCTCGACCGGTTCCTGTTTTTCTCGCGCGCCGTCAAATCGCGCACCCTGGCGCAGAAAATCATCGAAAGCGGCGCGATACGGGTCAATTCCGAGCGCACCGACCGCACTGACATCAAGGTTGGCGCGGGCGACGTGCTGACCATGGCGCTCAACAATCGCATCGTTGTGTGGCGGCTGCTCGATTGTGGCACGCGCCGCGGTCCGGCAAGCGAAGCGCAGGCGCTTTACGAGGATATTTCGCCGCCGCCGGTGCCGCGCGCCGAAATGTCGCCCTATGAGGCCGCAATTGCCGAACGTGGCGCCGGCGCTGGGCGTCCCACCAAGAAGGAGCGCCGCGACACCGATCGCCTGTTGGGCGGGAACGACGACTGAGATTTGCCTTTCAGCCCGCACCGCGACCCTTGANGGCGCCGGCGCTGGGCGTCCCACCAAGAAGGAGCGCCGCGACACCGATCGCCTGTTGGGCGGGAACGACGACTGAGATTTGCCTTTCAGCCCGCACCGCGACCCTTGATCCTTCTCTCCTCAAACCTCTCCACCGGAGAGGTTTGCCCTTCGGGACGGGTCGAAGCCCACAAGGGTGAGGGAGACGATGAACATCGGCGCTGCAATCCTTCGCCTCCCTCCTCTCGATGGGGAGGGAATGAGGGTGGGGTGAAGCCACAGGCGCTGATATTTCCGTATAGATTTCTGGTTGGGCAGATTTTTCGAAGCCAGTTCAAACCTGCGCCAAAGCGTCCCCTCTGACGGCCTTGCGATGGAGCGGAAAACGGTTTAGCACCGGACCCGTTGAGACAGGCGGGCTGACCTGCCCCCAAGGGGTCGGACCGCAACGAGATGGGATCGCCTCCTAGATGACTTATATCGTCACCGACAATTGCATTGCCTGCAAATATACCGACTGTGTGGAAGTGTGTCCGGTGGACTGCTTTTACGAGGGCGAGAACATGCTGGTGATCCACCCTGACGAGTGCATCGACTGCGGCGTGTGCGAACCCGAATGTCCCGCGGAAGCGATCAAGCCCGATACCGAAAGCGGGCTGGACGAGTGGCTGGCCCTCAACACCAAGTTCGCCGCCGCCTGGCCGAACCTGACCGAGCGGCGCGAACCGCTGCCCGAAGCAAAAGAACGTGACGGCGAGGATGGCAAGCTTGCCAAGTATTTCTCGGAAGCGCCGGGCGAGGGCGACTGAGCTCCGGCCCAGGTCACGGGCTGTCATTTTTGCGAGACATGACAAGGGTTTGTCATGGTTTGGTCACATCACCCCGTCGGCTGGATCGATCCACTGACGGCGCTGTGATTCGTATATTTTGATTCTGCTGAAAAATTGTGCTATGGTGTCACCATATGCAGTTGAGCCCATCACCCAGCCGTGCCGCTAAGGCACGATTTTTTTGACCCTCTGACAAAGCTGAAACATGGCGTTCCGGATAAGCGGACCGGACCGACATGGGGTTTTACTGTGCTTAAGCGCCCGGGTCGGGTGCCAAACGAGTAGGAATGGCAGGTCCTTGCCGCAAGGAATCAGCCATTTGGGGCGTCAACAAGGAGTTCGAAGCATATGGTAGCCAAGAAGCAGCAGCAGCGGCTCGGGTTCAGGACAGGTGAACCTGTCGTTTATCCCGCACATGGCGTCGGCATGATCGTCGCCATTGATGAGCAGGAAGTCGCTGGCCTGGTGTTGGAGCTGTTCGTGATCAGCTTCGAGCAGGACAAGCTGACCCTTCGCGTCCCTGTGGCCAAGGTCAAGTCCGTCGGCATGCGCAAGCTGGCCGAAGAGGACGAAGTCAACAAGGCGCTCGAGACCGTCACCGGTCGTGCCCGCGTCAAGCGCACCATGTGGTCGCGCCGCGCGCAGGAATATGAAGCCAAGATCAATTCGGGCGATCTGATCGCCATCTCCGAAGTGGTGCGCGACCTGTACCGCTCCGAAGACCAGCCCGAGCAGTCCTATTCGGAACGTCAGCTGTTCGAGCAGGCCATGGATCGCATGAGCCGCGAGATCGGTGCCGTGCGTAAGCTCACCCTCACCGAGGCCGTGCAGTTGATCGAAAAGCAGCTCGCCAAGAGCCCGAAGCGCTCCAAGGCCGATGCGGCTGATGCCGAAAGCGACGAGGAAGCTGCGTAAGTCCTTCGTCTCGAAACACATTTGAAAGAGGCCGGTGGCAACACCGGCCTTTTTTGTTGGCTAGGGCAGTTCACTTGCTGGAAACGCTCTAGATCATTTCACACTCAGGCTAACGTGGTTCCATCGCCTCCCTCCCCCTTGTGGGACCGAGGGTGGGGGTGTCGGCATGTCCTCTTGCTCGGAGCCTTTGGAGGTCGCGTCACCCCCACCCCAGCTCTGCTATGGCCTGTCGGCCTAGCGTCGCTACCCTCCCCACAAGGGGGAGGGAGGAAAAAGGGCCGCGCGTTCAACGTGAAACGCTCTAGTTCAGCCGATAGCGGCCGCCGTGAAGTGCTGCGCTGATCGCAGCAATCGCGGCCTCGCGTGTTCGCCCGCTGACATCGAGCGCATGGCCTTCGTACGCGCCCAAGTCGGCAAATTCGGCGTGCAGGCCTGCCACCACGTCCGGGTCTGCCAGGCTGTCGCCGCCCCGGGCCGAACAGCGGGCGACGGCTTCCTCGACGCTGGTGCGCAGCACGACATAGTGCAGGGGCAGGCCGAGCGCCGCAAAGGCCGGCAGCGCCCAGGGGCGAATGACCCCATCAAGCGCCACGAAATAGCCGTTGCGCGCATAGGTGCCGGCAACACTGGCCGCAATTTCCATGACCATCTGGTTCTGCGCGTGCGAGTCCGGTAGCCAGGGGTCGATCTTGCCGGTCTTGATATAGCCCCAGAAATCATCGGAATGCAGATGCACCTTGGGCACACCTGGCAAATGCGCCAGCGTCTCGGCCGAGGTGGTCTTGCCCGATCCGGGATGGCCGGAGAGGATCAGGATTTCGCCAGCGGGCAGGTCCATCAACTGTCTCCCACGCGCAGCGATTCATAAGAGATCATCACATGCTCGACAAAGGCCGGGTGCTGGGTCAGCTCAGAATAGTAGCGCTCGATGTGAGGCAGGGCCGGGCGAGCAATAGGGATGTCAAAAAAGCGGTAGAGCACATGGCCGAACTGGATGTCGGCCAGGGTAAAATCATCACTGGCCAGATGAGTGTTAGTCGACAATCGCGTTTCAGCGATGGCAAGGAATGGCACCAGCTTGGCCAGGGCATCGGCAATGACCGTTGGCTCCTGTTTGGAGGGCGCGGTGCGCACCACGCGCCAGAAAATCGGGCCGGTAAAGTTCATAGCCACGTTAAGCTTGGCCCATTCGGCCCATTTGTCGATCTGGGCACGCTGCAGCGGATCGGCGGGCCACAAACTGACGGTCCCATAGCGAGCCGCCAAGTAGCGCAGAATGGCGCCGGTTTCCCACAAAGGCTCGCAATCGCCATCTTGAAGGACTGGCACCGTGCCATTGGGGTTCATGGCCAGGAATTGCGTTGTGTCATTGCCGCCATGGACATGGCCGATATCGTGTCGCTGACAGTCCAGCCCCAGCTCACCAATGCACCACATCAGCGCCTGCACATTGGAGGAGGTCTTGCGGCCCCAGACGGTCAGGGTCATGCACCCACTCCGCCCGATGGGCCAAGCACATCCTTCATGCTGACCATGGCGCTGCCGGGTCGCAAGGGTTTTTGCTGGCTTTCATGGGGCACCCAGCCGGCCAGCCAGATTACTTCGAGCGTGGCCCGGACGCGGCCGTCGGCATCGGCGTCGCGTTCGGCATAGGCCTGCGCTGCTGCGGCCAGCAATGAGCGGGTGGCAAAGCGGCGCGGCCTGTCGCTGAGCGGATTGCTGGCGCCCAGCGCTTTTAGTTCGGCCATCAGCGCGAAGGGGGTGGCATAGCGCACGCGGTGGGTTTCGACATCGGCCACCGGCAGGGCAAAGCCGGCGCGTTGCAACAGGGCCCCGGCATCGCGCACCTGCGCCATGGGTGCAATGCGGGCCGAGGCGCCGCCGGACACGGCCAGGTCAGCAGAAAGGAAAGCCTCGCGCAGTTCGGCAAGGCTTTCGCCACCGACAAACGCCGCCAGCAGCAGGCCATCAGGCTTGAGCCGGCGGCGCAGGCGCGCGAGGTGCCCTGGCACGTCGTTGACCGCCTGGAGGTGCAATAACGAGACGATCAGATCCTGCTCGCCCTCGGGCAGTTCGGGAAACTCGGCACCCGTGAAGGCTTCCACCCGCTGGAGCGTGACCGGGCCATTGGCGGTTGCAAGAGTTTGGGGGAGCGTTGCGGCGTCCGGGCCGATCAGCACGGCGCGGGTGAAGTCGCGTTTATAGGCGCTGAGGCGGTCGGCCAGATCGTCCAGCACGAGGTCGCGGACGAAGTTGTCGGCGGACGGACGGCGGGCGAGGTTGCGGGCAATCTGGTCAGCATCGAACAGGCGGGGTGGGGTGGTCATCGCAGGGGCTCTCGCCGGGGCTGGGGCTTTCGTCCGGGCACGATCATGGGCAATATGGCTCTTATGGAGACGGGGGCAGGCGAAGTCAAAGACATCGGGCTTGCGGCGCGGTTGGGGCAGGGCCTTTCCGGGCTGGGGCGGCTGGCGCTCGATCAGCTCTATCCCCCCGGATGCGCCGCCTGCAATGCGCCGCTGATCGGCAATGATGGATTGTGCCCTGCCTGTTTTGGCAGGTTGCGGCAGATCAGTGCGCCGCTTTGTCCGGTCCTTGGCATACCCTTTGAGACTGACATGGGGCGCGAGGCCCGCTCGGCTGAAGCCCTGGCCGACCCGCCACCGTTCGAGCGGGCCATTGCGGCCGTGTCCTATGGCGAGATTGCCGGGACCCTGGTGAGCCGGCTCAAATATGGGGACAGGCCGGAACTGGCGCGGTTCTGTGCCCGGCTGATGGCGGCGGCAGGCCGCGATTTCTGGACTGCGGGGCCGCTGCTTGTGCCCGTCCCGCTCCACGCCAGCCGGTTGCGCTTCCGGCGCTACAATCAATCCATGATGCTGGCGCGGGCGCTGGCGCAGTTGAGCGGGCTCGAGGTCGATCCACATCTGGTGCGGCGCCACAGAAAGACCCGGCAGCAGGTGGGGCTCTCGGGAGATGGACGGCTACGCAATGTGCAGGGCGCTTTTTCGGTTCATCCGCGCATTCTCGAGCGCCTCAAGGGGCGGCCCGTCGTCCTGGTCGATGATGTCTATACCACCGGCGCCACGGTCAAGGCGGTGACGCGGGTGCTCAAGCGCGCCGGTGCCGGGACGGTCAATGTCATTACCTTTGCCCGCGTTGTCATTGGCGAGGATCTGCCCATATAAGAAGGCAACACCCTGATTGCCGGGAACCGAAAGAACAATGCCCAAGGTTGAAATCTACACCACCCCCACCTGCCCCTATTGCCATGCGGCCAAGTCGCTGCTGCGCGAAAAGGGCGTGAATTATACCGAGATTACGGTGCTCGATCCCGATCTGCGCGAAACCATGACACAGCGCGCCCACGGCCGTCGCACCGTGCCGCAGATCTTTATCGGCGACACCCATGTGGGCGGCTATGACGATATCGCTGCCCTTGACCGGCGCGGCGGTCTGGACTCCTTGCTGCAAGCTGGCTGACTGCTGAGCCTGCCAACCACTCCACCCTCATTCCCTCCCCCTTGTGGGGAAGGATCAAGGATGGGGTTCTAGAATGAGCCGTGTAACGCCATGAAAATAGCCGCCATCCAAATGTGCTCCGGCCTCGACCCGGATGCCAATCTTGCTGCGCTTGAGCCCTTGCTGGCCGAAGCTGCTACCAGGGGCGCGCGCTATGCGTTGACGCCGGAAGTCACCGTCATCTTCCCGGAGAACCGCGAGCAGCTCAAATCCGTGGCGGCGCCGTTCGAGGGCCATCCTCATCTCGCCAAGGTTGGTGACCTGGCGCGGCAGCACGCCATGTTCGTCCATATCGGCTCGCTGCCCATTCCGCTCGAAGACGGGCGCTTTGCCAATCGCTCGGTGCTGTTCGGGCCAGACGGGACCCAGCAGGCGGTCTATGACAAGATCCACCTGTTCGACGCCGATATTGCCGGGCTCAATGCCTATCGCGAAAGCGCCACCTACAAGGGCGGCGAGCAGGCGGTGACGGCGCCTGTCGAGGATTTCACCCTCGGCTTTTCCATCTGCTACGACATGCGCTTCCCGCGCCTTTACAATGCCCTTGCCAATGGCGGCGCCAATCTCATCGCCGTGCCGGCGGCCTTTACCGTGCCGACCGGGCAGGCACATTGGCATGTGCTGCTGCGCGCCCGCGCCATTGAAACCGGGTCTTATGTCATTGCCGCGGCGCAGGGTGGTCACCACCCCAATGGTCGGGCCACCTATGGGCATTCGGTGATCATCGACCCCTGGGGCAAGGTGATTGCCGAACTTGACCACGACCGGCCCGGAGTATTGCTAGCCGACATTGATCCGGCGGCGGTCACCGAGGCTCGCGGCCGGGTTCCGGCCCTGGCCAATGCGCGCGAGTTTGCTCCGCCGGGTTTGCACAGCTGAGCCCAGCGCCTATATGCTGGGATAAGCGGCGCCCGGCGCCATCAACAAACGACAAGTCACGTGATTCAATATTCGCTCCAGTGTTCGCAAGGGCATCGTTACGAAGCCTGGTTCAAAAGCGCCGCCGCTTATGACGAGCAGCAGGCGCGTGGCATCGTGCATTGCGCCCAATGCGGCGATCCTCAGGTCGAAAAGGCGCCGATGGCGCCCAGTGTCGCCCGCACCGATTCCGAGCGCGTACCGCTCAGTGCTGCCCATCCCGAGGCTGCAAAGATCCGCGCCATGTTGCGCCAATATCGCCAGAAGGTGGTGAGCGAAGCCGAGCATGTCGGTGACCGCTTTGCCGAGGAAGCGCGCAAGATGCATTTCGAGGAGGTCGAGGCGCGCGGCATCTATGGCGAGGCGACGCGCGACGAGGTTGTCGGGCTGATCGAGGATGGGGTCGATTTCCTGCCGCTGCCCGATGTGGGCGAGGACAATTGAGCCTTTACCTGCGCGACGGCTTTGATGCCGGGCTTGCCGCGCTGCCCGGCGTAACCTTCGTCGACCAATGGGAGGCTCATATCGCCAAGGTCGGCGGCAAGGTGTTTTGCCTTCTGTCCGACGCGGCGCCGCATCGGCTGGTGTTCAAATGCGGCGAAGACAGCTTTGATATCCTCACCAGCCTCGATGGCGTCGCGCAGGCGGCCTATTTCGCCAAGCGCAAGTGGGTCAGCGTCGAAGCTGGTTCAGAGCTGAGGGAGGCTGATCTCTTGGCCTATATCACGCGCTCGCATGGCCTGGTGGCCGCAGGGCTGACCAAGAAGCTGCGCGTCGAACTGGGGATTTTGTGAGGATTGGGTCGGTCCGATAGGGAGGGTGGAATCCCCGCTATCGGACCTGACCAGGCCAACGATCTTGGCAGACCGCTGGTTGGCTGCGGGCGATGTAGCACCAGCACAGGACCTTGTCACGCACTTGTCGCGAAATGTCTGTCGCGCGACGGTTCCGTCCTCGGACCATTGGCAATATGTGTGATGCCCGGAGTGGCCCCCGGGTCGGGCCCGAGGGCGGCGCGGTGTGTTAGGCAGGATTTCGAAACCGATCGCTTGGCCTCAGTGCCAGAGTTTGTCGATGGCCGCCGTGTCGCGCACCGCGCCCTTTGCCGCCGAGGTCACCAGCGCTGCATAGGCCTTCAATGCCGTGGTCACCTTGCGCTTGCGCGGTTCGGCCGGCTTCCAGCCCTTGGCATCCTGTTCGGCGCGGCGGGTGGCCAGTTCGGCATCGCTCACCAGCACATTGACGGTGCGATTGGGGATATCGATCTCGATGGTGTCGCCTTCACGCACGAGACCAATCGCGCCGCCTTCGGCCGCCTCGGGCGAGGCGTGGCCGATGGAAAGGCCCGAAGTGCCGCCCGAAAAACGCCCGTCGGTCAGCAAGGCACAGGCTTTGCCCAGACCCTTGGACTTGAGGTAGCTCGTGGGATAGAGCATTTCCTGCATGCCGGGGCCGCCCTTGGGGCCTTCATAGCGGATGACGATGACATCGCCTTCCTTGATCTGGTTGGAAAGGATGGCCTTGACCGTCATGTCCTGGCTCTCGAACACGCGGGCCGGGCCGGTGAACTTGAGGATGGATTCATCCACGCCCGCCGTTTTGACGATGCAGCCATCCACCGCGATATTGCCCTTGAGCACGGCCAGGCCCCCGTCCTTGGAGAAGGGATTGTCGGGCGAGCGGATGGCGCCATTGGTGCGGTCGGTGTCGAGCTCAGCCCAGCGGTTGGACTGGGAGAAGGCCTCGGTGGTGCGCACGCCGCCGGGGGCGGCCATGTAGAACTGGCGCACGCTTTCCGAATTGGTGCGCGAAATATCCCATTTGTCGATGGCGTCGCCCATGGTGGCCGCATGAACCGTCGGTTCCTTGCGGTTGATCAGGCCTGCGCGGTCGAGCTGGCCGAGAATGGCGAAGATGCCGCCGGCGCGGTGCACGTCTTCCATATGGACGTCGCTCTTGGCCGGCGCGACCTTGGACAGCACCGGGACGCGGCGCGACAGGGCGTCGATGTCGTCCATGGTGAAATCCACCCCACCTTCATAGGCGGCCGCCAGGATGTGCAACACTGTATTGGTCGAGCCGCCCATGGCGATGTCGAGCGTCATGGCGTTTTCAAATGCCTGCTTGGTCGCGATGGTGCGCGGCAGCACGGTTTCATCGTCCTGCTCGTAATAGCGGCGCGCCAGGTCAACGATCAGGTGCCCGGCTTCCTGAAACAGGCGCTTGCGGTCCGAATGGGTGGCCAGGGTCGAGCCATTGCCCGGCAGGCTCAGGCCCAGCGCCTCGGTGAGGCAATTCATCGAATTGGCCGTGAACATGCCAGAGCAGGAGCCGCAGGTGGGGCAGGCAGCTTCCTCGACGGCCTGCACTTCCGCGTCGGAATAGGCCTCGTCGGCGGCCATCACCATGGCATCGACCAGGTCAAGCGCCTGCAGCTTGCCCTTGAGTATGGCCTTGCCCGCTTCCATCGGTCCGCCCGATACGAACACCACCGGGATATTGAGCCGCATGGCAGCGTTCAGCATGCCGGGGGTGATCTTGTCGCAATTGGAAATGCAGACCATGGCGTCGGCGCAGTGGGCGTTGACCATGTATTCCACCGAGTCCGCGATGATGTCGCGGCTGGGCAGGGAATAGAGCATGCCGTCGTGACCCATGGCGATGCCGTCATCCACGGCAATGGTGTTGAATTCCTTGGCGACGCCGCCGGCAGCTTCGATTTCGCGGGCGACGAGCTGGCCGAGATCTTTCAGGTGTACATGGCCCGGGACGAACTGGGTGAAGCTGTTCACCACGGCAATAATGGGTTTGCCGAAATCGCCGTCCTTCATGCCGGTGGCGCGCCATAGGCCACGCGCGCCGGCCATGTTGCGGCCATGGGTGGTGGTGCGGGAACGATAGGCGGGCATGGCAAATATCCTCGGTGGCGTGCCGGTGGGGCCGGTTTTGTGTTGGACGATTTCTTAGACCCATTCCATGGCGGCGGCAAGGAATTTCCGTACCGTACCGTACGGTACTCCATAGACCGGCGGCGCAGCCGCAAAGTCTCCCCGGTGGGGAGATGTTAGGAGAGGCGGCCATGAGAGCCATGCTCGAATGGCGACGGACCTCCGTCGACAAGTCCTTGCGGGATCAAGTGTACCCACCGGTACGCCTCTTGTCGAATTTCTGGGCGCCCGTGCGTGGTGTTCGTGCAATATCGCAGTTTCAGCCCCAAGGAGGCCACCATGCGTTACTTTATGAGCATTATTCCCCCTGCCGATCTCAAGCCCGAGGATGTGTCCCAGGGTCTCATGGACGCCATGGGCCCGTGGATGGAAAAGTGCCTGGCAGACGGCACGTTGATTTCCACTGGCGGCCTCAAGCCCGCCGAAGAGGGTCGTCGCCTCAAGGGTGCGACCGGCACTATCATCGTCACCGATGGCCCCTTTTCCGAGGCCAAGGAAGTGGTCGGCGGCTATGCCGTCTTCGAGGCTCCCGATATCGCCTCGGCCACGGCGCTGGCCGGCGAGTTCATGCAGATGCATATCGACAATGGCATTCCCGGCCTCGTGCTGGAGCTGCGCGAAATCGCCGGTGGGGCGAACTACTAGGGCCTATTCGGGCACGAGCCAGCGCCCTCCCCTCGTGGGGAGGGCTTCTTCTAGGTGTCGATGCGTCCCGCCTGGACATGTTCGACAGTCATCCCGGCGGCTTTCCATTCAGGCATGCCATCTTCGAGACGGCGCGCCTTGAAGCCCCGCTTGCGCAATTCGGCGACGGCTTCAAAGGACAGGACGCACCAGGGGCCACGACAGTAGGCAACGATCTCGCGATCACTCTGAAGTTCGGGTAGCCAGCGGTCGATTTCAGACATCGGCAGGTTGATGGCGCCGGGCAGATGGCCCAGGGCAAATTCGTCACCCGGGCGGACATCGATAACGGTCACGAGATCCGCCTTCATGCGCGATGCCAGCTCTTCCCTGGAAACCGGTTCCATATCGTCTTTGCGGTTGAACCAGCCGTTGACGACACGCTCCACCTCAGCCGAGTGGCGCACCGCCACGGCACGAATGGCCGCAAAGGCCGTGAGCACGCTGTCGTCGGCCAGCCGGTAGTTGATGAACTTGCCATCGCGCTCGGATGCGACAAGACCAGCGCGGCGCATGGCTTGAAGGTGTTGCGAGACATTGGCAATGGGCAGGCTGAGCTTGCTCGCCAGAGCATCGACGCTGCGCGGCCCCTGCGCCAGGTGCTCAATCAATTCCAGTCTTTGTGGATTGCCCAGTGCCTTTGCCACGGTGGCAAACTGATCGTAGAGCGCCTGCTTGGGATTGCGGATTGACATGCCAATCACACTCGTACATTCAATGTAATTATTGAATATAAAATAGCACGCTCCATCGGCAGAGGCAACGCGCATGAACACCCTCGTTATTCTCAACGCCCCGCCTTATGGCACCGAACGCTGCTACAACGGGCTGCGGTTGGCTCAGGCATTGGTGCAGGCCGACACAGCCAATTCGGTCACGGTCTTTCTGATGGCGGATGCGGTTGCCGCTGCAAAGTCTGGTCAGAAGACGCCCGACGGCTACTACAATGTGGAGCGGATGCTCAAGCGCGTGCTCTCGGGCAAAGGCCAGGTGCTGTTGTGCGGTAGCTGCATGGACGCGCGCGGGTTGAGCCAAGCCGAGGTGATGCCGGGCGCCCGCCGGAGCACGATGGACGAACTGGCGGCCATGACCATTGCTGCTGACAAGGTGCTGGTGTTCTGATGGCGCGCTCGTCCATGCATCGGCAGGTGTTCCTGCTCGCCAGTGCCCAGGCGCTGTTCCAGACCGCTTCAGTTATGGTGATGACGGTGGGTGGGCTGGCTGGCGGGCACATCGCAGGCCGACCTGAACTGGCTACCATGCCCATCGCGGCAATGTTTCTGGGCACCGCCGCTGCCACTTTCCCCGCATCGATGTGGATGGCGCGCGTGGGCCGGCGCGCGGGTTTCGTACTGGGCGCGCTGCTTGGCGTTATGGGTGGGATTGCCGGTGCGGCAGGAATTTGGGCCGGCTCATTGGTGCTTTTGTCGTTCGGCACCTTTCTTATTGGGGCCTATCAGGCGTTCGCCCAATTCTACCGCTTCGCAGCCGGAGAGGTGGCGGATGATGCGTTCCGAGCGCGCGCAATCTCTCTGGTGCTGGCGGGGGGCGTCTTTGCTGCGCTGGCCGGACCGATGGTCGGCCGGCTAGGCGCGAACCTGTTCCCGGCCGAATATGCAGGCTCGTTCCTTCTGCTGGCGCTGGTGTCGCTTATGGGGGCAGGCGTTCTCTCTGCCCTGCGCATACCCATGTCGAAAACACATTCAGAAAAAGCCGAGGTTGGTCGTCCTTGGCGGACCATCGTCTCGCAGCCAGCCTATCTGGTGGCACTATTCGGCGCTGCAACCGGCTATGGGGTGATGATACTGGCCATGACCGCGACGCCACTGGCCATGATGGATCACCAGCACGACCTCGCCACGGCAGCAACCGTCATCCAGCTTCATGTGCTCGGCATGTTCCTGCCCTCGTTCATCACCGGGTCGCTGATCTCGCGCTTTGGCGTCCTTCGGATCATGATGGCCGGTGTGGCGACGCTTGCGGGCCATGTAGTGCTTACGCTCACTGGCACCGGGTTCGGCTCCTTTGCGAGTGCGCTGATCCTGCTCGGCGTGGGCTGGAATTTTCTTTATATCGGCGGCACGACGTTGGTCACCACAACCTACAGCCAGATCGAACGCGGCAAGGCGCAGGCGACCAACGACATGACGATTTTTGCGGTCGGCCTTGCCGCCTCGTTCAGCGCTGCCGCTCTGCTGCAGACTTTTGGCTGGCAGATGCTCAATGTGCTGCTTCTGCCCTGGCTCGCTCTCGCCGCCGCCTCGTTGATTTGGCTCGGGTATAGTCGCAAGCAAGCACAGGCGGCGCTGGCATGACGTGGCAACGCTCACGACGGCCTAGAATTTGTAGCGCAAACCGGCCGTGATCGCGTTGGCGCCGTCGATATGGGCGATGGTTCCGAAGCCCCCGGAGCGGTGCTGAATGCGGGTGAAAGCTTCCCATTCGGGGTGATCGTCGTGCGAAACCGCGATTTCGGGGGCAAGATAGTAGAGGACGGTGGCGCTTTCGCCGGCCTGGGCGGTGCGGCGGCTTTCGGCACCGATGGTATCGGTGACCACTGACAGTCCTGCGGTGACCGAGGGGGTGACGTTGAAGTCGCCCAGTTCAAACTCGGTCAACCGTCCGACAAGCCCGGCCCAGGCTTCAGCGGAGCTGGGCGTGCCGAGGCGCAAGCCAAGTCCGGCTTCCACGCCCAGCGCAAAGCTCTCATAAGCGTAAAAGAAGCGCTGATAGCCCGCGCCGACAAAGACATTGGATTCAAAGTCCCAGTTCCAGGGCTGGACGGCGTCGCTGAAATAGCCCGAGGTCAAAGGGCCGCCAAAGACGAACACGGTCTCATCGGTGCGGGCGTCAAGGGTGTTGTCCGGCCGATCCGGGGCCGATTGCGCCAGGGCGGGTGACATCAGGCAAAGCCCCGCCAGCCCGAGCGCAGCAACTGCGCGGGTAAAGGTAAACATCGGTAAAAACTCGTTCTTTTTCGAGTTTCCAATGTCTGGGAGGCTGATTGGTTCTCCGCCGGGCGATCACGATTTTCCGCCCGCCCCGGATCAGCCCGTGGCGGGCCGGCTGGCCAGCACCATGTAGTTGACGCCCATGTCGGAGGAGGCGCGCCATTCGTCGGTGAGGGGGTTAAAGCTCACCCCGGCCTGGTCGATGACCTTGAGGCCATTGCGGCGCAATTGGGCGGTGATTTCCTCGGGGGTGAGGAATTTGTGCCAGTCATGGGTGCCGCGCGGCAGCCAGCGCAGCACATATTCGGCCCCGATAATGGCCAGCGCCCAGGAACGCGCCGTGCGGTTGAGCGTGGCGGTGAACATCAACCCGCCGGGGGCCACAAGGTCCGCGCAGCTCTTCATGTAGAGCGGGACATTGTCGACATGCTCGACCACTTCCATGTTGAGCACCACGTCATAGCGCTCGCCCGCCTCGACCAGCGCTTCGCTGGTGGTGGCGCGATAATCGATCTGAAGGCCGGACTTGTCGGCATGGATGCGGGCGATGGCGATATTGCGCTCGGCCGCGTCGACGCCGGTCACCGTGGCACCCAGTCGGGTCAAGGGTTCGCAAAGGAGCCCGCCACCGCAGCCGACATCGAGAATGCGCAGGCCATGGAAGGGGCGGATCGAATGGGCGTCGCGGCCGAAGTGGCGGACCAGGTGGTCGCGGATGTAGCTCAGGCGCACCGGATTGAACTTGTGCAGCGGCTTGAACTTGCCCTTGGGGTCCCACCACTCCTCGGCCATGGCTGTGAATTTGGCGATCTCGGCGTCATTGACGGTGGTCTGGGTCATGGTGCGGCTCCTTGCCTTCTTATCGCCTCCAAGATGGGTGGGGGCAAGGCGCGCCCTGTCGCAGGCCCGACCCTCGCGCGCCGTTCATGCCCATTGATTGCGCACCCGCTTTGTGGCATGTCCGCGCCAAACATTTAGCGTACCGCCGGGTTCGGTGGATCAGCGGGGAAAATCTCTTGGCCCGTATCGTCGTCAAGTTCGGTGGCACTTCGGTGGCCAATGTCGAGCGCATCCGCAATGCGGCGCGCCATATCAAGCGCGAAGTCGACGCGGGCCATGAGGTCGCGGTCGTCGTGTCCGCCATGAGCGGCAAGACCAATGAGCTGGTGGGCTGGGTCAATGAGGCCAGCAAGTTCCACGACGCACGCGAATATGACGCCGTGGTTGCCTCGGGCGAGCAGGTGACGGCAGGGCTGATGGCCATCGTGCTCTCGGAAATGGGCATTCAGGCGCGCAGCTTTGCCGGCTGGCAGGTGCCGATCAACACTGACGACGCCCATGGCGCGGCCCGTATCACCGGGATCGATCCGACCGAACTCGACAAGCGCATGAAGGATGGCTGGGTGCCGGTGATTACCGGGTTCCAGGGCATTTCCCCGCATGGCCGCATCACGACTTTGGGCCGGGGCGGCTCGGACACTTCGGCGGTGGCGGTGGCGGCGGCTGTGGGCGCGGACCGCTGCGACATCTATACCGATGTGGACGGCGTTTATACGACCGACCCGCGCATCGTGGCCAAGGCGCAGCGGCTGACCAAGATTTCCTTCGAAGAAATGTTGGAAATGGCTTCGCTTGGGGCCAAGGTGCTGATGATCCGCTCGGTGGAAATGGCCATGGCGCACAAAGTGCGCCTCCTGGTCCGCTCGAGCTTTGATGACCCGGACGCGCCGCAGATCGCGCCCGATGGAACGCCGGGCGTCCCCGGCACGCTAGTCTGCGATGAGGATGAGATAGTGGAAAAGCAGATCGTTTCGGGCGTGACGCTCGCCAAGGCCGAGGCCAAGATCACCCTGCGCGACGTCAAGGACAATCCCGGCGTTGCCGCTGCCATCTTCGGCACGCTGGCCGACAAGGGCATTATCGTCGACATGATCGTGCAGAACATTGCCGACGATGGTGCCACCACCGACATCACCTTCACCGTGCCGGACAGCGAATATGACAAGGCCGTCAAGGCCTTGGAAGACAATGGCGGACGCTTTGAATATGCGCGCCTATCCGGCTCCAAGGGCGGCGCCAAGGTGTCGGTCGTGGGCGTGGGCATGCGCAGCCATGCCGGCGTTGCCTCCTCGATGTTCAAGGCCTTGGCCGACAAGGGCATCAATATTCAGCTCATCACCACGTCGGAAATCAAGACCTCGGTTCTGATCGACGAAGAATATGCCGAGCTTGCGGTTCGGGCTCTGCACACCTATTACGGTCTGGACAGACAGGACGCCTGACCCAGTCGAGGGGACAAGGGCCGCGTCCTTTCAACAAGGGGGGCGGCTTTGCGGGCTGCCTGATTGAGGCATGGTCACGACCATCGGCGGCCCAAGGGTGCTGCTGCGGCAATTGCGCGAGACGATGGCGGAGCCTTTGGCGTCGCAGGAACGGCTCGACAAGATCGTAGGCCTGATCGCCGAAAACATGCGGGCCGATGTGTGCTCGTTTTATGTGTTGCGCGATGACGGTGCGCTCGAGCTGTTCGCAACGCGCGGCCTCAATACCGAATCGGTCCATCTGACGACGCTGCGTCTGGGCGAGGGACTGGTGGGTCTGATCGCCGCCGAAGCCGAAGCGCTCAGCCTTGACGATGCGCCCAGCCATCCCGCTTTTGCCTATCGGCCGGAAACCGGCGAAGAAAAATACAATTCCTTCCTCGGGGTGCCCGTGCTGCGCGCCGGTCAGACGCTGGGCGTGCTCGTCGTTCAGAATGCCGAGCGGCGCCACTATGGCGAGGATGAAACCGAGGCCATGCTGACCACGGCCACAATCCTGGCCGAGATGATCGCTACCAGCGATTTCGACAATCTGATCAAGCCCGGGTCGGATATCGATCTCAGGCGGCCTCGCATGTATACCGGCGTCAGCTTTACCGATGGCATCGCCCTCGGAACCGTGGTGCTCCACGATCCGCGCGTCGTGGTGACCAATTTCATCGCCGAGGATACGGACGCGGAAAAGCAGCGGCTCGATGCGGCGCTGGCCTCGATGCGCGTTTCCATCGACGCCATGCTTGATCATGGCGACATGCAGCCGACCTCGGACCATCGCGAAATTCTCGAAACGTATCGCATGTTCGCCAATGACCGGGGCTGGGTGAACCGGCTGACCGAGGCCATCGACAATGGGCTTTCGGCCGAGGCAGCGGTTGAGCGGGTGCAGAACGACACCCGTGCCCGCATGCTGCGCCAGACCGATCCCTATATCCGTGACCGGCTGCATGACCTGGATGATTTGGCCAACCGGCTGTTGCGGGTGCTGACCAATGCCAATCAGCCCGCACATCGCGAATTGCCGGACAATGCAATCCTGGTGGCCCGCAATATGGGGCCGGCGGAATTGCTCGAATATGACCGCAAGAAATTGCGCGGCGTGGTGCTCGAAGAGGGCGGGGCTACCGCCCATGTGGCCATTGTGGCGCGCTCGCTGGGCATTGTGGCCGTGGGGCAGGCGCAGTCCATCGTCTCGATGTGCGAGACGGGCGACGACATTATCCTCGATGGGCCGCTGGGACAGGTGCACTTGCGGCCAACGCCCGATGTCGAGCAGACTTATGTGGACAAGGTCCGCATTTCGGCGCGGCGCCGTGCCCATTATGCGGCGCTCAAGGACAAGCCGAGCGTCACGCGCGATGGCATCAAAATCACCCTGCTGCACAATTCGGGGCTGGTGGCGGACCTGCCCATGCTGGACGATACCGGCGCTGCGGGCGTCGGTCTGTTCCGCACCGAATTGCAATTCATGATCGCCAGCCGCCTGCCGCGTCTGGCCGAGCAGGTCGACCTTTACGCCGAGGCCATGGAAATCGCCGGTGACCGGCCGGTGGTGTTCCGGCTGCTCGACATTGGCGGCGACAAGGTCGTTCCCTATCTGCGTTCGGCGGCCGAGGAAAACCCGGCCATGGGCTATCGCTCGATCCGGCTGGGGCTGGACCGGCCGGGCCTGTTGCGCACCCAGATCCGGGCGCTGCTGCTGGCGGCGCGCGGCCGAGCGCTCAAGATCCTGGTGCCCATGGTCACCGAGACCTTTGAATTCCGCCAGACCAAGCTGGTGCTGAAAAAGGAAATCGAGCGGCTGGTGCGCGCGGGGCAGCCTGTGCCGGAAAAGGTCGAGATCGGTGCGATGGTGGAAGTGCCCTCGCTGCTGTTCGAACTTGACCAGATCATGCCCGAGAGCGATTTCGTCTCCATCGGGTCGAACGACCTGGTGCAATTTCTCACCGCGGCAGACCGCTCCAATCCGCGCGTGTCCAAGGCTTATGACCCGATAGCGCTGCCGCGGCTGCGCGCCATTCGACTGGTGGTCGATGCGGCGGCGCGCCACAACAAACCCGTGACTATGTGTGGTGAGCTGGCGGGCAAGCCGATGGAAGCGCTGGCACTGATGGCTATCGGCATGACGCGGCTCTCCATGGGGCCGGCTTCGATCGGTCCGATCAAGGAAATGGTTCTCAACGTTGAGTTGAAGCCGATCCAGGAGGCTGTGTCCGCGGCCCTCAGCGTCGGGGCCAATGGCCAATCGATCCGCGAACTGCTGACCGAATGGGCGGATCGACAGAACCTGCCTATGGGGTAGGACTGGCGGCATAGGCAGGGGAGACTTGCAGTCGGCGTGCCTTGCCCCTAAAGCGTGCCTGCTCCAGACCTGAAAGATCAAGAATGCCCAGCCTACCCCAGGACAAGCTCGACGCTCTCGAAACGCGCTTCCAGTATATCGAAGCGGCGCTGTCGTCTGGTGCCAGCCCCGACGAGTTGGCCAGGCTTTCAAAGGAGCATTCCGACCTTTCCGAAATCGTGGGCGAGATCACCGCGTTCAAGAAGGCCATGCGCGACCGGGCCGAGGCCCAGACGCTGCTCAAGAGTGGCGACAAGGAAATGGCCGAAATGGCCGAGGCCGAAATTGACGAACTCGATGAAACCATCGAGCGGCTTGAGCAATCCATTCGCATCCTGCTGCTGCCCAAGGACGAGGCCGACGAAAAATCCGTCATTCTCGAAATTCGCGGTGGCACGGGTGGCGACGAAGCCGCGCTGTTCGCGGGCGACCTGTTCCGCATGTATGAGCGCTATTCGGCGACGCGGGGTTGGAAGGTCACGGTGATGGAAGAAAGCCCGGGTGAAATGGGCGGCTTTAAAGAAATCATCGCCAATGTCAGCGGCAAGGGCGTTTACGCCCGGATGAAATATGAGAGCGGCGTGCATCGGGTGCAGCGCGTGCCGGCGACCGAAGGCTCGGGGCGCATCCACACTTCGGCGGCGACCGTGGCGGTGCTGCCGGAGGTGGAAGACATCGACATCGAAATTCGCAACGAGGACATCCGCATCGACACGATGCGCGCCTCTGGCGCTGGCGGGCAGCACGTCAACACCACCGACTCGGCGGTGCGGATCACCCATTTGCCCACAGGTCTGGTCGTGACCTCCGCGATGAAGAGCCAGCACCAGAACCGCGCCCAGGCCATGGTGGTGCTGCGCTCGCGGCTTTACGAAATGCAGCGCGAGGAGCGCGACAGCGCCCGTTCGGCCGAGCGCAAGGGGCAGGTGGGCTCCGGGGATCGTTCGGAACGAATCCGCACCTATAATTTCCCCCAGGGTCGGGTCACCGACCACCGCATCAACCTGACGCTTTACAAGCTCGACAAGGTGATTGCGGGCGAAGCGCTGGACGAATTGATCGAGGCGCTGATCACCGAAAACCAGGCGGCCCAACTGGCAGCCATGGAGCAAACCAACTGAGCGAGCCGATCAGCATCGGCGCGCTGTGGCGCGGCTGGCGCGATGCCCTCGCCCGTCTGGGATTTGCAACTGCCGCGCTCGACGCCAAGCTGCTGACCGGCCATGCGCTGGGGCTCGATGCGCTGGACCTGGCCAGGCGCGAGCACGAGCCGGTGCCATTGGAGGCCGTGGGGCGGGTCGCCGACCTGCTGCAGCGCCGGATGAGCGGGGAATCCGTGGCGCGGCTTATTGGCGAGCGCGAATTCTATGGGCTGAGCTTCGGGCTTAATTCGGCAACGCTGGAGCCGCGACCGGATACCGAATTGCTGGTGGACCTCGCGATCAAGGCGCTGCCCAGCGGCGGGCGCCTGCTTGATCTGGGCACCGGGACGGGCTGCGTTCCCATTGCGATTTTAGCCAATCGCACCGATGCCAGCGGGTTGGCGACAGACCTCAGCCCCGAGGCGCTGGAGATGGCCCAGGCCAATGCGGCGCGGAACGGGGTGGGCGAGCGGCTGGACTTTGCGCTGGGCGACTGGTTCGCGGCGGTGGAAGCACCCCCAGCCTTGATCCCTCCCCACAAGGGGGAGGGAGACGATGAACACGGAACTCTCAGCCATGCGCATCCCTCCCCTCGATGGGGAGGGACCGAGGGTGGGGTGGGGTCCCAGCCACGGGGCCCCAATGATTGTGGCTTCGACCTCATCACCTCCAATCCGCCCTATATTACCAGCGCCGTGATCGAGACGCTGGCGCCGGAAGTGAAAGACTTTGATCCGCGTCTTGCGCTGGATGGCGGGCCCGATGGGCTGGCGCCCTATCGGATCATTGCCGCTGAGGCCGGGCGCTTCCTCAAGCCGGGCGGGCAAGTGTTGGTGGAAATTGGCTATGATCAGGGGGCCAGTGTTGCGGCGCTGTTTGGTGCCCGGGGCTTCTCCAATATTGCCGTTCACAGGGATCTTGGTGGTCTTGATCGTGTGGTTGTTGCGCACCACTTGTCGGGGAGTTGACAGGCCAGTTAAGTCAAAACGCAGTTTATGCTGGTCAAGCCGCGGCGAAGCGGTTAGTTTGCAGGGGCTGTCAACGGCGCATCATGAGCGCCACGGCGATCACACCCGATCCAAAATGCATTCGCTGCCGCAAGCAGCGCAGTTCCGGCGACCCGGAACGACGCGAGGACGGGACGGACACTTCCGTAGGTCGCTGCCGAGAGCATTCGGTCTTCATGAAGCCAGACCAATCCCCGCACGGTGCGCAGTTACCACCGCCGGGGTCACGGGCCGGATCGGGCCTTTTTGCACCGTCCAGCCCCATGATGTGACGCTTAACTTTTAGAGTTAGACAAAGCGACCCGATGAGACCAAACCAGAACAAGAACCGGCAGCGTGGCCGGAACGGCGGACGCAAGCATGTCAATCCGCTGTCGCGCAACTATGAGAGCAACGGCCCCGACGTGAAAGTGCGCGGCAATGCCGCCCATGTCGCCGAGAAATATCTGCAGCTCGCCCGCGATGCCCAATCCTCGGGCGATTCGGTGATGGCCGAAAATTACCTGCAGCACGCCGAGCATTATTTCCGCATCGTCTCTTCTGCCCAGCAGGCCCTCAATGGCCCGCGCGATGGTCAGAGCCAGGACGATGTCGATTTCGACGACGACGCCAATGACGTCAATTCCCGCTTCTCCTCGCCCCAACCGGTCCAGCCGGTGCATTCGGGCAATGAGAACGAGCGGGAAACGAGCCAGTCCGAGGCCCAGCCTCAGGCCGAGACTGCCGCTGCCAGCGAAGGTGATGGCGAACAGGCACCGCGCAAGCCGCGCGAGCGCCGTCCGCGCCGCCGTCGCCCGGCAAGTGAAGGTGGTGCTGATCCGGGCAATGCCCCGCAGCCGGACGTGCCGGATCTGCCGGCCTTCCTCACCGGCAATGTGGCCGACTGAAAGTATCAGAAAATGACGTGATGCCGGGCCCCAGCGCCCGGCATCTGTTTTTGGGTGTTTATTCCGTTCATCCTGACAACCCTGGCCGCCGTCCAGGCGTCCGGCGCAGACATTTGTGTCGCTCCGGTCTTTTGTTCCTTGCAGCAGTACCTACATTGAACGCGAGCAATGCGCCGATCCGGGCAGTGCTCGAACCATGCTTCCGCCGTGATGCCGGTGCCGTTTCGGGCCGCGTATCGGGCGATACCCAGGAGAGTTGCATGAATATCGAAAAGTACAGCGAGCGGTCGCGCGGCTTCATCCAGAGCGCTCAGACGGCAGCATTGGGCAAGGGCCACCAACAGTTTTCGCCCGTCCACCTGCTCAAAGTGTTGCTCGACGACGACCAGGGCATGGCCAGTGGCTTGATCGAGCGCGCCGGTGGTGACCCCAAGGCAGTGCGCGCCGGCGTCGAAGCGGCGCTCAACAAAATTCCCAAGGTTTCCGGCGATGCCGGCCAGCTCTATCTCAGCCGCGAATTGGCGCGGGTCTTCGACACGGCCGAGCAGGCCGCGCAGAAGGCCGGCGACAGCTTTGTGACGGTGGAGCGGCTGCTTTTGGCGCTGGTGATCGAGAAAGACACGGACGCGGGCAAGATTCTCAGCTCGGCCGGTGTCACGGCGCAGGGCCTTAACACCGCCATCGAAGCGATCCGCAAGGGCCGGACGGCCGACAGTGCTTCAGCCGAGAACGCCTATGACGCGCTCAAGAAATATGCGCGCGACCTGACCGAAGACGTGCGCGAGGGCAAGCTTGACCCGGTGATCGGCCGCGACGAAGAAATCCGTCGCACCATCCAGGTCCTGAGCCGTCGCACCAAGAACAACCCTGTGTTGATCGGCGAGCCCGGCGTTGGCAAGACGGCGATTGCCGAAGGCCTTGCCATTCGCATCGTCAATGGCGACGTGCCCGAAAGCCTCAAGAACAAAAGCCTGCTTTCACTCGACATGGGCGCGCTGATCGCAGGTGCCAAATATCGCGGCGAGTTCGAGGAACGGCTGAAATCGGTGCTCTCGGAGGTGCAATCGGCGGAAGGGCAAATCATCCTTTTCATCGACGAAATGCACACGCTGGTCGGCGCCGGCAAGAGCGAGGGCGCCATGGATGCGTCCAACCTTCTAAAGCCAGCGCTGGCGCGGGGTGAACTGCATTGCGTGGGTGCCACGACGCTCGATGAATATCGCAAGCATGTCGAAAAAGACCCGGCGCTCGCCCGGCGCTTCCAGCCGGTTTTCGTCAGTGAGCCGACGGTTGAAGACACGATCTCGATCCTGCGTGGGCTCAAGGAGAAGTATGAGCTGCACCATGGCATTCGTATTGCCGACCAGGCGCTGGTGAGCGCGGCGACCTTGTCGAACCGCTACATCACTGACCGTTTCCTGCCCGACAAGGCCATCGACCTGATGGACGAAGCGGCGGCGCGCCTGCGCATGGCCGTCGACAGCAAGCCTGAAGCGCTGGATGAGCTTGATCGCAAGATCATGCAATTGAAGATCGAGCGCGAGGCGCTCAAGAAAGAGTCCGATGAGGGCTCGCGCAACCGGCTTGACCGGCTGGAGCAGGATCTGGCCGGGCTCGAAGAGCAGGCACAGGTGCTTTCGGCCAAGTGGATGGCGGAAAAGGAACGGCTCCAAGGATCGACCAAGATCAAGGAAGAGCTGGACGCGGCGCGCAGCCAACTCGAGATCGCGCAGCGTCAGGGGGATCTGGCGCGCGCCGGGGAGCTGGCCTATGGCGTCATTCCCGATCTCGAACGGCGCCTGAAGGCCGCCGATGATGCCGACGGCGATGGCAAGCCCGATCCGGTGATGGCCCGGGAGACCGTGGAAGCCAGAGACATTGCGCATGTGGTGTCGCGCTGGACCGGGATTCCGGTTGACCGGATGATGGAGGGCGAAAAGGAAAAGCTACTTCATATGGAAACATCGCTGGGCGCTCGGGTGATCGGGCAGGCTGAGGCGGTGCGCGCGGTGTCCAAGGCGGTGCGTCGGTCGCGTGCCGGATTGCAGGATCCGAACCGGCCGATTGGTTCTTTCATGTTCCTCGGGCCAACGGGTGTGGGCAAGACCGAACTGACCAAGGCGCTGGCTCAATTCCTGTTCGATGACGAGACCGCTATGGTGCGGCTCGACATGAGCGAGTTCATGGAAAAGCACTCGGTTGCCCGCATGATCGGCGCTCCTCCGGGCTATGTTGGCTATGACGAGGGTGGTGTGCTGACTGAGGCGGTGCGGCGGCGGCCCTACCAGGTGATCCTTTTCGACGAAATCGAAAAGGCCCATCCTGACGTGTTCAATGTGCTGTTGCAGGTACTCGATGATGGCCGGCTGACTGATGGCCAGGGTCGCACGGTGGATTTCCGCAATACCGTGATCATTCTCACCTCCAATCTGGGGGCGGAATATCTGGTCGAGCTCAAGGACGGTGATTCCGTGGAACTGGTGCGCGGCAAGGTACTCGATGCGGTCAAGGCTGCATTCCGGCCTGAATTCCTCAATCGTGTCGACGAAATCCTGCTGTTCCACCGGCTTGGTCGTGAGCACATGGGCAATATCGTCGATATCCAGTTCGGCCGGCTCGAGGACCTGCTCAAGGACCGCGACATCGTGCTGGAATTGACGCCCAAAGCCCGCGAGTGGCTGGCCAATGAGGGATATGATCCGGCCTATGGGGCTCGCCCGCTCAAGCGCGTCATCCAACGTGCGGTGCAGGATGAACTAGCCGAGGAAATCCTCTCGGGCCATGTCAGCGATGGTGGCCGGGTGGTGGTCGATGCCGACGATAGCGGCATCGTGCTGCTGCCGGGCGGCAGGGCCGAGGCCGGCGCCGCCGCTTGAACGCGAGACGACACGCAATTGAGGAAGGGCCGGTCCAGCGACCGGCCCTTCTTTATTGGCTAAACGCGGAAATCGGGTGGGGCGGCAAAGTAGCGATAGGCGTCGCCCCTGCGCTCGACATAGCCGAGGGCGGGAAAATCCAGATGCATACCGGCGACCAGCAGATCATCGTGGGATGCCATGTCGAGCATGCGCCGACGGCTGGCAATGGCGGTGGGGCCATCGGCGTCGAAGGCGACCGACCAGTCTGGATGGGTGAACTGGTAGGCCGGAACATGCACCACATCCCCCCAGATCAGCAGAGCTTCCCCGTGGCTCTCAATGCGCAGCCCCATATGCCCAGGGGTATGGCCGGGCAGGGGCACCGCGGTGACCCCGGGTGCGAACTCGGTTTCCTGATCCATGGCCAGCATGGCGCGGTTCGCTGCATAGGGTGCGAGTTGGGCGCGGGAGGCCAGCATCATGCCCTTGAATGCTTCTGGGAGAGCAGAGAGCACGCCATCATCATGGGCGAACGCCCATTCGGCTTCGGCCGCGACCAGCTGCGCGTTGGGCAGTAAGCGTATCCCTCCCTCATTGGACATGCCCCCGACATGGTCGAGATGGGTATGGGTCAGGAACAAGGTGTCGATGTTCTCCTTGGCTATGCCCGCGCTCGCCAGACTGTCCAGCCATGCACCGGTTGTCGGACCCATGGCAGCCCCCGCGCCGCTATCGACGGCGATCAGCCGATCGGCTGTGCGGATCAGGTAGGCATTGATGGAGATGGTGCTGGTGACCGGATCATGGGCCTTGTGAGCCGCCTTGGCGGCGAGGCGCCCAGCCGTGTCGTTAAAGCCAATGATCAGATCATTGGTGATGGGGCCTCGACCGTCGGCCAATGCGATGATCTCAATCTCGCCGATGCGATGCCGGATTGCCGCGGCGTGGCCACTGAAGGGATCGGGATTGGTCTCGGCGCGAGTGGGCGAGAGGCGTAGCAGCGAGGGCAGGGCCAGTGCCGCTGGCGCCAGGGCGAGTGCCCCCAGAAGCTTTCGCCGCGACGGGTTTGGAGTGGAATTGGACATTTGGAAGACCTCCGTTTGTGGACGCGGCTCATTTGGGTATAAGCGAATGTCTGGATAACTGGTTGATTTCTTAGGGCAGACATAACCAATGATTATGGACATAGTCGCGATGCAATGCCTGGTCGCCGCAGTGGAGGCTGGCTCGATCTCGGCCGCGGCCCGGCGCCTGGCAGTTTCCCAACCAGCCGTGAGCCAGAAGCTGGCGCAGCTCGAAGCAGCGGTGGGGCACGCCCTCTTGATCCGATCTCGTCGGGGCGTTGTCGCAACGCGGGCAGGCGAACTGGTCCTTGGCCATGCCGAACGCGTGTTGACCGAGCTCGGCGCCATGCAAGCGGCATTGCAGGCGCTGAGCGGAGAGGTGTCTGGTAGGCTACGACTGACCGTCAATGTTCTGTTCGCTCAAACCATCATGGGGCCGATGCTGACCGAATTGCGCCGGCGCCATCCTGAGTTACATGTCGAATTGCTGGCGAACGACGCGCTGATCGATCTCGAGCGGGACAATGTCGATGTGGCAATCCGTTCGGGTCGGCTCGGTGAGGGGGGCGGCTTTGCCCGTCGAATTGGCAGCATGGATGGCGTGCTCATTGCGACGCCGGCCTATCTTGATGCCGTCGGCAGGCCGCGAGGCCCCGATGATCTGGCGCGCTTGAGTTTCATTCAGTATCGCGAGGATCCCGAGGAAGCCGAAATCGCCATGATGCACGGCAATCTGCCTGTCTCAGTCCGCGTCAATACCGGCTTTTCGGCGCAGCACCCCGAGCTGCTGCTGCATGCGGTCCTGGGCGGCATCGGCTTTGGCAAGGCCCCGCGCTATCATGTTGCTGAGCAATTGCGCAGCGGTGTCCTGGAGGAAGTTCTGCCCGGTTATGCTCCTGTGCCCAAGCCGATCTATCTGCTGGCTCGCGACCATTTGCGCGACACGCCCAATTTCAATGCGCTGCGCAGCGTGATCATCGAATATTTGGCACGAGTGGGGCGCGTCGCGGGGCCGGGCGGCAGTGCGGCCTAGGCTTGCAGCATGCCTCGGTCTGAGTTAGAACAAACACAGAACAAGTGGCGAATGAGCTAGCAGGGAGGCCTTCATGGCTGATCGTATCGATTATATCGAATTTCCTTCCAGCGACCGGTCGCGGACAAGTGGCTTCTTCCAGCAGGCCTTTGGCTGGGGCATCACCAGCTACGGGCCGGATTACGATGGGATTGAGGCGGCCGGGATAGATGGCGGCATCGATCAGGCCGGCGAGCGCGTTGCCGCGACCATGGCGGTCGTGCGGACTGACGATCTTGACGCGGCTCAGGCGAGGGTCGAGGCGGCGGGTGGCGTCATCACACGCGCGCAATATGACTTTCCTGGCGGCCGGCGGTTTCATTTCCGCGAGCCGGGCGGCAATGAACTGGCCGTCTATATCAGCCTGAGCGAATAATCAGTTGGCCTGTGCCACCGAAACGGAAGCAGGCTCGCGGGCCATCAGGTCGTTGATCTGGGCGATGGTCTGGTCGAATTCGTCGCGGTACTGGGCGGCCAGCACATTGTCCTTGGGCAGCTTGACGCTCAAGGGATCGACCAGATTGCCGTTGATCTTGATTTCGAAATGGAGGTGCGGGCCAGTCGACTGCCCGGTCGAGCCGACATAGCCGATCAGCTGACCCTGGCGCACGCGTGAGCCTACGCCCAGGCCGTCGGCATAGCGCGACATGTGGCCATAGGCGGTCTCATAGCCGTTGACGTGCTCGATCTCCACCTTGTTGCCATAGCCGGACTGCCACTTGTAGTAGCTGATGACGCCGTCGCCCGCCGCATAAATGGGGGTGCCTGAGCGGGCCGCCAGGTCAACGCCGGTGTGCAGTCTACGGGTCTTGAAGATCGGGTGAATGCGATAGCCGAAGCGGGAGCGCAGCGTGCCACCGCCTTCAAGCGGGCGGCGATTGAGGAAGCGCTTGCCGGTCTCCCCGCTCGGATCATAGAAATCGACCACACCATCATCGGTGGTGAAGCGATAGAGTTCACGCTGGGTGCCGGAGAGGGTCAGACTGACATAGAGCAGTTCGTCCGGCGAGCCCTCACCAGTGTCTCCGGCCTCGAGGATCTCAATAGTGTCGCCGGCGGTGATGCGCTTGGTCATGTCGATGTCATAGGCAAACATGCCGATGATGCGTTCGATTGTATCGTCGTTCAGGTCATGCTTGCGGCCTGTTTCCCAGATCGAGCGATAGATGGTGGGCAGATTACCCACGTTGATCTGCTCAACGTCTTCGGCGGGAAAGTCGATCCAGTCCGGCTGCAGGCCCACGACATATTGCCCGTTGTCCGAAAGCGCGACAGTGGCAATGTGCCGATCACCGGGTGCACCGTCCGGCCGGTAGATCGACATACGATAGGGCACGAGACTATCGGCGAACTGGGAGAGCGGACCGTAAAGGATGCGCAGGCGAATGCCTGCCGGCAGGCCGCCCGCCGGCATCAGATTGGCAAGAGTGTTTTCCACCATGCCCACCTGGGCTGGCGAAAAGCCATTGCGCATCAGGGTGTCGCGCAAGGGGCCGATCTCGCGCACGGTCAGGAAGCGCTCCGTGCGCCCGGGACCTTCGCCGGTTGCCAAGGTGGTCTTGGGAACGACGGTGACATTTTCAGCCACGCCGTTAACGCTGGCGGCCTCGGTAGTGGCCAGGTCACGCAAGGTCGGGGCCAAGGCGGCATAGGCGAGGGCGGGCGTGCCACCATCAATGGAGAATTGCGCATTGGCCATGCCGCGCACGAAATCGGCGGCGGCCTGGTCGGAGACGGCTCGGCTCGGCACGAAACTCGCCGGCATTTCGGTTTGGTTGACGGCAACCTCCCCATCGACATCGGTGCCATATACATCGGTAGCGATATCAAGCGCGGCACTGGTCAGCGGTTGGGTCTTGTTGAGAATGGCGACCGGATCATATGCGGGAACGTCGGCGGACAGCGCGGTGCTGGTCGTGGCCAGCGTGGCGCTGATGCGCACGAAGGGTTGGTTGCGGATGATCTCGCGACCATCCACCATCTGGCGGGTTGCCGCCTCCACGATCTCGCGGTCCGAGCGGGTGGCCGCAATGGGGCGCAGCCGCGAGGTCTTGGAGGTAAGGTCGGTGGCCAGGGGCTGATCGATCCGCGGGGCAGCCAAGTTCAACGCGGCATAGGCGGTCGAAAACGTGTCCTGACCCTGGAAGGAGACATAGAGCGCCGCACCCATCAGCAGGACGCTTGTCAGGCCGGTCATCACCGTGCCGCTGAGCCAGGCGAAGCTGAGTTCGCGTCCCTGCGGGATTTCGCCATCGGTGGACTGTACGGTCAGGGCCGGGCTGTCTTCGTAGCCGGTCGCCTGAAGCAGCGCCACATGGCGTCGTCTTTGCGTTGCGTTCAACGCTCCATCCTTTGATGTGTCACGGCTGTCCCCCGTTCCGATCTGAAGCCGGATGCACGCGCAAACGGGGCTCGAGCCCGCGTGCATGCGCGGAGTCTATATCAATGAACTCCGCTGATCCAAAAAAAATGCGGCAAAACTGCGAGTGGGGCCGGCGCCCTGCATGCATAAGCGCCGCCTGGATGCGGCTAACTTGAATGAATGGCCCCCCAGACGACCGTCGGCTCGGACTTCTGGTTGGTCAAAGGCGACGTTTGCGTTTCCCCATGGCACCTCGCCCGGACACGGAGGCCTGTAGATCCCGGCATTGGCTTTAAGGCCTTGGCGGCTCTCAGAGCTTAGCGTGGTTCCGAGGGATGTAGCGGTCGGCCAGCTGGAATGCTGGGCACTCTGCGTAGAATGGCTGTGGCGGTGGATGTTTGCGGCCCAAGCCGGACTTGATTGGGGGGCTCATTGAAAAGGCTGGAAAAAACACCATCTAGACGATGCGGCCGGAAACCGCCGTAATCACTGGTGGTTTGGTCGAGTTTTCCACATTGCCAAACATGGCGCGCCAAGAAAAATGGCAGTTTTGTCATTAAGGGGCTTCCCAGCAGCAAAGTCCCTGACTATAACCCGCCCATCGCTGAAGAGCGCGGCGCCAAACGGCGGCGAGTTAAGAAGCAAGCCTCTGAAATCAAAAGCAATTTTCGGTTTCAGATTTTCGAATTTCAGCCTCGGCGGAAAAGAGAAAATGGGGTGTTGACAGACGAAAACGTCTCGACTACAACCCGCCAGCGTTGACGACGCGAGCACTTGTTGCTCCCACAGTTCAGCGCAATCTGACAGGGCAGACGATCTGCCGGGCAACCGGAGCTGGTATCGTGTTCTCTGTAGAATTCTGAAGGCTCAGCCTTCGAATGACGTTTCCGCCGATTTGGCGAAGGGTCAGCTCTTTGACATTGTGAAGATTGAAGAAAGAGAAACGTG
>NZ_JAMZCU010000008.1 GCF_024273195.1 Devosia ureilytica | reverse complement strand
CGAACCAAATCACAAAAAGCCCCCGCCCAAAAAGCGGGGGCTTTTTGCTTTCCAGCGTCCGGCGCCGACACGTCCCAAGCGCTTCCCTCAAAGGATTAGCGCTGAAACACCATGTCGCGGTGAAACAGCAGGTGTGCCGCCGCCGGCCGTACCGATATCGGCTCAGGAAACCAGGCGCGACTGCGGCCGTTGAACCGCGTTCTCAGGTCCGGCGTCATGCGATTGCTGACAAGGATTGGCCCGGTGGGCGCGAGTGTGAACAGGCCCGCATCATAGGCCCAATGGTGGGTTCGGCACATCGGCATGGCATTGGTGATGCTATCGGGGCCGCCATGACGCAGCCCCTGCAAATGGCACACTTCGACCTCATACAATCCGCGTTCGGCGTCGGCAAAGCCGCTTCCGCACACGGCGCAGGTCGAACCGTACAGCTCGAGCACCTGCCAGCGCAATTGTGCGTCCCGCATGGCCATTTTCCTGTCGATCCGACGCAGCGCCGGCCCAACCGCCGGAGCCCTCCGCAGGGGCTCCCCCATAGGCGCCTCAAAGCCGCGCGGCTGTGCCAGGGCGCTCTCGAGCCGGGCGATGGCCGCCTTGTCGATGCTGGAAAGGCGCCTGATGCCGGTCGAGAAATAGCTGAAAGCCACGCTCCCATCGGCCCGATAGGCCAGCGACTCGAGCGGTTCGGGGATGTGTTCGAGGCGGATGCTGCGCGCAAAGGTCTCGACTTGTCCCAATTGCACAAACATGAACCGGCGCTGCGCCGTATCGAGCCGGACTTCTTCCACCTCCGCCTTGCCGAAATAGCCGTTCAACGGTTCGTCCCTTGGAGCATAGAGCAGGACATTGCGCCCGATACTGTTGATCGCCAAATCCTTGTTGCGATTGTCGATGCGTACCACGGAAAGCGACTTCTGCCGGCTCGGACGGACATTGAGAACAGCAAATGGCATTTGTATTTCCCCCAAGAGGGAGAAATACGTAAGCGGCGGTGCGGAATATTGTTTTAACGGGGCGCGGTCAGTCTCGATGTTAGGCTTGGACGGTGCCGTGACGTCCAAAGAATGCCGAACTCGGCTCGGCCAGAACCAGCCGGCGGATCTGGGTCCAGAGATGAGCGCGCAGCGCTATATAGGCGGGCATTTGCCGTACCGCGTCGGGGATGCGGGGTCGCGGCAGGTCCACCAGGATGTCATCCAGCACCGCTCCGGCGCCCATGACGATCACCCGGTCGGCCAGCAGCAGCGCTTCGTCCACGCTATGGGTCACAAACAGCACCGTGGGCCGCTGCGCTTCAAAGAGCGCCAGCAGGTCTTCCTGCATCAGCTCGCGCGTCTGGGCGTCGAGATTGGCAAAGGGTTCATCCATGAGCAGCACATCGGGTTTCCCCACAAGCGCCCGCGCCAGCGCCACACGCTGCCGCATGCCGCCCGAGAGCTGGGCGGGATAGTGCTGCGCCCATTGCGCCAACCCGACCTTGTCCAGCTGTTCGGCCACCCGCCGCTGCCGCGTGCCGGTACCAAGCCCACTTGTTTCCAGCGCAAAACCCACATTGTCGGCCACATTGCGCCAGGGGATCAGCCGGAAATTCTGAAACACCATGCCGACGTCTGGGCCGGGCACCGGTGCATTGCCGCCAATGGTCACCGCACCGGTGTCGGGGTCGATCAGCCCGTCGGCCAGCCGCAGCAGCGTGCTCTTGCCGCAGCCGGATGGGCCGACAATGGCAACGAATTGGCTCGACGGAACCTCAATATCTATGGCGTGTACCGCAGTCGTGCGGGCGCCTTTAGGCGCGGCGAAGCCCTTGCTCACCCCGGAAAAGCGGATGGCCCGGCCAGTCGGTCGATAGGCCGCAGCAGAAGCCGGGCTGGTCCGCGTCTCGGTCATCGGTCGGCGGGGTCCTGGTTTTGCGTGACGCCCAGGCTGGCGAGCGCCGCGTCCACTGGTCCAAAATCCACCCAGCTTTCAAGCGGCGGCATCGCCGAACCGGCGAAGTCTGCCGTGCCATAGAGCCAGCTGGCGGTGTAGCCCAAGGCAGCGGCGCTCATGCCGCCATTGACGCTCCAGCTGGACGCAAAGTCCGGGGCCAGGTTTTCCAGCACGCCGCGGTCGGTGTCGGGCAGGGCCGCGGCCATGGCGTTCACCCACAGGTCCGGGTCAGCGGCAAAGTCCCTGCTGATGCGGATCAGCGCCCGCAACACGGCGGCCACATCATCGGGGCGCTCCCGGAGCACCGCGCCGGGCACGGCATTGACCTTGTTGATCAACGGCGCGGCGGCATAATAGGCGTCCTGGTCCACCAGAACATGCAGCGTGTCGGTCTCGGGCAGGCTGATCCAGGTGCCGATCGACATGGTCGTGGCGTCGATCTGCCCGGCCATAAGCGCCTGGGCGCGCACATTGGGTTGGCCCAGCGCCACCAGTTGGGTCGCCTCGATATCGGCGCCAAGCGTTTCGAGCACGAGACCCGACAGCGAATGGTCAAGGCTGCCCACGCGGCCGACGCCAAACCGCGCGCCTGCCAGCTCGTCAACCGAGCCAATCGCGTTCTGCGCCGCGATTAGGAAGGGCAGGGACTTGTTGGGCGAGGCCACAGCGCGCAGGTCACTGGCGCCGGCGGCAATGGCCTGAAGCAGGGCATCGACGCCAACATTGGCCATCTCGCCATCACCCGATTGCAGCGCGGCCAGGGCCGACGGCGTCTGCTGCACGCGCACCAGTTCCACATTGACGCCTTCGCGGGCGAAATAGCCCAGCGACACAGCCAGATCCATCACCGAATTGGGCACCAAAGGCGGCTCCAGATGGGTCACGATCAGACGAAACGGGGCGTCGGATTGGGCCAGCGCCGGCGTGGTGAGCAGGCCAATCAGCACCAGTGGGGCGCACAGCATTTTGAGGAGCATAGGCATGGGCGAAAGGTCCAATATCAGGATGGTTATGCTGACCAGCGCGTCAGGCGGGTTTCAACTAGGCGCAATATTTCGGTAACAACGACGCCGATGGCCGACAGGGTCAGGACGACCACAAAATACTCGGCCATGCGGAAGCTGTTTCCATAAAGGGCGAGAAGGCCGCCAAGGCCGCTGACGGCGGTATAGAGTTCGGCCACCACAGTGTTGATGAGCCCGATCGTGGCGCCGATGCGCAGGCCGGCGAGAATATAGGGCACCGCGCCGGGCAGCACCACGGCGCGAAAAATTCGCGCCCGGCCTGCGCCGGTCGAACGCGCCATTTCCACCAGGTCAGCATCGGCCTGGCGCACCCCGGCATAGGTATTGATGATAATCGGCATGACCGCGCCCAGAAACACCACGAACAGCTTTGCCTCTATCCCCAACCCCAGCAGCACAATGATCAGTGGAATGAAGGCGACGCGCGGCGTCGCCGCCAGCGCATAGACATAGATTTCCAGCGTGCGCCCCAGCAGCCCGAACGCGCCCATGAAAATGCCCAGCGGCAGTGCCACCGCAATCGCCAGCGCAAATCCGCCCAGGTAGGTCCCAAGACTGGCCAGCAGCGCGCCAGCCAATCGGCCCTCCGACCACAGCCGCCCCGCAGCCAGCGCCGTTTCGAGCGGGCTCGGAATGACATTGCGGCTGACATGGATCGACGCCAGCCACCAGAGCATCAGCAGCAGACCGAGAAACAGCAGGCGGCTGATCGCAATGACCCAGCCAGAAGACCGCATAGGGTCTGCTTTTGCCAACAATCCGTCGCCTCCCGCACTTCTGGCCACACGCTTGGCAATAGCCTTCAAGCCGGCCGCTGTCGACGGGGTGAGCAGTGTTTCGGGCGCGCGGACCCTAAAGCTGCCCCGCCATGGCCCGATCGAAAATCTCGAGGGCACGGTCCTTGGTGAGTTCCACGGGATTGCCCCCGGCCGTCGGGTCGACAATGGCCATGTCGCCGATCAGCGCGCGCTGCGCGTTATCGACGCCGAAATCCTTGAGCGTGTGGGGCACGCCCAGATCGGACCGCAGTTTGATCACCGCCGCCATGAAGGCCTCAAAGCTCGGCTCCAGCCCCAGATAGGCGGCAAGCCGTTTGATGCGGTCCTCGATGGCCGGTCGATTGACCAACAGAACATAGGGCATGAACACTGCATTGGTCATGCCGTGGTGAGTGTCATAAAGCGCCCCGACCGGGTGACTCAGCGCATGAATGGCGCCCAGGCCCTTCTGGAAGGCCGTGGCCCCCATGGCAGCCGCGCTCATCATATGCCCGCGCGCCTCGACATCATTGGGGTTGGACGCCACCTTGGGCAGGTTTTCAAACACCAGCCGAATGCCTTCGACGCCAATTCCATCCGCCATGGGGTGATAGCCGGGCGCACAATAGGCCTCCAGGCAATGGGCCAGCGCATCCATGCCGGTGCCCACCGTGATGAACCTGGGCATGCCCACGGTCAGTTCGGGGTCGGCAATGACCACCCTGGGCATCATCAGGGGATGGAAGATCACCTTTTTGGTGTGCGTCAGCTCATCGGTGATCACCCCGGCGCGGCCTACTTCCGAGCCGGTGCCGGCCGTGGTGGGCACGGCAACAATGGGGAAGATCCCCTTGGGGTCGGCGCGGGTCCACCAGTCGCCCACATCTTCGAAATCCCACATCGGCCGCGTCTGCCCGGCCATGAAGGCAATGACCTTGGCCGTGTCGAGCCCCGAGCCGCCGCCAAAGGCGATCACTCCGTCATAGCCGCCAGAGCGAAGGACGGCGATGCCGGCCTCAACATTGGCCGAGATCGGATTGGGCTTCACCTCTGAGAACAACCCCACATCGATACCCTGGCTCTTGAGATCGGCCAGCACCTTCTGCGTCACTGGCAAGGCCGCCAGCCCGGCATCGGTCACCAGCAGGGGCTTGCTGATCCCCGCCGCCTTCAGAGCCTCGGGCAGTTCGGCAATGCGCCCGGCGCCAAAACGCATGCTGGTAGGGTAGTTCCAATTGGCTTTGGTCATTGTGGCCTCGTTTGCTCTCGGTAGCGTCCCGAACTCGGTGTCATCCCGGCCTTGAGCCGGGATCCAAACTGAGATCGCGGGATGGGCCCCGGCTCAAGGCCGGGGTGACATTGCGGTGGGGGTGATGCTGGTGGTCACACCCGCTTCAGATGAAAACTTTTCGGCTGCGTCAAATTCTGGTAGCCGATTTCGCTTAGGCCACCGCCCTTGCCGGTGTCCTTGACCCCGGTCCAGACCAGCGCCGGGTCGAGATAGTCGCAGCGATTGGCAAAGACGGTGCCGGTCTCGACCTGGGCGCCAATGCTGGCCGCTGCGTCCAGATCATCGGTCCAGATCGACGCCGTCAGCCCATAGGGGCTGTCATTCATCAGCGTAATTGCCTCGGCGTCGTCGGCCACCTTCATGATGCCCACGACCGGACCGAAGCTTTCCTCGCGCATCACGCTCATCTGGTGATTGACCCCGGTCAGCACTTCTGGCGCCAGATAGGGCGAGCCAGCCACGTCGCGGCTGTCGCCCCAGTTGAGGTGCCGCGTCGCGCCGCCGCGCACGGCCTCTTCGGTCTGCTGGCGCACATGGTCGGCAAAGCTGCCGCGCGCCATGGGGCCAATGATCGTGTCGGCATCGAGCGGATTACCCAGGGTCCAGCCCCTGGCTTGCTCGACAAAACGCTCCACAAAGCCGTCATAGGCGTCCTTGTGCACATAGATGCGCTCGACCCCGCAACAGGACTGGCCCGAGTTGAAGAAACTGCCATCGACAAGGTTCTCGGCCGCATAATCCAGATTGGCATCGGCCCGCACATAGGCCGGGTCCTTGCCGCCAAGCTCCAGGCCCAGCGTCGCGAAGGTGCCTGCGGCAGCCCGCTCGATCCGGCGCCCGCCCTCCACCGAGCCAGTGAAATTGATATGGTCGATCTTGCCCGAGCCGATCAGCTTTTCGGTATCGGCATGGCCCAGCACCAGGTTTTGGAACAGGCCCGCCGGCAGCCCCGCACTGGCGGCAGCGGCAGCAAAACGCTCACCGGCCAGAAGCGTCTGGCTGGCGTGCTTGAGGATGATCGCATTGCCCGCCATGAGACCCGGGACGATGGAATTGACCGCCGTCAGGAACGGATAATTCCATGGGGCAATTACCATCACAGTGCCCAGTGGCTCGCGGGTGATATAGCGGGTGAACCCTTCCTTTGCGGGCCGCATCGAGGGCGCCAGCGCCTCGGTGGCCAGCGCGATCATATAGTGACTGCGTTCTTCGACGCCGCGTTTTTCGCCGCCAAAGCGAACCGGGCGACCCATCTGCCAGGCCAGTTCGGGCACGATTTCGTCATTCATCAGCGCCAGCGCATCGACGAAATGGGTCAGGATTTTCTGCCGCTCGGCAATGGTGGTTGCCGCCCAGGCGAGCCGGCCGGCCCCCGCCTGCACAACTGCCGCCTCGATTTCACTGCCCGACGCCAGCGGGCGCTCGGCATAGACGCTGCCGTCAACCGGCGAGATGATTTTGACCGTCTCGGTCATTTTTGGCCTCTTGTACATACACGGCGGTTCGGTGGCAGGTCGCCAGAGCTAGCTCCGCTCAAACCCGCGCTTCAACTCCCAATCGGTCACCCGGCGGTCATATTCAAGCTGTTCCCACTCGGCGGTATGGGCGTAATGGGCCACCACATCCGCGCCAAAGGCCTCCGCCAGCATGGTGGAGCGATTGAGCCAGTCCGTGGCCTCTCGCAGGGTCTTGGGGATTTCGCGCAATTGCTCGGTGACATAGGCATCACCCACAAAGGCTGGCTCGAGCACCAGCTTGTCTTCAATGCCCTTGATGCCGGCGGCAATCAGCGCGGCAATGGCGAGATAGGGGTTGAGGTCAGCCCCGCCGATGCGGCATTCCACGCGGATGGACTTGGAATGCTCGCCGCAAAGCCGGAAACCGGCGGTGCGATTGTCGGGGCTCCAGATCGCCTTGGTCGGTGCAAAGGTGCCGCTCTGGAAGCGCTTGTAGCTGTTGATATAGGGCGCCAGGAAATAGGTGATGTCGCGTGCATAGGCCAATTGGCCGGCCATGAAATGCTTCATCAAATCACTCATGCCCCGCGCATCCGTGGCGTCGACGAACAGCGGCTTGCCTGCTGTGTCGGCCAGCGACATGTGGATATGGCTCGATGATCCGGCCAGCCCATAATCCCATTTGGCCATGAAGGTCACGGCCTTGCCCTCGGCCCAGGCGATTTCCTTGGTGGCGTTCTTGAGCACCACATGGCGGTCGGCCATGGTCAGCGCATCGGCATATTTGACGTTGATTTCCTCCTGCCCCGGTCCCCATTCGCCCTTCGAGCTTTCCACCGGAATGCCCGAGGCCTGCAAATGCTTGCGCAGGGCGCGCATCACGCCCTCTTCCTTGGTGGTCTGGAAGATATGGTAGTCCTGGATATAGTCGCCGGCGGTCCGGGCTTTGGCATGGCCCTTCTCGCTGATCGTGCGATAATCCTCGTCGAACAGATAAAATTCCAGTTCGGTGGCCGCATTGGCCGTAAAGCCCATGGCCGCCAGCCGCTCGATCTGGCGCTTCAATATGGCGCGCGGGCTGTGTGGAATTGGCTGGTGATGGTGATGATCGGACAGATCGCACAGGACAATTGCGGTACCCTCGAGCCAGCTGGCCTTCATCAGCGTTGAAAGGTCCGGTTTCATGACGAAATCGCCATAGCCCTTGCCCCAATTGGCCGCCGCATAGCCGGGCACAGGCTCCATGTCGATGTCGTCTGCCAGGAGATAGTCGCAGCCATGCGTCTCGTCTTCGGCGACCTCGATGAAAAACTCTGCCTGGAACCGCTTGCCGATCATGCGCCCCTGCATATCGGGAAACGCGACGAGCACCGTGTCCATGCGCCCGGCGGCAACGTCCTTTTTCAGCTCGGCAAGACTATAGGCGGCCATTTCCATCTCCAGGAATCTAAGGGCCCGGCCGCGCCCACGCGGCCGGGGAGATCGGCTTAGCTGTAGCGATAAGGCGCTCCGGCCAGCTCCATGTCGGCATTGTACTTCTTGATGATTTCGACCACGCGGGCGCTGCGCTCGCTCTGGCCGGCAATCTCGTCCCAGAAGGTCAGTGCGTCCTTTTCGACGGTGGCCCATTCGGCGGCCGGGATCGTCGTCAATTCGAGATTGCCTTCGATACGGAACTTGGCCTCGCCCGCCCAATACCAATGCTGGCGATAATAGTGCGAGCTGTCGATCATCATGCGATAGAGCTGCTGGAGATGCGGCGGCACTTCGTTCCACTTGGCCGTGTTGACGAAATACGATCCGGCCCAGGCGCCCGAGAGCGGATTGGTCAGATAATATTTGAGCGCATTGGCCCACCCCACGGTGTGCAGCTCGGTCGTGCCGCTCCAGCAGATGCCGTCGAGTTCGCCCGTCTGCAGCGCCGGCTCCACGTCTTCATAGGGCAGCGACACCGGCACCACGCCATATTTGGCGAGGAACTGGCCGGCCGTCGGGAATGTATAAACCCGCAGGCCATTCAGGTCCGCAAGGCTGCGGATCGGCTTGGTCGTGCCGAAATTGCACGGGTCCCAGGCGCCGGTCGAGAGCCAGGTCACGTCCGGGATTTCGGCATAGGCCTCTTCCCAGATTTCCTTGAGCCCCCGCCAGTGCCACAGCGCCGGCACGTCCAGCGAGTAGCGCGAGGCGAGCGGGAAATAGGCCCCGAACACCTTGACGTCGACTGGCGCTGCCGCCGAGTCGTCGTCGCTCTGGGCGGCGTCGATTGTGCCCTGCTGCACGGCGCGGAACAGCTCGCCATGCGGCACCAGCTGATCGGCGGTATAGAGCTCGATTTCCATCTCGCCATTGGCGGCGGTGTTGAACCACTCGATGGCATTGCCCACCACATGCTCGGACAGCGCCGGACCGGCATAGGTCTGCAGGCGCCACTTGATCGGTGCCTGGGCCTTTACATGCGGCATGGCGAGCGTGGTTGCACCCACGGCACCAGCCGTGGCCAGGCCCGCCCTTTTGAAGAATTCGCGTTTCGTAATCTTGGTCGTATCGGTCATGTCAGGATATCCCTTTCCTTGATGTGCCCGAAGCGGTGCCACTTGCACCCGCGGCCGCTTCGGCTCGAAAACCCACTCGCAAAATCGACGTCGAACTCCTTTGCTCGCTTTCGTCTCACCGCCCGGTCACGACGCGGGGCAGCCAGAGCGCAATTTCAGGAAAAATCATGATGATGATCATCGCAAGCACCATCAAAAAGAAGAATGGCGTGATCGAGCGATAGATATCGGCCAGCGAAATCTCTGGCGGCGCCAGGGCGCGCATGAGGAAGAGATTATAGCCAAAGGGCGGGGTGATATAGGCGATCTGGCAGGTGATCGTATAAAGAATCCCGAACCAGATCGGGTTGAACCCCAGCGAGATCACCAGCGGAATATAGAGCGGCGCCACGATCACCAGCATGGCCGTGTCGTCGAGGAAAATGCCAAGGATGATAAAGCTCGCCAGCATGGCGATCAGGATCATCCAGGGGTCGAGCTCCCAGGTGTTGAGCAGCAGGTTCTGGATCGCCTTGATCGCTCCCAGCCCGTCATAGACCGACGAGAAGCAGAGGGCTGCCATGATGATCCAGAGGAACATGGTCGAGATCATCAGCGTGTTGCGCGTGCAGTTTTCCAGCACCGCCCAGCTCAGCCGCCGCGAGAAAAGCGCCGCCAGCGTTGCCAGCAACGCGCCCACTGCCGAGCTTTCGACAAGGCTGGTCACGCCGGTCAGGAACAGGCCCATCATCAGCCCGAACACGCCCAGCGGCAAAACGCCAGCGCGGGCCAGGGCGAACTTTTCCGCCGTGGTGAGGTTTTCGCGCTCTTCGGCCGGCAGCACGGGCGCCAGCTCGGGCTGAATACGGCAGCGGATATAGATGTAGAGGGCAAAAAGCGCCGCCATCAGCAGGCCTGGAAAAATCCCGGCGAGCCACAGTTGCAACACCGGCTGGCGCGCAATCATCGCATAAAGCACCAGCACCACGCTGGGTGGGATCAGAATGCCCAGGGCCGAACCGGCCTGGACCACGCCGGTCACCATGATCTTGTCATAGCCGCGTCGCAGCAATTCGGGCAGCGCCACGGTCGCCCCGATGGCCATGCCGGCCACCGACAAGCCATTCATGCACGAGATCAGCACCATCAGCCCGATGGTCCCGATCGCCAGCCCGCCCCGCATGCCGCCGAACCACACATGGAACATGCGATAAAGGTTCGAGGCGATGCCGCTTTCCGAGAGCATGTAGCCCATGAACACGAAGAAGGGCACGGTGATCAGCGGATACCAGTTGAGCACCTGGATCGCCGCATTGAACGGCATTTCCACCGCCCCATTGCCCCACAGCCACAGCGCCGCCGCCGAGCCGACAAAGCCGATGACGCCGAAGACGCGCTGGCCGGTCATCATGAGCACCAGCATGGTGGCGAACATGAAGATGGTGATCATCTCCGAGGTCATGCCATGGGCCTCCCCATGGCCGTGGCGATGTCCTTGAACAAATTGGAGATGGCCTGCAGCAGCATCAGGAAGATGCCCAGCGTCATCAGCGATTTGACCGGCCACATCAGCGGGCCCCAGGCGCTATAGTTCTTCTGGCCGTAAACCACGGCATATTCGGTGCTCGACCAGCCGCCACGCAGCAGCACGACCAGATAAAAGATCACAAAGCCGATGGTGATTGCGTCGGTCACTGCGCGCCGCTTCGGATCGAGCCGGCTATAGAGCAGGTCCATGCGCACATGGGCGTTTTCCTGCAGCGAATAGGCGGCGCCGAGCAGGAAATAGGTCGCCAGCATGAACTGGGTCATCTCCAGCGCCCAGTTGATCGGCACGCCGAAGAACAGGCGCGAAAAGGTCGAGGCCAGCTGCACACCGGCCATGGCGAACAGCAGCAGCATGGCCACGCGCCCCACCGCCCGGTTGATGCGATCAACCACCCTGACAAAGAGCTTTATCGGTCCGGGCAAAACGGGGGTCCTTCTAAGCTCTTGGTCTGCATGGTGCGTCTATAGTCCCTTGATCTCTTGCCGGGCCCGCTCAAGGCTGCGCGCCAACCGTTCGGCCCATAGCGTCACGCCCGCAGCGGTACCGATTTCATCATTGCGGATTTCGATCATGGTCGCGGCAATACCCCGCCCGTCGCCGTGCTTTTCCAGCGTCAGCGTCACCCCGTTGAGGGCGGCATAGGGCTCATTCCAGCCGATGTTGAGGCTCGGATCATCCGCTGCCAGGGCGCCCTGCAAGGCGCGCGTGAACGTCAGGTCCTTGCCGTGGATGAGCCCGATTGGCCAGGGTCGGTGCTGGCCCAGAAACACCGGCGTGAACGAATGCATGCACACAAGCGTGGTCTCGCGGCCCGCCGCATCACGCTGGTTCAAAACCGTCTCGACCGCGTCGTGATAGGGCCGATGGTAAGTCTCGATGCGGAACTGGCGTTCCTGAGCCGAAAGCCCCTCATTGGCCGGAATATGGGTCGCTTCCGACAGCGTCCAGATCAGGTCCGGGGCGTCGAGGTCCCGGTTGGCGTCGATGACCAGCCGGGACACGGTGGATTCCACCAGGGGCGCATCGAGCAGGGTGCTCAGCGATTGGCAGACGGCGAGCGCGCCCGGATCCCAGGCGATGTGGCTGACCCGCTCGGCTTCGCTCAATCCCATGTCGCCATAGCGTGCCGGAATACGGCGCGAGGCATGGTCGCAGACCAGCACGAAAGGCGAGGTGCCCTCGGCATTGCTGACCAGAACCGGGTTTTCGCCTGCTGCGTGCATTTCCCTCTACGCCTGAGCGATTAACTTCTGTAACAGTAGTTCCACAAACTGAAAAACTGTCAATGCTGAAACGTGAGGTTCATCGATGGAGGGCAAGACCGTTGCGGCGCGCATCCACGATCTGCACGGAGACCTGACCGGCGCGGGCCGCAAGGCGGCACGCGGATTGCTGGGTAACTATCCGCTTCTGGGCCTTGCGCCGGTGGCCGAATTTGCCTCGGGCGCCCAAGTCAGTGCGGCGACCGTGGTTCGCTTCGTGGCCCAGCTCGGGTTCAAGTCCTATCCCGAGTTCCAGCGGGCGCTGCGCGAGGAGCTGGAACAGCGCTCCAAATCACCGCTTGAGCGTCCCGCCCTCCTGCCCGTGTCCGATGAAGAAGGATTTCTGTCCGCCTATCTCAATCAGGCCGCGCAGCGGGCCAGCGAGACCATCCAGCTCATTCCCAACTGGGAATTTGAAGCCGTGTGTCAGAAACTGGCGGATCGCAAGGGCCACTGCTACCTGGCCGGCGGCCGCTTCACCGATTTTCTGGCCGGCTATTTCGAGGCCCATTTGCGCATCATCCGGCCAGCCGTCAGCCGCTTCGATGGCCGTATCGCCACCCGGGCCGATCAGATGATCGACGTCCGCCCCGGCGATCTCGCGGTGCTCTTCGATGTCCGTCGCTACGATGACAACCTGCTGGAAACCGCTGCTGAACTGGCCCGCAAGCGCGCCCACATCGTGCTGATCACCGATGAATGGGTCAGCCCGGTCTCGCGCCACGCCAAACACGTTCTGCCCTGCCGCACCGAATCCGGCCGCACCTGGGACGCCAATGGCGCCATGCTGGCGCTGGTCGAGGCCCTGATCGCCCGAACCACCGAACTGGCTTGGCCCACAGCCAGCAAACGCATGGGCACCCTCGAAGGCTGGGCCACCTAGGTTCTCCACGAATTCACCGGTCCAACCAGTCAAACCCGAAGCGAAAATCCTGAACTGCGAGGAGTTGGAGCGGGTGAAGGGAATCGAACCCTCGTCGTAAGCTTGGGAAGCTTCTGCTCTACCATTGAGCTACACCCGCGACGCGCCGATCAATGCTGGAAATCGCGATCAGCGTCAAGCGGTGCGGTTATGCCTCTTTTGCTCTTTATAACCTGTTCATCTAAGCGGCCCTGGCGTGGGGCCCGTGTGCAGGGTAGATCTCGTCCAGCATTTGCATATGGCCTTGCTTTACTCAAGAAACGCAAATATTGCGTAGAAGGGTAGAAGAGGAAACCCAATGGCATCGGGCAAACGCGCCAGTCAGGCCGATATCGCTGAAAAGCTGGGCGTCTCGGTTTCGACCGTATCGCGGGCGCTGGCCAATGAAATTGGCATCAGCGAGGCGGTCCGCGCCGATGTGCAGCGTATGGCCCGGATGCTGGGTTACAAGAGCAAGCACCCGCCGACCCTGGGCAAGCTGGACAAGCGCGCCCTGGCGCTAGTGCCGCTGAACAGCGCCATGGGGAGCCTGGCCAGCTTCTATCACGGTATTGTCGAAGGCATGCGGGCCCAGTCCGAGGAGGCGGGCATTGTTCTCGATGTCCGGCTGGTCAACGAGGATATGGTGACGCTCGACTTCATCCGGCGTCAGGTTTCCAAAACCGGTGCCAATGGCGTCATCCTGGCCGGTATTGACCCGGACGAAGATATTGCGCACTGGGCTCAGGAGGCCGGGACGGCGCTGGTTCTGGCCAATGGCAACGACCCGCAGATGCGCTTCAATTCGGTTTCGCCAGCCAATTTTTATGGCGCTTATCAGGCTACGCAGTGCCTCATTGACGCCGGGCACCGCAAGATCCTGCACTATACCTATCGCCATCGTCCCACCATTCTGCAACGCCGGCGCGGATTTGAGGCGGCCATCGCCGCAAACCCCGGCGTTGAGGGCATTGTGGTGATTTCCAACGAGCACTCCAGCAAGGATCTGCTCGCCTCACTGCTGGCTGGTGAATATGATGTGACGGCGGTGTTCTGTTGGAACGACGGCGTTGCCGTCAGCATGGTTGAGGCCCTCCTGGGGCAGGATTCGCCCATGCAGCAGGGCTTTTCCATTGTTGGTTTCGACGATCTGCCGATTGCCGGCATGGCCAATCCGCGCCTGAGCACGGTCAGGGTTGATCGCGAAGCCATTGGCCGTGGGGTCATTCGCCTTCTGGCCAATCAACTCGACGGCGAAAACGCCATCCAACAACTCGAAATCGGTGTCTCGCTGGTCGCCGGCGAAACCGTCCACACCATCGCCTGAAGCGCTGTTCGATCCACAATTTCGCCTGATCGCTGTTCGTCCCACGACCTCGCCTGAGCCCTGTGTCGTCCCACACCCTCGCCTGAGCGCTGTTCGTCCCAGAACCTCGCCAGAGCCCTGTTTCGGCCCACAACGTCGCCTGAACCCTGTTCGGCCAAACGTCGCCTGCGTCCTGTTCGGCTTAACTTTTTTTCGCCGTCATGTTGAAAACCCGCCTTTCGTAGGCCCGGTTTTGCGGCCTATCCGGCTGCACCGGCGATGCAATTTCCGCAAATTTGCGTATTTTGCACAAAACACGCAAAAAGCTTGAATTTGCGCAAATTCGTGCGTAGCCTTGCAAAACGTTGAGGCCAGCCCCCAAAAATATCTGCATCAGCAGAAAATCGGCCAAAACCAAGGGAGTAGCGCGGTGGATTTACGGCGTTGGAACGTCAGGCATGTCGGCATGGTGCTCGCCGCCGCGCCCGATTTTGCGCCGTTCCCTGCCACCAACACCCCCCAATTTGAGGCGCTGAAAGCCCGTCTCGGCGCCGCGCCACTGGCCGATTTGCTGGCTTTGGCGGCCCGCGATATCGATGCGCCCATCCCGGCCCTGCCGGCTCACCTCTATCACGAATTCCGCGAAACCGGTCGCCGCGAGGGCTATGAAGATGCCCAGCGCGACAGGCGCAATATGCTCTACCGCCTCACCTTGGCCGAATGGTTTGAGGGCCAGGGGCGTTTCCTGCCCACCCTTGAAGACCTGGCCTGGGCGCGGCTCGAAGAGACCAATTGGGCCTGGCCCGCCCATGCCCGCGAGCTTGACCGCCCTGACCATCCGACGCTCGATCTGGCCGCCGCAATGACCGCGCTCGACATGGCGGAGATGGATTATCTGATCGGCGCGCGCCTTTCGCCCAATCTGCGCTCCCGCCTGCGCGTCGAGGTTGAGCGTCGGGCCATCGGTCCCTTCCTTGAGCGTGACGACCACTGGTGGCTGCATACGACGCCGCAAAAACAGGTCAATAACTGGACCGCCGTTTGCGTGGCAGGGGTGGTCGGCGCCGCGCTTTACCTTGAAGCCGACAGCGACCGGCTGGCCCGCATCGTCACTCGCGGACTTTCGAGTCTGGCCGATTACCTCGAAACATTTGACGCCCAGGGCGGCTCTACCGAGGGTCCAGACTATTGGACCTATGGCTTCGGCAATTATTGCGTGCTGGCCCACCTGCTGCATGCGCGCACCGGTGGCGCCATCGACCTGCTCTCGGGGGACTATCTGCGCGACATCGCCCAGTTCCCGCTGCGTACCATGCTGGCGCCGGGTGTCTGGGTCAGCTTTTCCGACAGCGACAGCAATCCGGTTTTTCATCCCGGCCTGCTCAGCCACCTCGCGGCGCATCTCGATCTGCCTGGCCTTCTAGGCATGGGCATGCGCAATGATTTTGCGGTCACCGGGTTCAACCAGTTCGCCTGGCCGCTGCGCCAATATGCCTGGCCACTGCCCCCCACTGCCGAGCTGGCCCAGCCCGACGTGCACGACTGGTACGACGAGATGGGCTGGATGATCAGCCGCCTCAACCCGGCTGACGCCAACGCCCTCTGCCTTGGTGTCAAGGGCGGGCACAATGACGAGATGCACAACCAGAACGATGTCGGTTCGTTCATGGTGGTCTCGGGCGGCAAGGTGGTGCTGACCGATCCGGGGCGCGGGCGCTATTCCAAGGCCTATTTCGGCCCCGAGCGCTACGCCAATCTGATGGCCTCATCGCGCGGGCATCCGGTGCCCGTGATCAATGGGTTCGAGCAGGCCGAGGGGCGTCAGTTCAGGGCGACGGTGCTCGCCCACAGCCATTCCGCGACCGCTGATCGGCTCGACCTTGACATGACGGCAGCCTATCCCGCCGGCGCCGGGCTCAAGGCCCTCAAGCGCAGCGTGACGCTTGACCGCGCCACCCCCGGTGGTCGCGTGCTGCTCGAGGACAACTTTGAATTTGCTGGCAGCAAGGGCCACTTCCAGTCCGTCCTGGTGACGCCCATGCCGGCGCAGCTGGAAGGCGGCGCCGTGCTTATTGGCGCCCCCGGCGCAGGCCTGCGCGTCGATTTCGACGCTGCGGCGCTCGATGTTGCCTTCGACAGGCACGACGGGGTGGAAAAGCAATACCAGCCCGCCGTCGATCTCATTCGTGTGGTGTTTACCCCCCGGCAGCCGGCCGGGCAGGGGCGCCTCGCGCTCGAAATCTCGCCGCTCGCTTGAGGGGAGAGTGCTGTCCTGATGGGCAGCTCCATCGTGGTTTTCAGCGCAGAGGAGCGCTGAAAGTCTGAATTGAAAGCCGGCGGCGGGACAGCCCCGGACAAGGGAGGACTAGGATGAGGAAAGACCAATTCTTTGGTTTGACCGGTGCAGTGGCCATCGCGGCCATTCTGGCAGCGGCAGGCCCAGCGCTGGCCGCCGGCCAGGCACCCGCGCTTGAAGCGCTGGTCGCAAGCGGCGATCTGCCACCGCTCGAAGAGCGCCTGCCAGCCAATCCGCTGGTCGTCGAAGGGGATTCCATCGGCACCTATGGCGGCACCTGGCGCATGGGCATGAACGGCGGCGGCGACAACGGCTTGATCGTCAAGACCGTGGCCTATGAAGGCCTCGTGCGTTTCGACCGCGACTGGCAGACCGTCGTGCCCAACCTGGCCGAAAGCTGGGAAGCCAATGCCGACGCCACCGAATACACCTTCAAGCTGCGCGATGGCGTCAAGTGGAGCGACGGCACTCCGTTCACCTCGGCTGACATCGCGTTTGCCGTTGAAATCTACAAGGACCCCGATTATCCGGCCGGCAGCTGGATCGACAACAAGAACAACCCGGTCAACATCGAGGTCATTGACGAGCTGACCTTCAAGTTCAAGTTCGACAAGCCCAATGGCATGTTGATGGACCAGATGGCGAGCGTGGATGGCATCCACATCACCTCGCTGCAGAAGGCCTACTGCAGCCAGTTCCATCCCACCTACAACGAGAACGCCGCCGCTGAAGCCGAGGCCAAGGGCTTCTCAAGCTGGGCGCTTTACCTGCAGGATCGCTGCGCCTGGGGTTGGGAAACCATCCGCTTCGCCAATCCCGATCTGCCCACGCTCTATGGCTGGGTGATCGAGACTCCGCTGACTGCCAATGCCAGCCGCGTCACCTGGACCCGCAATCCCTATTATTGGAAGGTCGATGCCGAGGGGAACCAGCTTCCCTATATCGACAATCTTGACATGCGCGTCAGCCAGGGCGGTGTTGAGGAGCTGACCCTTGCAGCTCTCAATGGCGAGATCGACTTCCAGGAACGCCACATTGCGACCAATGTGAACAAGCCGCTGTTCTTCGATGGCCAGGAAGCCGGTGATTATCACCTGGGCGAGGTCATTCCCTCGGCCTCCAACACCCTGGTGCTGCAGCTCAATTTCAACCACGACGATCCGGTCAAGCGCGAGCTCTACCAGAACAAGGATTTCCGCGTCGGCATTTCCCATGCCATCGACCGCGAAGAAATCGTCGACGTGGTCTTCACCGGCCAAGGCGAACCCTTCCAGGTCGCCCCGCGTCCACAGTCTCCATTCTATGACGAGGAACTGGCCAAGCAGTACACCGAGTTCGACCCGGACCTCGCCATCGAGCATCTTGAAGCGGCAGGCCTGACGGAAATGAACGGCGACGGTATCCGCCTGATGAGCAATGGCGAGCCGGCCAAGATCACCATCGACGTGATTTCGGCGCTCCGTCCTGAATGGATCGATATCCTCGAAATCATGCAGCTCCAGTTGGCTGCCGTCGGTGTCGAGATCGAGCTCAACAATATCGACCGCACCCTGTTCTACGAAAAGCGCCCGGGCAATGACTTCGACGCCCAGGTCTGGGCTGGCGACGGTGGTCTCGAAGTGGTGCAGGAGCCCCGCTACTACTTCCCGGCCAATGACGAAAGCGTCTGGGCCTACAAGTGGGCACAGTGGTTCAACGGCACGCGTCCCGAGATCGCTGAAGAGCCAGCCGAATGGGCCAAGGAGCAGATGGAACTCTACACCCAGATCCGCTCGTCCTCGTCCCCCGAAGAGCGCGCCGACCTGATGAAGCAGATCCTGGCCATCACCAAGGAACAGTTCCCGGTGATCGGCGTCAGCCTCATGCCCAACTCCTACTCGATCATTCGCAACAACCTTCGGAACGCACCGGAATCCATGTTCAACGCATGGCTCTTCCCGACCCCGTCGCCGATGGACCCGGTGGTCTGGTACTTCGAGTAGAGCGGTCAAAACACAGCGGGTCACCTTCCCCCCGCTCCGTCCCCTCGCGGCGCTTCCCGGCTGCGAGGGGAACCTCCAAACCATCCAAAGGCCCGCCCCGCCATGGTCCAGTTTATCATTCGTCGCCTGATCGCCATGCTGCTGACGCTGTTCGCCATCTCTTTTGTGGCCTTCGCGATCATCCAGCTGCCGCCGGGCGATTATCTCACCAGCTATATCGCCTCGCTCGCCGCCACCGGTGATCAGGTTGACCCACGGGTCATCGAAAACCTGCGGGCCCAATATGGCTTGGGGGAACCCTATCTGGTGCAATATTGGAAATGGCTGGCCGGCATCCTGCAGGGCAATTTCGGTTCGAGCTTTGAATGGAAGCGCCCGGTGACCGAGCTGATCTGGGGTCGCCTGGGCAATTCGATCCTGGTCGAAGGCCTTGCCGTCATCGTCATGTGGTTCATCGCCCTGCCCATCGGCATCTATGCGGCGGTGCGCAAATATTCGCTTGGCGATTATCTCGCCACCGTGGCCGGCTTCATCGGTCTCGCCGTCCCCAATTTCCTTTTCGCACTCATTCTCATGTACCTGGCCTACACCTGGTTCGGTACGACGCTCGGCGGGCTGTTCTCGCCCGAGTTCGAGACCGCGCGCTGGAGCCTGCCCCGCATCTGGGATTTCTTTGCCCATGCCTGGGCGCCGGTCCTGGTGCTGGCCACCGGCGGCACCGCCGAGCTGATCCGCATCCTGCGCGCCAATCTGCTCGATGAGCTGAAAAAGCCCTATGTGGTCACAGCCCGCGCCAAGGGCCTGCCCGAGTGGAAAGTAATCCTCAAATATCCTGTGCGCCTGGCACTCAATCCGCTGATTTCCACCATCGGCTGGCTGCTGCCCGCGCTGGTCTCGGGTTCGGTCATCGTCTCGGTGGTGATGAACCTGCCGACTGCCGGGCCGATGCTGCTGCGCTCGCTCACCACCCAGGACATGTATCTGGCCGGGGCGATCATCCTGCTCCTGAGCGTTCTTACCGTCATCGGCACGCTGATCTCGGACATTCTGCTCGCCCTCATCGATCCCCGTATTCGCTACGGGGCCAAGTAATGGCTGTCCAAAGCATGGAACAAATCGTCCCCGTCGCCGTCCCCCGCCGGACCGCTCGCGAAAGCCAGTTCGGTCTGATGTGGCGCCGCTTCCGGCAGCACAAGCTGGCCCTGGTCAGCCTCTGGATCGTGGCTGTCTTTTATCTGATCGCCATCCTGGCCGAATTCCTGGCCCCGGTGGACCCGTCCGACTACAGCGCCCGCTACACCTATGCGCCGCCGCAGGGTCTTAATTTCGTGGCGCAGAACGAAGACGGCAGCTGGCATTTCGGTCCCTATGTCTATGCCTATAAAACCGAGATCGATCCGGTGGCCCTGCGCCGCACCTTCGTGCTCGACGAGACCAAGCGGTTGCCGGTGCATTTCTTCACCGAAAGCGAGCCCTATCGCCTGGCCGGTTTCATTCCCATGTCGATCAAGTTCATGGGCGTCGAAAACCCGCGCGATCCCTTCTATATTCTAGGTGCCGACCGGCTGGGCCGCGACCTTCTGAGCCGCCTCATTCATGGCACGCGCATCTCCCTTTCCATTGGTCTGGCCGGCGTCACCTTGAGCTTGTTCTTCGGCGTGGTCATCGGCGGGTTCGCCGGTTTTTATGGCGGCTGGTTTGATGGCGCGGTCATGCGCACGGTCGAGTTCATCCGCTCCATGCCCACCATTCCGCTCTGGCTCGGCCTGGCCGCCGCCATGCCCAAGGACTGGTCTGCCCTCCAGACTTATTTCGCCATTACCATCATTCTCTCGCTGATCGGCTGGACCGAATTGGCGCGCGTTGTCCGCGGGCGGTTCCTCTCGCTCCGCACCGAGGATTTCGTGACGGCGGCGCAGCTCGATGGCGCCAGCGACTGGCGTATCGTCACCCGGCACATGGTGCCCAGTTTTACCAGCCACATCATCGCGGCGGCGACGCTCGCCATTCCCGGCATGATCCTGGCGGAAACGGCGCTGAGCTTCCTCGGCCTGGGCCTTCAGGCTCCCATCGTCAGCTGGGGCACGCTGCTTCAGGACGCGCAGAACATTCGCACCCTGGCCACCGCCCCATGGCTCCTGGCCCCCGGCCTTTGCGTTGTCGTGGTCATCCTTGCCCTCAATTTCTTCGGAGACGGCCTTCGTGATGCCGCAGACCCCCATGGCCGCTAAACCCCTCCTGACCATCAACGACATGTCCATTGTCTTCTCCTCCCCCGACGAGGCGGATATCGAGGCGGTGCGACAGGTTGACCTGACCCTCACCCCTGGCAAAACGTTGGCGCTGGTGGGCGAAAGCGGCTGTGGCAAGTCCGTCACCGCCCGCGCCGTACTGCGCCTGCTTGATCGCAACGCCAAGATCCCGAGCGGGAAAATCCTCTACGATACCGGCGCCGGGCCGGTCGACATTGCCCGCCTCAATTCCGATAGCCTGGCCATGCGCGCCATTCGCGGCGCGGAAATCTCGATGATTTTCCAGGAGCCGATGTCCTCGCTCTCGCCGGTGCACACCATCGGCGACCAGATCGACGAAATCATCGTGCTGCATGATCGCCTCAACAAGAAGCAGGCCCGCGAACGCACCATCTCTCTGCTCGACCAGGTCGGCGTCCCCGGTGCCCGTGACCGCGCCAATGCCTATCCCTTTGAGCTCTCTGGTGGGCTGAGGCAGCGCGCCATGATCGCCATGGCGCTCGCCTGCACGCCCAAGCTGTTGATTGCCGATGAGCCAACCACGGCGCTCGATGTGACGACGCAGGCGCAAATTCTCGATCTCCTGCGCCAGTTGCAGGACGATTTTGGCATGGCCATGCTGTTCATCACCCATGACCTTGGCGTCGTGGCCGAAATCGCTGACGAAATCGCCGTCATGTATCTGGGCGACGTGGTGGAGCAGGGGGACGTCTATGAGGTGTTCCGTGCGCCCAAGCACCCCTATACCCAGGCGCTGATGAATTCGGTGCCGCGCCTGATGCGCAAGGCCGAGCGGCAGCGCCTCACCCCCATCAAGGGCACCGTGCCGTCCCCCAAGGACCGCCCCAATGGCTGCGCCTTCACCAGCCGTTGCCCACATGCCTTCGGTCCCTGCGCCGAAATCCGCCCCCAACGCACCATGGTCAGCACCGGCCACACTGCCCGCTGCCATCTGCTCACGCATGAAAAGGCGGAGGCCTTCGCATGACCACGCTGCTGTCCGTCGAAAATCTCAGCAAAGTCTTCCATCTCGGGGGCGGCCTCTTCAGGCAGGGCCGCGAACTGGTGGCGCTCAACGATGTCAACCTCACCGTTGAGGCCGGTGAAACCCTTGCCATCGTGGGCGAGAGCGGCTGCGGCAAGACCACCCTGGGGCGCTGCATCATCAAGGCGCAGCCGGTCAGTTCCGGCCACGTTTACTACCATCCAGAAGGTGGCACGAGCGTTGACCTGACAACCCTCGATAAGCGCGCGATAAAACCCTATCGCCGCGACATCCGCATGATCTTCCAGGACCCGATGAGTTCGCTCAACCCCAATATGCGGGTCTTCGATATCGTCGCCGAGCCGCTGCGCGTCCATAAGCTGATGCGCGGCAAGGAGCTGGAAGCGCGGGTCTATGACACCCTGGCCAAGGTCGGCATTTCGCCCGATGCCGCCGGCCGCTATCCGCACGCCTTTTCCGGCGGCCAGCGGCAGCGCATCGGCATTGCCCGCGCGCTGGTTCTCGACCCCAAACTGGTGATTGCCGACGAGGCGGTTTCCGCCCTCGACGTCTCGATCCAGGCACAGGTGCTCAACCTTCTCGATGATCTCAAGGAAGAGTTCGGCCTCACCTATATCTTCATCAGCCACGATCTGGGCGTGGTGAACTACATCGCTGACCGCGTGGTGGTGATGTACCTTGGCCATGTGGTGGAAACCTCACCGACAGACCTGCTGTTCGAGCGTCCACGCCACCCCTACACCGAAATGCTGCTCGAAGCCCTGCCCATTGCCGACCCGACCCGGCGCAAGGGGCGTCGCCCTGAGCTCAAGGGCGAAATCCCCTATCTCGGCAACCGCCCGCAGGGCTGCCCGTTCAATACCCGCTGCAAGTATGCACAGGACCGCTGCCGGACCGAAAAACCCGCCCTGCGCGCCATCAACGGCACGGCCCAGTCCGCGGCCTGCCACTTTGCCGACACTCTCGATCTCACGGGCGCCTATGAAGCCCCGCAAAAGGCTATTGCTTAAAATGACTTACGATCCGGCGAGCGCCAATCCGCTGTTTGGCAATTCCCTCCAGACGCGTGCCGATGTCGAACAGGGCCTGCGTGACCTGTTCGATCCGCTATTGCCCTATTTCTCGGCCGGAGGCGCCCGCGTGCGCCTCGACGGGGCAGGGGCTCATTTCGACCGCGCCGCGGCAGACCTTGAAGGCTTTGCCCGTCCGCTTTGGGGCCTGACGCCGCTGGCCGCCGGTGGCGGCGATTTCGCCCATTGGGAACTTTATCGCCAGGGCCTGGCCAATGGCACTGATCCCGATCACCCCGAATATTGGGGCGAGGTCAATTCAACCGACCAGCGCATGGTCGAGCTGGCGGCCGTCGGTTTCACCATGCGCATGGTGCCGCACCTTGTCTGGGAGCCGCTGCCGCAGAAGGCCAAGGACAATCTGGCGGTCTATCTCAAGCACGCCCGCCAGTTCGATTATGCCGACAACAACTGGAAGTTCTTCCGCATCCTGGTCGATCTCGGCCTTGAGGAATGCGGCGTCGCCTTCGACCGCTCTTTGACCGAAAGGTACCTTGAAGAGCTCGATGGTTTTTATCTCGGCGAAGGCTGGTACCGCGACGGCAACGTGCGCCGCATCGACCACTACATCCCCTTCGCCATGCACTTTTATGGGCTCATCTACGCCAAGTTGGCGCGCGGTGACGAGAAGCGAGTGGCCGCCTATAAGGAGCGGGCAAAACTCTTTGCCCAGGATATCCAGCACTGGTTCGACGAGGATGGTGGCACGCTGGCCTTCGGGCGCTCACTTACCTATCGCTTTGCCTGTGGCGGCTTCTGGGGCGCGCTGGCCTTTGCCGATGTCGAGGCGCTGCCCTTGGGCAAGATCAAGGGCCATTTCATGCGCCACCTGCGCTGGTGGGCCAAAAAACCCATCGCCCATGGCAATGGTGTGCTCTCCATCGGCTATGCCTATCCCAATCTCTTCATGTCCGAGAGCTACAATTCGGCCGGCTCGCCCTATTGGGCGCTGAAGGCCTTCCTGCCGCTGGCCCTGCCTGCCGACCATCCCTTCTGGACCGCCGAGGAAGAAGCCGCCGGCTTTGATGCCGCGCCGGTGCCGCTCAAGCATCCGGGCATGGTGGCGTTCCATACACGGGGCAATGTGGTGGCGCTGTCTTCGGGACAGCAGAACTGGCAGATGCGCGCCGGCACTGAGAAATACGCCAAATTCGCCTATTCCAGCCGATATGGATTTTCGGTCGAAGTGGACGAACGCAGCTATCACTCCGGCGCCTTCGACGGTGCCCTGGCCCTCAGCGACGATGGCCGCCACTACCGCGTTCGCGAAACCAATGAAACTGCCCAGATCGCCGGCGACACACTCCACGCCGTCTGGAAGCCTTGGGTCGACGTCACTGTTGAAACCTGGCTGCTGCCGGCCAATCCCTGGCATATCCGCGTCCACCGCATCACCACGCCAAGGGCCCTGCATGGAACCGAGGGTGGCTTTGCCATTGATCGCGCCGATCTCGGTGCCGACACCTATATCGACGAGAAAGCGCGCGGCATCGCCAAGTCGAAAACCGATCTCAGCGCCATTGTCTGCCTTGTGGGTGGTCGAGACGGCCGGGCCTTCCGCGCCCTGCCCAATACCAATCTGATCGCCAGCAAAACCATCGTGCCGCAGGTACGCGGGGATATTCCTGCTGGCACCACAATTCTGGTGACCGCAGCCATGGCCATGCCCTCGGGCACGGACGCGGAAGCCGCGCTGGCCAACCCGCCCCAGGCGCCCGATCTTGCCGCGCTCGAAGCCCTCTTTGCCCGTGAGGGCGTGGATGTGAGCGCCATTCTTGTGCCGGAGCGGTTCTGATGCGGCCAAAACTGACCTTCGCCTTTGACCCGCACAAGACGCGCCATGTTTTTGATCATGGCGCCATGGAGCGGCTCGAGGCCTGCTGCGAGGTGCTATCGTCCGCGCCGCTGACCAGCTTCGGCACCCCTGAGGCGCGGGCCATGCTGACCCAGACCAATATCCTTGTGACCGGCTGGGGCTGTCCGATGCTCACCCCCGACGTGCTGCGCGCCGCGCCCGGGCTCCAACTCGTGGCCCATGCTGCTGGCACGGTCAAATTCACTGTCGACCCCACGGCCTATGCCTCCGGCATCCGCGTTACCCACGCTGCCGAAGCCAATGCCGTGCCGGTGGCTGAGTTCACGCTGGCCACAATCCTGCTGGCCAACAAGCGCATTTTCGAGCTGCGCGATCTTTACCGCGCCGATCCCACACGCCGCTCCAGCTATGAGTTGATGGATCACCCGCTGGGTAATTTCCGCCGCACCGTCGGTCTTGTCGGCGCCTCGCGCATTGGCCGCAAGGTGGCGGCCATGCTGTCCGGTTTCGATTTCGAAGTGCTGCTCTACGATCCTTTCGTACAGCCCGATGACCCAATTGCCCGGCAGGTATCCCTGGTCGATCTCGACACCCTGATGGCCCGTTCGGACGTGGTCTCCATCCACGCGCCGTCGCTGCCCAATACACGCGGCATGATCGGCGCCCGTCAGCTAAAGCTGATGCAGGATGGCGCCGCCTTCATCAACACGGCGCGCGGTGCGCTGGTCGATGAAGCGGCCCTGCTGGCCGAACTCCAGACCGGTCGCATCCACGCCGTCATCGATGTCACCGACCCCGAAATCCCTCCCGCGGATTCGCCCTTTTTCTCCCTGCCCAATGTGTTCCTCACGCCCCATGTGGCCGGGGCCATCGGCGCCGAACGCGCCCGGCTCGGCCTGATGGCAGTGGAAGAAGTCGAACGGTTCGTCCGCGGCGAACCCATGCTTTATGAGATCGAACCCGAACTGCTGGAGCGGCTGGCGTGAGTTCAACAGAGGCATCCTCACCCGGCGCTTCGCGCCACCTTCTCGCCGCAAGGGACAAGAATGGCACCGAGCGCGCCGATGCTCCCATTCCTCTCCCGGGTGAGGGCGATGCTTGGCGTGGCTCCCGTCTCCAGTTCCTGACGTGGGATCGCACCCCCGACGACATCGACAGTCCCGAACATCGTTCAAGACAAGCCGAACTGGAAACGCGCGCCGGCGCCAGCTTTCATCCAACCGCCTATGTTGCCGCCGATGCAGCCATCTTCACGACCAGGCTTGTTCTGGGCGAGCAGAGCTGGATTGCCGGCCATGCCCTGGTGCGCGGTGATGTCACCTTCGGCGCTCATTGCACCGTCAATCCCTATGCCATGATTTCGGGCAAGGTGACGTGCGGCGACGGCGTCCGCATTGCCAGTCATGTCTCGTTGGTCGGCTTCAACCATGGCTTTGACGACCCCGGCCTGCCGATCTACCGTCAGAAGCACGAAACCCTGGGCATCACCATCGAGGACGATGTGTGGATCGGCGCCAATGCGGTTGTCGTCGATGGCGTCACCATCGGACGCGGCGCGGTGATCGCGGCAGGCGCCGTGGTCAGCAAGGACGTGCCGCCCATGGCAATCGTCGGCGGCGTTCCGGCAAAGGTCTTGCGCTATCGCGGGCAGGGGCGACGCAATGCGACGCGCGCCCAGTTGCAGGCGCTCGGCGAGCGGGCCCGGGCGCAGTTTCAGGACATCCTCCGTCGCAACACGCATGAGGGCGAATATCTCTCGCGCGAAAATCACGGCAGCGCCCGCATGAGCATCCGCCATCTCTGCGACGCCGTGGAAATCGCCACCGGTTTTGCCAGCCTGCCTGATGGGCTCGACATTCCCGCCACCATTGCCCGCCTGCAGGCCGTCCAGGACCCGGAAACGGGCCTGTTCCCCGATCCTTACCAGCCGCCCAGGCAGGGTGTGGCCATGCGCAACGATGGGCTGGCGCTCTACAATGTGCTGGCCGTGGGCTATGCGCTCGAAGTGCTCGGCAGCCAGCCTCTCCACAAGGTCTCCGCCGTTGAACTGTCAGCGCCCGATCTCTGCCAGTGGCTCGAGAGCCTCACCTGGCGCGAACGGGCCTGGGGCGCTGGCGCCGACGTCGATACCATGGGCACGGCACTCTATTTCAACGCCCGCTACTTCTCCACCGGCCATGCCCGGCAAACCCTTTTCGGCTGGCTCGCCCTCAATCAGGATCGTGCCTCGGGCCTGTGGGGTGCGCCCACCAAGGACCAGGGCCTGCTGCAACCCGTCAATGGCTTTTACCGATTGACGCGCGGCACCTATGCCCAGTTCGGCATTGCCGTGCCGCGTCCCGACGCCGCCATCGATTCAGTGCTGCTGAACCACCGCAATTATGGTGGCTTCTCCGGCCCCGCCTACACCGCCTGTAACCTGCTCGACACCATCCACCCGCTCTTGCTCTGCCTCAGCCAGACCGATCATCGCCGCGCCGAGGCGGAAGCCATTGCCCGCAATGTTATCGCTCGCGCCGGTGAGCGCTGGGTTGACGGCGAAGGTTTCGCTTTTGCCGACGGGCAGGGGCCGGGCCTCCAGGGCACGGAAATGTGGCTCTCGGTCGTGCATCTTGCGGCAAAGATCCTGGGCGAGGACGACGCGTTCTGCTTCGTCCCCAAGGGCGTACATCGAACCGAGGCAGTGGGGCTGGGGCTATGTTGAGCGACATTTTAGGCAGTAAGGCCCCCTCACCCGGCCTTCGGCCGACCTCTCCCCCGAGGGAGAGGTGTCGCTGCGCGACGTCGACCGGTCACCACCTCTCCCTTTGGGGGAGAGGTCGACGCAAAGCGGCGGGTGAGGGGGCCTTCCGCAAACCCGGAACTGCGACATGACAAAAAAAGCACTCGTCGTTTGGGGTGGCATGGAGCTGCACACCCCCGAGCGCGGCGCCCACGTGGTGCGCCAATTGCTCGAAGAGGAAGGCTTTGCCGTTACGGTCACACCCGACTATGACGCGCTTGGCGCGGATGATATCGGCAGCAATGATCTCGTCGTTCCCGTCATCACCGATGGCACTCTGGCGCCCGAGAAGATCAACGCTCTCATCGCCGCCATCCGCGCCGGCACGGGACTTGCGGGCTATCACATGGGCCTGGCCACGACCTTCCGCGCCAGCGTCGCCTTCCGCTACGCCGCCAGTGTCTATTGGGTGCAGCACCCGGGCAATATCATGACATATAGAGTCGATGTGACCCGCCCCGACCACCCGATCATGGCAGGCATCGAAAGTTTCGAGCACACGTCCGAGCAGTATTACCTCAACTACGATCCCGCAGTGGAGGTGCTGGCCACCACCACCTTCTCGGGCGAACACCACGCCTGGCGGAAAAACGTCGTCATGCCGGTGGTCTTCACCACCAATCACGACAAGGGGCGGGTCTTCTACTCATCACTCGGCCACACCGCCGACGAGTTGGAAATCCCCCAGGTGCGCACCATCCTCAAGCGCGGCCTGCTCTGGGCGGCCCGCTGATCACTGCTGTTGCTGCTGCGCCTGCTGCCGCAACACCTCGGACTCGGGCAGCGCATTGGCATATTTGAGCTCGCGATTGGCCCGTGCCCAGAACGCCGGATGCACTTTGTCGAGCAGTGCCGGGTCCGTCGGGGTCACCCCGAGCGCCGTGGCCATCGCGTCATCGAGATAGAGCACGATGTTCTGCCGATACCAGGCCGGCACCGCCTCGTCGCTCCAGATGAGCGGCCGCACCACATCGAACGCCCGATAGCCATGACCGGCAAAGTGCTGCGCCCAAAAACTCTGCCATTGCTCATTGCTGTGCCCGACGCCGCCCTGTCCGGGAATGGCAGCGCTGAACAGCACCGCCGGCGCCATGGCCACCAGATCGGCGACAAAACCGGCCGCGCGCTGCGCCGACAGATGCTCGGCTACCTCCAGCGACAGTACGAGGTCCACGCCCGGTCCCTCGAACGCCTCTTCAAGGTTTGCAGCCCTGAACCCGATACGCGGATCGTCCAGCATCGCCGGCTTCACCCAATCGCCTTCGATGCCAAAGACGTGCTCGGCGCCCATGTCGAGGGCTGCGGCCAGAAAGGTGCCGGTCCCGCAGCCGATATCGGCGAGGCGGTCCCGCTTCAGGCCCTCTGGCAGTGCCCGCAAGATCTGCCGGGCGGCATGCAATGTGTGCCCTCGTCGGTCAGCATAAAAATCGGGTGGGTAAAGATTGGTGGTCATGGCGCGTCCAGGCCCTCGCTCGCCGCAATGCTACAAGCGAATACGATAAACGCCTAGAATTCGATCACTTTCGCGCTTTTGCAGCGCAGAGGTGACGGTTCGGTAAGGCATTTACCCGCAGGGATACGGGTCCATAGGGATTTTTCCGTAGGCCCGCCTTGCCGATTGTCGATTTCTTCTTCACGTCCCACGCGCCGGGTCTCATCGTTCTGGCGGCCACGATCTGCCTGATATCGTCCTATGCCTGCATTGGCCTTCTGCGCCATGCCCATCGCTCCACCGGCCGCATGCGCAATGTATGGACCATGGTGGCTGCGCTGGCGGTTGGCTTTGGCATCTGGGCCACCCATTTCGTTGCCGTCCTGGCCTTCCGCCCCGGCTTTACCCTCAATTATGATCTCTGGTTGACGGCCCTTTCGCTGTTGATTGCCATACTGGTGTGCGGTGCCGGCATTGCCATGGCCATTCGCGGCACCAGCGCGCAGGATCGCTTTCTTGGCGGCGCGGTGGTGGGCGTTGCCATTTCCTCGATGCACTATGCCGGCATCGCGGCCCTGATCATGGGGGGAAGCCTGGACTGGAACCCTGCGCTGGTCGCCACATCGATCATCGCCGGCATCAGCTTGGGTGGTCTGGCCTTCGTCACTGGCATGGGCGGCAGCCTCCGCCGGGTTGTCGGTGGCGCCCTGCTGCTGACCCTGGCCATCTGTGCCATGCACTTCACCGCGATGGCGGCGGCCGATTTTTCCCGCTGCTTCCCGCTCTCCGTCAGCGGCGAACTGGACGGGTTCTGGCTCTCGATCGCGCTGACCTTCATTTCCATCCTGCTGCTGGCATTGGCGCTGGGCAGTTCCGTGCTCGACGAGGCAGATCGCCGCCGCACCGCACGCGAACGGGAGCGGGAATTGCGCGACGCCGAGCAGATCAGTGCGGTCACCAACAAGCTCGGGCTGGCCATGACCCACATGGCGCAGGGCTTGGCCCTCTACGATGCACAGGGTCGCATGCAGCTGCACAACCAGCGCTTCCCGGCGATGCTGGGCATTGACCCAGGCGCCGACCTGAGCGGCATCAGTTTCCGCGAGACCTGCCGCCTCACCATCATCGGCACGGGCGAAATTCCCGCTGACCTCGATGAGCGCCTGACCAATGTGCTCGACAATCACATGCCGCTGATCGAGCGGGGCGGGGACATCGTGCACACCTTCTCCGAGGATCGGGTGCTTCAGGTCAGTCACAGTCCCATCGGCAACGGTTCCTGGGTTACGACCGTTGACGATGTGACAGAACGCCATCGCTCGCAGCGCGCCATCGCCCATCTGGCCCGCCACGATGGGCTCACTGGTCTGCCCAACCGCGCGCGCTTCAACGAATCCTTTGATTGGGCGCTGGCCAAGGCCATTGAAAATGGCGAGCAGCTGGCCGTCATCGCCGTGGATCTCGACCACTTCAAGGAGATCAATGACAGCCACGGCCATGCCGCCGGCGATCTGGTGCTCAAAACCCTGGCGGCCCGCCTGAATGGCCTGCTGCGCGAAGGCGAGGTCGTCGCGCGCCTGGGTGGGGACGAGTTTGCCGCGCTCAAGATTTTCTCCAGCATGGATGCGCTGCGTGACTTCCTGGTGCGGATCGAGGCTACCCTGACGCGCCGTGTCGAAAGCGATGGTTTGACCGTGGCCCTCGGTGGCAGCATTGGCGTCGCTGTCTATCCCGACGATGGTCGCGAATTGTCCAAGCTGATGAGCAATGCCGACCTGGCCATGTATCGCGCCAAGGCCGAGTTCGACCGCCGCATCTGCTACTATGAACACGACATGGACGAGCAGGCCCGCCAGCGGCGCGACATCGCGCGCGATCTTTGGACGGCTGTTGAAAACAATGGTTTCTCCCTCGCCTACCAGGTGCAGAAGTCTGTCGCCTCCGGTGAGATCACCGGCTACGAAGTGCTGCTGCGCTGGAACCGGCCAGGCCATGGCAATGTCTCGCCAGCCGAGTTCATTCCCATCGCCGAGGAGTGCGGAGCCATCAGCGCCATCGGCGTCTGGGTCCTCAAGATGGCCTGCCTTGAGGCCGCCTCCTGGCCCGAACCCTGCAAGATCGCCGTCAATGTCTCGGGCATTCAGCTTGCCCAGATCGATCTGATCGATACCGTGCGCAACTCCTTGTTCATGTCGGGCCTGGCGCCCCATCGTCTGGAGCTCGAGGTCACCGAAACCTCGATCATCGGCGACAAGAACCGGGCCCTGCACATTCTGCGCCAGATCAAGGCCATGGGCGTATCCATTGCTATCGATGACTTCGGCACCGGCTATTCTTCGCTCGACACCCTGCGCAGCTTTCCCTTCGACAAGATCAAGATCGATCGCTCCTTCATGAACGAAGTCGAGAGCGACGAACAATCCAAGGCTATCGTGCGCGCCATCCTGGCGCTGGGGCGGAGCCTCTCGGTACCGGTTCTGGCCGAAGGCGTGGAAACCCGCGAGCAGCTCGATGTCCTGCGCAAGGAAGGCTGCACCGAGGCGCAGGGTTTCCTCCTGGGCCGCCCCGGCGCCATCGACTGGAACGACCGGCTGGAGCCGGGCTTGCGGGCCTGAGGCACGTTCTGCAAATCCATTGACCCCGGTGCGGGCCGGGAAGTAGCGTGCCAGCCATGGTCACCATCAAAGAAATTGCCGCCGCCGTCGGCGTCTCCAGCGCTACCGTTTCGCGCGTCCTTAATTACGATTCCACCCTCTCGATTTCCAACCGCAAGCGGCAGGCCATCATCGAGACGGCCGAAGCGCTGAACTATGCCACCCCGCGCAATCGCAATCGTGCCAATCAGCAGGGCCTGGTCCGCCTGGCGCTGGTGCACTTCCTGGCGCCCGAGCGCGAACTGGTCGATCCCTATTATGTGGCCCTGCGCCTGGGTATCGAGCGCCGCTGCGCTGCCCTCAAGATCGAGACGGTAAAAGTTTACCACACCGACGCCAAGCCCGACGCCAAGCTGTTGCAGGAGGCCTCGGGCACCATTGTCATTGGCCGCCACGACGATGACGAGACCGAATGGCTGCAGCGCAATTCCCGCCAGATCGTTTTTGCCGATCATGTGCCGACAGACGACCAGATCGATTCCGTTTCGGCGGATTTGCGTGCCGCCATGGAAAAGCTCTTGGTGGCATTGGCCCAGCGCGGCTATCGGCGCATTGCCTATATCGGCTGGGGCGACCGGCGGGCACAAGCTTTCGTCCAATGGATGACGGCTGCCGGCTGGTTCGATGATCGCCTGTTTCGCAGCGGCGACAATACCGAGGAGGGCGGCTATCGTTTGACGCGCGAGATATTATCCGAGCGCCGCCCCATCGATGCCATCGTCACCTTCAACGATTCCATGGCCATTGGTGTCTACCGCGCCCTGCATGAGGCGGGATTGTCCATTCCGCGCGATATCGGGGTTGCCAGCTTCAATGACATTTCCGTGGCCCAATTCCTCAATCCGCCGCTGACCACCGTGCATCTGCCGGCCGAGGAGATCGGTGAAACCGCCGTCGAACTGCTGCTCGAGCGGGTTGGCGGGCGCGAATTGGCCAAGCAAATCAATCTCGCATCACGCATTGTCTGGCGGGCCAGCACCCGTCCCCTGCCGGGCGAAAGCGCGTAGTAAAATTCTCCCAGTAAAAATTTACTGAAATTCTTGCGGACGCTCAAAAGTCATATTAGTCTGCTCACAGGGTGAAGAGGAAACACCCGATTGGGAGGATTATCAATGACCAGCTTTTCAACGCGCTTGAAGCGCTCGCTCGCCATCGCTTTGGCTGGCGTCTCCATGTTCAGCGTCACCAGTGCATCAGCGCTGGAAATCACCGTCTGGTGCTGGGACCCGAACTTTAACGGCGCCACCATGAAGCTCGCCGCCGAGAAATACGCGGCGGAACACCCCGACGTCACCGTCAACATCGTCGATTTCGCCAAGGCTGACCTTGAAACCAAGCTGCAGGCCCAGCTGGCTTCGGGCACCACCGATGGCCTGCCCGACATCGTGCTGATCGAGGACTACGGTGCACAGAAGTACCTGCAGTCCTTCCCCGGCGCCTTCGAGCCGCTCAGCGACAAGATCGATCTCTCGGGCTTCGCGCCCTACAAGGTCGAACTCGCCACGCTCAACGGCCAGGGCTATTCGCTGCCCTTCGACTCCGGTGTCACTGGCCTGTTCTATCGGTCTGACATTCTCGAAGAAGCCGGCTACACCGCTGCCGATCTTGAAGGCATCACTTGGAGCCGCCTGATCGAAATCGGCAAGGACATCAAGGAAAAGACCGGCCAGATTCTCCTGCCCATCGATCCCAATGATGCCGGCATCTTCCGCATCCTGATGCAGTCTGCCGGCTCCTGGTATTTCAACGCCGATGGCAGCGTGAACATTGCCAACAACGACGTGTTCAAGGCTGCCCTGCACACCTATCAGGACATGGTCGCCGCCGGCATCACCAAGCCGGTTGCCGGCTGGACCGAATACACCGGTTCGTTCACCTCGGGCGACACCCTGGCCACCGTCACAGGCGTGTGGATGGTTGGCACGATCAAGGCCAATGCCGATCAGTCCGGCCAGTGGGGCATTGCCCCGATCCCCGCTCTTGATGGCGTCGAGGGGGCAACCAACGCCTCCAACCTGGGTGGTTCGAGCTGGTATGTGATGTCCTCGGCCCCTGAAAAGGAAGCCGCCGTCGATTTCCTCTCCTCCGTCTGGGGTCAGGATGCCGATTTCTACCAGGAAATCCTCGTCAACCAGGGTGCGCTCGGTTCGCTCCTGGCCGCGCGTGAAGGCGAGGCCTATTCGGCCAGCGACGAGTTCTTCGGTGGCGCGCCGGTCTGGCAGAACTTCTCCACCTGGCTCGGCCAGATCCCGTCCGTGAACTATGGCATCTTCACCAACGAGGCCGACGCGGCTGTCGTGGCGCAGATCCCGGCCCTGACCAGTGGCGGCAATGTCGACGAGATCGCCGCGGCCATCGAGGCCCAGGTCAACCAGCAGGTCCAGTAACATCGGAAAACCGGGGGCGGCGTAACGCTGCCTCCGGCCTCCCCGAGACCCCCGCGCCCGGCGCGGGGGTCATCGGTGATTTTTGACACCAGGATTGGGGGTTGGCGTGGCGCAATCGGGTTTCGCGCGGAACGAGCAATGGAACGGCTGGCTCTTCGTCATGCCGGCCTTGATCCTTCTGGGGCTGTTCATGATCTATCCGATCCTCTGGTCGCTCTGGATGAGCTTCCAGGTCGGTCGCGGCATGAATTTCAGCTTCGGCGGCTTCAACAATATCCTGCGCCTGACGCAGGACCCGGTGTTTATCCGGGCGCTGACCAACACGCTGACATTCCTCGCCATCCAGGTGCCGATCATGCTGATCCTGGCCCTGTTGTTTGCCAACGCGCTCAATGACAGCAATCTGTGGGGCCGGTCCTGGTTCCGCACGGCCATCTTCCTGCCCTGCGTGACATCGCTGGTCGCCTATTCGGTAGTCTTCAAGTCCATGTTCGCCCAGGACGGCATCATGAACCAGATGCTGATGGCGCTCCACATTATCGGTGATCCCATTCCCTGGCTGGCCGATCCGTTCTGGGCCAAGGTGGTCATCATCAGCGCCATCACCTGGCGCTGGACCGGCTACAATATGATTTTCTATCTGGCCGCCATGCAGAACATCGACCGCTCGATCTATGAAGCGGCCAGAATTGACGGCGTCCCCGCCTGGGCCCGCTTCTGGTACATCACCGTGCCGATGCTCAAGCCCGTGATCCTGTTCACCACCGTGATCTCCACCATCGGCACCCTGCAGTTGTTCGACGAGCCGAACCTGATCACCAATGGTGGCGCGCCCTCGGATTCGACGCTGACGCTCTCGCTCTACATCTACAATCTGAGCTTCCGCTTCATGCCCAGCTTCGGTTACGCCGCCACTGTCTCCTATGTCATCGTGGTGCTGGTGGGCATTTTGACCTTCATCCAGTTCCTGGCTGCACGGGACCGCCGCGCATGAGCAATCCCCTCGCTTTGATCGGCCGCACCGCCACCTATCTGCTGCTGCTGCTGGCCGCTTTCATCTCGGTCTTTCCCTTCTTCTGGATGCTGGTGGGCGCCACCAATACCTCCGCCGATGTCATCAAGGGCAAGGCAACGCCGGGCGGCGCGCTCTGGACCAATATCGTGGTCTTCTTCACCTCGGTGGATATGCCACGCATCCTGTTCAACTCATTCTTCATCGCCGGCGTCGGCACCGCGCTGACGCTGCTGGTCTCCTCGCTCGCCGGCTATGGCTTCGAGATGTTCCGCTCGCGCTTCCGCGAGAAGATTTTCGGCAGCCTGCTGCTGATGTTGTCCATCCCCTTCGCTGCCCTCATGGTGCCGCTCTTCATCATGATGGCCAACCTCAAGATGATTAACACCTACCAGGCCATTATCCTGCCCACGGTGGCGTCGATCTTCATCGTTTTCTATTTCCGCCAGGCCACAAAGGCCTTCCCGCATGAGTTGCGCGATGCCGCCCGCATCGACGGGCTCAAGGAATGGCAGATCTTCCTCTTCGTCTATATGCCGGTGATGCGCTCGACCTATGCCGCGGCAACGATCATCGTCTTCATGGCCAACTGGAACAATTACCTCTGGCCGCTGATCGTGCTTCAGACCAATGAGATGAAGACCCTGACCCTGGTCGTCGCGGGCCTCACCTCGGCCTATACGCCCGATTTCGGCGTGGTCATGGTCGGCGCCATCTTTGCCACCCTGCCCACCCTCGTCATTTTCTTCCTGCTCCAGCGCCGCTTCGTCGAAGGCATGCTGGGTGCCGTCAAATAGAGTTTTCCATGCGTTCTCTGATCGACTTCAATTCCGGCTGGCTGTTTGAAGGCAAGGACACTGTCCGTCTGCCGCACACCGCCGTCGAACTGCCCTTCACCTATTTCGACGAGAAGGCCTATCAGCGCGTCTTCACCTACGAAAAGCGCTTCGAGGCCGATGCCGGCTGGCAGGGCAGGGACGTCTCGGTGATCTTCGATGGCGCCATGGCAAACGCGAAGGTCAGCCTCAACGGCATGGAGATTGCCGCCCACAAGGATGGCTATACGCCCTTTGAAGCGCGCCTCACCGGCACGCTGCAGCCGGGCGAAAACGTATTGACCGTTACCATCGACGGCAGCGAAAACCCTGAGATCCCGCCCTTTGGCGGTCAGATCGATTATCTGACCTATGCCGGCATCTATCGCGAAGCCTGGCTGCGGGTGACTGCGCCGGTCTTTGTCGGCAATGCCAAGGTGGAAACCCCCGACGCGCTGGCCGGCAAGAAATCGGTGCGCGCCCGCATCGATCTCGCCAACCCGCAGAACCTGCCGCTCTCGGGCAGGCTTAGGGCGACGCTGCTCGACAGCGCGGGCCAGGCCATTGCTGCGACCGATGCGACCATCACCGGCGCGACGGTTGAGGTCGGGTTTGATGATCTTTCGGGCATCGCCCTTTGGGACATCGTAAACCCCGCGCTCTATACGTTGGCCCTCACCCTCGACACCCCACACGGGCAGGACGAGGCCAGCTTCCGCTTTGGCTTCCGCACCGCCGAGTTTACTGCCGAAGGCTTCAAGCTCAACGGCAAACCGCTCAAACTCCGCGGTCTCAACCGCCACCAGTCGTTCCCCTATATGGGTTATGCGCTGGGTCGCTCGGCGCAGGAGCGCGACGCGGAAATTTTGAAGCGTGAACTCAAGCTCAACATGGTGCGCACCTCGCACTATCCGCAGAGCCACTATTTCCTCGACCGCTGCGATGAGCTGGGCCTGCTGGTCTTTGAAGAAATTCCCGGCTGGCAACATATCGGCGGCGAGAGCTGGAAGGACGAAAGCGTCGAAAACGTCCGGCGCATGATCACGCGAGACTGGAACCATCCTTCCATCGTCATCTGGGGCGTGCGCATCAACGAAAGCCAGGACGATCACGATTTCTACGTGCGCACCAATGCGCTGGCCCGCGAACTCGATCCCACCCGCTCCACCGGCGGCGTGCGCTACATCACGGACAGCGAACTGCTCGAAGACGTTTACACCATGAACGACTTCATCCTGGGCAATGAGGAATGGGGTGGCAATCGCCCACGGACCCCGCTCAGGCCACAGCAGGAGGTCACCGGCCTTGAGCGCGTCGTGCCCTATATGATCACTGAATATGGCGGGCACATGTACCCGACCAAGTCCTGGGATCAGGAGCAGCGTCAGGCCGAGCACGTGCTGCGCCACCTCGAGGTGATGAACGCCGCCTATGGCGATCCCCAGATTGCCGGCTGCATCGGCTGGTGCGCCTTCGACTACAACACCCACAAGGACTTCGGCTCCGGCGACCGCATCTGCCACCATGGCGTCATGGACATGTTCCGCGAACCAAAATTTGCCGCCTACGCCTATAGCAGCCAGTGCGAGCCGGACGATGAAGTCATCCTCAAGCCGGTCACCTTCTGGGCCCGCGGCGAGCGCAATATCGGCGGCGTGCTGCCCCTGATCATTCTCACCAATTGCGATGAGGTTGAATTGACCTATGGCAAGAACGCGCCCAAGCGCTTCAAGCCTGATCGCGCCGCCTTTCCGCATCTGCCCCACGCGCCGGTGATCATCACGCGCGCCCACCTGACCGACGAAGAACTCGGCCTCTGGGGCATGAGCTGGGAAGACGCCACCATCACCGGCTTCGTCAATGGCGAGGCGGTCAGCACCGTCAACTTCATTGCTGACCCCATGGCTCATGCTCTCGAAATCGTGCCCGACACCACCGAAATCCATGCCCAGGGCGATACCACCCGCGTCATGATCCGGGCGCTCGATCAGTCCGGCAAGAAACTGCCCTTCTTCCCCGAGCCGGTTTCCATCGAGGTTACAGGCGCCGCCGAACGCCTCGGCCCCGGCCTCGTGCCCCTGCGCGCCGGCTCCACCGGCTTCTGGCTCCGGTCCACCGGCAAGGGGCCGATCACCGTCACCGTCACCAGCGAACGGCTTGGCCGCGCTGTCGCAACCCTTTCCGCAAGCTGAGGAACAGCCCCATGTCTGGATTGAAGCTGGCCAATGTCAAAAAATCCTTCGGGGCCGTCGAGGTTATCAAGGGGGTTGATCTTGAGGTTGCCGACAAGGAGTTCGTGGTCTTTGTGGGTCCATCAGGCTGCGGCAAGTCTACCCTGCTGCGCATGATCGCCGGGCTCGAACAGATTTCCGGCGGCGACCTGTTCATCGGCGACGCCCGGATGAACGATGTCGATCCCTCCCAGCGCGGCATCGCCATGGTGTTCCAAACCTATGCGCTCTATCCTCACATGACCGTGCGCGAGAACATGGGCTTTGCGCTCAAATTCGCCGGTCGCCCCAAGGCCGAAATCGAGCAGCGCGTTGCCGAGGCCGCCCGCATCCTTGAATTGGGCCCGCTCCTTGAACGTCGCCCCGGCCAGTTGTCGGGCGGCCAGCGCCAGCGCGTCGCCATCGGCCGGGCCATTGTGCGCCACCCTGACGTATTCCTCTTTGACGAGCCGCTGTCCAATCTCGACGCCGAATTGCGCGTCCATATGCGTATCGAGATCGCGCGGCTGCATCAGGAACTCAAGACTACCATCATTTACGTCACCCACGACCAGGTCGAAGCCATGACCCTGGCCGACAAGATCGTGGTGTTGCGCGACGGGCGCATCGAACAGGTCGGCTCGCCCCTCGAACTCTACGACAACCCGGACAATATCTTCGTGGCCGGCTTCATCGGCTCGCCCAAAATGAACTTCCTCAAGGGCACCGCCGAGGCTGGCGGCATCCGCCTTGCCGATTTCCCCGGTCAGGTCATTCCCTCGCCGGTCGCGCTCGCGGATGGCACCGCGGTCACCGTCGGCATTCGGCCTGAGCATTTCTCGACCGAGGGCAGCGCCTCAATCGAGGTCAATGTCGAGATCATCGAGCATCTGGGCGGGGAGACCTATGCCTATGCCCGCGACAAGGGCGCCGAGCTGATAACCATCGCCACGGAAAACAATCGCACACTCAAGACCGCCGACCGCTACACGGCCCATTTCGACCCGGCGGCGCTGTTGGTGTTCGGGCAGGACGGGCTGCGGATACGCTGAACCGCTCCCGTCAGGGCATCACCCCTGAAGCCGCAAATTGCCGTTCATGAAATAGCGCTCGAATAGCGGGCTGGTGGCGGCGCCAATGGCGCGGGCGTTGAACCCGACCGTGCCGGCCTCGATGCGCGGTGCTATCAGCCCGCGCATGTCCTGGTTGACCAGATAGCGCCGCGTGCGCTCGACCAGTTCATGCTTGATCTCGTCGGGAAAGGCCCCATCGATCAGGATGGCCTCGAAGTCGATAACGGCGCAGACCGACAGGCTGGCCTTGGCCAATTCCTGCGCCGTGCGTCCGATCCAGGGTTCAACGAAGCGGCCAAACTGGCTCCAGTCCTGTGGCTGGGTCCACAGTTCCTGCGGGTCATGACCATTTTCAGCCAGCCGCGCTTCCAGCAGGTGGATCGAGGCCGTGTCGATTAGTTGCTGGCTCTCGCCCTGCGGCCCGAAGCTGCGCAATGACCCAAGCGCCCCCGCATTGCCCTGATGCCCCTGATAGACCGAGTGGTTGAGCACGATGCCGCCCCCGATAAAGGCGCCAATGAAGAAATAGGCGTAGTCGCGGAACTCCTTGCCGCGTCCATAGATATGCTCGGCCTGGCACCCGGCCGTGGCGTCGTTGACCACCTGCACCGGCAGATCGGTAAAGCTGGCCAGCTCCGCGGCGAAATCAACGTCGCGCCACGAAGCAAACTGTGCGGCGGGCGCGCCAACCAGCTCGCTCCACTTCCATAGTTCAAACGGCGTGCCGATCCCTATCCCGCAGATGCGGGCGCGTTCGGCGGGGCTGCATTGGGCCAGGATGGTCTCGATGCCTTCGCGCAGAAACGCAAAGATCGGCTGCGGCATGGGATATTTATAGGTCAGCCGCAGTTCGTGTCGCACCGTGCCGCGGAAGTCCGCGAGCAACAGCACAGCACTGCGCCGGCCGATCTTGCACCCCAGCGAAAGCACGCCGCCCTCGGCCAGGCTCATCGGTATCGAGGGCTTGCCGACCTTGCCTTTCACCGGCGCCCCGCGCGCCAATAGTCCTTCGGCCTCCATCTCCCTCAGGATAATGGAAACTGTTTGTGGGGAAAGGTTTGCGAGCCGCGCCAGGTCGCTGCCCGCCATCGGCCCATGCCGTTGCAGCAGGGTCAGCAGCAGGCGCTCATTGTGGTCGCGAACCCCACTCTGGTTCACGCCGCGGCTGACAGTTCTGATGATCGGTTCGCCCATGACGCGCACCATAGAGACAGCTTCCAGGAAGCGGAAGATAGCCCGGACCAAATAAATAAATAAAGTATATTTATATATTGACGGTGCCGTGAATCCCCGCCACCATGAGGCCGTCAAGACAAGCAGGTGGACATTTGTCGGCTGGGGAGGAGCCTCGCCGCAACACGTCCGCCAAGGGAGAGAGAAAAGTGAAGAAGCTGCTTATCGGCACTGCATTGTGCCTCGCCGCCATGAATGCCACGACCCCCGCAGCCATGGCCCAGGACGTTTCGGCCTGTCTGATCACCAAGACCGATACCAATCCCTTCTTCGTCAAGATGAAGGAAGGTGCCGAGGCCAAGGCGGCCGAACTGGGCATCACGCTCAAGTCATTCGCGGGCCGCGTCGATGGCGATCACGAAACCCAGGTCGCCGCCATTGAAACCTGCATCGCAGATGGCGCCAGCGGCATTCTGCTCACCGCCTCCGATACCTCGGCCATCGTGCAATCGGTGCAGCAGGCGCGCGACGCCGGTCTGCTGGTCATTGCGCTCGACACCCCGCTCAACCCCATCGATGCAGCCGACGCGACCTTTGCCACCGACAATTTCCTGGCCGGTGAACTGATCGGCAAATGGGCCGCCGGCAAGCTCGGTGCTGATGCGGCCAATGCCAAGATTGCCCTGCTCAACCTCGGCATCAGCCAGCCCACGGTCGACGTCCTGCGCAATCAGGGGTTCCTGCAGGGTTTTGGCATCGATCTGGCCGATCCAAACAAATGGGGCGACGAAACTGATCCGCGTATCGTTGGTCACGACGTCACTGCCGGCAATGAAGAGGGCGGCCGCGAGGCCATGGAAAACCTCCTGGTCAAGGACCCCATGATCAATGTGGTCCACACCATCAACGAGCCTTCGGCGGCCGGCGCCTATGAGGCCCTCAAATCCTTTGGCCGCGAGAACGATGTGCTGATCGTCTCGGTCGATGGCGGCTGCCCGGGTATTGCCAATGTGCGCGACGGCGTCATCGGCGCCACGTCCCAGCAATATCCGCTGCAGATGGCGGCCCTGGGTGTCGAGGCGATCAAGGCCTGGGCCGACACCGGCGTGAAGCCCGAGCCCACCCCCGGCAAGGACTTCTTCGACACCGGCGTCAGCCTGGTGACCGATGAGCCCGTGGACGGTGTTGAATCCATCGACACCACCGAAGGCGAAGCGCTCTGCTGGGGTTGATCGGTAATCTGCAATAGAATGGTGGCAGGGGCGGGTCGTCATCGGCCCCTGCCATCGATTGGGAACCGGGGAGGATACCCATGTCGAACCAGACCGAGGCCGAAACGGACCTCGTCGCTCGTGCCGAGACGATTGCCAGTTTTGAGCATCAGCACACCCTGCTCTCGCGCATCCAGCACGCGCTGCATTCCAATCCGGCTTTGGTGCCGCTGATCGTTCTGGTCGCCTCGGTGCTGGTCTTTGGCGCCTTGCTGGGCACGAAGTTCTTTTCGTCCTTTGCCATGACACTGATCCTGCAGCAGGTCGCCATTGTCGGCATTGTCGGGGCCGCCCAATCCCTGGTCATTCTCACCGCCGGCATCGACCTGTCGGTCGGCGCCATCATGGTGCTGAGCTCGGTCATCATGGGCCAGTTCACCTTCCGCCTGGGCCTGCCGCCCGCCGTGGCCGTCGCCTGCGGTCTGGCCATCGGCACGCTCATCGGCTTCATCAATGGCTGGCTCATTGCCCGCATCAAGCTGCCGCCCTTCATCGTCACGCTGGGCATGTGGCAGATCGCATTGGCTTCCAACTTCCTCTATTCGGGCAATGAAACCATCCGCGCCCAGGACATTGAAGCCAATGCCCCGCTGCTGCAGTTCTTCGGCCAGTCCTTCTCCTTTGGCGGCGCGGTCTTCACCTATGGGGTGATCTTTTTCATCCTCCTCGTGCTGGCGCTTGCCTATGTATTGCGCCACACCGCCTGGGGCCGCCACGTCTATGCCGTGGGCGACGATCCCGAGGCGGCCGAGCTTTCGGGCGTCAATACCAGGCGCATCCTCATCTCGGTCTATGCACTCTCAGGCCTCATCTGCGCCTTTGCCGGCTGGGTCCTGATTGGCCGCATCGGCTCGGTATCACCCACCTCCGGCCAGTCGGCCAATATCGAGAGCATCACGGCCGTGGTGATCGGCGGCATCTCGCTGTTCGGCGGACGCGGCTCGATCCTGGGCATGTTCTTCGGCGCCCTGATCGTGGGTGTTTTCTCGCTCGGCCTGCGCCTTCTCGGCGCCGACGCACAATGGACTTACCTGCTCATCGGCGCGCTGATCATCGGCGCTGTGGCCGTGGACCAGTGGATCAGAAAGGTCTCTGCCTGATGGAACCCATTCTTTCCGCCCGCAATCTCAACAAGCGCTATGGCCGTGTCACGGCGCTCGACAATTGCGACTTCGATCTCATGCCCGGCGAAATCCTCGCCGTCATCGGCGACAATGGCGCGGGCAAGTCCTCGCTGATCAAGGCCCTCTCCGGCGCGATCAAGGTTGATAGCGGCGACATCTTCCTCGATGGGCAGGCGGTCAACTTTTCCTCGCCCATCGACGCCCGCAACGCCGGGGTCGAAACGGTCTACCAGACCCTGGCCATGTCGCCGGCGCTCTCGATTGCCGACAATATGTTCATGGGCCGCGAGATCCGCAAATCGGGGTTCATGGGCAAGGTCATGCGCCAGCTCGACCGTCCCGCCATGGAGCGCATCGCTCGCCAGAAACTCTCCGACCTCGGGCTGATGACCATTCAGAACATCAACCAGGCGGTCGAAACCCTGTCCGGCGGACAACGCCAGGGCGTTGCCGTGGCCCGTGCCGCTGCCTTTGGCTCAAAGGTCATCATTCTCGACGAACCCACCGCTGCGCTGGGCGTCAAGGAATCCCGCCGCGTCCTTGATCTGATCCTCGATGTCAGGGCGCGTGACATCCCGATCATCCTGATCAGCCACAACATGCCCCATGTGTTCGAAGTGGCCGACCGCATCCATGTGCACCGCTTGGGAAGACGCCTCTGCGTCATCGACCCCAAGGACTACACCATGTCCGACGCCGTGGCCTTCATGACCGGCGCCAAGGCCGCCCCCGGCGCCGTGGCCAGCGCCGCATAGCGTTCAACCCGACCAAGTTCCTCCGTCGGGTTCTCACGGAGCCGGCGCATCCTTCAAGGGTGTGCCGGCTTCAGCCTTCAAACGCCTTGAAATGCTTCGAGAGCTTGAGCGTCTGTGCCTGATAGTTGGAGCCCAGATCCGTGCCATAGAGCCGGTCCGGCCTTTCGGCCAGTTCCTCATAAATCAGCCGCCCGATGATCTGGCCATGACCGAGCAGGAACGGCACTTCGCGGCTGCGCACTTCAAGCACGGCGCGGCTACCCGTGCCACCGGCTGACGAATGGCCGAAACCAGGGTCGAAGAACCCCGCATAATGCACGCGGAATTCACCCACCAACGGGTCGAACGGCACCATTTCAGCGGCATGGGTCGGTGGCACATGCACCGCCTCAAGGCTCACCAGAATGTAGAATTCATCCGGGTCCAGGATCAGTTCGCTCCGGCCTCGTGCATAAAGCGGCTCCCAGAAGTCGAGCACATCGAGCGCCGCCTTCTTGTCCACGTCGATCACTGCCGTATGCCGCTTGGAACGGAACCCGATCAGTCCGTTTCGCCCCTGACCCTGCAAGTCGATGGAGAGCGCCACGCCTTCGCCCACGGGCTGGTCCCCACCAATAACCAGCGTATCGGAGGCGTGCAGCGCCTGGTGGTCCGCCACCGACAGGCGGCTGTCGCCGCAACGGAACCGCATCTGGCTGAGCCGCGAGCCGGTCCGCACCAGCACTGGAAAAGTGCGCGGGCTGATTTCAAGATAGAGCGGACCATTGTAGCCGGCGGGCAATTGGTCAAAGCCCCGCGCCCGATCGCCGATGACGCGGGTGAACACGTCGAGCCGCCCTGTCGAGCTTTTTGGGTTGGCAGAGGCGCTGACTTCAGGCGGCAGGCTGAGACTTTCTTCCAGCGGCACGAGATAAACGCAACCGCGCTCCAATACCGCGCCATTGCTCAAATCGATCTCGTGCAGTTTCAGCGCTTCGATGCGCTCGGCCACCGAATGGCTCGGGCCGGGCAGGAAACTGGACCGCACGCGAAAGGCCGTCTTGCCCAGCCTGAGGTCGAGGCTGGCGGGCTGCACTTGGTCGGCATCGAAGGGCCGCGAGGCGATAATGGCACCCTCGCCATGTAGTTTTTCGATCAACCGCGCCGGAAAGACGCCCTTGGGCCAGGTTTCAGCCATGTCGCAATTGTTCCCCGCCGCGCTTTGCTCATCCCTAGCAACCACGGCAATTGACGCCAACAGCCAATTGGACTTAGATCACAACCCAGTGGTGATTTGGCCGGTCGCTTGCAGCCACTCAAAATCGTTTGAAATCCTCGATGAGAAGCCAGATGGCGTGATCTTCGAGAACCGACGCGCAGCGTACGTTGAGTACGTGAGCATTGGAAGCGCAGTAGATCGCGGTAGATGGCGAGCAGCGTGGATTTGAAATGGTTTTGAAAAAGAAATGCTAAAGACCGTTGTAAACCGGCCGCCATTTGCGTGCCGGTTTTTTGTTTAAAGGCGTAGACCATGTCCAGGAAGAACAACCCCCTCGCTGACCCCAAGAAGTTGTCGGCGGCCACCCAGATGGTGCATGGCGGGGGCAAGCGCTCGGAGTTCAACGAAACTAGCGAGGCGCTGTTTCTCAATTCGGGCTATGCCTATCCCAGCTCCGAGCACGCCGAGCTTTTGTTCCAGGGTAAAGTTCCCGGCGGCCACAACTACTCGCGCTTCGCCAATCCCAATTACGACATGTTCCAGAACCGCATGGCCCTGATCGAAGGCGCCGAAGCGGCACGGTGCTTTGCCACCGGCATGTCTGCGGTCACCAATGCGGTCATGAGCCAGGTGCGGGCAGGGGACCACATCGTTGCCTCCCAGGCGCTGTTTGGCGGTTGCCGCTATGTGGTGGAAGATTTCGCGCCGCGCTTTGGTGTTGCCTCCACATTGGTCGATGGGCGCGACCCGGCCAATTTCGCCGCCGCCATGCAGCCCAATACCAAGGTTGTGTTCATCGAGACGCCGACCAATCCCACGCTTGAGCTGGTCGATATTGCTGCCGTGGCCGAGATCGCCCATGCCCATGGCGCCAAGCTCATCGTCGACAATGTCTTTGCCACCGCGCTGTATCAGAAGCCGCTCGAACTGGGCGCCGACCTCGTCACCTATTCGGCCACCAAGCATATCGACGGCCAGGGCCGGGTGCTGGGCGGTATCGTCCTGGGGTCCAAGGCTCTCATCGAGGGCGATGTCCACACCTTCCTCCGCCACACCGGCGCGACGCTCTCGCCCTTCAATGCCTGGGTGCTGACCAAGGGCCTCGAAACCTTCGCCCTGCGCGTCGAACAGATGACCAATAGCGCCGAAAAGGTCGTCGCCGCTCTTTCCGGCCATCCCAAGGTCAACCGGGTCATCTATCCGCACGATCCCAGCCATCCGCAATACGAGCTGGGAAAACGGCAGATGAAGCGCGGCTCCACGCTGCTGGCCATTGACGTCAAGGGCGGCCAGGATGGCGCCTTTGCGCTTTCCGACAATCTGGCCGTGATCCTGATTTCCAACAATCTGGGCGATGCCAAGTCGCTGATCACCCATCCGCGGACCACGACCCATGCTCGTCTCACCGAGGAAGTCCGCCTCGAGACCGGCGTCACCCCCGGCCTTCTGCGCCTCTCCGTCGGCCTCGAAGACCCCGACGATCTGATCGCCGACCTGATGTATGGCCTGGATCAGGTTTAGGGGCAGATCCAACCACTGTTCCGCCCTCGGGCTTGACCCGAGGGCCAGCCTGAACGTCACTAAGGCCAGTGATTTGAAATGAGTGGCCCTCGGGTCAGGACCGAGGGCGCCATGGTGAAAGTGGATAAAGCGACGTGAAAAACTGGCTTCTCTGGTTCGGTGCGCTTGGGTTGTTCCTCATCACCCCCGCATTCGCCCAGCCGCTCCCCTATCATGCCGATCCCGATGCGCGCGAAATGCTGCCCAGCATTGTCCCGGTCCCGGCAATTCGGTTCCTCACCACAGCCGATTTCCCGCCCTTCAACTTTCGCGACCCCAACGGCCAACTGGTCGGCTTCAATATCGACCTCGCCAAACGCATCTGCGCCGAGGTCAATGTCGCCTGCACCATTCAGGCCTGGCCTTGGGACCAGGCCGCCAATGCCCTCAGCGACAGCCAGGGCGACGCGCTGATTGCCGGCCTGGCCATGTCGCCCGAAAACGCCAATCTGTTCGACTATTCTTCGACCTATCTGGCGCTGCCGGGGCGGTTCGTCACCCGTGCGGAGGATGCCACCGGCTTCCGGCCGGAAGCGCTCACCGGCCAGGAGGTGGCCGTGCGCCGGGGCAGCGCCCATGAGGCGTTTCTTGAACGCTACCTGCCCGCCATTGAACGCGTCGCCGTCGACAGCGAGATCGCCGGCCTCGAAGCGCTCAGATCAGGATCGGTCGATGCCTGGTTTGGCGACGCCATGCGCGCCTCGTTCTGGCTCAACGAAAACCTCAATTGCTGCGGTTTTGCCGGCGACGCCTATTTTCGTCCGCACCTGTTCGGCGAAGGCTTCACCATCGCCATGCCGGCCGGGCACGATCCAGTCCGCCACGCCATTGACTGGGCACTGGTGCGCCTGAAGGAAAACGGCACGCTGGACGAACTCTACCTGCGCTGGTTTCCGGTGGGGTTTTACTAATCAGGCAATAGCCAGGCGCCGCGCCTTAGGCCAGCGCAGAATGATTTCGGCTACCACCAGGTTCGGCACCCAGCACAGCCAGGCAATCGCCGGGTAGGCGGTGGGAAACGGGATGTCGAGCGCCATCGACAGCGGGATATAGATCCGCAGCGTCACCGCAGCCAGCGTCAGGGCAATCGAACGGATCATCCAGCGCCGATGCGCCGCCCGGTCGCCGCGCATCGCGAGGCTGATGCCCCACATGGTTGTGCCCAGCCAGCTCATGGCCAATAGGCCAAAGCCCAGCGCGGCCACCAAGCCGGCTTCCGTGGTGATGGCCAGCCACAGCCCGCCGGCCCCGGAGATCAGGATCGCGATGCCATAGGTCCGACCGATGGCACGATGAATAACCGGTCGGCGTTGGCGCAGCCCCTGCCAGAGCTGGAACGGCACCAGTGCCAGCGCCACCGGCGCCAGCACCACATGTGCAAAAAAGGCAATCGGCCGCATCTGGGCGTGATAGGCGACAAAACCCATGGTCGCCTCGACCCCGCCCACCATGAACCGCCAGGAAGCAAGCGCCACACCCAGGCACAAAATCCACAGCAGCGCGTTGCGCCCCCATCCCAATGTCGTTGCAATCATCCTCAGTCTCCCTCGTGCTGCTTGACAGTGTAAAGCCCGTTTTCCTTGACACTGTCAAGCGCACTTGTTTACTGGCGTCATGACCACCTCTCTTGAAATCACGCACCCACCGGCCCATGGCGATCTGCGCGAAGGCCTGATCAATGCCGGGCTGACGCTTCTGGCCCGTGATGGAACGGCCGGGCTGACCTTGCGCAAATGCGCGGCGCTGGCCGGCGTGTCCCATGCCGCGCCCGCCCATCATTTTCAGGGCCTGCCGGGCCTGCTCGACGCGATTGCGGCGCGCGGCTATTCACGCTTTGCCGATGCCATGGAGGCGCAGGCAAGCGCCGGGCCGAATGAACCGCGCGCCCGGTTGGAAGCCATCTGCCTCGCCTATTTTGATTTTGCCCGCGACAATCCCGCGCTCTACGACCTGATGTTCCGCCAGATCTGGTCGCTGGCCGGCTCAGGGGAGGAACTGCGGCTGGCCGGTGCGCGCGCCTATGCGGTGCTGGCCGAGGCTTCCGCCCCGTTCGTGCTGCCCGGAACAGCGCCGGGGGTCGTCGAAACCCAGGTCTGGAGCCTGATCCATGGCTATGCCACCCTGACCCTGGTGGGCAAGCTGGGGCGCAACCGCCCCATTGCTTCGGTCGAGGATCTGCTCAGCCTGCTCCGCCGGCTCCCGCTTAACCTTTAGGCGGGCAGGCGCCGGTGCCGCGCCCGGGCGGCCACTTCGATGGCGGCCGTGGTCAGCCGGTCAAGGCTGAGGTGATCGCGCAGCATTTCGAGGAACCGCAATTCCTCCTGCTCAAGGTGCAGGTCAACCGCCGTGACTTCCACGGCCAGAGCATAGGCCGTGTCCTGCAGCTTGACCGGCAGGGCGGCCACCGCCTCTTCGATCACGCGATCAAGGCCATTGGGGCCATTGAGAATATCGGCACAGGCATTGGCGACGTCTTCGAGCCGCTCCTTGTCGAAGCCCTCGAACACCGGCAGCCGATCAATCAGCGCGGTGATGCGTGTCAGCTCCTTTTCCGTCATGGCACTGTCGGACGAGGCGGCCACGATCATCAGATGAATGAGGGCGTCATGAGCGGAGGTCATTGTGCGGGTCCCGATTGGCAACAGGATCAAGAACTAGGCGCTCCTGCGGGCCTGCGCAACCACCTGCGACATTGACGTCCGACCGGTTCCGGTGCATTGACCGGGCTCCGCCTATTTCCGTCATTTCCGAAAGGCTGCCACCCAGTGTCGCCCGCCACTTTGCCCGCCCTTGACCCCGATTTCTTCGCGCCCGCGCAGACTGCGCGCGCCTGGCCCTTCGAGGAAGCGCGCAAGCTGGTCAAACGCCTGGAAAAGTCGGGCAAGGGCGAGGCCCTGTTCGAGACCGGCTATGGTCCCTCGGGCCTGCCCCATATCGGCACCTTTGGCGAAGTGGCGCGCACCACCATGGTTCGTACGGCCTTCCGGCTGCTGACCCGCGACCAGATTCCGACGCGCCTGCTGTGCTTTTCCGACGACATGGACGGCATGCGCAAGATCCCGGACACCGTCCCCTCCAAGGAGGCGATGGAGCCGCATCTGCAAAAGCCGCTGACCGCCGTGCCCGATCCCTGGACCAATGAATATGCCAGCTTCGGCGAGCACAACAACGCCATGCTGCGCCGCTTCCTCGACACCTTTGGCTTCGATTACGAATTTGCCAGCGCCACCGACTATTACAAGACTGGCCAGTTCGACGAGGTGCTGCTGCGCGCTGCCGAACGCTATGACGACATCATGGGCGTGATGCTGCCCACGCTTGGTGCCGAGCGGCAGGCGACCTATTCGCCCTTCCTGCCGATCTCGCCGATTTCGGGCCGCGTGCTTTATGTGCCGATGAAGGAAGTCAATGCCAAGGACGGCACTGTTACCTTTACGGACGAGGATGGGCGCGACACCACCGTGCCGGTCACCGGCGGCCATGTGAAGCTGCAGTGGAAGCCCGATTTCGGCATGCGCTGGGCCGCGCTGGGCGTTGATTTCGAAATGTTCGGCAAGGACCACCAGACCAACCAGCACCTCTACGACAAGATCTGCGCGATCCTCGGCGGCACCCCGCCCGAGCACTATGTCTATGAGCTGTTTCTCGACTCCGAGGGCCAGAAGATCTCCAAGTCCAAGGGCAATGGCCTGACCATCGACGAATGGCTGACCTATGCGCCGACCGAGAGCCTTGGCCTTTACATGTTCCAGAAGCCGCGCGTCGCCAAGCGCCTGCATTTCGATGTCATTCCGCGCGCCGTCGACGAGTATTTCAACTTCGTCGCCGCCAATGAGCGCCAGGATGCCGCCCAGCGTCTCGAAAATCCGGCTTTCCATGTCCATTATGGCAATGTGCCCAAGGTCGACATGCCGGTCACCTTCGGTCTGCTGCTGAACCTGGCGACGGCCTCGAACCCGGAAACCCCCGAGGTCATGTGGGGCTATATCTCGGCCTATGCGCCCGGCGTCTCCCCCAAGACCCATCCGCATCTCGATGCGCTGGTCGGCTACGCCATGCGCTATTTCCGCGATTTCGTGGAAAAGTCCTACCGCGCCCCCGACGATGTCGAGCGCGCCGCCCTCCAGGCGCTGTCCGCAGCCTTTGCTGATCTGCCGGCCGAAGCCAACAACGAAGCCCTGCAGAACGCGGCACTCGACGTCGCCCGCACCTTCGAGCGCTATCAGGACCACACGAAAAAGAGCCCCACCGGCGGCCCCGGCGTCTCCGGCGACTTCTTCCAGATGCTCTACCAGGTGCTGATCGGGCAGGAACGCGGGCCCCGCTTCGGCTCCTTCGCCGCGCTCTATGGCATCGACAACACCCGCAAGCTCATCCAGAAAGCCTTGGACGGCCAACTGGGCTAAAGCATTTCATTGTCAGCTCGACTATCTGGCCTGCGCCTCCCTCCCCTAGTGGGGAGGGAATGAGGGTAGGGGCGTCGGTGTTCATCGCGCCGCCGTCGGTTCATTCGGAGCGCAGCACCCCAACCCCGGCCCTTCCTCAAAGGGAAGGGGCGAGCGAACCGCATCGACCTAAAAGTGACATGACCTAGGCCAGCCGCTTCCTGAAAAACACGACGCGCTGGGTTTCCTCAAAGCCCAGTGCGGCATGCATGGCCTGGCTTCCGTCATTCTGGACCGGCGCGTCCGAAGCAAATTCTCTGAGCCCCTGCTGCCGCGCCCAGTCTTCGGCTTCAGCCACCATCGCCCTTGCCACGCCGCGCCCGCGCGCCGCCGGCCAGACAAAAATTCCTTCGAGAAAAGCCACGGGCGAGGTCTTGCACCCATTGACGTAGTCATGGCGGATGGAGACTTCCAGAAATCCGAGGGCCTGATTGTCCTCATCCCGCGCGAGCAGGTTTAGCGTCTCGCCGGGCTCGCCAAGGAGTTCGGCAATTTCCCGCGCATGGTCGCCTCCGGCGCCGCTCGGCCAAAGGGCCCCGCGCATCGCGGTCCAGTCAGCGGCATCGGCGGCACTTGCTGGCGCGATCCTCACTGGCTCGCCCAGATAATCCGCGCCATCCACTCCACATCCACGATGTCAAAGAACAACGGCTCGTAATCGGGGTTGATCGAGTGCAGTTCGATCTGCTTGGCGCTCTGCCGGGCGAGAATCTTGGCCATCACCTCGCCCTCGCGCGTCTTGACCACCACCCGGTCGCCGCGGCGCACCTGCTCGGTGGGTGAAACCACGATGCGGTCACCCTCGCGATAGAGCGGCTCCATGCTGTGGCCCGAAATTTCCAGCGCATAAATGCCGCTATCGTCGGGCGTGGGCAACGCCACTTCGTCCCAGCCATGGCCCACCGGATGTCCCGCATCGTCGAAATAGCCGCCGCTGCCGGCCTGGGCCAGGCCCAGAAGCGGAATGGTGCGCAACGCCGCTTCGGCAAAGCCGCCGGTCATCGGCAGGAACGCCCCGGTACCCGTGAGGAAGCTGTCAAAGCTTTCCCCGGTCGCTTCCAGTATTTTGGAAATGCTCTCGGTCGATGGCCAGCGCTCCCGCCCGTCCTTGCTGACGCGCTTGGAAACATTGAACGCGGTGGCATCGAGCCCGGCAAGCTTGGCCAGGGCCGACACCGACACACCATTGCGCCGGGCCAGCCCGTCAATTCCATCCCAAATGGCCCGGTGTGAGAGCATAACGTCGCCTGAAAAGGAATGATGTCTTAGAGCGGAAAACAATCCTAGGATAATGCCCCGTATTCGCCTTGTAAAGCGGCCCTTTCCGCATTACCCCCGCTCCCAGACATAGCCATTCAGGGTTTCCACCATGCCCGCTACGCCAGCCCTCATCTACAAGATCGCCACAAGCGCCAGTTTCGCCCCGGCGCGGACCGTCGGGCACTACGCCGGCATGCCCATCGACGCGGCGGATGGCTATATGCACTTCTCGACCGCCGCCCAACTGGCCGAAACCTTGCGCCTCCACTTCAAGGGCCACGCCGATCTGCTGCTGCTGGCTGTCCGCACCGCCGATCTCGAAGCCGATCTTGTCTGGGAGCCATCCCGCGGCGGCCAGCTTTTCCCCCATCTCTATGGCGGGCCATTGCCGCTTACGAGCGTGGAATGGGAGCAGCCGATCAGCGTCGATGCCGAAGGAAACTGCGCACTGCCCGAGGCCGTCCAATGATTTTTTCCGCCCTGTCGCCGCTGTTGCGCAATGCCGGCCTTGCCAATCTGACCAAGGACGCGCTGCTGCGCATGGACCCCGAAACCGCACATGGCGCCACCATCACCGCCCTGCGGCTGGGCCTTGCGCCGCAGCAGGAGCACGCCGATCCGCCCGAACTGGCAATCAACCTCTGCGGGCTGGAGTTGAAAAACCCCGTCGGCATGGCCGCCGGTTTCGACAAGAATGCCGAGGTTCCCCGCCCGCTGGCCCTGATGGGTTTTGGCATGGTCGAGATCGGCACCGTCACCCCGCGCCCGCAATCGGGCAATCCCAAGCCGCGCCTGTTCCGGGTCGGCGAGGCGGAAGGCGTCATCAACCGCATGGGCTTCAACAACCAGGGCCACGACGCGGCCTTTGCGCGGCTCAAGGGCCTGCGCGTTCCCGCCGCCCTCGGCGTCAATATCGGCGCCAACAAGGACAGCGCGGATTTCGTCGCCGACTATGTACTCGGCGTGCGGCGCTTTGCCGATCTGGCCGATTATCTCACCGTCAATATATCCTCGCCCAATACCCCCGGCCTCAGGAACCTGCAGACCGACGAGGCCTTGCGTCGCCTCTTGGGTGAAGTGCTCGCGGCCCGCGCCAAGGCCAAAACCCGCGTGCCGGTGTTGCTAAAGATTGCGCCCGATCTCGATGAAGCCGGCATGGACGCCATTGCCCGGGTCATTCTCGACACCGACCTTGATGGCCTGATCGTCTCCAACACCACCATTTCTCGCGACCCCGTGCTGGGTCTCGAAAACGCCGATGAAACCGGCGGTCTTTCGGGCAAGCCGCTTTTTGCCCTCTCCACCCGGCGCCTCGCCCAGATGCGGCAGCGCGTCGCCACGCTGCCCCTGGTCGGCGTAGGCGGCATCCACTCGCCGCAATCGGCCCTCGCCAAGATTGAAGCCGGCGCCAACGCCATCCAGCTCTATTCGGCGCTGGTCTTCGGCGGCCTCGATATGCTTGATCGCATCAAGCGCGGCCTGGTCGCCGGGGTGCGTTCGGCAGGCAAGCACAACATCGCGGAGCTGGTTGGGACGAAAACGGACGATTGGGCGAAAGGCAAAATCGAACTGCAATGATGGTCTGCTAGCGACCGATCCGCCCGCGGGCTTGCCCCGAGGGCCATTTGCCACGGCGCCAACTGCATCTGCCTGTTGGTCCTCGCGTCAAGCGCGAGGACGGCCAATGCTCTTTGCTGACATGGGCTTCAGGCCGGGCTGAATAGGCTAGCCCGGCGGCGCTCGAGCGCCCACCAATAGATGCCGCCGCGAGCCAGGAACCAGCAATGGAGCGCCGCCCATAGGCCCCAATTGCCCCAGGCGGGCTGCAACAACGCCGCAGCGCCCAGAAACACCGCCAGCGATACCACCATGCCGTTGCGCATCACCACGTTCTGCGTCGTGCCGATCAAAATGCCGTCATAGACAAAGGCGGGCATGAAGGTGAGGGCGCACAGCGCGGCAATCGGCAGATAGGCCAGCGCCTGCGCCCGCACCGCCTCATTGGTGGTCATCAGGCCAATCACCCAGGGACCACCCCCGTACCAGAACGCGCCCAGCCCCAGGGCGATGATGAGGCCCCAGATCATCGACAGGCGATAAGCCTGGTCATAGGCCGGCAGCCAATTGGCGCCCACCGCCTTGCCGGCCAGCTGCTCGGCGGCCTGGGCAATGCCGTCAAGGAAGAACCCCACCACCATCAGCAGATTGAGCAGCACCGCATTGGCGGCCAGCGACACCTCCCCCATGCGCGAACCCTGCGCGGCGAACCAGGCATAGGCCCCCATCAGCGCCATCGAGCGGATCATCAGGTCGCGGCTGAGGCCGAACATGCGCTGGATGGCATGGGCATCGCCCAATTCGCCCGGCGCCATGCGCGAAAGAAGGCCTGCTATGCCGCCATAATGCCGGACCAGGATCACAAGGCCCAATAGCGCGGCCACGATTTGCCCTAGCAGCGTGCCCGCCGCCGCTCCCGCCACGCCCCAACCCAGTCCGTAGACCAGGCCGATGCTGCACACGATATTGATGCCGTGCAGCACCAATTGCAGCAGCATGCCGGTGCGCGCCGCCGCTCGGCCATAGAACCAGCCGAGCAGCGCGTAATTGATCAACGAAAACGGTGCCGACCAGATGCGGACAAAAAAGTAATCTGCCAGCGCTGCGGCGACGCCCGGCTGCGGCGCCAGCAGCGCCTCGGCGGCCCAGAGAATCGGCAGGGCCAGCGTGATCATCACCCCGCCAATGCCGATCCCCAGGATCAGCGCGCGGCTCACATGCAGCAGGCCATCACGCGGATCGCGGGCGCCCACGGCCTGCGCCACCAGCCCCGCCGTGCCGATGCGCAGGAAATAGGCCAGCGAGAACAGCACATCGAACACCAGCGCGCCCAGCACCAGCCCACCCAGCAGCGCCGCGTCGCCCAGGCGCCCCACCACCGTGATATCGACCAGCCCCACCATGGGTTCGGTGATGAAGGCGATGGAAGCGGGCAGGGCGATGGACCAGACGTCCTTGCTGCGGACGTCGAAAGGATGTTGGGGGCGGGTGGTCATGGAAGGACTCAGAATATGGGAGCCTACTTCTATCATCCCGCCTGTGGCGAAAAACCCCCATCGTGTGGCGATTGGTCCTAGCGCGCCACGTCCATTTCGAACACCACATCCGCCCGCTCGCGTGACGCTTCGACCAGGTCGTAGTTCGGCAGGTCGTTGCGCGCGATATGGGCCCGGTTGCGCTCCTCGGAGAACAGGCCTTCCTCGCCGTGGCGCTTGAGCAATCGCGCTTCCACCAGATCGCGCGGCACATGGATGAACACTGCATAATCGAGCAGCGACTTGACCCCGGCCCATGGTCCCTGGGTCAGCAACAGGTAGTTGCCCTCGACCACCAGCACCTTCACGTCCGGCGCCACAGTGAAGGCGTCGTCCACCGTGTCCTCGATCTTCCGGCTGTATCCTGGCCCGCTGACCGGCTCCGCCGCCCGCTTGAGGTGATGCAGGAAGCTGACAAACGCGGCCCCCTCAAAGGTGTGCGGCGCGCCCTTGCGCCCGGTCTCTCCCATGGCTTCGATCTTGGCGTGCTTCATGTGAAAGCCATCCATCGGCACCAGCGCCGTGCTGCCGGGCCTGACCGCATTGAGCATGGCAACCAGTTCGGCCGCCAGCGTGGATTTGCCGGTGCCGGGTCCGCCGGCCATGCCGATGGCAATACGCCTGCCGCCCGCCGCGCTTTCCATTTCAAGAATATGGGGAACCAGCCGCGACAGCACGCCCTGCGGTGTCAGCTGCATTGTCTCGGGCATTCCCGTTCCTCCTTGGTATGCTCGGGCGCGATCATATAGGCTCGACAGTGATTTGCAGTAGGTGCCTGTTGCCAATTTTGTCCGCCCATCTCCCATCCGTCATCACCGACTGGTTCACAAAGCGGGGCTGGGCGCCCCGCCAGCACCAGCTCGACGTCCTGGCGTCCTATCAGTCCGGCGCCAGCCAATTGCTCATCGCCCCCACTGGCGCCGGCAAGACTCTCGCTGGCTTCCTGCCCACCCTGACGGACCTGGCCGATGGTCGCTTCCAAGGTCTGCACACCCTCTATATCTCGCCGCTCAAGGCGCTGGCCGTGGACGTCGAGCGCAATCTTTCCACGCCCATTTCGCAGATGGGCCTGCCCATAACAGTCGAGGCGCGCACCGGCGATACGCCGGCCTCCAAGCGCGCCCGGCAGCGCGTCAGGCCGCCCCATGTGTTGCTGACCACGCCTGAGCAATTGGCGCTGCTGATTTCCCATCCCCAGGCCGAGCTCATGTTCGGCTCCCTTCGCCGGGTGGTGCTCGACGAACTCCACGCCCTCGTCACCTCCAAGCGCGGCGACCTGCTCGCCCTTGGGCTGGCGCGGCTGGTCAAGCTCGCGCCGGACGTGCAGATCACCGCCCTTTCGGCCACGGTGGCGCGGCCAGACCTCCTGCGTGACTGGATTGCTCAACCCCACCCGGACCGGCAAACCGATCTCCTCCACATGACCGGGGGCGCCCCACCCGAGCTGCGCATCCTTGAAACCGAGGAGCGCCTGCCCTGGGCTGGGCACTCGGCGGTCTATGCCCATCGCGAACTCTACCAGACCATCCAGCGCCACAGGACCACGCTGCTTTTCGTCAACACCCGCTCGCAGGCCGAAATGCTGTTCCAGGGCCTCTGGGACATCAACGAAGCCATGCTGCCCATAGCGTTGCATCATGGCTCGCTCTCGGTCGAGCAGCGCCGCAAGGTCGAGGCGGCCATGACCACCGGCAAGCTCAAAGCCGTGGTCTGCACATCCACGCTCGATCTGGGCATCGACTGGGGCGATGTTGACCTGGTCGTACAGGTCGGCGCGCCCAAGGGGTCCTCACGCATGCTGCAGCGCATCGGCCGCGCCAATCACCGGCTCGATGATCCCTCGCGCGCCCTGCTGGTGCCCTCCAATCGCTTTGAAGTGCTCGAATGCGAGGCGGCGGTCGAGGCCGTCGCCGAAGGTCATCAGGACAGCGAGGACCCGCATCCCGGCGGCTATGATGTGCTGGCCCAGCATGTGCTGGGCATGGCCTGCGCCGATCCGTTCCGCGCCGATGACCTCTATGCCGAAGTGACCCGCGCCTGGCCCTATCGCGATCTGACCCGGCAAAAGTTCGACCGCGTGCTCGATTTCGTCGCCACTGGTGGCTATGCGCTGCGCGCCTATGAGCGCTATGCGCGCCTCAAGCTGACCCCCGATGGCCTTTGGCGCATCGCCAATCCACAGGTGGCCCAGCAATACCGGCTCAATATCGGCACCATCATTGAGGAACCCATGGTCCGCGTGCGGCTGGTGCGGGCGAGGGGCCTCAAACAAGGCCGCACCACCGGTCCCATCGGCATGGGCGGCCGCGTGCTGGGCGAAATGGAAGAGTACTTCTTCGGCACGCTCTCGCTGGGCGATACCTTCATGTTCGGCGGCGAAATCGTCGCCTTCGAGGGCATGAAGGACAATGAGGCCTTCGTGTCCCGCGCCTTTTCCAAGGACCCCAAGATTCCCTCCTACATGGGCGGCAAGTTCCCGCTCTCGACCTATCTGGCCGAGCGCGTCCGCCGCATCATGGATAGCCCCGGCGAGTGGGGCAAACTGCCCGATCAGGTTGCCGACTGGCTGCGCCTGCAGCGCGACCTGTCGGTGATGCCCGCCCGCGACAGCCTCCTCGTCGAAACCTTTCCGCGCGGCAGCAATAATTTCATGGTCTGCTATCCCTTCGAGGGGCGGCTGGCCCACCAGACCCTGGGCATGCTGTTGACGCGCCGCCTCGAACGCATGCGCGCCCGCCCCCTCGGCTTCGTCGCCAGCGAATATGCGCTGGCCATCTGGGGGCTGGGCGATCTTTCGGCGCTCATCCGCACTGGCCGCCTTTCCCTCGACGAGCTCTTTTCCGAGGACATGCTGGGCGACGACCTTGAAGCCTGGCTTGATGAGAGTGCACTGATGAAGCGCACTTTCCGCAACTGTGCCATCATCTCTGGCCTGATCGAGCGCCGCCACCCCGGCAAGGAAAAGTCGGGCCGTCAGATCACCATGAGTTCGGACATCATCTACGACGTGCTCTATCAGCACGAACCCGACCATATCCTGATCGAAGCCACCCGCCACGACGCCGCGCGGGGCCTCCTCGACATCGAACGCCTGGGCCAGATGCTGAGCCGCATCCGCCACCACATCGTCCACAAGCCCTTGCATCAGGTTTCCCCACTGGCCGTGCCCATTCTCCTGGACATCGGCAAGGAACCCGTTTTCGGGGAGGCAAGGGAATCAGCTATGGCTGATGCAGCAGCGGAGCTCATTCAGGAAGCGATGGGTGAACGTTGATCTTCCTTCACCTCGCCCCTCCGGGGAGAGATCGGCGCGCAGCGCCGGGTGAGGGGGCCTTCAAAGAGAACACAGTCAGTGCCTAGTCCAGCCGCAATCCCCGAACCCATCGAGACGCCCGTGCTGCGCTTCGCCGCCCACAATTTCGAGCCGCTGCCCTCTGGCGCCCTTTATTGGCGCACCAGGCAGACCCTGCTCGTGGCGGACCTCCACTTCGAAAAGATGGCCAGCTTTGCCCGGCGCGGCCAGATGCTGCCGCCCTATGATACGGCCATGACGCTGGCCCGGCTCGAAACCGACCTCAGGCGCACGGGCGCCACCAGGCTCATTGCCTTGGGTGACAGTTTCCACCGCCCCGATTCAGCCGCGCTGCTCACCCCCGCCGACCGCATGCGGCTTGATGCCATCACCGAAGCGGTCGAGTGCATCTGGCTTTCCGGCAACCACGATCCCATGCCCCACGCCATCGGCGGCACCTGCCTGCCCGAGCTGGAGCTGGACGGGCTGGTGCTGACGCACGAGCCGCGCAAAGGGCAGACCGGGCTGGTGGCTGGACATCTCCACCCGGCGGCGCGCTTGGCCATGGATGGCCGCACCACGCGAAAACCCTGTTTCGTGCACGATAATCGCCTGCTGATCCTGCCCGCCTATGGCAGTTCCACGGGCGCGCTCAACATTCTCTCCTCGGCCTTTTTCGGCCTTTTCAACTGGTCGGCGCTCGAAGTGGTCATGCTTGGTCGTGACCGCACCTATCCGGTACCGGTCAAAAGGCTGGTCGGCGGCTAGCGCCGGAACAACACCCCGCCCAGCCAGCCTGTGAATAGCGCCAGCACCACGCAGGCGAGGCCATAGAGGAAGGGCGACTGGGTCGAAGAGAGTGCCAGAAAGCGTTCAAACCCGATCTTGCGCACAGCGAAGCCATCGGATTTGCGCGCAATGATTTCGCCATTCTTGAACACATAGGTCTGGGCGATATAGGGCCCGGGCGGCGCGTTGCTCGGCAGGGTCAGCTGCGCCTGGTAAAAGCTCTCGGAGAGAAAGCGCACGCCGCCCTCCTGCACGCCGAACAACTCTTGTTCCGACATCAGTCGGATCAGCTCCTGCCCGAAGGTCAGGGTCTGCCACCACCCGGCGGGATTGGGCGAAAGGGCATGGGATTCGGGCAGGATATAGCTCGTGGTCAGCGTGTTCACATCGGTGATGTCGCGCAGCTTGGCGCTCGAGAGCACGTGGAAATAGCTCGGGAAGCCCTTGAATTCGACCTGTTCCGTGTTGAGCCACACCCCGAAATTATTGGTCTTCTTGCGGGCCACGCGGTCCTGCGTCGGCCCCAATACCACCACGACGACGTGGAAAGGCCCCTCCACGAAGCGCTGGTCGGCTCCTGCGTCGGGTGCAATCGCGCCGAAAAACGTCAGCCGCTCGCCGTCAAAGCTTGATGTGATTTCCACGGTCTCGGTGGAGACGCTGGACACCAGCCGCTCGGCCGCTGCGGGCAGCGCGGTCCCGATCAGGGCCATGAGCACGAGCGCCAGGCGTCTCATCGCGTCACGCTCCCCACGGCCATGGAGAACACGTCATTGGGGGTCAGCACCAGCGACAGCCCGAACCGAATGGCCACGGCCAGCACCAGCAGCGCCAATAAGCCCCGCAGCTGTTCGCCGCGCAAATGCCTGCCGGCTGCGGCACCAAACTGGGCCCCGGCCACGCCGCCCACCATCAGGCAGAAGGCAAGCAGGATATCGACGCTCTGGCTTTGCACCGCGTGCAGGATCGTGGTTGCGGCCATCATTGCCACCACCTGCGCCAGCGATGTGCCGATGACGACATTACCCGGCACCCGCAGCAGATAGACCAGCGCCGGCACCATGATGAAGCCGCCTCCAATGCCTAAAAGTGAGCCGACAAAGCCGATGAACAGGCCAATGATCAGCACCGGCAGCACGCTGATATAAAGCCGGCTCTTCTTGAACCGCACGCGCAGCGGCAGGCCATGGATCCAGCTGTGCTGGTTGGGCAGGCGCTCGCGCACCACCACGCCCTGGCGCCGCTTGAGCAGGGCCCGAACCGATTCTTGCAGCATCAGCACGCCGACAAAGCCGAGGAGCACCAGAAAGCCCAGTGCGATGATGAGATCGAGCTGGCCGGCGTCGCGCAGCAGGTCAAAGGCCGCAACGCCACCAAAGGCGCCCAATATGCCCGAGAGCACCAGATACATGGCCAGATGCAGATCGATGCCGCCGCGCCGGTAATGACTGAGCGCCCCGGAGGTCGAGGCGGCCACCACCTGGCCAGTCACCGAGGCAACGGCAACGGCAGTCGGCACGCCCGAAAAGATCAGCAGGGGGGTCAGCAGGAACCCGCCGCCCACGCCGAACAGGCCCGACAAAAAGCCAACGGCCCCTCCGATCCCCACGAGAAAGAAGAGGTTCACGGAAAGCTCGGCGATCGGCAGATAGATCTGCAAGATCTTCAGGTCCCGTAACAACGTTGCGCGGCCCATCCTAATGGATGGTCCGTCAACAAGAGGTAAGGCCCGGCCGCTCGGGCGAAAAAATTATGGCCCGGGCTTACGTCCGGGCCATGACGCTGTCAAACATCTTGGAATGTCTGGAGCGTTCCAGCAGCAGTGGCCCCGGTTTTGCCCCTCGGACTTGATCCGAGGACCAGAAGCGCGACCAAACAAGGCCTTAAACGGGCTGGCTACCCAGAACTGCCAGAAGCCGTGGATTGATCGCGCCGATTTCGCTCATGCCAGTGGCCTTTTCAAAGGCGCGGATGGCGTCGCGGGTTTTGGGGCCAGCCACGCCGTCGGGTGTGCCGATGTCAAAGCCCAGCTTGCCCAGCGCCTGCTGCACCTTGGCAATCACCTCGGTATTGGTAATCGCTTCACCGGCGTCGAAATTGCTCGACCAGGTGCCGATGGGGGCAAAATTGGCCGCCAGGTCAAACGGCTGCAGTTTCCAGGTTGCGATCGCGTCACCGACCCGGTCAACAGCCTCTGCAGAAAGCGACTTGGCAATGTCATCGCGGGCCTTGGCCGCATCCTGGTCGCCACTCCGGGCTGCCAGCGAGAACCATTTGAACGACTGCTCGAAATCCTGTTCGACGCCCAGTCCGCGGGCATAGAGCATGCCCAGGTTGAACTGACTGTCGGTCATGCCGTGCTCGGCCGCCTTGGCGAACCATTCGGCGGCCAGCTCGAACTGCTGCTCGCCCATCTCGCCACCGGCATAAAGGGCGGCCAGATTGTGCATGGCCATGCGGTTGCCGGCTTCGGCACTCCGCTGATACCAGAGCCGCGCTTGTTCCAGGTTCTTGTCGACGCCCGAGCCCATCTCATAGAGATTGCCCAGGCGATACTGCGCGGGCACGAAGCCCTGCGCCGCTGAACGCTCATACCAGCGCGCTGATTGTTCAAGGTCCTTGGCCAGTGCCCGGCCTTCGCCAAAAATGGCGGCCACTTCGAACTGGGCCTGTGCACTGCCACCGGCAGCTGCTTCGCGCAATTCGATGGGCCCAATGGCCTCGGGTGGCAGGTCGTAGGTTTCGGGCAGGCTATCAGTGCCCGGCGTCGGCGCGCCAATCGATCCCGTGACCTCCGGTGCGGCAACCGGATCGGCTGTGGCAATGGCAATGCGCCCGCCTTCGGCCTTGAGCGTGGGCGGCAACGGCGTCGAGCTTGCCAAGGCGCTGGAGCGGGCAAAGCTCATCGGCTCGCCCGGATTGATCGAACCGGTTGCGGTCACGTCCACCATGTCGATGACGCGGGGCGGCACCACCGCCGACTGATCATCGGACGGCGCCGGGTTCTCGGTCACGGCTGGCGCGCTCTCGACGTTCGGCGCGTTCGATCCGGTGCGCTGCATGACAAGGTTAAGCGCCAGCATCGACACGGCGATGAGTGTGGCGGCCAACAGCAGCGGGCGACGGTTGCGCGCGAGAAAGCTTGGCGCAGCCGCATCCGGCTCGGGCAGGGGCGGGGCGACGCTGGCGGCAACCGGAGCGGCAATCGCCTCCTTGGCCGGTTTGTCCTTCTGCCGAACGGCCCGCGCTGGGGCCACCGGCGCAGGCTCGGTCGGGCTGGGCTCCTTGCGCGAGCGCACCCGGGCCAGGGCCTTGGCCATCAGCGAACCGCCGTCCGATGTCTGTGCTTCGTCCTGCTTGGCGCGCTGGGCCCGCCGGGCCGCGGCAACGAATGTGCTGGTGCTCGAGGAGGCGACGGTTTCGACCGGCCCTTCGGTCTGCGGGCGAACCGCAGGCGCAAACGGGTCATTGTCCGGTTCGGCAAAGCTCGACCGTGGCCGCGGCGGGCGCTCGGCCTGGGTGAGGTCGAAAGCGGCAATATCAGGCGTTGCCATCGGCTTTTCAGTGCGCGGTGCGGGGGCCTCGGCAGCATTGATCTTGCCTGCCAGGGCCGAACGCACCGGACCCTTGTCGCCAAAACCCTTGTCGACCAGCGGCGCCTCGATGCCGGGATTGGCGGGCATGGTGTCCCGCTGGTCCTTGATCAGGCTCGCCATGATGGCGTCGAGCTTGTCGCTTTGCGGTTCTTCAGCCGCAAGCGCCTGTGCGAACTGATCGACCGGTGCAGCGGCAGCCGGCTTGGCCATCGGCGCGGTTCTTGCTTCGGCCTTGGCGGCTGGCGCAGGGTCGCTCTTGCCGGCCAGCACGGCCTCAAGCCGGGTCAGGCGCTCCGCGGTATCCTTGCCGGCAGTGTTGAACAGGGCCGTCATGCGCTTTTCGAGCGCGTCCATGCCCTCTTCGCTCAACCCGCCCCCGGCCGGCGCCCGCATCGCCTCGGAGGTGCGTGCGGCGACGAGATCCGCCAATTGTTCGTAATCAGGCGTCTTGCCGGCCGATTTGATCAGTCCGGTCAGCCGGTCCTCGATGCTCTTGAGGCTTTCGGGGCCAAACACGGCCACCGGCGCCGCAGCCTTGCGGCTCACCGCCTCGCTGGCGCGCTCCGCCGCCATATTGGCCAGCGATTCCAGGTCGGGCCGTTCATCGGCATTATAGAGCCGCGCCAACCCGTCCAGCTGGGCGCCCGCATCGTCCATGCGGTCCATCAGCAACTTGAGCTGGCTTTCCACTGCCTTGGTATCGACCGGCACGATCCGAGCGCCGAGCGCCTCGATCTGGTCTTCGATCTTGGAAAAACGCGGCTCCATGCCCTGCAAAACGGCATTGCGCAGGCTGGCCATCTCGGCCTTGAGCGCTGCAACGTCGGCATTGCCGCCGGCGTCATCAAGCCGGCTCACCAGGGCCTCGATCTGATCGGCCAGAACGCCTGGCGCGCCGCCGCCATCCTGGATGGTCTGGGTGAAGCTCGCCATGGCATTGGTCAGGCGCTCGAAATCCCCCGACGACATCGCCACCGAGCGCTCGATGGCGTCGATCCGGTCATAGACATTGCGCACGCTGTCTTCGATGCCCTGCATCGCCGGCATCGGCGTCGTTGCGGCGTCACTCTTGCTTTCGGCATTGCGGCGCTGGTCGCGCGCAATTTCGCGCTCCATCTGCTGGGCCTGCAATTCGGCCAGCTTGCCAACCGTGGCCGACACATCGTCGAGCCGCGCGTTGAGTGTCGACAGATCATTGCGCGGCGCTTCTTCGATCATCGCGCCAATGGCGGCAATCTGGGCTTCGAGGCGCTTGACCTGGCCGGTTTCGCCCACGGCGCCTGCAAGCAGTTCCACCACCTGGGTCAGCTGTTCGACCTGGCTGGCCACTTCGCGCACATGTCCGGCGCTGGATCGCTGCGATTTGAGCTCGCCCTCCAGCCGTTCCAGCCGCTGGCTCATGCCACCCACCAGGCTTCCCAGCTCGCGGATTTCGGGCATGTCATTGGCGCGGCGCATAGGCATTGGCGCCGCGCCCTGGCGGCTGCGGATCTCGGCAATGGCCGAAGTCAGATCGTTCGCGTCGTCGATGTCGGACAGATGCGCATCGCGCTCGCTGAACCGGTCCACGGCGCGCTTGACTGTACGCAGGGCCTCGCGGCGGCGATTTGTGGGTTCGGGAACCCCGACCTGATCGCGCAGATGGCGCACGCGTTGCGCCAACCCGGTCATGGCCGGCGCTGCGGGTTCGGGTTCCACCTGCCCGTAATGGCTCTCGACCTTGTCGAGCAAGGCGACCAGCTCGCCGCGCAAAGCCTGCCACTCACCAGCGCCAGGATCTTGGGCTGTGTCAGGGTAATCTGAGTGACTGTACGCGCGGGGCATGGCTGGTCCCTGTCAAAATAGACGGACCCCTCGCGATTCAACACGAAGGTATAAACCTCACTCTTGGGAAAACATGGTAAAGAACCCGTTAAGCATTGTCGCAATATGCAAGGGCGACGGCCGGAAATCCGTGCGATTCAGGTCCGCAACCGACCCTCAGACACAGGTTCAAATTCATGACGCGCCGCCGCATCATCATCGTAGACGATCATCCCCTGTTCCGGGCTGCCCTGCGGCAGACACTGGCGGGGGGCGATGCCACGGTGAATGTGGAAGAAGCCGGGGACCTCACCAGCCTAAGCGCGGCGCTCGACACCGACCGCGATTGTGACCTGGTCCTGCTCGATCTCAACATGCCCGGCGTGCGGGGCTTTTCCGGCCTCTTGCTGCTGCGCGCGCAATATCCCGATATCCCGGTGATGATCATTTCCGCTGTCGAGGATGCCACGGTGGTCCGCCGGGCTTTTGAGCTGGGCGCCGCTGGCTATCTGCACAAATCCGTCGGCCCCACCGAAATCCGCCGTGCCATCGAAACCGTGCTCTCGGGCGAGGTATTCGTGCCGGTCGGCACCACGCTGGGCGGCGAGGATGATCATACCGCGCTCATGAAGCGCCTCTCCACCCTCACGCCCCAGCAGGTGCGCGTCCTGATGATGCTCAGCGACGGGCTGATGAACAAGCAGATCGCCTACGAACTCTCGATTTCCGAGGCCACCGTCAAGGCACACGTCTCGGCCATCCTGCAAAAGCTCGATGTCGATAGCCGCACCCAGGCGGTGATTGCCGCCGCCCGCATCGAGGACGGTCAGTTTGAAGCCCTCTTCTCCACCGGCGGCGACAAGGCCTGAGTTATGAAGCCTGAAATCTCCATTATCACCGTGGGCGTCGATGATCTTGAGCGCGCCTTTGCCTTCTATCGGGCCCTGTTCGACATCGCGGACGACCAGATCGGCGCCGGCGAGGATCACGTCGCTTTCTTTTTTGACGACAAGTTCTCCTTCGTGCTGTTCCCGCGCGACCAGATCGCCCAGACCGCCGGCAAGCCCGAAAGCCTTGAAGGCACGCCCGGCTTCGTCCTCAGCCACAAGGCCGAAAGCCCTGAAGCTGTCGACGCCATCCTCGAACGCGTGCTGGTGGCCGGCGGCCTGATCATCACCCCCGGCACTGAATCCGAATGGGGCTATTCCGCCTATTTCGAAGACAGCGAAGGCAATGTCTGGGAAGTGATGGCCAGCCCCAAGCCCAACTGAACGCCCCGACACGTCCGATAGCCGCTATCCCCAAGGCTCCCTTGCCGCGACCCTCGCCTGGCGATCGGTGCGCGGACTGTGGAACCCTGGCAAGAAGTCCAGCTTCCCCTCTCCCGTTCATGGGAGTAGAATTTTGGCGGGCAGGGATGATGCCCCTGTCCTCCGGGACGTAGCGGGAATGACCAGTCTTCTTTAGCAGTAACCAGTTTTCCGAGCGTTCCCGGCAATCATTGCATTGTAGGGAGGATGGAATGGGTGAAAAATCACCGGCCTTGCTGGTAGCGCTGTCAATGACACTGAGCGCCATCGGAATGCAGGGTGGATGGGCAGACGAAGCATCGGACGTTGCAGCAGTGCGCGCAGCTGCCGAGAAGTATCAGGATGTGAATGTGGCATTGGCCAGCGGCTACGTGCCGGATCCATCGGGCCACTGCGTCGACGCCGCCGCGGAGGGATTGCCGCCGGAGTGGGGAGCCATGGGTCTCCACTACCTCAACCCGGCAGTTCTGCAGTTGACCGCTTCCGAGCCAAGGGTCGACGGCAACAGCACACATACCGATTTCATGGCGCCGGCAATCCTGCTCTATGAGCCACAGGCCGATGGCTCACTGGTGCTTGTCGGCGTGGAGAACCTGGTTTTTCAAGATGCTTGGAAAAAAGCCGGAAATTCGACGGCTCCGGTGTTCGCGGGACGGACCTGGGACACAATGGCAGACGATCCAAACACGGCAGCCGATGAGGCACATGGTTTTGCGCCCCACTTTGATCAGCATGTTTGGGCGTTTCGCGACAATCCAAGCGGCGTCTTGATGCCCTTCAATCCCAACGTGACCTGTGAACATCAAATGGCAATGGGGCACTAGGACCCATCGCCATTCAGCATGCAGGCCGGCATCAGTTGATTGTCGACTGGTCCTGGCCGGACAGGATTGTTGACGGGGCTGTACGCAGACAAAGACATGCTGCCAGCGTCCACCGCGCCTGCCGCTCACCCACATTGGGCGGGCGGCGCCTGCTGGCCGCGTGCCGAACAGCGGGCTCATATCTGCCAATACCGTATCGGACGCCCCCGATCTGTTCCTGCTCGGGCCTAGCTCCTGCCTCTGGCAGCAAGCGGCCCACCAGGTATGTCAAATGGCGGAACGGTTCCACAATCAAAGCATTGCTGCCGGGCAGATGTCGACCCCATTGGAGACGTTCGAGATCAGTCAGAAACTTCTCCGAAGCTGCCATTCGCCGCACTGGGGCTGCGCCATTTCAGGCTCATCGGGATCGATCGGCTTGTCAGTCCGACCAGATATCTAGAAACGACTCTTCGTGAGCTTTGAAACCTCGCTTTTCACGAAGTCATAGGAGACGCTTTCGGCGTCAAATCGCTCGAAGAGTTGTGACACGAGGGGCGTAAGGACCGCGGCCAGATCCTCCTTGATGTCCTTAACCGACAGCTCGGTTTCAAGCAAAACTTCATCGCTGCGGGACGGCCTGCCTTCCATGATCGGCCCTGCGAGAGGATTAGCCCAGCTTCTCAGTTGGCGCCCGCGAAGTCCTGAGTAGAGCGCGCGCAGCTTCACAGTTAGCGAGAGTGGATCATCCTTGGCGAGTAGTTGCGCAAGGTTGCTCGCGTGCAGAAGAATCTCGCCAAGGCGCCAGATGGGCAAGGTGGTGTCAAAGACGGTTCCGGCAGGGAACGTCTCTTGCCCGTCCTCCTGATAACCACGGATAAGAAACATCCGTCCGGATGGCACTCCGCGCCAGAAATCGCAATGAGCGGCATCATCGAAGGTGCGCTCCACAATCTCGCTGGGCGGGAGCCAGGTTTCGATAGAGCCGTCGATCTCGCGGGGGCGGAATTCTTCCCGCGTCATGAACATGAAGACCGACCAGCCAGAATACTTTGTGCGAGACACTTCCCTCAGCATGTATTCGAACTCTCGCATCGTCGGTGTCTTCAGCTCACCGCCGAAGCAGTAGTCGACGCGGTAATGGCCATCCGGAAAGCGGGCCGGGCTCTTGGCGGGCAGGTCTTTCACGAGGCTCTGCCAGCGTTCAATGGACTCCCGCAAGAACCGCTCCTGCGCGCCGGCAGCGACGGGTTCGTCCATTAGCCCAACGACGCGTAGAATGTCGAAGGCCTTCGCGAGGCTAAGCGTCGTCTCGCCGCGCTCGAAGGCAGCCATAGTAGGCGCACTCACACCGGCCAGTGCGGCGTGCTCGCGCTTGGTCATCCCGCCTTCTTTGCGGCGCTCAACCGCTTCGTCGACAAGCTTTTGCCAATTGAGGAGCTCTACTCCTCGAAGAGACGCAGGCATTGGTTCCTCACTACTTCCGCAAAGCGGCTGATAAAGCCATCCGGCGGTTCACCGGATGGTACGTTGATGGGGTTCTTGTCGATCTGCTTCTTCAGGTCGCTAAGTGCGAGCTCCACGGCTCGCTCCTGCAGGCCGATCTCGGCGCCGAACTTTCGAAACAGCGCTCCGTTTAGCTCTTCGACGTTGCGGGTCTTGCCAAGGATTGAGAGGCCAAAGTTTCTGTCGAGATCATCGTAGATGGCGGTATTCAGGACGTCATAGACCGGCGACAGCCGAAGGCCGTCCCGTGCTTCCAGAAGCGAAAAATTCTTGAGATGTGCATCGCAGTTTGCGAGCGCCGCGAACACAATGAGGCGCCGAAAGAGCTTGTCGAGATCGATGATTGGGCGGGCGGAATGCTCACGGATAACGCGAGCGACTTCTTCGTAGCTGCTCCCGTACTTGCCGTCGTAGTTGACGCCTCTGGGTTTTACGAGCACCTGAGCGAAGTCCTCGAGGCGGAACTTATCGCCTTTCTCGGTCCGGTCGAAACGGGTGACAATCAGCGCTACCTCTTCTCCAACATAAGCGGTCCTGAACTGCGTCACCTCGTCCTTGCCGAGTATATTTGCCGCCCACTGAAGCGAGCGAAGTTCGTTGCGGACCAAAGATCCTCTAGTCTCCGAATTGAACTTTGCGATAAAGGGGGCAGGGCCGTCCTTACCCGCAGGGACGAACCTATCGCCCTCTTTTGCGACCAGCAGTTTTTTCTGTACGCCGGAGAGCGTCCTCCCAGGCGTTGGAGCGCCCTCCTCGATCTTGGGTACGTCTGTCTCCTCGAGCGGACGTATTCCGACCGCCCCGATGCAGTCTTCGCCGTAGGCCAAGAGCAACGCGAAATCGTTCTGCTCATCCTTGATGTGGGCGCCTCGCGCCTGCTTTTCTCGCAGCCATCCTTCCGGCCCCAAGTGCTGGAAAAAAGGATGCAGGCCGTTTGCCCAGTTGTGTTCCCGCTGGGTCGCGGGGAAGCAGCAGGCGACGTCGCCTGTCCATTCCTCGTTATAGGTGAAGCGCGTCCCGCCAGTCACTGTCTGTTCAAGGATGCCAGCTGGTTTGCCCTTGAAAAGGACTTCTGCGCGGTACAAATTTGTAGTTATGGCTTTATATCTCCCTTTCCTGCGGAGCTGAGTGCTGAATCTACAGCTATAAGGCCACCATTTCTGATTTCTATAAAAAAAGCAAGCTATAGCTACATTTCTTTGTATGAAGGCCTAAGAATGAAGCTACAGATTACATAGCTGACTGATCCCACGGTACTAGATGCACAGTGGGAGCTACGGCTTAATTTCTACTCGGCTTAAGGCCGATCTTCACTCACTAAGCTGGGTCCTGCGTGGCCCCAAATTCCTCATTCGCCAAACGTCCGCTTTCCGAACCGCCGACTCCTTCCCACCCCAATCCAGTCCTCAGCTTAAGCAATCACCTCTAAAACCCGCCGCCAGTCTTGAACCCACCAGTCTTGCGCGTCCCGCTTGAGCCGGTGCGCGGGCGTGAAAAGCCGCCGCCGGACGAACCGCCCGACGAACCACCCCAGCCGCCGCCGAACCCGCCTGATGACGGTTTGCTCTTGCGGCCGCTGGAGCCGCCGATGCTGCTGTCGGGCCATTGGAAGCCGCCCCCGCTCGGGGGCCAGGGGTTGGAAGAACTGCTCTGCCGTGTCGGCTTGTAGCCGGCGCCCCATTCGGCGCCGGGGGCCCAGTTCTGGCTCCGGCGCCACTGATCCCAATAGCTCGCGGCCGAAATGCCGCCGCGCAGGAAATCGTTGAGCAGGTCCCCCACCAGCCGGTCTTCCTTGAAGCTCGATCCGGGATCGTCGAACCGCTGCTTCTTGAACTCCCACTGGATGTCTTCAAGTTCCCGCCGCCGGTCGGCCAGGGTCTTGAGGCGTTCCTTGACTTCCCGGCTTTCCTGCTCCTCTTCGCGAATGCGCGAGCGGGCATCGTCAATCTGGGCGACGATGGTGTCGTCCTGGCCGGTGTGGGTCTTGCGCGCCTCGTCCAGCAGGGTCTGGATGTCTTCGCGTCCCAGCGCCGCCGCCAGCTCCGACGCCGCGTTTTCAAAGGCCGGATCGCGGCCATCGGCCAGCGCTTGCAGGGCCGTTGCCGCCGCATCGCGCTGGTCCTCGATAGCGGTGATCTCGGCATCCAGCCGCGCGATTTCCGCCTGGGCCTGGGCAATGGCCTGGCGGATCGGCTTGCCGCCGGCCGCATCGACCGCAGCGGTTTCCATGGCCACCAGCCGGGCCTCGGCGGCGCTCACATTGGCTTCCTGCAACTCGGCATGCTCGCGCAGCCGCAGCGGAATTTCGTTGAGCATGGCGTAGTTTGGCCGCGCCTTGGCAAAGCGAACCAGATTGGCCACCATCCCGTCGAAATAACGCGTGAGATTGCCCGCCTTGTACGTTGAAGTGCCATAGCCGGCATCCCAGAGATACATGAACAGCGGGTCTTCCCGATAGGGGCGCCCCTTTTCCTCGCGATCAGCCTCGGCCTGCTCGGTCTTGCGCATCGACTGCTCAGCGATGTGGTCGAGTTCTTCGGTTTCCCGCCTCTGCGCCACAAATGCCGGATCGGCGGCGAGCTTGGCCACCTGGGCCGCGCTCAAGGCCGCGAGCGCCGCCTGTTGCTCTTCGAGCAGCTTGAGCGCTTCGGCCCGCTTGTCTGCCAGTGCCGACCGATTGCTGTCGAGCGCAGAGATCGATTTTTCGGCCTTGCTGACATCCTTGGCATGGGCCTTGAGCATATCGCGGGCCTTGGCCTCAGCGCCCGAAATACGCCCGTCAAGTTCGGCTTGCACGGCTGGGTCCAGCCGCAGCCGGGCCAGTTGACGGAACAGCTCCGCCTCGTGCTCTCGCGTCTTGCTCAGCCGCTCGGCGGCGCGCGCCACGCGCTTGGAAAGTTCATCCTCCTCGCGGCGGATGTCGCGCATGGCGTCTTCAAGGCTGGCCAGCGCCTGGGGGCCGCGAATGCTCATTGGCCTACCACCGGGTCACGGCGCCACCCAGAACGGGCATGGCGTATTGTACATCGAGAAACCCATCCGATTTCCGGCCGACCAGATTGGCCTGGATGATGCCGTCGTCCTGCTTGTCGGCCGAAACGGCATTGTAGACGCCTTCGGGCACGCGCACGCCCCACATCGCCACTGTTTCGGTTTCGCCGTTTTCTTCGTTGAGAATGGGCAGCGACAGTGTCTCGCCATCAAGGGTGATGGCCTCCACCACCACATAGTAATTGGTGGCGTCGGTATTGATTTCAGGGAAAGTCCAGAAGCCCGATTGCACGCCCTCGCGATTGACGATGCGCAGGGCATATTCGAGCCGCAACAGGTCGCGCAACTCGGTCAGCTGAGTCACGATACTTTCGGCGCCGGCGCGATTGCCCTCGGCGGCAAAAGCCTTGCCCCGCGCCACCAGCGCTTCGGCATCGTTGGCCGCCTGCTGTACCTTGGTCTCGTCGTAAATGGTCTGATAGAGCGCATCCATTTGCGCCGGCAGCCCTTCGCTCAATTCGAGCCGGGCCTGTTCGGCCTGACCGTTTTGATAGGGCTGCCAGACACCGAAATAGCCCACGCCCAGCGCCAACAGGGCAATCAGCCCCACCAGCAGCGGCCGGCCCCATTGCTTGCGGCCGACATAAAGACGCGCCAGCGTCGTGCCCAGGCCCGGGGCAGGGGGCTCATAGGTGAAGCGGCTTTCGGCCAGGGCCGCCACGCCTTCTTTCAGGATATGGTCGGGCACCTCGATGCCCTGCTGGTGATAGACCGAGCGCAGCTTCTCGATCAGCTGCTTTTCACGCGTTACCCCGTCGAGTTCGCGCGTTACCAGGTCCTGCCGGTGACGGAGCGTGTCGACCACGTCCATCGCCAGCATGACTTCATCGAGAGGGGCAGCGGCCTTTGCCGTCGCGTCACTCATGCGGTGCCTTCACCAATCGTCCTGATTGTCAGGTGCGGGTTTCGAGCAGCAGGGCATTGCCCTCTGCCGCCAATGTCGCCAGCCGCTTCTTGCCGTCTTCCACGGCGTCGCGGATTTCGGCCGAATTCTTGGTCGAGGCGATGCGCATCTCATTGATGATGGTGCGGCTCTTTTCCTGGAAGTTGACGACGCTATCGACCAGCTTCTTGACCGCATCGGCCCGCACTGTCGGGCCATAGCCAGCCCTGATCGCCTCTTCCTGCACCTTGTCGCCAATCTCGGAGAGCGTTTCGAGCGACTTGCTCATGCCCTCCTTCATCGCGTTCAGCGTCTCGGTGCTCTCATGCAGGCCGAACATGCCGGTGAACGAGGCGGAGAGGGCGGTCAGCACGGTTTCATTGGTCGAAAAGAACGAGATGGACTGCTGATAGACCCGCTCCTTGGCATTGGTCGTCTGCATCAGCCGCGCCATCACCACTTCCGAGGTATTGTAGGAAATGGTCAGATTGTCCGAGAGGTCCTTGGCGATCTGGTAGCGCTTTTCTTCGTTCTGCATTTCGCGCAGGCGCTCGTCGCGGGCCATTTCGAGCCGCGCCCGGTCAGCCGGCACAGTCCCGGCAAAGGCGGCCAGCTCATCGGCGGCCTTTTGCAGGATGTTCTTCTTTTCGCCCAGGCGCTGCTCGGCGGTCTGCAGCACTTCGAGAGCCATCACTTCGGCCTGCTTGAGCGCGCCACGGAAATCGCGATAGGCCTCGAGAATGGTGTGTTCGCGGTCGATCTGGTCCTTGGTGTCGGCAGTCACGGCCAGATAGGTATCGCGGATCTTGTTGAAGCGGGTGGCGATATCGCCCCGGCTCACCTTCATCCACACATTGGAGGTGCGCTCGAAAATGTCGATCTTGTTGTCGGCGAGCTGGTCGACCATGCCCTTGGCATCGTCGCGGATCGAGTCAAAGCCCTTGGTGATGTCCTCGTAGCGCTCGCCGATCTTCATGGCCGCGACCTGCTCGCGCACCACTTCGTTGAAGGCGCTGGCCTGGCTCAGCGTCCGCCCGATCAGGATGACACGGGTTTCGTCCAGCTCGGTAATCTGCTGCAACAGCCCGGTGATCGGCTGTTCGCCCTGCTGCTCGGGCCAGATGCCCAGCTCGCGGATGGCGTTGACCGCCTTGTCCAGGTACTGCAGCGGCTTTTCCGCCAACGCCGAGACATTGGCTGCAGGTGCAGTGGTGGTCACTTGGTCGGTCATCCTGGGCTCCCTCTAGAATTGGCCGATCTGACGAAGCTGCCGGCCTGCCTTAGATTGCGTCTGCTGCACCGCCTGACAATTGCAACTGCACGTCCGGGCAACTATTTAGTCCATATTGGTGCGAAAAAGCCGCACGTAAAGAGTTGGACCCACACCATGTCTGTCATCGCGCCCTGCCGTCCGGAATATAGCCAATGCGCGGGGCCGCGGGCCTGATGGATTTTGGCGGACGCTATCGGATCGGCGCCGGCCGCATGGCGGTCTGGCGGGCCCTCAACGACCCCGAAATCCTCAAGGCCGCCATTCCCGGCTGCAGTCACATCGCCTGGTCGGGGCCGGCAACCCTCGATCTCGCCATCACCGTCAACCTGGGCGTGGTCAAGCCCAGCTTCAAGGGCGAGCTGGCCCTCTCCAACGTGCTCGAGGCCCAGAGCTATACGCTGTCCGGCAAGGGCAAGGGCGGGCTGATGGGACTGGCTGAAGGCGCCGCCGATATCACGCTGGCCGACGAGGGCGCTGCAACCCTTCTGGCCTTTTCGGCCCGGGGCGGCGCCTCGGGGCAGATCATGAAACTGGGCAAGGCCATCGTCGGCAATTCGGCGCAAAAGATCATCGACGGGTTTTTCGAGCGCTTTGCCCACGCCATGGGCGCCGAGATCACCCCGCTTGGGCCGGCCTGAACAGCGCCTCGGGCAAACTGGGTCCGGTTTTGCCGGCCAGAGGCGCGACACCGCCTCCAGACCCGTCCGCCGCCCATTCACCCTTGCTTAACCACGCCCAAAATGACCGCACCAGCGCCATTATTCCGCCGTCGCTGATCCGCTAGACAGGGGGCAGTTCATCTCAATTTGATTTAAAAGCCCCATGTCCACCCAGTCCCGAGACAGCATCGCCCTCTATCTCATCGCGGCCCTGGCCGTCCTGGTGACCAGTTTTGCCGACCTTGATCTGGCGCAGATGTTTCAGGCGCTGCTGTTGCGGTTCTAAGGGTTTGCTGCGGTTGGCGGATGCCGGGTGATGCCTGCTTCGTCATCACCTGCGCGATTTTTGACCATTCGGAAAAATTTCGCGCCTTCCCTCTTGCGGCAGACGCCATTGCACGATTTTATCCCCTGTTAGCGCACGCAGATAGACCTACGGGCTCTGGTCCCGGTGCTGGTGCGAGACAGGGAGACTGAATCAATGAAAATTTCGACCCTTACCAAGGCCATCGCTGGCGGTGTTGCACTCAGCGCCATCATGGCTGGTGCAGCTTTTGCCGATGCCGCTCTGGTGTATGACGGCGGTGGCAAGTTCGACAAGTCGTTCAACGAGGCTGCCTATATGGGCGCCGAGAAGTTCAAGGCCGAAGGCGGCGCTTATCAGGATCTGGAAATCTCCGGCGACGCCATGCGCGAGCAGGCCGTCCGCCAGTTCGCCGCGCGCGGCAACAACCCGATCGTGCTGCCGGGCTTCTCCTGGGAAACCGCTCTGCGCGCCGTTGCCCCGGAATTCCCCGATACCAAGTTCACCATCATCGACACTGTCGTTGACCTGCCCAACGTGCAGTCCGTGGTCTTCAAGGAACAGGAAGGCTCCTACCTCGTCGGTATCCTGGCTGCCATGAAGTCGGAAAGCGGCAAGATCGGCGTGGTCCCGGCCTTCAACTTCACCCTGCTCGAAGCCTTTGCCTGTGGCTATGCCCAGGGCGCCAAGTCGGTGAACCCCGATATCGAAGTGCTCGAGACCTATGTCGGCACCGGCTTTGAAGCCTTCAACGACCCCGTAAAGGCCACCGAAGTTGCCAAGTCCCAGCTCGACCAGGGCGTGGACGTGATCTTCCAGGTGTCCGGCGGTTCGGGCGCAGGCGTGCTGCAGGCAGCTGCTGACGCTGGCAAGTACGGCATCGGCGTCGACAGCAACCAGAACCACCTGCACCCCGGTTCGGTCCTGACCTCGATGCTCAAGCGCGTCGATGTTGCCGCCTACAATGCCATGAAGGGCGTTGAAGATGGCACCTGGGCTCCCGGCACCATCGTTCTGGGCCTGGCCGAAGAAGGCGTTGGCGCAGCAATCGACGAGCACAATGCCGAGCTGATCACCCCCGAAATGCAGGCTGCGCTGGACAAGGCGACTGCCGACATCATCTCGGGTGCTGTCACCGTTCATGACTATCGTTCCGACGAGTCGTGCCCGTCTCTCTAAGACCTGAAAAGGGGTTGGACTTCGATGACAGGTCTTAACCCGGCAAACGAGCAGCGGTCCCCCGGGACCGCTGCCTCAGCGCTCGCTATCGAGCTTGTCGGCATCAACAAGCATTTCGGCCCGGTTCACGCCAATCGTGACATCCACCTCGCCATCAAGCGGGGCACGGTGCATGGCATCGTGGGGGAAAACGGGGCCGGCAAATCGACGCTGATGTCGATCCTCTACGGCTTTTACACCGCCGACAGCGGCACCATCATGGTTGATGGTGTGGAGCACAAGATTACGGACAGCCGCCATGCGCTGGCGCTGGGCATCGGCATGGTGCACCAGCACTTCATGCTGGTCGACAATTTTACCGTGCTGGAAAACGTGGTCCTGGGCGCCGAGGATTCGGCGCTGCTCCGGCCGACGCTCAACCGCGCGCGCGATCACCTCAAGCAATTGGCCCGCGACTATGGCCTCGAGATCGATCCCGACGCCGTCGTCGAAAATCTCTCGGTCGGCCAGCAGCAGCGCGTCGAAATTTTGAAAGCGCTCTATCGCGGCGCCGAAACCCTTATTCTGGACGAGCCCACCGGCGTGTTGACGCCGGCCGAGGCCGATCACCTCTTCCGCATCCTCGGCAAGCTGCGCGCCGAGGGCAAGACCATCATCCTGATCACGCACAAGCTGCGCGAGATCATGGCCATTACAGACGAAGTTTCGGTCATGCGCCAGGGCGAGATGGTGGCGACCCTTGCGACGGCCCAGACCAGTCCTGAACAGCTGGCCGAACTCATGGTTGGTCGCCGTGTGCTGCTGCGCGTCGAAAAGGGCGCCGCCACCCCCGGCGCTGTGCTGCTGGAAGTCGAAAATCTTGTCGTCACCGACGATTTCGGCGTGCCGCGCGTTAAGTCGGTCAATTTCCAGGTCCGTAGCGGCGAGATCGTCGGCATTGCCGGCGTGGCGGGCAATGGCCAGTCCGAGCTGCTCGAAGCCATCGCCGGCATGCGCGACCAGCAGTCGGGCGAGGTGCGCGTCAAGGGTAAAGCCCTGTCGCTCGAAGGCGATGACGGCGCCGCCCGTGCCCGCGCCGCCGGCCTTGCCCATGTGCCCGAGGATCGCTTGCGCATGGGCCTGGTCACCAATTTTTCCGCTTGGGAAAATACCATCCTGGGCTATCAGGACCAATATGGTGCTGGTCCCGGCCTCGACATTGCCAAGGCGCGTGCCTCGGCCAGTGAGTACATGAAGAAATTCGATGTGCGCCCGGCCAATCTGGATCTCAAGACCTCCAACTTTTCCGGTGGCAATCAGCAAAAGCTGGTGCTTGCGCGCGAGATGGAGCGCGATCCCGATGTGCTGATCGTTGGCCAGCCGACGCGCGGCGTCGATATTGGCGCCATTGAGTTCATCCACAACCAGATCATCAAGATGCGCGACGCCGGCAAGGCGATCCTGCTCGTCTCGGTGGAACTGGACGAAATCCGTTCGCTCTCAGACCGCATCCTGGTGATCTTTGATGGGCAGATCGTGGGCGAGGCCGATCCGGCCACCGCCGACGAGACCGAGCTTGGCCTGCGCATGACCGGCTCGCACAAGGATCATGTCGTTACCGAGCCCGGCACCTTGCCCGAGCACGAAACCCCAATTCAGCAGACGCTGGTGCAAATGAGCCCCAAAGACAATTCCGGCAGGGATACCAACTGATGACCCCATTGCCTCGCTGGGCCGACGTCGTTCTCCTGCCCCTGCTCAATGTCGTATTGGCGTTCCTCGTCGGCGGCCTCATCGTTCTGGCCGTCGGACAGAATCCGCTCCAGGCCGTGGGCATCATGCTCTACGGCGCCTTCGGCTATGGGTCGGGCTTTGGCTATACGCTCTACTACACCACCGATTTCATCTTCGCCGGCCTTGCCGTGTCGCTGGCCTTTCATGCGGGCCTGTTCAACATTGGCCCCGAGGGCCAGGCCTATGTCGGCGGGCTGGGCGTCATTCTGATTGGCCTAGCGCTCAATGGCATGCACTGGGCCCTGGTCTTCCCGTTGATGATCATCTGCGGCGCCCTGTTCGGGGCCGCCTGGGCCTTTGTCCCGGGCTATTTGCAGGCCAAGCGCGGCAGCCATGTGGTGATCACCACCATCATGTTCAATTTCATTGCCGTCTCGATGATGGGCTACATCATCAGTCGCATATTGAAGCCCGCCGGCGTCAACTCCGACGAAAGCGCGCCGCTTGAAGCGATCACCCGCGTGCCGCAATTGCGCGGTTTCATCGAGCTGTTCAAGAACTCGCCGGTCAATCTCACCTTCTTCCTGGCCATCGGCGCTCTGTTTCTCGTCTATTGGCTGATCTGGCACACCAAGTTCGGCTATGCAGTGCGGGCGCTGGGCAACAATCCGGTGGCCGCCAATTATGCGGGCATTTCCAACCAGAAGCTGATCATGATCGTCATGGCTCTGGCCGGTGCCTTCGCTGCCATGGTCGCGGTCAACAATGTTGGCGGCGTGCAGGGTCGCCTGATCCTCAATTTCGTCAATGGCGCAGGTTTCGTGGGCATTGCCGTGGCCTTCATGGGCAAGGGGCACCCCATCGGTGTCGGCCTTTCGGCGCTGCTCTTTGGCATGCTCTATCAGGGTGGCCAGGAACTGGCCTTCCAGATGCCGGGCATCACCCGCGAGATGATCGTCACCATCCAGGCGCTGGTCATCCTGTTCACCGGCGCCATGGGCGACATGCTGCGCGGACCATTGGGACGAATGTTCGCCCAGCCTGACCCGGCGGCAGGAGCCAAGTGATGGAACAGCTTCTCGTCGACATCACCCTCATTCTCGACTCCACCGTGCGCCTCGCCGTGCCGCTCATCCTGGCGTCCCTGGCCGGCCTTTATTCCGAGCGCTCCGGCATTGTCGACATCGGTCTTGAGGGCAAGCTGCTCGCGGCAGCCTTCGCTGCCGCCGCCATGTCCGCCGTCACCGGCTCGGCTTGGCTGGGTCTGCTCGCCGGCATTGGCGCCGCCCTCATGTTCTCCGGCATCCATGGCCTGGCCTCGATCAACTTCAAGGGCAACCAGACCATTTCCGGCGTGGCGCTCAACTTCCTCGCGGCCGGTCTCACCACCTTCCTCGGCCAGTCCTGGTTTAAGCGCGGTGGCTATACGCCCCAGCTTTCCGGCGATCAGCGCTTTAATCCCATCAACCTGCCCTTTGCCGAGCAATTGCGCGACGTGCCAGTCATTGGTCAGATCTATGGCGAGCTGATTTCGGGCCATAACATCATCACCTATTTCGCCTTTGTCGCCGTGCCGGCGACGGCTTGGGTGCTGTTCCGCACCCGCTTCGGCCTCCGGCTACGCGCCGTGGGCGAAAATCCCAAGGCCATCGACACCGCCGGCATTTCGGTCACGCGCCTGCGCTATCAGGCGCTGATCATCACCGCCGTGCTGGTGGGCATTGGCGGCGCCTATCTCTCCATCGCCCAGTCCGCGGGCTTTAATAACAACATGTCGGCTGGTCGCGGTTATATCGCGCTGGCGGCGCTGATCTTTGCCAAGTGGCGTCCGGGTCCGGCGCTGCTGGTGTGCCTGATGTTCGGCTTCCTCGATGCGGTGCAGTTCCGCATTCAGGGTCAGGTCTTCCCCATTATCGGGGAGGTGCCGGTGCAGGCCATCCAGGCACTGCCCTATATCCTGACCGTCGTGCTGCTGGCCGGCTTCATCGGCCGCGCCGTCGCCCCCAAGGCTGCCGGCGTGCCCTATACCAAGGAGCGCTAGGCGGTCCTTGCACCAGATAGTCGGCGGCTTCGCCCCTCGCCCCTCAGGGGAGAGCGCAGGGGTGAGGGGTGAAGACCTGACCATGGAACGCTATGCTGAACCCCTCATCCGGCGCTGTCGCGCCACCTTCTCCCCTCGAGGGGAGAAGGGAAGGGTACCCCGGGCCAAAAACGAGTTGAGCTGAAGCAATGAGTACAACCGACACCGATAAAGCCCTCTTCGAGGCCGCTGAAGCCGTTCGCGCAAAAGCCTATGCGCCCTATTCAAAATTCCAGGTCGGCGCCGCCATTCTGGCCGATGACGGTCAGATCTACGCCGGCTGCAATGTCGAGAACGCCGCCTATCCGGTGGGCAATTGCGCCGAGCCCAGCGCCATCGCCGCCATGCTGGCCGGTGGGGGCAAGCGCATCAAGCGCATCTATGTCACCGGCCCCGGCGCCACGCCCGTCACACCCTGCGGCGGCTGCCGCCAGCGTATCCGCGAGTTTGCCGATCTCGACGTCGAGGTGATCTCCCACGGCATCGAGGGGAAGCCATTGGTGCAGACGCTCGAGCAACTCCTCCCCCACAGCTTTGGGCCGGAGTTTTTGGGGAAATGAAGTCGTTGGCCCATCAGCACCCCCACCCTCATTCCCTCCCCGCAAGGGACAGGGATGCACAAGATCGCGGCGGCAGTGTTCATCGTTTCCCTCCTCCTTGTGGGGAGGGATCAAGGGTGGGGGTGCTCGCAAACTGTGATCTGACGGGAGGACGCATATGACCAAGCCCGCCAAGACCATCCGCAAGATTGCCGGTCGCGAACCCATCACCGCTGCCTTGGTGCTGGGCTCGGGCCTCTCTGCCATCGGGGAATTGATGGAGGACAAAGTCCTTATTCCCTATTCCGAGCTGAAGGGTTTTCCCGGCGGCGGCGTTTCCGGCCACGGGCGCGATCTCATCATCGGTCATATGGGCGGCAAGCGCATCGCTGTGCTCACCGGTCGCGAGCACTATTACGAACACGGCAATGCCGCCGCCATGCGCCCGGCGCTCGAAGCCTTGGCCGACCTCGGCGCGCAAACCCTGCTGCTGACCAATTCGGCCGGTTCGGTCGATAACCGTTTCCAGCCCGGCGACCTGATGCTGATTGCCGATCACATCAATTATGCCGGCATGAACCCGTTGATCGGAGAGCCGACGGACCGCCGTTTTGTGAACATGGTCAATTGCTACGACCTCGACCTGCGGGCCAAGGCAACTGTCCTGGCCGAGCGGTTCGACTATCGGCTGGGGGAGGGGGTCTACCTCTGGTACTCCGGCCCCAGTTTTGAAACCGTCGCTGAAATCCAGATGGCCATTCGCCTGGGCGCCAATGCCGTCGGCATGTCTACGGCACCCGAAGTCATTCTCGGGCGTTTTCTGGGCATGAAAGTCTGGGCCTGTTCGTCCATTACCAATATGGGCGCGGGCCTCTCGAATGAAAATATCAGCCATGAGCACACCAAGCACATGGCGGTACAGGGCGCGGAGAAGTTGAAAAAACTCATGCCCGCGCTGGTGGAGGAGCTATGAGTCTCAAGGTCGTCGACAACGCGCATTCAGAAGCCGTTCACAAACGCAATCCTGGCTACCCTCTGGACCTGGACTGGGTCGAACGCGTCCGCATGAACCGCTCGGCGCTGGAACGCCGCGCCGGCTCCATCGGTGCTCGCCGCACCGTCAAGAAGGACTATCAATTAGCGTGGCTTCTCAAGGCCATAACCATGATTGACCTGACCACGCTCAACGCCGACGATACCGACGGCCGCGTCGAACGCCTCTGCGCCAAGGCCCGCAACCCGATCCGCCGCGACATTCTCGACCAACTGGGCATGGGCAATCGCCGCATCCTCCCCGGCGCCGTCTGCGTTTACCACACCTTCGTCCACACTGCCGTCCAAGCCCTTGAAGGCACAGGCATTCCTGTCGCCGCCGTGTCCACTGCCTTCCCCCATGGGCTTGCTCCGGTCGAGACCAAGCTGACCGAAATCGAGGCATCGGTGAAGGATGGCGCCAAGGAAATCGACATCGTCATCGAGCGCGGCATGGTCCTGCGCGGCGACTGGCAAGCGCTCTACGATCAGGTCAAATCCTTCCGCAAGGCCTGCGGCGACGCCCATATCAAGACCATCCTGGGCACGGGCGAACTCGCCACCCAGACCAATATCGCCAAGGCCTCCCTTGTCTGCATGCTGGCCGGCGCAGACTTCATCAAGACCTCGACCGGCAAGGAAAAAGTCAACGCCAACCTCGTCACCTCGCTGACCATGATCCGCATGATCCGCTGGTTCGCAGAGGAGACCGGCATCGAGATCGGCTACAAGCCCGCCGGCGGCATCGCCACGGCCGGCGACGCGCTCAAATACATGGCGCTGATGAAGGAAGAACTAGGGACGCACTGGCTCCAGCCGCACCTCTTCCGCTTCGGCGCCAGCTCGCTTTTGACGGACATTGAACGCCAGCTCGAACATGGGCTGACTGGGCACTACGCGGCGGATTATCGCCAGCCGATGGTCTAGGGGCGCCCCTCATCGGGCGCTAGCGCGCCACCTTCACCCCGATGGGGAGAAGAATAACGGGCTCCCCTCCAAGGACGAGAACGGAGCCATTCCTCTCCCCATCGGGGAGAGGTCGTCCGAAGGGCGGGTGAGGGGGAACCCTCCACCACCACGAAATTTCAGGCACTCGCGAGGAGGCCACCTATGAACAAGATCGCGCAGATTTTCGATAGCCTTGAATACGGCCCGGCGCCCGAGGCACCCGATCAGGCCATCGCCTGGCTCGATAGCCACGGGCGGAAGTTCGGCCATTTCATCAATGGCAAATGGACCAAGCCCGGCAAGACTTTTGCCAGCGACAATCCCGCCAGCGGCGATAAATTGGCCGACATCACCGATGGCACTGCCGAGGATGTTGATGCCGCGGTGAAAGCTGCCCGCGCCGCCTTCAAATCCTGGAGTGCGCTCACCGGCTACGAGCGTGGCAAGTACCTCTATGCCATCGCCCGCGCCGTACAGAAGCATTCGCGCCTCTTCGCCGTCCTCGAAAGCATGGACAATGGCAAGCCGATCCGCGAAAGCCGCGACGCCGACATTCCGCTGGTCGCCCGCCATTTCTACCACCACGCCGGCTGGGCCACGCATCTGTCGAGCCAGTTCCCCGGCGCCGTCCCCTATGGCGTCTGCGGCCAGATCATCCCGTGGAATTTCCCGCTGCTGATGCTGGCATGGAAGATTGCCCCGGCGCTGGCCGCCGGCAATACAGTGGTGCTGAAGCCCGCCGAATTCACCTCGCTGACGGCGCTGCTGTTTGCCGAAATCTGCGAGCGCGTCGGCCTGCCCAAGGGCGTGGTCAATATCGTCACCGGCGAGGGAGACACTGGCGCCGCCATCGTCAATCACCCCGATATCGACAAGATCGCCTTCACCGGTTCAACCGAAGTGGGCAAGATCATCCGCGCCGCCACGGCCGGCTCGGGCAAGGGCCTGTCGCTCGAACTGGGCGGCAAATCGCCCTATATCGTTTTTGAGGATGCCGATCTCGACAGCGCCGTCGAGGGTCTTGTCGAAGCCATCTGGTTCAACCAGGGCCAGGTCTGCTGCGCCGGTTCGCGCCTTTTGGTGCAGGAAAGCATCGAGGAGCGCTTCATCGCCAAGGTGAAGACCCGCATGGCCAAGCTCCGCGTTGGCGACCCGCTTGATAAATCCGTCGATATCGGCGCACTGGTCGCCCCTGTGCAGGTCGAGCGCATCAAGGACCTGATGAAAAAGGGCGTCGCCGAAGGCGCCGTCGTCTACGAGCCCGATGGGACTGTGCCGGCCAAGGGATGCTTCCTCAAGCCCGCTTTGGTCACCAATGTCTCGCCCGCCAATACACTGGTCTCCGAGGAAATCTTCGGGCCGGTGCTGGTCGCCATGAGCTTTCGCACGCCCGAAGAGGCAGTGGCGTTGGCCAACAACACCAAATACGGCCTCGCTGCGACCCTGTGGAGCGAGAACATCAATCTCGCCCTCGACATTGCACCAAAGCTCAAGGCCGGCGTGGTGTGGATCAACGGCACCAACAACTTTGACGCGGCGGTCGGCTTCGGCGGCTACAAGGAATCTGGTTACGGTCGCGAAGGTGGCCGCGAGGGCATGGGCGCCTATCTCAAGCAAAGCTGGGAAAGGGACTTGAAACCTGCCCCCGTCCTCGCTCCGGTCAAACCCGGCGATGTGCTCGGTTCCACCGCCATCGACCAGACCGCGAAAATGTACATCGGCGGCAAGCAGACCCGCCCCGACAGCGGTTATAATCGTCCGGTCTTCTCGCCCTCGGGCGCCGAAGTGGGCGAAGTGGGCGACGGCAATCGCAAGGATATTCGCAATGCCGTCGAGGCGGCCCGTGCCGCCCTTGGCTGGGGCACAACAGCGGCTCACACCCGTGCGCAGATCCTCTATTTCCTGGCTGAAAATCTCGACTATCGTTGCGACGAATTCGCTGCCCGCATCAAGGCGCAGACTGGCGAGGACGGCGCTGCCGAAGTCGCTCTTTCGGTCGAACGGCTCTTTGCCTTCGCCGGCTGGGCCGACAAATATGATGGCGCCGTGCACAACCCGCCCCAGCGCATGGTGGCGACAGCCATGATCGAGCCGCTTGGTGTGCTCGGCATTGTCGCGCCGCCCTCGCGTCCGCTGCTTGGCTCGGTGGCGCTGCTGGCCCCGGCCATAGCCATGGGCAATACGGTGGTTCTGGTCCCCTCGGACCGTGCGCCCCTGTCGATGACCGATTTCTACCAGGTGCTCGAAACCTCGGACATGCCCTCGGGCGTGGTCAATATCGTTACCGGCGACAGCGCCACCCTGGCGAAAACCCTGGCCGAGCACGATGGTGTCGACGGCCTTTGGTGTGCCGGTAATGCCGAAACCTCCGCCATGGTCGAAAAGGCCTCAGTGGGCAATCTCAAGCAGACATGGACCAGCCGCGGCCTTTACTACGACCTTGCCGACCCCCGTTTTGCCGGCGACTATTTCCTCGCCAAGGCAACGCAGGTGAAGAACGTCTGGATTCCCTACGGAGCCTGAACCATGGCCGAGAAGATCGAAATCGAGAATGTCGGCCAGCCCGGCAAAACCTATCGCGTCGACGCAGACAAGTTTGCCGCGATGAAGGTGGCGGTGCTTGCCACCTTGCCAGATGTGGCACCCGGCATGTCGGTCAGCGATCTGATCGCTGCGGTCAAGCCCAGGCTGCCTGAGGACATTTTTCCGGGTGGCGAAAAAGCGGGCTGGTGGGTCAAGGCGGTGCAACTCGACCTCGAGGCCAAGCAGGTCATCTCACGCGCCGACAAGCCGCCGGTTCGCCTTTACAAACGATAGAGCCCCATGGTCTTCCTCCCCCAAGAAGTCATCCTCAAGAAGCGCAACGGCGAAACCCTCGCCAAGAACGACATAGCCCAGTTCATTGCAGGCTTTGCCAATGGCACGGTCTCTTATGCGCAGGCAGCTGCCTTTGCCATGGCGGTCTATTTCCAGGACATGACCATGGATGAGCGGGTGGCCTTGACCCTGGCCATGCGCGACTCTGGCGCCGTGCTCGATTGGTCTGATCTCGATGGCCCGGTGGCCGACAAACATTCGACCGGGGGCGTCGGCGATAATGTCAGCCTCATGCTGGCGCCGATCCTGGCTGCCATTGGCATTTATGTGCCGATGATTTCCGGCCGGGGCTTGGGCCACACCGGCGGCACGCTCGACAAATTCGATGCTATTCCCGGCTATGCCACCAGCCCCGACAACGCCCTTTTCCGAAAGGTCGTGAAGGAGACCCGTTGCGCCATCATCGGCCAGACCGCTGATCTGGCTCCCGCCGATAAGACCCTCTATTCGATCCGCGATGTCACCGGCACGGTCGAATCCATCGCACTGATTACCGCCTCCATCCTCTCGAAAAAGCTCGCGGCCGGCCTTGGGGCGCTTGTCCTCGACGTCAAAACCGGCTCCGGCGCCTTCATGCCGACATTGGAAAAATCGCAGGCGCTGGCCGAAAGCCTCGTCACCGTCGCCAATGGCGCAGGCCTCAAGACCGGGGCGCTGATCACCGATATGAACGAGCCGCTGGCCTCGGCCGCCGGCAATGGCCTTGAAGTGCGCAACGCAGTCGACTTTCTCACCGGCACCCATCAGGACCCGCGGCTGCGCGAAGTGACATTGGCGCTCTGCGCCGAAATCGCCCTGATGACCGGCAAGGCGAGCACGCTCAACCAGGCGCGTGCCATGGTCGATGCTGCCCTGGACAGCGGTCGCGCCACCGAGCATTTTGCCAGAATGGTGGCCGCCCTTGGCGGACCCAAAGATTTCATCGACCATATGGACACCCACCTCGCCGCGGCGCCCATCATCCGCGACGTCTTTGCGGACGGGCAGGGGAGTGTCAGCGCCATCGACACCCGCGCAGTCGGCATGGCCGTTGTCGCCCTTGGCGGTGGCCGCGCCACGCCCACCGATGCCATCGATCACCGCGTCGGCTTCGACCGTCTTGCCCCCCTCGGCGCTCCAGCCGACAAGGCCACCCCCATTGCCCGCATCCATGCTGCCGACGAAGCCAGCGCCCGAGATGCCGAAGCGCGGCTCAAGCGGGCCTACAGCCTTGGCGATGCCGCCTCGCAAAATCCGCTGATTGCGGATCGCATCGTGCCAAAGGAGTAATCCCATGCCCCGCGCCATTGTCTGCCTGCTCGACAGCGTCGGTATCGGCGGCGCGCCTGACGCTGCCGATTATGGCGATGCAGGCTCCAACACTGTCGGCCATATCGCCGAATGGGCCGCAGCCGGAAAAGCCGACCGCGAGGGTCTTCGCTCCGGCCCGCTCAACGTGCCCAATATGGACGCCATGGGGCTCGGCGCGGCGATAAAACTCTCGACCGGCACTCTCCCGCCCAATCTCTCCGCCACGCCCAAGGGTGGCCGCTTCGGCGTTGGCCGCGAAGTGTCGAAAGGCAAGGACACGCCGTCGGGCCATTGGGAAATTGCTGGCGTGCCGGTGCCCTTCGAGTGGGGTTATTTTCCGCAATCTGAACCAACCTTTCCGCCCGATCTGATTGCCGAATTTATCCGCCGCGCCGAACTGCCCGGCATTCTGGGCGACAAGCATGCCTCGGGCACCACCGTCATTGCAGAGCTGGGCACGCAGAGTATCCACTCCGGCAAGCCGATCTGCTACACCTCCATCGATAGCGTCTTCCAGATTGCGGCCCACGAAACCCATTTCGGTCTCGAACGGCTCTATGACATCTGCAAGATCGCCTTTGAGCTGACCGAACCGCTCAATATCGGCCGCGTCATCGCCCGGCCCTTTGTGGGCGAGACGCCCGACACCTTCAGGCGTACCGGCAATCGCCGTGACTTCGCCATCGCCCCGCCTGAGCCGACCCTGCTCGATCGCAATGCCGGCGCCGGCAACCAGGTCTACGCCATCGGCAAGATCTCCGACATTTATGCCGGCTCCGGCGTCACCCACAAATTGAAGGGCACCGGCATCCCCCAGCTCTTCGACAAGACCCTCGACGTCATGGAAATGGCCGCCGACCGGGCCTTCATCATGACCAATTTCGTCGATTTCGACTCTGAATACGGCCATCGCCGCGACGTCCCCGGCTATGCGGCGGCGCTGGAACTGTTCGACGCGCGCCTGCCCGAGCTGATCGCAAAACTCCGCCACGACGATTTGCTCATTCTCACTGCCGATCATGGCAACGACCCGACCTGGCCGGGCACCGATCACACCCGCGAACAGGTGCCGATCCTGGTCTTTTCCCCAGCCCTGCCACCCGGAGAGATTGGCATTCGCTCCAGCTTCGCTGATATAGGTGAAAGCATCGCCGCCTGGCTGGGTCTTCCTCCCGGCCGCCACGGCAAATCCTTTCTTTAGTCCTCGAAGCGTTTCCAGCAGAAGTGGCCGCCGGTTTGCGGTTCGGAAACCCGACCAACACGAAACAAGGTGACAAAGATGAGCAGAACCGAAGGCAAAGTGACGGTCATCGATCACCCCATGATCCAGCACAAGCTGACCATCATGCGCAACAAGGAGACCTCCATCGCCGGGTTCCGGCGTCTCCTGCGCGAGATTGCACATTTGATGTGCTACGAGGTCACCCGCGATCTGGAGCTGGAACTGATCGACATCGAAACGCCGATGGCCTCGATGAAGTCACCGGCGATCAAGGGCAAGAAGCTGGTCTTCGCCTCGATCCTGCGCGCTGGCAATGGCCTGCTGGACGGCATGCTGGACCTGGTTCCCGCCGCCCGCGTCGCCCATATCGGCATGTATCGCGATCATGAAACGCTCGAGCCGGTGGAATATTACTTCAAGGCGCCCTCCAGCCTTGAAGATCGTCTCATCATCGTCGTCGACCCAATGCTGGCCACGGCCAATTCGGCCACCGCGGCTATCGAAAAGCTCAAGGAACGCGGCGCCAACAATATCCGCTTTTTGTGCCTCCTGGCCGCACCTGAAGGCATCAAGCACTTCACCGAGGCACATCCTGATGTGCCGGTCTTTACCGCCGCCATCGACAGCCATCTCAACGAGAAGGGTTATATCGTCCCAGGTCTCGGCGATGCCGGCGACCGCATGTACGGGACCAAGTGACGCCTTGTTCCTCTCCCCCTCGGGGAGAGGTGGCTCGGCGCAGCCGAGTCGGTGAGGGGGATATCTCCGCAGCGTAGAAGGCGCGATTCCACTCCACTGGCAGCATCCCCCTCATCCGGCGCTACGCGCCACCTTCTCCCCAAGGGGGAGAAGAAAGAAAGGGAAAAGGCCCCTACTTCGCCTTGAGCGGCAGCCCCAGTGCGATCAAGTCTGCCCGCAGGTGCCCCGGCTCCTTGAAATGCACGCCCTTCATGCCGAACTTTCGTGCCGCCACGATATTGGGCTCGCTGTCGTCGATGAATACGCAGGCGTCCGGTGCCAGGCCATAGCGCTCGCAGAACACGCGATAAAGCCGCGGGTCAGGCTTGACCAACCCTTCCAGGCCGGACACCACCACCCCATCGAATTTCTCAAGAAACGGCCATTCGCCCAGGCAACTCACCCATTTCTCCCAGGAAAAATTGGTGATCGCAAAGGTCGGAATGTCCTGTTCGATCAGCTCGTTGTGGATGTCGACCGTGCCTTGGATGAACCCGCCGACGGTTTCCTTCCAGCGCGTGTCGAACGCCTGGATTTCCCGCCAGTATTTGGGAAAGCGGGTGATCAGCTTGGCCACGCCCTCGGCATAGATTTCGCCGGCGTCAAATTCGAGGTTCCAATCCCCGGTGCAGATGCTCTGGTGAAACCACAGCGCATCTTCCTCGCTCTCGAACAGCTTGCGGAACAGATACATCGGGTTCCAGTCGACAAAGACGCCGCCCAGGTCGAATACGGGGATGATGGTGTCGCTCTCGTGCATGCTCAATTCCGGGCCAATCGGGTCAAAGGTGCCCGGCTTGTGGCATGGCGCGGCGGACCGGGCAAGCCAGCCCTGGGACCAATCGCTATTCAGCTCAGGCTCAGCCGAAAACTGCCATTTGCAGGCGAGCATCCGTCGAAACGCGATTGGTCAAGAAGCGCCTGGGCCAAAGCGATCACGGCGTCGCGCTTGCTCTAGTTCAACTCGATGTCGCCCCCAAAGCGCGGCATGAAAAAGCTGGAGCGATAGAGATTGATCGGCGTGTTGATGACAATGCCCAAAAGCGGCGTGTAGGAATACGAAGCCTCAGCGGCAATCACCATGCTACCCTTGGAAATATTGGTCATTTCCGTGGGGAGAGGAAAAGTCCCGCCCACCGTATGGGGCGTGGCGTCGGAATAGACCCCGTTTTGATATTGCCGCGTCCAGATTACTTCGGTCGTGCCGTCGTCGGCTACGTCTATGGCCGTCACCACCTGGAGCACATTGGCCGACGAATAGGGCGTCATGATCCCGCTGGCGGCGCCAAAATAGTCCTGCATCAGGCTGGAACTGATTTCTTCGTCGGCTCGCGCCACCAGGTCACCCACGGCGCCGGCCACCGATTGCACCTTGCGGTCCATGGTGATCAGGGTGCTGGCCTCCAGCGTGCCCACATAAACCATCAGCATGATCGGCAGCACCAGTGCAAATTCCACTGCGGCCACGCCGTCATCGGCACGCAGCCACCGCAGCAGGCGGGCCATGGTGTTTCCCATCCGCCCGCTCATGAAAAGGGCTCGTTCTGGAACACGGTGGCCGACCCGATCAACCGCCGCCCATCGCCCATGTTCGACATCCCGAGCGGTCCAAGCTGCACGAAGATCGGATAGCGATAGTAGACTTGTACCAGCACCACTGATTTGCCCCCGCCCGGTCCCCAGGTCTCGGTTTCCGTCCAGTCGCAGGGTGCGGTGCAATCGTTCGCAAGCGGTGGCGCTGCGCTCGCCGCCTGGAAATTGGTGATGACATTGACCCGCACATGCAGGCCGGCGCAGTCGGGAATGAGCCCATAGGTGCGGCTGCAGACATCGCTGCGGAACTGCTCCATGGTGACATTTCCGGCCTGGCTCTGTCCGGTGCGAATGGCGCGCGACGCATCGTTCACCGCGCTTTCCAGCACCTGTGCGGTCAGAAACACCACCGATGTTTGCATGATGGCCCCGATAACGGAGAAGAAGGGCAGGGCGAGCATGCCGAATTCCACGGCCGTGACCGCGCGCTCGTCACGCCCCAGTCGCCGCACCTGCCGCTGCAGAGCTTTTCCCCAATTGCCGAACACGGTCTCGTTGACCCCTGCGCATTGCCTAGGAGGCCAAACTATGCGGATACCCTAACCCAATGGTTAGGATGTGCGTCGCAATCGGGACTGGGGTTGAGTTTGGTAAATAAAGGCTGAACGCGGTTCAGTTGGCGGCAGATTGCACCAGTTGCGACGATGCCAGTGTTTGCCCCGAGAACCCGGCGTCGTCACCCATCATGACCACAGGCTGGCAAACCGGCGCACAGGCGAGCGTCGTGCGGCTCTGCCCCTGGTAGACCGTCATCACGCCAGCGCTCATTTGCACCACCTCCACCAGCGTATCGGCCACAGGCTCACCGCGGCTGTCGAGCACGATCAGATTGGTCTGGCCGTAGCTTCTGCCGGTCAGGATCAGTGTCTGCGGGTCCTGGATGGTAACATCGGCAATGCCGGGATTGCCTACGATCACCGTTGCCGCCGGGGCGCTGATGCGAAGCACGCGCGCCATGTTGACGTTGACGCTGATCGGCGCGCCGTCCTGAGCCAGCGCAGGCATTGGCCCGGCAAGGGTTGCGCTGAGCAACAGGGCAATGGCGGCAAAACGGAACATGGCTGAAACCCGGGTACTGGTACTACACCTCTACGATCCTCCGGAATGGTAAATACTTGGCAAACGTCCGGCAGATTGGTGCCCGGCCGAGCCTGTCATTTACAGTGTCACTAGAGTTTGACGCCTGGGCGGTCCTAATCCTCGCACTGTAGTAATACGGAGGCTGGCTAAGGCCCTCTACTAGGACCTTTTCACATTGATAAACTTTTATATATTTGTGTAAGGTGTTGATCATCAAGAAAAATTTGCTGGCGCGTCGTAAAGCGGGCCGGGCTCCGGTTAACGCTATTTCAACCTGTCATGGATAGCGTTGGCTCATGTTCGATGTGTGACGTGGTCCGACACTGCCGTCACTGAGGACGTGTAAAAAGGAGCCTGGGAATGAAAATTTTCGCACGTTTCGCGCAGGATGAGTCGGGCGCGACTGCTATTGAGTACGGCCTTATCGCCGCTCTTATCTCCGTTGGTATCATCCTCGCTGCGACCGCTCTCGGTGACAGCCTGGGTAACCTCTTCAACGGTATCGCCGGCACGCTGACCAACAACATGCCGTAAGCTGTTGTCCAGGAGCATGCGCCTGCCGGCGTCTGCTCTGGAGACAAGCGCGAATTGGAAAGGGAAGGTCTTTGGCCTTCCCTTTCCGCTTTTTTAAGTCCCGTCTGCCAGACTGGTTCGACGTTGGTTCCTCCGGGGTAGCGCGCCTATGTCAACCATTGCCCTCATGTTCTTTCCCCTCGCCATGGCGTTTGCGGCGTCGTCCGATTTGTTGACCATGCGGATTTCCAACAAGCTCGTGCTCCTGTTGGTCGCCGGTTTCATGGTTGTTGCGCTGCTGGTTGAAATGCCGCTGCAGCAATTTGCCATGCACCTGCTCTGCGCCTTTGTGGTTCTGGTCGTGGCCTTCACCATGTTCGCGCTGCGCTGGATTGGCGGCGGCGATGCCAAGCTGGCCGCAGCCACCACGCTTTGGCTCGGCTTTGGGCTGACCTTGCCCTATCTGGCCTATACCGCTCTCCTGGGCGGTGTGCTGACCCTCGCCATTCTGGTACTGCGGCGCGTGCCCATGCCCGACGTTGTCGACTCAATGCCCTGGCTCAAGCGCCTGCGCGATCACAAACAGGGCATTCCCTATGGCGTTGCCATGGCGGTGGCGGGTCTGCTGACCTATTCCAATACGGCGATCTTCGAGCGCCTCGCCGCCTGATCCCTTCCGACAACTCCTTGCAAGAGGCATCCGCAAAATACTGCGGGTGCCTTTGTCGTCTTTGGTGCTGCTCATTTGCAAAAAGCAAGCATTCATAACTTGTTAACGCCTTTCGCAAAGTTCTGATTAACTAAAACTTGACCCTTTGGTTCCATAGTTCAGCCGGTGGAAATGGGCGCAATTGGCCCGTCCAGTGCATCGTGCGGAAAATTCTGTAGCGTTTTTCCGCATCAACGGTGTCGCAGAAATGGATAGCGCGGCTCTCCGTGTCCACGTGGACGCAGGCGGCGCTCGTACAACCGGAGTAGGTCATGAGACCGGCGCGTATTATCCTGTTGTTGGTAGCCTTGGTGGCGGGGTCGCTTGCGGCCTTTCTGGTCACCCGAGGGGGGCGTGCGCCTGCGCCAGATACCCAGGTCGTCACTCAGGTTGTCGAGGAAGCCAAGACCCAGATCCTGGTGGCCAAGGCCCCGATCGGCGTCGGAGAGCGCCTCAGTGCTGAACGGGTCGAGTGGCAGGATTGGCCCCAGGGCGCGCTACGTCCCGAATATGTCACCATTGCCACCATGCCTGATGCGCCGGTTCAGTTGGACGGCGCCGTGGCGCGATTTGAATTCTTCCCCGGCGAACCGATCCGTGAGGCCAAGCTGGTGCGGGCCGATCAGGGGTATCTCTCGGCGGTCCTTCTGCCAGGCAAGCGCGGTGTCTCGGTCACGGTCACCGCGGCCTCCAGCGCCGGCGGTTTCGTCGTGCCCAATGATCACGTCGATGTACTGCTCACCACCTCTTCGGCGGTCGGCCAGCGCTCCGAGGTCATCCTTTCCAATGTGCGCGTTCTGGCCCTTGGCAAGCGGCTTGGGGAAATGGGCGTCAGCGGCGGCGACGAGAGCGGTGCCGAAGCCAGCCCCACGCCCACGACCTTTGACAATTCCACCATTGCAACGCTGGAGCTCGATCCCGCGCAGGCCGAAACCCTGGTCAATGCCTCCACGCGCGGTCAGCTCAGCCTGACCCTGCGTTCGGTGGCAGACTTCAATCGTGAGGAGGCCGGCCCGGCAACCGCCAATCAGGCCGTGCGCCTCATTCGTTATGGCAAGGAACAGAGCGTCATGGCCGGCAGCTCTCAGGCGTCTGGAAACACCGATTATTCCGAAGCCCAGAACGTGACCATGCCCGACAACACCCAGACCCAGGCGGCGCCCGAAACGCTGCAGGTCCTGCCGCAATAGGGGCGATATGATGATGCACAAAGCGAACCCGCTCATGTCCCGCCGCCCCAGGGCACTTCTGGCCGCTGGCCTCGCCGCGCTGATGTTGACCTCTGCCGCCACGGCGCCGGGCTTTGCCCAGGCGCAGGCCCATGTCACCATCGCCGGCAGCGCCTATGGCGCGGTCCGCACGCTCGAAATCGAACTGAACAAGTCGATGATCGTCGATCTGCCGGCGGGCGTGGCCGAGGTGATTGTCTCCCAGCCCAATGTGGCAGCGGCGATCATGCGCACCCGCACCCGCGCTATCATTCAGGGCGTCACGGGTGGCGATACCAATGTGTTCTTCCTCGACGACAATGGGCGCACCATCCAGGTGCTGGACCTGCGCGTCATGGAGCAGCCCTCCCAGGTTGGCAATGCGCTGGAATCGGCGCTGGCCCGCGTCATCCCCGGCTCACATATCCGGGTCGAGTCGGTGACCCTTGGTGGCGAGACCAATCGCGTCGTGCTCAGTGGCACGGTATTGTCTTCCGAAGATCGCGACCGCGCCATCGCCGTGGCCACCCAGTTCGCCGGCGGCGCGGACAATGTTGCCAGCATCATCGATGTTGCGGGCGCCCAGCAGGTCATGCTGCAGGTGACCGTCTCCGAGGTGAAGCGCGACGTCGCCCGCCAGTTCGGCATCAATTTTGGCGCTCTACTCAACGTTGGCACCACCAATCTGCTGCAGTTCACCAACCGCCTGCTCACCGATGCCTTCCCCGTCGATGGTCTCGACGTTCAATTTGGCGACGGCAATGGCAATGCGGTGGCAGCCGCCGTGCGAGCGCTCGAAGGCCGCGGCGCGCTCAGGGTTCTGGCCCAGCCGACGCTTACTGCCATCTCGGGAGAGCAAGCCAAGTTCCTCGCTGGCGGCGAGCTGCCATATTACACCTATGACGAGGACGAGAATACGCGCACGGTGCTGTTCAAGCCCTATGGCGTGGAACTCTCCTTCGTTCCCACGGTCAAGTCCAATGGCAATATAGGCCTTAAGGTCGACACATCAGTGTCCGAACCGCAGGCCGACTTCTCGATCACCAAGCGTCAGGCCGCCACCTCCATCGAGGTCCCCAGCGGCATGACCTTGGCCATCGGCGGCTTGCTGCAGGAGTCCTCCCGCCAGAACATCGAACAGTTCCCGGTGCTGGGCGATATCCCGATCCTGGGGGCGCTGTTCCGCTCGCGTGACTATCAGACCCAGCAGACCGAACTGGTCATTCTGGTGACCCCCTATCTCGTGGCCCCGAGTCCGGCCAATTCCATCCCTGTGCCCACCGATACCTCGGCCATGGCCAGCGATGCGGAGGGCATTTTCCTCGGACGACTTGAAAATATGTACGGCGTTGGTGCGACGGGCGAGTTCCGGGCCGGGTTCTCCGGCTCGGTCGGCTTCGTGCTGGATTGATTGCGGACGAGGAGCAGCTTTTCCAATGAGTTTTCTTACCCCTGAGCAGCCCCCGCAGGTTGAAGACGCGGCCGCCGAGATCGCCTCCGGCGCCCGGCTGGTGCCACGCATCACCATCCAGGCCTTCTGCGAACATTCCCAGACGGCCCAATTGGTCGAAAGCGCCATGCACGACAGGCGCATGTCCAAGGTGGCGCTCACCACCCATAATGGCGGCATCGACGGTGCGGTCGAGACCTACAAGTCCAATCCGACTCCCAATCTGATCATTGTCGAAACGGTGCTTTCGCCCCAGGAAATCCCCGGCAGTCTCAGCCGGCTTGCCGAGGTCTGCGACGCCTCGACCCGGGTGATCGTGCTAGGCCATGTCAATGACGTGCTGCTCTATCGCGAGCTGATCCGCTCGGGCATTTCCGAATATGTCGTGCTCCCCGCGACCTCTGCCGAGCTGGTCACCTCCATCACCGAGCTCTATGCCGCCGAAGGCGCCGCCCCCATTGGTCGTACGGTTGGCTTTATCTCGGCCAAGGGCGGAGCAGGCAGCTCCACCATTTCGCACAATGTCGCCTGGGCCATCGCCACCAGTCTTCGGCAGGATTGCCTGATCCTTGACATGGACCTGCCCTTTGGCACCGCCGGTCTCAACTTCAATCAGGACCCGCCCCACGGCCTTGCGGACGCGGTGCTGGCCAACCAGAAGGTCGATCAGACCATGCTGGACCGGTTGATGAGCAAGGCGGCCAATCACATTAATCTGCTGACCGCCCCGGCGACCCTCGAGCGCACCTGGGATTTCGAGGAACGCGAGTTCGAGGGGATCATCGAGATCTGCCAGAGAAGCGTGCCGGTCATCGTCCTCGATATTCCCCACGCCTGGAATGCCTGGACGCGCCAGACCCTGGCTTCCATCGATGATGTCGTCATCGTTGCCGAGCCCGACCTGGCCAATCTGCGCAATGCCAAGAACATGGCCGATGCGATCAAGGCCATGCGCCTGACGGACAGTGCGCCCAAGCTGGTCATCAACAAGCAGGGCGTGCCGCGCCGCCCCGAGATCGGCGCCAGCGAATTTGCTTCGTCGGTGGAATGCAGCCTGATCGGTCAGATCGGCTTTGATGCGGCGCTGTTCGGCACCGCGGCCAACAACGGCCAGATGATTGCCGAGGTCTCGGCGAACAACAAGGTCAATGAAATTTACCGCGCCATCGGCATGCAGGTCACCGGCCGGCAGGTCAGCCACGGTGGCGGCAAGTCCGGCAGCCTGCTCAAGCTCCCCGCGATGTTCAAGAAGCGGGCCTAGTGCAGGCAGGACGAGGGACCAGGGACAGTAGGGCATAAATGTTTGGCAAGCGCACCACATTCGGCGGCAACACACCCGGACTGAGCGAGGCACCGCGCCCCATTGCCAGCCCGCCGCCGGCCGCCGCGCCGGTGCAGCGCCGTGCCAGCGATGGCGACACCATGGCCGCCCGCATGCGCACCACCGACGAGGTGCTGGATGTTCGCGCCCCCGCCGACGCGCAGCGCGCCAAGGAATATTTCCAGACCAAGTCCGCCATCTTCAACGCCCTGATCGATTCAATCGATCTGAGCCAGCTCGCGACCATGGAGACCCAGGCGGCGCGCGAGGAAATCCGCGACATCGTCGCCGAAATCATCGCGCTCAAATCCATCGTCATGTCCATCTCCGAGCAGGAAGACCTGCTCGAGGACATTTGCAATGACGTGCTCGGCTATGGTCCGCTCGAGCCCCTGCTGGCGCGCGACGACATCGCCGACATCATGGTGAACGGCTCGCAGAAGTGCTACATCGAAGTGGGCGGCAAGGTGCGCCTGACCAATGTGCGCTTCCGCGACGACGCGCACCTGATGAACGTCTGCCAGCGCATCGTCAGCCAGGTTGGTCGCCGCGTTGATGAAGGCTCGCCCATCTGCGACGCCCGCCTCCCCGACGGCTCCCGCGTCAATGTCATTGCCCCGCCGCTGGCCATCGATGGCGCCGCGCTCACCATTCGTAAGTTCAAGAAGGACAAGCTGACCCTCCAGCAGCTGGTCAAATACAATTCCATCTCCCCTGAAGGCGCCGAGGTGCTGCGCATCCTCGGGCGCGTCCGTGCCAATGTGCTGATTTCGGGCGGTACCGGTTCGGGCAAGACCACGCTGCTCAACTGCCTCACCGCCTTCATCGAGAAGGACGAGCGCGTCATCACCTGCGAAGACTCGGCCGAGCTTCAGCTCCAGCAGCCCCATGTGGTGCGTCTTGAAACCCGCCCGCCCAACCTTGAGGGCGAAGGCGAGATCACCATGCGCGATCTCATCAAGAACTGCCTGCGTATGCGCCCCGAACGCATCATCGTGGGCGAGGTGCGTGGCCCCGAAAGCTTCGACTTGCTTCAGGCCATGAACACCGGCCACGACGGCTCCATGGGCACATTGCACGCCAACTCCCCGCGCGAAGCTCTCAGCCGCCTGGAATCCATGATCACCATGGGCGGTTACTCTCTGCCCAGCCGCACCATCCGCGAAATGGTGGTGTCGTCCATCGACGTCATCGTCCAGGCCGCCCGCCTGCGCGACGGTTCACGCCGTATCACCCACATCACCGAAGTGCTGGGCATGGAAGGCGATGTCATCGTGACCCAGGACGTTTTTGTCTATGACATCCTGGGCGAAGACGCCAATGGCATGCTGGTCGGCAAGCACCGCTCCACCGGCATTACCAAGCCCCAGTTCACCGAGCGCGCCCGCTACTTCAACGAAGAAGCCAACCTGGTCGAGGCGCTCGAAAAAGCCAATACCGAACAGCACGAGATCCTGGGGCACTGACCATGACCATGCTCGTGCTGATTGCCCTTTTTGCACTGACCATCGGCGCCGCCGGATTTGCGCTGGTGCCGTCTGCCCTCGGCAACAAGCGCGCCCAGCAGCGCATGAAAGCCTTCCAGGGCGATATTCGCACCAATCGCCGCGACATCGATGCCAATCGCACCAAGGAAAACCGCCGCAAAAACGTGCAGCAGGCGCTCAAGTCCCAGACCGACGAGCTCAATGCCAGAAAGCGCCTGCGCCTGTCCGACCTGATCTTCCAGGCCGGCATGACCATCAAGCCGGCCACCTTCATTCGCAACAGCGTCATTTTCGGCGCTGGCCTGTTCGTGGTGCTGTTCATCGCCCAGGTGCCGTTCTACTTCGCGGCGATCTTTGCCGTCGCCGGCGCCTATCTCTTGCCGCGCATGTATGTGTCGCACCGGCGCAAGCGCTATCAGAACCGCTTCCTTGACGAACTGCCCAATGCCATCGAGGCCATTGTGCGCGGCGTCAAGACCGGCCTGCCGCTCAACGATTCCATGCGCGTGGTGGCCAAGGATACCAAGGAGCCGGTGCGAAGCGAATTCGCCCGCGTGCTCGATCAGCAGAGCTTCGGCTTTTCCATGACCGAGGCGGTGCAGGTGCTGCTCGAACGCGTGCCCTTGCCGGAAGTGAATTTCTTCGTCGTGGTGATTTCCGTTCAGCAGCAGGCCGGCGGCAATCTCTCCGAAGCGCTGGGAAACCTTGCCCGCGTGCTGCGCAATCGCAAGAAGATGAAACAGAAGGTCAAGGCCATGTCCTCCGAAGCCAAGGCTTCGGCAGGCATTATCGGCTCGCTGCCCATCGTCGTGGCGATTCTGGTGTCGCTGGTTTCACCGAGCTATCTGGTGCCGCTTTTCACCACGCCCATCGGCAATGTCTGCCTGGGTGTCGGCGTTGTCATGCTGGCCACCGGCATATTCGTCATGAATCGCATGGTTCAGTTCGAGGTCTAGGGGCGCGCCAGGATGAATATCGTCGAACTGCTCACCCAACGGGATTTCCTCATTGCTGTTCTGGCGGCGGTGTCGGCTGCAGCGGTGGTCTTCACCTTCGGCTCTTCCATGATCGGCCGCCAGGAAATGCGGGGCCGCATCAAGCGCGTCGCCGTCGAGCGCGACAAGATGCGCGCCGAGGAAATGGCGCGGCTGCGCGGCGGCAACCTCAATGCCGATGGACGGACCTCGATCCGGCGTGGCACCGAGGCCAAGTCCTATATGAAGCGGGCCGTGGAGCGCTTCGATCTCAAAAAGGCCTTTCAGGACGATAACACCATCGACAAGCTGGCCATGGCCGGACTGCGCGGGCAGGGGGAGCTGACCAAGTTCCTGTTCCAGCGCCTGGTCTATCCGCTGGCCATTTTCGCCGTAGCGGCCTTCTATCTGCTTATCCTGTCGCCCGGTGAACGCCCGCTCTATCTCAACCTGGTCTATGCCATTGGCGCTGGTCTGCTTGGCGCCTACCTGCCGGTCATTCTGCTCAGCAACAAGATCCAGAAGCGCCAGACTTCCATTCGCCGCTCCTGGCCCGATTGTCTCGATCTGCTGCTGCTCTGCGTTGAGGCGGGCATGTCGATGGAACATGCGTTCAAGCGCGTCGCCAAGGAAATCGGCGGCCAGTCGGTCGAACTGGCCGAAGAGCTGACGCTCACCACCGCCGAGCTGTCCTTTCTCGAAGATCGCGGCCGCGCCTATGACAATCTTGGCCGCCGCACCGGCCTCGACAACGTCAAATCAGTAATGACCGCCCTCATCCAGGCCGACCGCTATGGCACGTCGGTGGGTCAGGCGCTCCGCGTCATGGCCGAAGAAGGCCGCGAAGCCCGCATGATGGAAGCCGAAAAGAAAGCCGCGGCCCTTCCGCCCAAGCTCACCGTGCCGCTGATCATCTTCTTCCTGCCGGTGCTCTTCATCGTCATCCTGTCGCCCGCCATGATCCAGGTGTTTACGGGCTCGGTCTCGCGCACCATGGGCGGCGGCTAATCGGCCGCGCGATCTCCACTTGGTCTGCCTGGCCTCTGCCTTAAGGAACCCACACCCCTGATCCCTCCTCACCGGGGGAAGGGAGACGATGAACTCGGCGTGTCGTGCTTGCGCCTCCCTCCCTTTGAGGGGGAGGGATTGAGGGTGGGGTGGAGCCAAAGACACAGTTGTTTGTCGGTGAGGTGTGCGGAAACCTTCACCCCTTATCGATCAGATCCCATCGGTTCTGCTGGGTCAGCAGTGCCCGCACATAGGCCATATTGGCCTCGACCTGTTCGGGCGGCAGTTCGGCGCCGTAGATGGCCCGGGCTTCGTCGAACCGGCCTTGCAGCCCCACCACCAGCGCCAGGTTCTGCCGTGTCTGGGTCGAGGCGCCGCGCATCTGCACGGCCCGCCGCAGATGCGTCTCGGCCGTGGTCAGCTCGTTGGTCATGGCAAAGGAGAGGCCCAGGTTTGTCTCGATGGAGGCTTCGCCCGGCGCAATCACCGCCGCCTGCACATAGATGGTGCGAGCCTGGTCGTGCCGGCCCATCTGGTCGAGCGTGGCGCCCATCACGAGGAGCGCATTCCAGTCCGGTGCGTCGGGCCGAATGACATTCTGCAGCACCTGCAGCGACTGGTCGAACCGGCCGGATGCGGTCAGTGCCTTGGCATAGGCAACCGAAATCGCCACGTCGTCGGGGTTGTGGGCAATAGCCTGTTCGAGCGCCGCTGCGGCCTGATCGGGCTGCCCGGCGGCGCGAAGGGCGGCTGCGTAATTGATCACCACGCCCCTGTCACGCGGATTGGCGCGATAGCGTGCGGTCAATTCGCCCAGGCTCGCCCGGCTTTGCGCCGCGCTCATGCCTGAATAGTCTGCTGCGCCCATCTGCCCGCGATTGGAGGCGCAGGCCGACAGCGCCAGCGCTGCGACGCCCGCCAGCAGCAGCGGGCGCAAGGACTTGGCGATCCGATTGGCGTTGAACACGTCGCACTCCCGGCCAATGGATTGGCCGCTTAAATCATGCTCTGAGCAATAGATCATTAACCCTAACGCCCGGTTAAGCGCCCCGGCCGGCGTTGCCCCGTTCCCTTGCGGCGGCTAGAAGTGACGAAGAATCAACGGAGCCCGCCCCATGTCCACCACGTCCATTACCACCCTGCATTTCGTCTCGGATGGGGGTCTTGATGCGGCGGATATCGCGCCCGCGCATAAGGCCTGGGCCCGGTCCAATGGCTTTACTGGCCAGCGCGGCCGCCTGCTGGCCGTGCCCGGGGCCGAAGGCGCCATCGACCTCTGGCTGTTCGGGGTGGGGGCGGCTGAGGGCCGCTCTCCCTTTGTTGCCGGCCTGGCCGGTGCCGGTCTCCCCGAAGGCGCCTTTCGCCTTGCAGGCGAGTTTGGCGACCCGACCTTGTCGGCAATTGCCTTCCGGCTGGGAGCCTATCGCTTTGATCGCTACCGCGAACAGCGGGCCATGCCCACGCTCAGCCTGCCCGACGCCGCCGATGCGGCCGAGGTTGAGCGCCAGGTCGAGGCAGCCACGCTGGCGCGCGATCTCATCAACACCCCGGCCAATGATCTTGGCCCCGATGCGCTGGAACAGACCACCCGCGATTTTGCCCGGCGCCATGCCATGTCGATCACGGTCACCAAGGGCGACGACTTGTTGAGCGCCAATTTCCCGATGATCCACGCCGTTGGCCGCGCCAGCGCCCAGGCGCCGCGCCTCATCGATCTCACCTGGGGCAATGCCGGCCATCCCAAGGTCACGCTTGTGGGCAAGGGCGTCACCTTCGACACCGGCGGCCTCGATATCAAGACCGCCGCCGGCATGCTGTCGATGAAAAAGGATATGGGTGGCGCCGCCAATGTGTTGGGGCTGGCCCATGTCATCATGTCGGCCCAGCTGCCGGTGCGCCTGCGCGTACTGCTGCCGGTGGTGGAAAATTCCATCGCCTCCAATGCCTTCCGGCCCGGCGATGTGCTCCGCTCGCGCGCTGGCCTCAGTGTCGAAATCGGCAATACCGATGCCGAAGGCCGCTTGATTCTGGCCGATGCCCTGGCCTTGGCCGACGAGGAGGCACCGGACCTGCTGGTTGATATGGCGACCCTGACCGGCGCAGCCCGCGTGGCGCTTGGGCCTGACCTTCCGGCTCTTTATGCCACCGATGACGGCGTCGCTGCCAGGCTTCTCACCGCCGGCATGGCCGCCGAGGACCCGCTGTGGCGCATGCCGCTCTGGTCCAGCTACGACAGTCTGTTGGCCTCAAAGATCGCTGATATCAACAATGCGGCGACTGGCGGCCATGCCGGCTCGGTCACTGCGGCCCTGTTCCTCCGGCGCTTCGTCAAGCACGCTGCTGCCTGGGTGCATCTCGATATCTTCGGCTGGGCGCCCGATGCCCGTCCCGGCCGTCCGGTCGGCGCCACCGATCAGGGTATTCGCGCCGTCTATGGCCTGCTGCGTCAGCGCTATCCGCGCTGATCCGGCGACGGTTGCTCAAGCGTTGAAAGCTTGCCGGGGATGATGTCGGTGCCGATTGTCTGTTCGATCACCTTGTCGGTGACTTCGGTACCGTGCTTGGGGAACAGCAGTGGTGCAGCGGCAAAGCCCCCGATCACTGCTGCCAGCATCACCCAGCCGGCCCATTTCTTGTGTTTCTCGATGAACGCGCTCGCCACCGGCCCGAAGAAGTAGAACAGCCCACAGGGAAAGAAGAACCGCAGGCCCCGTCCAACCAGGCTGAACAGGATGAAGGTCCAGATGTCCACCCCGGCCACGCCGCTGGTGATGGTGATGATCTTGAACGGAATGGGGGTGACCGCCCCGATCATGATCATGAACGGGCCATTGGCGACAAAACTTTCGCGCAGCTGTTCAAAGCCCGAGCCAGCGCCATAGAATTCGACAATGCCCTTGCCGATGCTGTCGAACAGGAAATAGCCGATGGCATAACCGAAGACGCCGCCAAGCACCGAAAACACGGTGCATATGGTCGCCAGCCGCCAGGCTCGCGTCCGATCCGCCAGGATCATGGGCGCCAGCATCACTTCGGGAAACACCGGCACGATCATGGCTTCGAGAAAGCAGATCAGCGCCAGAATGGGTTCGGCCATCGGGTGGCCGGTGGCGGACTTGAGCCGTTCGTAGAGGCCGGGTTTACCCGGCTGCGCTGTATCGGTCATGCACCCCGACCCGTTTGTCTATGACGCACCTGCTGCTTTGAACGCTAACCTGCACGCTGACCAGTGAATTTTGCGTGTCACTCTAATATCCGCGGCTCCGGTCTACTACGTTGGGCAGGGCTTCGCCCGCCTCATGGCGCATCAGCGCCCGCGAAAAATACCGCACCCCGCTGGCTTCATTGGAAATCGCCGCAATATGGGGCGTGATGTAGCAATTATTCTGGTCCCACAGCGGGCTGTCGGGGGGTAGGGGTTCGACCTCGAAGACATCAAGGCTTGCCGCGCCCAGTGTGCCATCGCTCAGCGCCGCAACAATATCGGCCTCGCGCTGATGCCCGCCCCGCGCGGCATTGATGATTACCGGCCCGCCCGCCAGCCGGTCCCGCCGCAGCTTTGCAAAGGTTTTGCGGTTGAGAATGCCCGTGGTCTGGGGTGTCAGGGGCAGGAGATTGACCAGGATGTCAGTGCCGGCAAGGAACGCATCGAACTGCTGATCCCCGGCAAACCCCTCCACCCCCTCCATGGCCTTTGGCGTCCGGCTCCAACTCCTCAGGTCAAACCCCAGAGGCCTGAGCCGCGTCACCGCATCCTGCCCCAGCACGCCCATGCCCATGATGCCCACCGTCGTTTCTCCGGCGGCAGGCGGATAGTACTGGCTCCAGCGGCGCGCCTTCTGGTCATCGCGGAACCGGCTGAACTGGCGATGGTGCATGGTCACATGCGCCACCACATAATCGCTCATGCGCTGGCTGAGATCGGCATCGACAAAGCGCACGATGGGTGCGTCCGGCAGCTTGGGATGCTTGAGCAGCGCATCCACGCCCGCCCCCAGCGACAGCACCGCCTTGAGATTGGTCAGCCCGTCAAAGGCATCCGGCTTGGGTTTCCACACGAAGATATAGCGGATGTCCTTAGGGTCGAAATCATCGCCGCGTCGCACCACGGGGTAGGGCGCCAGCGCTTCGGCAAAGGCCCTGGCCCAGCTCGCCTCGTCGACGTCTGATAGATGCAGCAGCAGCATTGATATGTCCCTCAAGAAAAAAGCCGCACCCATGGGGCGCGGCTCGCAATTCTGGATGTTACGCCCGACCGCCCTTACTGGCTGGTCGTGGTGCCCGAAGCCGGGGCCGCCGGAGTGGTTTCCTGCACCGGTGTCCCTTCCACAGGCGTTTCGTCCTGGGTGGTGGTCGGGGTCTCGACAGCCGCTTCCGGCGCCGTGGTCTCGGTGGTGTCCGACGCGGGGGCGGTCACTTCCTCACCGGCAACCGGAGCTGCTTCGGCTTCAGCCGGCGCGGCTTCTGCGGCGGGCGGCGCCACATCGGCAGCGGGGAACGGCACCGGGCTTGCTGACAGGGTCTGCAGATAGGCCAGGATATCGGCGCGCTCTTCGGGCGAACGGACGCCGGCAAAACCCATCTTGGTGCCGGGCGCATAGCCCTTGGGATTGGTCAGGAAGGCGTCGAGGTTTTCATAGGTCCAGGTCAGCCCCTCATTGTGGTGCTGAACGAAAATGTCCGAATAGGCGAAGTCTTCCAGGTGCGCCTGCGCATTGCCCACGATACCGTAAAGGTTCGGGCCCTGCTTGTTGCCTTCGCCCTCAGCAAAGGTATGGCAGGACTGGCACTTGCGTACGGCCGATGCGCCACGCTCGGCGCTGGCACTGGCCAGCAGCACCCCAAGCGGCACGGCAACCGCTTCTTCGACGACGGCGCCAGCTTCAGCCACGTCCGGCTCCGGCAGGGCATAGCCCGGACCGCGGTTTTCGATCGGGTGGTAGATCGCTTCGGCGAGGAATCCCACACCCATGACGAACAACAGGGTGCCGAGCACGGCGCCGATGATCTTGTTTAGCTCAAACGAATCCATTTGGTCTCTCTGCCGGTCCATCCCCGTGGACAATTACCTGTACCGGCCCAACTTTAGATATCCAATAGGAATATCCGCCTCAACCGGCCGGTTCAACGCGCGCGGAAGATAGTATCAAGCCATCTGGGGCGCAACCGGTCAAACCGCCGCGGCGCCCCCCATGCAGTGGAAAATAGTCCGGCAAGGCGATTTTGACCCAAGGTTCCAGCCCTGTCGCCAGATTGACTCTCCCTGTCGCGCGCGCCACAACCCGCCAGCCTCAAGTTTGTTTCACGGATGCCTGCCATGACCAAGAAAATCGCCTTCCAGGGTGAACCCGGCGCCTTCAGCCATGCTGCATCCGCCAATTTCTTCCCCGGCGAAGAGTTTCTGGGTTGCGTCACCTTCGAGGAAACGCTCAATGCCGTGCAAACCGGCAAGGCCGATTTTGCCGTGGTGCCGGTCGAAAACTCGCTCTATGGCCGCATCACCGACATTCACCACCTGCTGCCCGAAAGTGGTCTCAATATCATTGGCGAGACCTTCCTGCGCGTCGAGATGACCCTCCTGGGTGTGCCGGGGGCCAAGCTCGAGGACATCAAGGCCGTCCAGTCCCTTTCGGTCGCCCTCGGCCAGTGCCGCAAGTTCATCACCCAGCATGGCCTGCGCACCATCAATGCGGTCGATACCGCCGGCTCGGCCCGCGAAGTTGCGCAAAAGGCCGACAAGTCGGTGGCCGCCATCGCCTCGCGCTTTGCCGGCGAAATCTACGGCCTTGAGGTCCTGGCCTCCAATATCGAGGACGCCGACCACAACACCACCCGCTTCCTTGTGCTCTCGCCCACTGAAAAGCACGCGCCTCAGGGCGGCAAGGTCAAGACCACCTTTGTCTTCCGCGTCCGCAACGTCCCGGCGGCGCTTTATAAAGCCATGGGGGGCTTTGCCACCAATGGCATCAACATGACCAAGCTCGAAAGCTATATGGTCGGCGGCGCCTTCACCGCCACCCAGTTCTACGCCGACATCGAAGGCCACCCCGACGATGTGGGCGTCCAGCACGCCTTTGAGGAACTGGGCTTCTTCACCGACTATTTCCGCATCCTGGGGGTCTACCCAGCCGCAGACTGACGGCGCATGCGCTTTACGGGTCAGCGGAGGCTCAATAGAGCCTGGAGCAAGCACCCTGCGCTCCTCCCCCTAATCAGGGGGTGGCAGTGAAGCTTGGCCTTTAGGCCATAGCGAAACTGGGTGGGGGTATCCTCTTTAACAAAACGCACCCGGAGATAAATCTTATCCCCGGCCCCAAACTACCCTGCATACTCCGCTCATCCCCACCGGCAACACGCGGTGCCGACGAAGCATCGGGTGGGGAGACGGGCTGGTTGGGGTCGCCTAGCCGGATGCGTGTATGCTGACCACCGGCCGCTCAACCGAAGCGACTGGCGACAGGCGGCGACGGATGTTTTGCATCCGGGCCAAAGGTCTGCGCCGACTGCCAAGGGGATGGGCAACCGCAAAACGGGGCCGCTCGATGCATGCGCAAGAAATCCCGGTCGTGGGAAGCGGCTTTCGCCTCTTCTTTACTAATACCTTCGAGGCGAAAGCCGCTTTTCACCGTGTCACCGGAAGCCGTCAGGCTGACCGGCGTCTGGTTATGCCCGGCGCCTCCTCATATCCGTTGACTTGCGGGTCGCCCCGGCTATGGTCCGCCCAACCCGATCAAATCGTTCAGGACTATCCATGTCGCACGCCCAGCTCGCCCAGATCATCGACACCGCCTTCGACAACCGGGCCGAGGTCAATCTCAATACAAAGGGCGAGATCCGCGACGCCGTCACCGAAGCGCTGAACCTGCTCGATCGCGGCCAGGCCCGCGTCGCTGAAAAGGTCGATGGCCAGTGGCAGGTCAATCAGTGGCTGAAGAAGGCCGTGCTGCTCTCGTTCCGCCTCAATGACAATCGGCCCATGATCGGTGGCGCCGATAATTCCACCTGGTGGGACAAGGTGCCGACCAAGTTCGAGGGCTGGAGCGAGAACACCTGGCGCGAGGCCGGCTTCCGCGCCGTGCCCGGCGCCATTGTCCGCAAGTCGGCCTATATCGCCAAAAACGCCATCCTCATGCCCAGCTTCGTCAATGTCGGCGCCTATGTCGATGAGGGCACCATGGTCGACACCTGGGTCGGCGTCGGCTCCTGCGCGCAGATCGGCAAGCATGTGCATCTCTCCGGCGGCGTCGGCATTGGCGGCGTGCTCGAACCCATGCAGGCCAATCCCACCATCATCGAAGACAATTGCTTCATCGGTGCGCGCTCCGAAATCGTTGAAGGCGTCATCGTGGGGGAGGGCTCGGTCATCTCCATGGGCGTCTTCATCGGCAGCTCCACCAAGGTGATCAATCGCCAGACCGGCGAAATCCATATTGGCCATGTCCCGCCCTATTCCGTGGTCGTCTCCGGTTCTCTGCCCGGCAAGGCGCTGCCCGATGGTTCGCCCGGCCCGGGCCTCTACTGCGCCGTCATCGTCAAGACCGTCGACGCCCAGACCCGCTCCAAGACCGGCATCAACGAATTGCTGCGGGACTAGATAACCATCGTGGCCCTCGATCCGGTCGACCTGCTCACCCGCCTCATCGCCTGCCCCTCGGTTACCCCCGAAGAGGCGGGCGCGCTCGACCTGCTCGAAACCGAACTGACAGCCATCGGCTTCGCAGTGACCCGCCTGCGCTTTGAGGGCGACGGCTCCTATCCGGTCGACAATCTTTTCGCCACGCGGGGAGAGGGCGGTCGTCGCCTGCTGTTTGCCGGTCACACCGATGTGGTCCCACCCGGCGATACAGCGCACTGGACCAGCGATCCGTTCACGCCACGGATAGCCGATGGCAAGCTCTATGGCCGCGGCGCCGCCGACATGAAGTCGGGCATTGCCGCTTTCGTGGCCGCCTGCGCCGCCATTCCGCCCGAGGCCGGTACCATCCAGCTCGCCATCACCAATGACGAGGAAGCCGACGCCATCAATGGCACCGAAAAGCTCGTGCGCTGGATGGCCGACAACGGCCACCACTTCGATTTCGCCATCGTCGGCGAACCCAGTTCCGCCGAAACCCTGGGCGACAGCATCAAGATCGGCCGCCGCGGCTCATTCTCGGGCAAGGTCACCGTCACCGGCACGCAGGGCCATGTTGCCTATCCGCACAAGGCCAATAATCCCCTGCCGGTGCTGGCCGCCGTCGCCACCGCTCTCTCGTCGGAGCGTCTCGACACCGGCACCGACCATTTCCCGGCGAGCAATCTCGAATTGACCACCATGGACGTGGGCAATCCGGTGTCCAACGTCATCCCCATGAGCGGCACCCTGCGCTTCAACATCCGCTACAACGACCGCTGGACCCCTGAAAGCCTGGCCGACTGGGTCCGCGCCCGCATCGGCAGCGTTGAAGCCAATGGCACCGACATCGCTTTTGAAGTGTCCGGCGCCCCCTCGCGCGCCTTCCTCTCGCCGCTCGGCACGGACATCGAAACACTCTCTGCCACCATCGCCGCGATCACCGGCAAGGCGCCGGAGTATTCAACGGGCGGCGGCACGTCCGATGCGCGCTTCATCGCCCAATATGGCCCGGTGGTTGAATGCGGCCTTGTCGGTCCCTCGATGCACAAGGCCGATGAGCATATCGCGCTCTCCGATCTCACCGGCCTCACGGAAATCTATGCGGACTTCATGCGCCGCTATTTCGCAGGAGTCGCGGCATGAAGATTTTCACGGCCTTGCGCCAGGCCATTTATGGCTGGATCATGCTGCTGCGGAGCGAACCCGGCTGGCAGGAGCGTTTCCGCTTCACCGCATCGGGCCTCGTCACCGCGCTGGTGCTGTTCTATCTCTTCGCCTTCCTCGCCGTGGTGCTGGCCTCACTCGACTATGGCGTGCCCGGGCCGCAGGAATTTGTGGCGACCATGGTGCTCCAGTCGCTCTGGCTGGTGGCGCTCGTGGCCGGTCTCTACGGCACCCGGTTCGCGGTGCGCGACAAATCGCCGATCCTGCCCATCCTCGTGCCGGGCGTTTATGCCTTGGTTTTCTATCTCGTCGTGGGCGCGCTGGTTTCCCTGGTTCTGGGTTTCCTTCTGCCTTTGCTCTGGCTGGCGCTGGTCTGGATGCTGTTCCGCCTTGGCCGCCTTGGCGGCGGCTGGACCATCGGCGTGTCCTTTGCATTCGCAATATTGACCGTTCTGCTCCTTGTCGGCCTGCCCTATGCGCTCTACATCATTCCGGCGCCCACTCCCGCCGCCTGAGCCGAGTCTGTTCCTTGCCCCAGCCCAACTCGACCTTTGTTGAAGAAGCCCGCGACGCAGCCCTGGGCGCCTGGGCGCTCGTTCTGGGTCGGCAGGACGCAGCACGCCATTTTGATTTTTCGCCGCGCGGCGTCATTGGCAGTTTCATCGCGCTTGTGCTGGCTGTCGCTGTCAGCGTCTTTGGCCCGCAATTGTTCGGCGTGCCGACGCCCTCGGGCATGGCCGGTGGCATGGCGCTGCTTTCGGTGCTGCTCTTTGCCCTGCAGATCGGGGCGGCCTATATCGTGCTGCAGACCATGGGGCGCCTGGATGGCATTTTGCCCTATCTGGTTGCGGACAATTGGGTGAATTTCTATGTGTCGCTGGTCGGTGCTCTGGGCATCGTTCTGTTCGGCGGCAGCGACTTCATTCTTCTGGCCGTGGGCCTCGTCAGCATCGTGGTCGAGGTCAATATCGCCCGCCGCATCGTCACCCTGGCGCCCATGCAGATTGTCATCTTCATCGCCGCGCAGATCGCCGCGCAGTTCGTCGGCCTGATGGTGCTGGGCGGCCTGATCATGCAAGCGGCGGCCTGAAACGCTTCTGAACGCTCCTAGGGATAGTCGACGCCTGTCAGGTAAAGACCACTCGATGGCGCCATGCCGCCACAGCGGCTGCGGTCTGCTGCATCCAGCGCCGCGCGAAAATCATCCGGGCTCCACTTGCCTTCACCCACCAGCTTGAGCGCTCCCACCATCGAGCGCACCTGATGATGGAGGAAACTGCGGGCGCTGGCGGTGACGGCGATCACCTCATTATCCCCGGTCACCTCGAACACGTCTAAGGTGCGGATCGGTGATTTCGCCTGGCATTCCGAGCTGCGGAACGTGGTGAAGTCATGCCGGCCCAGAATGCGCTGCGCCGCCGCGTGCATTGCGTCCACGTCCAGCGGCTTGGGGACATGCCACACCTGGTTGCGCTCCAGCGCCGGCGGCGCCCGCCGCGTCAGGATGCGATATTCATAGTGTCTGGCAATGGCCGAGAACCGCGCTTCGAATTCTGTCCCCACGGCCTCGCATTCGACGATCACCACGGGAAAGGCCCGCAGGTGATAATTCATCGCCTCGCGAATGCGGAACGGGTCCCAATCCTTGGAAAGATCGATATGCGCCACCTGGCCCAGCGCATGCACGCCGGCGTCGGTCCGCCCCGCTGCCTGGCTCGTCACCACCTCGCCGGAGAACCGTTCAACGGCCTCTTCCAGCGCCTGCTGCACGCTCATCCGATCCGCCTGCCGCTGCCAGCCGCAGAAGGGGGTTCCGTCATACTCAATGGTGAGCTTATAGCGCGGCATCAGCTGACTTTGGCCGGCAGTGTCCCGGCGCCCCTCAGGAAGGTCTGCACATCCATGGCGCCCTTGCCCTCGCGCTGCACCTGGGTGAGGCGCACGGCGCCAGAACCGCAGGCGATGGTCAGCCCGTCGCCCATCAGCGTGCCCGGCGCGCCCGAACCGTCGACCACGCTCGAGCGCAGGGCCTTGATCCGAACCGGCCTGCCGCCAAGCTCCAGCTCGAACCACGCGCCCGGAAACGGCGACAACCCGCGAATGAGGTTGTGCACTGCCTCGGCACTCTCGGAAAAATCCAGCCGCGCCTCGGCCTTGTCGATCTTGGCGGCATAGGTCTCGCCAATCCCCGGCTGCGGGGTGAAGTCGAGGCTGCCCCGCTCCAGGGCCGCCAGTGCCCGCCCCATCAAGTCGGCGCCCAGCCGCATCATCTGGTCGTGCAACTCGCCCGCTGTCATGTCGGGCGCAATGGGAATGATTTCGGTGGGGCCCATGGCGCCGGTGTCCAGCCCCTCGTCCATTTGCATCACGACAATGCCGGTCTGCTTGTCGCCCGCCATGATGGCGCGCTGGATCGGTGCGGCGCCACGCCAGCGTGGCAAGAGCGACCCATGTAGGTTCAGACAGCCATATTCCGGCGCCTCAAGCACCGGCTTTGGCAGGATCAGCCCATAGGCCACCACCACCGCAACCTCGGCGCCCAGTGCCGCAAATTGGGCCTGCTCGGCCTCGCCCTTGAGCGAGCGGGGCGTAAACACCGGAATGCCGAAGGCCTCCGCGGTTTCATGCACCGGGCTTTTCCGCTCGGCCTGCCCACGGCCAGCCGGCTTGGGCGCCCGCGTATAAACCGCCACCACCTCATGCCCGGACGAAACGATCTCCGACAGGGTAGGCACGGAAAAATCGGGCGTACCCATAAAGACGACGCGCATGGTGGGTTCCTTTTATTCCTCTCCCCCTCGGGGAGAGGTGGCTCGGCGCAGCCAAGTCGGTGAGGGGGACTCTCCTCCACGCAAAGGGCGCGGCACCTGCCCCTTCATCCGGTGCGTAGCTTGTTCTCGGGCGCCTCGCGATCCCGGGGCGCCACCTTATCCCCGATGGCGAGAGGAATTACCCAGCGGCCCGCTTGGCGGCCTTGTCGAATTTTTTGATCACCCGGTCGCGCTTCAGCCGGCTCAGGTAATCGATATAGAGCACGCCATCGAGGTGATCGAGTTCGTGCTGGATACACACGGCCAGCTTGCCCTCGGCCTCCTTGGTCACCTGCTTGCCCTCGAGATCGGTGTAGCTCACCGTCACGTCATTGGGCCGCTCGACCTCGTAGTAAAGCTCGGGGATGGAAAGGCATCCCTCTTCGGTCACCTGGATCTGCTCGCCGAAATGGGTGATTTCGGGGTTGATCATCACCAGCGGGTCAGGGGTTTCGCCCTCCCCGGCCAGGTCCATCACCACGATGCGCTTCATCACCCCGATCTGGGGCGCAGCCAGGCCAATGCCCGGCGCGTCATACATGGTGTCCAGCATGTCCTTGGCCAACGCCTTGATCTCATCATCAACCTCGATGATCGGGTCGGCAACAGCGCGCAGTCGCGCATCGGGAATGATCAGAATAGGGCGGATAGCCATGTCAAAAAGTCCGGCGAGGAGTGGATTGCCCCCGATATGGCCATTTCCGGCGCGGCGGTCAACACCGGCGCGGGTCAATCCGTAGCGCGAGGAGAACATTTTGCGAACAGAAGAATCGGACTAGAGTGGAGCCATGCGCGAACTCGATACGATTGTCTTCACTCTGGGCGAAGTCCCTGTCACCACCGCCATGGCACTCATCGCCGGGGGCGCCCTGCTGCTCATCCTGTTGGTGGTCTGGCTTGTCCTGTCAGCACGTGCCAATGCCTATCGCGCCGAACAGGCCGCGCGCGACGCCAGCGACGGGCTGCGTGCCAATTTCCTCGAACAGATCGCCGGGCGCGACGCCCGCATCCGCGATCTCGAAGCGCAATTGGAGCGGGACCGCGACCGTGCCGCCGACCTGCTCGACACCGAGCGCGACAAATCCACTGGCCTGCTGTCCGAACTGTCTGCCATGCGGACCCGCCTCGACGAACAGGCCCGGCAGAACGAGGCGAATCTGAAGCGCTTCACCGAAGCCCGCCAGCAGATGACCGACGAGTTCAAGGCCATCGCCGGCGACGTGCTGCGCACCCACAGCGAGACCTTCACCAAGCAGAACCGCGAGCAGGTCGATGTTCTCTTGAAGCCCCTCAACGACAAGATCACCGAGTTCCACAAGAACCTCGTCGAGGACCGCTCTGCCATGGGCGAGCGCATCCGCGCCTTGGCCGAAAGCAATCTGCAGATTACCACCGAGGCGCAGAACCTGACCCGGGCATTGAAGGGCAATTCGCAGACTCAGGGCGCCTGGGGCGAAATGATCCTCGCCACTATTCTCGAACAATCGGGCCTGCGCGAAGGCGAGCAATATTTCACCCAGCAGAGCCACACCGGCGACGACGGCCAGCGATTGCGTACCGATGTCGAAATCCTCATGCCCAATGGCGACCGGCTGGTGATCGACTCCAAGGTCTCGCTGACGGCCTTCGAGGCCTTCGTCAACAGCCACGAGGACGACCGCGACCAGCACCTGCGCGCGCACATCACCTCGGTGCGTGGCCATATCACCACCCTGGGCGACAAGGGCTACAACCGCGCCGCAAAATCCAGCCTCGACTATGTGATGATGTTCGTGCCTATCGAAAGCGCGCTGGCGACCGCCATCCAGCATGATGCCAAGCTGGTCGAATTCGGCATGGGTAAAGGCGTCATGCTGACCACGCCGACGACGCTGATGACTGTGTTGCGCACCGTGCGCAATGTATGGGACATCGAAAAGCGCCACCAGAACGCCGAGGAAATCGCCGAGCGCGCCGGCCAGCTCTACGACAAGGTCGCCGGCTTCCTCACTTCCATGGACCGGCTCGACGGTCATCTCGAGAAGGCGCGCACCAGTTTCGACGAGGCGCGCAATCAGCTCTCATCGGGGCGCGGCAATGTCGTTCGCCAGGTCGAAATGCTGCGCGAACTGGGCGCCAAATCCAGCAAGCCCATCCCTGCCAAATGGGACGGCGGTTCCGACGAGGGGCCCAGCCTGCGCCTGGTCAAGGACGAACCCGGCGACCTCAACTGACCCTTCTGGCAAACAAATATCGGCTGTGATCGAACCCTGCCGGGCGCCGCGCGTTTCCCTGCTGTGCAATTGCATCAGGGAGACCGATCATGGCGCAAAATCACCACCATCCAGGCAGCTTGGTGCCGCAGGAAACCAATTTCGACAACGCTGACACCCCGGGCATTTCCCAGCCCTTCAGTCAGGCCGAAATCGAAGATCTGCTCTATGGCGAGGACCGGCCGGTGCGCGAGCGGCTCGAACGCTTGCGAGAGATCCGAGCCGAAGCGAGCGCCCGCGAAAGCGGCGATTTCGGTGACGAGGACCCCGCATCCATGATCGAAGCGCTCGACCGCGCCATCGAGGAGTTGCAGGGCGACAGCGATAACGCTGCGGAAACCGGCGATGCCAGTGCCGATATGTCCAACGACCCAGCCGACCACCTCGACGCCCTCTCCCCCGACGATATCGAGGCCCGCGAGGCCTTGATCGGCGAGGATGAATTCTACGAGGAGGACGAAGACGGCCCGGTCGATGACGAGACCAAGTGGCACGGCAGCGAAGAGTTCAATCCAGACCTGCACTGATGCCTGGACCCGGCGACGATCTCCTCCCTCCCCCCTGTGGGGAGGGCGGCGACGCTGGGCCCATCGGGCCCGTGGCAAAGCCAGGGTGGGGGTAATTCGCGGCGCGATTGGCCCGACGCGGCCTTGGCCTAAATCTCCGTACGCGCCTTGAGGGCCTGGCTCAGCGTGCCTTCATCAAGATAATCCAGCTCCCCGCCCACAGGCACGCCATGGGCAAGGCGCGTGACCTTGATGCCTGTCCCCGCCAGCCGGTCGGTGATGTAATGCGCGGTGGTCTGGCCCTCGACCGTTGCGTTCATCGCCAGCACGATTTCGGAATAGCCGTGCGCGCGCCCGATTAGCCCATCGAGGTTGAGATCGTCCGGGCCCACGCCATCGAGCGGCGAGAGCACGCCACCCAGCACATGGTAGCGCACCTGACCCACCCCGGCCCGCTCCAGCGCCCAAAGATCGGCCACGTCCTCGACCACGATCAGAATGCCGCTTTCGCCGCGCCGCGCATCCGAGCAGATCGAGCAGGGACTGATGGTATCGACATTGCCGCACACTTCGCAGCTCTTCACCGCCACCACGGCCCGGTCCAACGCTGCCGACAGCGGCAGCATCAGTTGCTCTTTTTTCTTGATCAGATGCAGCACCGCACGCCTTGCCGACCGCGGTCCCAGCCCCGGCAGCCGCGCCAGCAGCTGGATCAGCTGCTCAATCTCAGGTCCGCCATTGGCCATGGTGGAAGCCGCCTAAAACGGCAGCTTCATTCCCGGCGGGATGGGCAGGCCGGCGGTCACTTCGGCCATCTTGCGCTGGGCCTCGGCTTCGCTCTTGGCCTTGGCATCGTTGACGGCGGCAATGATCAGGTCCTCGACCACCTCGGCGTCCTCGGGCTTCAGGAGCGCCGGATCGATCTTGATGCCGCGCATGTCGCCCTTGCCCGAAAGCGAGACCACCACCATGCCCCCGCCGGAACGGCCTTCGACCACCAGCTCGGCCAGTTCGGCCTGCATGGTTTCCATCTTGGCCTTCATTTCACCGGCGGCCTTCATCATGCCCATGATGTCTTTCATTCGTCGTCCTCTTCCATTGGGGGCGGGGGAAGGTCGGGCAGCACGGCCGCCTCTTCCTTCACCGTCACATTCACAAGTTTCGCGCCCGGAAATGTTTCCAATATGGCTTTCACCAGCGGGTCATCATGCGCCGCTTCGGTGGCCGCCTGCTTGCGCTGCTCGGCCTCCTGGCGAATTGTCAGGCCTTCGGGGGCCTTGGTGGAGACCATCACCAGCCAGCGTGCGCCCGTCCAGGCCTGCAAGCGGGCCGAGAGGGTGGCGATCATGCCGGGGTCAGCGCCTTCGGCCAGCGCCACTTCAATCCGGCCCTGCTCGAACGACACCGGCCGCATCTGGCTTTCCAGCGCCAGCTTCACCAGCACGTCGCGCTTGGCCGCGGCCAGCGCAATCAGGTCCTTGTAGCTGGCCACAGTCGCCAGCGCCGGCTGCACCATGGCCTGTGGCCGCGATGCCGGCACGGCAGGCGCGGCCTCGACCATCGGCGCCGGTTGCATGGCCTCGACCCGCATGGCCGAAGCGCCGCCCGATGCACCGCCGGAAGGTCCGCGCGGCGGCAGCGATGGGTTGCTCGATCCGGTGGGCAGCGTACCCTGCTGCGTCAGCTTCGTGATAACTTCATCGGGGCTTGGCAGATCGGCGGCATAGGCCAGCCGGATCAGCGTCATTTCAGCCGCTTGCAGGCCATTGCCCGCGCGCGCGGTTTCCTCATTGCCCTTGAACAGGATTTGCCAGGCTCGTGTCAGCGCCCGCATCGGCAGGCGTTGCGCCAGGTCAGCCCCGCGCGTCCGCTCGTCCGGCGTCAGCGATGCGTCGTCTGCGGCCGCTGGAACCACCTTGATGCGGGTCACCAGATGAGTGAATTCGGCAAGGTCCGCCAGGAGGGTCTGCGGGTCCGCGCCCAGGTCATAAAGTTCGCGCAGCGCCGTCAGCGCCTCCGCGATACGACCGCCCATCAGGTCTTCGAACAGGTCGATGATCCGCGCCCGGTCGCCCAGCCCCAGCATGACCTTGACGGTTGCCGCACTCACCGTGCCATTGCCATGGGCAATCGCTTGGTCGAGCAGGCTCAGCGAGTCGCGCGCCGAGCCCTCGCCGGCCCGCACGATCATCGCCAGCGCATCGGGTTCAAAGCCGATGCCTTCGTGCCCGAGGATTTTTTCGAGATAGGCCGACATCACCTCGGCCGGAATGCGCCGCAGGTCAAAGCGCTGGCAGCGCGACAGGATGGTAATTGGGACCTTGCGGATTTCCGTCGTCGCGAAGATGAACTTCACATAGGGCGGCGGCTCTTCGAGTGTCTTGAGCAGCCCATTAAAGGCCGCCGTCGAGAGCATATGCACCTCGTCGATCACATAGACCTTGTAGGGCGCCGAAACCGGGCCGTATTTGACCGAGTCGATGATCTCGCGAATGTCGCCAATGCCGGTATTGGACGCGGCGTCCATTTCCACCACGTCGACATGCCGGCCCTCGATAATGGCGCGGCAATGCGTGCCCTCGGTTTCAAGCTCTAGTGTCGGATGCCGGCCGCTCTCATCTTCATAGTTGAAGGCGCGCGCCAGGATGCGGGCCGTGGTCGTCTTGCCTACGCCGCGCACGCCCGTGAGGATGAAGGCATGGTGGATGCGGTTCTGCGCAAAGGCATTGCCCAGCGTCTGTACCATGGCGTCCTGACCCACCAGGGTCGAGAAGTCGCGCGGGCGGTATTTGCGCGCCAGCACCAGATAGGGCGATGTCTGGGGTTCAGCCATCCTGCCGGTCCAAATCTTGCTCCAAAGGGAATCTGCCTTGCATCATGGGCCGACCATAGGGCAATGGCCCCCCGACCGCAAAAGCCTCGAGGCGAAATGCGGCGCCGAATGGCCATGTTTGAACAGAAGAGTAGGAGGCTGGCATCGACCCGTGAGGATCTCGTTGGGGCTGCTTCCTTCCGGACCTGACCCGGTTGGCGAGGAACACGTCCGCGCCAACCTCCCGGCGCCTATATGCGAATTTTGGGCCGAGGATGCAAGGGGGCGGGGATCAGAAGTCGATGCAGCCACGCTCGGTATTGACGGAGGGGTGGAAAATCACAAAACCATCGCCATCATTGGCGCGGGCTTCCGCTTCGCTGCGCGGAAGCCAGCTTGAGCTGATGACCGGCGAATATGGATCGCCGACGACTTGCGTGGCGACGAGGCAGACGAATTCGACACTAGCCGGGATTACCGCGTCGGCCGAATAGATCTTCTTGAGGTGTCCCGGCGGAATTTGGTGCCAGGTCTTGTGGTGCGCATTCGCCGCACCGGACGAGGCAAGCAAAAGCGTTAGTGCGGCGGCGGAAGCCAATTTCATGGTCATCTCCTGGGAAGTGCATGTCGCAGGGAAACCGCGCCGCACCACTGCGGGTTCCGGTTTTAGCCAGAGTTGATATGTTCTCTGGGCGGATGCACCAGGGTCACCAGCACCACCGAGATCAGCATCAGCAGGTACCACGAGACCAGCTTGCTCCAGCTCACCATCGACCAGCCATTGGCCTGGTCAGGGTAGATCCAGGCGCGACTCCAGGTGCCGATATTTTCCGCCACCCAGATGAACAGCGCCACCAGCAGGAACGCCAGCAGCATGGGCATGCGGTGGGAAAAGCGGAACACCCGGTAATGGAGCCAGCTGCGCCCATAAAGCAGCCCGATGCTCCCCAGCAGCACCCAGCGGAAATCAAAAATATAGTGATGCGAGAAGAAGTTCACATAGATCGCCACCGCCAGCACCGCGGTCATCCAGATCGGCGGATAGCGGCTGAAACTGATGTCGAATATGCGTTGGATGCGCGCCATGTAGCTGCCGACACAGGCATACATGAAGCCTGAAAACAGCGGTACGCCGCCAATTCGGAACACCGCCTCGTCGGGGTATATCCATGATCCGGCGGCGGTTTTGAACAGCTCCATGCCCGTTCCGACCAGGTGGAAGATCAGGATGACCCGTGCCTCCTCCAGCGTTTCGAGCCGCAACAGGATCATGCCCGCCTGGATGGCAAGGGCCGCCAGGAACCAGAAGTCGTAGCGAAGAAGCCCGAATTCGGGCCACCACAACCGCGTGACGAGGATCATCCCCAGCATCAGTCCGCCAAACAGGCATGCCCAGGCCTGTTTCAGTCCGAAGACCAGGAATTCGATCAGCCCGTCGGCCAGCCGTCCACGCGGCATGCGCGCGAGCACGCCATGTGCAGCGTGATCGATGCCTGCTTCCACACTCGTGAACCGATTGGCCATGCCCCGCCCTTGCCCGAACCAGCCCGGCTGGTTATGCCGTTCATAGGCGTTACCAGAAAAGTGGGCACCACTTTGTCGCTGGGCAGCGTCAACACAAGCTCGGCGCCGAATTATGGCGGCCGATCTATCAGGGAGCTCGCCTTGGCCAAACGCCGCCATCCGACATCATTGCGCACTTCGGGCGAAGACATCGCCTTTTCGCGCAAGGCCCCCGACACCCCGCAGACGCGCAGCGCCGCCTATCGCCTCGCCTTTGCCGATGACGAATTCATGACCTCGGAAGACACCCGCGGCGTGCGCTTCCAGCTCGAATATCTCAAACCCGAATTTCGCCTGCGCGAACATGGCATCAATTCCACCGTGGTTCTTTTTGGCGGTGCGCGCATCCCCGAACCCGGCAAGCCGGCCTGGGCCGCCAAGAACGAGGTTCAGCGCCGCAATCTCGAAGCCGCCTCGCGCTACTATGACGAAGCCCGCAAATTCGCCCAGCTGGCGTCGCAGACCTCGGCGTCCATGGACTACAAGGAATTTGTCGTCACCACCGGCGGCGGTCCGGGCGTCATGGAAGCGGGCAATCGTGGCGCGGCCGATGTGGGCGCGCCCTCCATCGGCCTCAATATCGTTCTGCCGCACGAACAGGCGCCCAATCTCTACGTAACGCCCGATCTCTCTTTCAACTTCCACTATTTTGCCACCCGCAAGATTCACTTCCTGATGCGCGCCAAGGCCGTGGCAGTCTTCCCCGGCGGCTTCGGCACGCTCGACGAGTTTTTCGAGTCGTTGACGCTGATCCAGACCGGGCGCATGGACCGCATCCCCATGCTGCTGTTCGGCAAGGAATTTTGGACCAAGGTGATCAATCTCGAAGCCCTGGCCGAAGCCGGTACGATTTCCCCGGACGACCCGGATCTGTTCACCGTTGTGGACACGGCCGAGGAGGGCTGGGACGTCGTGCGCCAGTTTTACAATCTGCCCAGCATCGGTGCCGCGCTTATCCGGGGCGACTGAGCCGCAAACCAGCCCTGCGGCATCAGCCCTCGTCCGCTCTTAACCCCGGTGTCACACTGCGCCGATAGGGTGGGGTGCTGGCTGCAGGGGGCAATTGCGTGGAACGGTTCAATCTCGTCGTCATCGGTTCGGGGCCCGCCGGGCGCCGCGCCGCCATTCAGGCTGCCAAGCTGGGCAAGTCGGTGCTGGTGGTGGAAAACCGCCTGCGCCTGGGCGGCGTCTCCGTCCACACCGGCACCATTCCTTCAAAAACCCTGCGCGAAACGGTGCTCAATCTCTCCGGTTGGCGCGAGCGGGGCTTTTATGGCCTCTCTTATCGCGTCAAGAAGGACATCGAGGGCAAGGACCTCGGCGCGCGCCTGCGCAAGACACTCGACTATGAAATCGAGGTGCTCGAACACCAGTTTGCCCGCAATGGCGTGCGCACCTTCGGCGGCATGGCCCGCTTTCGCGACGAACACCATCTGGTCGTTACCGACCATACCGGCGACGAGCACAATTTCGCCTTCGACAATGCTGTCATTGCCGTTGGCACCGCGCCCTTCCGTCCCGCCAATATCCCGTTTGATGACCATGCGGTGATGGACAGCGATAGCCTCGTGGGTGAATTGCGCGTGCCGCGTAGCCTCACTGTGGTTGGCGCCGGCGTCATCGGCATCGAATATGCGACGATCTTTTCGGCTCTCGATGTTCCGGTCACCATCATCGAGCCGCGCGAAACCTTCCTCGAATTCATCGACCGCGAGATCATCGAGGAATTCACTCATGATCTGCGCCAGCGTGGCGTGACCATTCGCCTCGGCGCCAAGGTCGACAGGGTCGAAAAAGACGCCCAGGGCTGGGCCATTGCCCATCTGACCGACGGGCGGCAAATCCGCTCCGACATGCTGCTTTACGCGGCCGGACGTGTCGGCGCCACCACCGACCTCGGGCTGGAACATTGCGGGGTCGTGCCCGACGAGCGCGGCCGTCTCAAGGTCGATCCGGCCACCTTCCAGACCCAGATCCCGCACATCTATGCCGCGGGCGATGTCATCGGTTTCCCCTCGCTCGCCTCAACCTCCATGGAACAGGGGCGCATTGCCGCGCTGCACGCCTTTGGCGCCAGCATGCCGCCTGCGCCTGAGTTTTTCCCATATGGCATCTATGCCGTGCCCGAGATTTCCACCGTCGGCCTCACGGAACAGCAGGTGCGGGCGCAGTATATTCCCTATGAATGCGGCGTTGCCCGTTTCCGCGAAACCTCGCGCGGGCACATCATGGGCCTGCAGTCGGGCATGATGAAAATGATCGTTTCGCTCGAAACCCGGCGCCTGCTCGGCGTGCATATCGTGGGTGAGGGCGCCACCGAGCTGATCCATATCGGTCAGGCCGTGCTCAACCTGGGCGCCACGCTCGACTATTTCGTCGAGAACACCTTCAACTATCCAACCCTTGCCGAAGCCTACAAGATCGCCGCTCTCGACGCCTGGAACCGCATGCCCCGTGTCACTCCGGTGGCTCCCGTCGCCGACGAGGTCGAAACCGCCCCGATCCGCAAGAAAGCCCCGGCGCCAACCAGGGACTAGCCAATCAGGTCCCCCGGGAGCCGACCGCGCTCTGGTTGGCCAGCCCGCTGATCGTGGCGCGCAGGGCCGCCGGCTTGACTGGCTTGGTCACCACGGCAATGCCGCGATCTTCGGCCAGCGCCCGCACCGCCGGGCTGCGGTCTGCCGTCACCAGCGCTGCCGGCAGGTGTCCGCCCAGATTGTGCCGCAGCCATTCAATGGCATCGAGCCCCGACGTCTGGTCGAGGTGATAATCCATCAGCACGAGGTCGGGGTACCAGCCTTCCAGCAGCCGCTCGCGGTCGATCTGCTTGAGCGAGAGCGCCGTGCGCACGTCGCAACCCCAATGGGTCAGTAGGCCCTCCATCGCCTCGAGGATGGCGCGTTCATTATCGACGCACAGCACCTTGTGATTGAGCGTGCCGAACCCGGGCTCGGCCGATGCTGTCTGTGTCTCGCTGGTCGGGCGAACATTGCGTGCCGCCGGCAGATAGAGCGAGAAACGCGAGCCTGCGCCTTCGCGGCTGTCCAGTTCCAGCGTCAATCCCAGCGCCGCCACCAGCCGCTGCACGATGGATAGCCCCAGCCCCAGCCCCTGCGCCATGCGCGCACCGCGTTCGAGCCGCGAAAACTCGGCAAACACCAGCCGGTGCTGATCCTTGTTGAACCCGATCCCGGTGTCCACCACATCGAGCCGCCAGCGATTGCCGCGTCGGCGCAGGCCCACCAGCACCTTGCCACCCACCGGCGTATATTTGATCGCATTCGAGACCAGGTTCTGGACGATCCGCCCCACCAGCGAACGGTCGGCCAGCACATTGGCCGTGGTGGCAACGATCCGCAGCGAGATAGAGCGCTCGCGCGCCATGGGCGCAAATTCGACCTCGGTTTTCTTGAGCAGGTCCTGTGCCTGGATCGGCGTTGGCGCTGGCTTGAGCGCTCCGCTGTCGATCCGCGAAATGTCGAGCAGCGCCGACATGATATCTTCGACGGCCGTCAGCGAGGCCTCGATGGAATTGGCCAATTCGGCAAAGGCGGTGGATTTGGCGCGCTCGATCAGCGTCGAGGTATAGAGCCGCGCCGCATTGAGCGGCTGCAGCAGGTCGTGGCTGGCTGCGGCCAGAAACCGCGTCTTGTCATGGTTGGATGCGTCTGCCTTGGCGCGCGCCGCTTCAAGCTCCTGATTGACCTGCTTGAGCGCGGACGTGCGCTCCTCCACGCGATGTTCAAGCGTCTGGTTGACTTGCGCCAGCTGTCTTTCCGCGCGCACCCGTGCCGTCACATCGGAAAAGCTGACCACCAGGCCTCCATTGGGCAACCTGCTGGAATAAAACTCCAGCGTTTGTCCATCGTCCCCCAGGCGCTGCGTGACCGTCGTGGGCGCGCCGGTAAGCACCTTTATTCGCTCGATGGCCAGTTGCGCGGCGTCGCCCGTGCCCAGGTCGCCACGTTCGGCCATGAACAGGGCAATGTCGAACAGCGCCGAACCGGGCCGGACGAGGTCCGGCGGCAGCGCCAGCAGGCGATCGTAACCCTGGTTGGACGCAACCAGCCGCAGTCCGGCATCGAACACGGCGACGCCTTGCGGAATATGGTCCATGGCCAGGGTAATGGCCCGGATGGGGTCATGGTCGATCAGTGTCATATCGCTTTGCGCCAAGGTTTGTGCGGCACTGGCGCTCTTATCGGCCTCGGGCGGTGGCAGCGCAAGATCACCATTGGACCCATTGCATTTGCCAGCAAACCTCGGCAATCGTTACCTTGGGTTAACCGTCCCGGCCGCCAGACCAGGCCGCGGGGCATGACGTGAGGGTCAAAATGAGCGTCTTCAAGGAATTTCGGGATTTTGCGATCAAGGGGAATATGATCGATCTGGCGATCGGTGTGATCATCGGCGCCGCCTTCGGGGCCATTGTGTCCTCGGTCGTCGACGACATCTTCATGCCGCTGATTGGCCTGCTCATCGGCGGGATTGATTTCTCCAATCTGTTTATCGTGCTGTCCAACCCCAACAACATCCCGGTTGCTTCGGTCGCCGCCGCCAGCGAGGCGGGCGTCGCCACGCTCAACATCGGCCTGTTCATCAATGCGGTGGTCAAGTTCACCATTATTGCCTTTGTGCTGTTCATGGTGGTCAAGGGCATCAATTCCATGAAGCGCGAAGCCGCCAAGGAGCCGGTGGAAACCACTCCGGCGCCTTCGCGAGAAGAAGTGCTGCTGACCGAAATCCGCGACGCACTTCGCGTTAGCAAAAGCTGACAAAAGGCCGGCAGCAATGCCGGCTTTCTTGTACGCCGTCTGTAGGAATATAGTCATTGACGGACGATGTAGAAGAAAATATACCTTAAATGTAGGTAGTGCATCCTACGGATTCCACGTAGTTCTGCGTATCGGACGGCGCGACCACTTAGATCAAACTACACTTGCGGACCACCTGGGCAGAGGTGCGGCGGCGGCGCGATGTCATGTCCCGCCGAGCGGGCCGTTGCATGTTTAGGCTGGTCCCGTTCGGGGATGAACTTGCCGGAAGGGGCTCTTGGCATGAACACGCACACCTATTACCACGCCTTTCTCAATCGCGACCGTCTGGTCCATATCGTCGATCCCGATCCGGGAACCTGCGAGGCGCTCAGCGTGCTGTTCCGTCTTGAAGGCTTTCAGACCGCTTTCTCGCTTGAGCCGGCCCATTTCGTGGTGGCCATGGAACGGCGCCGGCCCGATGTGGTGGTGGCCAATCTCGATCAGGGCCAGGAAAGCGGCCTGGCGATCCTGCGGCGCGTCAAGGCCCTGCGGGTGGGTACGCCCGTGGTCATGCTGGCCAATATGCCCGAGGTCACCGCCGCCGTCACAGCCATGAAGCTGGGCGCTACCGATGTGCTGGCCAAGCCGATCAATAGCGAACTCCTGCTCACTGTCGTCCGCGACGCGCTGCGCAAGGATGTGCACCTGGGCGCCATGCAGGCCGGCACCCGCCCGGTCGAAGTGCGCGGCTTCGCCCAACTCACACCACGTGAGCGCGAAGTGCTCCAATTGATCACCAATGGCCAGTCCAACAAGGAAGCGGGCCGCGAACTGGGCATCTCCCCTCGCACCATCGAAGTCCACCGCGCCCGCGTTATGGAAAAACTCGGCGCCCGCAACACCGCCGACCTACTGCGCATCGTACTGACTTCGTAGCGTAAAGAAATCGCTCCAGTGGAGCGATTTTAGCGAAGAAGGCCATGGGACCTAGGGTCGAATGGCGAGGTAGCGTAAAGAAATCGCTCCAGTGGAGCGATTTTAGCGAAGAAGGCCATGGGACCTAGGGTCGAAGGGCGAGGTAGCGTAAAGAAATCGCTCCCGTGGAGCGATTTTAGCGAAGCAGGCCATGGGACCTAGGGTCGAAGGGCGAGGTAGCGTAAAGAAATCGCTCCAGTGGAGCGATTTTAGCGAAGAAGGCCATGAGACTCCGACCCGTCCCGCAGGGCCGTGCACGCCAGTGGCGTGATCGGAGGCGAGGAGGCCACGAGACCTGGGGTGGCGTGGCGGTCGAATGGCGAGCTGGCGCGCGAGCAGCAACTCAACTCCAGCAGCATTTGTCTTCAAGACCCGCTGCAACACGGCTTGCCGACACTCACGGCGCATCACCTTGGGCTTGCCCCGGGGCACTTCACTTGACGACGTCATCCCCATGATGGGCCCACGGGGATTGTTCTCCTCGATCAGCGCCTGTTTCCACCGGTGTTGGCCGGAAACCACACTCAATCGAACTTGAACAGGGCCTGCCCTGCAAGAAGGGGGGCCTCGCCCTCGTGCCAGAGGTGGGCGGAGTAAAGGCGGTCGAGTCGGGCCGCGAGATCGTCAGCCATGCGCACACTTTCCAGCGTCACGGGGGCGCTTTCAAGCAATTGGACAAGCAGGTCATAGTCGTCGGCAGCAAGCAATAGCTCGGCCAAGATCGCTCGATCTGCATCCGTGGCCGTTGAGACGGCCGTCGTCGGGTCCGAATTCACCGCCTGCGCCAGTGTCAGCCATCGGTCCCACTCCGTAAAGGCGGAGGACAGGTGGCTCGGTGCGCTTGCTGGCAGATCCGCGCCATCGTTGAGGTAAGGCGTGAGCGCGTCAACGGCGACGATCCAATCGAGAATGTCACCGGCGGTGTCGCGACCGGCACGGTTGAGACCATAATCGGCAGGCCCGAATAGCGGGCGCAAGCGATCAGCATCGAAACCGACTTTGTTGAACAGTTCGAGTGTGGCCAGCCAGCCGGCGTCGAGCGGGCCGGTTGCCGCCAGATCGCCATTCTCGAACCGCTTGATCAGCGTCTTGGCGACTTCGGCCGCTTCTTGGCTGGCGCCTGTCTGCTCGAGAAAGGTCATGAGAAACGAGATTTCCGGCTGCAGCGCTGCGGCGTGCGACACCATGCGGATGGCCTCGCGCACGACCTGGTCCTCGGGGCCCTGCAGCGCCGTACTGCGGGTGAGAATGGGATTGCCGTTAAATGCCGGGAGTCGGCTCCAGACCGAAGCCAATTCGTCCAGGTCCTCGGTGCTCATGCCATCGATATGGTCCGACCATGCCTCGGGATTGTCCTGGGCAGCGACAAAACCCGCCGCAAGCCAGGACAGGTCGTGCGCGGCCGCCAACGCTGCCAGCTCGGCCTTTTTCTCGTCGGGCAGGTCGAATGTCACCGTCACCGCCGTTTGCCCGAGGCCAAATTGGTTGCCCTGGGGCAGGGTGGCAATGGCCGCCATTACGGCGTCGGCCTCTCCCGCAGCAATAAGGGCCCGGATCGATGACGGCCGACCGGTGTCGATCGCTTGTTTCAGCGCGTCATCACCCAGCGTAGCTATCGCGTCTTCCAGCCCGTCGCGTTGGACACGCCAGGCAAAATCGAGATCCGCCGCGCCATGCACGCGACCTTCGACCGCCTCGGCCAATAAGCGATCAAGCTCGTCGTCGGGTTGAGTGCCATATTGCAGACCGAGATAGAGCGCCCGTGCGCCGAAGCGGCGCGCCTGGATAGGTGGAAGCTCCAATCGGTCACGGGCGACGGCCAGTGCCAGGGACCGGATGGGAAACCCGCAGGCGTCTTGCGCCAGCGCGGGCGGCATTGCCGCTATTGTCGCCAGCCCTGCCAGCAGCAGGCCGCCTATCGCAACTACAGATCGGACCATGTCCACCTCCGCGCGTCGAGGTGACCACTATAGCGCGGTCGGGCGAAGGCACAATTATCTCGCGTGCGTTCAGTCTGCCGTTTTGGCCTGGGCCGCAATGCCTCTCGCCCAGTCAGCGGCGCGCTCAAGTTCACCCTCGCGCAGCGGCCCTTCCTGACCCTCGACAACGAACTCTCCCGGGGGCCCGATAACCGTGCAGCCCTGGTCGGCCAGTTCCCTGTGCAGGCGTTCAGCTGCGTAGCCCCCGGCCTGGACCACCCAGCGCAGGGGTGCTGGGTTAATGGTGTCGAGGTTGATGCGAGTGTCAAAGACAGCGGCAGTTTTGGGCAGGTCGGACCGACAGGCAAATTCCTGGATTTCAGGCGTTGGCCGGAAGCCACGGGTCGGCGACCCGATGATCAGCAGATTGTAACGCGACGGATCGAGGTCCCTTGCCTCCTGCACCGAGGCAAGTTTTACCGGGCCGGTTTGCGCCAGGGCCTCTGCCATGGCGCGGGCGATCTGGCCGGTATTGCCGAAAATGCTGTCGTAGACGATGAGTATGGACATGGCGCATGCTCCCTACGCTTTGGAAGCATGATAGTCCCAGATTGCCTCGCCCGTCTTGATATCGGTCAAATCAGTCCGGGATAGTTTTGGGAACGCCGCCTAGGTTTGCCCGAAGACCCAAGACCCAAGACCCAAGACCCAAGACCCAAGACCCAAGAGACCAAAAGCATGTCGAGTCGAATTGCCCTCAGCCGCCCAGGCTGGGCAGCGTCAGGTCGCCCGAGGTCAGCTTGCTCGCCGTTATCGCCGGATTGATCGCCTCGCGCGGCAGCTCCAGGCTGGTCCAGACGCTCACCAGTGCGTGGCGCAATTCAAAGATCATCTCGTCGGTATGCAGCGGCGTCGGGGTGATGCGCAGCCGCTCCGTGCCCTTTGGCACGGTCGGGTAATTGATCGGCTGGATATAGATATTGTGCTTGTCGAGCAGCATGTCGCTTGCTGCCTTGACGGCGCGGGCATCGCCCACGATCAGCGGCACGATATGGGTCTGGGTATCCATCACCGGCAGGCCGGCATCGGCCAGGATAGCCTTGGTCAGCCGCGCCTGGCGCTGGTGCATCAACCGCTCTTCGCCATTGCCCTTCAGATGCTCGATTGAGGCGCGCGCTGCTGCGCATAGCGCCGGGGGCAGGGCGGTGGTGAAGATGAATTCGGGCGCATAGGACCGAACCGCGTCGATGACAGCGCGATTGGCCGCGATATAACCGCCCATCACGCCAAAGCCCTTGGCCAGCGTGCCCTCGATGACGTCGATGCGCTCCATCAGCCCTTCGCGCTCGGCAATGCCGCCGCCGCGCGGGCCGTACATGCCCACTGCGTGGACTTCATCGATATAGGTCAGCGCGCCGAACTCTTCGGCCAGGTCACAGATTTCCTTGATGGGGGCGATATCGCCATCCATCGAATAGACGCTTTCAAAAGTGATCAGCTTGGGCCGCTTGCGGTCCACCTGGCTCAGGAGTTCGCGCAAATGCGCCACGTCATTGTGCCGGAAGATCTTCTTTTCCATGCCGCTCTGGCGCACGCCCTGGATCATCGAGGCATGGTTGAGCTGGTCGGAAAAGATCACGCAATCGGGCAACAGCCGCGCGATGGTGGAAATTCCCGCCTCGTTGGAAACAAAGCCGGAGGTGAACACCAGCGCCGCTTCCTTGCGGTGCAGATCGGCAAGCGAACGCTCCAGCTCGACCAGCGGACGGTTGGTGCCCGAAATATTGCGGGTGCCACCGGCGCCCACGCCCATGGCTCCGGCGGTCTGCTGCATCGCCTGCACGACCTTTTCGTGCTGGCCCATGCCCAGATAGTCGTTGGAACACCAGATGGTAATTTCGCGCGCATTGTCGGCGTCATCGCGGTAGAGCGCGCGGGGAAAGCGGCCCGCAATGCGTTCGAGGTCTGCGAAGACGCGATAGCGCTTTTCTGAGCGCAGCGTGTCCACTGCATCCTCGAAAATTCCACGGTAGTCCATTGGGCCGTTCCTTTGCGCGCGCTGGATCGGCACAGCCGCTGATCCTGGCTCAATTGGCTCTAACTAATCCCTGCGGCGCGGCATTGATATAGGTCAATTCGACGCGTGCTTTTGCCTAACCCATTGGTTTGCATAGGGTCGGGTCTGATCTTTGAGAGCTATTCTAATGTGCGTCGGCGTATTCGCCAATGGGCAAAGGTCCCATCCGCACTTGGACCTAGAACGGCGACCGGGCCGGCCAGGGGCGCTCAAGTAGACACAGTTGGCCTGAACCCCGCTTTTCCCAAGATTAACCGGTCCTTCGCCAATCTGTTGCGAGGCTGCCAATACTGCGCTTAGATTGACTGGTTCCGGGGGGAGCGCGAGGGAATTTGGGGGGAGTTGTGTTGTGAAGAGTTTTTCGTCTTCCAGTTTCGCCGGTGAGCAGACCGATGCTCTGGCGCTGGCCCATGCGGCCGTTGAACGCAATCCGCAGGCCCTGTTCACCGATTTTCAGTGGTTCCTCTACGAGGGTCGGGACACGGTGTTCTTCACCGCCTTCTCCACCCAAAGTTATGACAAGGACCGCCTGGGCAATATGGTCGCCGAAATGATCGCCCTGGCGCCGCAGCTGACCCATGGCTTTGTTGGCGCCCAGCCCGGCCAGCCCTTTCCAAAGCATATGCTCGATGCGATCACCTCGGTGGAGGTGGTCGATGATTTCGACGGCTATCCCGACAAATGGCTGAGCAAGTCCTCCGACATTTTCGAGAGCAAGGACCTGCCGCTGTTCCGCGTCATGGCTGCCGTACGGCGCGACGGTCCCGATGCCCAGGGGCGCGCGGCCATCCTGCAGGTACGCTCCAGCCATGCCCTGCTCGAGGGCTCTGATTCAGCCCTCCTCACCCGTTCGGCTTCCGCCAGTCATGGCGTGCAGTCCGACAAGGGCAATAAGCTCCCCTGGTCTGATCGCCTCAAAAGCGCGCTGCGCGGCGGTCTCACCACGTTCATCTATCTGGTCCTGGCCAATATACTGGCGCCCAAGGAACAGCCCTGGGGCTTTCGGACCCTCGCCATCGAGCGTCATCGCCTGCGCCAGCTGGCCAACAAGCTCGGCGTGCGCCAGCGCTCGCTGATGTTCGCCTTGGTTACGCACGCACTCAACGGCGAGGGCGCCGAAAAATCGATGAGTAAAAAGGTGATCGGCGCCAATTACACCATGCTCGACACCAAGCGAAACAATACCGACGACGACTTCTTCCGCGTCCGCGCCCTTGAGGCGAAGTTTACCGTCATGGAAGACTTCGTCGATTATGTGCGCGCCGTCGACAATACTGTGGCGGGCATCGAGCAGAAAGACATCACGTCCTTCCAGGTCGTTATCAACTCGATGTTCAAGGCCATGCGCGCGGTCAACCGCGTCTTCCCCTTCCTGCCCAACAAGCGCTTCTGGCGCTTCAACGGTGGCACCCACATCGTGCTGACCCTCGTGCCGCCCCACCGCACCTATGGCCCCATGACCCATGGCATGGTCGAGCCGCTCTATTGCGGCGCCTGGCATACCGAGGTGAATATCTGCACCTTCTGTCCCGGTCGCGAATACGTCACGCTCAACTTCTCCATGGAGCAGCGCCATCTCGACAATGTCGATAAGGTCATGTCCTTGCTCGAACAAGTCGAGCGCCGTGACGTGACCCCGCATACCATGGCGCCCGCCGTCGAGCGCTTGCATTAAGAACAGAAAAGGGCGGACGTGAACGTCCCCCGCCATAAAGAGCATTCCATCTCCAGATCAATTTGAGGTACGTACGTCTTTGGCCTTGCCGGACGGACTCCCGTTGGTTTAACTGAGCGCATCGTATTTCTCCGCCCTGGACGCCCCCACTCATGACCCGCTTTGCCGCCTATCCCAGCCTCAAGGATTGTCCCGTCGTCATCTCTGGTGGCGCTTCCGGCATTGGCGAGGCCATGGTTCGGGCCTTTGCCGCGCAGGGGGCAAAGGTGGGCTTTGTCGATATTGCCCAGGAGGCCGGCGCGGCGCTGGTGTCTGAACTCAGGCACACCGGCAATTCCGTGCATTTCATCCCCTGCGATGTCACCGATATTTCGTCCTACCAGTCGGCCATTGCCGAATTTGCCCGCCTCCACGGCGATGCCCTGGTGCTTGTCAACAATGCCGCCCACGACCAGCGTCACCAATGGGCCGACGTGACCCCCGACGAGTGGGACGAGCGCATGGCCGTCAATCTCAAGCACGCGTTCTTTGCCATCCAGTCCGTAGCGCCGGGCATGGTCAAGGCGGGCAGGGGGTCGATCATCAATTATGGTTCGATCAGCTGGATGATCATGACGCCGAGCCTGCCGGTGTACGAAACCGCCAAGGCGGCGGCGCATGGCCTGACCCGGGCCATGGCGCGCGAACTCGGTGCCTCGGGCATTCGCGTCAACACCCTGGTGCCCGGCGCCATCATGACGCAGCGCCAGCTGGACCTGTGGGTCGATGCCAAGGCTATCGCCGAAGTCAAACGCATCCAGGCCCTGCCGCAAACGCTTTCGCCCGATGATTGCGCTCGCATGGCCTTGTTCCTGGCGGCTGATGACAGCGCCATGATCACCGGTCAGCAGTTCCTGGTCGACGCCGGCTGGGCCAATAGCTAGCCTCATTCATCCCCGGTTCATCCTCTTCCCCTCATCACGCTCCTGCCTTATTCAAGGGCAACACAAGGCCACCAACCACGAATCCTTTTGGGGGAAGCTCATGAAGTCCAAGGTTCTCGTCGCCCTTGCCGCGACGCTGGCGCTCAGCGCCTGCACCACCACCAACCCGTACACGGGCCAGTCCCAGCTCTCCAACACTGCTGGCGGCGGCTTGATTGGTGCTGGTGGCGGCGCCATTGCCGGTGCCATTGTCGGCGCTGCTGTGGGCGGGGACCCGCGCGTTGGCGCCTTGATTGGCGCGGGCGTTGGCGGCCTTACCGGCGCGGCGATTGGCAATTACATGGACCAGCAGGAAGCCGAGCTGCGCGCCCAGCTTCAGGGTACCGGCGTTTCGGTCACCCGCGTTGGCGATCAGATCATTCTCAACATGCCGTCCAACATCACCTTCGCCACCGACCAGTCGACGGTGCAGCCCCAGTTCAACCAGACCCTGGTCTCGGTCGCCCTGGTGCTCAAGAAGTTCGACAAGACCATTGTCGACGTCTATGGCCACACCGACAGCCAGGGCGATGACGCCTACAACCTCTCGCTCAGCCAGCGTCGCGCCGTGTCCGTCGCCACGATCCTTGCTAATCAGGGCATCGACCAGCGCCGCTTCTATATTGAAGGCAAGGGTGAAACCGCCCCGGTCGCCTCCAATGCCACTGAGGCCGGTCGCGCGCAGAACCGCCGCGTCGAAATCCAGCTTTCGCCAATCCGCGGCTAAGTCTGGCCCGATCAATGCACCAAGGCGCGGCCCACGGGTCGCGCCTTTTTATTGCGCCGGGGTTTCCGTTACCGGGGCCGATGTAGGCGTGCCCGGCTGCATGTCAGTGCCGGGGGCGCCCGAGAAAATCTGCATCACCAACAAAATGGCAATGATGATGGCGAGGGCCCCAAGCCCATAGAGCCACCAATTGGTCGGGCCGGTCGATCCGACAGTCTCGTCATGTTCCCCGGCGACCTTGAGCCCAGAACCATCGGGCACATCGAGTTTGGCGGCGTTCTCATCGACCATATAGTCGATTTTGGCGACCTGGGGCGAATGCACTTCCTTGGGTTCGGCCATCAGAAATCTCCCTTGAGAACCGTATCCGCGCCCACGCCGCTTTCAACGCCCCGGCGCACCTCGGCAATGGCCTGGTCGATTTCCTCGGGTTCAAAAGCCACCTCGGCGCCTTCAACCTCATCGCCCGTTGTCTCGGCCTTGAGCTGGTGCAGCAGTTCGAGTTTTTCGCGGGCGGTGAACAGGGTGTGATGGGCAATCTGCATCGGGTTCAGCTGGTCGTCGCCGCCCGCGCGTTGCTTGAGACTGTCAAAGACCATGATTGTCTCCCTTGGTTTTGCAAGGCCACGAGGGCCACTCATTGAACTCAATGCGGCACCGCCCCGGGGGTTCCGGTTGCAAGGGCGCAATGGGAGCGGCGGATTTAACCCGGTCTTGAGGTCTTGTCCGATATATGAAGCTACGCGGAGGAACTCCTCATGAGCCGGATTGTCGGCCTCCTGATCGCTGGCACACATGATCGTGGTCTGAGACTGGCCCTCTGGGTCCTCGCATTTGCTGCCATGCTGTCTGTCGCCACCTGGGTGGTTGCCGAGCAGGTTTCCATCAATATGCGCACCGAGACGCAACGCAGTCTGGCGGGTTACGAGCGCCTGCGCACCAATGTCCTGTCCACTTTCGACGAGATGGACCGGCGCCTGACTCAACCGGCCTGCTCGCCCGAATATCTCGATGAGCTGCGCCGCATTGCCTTCCTCCCCGATGGCATCAACGAACTGCTTTATGCGCCCAATGGCGTCGTGCTGTGCTCGGTCAATTCTGGCCGCCTGGTCCAGCCCATCATGCTGGGCAACCCTGATATTGTGCCCGACAATCCTTTCGCCATGGCGTTCTGGATCGATCTTGACCTGAAATTTCTCGGTCTTGAGGGAATGACCGGCACATTGGCCCAACGGGGCAATGTTGCCTTGATCGTGCCGCCCCAACCGCTGCCAGACACTGGCCCGCGCTGGATGGATCAGGAACTGGTGTTCCGCTTCAATGATGAGCTGTGGATGCATCGTAACGGCGAAGCCGGACTGTACGCCGAGGCCCTCAAGACGACAGGGCCGGCCCTGGCCTCGGTGTTCAAAGGCGTCTTCTATCAGCTCTCCTGCGACAGCGGCGGCATCCATTGCATTGCCGGGCGCAGCTATCTGACACAATTGTTCGGCCTCGGCTGGGCAACGGTCGGCGTTATCCTGCTTGTCGCCGCCGTCCTCGCCGCCTGGGTCGCCCAGCAATTGCAGCTGCTGATTGAACGCTATTGGTCATTCGAGGCCCGCTTCCTGCGCCGCCTTGAAAAGGGTTCGGTAGTCTGTGCCTACCAGCCTGTGCTCAATCTCAAGACCGGCGTTGTAACAGGCTGCGAAGTCCTCGCCCGCTGGAAGGATGTCGATGGCACCATCGTGCCGCCCGATAGGTTCCTCCCCATTATTGAGCGGCATGGCATGACCGTGCGGTTCACCGCCCTGGTGGTCGCCTATGCCTATGCTGATCTCGTGGCCCGGCTTCCCCGGGACATGCGGCTCCAGATCAATTTCAACATCTTCCCGCAAGACCTGGACGCCGAGCAACTCGTGCCCATCTTTGCGCCCTTTCTCACCGATGGCTCGCCCTTCGATGTGGTGGTGGAGATCGTCGAGACGGCTGAAATCAGCCCCGAAACCGCCCAGGTGGAAATCGAACGCCTCCGCGCTGCAGGTCTCAAGGTCTATATCGACGATTTCGGCGCCGGCTATTCGTCCATGCACAATCTGGCGGCCCTCTCCATTGATGGGGTGAAGCTGGATCGCTCCTTCGCCATGGCGCCCAATCATTCCGTGATGGCGCGCATGCTCGATCACGCCATCGATCTGGTGCAGGCGTCCGGGCGATCACTGGTCGTCGAAGGTGTGGAAACCAATGAGCGCCTCGAAGCGCTCAAGGCGACCGGCGTTGTTGATTTCGCCCAGGGCTATGGCATTTCAAGGCCATTGCTGATCGACGCCTTCGTGGCCTATCTGGGCGAGCATGGCCCCCGGCCGCAAAGCCGCCCGCGCCTGGTGGCCTGATCACATTTTCTGATTTGTCGAAACCTGTTCGGGGCCGCCGCGTTGCCCTTGCACACCCCAAGCAAGGAGGACCAAATGGCCTATGATGACAATCGCGTCGCTACAGCCGACGTCAAGGAAACGCACGATCTGATCGCCTCCGACAAGGTTGAAGGCACCAAGGTCTACGACCTTAACGGCGACCATATCGGCTCTATCGAGCGCATTCTCGTCGAAAAGCGCGGCGGGCAGGTATCCTACGCCGTGCTCAGCTTCGGCGGCTTCCTTGGCATTGGCCATGATCACTATCCATTGCCCTGGTCCAAGCTCGACTACGACCCCGAATTGGGCGGCTATCGTGTCGATATCAGCAAGGACCAGCTCGAAGGCGCACCGCGCTATGAGAAGGAAGACGAAAGCTTCTGGAACGCCGAAAACGGCCAGCGCGTCTACGATTATTACGGTGTTCCGCCTTACTGGATCTGATCCAGCCCAAGCATTTTCAATGACCAAATCATTGCAGGCCGATGCCCTCCGGGGTGTCGGTCCTTTTGTTATTCTCGATCACGTGTCCGTGAATTGAGCGCGCCCCTGTAACATTGGGCCCAGCCTGGCGAATGGCCTCATGTCGGAACCTGGAGCGTTCCCAACATGAGGAGAATTCAATGAACCGCCTGACCACCTTCGCCCTTGCCGCCTCGCTCACTGCTGCTCTGGGTGGCGTTGCCATCGCACAGGATGCCATGGGCGGCGACGCCATGGCCGCCACTGAAAAGTGCTTTGGCGTGGCTCTTGCCGGCGCCAACGACTGCGCCGCCGGCCCCGGCACCACCTGCGCCGGAACCTCCACCATCGACTACCAGGGCAATGCCTGGAAAGCCGTTCCCGCCGGCACCTGTGAAACCATGATGCTCGATGGCGATCGCATGGGTTCGCTCGTCGCGCTCGACCGTGATCTGCCCATGGCTAGCTGACCGCTCCAACGGGAGGCTCACGGGCCTCCCGTCTTTCCAACTTGGGAGGTTTCCATGTCGTTTCCAGCGCTGCCGGCCCGCCCGGGCCTTGGTCTCAAGCCCCAGCACTATGCCCAGATCATTGCCGATCAACCCGACCTGGGCTTTTTTGAAGTGCATGCGGAAAACTACATGGGTGAGGGCGGTCCGCCGCACCGCTACCTCGAGGCCATCTGCGAAAATTACCCCCTGTCCCTCCACGGCGTCGGTCTCTCCATTGGTGGTCAAGGCCCGCTCGATCGGGATCATCTCGAACGCCTGCGCGCGCTCAACGACCGCTACCAGCCTGCCTCCTTCTCCGAACACCTTGCCTGGTCCAGCCACGATGAAGGCTACCTCAACGACTTGCTGCCGGTGCCCTACACACCGCAGACGCTGGATCGCGTCGTCGCGCATGTCGATCAGGTCCAGCAGGCGCTTGGGCGCCCGATGCTGCTCGAAAACCCCTCCACCTATGTGCTGTTCGCGCAAAGCACCATCGACGAGGTCGATTTCCTCGACGCCATCGCCACCCGCACCGGCTGCGGCCTGCTGCTCGACGTCAACAATGTCATGGTTTCGGCGGTCAATCACCGGCTTGACCCCGTCGCCTATATCGACCGCTTCCCCATGCACCATGTCGGCGAAATCCATCTCGCCGGTTATGATGAAACCACTGACGATGCCGGTGATCGTCTGCTGATCGACGCTCATGGCAGCCGCGTTCGGCCCGATGTGTTCGCGCTCTATCGCCACACCATTGCCCGCACTGGTCCGCTGCCGACCCTGATCGAATGGGACAATGACGTGCCCGCGTTCGACGTGCTCATGGATGAAGTGCGGCTGGTCGACGCCGTGCTCGACGCGGCTCCGGCGCAGCGGTTGGCATCATGACTGACGAGGCGCAATTCGTCGCCGCCCTCACCGACCCCACCCGCGCAGTGCCGGCCGGGCTGGTGTCGCCGCGCGGCACAACCGACGCCAAACGCTTCGCGGTCTATCGCAACAATGTCCATGTCAGCCTGACCGCCGCGCTCGCCGCCCGTTTCCCCGTGACCCGCATGGTCGTGGGCGACGATTTCTTTGCGGGCATGGCAAGGCTCCATGTGGGCCAGACCAAGCCCACGACCCCGGTGCTTCTGCACTATGGCGACAGCTTTGCCGATTTCATCGCCGGCTTTCCGCCCGCATCCGAGCTCCCCTATCTGCCCGACCTGGCCCGCCTCGAGGCCGCCTGGTCCGACAGCTACAACGCCGCCGACATCGGGGGCCTGTCCCCGACCGGTCTCGCCGCCATGGCCCCGGAGACGCTGGCTGACCTGAGCCTGGCTCTGGCCCCGGCGGCCCGGCTGATCAGCTCTGCCTATCCGGTCGGCTCGATCTGGTCGGCGCATCAGCAAGTCCCCTTTGTCCCACCAAAACAATCGGGCACCGAACATGTGCTTCTGACCCGGCCCCAGGCCGATGTGCGCCTCACCATTATCCCGCCCGCGGCCGCTGCACTGCTGCGCGCCCTGGCAGACGGCCTGACACTGGGCGCGGCTGCCGACGCCGTATTTGCCACCCATCCCGATTTTGACCCCGGCTCGGCGCTGGTTGGCCTTGCCGGCCTCGGCGCCTTTGCCGCGCCGCAACAGGAGCTTTCCCGATGATCACCGAGCGCCTTGTCGGTCTTGTCGACCGTGCCGACCGCCTGCTTGCCGCCGTCCCCAGCGCCGTGCCGCTATTGGCCCTGCGCGTGGCACTGGCCATTCCCTTCTGGCGCTCCGGGCTGACCAAGTGGGATGGCTTTCTCAACCTCTCCTCAGGCGCCCGCTATCTCTTTGAGCAGGAGTTCCGTCTGCATATCTTTGGCCAGGCCTTCGCCTATCCAGCGCCACTGGCCATGGCGTTCCTCGCCGGCATGGGCGAGATCGTCCTGCCGATCCTCTTGGTACTGGGCCTTGGCACCCGCTTTGCCGCCTTGGGCATCTTCGCCATGACCATCATCATCCAGCTCACCATCCCCGATGGTTTCGTCAACTTCCACCTGCCCTGGTTCGCCATGGCACTGACGTTGCTGGTCTATGGCGGCGGGACGCTCTCCGCCGATCGCCTGCTCGGCGCTCTGTTCGCCAGCCGCCTCAAGGAGTCTGCGCACCCCGCGCATTGACGTAAATGGCATAGAGCGAGGTCGTGGCGGTGATGAACAGCCGGTTCCGCCGCGGCCCACCAAAGGTCAGGTTCGAAACGCGCTGCGGCACCAAAATCCTGCCCGCCAACGTCCCTTCCGGGTCAAATACCTGCACCCCATCGCCTGCCGAGCACCAGACCCAGCCATCGCTGTCGACGCGGAACCCGTCGGGGATGCCATTGTCGATCACGGCAAACGGCCCCGCGTCCTTCAAACCCTCGCCGCCGTCCACCACTTCGAAGGCGCGGATATGCCGGGGCACGTCCGCATCGTGGCTGGCCCCTGAATCGGCGATATAGAGGCGGCTTTCGTCAGGGGAAAAGGCCAGGCCATTGGGTTGCACGAAGTCCCCGACCATCAGGGTGATTACGCCGCTCTGGCCATCAATGCGATAGACGCCATGGACTGGTTGTTCCTGCGGCGATGCAAAACCCTCATAGTCCGAAATGATCCCATAGCTCGGATCGGTGAACCAGATGGAGCCATCCGACGTCACCACCACGTCATTGGGCGAATTGAGCTTTTTGCCCTCGAAACGGTCGGCCAGCACGGTGATCGACCCATCGGCCTCCGTGCGCGTCACCCGCCGCGTCCCGTGCTCACACGAAATCAACCGCCCCTGGCGGTCACGTGTATGCCCATTGGCGAAATTGGACGGCGACAGATAGGTCGAGACCGAATTATCCGCCGCCACATACCGCAGCACCCGCTGGTTCGGAATATCGGAAAAATAGAGACAGTCATGGTCGGAGAACCAAACCGGCCCCTCCGTCCAGCGACACCCCGTATGCAGCTCCTCCAGCCGCGCACTGCCCAGAACTTTGCGCGCAAAGCGCGGATCCACGATGTCGTAAAGTGTGTCGGCCGCCATAATGTCCTCCCGTGAACAACTGAGGCATAAAGCGCCAAACGATCACGAGCAACCAGCACGCCGACTGGCAACGAACAGCGCATTGAGATCATCAAGGGAAAACTGGTGCTGCCGGACAGGATTGAACTGTCGGCCTCTCCCTTACCAAGGGAGTGCTCTACCACTGAGCTACGGCAGCATCTGGAGCGTTCTCAGGAAAGTGGGATCCACTTTTGGTGCGAGAACGCGACCGCTATGAAGTCGGGGGGCGCGGGTCAGGACCGACGCGGCGACGGGGGCTCCTTTGCCATAGCGCCTCCCTCGACGCAAGACCAAAAACAGCCTATCAACCGCCGCGACGGAATCGATAGGCCGGAGCCATGGGCAAATCGGAACAAACAGCGCAGCGAGAGCAAAGATTGGCCGCAAAGCTGCGTGAGAACCTGAAGCGCCGCAAGGACCAGGCCAAGGCGCGCGCCCAGGACCACAATCCCGGGCCCGAACCCGACCCCGGGCCGGAGGCCCCTGAAATGGACACGGACAACTAACCGTAAACCATTTTCAGGCGATTCTAGCGGCGCAAGCTGCGCATGTGTCGTGACCGCCGGTCCCGACATTTTTCATAGAGAACGGCTGGTCTGGCTCAAGTGGCAAAGAAGACCTCGTCCTGCCTCCCCACCAGGTCGTAGGCCCATCGGGCCAATTCTGAGGACTTCTAATGGATCGTATTCGTTTGGTTGGCGGTAATGAACTTCGGGGCGAAATCCCGATTTCGGGCGCCAAGAACGCCGCTTTGCCGCTGATGATTGCCTCGCTGCTCACCGACGAGCCGCTGGTGCTGCACAATGTGCCGCGCCTGGCTGACGTCAAGCAGCTCGAGCGCATCATGGAAAATCATGGCGTCGATATCGCCGTGCATGGCCGGCGCCGCGGCGAGGAAGACGTTGGCCAGCGCATGACCTTCCATGCCGCCGACATCGTCGACACCACCGCGCCCTATGATCTTGTTTCCAAGATGCGCGCCAGCTTCTGGGTCATTGGCCCGCTGCTGGCCCGCTGCCACGAGGCCCGCGTCTCCTTGCCCGGCGGCTGCGCTATCGGCACAAGGCCGGTAGACCTCTTCCTTTACGGCCTCAAGGCGCTGGGCGCCGAGATCGACATCGACGAAGGCTATGTGGTTGCCAAGGCGCCCAAGGGTGGCCTTGTGGGCGCCACCATCAGCTTCCCCAAAGTCTCGGTCGGCGCCACCCACACCATTCTGATGGCCGCCACGCTCGCCCGTGGCACCACGATTATCGAGAATGCGGCCCAGGAACCCGAGATCACCAATGTTGCCGAATGCCTCGTCGCCATGGGCGCGAAGATTTCGGGCATTGGCACACGGACCCTCACAATTGAGGGTGTGGAAAAGCTCCACGGCGCCACTGTGGAAGTGATCCCTGATCGCATTGAAACCGGCACTTTCGCCATGGCAGCGGCCATGACTGGCGGCGATGTGCTGCTCAAGGGCGCGCGCCCCGGGCATTTGCAGTCTGCCCTTGATATTCTCGCCCAGACCGGCGTGGAACTGACCGAGGAAGCCGAAGGCATCCGGGTGCGCCGCAATGGCAATGGTATTCGCCCCGTCGATGTCGATACCGATCCCTTCCCTGGCTTCCCCACCGATCTGCAGGCTCAGTTCATGGCCCTGATGACCATGAGCGACGGCGTCAGCCATATCCGCGAGACCATTTTCGAAAACCGCTACATGCATGTGGCCGAACTGGTTCGCTTCGGCGCCGATATTGCGGTCAACGGCCAATTGGCCACCATCACCGGCAAGTCCCAGCTCAAGGGTGCCCAGGTCATGGCGACCGATCTGCGTGCCTCGGTGTCGCTGGTCATCGCCGGCCTCGCCGCCAAGGGCGAGACGGTGGTCAATCGCATCTATCACCTTGATCGCGGCTTCGAGCGGCTGGAAGACAAACTCTCCCGCTGCGGCGCCGAAATTGAAAGAGTTGCGGGCTAGCACGCGGCCTTCGGCAAAATCGCCCCGGTGGGGCGATTTTAGCGTGCTAGGCCATGAGAGCTACGCTCGCATGGCGGGGTTCCGTCCCTTCGGCAAAATCGCCCCGGTGGGGCGATTTTAGCGTGCTAGGC
>NZ_JAMZCU010000007.1 GCF_024273195.1 Devosia ureilytica | reverse complement strand
CATCCTGATTGACGCTGAGTCTCACCCTGTTTGACGCGCAGCAGCGGTGAACAGCGAAGACGAAGAGCTGCGGCTGAGCAGACTCTATCAGTACAATCTTCTCGATACGCCAGAGGATGATACCTTTGATCGCATCACGCGTCTCGTATCCGCCCTGCTCGACGTTCCAATCGCCTTGATAACGCTCGTTGATCGTGACAGGCAGTGGTTCAAATCCAAACAGGGATTGGGCATCAGTGAGACACCACGCAGCCAGTCCTTTTGTGCCCATACGATGATTGGCCAAGGACCGATGGTAGTCCAAGACGCTTCCCTGGACGCGCGCTTCGTTGATAACCCGTTGGTCACCGGTCACCCCGGCATCCGCTTCTACGCCGGCATTCCGCTTCGTGCTGCGGACGGCACCCCGCTCGGCGCCCTTTGCGCCATTGATTCCAGCCCACGAGAGATCGACTCCCGACAGTTGAAGTTGCTCGCAGATCTCGCCAACCTCACCATGGAGCAATTTGAACTGCGGCTTTTGGCGACACTCGACGGACTGACAGGGGCAATGCGTCGCTCGTCTTTTCTGGCCACCGCTGCGCGCGATATGGTTCCCGCCCTGCAACGTGGATCACCCCTTTCCTGTCTGATGATCGATGCGGACAACTTCAAAAACTTGAACGACCAGTTCGGTCACGCCGTCGGTGATGAAGCTCTGGTGGCGATTGCCAAGGCCATCCGCGACCAACTCCGTCGTGGCGATAGCCTTGGCAGGATGGGCGGTGAGGAGTTCTGTGTGTTTCTGCCTGGTACAGAACTCAGTGGTGCGATATCCGTCGCTGAGCGCATGCGCATGGCTATCGCAGATATCAGTTTGCAGACCGGCACAGGCGATGTCGGCGTTACAGCGAGTATCGGGGCCGCTGTGATGTTGTCAACCGACTCTGGTCCGTCCGACCTAATCCAACGCGCAGATGTCGCGCTATACGACGCCAAGAATTCAGGGCGAAACAGAGTGGCAGCTTGAAGGATCTAGACCATCGATTGTGGTTCGCATACCGCCCTCCACCCTTGCAATGCGCTTCTGGAGCGTACGCGTGCAGGTTAGCGATAGGTGTTGATCTCAGACACATGCGCGAACATGGTCTTGCTCTAAAAGCCGCGTGACTGGGCTGGTGACCCGTTCGGCCAACTGCCAGACCCTGTCGGTGACGCTAGTATCAAGCCAAGGGCTCGTGATGATCGGGCTTGGGCTGTTCATCCCGAGAGTTGAACCAGTAATAGGGCTCCTCTGGATCCGGTAGGGGTTCCTGAAAAGGCTAGCACATACCGTACCAAGCCTGAAATCGCACTGGCAGTGATCGACCGTGTGCACAGCGCAGGTGCGCGCTTTGCCGACGCCAGCTATAGCGTGGTGGCATTCTTATCGATGCCATCTGTCAGACTGGGGGTGGCACCGCTGCATGTCTCGCCGACGGACACGGGTCCGCCGACATATCGGGGATGGGGAGAGCGACACATCGCCCTTTCAGCAGTAAACCAATAAGCAATAACAAGTCTGCTCTTGGGCAGCTCATCTCCCCAGGGTCAACACCATGCGTTCTATCACTGACAAACTCTCAGCGGCCCTTTCTCGAGAAACTGTTGGTCTTTGGCTTGGGCTGCTCGGCGTTGCAATCTTTGCTGCGACTCTACCTTTTACCCGGCTTGCAGTTGAAGAGCTTGATGCGGGGTTTCTCACGGCGGGACGAGCCGCTGGGGCCGGTATTCTGGCTGCAATGGTTCTTTTGGTTGTGCGCCCCCGCATGCCATCCAAGACTGACTTCTGGAAGCTGCTACTCATCTCCGCCTGTGTTGTGGCAGGCTTTCCGGCGTTTACAGCTGTTGCAATGACAAGCGTCGATGCGTCTCACGGCGGAGTCGTTCTGGGCGTGCTTCCTCTGGCAACAGCCGCTGCAGGTGCTCTTCTTGGCAAAGAACGGCCCTCACTCCCCTTCTGGCTTGCGGCAGTCGCAGGAGCAGCAGTGGTGACCGCCTTTGCCTTGTTTCGCGGCAATGGAGGCTTCGAGGCAGGAGACCTGCTGCTAGCAGCGGCAGTTGTCAGCGCTGCCGTGGGCTATACCTATTCTGGACAACTGGCTCGTACGATGCCGGGCTGGGTGGTGATATCCTGGGCATTGGTCTTGGCATTGCCGATTTCAGTTCCGGTGACCGCTCTCCGGTGGCCTGACAACATTGGCTCGTTCCAGCCGCAGACCTGGTTTGCCTTCGCTTACGTGACTATCATGAGCCAATATGTTGGCTTCTTTGCCTGGAATGCCGGACTCGCCATGGGCGGCGTCGCAAGGGTCAGCCAGGTCCAGTTGCTGCAGAGTTTTCTGACATTGGCGATCGCCGCCACCCTGAACTTCGAGCGCGTGGGCTGGGACACCTGGGCCACTGCAATCATTGTCGTTCTGATTGTTCTGGTCGGCCGAAGACTGATGGTGCGACGCTCCGCGTAACAGCGATCAACAGCCCGTTGGATGATCTGATTTACTCCGAGGGGAACATCCAGCGGACCGACCTGCCCAGCGAGCGGGCATATTCGATTTCCCGCTTCGTGCTCGATCCGACATAGCCGCCGACATTGACCACGAATATCTCGTCCGAAAGGTCAATCTTGCGGAAGTGCAACTGGTCTATGGCCTGTTTTTCTGGGGTGCTCTCGTCCCCGTCTGACAACAGAAACCGCGAGCCAGTGGGCTGATCGGCATGCCCGAAAGCGCCGAGACTGATCACGATGTGACCGAGCATAGACAGATGCAAATTCGCCAAATGGAAGGCATCAGGGAAGCGGCTGGAGCCGCACAGGGTGATAACTTTGGGCCGAGAGCTCATGCGAATATTCCAGTGGCGAAGGGATCAGTAGCTGAACGGAATTAGAGGGCGCTCCTCCATTTGTCATGCCAAACTTCCAGAATACGACAAAGTCAGCTTTCCACGGGAGCTTCCGGAAAGCATAGGTAATCGGGGTGGCTCTGAGCATGAGGCAGGATGTGATGGTGGTCAGCCCCGCATCAGTGTGTCCTGCTGCATGCGTAGGGGCGCGTGACTCTTCTGGCGCGACAGCACGATGCTCACTTCGCCATGGCGCCACGCGTGCGCGAACAAGGCGCGCACGTTTGGCGCGCCAAGGCATCTCACGGAAATGGCATGTACAAAGGTGCTACCTGACCTACTCCGGGTTCGATGTTGAACTCGCCTGGGCCAGGAAGTTAGTGAGCGCGGCCCTCCTAGAATCCCAGTCGAGCGCATAGGCCTTGTGGGTAAGGCGACGCCGTCCATCAGACACTGGATGTAGCCTGCGATACTGTCGGCGGCCATATTGAGGGAGGTGTCAACCGTGTGGATGTAGCGGCTGGTTATCACCAGGGCGCGTGACGACACTGCCAGATGGTCCAACGCATCCCGGGCACTTGAAATTGGGATGGAGGTCATGGGGTGGTGGTGCGCACCCCCGCCTATCCAAAGACGGCTGCGAGGGTGACCTCTGGTCAGGTCGAAAGGCCTCCCTCGTAACGGTCTGCGGAATTTCTCCGGCCGCAGTATGTTGACCGGGCTGATCATTACCAGAAGCAGGTACCTGTCGAGAAGCGGACGCAAGGCCTCTATGAAAGCCTGGGCCCGCGGTGGCTCGGCAACTGTGAGTAGGACCACCTGGTGCTGTGCGCCGGTAACCGGGTCGTCGCTCCATCTTCCCGAAGCGCCCTAGCCCGAGAGGGTGGGCATTACAGTGTGGCCGTGTATCCGGTGTTTTTCCAGAAGACCGACCAGTTCAGGAACGAGAGGGGCATCGACGAGCACTTTAATCCGCGTTCGCTCTGTGCCTTGTAGACTCATCCCACCACCTGCTGTGTCAATCGGCCCGGCCTCGCTCCAAACTGTCGCATCACGCATGCGTGCCTTGATTTGCAGAGGTGCTACCGACAAGATCGCGCGCCATGAGGTTTCAGTCGGTTCCACAGCTGTTTCTGCTCGCCTTGGGGGTCATCGTCTCCCTCGCGATGGGCGTGTCGAATGTCGCGTCAAATGACTTCGCGAGTCGCAACGCCAGACTGGTTTCGACGACGAACGACATGGTGGCTATGGACTGTCAGGACAGCGGCGGGGGGCTGCACTGTGAAGCGAACACGGCGTGTGCGGCGATCTGCGCTGGTCCGGTGATGGCCCTTCCGCTAGCGGTCGCCTCGCTCGAGCAAGCGTGTTCTGCGCTCTACTTCGCGACACTCCTCGCCAAGTCCTTGGTCGGCAGTAGCCCACCTCCAGAGCTTTCCCCTCCGCGAACCACCTACATTGCCTGACACTGGCGGCCCCAGCGCCGATTGAAGTGTCGTGTCCTGTCTGTCTCGGCCCTCACCGTTGGTGCGAGCGGCGGCTGGGACGGGTCTCGCGAACGTCGATCGTGGGTGGCCACCCCACGCAATGATCGGCATCCCAAGGAAACCTTTTTGCAATGAACATCGCCAGAGGGGCAGCATTGATGGCGGCGCTACTGCCATTACTGATCATGCCTGTTGGGGGCCATTCGCTCGAGGAACTCGAATCGCAGCTCTTGGGCCGCGATAAGTACTTCCAACCGGTGGACCAGCCCGCGCCCGCGTTCTCACTCATCGATGCTGAGGACCGCGAGAGCGACCTCGCGGACTACCGGGGCAAGGTGGTGATCCTCAATTTCATCTATGCCAGCTGCGGCGACGTCTGCCCGCTGCACAGCCAGTTGATCGCCCAGTTGCAGTCGATGATCAACATCTCGCCGATGAAGGATCGCGTCGCCTTCGTCAGCATCACCACTGATCCCTCGCACGACAGGGGCAGGCTGCTGACCGAATACGGCGAGGCGCAGGGACTCGATCTGGTCAACTGGACCTTCCTGACGTCGCCGGCGGGCCAACCGGAGGACACGACGCGCAAAGTCGCAAGGGCCTATGGCCTGGAGTTCACCGAAGTGGACGACATGCAGATGCACGGGCTCGTCACGCATGTCATCGATCGCGAAGGAAAGCTCCGGGGCCGCTTCCACGGCCTTAGCTTCGAGGCCTTGAGCCTGGTCACGTTCGCCAACGCGCTGGCGAACGATGCCTATGCACAAGGACATTCGGAGCCGTATCAAGACCCTTGGTCATGGATAACCAATCTGTTCGGAGGTCAGTAATGAGAACCCGTTCTAGCCGGATGCTATTAGCGTCGATCGCCTCCTTGGCGTTCTTTGTGTCATTGAACGCAGAAGAGTTGCCGCTCGGCGAAGTGTCCCACATTCACGGCATCGGCTTTGACCCATCCAAGCCGGGGAGCGTGTTACTCGCGACGCACTATGGCGTCTATCGCGCGAACCCCAATGGCATGGCCGAGGCGGTCTCCACCGACGCCAACGACTTTATGGGGTTCAGCCCCGATCCCAGCAATGCCAGGCGGCTGCTGGCCAGCGGTCACCCTGGACAGGGCGGCAATATGGGGGTGATCCTTTCAACCGACGGCGGCGTCACCTGGCAGAAAATCGCCGATGGCGTCGGAGGTCCGGTCGACTTTCATGCCATGTCAGTCAGCCGCGCCGACCCGAAAGTGATATATGGGCTCTATGGTGGCATTCAGGTGAGCCGGGACGGAGGTTTAAGCTGGAGCCTGGCTGGGCCGAGTCCCGAACGAGTGATTGACCTCGCCGCATCACCCATCGCTGCCGACACGGTCTATGCCGGGACTGCTGGTGGACTGATGCAGAGCGCCGATGCAGGAGTGACCTGGACGCTCATTGGGCCCAAAGGTCAGCCCGCTACATTGGTCGAGGCAATGGCGGACGGCTCAGTCTATGTGTTCTTCGCCGGCATTGGCCTATTTCAGTTGCCGAAGGATGGGCAGGCGGTGCCGCTCGCCAGCGACTTCGGCGACCGATACATCCTCCACCTCGCTGCCGATCCCATCGACGCCACCCACCTCGTCGCCATTACTGGCGAGAGCGCGGTACTCGAAAGCCGCGATGGTGGTAAAACCTGGCAGGGCTTCGGGCAATGAAAGTGCTCGTTCTGGCCTACTCATCGCCGCAAGCATCCTGAGTGCAGCGGGCGTCTACTTCACCGGCGAAGCTTCGAAAGGGCGCGGGCTCTATTCAGCCAACTGCGCGAACTGTCACGGTGCCAATCTCGAAGGACAACCCGGCTGGATGATCAGGCCCTGTCGCGGCAAAAGGCGCGGGTCGCAACCGTCTGATCCAGGCAATTGGTAAGGTAGCGATAGGAAGCTGGGGGCAACCCATGGGACCAAGTGTGGCTAACGGTGTTTATCGGGCGAGGGTCGCTCGCAAAACTGCAAGTAGTTGATCCATGTCATAGGGCTTGGACACGACCGGTCGGGTGCTGAACGCCTCCGACAGTTGCGATGCACCATAGGCACTGGAAAAGGCAAACGGAATGCCGCGCTTCGACGAGCAGGGCGCAATCGAACGTGCCGCCTGCGGCCATTTCGATCGCTTCGGTGAGGTTTGCTGCGCTGGCAGTGACCTTGCACCCTAACTCCATAAGCATATCCTCCACCGACATTGCCAGCAGAGGTTCGTCCTCGACAAGGAATACGCCGACGCCATCCAGGCTAACTCACGTTCTCCAGCAGTATGCCGCAGACCTACCGATTACGAAGGACGGTGCGGAGCTTCTGTTCCAATTCTTCTTTCGCGAAAGGCTTGTTTAGAACCTGGTATGCCTTGAACGTGTCCGGCACGCCTAAGCGGCCGTAGCCGGTGCTGAACAGGAACGGCACCTGTCGGCCCATCAAAACTTCAGCAACGGGAAAAACCTTTTCACCATCGAGATTTACGTCCAGCATGGCGACGTCGAACGTCTCCGTGGCAGCGGCTTCGATTGCTTTGGCGAGGCTCGCCACCGAGCCGACCACCTGGCATCCCAAGTCCTCGAGCATGTCTTCGATAAGTAAGGCCACCACGCCCTCGTCCTCGACGACGAGCACGCGCAGGCCAGAAAGTTCACTCATGGGTGTGGGTTTTCCCTGAGGGGAAAGGACATTTGGCAGCGTAGCCCGTCGCGGTCGAATACCACGTCCAGCTCTCCACCAAGGTCGCGTTCGAGACACCGCTCGATCCACCGTGTCCCAAACCCGCGGCGGCTCGGCGCGGTCACCGGAGGCCCCGCGGCTTCCTGCCAGAGCAGTTCCACCCACCTTTGCCCTGCTCGATCCGCAACTTTCCAGACAAGGGAAAGTCTTCCCTGCTCCGAAGACAGCGCCCCAAACTTGGCAGCGTTGGTAGCGAGCTCGTTGAGGGCCATGGTGAGGCTCAGGGCCGCGCGAGGGTTCAGCGCGACTGCTGGTCCGTCAATATTTACCTGTTGCCCCATGGCATCCGAAAGGGGTCCGATCACTTCCCGGGCGAGCACATCCAAGGGCGCGTCTTTCCAGTTGCGCGACGTCAGCAGATCATGCGCTCGCGCCAATCCCAACAACCGCTTCTCATACTGAGGTGCAAACTCCTTGAGGCTTCCCGAGTGGCGCACAGTTTGCACCGCGAGAGACTGGACGGTCGCAAGAGTATTCTTCACCCTGTGGTTCAGCTCGTCGATGAGGACCCTTTGCGCGCTTTCGGATCGCTTTCGTTCGGTAATATCCACCAGCATATTGATGGCGCCGATCAAGTTGCCTTCGGCATCATGCAGCGGCGTGGGGTACGGCATGAAGGGTACGAAACTGCCATCAGGCCGCTCTGCCATGGCTTCCACATCGCGCACAGGTCGGTCTTCCTTCAGTGCCACCGCCATGGGGCATTGGTCGTGCGGTAGCGGGACTCCCTCGGCGGTGTAGAGGCGCCAGGTCACGCACCACTTCTCGCCAAGCGCCGGAACGCGGCCGGCAATGTCGATGCAGGCCTTGTTGAAGAAGGTGATGTTGCCTTCCGCGTCAGTGGTATAGACGGCGGCCGGCAAGGCCTCGAGGAGGTCTCTCAGATGCCGCTCGCTCTCGCGGATCCTGTCCTCCATGTGCTTTGCTTCTGTCACGTCCTGAATGACCCGGACGCCATAGACAAACTTGCCGTCCTCGTCACGCACGGCGGAACCTTTGACGTCGAGATAGACGGTGGTGCCATCGGGCTTATGCGCCCTTTTACGCAGGGAGTAGCTTCCGAGGTCTCCGGTCACCTGGCGTGAGAAAAGCGCGGCGTCTTCGTCACGATCCTCGTCGTGGGTGTAGTCGAGGAACGTCATATCAAGCAGTTGTTCACGCGATCGGCCGAGCATCTGGCAGATCGCGTCATTGACGCGGAGCAGGCGTCCATGCTCGTCCGCCTCGGCTATGCCGATCGTCGCCGCTTCATATGTAGCGGCCAGCCGCTCCTCGCTGTCCCGATGCGCGCGTTCAGCCTCACGCAGGTTGGTCACATCCGTGGTGAAGCAACGGGTGTTGACGAACTTGCCGTCCTTGAAGCGACTGTTGGAGGTTATGAGGACGTGTTTGATTGAGCCATCCTTGGCACGCAGCCGCGCGGCGTGACGGTCGAGCTTGGTGCCTTTGGACAGCTTTTGAAGGATGTCGCCGATCACCGGTGCATCAGCATGGAATTCCGCAATGTGCCGGCCGACATACTCATCAGCTGAATATCCCAGCAGATTGAGCTCAGCCTGGTTGGCGCGAACGATGATGCCTTCGCCGCTGACGATATGCAGGCCAACCGCGCTGTTTTCGAAGAAGTCCTCCAGATCGTTGTTCTTGCGAAGCAACTCCGCTTCGGCTGCTTTATGGGCTGAAACGTCCTGAAAGCAGTTGATGGCACCCTGGATATTGCCCTGGTCATCTCGCAAGGCACGGATATTCACGAGGGCAGTAATCCGGGAGTGGTCGGGCCGCTCGATGACGACTTCGGCATTCCGGGTGTCGACCCCAGCGCGCACAGCTTCGCCCATGGGACAGTCTTCGTGGCGAAGTGCGGCGCCATCCGGCAAGAACAATGCAAGGGACCCACAGAAGCGCTCGCGCGCATGGTCGAGGTCGGGTGCGCGACCCCACAAGGCGGCAGCCTCTGCATTGTAGCGAACCAACCATCCGTCATGGTCGCAGATATAGACAGCGCCAGGTATGGCATCGAGTACTGCCGGCCCGGCCGACACGAGTGCCTCATATTCCGACAGCTGGCGGGCGGGGATTGGAAAATCGGTGACGTTCGACATGGCGTTGGATAGCCCCCAAGGCTCGGCAAAAGCTCCAAACAGCCGTTAGGATATACTTCCCCGATATAGCAACAACCACTCGGGAAGTAAAAGGTTCCAGGGAATCCGGTCAAACCTGCAGGGCGGTTGCTCTGTCAGAGAGGAGACCATATGCGTGGAACGTCCCTCCCTGGGTAAAGGTGCCGATATGAAGTTCGTATAACACCAATTCGTTGAATGGCCGGCCGGTCCATGCCGGGCCCCCGGTCACTTCCTATTCTGCCAACCAGCCGGGAGGGGCCCGTGAACTTCACCCACCTGCAAACGGCTGGCCGTATCGTGGTAGCGCACACCGTCAACAACCAGCCAGCAGGCGAATTTCCTTAGCCTTAAACTCCGTCTCCCAAAATCCGTCGGCGTCGCGCTCAAGCCGCAACACTTCATGATCAAGGGCGATCTCCACGCAACTTGCCTTTGGTGCCCATAGACCCGCTATCCATAGTTCGCCTGACGGCCGAGCACCGTCTCTCCATCGGCGGAGACTGGGTGCTGTCGTCGGAGGTGGTCGGCCTCGCGCTCCCGCAGGCAGCCTTCCAACGCTGCAAACCAGCAGCCCTTTTCCGCGCCTTCGGGGCGACCGTCCAGTTCCCACTGAAAATAGGCCGTTTCACGAACCCTCTGCTCAAAATCTTGGTCCCCCAGGGATCCACCTTGCACCTGCGCCATCGCAACACTCCCGTTTGCCCGTTAGCGCAGGCAGGCCGGTACGGATGCCAATGGACTGAATTTGTGTGGATGCATGAACTAACGAAGTGAGGAGGCCGGGCATTCGCCGAGGAGTTGCGCGCGCCAACACCTAGAGTGTTGGGCTACCCTGCCACAACAGAACGTGCTCAATCAGGGCTAAGGGCCGCGATGGATGACGTTTTCGTCTGTATGTCGTTCGCGCCGCCACGGGGGGCACCGACACTGGGATAATTCTCAACCAGTAGTGGTGCCGGGAGTGATTGTGCCTGTGCCTACATCGGTTAGGGGCGCCACGAGAAGGGACGAGGTCGGGCCCGCGAGGACCCACGTCAGTCCGGCCGGTGCAAAGTCGCTACGAACACTGCACCCCTGAATCCCGGCAACCATCTTTGCGATGACATGCGTACCAAATCCTAGTCGACCGGGAGGGGTCACGGTCGGGCCATTTTTTTCAACCCAGGTCAGGACGAGTCGGCTGTCCGATGTGAACTCCCAGCCGATTGCGATTTCACCGATATCGTTTGATAGCGCCCCATATTTCGCAGCATTAGTCGCGAGTTCGTGGATCGCAAGTGAGACCGTCTGGGCCGCAGCGGCCGACAATTGAGCCAGGGGTCCGTGAATCGAAACCCGACTATCAAGGACGTCCCCGAAATGCGCCAGTTGCCCGCGGATAACCTCAGCAAGGGAAGTTCCTTCCCACTGACTGGCAATAAGGAGGTCCTGCAGCGCAGAGAGAGCCCGTAGGCGGCTATCAAAGCGTGTAAGGAACTCGGCAACTGACTCTGCCTTAGTTTGCCGTGCCACCGACTGCACCACCGCCAAGAGGTTCTTCGCCCGATGATTTACCTCGCGCATGAGCAAGCGAGTCTGCTCTTCATGTAGCTTCTGCTCGGTCTGGTCGACGATGAAAGCGACGTGGTCATCGTCGTCGAGCTTAGAGGCCGTGAAAATCGTTGGAACCGACGACCCGCTGGCCCGCCGGAATACAATTTCAGCAGGATGGCTGCGCCCCTCTGTCTCCATCTGGGCCATCGCCGATCTCAACTTTTCCCGGTCAGGAGGCGCCATGAGGTCCTGCCAGCGCACAGCCCCCCCCTCAAGCGAAGCAGAGGGGCGTTCAAGGAGCGTGGCAAGGCTAGCATTCGCATGGTGCAGCGCCATGGTACGATCGCCAAACGCTATGCCGACCTGGGTACCTTCCATCATTTTCCTGAGCCGCGCCTCGCTTGTGGCGAGGCTGGCAGTGCGCTCGGCTACACGCTGCTCCAACATGCGGTTGGAGTCAGTCAATTGCAAAAGAGAGTCTGAGTTCTGCTTAGCGAGAACCGCCACGACCAACGCTGAAAAGGCAGCAATGCCCAAGAACAGTTGCTGCTGCACATTGCTTTCCAGTGAATTCCCGATCAACGCAAACGGTTTGATCCGCAGAACTTCGAAGAGGCCGAGAAGCATCACGAGGGCGAGTATTCCAAGCAAGCTCCCCCAGAAAAACAATCGTGCGGCAGCCATCAGGATAAGCGGCAGAAAGATAAGCCCAAATGGCAGGCGCTCAGTCACCGAGGCGGCTGCGACAAGACCGATCGCCAGCACGAATAGGGCGGCCTCGGGAAGGCGCTGTGGCTCACCAAATGAACGCCGGCGCCATGATTCGGCAACGGTCAGCACTGCGGGAGCGGCCACCAGCACGCCAGTGGCGTCTCCCACCCACCAGAGATAGAACGCGCGCTGCCACGGTTGGCCTTCGGACCAAACAAGAGTCAACGTACCGATGGCGGCTGCGATCGTCGGCGCGACCAGAGCACCCCCCAGCACCAGCCAAAGTAGGTCGCTGATCTTCAAGAGGCGAAACGGCAGGCCGGCTAGATGTCCCACCACCAATGCGCCGCAAACAGATGCTGCGACGTTGCCCACGATGAAAAGCGTCGAAACAACCGCACTGTTGCCGAACCAGATGAGATTACCCGTCAATTCTGCGGTTACAGCAGCGGCAATCCACATAATCCAGCTTCGGCGAGAGCTTGCCAGCAGTGCTCCTAGCAATAGTCCGTTGGGTAACCACAGCGAGATACCCGTTTCGGGTATGGTGGCCAGCAGCTGGGCGTAGCCAGAGCCAGCAAGGCACACCAAATAGAACGCAAGGATATGCCACGGTCTAGCGGCCTGGGTAGGGTGAGACTGTTGCGCCTGCTTCAAGTTCGCCTACCACCCTGCTGGAGGAGTTTGACCGTCGCCTAACAGAGACGGCGCCATTCAGCTTTGCCCATCTGTACATCTGACGGGCTTTCGGTCCTGCTGAGTAAGATGGCCCACAAGCAGTGCCCGGACGATGCGGAACACCGGGTGATTGCTGACCGGTACAAGGGGTATGTCACCGATCTGCGCGAAGATTATGCTACGCCCTACGAAAGTCGCGAGAGTGAACCGCACCACCATGGAGAACTTCAAGATGTTGAACCAAGCTTTCCCGGGTTTCCATCGCTACCGCCTTTCGCGATCAGGATGACAGACCATGGCACGCCTGCAAATTAAAAATGTTAACCCGATCCCGTTTGCCGGCATCGGCAGAATTTCGGTGGGCATAATGAGTGCACTTCTTCGAAGGCAAGCCCAAAGGCGGGATAGGCCTCCCAGACAAGATCATCGCCGGCCACGACGACGGCTGGACATTGCCTGAGGTGCTAGACATCACGCGATCAATCCAAGCGCCATTCGCCCCTGGATTGGGTAAGGCGCACTATTCTGTCACCAATTTCGAGCTGCTCGGCGCGATCCTCAAACTCAGGACCGGGCTTGACTTCGCAACCCTGGTTCGCCGAGACATTAGCGGCCCGCTCGGCTGTCGGCAACAGCCGCATTTGGCGACTCCCACGGGCCCAACTATTCCGATGTCGCCCCCATTCGTGCCAGAGAAAAGTTGCTTCGCATTCCCAAAACACTACGCGCTCTGGGCCGCATGGTGCGGTGGTGTCGACTCTGGGCGATAGCTCAGCCTTCTTTGGCGCCTTTTTCGGCGGTCGCGTGTTCTCCTCAAAATGGCTCGACCATATGCAGAAATGGACGCCGCTTTTCTTTCCGATGAGCTACGGCATGGGCCTGATGCGCTTTCGTCTACCACCTGTCATGACGACGTTCCGGATTGCCAGAAATGATCGGGCACGGGGGCGCTTCGGGCGTCTTGATGTATGCCAATCCCGCACGCGCCATTCGCATTGTCGGTTCGACAATTCAACTAGCAGGTCGGGAGCGCCCCTACCGTTTCCTTGCCGCGGTGACCAACTTGCTGCGGTGACGCTGCCGAACAGACTTTCACAACCGTCAGGTGTGCGACCCACGATTTTCAAGTGCTCAACCCCACCCTTTCCACCGCCGCATCTATTGACGGCCTCGATCTGCGGTCTGCGGTCTGCGAAAGGCGCAGACGCGACAGCGCCGTGGACAGATATCTGAAGGACCGCCAAACAACGGCTGACCCGGTCCTCAGCCGCGGAGACGCACACGCGGTCTTTGCCGGAAGATCGGCCTTTTGGCGACCAGAAGGTTCAGAACCCAAGCGGCCCCCATCAGAAGGGCCAGCGTCGTGGAGGCTGGTTCTCCGAATATCATCATGTGCATTGCTCAGCAGTTCTTTCTCCGTGGGTCGGCTTGCCCAGGAAATGTGCGAGGGCTGACTTTCGGGAATCTCGGTCTAGTGCATAGGCAGTATGGGTGAACGCGACACCGTCCAGGAGCCCTTGGATGTAACCAGCGATGCTGTCGGCTGCCATAATGAGCGCGGTGTCGACGGTGTGAATGTAGCGGCTGGTTATCGTCCCTCGCGAATGACCAACCAAGGCCGCGATCGTCGCCTCGGTGAACCCCAGATCGTTTCCGATACTGGCGAAGCTATGTCGCAGAACATGCGGGGTGATGCCGGCCAGGTCGGTATCCTTGAACAGCTTGGTCCACTGTCTGGGGAAGGCTCCGAATGGCGTGTCATCCTCCCATCCGGGGAAGACATAGTCGTCCGCATCCTGTTCCTCGCCGCGGCGGCTCTCGAGATACTCCAGCACGGGCAAACCGATTGGACGAACCGATGCGCCCTCCTTGCTGTCGGTCAGGCGCAGGCAACTGCCTTCTGTATCGACTTCGCCACACTGCAGACCAATGACTTCGCTGCGCCGGCAGCCCGTCAGGGCGATCACCCGGATGATCTCTGCTGTGGTCTCGTATTGCCGATCCTTGATGGCCTTCCGCAGAATATCGCCAAGCGTGCGATACTCTTGCTCGCTGAGACGACGAGCGTTGACCTGGTCCTTCGGCTTGCGAACGCCTTGCACGGGGTTCTGATCGATGATGCCGAGTTCGACTGCATAGGTGAGAATACCGCCGAAGAGACCGATCGTTCGGGCAGACGTGCCAGCCCCGCCACGCACGATAGCTCGGCCCCGCAGCTTGTCGGTCTTGACGTTCGCGCGAGTCTTACCCGCCATTATGTCCTTCATGGCCTGGGTAATGTCGGACTTGGCCAAATCCCGCACGCGCCGATTGCCAAGTAGGGGAACGATGTGGCGCTCGATGCGCCCCACATCGGTGGAAATTGTCGTTGGCTTCTTCGGCCGCCCTCGCTTCCCGAGCACAAGACCATTCCTGAGATCTTCAAGGTATCGGTTGCAGAGTTCTTTGACGGTGATGGCCTCACGATCGAGCTTCCGTTCCTCGGCGGGGTTACCGCCTCGTGCGACATGGCCGAGCAGGACTTTGGCTTCGCGCCTCGCTTCTTCAGGAGTCCAAACCCCGTGCAGGCCGATCGTAAAGCGACGCGAGCGGCCAGCAGTGCGATACTGCACCACATAGCTTCGCTTCCCCGATTTGAAGACGCGCAACCCAAAGCCTGGAAGATCATCGTCCCATAGGACATAGTCAGATGCTCTGATATCGGTCGCATCGACGGTTCGTTTGGTCAGCTTGGTCATTTGGGGGCGTTTCCTTGGCAGAATACCCGCGTAAGCAATGCGTAAGCACCTGGGGGAGGGGTTTGGGCCTCTCCGTCGTATCGCCGGCGCCGTTCAAGTTCAAATTTGTTTTGTGATTTCAGTGGCATAGCGCGCAATCGGATAGAAACGGATAGGTTCGGCGAAAGCCACTATCCATTCTCCGAAGGCAAAGGTCCCGCTCTGGTGGGGCCACTGCTCATCCACTTTAACTACCCCAGACATTGACATACGCTCCGGTCGATTTCTGGTCGTTGTGCGGCTTGGCGCGTGACTAGCGGGCAAAAAACTGATCAAGACCGACAAGCTTTCGGCGAGGGTGCAGTCGCTCGTCGAAGCCAGTTTGGCCGACAACACACACCGAACCTATGCTAGCGCAATTGGGTAGTTCCGCTTTTGGTGTGCTGACCACAGGTGTGACGCGTTGCCCGCTGCGGCCGCGGTAGTGGCAGAATATGTCGCATCGCTCATCGCCGCCGACAAGCAAGGTTCTTGAGTGAAGATCCACGCCCACGCAATTGCACATTTGCATAGGAGAAACGGTCATAGCAGCCCTACAGACACTACCTAGTTAAGGCAGTCCCCAGAGGATCCATGCATTTGCGTGGAAGCCTTGTCGATCAGAAGTTACCGGTTGTGGCCGCTGAATTCAAAGGCGTACTTCAGCACATTCCGGACACGCTGATAGGGCGTCGAGACCGCGCGATGCTGGCTTGTGTTTTGCAGGAGCGTTCAGTCGGTCAGAAGTGGCCGCCCTACGCTTTGAAGACATAGCGTTCTCGGAACAGGGGGCGACGATCTGCATAAGAAAGTCGAAAACAGATTTTTTAAGGCATAGGTGTCAAAGTTGGTGTGCCCAACGGACTAGAGTTGCAGGCGGTGTCCACGCTGAGAGACTCGCTGGATGCCGCGAACATAACTAAAGGGGCGATGTTTCGACTTGTCTATCGCAACACGGAGTTACCCCGGACGGTTGAACCATTGTTGGTTTCTCGCGTGTTAAGGGCCTACCAACAGAAGGCAGGCATCGATCCGGCGAGACACGGTGTGCATTCATTGAGGGCAGGTTTCATCACAAGCGCTGCAGAAGCTGGAGTCAGCCTGGATCGTATCATGGATCACTCTAGGCATATCTAGCCTAGGCACGTGCGAGTGTATGTGGGGCGTGCAAATTTATTCCTGGATCATCCGGGAGAAACGTTCCTGTAGAAGTCCAGCGACTCGGGACTGTCTGCCGGACAGTTAACGGATGCAGTTTATCTTGCAATTTCAATTATGTAAGAGTTCGCGGTTTTGTTCTGACCGGTGCGCCATTTCCTTTTCTCCGAAAATTTCTTTTGAGCCCACGTCCTTCGGGCCACTTCGCGGGCTGTCGTGGCGCGTGTCCACGACCGTATGTGGCGACTGCTCTGGTTGCGGTTCCATCGACCGGCTATACGTGGCGCATCTGCTGTGCGGGCGAGCGCCTGCGCGCCCGATGTTCCGTCGGGTCCACCGTCATCGTAGAAAGCGAAAGATCATGAAAGCGGTTCGCCTTACTGCTCCAAACGCGATCTCCATCGGGGATGTCCCGGTGCCGGATGCAGCGGCGGGCGATGTGGTCATTGATGTGGCCTTCGTCGGCTATTGCGGATCTGATCTCACCTCGTTCAGGGGTCTCAACCCGCTGGTCAGCTATCCTCGTGTGCCGGGCCATGAGATCGCGGGGGTCGTCGCCGCGCTGGGGGCAGATGTCGATGACCTGTCGATTGGTGCTCAGGTAACGGTGCTACCTTACTTCAACTGCGGAAACTGTCGGGCCTGTCGTCTCGGGCGTCCCAATGCCTGCGTGAATAACCAGACGATGGGCGTGCAGCGTGAGGGCGCGATGACCGCTCGCATCGTTGTGCCAAGGAGTAAGGTCATGCCCACGCCAGGGCTGCGGCTTCGCGATGCCGCGCTCGTGGAGCCTTGCGCCGTCGGGTTTCACGCCGTGAGCAGGGCTGATGTCGCTGCTGGCGAAACCGTGGTTGTGCTCGGTTGCGGCATGATTGGACTGGGAGCCTTGATGGGAAGCTTGAGACGGGGCGCAAAGGTGATTGCCGTCGACCTCAGCCCCAAGAAACTGGACATCGCCAAAAGCCTGGGCGCACACCATGTTATCCTTGGTGGCGATGGGGCAGCGGAGCGTATTGCGGAACTGGTGCCCGAGGGGCCCGATGTCGTGATCGAAGCGGTCGGAGCACCGGCCACGTTCCTGCTTGCCGTCGAGGCTGTGGGACAGTGCGGCCGGGTTGTCTATATCGGCTACGCCAAGCAGGCCATCGCCTTTGATACCAAGCAGTTCATCACCAAGGAAATCGACATCCGCGGCTCGCGCAATGCACTTCATGCAGATTTTGCCGATGTCCAGGATTGGCTTCGGGCGCGCCCGGATGTCGGGGACCTGATTGTCTCGGCGACGGTGCCGCTCGATGAGGCGCCGGCTGCCCTGGAGCGGTGGGCCCAGGATCCGGGCGGATACACCAAGATTCTGGTCTCGCTGGAAGAAGCCTAGGCGTCTTCGGTGGCGGGCGGATTGACCTCGCTCCTCAATCAATAATGGGCATCACTGGGTGGCAAGCCGTCCTGCGCCCCGCGTCGTGCGGAGCAGGTGAAGCTCATGGGGGATGCTTCAGATGCCGGCGCTTGGGGTTTGCCCGCCCTCGATCGCCAGACCATTCATGATGTCCTTCAGCGAATCGTCCACCAGGATCTCCATCCGCATTCTGGCCATATCTGGATTGCGCCAGCGTATCGCCTCCAGCACATCCTGGTGCTGAAGCAAGCGTGCAGGCTTTAGCGAGACCGCCTCCACGCCGCTCCATCCCAGTGCAAGCGTGCGCTGCATGACAGTGGTCAGCAGCGTGTTGAACGCGCCAATGAAGGGATTGTGGGTCGCGGCGAGGATTTCGAGATGAAAACGCAAGTCGGCCGCAATCAGCCCATCCCTGTCACGACCAGCCTCTTTCATCTGCGCATAGGCGGTCTCGATCCGTGACAGCTCAGTGTCGCTGCGCATCTGCGCGGCCAGTGCCGCAGCACCTGGCTCGATCATGCGGCGCAGGGGGTGAAGGCTCATGGCGATCTCGTCGAGCGGCTTTGAATCCAGGTGCCAAAGCAAGACTTCTGGATCGAGCATGTTCCAGAAGATGGGTGAGGTGACACTGGTGCCGACCTTGGGCTTGGCCACGACCATGCCTTTTGCGCTCAATTGCGCATAGGCCTCGCGCAGCGCCGTCCGCGAAATGTCATAGCGGGCCAGCATGCTGGCCTCATCGGGCATGCGCTCGTCGGCAGGATAGTCACCAACCACGATTTCGCGTCCCAGTTGATGCAACAACTTGGTTTCCGCTCTGCTGGCGGGCGGGGACGATATCAGTCTTTCAACTGCGGGATTGTGGTCCGGGCGGAAAACGTCGTCGGCGGAAGGATTGCTGAAAGCCATAAAAAATCGATTAGGTCTGGTGCCGCGAGCCGTTAGGGCCCGGTATGTTCCCCATACCCTTTCAATGGTGCGAAAAAAAGTGCCTGCGAGCAATGCGTCACAGTCAATAGCAGCCAAGCGTGCTGCGCATCCTTGGCTGGCGACGGGCCAGGGTCAAATCGGCGTCAGCGCGTCAGGCGCTTGCCGGTCTCGGGGTCGAACAGGTGAACCTGGTCGCTCGCGATGCTGATGCCCATCATGTTTCCAGGACTTGTGGCAATGCGCTCCCGGAAGATGCCCACCAGTTCCTGATCGCCGAGCCGGAAAGCGACCTGCGTTTCCGACCCTGTGGGCTCGACCACCATGACTTCCGCATTCAGCCCCTTTGGGTCGAGGCGGAGATGCTCGGGCCGAATGCCCAGTTTGACCGGGCCGTGATGGGCGGGAATGGCATCTGCCTTGAGGGGGATATCGATGCCGTCGGGCGTTGTGAACGTCGTGCCGGCGATGGATCCGTCAAGAATATTCATGGCCGGCGAACCAATGAAGCCGGCAACGAACAGGTTGGCGGGTGTGTCATAGAGGTCAAGCGGGCTGCCGATCTGCTCGACATAGCCGGACCGCATCACCACGATCCGATCCGCCATGGTCATGGCCTCGATCTGGTCGTGCGTCACATAGACTGTAGTCGTGCTCAGGCGGCGGTGGTTCATCTTGATCTCACCGCGCATCTGCACCCGCAGCTTGGCATCGAGATTGGAAAGCGGCTCGTCGAACAGGAAGACCTGCGGGCTGCGGACAATCGCCCGGCCCATGGCCACGCGCTGCCTCTGCCCGCCGGACAGGTGCCGCGGATAGCGCTCAAGATAGGGTTGCAGGCCCAGAACCTCGGCCGCATTGGCCACGCGCGCCCGTATCGTTTCTTTGTTCACCCGCGCCAGCTTGAGTGAGAAGCCCATGTTCTCCTCAACGGTCATATGGGGATAGAGGGCGTAGGACTGGAAGACCATGGCGATGTCGCGATCCTTGGGAGCAAGGTCATTGACCACCTGTCCGCCAATCTCGATCTCGCCGCCGGTGATGTCCTCAAGCCCGGCAATCATGCGCAAAAGCGTCGATTTTCCACAGCCTGACGGTCCAACCAGAATGACGAATTCGCCATCGGCTATGTCGATGGAAACACCATGCAGCACTTCCACACTGCCGTAGTGCTTTCGCACATCACGGATCGTGACCGCACCCATTGCCTGCCCTCCGATATGGCGGCCACCCAGCTTTGCCGTGTCGTGGCCAATGTCCCTGCCTCGCCGCATGCCGCTGCATCGGCCCCTCATCGATATTTAGTCGACGGATTTGGTGTGAACAAGCATTTTGTCCGACAATATGTTGACGTTTGGCAAGGGCGGGCATAATTATCCGACTATTGACTGCCAATGCTGGGACAAAAGAGGGCGTGGCGGTGAATGCGGGGTGAGGGAATTGACCCCGTCGGGGAGGCTGGTTGCCGTTGGCAGAGTGATTGCCCACGCTTTTTGCGTGCGGTCGCCGGTCGCATGTTCCACTGTGGAGGAGACTGGAACCATGTCGTCAAACAAATATACTCGACGCGACGTTCTGCGGGTCGGTGGTGCGGCGGGCCTTGGCCTGCTGGCTGGGAGTCGAGGGCTTCCAGCCTTCGCCCAGGATGCGCCGGCCGAACTGGACCTGCCGACCGGCAGCGCCGGAAAGCTGACGGTTATTCACCGTACCGAATATTTTGAAGCCGCCCAGAACCTGTTCCGCGACACCGTCACCAAGTTCGCTGCGGCGAACGGGACGGAACTGGACATATCCACGACCAATCCCGAGTCCTTCGGCGATTTCCTGGGCAAGATGTCGGCAGCGGTGCGCGCGGGTAATCCGCCCGACCTGGCCTATACCAGCAATGTTTCCGTGCCGCAGATGCACCTTCTGGGTCTGCTCGAAGACGTCAATGATGTCGTCGAGGAAGCCATCAGCCGCTACGGCAATGTCATGCAGGGGATCAATGCCGAGGAATCCGGCAAGATCGATGGCCGCTGGGTCGCAATCCCCTTCATCGCCAATACCACTGGCACCTTCTTCAGGGGCGACAAGCTGGCGGAAAAGGGGATCGATCCGCAGACCCTGGATACCTGGGAACAGCGCCGCGAGGCGGCACTGGCCATCTCGGATCCAGACAATGGCTTCTGGGGCTGGGGTCTTACCGTCAACCAGTCCGGCGATGGCTGGGGCGTTGCATCCGGTATCCTGAACGCATTCGGCGGCCACTTCACCGACGAGACGGGCACCAAGGTCGAATTCGATTCGCCTGAAACGGTCGCCGCCTACGAATTCGTGCGCGAGACCTATGACCGTAATGGCAAATATGCTGCCATGCTGCCGCCCGGTGTCGAAAGCTGGGGCGATATTTCCAACAACGAGGCCTATCTGGCCGGAAGCATCGGCTATACGCACAATGCTTTCTCGGTCTATGCAGCGGCCAAGCGCGACAACAATCCGGTGTTCCCGGGGACCGTCCTGCTCCGCCAGCCCAATGCCAATAACGGCGACAGCCGGGATGGTGGCGCCGTGGGCGGTTGGCTGACGATCTTTAAGGGCGCGCCGAACGTCGAGCTGGCCAAGAAGCTGGCACTGGACCTGCTGGATCCGGCCAACTTCACGCCCATGTCGTCGGTGGCCGGTGGCCTGTTCATGCCAGCCTACGAAAACCTGTGGACCCCCGAACTGATCGCCGCGGATCCGAACTTTGCGATCATCAAGGATCAGGTCAGCGTTCCCGATCCGTTCATTGGCGCCTCCTGGCCGGCACAGCCCGCCGCCCAGATCGATGCCATTCGCGCCCAGGGCATTCTGGAACAGTCGATGGGCAATGTGATCGCCGGACGCATGACTGCGCAGGAAGCAGTCACCGACGCGCACAACAAGATCGTCCAGCTCTTCGAAGAAGGCGGCATCATGTAGCTGCAAAAGTCGGCGAGGCGGGCAAACCCGTCTCGCCGATTGGCCAGTGACGAATGGCTGCGCATGCCGCCCGCCGGCTGCGCGGGCGCTCTCTTCTTATCGACTGGGTGCCGAATTGGCGCCCCCATGGAGTGCAGGCATGGATGATCGGATGACTTTGGCCGCTGGGTCGCCGCGGCGGCATGTGTCTGGCAAGAAGCGTTTTCAGAACCTGTTCGGCCCCGACTGGAAGGTTGGGTATCTGTTCGTGTTGCCGATGGTTCTGATCATGGCACTGCTGATCTTCTGGCCCTTCGTCAGCGCCATTTTCATCAGCACCACCTCTTTCAACTTCCTGACCGGTGAAACCAACGACGTCGGCCTGCGCAACTATCAGCGCCTCTGGACCAACAGCGATTTCCTGCTCGCCATGCAGAACACGCTGGTCTTCACCTTCTGGTCGCTGCTGCTCAAATTCTTTGTGGGCATGTCCGTGGCCCTCATCCTCAATAGCCGCCTGCCGTTCCGCAGCCTGCTCAGTGGCATCATGCTGCTGCCCTGGATCGTGCCCGAGATCGTCACGGCTCTGGCCTGGAAAAGCATCTACGACCCCATGTTCGGTGGGCTCAATCCGATCCTTCAGGGGGCCGGGATCATTGACCGGCCGCTCGGCTGGCTCTCCGATCCCAATATGGCCATGGGCTCGATCATCTCGGTCAATGTGTGGAAGGGCATTCCCTTCTTCGTGCTGCTATTGCTCGCGGGCCTCAAGGCGGTGGATCGCGAGCAGATCGAGGCGGCTCAGGTGGATGGCGCCACGGCGGTTGAGCGCTTCCGTCATGTGACATTGCCCAGCCTGCGCTACGTGATTGTCGTCACGCTGCTGCTCTCCTTCATCTCGACATTCAATCAGTTCGGCCTGCCGTTCCTGATGACCGGTGGTGGCCCCAGCGGCGCCACCAAGCTCTATTCGATCCTTGCCTATGAAAAGGCTATCGGCTCGCTGCAATATGGGCCTGGCATCGCCATCGCCTTTTCCGTTGCCCCGCTGATGGCGGTGCTGATCTGGCTTTTGGCGCGGTTCATGCGGCACGACGACAAGCGTGACGGCGGCGTGGACGCCCGCCCCGGCATTGCCGACAGGATCGTGACGATCAGCGGCAAGGGCATCAATCTGGTGCTCGATATTGTCTTCTGGCCCATCCAGCTGCTCTTTGCCGGGTTTGAGGTGCTGGTGCGCCAATTACGGCGCGCCCGGGGACGACCGGCAAAGCAGCCGCTGACCAGCACCGCCACGCGCAAAGTGGTCGGGCCCTGGTTGCGCGCATCACTGCTGCTGCCCGTGCTGCTCTTTGTTGCCTTTCCCTTCTACTGGATCATCACCACATCACTCAAAACCACCGACCAGATCAGCCAGCGTCGGTCCATTTTCTGGCCGGAGCCAGCGACGCTGGAACAGTACCGGTCACTGGTGCAGGACACGCCTTTCCTGACATGGCTGCTCAATTCGGCCCTGGTTTCGGCAGCGGCAACGCTGATCTCGGTGGGGCTTGCCTCGCTCGCCGCCTATGCTCTGTCGCGCCTGCGCTTCCGCGGCGCGGGCCTGCTCACCACTCTTTTGCTGATCACCTATCTGCTGCCCGGCACGCTATTGTTCATTCCGCTCTACCAGACGCTCAACGCGATGGGCCTGATCAATAGCCACGCGGCCCTGATCGTCACCTATCCGACGTTCCTCCTGCCTTTCGCCACCTGGGTACTGATGGGGTATTTCCGCTCCATTCCCGTGGAACTGGAAGAAGCCGCGCTGATCGATGGCGCCAGCCGGTTCTACATCTTCTGGCGCATAACCCTGCCGCTGGCGGCGCCGGCCATTCTCTCGGTCACGCTGTTTGCCTTCACCAATGCCTGGAACGAGTTCCTCTTCGCCTTCGTCTTCATCACGTCCGAGTCGTTGCGGACCCTGCCGATCGGGCTGCAATCGCTTGTCGTTGGCGACATCCTGCCCTGGGGCAAGCTGATGGCCGCATCCCTTCTGACCGCGGTTCCAGTCGCTGTTCTCTATATCTACGCGCAGCGGTTCCTGGCCGAGGGTCTCACGGTTGGGGCGGTCAAGGGATGAGTGCCAAGCGATTGAGCGGCGCCGCGGTCGACCTTGCGGCTCCGCGGGGCAGTCCCGCGCCCTCGGCAGTCGATGCCATGGTGACCAATATCCGCGGCTTGATCTCGGATGGTGGGTTGCAGGTGGGCGACAGCCTGCCGACCGAAAAGGAGCTTTGCGAACGTTTTGACGCGGGCCGGAACACGGTCCGCGAGGCGATGCGGATACTCAAGGCCTATGGCATCGTGTCGGTGCGGCCCAAGGTGGGTGCGACCTTGGTGGATGACCGCATGGAGCGGGCGCTCGATCTGTTTTCCTTCAACACGCTCGATATTTCGCGCCGCACCTTCAATGACATCCAGGGCTTCCGCAAGCTGATCGAAGTGGGCACCGTCGATACGCTGTTTGACAAGGTTCAGCCCAGCGACATCGCGGCCCTGCGTGAGATAAACGACAAGCTGCGCGCCGCCCAGTCGATTGCGGAAGCGTCCGAACAGGATTTCCGATTTCACCTGTGCCTGGTGTCCATTCTCGAGAACCGGGCTGTGCGCGATGTCTATCGGATCATGAAGCCGGTGATCATCCGCATCATGGAGCGGGCCAAGCAATTGCGGGACTTCAACGAGGATACGTTCCAGCAGCACGCGGCCATCGTGGACGCGCTCGAGCAGCACGACCGTATTCACTACCAATATGCGCTCGTATCGCATCTGGAACTTGGACTTTGGGCCTTCGAGGAGGAGACGAGGCCCGAGCAGCACGCCTTCTAGGGGTTTGCTGAAGACTGCGCGGGCCGTCCGGTCATCCGGGCTGGGCCGCATGAACTGGCGTCACGATGACGCCAGACCGAGGGAGGACGACCATGAAGACCAAAAGTGTTGCATCACTGGTGATGGCGGGCATGCTCGCAACAACCAGTTTGACGTTCGCCGGCCCCGAAGTGGTTTCGGGTCCGGGCGCTGACCCAACCTGTTTTGCACCCTGGAGTGCGGACACCAAATATCTGCAGTGGCCGGCCCAGGAAGGGCCTTACCGCATCGCGGTGGTCAATGGATTTGTGGGCAATACCTGGCGCATCCAGATGATCAAGACGGCCAAGGCCTATGCCGAGGACCCCTCGATCAAGGACAAGATTGCCGAGTTCAAGGTGGTTTCGACCGGCACCGATGCGCCCGCTCAATTGGGGGCCATCGAGGACTTCATCAACCAGGGGTTCGACGCCATCGTCACCATCGCTGTATCACCCGATGGCTTCGACCGGGTCATCCGCCTGGCGGATCGCGAGAATGTCGTGCTTGTCCCGTTTGACAATGTTCTGGACACCGATGCGGTGATGCAGGTCAACGAAGACCAGACCGCCATGGGCAATCAATGGGCGCAGTTCCTGATCGACGAACTCGCCGCGGCAGGCAAATCGGGTGGCAAGATCCTCGAAGTGCGTGGTCTGGCCGGCAATTCGGTGGACCGTGACCGCTCTGCCGCGATCCACGACACCTTTGCCGCAACGGGCGGCGACTGGGAAATCGTGGAAGTGGTTGGCAACTGGGACGACGGCACGGCCCAGAAGGTCACGGCCGACGCCATTGCCGTTCACGGCCAGTTTGACGCCGTGGCGGCCCAAGGCGGCACGACCGGCGTGGTCCAGGCCATGATCGACGCTGGCCACCCCATGGTGCCCATCGCCGGCGAATCCGAAAACGGCTATCGCAAGCTGGTCGCTGCACGGTCTGCCGATGGCCTGAAGGGTATTTCCATCGGTCAGTCGCCCGGGCTGGTCGCCATTGCCATGAAGGCAGCGGTGTCGGCACTGGAAGGCAACGCCATGCCCCAGCTGATTTCGGTGCCGCTGCCAGTGGCGACCTATGACCAGCTCGAAGATGGTCTCAACTTCTGGTCTGACCTGCCGGACAACTTCTTCACGGTCAACGAGTTCCCGCCCTGCGGCGTGAACATTTCCGGTCCTGCGATCATGTCGCAGTCCGAAGCCGACGTGAACTGAGCCGAACCGAGGCGACGCCACATCCTGGCGTCGCCTTTTCCTCGTCCCGCCCAGGAGTGCCGCCACTTTATGCCTGACCATCCCTTTCTTCAGTTGACCGGCATTTCAAAACACTTCTCGGGAACCCGTGCCCTCGAAAATGTCGACTTCTCCTGCGAACGCGGGACCATTCACGCCGTGCTGGGAGAAAACGGAGCCGGCAAATCGACCCTGATCAAGACCATTGCTGGCGTGCTCAAGCCCGACACGGGGTCCATGTCCATCGACGGCCAGGCGGTGGAGTTTTCGAGGCCATCAGAGGCCAATGCCGCTGGCGTCGTCTGCATCTTTCAGGAATTGTCCCTCGTCCCCGACCTGACAGTGGCGGACAATATCTGTCTGGCCATGCCCCCACGGCGGTTCGGGATGATTGATCGCCGGGCGCAGCACAATTTTGCCGAGGCCATCCTGGCGCGCATCAAATGCGAGGATGTGGACCCCAATGGGCTGGTCCGGGACCTGTCGTTGTCGCGCCGTCAAATGGTTGAAATCGCCAAGGCGCTGGGCAAGTCACCACGGCTGTTGATCCTCGACGAAGCCACATCGGCCCTGACCCGCAAGGACGTCGAGACGGTCTATGATCTTCTGGCGGACCTGCGGCAGGACAATGTCGCCTGCCTTTTCATTTCCCACCGCATGAACGAAGTCGAGCGGCTGTGCGACACGCTGTCCGTGTTCCGCAACGGCCGGCACGTGGAAACCTTCGCCAAGGGTACCAGGACAGATCGCGATATTGTTCGCCTGATGATCGGGCGCGAAGTTGATGCCCAGTTTCCGCCAAGGCCCGCGGAACGGACGCGACCGCCCCACCTCACGATCCAGAACCTGTCCTGGCAGGGGCGCCTCAAGGGGGCGACGCTGTCGGTGGGCAAGGGCGAAATCGTTGGTCTGGGCGGCCTGGATGGCCAGGGCCAGAAAGAGCTGATGCTGGCGCTTTTCGGCGTCTTGCGCGGGGTCGAAGGCACTGTGGATGTCGGCGGCCAGATTGGCGCCCCACGCTCCCCTGCGGCGGCCAAGCGCGCGCCGCGCCGCATTTGCCTGGTGCCCGAGGACCGCAAGACCGAGGGTCTCATGCTGCCCATGTCGATAGCCGACAACCTGCTGGCCGCGTCCTATTCACGCGTGTCCGTGGGGCCGTTCATCGACCCGGCGCAGGAAAGAAAAGCGGTCGATGCAGCGATTGCCAAGCTTCAGATCAAGATCGGTTCCCCCCAGGATGCGGTTGCAACGCTTTCGGGCGGCAACCAGCAGAAAGTGGTCATCGCCAAGTGGCTGATGACCGATCCCGAGGTCATTCTGCTCAACGATCCGACGCGGGGCATTGATGTGGGGACCAAGCAGGAGATTTACCGTTTGATGCGCCAGCTTGCAGAGGAGGGCAGGGCGATCCTGTTCTATTCGACGGACTATGCCGAACTGATCGGGTGCTGCGACAGGGTGGCCATCATGTACGACGGGGCCATAGTCGCCGATCTGGCGGGCAGTGCCATCACCGAGGAAGCCATTGTCGGCGCCTCGCTCAATATCGGTGCCTCGCTCAAGGAGGCCGTGTCGTGACCGTCGCGCGCGCCTTTGGCACCAGCCTGCGGCAGAACCGCGGATTTTACGGCGCAGTGGTCCTGCTCTGCGTCCTCTACCTCGTCTATAACCTGCTGCACCCGCGCGGCTTTTCGTCCGCGGTGCTGATCCAGAATGCCAATGAGTCCGTGGCCATCGTGTTTCTGGCCATGGCGCAGACAATTCCCGTCCTGCTCGGTGGCCTCGATCTGTCGGTGGGTGCTGTCATGACCCTGGCCGCCTGCATTGCTTCGGTCCTGGTCAATGGTTCGCCGCTTCAGATCATCTTTGGCATGGTCGTCACCCTGGCAGCGGGCACTGCGTTCGGTCTCTGCAATGGGTTGATCGTCGTCTATGGACGGTTGCAGCCGATTATTGCGACCCTGGCCACAGGCGCCATCGCCATGGGCCTGGCCCTCTTTATCCGCCCCAAGCCCGGCGGCGATATTGACGGCGACCTCAACTGGGCGCTGACAAATTCGCTCTGGGACTTTGTCGATACCTACGCCCTGTTTGATCCTGACGCGTCCTGGTTTGCGCCGTTCGCGTGGATTCCGGTGCCCATACTGATCATGCTGGTGTTCGGGGTGGGTGTCTGGCTGCCGTTCCGGCGCACGATCATCGGGCGGACGATCTATGCGATCGGCTCGGCGGAAGGCGCCGCCTATATGTCCGGCCTGCCGATCAATCGCGCCAAGATTGCCGCGTTCACCCTGGCCGGGTTCTTCGCCTCCTGCGGCGGCCTTTACCTTGCCATCCAGACGGCCTCGGGCAATGCCGACATCTCTCAGGCCGGCGCCTATACGCTCAATTCAATTGCTGCGGTGGTGCTGGGCGGAACCTCGCTGCTTGGTGGCATTGGTGGCGCCATTGGCTCGATGATTGGCGCGCTTATCCTGAGGGTGATGTCATTCTACTTCCGCATCCTTTCGATTGATCCATTGCTGCAACCGCTGGTCGAGGGCGTCGTGCTGCTCGCGGCGGTCAGCCTGGGAGCGTTCCGGGTGCTGCGCATCAAGAACCGCCTCGAACTGTTCCGCTAGGAGACCGTCATGCAGATTGCGCTTTCGCGGCTTCGGCCAGAAGACAAGCCGGTGGTCATCTCTGCCGGCTTCATCGTTGTGATCCTGATCCTGGGAACGGTGTACACGCTGGCGACGCAGGGCACCGCGCCCCTTTTCTCGCCCAACTATCTGCTCCAGCAACTGCAAACGGGCTCGTTCCTGGGCATTGTTGCCGCGGGCATGATGATGGTCATCCTTCTGGGCCACATCGACCTTTCCATACCCTGGACGCTTGCAGCCGCAGCGATGATGGCGACAGCGGTCGGTGGCGACATGGCGCTGCCGACCGGCATTGCCGTGGGCGTCGCGGTCGGCTTGGTCAATGGCTTCGGCGTCGCCTATCTGCGCATCCCGTCCATGATCTTTACCCTGGGCGTGGACTCGGTGATGCGCGGGTTGATGGTTTGGCACACGGGCGGATTTGCGCCGCAGGACCAGGCAACGCCGCTGATGCGCACCCTGGCTGCGGACAAGTTTTTGGGCATTCCCTTGGCCATCTTTGTCTGGGCGGCGGTGTCGGTGGTGATCGTGGTGCTGTTGTCACGAACCGCGTTCGGGCGATCCATCTACGCCACCGGCAATCGCGAGGCGGCGGCCTATCTCTCGGGGATCAGGACCCCCTGGATCATCGTGGGAGCCTTCGTCGCCTCAGGGGTCTGCGCGGCCATCGCCGGTGTGCTGCTGGCCGGTTATTCCACCAAGGCCTATCAGGGCATGGGTAATGCCTATCTGCTTCCCGCTATTGCGGCGGTGGTGATTGGCGGAACGCGCATTCTGGGCGGGCAGGGGCGCTATGTTGGCACATTGGTGGGTGTCACCCTGATCGTGCTGCTCAATTCGGTATTGTCGATCATGCAGATGCCCGAGGCGGGCCGACAGGTCATTTATGGCTGTGTGATCGTGGGCATGTTGCTGGTCTATGGCCGGGGTAGCCGCAATTTCGGCGGCTAACCCCGCTTGTGTCGATCTCGACCGATCAGGCAAACCAGGTCGTGCCGGGATATTGGTGGGCTCTGGCGACATCTTCGTTCAGTTCCAGGCCAATTCCCGGGCGGTCGCTCAAGGCGATCTTGCCGTTCTTGATGATGTCGCCGCCATCGGTGATGGTCGACCAATAGTCCCGGTGGAACCAATGAAACTCCAGCACGAGGAAGTTGGGCACTGTCGCGCAGACCTGAGCCGATGCCATCGTGCCGATGGGTGAGGACACATTGTGCGGCGCAAAGGGGATTGAATAGAGATCGGCCAGTTCGGCAATCTTCCGGCATTCGGACAGGCCGCCGCATTTGGGAATGTCGGGCATGATGATGTCGACGGCCTGCTGTTCGAGCAGCTTGCGGAATCCGTGGCGCAGATAAAGGTTCTCGCCTGCGCAGATCGGGGTCGACGTGCTGCGCGTGATTTCGGCCATCACGTCGATATTCTCAGGCGGGATCGGCTCTTCGAGCCACATCAGCTGCAGGTGTTCCAGATCGCGAGCGAGGCGGATGGCGCTGTGCTTGTCGAGCCGCGTATGCAGGTCGCAGGCGACCTCGACACCCTTGCCGGCGGCCTTGACCACCATTTCGGCCAATTGCACCATGCGATCATGCTCCCACTTGTTGGGAGTCATGTTGAAGCCGTCCTTCTGGTACCAGCCGGTCTCGGTGCCGGTGTGGCCATAGGCGCGGATATCGAGATCGACCTTGAGTGCGGTGAAGCCGGCTTCAAGCACCTGGTCCACCTCGCGCTGGACCTCGTCCATGTTCATGCCCGGCGAGACTTCGCAGTCGCAATAGACGCGGATATCGTCTCGGAACTTGCCGCCCATCAGCTCATAGATCGGCACCTTGAGCGCCTTGCCCTTGAGGTCCCAGAGCGCGATTTCGACCCCGGTGAGCGCTGTAATGAGCGCACCGGCAAACCCGCCCTCGAACACGAGGCTGCGGCGGATGTCCTCAAAGATGGCGTCGATGGCGAATGGATCGCGGCCGACCAGCTTTTCGGCCAGTTCCTTTTCGATGATGGCTATGGCCTGGTGCCCGCCATGGACGCATTCGCCCAGGCCGGTAATGCCGGCATCGGTTTCGATGCGGACCCACAGATGCATGCAATGACCGACCGTGGCGGCAGTCTTGACGGACGTGATCTTCAAAATAGTTCCCCGGGCAGGTCTGAATTCAATGGTCTGGATGGTGCCGCGATCGGCGCTTAGGCCGGCTTGACGGAATTGAGCTTTCGCCAGGCCTGATATTCTTCCTCGGCGTCAGGGTGCAGCGGGTAGTAGCGCTGCAATGGCTCACCCGCCATGAGCTTGATGCGGGAGAATTCTTCCCATTCAGCATGCTTCTGCCCGTCTTCGAGCACCTGTTGGGCCATGGAGACCGGTACGACCACAGCGCCATCGTCATCGGCCACGATGATGTCGCCGGGCACCACGGTAACCCCGCCACAGGCAATGGTGACATTGACGGCATTGGGGTAGATATCGGTCTGCACGTGGTAGTTTGGCGACCAACCCTTGAGCCAGAGCGCCAGGTCGAGCTTTTCGACATTGGGGCGATCCCGCATCACGCCGTCAATGATGATGCCGGCGCCGCCGCGACCCTTGAAATAGGTACTCATCATGTCGCCGAAAATGCCCGAACGCATGTCGCCGCGCGCATCCACCACGACAACGTCACCTTCCTGCACATGGTAGAGAACGTGCCGGTGCAGCTGGGTTTCGGGGTCGGCATATTCGCCTTCGCTGAACAGATCAGGGCGCTGCGGCAGGCATTGCAGGGTTAGGGCGGGGCCACAAATGGCCTTGCCCTTCGTTTGCGGCAGAATGCCGGTCATGTGCGGGTTCTTGAACCCCATGTGACCAAGCGTGCCCGCAATGGTCGCCGCGCCCAGCTGGCGCAGTCCCTCGACCAGGTGCTTGGGCGGCCGGGTGATGTCGTTTGACTTGATCATGCTCGTCTCTCGTTGTGTTTGGCGGCTACCAATTGGTGACCGAACCATCTCGGCGCGTCAGATGCGGCGCTTCCCAGAATGCAAAGCTTTGTTTGGCCAGGAGGGCCTCGTTGACTTCGACGCCCAGGCCCGGCTGGTCGCTGACCGGATAGACCGCGCCATCGAGCCGGGGCTGCACCGGGAAAAAGTCGGAATTGTCGAACCCCAGCGCCACTTCGGGCGCCCGGGTCTCGAGCCACGAAAAATTGGGAATGGCAGCGGCGAAATGGATTGTCGCTGCCGTGCACACCGGGCCGAGTGGGTTGTGGGGCATCAAATCGACATAGTGTGCCTCGCTCCAGCCGGCCACTTTCATCGCTTCGGTCAGGCCGCCGACATTGCAAACGTCGAGCCGGTTGAACTGGTGAATGCCGCGCTCGATATAGGGTAGAAACTGCCATTTGCTGGCGAATTCCTCGCCAATGGCGAAGGGGATATTCGTCATCGTGCGCAAAGACTCATAGGCTTCTGGCGTCTCGTCTCGGATCGGCTCCTCGAGGAAATCGAGCACCCCCGGCTCGAGTTTGGCGCAGAAGCTGGCGGCCTCGGCGACGGAGAGGCGATGGTGATAATCGATGCCCAGCACCACCGTCTCGCCCAGTTCTTTGCGCGCCCGGTTGAGGATGCGGGCGGTAGCGGCAATCGAGGCGCGCGGCTCGAATATGTCGCGACTGTCCTGGCCGATGGGGAAGAAGCGGATGGCGTCAAATCCCATCGCGCGCAGTTCATGGGCCCGGTCCACGGCGCCTTCTGCGGCAGCGTCGCCCGTTGAAGCGAAAGTGGGGATGACGTTGCGCTGCTTGCCGCCCAGCAGTTCATAAACCGGAACGCCCAGCGCCTTGCCCTTGATGTCGTGAAGGGCAATATCGATGGCCGATATGGCCGCCTGCAGCACCCGCCCGCCCTCGAAATACTGGCTGCGATACATTTCCTGCCAGATGCGGCCGATCTCCATGGCATCCCTGCCAAGCAGGAACTCCCGAAAATGCTCGACGGCACCGGCAACGGCTTTCTCGCGCCCCGTCAGCCCACTCTCGCCCCAGCCGACAATCCCCTGGTCAGTTTCCACCTTGAGCAGGAACTGGTTCCGAATGCCGACCCGCACGGCATAGGTCTTGATGTCGGAAATCTTGAGCTTGAGAGGCATGATCAGTCTCGGTTGACCGGCGTGGTTCAATCGGCGCGCAGCGCCATTTCGGTCTCGCCGTCGAAAAGGTGGATGCGGTCCTGGTCGAATTCGAGCCACACCATCTCGTCGGGCGCGACATGCACGGTTGGCGGCAGGCTGATATTGACGATGGAGCCGGCGAGGAATGCCTGGACAAAGGTGATGTCGCCGGTTGGCTCCACGGTATAGACCTTGGCCGGAACCGTCCCATCCACCTGGGTCTTGTGCAGGTTGATGGTCGAGTGGCGCGCGCCCAGCACGACCTTCCTGGAGCTGGCAGTTGCCACCTTGCGCGCATTGCGTTCGGACAGCGGCAGGGTCCAGCCCTCCGCACTTTTCAACACCGTGTGGCCATCCACGCTGCCCACTTCGAGCGGCACCAGGCTCATGGCGGGGCTGCCGATAAAGCTGGCAACGAACATGTTGACCGGATTGGCAAAGACATTGGCCGGCGAGTCATATTGCTGGAGCAGACCGCCATTCATCACGGCCATCTTGTCGGCCATGGTCACGGCCTCCAACTGGTCGTGGGTCACATAGATGATGGTCGCCTTGAGGTCCTGGTGGAAGCGCTTGATCTCGCTGCGCATCTGCACGCGCAGCTTGGCGTCCAGGTTGGAGAGCGGCTCATCCATCAGGAACACGGCCGGGTCGCGCACCAGCGCGCGTCCGAGCGCCACGCGCTGTTGCTGCCCGCCGGACAGTTCGCGCGGACGGCGCTCAAGCAGGTGGGTAATGTCGAGAACCCGCGCCGCCTCGCGCACCTTTGCCTCGATTTCGGCCTTTGGCAGCTTGCGCATCTGCAGCGGGAAGGCCAGATTCTGGAACACCGTCTTCTGCGGATAAAGCGCGTAGTTCTGGAACACCATGGCGATGTCCCGGTCCTTGGGGTCGAGGTCGTTGACAACGCGGTCGCCGATGACAATGTCGCCCGAGGTGATGGGGATCAGGCCCGCCACGAGGTTGAGCGTCGTGGTCTTGCCGCAGCCGGAAGGGCCGACAAGGGCTACGAATTCACCGTCATTGACCGTCAGCGACACATCCTTGGCTGCATAGACGGAGCCATAGGTCTTGACGAGATCTTTGAGGACCACCTGGGCCATTGGACTACCTTCTAGTGTTTGACGGCGCCTTCGGTGAGTGCGCGTACGAAGTATTTCTGGAGGACGAGGAACAGCACCACGACAGGCACGCTCATCAGGAAGCTTGCAGCCATAAGGCCGGGGAAGTCGGTCGTGTTTTCGGAAAAGAACCGCTGGATGCCAACCGGCAGGGTGAGCTGATCGTTCTTGGTGAGGAAGGTCGCCGCGTAGATGTATTCATTCCACGCGCCGATGAACGAGTAGATCGCCGTGGCAATGATCCCGGGCACCGAGAGCGGCATGACGATCAGCAGGAAGGCCTGGAAACGGGTAGCGCCATCGATGCGCGCCGCCTGTTCGAGCTGCACCGGGATGTTGTCGTAAAAGCCCTTGAGCAACCAGATCGCCAGCGGCAGGCCGAACGTGAGATAGGTCAGGATCAACGATCCATGCGTGTTCACCAGGCCCAGCCAGCGCATCAGAATGAACAGCGGTACGAGGAAGATGACCGCTGGGAACATGTTGCGCAGCAGCACCGAGAAGAACAGGAATTGTCGACCCGGGAAGCGGAACCGCGAGAAGGCGTAGGCGGCCGGCACGGCTACGGCCACCGCAAGGGCAGTCGTGACCGTGGACACAAAGAAGCTGTTCCAGAAGAAGCGCAGGAAGTCTTGCCCAACGCTGTTCTGTGGGTCCAGCAACTTCTGGTAGCTGGCCAGGGTCGGCTCGCTTGGCCACCATTGCGGCGGGAACTGGGTCGCCGCAAAGCCGGACTTGATCGAGGTCAACAGCATCCACGCCATTGGCAGGGCGGTGTAGAGCACCATGATTAGCAGGAAGATGCGTCCCGCCCAGCGCCAGCCGTCCACCCCTTTGCGGCCACGGCGGGTAACCGCATTACCGACACTGCTCATGCGCCGTGCTCCTTGCTTTCGTTGCCGCTCAGGGCCCGCACATAGAAGTAGCCAAGCACCATCATGATGATGAACAGCAGCACCGAATAAGCCGCCGCCACGCCCCAGCGCTGGCGCCCGAAGGCAAGCTCGTAAATGTGGGTGATCCAGATGTGGGAGGCATTGGACGGGCCACCGCCAGTCATGATCCAGGGAATGATGAAGGAGTTGAAATTGGCCACCGCCAACAGGAGGATGGTGACCGTCGATACGCCGCGCAGGTGCGGGAAGGTCACGTGCCAGAACCGTTGCCAGGTCGAGGCGCCATCCACCTTTGCGGCCCGCAGCAATTGCTCGGGAACGGTCTGCAGGCCCGCCATCAGCATGATCATGGCAAAGGGAAATTCGCGCCAGATATTGACCACGATGAGCGAGGGCAGAACGCTGTTGACGTTGTCGATGAAATTGGGCTGCCGGTCGAGGAAGCCGAGTTGCACCATCACCGCGCCGAGTACGCCGAAATCGGAATGGTAGATCCACTTCCAGATATAGGACGCGGCAACCGCGCTGATCACCCAGGGAATGATGAGGACCGCGCGCAGGATCGCGCGGCCGGCAAAGTCGCGATGGAGCGCCAGCGCCGCCCCGAAGCCGAGGACGAAGGCGATCAGCGTGGACGCGAGTGTCCAGATCACCGTGTTGAGCGTGACCTTCCAGAACACACTGCTGGACAGGATGGCGCTGTAGTTCTCGGTGCCGATGAAAATCTTGTCGCGGAGCTGCAGGCCCGGCGGGGTTTTGAAGAACGAGAGGTCAATCGTGTAGTAGATGGGATAGGCGATGACGACGAGCATCACCACGATTGCCGGCAAGACATAGAGATAGTCGGCGCGGCTCATCCACATCTGCCGCAAAAGATTGGGTCGCCGGGCGATATGCTCGGGAGCAGCGCTCAATTGGCCCGTTATCGTGGTCATTGGCTCGTTCCTGTCAGAAGGGGAGACCGGCAGCGGCGCCGCCGGTCTCTTTTGCAGGGAGAGAGGGGGCTAGAGGCCGCCGCCATCGGTGACGTCACGCACCTTTTGCGCGGCGTCCGCAGCGGCTTCTTCCACGGTCATCGCCCCGGTCAGCGCGTTCTGCAGCATGTCGGGAATGATGATGTTCATGATCTCGGGCGTTTCCGGCAGCGTCGGGAAGGGCACGCCGTAGGGCAGCATCGAGGTCGTGACGTCGAGGAACTTGATATTCTCGAGGCGTTCCTTCATCCACTCGGTCTTGAAGCCATTGAGATTGCCTGGGTTGGAGCCGGCATAGGCCATCTTCAGGCTCCATTCCGGGCTCGTCCAGAAGCAGACCATGGCCTTGGCTGCCGCCTCGTCCACTTCCCCGCCCTCGACATATTCAGGGTTGAGGATGTGGATGTTGGAGCCGCCAAACACCACGGCGCGACGGCCGTCGGGACCTGTCGGGATCAGCCCGTAGCGCATGTTGTCGATGACGGTCTGGGCAGTTTCCTTATCGGCGCCGGTCGCCTTGGCCTGGAGATCGAGCATCACGTTGTAGTCCGAAGGATGCGAGATCATCATCGCAACCTGTCCCCCAAGGAATAGGGGCTGGTTGTCGGCCTGCTGATTGGTGAGCGCCGAAACCGGCACCGACTGGTCACGGACATACATGTCGTAGGATGCCTGGAGTGCCCGGATGCTCTCGGGGCTGTCGAGGCGCACTTCGCCATAGGTCGGGTTGGGGTCGGCTTCGTCGAAGACACCGCCGCCGTAGGCCCAGAGTTGTGGCATGAAGCGGTAGGGCGTGTTGCCGGCATTCTTGCGGGCGACCAGGCCATAGCCGGCTATGCCCAGCTTGTCGTGAATCGTCTTGGAATATTCGACGACTTCGTCCCAGGTTGCCGGCGGCCGTTCCGGATCGAGCCCGGCACGCTCGAAGATGTCGGCGTTCCAGATGAAAGCCATGGTTTCATTGTTGGTGGGCACGCCATAGGCCTTGCCTTCCCACATCACCGACTTCATGGCGCCTGGCCAGAAGTCCTCGGTCTTCCAGCCCACATCTTCCGGGCTCAACTCTTGCAGATAGCCCTTCGAGGCAAACTCGACGCCGCCCAGGATTTGCAGGCGCACGACCATGGGGCCGGCATTGCCAAGCAATGCCGTGCGGAACTTGTCCAGCAGGTCGTTATAGGTCAGGGCCTGTTCCTGCAGGTCGATATTGGGATAGGTCGCCCGGAAGGCCTCGAAGAAGTCCTTATAGTACTGACGCAGCAGGTCCGGGTCGCCCTCGAAGACGCCCTGATACCAGAAGGTCAGCTTGCCTTCGTAGTCGAGCGGCGTGACCGCGCCGCATTGTTCGGCCGTATTGTAGGTCTCCGTGCCGGCGATTGACCGGACATATTCCGGCGACCACTGACTAAGATCGACGCTCTGGCCGAGTACCGTCGTGCTCATCATAGAAACGGCGAGCGCAGAGACGAATGCGCCACGCACCAGGGCGCGGCCCAATGGGTATTTGCTCATGTAGTCCTCCTCTGTCCCCGCAGCGCCCCTCGCGCTTCAGGTCCTTTTTGCGGCGGTCTACATCGGGCTTTTGCCTCTTATGTACATCTCGCCATGTAATGAGCGTTGCAGAATAGATATTGCGTGTCAACTGACTTGGATTGTACACGATTTGATGATAGCCATACACGACATTAGGTCACGAGACGGTGGAGGAGTGCAGTTTGGCAAGTACCAGCGAGTTCAAGATATCGCCGCCCGCCGGCATGGAGGACATGGATGTCTCCAGCCAGCGTGCCGTCACGCTTTACGAAGCGATCCGCGAGGATATCTTGTCAGGTCGCCTGGCGCCCAATGAGCGCCTGGTGGTCGCTGATCTGGCCGAACGCCTCGGTACGTCCACCAACCCGATCCGCGAAGCGCTGCAAATGCTGCGCGGGGAGGGCTACGTGATGTTTTCGCCCAATCGTGGCGCTCGCGTCCGCCCGATTGACCACGATTTCGTGCGCAATATCTACGAGATCAGCACCCTGATCGAACCGGCCTTGACGCGCTGGTTTGTCGGCATGGCAACGGACGCTGATATCGCCGAACTTGAACGCATTCAGCGCCTGATCGAAGAGAATAACTTCGTCGACGCGGTGCTCCATAGCGGCCTTGATGTGCAGTTTCACACTGTCGTCTATCAGCGCCACTACAACCGACATGCTGCCGAGATCTGGTGGAAACACCGGCAGGTTCTGCGGGCTGTGACCCAGCGTTTTCCCTATACGCTGGCCCGGCGCAGCCAGGTGATCCGCGAACACCGCGAACTGATTGAACACGTCAAGTCCGGCGAAGCCGACAAGGCGGCGGCCTGTATTGCCCGTCATGTCGAAAGCTCGGGCCAGCACATCCTTGAGCAGATGCGTGCCTTTGATGCGGCGCGGACGGGATAGTTCACGCGGCCATATTTTCGGGAGGGGAACAGCAAATGAAGATCACAGGCGTCAAGCCGTGGCTGATCAAGACCGAGGCGTCCTATTGGGGGGAGTTTCTGTTTGTCGAAGTGACCACCGACGAAGGCGTTTCCGGTTGGGGCGAGATCACCACAACCACCTATGTCGCCAATCGCGCGCTCTGCGTCATGCTCCGGCAGATCAGCAAGATCATCGAAGGGGATGATCCCGCTCAGATCGAGCGCATCTGGCACAAGATCTTCCGCAACTTCACCTATATGGGCAGTCGCGGCGCAGCCGTTGAATGCGTCAGCGCCATCGATATCGCCCTCTGGGATATTCGTGGCAAAGTTCTCGGGCTGCCGATTTATGAGCTGCTGGGCGGTCCGGTGCGCGACGAAATCCTGCTCTACACCCACCCCGATCAGCGCAAGTTCACGACCAGGGAAGGCGTTGTCCAGGAAATCCGGGACATCATCGCCTCGGGCCACACGGCCCTCAAGTTCGACCCCTATCCGCAACAAGGCCCGCTGGGAAAGAACGGCATCGCCCGGGAGCAGGCCGACGGCTATCTCGATGGTTCGATGGACCGCAAACACGCGCGCGAGGCCGCCGAACTCACCGCCCTTATCCGCGAAACCGCGGGCCCCGATGTCGATATCCTCATCGACGCCCATGGGCGCTTTGACGTTCCCACGGCCATCCGCTGTTGTCGCGACCTTGAGGAGGCGGGCGACATCGACTGGTTCGAGGAGCCTGTTCCACCCGAAAGCATCAATGCGCTCAAACAGGTCCGCGACAAGGTCAATGCGGCGATCTCCTGGGGGGAGCGCGGTCACACCAAGTGGGACTTTGTGCCCGTCCTTGAAAACCGGCTGGCCGATTACATCATGCCCGATGTCACCTGGACCGGGGGCATTACCGAACTCAAGAAGATCGCTTCACTGTGCGAGGCCTATTACATTCCCGTCTCGCCCCACGATGCGGCCGGGCCGATCAATGTCGTTGCCGGCGCACAGGTAATGATGACCGTGCCCAATTTCTACCGGCTCGAAACCTCCGAGTGGAACCTGAGCAAATACGATCATCTCATCGACCGGCCACTCGACAATTCCAACGGCAGTCTCAAGCTCAACCGGGCGCCGGGTCTCGGCATCGAGATGAACCGCGACTATCTCGAAGCCAATGTGCTTTCGCTCGATTGAGATCCGCTAGGAGCCAAGTCTATGGATGATCAAATCGCCGCCCAGTCCATCCAGGCCAATGTCCGCACCGCGTCGCGACCGGCGGATCTGCGCATTACCGACCTGCGTGTCGCCGAAATCGTCGGCGCGCCATTTCGCTCGGCCCTGGTCAAGATCTACACCAACCAGGGCATTGTCGGCCTGGGCGAGGTGCGCGACGGCGCCAGCGCCAGTTATGCACTGATGCTCAAGTCGCGCTTGCTGGGCGAAAATCCCTGCGACATCGATCGTCTGTTCCGCCGCATCAAGCAATTCGGGGGGCATGGTCGGCAGGGTGGTGGCGTCTCGGCCGTGGAGATCGCGCTCTGGGACCTGGCGGGCAAGGCCTATGGCGTGCCGATTTACCAGATGCTCGGTGGCAAGTTCCGTGACAAGGTGCGCTGCTATTGCGATACCGATGCCGAAAAGCCCAGCGGCACCGAGACCGGCAAGCGTCTCAAGGCGCGCATGGACATGGGCTTCACCTTTCTCAAGATGGACCTTGGCCTGATGCAGATTGCCGACGTGCCCGGCGCCGTCGTGGCGCCGGCCGGGTCGCTTGAGAGCTATCGCATCCATCCCGGCCAGGGGCCGGCCAGGTCGATGGAGGACCGGCGGGCCCGCAATGCCGTCTATGACACGCACAATGTGCGTCACCCGTTCACCGGCCTGCATTTTTCCGACAAGGGCCTCGACTTGCTCGAGCAATACATTGCCGAAGTGCGCGAGGTGATCGGCTATGAAGTGCCCCTTGCAATCGACCATGTCGGCCATATTTCCCTGCAAAACGGCATTCGCCTGGCCAGGCGCATCGAGAAATACGTGCCGGCCTGGCTCGAGGATGTGATCCCCTGGCAGTACACCGAGCAGTACCGGCAATTGCAGCAGGCCACGACCGTGCCGATCTGCACCGGCGAAGATATCTACCTCAAGGAAGGATTCGAGCCGCTGCTCAAGGCTGGCATCTCGGTCATCCATCCTGATCTGCTGACTTCGGGCGGCATACTGGAAACCAAGAAGATCGGTGACATGGCGCAGGACCACGGCGTCGCCATGGCCATTCACATGGCCGAAAGTCCGGTAGCGGCCATGGCCGCAGCCCATGTCGCGGTCGCCACCGAAAACTTCATGGCGCTCGAATACCATTCGGTGGAGGTCGACTGGTGGGACGATATCGTCACCGGTCTGCCCGGGCCGCTGGTCAAGGACGGGTTCATCACCGTGCCGGACAAGCCGGGATTGGGCATTGATGACTTGGTCGACGACGTCCTTCGCGAGCACTTGCAGCCGGGGGTGACCGACATCTGGCAATCGACCGAGAGCTGGGACGATGACTATTCCTGGGACCGGACCTGGAGCTGAGACCGCCGATGAAAATCACCGATTTGCGATGTGCGGTCATCGGCCGTCACCCGATTGTTCGGATTGTCACCGACGAGGGTCTGTATGGCCTGGGTGAAGTGGAGTTCACCAAGACCTATCTCAAGCCCTTCGTACTGCATTTCCGCGAGGCGTTGATCGGGGAAGACCCCACCGATGTCGAGCGGGTCATGCTCAAGATCCGCCAGCGTGGCAGCTTCAAGCCCTATGGCGCTGCGGTCAGTGCAATCGAGCATGCCCTGTGGGATATTGCCGGCAAGGCAGCCAATGTGCCCGCATACAAGCTGCTCGGCGGCAAGGTGCGCGATCAGGTGCGCGTCTATAACGGCTCGATCCGCAGAAAGCGGACAGGCGACCGGCCCGAGGACTATGCCGCCGACGTCAAGTGGATGATGGAGCAGCCGCAGAACTTCTTCATGGTCAAGCAGGGCATCAGTTTCCACTCGAACATGAAGGACAATATCGACAACTTCCATTACGGCGTCCGTCAGAATAATGCCGGCTATCACGGCGCCATGGATCAGGGACAGATCTCCGAGCACGGCTTCAACCACATGCTCGATTGCGTTATCGCCATGAAGGAAGTCCTGGGCGACAAGGTATCCTTGGCGCTCGACTGTGGTCCGGGCTGGTTCCTGCCCGACGCGATCCGCTTTGCCAATGCGGTCGAAAAATACAACCTGATGTGGCTCGAGGACATGTTGACCGGCGACTATGTGCCCTGGGTCAACCCGCAGGCCTATCGGGAGCTGACGCTATCGACCACGACGCCGATCCATACCGGTGAGCAGATCTACCTGCGGCACAATTTCAAGGAACTGATCGAGACCCAGGCGGTCCGCGTGATCGGGCCGGACCCGGCCGATATTGGCGGCATTGCCGAGCTGAAATGGGTCGCGGAGCACGCCTATATGCACTCGATCATGATGGCGCCGCACGGCACCGCAAATGGTCTGCTGGGGCTGGGGGCGTTGATCAATGTCTGCGCCACGCTGCCCGCCAATTACATCGCCTTCGAATATCCCAGCGCCTCCGACCCCTGGTGGGAGGATATCGTCGTCGGCCTGCCGAGGCAGATCGTCAAGGACTCCATGATCGATCTGCTCGAAGCGCCGGGCCTCGGGCTCGATATCGACCCGGAGGGCGCCAGGAAGTACCTGTTGGAGGATGACGTCGGATTTTTCGATCCCTGACCCGCTCACGCTGCAAGCGAGGCGGAAACGCAAAAGCCCGGCTTCACGCCGGGCTTTCTTGTTGACCTGGCCGTGCAGGCCGCCGCGCGGTCTCNAAGCGCCGGGCCTCGGGCTCGATATCGACCCGGAGGGCGCCAGGAAGTACCTGTTGGAGGATGACGTCGGATTTTTCGATCCCTGACCCGCTCACGCTGCAAGCGAGGCGGAAACGCAAAAGCCCGGCTTCACGCCGGGCTTTCTTGTTGACCTGGCCGTGCAGGCCGCCGCGCGGTCTCAGCCCGTTTCACGTTTAGCTGAACGCGCTGCCCTCTTTCCTCCCTCCCCCTTGTGGGGAGGGTAGCGACGCTAGGCCGACAGGCCATAGCAGAGCTGCGGTGGGGGAGACGCGACCTCCAAAGGCTCCGAGCAAGAGGACATGCCGACACCCCCACCCTCGGTCCTTCTCTCCTCAAACCTCTCCACCGGAGAGGTTTGCCCTTCGGGACGGGTCGAAGCCCACAAGGGGGAGGGACGCGCAGGAGCCGCGTCCGCCTGAGTGTGAAATGATCTAGCCCTTTACGGCGCCGCCGGTCAGGCCCGAGATCACGTAGCGCTGGGCCATGAGGAAGAAGGCGATGGCGGGCATGATCGAAAGGGTGAGGAAAGCCAGAATGCGTGGCCAGTCTGAGCCGAACTGCCCCTGGAACTGCATGATGCCCAGCGGCCAGGTATATTTGGCCTCGGAGTTGAGCACGATCAGGGGCAGCAGGAAGCTGTTCCAACTGCCCACGAAGTTGAACACGCCCACGGTGGCGATGATCGGCAGGCAAAGCGGCAGCGTGATGTACCAATAGATGCGGATATAGCCGCAATTGTCCATGCGCGCGGCGTCGATCAGGTCCTTGGGCAGTTCCTTGAAGAAATTGTGGAACAAGAGGACGGAGAACGACACGCTGAAGGCGACCTGCACCATGATGATGCCCCAGTGGCTGTCCAGCATGCCCAGGTCACGCATCTTGATGAACAGCGGCAGGATGCCGGTCGCCGCCGGAAAGAGTAGCCCCATCATCAGATAGCCAAGGATGAACTTGGACCCGAAGAATTTGATATGGGCCAGGGCAAAGGCAGTCATTGAAGCCACCAGCGTGGAAAACAGCACTGTGCCCCCCGCGATGAGCAGCGAATTGCCCAGGGACGAGAAATAGCGCGGTCCACCGAGAATTTCGGTGAACCGGACGGGGTCCCAGCTCGCCGGTAACCCGAACGGATTGACGCGCAGTTCCCCGATCTCTTTGAAGCCGCCCAGGGCCGTCGTGTAGAAGGGCACGATCACGAATGCCGCCACGATCAGCAGACTGATCCATTGAACGGGCGAGATGACCGGACGGCGTTTCTTGGATGCGGCAGCCATCAGTTCTGCTCCACTTTGAACAGGATGCGACGATAGGCCAGCGCAACGATGACGCAGGCGATGAACAGCAACACACTGACCGCGCCACCAAAGCCCAGCTTCATGCGCAGGATGCCGAACTGGTAGAGGAAGGTGACGATCGTGTGGCTTGAATGGGAAGGCCCGCCATTGCTGAGCGGAATGATCAGGTCGAATAGCTGCAAGGCCCCGGTGATTGCGAAAAACACCGAGATGACGATGGCCGAGCGGATCATCGGAATCTTGATATGCCGGACGATCTGCCACTTGCTGACGCCATCCAGGCGCGCCGCCTCGATGACTTCGCTCGAGATCGATTGCAGGCCGGCAATGAAGATCATCATGTGGAAGCCGAAATACTTCCAGGTAATGACCAGCATGATGGCCGGAATGACCCATAGTTTGTCACCCAGCACAAAGGGCATTTCCACGCCAATGGCGCCGCCGATGGCTGGCAGCAGGCCGTAATTGCCGTCATAGACGAATTTCCAGATCAGCCCGGCGGCGACCTCTGCCAACATGAAGGGCAGGAAAAACAGTGTGCGCAGGATGTTGATGTTCACCGAGCGCTCTGCGAGCGCGATGGCGCACCACATGGCCAGCGGCAATTGCACCAGCAGGGAGACGGCCACCACGATCAGGCTGTTGCGGACGGCGGTGCCGAAATTGCGATGGGTAATCACGTCGGCATAGTTTTCGAAACCGACGAAATCGGTGATTGGACCGTAGCCGTTCCAATCGAAAAACGAGAAGGTCGCCGCGTCGACCATCGGCAGAACGACGAAGACCGTGAAAAGGATCAGCGACGGGGGCAGGAACAACAGGAGTGGCAATAGGCTCTTGCGATCCATGTATCGGCGGCGCCGCGCGGTCGTCGTAATCCCCGCAGTCGCTCCCGCAGCGACGGTGCTCATAGCTCTTCTCCTCACACCCGGTATGGATTGCGCGCAGCAGATCCGGGGCATGCTTGAATGAATGACAGGCCTCGGCGGGCGATATCGCCCGCCGAGGGGATTGGAAAAAGCCTAGAGAGAATCGTCCACGGCTTCCTTGATCAGCTCCGCCGCTTCCTGGGCGCTGATGGAATTGCCGGCCAGTTCGGCAGACATGTCATTGACGACGCCACCGACATTGGGGCCAAGGGCCTGATCGAAGAACAGGGCGTGCCAGTGTGCATTGCCGATATTGCGGGCGATCTGCACCTTGAAGGGGTTGGTCATGACGTCAGCCGCCCCCTTGGAGATCGGGATGTAGTAGGCGTCCTTGGCGTATTTCGCCTGGTTCTCCTGATTGTTGAAGAACTCGACCCAGCGAACGGCCGCGTCCGAGGCGTTCTTGCTGAACGCGATGCCGCCCAGGCCACCCAGCGTATCCGTCGGGTCGCCCTTGCCGCCTTCGATGGTGGGGAAGGGCAGGATGCCGAGCTGGTCGTCGGGGATGCCTTCCTTATTGGCCGAATTGTCCTTCATGGCGCCGTAGTCCCAGTCGCCCATCAGGTGCATCGCGGCCTTGCCATCGCCAAAGTAACCCGAGGCATCGCCATACCCGGCAGCCAGGAAGCCCTGTTGCCACGGTTCCATGGCAGCCAGCTCCAGGAAGTATTCGCCTGCCTTGACGAAGTCCTCGCCGGCAAAGCCGTCGCCCTCGCCGCGTGCCGCGGCCTGGAAGCCTTCCATGCCGGCCTGGCGAACGACAAGCTTGGACCACCAGAAGTGCGCTGGCCATTTGTCCTTGGCGCCGATTGCAATCGGGGTGATGCCTGCATCCTTGAAAGTCTGGACGCCGGCCAGGAAGCCTTCCCAGGTTTCCATGCTGGCGGGGTCAACGCCAGCCTGCTCGAACAAGGCCTTGTTGTACCACAGCACGACTTCCGCCACGTCGCGCGCGACACCATAGAGATGCCCGTCTTCGGCCGTATAGGCGGCAATGCCGGCGCTGCCGACGGCCTCCTTGGCTTCATCGCTCAATACGTCCTCGATCGGACGCAGGAAGCCGGCCTTTGCCTGCTCATAGAAAACGCCGCCGCCCCAGGTGTGAAACACGTCGGGTGCATCAGCCGACTGCAGCAGGGTCGTCAGCTTGGCCTTGAAAGCCTCGTTTTCAAGAAACGGCAATTCCACGACGATGTCGGGATTTTGGGCCATGAAATCGGCGGCGATGCTGTTCATCAGTTCCACCTCTGCCGGGATGGACGTGATGTGCAGGTGCCGGACGACAGTCTGGGCCTGTACCGGCGCGATAGCGGCCAGTCCAAGCATTGCGGCGAGCGCAATATGCTTCATGAATTCCTCCTGTTCAAAATTGCGGTCTCCGAAATCCGTTTCGGAAATTCCTCCCTGACCGCGGCGCTGAGTCAGTCCCCACTGAACTCACCACTTGCTACTTTTTACGCATCCCTTATTAAAGACGCAAGAGGGACGTACCTCATAGCGCCGACGATCCGTTCAAAACAGGATAGGTTACGTAATAACGACTTGAAATATCGAGATAAAATGAATTTCGATGAGGGTTCCGTACAAATTTGAATGCTAAATCGCAGTAGAATTTGATACAGATGGCAAACTAAATCATCGATGCTGAATTTGTTCCCTGGAGTGCCACCTTGGCCGTGAAGATCGCCGATCCGCTGCTGATGCGCGAAATCAATAAGTTCCATGTGCTCGAAACAATCCGCTGCCATGGCCAGATTTCGCGCGTCGAGATTTCGGAGCGCACGCTGCTCAGCGGCACGACTGTTTCGGCCATCACGGGTGCGCTGATCGAGGAAGGCCTTATCCATGCCACCCATACCGAGGCCAATGGGGAAACCCATCGCGGACGACCGCGCGTGCTCCTGGGGCTGGTGGCCGATGCGGCCTATGTGTTGGGCATCAAGATTTCCGAGGCCACGACAACGGTGACGCTGATCGACTTCCAGGGCGAAGTGGTCACCTCCGTGCAACTGCCGATCCGGCTGTCACGCCAGCCGGCCGAAGTCATTGCCGACCTGATCGAAGATGCCATGGATGATTGCATCAACAAGTCCGGCGTCAATCGCAAGCGCATCCGTGGAATAGGTATCGGCGTTCCGGGCCTGGTCGACCCGCGCTCGGGCCGGAGCTATGCCAGCTCGGTTTTCGGCGAGCGTGAAGTGCCTTTGAGCGCCCTTTTGGGTGAGCGCACCGGCTTGCCGGTCAAGCTTGAAAAGCCCGCGAACCTGCTCGCCCTGGCAGAGGCTTGGTTCGGCTATGCGCAGCGGGACAAGAGTTTTGGCGTGATCGTGCTCGATCAGACCGCCAGCCTGGGGCTCTGGCTGGACGACGATGTGCATCGCGGCGCCAGCACGCTTGGCCCCACCTTCGGCCACCTCAAGGTCGGCAGCCAGGGTGTCGCCTGCGACTGTGGTCAGCTTGATTGCCTCAACGCCCATGTGAGCGATGCCGCCCTGCGCAAGCACGCCGCCGATGCGCTGGGGAGCGGGTTCGTCCAGACCGCGCTGGCACGCACCTCCATCACCGCGGCGCTGGCCGAGGCCTGCGATGCCGGCGAGGCCGAGGCCCGCAAGATCATTGATGGGCACGGCGCCAAGCTTGGCGTCGGGGTGTCCCATGTCATCAATCTGATCAATCCCGAAAAGATCATCGTGGTGCTCGAATCCCAGCGCTATTGCGACCTGGTCGAGCCCGCCCTCAGGGCCGCAGCGGCGGCCAACAGTTTCCGCGCGCATTACGCGTCAACCGAGCTGATCCTTCATACGCTGGACGATCAGCTTTGGGCGCGGGGCGCTGCGGCATTGATGCTGCGCGACATCTACAGCGCTCCGTGGACTTCAGCCTACCAGGAGGAACTACAATGACTAAATCTGCCCTGATCGTTTGGGGAGGCTGGGACGGCCACACACCTGAACAGAGCGCCCGCGTGGTCGGGGAGATGCTCGAAGCGCATGACTTTACAGTCGATATCGAGCCCACGACCGAGGCTTTTGCCGATGCCGGCCTGTCGCGCTATGACCTGATCATTCCGGCCATCACCATGTCGCGCATCGAGAAAGAGGAACTGACCAATCTGCTGGCCACCGTACGGGCCGGCACCGGCCTGGCGGGCTTTCACGGCCTCATGTGCGACAGCTTTCGCAACGAGCCCGACTATCAGTTCATGACTGGCGGCCAGTGGGTCGCCCATCCTGGCAATATCATCGACTTTACCGTCAATGTGACCCGGCCGGATGACCCGATCATGCAGGGCATCGGCGACTTCGCCTATCGCTCCGAGCAATATTACATGCACTTCGATCCCAGCGTCGAAGTCCTGGCCACCACCACATTCTCGGGTGAATATTTCGACGAGATCGACGGCGTGGTGATGCCGGTTGCTTGGAAGCGCCGCTATGGCAAGGCCAGGATCTTCTATTCCACCCTGGGCCATGTGGTGGATGAATTTCAGGTGCCGCAGATGCGGACCATGTTCGAGCGCGGCGCCCTCTGGGCCAGCCGCTGATAGACCCTAACCATCGGCAAGGAGGAGACGATGGCAGAACTGCAATTGCGAGGCATCAACAAGAGCTTTGGCGCCGTCAAGGTGATCCACGACATCGATCTCGATATCGCCAACGGCGAATTCGTGGTGTTCGTCGGGCCTTCAGGCTGCGGCAAGTCGACCCTGCTGCGCACCATATCGGGCCTGGAGGAACCCAGTTCCGGCCAGGTCCTGATCGGGGGCGAGGACGTCACCGATTTCGACCCGTCCGAGCGCGGGGTCGCCATGGTGTTCCAGTCCTATGCGCTCTATCCGCATATGACGGTGGAGCAGAACCTGGGCTTTGGCCTGCGCATGGGCGGCATGCCCCGGGAGCAGGTTTCCGAGCGTGTCCTGGAAGCGGCGCGTGTCCTTGAACTGACTGATCTGCTCGAGCGCAAGCCACGTCAGCTCTCCGGCGGCCAGCGTCAGCGCGTGGCCATCGGTCGCGCGATTGTGCGTCAGCCCAAGGCGTTCCTCTTCGACGAGCCGCTTTCAAATCTGGATGCGGAACTGCGCGTCCAGATGCGCATCGAAATTGCCAAGCTGCACCAGCAACTGGGCTCTACCATGGTCTATGTGACGCATGACCAGGTCGAGGCGATGACCTTGGCGGACCGCATCGTGGTGCTGCGCGCCGGCCGCATCGAACAGCAGGGCAGCCCGATCGAACTCTATGACAACCCGGACAACAGGTTCGTCGCCGGCTTCATCGGCTCACCCCGCATGAATTTTCTCGACGGCGTCATTGAGTCCATCAATGGGGCCGACATGACCGTGAAGCTCGACGCATTCGATGCGTCCGGCCTGGTCATCCGCCGCCGCGGCGTCACCGCGGCCGTCGGGCAGAAAGTCAGCGTGGGCATTCGCCCCGAACATTTCAGTGAGGCGGCCGGCGACGGTCCCGTCCTGACGGCCAAGGCGCAGGTGGTCGAGCAATTGGGGGGCGTTTCCTACGTCTATGCAGTGGGCAAGGACGACCAGACCAAAGTGACCATCCAGCAAAAGGGCCATTCGCGGATAGCCGACGGCGCGGCCATCACGGTGGGCTTTGAACCCGGCGCGCTGCTGGCTTTCGACGAATCCGGGCTCAGAATCTAACCGCTGGGAGACGCCCAGGCTCGCGTCCGGGCCGTCGCCATTCCGCCCCATCCAACAGGCCCCTGGTTGCTCGACGGCACCCGGGGGTTGCCTTTTGATCCGGTCGTGCTTGTCGGCGTGCGTCCTGATGAGCCCCCATTTCGCTGATGGAACCACCCATCGGCGAACACCAGCCTGCAAGAGCAGTCAGCCCCCGTCGCCCCGCTGCCAAGGCATCCCCCTTGCGGAATATCCCGCGCATCTGGGCTACACCCAGTCAAGCCCGCTGCGGCCGCAACAGCCGTGGCGGCTCGTCCCCGGTCCATTAATTGGCACAATAGATTCCATATAGGGTTGTCAGCACCTGCTTTACGGCGTCGGAGGCCAGGCTGTAGTGGACCTGCTGGCCGTCGCGGCGGGTTTTGACGAAGTCCCAGGCGCGCAGCTTGGACAGGTGCTGGGAGAGCGGTGACTGGCCCAGCCCGACCCGGTCGCCCAGTTCCGTCACATTCATCTCCTGCTCCAAAAGGTTGCACAGGATCAGCAACCGCTTGGGATTGGCCATGGCGGTAAGAAGGCGCGTTGCCTGATCGGCATTGGCCTCCATTTTTTCGATTTCCATCTTGATCATATTAGAATGTTCTTATATACGACTGGACGCGACGTCAATGTTTATCAACTTCCCTCCAATTTCAAGGATGCCGTCATGAGATTCAATGTTGGAACGCCAGACCGGATTGCCCGCATCGTCATCGGCGCAGCGCTGGTGCTGCTGCCCTTTCTCTCCGGGCTGGCCGTTTTTGCCAATCCGCTCTGGTTTGGCGCCTCGGTCGTCATTGGCGCCGTGCTGATTGTCACTGCCGTCGTCCGCTTCTGTCCGGCCTACGCCATTCTTGGCCTCTCCACCTGCAAGGTTTCCTAACTCCATGACTGAATTTACCCCTCTCATGTCGCTGCTTGGCGGCACGCTGATCGGGCTTTCTGCCGTATTGCTCATGGCCTTTAATGGCCGCATCGCCGGAATGACCGGCATCTTGACCGGCCTTTTGCCGCCCGTCTCCAGCGACTGGCCTTGGCGCGCTGCTTTCATCGCCGGTGCCATTGTGGCACCGATGCTGATCCTTGCTGCCTCCAGCCAGGCCATCAGCTTTGAAAGTCCGGTGCCCGCGCCATGGATCGCCATCAGCGGTCTGATCGCCGGCGTTGGCGTCTATTTCGGGTCGGGCTGCACCTCGGGCCACGGCGTTTGCGGCATGGCGCGGCTGTCGCCGCGTTCGCTGGCTGCCACTGTCATTTTCATGGCGACAGCGACCATCACCGTCTTTGTTGTTCGTCACGTGTTGGGAGGCTTCTGATGCAGCGCACGATTTCTGCTGGTCTGATTGGCCTCGTTTTCGGCACCGGCATTGCCCTTTCGGGCATGGCCAATCCGGCCAAGGTGCTCAATTTCTTCGATATTGCCGGCACTTGGGATCCGTCCCTGGCGCTGGTGATGGTGAGCGCCCTGACGGTTGCTGCCATCGGCTACCGCTTCGTGTTGCGGCGCGACAAGCCCATTGTTGAAACCCGCTTCCACCTGCCCACCGGCCGTAAGCTCGACATGCCGCTCCTGGCCGGTTCGGCCATCTTCGGCGTCGGCTGGGGAATTTCCGGCTTCTGTCCCGGTGGCGCCATTCCGGCGCTGGGCCTGGGCGAACCGACGGCCTGGATCTTCGTTGGAACCATGCTGGCCGGCATCGCCGCCGCCCGCACCATCCGCATGGGATTGCAAGCCCGCGCCACCCAAACTGCCTAATTCGCGAAAGGATATCGCCATGAGCAATCTTCCATTCACGCCCGACCTTTCGGTCCACCCCGAGGTCACCGCCTTCTTCGATGCACCGACCAACACCATCAGCTACGTGGTCAAGGACCCCCAGTCCAATGCCTGCGCCGTCATCGACAGCGTCATGGATATCGACTACGCCGCCGGCCGCATCACCTATGACGGCGCCGACGCCATCATCGCCTATATCGAGCAGCACAAGCTCAAGCTTGAATGGCTGATCGAGACCCATGTGCATGCCGATCACCTCTCGGGCGCGCCCTATATTCAGGGCAAGCTCGGTGGCAAGCTTGGCATTGGCGAGAACATCACCATCGTGCAGGACACCTTCGGCAAGGTGTTCAACGAAGGCACCGAGTTCCAGCGCGACGGCAGTCAGTTCGACCGCCTGTTCACCGATGGCGACAGCTACCAGATCGGCGGGTTGACCGTGCATGTCATGCACACACCCGGCCATACCCCGGCCTGCATGACCCATGTGGCGGGCGATGCCGCCTTTGTCGGGGACACGCTGTTCATGCCCGATGGCGGCTCGGCCCGGGCCGACTTCCCCGGCGGCGATGCGCGCACCCTTTACCGCTCGATCCAGCGCGTCTTGGCTTTGCCGCGCCAGACACGGCTGTTCATGTGCCACGATTACGGCCCGAACGGTCGCGACATTCAGTGGGAGACCACCGTCGGCGATGAAATCGACCACAATATCCATGTCGGCCACGGCACCGACGAGGACACGTTCGTTGCCATGCGCGAGGCGCGGGACGCCACCTTGTCCATGCCCAAGCTCATCATTCCGGCGCTCCAGGTCAACATGCGCGCCGGCAAGCTGCCGCCCAAGGACAGCGACGGCAAAACCTATCTCAAAGTTCCCGTGAACGGCCTCTGACCATGTGGCCCTTCAGTACCAAACCCAGGAAAGACAGAAAAATGAACATCCGTCAGATTGCCCCCGACTTCTCCGCCACCGGTCAGATTCTGCCCGAGCAGATGCCGGCCGTTGCCGCAGCGGGCTTCAAGTCCATCGTCTGTGCCCGCCCCGATAACGAGGAAGGTGGTCAGCCCGCCTTTGACGCGGTGGCCAAGGCCGCCGCTGCCGCCGGCATTGGCATCGTCCATATCCCGGTTTCCGGGCCTCTGGGCGAAGGCCAGATCATCCGCTTCCACGACGCCTGGGCGAACCTGCCCAAGCCGATGCTCGGCTATTGCCGCTCTGGCGCCCGCGCCGGCAGCCTTTACGCCACCCTGTCCAAGTAAGACCGATGCAGCTAAAGACCTACTTCCCCATCCTCGATTGGGGCCGGCGCTACAACCGGCAGACGCTGACCAGCGATCTTGTCGCGGCGGTCATCGTCACCATCATGCTGATCCCGCAGTCGCTGGCCTATGCACTGCTGGCCGGCCTGCCGCCGGAAGTGGGTCTTTACGCCTCGGTGCTGCCGCTGGTCGCCTATGCGATTTTCGGCACATCATCGGCGCTGGCGGTCGGTCCGGTGGCCGTCGTCTCCCTGATGACCGCCGCCGCCGTTGGCCGGCTGGCGGCCGAAGGCACCGCTGACTATGCCAGCGCCGCGATCCTGCTGGCCCTGCTTTCTGGCGCCATGCTCACCGTCATGGGCCTGTTCCGGCTGGGGTTCATCGCCAATTTCCTGTCGCATCCGGTGATCTCGGGCTTCATCACGGCTTCGGGCATTATCATTGCCACAAGCCAGGTCGGCGGCCTCCTTGGCATCAAGACCGAGGGCCATACATTGCCGCAGCTGGCCATGTCGATTTCCGAAAACATCGGCACCGTCAACTGGAACACCCTGGCTGTGGGTGCGCTGGCGCTGGCGCTGTTGCTGTGGATCCGGCTCGATCTCAAGAACTGGCTCAATCGCTTCGGCCTGCCCAAGGGCGTTGCCACCATTATCGTGCGGGCCGGTCCGGTTTTCGTGGTGTTTCTCACCATGGCCTGGTCGGCCGTGTTCGACCTGGGCGGCAAGGGCGTGGCGCTGGTTGGCCAGGTGCCGCAGGGCCTGCCGATGCTGTCTCTTCCCAGCTTCAACGCCGATACCATGCAGGCGCTGCTGCTGCCGGCGCTGATCATCTCGGTCATTGGATTTGTCGAGTCGATTTCGGTTGCCCAGACCCTTGCGGCCAAACGGCGCGAGCGCATCGATCCGAACCAGGAGCTGATCGGACTGGGGGCTTCCAACCTGGCCGCGGCCATTGGCGGCGGTTATCCGGTGACGGGTGGCTTTGCCCGCTCTGTCGTCAATTTCGATGCCGGGGCGGCAACGCCCGCAGCCGGTGCCTTTACCGCCATCGGCATTGCCGGGGCGACGCTGTTGCTGACCCCGTTCCTGGCCATGCTGCCCAAGGCGACGCTGGCGGCAACGATTGTGCTGGCGGTGCTGACGCTGGTGGATTTCTCCATCCTCAAGCGCGCCTGGAACTACTCCAAGGCCGATTTTGCGGCGGTGGCGATCACGCTGGTGGGCACGCTGCTGCTCGGCGTCGAAGTCGGCATCTCGCTGGGCGTGGGCGCGTCCATCCTGGTCTTCCTCTATCGCTCGTCCCAGCCGCATGCGGCCGTGGTGGGGCAGGTGCCTGGCACCGAGCACTATCGCAATGTCGAGCGCCACAGGGTTGATACCGTCCCCGGCGTGCTGTCCATTCGCATCGACGAAAGCCTCTATTTTGCCAATGCGCGATACCTCGAAGACCTCGTCACCAACCAGGTGGCGGCCAATCCCGGCCTGACCGACGTTGTGCTGATGTGTTCTGCCGTCAACGCGATCGACATGTCGGCGCTCGAAAGTCTCGAAGCCATCCATGGGCGCCTGAGCGATCTCAAGGTTCGGCTGCACCTCTCCGAGGTCAAGGGACCGGTAATGGACCGGCTCGCCGGCACTGAGTTCCTGGCCCATCTCAGCGGTCAGATCCACCTCAGCCAGCACCAGGCCATGCTGGCCATAGCAGAGCGCCGCCTGGCAAGGCCCGCGCCTGGCGTCCGCGAACATCTCGGCGTGATGATCTAGATCAAGAAGTCCGCCGCGCGCCCCCGCTAAGGTGTGGCATGGAGGAAGAAATGGCTCATATCGTTGTACTGGGTGCCGGTCTTGGCGGCACGATCATGGCCTACGAGTTGCGCGACGCGCTCGGCGCGGGGCACAGGGTTTCGGTCGTCAACAAGGGGACCAGGTTCAGCTTTGTCCCGTCCAACCCATGGGTTGCCGTTGGCTGGCGCGACCGCGAAGACATTGAGGTCGACCTGACCGAAGTGTTCAAGCGGCGCAACATTGACTTCTTTCCGCAGGGCGCCGAGCGCGTGCATCCCGCAGAGAAGCGGGTGACGCTGACCGACGGCCAGGACCTCGACTACGACTACCTGGTCATCGCCACCGGCCCCGAACTCGCTTTCGATGAAATCCCCGGCTTTGGTCCCGATGCCGCAACGCAGTCGGTCTGCCACATTGATCACGCGCTCGGTGCCAAGGACGCCTTTGATCGATTGGTCGCCAATCCCGGCCCCGTCATTATCGGCGCCGTGCAGGGGGCCTCGTGCTACGGCCCTGCCTATGAATTCGCCTTCATCCTCGACAAGGCCCTGCGCGATGCCAAGGTGCGCGACCGGGTCCCGATGACCTTTGTGACCGCAGAACCCTATATCGGCCATCTGGGCCTCGACGGCGTGGGTGACACAAAGGGGCTGCTCGAAAGCGAGATGCGGCAGCGCCATATCCGCTTCATCACCAATGCCAAGGTCGACAAATTCGAGGACGCAAAGGCCTTCGTCAGCGAAATTGCTGACGATGGTTCGGTGCGGCAGTCCCACGAAATCCCCTTTGTCTATACCATGATGCTGCCCGCGTTTCGCGGCGTGCCGGCCGTGCGCGGCATCGAGGGCCTGACCAATCCGCGTGGCTTCATCCTGGCCGACCAGTACCAGCGCAATCCCACGTTCAAGGACGTGTTTTCGATTGGCGTGTGCGTCGCCATTCCGCCGGTGGGCAAGACGCCCGTGCCGGTGGGTGTGCCCAAGACAGGCTTCATGATCGAATCCATGGTCACCGCCACCACGCAGAACATCGCCAGCCTGGTCAGCGGCAGGGAGCCGACCGCGATCCCCACCTGGAATGCGGTCTGCCTGGCCGACTTTGGCGATGGCGGCGTCGCCTTCGTGGCCCAGCCGCAGATTCCGCCCCGCAATGTCAACTGGTCGGGTTCGGGCAAGTGGGTGCATGTCGCCAAGATCGGCTTTGAGAAATACTTCCTGCACAAGATCCGCGCTGGCACCGCCGAGCCGTTTTATGAGAAACTGGCGCTCCAGGTGCTCGGCATAGACAAGCTCCGGGCCGTCAAGCAGGACAAGACTGGCGCATGACCCACATCGTTTGCTCCCATTGCGGCGCGACCAACCGCATCCCGGACGGCCGCGACCTGGCTTCGGGCAATTGCGGAAAATGCGGACGGCAGCTTTTCGAGGGTCAACCTGCGGATGTGTCCGCCGCAATCCTCGAAAAGCACATCGCCAAGTCCGACATTCCCGTGCTGGTCGATGTCTGGGCACCTTGGTGCGGACCCTGCAAGGTCATGGGCCCACAGTTCGAGGCGGCCGCCAAACGGGCCGAGCCCAGGCTTCGCTTCGTCAAGCTCAACTCCGATGACAACCAATCGCTATCCGGGCGCCTGGGCATTCGGGGCATCCCCACCATGATCATGTTCAAGAGTGGCCGGGAGGTTGCCAGGGTGTCCGGCGCCATGAGCAGCGCCGACATTCTCGCATGGGCCGATCAACACCTGCGCTGACGGTCTCGCACCCCGGGCCCATGCCACGGGATACGAAGTGGAGGCGCTATGAAGCCGCAAGGTGCCGCCCGACCTCTCGATACCACTCGACAAACCTGGCGACGCCCGTCGGGACATCAGTCTGCGGGACGGAGCCGATCAGGGCCTGCAGGAGAGTCGTGTCCGACTCGGTTGCCACCACGTCACCGGGCTGCATGTCCATCAGGTTGAGGCTGGCTCTCTGTCCGATGGCGGTTTCCACCGCCGAGATGAAATCCATCAGTTCCGTGGGCCTGCCGCCGGCGATGTTGACGGTGCGGAATGGGGCGATAGCGGAGAGACTGTCGCTGGGGCCAACGGGTTCACCCGTTTTGGGAATGCACGCGCCCAGCTTGATCATGGCCGTCACCAGATCATCGACATAGGTGAAATCGCGGCGCATCCGCCCATGGCCATAGACGTCGATGGGACGGCCGTTGAGGATGGCGTCGGTGAACTTGAACAGCGCCATATCCGGTCGGCCCCAGGGGCCATAGACGGTGAAGAAGCGGACGCAGGTCGAGGGAATGCCAAACAGGTGCGCATAGGAATGGATGGCCGCCTCGCCGGCCTTCTTGGTTGCCGCATAGAGCGAGGCGGGAGCGTCGGCGCGGTCGGTTTCGGCAAAGGGCATCTTGGTGTTGCCACCATAGACCGAGCTGGTCGACGCAAAGACCAGGTGCTTTGGCGGGGTGCGGCGCAGGGCTTCGAGCAGATTTGCCGTGCCGACCACATTGGACTGGATATAGCTCTGGGGGTGTTCGAGGCTGTAGCGGACGCCCGCCTGGGCGGCGAGGTGGAAGACGATATCGGCCTTGGCGCTGTCGATAGCGCCCCCAAGTGTGTCCGCATCCTCGAGCATGGCTTCAATCTGGCGAAAGCGGGATTGCTCGCCAAGGATTGCGACGCGCGCACGCTTCAGCCCCGGGTCGTAGTAGTCGGTGAAGCCGTCATAGCCAACCACGTCATGGCCCAGGGCCAGCAGGTGCCGGGCAAGGTGGAAACCGATAAAACCTGCCGTTCCGGTGACGAAAGCCTTCATGTCTGTCCTGTCTTTCGGTCGGCCTGGCTCAGTGGGCCGCGTCGTCGGCAACCGGCTCGATGCCCCGGCCGATGCCGACATAGGTGAACCCGTGCCGCGCCATTTCCTGCGGCGGATAGACATTGCGCAGATCGACAAAGACCGGCGCGATCATGGCGGACTTGATCCGGTCCAGGTCAAGCGAGCGGAACTCGTTCCATTCGGTCACCAGCACGATTGCATCGGCGCCCCGGGCGGTCTCGTAGGCATTATCGGCGAACCTGACACCCTCGATAAGGCTGCGCGCAGTGTCCATGCCCTGCGGGTCAAAGGCCACCACACTCGCGCCGCGGTCCTGCAATCCCCGGATCAGATCGATGGAGGGCGCCTCGCGCATGTCATCGGTATTGGGCTTGAAGGTGAGGCCGAGCACGCCAATGGTCTTGCCGCGCACGTCCCCGCCGCAAGCCGCAATCACCTTGCGCGACATGGCGCGCTTGCGATGATCATTGATGGAAACGGTGGTTTCGACCAGCCGCATGGGACTGCCGAAATCCTGGCCGATCTTGACCAGGGCCTGCGTGTCCTTGGGGAAGCAGGAGCCGCCATAGCCGGGGCCGGCATGGAGGAATTTCGATCCGATGCGATTGTCGAGGCCGATGCCGCGGGCCACTTCCTGAACATCCGCGCCGGCAACTTCGCACAGGTCGGCAATCTCGTTGATGAAGGTGATCTTCATGGCAAGGAAGGCATTGGCGGCATATTTGATCAGCTCCGCCGTGCGGCGCGCGGTGAACTGAAGCGGCGCCTGATTGAGATAGAGCGGACGGTAGACCTCGGTCATCACCTCGCGGGCGCGATCGTCCTCGAGCCCGATGACGATGCGGTCGGGCCGCTTGAAATCCTCGATGGCTGCGCCTTCGCGCAAGAACTCGGGATTGGACACCACGGCGACATCGGCGTCGGGATTGATGCTGGCGATGATATGGGCGACCTCGTCGCCCGTCCCCACCGGCACGGTGGATTTGGTGGCGACCACGGTGAACCCGGTGACGGCCCCGGCGACTTCGCGGGCCACGGCATAGACAAAACTGAGATCGGCATGGCCATCGCCCCGCCGGCTGGGTGTCCCCACCGCGATGAAAACGACATCGGCAGGCGCAACCGAGGCCGGCAGGTCGGTGGAAAAGCGGAGGCGGCCGGCGCTGATATTGGATTTGACCAACGCGTCCAGGCCAGGCTCGTAGATCGGAATGATACCTTCGCGCAACGCTGCGATCTTGGCATCATCCTTGTCGATGCAGACCACCTCATGACCAAAATCGGCAAGGCAGACGCCGGTGACGAGACCAACATATCCAGATCCGACGATGGCAATTTTCATGAGCTGTGTTCCCGATACTGGCTGGCCTCTGGATAAAGTGGCACAACGTCCTGATCAAGGGTGTTGCGCGTCAACGGGGCCGTAATCCTAGGGAGTGCCCGCAAAGCTCTTGAGCCGGTCCGGACACCGAAGACGTCTAAATTGACATGAAGATATTTGATTTGGGGGAATTACGTGGCTGACGATCTTTATGGCGCCATTGTCATTCGCGGGGCGCGCGAGAACAATCTCAAGAATGTCTCGCTCGACATTCCCAAGCGCCAGATCACGGTGTTCACCGGAGTTTCGGGATCGGGAAAGTCATCGCTGGTCTTTGGCACCATTGCCGCGGAAAGCCAGCGGCTGATCAACGAGACCTATCCCGCCTTCGTGCAGCAGTTCATGCCCCACTATGGGCAGCCCGATGCCGACCAGCTCGAAAACATTTCGGCGGCGATCATCGTTGACCAGCAGCGGCTGGGCGGCAATTCGCGCTCGACCGTCGCCACGGTGACCGACGCGGCGCAGATGCTGCGCGTGCTGTTTTCGCGGCTGGGTGAGCCGCGCCTTGGACCGCCCGGGCTCTATTCCTACAATGACCCGCGCGGCATGTGCCCGGATTGCGAGGGCATTGGCCAGGTCGCGGCCATGGATATGAGTGCGGTGATCGACGAGACCAGGTCGCTCAACCAGGGTGCGCTCCTGCCCAAGGATTTTGCCGTCGACGGCTGGTACTGGGAAATCTACGCCAATTCGGGCTTGTTCGATCTCGACAAACCGATCAGCCAATATTCCCCCGAGGAGCGCGAGAACCTTTTCCACCTCGATGACGGGCGCAAGATCAAGGTGGGCAAGATCGGCCTAACCTACGAGGGCGTGGTCACCAAGCTCAAGAAGGGGCTCGGCTCCAAGGACCCGGAGAGCCTGCAGCCCCATGTGCTGCGCGAGTACGAAAAGATCTTTACCCGCGCCACTTGCCCCGCGTGTCATGGCACCCGCCTCAATGCCGGGGCGCGCGAAAGCCGGATCAACGGCAAATCGATTGCCGAGCTGTCGGCCATGCAGGTTTCCGACCTCGCCTTGTTCATCAGGGCCATCCAGGCGCCGCAAGTCGGCCCCATGCTCGGTGCCCTGGCGTTGCGGCTCGAGAACCTGGTCACCATTGGCCTGGGCTATCTCAGCCTTGATCGTGAAAGCTCGACCCTGTCGGGTGGCGAAAGCCAGCGGGTAAAAATGGTCCGTCACCTTGGCTCGTCGCTCACCGACATCACCTATGTATTCGACGAGCCTTCGGTGGGCCTCCACCCCCACGACGTGGGAAGCCTTGCCACGCTGATGACCCAGCTGCGCGACAAGGGCAATACGGTGCTGCTCGTCGAGCACAAGCCCGACATGATCGCCATTGCCGACCATGTCGTCGACATGGGCCCGCTTGCCGGCTCAAGGGGCGGCGAGGTCGTTTACGAGGGCGATTTTGCGGGCCTTCTCACCTCCGGCACCTTGACCGGAAACCACATGCGCAAGCATCAGAAGATCAAGGACAAGGTGCGCAAGCCCGAAGGCGATGCCCTGCGCATCGAGCACGCAACGCTCAACAACCTGCGCGACGTTTCGGTATCGATCCCGCGCGGCGTGCTGACGGCGGTAACCGGCGTGGCCGGGTCGGGCAAGTCGAGCCTGATCCAGGGCTGCCTGCCGCTTGCTTATCCCGACACCATCATCATCGACCAGAACCTGGCGCGGGGGTCGCGCCGCTCCAATACCGCCACCTATACCGGCATTCTGGACGCAGTGCGCAAGGCCTTTGCCAAGGCCAATGGCGTCGAGGCGTCGTTGTTCTCGGCCAATTCCAAGGGGGCCTGCCCCGACTGCAACGGGCTTGGCGTCATCTTCACCGATCTTGCCCATCTCGACCCCATGGTCACCACCTGCGAGACCTGCGAGGGCAAGCGTTTCCTGCCCGAAGTGCTTGAGCATGCGCTACGCGGCAAATCCATTGCCGACGTCTATGAGATGAGCATTGAGGATGCGGCAGGCTTCTTCACCGAGGCTGCTATCGCCAAAATTCTGAAGGGCCTTGTCGATGTCGGTCTGGGCTATCTCACCCTGGGCCAGCCGCTCTCGACCCTTTCGGGCGGCGAACGCCAGCGCCTGAAACTGGCCGCCGAGCTGGGCAAGCAGGGCAATATCTATGTGCTCGATGAACCCACCACAGGCCTGCACATGAACGATGTCGATACCCTGATCGGCCTTTTCGACCGTCTCGTCGATGCCGGCTCGACCGTTATCGTCATCGAGCACAATCTGGACGTCATCTCCCGCGCCGATTGGGTCGTGGACCTGGGGCCGGGTGCCGGACACGATGGTGGCACCGTGCAGTTCGAAGGTGTCCCGGCGGACCTCGCCAAGGCGAAGGGCGCGCTGACGGGGCAATATCTGGCGCAGCGGAACGGCGCACCCGGCAACAACCCTCTCCCTTGATCCTTCTCCCCTCAAATCTCTCCGCTGGAGAGATTTGACCCATGGGTCGGGTCGAAGCCCGCAAGAGGGAGGGAGATGATGAGCACTGACCTCTCAGACTTTCGCCTCGCTCCCCTTGATGGGGAGGGGAAGAGGGCAGGGTGATGCCATGCACCACTCCAACGCGGTTTGCGATCCGCGCTCCCTGCCGTGGCCGGACACTTGGGGTTTGCGGCATTGCAGGCCCTTGCACCTGTTATAGTTATGCGTCATAACTAAATCCGTGGGGAGGATACTCATGGACGTCAAATCTACCCCGATCCGCCAGGTGCGGCTCGGAAACATGGCTGCTTCTGCCGAACACCGCGCCGATGGCAGCGCCATCATCCGCTCTGTCGAGGCGCTTGGCGCCTATCCGCGCGCCATTGTCGATGCGCTGGAAGCCTGGGCGCACAAGACACCCGACGCCATGCTAATCGCCGACCGCGACGGCGACGGCTGGCGCGAATTGACATTTGGGGAGGTCCTGGCGCGCATTCCGCCGCTGGCGCAGGCGCTTCTCGATGCCGGTCTCTCGCCCGAGCGGCCCCTGATGATCCTTTCGGGCAATGAGATCGAGCATTTCCTCTTGGGCATGGCAGCGATCTGGGTGGGCATCCCCTATGCTCCCATTTCCCCGGCCTATTCGCTGGTCTCCACCGATTTCGGCAAGCTCCGGCACATTGCAGGTCTTCTTACTCCCGGCATGCTCTATGCCAGCGATGGCGCAAAATTTGCACCCGCCATTGATGCGGTGTTTGGCCCCGACGTGCCGCTGATCGTGCGGTCCAATCCTATTGGCGGGCGCGCTGCCAGCCTCTTCAATGACCTGCTCACGACACCGGTGACGTCCGCTGTTGCCGATGCTCATGACGCCATTTCGGCCGACACCATCGCCAAGGTGCTGTTCACCTCCGGCTCGACCGGTCTGCCCAAGGGTGTCATCACCACCAACCGCATGATGGCCTGCAACCAGCAGATGATCCGCCAGGCGCTGGCCTTCGTGGCCGATGAACCGCCGGTGCTGCTCGACTGGATGCCCTGGAACCACGTCGCCGGCGGCAGCCATAATACCGGCATCGCCATCTACAATGGCGGCAGCTTCTATATCGACGATGGTCAGCCCACTCCGGCGCGCATCGGCCGTACGCTGGAAAATTTGAAGACGGTGCAGCCGACCCTCTTCACCAATGTGCCCAAGGCCTATGAATTTCTCGTCGCTGCCTTTGACGAGCATCCTGAGGCGCGGCGCAATCTCTTCGCGCGGTTGAAGCTTTTGCAATATGCCGGCGCCGGTCTCTCCCAGCACGTCTTTGAGGGTCTCGATAAGGCCGCCCGCGCCGAAACCGGCGAGCGGGTGTTGATCATCACCGGCTACGGCTCGACCGAAACGGCGCCCTTTGCCTTCACCACCACTTGGCCGGTGGAAGAGGCCGGCCATATCGGCCTGCCCGCCGCCGGCATGACGGTCAAGCTCGTGCCCAATGGCGACAAGACCGAATTGCGTCTCAAAGGCCCCAATGTCACTCCCGGCTATTGGCGCGACGCTGAAAAGACCCGCGAGGCCTTTGACGAAGAAGGTTTCTACCAGATCGGCGACGCCGTACGCTTCGCCGACCCGGATGATCTCACCAGGGGCTTTGTCTTCGATGGCCGCGTCACCGAGGACTTCAAGCTCTCGACCGGCACCTGGGTCAATTTCGCTGCCGTGCGCACTGCCGTCATCAGCGCCTGTGCGCCGCTGATCCGCGATGTGGTGCTCACCGGCCTCGACAGCAATTTCATTGGTGCCATGATCTTCCCCGACCTCAACGCCTGCGCCCGCCACGCGGGCCTGCCCGCCGATGCGGAGGCCGAGGCCATTGTCGGCCATCCCGCGGTGCGGCAGAAATTTGCCGAAAGCCTCGGCGCCCTGGCGCAGAAGTCCACCGGCAGTTCCAACCATGTGGCGCGAGCCCTGGTGATGACTGCGCTGCCCGACATCGACAAGGGCGAGGTGACCGACAAGGGCTCGATCAACCAGCGGGCCGTGCGTACCCATCGCCCCGATCTGGTCGCCAGCCTTTATGCTGAACCGCCCGGCCCCGACATTTTCGTACTTTCCCGGAAAGGCGCCTGAACCATGAGCAAAGGCCTTCGCCTCACCTTCGACGACGCCTGGCTGCTCGGCGGCGCCCGCACGCCCTTTGTGGACTATCGCGGCGCACTGAGCGAGATTTCGCCCATCGACCTCGGCATCAAGGCGGCCCGCGCCGCCATCGAGCGGACGGGTGTGAACGCCGCCGATATCGGCCATACCATTGCCGGCTCCATGGCCCAGGCCTCGTTCGATGCCTATGTCACCCCGCGCCATATCGGCCTCTATGCCGGCGCGCCCATCGAGGCCCCGGCCCATCTGGTGCAGCGCATCTGCGGCACCGGCATCGAGGTCATCGCTCAGGCAGCCGATTCCGTGTCCCTCGGCCGCGTCGACCTGGCGCTGGCGGCGGGTTGTGAATCGATGAGCCGCAATCCCATCGCCGCCTATACCCACCGCAATGGCTTTGCCATGGGCAAGGTGGAGTTCAAGGACTTCCTCTGGGAAGCGCTTTACGATCCGGCCGGTTGCGTCAACATGGGCGACACGGCGGAAAACCTCGCCAAGCAATACAACATCGGCCGCGAGCGCGTGGATCGCTTCGCCGAGCGCAGCTTCAACCGCGCCATCGCCGCCCGCGACGCCGGCATCCTGGCCGAGGAAATCGTGCCGGTGATCAGCGAGAGCTTCGAGATCGATACGCTCGACAAGCGCGGGATCAAGCTGCCGCGCGGGGTCGAAAGCGTCGATACCGACAGCCATATCCGTCCCTCGCCTTACGATATCCTTGCCAAGCTCCGTCCCGCCTTTGGCGGCGTGCAGACCGGGGGGAATTCTTCGGCCATCGTCGATGGGGCAGGGGCCGTGCTGGTCGCCTCCTCGGCCTATGCGAAAGCCAATGGCCACACTCCGCTCGCCCGCATACTTGCCAGCGCCGCCGTCGGCGTGCCGCCCCAGATCATGGGCATCGGCCCCGCCCCGGCCATTCGCGCGGTGCTCGAAGTGGCGGGCATGCGCCTCGACCAGATCGACCGCATCGAGATCAACGAAGCCTTCGGCGCGCAGATCCTGGCCTGCGTCGATGAGCTCGGCCTCGATGAAGACAAGCTCAACGTCAATGGCGGCGCCATTGCCATCGGCCACCCGCTCGGGGTCACCGGCATCCGCCTTGGCCTCACCCTGGCGCTTGAACTCAAGCGCTCCGGCAGCCGCTATGGCATCGCCTCGGCCTGCATCGGTGGCGGGCAGGGTATTGCTCTGCTCATCGAAAACCCCGAGGCCGCGTGATGGATATTTCGGGCAAGATCGCCTTTATCACCGGTGGCGCCTCCGGGCTTGGTGCAGCAACAGCGCGCATGCTGGCCGCGGCCGGCGCCAGGGTCGGCATTTTTGATCGCAACGCCGAACTGGGCCAGGCCGTCGCCGCCGAACTGGGCGGGCAATTCTTTGCCCTCGACGTGTCCGATGCCGCCAGCGCCGAAGCTGCCGTATCGGCCGCCGTCGCATCCCTGGGCACGCCATCGGTGCTGGTCAATTGCGCCGGCATCGGCACCGCGGGGCGCATCGTCGGGCGCGACGGACCAATGGCCCTCGATGCCTTCACCCGGGTCATCAATGTCAATCTGGTGGGCAGCTTCAACATGATGCGGCTGTGCGCCCATGCCATGTCGCTGGGCGAGCCGGATCAGAACGGCCAGCGCGGCGTCATCATTTCCACCGCGTCCGTCGCCGCCTATGAGGGGCAGATCGGCCAGGCCGCCTATGCGGCCTCCAAGGGCGGCATTGTCTCGCTGACCCTGCCGGCCGCGCGCGAATTTGCCCGTTTCGGCATTCGCGTCCTCGCCATCGCGCCGGGCCTGTTCCTGACGCCGCTGCTCGAAGGCCTGCCCCAGGAAACCCAGGATGGGCTGGCTGCAGCCATCCCCAATCCGGCGCGCCTGGGTCGTCCCGACGAATATGCGGCATTGGTCAAGTCGATGGTCGAAAACGATTATCTCAATGGCGAAGTGGTGCGCCTTGATGGCGCCCTGCGCATGCAGCCCAAATAGGAGCCGGACATGTTCACCAATACGACCAGGGTGGAAATCCAGTTCGGCGACTGCGACCCCGCCGGCATCGTTTATTATCCCAATTATTTCCGCTTTTTCGACAATGCCACGGCGGGGATGTTGTCGGCCGCCTTTGGCATGCACAAGCGCAATTGGCTGCAACACTACGGCATTGCCGGCATCCCCATGGTCGATACCGGCGCGCGGTTCATTCGCCCATCGAGCTTTGGCGATCTGGTTGAGATCAAAAGTGAAATCACCGAGCTGGGCCGTTCAAGCTTTTCGGTGCAACACAGCCTTTTCAAGGATGGCGAATTGGCCATCGAGGCGCATGAAAAGCGCGTCTGGGTGGTGCGCGACGACCAGGGCGGCATCCGCTCCGCTCCATTGCCTGATCAAGTGCGGCAGCTTTTGAGCGCCGAAGCCGAAAGCGCCGAGAGGACCGAGAATGACTGAAGCCGAAGTTCTGACGATCAGCCAGAAGGGCGCCATCGCCCACCTGATGCTCAATCGTCCCGAAAAGCGCAATGCGCTCAATGACGATCTGATCGCCGCGCTCGATGCTTTTTTTGGCGCCGTGCCAGCCGGAACGCGCGCCATTGTCGTCAGCGGCAATGGCGGACACTTCTCGTCCGGCCTCGATCTCTCCCAGCACGTGGCGCGCAGCCCCCTCGACGTCATGGCCCATTCGCGCAATTGGCACCGGGTCATGGCCCGGATTGCCACTTCGCCGGTGCCGGTCATTGCCGCCATGAGCGGTGCGGTAATGGGTGGCGGGCTTGAATTTGGCGCAACCTGCCATGTCCGCGTGGCCGAAGAGACGGTCCGCTTCCAGATGCCCGAAGGCCTGCGCGGCATTTTCGTCGGTGGTGGTGGCTCGGTGCGGATTTCCCGGCTCATCGGTCCAGACCGCATGACCGAAATGATGCTCACCGGTCGCAGCTATTCGGGCGTCGAAGGCGAGCGCCTGGGCCTGGCGCACCACGTGGTGCCCGAAGGTGGGGCGCTGGAAAAAGCGTTTGAGCTGGCCGAACGGATCGCCAAAAACTCGCCCACCATCAATGGCTTCATCATCCAGGCCATCGCCCAGATCGGCTCCATGCCGCCCGAAGCGGGGCTCTACGCCGAAAGCCTCACGGCGGCCTTGAGCCAGACCGGCCCGGACGCCGAGGAAGGTTTGAAGGCATTCCTCGAAAAGCGCCCGCCGGTCTTTCGCTAGAAGCGACGCGCGGGGGATCTCGCCGCTGGCAAATGGGGTCGTCACCTGCGTCCCCTCTCCCCTCAGGGGAGAGGGACAGGGTGAGGGGTGAAAGCCCCTCGCAGGCCCCGATGCTGAACCCCTCGTCCGGCCCTTCGGGCCACTTTCTCCCCGAGAGAGAGAAGGACGACCGCTGCCCCATCCGAGCGGGTACACTGTTGGAGCAAGGCAGCGTTTCAGCGAAACGGTGAAATGATTCAGAAGCGGTGGGATCTGCGTCCCCTCTCCCCTCAGGGGAGAGGGATAGGGTGAGGGGTGAAAGCCCTTCGGAAGCCCCGATGCTGAACCCATCGTCCGGCCCTTCGGGCCACTTTCTCCCCGAGAGAGACACGACCGCTGCCCCATCCGAGCGGGTACACTGTTGGAGCAAGGCAGCGTTTCAGCGAAACGGTGAAATGATTCAGAAGCGGTGGGAGCTGCGTCCCCTCTCCCCTCAGGGGAGAGGGAGAGGGTGAGGGGTGAAAGCCCTTCGGAAGCCCCGATGCTGAACCCATCGTCCGGCCCTTCGGGCCACTTTCGCCCCGAGAGAGACACGACCGCTGCCCCATCCAAGCGGGTACACTGTTGGAGCAAGGCAGCGTTTCAGCGAAACGGTGAAATGATTCAGAAGCGGTGGGAGCTGCGTCCCCTCTCCCCTCAGGGGAGAGGGATAGGGTGAGGGGTGAAAGCCCCTCGGACGCCCCGATGTTGACCCCCTTCATCGGCCCTTCGGCCCACCTTCTCCCCTTAGAGCGTTTCAAACTCAGGCGGACGCGGTTCCATCGCCTCCCTCCCCCTTGTGGGCTTCGACCCGTCCCGAAGGGCAAACCTCTCCGGTGGAGAGGTTTGAGGAGAGAAGGACCGAGGGTGGGGGTGTCGGCATGTCCTCTTGCTCGGAGCCTTTGGAGGTCGCGTCACCCCCACCCCAGCTCTGCTATGGCCTGTCGGCCTAGCGTCGCTACCCTCCCCACAAGGGGGAGGGAGGAAAAAGGGCAGCGCGTTCAGCTAAACGTGAAACGGTCTAGAAGCGACGCGCGGGGGATCTCGACGCTGGCAAACGGGGTCGTCACCTGCGTCCCCTCTCCCCTCAGGGGCGAGAGAGACGGCCGCTTTCCCAATCGAGCGGGTACAAAGTACAGAAGTACCGCTCAGATCAGCCGGTCGAGCAGGGCCAGCAATTGGGCGCGGGCGGCGGGGCCGCCGAGCCGTGCAACGGTCTCGTCTTCCAGCGCCGCATGGCGCGATTGCGCGGTTGCGAGGAAGGCCGTGCCCGCAGCGGTCAGGTGCAACGCATTGGCGCGCCGGTCCTGTGCCGAAGGCACCCGCTCAACCAGGCCGCGCTCCTCCAGCCCATGCACCAGGGTGACAAAGTTGGCGCGCTTGATCCCCAGCACCTCGGCAATTTCGGTTTGCTTGCGCCCGGGATTATCGTCGATCAGCACGAGCACCGAATATTCTGCGGGCCTGAGCTTGAACTCATCGAAAAAGGCAAGGAACTTCTGGAACACGCTCAGCTGGGCGCGCCGTAAACGATAACCAATGGCGCCGGTCGTGGTCTCGGTGCGCAGCCCGCTATCGGTTTCGGGCAAGTCTATCGTGGTGTCGGTGTCAAAGGATTGGCTCATTGTGTCCTGACCCTAGCGGGACGACCGGCGAAGGCAAGTGCGCCCCACGTGATATATGGTGATGACAGCTAAAAACCTGCGGCCAGAATCAGAGAGTGTCCGGCAGGGCTTTTATTCGTTAGGGTTATCGGATCGAGGGCGCGACGGGGCGTTTCATAGCGCAAAATGCCATCGGTCATAATCCCAAGGTTATGAAGTGGCGGCCAATTGTCATTTTACTTGGGGGCGGCCAACGCCTTAAATCGATCCGAGTGTGGGGGGAGACCTGCGTGTTTAGAGACGAGTCCCTTTTGGGTCGCCTGATTGTAAGTCTGGCCAAGTGGCTGGCCGTCGCTGGCGGCCTGGTTCTCATGGCCATGGTCGCCATGATTGTCGTGTCCATCGTGGGCCGCGCCCTGCTGGCCTTTGGCCTCAAGCCGATCACGGGCGACTATGAACTGGTGTCCATCGGCATGGGTTTTGCTGTCTTTGCCTTCCTGCCCTGGGCTCATCTCCAGCGCGGCCATGCGCTGGTGGCGCTCGTCACCGACAGTTTCGGCCTTCGGGTCAACAGCTGGCTTCTGGTCGTCACCGACCTGATGATGCTGGTCGCGTCCGCTTTTATCGCCCATCGGCTCTATTTCGGCATGATGGACAAGTTTGCCTATAAGGAAACCACGCTCCTGCTGCGCTTCCCGCTCAGTTGGGCCTATGCCCTGGGCTTTATCGGCGCCGCGATCATGGTCGTGGTGGCTTTCTATGTGCTGGGACGTTCGCTTCGCTATGCCCTCAAGGGCGAGGCTGAACCCAAGCACGCCGGAGTTGACCTATGACCCCGTTGCTGCTCGGCTTCCTCGGCCTTCCGGCTGTCCTCATCCTGATTTTCCTGCGCGTGCCCATCGGCATCGCCATGCTCGCCATCGGTGTCTTTGGCAGTTGGGCGGTCACAGGCAGCTTCAATCCGGTTTCGGCCCAGTTCAAGAACCTGGCCTATTCCACCTATGCTTCCTACTCGCTCTCGGTCGTGCCGCTGTTCCTGCTCATGGGTCAGTTCGCAACGCTCGGTGGCCTGTCAGCCGGCCTGTTCAATGCGGCCGCGGCCTGGCTGGGCCACAAGAAGGGCGGCGTGGCCATGGCCGCCATCGGCGCCAGCGCCGGCTTTGGCGCCATTTGCGGCTCGTCCCTCGCCACGGCGGCCACCATGGGCCAGGTGGCGCTGCCTGAGTTGAAAAAATACGGCTATTCCGGCGCGCTTTCGACCGGCGCCGTGGCGGCGGGTGGCACCCTGGGCATTCTCATTCCACCCTCGATCATCCTCGTGATCTTCGCGGTCCTGACCGAGCAGAACATCGCCAAACTGTTCATGGGCGCCTTCATTCCGGGCATTCTGGCGGCTATCGGCTATATCGTGGTCATTGCCATCTATGTGCGGGTACAGCCCGAGGCCGGCGGCGTGCGCGAGCGTATGCCCTATGGTCAGCGCTTCCGCGAACTGGCCAAGACCTGGCCGGTGCTGGTGGTGTTCCTGGCCGTGATCGGCGGCATCTATGCCGGCATTTTCACCCCGACCGAAGCGGCCGCCGTTGGCGCTGCGGGCACCTTCCTGATTGCGCTGGCGGCCCGCAGCCTTGATCGCAAGACCATCGTCGAGGCGTGCCTGGCCACCGCCAGCGCCACGGCCATGATCTTTCTCATCGTGCTTGGCGCCGCCGCGCTCAATGGCTTCCTGGCGATGAGCCAGGTGCCGCAGGTCATGGCATCCTGGGTGGGCGAACAGGGCTTCAACCCCTGGGTCGTCATGGTCCTGGTGCTGGTGTTCTATCTGGTCATGGGCTGCGTCATGGATTCGCTCTCCATGATCCTTTTGACCGTGCCGATCATCTTCCCGATGATGTCGGTGCTCGATTTTGGCCTGACGCCCGATGAATTCGGCATCTGGTTCGGCATCATTGTTTTGATCGTGGTCGAGGTGGGGCTGATTACGCCGCCTGTGGGGATGAACCTGTTCATCATCAATTCCATGTCACCCCAGACCCGCCTGTCGGAAACCTATCGCGGCGTGCTGCCCTTTGTGGCCAGCGATATTGTCCGCACCGCTATCCTGGTCGCATTCCCGCCCATCACGCTGTGGCTGGTCTGGATGTTGTACTAGGGGTGGAACAAGGATTGGAGCCGGTTTGCCAGGCAGATCGGCTCCCGGACTGAACCGGCCGCATCTCGTCTCCGGGCGGATGCGGGCAGTGTACCGGCCAAATCGGCCATGACGAGGGAGGGAAACCCAATGAAGACCAAGATGTTGGTGCTGGGGGCGCTTGCTGCGCTCGCCATGTCCACAAGTGCCTTTGCCCAGGAAGTGACCCTGCGCATTCACCAGATGCTGCCGGCTCAGGCGACCATTCCGGCCCAGGCCATCGAGCCATGGGCTGCCAAGGTGGCCGACGAATCCGGTGGGCGCATCAAGTTCGAGCTCTATCCGGCCATGCAGCTTGGTGGCGCGCCGCCGGAATTGTTCGACCAGGCCAAGGACGGCGTGGTGGACATCATCTGGACCGTGCTTGGCTATACGCCCGGCCGCTTCCCCAAGTCCGAAGTGTTTGAACTGCCGTTCATGACCCCGAATGGCGAAAAGGGTTCAGGCGCTTTCTACAACTACGTCATGGCCAATTCGGCTGACGAGTTTGCCGGCGTGCATGTCATCGCCTTGCATACCCATGGTCCGGGCCTGTTCCACTCCAAGAACCCGATCGCCAGCCTTGAAGACCTCAAGGGCATGAAGGTTCGCGGTGGTTCGCGCATCATTTCGAGCATGCTGGCCGAGCTGGGCGCCGAGCCCATCGGCATGCCGGTGCCGCAGGTGACCGAGGCCCTGTCCAAGGGCGTGATCGACGCCACGACAATTCCGTGGGAAGTGACGCCGTCGCTGCGCGTTGCCGAACTGGTCAAGAACCATACCGGCTTTACCAGCCAGAATGGTCTTTACACCCAGACCTTCGGTTTCGTCATGAACATGGACAGCTACAACAACCTGCCTGACGACCTGAAGGCGATCATCGACGCCAATTCCGGCCTCGAGACGTCGCGTCAGTTCGGGCGCGTCATGGACAATGGCGATTCCTCCGGCCTGTCGATTGCCGTCAATGCCGGCAACAACATCGTCCAGCTCGACGAAGCCGAAACGGCCCGTTGGGTTGCAGCGGCCGAGCCGGTTGTCCAGCAGTGGTACGCCGACATGGAAGCGCTTGGTTTTGACGGTCCGGCTCTGCATGAAGCTGCCAAGGCCGCTATCGCCGCCGAGTAAGACGATCTGAACATGACGAAGGCCCGGTCAGGACACTGACCGGGCCTTTTCTGTTTTGTTCATCCAGCATCAAACGAGGGGCGTTCGCTGTTCATCTTGGGCGCCCTGGCCCCGGCCCTGGAGGGGGCGGACTAGGACGGCAATCCCGTATAATTCTCCGCCAGGCTCTGCTGCGCCACCCGTGATCCAGCCAGATAATCGAACTCCGCCCGCTGAATCCGGCGGCCAAAAGGCCCGTTTTCCGGGAAAGTATGCAGAAGGCTCGTCATCCACCAGCTGAACCGCTCGGCCTTCCATATCCGGCTCAGGGCCCTGGCCGAATAAAGTTCCACACCCACCGACGACCGCTCGCCATAAAATTCAATGAACGCATCCGCCAGCATGGCCACATCGCTCATGGCGAGGTTAAGGCCCTTGGCCCCGGTTGGCGGCACGATATGGGCCGCATCCCCTGCCAGGAACAGGGCGCCAAAACGCAGCGGCTCGGCCACGAAACTGCGCAACGGCGCGATGGATTTCTCAATCGACGGGCCGGTTTCAAGCGCCTCGGCGGTCTCCGGATTGAGGCGGCGGCGCAACTCATCCCAGAACCGGTCGTCGCTCCAGTTCTCGACCTTTTCGTCGGTCGGCACCTGCACATAATAGCGGCTGCGGATCATCGAGCGCTGCGAGCAGAGTGCAAATCCGCGCTCGTGATGGGCATAAATCAGCTCATGCGCCACCGGCGGCTTGTCGACAAGAACGCCAAGCCAACCAAAGGGATAGACCCGCTCAAACGTAGTGAGCGCTGACTGGGGTACACTGGCGCGGCTGACCCCGTGATAGCCGTCGCAGCCCGCGACGTAGTCACAGTCCAGCCGGTGAGTGACGCCATCCTTGACCCAATTGACCCAGGGCTTGCCATCGAGATCATGGAGGGAAACGTCCTCGGCTTCGTAGATGGTCTGGCCCTGCCGGGCGTCCATCAGGTCTCGCGTCACCTCCGTCTGGCCATAGACCATCACATGCCGCCCGACGAGATCGGTAAAATCAATGCGCAGCCGGTCGCCATCAAAGGACAGGTCCGTGCCGTGATGAACAAGGCCCTCGGCCTGCAGTCGTCTATCCACCTGGGCGCGTGTCATCAGGTCCACCGAGCCCTGTTCCAGAACGCCGGCCCGAATGCGGCCAAGCACATAGTTGGCGCTTTTGCGCTCGAGAATGACATTGTCGATGCCCGCCAGGTCCAGTAGCCGCCCGAGCATGAGGCCGGCCGGGCCCGCGCCGATAATCGCAACCTGGGTGCGCATGAAATCCTCCACTTTCTTCTCGCGCCCATAGTGCGGCCTCCCGCCCGTGCCGTGAATGGACAGGGCGCGCAATCTCTTGCACTATCCGAACATGAATTTTGTGCCGACCTATGCCCTTTACGGGGAAATCGATAGCAACAGGCAGCACGACTGGCTCCACTGGGAGACCATCCAGTCGCGCAGCCGCCTGCACGACTATCGCATCGCGCCGCACCGGCATGAGCAGTTCTTCCAGGTGCTGCATCTGAGTTCGGGCAAGGCTGACATGACGCTGGATGGCGACAGTCACACGCTGCTACCCGACAGTGTCGCCGTGGTTCCCGCCGGGGTGGTGCATGGCTATGCGTTCAGTGCCGATGTGCAGGGCGTAGTCGTGACGCTGATGCAACGCGACCTCGAAGGGCTCGGCCTGCCAAGGCCCGAAGCCATGGTGATCCGGGGGGACTGCCGCGACATTGTTTTGGCTGTGAAGCGCCTGACCAGCGAGGCCGACCGGCCGGGGCTCGGCCACGACGTGGCCATGCGCGCCCATCTGACGCTGCTGCTGGTGGCGCTGCGGCGCACCGGCCCTCAGACAACGCAATCGGTGGACGCCGGGCGGACCGGTCAGTTGATCGCAAGGTTCCGTGACCTGGTAGAGCAGCGCTTCCGTGAAACACGGCGCGTATCCGACTATGCAAATGCGGTTGGGGTCAGCCATACCCATCTCAACCGGCTGTGCCGGCAGGTGCTCGGCCGCTCGGCGCTGGCGGTCATCGAGCAGCGCGTGGCGCTGGAGGCGCGGCGCCAATTGCTGTTTTCAGCCCTGCCGGTCAAGCAGATCGGCGCCGAACTGGGCTATGAGGATCCCGCCTATTTTTCCCGCGTCGTCACCCGCGCCTTTGGCCTGTCCCCTGTGGCCCTGCGCGAACAAATGCGGCGGCGCTAAAGCGTTTCGAGCGAAATTGCTTCCGTTTTACGGCTCGGAGACGCGATAACATGGAAACCTAGTATCCGGCCCGGCGCAGTTTCTCGGCCACGTCGCGCACTGCCTGCATCAGGCTGGTGGCCGCCAGTGTTGCCGGTGTATCGGTGCGCGTGGTGAAGCCCACCGGCCCGAGTGTTTCGCTGGTATCGACGGGGAGAAGGTCCAGACGCCCCTCGGCCACATCATCGGCCACCACGCCCTCGGAAATGATCCAGATTGCATCGGTCTGCCGCACGTAGGATCGACCGAAGGCATTGGAGACGGTTTCGATCTCGTCGCGCAATTGCGTTACGCCATGGGCCAACAGGATGCGCTCCACCACCGGCCGGATCACCGAATCCGGCGTCGGCATCAGCGTCTGGTAACCCTCGATCAGCCGCAAGTTGAATTCGGGTTCGCTCAGCACCGGATGGCCCGGCCGTACCGCCAGCACCACGCGCTCGGAATAAAGGTGCTCGAACGAGAGCCCCACCATGGCATTGGGCTCGGCCATGCGGCCAATGACAATGTCCACGTCGCCGGTGCGCAACAGGCTCAGCAGATAGCCATTGGGCCCGGTAATGATGCGGGTCGTGACCCCTGAATTGTCATGGGTAAAGGCCCTCACGGCATCGGGCAGGATATGCGCCGAAACGGTCGGCAGCGCCCCCACTCGCACCATGGCCGCGTCATGCGCGCCACGTGCCGCGTCGATCCCCTGCCGCAAGGCCGCAAGGCTCGTCGAGGCATAGCGGAAGAATACCTCGCCAAAGGCCGTCAGCGCCAACCGGCGACGGCTGCGGTCGAACAATTGCCCGCCCAGCAGGGCTTCGAGCTCCTGGATGGTCTTGGTGGCCGCTGGCTGGCTGATATTAAGCGCATCGGCAGCCCCCGCCATCGAGCGCAGCCGCGCAACTTCCAGGAAACAGGCAATGTGGCGAAGCCGGATCCTGGGGTCGATGATGCGTTGCGACATGGCGTTATCGGTTATGGCTTTCGGGTAATTCGGACAAAAACAGGCAAAACTTTGCGCGGTCCGATAACCCATGGATTATGAGTAGTTCGAGACATATCATTTTACAGCCTCCTCGCCAGCCCCTTAAATCAGGGCAAGAGGACGCCATGACTTTCGCCCGCATCAACGCAATTCTGCTGCATTACCGAACCTGTGGTCCTGCCGGGGCGCCGGCGCTGGTGTTCGCCAATTCCCTGGGCACCGACGCCCGCATCTGGGACGCGGTGATTGAACGTTTCAGCACCCGCTACTTTTGCGTCTCCTATGATAAGCGCGGGCATGGCCTCAGCGACGCGCCGGCGGGAGATTATGCGCTCGACGATCATCTCGATGATCTTGAAGGCTTGCTCGATCATCTCGGTCTGGGGCGCGCCGTTCTTGTCGGCGACTCGGTCGGTGGGGTCATCGCCCAGGGCATGGCGCTGCGCGCGCCGGAGCGGATCGCCGGCCTCGTCCTCTGCTGTACCGCGCCGCGCATGGGCGATAATGCCATGTGGAATGCCCGCATCCAGACGGCTTTAAGCCAAGGGCTGCTGCCCATGGCCGATCCGGTGATGGAGCGTTGGTTTAGCCCTGATTTCCGCCGCGACCGTCCGGTGGAACTGGCCGGCTGGCGCAATCTCTTTCTCTCCACCAATCCGCAGGGCTATGCCGGCACCTGCGCCACCCTGCGCGACACTGACCTGTCTTCCGCCATTGCCGCTATTGCCGCGCCCACGCTGATCGTGGCGGGCGATGAGGATCTCGCGGCGCCGGTGGACCTGGTGCGTAAATGTACCGCTATTCCCGGCTCGCGGTTCCAAGTTCTGGCCGGGGTCGGCCATATTCCGTCCATCGAACAGCCTGCCGCGTTGGCTGGTCTGATCACCGATTTTCTCAAGGAGGTTGGCCATGGCTGACACGTCATTGTTCGACCGTGGCATGGCGACACGCCGTTCGGTTCTCGGCGACAGCCATGTCGATGGCGCCACCGCGCGCATGTCGACTTTCGATAGCGATTTTCAGGCCTTTATCACCGAGGGCGCCTGGGGTTCGGTGTGGTCGCGCCCGGGTTTGAGCAAGCGCGAGCGCTCGATGATCACCCTGGCGCTTCTCGCCGGATTGGGCCACGAAGAAGAATTCGCCATGCATGTCCGCGCCACGGTCAATACCGGCGCCACCGAGGAAGACATCAAGGAACTGTTGCTGCACGTGGCGGTCTATGCCGGCGTGCCAGCCGCCAACAGTGCCTATAAGATCGCCAAGCATGAATTGGCCAAACGCCAGGAGGCAGCGCAATGAGCGGCATTATTCTTCCGGGGGCCGACGGCGTGCTGTTTCAGCGCGACCGCGACTGGCACCCCAAGGCCGATACGCCGGGCTACAAGTCGACCACGTTCCGTGCCCCCAAGCATAGCCTTCTGGCCCTTGGTCCGACGAAATCGGAACTGACCGGTCCGACCTTCGGCCATGAAAAACTTGGTACGCTCGACAACGACCTGATCCGCAATTTCAGTCAGGACGGCACCGACGCCATCGGTCAGCGCTTGGTGGTCTATGGCCAGGTGCTCGACGAAAACGCGCGGCCCGTGCCCAATACTCTGGTGGAATATTGGCAGGCCAATGCCGGCGGCCGTTATCGCCACAAGAAGGAAGGCTATCTCGCCGCGCTCGATCCCAATTTCGGCGGCTTTGGCCGCTCGATCACCGACGAGAACGGCTTTTATCACTTCCGAACCATCAAGCCCGGCGCTTATCCCTGGCCGAATACCGGCAATGACTGGCGCCCCGCCCATATCCACTTCTCGGTCTTCGGCCACGCTTTTGCGCAGCGCCTGATCACCCAGATGTATTTCGAGGGCGACCCGATGATCTGGCAATGCCCGATCGTTGGTACCATCCCCGACAAGTCGGCCATCGACCAGCTCATCGCCCGGCTCGACCGCCACAACACCACGCCTATGGATGCTCTGGCCTATCGCTTCGATATCGTGCTGCGCGGCCGCCGCTCGACCATGTTTGAAAACAAACTGGAGGGGAACTGACATGTTGCACCCCACCCCGATCCTGAAAGAAACCCCATCCCAGACCGCCGGCCCCTATGTCCACATCGGCATGACGCCGAATTTCTGCGACATTACCGGGGTCATCGATACGGACCTGGGCAAGACCATGCTCAACGGCGCCATCGAGGGCGAGCGGATCGATATCGTTCTGCGCCTGATCGACGGAGCCGGGGTGCCGCTTTCCGATGGTGTTGTCGAGATCTGGCAGGCTGACGCCAGCGGCAATTTCCTCGGCCCGACGACGCCCGATTCCAATTCCGCGCCAGCCTTTACCGGCTGGGGCCGCCAGCCGGCCAACGAGACTGGCGAGCTGCGATTTGAGACCATTAAGCCCGGTCGCGTGCCCGGCCCCGATGGCAAGCTCATGGCCCCCCATGTCGCACTCTGGATCGTGGCGCGCGGCATCAATATCGGCCTCCAGACCCGGCTCTATTTCGCCGACGAGGTCGAAGCCAATACTGGCGATTTCGTGCTCAACAAGATCATGGACAAACGCCGCCGCGAAACTCTTATCGCCCGCCGCGAAGACGGCCCGGTGCCGCGCTATGTGCTCGACATCCACTTGCAGGGCGAAAAGGAAACGGTGTTTTTCGATATGTGAATGGTGGCCGGGTTTCTCGGTCGCGACCCCGCTCTCCATCGAGGTCCATCGAGGGGAGGGAGGCGCAAGTTGCGATGCCCGTGTTCATCGTCTCCCTCCCCCTTGTGGGGATGGATCAAGGGTGGGGTGGCGGTGCACACCGCAGCCAGCTAGGAATACCCAATGACCCTGCTCTCCGCCCTTGCTGGCGACGCCGAAATCGCAGCGCTGCTTTCCGACGCGGCTCAGCTTGATGCCATGCTGACCATTGAACGCGCTCTGGCTGCGGCCAGCGCCGATGCGGGCTGGATCAGTATCGACGACGCGACCGCCATAGACAGCGCCATTGAAGGCTTCGAACCCGATTGGGTCGGCCTCCAGGCCGGCATGGTGCAGGATGGCGTCGTGGTCCCGGCGCTGGTCAGGCAGTTGAAAGCTAAGGTCCCCGAGGCGCACCGTGCTGCCCTCCACAAGGGCGCCACCAGCCAGGATGTCACCGACACGGCACTGATGCTGCAATTGGGCAAGGTCTTCGACCTCTATGAGGCGCGTCTGTCGGGTCTCATAACGCAGCTCGAGAGTCTCGATGCCGCCTATGGCGATCGGTCCTTGATGGCCCACACCCGTATGCAGGTGGCGTTGCCCACGACCTGGCGCGCCAAGCTGGCAAGTTGGTCCGAACCCTTGGTCCGGCACTTGCGCGCCATTGTCGCCATGCGGCGCAGTCTATTGGTAATCCAGCTTGGCGGCCCCGTGGGGGATCGCGGAAGCTTTGGCGAATTTGGCGATGCGATTGCCGGGGGCCTGGCCAGGCGGCTCGACCTTGGGTTGGCGACGCCATGGCAGGCAACGCGCGATCCCATCATCGCGCTGGGGGGGCTCCTTGCGCAAATTTCCGGCTCTCTGGGCAAGCTGGGCATGGACGTGACGCTGCAAGCGCAGAACGAAGTGGCGGCCATCCGGCTCGAGGGCGGCGGCGGGTCTTCCGCCATGGCGCACAAGTCCAATCCGGTCAATGCCGAGGTTCTGGTGGCACTGGCCCGCTATAATGCGGGCCTGTCCGGTGTTTTGGCCCAGGCGCTGGTGCATGAAAACGAACGCTCCGGCGCCGCCTGGACCCTGGAATGGCTAACCTTGCCGCCCATGTTGGAGGCGAGTGGTGCCAGCCTGCGCCTCGCCGCGTTGCTCCTCGAGCAAATTCGTGTCGTGGACCCGGATTAGGTTATCCAAAAGGCCGAGTTGGCCTAAGGCAGGCGCAAAATCAGCTGGTTTCGATAACCTATGGATTATCGGATTGGCCCGCCATTTCATTTCCAATTGCCTGCTCCAACTGCCATGAATGCCCGCAACATGCGGGAAAAGGATGTGCTGATGGACAAGACAGTCCCGGATCTGAACAGTGCGGTGGCCGGCATCGAAGATGGCATGGTGGTGATGGTCGGCGGCTTCGGCGGCTCGGGCGCACCAATCGAGCTGATCCATGCGCTGATCGACCGGTTCAAGGCCACCGGCAGCCCCAAAAACCTCACCGTGGTCAACAACAACGCTGGCAATGGCCGGATCGGCATTGCCGCAATGATCGACGCGGGCATGGTCGCCAAAATGATCTGCTCGTTCCCCCGCTCGGCAGACCCGCGGGCCTTTACCGAGAAATACCTGGCCGGCGAAATCGGGCTCGAACTGGTGCCGCAGGGGACGCTGGCCGAGCGCATCCGCGCCGGTGGTGCCGGCATTCCGGCCTTCTATACGCCCGCCAGCTATGGCACCGACGTGGCCAAGGGCAAGCCTGTGGCCGAGTTCGACGGCAAGCATTATGTGCAGGAGCGCTGGCTCAAGGCCGATGTAGCCATCCTCAAGGCCGAGCTGGCCGATACGCTGGGCAATCTCACCTATCGCAAGGCGGCCCGCAATTTCTCGCCGCTGATGGCGGCCGCTGCGGCGCGCACTGTCGTCCAGGCGACCAGGATCGTAAAGCCCGGCGATATTGATCCCGAACAGGTCATCACCCCCGGCATTTTTGTTGATGCGGTGGTCGAGGTGGCCGATGCCAAGCAAGAAGAAGCGCTGATGCGCCAAGGGGTAGCCTACGCATGAGCCAGAAACTTTCCAACGCTCAGATCGCCTGGCGCGCCGCGCAGGACATCGAGGACGGCGCCTATGTCAATCTGGGCATCGGCTTTCCCGAAATGGTCGCCAAGTTCCAACCCCCGGGCAAGCAGGCGATCTTTCACACCGAAAATGGCGTACTGAACTTCGGCGAGGCCCCTGCCGAAGGCGAGGAAGACTGGGACCTGATCAACGCCGGCAAGAAGGCCATCACCCTTCGCCCCGGTGCCGCCTTCTTCCACCATGCCGACAGCTTCGCCATGGTGCGTGGCGGCCATCTCGATGTGGCGATCCTGGGCACCTATGAAGTGGCCGAAAACGGTGACCTCGCCAATTGGTCGACCGGCCCCAAGGGCGTGCCGGCGGTGGGCGGCGCCATGGATCTGGTGCATGGCGCCAAACGCGTCGCGGTCATCACCGACCATGTCACCAAGGACGGCAAGCCGAAGCTGGTGAAAAAATGCACCCTACCGCTCACTGGCGTTGGCTGCGTCACCCGCGTCTATACCAGCCTGGCCGTGCTCGATATCGAGAACCAGCGCTTCGTGCTGCGTGAGAAGCTGCCCACGATGAGCGTGGATGAATTGCAGGCCTTGACCGGCGCCGAACTGGTGCTGCCCAATACCATTGGCGACCTCGTCGCCCCGGAGCTTTGACATGACCGAAGCTTATATCTGCGCTTACAAACGCACGGCCATCGGCCGCTTTGGCGGTTCCCTGTCTGCGGTGCGCCCTGACGACCTTGGCGCCATTCCACTGAAGGCCCTGATGGCCGAACACGCAGGCGTCGATTGGGAAGCGGTGGATGATGTCATCTTCGGCTGCGCCAACCAGGCCGGCGAGGATAATCGCAATGTCGCGCGCATGAGCCTGTTGCTGGCTGGCCTGCCGGTGAGTGTCACCGGCACGACCATCAATCGGCTCTGCGGCTCGGGCATGGATGCCGTCATTGCAGCGGCTCGCGCCATCAAGTCGGGCGAGGCAGGACTGGTGATTGCCGGCGGCACCGAGAGCATGAGCCGCGCCCCCTTCGTGCTGCCCAAGGCCGACACGGCCTTCTCGCGCAATGCCGAAATCTACGACACCACTATCGGCTGGCGCTTCGTCAATCCGGCAATGAAGGCGGCCCACGGCGTCGATTCCATGCCCGAGACCGGCGAGAACGTGGCGCAGGAATTTTCCGTTTCGCGCCAGGCGCAGGACGAGTTCGCGGCGCGCAGCCAGGACAAGGCGGTGGCGGCGCAGAAGAATGGCCGCCTGGGCAAGGAAATCGTCCCGGTTACCATCCCGCAGAAAAAGGGCGATCCCATCGTGGTCGACACTGACGAGCATCCGCGCGCCGGCACCACGGTCGAAACGCTGGGCAAGCTGCGCGCACTCTTCCCCGATGGCACGGTCACCGCGGGCAATGCCTCGGGCGTCAATGACGGCGCGGCAGCCCTGATCATCGCCTCGGAAGCAGCCGCGAAAAAATACGGCCTCACCCCCATCGCCCGCATTCTGGGCGGCGCCACAGCGGGCGTGCCGCCGAGGATCATGGGCATGGGGCCGGCCCCGGCCAGCAAGAAACTCTTCGCGCGGCTCGGTCTCTCGCAAGCCGATTTCGATGTCATCGAACTCAACGAAGCCTTTGCCAGCCAGGGCATCGCCGTCCTCCGTGACCTCGGCATTGCCGAGGACGATCCGCGCGTGAACCCCAATGGCGGCGCCATTGCCCTGGGCCATCCGCTCGGCATGAGTGGCGCCCGCATCACCGGCACTGCGGCCCTCGAACTCAGCCTCACCGGCAAGCGTCGGGCACTCGCCACCATGTGCATCGGCGTCGGCCAGGGCATTGCCGTGGCACTGGAGCGGGTTTAGCGGGGCCCGGCACCGCTTGCCCTTCTCCCCTGAGGGGAGAAGGTGGCCCGAAGGGCCGGATGAGGGGTTCGGTATCGAGTTCTTTCCAGGAGGTCTTCACCCCTCACCCTGACCCCCTCCCCTAAGGGGCGAGGTGACGCAGGCGCCGATGGCGCAGTCGCACTGTGGAAGTCTCTAAACCGACCGCTCCAGTCCGTCGCACTGAACCAGAAGTTCATCCGCCAGGCGCAGCGTGGCGATGCTGCGCGGGGCGACCTGGGCCGTCTCGCCCGCCAGCATGATGGTCGCCCCATCGCCTGACAAGTCGAAGGCGCGTGCTATCAGCCCCCCGCCGTCCTCGGCGCCCTTGAGCGTCGTTACCATGCCGCCTTGGGCATGGACGGCAAGCCATGATCCAGCATGCGCGCCCGTGCCGCCCCGGCTCACATGCGGGGTGGTAACGACCGGCTTGTTGAGGCGCTCCGCCAGAGCCGCCGCATCCTGCCGCGACACGCTCGCCCCCGATTGTAGGAGGATGGAAAACACCTGCTCGCCCTGATCCATATGGCGGTAGCGCGCGCCGTCTTCGGCCGGGATCGGATCGTGATGGGCAAAGATCGGCGCGCGCACGGCGGTGATGTAGAGCGTGCCCTCAAGCGCCGCATAAGAATATTTGGCGTCGTTGACGAGGGTCACGTCATGGCCTGGGGCACTGACCCGCACCCAGCGTTGGCCGGGCACTTCGCGGCCAGTGTCGGGGCGGCTGTCCCAGCCACCTGCAACTTCATATTCGAAACCAGTCCCGCCCAGCGGATAGGCAAGCCGCAACAGCTTGCGCTGTTCACGCCAGTCGAGTGCCACGCGCAATTCCACCGGCAGCGCCGCATCGACTGGCAGGATGATGGTGGTGACCAGCCGCGAGGCGCCATGGCTTGCACGCACTTCGATCGTGGTGCGCACCGGGCCTTCCTCGACCAGCGTCACACCCTCAAGCTTGAGCGCCGTGCCCTCGAAACCGAACCGGTCGGTGCCATGGGTCCAGGTGTCTGAGGGATCATCCACGATAATGCCAGCATGGCCGGGCGCAGTGAAAATATTGATGCCTGTCTGCCGGTTGACGAGGCTCACGATGGCCCCGCTCTCGGACGAGAGTTCAAGCGTATAGCCATCCGTCTCAAACCGGAGCTGCCCGGAATGCGGCCCGCCGAAACTGACGCCCGGCGCCTTGACCCCGGTCTCGGCGGCGACAAAGCGCAGAACGCGATAGCCATAGGCGGTCACCTCGAGGGGGAAGACCAGACGCTGGAGCCCCGTCGTCTTGCCAGCCGGGTCGATATATTGGAAGGGCACGGAGTTCCCCGCCTCGTCGAGCAAAAGGCGCGGGGTCAGCGTATCCTTGTCCACCCAGGGCTCGGCCTCGACGAGGCCACTTGAGGTGACGCCCGTGAAATTCATCACTACGAAGGTCGCGTCGGTCGGATCGACCGGCGGTGCAATGGTGCCGTCGAGCCGGCGCACCGCAGCATTTAACAGTTCCTCGGCACCCGCGATGACGCCGGCCAGTTCGCGCTCGCTGTCGACACAGGCCGCTTCGATACTGGTGCCGCCAAGCGTGTCGTGGAACTGGTTGAACAGCAGCACCTGCCAGAGGCCGGCAAAACGCTCGGCCGGATAGACGGCGCCGGTGGCCTTGTGGGCGAGGGCCGAGGCGGCCTCGGCCTGTTCGAGCAGGCTCTCCGCCTTGCGGTTCAGCGCCTTCAAAGACGACGCCACCGAATAGCAGCCGATGGCGTGGAATTGCAGCTCGGTGTCGACGATAGGCAGGCCCTCGGTCTCGACCTCGCGGAAGAAGCGCTCGGGGTCGGAATAGGCAAGGCTCTCGCCGCGCGCCATGCGGTTTTCGATCTCGTTGATATTCTCGACCGTTGGCGCGCCGCCATGATTGCCCACCCCATAAAAGGCCATGAACGGATGCCCGTGCTTGTCCATATGGGCGTAGTGCTGGTCGATCTTTTCCGGCAGCGGTGTAGAGCGCTTGGAAGTGTTGTAGGCATCCTGGATACGGAAGGCCGGCAGCGCCGATCCATCGGGCGACGTCCAGGTGAAAAGCTCGCCCGGCAGGTCCATTTCATGCGGGCCGGGGCGCATGAAGGTGTAGCTGGTGAAGCCGGTATGCCTCAGCAGCATCGGGAACGTGCCCGGATGCCCGAAACTGTCGACATTGTAGCCGGTGGTCGGCTCCACGCCGAACTTTTCCATGAAATAGCCCTTGCCGTAGAGGGCCTGGCGGATGACGCTTTCGCCATTGGGCACATTGCAGTCGGGCTGGATCCACCAGCCATTGACGATGATCCAGCGGCCTTCATCGACATAGCGTCTGATCTCGGCGAACAGCGCCGGCTCCAGCTCTTCGATCCAGCGATAGATATGCGCCTCGCCCTTGGTGAAGACGAAGCCCTGGCCTTCACGCAGTCGGTCAATGGCGGCCCAGCAGGTGCCGATCGCTTCCGCGCACCCCTCCTGCCAGCGCCAGAGCCAGACGGGGTCGAGATGGGCATTGCCGATCATATGGAGCAGCGGACGCTGGGCTTCGGTCATCGGAAAAATCTCAAATGGAAAGAGAGATGGTGTAGCGGCCGGAGCCAAGGGCAAAGTCTTTACCCGCAACCGGCAGCGGCCTGTCGCCGGCGACGAGAGTTAGGGGTGCAGAGGGCAGGGTGATCGCCGCGCGGCAATTGGGCGGAACGGCAATGGTCCAGGTAACCACATCGCCTTCGATCCGCCACTGGCTTTCGATCCGCCCGGTGGGGGCGTCATATCGCGCCTCGACCCAGCCCAGCCGCCGGTCGAATTGCGGGCGCATGCATATTGTTGAATACCCCGGCGCCGCCTCGTCCCAGTCTATCCCGGCGACGCGCGCATAGAGCCATTCGCCCACCGCGCCATAGGCGTAGTGGTTGAACGAATTCATGTTGACGCTCTGGAAGCCCCGGTCTTCTGTCCAGCCGTCCCAACGCTCCCAGATGGTCGTCGCGCCCTGGACAATCGAAAAACCCCAGCTCGGATAGGTCTCGTTGAATAGCAGATCATAGGCGCGGGTCGATGCGCCGATATCGCTCAACACCGGGCAGAGATGCTTCACACCCAGGAACCCGGTCTGCAGGTGCCCATCCGCCTCGTCGAGTTTTCGCAACAGGTGCTGTCCGGCCCTGGCGTCCAGCTCCGGAGGCAGGATCGAAAAATCGAGGGCGAGGAGATAGGCGGTCTGTGTATCGCCCGTGATGCGCCCATCGGCATCGACAAAAGCCTTCATGAAGGCCGCGCGCACCGCTTCGGCCTGCGCCACGTAATGGGCGACCATGTCCGTGCGCCCGATCACATCAGAGAGCCTGGCCATGAGATCGACCACATGCACCCAATAGGCAGTCGCCACCATGGTGCGATCCGAGGCCGGCCCGATGCTCAGCCAGTCGCCGTAATTGTTATAGACGGCATTGATGCGCAGATGGTCCGGGTTGGCATCGGCAATGTGCTTGAGCCAGGCGACGAGCCGGTCATAGTGCTTTTCGATCAGCGCCCGGTCGCCATAGCGGAGCCAGTGTTGCCAGGCGAGGATGACGGGCGCGTCGCCCCAGCCGGGCGCGCCCGGCTGGGCGGTCAATCGGTAGGGGTTGAGCGGTTTGGACGGCGCCACATCGGTAAAGGCGCCATCGGGCAATTGCGCTTCGGCAATATCCTCGAACCACTTTTCGAGGAAGGCCGAAACGTCCATCACATAGCCGGCGGTCTTCCAGAACACCTGCGCATCGGCGCTCCAGCCATAGCGCTCATCGCGCTGCGGACAGTCGGTGGGAACCGAGAGGAAGTTGTCGCGCTGGCTCCATTCGATATTGGAGATGAGCTGGTTGACCATTGGACTGCCGGTGCGCATGGCACCAGTCAGTTTCAGATCATTGTGGATGGCAATGCCGGTGAGGCTGACGCTTTCGGGCGAGATGCCCTCGGGCAGGGTCAGCTCGACATAGTGAAAGCCATGGAAGGTGAAGCGCGGCTTGAAGCGCTCGCGACCCTCGCCCCGGGCAATGTAGTGATCTGTGGCAACGGCATGGCGGAGATTGGCGACATAGAGTTCGCCTTCGCCATCGAGCATTTCCCCGTGTCGCAGAGTGAAGCGGTCCCCCGCCTTGCCGCTGAGCTGCAGTTCGCAATAGCCGGCAATGTTCTGACCCAAGTCGTAGATATAGCCGCCGGTTTTTGCCCGGTGCAGGACGCGGCCAGGAAAACGCACGATCTCGCGCACCTGCGGAGCGCGGGAGGCTTCAAGGCGCGGCGGGCGCGGATCGGGCGAAAACACCTCGACGGGTTGCCAGCGCGACGCGTCAAAACCCGGCTCGGCCCAGCCGTCCAGCTCCAGGCGCGCATCATAAAGCTCGCCCATCAGGAAGTCGCTGTAGCAGACAGGGCCCTGGCTGGTCGTCCAGCTTTCGTCGGTGACGATCCGCTCGATCCGTCCATCGGCATATTCGAGATGGAGCTGGCACAGGAGCGCCGGGCGGCCGCCATAGTGATTGCCGGCGCGGCGCTGGTTGTGGCCGACTCGGCCCGAATACCAACCCTCGCCCAGCATGGCACCGATGGTGTTGTCGCCCGCCGCGATGAGTGCGGTCACGTCATGGGACTGGTACTCGACGCGCTGATGGTAATCGGTCCAGCCCGGCGCCATCACATCCTCGCCCACCCGCTCGCCATTGAGATGGAGCTCGTAAAGCCCGAGCGCGGTGACATAGACCGTGGCGCGCACCGGCTTTGTCCGACTCGAAAAGTCGCGGCGCAGATGGTCCGCGGGACGGGCTTGCCAGCGATTGTCATAAAGATTGTCGTTCGGCGCCTCGCGTCCAACCGGCAGCACGAAGTAACGGGCGATCCAGCTGGCGTGCCAGTCCTCGGGCTGCATCAGGCCAGTGCGAAAATACTGTGTCTCGGCCCAGTCGGATGCTTCGTCGGATTCGTCCCAGACCATCACCGACCATGCATAGTACCGGTCGGAGACCAAGGCATGGCCGGCATAGGCGATTTGCTGGGTCTGCTCAGAGGCGACCTTGCCGCTATCCCAGACTGTGGTTTCGCCGTGTCGGACGATCAGCCGATAGGCCGTCTGGCTGCGGTCATGGCCAGTGCCATCAAGCGCCCAGTCGAAATGCGGATCGGGGCGGTTGAGCCCCATGGGCGCGGATTGGTGCTCACAGCGGAGCGCAATGGGACGCAATGGGGTCACGGGCTTGAACGATTATTGCTTGGCAGAACGGCGCTAGATGGCCAGCGCTCGTTCCCGCGCGTTGCGGATATGGGTTTCCATGGCCGCGGCCGCCTTCCAGCGGTCGCGCTCCAGAATGGCGTCGATAATGGCGAGGTGATCGCCAAAGGCAGCGGGCAGCGTGGTGACCGACAGCGTGATGCGATCAAGCTTGATCAGCCGCACCCGGATGGAATTGACGTCGTAAGCCTGGATCAGCAGCTCGTTCTCGGTGAAGCCGATCAGTAATTCGTGGAAGCTGGAATCGACGTCCTGGCTTTCCTCAAAAAAGGCGGGCGAGCGATCCTGCTGGAGGCGTTCGAGAATTTGGAAGTGCAGCCGCTTTTGCGCCTCGATCATCTCGTCCTTCATCCGATCGACTGCAAACAGCGTTGCTTCGCGCTCGAAGGCCATGCGCATCTGATAGGCATCGCGGATCATCGGCAGGTCGATGGTGGTGATCTGGATTCCGCGTTGCGGCATGACGTTGAGAAGGCCTTCGGCCTCTAGCCGCGGCAACAATTCGCGTAGCGCGCCGATGGAAAGGCCCAGCGTCGCCACCAGCTCGCGCTGCGATACCACCTGGCCAGGACGGAGGCGGCCGGCCAGCAACTCCTGCTGGAACCGCTCATAGGCCGCCTTCTTCACCGAGGCCTGTCCGCCCCCGGCCGTTTCGGCGCTACTGATCGCTCGTGCCATGTCTCTCCCCAATATGCCTGCGCTGGCCGGGCTTATCAGGCGGCGGGCCGCACCGCAAAGCCAGTGGCTTCGATGGCGTCGAACACCAGCTTGGCCCGCTCGGGCGCCAGTTCCATCAGCGGCGGCATGGCGCGTGACCATTCGGCGTCATCATAGATTGCGGCAAGCGTGGCCTTGAGAGCAAGCAGCGCCCCATTGCCGTCCACCGCTTCGATGCGCGTGGCGGCATTGGCCTTGAGCGCGTTCGAGCTATCCGCGCCTGGCGCTTCGTAGAGTTGGCGCAGGTCCTTGCTGAAGACATTGGGCATGCCGCCGATCATGCCGGCCCCGCCCTGCGGCAAAAGGTTGGGCAATACGCGATCATCGCCGGTAAACACGGAAAGCTGTGGGAAGCCCTGGGCCAGTTCGACGCCGCTGTCCAGCTTGCCGGTCGAATCCTTGATCCCCACGATCTGCGCGCCGAAGCGGGCGACGAGCTTGCGCACAAGGCTGGGCGTGAAAGTGATGCGTGTAAATTGCGGGATATTGTAGAGCAGGATGTCGATATCGGGATTGCCGGCCCGCTCCAGCGCCGTCTCGAAAAAGGCAACAATGCCCTCTTCGGTCGCACTGGCATAATAGAAGGGCGGCAGCACCAGGGCGCCGCGGCATCCGAGCGCCGCGATCTCGGCGATCATGCGGCCCGCCTCATCGCTGCTCGGCGTCATCACGGAAGGAATCTGACGGCTCATGTCCGAGCCGGCATCGCGCAGGTCTTGCAGGGCTGCGATCTTTTCATTGGTCGAGAACGAGGCGCCTTCACCGGTCGTGCCGAAGGTCGAAACGAAGCTGCAGCCTTCGCTCAAAAGCCGCGCGCAATGCATCGCCAGCCGTCCGGCATCGATGGAAAACTGCATGGTGATAGGGGTCACCGATGCGCAGATGATGCCGGAAAGATCGGAATTCGCCACGGTAAAGTTCCTCCGCATTGGCCTTGTACACGAACTGATACAATCAGTTGTTAGATCACTGTTTACATCAGTGCAATCCTGTTGCAAAGTCCGCCCGTCAAACAAGCGGACGCTTTCACCGGTAATATTTTGCCGGAGGGGAGGAGCGAGCCGTTCTCAACAGCGCTTGATCGGGAGGATCGAAATGACCCTTAAGCAAACCGCCTTGGTCGCCATGACCGCAACTGCGCTCGCCACGCTGATGGCTGCGCCCGCCTTCGCTCAGGACAAGCTTGAGCTCAAGTTCACGACGGTTTCGGTGCCGACCGACCTGCATACCCAGGCCATGCAGGTCTTTGCCGACAAGCTCGAAGAGCTGGTTCCGGGTCGCTTTGATATTCAGCTTTACGACTCGGGTTCACTGTTCGGCCAGAATGCCGACCTCGACGCCCTGCAGCGCGGCAATGCTGAAATGGCATATGTGGCCTTCCAGCTGATCGCCGACGCCATCCCGGAATATGGCCTGTTCACCGCCGGCTACCTGTTCCAGAGCCCGGAACACTATCGTGCCGTGCTTGAGAGCGACATCGGCGAAGAGTTTAAGCAGCGCGTGTCCGACGAAATGGGCATTCACATCCTGGACGCCTGCTACCTCGGGACCCGCCAGCTTAACCTGCGCACCGAGCGTGACATTCAGACCCCGGCCGACCTGGCTGGCGTTAAGCTGCGCATGCCGGGTTCCGACAGCTGGCTGTTCCTGGGCGAGGCTCTCGGCGCCAACCCGACCCCACTCCCGTTTGGCGAAGTCTATCTCGGCCTGCAGACCGGCACTATCGACGCGCAGGACAATCCGCTGCCGACCGTTGAAGCGGCAAAATTTTATGAAGTCACCAAGCAAATCACCCTGACCAGCCACCTGGTCGACGGCCTGCCCATGGTCGTCAACAATGAGACCTGGGACAAGCTGACCGATGACGAAAAGGTCAAGATGACCGAAGCCGCCGTCGCCGCCTGCGACTGGAACAATGCCGAGCGCATCGCCAATGAAGATCGCCTGGTGGCCTTCTTTGAATCGGAAGGCCTGACCGTCACCACGCCGGACGTCGACGCGTTCCGCACCCATGTGCAGAATTTCTACCTGACCTCGGACCGTGCAGCCACTTGGCCCGAGGGCTGGGTTGACCGCATCAACGAACTGGCTCCCTGATAGCCAGGACCACGCCTGACCTGGACGACAAAATGAACGATAGCCAAAAGTCCCTTTTTGCCATTTTGCGGAGATTCGCCGACACGCTCGGGATCATTTTCTTCACGGCGGCTTTTGGTGGTTTCATCGTCCAGGTCTTCATGCGCTATGTCATGAACCGGCCTCTAGCCTGGACCGAAGAGTTCGTGATGATCGCCTTTATCTGGGCGGTTTTCTGGGCGGCGGCCTTCATGGTGCGCATCAAGGAGCATGTGTCCTTCGATGTGCTCTATGACATTCTCCCCGATGGCGGGCGGCGGATTTCGGCCATCTTCGCGATGGTTGTCCTGCTGCTCGCCTTTGGGCTGCTCATTCCCCACACCGTGGATTATCTGGCCTTCCTCACTCGCAAGAATTCGCCCGTGATGCGCCTGCCCATGGAATGGATTTATGGCTGCTATCTGGTGTTCCTCGTGTCCTTTTCCGGGCAGGGGATCTACCGCCTTGCCGGCTTGCTTGGCCGCAATTGGCGACAGCACATCTGACCGCCCGCTAGGAGATTTATCATGCTGGCGGAATACGCCCTTCCTATCCTCGTCATCCTGTTGATCGTCATCACGGCGTCCGGGCTGCCGTTTTCGATCTCCATGATCGTCTCCTCGATTTTCTACCTTCTGGTGTCCGGTCGCGACGTTGGTCTTGCCGCCGAAAACGTCCTCAATGGCGTCTTCGGCAATTTCGTCGCGCTGGCGGTGCCGCTCTTCATTTTTGCCGCCAACATCATGGAATCGGGCAAGATTACTGAGCGCCTGCTCAAATTTTCCCTAGCTATGGTTGGCCGCCTTCCCGGTGGTTTGGCGCAGGTCAATGTCATCACATCGCTGATCTTTTCGGGCATGAGCGGCTCGGCCATTTCCGACGCTGCCGGCGTGGGCAAGGTCGTCACCGGCATGATGATCGAAAAGGACCGCTACCCGCGCGGTTTTGCCGGAGCACTGACCGCCGCCACCGCCGTGGTCGGCCCGATCTTTCCGCCCTCCATTCCGCTGGTGTTCTACGCGTTGATCTCGTCGACCTCGGTGGGCGTGCTGTTCATCGCGGGGGTTGTCCCGGCGCTGATCATCGTGTTGGTGCAATGCGTCTTCGTGCAGGTCGTGGCCATCAAGCGCAAATTCCCGGTGGAAGACGCCATTCCGTGGGGACTGTACCCGCTCATTATCGTCCGCGCTCTTCCGCCGCTGATGATGCCGGTGATCCTGCTCGGTGGCATCTACTCGGGCGCCTTCACGCCCACTGAAGCGGCTGCCGTCTCGGCATTTTATGCGCTGATCCTGGCGGCAGTCGCCTATCGCAGCATGGGCTTTGCCGAATTTTTCAATGTCGTGCGCGAGACGGTGAAAACCACTGCAGTGGTCACCCTCGTCCTCGGTGGCGCCTTCGTTTTCAACTATGCCATCGCCATCGAACGCGTGCCGCAGATGCTCTACGAGTTCCTCGTGAGCTTCGAGATGAACCAGTGGACCTTTCTGCTGTTCGTCAACATCCTCTACCTGATCCTGGGGTGCTTTCTCGACGTCTCCACCATCATGCTGGTGATCACGCCGCTGTTCATCCCCACAGCCGCGGCACTGGGCATTGACCTGCACCATTTCGGCGTCGTGGTGGTGTTCAACATGATGATCGGGCTGATTACCCCGCCATATGGCATCCTGCTCTACATCATCAAGGCAATTAACGGCATTCCGCTAGGCGAGATGATCCGCGAAGTCTGGGTCCATATTGCCTTGCTCGTCGGCATCCTGATGCTGATCACCTATGTGCCCGAGTTAGTGCTCTGGCTGCCGCGCTTTGCTGGATTGCTGCAGTGACCGATTTTAGCTGCGCCCACGCTTGATAGTGCGGGTGCAACCGGAATAAATGCGGCCAAAGGGCCTGCATATGATCACCTGTTTCGATATTGGCGGCACCACCATCAAGGCCGCGACCGCTACCGGCCCTGGTGCCTTGACCACGATTGGCCGGGTTCCGACGCCGCGCGACGATTTTGCAGGTTTTGTTCAAGCCATTGCCGGGCTGATCGAGGCGGGTGGCGCCCCAGCAAACAGCGCCGTCTCCATATCGGTCACGGGCGTTGTCGATCCCGAAACCGGCATCACCACCGTCGCCAACATTCCCTGCATCGATGGGCGCAATCTGGCGAGCGACCTCGGCGAACGATTGGGGCGCGCTGTGCTGGTGGCCAATGACGCCGATTGCTTTGCCCTGGCCGAAGCCTTTGCCGGGGCAGGGCGCGGGCATCGCGTGGTGTTCGGCGCTATACTGGGCACTGGCGTTGGCGGCGGCATTGTCGCCGATGGGCGCCTGTTTCGTGGCGCAGGTGGCCTGTCGGGCGAATGGGGCCATGGCACTGCCGTGGCCACCAAAGTCAGTGTGCCGCCCTATGAGGTACCGCACTTTGCCTGCGGCTGCGGGCAGTTGGGTTGCGTCGATACCATTGGTGGCGCCCGCGGCATCGAGAAGTTGCACCGGCAAATGCATGGAACCGATCTGCCCAGCACAGCCATCATCGCGGGTTGGGAGACCGGCGACGCCGCCGCAAGCCAGACCGTAGACCTCCATGTGGAGCTGGTTTCGGTGCCGCTGGCCCTTGCGGTCAATATCATCGGCCCCGATATTATTCCCGTCGGCGGCGGGCTGGGCAATGCCCATGCGCTGATCGCGCGGCTAGACGCAGCGGTCCGCGGACGTATCCTGCGCCAGATCGGCCGCCCGCTGGTGGTGCCGGCGCAATTGACCGTGGATGCTGGCCTGATTGGAGCCGCAAGCCTCGCCTTTTCGGAGCACGCCGCATGACCCTTCTCGAGATTTGCGTCGATGATGCCAAGGGGCTTGCCGCTGCAATTGCCGGTGGCGCCGACCGGGTGGAATTGTGCTCTGTGCTCGAATTGGGCGGGCTGACGCCCATGCCGGGGCTGCTGGCATTGGCGGCCAGGGCTCCGGTGCCGGTCCGCGCCATGATCAGACCGCGCGCCGGGGATTTTGTTTTTGATGCTGATGACGTGGATGCCATGCTCGGCGACATCGACGCTGCGCGGCGGGCCGGCCTTGGCGGCGTTGTGCTGGGCGCGAGCTTGCCCGATGGGCGGCTCGATATCGAAACGCTTGAACGCCTGACCGATGAGGCCGGGGAAATGGACAAGACCCTCCACCGTGCCGTGGACCTCGTGCCCGATCTGGCCGAGGCCGTGGAACAGGCAGTGGCGCTGGGCTTTGATACAATTCTCACTTCGGGCCGGGCTCGCACTGCCCCCGAGGGCCTTGCAGACCTCGCCCTGATGCATCAGTTGGCCGATGGTCGCCTCACCATCATGGCCGGGTCAGGCATCAATGCCACGACAGTTGGAAACATCCTTGATGTGGCGCCGCTCGAGTTTGTGCATGGCGCCTGTGGGGAGCCAGCCGCGCCCGATAGCGCTCCGGCCGCGCAACTGGGCTTTGCCAGCCCCGCGCGGCGCAACACCAGTCAGGCCCAGGTGGCGGCATTGAAAGCGGCGCTGTTGGCCCGCTAGAGCGTTTCCAGCAACGGTAATATGATCGAGCGTTTATTCCCAGGTTTCCAGCATGGCCTCGGATGCAAACGCCAAGTGCCGCGCCATGGCGGTCCGGGACGCCTCGGCATTGCCGCTGAGCACGGCGGCAACAATGGCTTCATGGTCCGCCAGGATATGGTCCCGAACCTCACCAATATCCGCCAGGTGCTGGTGAAACCGCGTGTCCACGGCGCCTTGCCGAGAATTCCACAAACCGTCGAGCATTTCGCGCAGCAGGGCATTGCCGCACGCGTCGGCCAAGGTCATGTGCAGGGTCCGGTCGCTCTCGGCTGACCATTGACCTTGCTGGTTTTCGGCCCGCATTCGCCTGAGCGTTTCAGCCAGCCGCGCCTGACCTTCGGCCGATAGGTTCTGGCTGGCCAGTGCCGCCGCCTCGGGCTCCAGCAGGCGCCGAACCGCCATGATTTCGAGCGGCGAGGCATTCATTTCCGGCAGGGCCTCACTGGCGTTTTCGCGTTTGCGCACAAAGGCACCAACCCCGACGCGCACCTCGACCAGCCCGGCCACTTCAAGCGCAATCAGCGCCTCGCGCACAGTGGGGCGGGACACTCCAAGGCTCAGCGCCAGATCGCGTTCGGATGGCAATTGCCGCCCCGGTTCGACTTCGCCGGCATGGATCTGATCGCGGATCTGGTCGGCGATCTGGATATAGAGTTTGCGGTTGGATACGGCCTGAAGCTTCATCGTGCCCTCTTTCTCGTCTCATAGCTTCGCCACCAAATTCTGTCTACTGGTCTGACCACTTGACAGGTCGGCGGGGGTCTCGTTAGCTGAAGCGTCGATCACACCGCTCAAACGCGGATCGAATTTATCATATTGTAATATAATTAAGCGCGTGGTAACGATTTCACTCTTGCCGGGGGAGGACCGGCAATGGATGGAGCCGTCCGGCATCCGCGCAATGACGCGGTGCGCGGTTCGCCCTTCGGGGTGGGAAGGCTGATCCAAATGACTGCCCGCCAACAAAGGGAGGACATGTTGGCACTTTTGGAATTAACGGGCGTGACCAAGGAGTTCGGGGCCATCAGGGCCCTGTCCGACGTCAGCTTTTCTGTGCGGCCCGGTGAAGTCGTGGGGCTGATGGGCGACAATGGCGCGGGCAAGTCCACGCTGGTCAAGATCATTTCCGGCATTTATCAGCCCACCGCCGGCGCACTGCGATTTGCGGGCGACCACGCCCAGATCCACAGCCCCGCTGAGGCAAGGCGCCTGGGCATCGAGACCGTCTATCAGGATCTCGCGCTGGCCGATAACCTGACGGCCGCCGAGAACATTTTCCTCGGACGCGAGCTCAAGCGCCAGGTGGGGCCGTTCCGCTTCCTGCGTCACGCAGACATGCAGGCTCGGGCCGAGGAATTGTTCGACGAACTTAAGTCCGAGACCCGCGCGGGTGACTATGTTCGGCAGATGTCGGGCGGACAACGCCAGGCCGTGGCCATCGCGCGCACGCGACTATCGGATGCAAAGCTGATCCTGATGGATGAGCCGACCGCCGCCATTTCGGTGCGCCAAGTCGCCGAAGTGCTCAACCTGATCCACCGTCTCAAGGATGCCGGGATCGCGGTGATCCTGATCTCCCACCGCATGCCCGATGTCTTCGCGGTCTGCGAGCGGGTGATTGTCATGCGGCGCGGCACCAAGGTCGCCGACAAGCCTATCGCCGCCTCGTCACCCGAAGAAGTAACCGCGTTGATCACCGGCGCCAAGGAGGCCGCGTGATGTCGCAGGTCCATACGTCAAGTTTCACCAATGTGGGGCGCACCCGCTTCTGGCAGCGCGGGTTTCTCGCCAGCCAATCGGCCTATGTGCTGGCGGCGTTGGTGGTGCTCATCGTGGTCATGAGTCTGCTGTCGCCCAATTTTATGACCGGCGGCAACATTTCCAACATCACCCGCAATTTCTCCTTCATCGCCATTGCGACGCTGGGCATAACGCTGGTCATCATTACCGGGGGCATTGACCTCTCGGTTGGCTCGACCATTGCCCTTTCGGCCACCATCACCTCGCTGACGATGAACGCGCTGAATACCGCCCAGTTCTATCCCTTTCCAGGGAGTGCATTGGCCGTGGCGCTGGTGGCAGGTCTCTTGGCCGCTGCGGCCGTAGGATTGTTCAACGGGCTGGCCATCGCCAAGCTCAAACTCAGTCCGTTCGTGACCACACTGGGGACGCTCTCCATGGTGCGCGGGCTTGTCTATGTGACCACGCAGGGTCGCGGGACTTTTCCGGCGGGGCCGGACAAGGAACTGTTCCTGGCCGTGACGGCTGGCAAGCTGTTCGACGTGGTGCCGGTGTCGTTTCTCTACCTGGTGATCTGCGCCGCAGTCATGTGGGTGGCGCTCAACCACACCGCCTGGGGCAAGCATGTCTTTGCCATCGGCAGCAATGAGAATGCGGGGCGTCTCACCGGCGTCAATGTCGACCGGGTCAAGATCCAGGTCTATGTGCTGTGCTCGGTCGCGGCCGGTATCAATGGTATCATCATCTCGGGCTGGCTTGGCTCGGCCCCCGCCAATCTGGCCACGGCATACGAGCTGACTATCATTGCCGCGGCGGTGATCGGCGGTGCCAATCTGGCGGGCGGCGTTGGCGGCGCGGCGGGCGCGATCATCGGCTGCGTTCTCATCGAGGTGATCCGCAACGGCCTGGTGCTGGCTCGCGTCGACCCGTACTGGCAACAGACACTGGTGGGCGCAATCATCGTCGCTGCTGTGCTGGTGGACCGGCTGCGCTCGTCGCGCAACGGCTGAAGAAACATCGAAATCGCCCTGCGCGGCCGAGGGGTCCGTGCAGGGTGTCGGGAGGCCGGCGGAATTGTTCGCCGGCAAAAGGAGCGGCTTGCCCAATGGCAGGCCTTTTGGAGGAGACTAATCATGACCAAGACAGCCATCGTGCTCGGCACGATTGCCACACTGTTCCTCGGCGGCACTGCAATTGCCCAGGACACCTATACCTTTGCCGTCGTCCCCAAGGCGATGAACAACCCGTTCTTCGACCTCACGCGCGACGGTTGCGAAGCGCGCGCTGCCGAACTGGGCAATGTCACCTGCCTTTACATCGGCCCGGTGGAACATGAAGCTACGACCCAGGCTCAGATCATTGAAGATCTGATCACCCAGGGCGTCGATGGTCTGGCCATCTCTGTGTCCGACATCGCTGCTGCCACCACCGTCATCGACCGCGCCACCGCAGCGGGCATTGCGGTCATCACCTTTGACTCCGATGCTCCCGACAGCACCCGCACGGCTTATGTCGGTACCGACAACAAGCTGTTCGGCGTCGATCTGGGCAAGCTCCTGCTGCAGGTGGCCCCCGATGGCGGCACCTATGGCATGATCTCGGGCGGCGCTGCTGCTCCGAACCTGGCGCTGCGCGTTGATGGCGTCCGTGAGGCCCTTGCCGGCTCCAACTGGACCGAAGTGCCCGGCTCGCCGACCTTCTCGAACGACGACATCGCACTCGCCGTGCAGCAGATGGGCGATCTCAAGACGGCCAATCCCGACATCAAGGCCATCGTGCCGGTCGGTGGCTGGCCGATGTTCGCTCCTGATGGGTGGAAGAACTTCGTTGACCAGTACAAGGCCGATGTCGACAGCGGCGCCCTGGCGCTGGTCGTGGCGGATACCCTTCCCCAGCAGCTCGAACTGCTCAGCGAAGGCTATGCGCACGGTCTGGTCGGTCAGCGCCCCTACGAAATGGGCGTCGTGTCGATGGACACGCTGCTTTCCATCGTCAATGGCGAAACCGTTGATGAAATCATCTACACCGGTAATGACGTTGTCACTGCGGACAATGTAGCCGAATTCCTGAAATAAGCGCATGCTGCCGGGGCGGAATCCGTCCCGGCAGCATATCGATACCTCCCGACGATCCCTGCTGGCACAAGCGGGGTTCGGCAACTGGCCCCGCCGAGGTGGGGCCGCTTTTTGTTCAACGACCAAAGCGTTCGGAAATTATGGCCGACCTGACAGGAAAGTTCGTTCTTATCACCGCCGCCGCCCAGGGCATTGGTCGAGCCTCGGCCGAAGCCTTTGCGCGGGCCGGGGCCAAGGTGATCGCCACCGATATCAACGCGGCCCTGCTGGACGAACTGGATGCTGTGCCCGATGTGACGACCCGCGTGCTCGACGTGTTGTCGAGCGATGCGGTGCATGTGGCGGTAGCCGAAATCGGTCACATCGACGTGCTTTTTAACTGCGCTGGCGTGGTGCATTCGGGCACGGTGCTCGAAATGAGCGACGACGATCTCGACTTTGCCCTCAACCTCAATGTCCGGGCGCAGGTCCGCATGTGCCAGGCGGTGCTGCCGCAGATGCTGGCACGCCGCGATGGCGCCATCATCAATATGGCGACCGTGGCAAGCTCGATCAAAGGCGTGCCCAATCGTGCCGCCTATACCATTTCCAAGGCCGCCGTGGTTGGCCTCACCAAGTCCATCGCCGCCGACTACACAACCCATGGCATCCGCGTGAACGCCATCTGCCCGGGCACGGTGGATAGCCCGAGCCTCCATCAGCGCTGGCACGCCACCGGCGATTTTGAGGCTGCCAAGAAGGCCTTCATCGCCCGCCAACCCATCGGCCGCATCGCCCGGCCCGACGAAATTGCTGACCTCGCGGTCTATCTGGCTGGCGCCACCTACACGACGGGACAGGTGCACATCATCGATGGCGGCTGGACGGCGTGAGCCACGAAGCGACATGAAGATCACTTCCCTCACCACCCACGACCTGCGCTTCCCCACGTCGGCCTCGCTCGACGGCTCGGACGCTATGAACCCGGACCCTGACTACTCCGCGGCCTATGTCGTGCTCGGCACCGACGGAGATTATGATGGCCATGGCCTGACCTTCACCATTGGTCGGGGCAATGAAGTGGTCTGCGCCGCCCTTATCGCGCTGACCGACCGGGTCGTCGGTCTCGATCTCGACTGGGTGGAGGAAAATCCGGGCCGCTTCTGGCGCCACATGACCGGCGACAGTCAGCTGCGCTGGATCGGGCCCGACAAGGGCGCCATGCACTTGGCCACCGGGGCCGTGGTCAACGCAGTCTGGGACCTGCTTGCCAAGCGCGCCAAAAAGCCCGTCTGGCTCTATGTCAGCGAAATGAGCCCCGAACAGCTCGTCTCCATCGTGGATTTCCGCTACCTCACGGACGCCATCACACCCGAGGAAGCGCTGGCCATCTTCAAATCGGCCGAGCCGGGCAAGGCCGAGCGCATCGCTCGTCTGCGGGCTGAGGGCTATCCCTGCTACACCACCTCGGCCGGCTGGCTGGGCTATTCCAACGAAAAGCTGACGCGGCTGGCGAGCGAGGCCGTCGAGGCCGGCTTCACCCATATCAAAATGAAGGTCGGCCGCGACCTCGACGACGACATTCGCCGCCTCGAAATCGTCCGCTCGATCATGGGGCCGGACCGCTACCTGATGATCGATGCCAATCAGGTCTGGGAGGTCGATCTGGCGATTGACTGGGTCAATGCTCTCCAGAGGTTTGAACCCTACTTCATCGAGGAGCCCACCAGTCCCGACGATGTGGAGGGCCACCGCAAGATCCGCGAAGCCATTGCGCCGGTAAAGGTCGCCACTGGCGAAATGTGCCAGAACCGCATCCTCTTCAAGCAGTTCATCACCCGCGACGCCATTGACGTGGTCCAGATCGACGCCTGCCGTATCGGCGGGTTGAATGAAGTGCTGTCCGTGCTGCTGATGGCCGCCAAATACGGCAAGCCGGTCTGGCCCCATGCCGGCGGCGTTGGTCTCTGCGAATATGTGCAGCATCTCTCGATGATCGACTATCTCGTCGTCTCGGGCACGCGGCAGGGCAGGGTGATCGAATATGTCGATCACCTGCACGAACACTTCCTTGATCCCTGCGTGATCAAGGGTGCCGCCTATATGCCGCCGGAACGCGCCGGATTTTCTATCGAGATGAAACCGGCCTCCATCGCGGAGAACACCTTCAGGGGGTGATTGCGCTTGTCACCTCTGCCTTGGGGGAGAGGTCGGCCGAAGGCCGGGTGAGGGGGCCTTTCAACCAGCATGATTTGGCGTGAGGCTTCCACCCCAACCCTCTCCCCCAAAGGGAGAAGGGGAGTTGAACTGTGACTTGGCGGTCGTCCCGATGCGCGCCGCGCCTTCCTAAACTCCGCAGGTCACCCGGCCCCAATCGCCGACAACACCCTCGATCATTTTGGCCCCATCGAGCGGCGCCAGGGCGCGGGCACCGGTGATGATCACCTGGCCCATCTTGAGCGGCAGACCGCGCGCGGCGGCATGGCCGGAGAGCCAGGCGATGGCCGAAAGAGTTTCGGTCCAGCTGGCGCCCTTGTCGACAGCGTGAACCGGCTTGCCATCGAGTTCGAGGGCAACCGGCAACGTGTGGAGACCTGCAATGATCGACCGGTCCAGCGCCGCGCCCACGACCACCGCACCATTGCTTTGCAAATCGCCCAACTGCAGATTGCGCGGCATGGCATCGCGGTCGGTAAAGGGATTGCCGACCAGTTCGATGGCGGGATGCACGCTGGCTATCGCGGCCTCGACCGCTTCGGTTGTCGCTCCGGCGGCCAGATCCGCCCCAAGGCGCACCGCGATTTCGATCTCGGCGAGGAAGATCCGATGGTGTTTGCCATCGATCAGGTCGGCAGCGGCGAAATAGCGATTGGCCGGAATGGGGGAACAGAGCGGCGGGTCGCCCAGCCCGGCTGCGATCTTCCAGCCGCCAACCGGGCCGATTTGCGCAAGGATTTCATCCTGCAGGGCATAAACCGCGTCCAGATCGACGGGCACCAGCGCCTCGGGCGGCGCGTCAAGCTTGGGGCCGCCCGCATGCGCGGCAATCAGCGCGGCGGCGAGGTCGGAAATTGTCTTCATGGCAAAGGTCCGGGAAAAATCAGGCAGCGCCTGTTTCAATCAAGGTAATGCCGGCATCTGCGCAGACTTGGCGGATGGAATCCAGATGGCAAATGTCGGTAATGAAACTATGCGCCTGGCTGAGGTGGCCAATCCGCACCGGCGCGGTGCGGGTAAACTTGGTCCCATCGGAGACGACGATGACGTGGCGCGCATTGGCGATGATTGCTTGCGCCACTTTCACCTCGCGGAAATCGAAATCCATCAAGGCGCCATCCGGGTCTATGGCGGAAACCCCGATGACGGCGAAATCCACCTTGAACTGGCGGATGAAATCCACCGCCGCCTCGCCCACGATGCCGCCATCGCTGGGCCGCACCACGCCGCCGGCAATCACCACTTCCATCGTCGGCACGATGCGGAGGTGATTGGCGACATTGATATTATTGGTGATGACCATGAGCCCGCGATGCTCGGTCAGCGCCTGCGCAACGGCCTCGGTGGTGGTGCCGATATTGATGAACAGCGAGGCATGATCGGGGATCAGTGCCGCCGCCGCCCTGCCGATGGCCCGCTTTTCGATCGGAGCAATCTGGCGCCGCGCTTCATATTCGACATTCTCCACCCCTGAAGGGTGCATCGCCCCGCCATGGGTCCGCTTGAGCGCGCCCCGGTCGCACAGAGTATTGAGATCCTTGCGAATGGTCTGCGGCGTGACCTCAAAAGCGGCGACCAGTTCCTCGACGCTGACCTCACCCTGCTGGCGCGCCAATTCGACGATTTTCGCTTGCCGCATTGTCGGGGTCATGTTCGCGCGCTCCCTTTCGTTTGCTGATTAAACGAAAGGCGGGCAGTGGGGAAGGGGATGGTCTGAAGCGAAGATCACCCCACCCTCACTCCCTCCCCATCAAGGGGAGGGAGGCGCGGGACCGCAGCGTTAGTGTTCATCGTCTCCCTCCCCCCTTGTGGGGAGGGATCAAGGGTGGGGGTGCCTTGCTGTTCCGTCACCCGCCCGCTTCGACCACCTCACAACCGGGGTAAACGCGAAATCCCGATCAAACGGATAGCTCGGACGGGGCGTATGCTTCCGCTCGGTGCGCTCCACGAACTGGTCGACCACTCCAGGCGACAACGCCATGATCCCGGGATTGGCTAGGGGGCCAAGCTCGGGCGAGAGATAGCCTGATTTCACCGTGATAATTTTCGCACTTTTGGGATCGAGCCCCAGCCTGGTGAAGTCGACAATGTTGTGGAATGGGCGGCGACGGGCGGTGAGCACCAGGTCAATGCCACCGATCCGCACCACGGCTTCGCGCAGGCGCGCGTCGTCCACTTTGGCAAGAAAAATCACCTCGGCCTCGGCATCCACTGGTGTGCTGGACGGATCAAGGCTGGCCCCGATATGGAGCATTAGCCGCGCGCCAACGCCCGCTGCATAGGCTGCATCGGTCGCCGCTTTGTCGGTGATCCCGGCAAAGATTACGCCCGTCGCGCCCCGCGCGATCAGCGCCGCGAGCACTTCGGCGCGATCGCCTACGCCGCCGCCGGTTGGATTGTCGCCCGATTCGGCCAGTACCACCGGATGGGTCAGGCTGGCGAGGGCGCGGTCGACACAATCCACAATCGAGCCGGTTTCCATGCCGAAGACGAAGCCCTCGCGGATATCCCAATAGTTCTGCGCCAGATGCGTGGCTGCCTTTTCGATAGCCGCATGATCCGTGCCGGTCACCACCGCGCAAGCGGTGGCGCGGGGCTCGTCGGCCCAGACATAGCCCACCTGGAACGAGGCATCCCAGATGCCGCTCGGCTCCTCGACTTCGTGCAGTTGGGTATAGAAGGTCCGCGCCGGTTCATCCTGGGTGGAGGTACGCTCGCCCGGCAGCAGTACCGGCACTGGCGCCCAGGCGAGGATAGGCTTTACGCCGGTCTTCAGCGCCCGCACCAGCATGGTCACGGCGCGGCGCATGGTGTCAGGCACATCGATATGGGGCGCGGTACGATAGGTTGAGAACATGTCCAGCCCGTCAATGATGCGCTGGCTGATATTGCCATGAAGGTCATAGCTGGCCGAAATCAGTACGTCGGGTCCGACGGTCTCGCGCACGGCGGTGATGAAGTCGCCCTCGGCGTCGAACATGCCTTCGACATTCATGGCGCCGTGCATGGCCAGATAGACCCCGTCGAGCGGCATGGCGGCTTTGAGGCCGGCGATGATCTCGGCCTTCCACGTGTGGTAGAGCGCCTGCTCCACCGGCCCGCCGGCAATGGCGCGGGCATGCATGATGGTGACGAATTCGGCAGGGAAATGGGTCAGAAAATCGAAATACTGGTCCTTGAGCATTGATGGGCCGCGCAGCACACGGAAATCGGCTTCACGGGCAAGCACAGGATTATAGGTGCTGCATTCGGTATGCAGTCCGGCAACGGCAATGCGCATCAGATCACTCCGGGACTTCGAGACGTCTTGTTAGATCAATTCGCTCCTTGGGAGCGATTTGAGGCGAAAAGGCCATGAGGGCTACGCCCGAAAGGCCGGGGCAGGGGAAGCCCTCTTGTTTGGCGTCAGTCGTCCGGTCAGCAGCACGCTCACGATCAGCACCGGGATGACACAGGCGACCCCAAGCCGGATGTTGCTGTGTTCGGCAACAAGGCCAATCAGCGGCGGCCCGATCAGGAACCCGGTCAAAGCCACGAAGGACAGCACGGCCACATTGGCCGAGGCGGCACGGTCGCCAATGCCGGCGGCAGCGGTCACCGCGAGGGGGAAGCCCACCGAAACGCCAACGCCAATAATGCCAAATCCCAATAGCGCAATCTGGACGCTGGGCGAGAAATAGAGCAGCACCGCGCCAGCGACGGCCAAGCTGCCACACAGGCGGGCGGTGTTGACGCCGCCGAGGCGGCGCTTGAGGAAGTCGCCGCCGAACCGACCGGTCGCCACCATGAAGGCAAAGACCGAATAGCCAAGGCCAACCAGGCCCCCTTCGGCATTGAGTGCGTCGCGCAGGAATATGGCGGACCAATCGGCCATGGCGCCTTCGGTCATGGTGATGCCGAAGACAAAGAGGCATATCCCGATCAGCGCCGGACTGGGCAGCGACCAGGACGAGCGCTGCGTCTCGCCGGCGGCCGGCGTGTCGTGCAGCACTGGTAGGGCGATGCCCGCGCCGAGCGCCACGGGCAGCACCAGTGCCGCCAGCAGGGGCACGGCGATGGCGGGGGCAATCCCCAGGCCAGCAAAGCCCGAGCCGATGAGGCTCCCCGCCATGATGCCGAGCGACCAGCAGCCATGGGCGGTGTTCATCAAAAGCCTGCCGGTGGCTTTTTCAACCAGGTCCGCCTGCACATTAAGTCCCAGCTCAACAAAGGAAATGGCCGAGCCAGACAGCATCAGGGCGACGAACAGCAGGCCCGCGTTGGGCGCCAGAACCGGCAAGCTCGCCGCAATCGAATAGAGAATGAAGCCGATGATGATGGCCATGCGCCCGCCGATCCGACCCACGAGAGGCCCAGCAAAGGGCAGCGTCAGCAATGTGCCCACCGGCATGCCGAGCAGCGCCAGCGCCAAGGCAGCTGGCCCCAGGCCAATGGCCGATTGCACTTCGGGAATACGGGGTAACCACGAACCAAAGGCGACGGGCTGCAGGAAGAACACCAGCATGACAAGGCGCTGAGGAGAGAGGAAGGACATGGCGCGGCTCAATCGTGAGGGCCACCGGCTTGCCCGGTGGCTCGATGCGACTCCCTCCCCTCTACGGGGAGGGCAGGGCTAGGGTGCTTTTTGCGCTTGGCGCTGGCTGGGACCTCACCCTCAGCCCCTCCCCGCGAGGGAGGGGGCTGGCAGGTGAAGGTTCTAGAACCTCAGCCCTGCTTGCCCATCGGATAGGGCAGGTACCCGACGAACCCGGTAAGCTTCCATTGCCCGGCGACCTTGCGGCAGAAATAGAGGGTCTGCCAGTTGAGACGATCAACGCCCCCGTCGGCCAGTTTGATTTCGCCGTCAAACTTCTTGTGGGCAATGGCGCGCTCGCCAGTGATCTCGATTTCGTTGAGGCTGGTGGCGCGATGGATGCCCGCTTCCTGGTCTTCGGCATAGACCACTTTCTGCCCTTCGTGCGCCTGGCGCAGCCACTCTTGGCTATAATCGGCCAAAGTCGGATAGCTGATCGTCCAGCCATCCGGATTGTCATCGCGATTTCCATTGATGCCCATGAAGTCATCGGCAACGAAGTCATCAGCTACCATCGACCAATCGGCATTGACGAAGGCCTTGATGTCGCGCGGCACCAGCATGGTCCAGATTGCCGAGCGGTCGGCGTCATTGGGGAAGGGATTGCTCGAATGGCTCATCGTCGTCTCTGTCTGTGGTGGGAAGCGCGCTGAGGCACGTTCGCCAGTTCTGTTTCATATTTTCATGTAGGCCATCGCAGCGACACTTCATGAAAGTGTCCACATGGATACCAATTGCGACATGCTGCGCCTTGTACAGCACTTTGTCCACACCCCTGATGCCGGCTTTGCGACGCAAAACGCTTAGAAATACAGCAAAGTGCTGCGGTTTTGGGCAGGGAAACATGGTGGCTTAAATTGGTATTGTAATGGCGTCGAATGTGTGTTGACATAGCGTTGAGAAGGCGCCTAGTCTTGAAAATCGTTTACACAAACGACACCGATCCGCAAGAGATCGGCGGACTAATAAAACAGGGAATGGCAGGGTTATGCGGGTAGGCATTATCGGCCTCGGTTATCGTCTTGGCTATCTGGCGCGGGTGTTTTCCGTTGCCCGGGACGATTTCGAGATTGTGGGTTATGTGGATCCGGCGCCGGCCGGTCTGGCCTATGCCACCGAACATGGCGTTTCTGTCGGCAAGTCCTATGACAGTCTCGAAGCGCTGATCGATAATGGCAATCTCGACCTGTTGATGGTCGGTTCGCCCAATCACCTGCACCTTGAGCACATCCGCATCGGTCTCGAGCGCGGCATGAAGATTTTTGCCGAAAAGCCGGTTGTTACCTCCATTGAGGACACCATGGCACTGGCCGAGCTGATCGGTAAGTATGGCTCCGACAATGTCATGGTTGGGCTCGTGCTGCGCTATGCGCCGCTTTATGTTGACCTGCGCAAGGCCCAGGCCGAAGGCAAGCTGGGCGAGATCACCTCAATTGAGGCCTCGGAGCATATTCCGCCCTATCACGGCGCCTTTTTCATGCGTGACTGGCGTCGCTATGGAAAATATTCGGGCAGCTTCATGCTCGAAAAGTGCTGCCACGATCTTGATCTCTACAACGGCGTCATGGGCTGCCGTCCGCGCTATGTTGCCAGCTTCGGCGGGCGCAAGACCTTCGTGCCGGACAATGCTCCGCAGGAAACCGGCGTCAATGATCTCGAAGTCTATCACCGCAAGCCGTCCGGCTGGCTGGGGAGCGACAAGGTCTTTGACAGCGATGGCGATATCATCGATTTCCAGACCGCCATCGTTCAATACGAAAATGGCTCGGCGCTGACCTTCCACACCAATCTCAATGTGCCCGACGATTTCCGCCGCTTTGCGGTGATGGGCGCCAAGGGCATGGCGGAAGGCGACTTCATTCGCAATTACTTCCGCGTCACCGACAGTCGCACCTCCGAGCGCCTGACGGACGCCACCTACCAGACCTCCGAGCTCTCCCAGCACTATGGTGCCGACGAGCAGATGGCCGAGGACATCCTCAAGCACATGCTCGATGGTGTGCCGCTGCCGGTCTCGGTCACCGATGCACTTGAGGCGGGGCTGCTAGCCCTCTCGATGGACGAGGCGATGGTCAACAAGACCGTCGTCGACATGGCCCCCATCTGGCAGCGTTTCGATGCTGCTCTGGGCCGCGGGCACTGAGGAGACAGCCGATGACCAGCACCAGAAGCGCCACCCTGTTCGCCCTCGCCCTGCTGGCTCCGGCACTGATCTACATCCTGATCATCGTGGCCTATCCACTGGTCGACACGATCATCCTCTCGTTCACCAATGCCTCGTTGCGCGCCACCTACGATTTTGTCGGTTGGGCCAATTACGAGCGCATCTTTGGGGCCGGAAATTTCACCGAGGTAATCATCCGCACCTTCGTGTGGACCTTCTTCTCGGTGTCGATGAAAATGATCATCGGCATGTGCGGCGCTGTGCTGCTCAATGCCGCCATTCCCGGCCAGATGGTCTTCCGCATCCTCACCATGCCGCCCTGGATCGTGCCCATGGCCATCGGCATCTTCATGTGGGGCTGGATGTATAACGGCCAGTTCGGCATGATCTCGGGCCTGTTGCAGAACTTCGGCGTCATCGACCGCCCCGTGGCGTGGCTCGCCTATGGCGACACTGCCTTCTGGGCCACCATCGTCACCGACGTTTGGATCGGCGTGCCCATGGTCACCATCTATTTCCTGGCCGCCATGCAGTCGATCCCGCGCGATCTGCATGAGGCCGCCTGGACCGATGGCGCTGGCCGCTTCTATCGCTTCCGCCGCATCACCGTGCCGCTGATGGTACCGGCAATCATCACGATGAGCCTGCTTTCGCTCATCGCCACCTTCAATTCCTTCGACATCATCTGGATCCTGACCCAGGGCGGTCCGTCCGGCTCGACCACCACGATGATTATCGACACCTACAAGACTGCCATGGGCTCTCGGAAGTATGGCGAAGGCGCTGCCCGCGCCGTGGTCATCTCGATCTTCGTGACCATGTTCTGCATCGTTTACTTCCGCGCCGTGCGCAAGCTCCAGCAGGGAGAGGCCAAATGAGCGACGTCGCCCGCACCACCGAAGTTGCCGCCGCCGAGAGCAAGGTCAGCATCAAGCCACAGGTCAAAACCCGGCGTGGCATGTGGTCTGCTTCCCGCCCGATGATCGACCGCTATCGCCTGATCGAGGTGATCGGGCTCTATGCCGGCATTGCGGTATTCCTGTTCTTCGTGCTGGCGCCCTTTATCGAAGGGTTCCTGGTGTCCCTGAAGCCTTTGGCGCAACTGTTCTCGACGCCCTATAGCTTCATTCCCAAGACATGGTCCTTCGATTCCTACGTCAATATGTGGACGTCGGTCCCCATGCTGGGCATGCACATTTTCAATTCCTTCTTCATCTCCACCGTTGTGACCATGATCGTGGTCGCCGTGGTGGTGCCGGGCGCCTACGCCTTCGCCCGCTTCAACTTTGCCGGGGCGGGCCTGCTGCTCGCCGGGTTCCTCGCCGTCAACATGTTCTCGGGCGCCGTGCTGCTGATCCCGCTGTTCCGCCTGATGCGGACCCTGGGGCTGCTCAATACTTATTGGGCCATGATCGTGCCGGGCGCCGCCTTTCTCATTCCCTCGTCTATCTGGCTGTTGCGCACCTATATGATGCGCATTCCGCGCGAGCTGGACGAGGCCGCCTGGGTCGACGGAGCATCGCGCCTCTATACCCTGCGTCGTGTCATCCTGCCGCTGGCCATGCCGGGCATCGTGGTGGTCGCCATCATGACCTTCATCGGCGCCTACGCCCAGCAGTTCATCTTCGCGCTGACCTTCAATTCCAAAACCGAATTCATGCCGCTGCCGATCGGGCTGTTCGCCTTCTTCGGCAAGCAGGAAGTGGTCTGGAATGAGCTGATGGCAGCCTCGTTCGTCGGAATCCTGCCGGTCATGATCGTCATCGTGTTCCTGCAGCGCTATCTCGTCGCCGGCCTGACCGCTGGTGCCGTGAAGCAGTAGAGAGCGTTTCCACTTCGGAAACAGGATCAACAAGGAGTTTGGAGCTGGTCGGGTGTTTCGGTGAAACACGAGGCAGCTTCGGAAAGGGCCGAGGGGCCCACATCAAGGGAGACTACCAAGTGAAAAAGACAATCGGTTTGATGGCCGTGTCCATGCTGGCTCTGGCCGGCGCCGCCCCGGCGGCCTTTGCCCAGGACAAGGAAATCACCTTCATCAACTGCGGTGACGAGCTGACTGCAGGCTATGCCGAACACTTCGCCGAGTGGGAAGCTGCCAATCCCGGCTTCAAGGTCGTGCCCGAAATCGTGGGCTGGGGCCAGTGCCAGGACAAGGTGACCACGCTGGCCGCTGCCGGCACCCCGGTCGCGCTGGCCTATGTCGGCTCGCGTACGCTCAAGCAGTTCGCCCAGAACGACCTGATCGTCCCGGTCCCGATGACCGAAGAAGAAAAGGCCGCCTACTACAACTATGTGCCCGACACCGTGACCTTCGATGGTACCCAGTGGGGCGTTCCGGTGGCCTTCTCGACCAAGGCGCTGTTCTGGAACAAGGACCTGTTCGAAGCTGCTGGCCTCGATCCGGAAACCCCGCCCAAGACCTGGGAAGAAAAGATCGCTTTCGCCAAGCAGATCACCGAGAACACCGATGCCGCCGGTTATGGCGCCGTCGCCAAGACCTTCGACAACACCATGCACCAGTTCCTGCACTGGGTTTACACCAATAACGGCCAGGTGATCGATGCCGATGGCAACATCACACTGAACTCGCCGCAGGTTCTGGCGGCCCTGACCGCCCTCAAGGACATCATTCCCTACTCGGAAGAAGGCCCGACCGCTTACGAGCAGAACGAAGTCCGTGCCATCTGGCTGGACGGCGGCGTCGCCATGATCGAAGCCTCCCCGGGTGCTGCCCTTCGTGCCGAAGAAGCCGGCATGAATTGGGGCGTTGCCAACCTGCCACTTGGGCCCGACGCCAAGGGTCCCGGCACGCTGCTGATCACCGACGCGCTGGCCGTGTTCAAGGGCACCGGTGTTGAAGAGCAGGCCATCAGCCTTGCCAAGTACATCACCGACGGCGACCGTCAGTGGGATGCGGAAATGGCACAGGGCCTGACCCCGCTGCGCCCGCTTCACTCCGATGAACTGGTTGCCGAAAAGCCCTATTGGGCGCCCTTCCTGGACGGCATCGAGTTCGGTGGCCCCGAGCCGCTGCTGACCGACTATATCGGCCTGCAGAACGTGATGATCGAAATGGTCCAGTCCGTCGTGACCGGCGCCGCCGAGCCTGCCGCTGCCCTTGAAAAGGCCGCTGCTGAACTCGAGCAGTACAAGTAACTTCGAGCCGGCCGAAAGGCACAATCGCTCCGGTGGAGCGATTGTAGGCGAGAAGGCCATGAGAGCTATGCTCGAATGGCACCTCCCGACCTCTAGCCGTCGCCCCTCGGGGCGGCGGCTTCCCAAACAAGCGTTTCCAGCAAAAGTTGCCACCGGTTTGCGGTTCGGAAACGCGACAACGAGATTTCATTCGCCGGAGACGCGAACCATGTCGCAGCTGAGCCTCAAGCACCTCGAAAAGAGCTTCAACGAAGCGCGCATTATCAAGGGCATCGACCTGGATGTGTCCGAGGGCGAGTTCGTGGTCTTCGTCGGTCCATCCGGTTGCGGCAAGTCGACCTTGCTGCGCATGATCGCCGGCCTCGAAGACGTCACCGCCGGTGAGATCGAAATTGGCGGCAACGTCGTCAACGACCTGCCGCCCGTGCAACGCGGCATCGCCATGGTGTTCCAGTCCTATGCGCTCTATCCGCATATGAGTGTCTATGAGAACATCGCCTTCCCGTTGCGCGTTGAGAAACTGCCCCAGGCCGAGGTCGAAAGCCGCGTCCAGGCCGCCGCCAAGGTGCTCCAGCTCGAAAGCCGTTTGCAGCACCGTCCCGGCCAGCTCTCAGGGGGCCAGCGCCAGCGCGTTGCCATCGGCCGCGCCATCGTTCGCCAGCCCAAGATTTTCCTCTTCGACGAGCCGCTGTCCAATCTCGACGCCGCCCTGCGCTCGGAAATGCGCATTGAACTGATGGAGCTGCACAAGCGCCTCGGTTCGACCATGATTTATGTGACCCACGACCAGATCGAAGCCATGACCATGGCTGACAAGATCGTGGTGCTCAATGCCGGCGAAATCAGCCAGATTGGTTCGCCCTTGCAGCTTTACCACAAGCCCGACAATCTGTTCGTCGCCGGCTTCATCGGTTCGCCCAAGATGAACTTCATCTCCGGCAAGGTGCGTGCCGCCGACGGCACCAAGGTTACCGTTGACCTGGGGACCCTGGGCGTCATCGAAGTGCCGCGTGCCAGCACCGAAGTGGCCGGCCAGGACGTGACGCTGGGTATCCGTCCCGAACACCTGACCCTCAACCAGGGCGAGTTCATCATCCAAACCACGCCAAACATCGTCGAGCACCTGGGCATCCACACGATTTCCTACTCGACGTTGCCGGGTGGCGAGAACTTCATTGGCCTGTTCGAGGGCGCACCCGACATCCAGGATGGCAAGCCGGTCCGTGTCGGCTTTGATGTCGCACAGGCGCATTTGTTCGACGCCCAGGGCCTGGCGGTCTACTAATCCGGTCGCACCGGTTGAGGGGGACGCGCGATGCTGGATATTGTTGGGCTGCTGCAAACCGAGAAGGACGCATTCACGCGTTCCGAACGGGCCCTCACCGAAATCGTGCTGGCCGATGTCGATAGCGTGCTCAAGATGAGCATTGTCGATCTTGCGGCGCAGGCGGAAGTGTCTCCGCCCACCGTCACCCGCTTTTGCCGGCGCCTTGGCTGCGACAGCTATGCCGATTTCAAGGTGCGACTGGCTCAGTCCCGCTTTGTCGGGCAACGTTATTTCGCCCCGGCGTCCGGCCCATCCAGCGTCCGCGAGATCGCCCAGGGCGTCGTCAACGGCATCCAGTCCACCATCTATGACGCCTTTGATCGCATCGATTTTGACGCCATCGAACGGGCGGCGGAATCGCTGTGCAAATCCAGCTTCGTGCTCAGCTTTGGCTCGGGCGGCTCGTCATCCATGATGGCCAATGAAGCCGAAGCGCGCCTGTTCCGTCTGGGGCTCAAGGTCACGGCATCGACCGACCACCAGGTGCAGATGATGCGCGCCGCCTCGGCGCCATCGGGCACGGTGCTCATCGCCTTCTCGCTCTCGGGCAATAATGTGCCCTTGGTCAAGGCGCTGTCGGTGGCCGGCGAATATGGCATGACCCGCATCGTGGTGACACGCCCCGGCTCGGTGCTGGCCGAGCAGGCTGATATTTTGCTGCCCGTACAGTGGCGCGAGAACCAGGACATCCTGCGTCCCACGCCCGGCCGCTACGCCTTCCTGGCGACGCTGGACATCCTCAGCCAGACTATTGCTGCCCGCCTCGGCTCCTCCGCCGTCGCCAGCATGCGCCGTATTAAACACCAGCTCGTCGTCAACCGTGACGGCGACGACGCCCAGCCGCTGGGGGATTGATGCAACGTGGTTCGGGGGTGCTTGCAGCCCGAAATCCATTCTGCGGCCCCACCCCACCCTCAATCCCTCCCCATCAAGGGGAGGGAGGCGCAGGCTGAGGCGCCAATGCTCATCGTCTCCCTCCCCCTTGTAGGGAGGGACCAAGGGTGGGGGTGTTGCGCCCGCCACCGTGCTCAGACTTCAATGACAGAGTTATTTCAATGGCTTTTTCCTTCTCCCTCGTCACCACCTGGTCCCCCGCAACCGATAGCGAGCCGCTTGGCTATGGTCTGGAGCTGACCAATACGGGCGATGCACCCGTCGCCAATTTTCAACTCGGTTTCTCCGGCCCTGCCCGTATCGATCCGCATGCAACGCTCGAGAACGGCAAGCTCCTGAGGCGTCTTTCCAACCACACGATGATCGCACCGCCCGACGGCTACGTGCTGCGGCCGGGTGAAACCTGGACCGCCACCGCCCGCGGCCTCTCTTATGGCCTCCGCCACTGGAGCGACGGCGCCAATTCAGCCTATGTTGTTCTCGAAGGTGGCGAGATCATCGCCATTCCGACGGCGCCGACCCAGGGCAAGGGCCACAATTCGCCCCTGCTCAAGGGTGCGGCGCGTTTCCCGGTTCCGGCCAAATCGCCAGCCCCGCATTCGATCATTCCCTGGCCCCGCCATGTCGATACCAAGGGCAGCCGCATTGCCCCGGTCGGTTTTGATTTGATGCCCGATGGCGAACTGGCGACCCGCGCCGCCGCCGCCTTTGCCAATCTCACCGCCGAACTGTTCCCGGTCGAGGCCATCGTCCGTCCGGCATCCGAAGCCGGCATGCCGGTTCATGTCATGGAAAAAGCAGGTTTCGGTCCCGAAGCCTATGAAATCACGTTTGCCGAAAACAGCGCCACGGTTTCGGCGACCACCCGCGCGGGTCTCTTTTATGGCCTCGTGACCCTGGGCCACATGCTGCGCGGCGCGCGGCAATATCCGGGCACCTTCACCTTCCCCACCGGCGGCGTGATCAGCGACGAACCGGGCTTTGAATTCCGCGGCAGCCATCTCGACGTGGCGCGCCAGTTCTATACCGGTGCCGAAGTCAGCCGTCTTATCCGGCTCATGGCCTGGAACAAAATGAACAAGTTCCACTGGCACCTGACCGAGGATGAAGCCTGGCGGCTTGAGATCGACGCCTATCCGGCGTTGACCGAAATCGCTGCCTGGCGCGGTCACGGCAAGGCCCTGCCGCCGCTGCTCGGCTCCGGTCCGCAGCCCACCGGCGGCTTTTACAGCAAGAAGGTTGTGCGCGAGATCGTCGCCCTGGCCGATGATCTGGCTATTGCCGTCATTCCCGAAATCGATATGCCGGGCCATTTCTACGCGGCGCTGCAGGCGCTGCCCGAATTGCGCGACCCCGATGAAAAGGGCGAGTACCAGTCGGTCCAGGGGTTCCCAAACAATAGCCTCAACCCGGCCCACGAGCCGGTCTATCGCTTCGTCGAAAAGGTCGTGGACGAAGTGCTCGAGCTGTTCCCCGCTGGCATTTTCCATCTCGGCGCGGACGAGGTGCCGCTGGCCGCCTGGTCCGGTTCGCCGCTCGCTCTCGATATGATCGAGAAGATGGCGGGCCCCGCCATGCGCAAGAAGCACGAAGCCCAGTTCAACCAGCTCGGCAACCACCATGGCGCCGACGAAATCGAGGGTTCGCCCACAGCCGTCATCCAGGCCGAGTTCATCCGCCGCGTCCACAAATATATCGCGTCCAAGGGCGCGGTGACCGGTGGATGGGAAGAAGCGGCGCATGGCGACGCGGTCGACAAGGCCACCTCCTATGTCATCGGCTGGCGCAATGTGGAGATCAATGCGGCGCTGGCCGAACGCGGTTTCGACATCGTCGTCTCGCCCGGCCAGCGCTACTATCTCGACATGGCCAATGGCGTCAGCTGGGCCGAGCCCGGCGCCGGCTGGGCCGGCTGGTCCGGGCCGCAGGAAACCTATGAGTTCGAGGCTCGCGCTGGTTTCTCCGATGAGGGCCTCAAGCATTTGAAGGGCATCCAGAGCTGCATCTGGTCGGAGAGCATGACCGACCGCGCCATCTTCGACCGCCTGGTCTTCCCGCGCCTCTCGGCCATCGCCGAAGCGGGCTGGACCCTGCCCGAACGCAAGAGCTGGGACCGTTTCAAGTCCATGGTCGGGCTGATGCCGATCATGTACGGCCACTGGTCTGCGGAGTAGGCACAGCTTTCCCTTCTTCCCTTGTGGGAGAAGGTGCCCGCAGGGCGGAGGAGGGGGCCGCAACACCCACAATGCCGCAAATGTTTGAAGCCACCGTGCAGAGCACTCGCCACTTATTCCTCTCCCCATCGGGGAGAGGGTGGATCGGGCGAAGCCCGAGACGAGTGAGGCGTATGTCGCCCGAGGCGCGAAGCCACTCAAAAGCCCTGCAATTCGAGCACAGCGCGCATGGCCTTGTCGTTTCAAATCTCTCCGCCGGGGAGATTTGCCCGGCGGGACAACGTCAAGCCCAGGGGTTCTCCACCATCGGCCAGATATCCTTGCGCGCCTTGCGGTAGTCCGTTTCCGCCGGCCTGTTGGGATAGGGTTTCCCCGCCGAGCAATAGACGATCTCCGAGGCGATCCTGGAAAACGAGTCGTAAAAATGGTTGGTCGACTTGATCAGCAGGATTTTGCGCGATTTCGGATCTATACCCAGGGCTGAAAACAGGCTCGGGTCAAAGCTTTGCGCCCGGGTGGAATTGAGGATCACATCGATCCCGTCGAAATGCACCCATGCGGCGTCGCCAAAAGGTGCGAAACTGTCGCCGAACTTCATCTCGGCATTGCGTTTGAGCCGCTTGACCGTGACACGCTTGTCGATGGGCTGACCGGTCATCGGTGCCGACTTGGCCCCGAAGCGCAATGGCACCACCGCGCCTTCGCCGGCGGCAAAACAAATCTGCACCGCAATCGGGTCCCAGATGGTGCCCACGGCAACATCGGTCGCGCCGCGCGCGATCAGTTCAGCAAGGATCACCGTGGCATCGCCCGCCGTGCCGCCGCCCGGATTGTCCCACACATCGGCAATGACAACCGGCCCTTTGGGCGCGGCCAGCGCGGCGTCCACGGCAACCACCTCATCCACCTGGCTGACCATGAAGGTGCCGCGCATGGCAAAGAGTTCGCGCCCGAGCTTTTCGGCCAGCGCCGCGCCCATATCGGCCCGATCATCAGTGATGGCAAGCAGTTTGGTGCCCATTGCCGGCACGTCACCGGCCATGAAGCCGTGCACCACCGAAAGTGAGAGCAGGCCCGGCTCGGACTTTTCGAGCGCCATGAGATTGTCGACGAACCCCCGCATCGGCTGCTTGGAGGTGGGAAAAACATCGATCATCCGGCAGTCGAAAATGCTCATCACCGGCTTGATCTCGCCTTTCAGCGCCCGCACGGCTATCGACCACAGGTCGCGCGCGCGGTCGACGAAATCGGTGTGCGGGAACTCCTTGAAATAAACAAAGAAGTTCGCGGCATCCGCCCGTTTGGCGGTGAGATGACTATGCGGATCAAGCTCGGCGCAGACCAGCACGTCCGGGCCGACAATGGCGCGGATACGGCTCAGCAGGTCCCCCTCGGGATCGTCATAGCCTTGCGCGACCATAGCGCCATGCAGGCCCAGCACCACCCCATCCACCGGCATGGCGGCGTGCAATTGGCCGATGATTTCGTCGCGCAGCTCCTCATAGGTTGCCTGCGCCACCAGTCCCGCCGGGTCGGCCCAGCTGGCCGTGCCCTCGATCAGGGTCCACCCTTCGCGGGCGCACACTTCTCGCCCGACGGTGATCGGCGCGGTGCACAGCGTTGGCGTTGCCGGATGCTGCCCCGGCTTGGCGTGCAGCGAGGCTTCGAACGCCCGCTTGTCGATGGCAATGGGCGAAAACGTATTGGTTTCGGTGGCAAGGGCAGCGGTGAAAATGCGCAAGGCTCTGAATTCCGAACTGAAATGGCGCAGAAGGATACCCCACGCTACACCAGTGGCCACGTAAGTTCACGTAAGAAATTTACATTTTGGGGCTGCATGGCCGCTGAAAATATGAAATTCTGGCGATAAATAGCATCGCAAAAGAAATTCACTTTCATAGGTGCCGAGATGGAGATGGAAATGCCGATCAAACGCTATGGCGCAGAAAAGTCCGGGGCCGGTGGCCAAAACCTGCCCTTCGCCCGGGCCGTCGAGGCCGGTGGCTGGCTCTATGTCTCGGGCCAGGTGCCCATGAAGGATGGCGAGATTGTCGGCACTGGCATCATCGAGCAGACGCACCTGACCATTAAGAACGTCATCGCCATTCTCGAAGAGGCCGGTTATGGGCTGGAGCATGTGGTGCGCTGCGGCGTCTGGCTCGATGACCCGCGCGACTTCTGGAGCTTCAACGCGGTCTACAAGTCCTACTTCGGTGAGCACCCGCCGGCCCGTGCCTGCGTGCAGAGCCATATGATGGTCGACTGCAAGGTCGAAATCGAATGCGTGGCCTATAAGGGGCCGTGAGGGTAGCGCACGCGGCCCCACCCCACCCTCATTCCCTCCCCATCAAGGGGAGGGAGGCGCAGGCGCCGGGCCAGTGTTCATCGTCTCCCTCCCCCTTGTGGGGAGGGATCAAGGGTGGGGGTTCTTATTGTGCAGGTGAACGACCAATGACAGCCAGTCCCTTCCGCCTCGACGGCAAGACAGTTCTGATTTCCGGCGCTGGTGGCGGCATTGGCCGCACCCTGGTGGAGACCTTTCATGCCGCAGGCGCCGAGGTCGTCGGCGCGGACCGAGACGCAACCCTGCTCGACGGACTGCCGCTCCTCCGCACGGTCCTCTTCGATCAGGCCGATGCCAAGGCCACCCGCGCCGCAATCGATGCCGACATTGCCGCCCATGGCGTGGTCGACGCCGTCATCGCCAATGCCGGCTTCACCCGCGCCGAACATCTGGGCCAGCTAAACGACGATATCTGGGCTAGCGAAATGGCCATCAATCTCGGTGGCGCCTATGCGCTGGTCGACTCGATCACCGCAGCCATGGCCGCGCGCGGCGCGGGCAATGTAGTGTTCATTTCCTCGGTCAACGCGCTCGCCCATTTCGGCAATCCGGCCTATTCGGCAGCCAAGGCCGGGCTGATTGCCTATGCCAAAGCCATCGCCGTCGAGCGTGGCGGGCAGGGGGTGCGCGCCAATGTGGTGGCGCCCGGCTCGGTCCGCACCCCAGCCTGGGATCACCGTCTCGCCGCCAATCCGAACCTGCTCGATAATGTGCTGCCGCACTATCCTCTGGGCCGCATGGTCAGCCCGGCTGAAGTCGCCAACGCTGCTCTGTTCCTTGCCTCCGACGCCGCTTCCGGCGTCACGGGTGTCACCATACCCGTGGATGCCGGTCTCACCGCCGGAAACCTTCGGTTCGTCAATGAAGTGCTGAGGGCGCAATGACCCATTTTTCCGAACTCGACACGCCCGCCGTCCTCATCGACCTCGACCGCGCCGACGCGAATCTCAAAAAGGCCCAGGCCGCTGCCGACAAGGCCGGCATCGCCTTGCGCCCCCATATCAAGACCCACAAGTTGCCGTTCTTCGCCAAGCGCCAGGTCGAATTGGGCGCCGTCGGCATCACCGTGCAAAAGCTGGGCGAAGCCGAGGTCATGGCCGACGCTGGCCTTTCCGACCTGCTGCTGACGTTCAACATCATCGGCGCAGCCAAGCTCCAGCGCCTCAAGGCCCTGCATGAGCGCGTCACCATCCGCACCGTCGCCGATAGCGCCGCCTGTGTCGCTGGCCTTGCCGGAACCTTCACCGATCCGGCCCGCCCTCTTGGGGTTTTCGTCGAATGCGACACCGGCATGGGCCGCTGTGGTGTGCAATCGCCCACTGCCGCGCTGGATCTGGCCCGCGGGATCATCGCCGCGCCGGGCCTGGCTTTCGCCGGGCTGATGACCTACCCCGCCGCCGGCAAATACCAGGCAGCAGCCCAATGGCTGGCCGACGCCAAAGCCTTGTTCGCCAGCGAAAACGTCGATCTGCCCACCATCACCACTGGCGGTACGCCTGACATATGGCACATGGACGAGGCGGCCCGCGTCGCCACCGAATATCGCCCCGGCACCTATATCTATATGGACCGCTCGCAGGTCGCCGCCGGTGCTGCCGACTTCGACGATTGCGCCCTGACGGTGCTGGCCACTGTCGTCTCGCGCCCCACCGAAACGCGCGTCATCATCGATGCCGGCTCCAAGGCGCTGACCAGCGATCTGCTCGGTCTCACCGGCCACGGCCATGTCGTCGAATACCCCGATGCGAAAGTGGTGGGTCTCAGTGAAGAACACGGCACGCTTGACGTTTCCGCCTGCGCCACCAAGCCCGAGATCGGCGACAGCATCCGTATCATCCCCAATCACTGCTGCCCGGTCACCAACCTCTTCGACCGCATCAATCTGATCCGCAACGGCGAACTGGTGGAGACTGTCGCGGTGGCCGCGCGTGGCAGGGTGGACTAAGTCCTCCGCTCCCTCCCGTGCGCCACCGCAAATTCCTCCTCCGGTGACAGAATAAGCTGATGGCGTCCGAAAAGGGCGAAATAGGCGATGCAAACGCCGAACCACAGCGCCACGCCGAATATGCCGGCACGATAAGTCGGGTCGCCCAGCTGGAACCACAGGGTAACTGCGGCGATCGTCATGGTCACGACCGCGCCGGCAATGCCGAAGGGATTGCGGAAGGGGCGTTCGATTTGGGGGAAGTTGCGGCGCAACAGGATGAAGCTCAGTGCCTGCATGATATAGCTCAGCATGGCGCCAAAGACGGCCATGTTGAGCAGCGTAAAGCCAATGATCGAGCCGCGGCTGTCTTCACCCGCGAGGAACCAGATAGCGCCGAGCACGCCCAGTCCGACGAGCGCCCCGAACACCATGGCCAGATGTGGGGTGCGGCGCTGGTCATGGGTGAGCGAGAGGAATGTTGGGAAATAGCCGGCGCGGCTCAGCGAATAGATTTGCCGCCCCTGGGCAAAGACCACCGTGTGGAAAGAAGCCACCAGCCCCATCACGGCCACCAGCGCCAGCACTTTGGCGAGGCCATCGCCATAAATGGCGCGGAAGCCGTCGAGCAGCGGTTCGCCCGAGCCGCCCAGCGCAAACGAGCCGACCCCGACCACCGCGGGATTGAGCGTCAGCACGGCCAGTGCTGACACCGAGAGCGTCAGGAAACCGAGGATAATGCCGCGCGGCATGTCGCGCTTGGGGTCCATGCTTTCCTCGGCAGCCAGTGGCAATTGCTCGATGGCAAGGAACAGCCAGACCGCGAAGGGCATGGCCATGAACACACCCATGATCCCATTGGGCAGCAGCGGCCCATTGCCCTCGGGCAATTCGACGCCGCCTGGCCCCACATTGAGCGCATAGCGGGCAAAGTCGATATTGGGCAGGGCGGAGATCCAGAACACGACGAGGCACGCCAGCGCCAGCAGGGTCACCAGCACGGTGACGCGAAAGCTCAGCGCCACGCCCCACATGTTGAGGCCCACGAACACAAGGTAGCACCCCACCCACCAGGCCGGCTGCCAGGCTTCGGGTGTCTCGAAAATGCCGGTCATATAGGAGCCGATGAAGAATGCGATGACCGCCGGGGCCAGCACATATTCGACATTTTCCGTCAGCCCGGTGAGGAACCCGCCCCAGGGGCCCATGGCAGTGCGGGCAAAGGAATAGGCGCCCCCGGTATGGGGCAGGGCCGGACTCATTTCGGCAATGGCAAACGTCAGGCCCAGATACATCAGCCCGACGATCAGCGTCGCCAGCAGCATGCCGCCCCAGCCACCCTGCAGCAATCCGCCGTTCCAGCCGGAAAAGTGCCCCGAGATCACGGCGCCGACGCCCAGCGCCCAGAGGTGCCAGGCATTGGCGTGGCGCACGAGTCCTCGCCTGTCGAAATAGGCCTTTTCGCGGTTGGCATAGGCCACGCCGCCTCTTCCGGTCTCAGTCATCGCCCTGCCCCCATTGCGTCCCGATGAGGGCAGGTGGCGCAAGCACGCCGCCCAAGTCAACGATTATTCCACCGCCTTGCGCGGCGCGCAGGGTCGTGGAACTCTCAAGACAAAAGAGGAGTCTTCAATGGCCGACCCGAACCAGCGCATCGCCGTATCCACCTGGTCCCTGCACCGCTATCTGGGCACGATCTACCCCCACGACTTGACCACCGATGCGATTGGCGACGGCGATGATACCTATGGCGAGGGCGAAGAATCCCTGCTTGGCCTGCCATCGGTCCTCGCCAATCATGGCTACAACCGCCTCGAACTGGTGTCCTTCCACCTGCGCAGCCGCGATCCGGTCTATCTGGGCGAATTGCGCGACCAGCTTCGTGTGTCGGGCGTGACCCTTCAGACCCTTCTCATCGACGCTGGCGACATGACCGACCCTGTCCATGGCGAGCGTGACACGCGCTGGATTGCCGGTTGGGTCGATGTCGCCAACGCGCTTGGGGCCGAAAATGCCCGCATCATTGCCGGCAAGCAGCGGCCGACCCCGCAAACCATCGCCCGCTCGGTGGCCGGCTTCAAGGAACTGCTGGCGGTCAATGCCGGCTCCCCGCTCAAGCTATTTACCGAAAATTGGTTCGACCTGCTCTCGACGCCCGATGCGGTGCACGAACTGCTGGACCGGCTCGAAGGGCAGGTCGGCCTATTGGCCGATTTCGGCAATTGGACCGGGCCGGACAAATATGAAGGGCTCAAGTCCATCTTCCCCCGGGCGGCGCTCTGCCACGCCAAGGCAAGCTTTGCCCATGGACAGCTCGACGAGGCCGATTATGGCCTCTGTGTCGCGGCGGCCGAGGAGGCAGCCTATGTCGGCCCCTATACGCTGATTTTTGATGCCGACCATCCGAGCGAATGGCAGGGCCTGGCGCTGGAACGCGATTTTATCTTCTCGCGCCTGGGGTAGGGCGAGGCCGCGCAAATGTGATCGCCGCGAAGCCAGTTGTTAAGGCTCGCGGGCGAATATGACGGCATGGTAACGGCGCCAAAACTCGACGCGATGACCGGACTTGCCCGCATTCCGCGGGCCGGTTCCGCATTGGTGCGCCTGCTCGACGCTACCCCCATCGGCATGATCCTCGCCTGCGAGGATGGCCGCATCATCTATGCCAATAGGGCCTTTGCGGCTGTGATGGGCTATCGCTGGAGCGAGGCCGCCCCGCTCAATGTGTTCGATCTTGTTCACCCCGACAATCGCAGCGACGCACGATTGCATTTTGACCGGCTGGCGCGGGGCGAGACGGATCAATACCGAGGCGAGCATCGCTGGCACCATGCTGATGGCACCGTGCTTTGGGTCATGGTGGCGGCAACCCTGTTCGAGGATCGGCCCGGCGCGCCGCGCCAACTCATCATCCAGATCACCAGCATCGAATTGCAGAAGAAGGCCGAGGAGGCGCTGGCCTATTCGGAAAGCCGCTGGAACTTCGCGCTGGAAAGCGCCCGGCAGGGCGTTTGGGACCACGACATTCGCAACGACACCATGTTCTATTCGCGCATGTGGCGCGTCATGCGCGGCATTCCACCCGAGGAAGAAGTGGATGGCGACCAGCAGCGATGGCTCGAGCGGGTGCATCCCGAAGATCGTCCGCACATCCTGGCCAATGTCGACAGGCAGGACATGGGCGACAGCGATTTCGACGCGCTTGAATATCGTGAGCGCAAGCGCGATGGCAGCTACGTCTGGATATTGAGCCGCGGCAGGCCAGTCGAGTGGGACGCAGAGGGTAACCCCATCCGCACCATCGGCACCGATACCGATATCACGCGCCTCAAGGTGATGGAGCAGGAGCTGGCGGCTGAAAAGGAAAGGCTGCGGGTGACGCTCGAAGCCATGGCCGATGGCATGATTTCCACCGATCTCAATGGCCAGGTCGTCTTCATGAATCCGGCCGCTGAAAAGCTCACCGGCCTGCGGGCATCGCTGGCCGTCGGCCGCGCCGTCAGCGATGTGTTCCGCCTGCGCAGCGAGCGTGACGATGGCGAATTGCCCTGTCCGGTGCGTGCCTGTCTCGACAGTGCCACCCAGATCAAGGCCGATGACGACAGCGTTCTTTGCGCCCATGATGGCCCGCAGCGCGATATTCGCTGTACCGCCTCTCCGGTGATGAGCGAGAATGGCGAGTTGAGCGGCGCCGTGCTGGTGTTCCAGGATGTCACCCAGAGCCGCGCCCTGCAGCGCCAACTGGCCCATTCTGCGGCCCATGATGACCTCACCGGCTTGCCCAATCGCGCCGCCTTCGAGCGCGCATTGTCCGATGCCATCGCGGCCGCGCGCCATGGTGCACGCGAGCATTGCCTGGTCTATCTCGACCTCGACCACTTCAAGCCCGTCAACGATACGGCGGGTCACGCCGCCGGCGACGCCTTGCTGCGCCAGGTAGCCCAGACCATCAAGGGCGTCTGCCGCAGCCACGACATGGCGGCGCGCATCGGCGGCGACGAGTTTGCGGTGATCCTTGAGGATTGCCCGATCAGCAATGGCCGCCAGGTTGCCGAAAAGATCGTCCGGGCCATTGGCGCGCTGGTGTTTTCCTGGGCCGGTCGCGAGTATCAGATCGGCGCCAGCGCCGGGGTGACCGTCATCGGTGGAACTCCTGCGTCGCCCCTTGGCTTCATGGGCGAGGCCGACGCCGCTTGCTACGCTGCCAAGGCCCAGGGCCGCAGCCGCGTCGTCGCCTTCCCGGATATGGGCTGAAGCGCCCTCAGCCGTAGTAGACGCTGATCAGCTGCCCGCCGATCTCATGCACCTTGATGTCCATCTCATAAATGCCGGAAAGCACGTCCGGCCGGATCATCTCCGAGGCGCTGCCCTGTGCGGCCACCTTGCCGTGCTTCATGGCGACGATATGGTCAGAATACCAGGAGGCGAAATTGATGTCGTGCAGGACAAGAACGATGGTCTTGCCCAACTCGTTCGCCGCCTGCCGCATCAGTTTCATCATGCCCATGGCATGACGCATATCCAGATTGTTGAGCGGTTCGTCGAGCAGCACATAGTCGGTGTCCTGCGCCAGCACCATTGCCACAAAAGCCCGCTGCCGCTGCCCGCCCGATAACTCGTCGAGAAAGCGGCCGGAGAGATCGCCGAGGTCGAGATAGTCGATGGCGCGATCGATATGCGCCTTGTCCGCCACAGTGAGCCGGCCTTTGGAATAGGGATAGCGCCCGAAGGAGACGAGATCGCGCACGGTGAGGCGCGCGGTCATGTGATTGTCCTGCCGCAGGATCGACATGCGCCGAGCCAGTTCGTCGCTTGGCGCGGTGGTGACATCGAGCCCGCCCACGGTCACGGTGCCCTTGTCCATGGCCATCAAGCGGCTGACCATGGAGAGCAGGGTCGACTTGCCCGCGCCATTGGGGCCGATGATCGAAGTGATCCCGCCCTGCGGCAGCTTGAGCGAGACGCCATCGACCACGCAGGACGCGCCGTAATTCTTGGTGACATTGCTGGTGACGATCATCGCGCCGACCTCCGCATGACAAGGGCGATAAAGACGATGCCGCCCAGAAATTCGATGATGATGGAGAGCGCCGTATCGAAGGCAAAGACTCGCTCCAGCAGGGTCTGTCCGCCGACCAGCGCAATGATGCCGAGCAGTACGGCAGCCGGTAGCACATACCGATGCTGCGACTGTCCGATCAGCGAATGGGCGAGGGTTGCGACCAGGAGACCAAAAAAAGTCACGGGGCCGACCAAAGCCGTCGAAACTGAAACCAGTACTGCCACCAATGAGAGAATGATGACCACCATGCGCTTGTAGTCGACGCCCAGATTGATCGCCTGGGCACGCCCGAGCGAGAGCACATCATAGGTATGCATGATCCTGAGACCCACGGCGCTGACCGCCAGCATGATCACGCAGGAAATACCCAGAAGCGTCGGATCGGTGGTGGCGAAACTGGCGAACATCGTGTCCTGCAACACGTTGAAGGCGCCGGGATCGAGCATGCGCTGCATCAACTGGCTGAGCGAGCGGAACAGCACGCCAAAGATGATGCCGACCAGCACCAGCAGATGCAGGCTCCGCTCCTCACCGAGAAACAGCCAGCGGAAGAGAAGGCCGGAGAACGCGACCATGACCAGCACTTCGACGACAAACTGCAATTGGCTGTCGATAGCGGTGAGGGCCCCCACGCCGAGGAAGAAGACGATGGCGGTCTTGATCAGCACATAGAGCGCGTCAAAACCCATGATCGATGGGGTGAGAATGCGATTATTGGTGACGGTCTGGAACAGCACGGTCGAGACGGCGACCGCATAGGCCACCAGGATCAGCCCCAGCAATTTCTTGCCGCGGAACGAGAGGACAAAGCTCCAGCTGCCCTTGGCGCCCAGCGTCATGAAGAGGGCAATGGAAATAAGCGTCAGGAACGTGAGGCCGATCAGCACGAGGGCCGGGCGACCGAGGCGCAGGCCCGAGGTGGACATCACTTGCTCGGTCATGACGCGCCCCGCGGGGTGCGCAGCAGCAGGTAGAGGAACATGGCGCTGCCCACCACACCCATGACTACCGCGATCGGGATTTCATAGGGGAAGCGGATGAGGCGCCCGGCAATGTCGCAAGCCAGAACCATGCCCGCGCCGCCGACTGCCACCCAGGGTACGGTGCGGCGCATGTTGTCGCCGATCATCAGGCTGACGAGATTGGGCACGATCAGCCCAAGGAAGGGGATGGAGCCCACCGAGACCAGCACCACAGCGCTAACCAGCGAGACGATGACGAGGCCCAGCATCATGACGCGCTGGTAGTTGAGCCCCAGATTGGTGGTGAAATCCTTGCCCATTCCGGCCACGGTAAAACGGTCGGCAGCGATATAGGCGGCAACGCAGCAGACGAGGCCAATCCAGAGCAGTTCGTAGCGGCCGCGCAGGACGCCGGAGAAGTCGCCCATATTCCACGCCAGCATCGAAGCCATGAGATTGGCGCGGTAGGCGATGAAGGCCGTGAGCGCGCCAATAATGCCGCCGAGCATGATGCCGACCAGCGGCACCAGCAGCACGTCGCGGAGCGGTACGGCACGCAGGACGCGCAGAAAGAGGGCGGTTCCCCCAAGCGCAAAGAGAGCTGAAACACCCATCTTGGCCATCAGCGGCCAGCCGGGCGCGAGGAGCGTGACGACAAGAAAGCCAAGAGCCGCGGATTCGGTGGTCCCGGTGGTCGATGGTTCGACAAAGCGGTTGCGCACCACCATTTGCATGACCAGGCCCGCAATGGCCATGGAGGCGCCGGCAAGGACGAGCGCGAGGGTGCGGGGAACACGGCTGATCAGCAGCACCTCCATGGCGCGCGAGTCGATGCCCCCGGCCAGAAGGCTTGGGATCGAGACGTCACTGACGCCGACAAAGACGCTCACCACGGCCAGGGCCAAGGTGGCGGCGAGGGCAAGTATGAGAGTGCGCAAGGTGGGGCCTTGATACGTCGAGGGCAATTGGGCAGAGCGGTCCTGCGCCCCCTCCCCCTTGAGGGGAGGGAATGAGGGTGGGGGTGTCGATGCACAGACTTGGCGTTTGTCCAAGGTTCCGACACCCCCACCCCAGTTCCGCTAAGTCCTGCGGACCAAGCTTCACCACCCTCCCCTCAAGGGGTGAGGGTGTGCAGGAGCCAATGACTTAGCCGTTGAGGCCAGCAAGGACCTGGTCGAGCAGCAGCATCACACCTTCGTAGCCATGCATCGAAATATAGGACGCCTGCGGATCGAGATTGACGATCTGGCCTTCCTTGGCGGCAGTGGTCTGGTTGAACAGTTCGTTGTCGAGCAAGGCTGCGGCGGCGCCGGCATTCTCGCCGGTGCCGGCGTCACGGTCGACCACGAAGACCCAGTCGGGGTTCACTTCGAGCAGGAATTCAAACGACACGGCGTCACCGCCATGGTCGCCATCGGCCACATCAGCCAGAGCGGAAGGCATGCCGATATTGTTGTAGATCCAGCTGACGCGCGAATCCGGGCCATAGACGCCGAGCTTGCCGGCATTGGTGACCAGAACCAGGGCGGTACCCTTGCCTTCGGCGGCTGCGGTTACTTCGGCCACCTTGGCGTCGAGAGCGGCATTGAGTTCGGTGGCCTTGTCGGTGAGACCAAAGATGTCGCCCAGCTTGGTCATGTTGCCCTTAACGCCGGCGACGATGTCGGCATTGTCGATCGAAAGATCGATTGTGGGCAGAATGTCCTTGGCGGTTTCAAATGCTTTGGCCGACCGCGCCGCGACAAAATAGACGTCGGCTTCGGAGGCTGCGATGCCTTCGAAATCGGGCTCGAACAGCGAGCCGATTTGCAGCGCATCGGCCGGGATACTGTCGGCGAGATAGCTTGGCGCATTCGACGACGGCACGCCAGCCACGGCAACGCCGAGCGCGTTGAGGTTATCAAACACCGCCCAATCCTGAGTGAGCACCTTGGCCGGCACACCCGGCAGGGTGACCTCGCCCTGCGGCGTCGCCACAATTTTCTCCTGCGCGAAGATTGCGGGAGCAAGAGCCAGCGAACTGGCAAACAGGGCTGCCACTAGGGCAGAAGTGCGCAAAAGCAAGGTCATCAGGTCAATCCGTTCCAGGGTTGGCGGTACTCGCGCCAAACTTGATGGCGCTTGTCCGGTTTCCTAGACTCGGAGTGTCCCTGCTGTCAAAAGAAAATATGACGGTGGAAGTCTGATTATTAGGCGGAGGGCAGGTAGGTCTCGCTTGCCAAGGCCACAAAGCTCTTCATGGCCGCAGAAAGCGGGCTCGACTTGCGCCGTGCAACGAGAAGCTGGCGCATGGCCCATGGCTCGGCCAGCGGCGCACAGACAAGGTCGGTGCCGGCCAGCAGATGCAGGCTTGTGGAGCGCAGGAAGCCAATGCCAAAGCCTGCTTCCACCATTCGCACCAGCGCCGGAAAGCTTTCCACGCGCAGCGCTTCGATCAGCGGATTGCCCTGCTTTTCGGCGGCTTCACTGAGTAGGCGATCAAGCGAGCCGGCGTGGTGGATGCCGACAATGGGATGCGGAATGACCGTGGCAAAGGCCACGGACTTGCGCGGCTCGATGGCGCTGGCCAGCGGGTGTTCGGGCGGCACCAGCACCCAGACCCTTTCGTCCTCGAAGGGTCGGATGTCGAAACGGGAGAAATCGTAATTGTCCGAAACAATGGCGATATCGGCCTGGCCCTCGTCCAGTGCCAACAGCGCTTTTGCCGCGCCCATTTCGGCAATGGCGATTTCGATGCCGGGATATTTTGCGGCAAACTTGGCGAGCAATTCAGGCAGTCGCCCGGTCAGCGCCGAGCTGGTGCAGGCCAGCCTGAGGCTTCCGCGCTGGCCAGAACCGAAATCATCCATGATGGCATCGAGGTCAGCAATCGAGCGCAGCACCGTGCGGCATCCCTCGGCATAGGCCTCACCCGCCTTGGTCAGCTTCACCCCATGCGCCGAGCGGTCGAACAGCACGACGCCCAACCGTCCTTCAAGGTCCGACACCCGGCGGCTGACGGCGGAAGAAGCGATACCTTCCCGCTCAGCCGCGCGGCCGATTGAGCCGGTTTCGGCCAAAAGCAGAATGAGGCGCGCCGTAACGCTATCGAATGATGCCATGTCGTCTCCCAGAGGCAACATAGCGATCAAGCGCCAAGGAGCAAGGACAAGCCGCGGGCGAAATAGAATAATCCAATGACGGTAACCACCCAGCGGGTCCAGGCCTTGAAGCCGTCGTCGCTCATGCGCTGCAGGATGTGATAGCCCAGGTTCGTGCCGGCAATGGCAAAGGGGGCCGCGACCAGCACCATCATCCACTCGCGGCCGCCCATGGCCGTGGCCAGCCCGCCATAGAATACCACCTTGGCAGCATGTGAGATCACCTGCGTTGCCGCCTTGGTGGCAATGATCTTGCGCCGGTCCATGGCGGTGCGGATGAAAAAGATATCGACCGCGGGGCCAGAGGCGCCCACCGCCAGGTTCAGCCCACCGCCCAGGAAGCCGCAGAGAAAGGCGTGATGTGGCTTGCTCGCATCAAGCGCCAGCCAGCCCTTGGGTATCCACACAAGGATCGGCATGAGGCCGATGGCAATGCAGACGGTCGCCAGGTCGGGGGTATATCGCAGCACAAACAGCGCCAGTGCCGCTGCGCCCAGCCCCAGGCAGATCACGCCCAGCACGTTCCAATCGATGTAGGTGCGCGAGAACCAGGCCCGCGATCCATTGGCGACGATCTGGATGGCACCCTGCACGGCAATGGCTGTGGTGACTGGCAGCGTGGCGAGCAGAATGGCCAGCAGCACCAGCCCGCCGGCCATGCCGAAAACGCCCGAAAGCGTCGAGGTCAGGAAAACGGAAAGGGCAACGAGCGCCAGGGTCAGCAGCGGGAACATGAATGGATCTCCTGCCATAGTCATGGGCCGACCGGGCGATTTCGCCTATCGCCGGTTCGGCATGGGGTCATGCCAGTGTCGTCTTTCTGTTGTAACGTTGCATTTTTTGCGCAATTTGCATCTTGAATGGAACGCGCAATGCGTTTTTTATGGTCGGGCGAGTTTTTTGATTTGCCCGATTGCCGGTCGACGGACCTCCCGCCTCCCCTATCGGGGCCCACCTAACTGAAGTCTGGATACTTCCTTGATTACCCTCAAGGCTGGCCGCGAGCGTTCGCGCGGCGATGCTCGGGACCATGTTGCAGCAGCCCATGCCGGCATTGGCATGGGGCCGCTCAAGCGCATCTCCCTCTACTCCCTGCGGCACCCGTTTCAGGCAAGCCTGGCCATCGGCGCAACAATCGTCGCCTCGATCCTGCAATTGTCCATTCCCCGCCTGCTTGGCCAGGCCATCGACCAGACGCAGACCGTGCTCAGCGTTGCCGGCGAGGGCGCACAGGAGGCTCTGATTTGGACCGCGGCTATCCTGCTGCTGGTGTCGGTGGCCCGCGGCGGCTTTACCCTGGTGCAGAACTACTTTTCGGAAAGCGTCGGTCACCACGTCGGCTACGAGCTGCGGCTGGCCTTCTACGACAAGGTGCAGCGGCTCTCCTACTCCTATCATGACCGGGTGCATTCGGGTGATCTGATCACCATTGGCCTGCTCGATCTCGATGGCTTGCGCATGTTCTTTGCCACCGGTCTTGTACGCACCGTGCTGCTGGCGGTGCTGATCGGGGTCGGCGCCTGGATGCTGCTCAGCACCGATCTGCTGCTGGGCTTTCTTGCCCTGAGCTTTGTGCCCTTTGTCGCCTGGCGCTCTTCGGTCGCGCAACTGACCCTGCGCGCCACCTGGTTGATTTTGCAGGAAAAGCTCTCGGTACTGACCCGGGTGATGGAAGAAAACCTCGGCGGCATTCGCGTCGTGCGCGCCTTTTCCGGCCAGAAGTTCGAGCTGCGCAAATTCGACGTGGCTTCAACCGATGCGCTGGAGCTGGCCCACCAGCGGGTGATGGTGCGCGTCAAGAACACCTCGATGATGACCTTTTCCTTCTTCGTCGCCATGGGCCTGGTGCTCTGGGTTGGCGGCAACAAGGTCATCGCCGGGGAGATCAGCGTCGGCACGCTGGCGAGCTTTCTGACCTTTATGACCATTCTGCAAATGCCCGTCCGGCAACTGGGGCTGATGGTCAATTCCTATGCCCGCGCCTCGACCTGCGGCGAACGCTTCTATGCCTTCCTCGATGCGCCCGTCGAAATCGAGGACAAGCCTGAGGCCGTGCCCCTCGAAATCTCCAAGGGCGTTCTGCGCTTCGAGGACGTTCATTTCACCTATCCTGGCGCCTCCGTGCCGACGCTGAACGGCATCAGCTTTGAGGCTCACGCCGGCCAGACGATTGGCATTGTCGGCGCGCCGGGCAGCGGCAAGTCGACCCTTGCCCACCTCATTCCGCGCTTTTACGACGTCACCGCCGGGCGCGTGACCCTCGACGGGCAGGACGTGCGCGATGTGACCCTGGCCAGCCTCCGCCGCTCGGTTGCCGTGGTGCAGCAGGATACATTCCTCTTCACCACCACCATCGAAAACAATATCGCCTATGGCGACCCCTGGGCGAAGGATCGCAAGATCGAACGTGCCGCCGAAAGCGCCCAATTGCATAATTACATCATGGGCTTGCCGGCCGCCTACGACACCGTCGTGGGCGAACGGGGTGTCTCGCTGTCGGGCGGCCAGCGCCAGCGCCTCTCCATAGCTCGGTCCCTCGTGCTCAAGCCCGCCGTCATGGTGTTCGATGACTCGACCGCCGCTATTGATGCCGGCACCGAACACCGCATCCGCTCGGCCATCCGCCGCTTTGCCAGCGACCGGGTGACCATGATCATCGCCCACCGCCTGTCTTCGCTCATGCATGCCGATACCATCCTCTTCCTCGAGGACGGCCGCATTGTCGAGCGCGGCAGCCACGAGGAACTGCTGGCCCTGGGCGGTAAATACCGCGCCCTCTACGATCTGCAGACCCGGCCCACCGACGATCTGGAGGCAGCCCAATGAGCGTGGTTCAAGAAGACGAACGCGACGTCGCGGCCTTTCCGGGCCAGCGCCCGCCACGCGCCTCCGTTGGCAGCCACCGCGTCGAGGAAGAGGTGTTCGGCAAGGCCTATGATCCCAAGACCGTGCGCCGCATCTGGGCCTATGTGAAACCTTACCGCCTCAAGATCTACCTCTCGGTGGCGGCGGTGCTGGTCTTTACCGCCACCCAGCTCGCCATTCCGCTCATCATCGGCAACGCCATCGACACGGGCCTTGTCGCCGGCGGCGATCCCGCCGCATTGACCTGGGCCGTTGGCGCCTTCGCCATAGCGGTGTTGTTCAATTTTGCCGCCTCCTGGGTACAGGAAACCCAGGTGGGCCAGGTGGCCGAGCATGTCCTGTTCGACATGCGCCGCGCCATGTTCGCCCAGCTCCAGGCCGTCTCGCTGAGCTATATGGACAAGACCGAGGTGGGCCGGTTGATGAGCCGCCTGCAGGGTGACGTCAATTCCATGCAGGAATTCCTCGAAACCTCCGTGATCTCGGTGGGCGATCTGGTGCTGCTGTTTGGCATCGTCGCGGTGCTCCTGAGCCTCGACCCCTGGCTGGGCCTTCTCACGCTCATCACCATGCCGGTGCTCTTCATCATCCGTATTTTTTGGCTGCCACCGGCCAAGCGAGCCTTCTGGGCGGCGCATGAAACCAATTCATTGACGGCCGGGGCCATGGCCGAGGGCATCAATGGCGTGCGCACGGTGCAGAACCTGGACCGCCAGAAGGTCAATTTCGACCTTTATGACGACAAGGCCTATCACAACCTGCGCACCCAGCTGACCGGCTCAAAATACGCTCAGGTCATGGTGCCCATCGTGGATAGTCTCACCGGCATTTCCATGGCCACGGTAGTGGTCGTGGGTGGCGCCATGGTGCTCAATGGCAATCTTCAGGTTGGCGTCATCGTTGCCTTCCTGTTTTACATCCAGCGCTTTTTCGATCCGATCCGCTCGCTCACCATGCAATATTCCATCATGCAGCGCGCCATGACCTCTGGCCGCCGTATCATCGAAGTGATGGACCTGCCGACGGTCATCGAGGACAAGCCCGGCGCCATCAGCCTGACTGGTGCCATGGACGGCTCGGTCGAATTCCGCGACGTCGTCTTCGGCTACGACCCGAAGCGCCCGGTGCTGAAAAACGTCTCGTTCAAGGTCAATCCGGGCGAAACGGTCGCCGTCATCGGCCCCACTGGCTCGGGCAAGACCAGCGCCATGGCGCTCGTCCATCGCTTCTATGAAGTCCAGTCCGGCGCCGTGGTCGTTGGCGGGCATGATGTGCGCGACATCACCCAGGAGAGCCTGGGTGAACAGGTGGCCATGGTGCTTCAGGAGCCGTTCCTGTTCACCGGCACCATTTTCGAGAACATCCGCTACAACAAGGCCTCGGCCACCCGCGACGACGTCATCGCGGCCGCCAAGGCGGTGGGCGCGCATGATTTCATCGCCCGTTTCGCCAATGGCTATGACACCATGCTCGAACAGCGCGGTTCCAACCTGTCGCTGGGCCAGCGCCAGCTCCTCAGCTTTGCCCGCGCGCTGGTGGCCGATGCAAAGATACTGGTGCTCGATGAGGCCACCGCCAATATCGACAGCTATACCGAGCGGCAGATCCAGAAGGCGTTGGAAATCCTGCTCGCCGGGCGCACCGGCATGGTCATTGCCCACCGTCTCGCCACCATCCGCGGCGCGGACCGCATCATCGTTCTGCAAAACGGCGAAAAGATCGAAGAGGGCAATCACGACCAGCTCATGGAACTGGGCGGGCTCTATTCCAAGCTCTACAACATGAACTATTCCAGCTTCGACGATATCCCCGACGAAATGGTAGCCCAGGCCAACGCCAAGGCGGCCAGTACTTAGCGGTATGAACCGCTCTTCTCCTCCCCTTCTCAGGGGGAGGCCGGGTGGGGGTTCTTGCTCTGCTCAACCCCACCCGTTTCGCTCATGTCCCATTCTGCCAAACCTGCTAGAAAGGCGCAAAACGGGAGTTCCGCCCATGCGCTTTGCCCTCGTCTGCGCCGCTGCCCTCTTTGTCTTCCCGGCCCATGCCGTCGATGTCCTGACCTTGGTCGGCAAGCTGGGCAGTCGCGACATCGTGGTAGAACTGACCCCGCCCGAGGCCGGCGCGGTGGCCGGTCGCTACACTTTCATGGATACAGGCGGTGATATTCCGCTGGTGGCCGTGTCTCACGATGCCAAGGGCTGGGTACTGCATGAAGAAGCCGAATGCGGCGAGGCCGATTGCACGCTCGATGACGCCGGCAAGGTCGTTGAGGCACCCACCGCCGCCGTCTGGACGCTCAGCTATGACCCGGACGCCTATGTCGCCGCGGGCACTCGCGCCGTGACCACTGGCAAGGCCAAGAGCCAGAAGCTCGAACTGATGGTCATGGCCTGGCGCGAACTGGGCCCGAGCGAAGAGACAACCGCCTTTGGCCTCCACGACCGTTCGGCCCAGTTCTCCTACATGCACGACTGGCCGCTCGACTGGAGCGGCGCCCCCTATGAGATGACCCTGCTCGACGTGCCGCTCGAGGAGGGTCCGGCCGAGGCCTTGGGCGATGCGACCTTCCGCATGGTCACCGACCCCCGCACCAAAGTCGCCTTCCCACGCGCCGTGGCGCTACCCGATGGCAGCCCGGTGGACCCGGCCAATGCCATCCTCGCCGACCGGCACTACCGGATGAACCTGGCCGCCATGGATTGCCTGGCGCTACGCTTTGCCAGCTATGGTATCGATAGCGAATGGGGCATGCGCGGCGGGTTTCTGGCCGACTACGACAATGAGACGGTGACCCTGTCCTACCTCTCGCCGCGTCTCGTCAGTTGGACCCAGTCCGGGAGCCTCTGGTGTACCGGCGCCCATCCCTACAATCACTTCGATAGCGACACTTACGACCTGAAAACTGGAAAGCCGCTCGACCTGCGGACCCTGTTCTCCGCCTGGGTGCCGCGCGAATATGGCGCCACGCCAGACCAGATCGCGGACACCGACCTCGCCCAGGAAAATCCCGATGCCTACCAATGGGGGCCGGACTTGGATCTCATCGCCTTTGTGCGGCAGCGCATGACAAGCGACATTTTAATGGGGGACGCCGAATTTGACGAGGCCTGCTACGGCGAACAGGCGATTGCCGAACATCTCGACATCCGCTTCGCCCCCGGCCCGTCAGCTGTGCTCACGGTCTCGGGCTACCCCCACGTCATGTCGGCTTGCACAACCGATCTGTTTACGGTGCCATTGGCCGAGATGGCACAGTTCCTGACGCCCGAAGCGCGGGATTATTTCCCGGAGATTGACCGCTAATCGGCGTTCAGCTCAGGATAGATCAGCGCCGAGCATTGCCGGTTATTGGCATCAAGCTTGGCCTGGTCCGCCGCTGAAACCAGGCCGGTGAACACGGGCTCCCACAGATCGTCCCGCTTCACCCCTTCCAGCCCGCACTGGCAATAGGTGGCGCAGAGCGCTGCCGTGGTGCCCCCATCCTCGCAGCTCATCTGGCACGAATTGAGAAAATCCAAGTCCCGGCTGGCTTCCTGCGTGCCCATGGCCATGGAAAGCGGCATGATGATCGCCAGCAGCAATGGCTGATGCACCAAATAGATGACGAGGCTCCACCGCCCCATCCAGCCCAGCCCCCGCGCACCGATACTGCGCGGTTGGATCGCGGCGATCCGCGCCTCCGCGACCGTCCCGCGGATCAGCCGCATCGCCACGACGCCCAGCAGCACCACGCCCAGCCAGGGAAACACCGGCACCAGATCATTGGTTGGCGGCGGCACCACCCAGAAGCCGATCCAGGAGAAGAGCTTTTCGTTGTAGAGCGGATCGGCAAACACGAAGGGCAGCCCAATGACCACAAGCGCCGCCAGCCCCGTCAGCCAGATCGGCGTGAACACAAAAGGCAGGGCGAGAAGGCTCGTGAGCGCAATGGCATGCAGCACGCCGAAATAGACAAGGCTGTCGGGAAAGGCGAACCAGGTCCCGAGCGTGATCAGCGCCGCCCCGCCCACCACCAGCAGCCATCGCCGCCAGAAGCTTTTCCAGCGCATCCCATCGCCATGCCCCAATACCAGCCCGACCCCGACCAGCACCATGAAGGCAAACAATATCGTCCGCGCAAACGCCACCCAGCCTGGATCAAAGCCCACATCGACAGGAATGAACCGGTAATAGGAGAGGTTCCAAGAGAGGTGATAGATCACCATGGCCACAATCGCGACGCCACGGGCGATGTCGATGACGGCGAGGCGGGGGCGTTTCATCAGCTCTGTATGTGCCACGGCATCCCCCTCATCCGGCGCTGCGCGCCACCTTCTCCCCGATGGGGAGAAGAATGAGCAGGCGAACCCCTCTTATTCCTCGCCCCATCGGGGAGAGGGTGGATCGGCCAAAGGCCGAGACGGGTGAGGGGGATGCCCGCAAAGTCACGGAACCACCTGCCTCACCACCGCCAGAAAATCCTCCCCATAGCGATCAAGCTTCCCCTGTCCGACGCCGGGCAGGTTGAGCATGTCATGGGGATGCTTGGGCTGGGCCAGCGCCATGGCGCGCAGGGTGGCATCGTGGAAAATCACATAGGGGGGCACGCCCTGCGCCTTGGCCAGCTGCGTGCGGACGTCGCGCAGCGCATCGAACAGCGGGCGGGCATGCTCGGGCACTTCCACCGATTTGCCGAGCGCGCGGCGCACCTCGACCGATTTCTTCGGGCGGTCCTTGCGCAGGGTGACGCTGCGCTCGCGCTTGAACACCTCATGAGCCGCAGCGCTCAGCGTCAGCGCGCCGTGATTGGCGTGGTCCACCACGATCAAACCCATGGCGGTCAACTGCCGCACCACCGATTGCCAGGCCCGCGCATCCAGTTCGCGGCCCTGCCCGAACACCTTTTGGTGTTGATGACCGAAACGGGTGACCTTTTCGGTCTCCTTGCCCAGCAGCACATCGATGATATGGGCGGCGCCAAAGCGCATGCCGGTGCGGTAGATCGCAGCCAGCGCCTTGATGGCGGCCTCGGTGCCGTCCCAGCTTTCCACCGGCGAGCGGCAGGTGTCGCAATTGCCACAACCGCCGGGATGCGCCTCGCCGAAATGGCTCAATATGGCCTGCCGACGGCACGACGCCGTCTCGCAAACCCCCAGCAGCGCATTGAGCTTGCCGTGCTCCAGCCGCTTGACCTCGTCGGGGGCATTGCCCTCGTCGATCATGCGGCGGCGCTGCACCACATCGGCCATGCCATAGCTCATCCAGGCGTCGGCGGGCTGGCCATCGCGCCCGGCGCGCCCGGTTTCCTGGTAGTAGGCCTCGATCGAGGCGGGCAGGTCCATATGCGCCACATAGCGCACATCGGGCTTGTCGATGCCCATGCCAAAGGCCACCGTGGCCACCATGCAGATGTTTTCCTCCTTGAGGAACGCATCCTGATTGGCGCTGCGGCGCTCGGCGCTGAGGCCCGCGTGATAGGGCAGGGCGGGGATGCCCTTGCCAGAAAGCCACTCGGCCACATCCTCGACCTTGGCCCGGCTGAGGCAATAGACAATGCCCGAGCTGCCTTTGTGCGCGGCGAGAAACGCCAGCAATTGCTCGCGTGCCTTGTCCCGCTCAACGATGGAATAGGAGATATTGGGCCGGTCAAAGCTGGTGGTGAACACCTGCGCCTGTTCCAGCCCCAACCGCTCGATAATGTCTTCGCGGGTGGTCGGGTCGGCCGTGGCCGTCAGCGCGATGCGCGGCACGCCGGGGAACAATTCCACGAGGTGTATCAGCTCGCGATATTCAGGCCGGAAATCATGGCCCCATTGGCTCACGCAATGGGCTTCATCGATGGCAAACAGCGCAATGTCTATGCCCGAAAGCATATTGGCAAAGCCCGGCGTCGCCACCCGTTCGGGCGCCACATAGAGCAGGTCGAGTTCGCCATTTCGCAACTTTCTGCGAACATCGGCGCTCTCTTCGGCGGTGAGCGAGGAATTGAGCGCAGCGGCCGCGACGCCCGCTTGCTTGAGCGCCTCCACCTGGTCACGCATCAGCGCAATCAGCGGCGAAATGACAATGCCGACGCCCGATCGGCAGATGGCGGGGATTTGGTAGCACATGGATTTGCCGGCCCCGGTCGGGAACAGCACCACGGCGTCGCCACCCTCGGCGACATGGTCGATCACATCGGCCTGTTGGCCGCGAAACGCCTTGTGCCCGAAAATGTCGCGCAGCACCGCAAGCGGGGTGGGCCGCTCGTGGCGATGGGGCGAGAACAGATCGATAGACTCAATGGCTTCCACCCGCCCTATGAATCACGGGGCGGGAGGGGAGGCAACCGGCGAGAGCTGGATTTGAGGTCCTACCCCCCGATGATCTCGCCACCATTGGGATGCAGCACCTGCCCTGTCATGTAGGAGCTTTCATCGCAGGCCAGGAACAAGTGACTTGTCGCCACCTCATTGGGTTGACCGGGGCGCTTGAGAGGCTGGGTCGCTCCAAATTCGGCCACCTTGTCGGCCGGAAAACTCGCCGGGATCAACGGCGTCCAGATCGGCCCCGGCGCCACGCCATTGACGCGAATTCCCTTCTCCGCCAATTGCCCGGAAAGCGAGCGGGTGAAAGCGACGATGGCGCCCTTGGTCGAGGCATAGTCCACCAAAGTCGGCGAGCCGCGATAAGCCGTGACCGAGGTGGTATTGACGATTGACGCGCCCTCTTTGAGGTGCGGAAGGGCAGCCTGGGTCAGATACATATAGCCAAAGAAATTGGTCTCGAAGGTTTGCCGCAACTGTTCTTCGGTAATGTCGGTGAGCTCGGTCTGCATGTGCTGCTCGGCCGCATTGTTCACCAGCACGTCCAGTTGACCAAACTGCTCGATGACCTGACCGATGACGGTGTCGCAAAAGGTCTTGTCGCCCACGTCCCCGCGGAGCAGCAGCGCCTCCTTGCCCTCGGCTTTGACGGCCTCGGCGGTGATGACCGCATCCTCGGTTTCCTCGAGGTAGACCAGCGCCACCTCCGCGCCTTCGCGGGCAAACAGCACTGCGCAGGCTCGGCCAATGCCGCTGTCACCACCGGTGATGATTGCGACCTTGCCCTTGAGCCGCCCATTGCCTGGGAACTTGGGCATATAATCGGGCTTGGGATGCATTTCCGTTTCCCGCCCTGGCTGATGGTCCTGCGTCTGGGGTGGATTCATCTGTTCTGGCATGGCTTGTCTCTTTCATTCGCGTTGAGCCCAGTGCCCCACCCTTGATTGCTCCCGACAAGGGGGAGGGATGGAGGGTCGGGTGGCTCTTTAGTGATGCGGACGCTGCTCTTCGTTGCGTTTGCGGGTCTCTGCGGCTTTCTTGGCAGATGCGGAGCGATCCGATGCTGGCCGGCTGGCGGAAGCCTCGCCGCCCTTTTTGCCGCCCTTGTGGGCTGCCGGGTGATCAGTGTGCTTGCCGCGACCGGAACCCGATTTCTTGCCTCCGCCGTCGTCCTTGTTGACCGTAGCCCAGGCCCGGCGCTCAGCCTCATCCTGGCTCACGCCCTTTTTCTCGTAGCCTTGCTCGATGTGTTCGGCCTTGCGCTTCTGCTTGTCGGTATAGGCGCTCTTGTCACCTTGGGGCATGGGATCTCTCCTGCTCGAAACACGAGGCGCGGCGCGGGTGAGACAAAGGCCTGGGTCAGGTTGAATGACTGATGCGGGAAACCGGAAAAACCGCACCAAAAGCCCTATATCACCACGTCCGGTTGACGCGCGCCGGCCAGATCGGGGTAACGGCGATCATGCGATCGAGTTGCCTTGCTGCCGATCACAAGTCGGGCTGGGCCACGCGCATGGGCCTGCTGAGAAATGGCGAACCGCTCTTTACGAACCGCCACGGCGTGTCGGCGCCCTTGGTGATGCCGATGCGCGGGCCGATGGCAATCTCATGATCGGCATCGGCGGGGTGCAGCGCAAAGGGCGCCGCGTCGAGCGCCAGCCCATTTTGCCGGAGGTCCACGCCCAGCGCCTCGGCCAGCTTGCCGGGTCCCGAGCACAATTGCTTTAGCCCAACCCCGCCTCGCCGCTCCGCCATGGCATCGAGTCCCTCAAGCGGCTCGAGCGCCCGGATCAGAACGGCGCTGCCGCGCTGGCAGACGAAATTGAGGCAATAATGGATGCCATAGATCTTGTAGACATAGGCATGGCCCGGCGGTCCGAACATCACCTCATTGCGCGGCGTCGGCCCGCGAAAACTGTGCGATGCGGGATCGTTCTGATCATAGGCTTCCACCTCGACAATGGTCCCGCCGACCCCCTCGTGCAGTAGCCTCGCCCCGATGAGATCGCGGGCAATGTCAATGACGGGTCGGTTGAAGAAGCTGCGCGGAATCATGGCGCCACGCTAACGTCGGAGCAGCGCGCGTGCCAGTGCGCCATTGGATGCTCCGCGCCGAACAATGCCTTCGCAATGCCTCCCTTTGTCCAAACAGGCATTGGGTCTACATCTGGAGCCGACACGCTCGTTCCCATTTTGAGGTCGAAATGATCGACACATCCGTCCAGACCAATGTTCGGTCCAAGCCCATCCTGCCCCTCGCCACCACGCTTGGTCCCGTCCACATCGCCGTCACCGATCGCGCCAGGGCTCTTGCCATCTGGCAGGACGTTGTCGGCCTCGACATTATCCAGGAGCGCGGCAATGCGCTCCATTTGGGCGCTGGCGGCAAGGTGCTGATCGTGCTCGAAACCGGCGCCACCGCCCCGGTCGTGCCGCGCAGCATCGGGCTTTATCACGTCGCCATTCATGTGCCGCAGCGCGTCGACCTGGCGCAGATGGCCGTCCGCGCGCTTCAGCGCAATGTGCGGATCTCGCCCACCGATCATCTGGTCTCCGAGGCGATCTATCTCTGGGATCTCGACGGCAATGGCATTGAGATCACTTTTGAAACCCCCGAGCGCGGTACGCTAGGCGATCCCGACAAGGGCCAGACTTATGCCGTCACAGCCGAGGGAGCGCCCCATTCGGGCCGCGAACCCATCGATCTCGACGGCTTGCTGGGGGAACTTGGCCCTGACCCGGTTCTCGCCCAGCGCATGCCTTCGGGCACCCGCATCGGCCACGTCCATGTGCATGTCAACGACCTGCATACCGCCATGGACTTTTATCGCGACACCATCGGCTTTGCCGGCTTCCTCTTGATCAAGTCCTTCGGCATGGGCGATGTCGGGCTCGACTACATGCCCCATACGCTGGCCTTCAACATCTGGTCCGGCCCCAATGCGACCCTGCCGCCTGCCGGTACCGCCGGTCTTCGCTGGTTCACCATTCGTCTCCCCGATGCGCAAAGCCTTGCGGCCCTCAAAGCCCGCCTCGAACAAGCCGGCGCCCCGCTCGAGGTGGTCGGCAACGACCTTGAAACCCGTGATCCCTCCGGCAATCGTATCCGGCTCGAACTGGCAGCATGATCCGGGGCCACGCGGGGTTGACCCGGGGGCTCTCCACTTGCGATCCATGCAGTGAGTGAGCCCTCCAACCCCAACCATCGGAGCCAGGCATGCAATCGTACAAAGACGTCATCCAATTCTGGTTTGTGGACCACGGCCAGGATGACTGGTTCGGAGGCAAGCCCGAATTCGATGCGGCTCTGGCCGAACGCTTTGCCGATCTCCACCCCAAGGTGGCGCGCGGCGAGGCCTGGGCTTGGCGCGAGGAACCCGAGGGCCGGCTGGCCGAGATCATCGTGCTCGATCAGTTCTCCCGCCAATTGCATCGCGGCAGCCCCGTCGCCTTCGCGCAGGACAAAATGGCCATCGTTCTGGCGCAGGAAGCGATCGCCGGTGGCCACGACATGGCGGTAGACCGGCAATGGGTCCTGTTCTTCTACATGCCCTTCATGCATGCCGAATCCCTGGTCATCCAGAACGAGGGCGTGCGCCTGTTCGAGGCCATGGACAATGAATACCTGCTAAAATTCATGGTCGATCACCGCGATACTATTGCCCGCTTCGGCCGCTTTCCCTTCCGCAACAAGGCGCTGGGGCGCCAGAGTACGCCCGAGGAGCTCGCCTATATGCAAGAGCAGGGCGACCGGGTTTTCTGAATCCGCCACCCGTAAAAAGGGGCGCCGAAGCGCCCCCCGTTTGCTTATGCCACCAGCCCCTTGGTCAGCTCCAGCGCCTGGCGTTCGAAGAGGCGCCGGTAGATGCCGCCACTGAGCCGGATCAAGGCGGCATGGTCGCCTTCTTCGACGATCCGTCCCTTGTCGAACACCAGCAGCCGATCGAGCGCCCGCACGGTTGAGAGGCGATGCGCGATCACCAGCGTCGTACGGCCCTGCATGAGCCGCTCCATGGCCTGCTGGATCATCACCTCGCTTTCGCTATCTAGGCTCGATGTCGCCTCGTCGAGAATGAGGATCGGCGCATCGGCGAGGAAGGCCCGGGCAATGGCCACACGCTGGCGTTCACCCCCCGAAAGCTTCACCCCGCGCTCGCCCACCATGGTCTCATATTGCTTGGGCAGGCTCATGATGAACTCATGGGCATTGGCCTGTTCCGCCGCTTCCATGATCTGCGCGCGGCTGGCGTCGGGCCGGCCATAGGCAATGTTCTCCGCCAGTGTGCGATGAAACAGGATCGGCTCCTGCTGCACGATGGCGATCTGGTTGCGCAGCGAGGCCTGCTGGTGCTCGGCAATATTCTGCCCATCAATCGTGATGGCGCCGTCTTTGACGTCGTAAAGCCGCTGGATCAGCTTGACGAATGTCGTCTTGCCCGAGCCCGAATGGCCCACCAAACCGACCCGTTCACCTGGCTTGATCTCGACTGAAAAGTCGCGATAGAGCGGCGTCGGATGCGCCCCATATTGGAAGGTGACGTTCTCGAAACGGATGCCGCCCGCACCAATGGCAATGGGTGTGGCGCCAGGCCTGTCGTCAATTCCCAGCGGCATTGACGTCAGTGCCACCAGCTCTTCCATGTCATTGACCGAACGCTGAAGGTTGCGAATGTGCATGCCCACGTCGCGCAGATAGCCCTGCAACACGAAGAACATGGCTAGCACGAAGGTGATGTCGCCCGGGCTCGCCAATCCCCGCGTCCACATGAACAGGCCCGTGCCCAGGATGCCGGCCTGCATCGAGACCATCATGAAGCCCTGGATCGTGCCGTTGAGCGTGCCGCGCTTCCACGTCCGGCGCGTCCGGCTGTCCCATTTCGAAAGCACATGGCGCATCCGGCCTTCTTCGCGCGCCTCGGCGCCAAAGGCCTTGACCACGCTGTTGCAGCTCACCGCGTCGGCCAGCGCCCCGCCAAGCCGTGTGTCCCAGGCATTGGCCAGGCTCGCTGCTGGGGCGACATAGCCCATGGACATGGCAATGGTGACGCCGATGTAGATCAGCGAACCAATGGCAACGATTAGCCCCATCACCGGCCAGAACGAGCCAAGGAGGATCGAGGCCCCGGCCAGCATCACGACCGATGGCAGTAGCGCCACCAGAAGGATGTCATTGAGCGCATCGAGCGCCCACATGCCGCGCGTCACCTTGCGTACGGTCGAACCGGCAAAGCTGTTGGCGTGCCAGTCCGTTGAAAAGCGCTGCACACGGTGGAAACCGTCATTGACGATGTCGGCCATCATCTTGAGCGTCAGCTTGATGATGCGGTGGAAGATGAAAAAGCGCAGCACGACGCTGGTCAGCCCCAGGCCAACCACCACGGCAAAGGCCCTCAGGGCGTCGCTGGTTGCCGAATTGTCATTGCCGGCAATGGCATCGACAATGCGGCCGGAAAACAGTGGCACCATCACTTCGGCCAAGGTCGAGGCGATCACCAGGCCACAGATCATGACAATGCGAACCGGCTGGCGGCGCCAATGGGCAAAGGTGAAGCCGAGCACATTGCGGAAGGCGTCGGCGGGAAACAGGCGCTTCTTGCGACTCATTTTTGCGTCCGGCGCCGTTCTCCGGCCACCGGTTCCTTAAAAGGAGAAAAGAAAGACGCAGCGGAGCCGAAATCAGGCGACCTGAAGCGGTCGGCTTTGCTGCTGGGGAATACGGAAAAAACCGCGTGCGATCAGGCCAAAAAGGCGGACCGCGGGGAGCAAGGACCTAAGGTCGGCGCTTGCCCGCTGGGGGAGAATACATAAATGCTGTCATGCAACGCCTCCCCTGAATTTGAAATTGAAGCGGCGAACGATTTGTAACCAAACCGTTCGGTCTTGCCAATGGCGCAAACGTGAAGAGGGGGCCGTGTGATGCAAATCGGCCACGGAGACGTGCAGGTGTGTGCCGCCGGCGCTTCGCGTCGGCGGCACGCTAGCTGGGGCTATCCACTTGGAAAATCACCTTAACAGCCAAGGTATCCTCGCCTCCAAATCCGTCCCGCATACTGCGTCTCATCTCTCCTGTGAAAGGGCGGACTGCAGCGAACGGTTGCGGGAGGGAAAGCCGGGCGTGGGGCAGTCGCGTGCCGCCACGGTCTGGCGCGGCGGTGGATGAGAGTTCGGTTTCTGTCGACGCAAGTCGACAGTGACAGCGCGTGCCACTGGGCGGGTGTATCGGACAGTTCGCCAGGGTCCACCCTAACGCGAAACTTCGATCCGTCCCGCCGGGCAAATCTCTCCGGTGGAGAGGAGGCGAGAAGGCCATCAGCGCTACGCGCGAATGGCTAGCGTCCCGAGACGGTCTTCGTTTCGTTCCTACTCTATGCTTTGGGACGAAGATCGTCTCGGGACCCCGTTCTATCCATTTCACCGGAGGCCGTGTGGCCGTCCGGCGCAGGGTCGCGGCTCAATCAATCCATGGGCCGGGCGCCCGGCGCCACCATGCCGCGGGTCTGGAGCTGTGCATAGGCCAGCGCAAAGGAGAAGGCGCCGAACATGGCGAAGACGGCGGTAAGCATGACAATATTGCTCATGGGCATTGGAAAACCTCCTGGTCGAGCCCTCATTTTGCATCCGGTGCCCGGCCCGGCTTTGATCAGGGTCAAGCAATTTTGCGATTTGGCCGGGGGTGGCGTGCCAGCAAACTCGGCGCTAGGCTCCGCCCAATCGATTCAAGAGCAAGAAGGCTTTTTGCCCAATGAGCAATTCCCCCATAGATCCGGTCAAACTCGACAAGCTCGGCGAAGTCGCCATCAAGGTCGGGCTGCAGTTGGCCGAGGGCCAGGACCTGATCATCACCGCCCCGATGACCGCTGCCCCATTGGTGCGCCGCATCACCGAGCACGCCTATAGGGCCGGCGCGGGTCTGGTCACCACGATCTATTCGGATGAAGAGGCCACCCTTTCGCGCTTCCGCCATGCCAAGGATGCCAGCTTTGATCGCGCCGCCGGCTGGCTCTATGCGGGCATGGCCGAAGCCTACAGGAACAATGCTGCGCGCCTCGCCATTTCGGGCGACAACCCGATGATGCTGGCCAGCGAAGATCCCGACAAGGTTTCGCGCGCCAATCGCGCCAATTCCGCCGCCTATCGCCCGGCGCTGGAATTGATCACCGGCTTCGACATCAACTGGAACATTGTCTCCTATCCCACACCCAATTGGGCCAAGCTGGTCTTCCCCAATGATCCCGAGGATGTCGCGGTGGCGAAGCTGGCCGATGCCATTTTCAAGGCATCGCGCGTCGATCAGCCCGATCCCATCGCCGCCTGGAAAGAGCACAATGCCAATCTCAAGGCGCGCTGGACCTGGCTCAACGGCAAGAATTTCGCCTCGCTCAAATACAAGGGGCCGGGTACCGACCTTTCCGTCGGCCTGGCCGATGGCCATCGCTGGAAGGGCGGCGCGTCCGAGGCCAAGAATGGGGTCACCTGCAACCCCAATATCCCCACCGAGGAAGTCTTCACTACGCCCCATCGTCTGCGCGTTGAAGGCACCGTGGCCGCCACCAAGCCGCTGTCGCACAATGGCACGCTGATCGAGAACATCCAGGCCCGCTTTGAAGAAGGCCGGCTGGTCGAGCTCAAGGCCACCAAGGGCGAGAACGTCTTCAACAAGGTGCTCGACACCGATGAGGGCGCCCGGCGTCTGGGCGAAGTGGCGCTGGTGCCCCATTCCTCGCCCATCTCGGCCTCGGGCATTCTCTTCTACAACACGCTCTACGACGAAAACGCCAGCTGCCACATCGCCATGGGCCAGTGCTATGCCGACTGTTTCGAAGGCGGCAAGACCCTGACCCCCGACCAGATCTTCGCCCAGGGCGGCAACAAGAGCCTCATCCACATCGATTGGATGATCGGTTCGGACCAGGTCGATATCGACGGCATCCACGCAGATGGCTCCAGCGAACCCGTCATGCGCAAGGGCGAATGGGCGTTCAGCGTTTAACGCTCACCTGATGGCACTCCACCCTCTTTCCCTCCCCCTTGTGGGGAGGGAAACGTAGCTGGCCGCAGGCCGCAGCGCAGCTCGGGTGGGGTTGTCGGGCCCTTCACTCCCCCTCCAACGCCAAGAATTCCTCGGCACTCAACACGATTTTCCTGTCGATCTTGCCGATTTCGTCCTCGTTCTTGCCCTCATAGTCGAGACCATGCAGCACGGTGCGGATGGCATTCAGGCGCAAGCGGTTCTTGTCATTGGCGCGAATGACGGTCCAGGGCGCATGCTTGCAATCGGTGCGCTTGAGCATCCGGTCCCGCGCTACCGAATATTCCTCCCACAGCTCAAGTGCCTTCATATCGACCGGTGACAGCTTCCAGGTTTTGAGCGGGTCATGTCGACGGTCGTGGAAACGCTTCAACTGCATTTCCCGGCCGATTGAAAGCCAGAGCTTGAAGACTTTGATGCCGTCATTGGTGAGGCGCTTTTCGAACTCGGGCGCTTCCTCGAGGAAATGCTCGGTCTGCTCGGGAGTACAGAACCCCATGACCGGCTCGACCACCGCACGGTTATACCAGGAGCGGTCGAACAGCATCATCTCGCCGGCCGCCGGCAGCCAGTCGACATAGCGCTGGAAATACCATTGCGTGCGTTCCCGATCATTGGGCTTGGGCAGGGCGACGATGGAGGTGTAGCGCGCGTTGAGATTTTCCCGGAACCGCTCGATGGTTCCGCCCTTGCCGGCAGCGTCACGCCCCTCAAACAGGATTACCGTCCGGGTGCCCGCCTTGGACATATGCGCCTGGTGCAGCACCAACTGCTTTTGCAGCGCATACATGGCCGTGTCATACTCGTCATCGTCGAGCTTGTCTTCGTATGGATAATTGCCCGACCCTAGCGCTGCCTTCTTGATGGACTTGGGCAGTTCAGGATCGTTGATGTCAAAGCCGTCGATGGGGTCGGTCACGCTGTCTCTCCACTGTCACACAGAGCGTGCTATGAACCTGCCTCCCGCGCAAGTGGCGGGGCCAGAGCATTGATTCGACCTCCGAATATGGACCACGCCCCGCCCCAGCGACTGACGAGCAGGCCAGCCACCATGCTGTCGCGCCTTGCCGGACAGGCGCCCTTGCTGCTGGGATTGGCCGGCTTGATAGCCGGTTTTGTCGCCATTGGCGGTCTGCGGATCGATGTGGCGCTTCTGGGCTATCTGGTGCTGGTCGGTTTTGTGGCCTTGCTGCCCCAACCCGTGGTGACCCTGACCCGCACCGTCGAAGTGCAGCCGGTCGCTTCTGTCGCCCCGGCCGGCGACGACATGCTCCCCGCTTTTGTCGAGGCCCTGGGCGATCCCTGCCTGGTGCTCGACAGCCGAGCCGAGGTCCTTCATCGCAATGGCGCCGCCGCGCGGCAATATCCGAGCCTTCAGCCGGGCCGGGTGCTGACCCTGGTCATGCGCAATCCCGATATGGTCGCTTCCATTGAAGCGTCCCTCCGCACCGGCGAGGCGCGCAGCTTTGAACTGCACGAGACCCTGCCGTCCGAAACCTGGGACCGCATCGTCGTCGCGCCGCTCCGTCGCCCCGACCGCGACTGGTTTGCCGATGAAAACCGGCAATTGCTGGTGACCTTCCAGAGCCTGACCGAACTCAAGCGTGTGGATGCTCTGCGCACCGATTTCATTGCCAATGCCAGCCATGAATTGCGCACGCCGCTCGCCTCGCTGGTGGGGTTCATCGATACCTTGCTCGGCCCCGCCGCCCGCGACGCAGAGGCGCGCGAAAAGTTTCTCGGCATCATGCGGACCCAGGCCGATCGGATGAGCCGCCTGATCGATGATCTGCTCAGCCTCTCGCGCATCGAGATGCACCAGCATGTCCGCCCCACTGGCTCTGTCGATCTCAGTGCCCTGCTGCGCGAAGTGCGCGAGGGCCTGCAGACCCAGGCCAAGGCCGCCGATATCCAGGTGGTACTGACCATGCCACAAGCGCCGGTGACCGTGACTGGTGACCGTGGGCAGCTCTATGAGGTGTTCGAAAATCTCATCGACAATGCGATCAAATATGGCGCCGACGGCAAGAGTGTCGAGGTGACATTGGTTCAGGTTGATCGCTCGGGCCTGAGGCACATGGTCAGCGTCGTCGATCATGGCCCCGGCGTCGAGCCCGAACACGTGCCGCGCATGACCGAGCGCTTTTATCGCATAGATGCCGAGGTCAGCCGCAAGAAGAAGGGCACCGGTCTCGGGCTTGCCATCGTCAAGCACATCATCCAGCGCCATCGCGGCCAGATGAGTATCAAGTCCAAGCCCGGCGAGGGCCTGCGCGTCGAAGTGCTGCTACCCTGATATCGCCCGCGGCGCGACATTGCGCTCAATCGAGGTAACCAGACCTTAAGCCAAACCCCTTCCGATTGTGGACGTTTTGCCGCTCCTTTCGCACAATCAGGCTGCACAGGAGCGCCTGCATGAAGACCATCTGGCCCGCCGCGACACTTGCCATTGTGATCACCAGCTACTTTGCCTGGAGCAGCTACTCGACCCCGCCTGTCCAGGAGGATCGTCTCGAAGACTGTCACCGCATGGCCGGCGAGTTCCAGGCCATTCATGCCAGCGGCGGCACAATATCGTCGGAAATGCTGGGCGATGCCCGCGGCTGTGCGATCGCCTTTGGGCGCGACTGGGCATCGCAAGGGGGCGAGCGCGCCGCCCAGTTGCGCGCCGAAGGCGCCCAGCGCATTCAGTAGATGGCGCAACAAAAAGGGCGCCCGGAGGCGCCCATTTTGGGTCATCAGGATGAAGGCGCTTAGCGGCGCTTGCGATCCATCTGGTGATAGGCCCGACGCGAATGAAAGTCGCAATAGGGACCGGTCTCGAGACTATGCTGTCCGCAGAAGTAGAAGTCCTTGCTCAGCGGATCGCCAATCGGCCACTTGCAGGTGTGTTCATTGAGCTGCAGCAGGTTGAGCCGCTTGTCCTCGGGGATGAACAGTTCGGCAGCGGCGGGCGCCACGTAAAGCTGTGCGTCCATCTCAGGGGTGACAGCCAGGGCCGTCGCACCCATCACCTGGGGCCGGGACATGGAAATCCGCGGCTTGGCGCTCATCTGGCTCACGCTCGACGAGGCGCTCGCAACCCGGCGTGGCGCCGAGGGACGAGCTGCGGCAGGACGAGCGCGCGGCGCAGTGTTGGTGGGCTTGGCACGGGCCGACAGCTTCAGGCGATGCACCTTGCCGATCACGGCATTGCGCGTCACCCCGTCGCCAAGTTCAGCCGCAATCTGGCTGGCACTGAGCCCTTCCATCCAAAGCTTCTTCAAAAGTTCGACGCGCTCGTCAGTCCAGCCCATCGATTGCGCTCCTGAAACCATCGACAAAACAGAATCCTTCATTGTGCTGCCAAAATGGCCTGGCAGCCTTGCGACTCTACAATTCGTATGTTGAGCGGGTCCGCCGCACGAGATATCGTGTCCCCAACGCCTTTGAGGTTACGCCATCGCGGGAATCAGGATCAAGAGTCGGGGGGGATTTTCCCCGATTATTCATAGGTTAATTTTACGCTAACAATCCCTGAGTCAAATCAGACACTTGCGCCGTGACTCATTGACTTTGCGGGTAATTTTCGCCTATTTCTCGGCACCAAACGCGCGGCCGAGAGGGCGCGTTTTTGATTTCTGTGGCAGCTTTGCCACGCTCCTTGCATCGTCGTTTCCAACATGAGGGAATTCGCAATGTCTGCGCTCTACGGCACTTATGCCCGGTCCGATCTCGCTTTCGAGCGGGGCGAAGGCATGCGCCTGTATGACCAGCACGGCCGAGAATTCCTCGATTTCCATTCCGGCATTGCCGTCAATGCGCTGGGCCATGGCGACCCGCACCTGGTTGCCGCGCTCAAGTCGGCCGCCGACAAGGTGTGGCACACCTCCAATGTCTTCACCATTCCCGAGCAGGAACGGTTGGGGCAGCGGCTGGTCGACGCCACCTTTGCCGATAAGGTGTTCTTCACCAATTCGGGCGCCGAGGCGCTGGAATGCGCCATCAAGACCGCCCGGCACTACTTTTTTGCCAAGGGCGAGCCGGATCGCTACGAGGTCATCGCCTTTACCGGCTCCTTCCATGGCCGCACCATGGGCACCATCGCTGCCGGCGGCAATCCAAGCTATCTCGAGGGCTTTGGCCCACCGATGCCTGGCTTCAAGCACACCGCGCCCGGTGATCTTGATGCCGTCCGGGCGCTGGTCGGCCCGCAAAGCTGCGCCATCCTGATTGAACCCGTGCAGGGCGAGGGCGGTGTCACCGCCATGAGCGCGGAATTCCTCCAGGGTCTGCGCCAGATCTGCGACGAAAACGACATGCTGCTCATCTTTGATGAAGTGCAGTGTGGGTTTGGACGCACCGGCCGGTTCTTCGCCTTTGAATGGGCCGGCATCACGCCCGACATCGTGGCGGTAGCCAAGGCCATTGGCGGCGGCTTCCCGCTGGGCGCATGCCTTGCCACCGAGGCCGCGTCTGCGTCCATGGTGCCCGGCACCCATGGTTCCACTTATGGCGGCAATCCCCTGGGCTGTGCCATGGGCAATGCCGTACTCGACCGTATTCTGGCGCCCGGTTTTCTCGATCACGTCGCCCAGATGGGCCAGCGGCTCGCCTGGCATTTGCAGCAATTGGCGCAGAAATATCCTGATTATGTGCTCGAAATGCGCGGCAAGGGCCTGCTCGCCGGCGTCAAGATTGCTCCGCCGGTACGCGATTTCGTGGCGCGCCTGCGCGACGACCACCAGCTGCTGACCATCGGCGCCGGCGACAATGTGTTGCGCCTGCTGCCCCCGCTCATCGTCACCGAAGCCGATATCGAGGAAGCCATGGCCAAGATCAGTGCCGCTTTCGACGCCATCGAAGCCGAGACGGCCTCGACCGCCGCAGCGGGCTGACCGGCATGTTGGTCTTCTACCATTTTGGACGCCGCCGAAGCGGCCTGTTCCCTCCGCCCCGGTGGAGCGCTTCCAGCAAGAGTTGATCGACTTTTGCGGTTCGGAAGCGCGACCCGCCAGATCAGGCGAAGCGACCAGCTGCGGCCTTCGGGCCATCCCGATTTTTGAAGCGTCATAAAAGGAGCCCGGCCCATGACGACGACCGGCACCCCGAACCATTTTCTGTCTATCGATGATTTCTCCTATGCCGAGTTGCGCGGCATGCTCAATCAGGCTGTTGCCCTCAAGCAGCGACTAAAGGATGGCGACCGGCCCCAGCTCCTCAAGGACAAGGTGCTGGCCATGATCTTCGAGCGCCAATCGACCCGTACCCGCGTCAGCTTCGACGTTGGCATGCGCCAGCTCGGTGGCGAGACCATCATGCTTTCCGGCCAGGAAATGCAGCTCTCGCGTGAAGAGACGCTGGAAGACACAGCCAAGGTCATGAGCCGCTATGTCGATGCCATCATGATCCGCATCCTCAGTCATGCCGATTTGCTTGAGCTGGCGGGGGGCGCCACGGTGCCTGTCATCAATGGTCTCACCCGTCGCGCCCACCCCTGCCAGATCATGGCCGACCTCATGACCTTCGAAGAGCATCGCGGCGATATCCGCGGCGCCAAGGTCGCCTGGGTCGGTGACAGCAACAATGTGCTGCATTCATGGGTCAACGCGGCCGAGCTGTTCGGCTGCCAATTGACCATTGCCGTGCCTGATGAATACAGCCCTGAAAAGGACCTGATGCAGGACATCAAGCGTGCCGGCAGTGCTGTGCGCCTGATCGAGGATGCGCGCGAGGCGGTCGAGGGAGCCGACCTGGTCATCACCGATACCTGGGTGTCCATGGGCGATGTGGATGCTGCCGAGCGCCGTCGGGTCTTGAAACCTTATCAGGTCGACACCAGTTTGATGGCTTTGGCGAATAAGGACGCCCTTTTCATGCACTGCCTGCCCGCGCATCGCGGTGACGAGGTGACCGACGAGGTAATCGACGGTCCCCAGTCGGTGGTGTTTGATGAGGCCGAAAATCGCCTTCATGCCCAGAAGGCCATTTTGTGCTGGGCCTTCGGGGTCGAAACGAACTAGCAGCTCCCTGCCTGCTGACAGCCTGCCTGTTCCGTCCCGCCTCACGGGAGCGGCATGGGCGGGCCGTTGCCAGAGAGGTAGCGCGTTTCGGCTCGAGGGCGTAGCCTTGAGAAAGAGAATGAAATGACCGCGGAAATGACCATGACCGACAACCTGCTCTCCAGCCTCGGCCTTGATCGCCCCGAGACCGGGGACGACGCCGTGGTGCCCTTTACCCTTGATAAGCTCGACACCCGTGGCCGCATCGTCCGCCTGGGCACGGCGCTCGACACTATCCTGTCCCGCCATGATTATCCCCTGCCGGTGGCTCGCCTCTTGGGTGAGGCCGTGGTGCTGTCCGCGCTGATCGGGTCTTCGCTCAAGTTCGAGGGGCGCTTTATCCTGCAGACGCAGACCGACGGCCCGGTGAACCTGATCGTGGTCGACTTCGACGCGCCCGACAGCATGCGCGGCTACGCCCGCTTTGATCACGATGCGCTGCTCAAGGCTGCGGAAGCGGGCAAGACCAGCCCTGCCGACCTTTTGGGCAAGGGGCATCTGGCCATGACCATCGATCAGGGTGCGCACACCGAGCGCTACCAGGGCATTGTAGCCCTTGATGGCTCTTCGCTCGAAGATGTTGCCCATGCCTATTTCATGCAGTCCGAACAGATCCCCACCCAGGTGCGGCTGGCCGTAGCGCAAATGTCGACGCGCGGCGATCATCGCCCGCGCTGGCGTGCCGGCGGCATGCTGATCCAGCACCTGCCGCCCAATGGCCTGTCGATGATGGCGGATCTGCCGGGCGACGGCAATTTCAACAATCCCAATTCTGCCGACCCCGATTTCGTCGAGGCCGATGGCTGGGCCGAGGCAAAGGCCCTGCTGGGCACCGTCGGCGACCTGGAGCTGACCGATCCGGATCTATCGCCCGAGCGGCTGATGTTCCGGCTCTATCACGAGACCGGCGTAAGGGTATTTCCGCCCCAGGATCTGGTGGAACGCTGCACCTGTTCGGCCGACCGCATCGAAGACATGCTGGCCAATAGCTTTTCCGAACAGGAGCGGCAGGACATGGCGGTCAATGGCGAAATCGAAGTGGTCTGCGAGTTCTGCTCGGCCGCCTATCGGTTCAACCCGCATCACTTTCACTGAGCCATTTTTTCCTTTGCAGTACTGGCGTTAGCTCCCAGGCGCCAGTATTGCGGCCCTTGCCTTATTTAAAGAACAAGGCCAATGTCCGCGCGAGTTCAATCGGCTGGGGGATATGCCGGGATGAATGCCGACTTAATGTCGACCATAGAAAGTATCCAGCATCAAACCAGCTCGGATGCGATCCTCAATGTCATGTACGCCGCCCTTGGCGAATATGGCTTCGAAAGCTTCATTGTTTCCGGCCTGCCAGACCCCGGGGTGGATGTTCGTCCCTTTGTCCTGCTCTCGGGCTGGGATGACGAATGGTACGAACGCTACACGAGCAAGGGCTATGTGCATCTTGATCCCGTGGCGCGGAACTGCTTTTCCACCACGCTGCCGTTCGACTGGTCGGACGCCCCCTATGACCGCGAAAACGACGCTGCGGCGCGGCGGGTTATGCAGGAAGCGCGCGACTTCGGCATGGATGAAGGCTTCTGCGTGCCCGTGCATATGGAAGGGGGCATGCAGGGCGTGGTGTCGCTGGTCGGCAAGACCGCGCATCTCGACGAGAAGGCCCGCCTCGAGCTGCATATGCTTTCACTCTATGCTCATGGCCGCCTGCGCTATCTCAATAGCCCTCTCAGCCGTCCCGTCGTTCGACGCGGCATTACCCCGCGTGAGGCTGAAATTCTCAAATGGGCCGCCACCGGCAAGACTGCATCCGAAATTGCCGACATCACCGGCCTGACGCCCCGCACCATTAATCAGCACTGTGAGAACGCGCAAAAGCGCCTGGGCACGAATAATCGCCTGCATACGGTGGTCGAGGCGATAAGACACAAGCTCATAACGCTATAATTCTGGGATAATCTTCAGCCTCTTGGGATATTTACCAATTTCTTAACAGCGCTCGCCTGTGCCTAATGCTCCCCATGCGGGGCCGAGGTCTCGGGGGGCAGAGCGATGAAATTGCATATCGTCCGCGATCCGGCGGACTTGCAGAGCCGTGAGCTGCTTGAGCAGAATTTCCTGCTGCGACACCGAGTTTTTGTCGAGCTGGAGGGTTGGGAAGCCCTTCGCCGACCCGATGGGCGCGATGTCGATGCGTTTGATAACGCCGATGCGACCCATCTTCTGATTACCGATTCAGCTGGAGCACTGGTGGGCGGTTCGCGCATCACGCCGCTGGATCGACCGAACTTGCTGCAGACTGTCTTTAACGGGTTAGTGCATGGAGAACTCCCCGCCCATCCTTCGCTTGGGGCCGACTGGACACGTTTCTACGTTCATCCTGATCGACGCGAAGGCCGGCGGCGCGCGCCCGAGTCTGCAGCCCTTTTCTGCGCGGTGATGGAGTATGCCCTTTCCCAAGGGCTGAGCTACATCACCTTTGTGTCTTCGATCTACATGCTTGAGCATGGCACCGCTGTCGGTTGGCGGATCACCCCGCTTGGCGCGCCGGTGATGAGCGATGGCAAGCCCACCATTGCCGCCTGGATCGAAGTTTCCGAACAGGCCCTGAGCAATGTGCGTCGGGTCACCGGCATCAGCCGAGCCCTCATGCCAGGCGACCGTTCCCCCCCGGTGACCGCCCCCGGAAATGCTGGTTTTTACGTGAGGTAGGTCTCATGTCCGAGGCCACCCGCCTGATGCAGGCCCTGCTGGGGCCCGGGACCAGCGTGCCCGAGGCGCAGGCGGCGCTCGAGGAAGCTTTACTCTCGGAAGCCGATCCTATGCTCTGGTGCGCGATCCAGCTTGGTCTCTCGGACGCCGAGATCATGCGCCGTGCAGCCACCTGGATGGATTTGGCCTATTTCGACGGCGTCCCGCGTGGCGCCCAGGTGAAGATCAAACCGCGGCAGCTCGAAATGCTGGGTGAGGTGCGCCTTTTTCGCCTGCGTATCCTTGATCGTGAAGTTGCCTTCGCGGCTCCCGACTTCTTCGGAGTCTTGCGGCTGGCTCAAACCCGCCAGAACCGGCCGGAACTGCGTCGTCTGCTCTGCCTCGTCCCGCCGTCTGCCCTGCGGGACTTCATGGTCCATCACGCCGGCGACGCGCTGATCGATGGCGCACGCCAGACCATGACCCGATACTGGCCACATGCGGCAGCCCAGCTCGACCTGACAAGTCCGGTCCGCAAGGGCTTTGTCATCTTCCTTCTGGTGCTGGCCGCCTTGGTCATTCTGGCGCCGCTCCTCGGGCAGGGCTGGCTCGCCCCCCTCTGGATTGCCCTCGTGCTGTTGCCCGCGACCTTGCGGCTTCTGGCACTGGCCATGCCACCCGAACCGGTCCACCGCGCCGATTCCAGGGAGGACCGGTCATCATTGCCCGTCTATACCGTGCTCGTGCCGCTGCGCGACGAGGCCAATATGGTCGCGCAATTGGTGGCAACGTTGGGCCGGCTGGACTATCCGCCCGAAAAGCTCGACATCATCTTTGTGGTCGAGGGCCGCTCTCCCGCCACGGTGCGCGCCGTGCGCCAGCACCTGGGCGATGTCCGGTTCTCCCTGCTGGTGGTGCCCGATGCCATGCCGCGCACGAAGCCAAAGGCCCTCGATTTTGCGCTGCCTCTGTGCCGCGGTGAGTTTCTCGTGGTCTTCGATGCCGAGGACCGGCCGGAGCCAGACCAGTTGCGACGGGTTGTTGCCCAATTCCGACGGCAAATCGATGTTGCCTGCATCCAGGCGCGGCTGGTCATCGACAACGGTGGGGAAGGGGCATTGCCAGCCATCTTTGCCGGCGAATATGCCGGGCTTTTTGCCGTGCTGCTGCCGGCGCTCGCCCGCTGGGGGCAAGTCATGCCGTTGGGCGGGACCTCCAACCACTTCCGCACCGAAACCCTGCGCCGGCTCGGTGGCTGGGACGCTTTCAATGTCACCGAGGATGCCGATCTTGGCGTACGGCTGGCCCGCCGCCAGTTGCGCTGCGCAACCACGACGTCTCGCACCTATGAATCAGCTCCGGTCGGGGTGGCGCCCTGGATGGGTCAGCGCACCCGATGGATGAAGGGCTGGATGCAGACCTATGTGGTGCACAATCGGCGCCCCGACAAATTGCTGGCCGACCTGGGCTGGCAGGGCACGCTCATGCTGCAGATCATCCTCCTGGGCATGCTGCTCTCGCCGCTGCTCTATGTGGGATATGCCGTGGTGCTGCTTGTCCTGGCGTTCAAAGGGCAATTGGCCTGGCCGGAAGCATCGATCTGGCCCATTGCCTGCACGGCCGTGCTGGTCATCGGCCATGCCGTGGCCATCACCACCAATGTCGTTGGCCTGCGTCGAACCGGCCAGAGCCATTTGATGGGGTGGCAGGCCTTGCTGCCGGGCTATTGGCTGCTCATCGGGCTGGCGACCCTCCTGGCGCTGCGCGAGTTTACGCTGCGCCCATTCCACTGGTTCAAAAGTCCGCATGTCGCCTCGGCAATGCCCGCGCCAATGCCAGCGGCCGAGCCCCTGCCGGCTCAAGCGGTCGGGAAGAGGGCCCAGCGCCTTGGCCGAAAGGCGATCCTTGATCGCTCGACGGCCGGGTGATCGAAGGGCAGGTCGATCTCGACCCGATGTTCCGAGCCACCAAGTTCCAGTTCCACGCGGCGTGTGCCGCCCACCCTGCGGCTCGTGGCGACGGTGCCGCTCAGCGCTGCGTCGTCATCGACCAATTCCACATCGTGCGGACGGAAAAACAGCCGCTGCGCCCCCGGTGCCCCCGTTGCGGCAAGGCCCAGCGGCCGGCCGGCTAGCGACACGCCGCCATTTTCGAGCGACACCGGCAATTGACTGGATTCGCCGATGAAGCCGAAGACAAAGGGTGAGGCCGGCGTGTCATAGACGCTGTCGGGCGTTCCCACCTGTTCGATCCGGCCCTGGCTCATCACACAGAGCCGGTCGGCCAGCTCCAGCGCCTCTTCCTGGTCATGGGTCACGAACACCGTCGTGTGCCCGGTGCGATCATGGATTTCGCGCAGCCATTTGCGCAATTCACGGCGCACCTGCGCATCCAGGGCGCCAAACGGCTCATCCAGCAGCAATACACGCGGCTCGATGGCCAGCGCCCGCGCCAGTGCCACGCGCTGGCGTTGCCCGCCCGAAAGCTGGCTCGGATAGCGCTTTTCAAGGCCCGACAATTGCACGAGGTCGAGCAATTCCATGGCCCGGCGCCGGATTTCGCCCATGGGCGGCCGCGTGGCGCGGGGACGGACCTTGAGGCCAAAGGCGACGTTTTCCAGAATGCTCATATGCCGGAACAGCGCATAGTGCTGGAACACGAAGCCGATATTGCGCTCCTGCACACTCTTGTCCGAAGCGTCTTCCTCGCCAAACAGGATGCGTCCGGCGGTGGGGCGTTCAAGGCCGGCGATAAGGCGCAGCAGCGTGGTCTTGCCCGAACCCGACGGCCCCAATAGCGCGATCAGTTCGCCCGAGCGGATGTCGAGCGAAACATCATGCAGCGCCGGGAACCGGTCGAATTCCTTGCGGACGTTTTCTACGCGAACTTCCATCATGCATCCCAAAGGCAGCCTGTTGGCCGTATTCGGAACAATTTCACCCCGACCGCAAGGGGCTTTGCGGGGCAAGGCCATGAATTTTTCCCCTTGAGCAGCCCCCGCGCCAAATTCTGCCAAGTTTGCCCGCTTTGGCAGGACAGTGCTCGCCGCCCCCGAAGCCTTGCTAACATGTTGAAAATGTTACGCCTTGGTTATTTTCCGTCTGTTCATGCCCAGGCCATGCTGAGGCAATGTGCCAGCGGGCATGGTGTCCTTGTTCACAACAAAGGACTTCTCCCATGAACAAGATCATCCTTCCCGCCGTCCTTGCAGCCCTCGCCATCACGGCCGCCGCTCCGGCTTTTGCCAACGAAGACAAAGTGTTCGATCATTCGAGCGTCTACGTGACCCAGGACATTGCCGCCCAGGGTTTCAACGTCGTCAATGTCGAGGAATGGGGCGAGTATGTCGTTGCCACCGTGGTCGACGCCGAAGGCCATTCAAGCTTCAAATATTTCGATCCCGACACGCTGACCCTCGTCCGCTGATTTCCCAAGGGGGGCGGCTTCGGCCGTCTCCTTCTATAGAGTGACGAGCGACCGCCCGTTGCAACTGCCACTGAACTGGGCTCAAACTCTGCTGACCTGTCGGATCAAACCGGCAGTCATGGAGGAACGCGCGGTCTTGCTCGCATCAATTCGTCGACGCCATATCTGGCTGGCCGTCCTGACCCTGACGGTTGTTTCGTGCCTGGCGCTGGGCGCCTGGCGCGTGGCCTATGTGCGCGGCCTTGGCGAAGTTGAGCGGCAGGTGCAGGACCGCCTGACGGTCAATCTGCGCTCCGTTGAAAGCGAGATCGAGCGCTTCCGCTATCTTCCCGGCGTCATCGGCGAGGACGAACGCATCCTGGCCATGCTTGAGGGTCCCAGCCGCGCCGCGGTCGAGGCCGCCAATCAATATCTGCAAACGGTCAGGGCGATGTCCGGCGCGGACGAGCTCTATGTTCTCGATCTGGCCGGCGATACGCTGGCCGCCAGCAACTGGAACGAGCCGGGCAGTTTCGTCGGGCACAATTACGCCTTCCGCCCCTATTTTTCCGATGCCATGCTCACCGGCTCCGGTCGCTTCTATGCGGTGGGCGTCACCACCGGCAAGCCAGGCTACTTTCTCTCCAGTCGCATCAATCGGGGTAATCGAGCCATCGGCGTCGTGGTCGCCAAGGTTGACATGGGACCCCTGGCCCTCACTTGGGCGGCGGCGGGCGAAATGAGCGCCATTGCCGACCGCGAGGGTGTGATCTTTCTGTCCGGCGATCCCCGCTGGACCTACCGCCCCCTGCAGGAGTTGGATCCCGGCACTGTAATGCGCCTCGAAGAGCAGCGCCGCTACGACGGTATCGACATTGCGGCCGCTTCGCCGCTGGCGCCGACGGCAGGCAGCAATGCCTCAAGCCTGTTCATCGGTGAAGATGAGCGGCACCTGCTGGCACGCCGGGCGGTCGAACCCGACGGCTGGCAATTGCTCTCGGCCCTGCCGCTTGAGCCGGTTGAACGAGAAGCCCGATTGATTGGTGGGCTGGCGGCGCTGGTCGCTGTCCTGGGGCTCGGCGCCTGGCTGCTGTTCAATCAGCGCGCCCAGATCACCCGCTTCAAGCTTGATCAGAATGCCGTGCTCGAAGAACGCGTCGCCGAACGCACCAAGGCACTGGCTCATGAAGTGGAGACACGCCGTCGCGCCGAGGCCGAATTGCGCGCCACTCAGGAAAATCTCATCCACGCCGCCAAGCTCGCCGCTCTCGGTCGCATGTCCGCAGCCATTGTGCACGAGGTCAGCCAGCCCCTTTCCGCCCTCGACAATACATTGGCAGCCGCGGATCTGCATGCACAGCGCAATGCGCCCGGCGAAGTGCGGCGCCTGCTCGAAGGTGGCCGCAGCCTGTTGCGCCGCATGCAGCGCACGATCAAGCATTTGCGCAGCTTTTCCTCGCGCCGCGATCCCGGGCCACCCGAGCCTGTGCAACTGGCCGGTGTGCTCGATGCGGCCATGGATATCTTGACCCCCCAGGCGCGCGATGCCGGCGTCATGGTCACCGCTGTGTCCGAGCCGGGCCTGCCCGCAGTCGCCGGCAATGCCATGCGACTTGAACAGGTTTTCATCAATCTGGTCCTAAACGCCATCGAGGCGACGGCGGCCGCTGGCAATAGTGCGGTCACCCTGATCGCGCGCACCGAGGGCGGGGGGGTTATCGTCGATATTGCCGATACCGGCACGGGCATTCCCGACACAGTGCGCGAGCGGCTGTTCGAGCCCTTCTTCACGACCAAGAAAAGTGGCGAAAGCCTCGGGCTGGGCCTGTCCATTTCGCGCACCCTGCTTGAGGAATTCGGCGGTTCTCTCCGTTTCGAGCCCGGTGCCGATGGCGGCACGTTGGCCCGCGTGGCCCTGCCGCTCTATCAGCCGTCGGCGGTCCCCAAGCCATTGGTGTCGGCATGAGCCGCGGGCGGGTGCTGTTTATCGATGACGAGGCAGAACTCTGCGCGGCCGCCGAGGAATGGCTTGGCGTCTGCGGTTTTACCGTCACCAGTTTCACCGTTCCCGCTGACGCCGTGGCCAGGGTCGATCCCTCGGGGCTCGACTGCGTCGTGACCGATGTGCGCATGCCCGGCATGACCGGCATTGCGGTGCTCGAGCATTTCCGCGCCATCGCGCCAGACCTGCCGGTAGTGCTGCTCACCGGCCATGGCGATGTGCCGCTGGCAGTGGAGGCCATGCGCAGCGGGGCGCATGACTTCATCGAAAAACCATATGACGCCGAACTGCTTGTGGCGGTGCTGGATCGTGCCGTCGAGCGGCGGCGCTTGGGGCGCGAACTGGTCCGGCTGCGCCAGGCGGCGGGCGGCGCCGAACTCGAAGACCGGCTGGTGGGCCTGTCCCAACCCATGGTCGCGCTGCGCCAGAGCGTCCTGCAACTGGCCGATATCGATGTCGATGTGCTGGTAACCGGCGAAACCGGCACCGGCAAGGAAGTCATTGCCCGTGCCCTCCACGATTTCGGAAGCCGTGCCAAGGGTCAGTTCGTCGCCATCAACTGTGCCGCTATTCCCGAAACCGTCTTTGAAAGCGAGATGTTCGGCCATGCCCGTGGCGCCTTCACCGGCGCTGCGGCGGAGCGCATCGGCAAGCTCGAATACGCCAAGGGTGGAACGGTTTTTCTCGACGAGATCGAATCCATGCCCCTGGGCCTTCAGGCCAAGGTCTTGCGCGCCATCCAGGAGCGCTGCATCGAGCCCCTGGGCAGCAATGCCTCACGCGCCATCGACGTCCGCTTCATCGCCGCCAGCAAGGTCGATCTGCGCGCTGAAAGTGAAGCCGGCCGCTTCCGCCCCGATCTCTATTTCCGCCTCGCCACGGTTGAACTTGCGGTGCCGCCGCTGCGCGAGCGCCGCGAAGATATTGCGCTGCTTTTCAATCTCTTTGCCAGCCGGGCGGCACAGCGCTTTGCCATGCCCCAGACCGGCGAACCAAACCTGCCGGCAAGTCACCTCGCCTCCAATTGGCCGGGCAATGTGCGCGAGCTCAAGGCCGTGGCCGAACGCGCGGTCCTTGGCGTCGGACAAAAATGGACGGGGCAGGGGGATGTGCCTGGCGAACAGACGCTAGCCGACAAACTCGCCAGTTTTGAAGCCCGGATGATCGACGAGGCTTTGCGCGCCGCCCACGGCTCCACCGCCATTGCTGCCGAAACCCTTGGCCTGGCCCGTCGCACGCTGAACGAGAAAATCGCGCGCTACGGCCTGCGTGCCGATGCCGACCTCGATAGCTGACCCGGTCTGGCGGATTTCCGCTCCGGCTCCCTGCCATCTGGCGGATTTCCGCCTGGACTGGGCAGGGCCACTGGGCCTGAGCCCCGCAACACAAGGGTTCGGTAATCTGGCACGCCGATTGCTAAGGTGGAGGCAGTCCCGTCGCGTGGAGGTGGCGGGGCACACATAAAACATGCTTTGGGAGGATCTTCGCATGTCATTCAGTCCCGCTCGTCGCGTTGCAACCCTTGTCGCCGGCGCCGTCATGGCCGTCAGCGGCAGCGCTGCCGTCAACGCCCAGGAGTTCATCAACATTCTTACCGGCGGCACGTCCGGCGTTTACTATCCGCTCGGCGTGGCGCTCTCAGAGCTCTATGCTGAAAACATCGATGGCGCCCGAACCCAGGTGCAGTCGACCAAGGCCTCGGTCGAAAATCTCAATCTGCTGCAGCAGAAAAAGGGCGAACTGGCCTTTGCTCTGGGCGACTCGGTCAAGTCCGGCTGGGATGGGCTTGAGGAAGCCGGCTTCCCCGCCCCCCTCACCGAACTGCGCGCCATCGCCGCCATCTACCCCAATTATGTCCAGATCGTCGCCTCGGCCGAAAGCGGCATTGAAACGCTCGAGGACCTCAAGGGCAAATCCATCTCTGTCGGCGCCCCGGCTTCGGGCACCGAGCTCAATGCCCGCGCCATCTTCGCTGCCGCCGGCATGAGCTACGACGACCTGGGCAAGGTCGAGTTCCTGCCCTATGCCGAATCCGCTGAGCTGATCAAGAACCGCCAGCTTGACGCAACGCTGCAGTCTTCGGGCCTGGGCGTCGCCTTCATCAAGGATCTCTCGGCCACCATGGACATCACCATCGTGTCCATTCCAGCCGAGACCGTAAACAGCATCGGCGCGCCCTACATCGCCTCGGTCATTCCTGCCGGCACCTATGACGGTCAGGACGCTGACGTCCCCACCGCCGCCATCGGCAATATCCTGGTCACCCACGCGGGCGTCAGCGACGAAACCGCCTACCAGATGACCAAGCTGATCTTTGAGAATCTCGACCGGTTGAAGGCTGCCCATGCCGCTGCCAATGGCATCGATCCGGCCACCGCCACGCAGGGTCTTTCCATCCCGCTGCATCCGGGTGCCGAACGCTATTATCAGGAAGCCGGCCTGCTCTAGCACTCTGGTGATATCCGCCAGCGGCCGCCCCGTCGCCTCCCTCCCCCTTGTGGGGAGGGAATGAGGCGGGGCATCGGTCCCAAGCGAGAGGGTGTGCCTGAGCTCTTCGGCACAATACTATCAATATCTGCGAGTCCTGGGGAGGAAACTCGATGACCACTCTATCGGCGGCAAAGCTGCCCGAACCGGCCACGGCTGAAGAAGCCGTCGAGGGCCTGCCGCCCGGCTTCGGCGCCGGCGTCCTGGGCCGGATTGCCTTTTTCATCGCCATCGCCTTTGCCTTGTTCCAGCTCTGGACCGCAGCCTATGGCACCCTGCCCAGCCAGGTGGTGCGCGCCATGCATGTGGGCTTCCTGTTGCTGCTCGGCTTTGGCCTTGTCGGCAATCTGATCGCCAAAACCGCCTGGAGCCGTGCCTTCTATTGGACGCTCGCCGTGCTCGGCTTTGGCACCGGCCTTTACAACTGGGTGTTCTACGCCGATCTGCTCAAGCGCAGCAGCTTCCTGACCATGCCCGACCTGATTGTCGGCTCGCTGGTCATCGTTCTGGTCTTTGAAGCGGCCCGACGGCTCATGGGCCTGCCGCTCATCATCATCTCCGGCCTCTTCCTCGCCTACTGCTTCTTCGGGCAATACATGCCTGGCCCCTTCGTCCATCGCGGCTATGATTTCGCGCAGATCGTCGAGCATTTTGGCTTCGGCACGGAAGGCATCTACGGCACCCCCATCTATGTCTCCTCCGCCTACATCTTTATCTTCGTGGTTTTTGCCGCCTTCCTCGAACGCGCCGGCATGATCCGCCTGTTCAACGACTTTGCCCTCGGGCTGGTCGGCGGCTGGCGCGGCGGTCCGGCCCAGGTCTGCACGCTGTCCTCGGCGCTGATGGGCACCATTTCCGGCTCGGGCGTTGCCAATGTGGTGGCCAGTGGTCAGTTCACCATTCCGCTGATGAAGCGCTTCGGCTTCCGTTCGGCCTTTGCCGGTGGCGTCGAGGCAACCTCCTCGATGGGCGGGCAGATCATGCCCCCGATCATGGGCGCTGTGGCCTTCATCATGGCCGAAACTCTCGACGTGCCCTATAGCACCATCGTCATCGCCGCCCTGATCCCGGCCATTCTCTATTTCGCCACCTGCTTTTGGGTGGTGCATCTGGAATCGGGCAAGGCCGGCCTGCGCGGCATGAACAAGGCCGACTTGCCCAACCCCTGGCATGCCGTGCGCGATCACTGGCCGCTGGTGCTGCCGCTGGCCGCGCTCGTCTACTTGCTGTTCGCCGGCTATACCCCGATCTTTGCCGGCACCATGGGCCTGGCGCTGGTCGTCGTTCTCATTCTGGGCACGCCGCTTGCCGCTGCCATCGGCCCCCGTGCCTTTCGTTATGTGTTCTGGATTGCCCTGGGACTGGCCGCCGCCGCCTTCATTCGCTTCGGCGTCAACCTTCTGATGCTGGTCATTGGCGCGTTGGTATTGGCCTGTGTGTTCGTCAAGGGCGGCAGGGAAACCCTGGGCATCGTTCGTGACTCGCTGGCCGAAGGCGCGCGCAATGCCCTGCCGGTCGGCGTAGCCTGCGCCATTGTGGGCATTGTCATCGGCACCCTGACCCTCACGGGCATTGCCTCAACCTTCATCGGCGCCATCATCGCCATTGGCGAAAACAACCTCTTCCTCTCACTGGTGCTGACCATGCTGACCTGCCTGGTGCTCGGCATGGGCATCCCCACTATCCCCAATTACATCATCACCTCGTCCCTGGCGGGGCCGGCGCTGCTCGAATTGGGCGTGCCCCTGCTCGTCAGCCACATGTTCGTGTTCTATTTCGGCATCATGGCCGATCTGACCCCGCCGGTGGCCCTGGCCTGCTTTGCCGCCGCCCCCATGGCCAAGACCTCGGGGCTGAAGATTTCCGTCCAGGCGACCAAGCTGGCCGCCGCCGGGTTCATCGTCCCCTTCATGGCCGTCTATACGCCCTCCCTGATGCTGCAGGACGGTGGCGCCATTGCCGCCCAGTTCGGCTATCCGGTGGAAGTCGTCTACATCATCATCAAGACCGTGCTGGCCATTGGCCTGCTCGGCGTGGCCGTGGTTGGCTTCCTTGTCGGCCCGGTCGGCCGGCTTGAGCGGCTGGCAGCCTTTGGCGTCAGCATTCTCCTGATGCTGGCTTTGCCATGGACTGATGAATTGGGCTTCGCCTTGGCGCTGCTGCTGGTCGGCCAGCACTGGTGGCGCATGCGGCCGCCGCCCAGGGCCGCGGCGTCCTGATGCTCTGCGTGGCCTCGGCCGGGGCCATTGCAGCCCTGGCCGTATCCAGCTTCAGCCTCGGTTGGACCCATTCGGTCGAAAAGACCCAATGGCAAGAGCATTGGGTGGTGCAGGCAGAAACCCTCCAGCTGGTGCAAGCCAGCGTCGAGGGACCGGGGGCGGGGATTGCCGTCCCGCCAGATGCTGTCTGGGACGAGGGGCGCTGGACCTATGTGCCCTCGCTTCCGCCTCTGCCTGAGCTGGTTCTGGCGGCTTCCGGCATGACCCCCAGCCCCTGGACCCTCTGCCTGCCCGACGGTAACTGCCGATCCTTGGGGGGCGAGGCCGGGGAACCGGTGCGCATCTGGGTCGCGCCATTATGCGAGCCGCAATAGCGCAACGTGCTGAAAGCCCTGCAAACACGGGGGTTTGGATGAGGTTATGCACATCACCAGGTCGGGGCCCGAAAGAAATGTCATCTTTCTTTCATGAGGGGTGTTGACGCGGAAATGGGCCTCCCCTATAACCCCGCTCGTTGACGACGCAAGTGCCTCCGGGCGCTTCCACTGACAACGATCCTGACAGGGCAGACGATCTGCCGGTTCGCCGGACAGGAAGTCATGTTCCCTAGTGGAATTCAGAGAGTGCAAACTCTCTCCGACGTTGTAGCCCTCGCGGGCACTGGGTCAGCTCTTTGACATTGTGAAGATTGAAGAAAGAGAAACGTG
>NZ_JAMZCU010000006.1 GCF_024273195.1 Devosia ureilytica | reverse complement strand
CGAGGGCCAGCGCACAACGTCGGGCGCCTATGAAAAGAAGTGGCGCTGACGATGCCGACACCTTCTTCTCTCAAGATTACCATGGGTCCGGTTCCCTATTTGTGGTCCGGCGAGAAATGGCGCGATTTCTATTACCGCATCGCCGAGTCGGGGCATGTCGATGCGGTGACGCTGGGTGAGGTGGTCTGTTCCAAGCGGGACCACTTCACCCGGCCCTTCCTGCCTCAAGTGATCGAACGGCTGACCACGGCCGGTAAGTCCGTAGCCGTGGCCTCGCTCGCCTTGGTGACGCTGGAACGCGAAGTTGCGCAGACGCGGCGGCTTGCAGAGAAGGCAGAACTGGCCGAAGCGAACGACCTTTCCGCGCTGCGTGTCTTGTCGGGCAAGCCGCATCTCGTCGGACCTTTCGTGAATGTCTACAATGGTGCGACCGCCCGCCTGCTTGCCAAGCGCGGTGCCATCCGGATCTGTCTTGGCCCGGAACTCCCGGCCCCCTCTATCGCATCGATCATCTCCGGTGCGCCGCGGATCGAATATGAAATCATCGCGTTCGGACGCCTTCCACTGGCGATATCGGCACGCTGCGCTCATGCCCGAGCCAAGGGCAACACCAAGGACAATTGCCAGTTCGTCTGCGGCGATGAACCCGATGGGCTCGATGTCGATACGCTCGATGGTCAGCCGTTCCTGACCGTCAACGGCGTGCAAACCATGTCGAGGCACTGCCAGGTGCTTCTTGGTGACTTGCCCACCCTGGTCGAACTTGGCGTGACGCACCTGCGCCTTTCGCCGCAGGATTGCGACATGGCTGCGGTGGCTGAGATCTTTGCCGAAGTGCGCGATGGGCGGGTGGGCCCCGAGGAAGGCATCGCGAAGCTGAAGATCGTCTACTCGGCGGCGCCCTATTCGAACGGCTTCCTGCATGGAGCTCCCGGCATGAATTGGGTCGCCGCATGAACCATCAGTCCCCCATTCGCAGCACCCCCGATCCGGACATTCTAGTCGAACGCATCCGTTCGATCATCGGCACGGTCGCGTTGGATTGCGACTGCAGGCAGAGGGTGAACGACGCCCTTGGTCGCTTCGTCGAGATGGAGCAGCAGCGCGAGATCCGCCGGCACCTTTTGTCCTCGCGACACCATCGAGCCGCCATAGCCGCCTTGATCGATCTACTGTCAGAGCTGGACGACATCAGTTGGGTGGAAGCGGATCGCGGCGTATTCGTGGAATTTGCTCATCTGTTCGAGGACATCTCCGAACACGCCTTGAACGGCGCCGCAGACCTTCGTCGAATGGGAGGCTAGAAACCATGAGTGGCACCAAAATTCGGCCGGCGCTGACCTTCGGCGGCTTTGCATTCCTGGCCTTGGGCGGACTAGGAGTCATGCTACCGGTACTTCCGACTACCCCGTTCATACTGCTGGCCGCAGCCTACTTCTCTCGTTCATCGCCACGTTTCGAGCAGTGGTTGATCGATCATCCAAGAATGGGACATCATATCTTGGCTTGGCGGAAGAACCGGGCAATTCCAACGCGGGCTAAGATCGCGGCAGTCGCATCCATGGCTTGTAGCTTTTTGATATTGCTAGTCGCCGGCAATGCACCTACCGCACTGAACATTTGCGTTGCGACAATACTCGTTGCTTGTGTTGCCTATGTAGCCACCCGTCCAGCTAAGTAGCTGCCGGCAAGGAAGTCTTTCGAGCAATAGGAGAGAATGGCCATGGTTCCATTCATGACGTGCGTGTTCCTTATTGGATCATGTCTCTGGCTTGGCGCCAGGTGCCTATCCCAGCGACTTCCCAACGCGGGGGAGCAAGACCAGATCGTCGCTCCATCTTCATCACGACACCTCGACGCCGTTCTGCTGGAAGTGGAATGGCGCGGAGACAGCTTTCGATAGCGCACGTGTCGACTGCGTAGGCGCAAGAGAATCTAACTCACGATGAAAGCCATGGCCACTGACATCATCTTTGATCCTTCAACTGACATTAAAAGCCTTGAGCCTCGCGGCATCTTTGGGCGTTGGCTCGACGAAGCCAAAAATGCATCAGGATTCACGGCTACCGCAATGTCCTTGGCTACGGTCAGCCGCAATGGCACCCCTGACGTGCGAATGGTCCTGCTTCAAGCAGTGTCAGACGGCGGACTGGTGTTCTTCACCAACCTCAAGAGTGCCAAGGGCCAACATCTGCAGATCAACAGCAGCGCTGCCGCGTGCTTTCATTGGCCGGTCAAGGGTCAACAGGTTCGCTTGCGTGGGCCGGTTGAATGCGTGACCGATAATTATGCCGATGATTATTTTGCGAACCGACCGCGAGGAGCACAGATCGGCGCGCACGCATCTGCGCAGTCCGCCCCGATACCTGGTCGTGCTACGCTTGAGGCGCGTCTGCGCGAACTGGACAAGCAATTCGTCAGTGGCCCGGTCCCTCGCCCCGAGCACTGGACTGGCCTGCGTTTGATACCGGATGAGATAGAGTTCTGGGAGGATGGCTCCAACCGGCTCCATGACCGACTCCTGTTCACGCGCAAAGCGGAAGACGACGGCTGGACTGCGCAGCGATTGTCACCATGACTGCCACGGGAGGGCAGAGCAGATCGCCGACGCCAAGGAGACGTCGGCGTCGACCAACAACGGATGGTCAGGCAGCCCGGCGCGTCACTCGCACCTGCCAGACTTCCGGGCCCTGTGCCTCGTAGGCCCAGTCGACCTGGTCCGGATATTCTGCGGCGAACTGGTATTGCAGAGGGCGCGGGTCATGATCGTTGATGATGATGAAGGCTTCCCCGGAACCTAGGTTCTCGAAGGCAGTGAAGATCATTGGATGTCGAAGGCGGGGGGCAATCATGCGCACGTCAATGACTGTATCGGTAGGCTGGCAGTCGCCACACATGGGCAGAATCCTTGTTGTAAGTGTGGATGAGTACCTGGTCCGAAAAGGTCCATGACAGCGCTTCGGTCCCGGCTGCAGGCTCATAGCCTCGGAGGGCGGCCCCGTCCTTGAGCCGGCGCAAACAATCGCTCGTCAGCAGGTCGACTCCTCGTCCGTTTGCAGGCGCGACAACGATGGCCAGTAGTCATAGAGCCACGCGATGAAGGCTAAGGCCCAAAAGCAGCTGGCGAGCAGATGGAGCGGACCCGGCGGCAGAGGCAGCAGGCCCATCTCGGGCAGGGCGCGCAGCGTCGTCCCGACTATGACCATGTTGTAGGCAACCTTCGTCGGCCAATTGAAACCGAGGCCCTGCCCCGTATGAAATCGCCCGGCAATCGACAGCACCGCCAGCACGGCCAGTCCCAAGCCGCCCATGAGCGCAATATGGACGCCGGGCGCCTCCCCCCAGGGCGCGCCAAGGCGCGAGGCGCCAACAGTCAGCAGGCCTAGTCCGGAAAAAGCGCTTGCCCCCGCGAGCACGGCAATCTCGGCGCGAAACGCCTCGCGCCCCACAAAGCACTCGGCGACACGATCGAGGAAGCCGGCGCCAGCTGCGATCCAGAGATAGCCGCTCACGGCCGGGGATAGGCCAAGCCAGTCACCGGCTATGGCCAGTGCGACCAGCCCGGGGGCCAGGTTCTGGCGTCCGGGATGCGGCCGATATGCTGCCGTTTCCTCGCTCGGGTCGAGGACGTGGTTGGTCACGGGCACAGTGATGCGCGCCAGAGCGAGACCCAGAAGACCAAGAAAGATGTAGCCGGAAGCGAGGGAAGCATCACGGCTGAACTCGAAGTCGCCCATGAGCATTCCGGCGCGAGCGGCTACGGTGGCCACTGCCAGTGCTGCTAGCCATATGACGAATGCGACGAGGCGATCGGTGCGGCGCTGAATGGAGATCCGGTAAATGTAGAGGATCAGGGCCAGCAACCAGCTCAGATCTGCCAAACCAGCAACGATGAGCAACTGTTCGCTAGCCAGGAAGCCGACAATTCTGGCCAGCCCCCATGACGCCGCCAATAGCCAGAGCGCCCGACCGCGCAGGCGGGCAGTTCCCGTCCATTCCGGCGCGGCCGTGGTGAGGAACCCTATCAGGGCAGCGCCCCAACTGCCGACGATCATCTCCTGCATATGCCACAAGCTGGGTGGAACGTCGCGCGCAAGCGGCAGGTCGAAAGACCAGAGCGCAATCCAGAGAAACGGCCAGAGAGCGGCATGCAAGGCCGCCAGCGGAAAGAAGAGCCGGAACCCCTCATCCGCAAGCACGTGCCTGAGCGGCATGGTCCGCGTTGCAGGCGTCGACGAGCTCACGTCCGGCGCCTTTCATCGACATCATGGACATGGGCAAAGGCGATATCAGAACGCAGGAAGGCCTGCATGCTGGCGAAGATGCTAGCGTCGTCGCGATTCCCAGGTTCACCATCTACAATGCGCTCGCCGACCAGCCCCTGCCCTTTATGGTGCATGACGAGGATGCGATGGGCCACCCGGATCGCCTCCATGAGGTCATGCGTGATGAAGAGTGCGGCGAACCGGTTATGCCGCGCGGCTGCGATCACCAGATCTTGCATGCGTCGCTTGAGGGCGACGTCGAGCGCTGTGAAGGGTTCGTCGAAGAAGACAAAGTCAGGTTCGATGGCCATGGCGCGGGCAATGGCGACGCGCTGGCGCATGCCCCCGGACAACTCCACCGGAAACTTGTCCAGATCCTGACCCTCGAGCTGGACCATGCGCGCGGACTGACGGACGCGCAGGTCCCTCTCCCTACGCGACATGCCCGAGAGTTCCAGCGGATATGCGATGTTCCCCGCTGCGCCCCGCCACGGCAACAGGCGCGGGTCCTGAAACACCATGGCGTGGCGGCGATAGTGGTTGGCCACCCTGCCCTCCCTGGCGCTGATCAGACCCGCAGCTATGTGCGCGAGGGTCGATTTCCCGCATCCGGATGGACCAACAAGCGCCACGACCTCGCCGCGCCGGATCGAGAGCGATACCCGGGACAGCACCGTACGTCCGAAGAAGGCATGCCCGACGCCAGTGAGGGTTAGTGCGGTCATCGCTTCACTCCCCAGGGCTGTGCAGCCTCGCGCCAGCGTTCCAATTCGGCGCGCACAGGCCTGACGAGCCCGTATTCGCCAACCACCAGGGCGACGACCGACAGCATGACCCACGCGAGGGCGCCAGTGATGTCGAGCATTGCCCGCGTGCGCGCCAGGGCGCCGCCGACGCCGCCGGCATTGGCCAGCAGCTCTGCCATGACCGCCACCTTGAAGCTCGTGCCCAGAGCCAGGGCCAGGGCCGGCAGCAGGTGGGCGCAAACTTGCCGCAGACCGACGCTCAGGAAGCGCCGGATCGGACCTGCGCCGAAGACCTCGGCCATGGCATCGAGGCCCCTGTCGCGTGTCATGACTCCCTCGGCCCCGGCCACGAAGACAACCGGTGTGGCCGATACCAGGATCGTCGCGGCGACTGTGGCGTCGGAAGCGCCGAACCAAATCATCGTCAGAACGATCCAGGCGATGGGCGGCACCCCGAGGGCCACCGTCAGCAGAGGCCGCGACAGTCGCATCACTGCCGGCGCATAGCCGGCGATCACCCCCAACAGTGCTCCCAGAATACCGGCAAGGAAAAAACCCGACAGCGCGCGTCGCATCGTGACGAGCAACAGGGTCCAGTTCTCGGGTGCAGCCAACAATCCAATGGCAGCGAGCGCCGTGGCCATCGGACTTGGCAGGATGAAGTCGCCATAGGCCTCGTGCCCCGCCTGCCACACCGCGGCCAGTAGGGCGACAGCGGCGAGTCCCGACCAGCCTGACCAGGCGAACCGGCCCAAGCGGCCGAGACGATCACCCACAAAGCCCACCATGCGGCCTCACTTGTTAGAGCGCATAGAAGCCATCGTCGGGCAGTCTGCCGCCGATGATTGCCGGATCGCTCTCAGCCATCAGCGAGAACATGGCCTCCAGCGCTGGCCGCGCTTCCGATGCCGGGGTTGCCGTCAGGTTGCAGTGCGGGATGGATTGCGCCAGCACGGACGCGGGTTGCTCAAGCGGTCCCGAGGCGTGCTCGGCCGCCTCGGCGGGAGCACCGATCATCTGGGCGGTGGCATTTACCAGAAGGGCCTGGAGCGGCGCAATAAGGTCGCCATGGTCCTCGCTGAAGCGCTTGGTCACGGCCAGACCGGCCTGCGGAACGACCGGTCCCAGGCCCGTGACCCGCCCCCATTCCTCCTGAAGGTTGATCGCGCGCGCAAGGGTACGACCGGCTTCACGGCCGCGGATGCCAATCACGGTCGCGACAGGCTCGGACAAGACAGCCGCATCGATGCGACCGGTCATGAGCAGTTGGGCCGCTTCCATGGGGGAGCCTGCCGGCGTCAGCTCGACGCTGTCGGCAATGCCGTGCCTGGCCAGCAGGGCGCGCACGATGAAGTCCGGCGTGTCGTTGGGGAATGGCACGGCCAGGCGCTTGCCGGCGAGATCGGCAAAGCCGTTGAGCATCTGTTCGGGCGCGATGACATAGAGCAGGCCGTTGGTCATCACATTGACCAGCCTAACGCCCATGCCGCGATTGTAGAGCGTCGCCGCCGCCTGGGCGGGCACCACGGAAAGGTCGATGGTTCCAGAGGTCAGCCCGGCACGCAGCTCATCCGGATTTCGCCAAACGGTTAGGCTGACATCTTGCGCGATCTCGCCCAGCGCTCCTGTCGCCACCGCATGGGCAAGGGTAATGGTGGGTCCGGCCGGCGGGCCGTAGAGCGCCAGCCGCGCGGCAGGTGCTGCCCGCAAAAGAGCAGGTGTGGCAAGAGTAATGGCAGTGCCCGCAAGGCCAACCAGGGCTGTGCGACGCGTGATCTTGAAGGAAGTGCTCAAGGCTATGTCCTGCGTATGTCGAGTTGCTACTCGGGTTGCTCACCGGAGCCAAGATGAGAGCGGGCGACACGCCCGCTTAAATCGAGTTTTCTAGTCATGTTTTCTTTTGGCTGTTTGCGGCAGATCAAACAGCAATGCGATTGGGCCACTGCCTAAAGAACGCTGGTTTGCTCCGGATCAAGGACGATGACCGGCGCTGTGCTATTGTGGACCGAACCACTGGAGGACTGACCGATGTCATTTATTGGAAGCATGTTCGCCCGCACCGACCGCATGTTCGACATGGCCGTCGCCATGAACCGCGATCTCTCAGCGCACGTACCTGGCAGCATCTATGCCGCGCAGGAATTGCGTGGCGCCGTCAATAGGTGCATGTTCTGCACCGACGCCAATGAATGTGCCAAGCTCGTAAAAACCGAGGTCCACCTGGCGTCCGCCCCCGAGTATTGTCGCAATCGGGAATTCCTGCAGCGCTTGCCGACCCTTTAGACGACAACTGGTCTTGCATCGCCGGTGGAGCGCAGCCGTTTGCTCCGCAACAAAGACCACTCCAATCTCAGCTCTATGCTCGATCTGACCACGGGTAGGAGCAAGAGATGAAACTGGAACCGATTTCTCCGCATTGCGAGGCCCTGCTGCGCAGCGACGGCAATGCGATCGCTGTCGAGGAGCTGATCGCAGTTCTGCTGGCGAACCTCAAACAGCACCCGCACTTCGGCAACGTGCTCCATCACATCGCCGGTGGCAATTGGGATGCGGTGTCCAACTCCATCCGGGAAATCGTTCTGGAGCGCGCTCCGGTCTCGACGTGCTCCGCGCTAACTCGCAACCTCTACCGCGCGCTCAGCGGCACAGGGCCCATCAATCTGCGGCCGCTCCGACAGTGGTTTCTGCGCCTCGTTGAACCCGAGAGCTCGTCCTTGTTTGCTCGACTTCTGGCACGGCGGATCGATTCCGCAATCGCGGACCTCGTCCTGCAGAAGCCGAGATTCAAAGCATCAGCCCTGCGGATTCTAAACAGTCGGTAGGCTCAGCAACCAACCCCCATAAAGGTGTCACGCAATGCCGGACGGGGTGCTCGGGCCCCGGGCAACGCTTGAACTATAACGACTTGCACCGGGCACCCCAACGCGTCGGCGACGGTCCAGCAGCGAATAGCTCCCAGCGCCGGCCATGACCAGGGCCCCGATCCAGAGGAGAAGGATGTTCGGCTTGTACCAGGCCCGAACCACATGCGTGTCGGACTGAGGTTCTCCGAGCTGAAGATAGAACTGCGACAAACCGTCCGTCCTGATTGCCGCCTCGGTAGTGGGCATTCCACTGGCAAAGTACGTACGTCGCTCGGGTACCATCTCTGACTGCGCACCGGACGGTGCTGTGATGGTGAAGCGACCACTATCCACGAGGTAGTTCATCCCTCGTCCTTGATCGAAACTGTCGAACTGGATGCGGTAGCCGGAGAGCATCGCTTCTTGCCCGGGGTTGAGCGTAGTGACCAGTTCCGTCTCCCACGCCGTCACCGAAACGATCCCCAATACCGTGAGCCCCACACCGCAATGGGCCGCTGCGGTCGACCAGATAGAGGGCGGCAGACCCTTGAGCCTGCGAAGACTCTCGCCAACGGCGATGCGACCCAGCTTGCTACGCTCGATCAGCTCCGCGAACGAACCCAACATCACCCAGAACCCGAGCAGGAGCCCGACCGGCACCAGCGAAACGGACACACCACGCAGGGCCATCACGACGATGACGAGGCCCACCGTCAGGACCGCCACCCCCAGAAGTCGTTGGCCGGCTGCGACCAGATCCGCACGTTTCCATGCCAACAGCGGACCGAAGGGCAAGACGAGCAAGAGCGGGGCCATCAGCGCCCCAAAGGTCAGGTTGAAAAAGGGAGCGCCGACCGAGATGGTGGTGCCGGTGAGTGCGTCGAGCAACAGGGGATACAGAGTTCCGATCAGGACGGCACCTACGGCGGTCGCCAGGAAGAGGTTGTTGAGAATCAGAGCTCCTTCGCGGCTGATGGGTGCGAACAGTCCACCTTGGCGCAACGCTGGCGCGCGGATCGCGAACAGCAGGAACGCGCTGCCTATCAACATCGCCAACATTGCCAGGATCACAAGTCCGCGCGTCGGATCGCTGGCGAACGTATGGACCGAGGTCAGGATGCCAGAGCGAACGAGAAACGTGCCCAGGAGCGAGAGGGAGAAGGTTATGATGGCGAGAAAGATGGTCCAGATCTTCAGAGCGTTCCGCTTCTCCATCACCAGCGCCGAATGGAGCAAAGCGGTACCCGCCAGCCACGGCATGAAGCTGGCATTCTCCACTGGGTCCCAGAACCACCAGCCTCCCCAGCCGAGTTCGTAGTAGGCCCAATACGATCCCATGGCGATGCCAAGGGTGAGAAAGGTCCAGCTCAGCATGGTCCAGGGTCGAACCCAGCGCGCCCAGGCCTGATCGATGCGCCCCGATACCAGGGCGGCGATGGCAAAGGAAAAGCAGATCGAGAATCCCACATAGCCTGCGTAGAGCAGTGGCGGATGCACTGCGAGCCCGAAGTCCTGCAGTATCGGGTTCAGGTCGTTGCCCTCGAGCGGAGGCAGTTCCAAGCGCTCGAATGGGTTTGAAGTGAACAGCAGGAATCCGGCAAACGCTGCCGTGAGAAGGCTCTGCGTACCCAGCACCAGATTGCATAGATCGGACGGAAGCCGCTTGCCCAATGCGGCGACCAGCGCACCGAACAGCACCAGGATCAGCACCCAAAGCAGCATCGAGCCTTCGTGATTGCCCCAGACGCCGGAGATCTTGAAGATGAGAGGCTTGAGGGAATGGGAATGGCTCGCGGCCAAGCGCAATGAGAAATCCGACACCACGAACGCTTGCACGATCGTGACGAAAGACACAGCGACCAAGATGAATTGCAGAAGGGCTGCGCGCCGCATGACCGCAGCGAGGCGGGCGCCACCGCGCCATAGAGATAGTCCACCCATCGCGGCCACGGTGGCGACCGACGCTGCCAGTAACAATGCGAAATGCCCGATCTCGATGCTCACTGCTCTGCACTCTCCGCGCGCCATTCTCCTTGCGCTTTCAGAGCTTCGACGACTTCCTTTGGCACATAGTTCTCGTCATGCTTGGCGAGAACATTGCTCGCCTCGAAACGACCATCAGCGGCGATGGCGCCCTCGGCGACAACGCCTTGTCCTTCCCGGAAGAGATCCGGGAGGATTCCGGTGAACCGGGTCGATATTTCTTGCGCACCATCGGTAATGACGAAAACATTCTCCTGGCCACTGCGCGACCAACTGCTTTCCTTGACCAAGCCCCCGAGTCGAATCGGCTGACCCGGCGCGACCTCTCGGGTCGACAAATCGCTGGGCGCATAGAAGAATACGATTTGATCGCGCAACGCCGTCAGCACCAGGGCGGTGGAGATGGCCAATACAACTGCCAAGCCTGCGATGATCACAAGCCGCTTCTGCTTGCGAGTGAAGCCTTTCCGGCCACTGGCCCCACTGGTCATTCGCCTTCTCCTTCCGTTGCGAGGCCGGCATCCGACGCGAGCGCGTCAAGATCCTGCCGCACGGAGGCCAATGGATAGGCCAACACAGCGGCGTCATAGGATCGTTGAGCGCTCGCTGGATCGTTCAATACGAGATACGACCTGACCAGCTGCGTCCACTCCTCTAGGCTGCCGCCATCGGCGAACAACCTTGCGTGCAACCCTTCGACCATGCCGGAGATCATTTCGGCCTCGTCGACCAGCGTTGCATCGCCACCTCCCCGGGCCACGACGAGCCCCTGTCGAGCGGCATCCAGCCAGGGTTCATCTCCGGCTGCCATTTCCATCGCTTGTTGCCAACGCTGTATAGCTTCGTCTTTCTCACCGGCACGCGTCAGCTCCGATGCGAGATAGAGCCTGGATCGAACATGGGTCTCGTCCGATGTGGCGGCGGAGCGCAAGAGCTCCATGGCTTCCGCGCGGGCAGCGCCGCTACCAAGGAATAGAAGAGCCTCCGCCAGATCCGTCTGCCCATCGGCCGTTGCAGGACCTATTCCCAGTGCCGTGCGATATGCCTCAGCGGCTTGCTCGAATGCACCCATTTCCATTCTCAGGGTCGCAAGTGCACGCCATCCATCCGCATCATCGGGATCACCCAGTAGGTGGGACTCGATACGCTGTACAAGGCTCTCATAGCCTGTCGCCTCCGTTCGCTCGGCTAGGGGCCGTCCGGGCAAATGAGGGCTTCCGTGGGTCGCGTAGCCCCCGACAGTCAAACCAACGATCAGCAGTGCACCTGTCACCATCATCCCCGGCCCGAAGGACTGTTTCGGTGAGGTGTGGGCTTCGTGCCGAGCCCTGAGCACTTCACGGGCGAGTTCCGCTTTTGCGACTTCCGCTTCATTGACCGACAGCTTTCCTGACACCGTGTCGGCCTCTATCTCCGCGAGCACATCCCGGAAGGGCTCCGTTGGGCCAGCTTCACGTCTCGCGTCGCCCGAGGCGCTCCAGTATGACTGCAGCAACCAGCCCAAGACCAACAGCGCTCCCACCAGCGCTGCTATCCAAACCGAAATCATGCGAAGTATTTACTGAGAAAATGCATCATATTTTCAAGGTCGACGGCTGCTCTCGGGCGAGAACGATCATCGCCTTACCGAAAAGATCAATGACCATCCCTGCGAAAACGCAAACTAGCATGACGAAAAGACGACCTTCTTTCTTAACGTGATCACAATATCGGCAAATCGTGGGTTGACCTTCGAGATGACGCCTTTAAACTCCTTGTGAGTTTGAGTGGATGAAGATCGGGCTGGTTGAGGCATGACCGAGCATCCTGAAGCAGGCGTCACGACGCCGTCAAGGCGGCGCTCAGAAATCATCGCATTCCTGGTGCTGGCCTTCGGCATCTGGCCGATCGTTGCTGTCGTCTTCGTCGGCAGCTATGGCCTGGTTGTTTGGATCTGGCAGATGATCTTCGGCCCACCCGGTCCACCTACGGGGGGGCATTGATCATGGCCAATGACAACGCATTGACCCGCCGGGACGTCATGCTGGGCAGGATCGGCGCGAACAAGACATCCCGGCATCATGTCTCCAGCGCGATCGTACGCGCGCTTCCGTCGCTAGTTCCCGACCTTTCCCAACGCCTGGCGGAAATGCCGGGTGTGGAAGTGGTCGCAAGTGGCGAGGGCAAGATCGTCCTTGTGCTCGAGGGAAGCGGTCCTGGCGAACTGGGCGAGAAGCTGACCACGATAAACCTGATGGGCGGAGTACTTGCCGCCAGCATGGTGTTCGAACAAGCCGTCGTTGAGGAGGAGATGCGTCATGACACTGGAGCTCAACCGACGTGACGTCCTGAAGGCTCAAGCCGCTGCGGTCGCGGCGGCAGCTGCCGGCATAGCCTTGCCCGCGGCCGCGCAACCGGTCGCCGGGGGCGTCGAGACGCTCGAGATAAAGTGGTCGAAGGCACCTTGCCGTTTCTGCGGCACGGGCTGTGGCGTGATGGTCGGGGTCAAGGACGGACATGTGGTCGCTACCCACGGCGACATGCAGGCCGAGGTGAACCGTGGCCTGAACTGCGTGAAAGGCTACTTTCTCTCCAAGATCATGTACGGCGAGGACCGCCTCACGACCCCTTTGATGCGTCGGACCGGAGGCGTTTACGACAAGAATGGCGAGCTGGAGCCCGTCACATGGGACGAGGCCTTCACGGTGATGTCCGACAAGGTCAAACAGGTGCTGCGTGAGAAGGGTCCGAAGGCACTTGGCATGTTCGGCTCCGGACAGTGGACGATCTTCGAAGGCTATGCCGCGACCAAGCTGATGCGCGCCGGCTTCCGCTCCAACAATCTCGACCCCAACGCACGACACTGCATGGCCTCGGCCGCCACCGCTTTCATGCGCACTTTTGGCATCGACGAGCCGATGGGATGCTACGACGACTTCGAGCATGCCGACGCCTTCGTTCTCTGGGGCTCGAACATGGCCGAGATGCATCCGATCCTCTGGACGCGTCTTGCCGATCGACGCCTCGGCAATCCCCATGTACGCTGCGCGGTGCTTTCGACTTTCACCCATCGAAGCATGGATCTGGCCGACGTCCCGATCATCTTCAAGCCAGGAACGGACCTGGCGATCCTGAACTACATCGCCAACCACATCATCACGACTGGTCGAGTCAACGAGGATTTCGTCAACAAGCATACCAAGTTCATGCGCGGCATGACCGACATCGGCTATGGATTGCGTCCCGAGCATCCTCTGGAACAAGCGGCCACTGGCGCCGCGACGGCCGGCCAGATGGACCCGATCGATTTCGAGGCCTTCAGTGAGCTTGTCTCGGAATACACGTTGGAGCGCGCTTCGGAGATCAGCGGGGTGGAGCATGGGTTCCTCGAGGAACTGGCCGAGCTCTACGCAGATCCCTCCACGAAAGTCATGTCGCTTTGGACCATGGGATTCAACCAGCATGTTCGTGGCGTCTGGGCCAACCAGATGGTCTACAATCTGCACCTCCTGACCGGCAAAATCTCCGAACCGGGCAATAGTCCCTTCTCGCTGACGGGTCAGCCATCGGCCTGCGGGACGGCGCGCGAGGTCGGCACGTTTGCCCATCGCCTACCAGCGGACATGGTGGTAACCAACGATGAGCACCGCCATCATGCCGAGGAGATATGGCGACTGCCCGCTGGGCTCTTGCCGGCCGAGCCTGGCTATCATGCCGTTGAGCAGGACCGGCGTCTCAAGGACGGCGACCTGAATTTCTATTGGATACAGGTCAACAACAACCTTCAGGCGGCGCCGAACAACAGCAATGAAACCTATCCGGGCTATCGGAACCCGGACAATCTGATCGTCGTCTCGGACGCCTATCCGACCATCACTGCAAGCGCCGCGGACATCGTCCTGCCAGCAGCCATGTGGGTCGAGAAAGAAGGCGCGTATGGGAACGCAGAGCGCCGCACCCACGTCTGGCACCAACTGGTCGATGCGCCAGGCGATGCCAGGTCCGATCTCTGGCAGCTGATGGAGTTCTCCAAGTACTTCACCACAGATGAGGTGTGGCCCGCTGACGTGCTGGACGCAAACCCGGATTATAGAGGCAAGACCCTGTTCGACGTCCTCTACCGCAATGGCAAGGTCGACAAGTTCTCCGAGTCGGAGGTCAGCTCCGAGTACGACAATTGGGAGGCCGCGGCATTCGGCTTCTATCCGCAGAAGGGCCTCTTCGAGGAGTATGCCGAGTTCGGTCGTGGACACGGACATGATCTCGCGCCCTACGACACCTATCACGAGGTTCGTGGTCTTCGCTGGCCCGTCGTCGACGGCGAGGAAACTCTTTGGCGCTTCCGCGAGGGCTACGACCCCTACGTGACACCCGGTTCTGAAGTCGAATTCTACGGTCAGGCGGACAAGCGCGCCGTCATTCTCGCTGTCCCCTACGAACCGCCCGCCGAGTCGCCTGACGACGAATACGATCTCTGGCTGGTGACTGGCCGGGTGCTGGAGCACTGGCACTCCGGGTCGATGACCATGCGTGTTCCAGAACTGTACAAGGCCTTCCCCGGAGCGGTTTGCTTCATGAACGCCGCTGATGCCCGCGAAAGAGGATTCAACCAGGGAATGGAAGTGCGCATCGTGTCGAGGCGAGGCGAGATTCGTTGTCGCATTGAAACCCAAGGGCGCAACCGCATGCCCAGCGGCGTGATCTTCGTACCCTGGTTCGATGCCAGCAGGTTGATCAACAAGGTCACCCTGGACGCCACCGATCCGATTTCCAAGCAGACGGACTTCAAGAAATGCGCGGTAAAGATCATTCCCGTCGCCTGACGGTCCTCATGAGCGTCATTCTCGCAGTCGGTATCCTCGCCGGCAGCGCGCTGGCGCAGTTTGCGCCCGAGTTGCGTGGCCCAACGGATCCGATGTCCGATGTCGAGGCCGATCCGATTCCGCGTTGGGTTACAGATGATGTGCGGCAGATGCGGGCCTACCCCGAACAGCCCCCAGTGATCCCGCATTCGATCCAGGGCTACCAATTGTCGGTGAACACCAACCGCTGCATGTCGTGCCACAATAGGGAGTTCACGCAAGGGTCCGGAGCTCCCATGATTAGCATCACCCATTTCATGACCCGCGAGGGACAGATGCTGGCTGACGTGTCGCCCCGCCGATACTTCTGCACGGCCTGCCATGTGCCGCAGGCCGACGTCGCCCCCCTGGTGGAGAACGACTTCGTGGACATGATCGATCTCGGCGCCAAACCTGTGGGCTCGGAATGAAACTGTTCGGTTGGATAAAATCGGTCGTCCGTTGGGCCTGGAAGATACTCATCACTCCTGCCGGCACCATGGGCCTGGGCGTGCTGACTCTCGGCGGGTTCATGGGGGGCGTGCTGTTCTGGGGCGGCTTCAACACGGCGATGGAATTCACCAATCGCGAGGAGTTCTGCATTTCCTGTCACGAGATGGAAGCCAACGTCTTCGAGGAATTGACGCGCACCGTGCATTTCGCAAACCGCTCGGGCGTTCGGGCCACCTGTCCGGATTGCCACGTGCCACACGATTGGACCGACAAGATCGCACGCAAGATGCAGGCGTCGAAGGAGGTCTGGGGCCACATCTTCGGCTCCATCGATACGCGCCAGAAATTCCTTGAGCATCGCCTCGAGCTCGCCCAGCACGAATGGGCTCGGCTGAAGGCAAATGACAGTCTTGAATGCCGCAATTGTCATTCGGCCGTGGCGATGGACTTGTCCCGGCAGGCGCCCCGCGCCGCAGAGATCCACAGCCAGTACCTGCTGACCGGGGAAGCAACCTGCATCGATTGTCACAAGGGCATCGCACACGAATTGCCAGACATGACGGGCGTTGATCCGGGTTGGAAGGTCCCACCTGAACTGCAAGGCGAACAGCTTCCCGAGGCCCCTGCGTCGGTGGAGGCGGTCTCCCATTGACACGCGCATCTACTGGTTGCTGCAGCCAACCTAGCCAACCAGCTCGGCGCGCCTTCAGTAGAAGGGTATAGACCATAGTGGCCGTATTCGGCGCCGTTTGCCTTCGGGTGGCGTCTACTGGCGGACAGGCGTGGCTGAGGGCCGAGAGTTTGGAGTGTTTCTCAAGCTGGCCGGAGTCACCGTCGCGGCGGCCATCGCTGAAATCTGCCGGCGGGCTGTCCGAGTGACGCAGGCCGCCGATCGCTAGTAGCTCGAGTACTTGAATTTAATTGGTCAGCGCGGACTGCCTGCTGTACTTTTCCTCTCCAACAGATTTGGTATCCGCTTTCCGGCTGCCTGTTTGACAGCTTCAGTGACTGTTTTGGGCGCAGTTGACGCTTGGCGACTCCAGACCCCGTCGCAGAAATAGGGGGCAACGTTTCGTATTCCCCGCAGCAGACGTGACGCGTGCTCCGTTGTTTATGTCGTTTGGGGCGTATCAGTCTCGAGATGGCGCGCAAACAGGGCTGCACCCAGGGCGGCAATCGCTGAGGCCAGCATCACCATGAGCAGGCCAGACCGGGCATTCTCTTCCGTCAAAACAGCTCCTGCGATCGCTGCCATGATGGAAGCACCGGCGACGGTGATCGCGCCGGCGAGACCGGCGGCGCTTCCCATCTGGGTTGCGCGAACCGACATCGCCGCGGCATTGGCGCTTGGCTGCGTAAGTCCGTTCGACAGTCCGACGAAAAAGCATGGCCCGAACAATGCCGCCACATGTTCGACGCCGGCAAAGTACAGGACGATGCCGAACAAGAGCCCCGCGCAAGCCACAATCCTTCCTGCAATCAGCAGGTTGGCTTGCGGGAGTTTGCCGGCGAGCCGCGCGGCAAGAAAACTGCCAAGCATGAAGCCGGCTGTGATCGAGCCCATGTAGAGACCCAGAACTGCCGGCGATAGATCAAAGGCTGAAGCGGCCAGCGGGGCGCCCGCCAGGAAGGCGTAGAAGGCGCCCACCGAGAAGGCCATACATAGGCAATAGGCCAGGAAGCGCCTGGAGCCGAGTAGTTCGGTATAGGCCTTATACTGCTCCAGCATTGTCATGGATCGCGAGGTGTTCGTTTCGCGCAGGTCGGTCCAACACAATGCCAGGACTGCGATTCCAAAAAGCGCCAGAATGCAGAAGCTGGCCCTCCAGCCAAATAGCTGATCGAGCAGCCCGCCTGCCGTCGGGCCGAGCATGGGTGCAACGGCCCACGCCATGGCCAGATAGCCGAACCGGCTAGCCGACTGTTCTCGAGTGGTCGTGTCACGGATCACGGCGAGCGCCACCCCGTAGGTTGGTGCGATCACGGCTTGCACCATCCGGCAGGCCAGAAAGGTCCAGGCATCCGGCGCCAGGGCGCACCCGATTGTCGCAGCGATAAATATCGTCAGCGCCCCGAGGATTACGGGCCGGCGACCAAAACGGTCCGAGAGCGGGCCCAAAACGAGCTGCAGGCACGCTGACACAATGGCATAGGCCGCCAGCGAAAGCCCCATCAGTCCATAATCGACGCCAAATTCGGCGGCCATTTGGGGAAGAGATGGGAGAAAGAAGTTGATCGGCAGGATAGCAAGTGCCGACAGAAAGACTAACGTAAATAGGCGAGGAGAAGCTGATGAACCTGACATGATCAAAGCCAATTGCTTGCGTTGGAAACGAGGCATTAAAAAAGCCCCTTAAAGGGGCTGATTTCTCCGCGCATGGGTGCCTTTGCCTGGCAGCTATGCTGCCGTGCCCATGCGCGCACCTACTACGACCATGCGATTTTCGATCATCATGCCCCAATTGGTACGGCGCGGAGGAATGTTCGTCAACTCGACGTCTGTCCCGTTCGTCAGGAGCGAATGACATGACCCTTCTGGGCGGTGTCGGACACCCGTCGAATGGCCGGAATGGGCGGGTGGCAATCGGTCCGTTCTACTTGTGCCAAGCACGAAACAGGGTTCTTGTCACTGGTAGCCAGAGGTGTCGCCCAACAAGCTCGGGGGTTTGAACGCAGCCCCATTGCGCTATTTCGTGTCCTCACTGGCAGTAGCCAACTGCTTGGCAAGAGTTGTAAGCCTCTCATCGAACCCTTTCATGGCCGCGGCGAGTTGGCGCTGGGCGGCCATTTCCTTTTCGCTGAGTTGTGCTGCCAGTTTCTCGATCTTGCGATTCTTGGACATGATCAGCGCCTCGGCGCTCGAAAGAGCTTTGCTAGATCTTTCAAGCTCCTTGCCGAGGTCGATAACCTGGTCGTCCAACGCCGCATTGACCGATCCTAGAGTTTCCAATTCGGCCTCCAGGTCGCCAAGCATCCGATGCAGTCGTTCAATCTGATCGCGGGTTCGCGCCGCTTCAGCCTTGCTGCCCTCGGCAAAGATCTGCGCGACGATTGGCCGGACCAGATCGAGGACGCCAGCCGGAAGGTCCTCCGTCACCTGCGGCAGCTCTTCGCGTAAAGTCTTCAGATGCCTCAAGACTGTCGGCTTGGATCCGCCGCCGATTGCGGCAATGACGGCGTCGGCGGTGGCACGTTGATTGTTGAGGTGAAGCTGCGCCACCGCGGCGCGGACTTTCTCAAGGCTTGCGATTTCAGCGCTCATGGTGAGCTCCTGTAAGTTTTGGTTTAGTATAGTACGGTTTAGAACCGTACTGCAATATTGAGTGAGGTCGGGTCGCCGGTCCGCGATTGGCGCGGACCGGCCTGAGTTAATGGAGGGTCTCTCCATGCTGCGGGCCGAGCCTGTAGTATCGGCTCAAGGTACGGGCCCAGCCCTGCTGGACATCGGCTGCCAGCACGATGGACGTGCTGCACGGCCCGTCTTGAAGCTTTGGATGCCCCCGAACCTGCCCGATTAAGTACATGACACCCGTCGCGGTCCACCGTGGCTCCCAGTCCGTCAGCAGCGGCGCATTGGACAGATCGTCTGGACTGGGCGAGTGCCCGCTGGCCAGCCTCTCCCAATCCTTCAACGCTCTCTTCAGCTTTTTGGCAGACACCCGGCTCATGACCAGGGCTCCTTGGCGTGTTCACGGCAGCGCACACTCCACCAACCGATATCCTTACGCAGGTGCCCGTGGGTGCCGCACATTTCGCAGAGGTGGCCGGAGATATGTTCGGCCGCCGAGATGATTTCATCGCCAAGGTCCGGCAGGTCGCCATGCCAATAGAACCTCAGTGTCCCGAACTTCTCTTTGATCTGGCTTGGCGCCCAGTCTCTGGTAGGTGCGATCTCGTTCAGCCAGGAGAAGGCGGCGTCCAAAAGATCGGTCCAGCCAGGACCGCATTCAAAGCCCACAACCGCCTTGTCGTGCTTGCTGTGAAGCGCCCGCAGGTCTCGATCTTCCGGCGGCCAGCCCTTCGGATTAAATGGTGTCGACCGGCTCCAACGCAGGCGCTGCATGCGCACAATCAGTTCCACGAGGGTTTCGCGATTGAACGGCGGGTGAGGGGAAAAGCCCGATCCGCCGATGGCTTTGACCGGACGCCCTGGCGCGATATGCGCAGACAGGGTCTCAGGAGCGGTCCCCACGACGGCCAGAGACGCAAGAGCGGGATCCCCGGCGAGGCAGGCCTCGATCAAAGATTTGGTTTCTGCGGCGATGCTCATGATGACGCCTCCGCCAGAGCCAAGGTCTGGTCCAGGTCAGAAGGCAGATCGGCTTGGACGCTTTCGGCATCGAGGATTTCGTCAAGCCGCTCACCGGTAATGACTCGTTCGTCGAGCAGGGCGTCGACAAGGCGGGCAATGTCAGTCTGCCGCCGGATGACGATGTCCGTGGCCCGCTTGAGGCAGCGGTTGAGTTCGATGTCGATGACGATGGCAAGAGGAACACCATTCTTAAAGTCCCGATGGTCCGTGTTCTTCGCTGTCCGTAGTGAACCATAGAGACCGAAGTCCAAAATGGCTGCGCGCAACAGGGAATTGACGCTTTCTAAGTCTGCCGCGGCCCCGGCATGGCCTCCAGAGCCCAAAGCCTCATCTGCAGCCCGACCGCCCAGCATCATGGTTCCGACGCGCTCAATCTGTTCCCGGGTGAGAAGGCTAGTGTCGGTATCACCCGATTTCACATAACCCCCGATCTCGCCAATACCCAGGATAGACACCTCGTGGACCGGCAGCCCCAATTCAATCGCAACCACAGCGTGACCGGCTTCGTGCAGGGCTACGGCGCGGTCCTTGTGCGGTGAACGGCCATCGGGCGGCGCGACCAGGTCCAGTACGTCGCGCAGGACCAGAGGGCGCCCCGCTTTTTGGGCCTGCGCCAGGGCCGTTTCGCACCAGCTCTTGATGCGCGCCGGACTTGCACCAATTGCCAGCCGCGCCAGTTGGACCACTGCGGATACGGGCAGCCTGTCCCCAAGGAAACAAGCAAACAGCCGCTGCCGGTCCATGGCATCGGGCAAGAGGACCGGCACCCGCCGCTCCAGCCGGCCGGGACGGATAAGGGCCCCATCCAGCTTCTCAAAATGATTGGTGGCGCCGAGCAGCAAGATGGGTTTTCCCGCATGCCTAAGCTTGTCGATTTCCGTGAGAACGAAAGTGACGACGGGCGTCCACCACTGGCTGTCCTTTTCATCCATTGCAGCGCGGTTGGGCAGACTATCGATTTCGTCGATCAGACCGACGACCGGGGTGGTGGCCAGCGCGATCTCGTCGAAAAACCTGCGAGCTGCGCGAATGACATCACCCAGGTGTCCGCCGGAACTTGCAAACCATTCGCCGACGGAGGTCCGCACAAACGTCCAGCCAGCCGAACCGGCCAGAGCTTCGGCCAGTGTGGTCTTGCCCGTGCCGGGCGGTCCTTCGAGGCAGGCATGGATGAGGCTCGCCGACTTGAGCTTTCCCTCTTCCACCTTTCCCATTAATTCCAGCGTTTCGAGTGCCCAGGCGGACACCGAGCGCGTCATTGCCAGGTCCCAAAGGGTAACTGTCGTCCCTGCGCCGACATCCTTGCGCAAAGTTTTGGAAGCCCGGCGCAGATTGAACACGCATTCTCGCGCCGAAAGCAGCGGCCGGATGGCGGTGACAAAATTTTCGACGCCAAGGCCTTCGATATCGGCACGATGCAGCCCCCGTACAGATTGACCGGTGACCGCCTGGATTGTCTGCCGGACCACGGCCAGGTTCGGCGGTGCTACGGTGATGATGACATCCGCACCAACCAGCGCCTCAGGGACCAGGATGCGCTCCGGATCGGGGGAGATGAGGATGACCGTGCGCCCCCATTGCAGTTTTGCCAACTCGTGCCGGCCATTAAGGTCCTGCGATTTGCCCGGGCGCGGCGGCTCGCAATAGGCTTCGACGACCACGTTATGATCCTCGGCTGCGATGTATGTGTCGAGCAGCCGGGCGGTGGCCTCATCCTTGGTCTTGATGATGATGAGCTTCGCCGCAGACTTGAACAGCCTGCGCAGCTTGGGGGTAAGGGCCCTGTCGAGCAGCAGCCGGCCCAAAGCCTCACCGGGACGCTCGAGCTCGCGCGGTGCTGTGTCGGAAGCGGATCCCGCACTGGTCTTGTCATTGGTGTCCTTGCGGGACTTACGGTTGAGAGTGGAAAGAGACATGCGTGTTCTCCATCGGCGGCGGCCGAAGCCGCGCCTTGAACAGAAGATGAGGAAAGGGTGTGGGAAGCGGAATGCCGGACGCGCGCTAAAGAGCGAGCGCGTCGACCTCACAGTCGTCCGGGTCTATGGGCTGCCAGCAGGCCAGGCCGAAGCCTTTGCTGCCAGAGACGAAATGGCCGACGGCACTGCCCGAAGAAAAGACCATGTCGCGCATGAGGACATAGCAGCTGCCATCCTCGGCCAGCTCCAACAATCCCGAATGCAGCCATGCCGCCCTTTGGAAGGACGCATTGGCAGATGCGGATTTTACCGTGTCGATACGCACGTCGCTGCCGCGCAGCAGCAACCAGGTCCCGTCATCACGCTCTGCGGCCAGTGCCGTCAGACCGCGATAGTTGAGTTCCATCACCCGGCCTTCGGGAATGGACTCGAAGGGACGGACCGCTCCGAGGCGATCGGGTTCCGCGCGTGGACCGGCCAAGCGCTGACGCACTGAACCCTCGAGGAACATGATGCCGGCCCGACGCAGGGCCAGAACCACCTGTGCGGTGAACTGAACCAGCTGGTCATAGCGGTCGACGCTGATCGGGGCGCCGTCGGGCTGCTTGTTGACCACAGTGAAGTCGGCATCGTCCGACACGTAACCCCACAAGATCCGCTCGAGGGCGAGCCCGTCTTCCTCTGTCAGGCCATTACTGGCATCAGTGATGACGAGGATGGTGTCAGGCAGAGCGTCCATCTGTTTGCCCATGGCGATCCGGAAGCCGACATCGCTGCCATAACCGATATAGGCTTGGTCGCCGCAGAGCTGGATATAGACGCCAGGCTGCTGCAGACCGGGGGCATATTTAAAGGCAGCGCGATGCCTGCCGGATCCACGAAGGATCCGGGGCTGCAGTGATGAAGCTGGGACCTGAACCAATTCGGGCGGCAACTCAGCGTCAGTGTCGGCCACAACGTCGGTCCACTGCGCAGTGGCGAGCTTGTCTTCCAGGCATTCGCGCGAAGGGACTGGTGAAGGAGCCGCGTCAACCGGGACGAGGTCACCGGATTGGTCGGACGGCAGACGCCGGGCCAAAATGGTGTGGGCATCGATGATGCCTTCCGACAGCACGACCAAAGCACCGGCAGCCACGAGAGCAAACACGGCGCTGACCGGATCGTCATGACTGGGAAGCTCGGCGATGATGTCGCTGATACTCGCCGAACCGGTTGCATCGACCGCGGACAGGATCTGCACCTGCACACTCGGCGTCAGCATCGGATGGCTGATCAGCCCGGGATGCGTCAGATCCGTACCGCCCGATGCGGGCAGATCAGATGTTGGGGAATGGGGGTTGCATGCAGCCATGCGGCCGCTAGAAGTGGCATTAGCCTTCATTGAACTGCTCCTAACAGTTTGATGTCGGTCAGGTCGACGGCGGGTTTGCAGACCTTCCGTCGGCCGCCCCTTGCAGGGGGTGTTTCAACCGTTTCGACGCCGGAATTGGCATCATCTGAAAAGGCTGCGGGATCCGTTTTGACTTGGCAATCCCCATTCTACGTCAGCGTGAATCGTGGTTAATTTTTGGTGCCGTGCCGCCGCACGCATGAGGTGGAGAATAGATTAAGGCGCGCAAGGACCTGCTTTTTCCGCTTTGCGCCCGTCCAGAATGATCGGCACCGCACAGCGCCGAGCCTGCCTCTCCATACGTTTAGGTCCCTGCCATTGGGCAGTGTCTCGTGCCGTCATTGGCCCAGATAGCTGCTCACCAAACTCATGAATGCCGGCGGCGGGCCACGGAAAATCCTCACGTCGATGGGGTCGTCGCGCTCATCCCGGAACATACGGCTGGCGGGGGCGAGTTGGTATTTTCCGTGCGGTGTCAGGAAAACCAGAAGGTCACCTTTGCCGGCGTAGTTGAGGTAGATGTGTTCGGCACTGGTCGTGCACCACTTTGTCCCTAAGCCCCAGAATCGGGCTGCGGCAAAACCCTTCAGCCGCACTACCATCCATCTCCCATCGCGGTAGAGAATTTCGGATTGGCGATAGGCTTCTACTTTGAGGCTTTCGCGTTCTTTCCGCCTCTGGGTTTCTGCAATCCGGGTCGGAATGATTGACCTCAGGTCATCCACTGTTCGGTACTGACCGATATCCCGCTGCTCGACCGGCAGCTCGTCTTTGAGGGCATGGAATCGAGCAAGCGCTCTCCGGACGTCTTGCAGCTGCATGAGGTCCACGCTCGTCCGAAACCCTCTCTGGTCCCAGAGCCGGCGGCGCCAGTGAGAAAGCCAACCGTGGTAGAAACCATCCGTGGGGTCGAACAGGCAGATCAGAGGAAAGACACGTTTTTCACGCTCGACGGAAAGATATGGGTCCAGGTTTTCTCGGCCCGCGCGGACCCAGGTCGCCTGCAGATGGTCGATAAGTACAAAATCGGCGCGGTTGAGATTCGTGGGCATGTGACATGGTGACTGGCGGTAGTGCCGCGGTTCCGCGACCCGGATTGTGGATCCCCAGGATCACGCACTTGACGCCTCTGCGGGCGAGTTTGCCGACAAGATTATGCTCGTTAGAGGAACGATAGCGGAGAACAAAGGCTGATAGCCTGGCCCGATGCTGTGCGTTTAAACGGTTGCAATGTGCTAGCATTGTTCGGAAACGGATCCAGAAATGCTGTAGGCGAGGAGACTTTCGAGTAGCGGACGGCCCGAACTGCGCCCCATTTCTGTCATCCACTTGGTCGTCTCGATCTCCCCAGACCGGACGGTCCGCTTACGACGATGAGACGGAGAGATGTGTGTCGGTTGCAGACCGGCATTTTTAGGCCGAAGGACCGAAGAACTGGCATCAGGTTTGCGTTGATAACGATGCAACGGCGTGCTTTTCGATGCACGCCGACCACTGCATTTGTTCTCTTAGGGGCGCAGCATCCCCGGAGTGTTGCTGAGAAAGGTCACGCCGCTGATGCTGGCAGCGCAGGGCAGCCGGATCAGGATACGGCCCAGCCCCCCATGTCGCCATGCGGCGGGCAGCCAAAGCGAAAGAACTCTAAATAGTGGGATAGGCTGCCGAGCCCTTGCCGCGTTTTAGTGCCCACGGGCCATCCAGATCCTGTTGGACCATAGTAAGATCGAAAACACAGTGCGGAAACTGAGCCTGGACGTTGATGACGGCCAGTGCGGCTGACAAGGCGACAAGCTGTGAGGAGATGATGCCTCTGCCGGAAAAATGCCGACCGAACCAAAGGCCCCATATCCAGCAGGAAAAGACGGAGGTTTCCGCCAAAATCCCGAAGACCCGCCCGGCCACACCGCGGATCAATCACCTGGCCGAGCAGTTGGAGGCGCGGCGTGGGCGCCTCGGGAACCTGGAGATTGGCCGAACGTTGGATGCCACCCCGATGGGCAGATCTCGCTCACCGATCCGGATGCCCGAGCCATGGCAACTGGGCGCGACGATCGCAGTGTCGTCGGCTACAACGTCCAGGCTGCCGTTGACACCAGGCATCACATCGTCATTTCCAGCACGGTGGCGAACCGCTGGCCATCATGGGCCAGACCCCTCGGGTGCGACCGCCACTGAAAGGCTTTGGGCGGAGCTCTGCCAGAATATCGTTCGTGTGCAATCTATATAGAGGAGGCGGAGCGTCGACGCCCCCCAGTCATGATGAAGCGGAAACCCGCATTGCGAATGGAGTTGCGGCCAACGGCGTCGTCAAGCATAACCCGTTCGCTGCCTTGTCGGTGACGGCACCCTAGGTTTGATCTCGCCGGTTCGATTCTGGAGAATTGCTGGTTGCTACCCTTGCGGGTACGGCTGATCGCTCCGACAGGAGTTCGGACGCGTCAAGCACGGCAGCAACCCCCGGATCGTCATCGCCCAGCATGGCAGCAATACGTTCCAGCGCCGCAATGAGCATTGACTGCTCCCAGTCCTGCAACGCCAGGAAGTGTTGGTGGAACTGGGCGTGGGCACCCTCGGGCGCAATCTCCAGCACCCTCCGTCCTGGCTCAGTCAACGACAGCAGGACCTGGCGTCTATCTTTTTCGCCCCTCCGACGCTGAATCATGCCCAGGCTTTCAAGCTTTTGCAGTAGGGCCGTGGTGGTGGCTTGGGTAATTCCCATGCGGCCGGCAACATAGCCCGCCGTTTGCTCGTTCTCGCCGTCGAGAAGCTGCATGAAAATCAATTGGGACGGTGTCAGCCCTGTTTCGCGCAGGAGCTGCCTGGAGTTCCGCTCGGTCGCGCGCAGAATCTTGCGCATGGCCGTCAAGGCAAGTTTGGTCCGATCTTCCACTGCGCCACCCGGTGAATATCAAGCCACTGTATCGCCCCCGACAACCGAACCCAAGATATTACGTTGCCGTCATATTAGCACATAATTAGTTTCGATGAAGCTATTTCTGAAGCTCCAGACCATTTCTTTGAATTTCAAAACTATATCGGCTCGCGCACATTGGCATCAAGTCGCTGAATAAAAAGCGCTTTTAATCGATTCGACGATGACTCATCGTGCTGCGGAGTCAAATTTTGGCTTGATTGTGGGTTGTAATTTAGTTCGATATGGCTAACCTTCGTCACCATGATTTATGGCAATTCAGTGCTGTTCGATGCTGGCGTCCTTGGTCGGGAGGCACCCAAGGCGACTATTCGTGCGCCTGAAAGTACGGATGGCGTCAGAGTGTGGGCGCTGATCAAGTCGACAGAATCGCTCGACGACAATTCGATCTATGCGAACCTGTTGCAGTGCACGCATTTTGCTTCGACCTGCGCCATAGCCGAACATGATGGTGCGGTGGTCGGCTGGGTTTCGGGGCATATCCTGCCCGAGCAGCCAGACACGCTGTTCGTCTGGCAGGTCTGTGTCAGCGACGTCGCGCGCAGCCAGGGCCTCGGTCGCCGCCTGATCGGCGATGTTCTGTCCCGCCCCGTCTGCCGCGCCGTGACGACGCTGCAATGCACGATCACGCACGACAATGAGTCGAGCTGGGGCCTGTTCACCGCCATTGCGCGCAGGCTCGACGCCCAGATGCGTCAGGTCGAAATGTTCGACAAAGACGACCACTTCGACGGTCACCACGACGGTGAATATGGGGTCAGCATTGGCCCATTCAATTTAAAGCAAATTGCGGCGCTCAGCAGCGCCTGACCTCGCTGCTTCAACCTTATCCCTACTGCCTAAGTCCAGGAGACGCCCTTATGGCCACGACCGCATCCATCACGCCTATCAATACCTTCGAGCGCGTTGAAAGCCGCGTCCGTTCCTATTCCCGCAGCTTTCCCAAGATGTTCGACCGGGCGCTGGGCGCGACCATCTATGACACGTCTGGCAAGGGCTACACCGATTTTCTCGCCGGATGCTCGACCCTGAACTATGGCCACAACGATCCGGACCTCAAGGCCGCGCTGATCGAATATATCTCGAACGATGGCATCGCCCATGGCCTGGACATGTACACCGACGCCAAGGAAAATTTCCTCGCGACCTTTGAGCGCTTGATCCTGCGTCCGCGCAATATGCAGCACAAGCTGCAGTTCACCGGCCCCACCGGCGCAAATGCTGTTGAAGCGGCCTTGAAATTGGCCCGCAAGGTCACCGGCCGCACTAATATCATTTCCTTCACCAATGGCTTTCACGGCGTGACCATGGGCGCTCTGGCGGCAACCGGCAACGGCAAGCATCGCGGCGGCGCAGCAATGCCGCTCTCTGGCGTGGACCGCGCAGCCTATGACCGCTACCACGGCCCCGATATCAACACCGCCGACTTGCTGGACCGCGAACTGTCGGACCCGTCCAGCGGCATGGACGCACCTGCAGCGATTATCGTGGAAACCGTGCAGGGCGAAGGCGGGCTTAACGCCGCCTCCCCCGAGTGGCTGCGTCAGATCCAGGCCATCGCCAAAAAGCACGGCGCCCTGTTCATCGTCGATGACATCCAGGCCGGCTGCGGTCGCACTGGCGGCTTCTTCTCGTTCGACGACATGGGGCTGTCGCCAGACATCATCACCATGGCAAAGTCGCTGTCGGGAATGGGCCTGCCCCTCGCCCTGACCTTAATCAAGCCCCAGCACGACATCTGGAAGCCGGCCGAGCATAACGGCACCTTCCGTGGCAATAACCACGCCTTCGCCACAGCCGCTGCGGCGCTGGAAAAGTTCTGGTCCGATGATCAGTTCATCACTGCGGTGAACGAGAAGGCCCGCTATCTAGGCGAACGCCTTGGCGCCATTGCCGACGAGCATGGCCTGACCACCAAGGGGCGCGGCATGATGGTGGGGATCGATGCAGGCTCAGGCGAAAATGCCTCTGCGATCTGCAAGGCCTGCTTTGCCAAGGGCCTCATCATCGAAACGTCAGGCAGCTTTGACGAAGTCGTCAAGGTGTTGTGCCCGCTCACAATTTCCCTCGAACAGCTGACCGCCGGCATCGACATCATGGAAAGCGCCTTTAACGCTATCCTGGGGTCCCACCGCGCTGCTGCCGAATAGGGAGACCGCATCCATGATCGTCAGAGATCTCGATTCCGCACGAATGACTGACCGCCTCGTCCATTCAAACGGCTGGGACAGCACCCGACTGCTGTTGGCCGGCGACGAGATGGGCTTCAGCTTTCACATCACCCGCATCCATGCGGGCACCAGCCATGTGTTCAACTACAAGCACCACTTCGAGAGCGTCTATTGCGTCTCCGGTGAAGGCTCCATCGAGGAGTTGGATACCGGCGTGGTGCACCAAATCCGCCCGGGCGTCATGTATGCCCTCAACCTCAACGACAAGCATCGCCTGACCGCCAAGAGCGAGATGGTGATGGCGTGCTGCTTCAATCCGCCGGTCACCGGTCAGGAAGTTCACCGCGAGGACGGCTCCTACGCCCCGGTCTCCGAAGACGCGTGATCGCGTCCCGAGAAACTTCAAACTGAAAGGCGAAAACATGACCCAGTCAGCTTTCGATACCGCCAGTCACGACGACTACCCCACACGCCTGCCCGCTGAAAAGTGGCAGGAGCGCAAAGACCCCGTCGTCTGGGGCAAGTGGACCCGGGAAGCGCCGCTAACGCGTGCGCAGACCGACAGCTTTGAAAAGAACGGCTATTTGATCCTCAAGGATGTTTTCTCCCCGGCAGAGATCGCTGCCCTGCAGAAAGAATCCGCCCACATGCGTTCGGGCGATGCCGAAATCGCCACCGACAATGTCATCACCGAGCCCGGCTCGGACGAGGTGCGCACCGTGTTTCGGCTTGACGAGGAGAACACCCTGTTTGACCGTCTGGCCCGTGACCGGCGCGTTGCCGGCGCGGTAAGCTTCCTGCTCGATGACGATGTCTATCTCCATCAGTCGCGCCTCAACTACAAGCCCGGCTTTACCGGCAAGGAATTCTACTGGCACTCCGATTTCGAGACTTGGCACGCCGAAGATGGCATGCCGCGCATGCGCGCCATCTCAGCCTCGATCCTGCTTACGGACAATGACGCGCTCAACGGCCCGCTTATGCTGATGCCAGGCACGCACAGGAACTTCGTCGCCTGCGCCGGCGAAACGCCGGAGGACAACCACAAGACCTCGCTCAAGAAGCAGGAAGTGGGCGTCCCTAGCCATGAGAGCCTCACGCGCATGGCCAAGGAACACGGCATTGAATATGCCTCGGGCAAGGCCGGCACTGTCGTTCTGTTCGACTGCAACACCATGCATGGCTCGAACGGCAACATCACGCCCTTCCCGCGCTCCAATGCCTTCTTCGTTTACAACGCCTGGGCCAACCGGGTCGGCGCGCCCTTTGCTGCCAAGTCCCCGCGGCCGCCCTTCCTCAGCTCGCGCGATCCAAAGGGTCCCATCAGCATCGAGGCCGGCAAGATTGGCTGAGGTCGTACTTGAACCGCAATCGATAATTGACCGTCTCCGCTCCCCAAATGGGAAGCGGCTGGAGACCATATGACCGACCAAACCACGCGCCACACTGTCGAAAAAATCGGCGGCACGTCGATGTCCCGGACCAAGGAACTGCTTGAGACAGTTCTGATTGGCGACCGCAAAGGCGCGGATCTCTATCAGCGCATCTTCGTTGTTTCGGCCTATGCCGGAATGACGGACGATCTGCTTGAGCACAAGAAATCGGGCGAACCCGGCGTCTACGCGCTTTTTGCCAGCGCCGAAAGTGGCTGGGCCTGGGGCGACGCGCTGACCGCTGTTGCCGACAAGATGTATGCCCAAAATGAGTGCATCTTTTCGGACGAAGGCGCGCGGCAGTCGGCCAACCGTTTCGCGCGCGAGCGGATCGAGGGGGTTCGCTCCTGCCTTATCGACCTGTCGCGGTTGTGCTCCTTCGGGCACTTCCAGCTGCAGCAGCATTTGTTGACGGTGCGCGAAATGCTCGCCTCGCTAGGGGAGGCCCAATCGGCCTTCAACACCAGCCTGCTGCTCAACCTCAACGGCGTGCGGGCCCGCATGATCGATCTCACCGGCTGGCGCGACGAGGCCCAATACACACTCGACGAGACCATCGAGCGCGCACTGGCGGATGTCGACCTCAGCGCTGAGCTACCGATCGTCACCGGCTATACCCAATGCCGCGAGGCACTGATGGGCACCTATGACCGGGGTTACAGCGAAGTGACGCTGTCGCGGTTGACAGTGGTTACCGGGGCCCGGGAGGCGATCATCCACAAGGAGTTTCACCTTTCGAGCGCCGATCCGCGTCTGGTATCTCCCGACGCGGTGCGCGTCATCGGCGAGACCAATTACGACGTGGCCGACCAGCTTTCCAACATGGGGATGGAGGCCATCCATCCCTGGGCCGCCAAGAGCCTCCGACAGGCCGGCATACCGCTGCGGGTCAAGAATGCCTTCGAGCCCGAGCATCCGGGCACCGTCATCCGTTCCGATCTCGACGCGCAGGCGCCGCAGGTGGAGATCGTCACCGGCCTGTCCAATGTCTATGCGTTCGAATTCTACGACCAGAACATGGTCGGAGTGAAAGGCTATGACGTCGAAATCCTCGAGGCGCTCAAGCGCCACATGGTCTGGATCATAGCCAAGACCTCGAACGCCAATACCATCACTCACTTTCTCAAGGGCTCGATGAAGGCGATCAAGCGGGTCGAGGCCGACCTGTCGTCGGTCTTTCAGAGCGCCGAAATTTCGCTGCGCAAGATCGCGCTGGTCTCGGCCATTGGCCGCGACCTGGGCTCGACCCGGGTACTCGCCCAAGCCATGCGTGCCCTGTCCGATGCCGGCATCGAGCCGCTCGGCGTGCACGACCTGCTTCGCAAGGTCGACCTGCAGGTCATCGTCGAACCCGAGCAGTTCGAAGCCACAATCGCGGCCCTGCACAAGGGCCTGATCGAAGACTGGGATGTCGCGCCGCAACAGAGATTGCACGCGGCGGCCTGATCCATGGCCGGCAGCAGGGATGGGCAGCCGTCGGCTTCAATCGCCCGAAGACCAAGAAACAGGAGAACACACATGACCAAAATCGGAAAAACCGCAGTCATGGCACTGTCGGCCATTGCCGCTTCGGCTCTTGCCTCCACCGCTGTCAGCGCTGCAACGCTGGCCGAAATCCAGGATACCGGTTCCATCCGCATCGCCGTGGCGAACGAGATTCCCTACGGCTATGTCGATCCCAATGGCGAAGCCATGGGTGCGGGTCCAGACGTGGCCAAGGCCATCATGGAAAAGCTGGGCGTCGAGAACATCGAGTGGGTCACCACCAATTTCTCCTCGCTGATCCCGGGCCTGCAGGCTGATCGCTTCGACATGGTTGCCGCCGAAATGGCCATCCTGCCGGACCGCTGCCAGCAGGTGCTCTTTTCCGAGCCCAACACGTCCTATGGTGAAGGCCTGCTGGTTGCTGCCGGCAATCCCAAGGACATCCATGCCTATTCGGATTTCGTAGAAAACCCCGACCTCAAGGTCGCCATCATGGCTGGCGCTGACCAGCTCGAAATGATGCAGAAGCTGGGCGTTGACGAAGCCAATCTCGTCACCATAGCCGCCAATGCGGATGCTATTTCGACTGTTTCCACCGGTCGTGCCGACGCCTATGCAGCCACCAGCCTCACCGCCAGCGGTCTTGCAGGCCAGAACGATGGTGTGGAAGTGGCCGGTGAGTTCACCGACCCCGTCATTGATGGCGAGGAAGTGCGTAGCTGGGGTGGTTTCACCTTCGCTTCGGGCAACGAGGACCTGCGCGACGCCGTGAACGAGGCCCTCGCCGAGTTCAAGCAGACCCCCGAATGGTCCGAGACCCTGATGGGTTACGGGTTCACCCAGTCGGACGTCGACGGCTCGGATCAGCGGACCACCGAAGAGCTTTGCGCGGCCGAATAATCCGGCCTTTTCAGCGCGTATCTGGGCGGGTGCTCCGGCGCCCGCCCTCAGCGCGTTTCAACCACTGCACGGAAACCAAGCATGCATTGGACTGAATATTTCCCGCCCCTGATGGAGGGGGCGTGGGTCACCATACAGCTCACGGTCTATTCGACCATTCTGGGTGCTGCGCTGGCCTTTGTCTTCGGCATCGGCAAGCTGTCATCCAACTGGGCCATCAAGGGTGTTTCGGTTGCCTATATCGAGGTATTCCGCGGAACGTCCCTGCTGGTGCAGCTGTTCTGGCTCTATTTTGCGCTGCCGTTGGCCGGCATAGCCATCGGTATCGACCTCAGGTTGCCGCCGGTGCTTGCCGGGGTTCTGGCTCTGGGGCTCAATATCGGCGCCTATGGGGCCGAAGTGGTGCGCGGCGCGATTCAGTCGGTGCATACCGACCAGCACGAGGCGGCGCGGGCCCTCAACTTCACTCCGCGCCAGACCCTGTGGAACGTCACCATTCCACAGGCCGTGCCCGAAATGATGCCGTCCTTCGGCAATCTGGCCGTACAGAATCTCAAGGACACCGCGCTGGTCTCACTAATCAGCCTGGGCGACCTCACCTTCCGTGCCGAACAGATCCGCAACTTCACCCAAGACAGCACCACCATCTATTCGATGCTGCTGGTTACCTATTTCGGCATGGCATTGGTGCTGACCGCCGTGATGCGCGGGCTCGAAACCTATGTGAGCCGCTGGCGCACGGCGAGGAGTTGACCCATGCTGTTTGGATATCAATGGGACCTTTCCAGTCCCCTCGCCTTTGCAGTTTCCATCCTGCCGATCCTGCTTACCGGCATGGTCGTGACCATCCAGGCTACAGTGCTCGGCTTTCTGGTCGCGCTGGTCCTGGGGCTTGTCTGGGCCGTCCTCAAAGCGGCGCCGTCGCGCTTCATCTCCTGGCCGGCCAAGGTCGTCACCGAGTTCATCCGCGATACGCCGCTCCTGGTGCAGCTGTTCTTTCTCTATTACGTGCTGCCCGAATACGGCATCGTGCTGCCCGCTTTCATGACCGGTGCCCTGGCTCTGGGCATCCAGTACAGCGCCTATACGTCGGAAGTGTACCGGGCGGGCCTTGAAGCCGTCGGCACTGACCAACGCGAAGCGGCGCGGGCGCTCAACCTCTCTTCGGCCCGCACCTTCACCCATATCGTCGTGCCGCAGGCGGCGCCGCGCATCGTGCCGGCCATGGGCAATTACCTCGTCTCGATCATGAAGGACGTGCCCGTGCTCTCGGTGGTTACGGTGCTCGAAATGCTCAACGTCGCCAAGATCGTCGGCGACCGCACCTTTGACTATCTGGTGCCGCTTTCCATGGTCGGCGCGCTCTATCTCATCATGACCTTGGTTGCCTCGACCGGTGTACGTCTGCTCGACACCTGGCTGCCCAAACAGGGGATTCCCTTGAAATGACCGATCCGATCATCAAATTCGATAATGTCGTCAAACGCTTTGGCGAGCTGACCGTGCTCGACAAGCTCAATTTCGAAGTCAATCGCGGCGAGAAGGTTTCGATCATCGGACCATCGGGCTCCGGCAAGTCAACCGTGCTGCGCATTCTGATGACGCTCGAAAGCATCAATGGCGGTGTGGTCACCGTGGCCGGCGAACCGCTCTGGCATGAAAGAGGGCCAGACGGGTCGCTGGTCCCCGCGAGCGAGGCGCATCTGCGCAAGATGCGGGCACAGCTGGGCATGGTGTTTCAGCAGTTCAATCTGTTCCCGCACATGACCGTGCTGCGCAACATCACCGAGGCGCCGACCAAGGTGCTCGGCCTGTCAAAGAAGGACGCAAAAGATCGCGCCGAGGAATTGCTGGAGCTGGTTGGCCTTGCCGACCAGGCGCAGAAATATCCGCACCAGCTCTCGGGCGGGCAGCAGCAGCGCGTCGGTATTGCCCGGGCTCTGGCAATGCGCCCAAATGTCCTCCTGTTTGACGAGCCAACTTCGGCGCTCGATCCGGAATTGGTGGGTGAAGTGCTCAATGTCATCGGCAAACTCGCCGAGGAGCACGACCTGACCATCCTGCTGGTGACACATGAAATGCGCTTCGCCCGCGAAATCTCTGACCGGGTCTGCTTTTTTGACCAAGGCCGCATCCGCGAAGAAGGCGCCCCCGAAGATCTGTTTACCGATCCCAATGAAGAGCGCACGCGCGAGTTTCTCAAGGCTGTGCTGAGTTGATGCAAGCAGTATAGGGACAGGAGCGAACTGCCATGGAATCCATCGTCAGGCCAGCGCCGGTACTGGCGGCTTTTTCGATCCTGCTGAGCGTCGCTTTTCTAATTATGGGTAATGGTTTGCAACTGATGCTCCTGCCCATTCGCGGCGGCTTGGAGGGATTCAGCGCTCTCCAGATCGGCCTGCTTGGATCGGGCTACTTCTTTGGATTTGTGCTCGGTTGCGCCTTCACGCCCCGCATGATCATGCGGGTGGGTCATATCCGCACCTTCGCGGCACTGGTGGCAATCGCGTCTGCGGCTGCACTGGGCTATCCGATGGCGGTCGAGGCGATTGTCTGGATCATCCTTCGGCTGATCACCGGCTTCTGTTTAGCCGGCCTCTACCTAGTGGTTGAAAGCTGGCTCAACGACCAGGCCACCAATGAAACACGCGGGGGTCTTATCTCAACCTACGTGACGGTAAATTTCACGGTCATCACCATCGGGCAGATGATGGTCACGTTGTTCCTTCCCTCCTCATTTATCCTATTCTCCATCGCTTCGGTTCTGGTCTCGCTCGCCGCGGTGCCCATTGTCATGACCCGATCAAGCCAGCCGCCTCCAGTTACCGTGGTTCGTTTTCGTCCGATGCAGATGTTTCGTCTATCGCCAACAGGAACTGTCGCAATTTTCATTATCGGACTGGCAACGGGTTCGTTTTGGGCCTTGGCCCCAGCCTATGCTAGCACTGTCAGCGGCGACATCAGCGACGCAGCCTGGTTCATGAGTGCGGCTGTCCTGGGCGGCGCGATAGCGCAGCTGCCGGCCGGCCGAATATCCGACCACGTGGATCGCCGCAAAGTCCTTATCGGCCTCGCGCTACTTTGCGTCACAGTGGGGGCTGCGCTCTGGCTCACGTCAGGCACCAAGCTCGCCTGGTTTGCATTGGCGGCAGCTTTTGGAGCCGGTCTCCTGCCGAGCTATGCCATTGCGGCTGCCCACGTTTTTGATTTCGCAGATCGATCCGATTACGTCGAAATCTCTGCGGGTCTGCTGCTGCTCAATGGCATAGGTTCAACTATCGGCCCACTGCTGTCCTCGGCCAGCATGGAACTTCTAGGCAACCCAGGGTTTTTCATGGCCAATGCGGTAATCCAGATCGTGCTGATGGGGTATGTCGGCTTCAGGCTCAGTCGCCGAGAAGGGCTTCGCATCGAGGAAAAACAGACGTTCGACCTTGGCACGAGCGCCGCCGTGTCCGTTGTCGGTGATGAGGACGCTGTGCACCTCAGTGATCTCGTCGTGCATGAGCCGAACTGATTTTGACTTCGTGCAAAGTAGCACGAGCAAGTCGTCGTCCGTCCAAATGGCGAAAAATTCTAGGATTTTTAGAGCGTTTGGTGCTGTAGCAGGCGCCACCAACGCCGTGAGTTGAGACCAAAGCTGCGCGTTGAACTTAGTCGCCAGTATCGAGGCCTATGGTGTGGGCTTCAGGCTCGCCAAGCAATTTCAGCTCCACCTCGGGTCCGCTCATAACAGTGTTGGTAGCAGTCTTCGCAAGAAAGACGCGTTCTATTCGGCATCGCGGCATCGCGGCATCGCGGCATCGCGGCATCGCGGCATCGCGGCATCGAAGGGTTGGCGCTTCGCCCTGCCGCGTCAATAGGATTTACTAAAAATGCTTAGTCTGTCCGCGTCTTTTTGCGCAGTACGAAGTCTGGATATTCCGGCGCCAGCACCGCATAACCCGGACGTCCCTGCCCCACAAGATAAGTGTCGAGCAAGAGATTGATGAGCAGGCTCACGCTCATCCGATTGGCCTGGGCCAATGCCGCCACTTCTGCCAGGACCGCACGGGGAATGCGGCAACTGGTCCGGGCGATGGCATCGTCATCGATGGCAGCCGGAACGATGTCGACTTCGGCGTCCATGGCTGCCTTCAGCATCTTGAACAGGCTTGGCTGATCTGTTTCTGTCTTGGGTTCTCGCGTCATGGCTGTACCAATCCCGATTTTGCGCGGGCCTGTTGGATCGCCATGTCGATCTGCCGAAACACGCGGTCAAAATTCTCCTTGGCCGGATGAGCGCCCTTATACTCGAGCACACCGCGCCCAAAGGCATAGGCGCGGCGATAGCCTGCCAACTGCTGAATCGCGGTCGGCAGGAAGGGTTTGAACCGCGCAAACTCTTTTACGAGTTGGCCGAGTTCACCTGTCATCTCACGGGTAGCTTCGTTGAAAACCACGAGATGCGAAATATTCCTTACCTTCGCGACCCTCACGAAACGATCCAGTTCCGACAAATCCTGATGTGAAGGCTTGGCTGGAGAAATCAGCATGTCCGCGATGGCCATCACGGGTGCTGCGGCACGGTCATCGCGTCCCGCCATGTCAATGAGCACGACATCATACTGTCCGATGACCTCAGCCAGCTTGTCGAGAATTTCGACCGTCGGCCAGGTCACCACCTTCGGACCCATGAGCCCTGCAGGTCTCGGCCACTTGCTTACCGTCTTCTGTTCGATATCTGCATCCACGACAAGCACCCGCTGCTTCCGTAGCCCATAACCGATCGCCATGTTGATTGTGAGGGTCGACTTCCCGCACCCACCCTTCCCATTTGCGATGACGGCGACGATGGAGCCGGCCTTGCGCCGGGCGTTGATGATGTCAACGGCCCGATGGCCGGGCGCCATGGGCAGACCGGTCCCGAAAGCCAATTGGGACAAGATGGGTCGACGCACAAAGGCACCTCTTGATATTATTCTTAATCGATATAAGATTAAGCAAGCACATATAGGAGTCAAGCGCGATCATGTTCTTCTTGTTTCTCGGCGCCCGCGAGCCATTCGACAGTCCCCAACTGGAAAACGTCGCGCACGCGCTCCACATTGTTCAACTCCGCTATCCGACCATGAGCCTGGGGCAGCTATCCACGCTATTGCGTGTGGGGCTGGTTCCGGACAGGGAAGGGCAGTTTGTCTCCGTCTCGGACGTCGTGGCTCATGCTCCCGGTCAGAAGTATCCGACGATAGCCAGACAGATCGATCAGCTTTGCGATGGCACTGAAAGCCGCCCGGGGCTGCGCTTGCTTGAAAAGCAGAGCGATCCCAAGGATCGACGTAACCGATACGTCGCCGTTTCCGAGCGGGGCAAGAACCTACTCTACGAACTCGACCTCGTCCTGGCACCCGAGATCGTCCAGACTATCGGCCAGCCCAGATCGGCGGAGGCTTGAGGACAGAAATGACAAATACTGCGAACTCAGGCTCCGACCGCAAACCCGGCAAGCACGATCCGACCGAGCTTCGAAAACGTCTAAAGGTCTTGTTGGGGGATGATGCCCTCGCCTATGTCGATCTAGACTTGCCCAATCAACCCGCCCGGGACGAGGCTCGAGAAAAACATAATGCCCGCACTGCCCACTATAAGCAGACCCAGGCGTTGCAGCTCGCACCCGATAGCGAAGCGGTCCGAATTGCCGCGTCCAATGTTTTGTTGACTCTGGTCCGCGACAAGGGGGACGCCGCCGCCATCCTTCGTGCCTTGTCAATCAGGGAACTATTGGAGGCGGGCTACGACGAAGCGGAGGGCCACATAGCGTTCCAGCGACTCATGGACGAGCTAGAAGACCTTCGCGCTGCCTGGTATCTCCGGACCCGTCAAAAGCTCAGCCGAGCGGTCGTAAAACAGCTGCGGGAACTGAATCAGTAACGCGTTGCCATCGCGCCCGGTGCGATCACCGGGTGCGAGGAGGTAACGGGGGTGTCGAAAAGAAAATGTCACCGGGTGCGCAATATCGACAGCCGGAGGGATTGCCGAAGCCAGCATGGTGGATGCGAAGGCATCGGAGAAGGAGGCGGCACATGCGAGGCGGCAGAACCAAGATCGCGGGCTCCCGAGTCGGAAAGAACGGTCTGAACACACGCGGAATAGGCACTAGCTCGGCGTGATGGTCGCTCCCGATTGACGCGCTACACCGGCGTCGATGGTCTGATCGTTCTTCGCCGGACAAACTTGGAGCGACCAAGCAACCCGCAGATGGCACATCGGCCGAACGCACTCGGCCCTGGCTCTTCAACCGGTTCTTAACCGCCATGACGGTCCGATCGGCAAGACGACCTTGTCGATCCGCCGACCTCGTCGCGAGTCCGGTCCTTGCGCAGATAGCCGCGATGAACCTTTGAGATCTTAACCTCGGTGCGTTCGTCGCGACCAATCGTCTTCAAGATGGTGTATGGATCGATATGCGCATCGTGACAGGTCTAGATGAAGAAGCCCCGAAACGAACGAAAAGTCAGCTTGCGCTGTCGCCATTCGACGACGCCGAGATCACCGCTATCACCTCCTGCCGGTCTAAAGTGGCAGCGCCAGTCGACACCATCGCTACTCGTCGGAAAAAAGATCTTTGCCGATGATCACCCCTATTGGGCGCCGCTTGCCACAGTTCATACTGGCATGTGGGTGACCGAGATCGGTCTTCTCGAATTCGGTCAGCTACAGGACTGATGCGGTCGCCCGACCCTGGTATTGGAGTTGGCGGAGGATGCGAACCAAGAAGACGGTACGCGTGGCTACAAGACCGGCAATGCACTGCGTCATGTGCCGATCCACCTGCAATTCACTAAAATTGGTTCTTTCGATTTCTGCGAACATCGGCGCGAAAAGGGCCACAAAAGGCCGTTTACGGGTTTCCGCTCCCGGTCTTCGCTGCCCTGGACCACGGCGCGATGTCCCGAGTTAGGATCCAAGGCAACAACCGGATTGGGCGACGCTCAATGTGGGCGGACACCATGGGCAGCTTGAGAAGATGGGGCATCTGCCCCTTGATGCTCAGAGGATTACAGTAGCGCTCTGTCGTTTCCGATTCACCGCCATGACCAAGTAAGTCCGCCCGGAATTCTTTCAGCACTTCCCCCTGCTTCAGCTCGTCTCCAAAGAAATGACGGATCTGATGCGGCGTAAATCCAACAGCACGCAAGGACGGCAGCATCTGGTCGTAAAGCCGGTCGCCCAAGGGGCTTTTCGTAGACGGCGAGAAGAGGTCAGGAAACAGACGCCGGTAACCGAGCGCCTTGATTGCCTCTACATAGTCGAGAAAACCAAGCCGAACGATCTCGGGATGGAGCGCCAGATTGCGCACCGATTGCAAATTCTTGATGCGGCGGAAATCGTTGGGCGCGATGTGGATATAAGGAATGTCGCCATTGTCGGTGATGACATCGTCGACAGCCAAACCGCAATATTCCTCGCGCCGCGCCCCCGCGTAGGTGGCCAGCAGCGAGCAGAAGAATTCCGCCCGGTGAAAGAACTCAGGGCCGGGCGTATTAATATCGTCCCAGCTTGCGCATCCCGTGAATATCGGCCGCAGAAACAGCTTTTCGACTGCCGCCTTGTCTGGGACTGCACGCTGGTCGCGGCCGCGCTTGTTCCTGCGCGCGCGGAAGGCCGTCGTCGACAGCGATGGATCGATGGCAAGACCCAGGCCGGTGCGCGCATAGACGATCAACTGGCCCAAGAAGGTCAGATGGCGGTTGCGCGTGGCGCCCTGGAGGGCGCCGTGTTTTGGCACTTGCGCTCCTGCAAGCGACCGGATTTCCGTGATCGAGCGCTCGGTGTCCCTGATGCTTTTCCCGAAATTCGCATGCAGCCCGCGCAGAAAGCTATCGAACCCAGCCAGATGCGGCTGGCGCACCAGACATAAGTCGTCAAGGCCATGGACCTCACGGAGATAGCGGTCGAAAAGCGTGAAGATGAACCGCGCCTGGCGGCAGGTCTTGTCGTCCCACTCACTATCCTGCCGGCGCTTGCTTTCGAGCGCGGCCGACACGAAGGCAATGGTGCTTGAGGTACCAACCGCAGCAGCTTCAACGGTTGCCTCTACGTTCGCCGACGGAGTTCCCTCCGGTGGCACGCCCGCTGCAAGGGCTCCTTGCAACTGCGCATGATCCAGCGATGGTATTGGCGGGTCCGCCGGACCAACCGCACCATCGGAACCGGCGTTCCGAACCTCCTCGATCAGCGCGGCGAAATCCAGTTCGGATGCGACCGCGTCGCCATATCGATCCCCGGCGGCGAGCAGAGCGGCCCCCAAGGCGCGCAGATAGATCGGCTGGGCCCGTGTCAGGTTGACGGCGTTAGCCTCAGCACCGGCGTTCATCACATGACCGGCAAGACGCTGCCGCGAAATCTTAATGCCCCTGTCGTCCCGCAGGCGCTCGAGGTGTTCGAAGACCTTGACGAGGAAACCGGTATCGTGGCCGTTTTTGATCCATTTCTGCTGCTCGGGCAGTGGAAACCGCGCGCTCGCGCCCTGTTCGGCCAGAAGCGTATAGGCAATACCCTGCGCGACTTCGTCCTCGAGCAGCACCGATCGCTCGGCGGTGGGGTTCGCCCGTTCGATATCCGCCAGAAGGCCAAGCTTGGCCTGATGCTCGGTGAGCGCGGCCTTGAAGATGTCGGCCATCTGTTCGCGGCTCAACTGCTGCGTCTCATTCATGAAAACCTCCATCGCCAGCGCGTCGAGTGGCGGGACCAGCCGGCGCGCAATGGCGACGTCCTTGGTTCTGAGGTTCACCTTGACATGAGAGATTCGCAAGCGGTTTGCGAGATGAGTCGGCAACCGGCGCTGCCAGTAGTAGACAGCGCCCCGACGACAAAGGTGTGGTCCACGACCCATGATACCTGCCTTAGTAGTGCAGGCCTGTACCCCAGTTACTGCGAATCCAAGTTTCGGCTTGGCGCGCCAATAGGACGCAAAAGCTTGAAACGCAGGGGCAACGGGGCGGGAGCGAGAAATCTGGCTGGGGCGCCAGGATTCGAACCTGGGAATGCCGGTACCAAAAACCGGTGCCTTACCGCTTGGCGACGCCCCAACTTGGCGCGGTTCCTACACCGTTCGGCGGCACTGCGCAACTCGATCTGAGGCCAGAGAAAAGGTTGTGGGAACCGCTTGAACAGCGCCCGGACCGCAGCTATAAAGCCGCCACATCGTGACGGGGGCGGATTTCTGACCGCCCAGGTTTTCCCGACATGTCGCGACCCTGACGGAGTATAGCGCAGCCTGGTAGCGCACCTGCTTCGGGAGCAGGGGGTCGAGTGTTCGAATCACTCTACTCCGACCAATCAACCCCGGCCTCTCGCGAGGTCGGGGTTTTTTATGCCGACACGGTCGGCATGCCAGCATGAAAAAAGGGCCGGCGTTTCCACCGGCCCTTTTCACAATCTGCGGGTCGCGCTTAGCGCTTGGAGCCGATCAGGCCCCACAGCCCGGTCACCGAAAGGGCCGCGAAGGCCATCTTCAGCGTGTCCCAGACGAGGAAGGGCTGGACGGCCTTGGCGAAGGCCGAAGCGACGACGTTGGTCTGGTCAACCCAGGCGGCCTGACCGGCCATGGCCACCAGCCAGGCAAAGCCGAAGGCATAGAGCACAATCGTGGCCACCATCATGGCGCCGAACAGGGTGAAGGGGCGGTTGGAGGCGCCACGGTCGGCGGCGTAGCCGATGATAGCGGCCTGGGCGAGGAAGCCGATCAGGAAGCCGCCGGTGGGGCCGACGAGATAGGCAAGCCCGCCGCCAGTGGCGAAGACCGGCAAGCCCATTGCGCCCTCAAGCAGGTAGGCGGCAACGGTAGCAACGCCGATGCGCATGCCAAAGGCAGCGGCAAGGGCGGCGATGGCAAAGCTCTGCAGCGTCACCGGCACGGGCCAGACCGGCACGTTGACCTTGGCGGCAGCGGCGATCAGCATCGTGCCCAGCAGCACGATTGCAGCATTGGTTGCCAGCTTGGCAACGTCGCTCTTGGGCTGGAATGCACCGAGCAGCGTGTTGGGCGTGGTCAAAGTCACAGCCATTTCATACCTTCCATGCTTGAAGTGAACCGCGTCGTCCCTCATGGCGAGCGCTGTTCCGACCCCAGCTTCTTACTTTCTCGTTACCAGCAGCGCAATGGCAACCACCTCCCCGACCCCGCACTACGACACCGATTTTTTGCCGCAAACGGGCGAGCCAATCGCGCAATTGCCTGGCGTTGTGCGGGTCACGGCACCCAATGCCTCGGCCTATACGTTTACGGGCACCAACACCTTCCTTGTGGGGCATGATCGGCTGGCGCTGGTCGATCCCGGACCACTGGATGCGGCCCATGAAACGGCGCTGCTGGCCGCCATGGACGGGCGCGCGGTGACGGCAATCCTGCTCACCCACACCCATCGCGATCACAGCGCCTCGGCGCGCCGTCTGGGGGACAGGCTGGGGGCACCACTCTGGTTTGGTGGCCCCCACCGGCTGTCGCGGCCGCTGCGCCGTTTTGAGCGCAACCCGATTCGCAAATCCTGCGACTGGGACCTGGTGCCGGACCGCACGCTGCTTGATGGCGAAATCATCGCTGCGGGCGATCTCGAGCTTTCCGTGCATGCAACGCCCGGACACTGCGCCAATCACCTTGCCTTCGGGATTGTCGGCACCGACAACCTGCTCTCGGGAGACCATGTGATGGGCTGGAATTCGACGCTTGTCTCGGTGCCGGATGGCTCCATGGCGGATTATCTGGCTTCGCTCGACAAGGTCATCGCCCTGCCCTATTCGCGCTATCTGCCCGCCCATGGCGGCCCCATTGCCGATGGCAAGGCGCATGCCAGGGCGTTGTGGGCGCACCGGCAGATGCGGAATAAACAGGTGCTCGCAGCGGTCAGGCATGGTGCGCACAGGATCGGCGCGGTAGCCGATGCGATCTATCCGACCCAACCGGTAAAGGTGCGCATCGCGGCGCGCATGACGATCATGGCGCATGTGGAATATTTGGAAGGGCTGGCGCTCCTGCGCGTGAAGCGCGGACTATTCGGAGTGCGGTTGGAGCTCGCTTGAACTCTGGCCCCTCCCTCCCCTTGATGGGGAGGGTAGCGTCGCTCGGTCCGCAGGACCGTAGCAAAGCTGGTTGGGGTGGCCTCGTTCAGGGGCCCGTGTGCGTGTGACACCCCACCCTCATTCCCTCCCCATCAAGGGGAGGGAGGCGATGAACGCGGGCTTGGTTGCTAGACTTAATTCCTTTGAAACCCAACCGCCCCTTCGCGGCCCGTCTGGCCGCGGTGGCGCAGCATGTGGTCGGCCAGCACCAGCGCCATCATGGCTTCGCCCACCGGCACGGCGCGAATGCCGACACAGGGGTCGTGCCGGCCCTTGGTGATGATGTCGGTATCCTCATTGGCCGTGGTGACCGTCTGGCGCGGGGTGAGGATGGATGAGGTCGGCTTGACCGCGAAGCGGCACACAACCGGATCGCCATTGGACACACCGCCCAGAATGCCGCCGGCGTGGTTGGAGAGGAAATAGGGTTTGCCCTCGCCCGCCCGCATCTGGTCGGCGTTTTCGACACCCGTGAGGCCTGCCGCCTCGAACCCCGCCCCGATTTCGACCGCCTTGACTGCATTGATGCTCATCATGGCGGAGGCCAGATCGGCGCTCAACTTGCCATAGATGGGCGCGCCCCAACCTGCGGGCACACCTTCGGCGACAACCTCGATGACAGCACCCACCGAATTGCCTTCCTTGCGAAGCGCATCGAGATAATCGGCCCACAGAACGGCTGCTTTCGCGTCGGCGCAGAAGAATGGGTTCGTTCCGACCGTCTCCCAATCGAAATTGGCATAATCGATCTTGTGCGGTCCCATCTGCACGAGACTGGCGCGGATGGTCACGCCAGCGAGCACCTGGCGGGCCACAGCGCCTGCCGCAACGCGGGCCGCGGTTTCGCGCGCCGAGGTGCGGCCGCCGCCACGATAGTCGCGGATGCCGTATTTCTGGTCATAGGTATAGTCGGCGTGGCCCGGACGATATTTGTCGCGGATTTCCGAATAGTCTTTCGAGCGCTGGTCGGTGTTTTCGATCAACAGCGAAATCGGTGTGCCGGTGGTGCGCGGCCCGTCGGTACGTTCGTCCTCGAAGACGCCGGAGAGGATTTTCACCGCGTCGGCCTCGCGGCGCTGCGTCGTGAACTTGCTCTGACCAGGCTTGCGACGATCCAGATCACGCTGGATCATCTCAGGCGTCAGCGTCAGGCCGGGCGGACAACCGTCCACCACCACGCCCAGCGCCGGACCATGGCTTTCGCCCCAGGTGGTGAAACGGAAGAGATGCCCGAACGTATTGAAAGACATAGCGCAGCCCCTTGGGTTGAGGGCTTTCTAGGCAGGGCTGGGCGCCAGGTCAATCGACCTCGGCATCCCAGGTGTTGGTCGCGGAGTGGAGCGTCATCCGGCCACCGACGAAATGGGCGATTGCGCCCTGTGGCGGTGGCCAGTTGAGCACGTCGCTGCGTGGAGCGCCTTCCACCAGGTGCCGCAGCACCCGCAAGACGCCGCCATGGGCGACGACCACGGCGTGATGGGTCAGGGCGTGGGCAAAGTCGACGAGGCGCTCGGCGACGTCTTCATAGTTCTCGCCGTCCTGGGGCCGGAACTTCCAATAGCTTTCGTCGCGTTCACCGGGCGCCAGCGCCGCATGTTGGCTGGCGATTTCCGCATGCAGGCGTCCTTCGAATGTACCGAAGGAAATCTCGATCAGGCGCTTGTCGTGGATGACCGGTGGCAGCGCGACATCGAAGGCAGCGCGCATGCGGTCCATGGTTTCCGAAGCACGGCTCAGCGGCGAGGCAAACCAGTTGAGCGAGGTCGGATCGACGCCGTCGCGCTCCAGGAGCTGCCGCAACAGCACGCCATTGGCGTCTGCCTGCAACTGGCCGGTGCGGTTGAGCGGGATATCTCGGCTGCCCTGATAGCGTTGCTCGCGGTTCCAGTCGGTTTCACCGTGGCGCGCAAAATAGAAATCAGGCCAGTCGGGGGTGGTCATGGTCACATCCGCGCAGGCAAGGCGCGGCCTTTGCAAGTCTGGAGTCGTCGCTCCGCTTGTGGCACATGGGAGGTCGCGCGAGCAAGCGCATCACACTCAATGCTGATCTGTTCTGGATTGTTGCCATGCCCCTGACCGCCGCTCAAATCGCCGCCGCCCTTGTTGACCGCGTGGGCAGCGATGCGGTGGTGACGGATGCCGGCAAAATGGGCGCCTATCTCAACGAACCACGCAAGCGCTTCCATCAAGGCGCCGCCGCGGTGGTAACGCCGCCCAGCGTGGAGGCTGTGCAGTCGGTGATGGGCTGGGCGAACGAAAATCGCGTCGGCATCATCCCCCAAGGCGGCAATACCGGGCTGGTCGGCGCGCAGGTGCCGCTTCTGGGCAATGAAGTCATCCTCAGCCTCCACAAGCTCGACCGCATCCGCTCGGTGGACACAGCCGCCGGGGTGATGACGGCGGAGGCCGGTGTCATCCTCGAGAACGCCCACAGGGCCGCAGAGGCCGCGGGCGCCATGTTTCCGCTCTGGCTGGCCTCGCAGGGGTCGGCGCGCATAGGCGGCGTGCTCTCATCCAATGCCGGGGGCGTCAATGTGCTGGCCTATGGCAATGCGCGCGAGCTGACCATGGGGGTCGAGGCGGTGCTGGCCGATGGGCGGCTCTACAACGGCCTCAATGCCCTCAAAAAAGACAATACCGGCTATGACCTCAAGGACCTGCTTGTTGGCGCCGAGGGCACGCTGGGCATCATCACGGCGGCCAGTCTCAAACTCTATCCCCTGCCCGAAGACTATGAGACGGCCCTGGTCAATGTCGCCTCGCCCGAAGCGGCGCTCGACCTGTTCCAACTGATGCGCCAGCGCGTCGGATCGCGGCTCAACGCCTTCGAGCTGATCCCGCATATCGGCCTCGACATCCAGTTGCGCCACGGCATGCTCGATGCCGATCCCACCGCCAGCGCCTCGCCCTGGTACGCGTTGATCGACTTGACCCGCATGGCCGGCACCGAGCCAGGTTCCCTCCAAGCGGCGCTGGAAGCGGCTTTCGACGAAGAGCTGATAGCCGACGCAACCATCGCCGAGGCCCTGGCCGAGCGCACCCGCATGTGGGCCTTCCGCGAACAGATGAGCGAGTGCCAAAGCCGCGAGGGGGCCTCGATCAAGCATGACGTTTCAGTGCCCATCGCTGCGGTGCCGGCGCTGATTGCCGAAGGCACGGCCGCTGCCGAAAAGATCGCGCCCGGCATCCGCCCGGTGCCGTTTGGGCACATGGGCGACGGCAATATCCACTTCAACTTCTCCATGCCCGTGGGCGCTGATCCCAAGGCCTTCATGGCGCAATATGACGAGGCCATGCACGCGGCAATCTATGAGGTCGTCTTGCGCCATGGTGGTTCGGTCTCGGCCGAACACGGCATCGGGCAGCTCAAGGTGGACCTGCTCAAACAGGTGAAGGACCCGGTGGCGCTGGAAATGATGCGCGCCATCAAGACTGCACTTGATCCGCACGGGATTTTGAACCCGGGGAAGATGCTTGGATGACTCCAAAAGAGACCATCGTTCGACATGCCTATGAGCAAACCGCGGTGCGCCTTGCGAGACTCGCCTGCTTCGCAGAGACCGGAGAGGTTGGAGGATACTCGTACGAAGTGACATTTAGACAAGCACAGCTTGCTACAGACGATGTCCTAAATGTCGCGATCGCATGCAGGCGACTGATTGACTCCTTGTCGCTCCGGAACCTCTCGCTGACACGGCGCGTATCGGCTCTTTCTCCAGACACCTTATGGGCAGACGAAAAGACCAAGCCCGAAGATCAGACTTTGCACGATACATTGAACAAAGTCATCCACTCGTCATTCATCGAGATTTTTAGCTTTTCATATCAGATGAAGGACAATATTGACTTCACCTCCACCCTTGAAATGATCACAAACAGGGAGCTCTACAGGCTTAAGCCGGTATTATTCTTTAAGTCCGATAGGGGCCCAATGTCGTTTTGCGACCTGAGAGATTTATGTTTGGCCTTAGACGAGATACTCGACGCATCCCAAGAAGCAGCAGCGGAGCACAAGATTTTCCTGGGTGAGTTTTAGGTCACTCCTGTGTGCCTTCTTGCACCGGTTTCAAACACAGCCCATCTGTTCCTGCATGCTGCTCAAAGACATTCAATTTCTTGACGACGCCACGCGTCCTCCGATCCCCCGACTTGAGGGCCTGACCGATGCGCAGAAAGCGCCGGGCGAACACCTCAAGCAGATCCATGATCATCTGCGCGACAATATGGTGGTGCTCGGGCGCCTGATCGCCCGCGCCTCCGAAGGCAAGGCAACGGCCGAAGAGGTAAAAGCGGAAACCGCTGACCTCGTCATGGTCTCGAACTATCGCCGCTTCGGAACGCTCTGCGGACAATATTGCCAGTTCGTCCATGGCCACCACTCTATCGAGGATCAGGCGGTGTTCCCCGCCATTGCCGCGCAAGGCCCGGCCTTCAAGGCCATTGCCGACCGATTGCAGGCCGAGCATGTGGTGGTTCACACCCTCCTCGAAAAGCTGATCGACGCGCTCGTTGCCCTGGCTGATGCGCCGGGGGCTGACAATTTTGAGACCGCGGTCACCGTGTTTCGGGCGCTCGAAAAGGTGCTGCTCAGCCATCTCCACTACGAAGAAGACGCCATCGGCGACGCGCTGGGCTATTACGAGATCATGTGAGGGGACACCCCTCTATTCTTCCCCCATCGGGGAGAAGGTGGCGCGCAGCGCCAGATGAGGGGGATGCTTCAGCGAATATGGAGCGTTACCCCCCACCGACCTGCGCTTGGCTCCGGCCACCTCTCCCCGAGGGGGAGAGGAATGGCACTTTGCCTCAGAACAAATCCATCTGCCCGCCGCCGGCCACCTTTTTCGGCTTCGCCGCCGGGCGCTCCGGCTTGTCCAGCGATACTGGCTCGATCAGCCCCGGATCGTCATCTCGGGCCGAATTGACCCGTGTTGAAACGGGATGGAATTTCAGCACCCCATCCTCCAGCGGCAGCGCCATCTGGGCCGCCTCGGCACTACGGATGTCGCGCACATTGAGCCAGTCGTCCTGTTGATTTTCGCCCATCAGAATGGCCGGCATGCGGTCGTGAATTACTGACAGCTGCGGGTTGGCGGCGACAGTAATGGTGGCAACACTGTCGATCTCCTCGCCATTGGGCCCCATCCAGGTTGAATAGAGCCCCGCCAGCGCCATCGGCTGCCCATCGGCACGGGTGATGTAATAGGGCTGCTTTTTCTTGTCAGGACCGGTGTGCCATTCGTAATAACCGCTGGCCGGCACGATGCAGCGGCCGTGTTTCACCCGGTCGCGGAAAGCCGGCTTTTCAGCCATGCTCTCTGCGCGTGCATTGACCAATAGCGGAAACTCGCGCGGGTCCTTGACCCATCCGGGCACGAAGCCCCAGCGTGCAAAATGGGCCTCGCGCCGTCCCTCGGCCTCCCATATGGCCACGATGGGCTGGGTCGGCGCAATATTGTAGCGCGGCACGATCTCGACGCTGTTCAGAAGTTTGAACAGCTCTTCCATCATTTCGGGTGGCAGGGTCGAGGCATAGCGTCCACACATGGGCGTGTCTCCTTTACCAGTGCAGAGGTAGTCTCAGATTACCCGAATCGCAAACCAGTCGAACCGTTCCCGGCCATGACCGAACTTCCCAATGCCGCCAGCGTCGCGCTTGTCCGTGACAGCAAGGTTCTGCTGATCAAGCGCGCCTATGCGCCCTATCAAAACCTGTGGACCTTCCCGGGCGGGCGCATGGACCCCGGCGAAACGGTGGAGCAATGCGCGATCCGCGAGGTGCAGGAGGAGCTGGGCCTTGCCATCCGTAACCCCAAGCAGGCCCTGGTGCAGGCGCTGGGGCGTGACGGCACCTATCGGCTGGCCGTGTTTGCCACCACCGATTTTTCCGGCACGATCCGGCCGTCCGACGAAATCAGCGACCACAAATGGGCCGACCCCGGCATGCTCCTGGCGTTGCGCACCACGTCTCGCCTCGATGACGTGATCAGAGAGTGCTTCAAAGTCCTGGGGCTAAGCTGGTAGGAAGTGGGCATGATGGTTCCACCTCACAGACCCGTTCAGGTTCCCTTTAAATGCTGAAACGCGCGTTCATCTTGGCGGTCCTGGCCCTGTCCCTGGCCAATCCCGCCCTCGCCGTCGACCCGCCTTATCAGCGGCAGATGGAGCGGCTGGCCGAGATCATGGGGAGCCTCTACTTCCTGCAGCCGCTATGCGAGGCCGGCGATGAGGACTGGCGCGCACAGGCCGCCGAGCTGATCGATCTCGATGAACCTGACGAGGATCGGCGGCAGCGCCTGGCCGGCGCATTTAACACCGGATACACCGCATTTTCCAGGTTTCACCGCCATTGCACCCCGGCTTCACAGGAGGCGCTGGCGCGGCTTTTGAGCGAGGCACAGCGGCTGGCGCGGGACATTCATACGCGGTTTGCCGAATAGGCGACGCGGGTCAGTCCATGCAATTGCCTACCCGCCGTTAACCTTCGGCTTACTTCCTCCATTGAGCGGAGACCGGGGCATGCTATGCCCGGACCCATGAGCACGACCAAATCCCTTTTTTCGCCCGCGTCGGGGATCGGCCCGTTCGACCGCAACCAGTCGGAGCGGCAGCTGGCCCTCGAATATCTGGCGGAAGCCTGGAACAGCGCCGAGGAAGACGGTCTCGAATCCGCGTCGTTAGCGCATGCCTCGCTGTTTGCGGCGCTCGCCACCTTCGTCAAGATGCATGGCGACGAGGCCACGGCCGATCTGATCGAACAGCTCCCCGAGCGCATCCGCAACGGCGAATACAATCTCGACCGGATCTTGCAGTAGCCAGCCCGCGGTTCGCTGCCTGCCCCTACCCCGCCAGCGATTCCAGGAAGCGCATCGGCTGACCCTGGCTCGGGGTCACCAGTTCGCCCTGCCACATTACCGTGTTGCCGCGCACAATGGTGCCAACCGGCCAGCCAGTGACGGTCACGCCATCATAGGGCGTCCAGCCGGCGCGGCTCCTGATCCACTCATTGGTAATGGTCTCGCGCCGTTTCATATCGACAATGGTGAGGTCGGCATCATAACCGACGGCGATACGGCCCTTGCCTGCAATCCCGAACAGGCGATTGGGGCCGTGGCTGGTCATATCGACAAAGCGCTGCAGCGACAGGTTCCCGGCATTGACGTGGTCGAGCATGGTCGGCACCAGCGTCTGCACCCCGGTCATGCCTGAATGACTGGCCGGATAGGCATGGTCCTTTTCCTCCCGCGTATGGGGCGCGTGGTCTGAGCCGAGGATATCGGCGACACCATTGGCCACGCCCTTCCAGATACCTTCCCGGTGCGACTTGTCGCGCACTGGCGGGTTCATCTGGGCATAGGTGCCCAGGCGGGTATAGGCCGTTTCGTCGAGTGTCAGGTGATGTGGCGTCACCTCGACGCTGGCTACATCCTTGTGATCGGCGAGATAGACGATCTCTTCCTTGGTCGAGATATGCAGCACGTGGATGCGCTTGCCGGTCTTGCGCGCGAGGTTGACCAGCCGCGTGGTACAACTCATCGCCACTTCCGGCGAGCGCCAGACTGGGTGGCTGGACGGATCGCCGGGAACGCGCAGATGCTTGCGCTCCTCGAGCATATATTCGTCCTCGGAGTGGAATGCAGCGCGTCGGGAAATGGCCCGAAGAATGGCTTCCACGCCGGCGTCGTCCTGCACCAGCAGCGAGCCGGTGGACGAGCCCATGAACACCTTTACGCCCGCACAACCGGGCAGCTTTTCGAGCATAGGCAGCTCGTCCACATTCTCGTGGGTTCCGCCGATATAGAAGGCGAAATCGCAGTGCATGCGGTTGGTGCCCGCGGCGATTTTGGCCTCAAAGGTTTCGCGGGTGGTGGTCAGCGGATTGGTATTTGGCATTTCAAACACACCCGTAACGCCGCCCATGACTGCGCCGAGCGAACCGCTCTCGAGGTCTTCCTTGTGGGTCAGGCCCGGCTCGCGGAAATGCACCTGGGTGTCGATGACGCCGGGCAGGATGTGCAGGCCTTTGCAATCGACGACTTCGGCTGCACTACCGTCGATTCGGCCCAGCGCGACGATCTTGCCTCCGGTCACCGCAATGTCTGCGAGACCTTCGCCGTCCTGATTGACCACGGTGGCGTTCTTGAAAATCGTATCATACTGCGCCATGTCTCGGGTCCCGCTGCTGGTCATCTCTCATGGCCGGTTTAGCATGGGCGTCCGACGAGGCAAGCCACCATGACCATTCATCTGCGCCCCGACCGCGCGCTGTTCCGGTTTTCCGGTCCCGATGCGCACCGCCTGCTCAACGATGTGGTCACGGGCGAAATTCCCAGCGCCGGAAACGGCGATGGGGAAAAGGCTGCCGCTTGGGCTCTTCTATCGCCGCAAGGCAAGATTCTGGCCGAGGGCTTGGCGGGACATGCAGAAGGCGCGCTCTGGCTCGACGTGCACCAATCGGTGGCCGACGATTTCTTCAAGCGGATGAAGATGTATCGCCTGCGAGCGCAGGTGGTGATCGACGATTTGCGTGAGTCCCATCGTGTCGGTTTTGCGCAGGATGCGGAACCCGATGGTATTCGCCACGCAGATCGGTTGGGGCCAATCAACATGGGATGGCGGGCGATATCGCCGGTGGACGCAACTGACGAATGGGTTCAGGACGACGCGCCATACCATCGCGAACGCATTGGCGCGGGCATTATGCATCAGGGCAACGACTTCCCGGCCAATGATGCTTTCGCCCATGATATTGGCCTAGACATTCTCGAGGGCATCGATTTTGCCAAGGGTTGCTATGTGGGACAGGAAGTCGTCTCGCGCATGAAGCATCGCGGTACGGCCCGCCGACGCCCGGTGATCCTCTCCGGCATTGACGCGCCTGCGGGTAGTGCTGTGATGGCCGGCGGGCGCGAGGCCGGTATCGTCGGACAGGTGGTAGACGGAACTGCGCTTGCCAGCGTGCGCCTTGACCGGATCACGGATCCGGCGGCGGTGACAGTCGGTGGCAAGCCGGTCGATATCGCTTTGCCTGTTTGGGCGACATACCGTCTGGGCGAAGTGATTGCAGAAGACGAGTGACTGAACTGTCTCGAATCGGACTATTGCTGGTGACAACAGTTCGCTAGCCCGTCTGATTGCCGATGTCCCGCCAAAGTGCCCGCGCCTGGCAGCGTATGCTGTCTGGTCGCCGTCTTGATATTCTTGATCCGTCCCCCGTCGATGTGGAGCTGTCCGACATCGCCCATGGGCTGGCGCGCGTTGCTCGCTGGAACGGGCAGACGCAGGGCGACTATCCGTTCTCGGTGGCCCAACATTCTGTGCTGGTGCTTGAGCTGTTTCGCGCGTCCAACCCCGACGCCAGCGCGGCGGCCCGGCTACAGGCGTTGCTCCACGACGCCCCCGAATATGTGATGGGCGACATCATCTCCCCGTTCAAGGCGGCAATGGGCGGCAATTACAAGGATGTCGAGAACCGCCTGCTGTCGGCCATTTTCCTGCGCTTTTCGCTGCCGGCCACGATGACGGCGGCACTGGCCAAGCTGATCAAGAAAGCCGACCGCGAGGCCGCTTTTTTCGAGGCGACGCATCTGGCCGGTTTTGATCCGAGCGAAGCGCGACGCCTATTTGGCGAACCGGGACAGTCAGCGTTTGACGTCGATGCTTTTGACCGGCTCATCCGTCCTTGGCCCACGCAGCAGGCGCATGAGCGTTTTATCGAAGCGTTTGAAACCATTAGCGGCTCCATCCCGCACGCCTGAGAACGCCTGTGCAGATTAACCCTAAGGTGATTTAGCCGTTCCGCAATCGAACAATCATGGTTACTGATCCGTTAAGGCACCTGTGCCGAATTGGAACAGAACGGGACGTCCGCCATGAACCTGCCGACTCGCCATATGCTGATGGGCATGACCCTTGGCGCCGTTTGCGCGACTACCATCGCTGCCATTGGACCCGGCTTCGTGCTTCAAGCCATCGCCGACGAGATGCCGGCCGGCTTCGACACCGATAAGCTCGTCAAGTTCGAAGGACGCGACTACGAGGTCGACTATGCGGACTGGGTCTCTACGGACCCGCTGTCCAGCGCCACGGTCAAGAAGATCGAAGGCGGCAGGGTGAGCTATGTCAGCATCTCCACCACTGCAACCGGCACCTATTCCACCGATGGCCTCACCTCAAAACACGTTCTCTATCCAGGCGTCGACGTCACCGAAGTCGCTCCAAATCGCGCCAATTGGATGCGGTTCTGGAGCAACGGCAGCTGGTTCAACTTTTCGAGCCGTTCCGGCAATTCAGTCCTGAGATTGACCGGGCGCACCGTCGGCTACTGAGTTCAACTCAGGCGGTGGCCGGTAGCGCCCGGAGGCGATGCCCTTGGCGCCGCCCCAGCGCCCATTGCGCCACTGCCAGGTTGATGACCCAGCCCATGGCCAGGAGCAAATCGCCCACAATGGGAGATGGCTCGCCGAAAAGCAGCAGCCAGGGTATGCCGATTAGCATCTGTGTGCTGGCGCCCAGTCCAACTGCGTAGGCGCGCGTCATATGGGCCATATGCCGATCAAACCGCCGCGCCCTTGCCGCCAGGAAGCCGCGCAGCAGAAAGAACACCATTGCAGACCCGGCAAGGATGCGGAACCAGTAGAGCAACGGGCCTTCGCTGGGCGGATGCTGATAGAACTGGGTGAGCCAAAGGGCCGACAGCGCCGCAACCAACCCCGACACCACCAGAATCCGTCCGGACATCCGGTGCCAGGAGTGCCGCCGCAGCGCGGGCGAGAATTGCAGTGCACCAAGCAGGCTGAACAGGCAACCGCCGACGATATGCAGCACCACCGGCACGGGCATGGTGAAAAAGCGGGCCGTATCGGCAACCACTTCGGGCGGCACTTCCACATCGGCAAAGCGTAGCACCATGCGTCCGATTGCCGGCAGGAGTGGCAAAAGCCCGAGGACAATCAATGCAGCCAGGGAAAGCCGATTCCCGGTGGTGCTGGTGCTACTCGACATGAAGGTCTCCGTGGTCTTCTCGCCTAAAAAGACCACGAAACCAATTCAAACGAAATTGCAGAAAGCCGACGAAGTCATATGCACAAATGCACTATCGGACTGCAAACGGGTTATCCGAACAGCCAGCCCGACTTGAACTTGTAGAAAACATGCAGCCCGATCTGGGTGAGCTTGGTCATGCGCGGTGCCCAGGCGGGCCGCACATAAGTAGCGTGATAATGCGTCGCTTCGCCCACTTCCGTCAGATAAAGCTCGCCGGCTGTCACCTTTGAAGCGATTTCCTCGGCCTGGACCCAAGGCTCTCGCTCGGTGACAGTTTCGGGAATGCCGTCGCAGGCGAATGAGAACTGGCAGGAGTTGCGACGGTTCTGGTTCTGGAACACTACGCCGCAGATCGTGTCGGGATAGCGATGATCCTTGACCCGGTTGAGCACGACCTGCGCCACACCCACCTGACCGCGATAGGTCTCGCCGCGCGCCTCGAAATAGATTGCGGTTGCCAGGCACCACAGTTCCTTGTCGGACACTTCCATCGCGTCGCCCCTGGCGGCACTGCCGATTGCAGGCGTAGTGGCGCGAGCGTAGGCGAGTTGCTCGGGGACGGCCTCGGGCAGAGTCACGCCCGAAAGTGTCTCGTCGGATTTGGGCGCAATGCCGGCAATAGCATCCAGTGCCGCTGCCGCATTGGGATGCAGTGCGGCAACCGACATGCGCGGGCCGGCCTCATTGGGGGCCGCATCCGCCTGGGCGAAGCTCGATTGACCCAGTGCCGCCGGATCCGCGGGAGCGCGCAGAGCCGCGATCTGCAGCCGCGCTTCTTCGAAGCTTTTGGAAATGGCCAGCGCATCCACCGCCGGACGCACACGGTCGGTCTTGGCGGCGCGATTGGGACCGGTGAAGCTAACGCTGTCGAAGAGATGATCGACATTGCCGGTAATGACCGGGTCGATGCCTGAATAGCTCAGGTTCGCCTGGGCGATTGCAACGGGCTGAACCTGGCTGCCAGGCAGGCCCATCGTCCCCAAGGGGGCCGAGCCGGGACCGAAAGCCGCGCCGGCAAGGCCGACATAGGCAAGGGGAGCCACGATTGCCATCGCCAGCGTCCTGGCGAGGACAATGCCTCGGCTAACCGCTCTGACCGGGCGCGAACGCACCACTGGCCGGTGGGAAAGGACCATAAATAATACTCAACGCTACGCAACACGAACTACGCTCGGCAAATGTGACGCTCAAATGCCGACGGTCATGATGATCGGTTATTAAGGTTAGCGCTGGGTAAATGGGCTTCAGGGCGCCCAAAAGGCGCGGATGTGGCGGGGTTGGGGCGGTTCCACAGCCGCGGTGCGGCAGGTGGACGCAGTGTTCTACTGCCCGCAGGCGGCGATCACTGGAGCCACTTCATCGGCAAAGGATGCGACCCGGAAGCGGACCGACAGCGACCGCGTGCTGGCCGGGGTGACGCGCACCGTCAGATTGGTGGCCCCGATCAGCCCATCGAGAAAGGTCCGTGCGTCGGCCGTATTGTCGATGAGAATGGCCGTATTATCCTCATTGACGGGCAAGGTGGAGCTTCGGGCCCGTGCCAGGTCATATTGCAGGGTTATGCCGGTATCTCGGCCCAGCGCCGACATCGAATTGCCGGCAAAGCCGAAAGCGACCTTGAGCATGTCGGCCTCACAATAGACCGTGATGGTCGCCGGCGCCCTGCCGCTGGGACGCGCCGGGATGAGCTGCTCGGACTGGAGGACGACACTGGGTCCTTCAGTGCCCACCGGAGTGCCGGTTCTGAACAGGTCGTCGTAGCAGGTCAGGCGCTCGGTATCATCGTCGATGGTGGCGCATTGTGCGCCCGATTGCGCGGCGGCCGGCAAACCCAACACGAGGAGCACAGGCAATGCCAGGAGGAAAATAAGTCTTTTCACGAACGCAATGCCCCTTCCCAAGGTCCCGGCTTCTTGCCGGCTGGTTCTTCCGCCATTCCGATATAGGTACGGAACGCCATCTATTTAAGCGGACGCCTGGGCCAAGGTCAGCCGGGCAACCGGAACACGATAGGGTGAGCAGCTGACATAGTCGACGCCCAGGCCGGCAAAGAACTGCAGCGAGGTAGGATCGCCGGCATGTTCGCCGCAAATGCCGATCTTGAGGCGGGGATTGGCTGCCTTGCCCCGTGCGATGGCAATGGTGATCATTTCGCCCACGCCCTTCTCGTCGATGGTGACGAAGGGATCGCGCTCATAGACGCCCTTGCGATGGTAGGCGGCGAGGAATGCAGGCGCGTCGTCTCGCGAAATACCAAAGGTGGTCTGGGTCAGATCATTTGTGCCAAACGAGATGAAATCCACCATCGAGGCAATGTCCCCAGCGCGCAGGCAGGCGCGTGGCAATTCAATCATGGTGCCGAAGGAGAACCGCACACGGTCCGAACGAGTGAGCCCGGAATTCTCGAGCATGGCAAATACCCGCTCGCGGACCCAGGAGACTTCCGTTGCCGTCGAAACGAAAGGCACCATGACCTCAATAACGACTGGTTCGGCCTGCCGCTCACTGGCGGCGCGGGCACCGGCAAGCACCGCCTGCATCTGCATCTGCAGGATTTCGGGATAGGTGATGGCAAGGCGCACGCCGCGGTGCCCAAGCATGGGATTGATCTCGGCAATGCGTTCAAGTCGCAGGCGAAGCGCCCTCACGGCGACGCCGAGCGACGCTGCGGTATCTTCGATTTCCTCGTCGGTGCGTGGCAGGAATTCGTGCAGGGGGGGATCGAACAGGCGTACCGTGACCGGCAATCCCCGCATGGCCGAGAACAGCGCCGAATAGTCGCCGGTTTGGAAGTCCACCAACCCGGCCAACGCCCGGGAGCGCGCATCCTCGTCCTCGGAGAGGATCATGCGCCGCAGCGCCACCATGCGCTCGGGCGAAAAGAACATGTGTTCGGAGCGCGCCAGGCCAATGCCCTCGGCTCCAAAACTCAGTGCCGTCTGCGCCGATTCGACCGTCTCCACATTTGTGCGCACGGCAATTCTGCGGCTGGCATCAGACCAGCTCAGGAGCTTGCTGATGGCACCGCCGATCTGCGGCTGCGCCAACGGCAGATTGCCCAGATACACCGCGCCATCGGTGCCATCGATGGTCAACCGATCGCCGGCGCGGAACTCGCGATCACCGATGCGGCACACCATTTCCAGCGTATCCACAGTCAGGCTACGCACGCCGGCGACACAGGGCTTGCCGGTGATGCGGGCGATGACGCCCGCGTGGCTCGACATGCCGCCCCGTGCGGTGAGAATGCCCGTGGCCGCCTTCATGCCCTCGATATCGGCGGGGCCGGTTTCGTTGACCACGAGAATGCAATGCTTGCCCCGGGCGCGCAGCCGCGCCGCGTCGTCGGCGCTGAAGGTGATGATGCCGCTGGCAGCGCCCGGCGAGACTCCGAGCCCCATGGCTATCGGCGTCACCTCCTCGGGGGACTTCAGCCGCGGATGCAGCATCAACGCCAACCGGCTGGCATCGACGCGACTGACCGCATTGTGCGGCGTCCATATCTTGCGCTCGACGCGGTCCACGGCCGCTTCCAACTCGGCCCCGGCGCCGGCCTGCACGGGGCGCGCGGAGAGGAAGGTCACCTGTTTCTTGTTGATCGCGACGAGGCAAGCCATGTGCCGTCCGGCCTTGGCATCGAGCAATTCGATCAGTGCGCCGACACCCTCGGGCAGGCGCGGCAAAGGGCTGCCATTGAGGGGCGCCGGCCCCAAACTCCCGGTGGTCGCATTGCGCGTCAGGAACTGCTCAATTTCGCCGTCCATGCGCGCCTGTACTAGCACAATCTGGCGACCGCGGTCGTCCTCGTGGCGCGGGCCGGTCCAGCCGCGCCCGAAAAAGCCATAACTCTCAAAGGCCTGCTTGATCGCCTTGGCCAGCGGGCGGCTGGGGTCGACCGCGTCTTCGGGGGCGGTGGGAGCAGCAATACCCAGCCGCGCTGGTGCCAGACCACTATTGTGCGCCGATGCGGAGGTGCGCACGACCAGTTGAGGCGGATTGCCGTCCTTGGCGACGAGCTTATAGAGGCAGGCCACCCAATGGGTGCGCAATCGCGTGTCCTGCCGCGACCGTTCCGACTGCAACTCCTCCCAGGCGGCGCGGGTGATGGCGATAGTCGGCACTGTCGGGAAACCAGCTTCGCCGACTCGAAAGATCCATCGCGCCTTGCCGGTAAGCAGCTTCAATTGGCCAGCGCTCAGGTTCGCCTTCCCCATGGCTGGGGCAATCGCAAACATTTCCTGCGCCAAACTCACCTGGAACCGTCCTGGTCATACTATCACTTGCATATTGCCCATGCCCTGCCCCGGCTGCAACAGGACTTGACTTGCAGGGGCGACGAAAGCATCTGATCTGCATGGAAAAAAGGCCGCATCTCGACATTCTGCTCTGCGCACCGCGCGGATTCTGCGCTGGCGTTGACCGCGCGATACAGATCGTGGAGCTGGCGCTCCAGAAATATGGCGCGCCGGTCTATGTGCGCCACGCCATCGTGCATAACAAATATGTGGTGGAAGGGCTCAAGGCCAAGGGCGCCGTGTTTGTTGAAGAACTCGACGAAATCCCCGAGACCGAGGCGCCCGTTGTGTTCTCTGCCCATGGCGTGCCCAAAAGCGTGCCGGCCGATGCCAAGAGCCGCAACATGTTTTTCCTCGATGCGACCTGCCCACTGGTCTCAAAGGTCCATGTGGAAGCCTCGCGCCATTTCGAGGAAGGCCATGAAATCGTGCTGATCGGTCATGCCGGTCACCCCGAAGTGATCGGCACCATGGGCCAGCTACCGGTGGGCGCGGTGACACTGATCGAGACAGTGGCTGACGCCAATGCGTTCAACCCAAAAGATCCAGAAACGCTGGCCTTCGTGACCCAGACAACACTGTCGGTCGACGACACGCGCGAAATCGTGGCTGCCCTGCGTGCCCGCTTCCCCGCCATCAATGGCCCACACAAGGAAGACATCTGCTACGCAACCACTAATCGGCAGGAATCAATCAAGGCGGTGGCGCCGCTGGTCGATGCGATGATTGTGGTGGGCTCGCCCCATTCATCCAATTCACAGCGGCTGGTGGAAGTGGCCCTGCGGAGTGGCTGCAAGGTCGCGACCCTGGTGGACCGGGCCAGCGACATTGATTGGTCACTCTATGGCAACCTCACCTCGCTGGGCGTCAGCGCGGGCGCATCGGCGCCGGAAAGCCTGGTGGAGGAGGTAATCGACGCCTTTGCCGAGCGCTATACGGTCACGGTCGAAACCAAGACCACAGCCGAAGAGAACATTGCCTTCAACATCCCCCGCGTCTTGCGCGACCTGGAAGCGAACTCTGCCCGATGAGCGGTCTCGAGCTTTTCGAGACCGAGCGCCTCGTTCTCTCAGGCTGGCGCATGGATCAGCTCGATGATCTGGTGGCGTTGCACGGCAGCCCCAATGTCGCGCGCTACCTGACGGTGAGCGGCGCCCCATGGACCCGAGAGCAGGCAGAAAAGTCCGTCGCCCATTGGATCGACCTATTCGAGACCCGGCAATTGGGCAAGTTGCGGCTCACCCGCAAATCCGACGGCGCCTTTGTTGGCCGGGCCGGCTTCGGCATTTATCCCCCCACCGGTGAACCGGAACTAGGATACGCCCTGTTCGAGGGCTATCACGGGGCAGGCTATGCCAAGGAAGCGGCATTGGGATTGCGTGACTGGTTCTTCGCCAATAACAAAGGCGAGCACTTCATCGGCATGGCCGATGTCCGCAACGCCCCTTCCCTCGCGATCCTCGAGAAAATCGGCATGGAAAAAACCCATGTCGAGGTCGACCATCTCGGGCTCACATGCCAGTTCCATATCTATCGGCTACCCGTCCATGTCTGACTCAGTCACAATCCACACCGACGGCGCCTGTTCGGGAAATCCGGGTCCGGGCGGCTGGGGGGCTATCCTGCAGTTTGGGGCGCACCGCAAGGAACTGAAGGGCGGCGAGGCGCTAACCACCAACAACCGCATGGAATTGACCGCGGCCATCGAGGCGCTTAACGCCCTGACCCGCGCCTGCGCGGTGGATCTGCACACCGACAGCCAATATGTCAAAAACGGCGTCCAGAGCTGGATTCATGGCTGGAAGCGCAACGGCTGGCGCACCGCCGACAAGAAGCCGGTGAAAAATGTCGAGCTATGGCAGGCGCTGGATGAGGCGACGAAACGTCACGAGATTTCCTGGCATTGGGTCAAAGGCCACGCCGGGGACGAATTGAATGAGCGCGCCGACGAATTGGCGCGCGAAGGTATGGCGCCGTTCAAAGGCAAGAAGGTCGCCGGGCTGACGCCACCTGTCTGACAGGGACCCAGGATCGCCATCTGTTCCTTTGAGAGACCTGCACGCTCGCCACGCCCCTCGCCCGAAGCGCGAGCGGCCGCTGGAGCCGACGTTTCGAGCGTGACGAGTTTAGGCCGCACGCCGCATCGGTAGCGCCGACTTGATCACTTTCCATACCGGCGTCACGACATAGCCCACGACAGGAATGAGCAGAGCGCCGAGCGCCAGGCCGAAGAGGAAATCGAAGCCTGCCGTGGCAAACCATCCGGCAAAGCCAGCGATGGCCGGGAAGGCGCTTTCCGCCCAGTGGGCTGCGGCTTCGATGAGATGCTCAGGCCAATCGAGGCCAAATTCGTAGAGACCATGCACGACAATGCTGCCGCCGACCCAGGTCATGGCGGCAGTGCCGATAAGGCTGAGCGCCTGCATCAGGACAGGCATGGCAACGACAATACCCCGGCCGGTGGCGCGGCCCGCACTAGTGCGCGCATTGCGGGCCAGCCAGACGCCGAAATCGTCGCCTTTGACGATCAGCGCCACGGCCCCATAGACGAGGATGGTAATGCCGATGCCCGCCATGGCCAGCACGGCGGCGCGCGTCCAGAAATCGGGAGCCTCCACCGCAGCCAGGATAATGGTCATGATCTCGGCCGAGAGAATGAAATCGGTCTTGATGGCGCCGGCAACCTTCTGCTCCTCAAGCGAAGCGGGCGCGATGGCGGTATGCTCGAGCGCGGCTTCATGAACCTCGGCCTGGTGAGGCGCGACGAGATGAAATACCTTTTCCGCCCCTTCGTAACAGAGATAGGCCCCGCCGATCATGAGCAGGGGCGTAATCAGCCATGGGGCGAATATCGAGAGGAGCAGCGCAGCGGGCAACAGGAACAGCAGTTTGTTGCGGATCGAGCCCCGGGCGATCTTGGCGACAATGGGCAGTTCGCGCTCGGCCGAAAAGCCATGGACGTAATTCGGTGTCACAGCGGCATCGTCGATAACCGCGCCGGCAGCCTTGGCCCCCGCCTTGGCCGCCTGGCCCGCAACGTCGTCCAGGGACGCAGCGGCCACTTTCACAAGGCCCGCGACATCGTCGAGAAGGGCGATTAGGCCTACGCTCATGCTGAACCCCAGGATTGAACAGGAAACGACAGCGAGACCCGCAGGCGCTGCAGGCAGGTCTCTCGTTTATCCAGCGACCTTTCCGAAATCGGCCACCAGATGCATGGTGTCGCGCAGGCGCGCCAGCAGATTGAGGCGGTTGGCGCGGACTGCCGGGTCGGCGTCATTGACCAGCACCGCGGTGAAAAAGGCATCGACCGGCGCGCGCAGCGTTGCCAGCTCGGCCATGGCGCCCTTGTAGTCATCCTTGGCGACATGTGCAGCCACAGCCGCATGGACGGCGTCAACGGCAAAGGCCAGCGCGGTTTCTTCGGGCAGCTTGAGCGCGACCTGATCGACAGCGCCGGCAAAGGTCTTGCCGTCCTTCTTTTCCTCGGCCGCCAGGATATTGGCGGCGCGCTTGTAACCAGCCAAAAGATTGGCGCCATCATCACTGGCAAGCAGGCTCGACAGGGCTTCGGCGCGCTGGGTGATCTGCAGCATATCGTTGCTGTCCGAAGCGATAACCGCGTCCACCAGATCGTGGCGGGCGCCGGCGTCGCGCAAGGTCACCTTGAGGCGGTCATGGAAGAAGGCCAGCAGATCAGGCTCGACCTTGAGCGGGAATTTCAGCCCATTCTCGGTGATGATACGGATGACGCCGAGAGCCGCGCGGCGCAGAGCGAATGGGTCGCGCGAGCCGGTGGGCTTTTCGTCGATCGACCAGAAACCAGAGAGTACATTGAGCTTGTCGGCCAACGCCACGGCAATCGACACTGGCTCCGTCGGCACGCGGTCGGAAGGGCCGACTGGCTTGTAGTGCATTTCGAGGGCATGGGCGATGGCCGCCGGTTCCTTCTGAGCGGTTGCGTAGTAGCGTCCCATGAGGCCTTGCAATTCGGGGAATTCGCCGACCATGCCGGTGACGAGATCGGCCTTGGCGAGCATGGCGGCGCGGCGGGTCATCTCGACATCGGCGCCCACCTGGGGGGCGATTTCGGCTGCCAGGTGCACCAGGCGTTCGACCATGGCGAACTGAGTGCCCAGCTTGGCGTGGAACACCATGTCTTCGAGCTTGGGAAGGCCGTGCTCCAGCGGAATAGCAAGGTCACCCTGATAGAAAAAGGCCGCATCAGACAAACGCGCACGAATAACGCGCTCATTGCCAGCTACTACAACGGCACCGCCGTCGGCGGGTATAGTGTTGGCAGTGATAATAAAATTGGGAGCCAACTTCCCGGAGCCATCGCGGAGGCAGAAGCACTTTTGGTTGGCGCGGATGGTGGCGATGATGACTTCCTCGGGCAGCTTGAGGAATTCGGGATCGAACGAACCCATCATCACATTGGGCCACTCGACCAGGCCCGCAACTTCTTCCAGCAGGCCCTCGTCATGGATAACGCTAAGTCCTTGGGCGAACGCGAGATTATCGGCGTCGGTGCGAATGATATCCTTGCGGCGGTCGATGTCGAGCACCACTTTGGCGCGCTCGAGCGCGATCTGGTAGTCGTCGAAACGCTTGACGCGGATGGCGTCTGGCGCAAGGAACCGATGCCCGAACGTTGTCTGGCCGGCCTCCAGGCCTGCGATCATGAACGGAATCTGAACAGGTTCGTCGTTCTCGGTGCCGAAGGTGGCGGTAATGGCGCGCAGCGGGCGCACCCAATTGAAGCTCCCCGAGCCCCAGCGCATCGACTTGGCCCAGCCGAAATCGGTCATCACCTTTGGCAGGATGTCCGAAAGCAGGTCGACCGCATCGGCGCCCGGCTTTTCAATCACTGCCACATAGAAGTCGCCCTTCTTGGGATCGCTTTCCACCTTGGCCTGGTCGATGGACGAGAGGCCCGCGGCGCGCAGGAAACCATCGATGGCCGGCTGTGGCGCACCAAGCTTGGGGCCTTTTTTCTCTTCGCGCGTATCGGGAGAGCGCGCCGGCAGGCCGGACACCGACAGCGCCAGGCGGCGCGGGGTCACAAAGGCCTTGGCGCCCTCATAGACCAGACCTGCATCAACCAGAGCATTGGTGACAGCCTTCTTGAGGTCCTCGGCCGCACGGCGCTGAAAGCGGGCGGGGATTTCCTCGGAGAAGAGTTCAAGCAGCAGTTCGGGCATGGTGGTAACCGGTTCTTTTCAGGCGTCGTTTGCCTAGCAACCGAACGGCCCAAAGTCCATGGGGCTGGCGCGCGGAGTCGCCAGATGAGCGCCTGCGATCTATTGTGAAGCCCAACCATATGGGGATGCCATGTCAACCGCGGGTGCGCCGACCATTGCGATAGAGCTTGAGACCCTCGATGAGCTCTTTACGCCGCCGCTTGCTGATCCGCTGGCCGGCCGGTTTGAAACCAGCTCAGGCGTCCACAGGATTGAACAGCTGACCAGGATGCTGCCGCCGCAGGACCGGGCGCAGGCGCGGATCACTATTACAGTGCCCCCGCAGCCCGAACATGCGGAGCTGAGCCAGCGTATCGGTGACGCACTGGCCGGATACACCCAGGCGCGCATCACGGAGGTCACCCGCTCCCTGGGGCGCACCCTACATGCCGGACGCGATGCCCTATGGCTTGGCCTGGGTTTTCTGGCCTGCTGCATGGCGCTGTCGAGCATGTTTTCGGCAACTGCCTGGCTGCCAGCGTTCGTCCAGCGCCTTTTCAGTGAGGGCCTGATCATTGCCGGCTGGGTTGCCCTGTGGCGGCCAATCGAGCTGCTGCTCTACGACTCGCGGCCATTCCGCCAATATCTGCGCGTGCTCAAGGCCATTTCAGGCATGCCTGTGACAATTGTGGAACGGACCTTACCAGCCGCCACCACCACCACCGCCACCGCCGCCGCCCGATGAACCACCGCCGCCTGAGCCGGAAGAGCTGGCCTGCACCGGTTGCGCCGCGACCATGGCGGCGGCCATGCCGGACGAAGCGGTAGCCACGGCCCGGGAAATTCCACCCGAGGAAAAATTGCGGCTGCCCGAATACCAGCTCGGCGAATAGCTCGCCTGCTCGTCGCTGACGGCATTGCGCTTCAGTTCAGCCTCGAAGTGTTCGGCCCAGGGTTTTTCCACTTCGAGCGCGATGGCATAGGGCAGGATGCGCTCGAAGCGCGCGATGGTCATGGGTGGCTCATCGACGATGTTGAGCCGGTTTTTCTCGGCGGTTTCGAGGTAGAGCCGGAAACCGTCGATCTCGTCCATCACCTTGCGGCCCTGCACGGTGGGGGCGCGCATGAGCACGGTGAAGATCACGCAGATCACCACCATGGAACCGGCGGCCAAGGCGGCGGAATTGATGGTGACGCCGGTGAAGGTTTCCAGCAGCCCGCCGCCCATATTGAAGGCGAAAACGCCAATAAAGATGATCGTCATGAAGCGCTGGAACAGCCCGCCCGACTTGATGGTGCTGAACAGCACCCCGGCGACGACGCCCACAAAAACCCCGCCGAACAGGGCCACGAACAGCCAGATCGGTTCGAGGACGTCGAGCACCACCATGCCAAGGATCATCAGTGCGGCAAGGACGAAGCCGAAGCCGGCAAAGCCCCAGTTGTGGTTGAACCAGACCTTGCGGTTTTCACTTTCGATGGCGCCGACAAACTCAGTACGCTTGGAGTCGAGGTCCCTGCCATTGGCTTTGTCAAAGGTGACCGCGCCGCGGCTGCTGAAATAGCCGTACAGAACCTGCTCGCCGACCGGCAGCTTGGTGTCCGGCTTCCTGCCGGTCGTGGCGACGGTGAGGGTCTTGTCGGGATTGCGAATGGTGACGAGGCCCTTGACCCCGAGATTGAAAATTGCCGCCGTCATTGCGGTCCAACCGGAATTGGCAAAGCCCCATTTATTGACATAGTGGGTCAGGGCCGGCGAGAAATCGCGCGGCGGATGGAACAGCGGGATGATCGTGCCCTTTGGCGGATCGCGCCCCACACGCATCCAGGCGGCAAAGCTGTAGACCAGCAGCAAAATGACCGCGAGAACCGGTAGCCAGACTTCGCGCAGGTCGGAAGCGGCCTGCAACAGGGCGGCCATGCCCTCGGGATAGGCAACGACGCCCTTCTGGAACGAGACTGCAAAACTCATGCCCTCGCCCGAAGCCAGCGGGCGCTGGGTGCGGAAGATGGCGGTCGTGTCGCTTTCGCGGGTAATGGCCACGTCCCTTTCGGTCGAGCCGACAACGCCAGTGTAGGCGGCAATATCCTTGAGCACCGCCCCCCCGGGCAGGCGCACGCGCGCCACCGAGGTCAGAATGGGAAAATCCCAATAATTGCCGGTGGCGTTCCAATAGAGTTCGTCGCCCTTCTTGGTGGGCCGGGCCATGCGATCCATGGTGTAGCTGATGGTGTAGCGATGCACGCCAAACCCGATCAGAACGTCGGGATCGCCAATCCAGATGCGCTGGAAATCGCCCATGCGCTCGACCCGGAACATTTCGGCCTGGCCAGCGCGGGTCACCGCCTGGACGTCGAGGTCGATGCGGATCTTGTTGCCGCTGGCGCCCTGCATGGTCACCGGAATATCGCGGTAGATGCCGCGCCGGATCTGACTGCCCTCTGCATTGACGTCAATTGTTTCGAGCACCGCCACCGAGCCATCGGTGCGCAGCTCGACATCACTGGCGAAGGCGCGGATTTCCTCGCGCGCCACGGTGGGCAGCGCGAGGGCGAGCGAGGCGACGACAATGGCGAGTAACCGCGTGAAACCCGTGATGATCATGTCTGGTTTGCGTCCCCACACTCGATGTCACCCCGCCCCTTGGTCGGGGTGACCGCCGATGGACATGGCCGTCGGAATGCTAAAACTTCACCTGCGGCACGGCGCGGTCGGCTTCGTTCTCGAGCTCGAAATATTCGGCCTGCTCGAATTTGAAAGCATTGGCGACGACGTTGGAGGGGAAGCTTTCCACCTGAATGTTGAGGTTGCGCACCGCGCCATTGTAGTAGCGGCGAGACATCTGGATTTCGTCCTCGACGCCCTGCAGGGCCGACTGGAATTCAAGGAAGGTGGTGTTGGCCTTGAGGTCGGGATAGGCCTCTGCCACCGCCAGGAGGCGCCCCAGCGCCGAGGACAGCTCGCCTTCCGCCTGGGCGCGCGCGGCGGGACCAGATGAAGCAGCGCTCGTGGCCTTGGCGCGGGCATTGACCACGGCGTCGAGCGTTTCGCGCTCATGGACCATATAGCCCTTCACCGTCTCCATGAGATTGGGGATGAGGTCGGTGCGGCGCTTCAATTGCACGTCGATGCCCGACCAGCCCTCGCGCACCATTTGCCGGTTCGAAACCAGGCTGTTGTAGATGACGATGGCATAGCCGGCGATGCCGACCACCAGGGCAAGAATGACCCAACCGAACATTGTGCGCTCCCTCAAGCGATTTCGGCCCGGAGACTGGCAGTTTGGCCCGTTGTTTGCAACGCCGGAGAGGGCAAGCACTTGACTTCGGCCAGCCAATCCCTAGCTTTCAAGCATGAATATGCGCCCCAGCCATCGCTGCATCATCCTCCCCGAAGGATAGACGCCCTAGGCATGCTCACGCCGGAGCCTGTTTAGGGCTCACGTGCTTCGTCGGCGCCCATTTCCACATTATCGCATGACCATCCACGAGCGCCGCATGTTTGCGCGCGCCGGACGCCATCAAGGACAAAAAGAATGACCGAAATCCGTCGCGACCTCACCCCACCCCTGACCCTGGGCAAGAACGATCACGCCAAGCTGACCGCGCTGGCCGAGGCAGGACTGGACCGCAATGCCAACCTGGCCGAAATTCTGCTGACGGAGCTTGATCGCGCCAAGGTGGTTGATGACGCCAAGCTGCCCGAGGGCGTGGTGCGCATGGGCGCCCGCGTTACCTACCAGACCAATTCGGGGCAGGAGCAGACTGTGACGCTGGTTTATCCAGTGGACGCCGATATTGCTGAAGGGCGTATCTCGGTGATGACGCCCATCGGCGCGGCCTTGATCGGGCTCAAGGCCGGTCAGTCGATTACCTGGCACGACCGCGCCGACAAGCGCCACAAGCTGACCATTGTGAAGGTGGACGCCTCAGTCAGCGTGTAGATGGATCAGTTCCATCGCCTCCCTCCCCATGGTGGGGAGGGAGGCAGAAGGACCTTGGCGGCAGATTACTCCGCGCCGCCGCCGGCGGTCTGGAGCCAGGCTTCGCCGCAGGCCTTGGCCAATTCGCGGATGCGCAGGATATAGCTCTGCCGCTCGGTGACCGAGATCACACCGCGGGCGTCGAGCATATTGAAATTGTGCGAGGCCTTGATGACCTGTTCATAGGCCGGCATGGCCATGGTCTGACGATTGGCCTCGGCGCCTTTTTCGAGAATGGCGCGGCATTCCTTTTCGGCATCGGCGAAATGGCGAAACAGGATTTCGGTGTCAGCGGCCTCGAAATTGTACTTGGACTGCTCCTGCTCGTTCTGCAGGAACACGTCGCCATAGCTCACCCGCTCGGCGCCTTCGCGGCCGTTGAAGTTGAGGTCATAGACGTTTTCGACGCCCTGTACATACATGGCGAGGCGTTCGAGGCCATAGGTGATCTCACCCGGCACCGGCGAACATTCAAAGCCGGCGACCTGCTGGAAATAGGTGAACTGGCTCACTTCCATGCCGTCGCACCAGCACTCCCACCCGAGGCCCCAGGCGCCCAGCGTCGGGCTTTCCCAATCATCTTCCACAAAACGGATATCGTGCACCGACTGGTCGAGACCGATGGCGGCCAGCGAATCCAGATAGAGCTGCTGAATATTGTCCGGCGACGGCTTCAGGATCACCTGGAACTGGTAGTAGTGCTGCAGCCGATTGGGGTTCTCGCCATAGCGTCCGTCCGTCGGGCGACGGCTGGGCTGCACATAAGCGGCCTTCCAGTGCTTGGGACCAAGCGCGCGCAGGGTTGTGGCCGTGTGAAAGGTCCCCGCGCCCATCTGCATGTCATAGGGCTGCAGAATGACACAGCCCTGCTCGGCCCAGAATTGCTGCAGCGTCAGGATCAGACCCTGGAACGAGTTCTTCGGGTCCATATGGGCGGGGCGAGCGGTCATCAGACAGTCCTGGGTATGAAGGCGGTCAAACCTCTAGAGAGGTGGACCCAAAGGGTCAATGCCGCTTGTCGGCATCGTCCTTGTCGCGGGGCCGGAACGTGCCATCGTCGTCGCGCTTCAATTCGATGACGTCGGGGCGCTGACGCTCCGCGCGATCGCGCTCGCGGGCGAGGCGCTTTGCCTCTTCGGCGTCGGCATTGAACTTGCCGGACCAGTCCTTCCAGATGCGGCGAACGCCGAAATAGATCAGCAGGCCGAGGACAATGAAAATCAGAATGCGCAGCAGCATGTCAGATCCGGGTTAGAGGCCGAGACGCGCCCACCAGGCGCGGTCTTCGAGGGAATTGGAGACGTCATCTACCACGCCTTGGGCGGAAAATCCCAGCCGGGGCAAGGCAAAGAACGGGCGCTTTGGCGCGATGGTCTTGAGTACCACGTCGGGCCCGAAACGCTGGCGCAAGGTGGCGTGGAGATCGCCGATGCCATCGACGAGGCCGAGTTCAACGCCGCGCAGGCCGGTCCACCACTCGCCGGTGAACAGGGTGTCGTCATCGGCCTTGAGGCGGTTGCCCCGGGCGGCTTTGACGTGATCGATAAAGACCTGGTGGATGTCGAGCTCGAAGCGCTTGATGCGGTCCACATCCTCGGCCTTTTCGGGCAGGAAGGGATCGAGCGTGGACTTGTTGCGACCGGCCGTATGCACGCGCCGCTCGATGCCGAGCTTATCCAATGCGCCGACAAACCCGAACGTCGCCATGATGACGCCAATGGACCCGACGATGGAGGATGGATCGACCAGAATTTCGTCGCCGGCTACGGCTATGAAATAGCCGCCGGAGGCAGCCGCATCCTCGACAAAGACGAGGACGGGTTTGCGGTGCTGATCGGCCAGGTCACGAATGCGCTTGGAAATCAGGCGGCTCTGGACGGGCGAGCCGCCGGGCGAATTGATGACGATGGCCACAACGGGCGCCGATTTCATCGCGAAGGCCCTGGCCAGCAGCGGCTCGACCGAAGCGATATTGAGCCGCCCCGGACGTTGCTCGGCGGCAATGACGCCATGGAGGCGCACGACGGGGATGGTCGGCGGGCGGCGCATGACGCGGCTCAGCCAATTGCGCCTGGGGGCGGGCGTTTCTGTCATGTCCACTCCGTTGTTCATCGGTGCATTTAGGCAGTGGGGACAAGGATTACCAGTCGAGGACCGCCGCGCCGCGGAAGATGGCGTCGAAATCGGGGGCAAAGCCATGTCCCTCGGTCCCGTGCATGGCCCGGCTTGCCAAAAGCGTCAGTGGCGCGCGTGAACCCTTGATCCCGCGCACAAGAATACGGCTGGCGACTTCGCCCGGACGCGGCGAGAGCGGCAGGATGACGATGGCGCCGAAGCGCTGCTCGAAGGCGCCCAGCAGCGTCGCAAGGCCATGGGCGGGGTAGACAAAGATCGCCGTGCCGCCGGCCCTTGCCGATCCCGCCGCGCGGCGCACCCAAAGGTCGAGCTCGCTGAGGCCCATGTGCCGGGCGGCGGCGCGGCTGGCTTCGGGCGCCAGCGTGCCCTGCCCGGCGCCGAAAAACGGGGGATTGGCGATCACAACGTCATAGGCATTGTCGGCCAGTCCGGCGGCCCGGCGCTCGGCGGCCTTGGCGGCAATGTCGAGGCCCAGGGCGTTGGCGCTTCGGGCAAAGCCATTGGCCTCGATATTGGCCCTGGCGAGGTCGAGTGTTGGTGGGTCGCGCTCAACCAGATCGGCCTGTTCCGCCAGCCCCAGCGCCAGTGCCACAAGGCCCGCGGTGCCGACGCCGGCGCCCAGGTCGAGCAGGCGGCTGGTGCCCGCGCGCACCGCCGCGCCGAGCAACACGCTGTCGAGACCGGCACGAAAGCCGGTGCGGGGCTGCGACAGAGTGAGCCGCCCGCCCAAAAAGGCATCGCGTGTGACGGTTTGGTGTTTTACAAAGCGGACAGGCTGGTCTAGGGACATCGCACCCGGATGGCTGGTTTCGTGCGACCTTACATGGGGTCGCATGGCGGTCTCAACCCGATTTGCCAGCTCAGGCAACAAGGACTTTACGGCGGTGTCAGTTCTGCCCCAGATCAAGGAAGCGCCAGCGATGAACCCGGTCGAGCGGCTGATGGCCGCCACGGCTGAGGACATGGCTCGCGTCAATGCGCTGATCCTTAATCGCGCCAATAGCCATGTCGACATGGTGCCAGAACTGGCCCGCTATCTCATCGACAGCGGCGGCAAGCGCTTGCGGCCCATGTTGACGGTGGCTGCGGCGATCCTGTTCGGCAAGGGCCAGGGCAGCGCCATCAATTTCGCTGCGGCGGTCGAGTTCATGCACAATGCCACGCTCCTGCACGACGACGTCGTGGATGAGAGCGACATGCGCCGGGGCAAGCCGGCGGCCCGCATGGTGTGGGGCAACAAGGCGTCCATTCTCGTGGGCGACTTCCTGCTCGGCCAGGCCTTCATGATGATGGTGGAAACCCGCGACGTGGATGCGCTGGGCGTCCTGTCGTCGGCATCGGCAGTGATGGCCGAAGGCGAGGTGTTCCAGCTTTCCAAGACCGGCGACCTGGATACCACCGAGGCCGATTATGCCGAAGTGATCCGCGCCAAGACGGCCGTGCTGTTCGAGGCAGCCTGCGAGGTGGGCGCCATGTCGGGAGGTGCCGATGCGGCCGGTCGCAAGGCGCTGGCGCTTTATGGCATGGAACTGGGCAATGCCTTCCAACTGGTCGATGACGCGCTCGACTATGGCGGCGAGGCCGGCACGCTGGGCAAGAATGTCGGCGACGACCTGCGCGAGGGCAAGATGACGCTGCCCGTCATTCTGGCGCTGCAGTCAGCGACCGATAGCGAACGCGCCATCATCGCCTCGGCGCTGGGCAATGCCGAAGCGAGCGATCTCGAAGTGCACCAGGTGGTGGCGATCTTTAATCGCTACGACACCCTGGGCAAGACCCTGGCCAAGGCGCAGGACCATGCCAAATCCGCCATTGCGGCACTGGCCGAACTGCCCGGGAGCGAGATGAAATCGATCCTCGCCGATGTCGTCGTACATAGCGTCAGCCGGGCGAGCTAAACCTGTATACCTTCACCGTTTCGTTGAAACCATGAAGCTATCTAAGTCTTTGTTTTGCCGCGCTTCCGAACCACAAGCCGTGGTCACTTTTACTAGAAGCGCTCTAGAAGCCCTGACGGTAGCCGAGCATTACGCCCGTGCCGCTTTGGCCCGCGACATGACCGGCGCTGACGGCATGCTTGACGCCCAGGCTCAATGAAGCCGCATTGGGCAAGCTCGCTTGATAGGCCAATCCCAGATCGATCTGCCTGCCAGTGGAGTTGAGGTCCGCGCTCGATGTCTCGTTGACCAGGCTCCCGTCCTGGAGCCGCGCCACGGGCCGGTTGAGTTCCACGGTGCCTGTCTCGATGCGCAGGGGTTGGGAGACGAAGAGGCTCAACCGGTCCCCTGCGACCAAAGTGTCGGCAAAACTGGCGCCGATTTCCATGCCTGAAAAGGTCAAGCCGGAAATATCCGCCACGAGCCCGCTGGTACTTCCTTGCCTGGCGGCCGCGCCATATTCGATCTGGCCGAACAGGGACAGGCCCGGAGCCAGGTTTTGCTCCAGGCCGAGGTTGACGGCCCCGATTGTACTGCCCCCGCCAAAATCGAACGCCGTCCCGCCATCAAGGCCCATGACGCCGCCCTGTTCGCTTGCAAGGGTCGCCCCAAATCGAACGTTGCCGTTGCCGGCGGGTAATGTCAGTGCGACCCCGCCCCCTGCCAAATGGCCATTGTCAACGGCACCATGCTCGGCGGCAAAACCAAAGGTGGTTAGTTCGGCCACGGACCCTACGGGCGCATTGGAGGCGATAAGGAGGCTTTCGCCCGCCATGGACAGGACCGAAGACCGCCCCCCACGTCCTGAAAATCCGCCAACGGCACTCGCGAGATCGCCGGTGTAGAGAAGGTTCAGCCCGTCCCCGGCCTGATCGAGACTGGCCTGTCCGGGCATTGTCGGCATTACAGCTGCTGGTGCAGTGGCAACAGCCGATACGGGCGACACCGAGTAGGAGCGATTGAGGGCATCGAATACCGCCATCTGTTGCGGAGCCAGTGCAAGCGTCAGCGAGTCGCCAAAACTGGCCGGCGCAACGATGGTGCTTTGCGCAAGGCTATGCCTTTCAGCGGTGGTGACGCTGTCGCCGCTCAGTACCGACACGGAGCCAATGGGGCTGAGCGCGGCCTTGATATCCATGACGCCGTGGCCCCATTCGGTTGAATAGGCATGCGATACCCCATTGCCATAATCAATCGTGCCAGCGAGCGGCACTCCCTGGCTGGCGAACCAGCTGTTGTCGGCGCTGGCGAGCAGGCGCTGGGCCCATTCCGAGGGTGTCATGTCCGGGAAGGCCTCGGCCAGAAGCGCGACGGCGCCCGCAACCTGTGGCGCCACGAAGGACGTGCCATAGCCGCTGGCATAGCTTGTGTCGCTATTGCTCCACGCGCCGGTGGCGATGCCATCGCCCGCGATACAGAACTGGGCCGCGAGCCCGCAGGCGGCCGAGAGCCTGACGGCGCGCGTGATATCGCCGCTGCTATTGACCTGGAAGTAGCCATTCGCCGCAGCAATCCAGGCTTCAGAAAGCCGGGATTCAAAGTGCGGCAGGGCAGCCAAGACATCGCCGTTGGCCAAGTTCTCGTTGTTCGAGAGTGCCCAGACGACGACGCCCGTGTCCTGGAAGGTATCCAGCGCATTGATATAGCTTTGCCAATTTCCAGAGCCATAGCCGAGCAGGGCATCGAGGCCCTGGGCAACAGAGGCGCCTGTGTTGGTGGCCAGATAGGCTTCCAGATTTTTGGCCGAGACGTCGAAACCCCAGGAGTTATTCTGAGCCACCGCGTCAAGCCCAGCGGCCGCCAGTGTTCCAGTGGTGACATTGGCAATGCTGAAGCCGGCGCCGGTCGGCTGGAAGGAGGTCAGGTGCAGATCGGCGTCCGGGGCGACGCCGTGCATTCCAAGACCATCCTTGTTGCCCGTGGCAAGCGAGGCGACGAACGTTCCATGCCCCTCGAGCGGCAGCGTGCCGGTCTGGCTGATCGTTTTGCCCGAAAACTCGCGATGGGTCAGGCGGAAGCCATCATCGACGATGGCCACCACTGTGCCAGCGCCGGTCAGTCCTGCCGAATGGGCCCAATGCACATTGTGCAGTTGAAACGGGCTCGATTGGGTGCCGGTTGCGACGACCCCACAGCCAACGCTTGCGCAGCTGGCGTCCGCGGAGCGGAATTCGGCGGAGGCGGCATATGTTGCGGCCAAGGCTGCGTCAAAGGTGACGCTGCGGGCAGACCATGTCGCGCTCGGTGCCGGCGTAAAAACGCTAACCGGTGCAGACGCGCTGGCTCCACTGTCGCTGGACGCGCTCGATCCACCCCCGGAAGAGGACGAGCCGCCGCTTGAACAGGCAGCCACCAGCAGCGTCAGCGCGACAGCCGCCGAGGCCTTCAAGCATCGAAAATTTGGCAAAGTAAAAGAGGCTCACAACCTGTGGTTCGGCGAAACCCATCGCCGCGCCGATTCCAATTAAGTGCACCCCCCGAACGAAGTAGCAGAATCACACCGGCATGACCAACGTCACCAAATCCGTTCGCGATCACTTTTCGGAAAGGCCAGTCGAGGCCGAAGGTTAGCCCACCCCCAACAGTGGTGCGGCGCCGACCCAGTAATCAGGGTGGAGGCGACGCATCTGGCTGGCTGCATCATGGGCCTGACCTTCGGAGCCAAAGAGGCCAAAGGTCGTGGCGCCGGAACCGGACATGCGGGAGAGCATGCAGCCGGGAATTTCGGCCAGCTCGTCGATCAGCACGCCAATCTCGGGCACCAGCTTGACCGCGGGCGGTTGCAGGTCGTTGCGGGTTTCGCCCAACCAAAGACCCAGTTGGGCGGGGCGGGTGAGCGGTTCGGGCAGCGCGGGCAGCGGGTAGTTGTCATGCGCCCGCAGCCGCCGGAACACATCGGCGGTGGCCACGGCTACGCCGGGATTGACGAGGGTGACATAGAGCGGCGGAAATTCACGCAGTGGAGACAGGATTTCGCCGACGCCGCGGGCCACCAACGGGCGGGACAGCAGACAGGCGGGCACGTCGGCGCCAAGGGCTGCGGCCAGATCGGCCAATTCGGGCACCGGCACCGGCTCGGGGGCCAAGGCCGCCATGATGCGGAGGGCGGCGGCGGCGTCGGCAGAACCGCCACCAATGCCGGCGGCGACCGGCAGGTTCTTGACCAGATGGAGTTTCAAGCCGGGCGGCGCCCAGTCGGGCCAGCGGGCGCGGAAGGCAGCGACTGCCCGCAACACCAGGTTGGTCGGCCCTGCCCCCAGGCCGAACGAAAAGGGCCCCGATATCGTCAGGCTGTCCTCTTGCGCCGGTTCGGCTTCAAGGTCGTCAAAAATATCGGCAAAGACGATGAGGCTTTCGAGGTCGTGATAACCGTCCTCGCGCCGATGCGTCACATGCAGGGCCAGATTGATCTTGGCCGGTGCGGTCTGGGTAATGGCGTCGCCCATGCCCCGATTATTTGGTCTCGGTTGCCGGGGTCAGGCCGTCGGCCAGCTTTGGCCCAACGCGTTCGGCCACGGTGCCAATATCATCGACCGAACGGGCAATGTTCCACTGGAAGCGCGCTTCAAGCTTGCGCCCGACCTTCCAATAGGCATCGCCCAGGTGATCGTTGATCTCTGGATCGTTGGGCAGGAGCATGACCGCGCGCTCAAGGGTTTCGACCGCCTCTTCCATACGGTCGAGCTTGTAGAAGGCCCAGCCGAGCGAATCGATGATGTAGCCATCCTGGGGCTGCGCCTCGACGGCCTTTTCGATCATTCCAAGCGCCCGCTCGAGGTGCATGTCCTGGTCGATCCAGCTATAGCCGAGATAGTTGAGCACCTGCGGCTGGTCGGGATTGAGTTCGAGCGCCCTGAGGAAATCAGCCTCGGCCTGGGGCCACAGCTTGGCCCGCTCATTGGCGATGCCGCGCACATAGTAGAAGCGCCAATCGGCCGGCGCGTCGCCGCCAGAAATGGCCAGCGCCCGGCTATAGGCATCGGCGGCCCCAAGGTAGTCCTCGTCATAGCGCAGCAGATCGCCCAGCACCGAGACCGCGTCGAGGTCGTCGGGACGGGTGGCAACAATATTGCGCAGCCGCCGGATGGCCTCGGCACGATCGCCGGTGGCGTCAAGGTTCTGCGCGATGCGGACGACGGCCATGGGTTTCAGCGCCGAATTGGCGGGAATGGCGTCGTAAATCTGGTTGGCCGCATCGTGCTGGCTGGCCTGATCGAGCAATTGCCCCAGCGCCATGGAAATCACATCGGCGCCCGGATCGAGATAGATGCCGAGGCGCAGGAACACGAGCGCGAGATCGGCGCTGCCATCACGCGACAAGGCAACGCCAATGCCGTGGAACATTTCGGCGGCGCCGACCTGCACATTGGACGCAAAGACGCCAGGGCGGCGTTCGGCTTCCACCATTTCGCGGACGGTTTCAATGATTGGGTGGGTAAGGCCCTCGGACTCAAAGGCGTCGAGCACATCGCGCGCCGCGTCGAAGTCGCCGGCATTGGCAAGCATGCGGGCATAGACTTCGGCCATGCGCGCCACATAGGGCTCGGCCTCGAAGGCGCGGGCCCCCAGTTCCAAGGCAAGTTCGGTATCGCCCGCGGCCTCGGCCATCAGCGCCCGGTGAAACACCAGGAATTGATCCAGCCCATTGGCGCCCAGCTCCTCCATGAGCGCCTGGGCCTCCTCGCCACGATTGTCGCCAACCTTGGCCCAGGCGCGCAGAATGCCGGCGGTAATGCCGCTGAAGCTGTCCTGGGAAACCTTGCCCAATTGACGCGAGGCAGCGCCGTAGCGGCGTTCCTTGAGCGCTTCGGTGGCGACCACCAGCTCGGCCAGCTCATTGGTGCTGTCCAGCTCGAGCATGCGGCGGGCGGTGGAGGCCGCCTTGCCGATCTGACCATCGGCGGCAAGCGCGACGAAGGCGCGTTCGACCAGCAACGGATTGTCCCAATCGGCCTGGGCGGCATCGGCAAAATAGCGCGCGGCTTCGTCAGTGCGCAGATCCTTGAGGGCCTGCTGGCCGGCCATATAGGCGCCGGTAACACTGGGACGGAACAGCTTGAGCATGTCCTGCGCCACCTGCTGGACGGAAAGACTGGCGCCGGTCTGGGCGGCCAGCGGCGTTGCCAGCAGGGCAAGCAGAGCGGCCATGGTCAGGCGCCATGTCCGACGATTGGAAAGCAGGGTCACGTGCTCAATTTCTCCCTTTGCCGATACCGGCAGCGTTTGGCGGCAAAGATTGTCCGTTTTGCGACTGCGCCGCAAGGTCGGGCAACCTGCAGGCGGGTCACATTCCGCTGTAGTTGGGGCCGCTGCCCCCTTCAGGTGGGACCCAGGTGATGTTGCCCGCCGGGTCCTTGATATCGCAGGTCTTGCAATGCACGCAGTTAGCGGCGTGGATGCGGAAGACTGGCGCCCCGCCCTCCTCGGCGACCTCATAGACCCCAGCTGGGCAATAGAGCGGCGCCGGTTCGCCATAGCGCGGCAGGTTTTCGCGGATGGGGACGGCCGGATCGGTCAGGCGGAGATGGACCGGCTGGTCTTCGTCATGCGCCAGATTGGCGAGGAACACCGAGGAGGAGCGATCAAACGTCACCTTGCCGTCGGGGCGGGCGTATTGGCGCGGGGTCACCTCAGCAAGCGGCCTGAGCTTGGAACGATCGGGCGTTGACCAGCGCTGCGTGCCGAAGGGCGAGAAGCCGAGGACGGTCTGGCACCACATGTCCACACCGCCAAGCAAGGCACCGAGCAGCGTGCCGAAGCGGCTCCAGAGTGGCTTGAGATTGCGGACGCCGCTCAGTTCCTTTCCGATGCCGGTGGAGAGCACGTGCTGGCCGAAATTCTCGATCCGGTCGTGCTGGCGGCCGGCGGCTATGGCCTCACCCACGGCGTCAGCGGCGCCGATCCCTGAGAGGATGGCATTGTGGATGGCCTTCAGGCGCGGCGCGTTCATGAACCCGGCGGCGCAGCCGATCAGCCCGCCGCCCGCAAAGGCCAGGTCGGGGATTGCCTGGAGGCCGCCCGCCGTCAGCGCCCGTGCGCCATAGCTGAGGCGGGTCGCGCCTTCGAGCAGCGGGGCAATGGCGGGATGGGTCTTGAAGCGCTGAAACTCGCCAAAGGGCGAGAGCGTGGGATCGGCATAATCGAGGTGGACGACCAGGCCGAGATAGAGCTTCCGGTTTTCGGCATGATAGGCGAAGCCACCGCCGCCGGTGGCGTTGTCGAGCGGAAAGCCGAGATAGTGGTCGACCTTGCCAGGCTGGTGCCGTTCGGCCGGAATTTCCCAGACTTCCTTGATGCCAAGGCCGTATTTCTGGGGGCTGGCGTTCCTGGCGAGATCGAAGTCGCCGATGATCTTCCTGGCCAGTGAGCCCCGCGCGCCTTCGCCGATCAGCGTATATTTGGCTTCGAGCGCAATGCCTTCGGCATGGCCGGGCTTGGGATTGCCCTGGGCATCAAGGCCGAGATCGCCGGTGATAATGCCGCGCACCGGGCCGTCGCCAGTGCGCAGCACGTCAACCGCCGCCGTCATCGGGAAAATATCGACGCCCAGTTCAGCGGCCTGTTCGCCCAGCCAGCGCACGAGATCGCCGAGGCTGACGATGACGCCGTTCTGCGTGCGCATCTGCGGGGGCAGCAGCGCATGAGGAAAGACGAAGTCGGCCTTTTGCGTCAGGAAATGATAGCTGTCGCGGGTGACATCAGGGCCGACCGGCGCGCCCTTCAGCCGCCAGTCGGGGATGAGCGCATCGAGGCCCACCGGGTCCATGACGGCGCCGGACAGGATGTGTCCACCCACCTCGGCCGCCTTTTCCACCACAGTGACGGCCAGCTCGGGATGACGCTGCTTGAGGCGGATGGCGGCGGCCAGGCCCGAAGGACCAGCGCCGACGATCAGCACATCGGTGGCGAGCGTTTCACGATTGCCGGCATCTGCCATGGATAACTGACCTTTGGAGCGAAGGCTTCGGGAATGGCGACTGGTCGCCTCAAACGCGGTGTGACATAACGGGGGCAATGTCTCAAGATCGCCCGCTCAACAATGCCGAACTGGTATCGGTGCTCGACTGGTATCGCGCTGCCGGGGTTGATCTGGCCGTGCTGGACGAGCCGGTGGATCGCTTTGCGCAAAAGCCGCCCGCCGCCGCTGCCATGGTGCAGCGGGCCAGCGCCGCGCCTGTTGCGCCCGTGCCGCAACCGACCGGGCCCATTGGCGGCGATCCGGCCGAGGCGCGACAGCTGGCCGCGTCGGCGCAATCGCTCGATGAGTTGCGCGGCATGCTCGAAGCATATGATGGCTGCGGGCTGAAATTCCGCGCCACCCAATTGGTGTTTGCCGATGGCAATCCCGAGGCCAAGATCATGCTGATCGGGGAAGCGCCGGGCGCCGAGGAGGATCGGCAGGGCAAGCCGTTCGTGGGCCGCTCGGGGCAATTACTCGACCGCATGCTGGGCGCCATCGGCCTTGATCGCACCTCGGTCTATATCGTCAACACGGTGCCCTGGCGGCCACCGGGCAATCGCACCCCGACGCCCGAAGAAATGGAGCTGTGCCTGCCCTTCCTGCACCGGCAGGTGGAACTGGTGGCGCCAAAACTGGTGCTGACGCTGGGCGGTCCGGCCATGCAGACCGTGTTCAAATCGAGCAATGGCATCATCAAGATGCGTGGCAAGTGGCAGGAATTGACCATCGGCAGCCACGCGTTCGAGGCGCTTCCCACCCTCCACCCGGCCTATTTGCTCCGCACCCCTGCCGCCAAGCAGCAGGCCTGGAAGGATCTGCTGAGCTTTCGGGTCAAGATGGAGAGCCTGGGGCTGGGTTGATGCGAATTGGTGGCTATCCAGCGCAACTTCACGCGCTATGGTCGCGTTCGAGTGATTTGCATCTGTTCGACCCCTGAAGCGCACGCGTTTCAGGTCCTGTTTTATACCATGTCTCTGTCCCGAAACCGGCGATCCTTTTCGGGAGGCATGCTGCAGCGAAGGCCCATTGCGTCATGGCTTCCGTCATCAAGATTTATGCCCTGTTTCTCGGTTCCGCCCTGCTCATGTTCGGTGGGGGACTTCAGGGTCTGTTGCTCTCCGTGCGCGGCGCCGAGGAGGAATTTTCGCTGCTGGCCCTGGGTCTGATCGGCACCGGCTGGTCGGTGGGCTTCGTGGCGGGATCGCTGACGGTGCCCCTCGTGGTGCGCAAAGTGGGGCATATCAGGGCTTTTTCGGTCATGGCGGCCATCGGCACCATTACGATCCTGCTCAACCTTTTATGGATCAACGATGTCAGCTGGATCGTGCTGCGCGCCTTGTCCGGCTTCTGCTTTGCCGGCGCCGCCATGATTGTCGAGAGCTGGCTCAATGAAGTGGCCGATAACAAAAGCCGCGGCACGGTCTTTTCGATCTATGTGACCATCAATATGGCCGCTTCGACGCTGGGGCAGATCGCCATGTCGGTCACTGGAACAGCCGGCTATCTGCCGTTCGTTTTGGGGGCCATCAGCTTCATCTGCGCGGTGCTGCCGACGGCGCTGACGTCCAGCCCGCAGCCGCGACCGCTGCAATCGGCCAAGCTTGATCTGGGCCTACTCTATCGCACCTCGCCGGTGGCAGCGATTGCGGCCTTTTCCTGCGGCATGGCCAATGGCGCCTTTGGCACCCTGGCGCCGGTTTATGGATATCAACGGGGGCTGGACGCCAGCGGCATTGCGCTGCTGTTTGCCGTTGCCGCCATATTGGGCGCGGTGGCACAGGTGCCGTTCGGGCGCCTCTCCGACCGCATAGACCGGCGGCTGGTGCTGATCGGGCTCTCCGGCTTTGCCGCTGTGGTGGGGGCGCTGATCGCCATCATCAATCCTGAGGCCGGTTGGGGCATGTATGTGCTGTTCGCAGCCTATGGCTTTGCCGCCAACCCCATCTATGCAGTGGCCGTGGCCCACGCCAATGACTTTGCCCGCGATGGCGATTTTGCCAAGATCGCCGGGGGCATGCTGCTGATCCTGGGGCTTGGCCTCGCCATTGGTCCGGCCGTCGCGTCGCTGATCATGGGCGCCTGGCAGCCGGTGGGCCTGTTCGTGGTCACTGCCACCTTCCATGGCGCGCTGGGCGGCACGGCATATCTGCGCATGCGCGTGCGCAAGAGCCCCGATACGACCAAGGCACCCTTCCAGCCCATGAGCGACAAGCAGCCGACGCCGGAGAGCTTTGCTCTGGACCCGCGCGCTGATAGTGAAGCCGAGGACTATCCCATTGGCGGCGAAGCGCCGGTGCCGGATGAGCTGATCGAAACAAGTGAGGACCACGGCGATGTTCAAGACGGCAAGCTTTGAGGACCGGGCATTCAAGCCGCTTTCCATCGCCGTCATCGCCGTTTCCGACACGCGCACGCTTGAAACCGATACCGGTGGCGCGCTGCTGAAATCGCTGCTGGAGGCCGATGGTCACAGCTGTTTCGAGCGGCAGGTGGTGCGTGACGACATTCAACTCATTCGCGCTGCGGTGCAGGCCCTGGTGGCCAATCCTGGGGTCGATGTGATCCTCACCACCGGCGGCACCGGTTTTTCGGGACGTGACGTTACGCCAGAAGCTGTCGAGCCGCTGTTCGACAAGCGGATGGAAGGCTTTTCGGTCCTGTTCCACCAATATTCGGCGACCACCGTGGGCACGTCGTCGTTGCAATCGCGGGCCACGGCCGGGCTGATCGGGACGACGTTCGTCTTCTGCCTGCCCGGCTCGCGCGGCGCCTGTCGCGACGCCTGGGAAGGCATTCTCACCCACCAGCTCGACTACCGGCACAAGCCGTGCAATTTCGTCGAGCTGATGCCGCGCCTGGCAGAACGCTAAACCGCCGGCAATCCAACCGTGGCGCGCCCTTCTGCCGTCTTGAGCGAGAAATCTGTTCCAAGGAACGGATCAGCCGCCCTGGTGGTCAGCCAGGCAATCGACTGGGCAACCCACTCGGGCGGAATGTGACTGTCCGGCGCCAGACGGCTCACCGGGTTGATTCCCGATTGCCGGATGGTGACCTGCATATCGGTTGCCACCGTTCCTGGGCTGAGGCCAAGCGCTCGGATGCCTTTGCCGCGCAACTCCAGATCGAGACAGGCCGTAAGGGCGCGCAGCCCGGCCTTGCTCGCGCAATAATGGCTCCAGCCCTCCAATGGACTGGTCGCCGCACCTGAGCTGATGTTGACAATGGTTCCGCCGCCACCGTCCAGCATGATGGGTATTGCAGCGCGCGCCACATTGTAGGCACCCACCAGGTTTGTCGCTATGACGCGCGCCCAGAGCGCGGGATCGCTTTGCTCGATCCTGGCGATGGGCTCGATGGTCCCGGCGTTGTTGACGACGACATCCAACCTCCCGAACTGCTCCGCGACCTGGGTCATTGCCCGATCGACAGCGACCCAATCCGCCACGTCGCAGATCAACTCGACTGCTCCATCGAGGACCATCGCAGGCACGCTTGCACTCCGATTGAGCAGCACGACCTTGGCGCCACTGTCGTGGAACCGTCGCCCAGTTGCGTGCCCTATGCCCCTGTTGGCTCCGGTGATCAGCACCACCCTGCCAGCAAAACTCCCCGCCGCCGCAGTGCTCATCGCATGGCACCGCGTGCGGCCACACCGTTGTCCCGGTCATAAACGAGACCGGACAGCAAGGCCTGCAGATCGGGTCGAGCATAGGGTGCGTTGCTGATCTGAATCGCGTGAAGCCGCCCGTCCCCGTCTACGGCGAAGGCCGCAGGCTCAGCAAATTGCCGGGGCGCGCCCGCCACGCCAGCGTCGGTTATGAACAGGCCGAGCATGGCCATATGTTCAGGCGCGAGATTGATCGCAACAGGGCCGGCATAACCCGTTTCCGCCATCAGGGCGGTGGTCTGCTCTGCAGTATCGGCGGATGCAAGAACCAGTTCTATGCCAGCGGCAGCGAAGTGGGCGCGAAACGACTCGGCCTGCGCAAGGTAGGCACGGCACATCGGACAATGGGCGCCCCGATAGACGACAAACAATCGCCACCCCGGCGCGGCGAACGAAACCTGACCGCCTCCATTCAGGGCCAGCGTAATGGCGGGCGGGATTTGGCCGGGGAGAAGTGGAATGTGGGACATGAAATGAGGCTCCGAAGGTTGAGGCCCCGTGTATATTTCATGCGATTTTTGGTATAAATGACTGAAAAGGAACCACACTATTGCGAGATTTACAGCAATGAATGTGCAGTCTCTTGAGCTTTTTGTGACCGTGGCGGAACGGCTGAGCTTTGCCGCCGCCGCTGAAGACCACGATACGGATCCCTCGACAGTGTCGCGCCAGATTGCTGCGCTGGAGCGGCAACTGGGCGCCCGTCTGTTCCAGCGCAGCACACGCAGCGTCGCACTGACCGAAGTCGGCCATCAGATTCTTGGACATGCAAGGCAGGTTCTCGCAGAACTGGAGGTCATGAAGGATGCAGCCGGAGCGGCCACAACCGCGCTTGTCGGGCGCCTGCGAATGTCCGCTTCAGTGGCCTATGGAGAGCGCAGGATTGCCCCTCTGCTCGGGTTGTTTCGAGAGCAGTTCCCCGGACTTGAGCTGGATCTGATCCTTACCGATGCCAGGCTCGATCTGGTTGCCGAAGCCATTGATCTTGCCATTCGGCATGGTCCTGAAATTGAGAGTGATGTCGTGGCTGCGCGGCTGCACCCCACGCATTATCGGGTCTGCGCCGCGCCAGAATTTGTCAGGCGGCACGGAGCACCAGCGAGCGTCGACGAGCTGACCACCATGCCCTGCATCAGCTATTCCCTGCCTGACCTCACCCGGCGCTGGTACGAAGTGCTGCCCAATGCGCCCGCCAGGGCATTCACGATTGCCGCCCCGCTGTCCCTCAGTTCGCCCTTGGCCGTGCGCGGCGCCTGCCTTGCCGGTGCGGGCATCGCCCTGCTCGCCGATTGGCTGGTCGATGCGGACATCGAGAAGGGACGGCTTGCGAGCCTGTTGCCCCAGCACCGCCTGTCGCCCGGCCCAACGGCAAGCGCGGCATGGCTGGTCTATCCGGCCCGTGCCTACCAACCCAGGCGTGTGCGCGCCACAATCGAGTTCATTCGCCATGCGCTTGGCGCCCATTCGTGACCCGCTGAAGAATGGTCCTAAGCCGCCATGGATACCGATTCGCGGGGGGCATCGGCGACGACCACCAGCCGCTGGGCTTGGCTTCGTAAAAGCGCTTGGCATGGCAATGGGTGTCGTTGGCCCGCTTGAAGACATGGATATTGATCATCAGCACGCCGGCGTCACGGCGATCGCGCCGGAAGGCAAGCACGAGACGTCAATGCAAATTGTTGGCCGGGGCCAGGCCGCCAAAAAAAGGGCGCCGGATGGCTCCGGCGCCCTGATCATTGAATTGCCGGCTGGTTAGTGCCCGCCGCCGTGCCCCGGCATGCCGCCTTCGGGCTTGCGGATGAAGAAAGCCGCAACAATGGCGAACAGCGAGATGATGGCGCCGACGAGGAAGGCGAGGCGAATGCCGCCGGCGAGAGCCTCGACCGGATCAATCCCCTCTGCGCTGAGTGCCGCGGTGCGGATGGTCATCAGCGCGATGAAGAGGGCGATGCCCGCCGCACCCGCCAATTGCTGTACCGAACCGAGCACGGCGGAGGCATGAGAATAGAGTTCGGCGCGCACCGAGCCCATGGACGAGGTGAAGACTGGCGTGAAGATCAGCGCCAGGCCGACGCTGAGCACGACATGGCCGGCCAGCAGCGCCCAGGGCGAGGTGTCCTGCCCCACGGTGGTCAGCGCCCAAAGCACGGCCGAGACCAGAATGGCGCCCGGCACGGCCAGCACGGTCGGGCCGACGCGGTCGAACAGGCGACCGACCACGGGACCGAGCAGACCCATGATAAGGCCACCGGGCAGCAGCAGCAGGCCGGTTTGCAGCGTGTCAAGGCCGACAACGTTCTGGGTATAGATGGGCAGGAGAATGACCGTGCCAAACAGCGCCATCATGGCGATCAGCATCATCGAGACCGAGACAGTGTAATTGCGCGAGGCGAAGACGCGCAGGTCGAGCAACGCCTTGTCGTCACGCTGCAGCACGAACTGGCGCCAGACGAAAATGGCCATGGCGACGACGCCCACCACAATTGGCGCCCAGACCGGCACCGCGCTGGGTTCGCCGACATGGACGAAGCTCTCGCCAAGGCCGGAAAGCCCATAGACAAGGCCGCCAAAAGCCAGCGCCGAGAGCACGACCGAGAGATAATCGAGCGGTGCATAGCGCGGAGTCGACACATTGCGAATGCGGGTGGCGCCCAGCAGCAGCGCGCCAAGGGCAATCGGCAGGGTAAAATAGAACATGAAGCGCCAGTCAAAATTGGCGAGGATAAACCCGCCAATGGTCGGGCCGATGGCCGGGGCCACCGACATGACGATGGAGATATTGCCCATGGTCTTGCCGCGCGACTCCGGCGGCACCAGGGTCATGACGGTGGTCATGAGAAGCGGCATCATGATGGCGGTGCCGACGGCCTGAACGACGCGACCGGCCACCAACAGCTCCAGCCCCGGCGCCAGCGCGCAGATCAGCGTGCCCAGCGTGAAGATGGAAATGGCCAGGAGGAAGATGGGCCTCGTATTGAGGCGCTGCAGCAGGAAGCCGGTGATCGGGATCACCACGGCCATGGTCAGAAGGAATGCCGTGGTCAGCCACTGAGCGGCGCTGGCAGTGACCCCCAGGTCCTTCATCAGATGGGGAATGGCTACGCTCATGATGGTTTCGTTGAGAAACACCACGAAGGTGGACACCAGCAAAATGGCGATCACCAGCTTGTTGCGCGCGGCGTTGGCAGGATGGTGCGGTGCGGTGTCGGGCACGGCATCCATGGTGGCTTCCATTGTCATCTTCAATTCCCTCAATCACGAATAGCGTGTCGACCATGCGACGGGTCGGGCCGCCGCGTTTCGACATCTGGTGTCCGAATTTTCTGCGACAGGCACTGTCAGCAGCGAATAAATAGTCTGGCGCGCGGGCCGCTCGGGTGCTGGAGACGAGGCCGGGAGCGCGATGTGCAATAGGCTGAATGAGCCGGGCGGGGCGCGGTTGTCTACGCCCGAAGGGGCGCGCCGTAAAGTCTTGTAATGCATGGGCGCCATGCCGATATCGGGGTCAACAAGAGCGAATAGCGTAGTTGTGTTCTTGTTCTGTTCTCGGCAACCTGATAGCATTCCGAGGCGTTGGAGGAAAGTCGATTCCGTCCGGCGCGCAGCCAGGAGACAGGACCATGGCCCCCTATCAGGCCCCCTCTTTTGAAGCCCTTGAACGCCTGAGCCGCAGCCGCGACGCCGATCTGGCGCGGCGCGAGCTGATGCAGCCCGACCGCATTCGCGGACGCGGCGCCCAAAGCAATCGCGTGGGCCGGTTCGAGCCGCACCAGCGCGACAGCTTCGACGATGGTTGGGGGAGCGTCGAGCCGATGCCGGTGCTCGAGACGATCGAGCATATCGAGCGCGCCAAATCCATCATCACCACCAATGACAGTCCCGACATCGGCTTCGAGCGCTCGATCAATGCCTATCGCGGTTGCGAGCACGGCTGCTCCTATTGTTTCGCGCGGCCCACCCATGCCTATCTGGGGCATTCGGCAGGGATCGATTTCGAGCGCGACATCTATGTGAAGGCCAATGCGGTCGAGGCCCTGCGGGCCGAACTGTCGGCGAAGAACTACCGGCCCAAGCCCATCGCCATGGGCACCAATACCGACCCCTACCAGCCGGCGGAACGCACGCACAAGCTGACGCGCGGTATTCTCGAAGTCATGCTGGAAACCCGGCATCCGGTGATGATCACAACCAAATCGGCGCTGATCCTGCGCGACCTCGACCTGCTGACCGAACTGGCTAAGCTGGGCCTGGTCAAGGTGGCGATCTCGGTGACCTCGATGGATCACAAGCTGAGCCGCAAGATGGAGCCGCGCGCATCCTCGCCGGCACGGCGGCTCGAAGCGATCCGGCTTCTGTCAGAAGCCGGCATCCCGACAGCCATTTTTGCCTCGCCAATGATCCCGGCAATCAATGACATGGAACTTGAACGCATCCTCGACGCCGGCAAGGCGCAGGGCGCGGTCAGCGCCTCAATGATCCTTCTGCGCCTGCCGGGCGAGGTGCGCGACGTGTTCCGCGAATGGCTATTGCGGCATTTCCCCGACCGGGTCCGCCATGTGCTTTCGCTGGTGCGCGATACGCGCGGCGGCAAGGACTACGACTCGCGCTGGGGTACGCGCATGACCGGCGAGGGCCCATACGCGACGCTGCTGCGCCAGCGCTTCGAGAAAGCGCGCGAGCGCTATGGCCTCGAGGCAAAACTGCCGCCGCTTCGGGCCGACCTCTTCGAGGCGCCCAAGGTGGACAGCCCGCAGATGAGTCTTTTCTGACAGAAGCCTTATGGCGACAGGCGCATCAGCTTGTATGCGGTGACATGGGCGAAATCGCCGGCAACCATGACGGCGTTGATGCTCACTTCGCGCATCATCCCTTTTTCGGGCTCGTAGATGGCGTAACCATCCTCGGCGGCTTCCACCCCCTCGGCGATGGCCGCCTCGATGATGTTCGAGCCGCCGGTGGTGCTTTGAGGGTCCGCAAGCGAGACGATCGAGCGCATCTGTGTGCCGAGCGCCGCAGTTGCGACCTCAGGAGTGGACGTCACCAGCCAGTCGAGGATCAAGGCATTCGCCTCCTGGTCGAGGCCGCCGACGACCTCCACCTTTGCCGGGTCCAGTGCGAAATATGTGGCCGGGCCGAAATCATCTCTTTCGCTGAGCCCACCGTCGCGACGGAATGGCAGGAAATAGGACTGTGCTGCGGCATTGATGGGCCGGAGAACGGCCTGGGTGTGATCACTGAAAGCGGACAGGACCGCTTTGACGGCGGCGGCCTTGGCAGGATCGGTGAGGCGCGGCAACTGCTCTTCGATGCGCGGACGGATCGCTGACCAATCTACCTCGATTGCCAGGCCAATATCGGCCATGCGCAGGGAATAGATCTGGTCCTCCAGGGCCTTGGCGATCAGATAGTAGACATCATCCTCGGCATTTTGGAGGTTGACGACATTGCGCAGTTGGAAGGTTCCGGCGAACTCGTCTCCATCGCGCCGTTCCAGGCGGATCACCACTTCATGGGTCCAGTTCTCCATGCGTTTGGCGTCAGGCGTGGTCAGCACACTCGCAGTCTCCACGGACTGGATGATGTCGGTTCCCAGTGGCGGGTCAAACTTGTAGTGGAGAAATTCGGTTTCGGCCTCCTGCGCCAAAACCTGGCCAGCGGGCGCCAAAGCCAAAAGCAGCACGACAAGACGCAGGATCAGTGTGGCAATAGCCATGGCAACCTCCCCACCATAGGCGGCATTACCGTCCCGCTCTCGCGGCGTGTCAAGCGGGGCCGAGGTCAGCACCGCTGCCATGGTTGAGGATGTCGCTCCCTTGACCATGCCGCACTGCTAATACTGCGCCACCTTGCGGGCATAGGTTTCCATGAAATCGAGCGAGGCGAGGACGCCGCGGAGCGATAGCCAGGTTTCGACCGGCTCATCCTGGCCGACCAGAGGCACGCTTAGGGTAACCGCATTGCGGTCTTTCATGGTGTCGATGATCGCGGCGAGTTGCTCGGCGTCGGCGATGAAGAACTGGTTGATGGTATTGTGCCGGGTTTCGATGTCCGTGCCCATTGCCAGGTTCACCGGCGGCTCGCCGCCAAAGCTTAGTGTTATCGGCCGGGCCGGATCGTATTCGCCGGTTTCGGGCGATACCGTGATGGCGAGGTCGAGCGTGCCATCGAGCCGGTTGCGGATGAGGGTCAGCTTGTAAGCTGGCAGGTTGGCGCCGTTCAGTTCCTGGCTTCCGGTGCTGGCAAAGCAGGAATAGCCATAAAAATCGCCAGACCCTTCGACAATGGCATCGGGGCAGGCCGCAAGCCAATCGCGATTGTATTCGCGCCATTCGCCAAAGGGGTGGTGGAAGGGTTCGGCCATGGCTGGGCCGGACAGCAGCAGAAAAGCCACAAGGCTGGTTGCTTTTCGCATCAAAGTCTCTCTCGCCTTTGCCCCCCGGCCAGACTCTTGTATCAGCACGGGAGGAACAAGGAAATCAGGTCGGCATGAGCATAGAACCGCTCAATGGGATCAATGTGTATTTTGTCGCTGCACAGGGCCCAAGCCTTTGCAGCGAACAGGATGCGCTTGATCTATTGGGCGAAACCTATGGCACAACGACGGACATGATCGTGGTGCCGGTCGAGCGCTTTGCGCCGGAATTTTTCGATCTCAGCACACGCCTGGCCGGGCATTTCTTCCAGAAATTGCAGAACTACCAGATGCGGCTGGCCATTCTGGGCGATATTTCGGCGCCACTGGCGGCCAGCAAGGCATTGCGCGACTTCGTGGGCGAAACCAATCGGATTGGGCATCACCTGTTCGCCAGTGACCGGGCGGCGCTGGCAGCCGGCCTGGGGCGGAAGGATTAGCCGTGGCGCGCAGGGTCAAATCAGATCCGGCTGTTGGCGAGCTCTTCGCGCCGGAGGCCAGTGTCCCCGATTTCAGCCATGAAGCCATGCTGCTGGCGCGGGGCGCTCGCCGGGTGGCAGGTGTCGACGAGGCCGGGCGCGGTCCCCTTGCCGGGCCGGTGGTAGTTGCGGCGGTGCGGCTTGACCCCAAGAACATCCCCCAGGGCCTCAATGACAGCAAGAAGCTGACGGCCGAACGGCGTGATGCGCTGTATGATGCGATCATGGCCAGTGCCGAGGTGGCGGTGGTTTCGGCACCCCCCGATGAAATCGTGCTGCGCAATATCCGGGGCGCGACGCTGGCCGCCATGGCGCGGGCTGTGCAGGCCCTGCCCCATGAGGTTGACCGGGTGCTGGTGGATGGGCGCGATGTGCCGCCCGGCCTGCCCTGCCCCGGCATTGCGCTGATCGGCGGAGACGGGCGGAGCCTTTCGATCGCTGCCGCCTCCATCATTGCCAAGGTCACGCGCGACCGGATGTGCGAAATCATGGATTGCGACGCGCCTCATTTCGGCTTTTCGGGGCACAAAGGCTACGGCACCGCGGCCCATCTCATGGCGCTGGATCTGCATGGCCCATGCCGCCATCACCGCAATGAATTTGCCCCGGTGGCCGCGCTGCTGTTGCGCCGCACCAGCATTAAAGTGGCCGGTTAACTCCTCGCTAACCCCTTACGAACGCTCCATTAACCTGCCACCGCTATAACGGTCTTGTTAGTACTGCGTTAGGGTTAAGTGTATGTTGCGTACCGCGCGTACGGCCCGTATGGCCGATGCGGAAAGGGAAGGCACACGCCTTCCGATCGATACTATCCTTGTGGGCGATTGCATCGACCACATGAATAGTTTGCCGGCCGGCTCCATCGATCTCATTTTCGCAGATCCCCCGTATAATCTGCAGCTGGAACAGGGTCTGACCCGTCCCGACCAATCCAAGGTCGATGCGGTGGACGACGATTGGGACAAGTTCGACAGCTTTGCCCATTACGACGCTTTCACCCGCGGCTGGCTCAAGGCCGCGCGGCGACTGCTGAAACCGGATGGCGCCATCTGGGTCATCGGCTCCTATCACAATATTTTCCGGGTCGGCACGGCGCTGCAGGACCTCGATTTCTGGATGCTCAATGACGTCGTCTGGCGCAAGGCCAATCCGATGCCGAACTTCCGGGGCACCCGCTTTACCAATGCGCATGAAACGCTGATCTGGGCCGCGAAAAGTCAGAAGAGCCGCGTCACCTTCAATTATGAAGCCATGAAGCTGGCCAATGACGATACGCAGATGCGCAGCGACTGGCTGTTTCCCATCTGCACCGGCTCGGAACGCCTCAAGGACGAGGACGACGGCAAGCTGCACCCGACGCAGAAGCCCGAAGCGCTGCTGTTCCGCATTCTTAATGCGACAACCAAGCCGGGCGACATCGTGCTCGACCCGTTCTTCGGCACCGGCACTACCGGTGCGGTGGCGCGCAAGCTGGGGCGTCACTTCATCGGCATCGAGCGCGAAGCCAATTATATTGCCGGGGCGCGCGAACGTATCGCCTCGATCCGTCCGGGGGTTTTTGAGGCCCTGCAATCGGTAACGCCGAAGCGCAAGGAAACCCGCATTCCCTTCGGCTCGCTGGTTGAACAGGGCGTTCTGGACGTGGGCACGCAACTTTTCGACGCGAGCAAACGTTACTCGGCCATGGTTCGTGCAGACGGCTCGCTCGTCTCGGGTCCACACCAGGGGTCGATCCACAAGGTCGGCGCATTGGTTCAGGGGTCCGAGTCATGCAACGGGTGGACTTTCTGGCACCACGAACAATCAGGACGTGTCGAACCGATCGATGTGCTTCGGGCCGATATTCGTCAAAAACTTGATTTGCTTTCTGCCTGATCCTGACCTCCAATCTCACTTCAGGCTCTTAGACCACTGGCCGCCGGTTTGCCCCGGCGGCCTTTTTGTATGCGGCTCCGGCGCCAAGGCTCCCTTAACGATGATCTCATGCGATCGAAATGTTAAGCGGCTGGAAGCGCGATATTAACCCGCCCCGGTCCAGCATTCCCAAATAGACAGCCGAGGGACTGCTGCCGTGACGGCCACTGTGGGGCTCAATATTGTCATCGCTGTTGCGCTGGGACTGATGGCGCTGCTTTGCGCCATTGCCAGCCTCAGCCTGCGGCGCAATGTGCCGCTCGCCTGGCTGGCGGGCGGGCTGGCCGTCGGGACTATGCAGACGCTGATCGTCACCTATGCCCAGGGCAGCGTCCTGGAATTCATCTCGGCCATGGCGATGGCGCCGCTGGGATTCTGGCTCGCCAACAATGCCATCCATTCGCTCATGGCCGAGAAACGCTGGCGGCGGCAATTCGGCGTCGCTTTCGGCGGCTTGTGTGCGGTGGCCATTGTGCTTTTTGCAGTGGGCGCGCCGTTCTTTTATCAGGTCCTGTTCGTTCAGATGGCCTGCACGCTGGCCATGCTCGATGCGGCCATGCGTATTGTCAGCGGCGTGAAATGGCGGCTGCTCGACGCGTCCCTGCTGATCTCAGTGATTGTTCTGGCCCTCCTCAGGGCTGCACGCATTCCGCTGCTGATCTGGTATTTCGGGCCTGAGCTGACCTTTCCCGAGTTCAACGGCTCGTCCCTCGAACTCGCATTGCTGGCGGGGGAAAGTCTTCTTACCCTGGGCATCATCACCCTCGTGATCGCTGCCATCATTGCTGAAACCATCGCGACCTTCCGGCACCAGTCGGAACGCGACGGCCTGACGGGACTGCTCAACCGCCGCGCCTTTGACATTCTCGCCGGCACGCCGGCGCTGGAGGGCGGTGTCGTGATTTTTTGCGACATCGACCATTTCAAGCAGATCAATGATCGCTTCGGGCATCAGGCGGGCGATGACGTGATCTGTTCGCTGGCGGGCATCATTGGCAAGACCGGCTATCCGGCCGGCCGCATCGGGGGTGAGGAATTTGCCATTCTCGTGCCCGATGGGTCCCTGCGCGAGGGACTGGATCTGGCCGAAATGTTCCGCGCCCGCTTCAAGGACACCACGCATGCAGCGCTTGACGACGACACTCGGGTCAGCGCCAGCTTCGGCGTCGCGGCGTTCACCGGCGATGCAACACCACAAACCGCCTTTGCTGCTGCCGATCGGGCCCTCTACAAGGCCAAGCGCAATGGCAGAAACCGGGTGGAAGCCGAGCATCCCCCGGCCACACCGGATGCCCAGACGCCGCGCCAGGTTGCCTGAGCGTCCATGCCGATCACCATTCGCCCGATTGCCCTGAACGATGCCGAAGCCTTTCACGCCGCGCTCGACAGCGTGGCGCGGGAGCGGCGTTTTTTGCGGCTGACCGAGGCGCCGGCGATTGAGCGCACCTACGATTTCATCGCCAGCAATATTGCCACGGGCAATCCGCAGTTCGTGGCACTGGATGGCAACATGCTCGTCGGCTGGTGCGACATTTGCCAAAGCGGCGAGGCCGGTTCGGAGCATTGTGGATCGCTGGGCATGGGGCTTTTGGCCAGCCATCGCGGCCGTGGGCTGGGTGCCAATCTGCTTGCAGCAACGCTCGATGCCGCCCGCGGCCGATTTCACCGTGTCGAGCTGGATGTCTATGCCTCCAACATTGCCGCGATTGCGCTCTACGAAAAGGCGGGCTTTGTGCATGAAGGCCGGCGGCGCGCCGCGCTCCATCGTGATGGGCGCCACGAGGATATCGTGATGATGGGGCTGTTGTTCAGCTAAGACCGGCTGTGGCCAGCACCTTGCGGAACAGCGTCGGCAGCGCTTCGCCGGCCAGCGCTGAGGGTTCGCACCACCAGCCCCCATCGAAATCGTCGGGAAGGACCGCGGCTGTCCACACCTCCAGTTCGAGCCGGAAATGGGTGAACACATGCACCACCTGGCCGCGATGACGCCATTCGGCAGCCAATGGAAACTCGGGGTCGGCGAGGGTGGCGGCCCAGTCCGAGGTCGGCACTTCGCTCATGCCGGCGAGCAGCCCCTTGGCGGGGCGGCTGCGCAGGAACACATCGCCTGAAGCGTCCTGCATGACAAAGGCATGGCCCTTGCGCACAGGGCGCTCGGGCTTGGTCGGTTTGACGGGGTAGCGCGTGGGATCGCCCTGCTTTGTGGCGAAGCAGTCCGATTGCAGCGGACAGACGAGACACGCCGCCGCGCGGGGGGCGCAGATGGTGGCGCCAAGGTCCATCATCGCCTGGGCAAAATCGCCAGCCCGTTCCGGGACTGCGATCTGCAAGGCGCCGCGCAACGCATCCTTGGCGTCGCGCACCGGCACCTCGAGGGCGTAGTAGCGCGCCAGGACGCGGTCGAGGTTGCCGTCGAGCACGGCAATGCGCTCGTCAAAGCAAATGGCGGCGATGGCAGCACTGGTATAGGCGCCGATGCCGGGCAGCATTTGCAGGGCGGCCGATGTGTCTGGAAAGGTGCTGCCATGGTCACGCACGACGGCGACAGCGCAGGCATGGAGGTTTCGCGCGCGCGCGTAATAGCCAAGCCCTGCCCACTCGCGCAGCACGGCATCGAGCGGCGCCGCCGCAAGGTCGTCAACTGTCGGCCAAAGGCTGGTGAAGCGCAGGAAGTAGGCTTTGACTGCCGCCACTGTGGTCTGCTGGAGCATGACTTCGCTCAGCCACACCCGATAGGGGTCGGGCCGCACCCCGGCGCGGCGATCCGCAGGGGACACCCGCCAGGGCAGGTCCCGGGCGTGGCGGTCGTACCAGGCGAGCACGGCCGGGGCGTCGATGGGATGGGGATGGGCGAGTAGCATGGGGGAGGGATAGCGTCTTATTCCCTTGGGCGACAAGGGGCACCCCACCCGACCTCCCCCTGAAGAGGGGGAGAGCGCACCGGGTGCGCTCGGCCATCGTCGCAAACTCGATCGGTCCCTGCCCCTCCTTCAGGGGGAGGCTAGGTGGGGGTCTCTTTTCAATCTTCTTGCCCCCGCTCCCCCACAGCGCTACTCCAGCCTCATGGCCAAGGACGACCTGCCCGAACCAAAACGCCGGAACAAGACGCTGTCGGTTGCCGACGCGTTGGCGGGGGCGCTTGATCCGGTGCTCAAGAAGCGCGGCTTTGCCGGGCGGGACATCATCACCCATTGGCGTTCCATTGCACCGCCGCCGTTTGACGCCACCACGCAGCCCGACAAATTGAGCTGGCCGCGCGCTGAGCGCAGCGCCGAAGGGGCGACGCTTTATCTGCGGTGTGCGCCGGGACAGGCGCTTTTTGCCCAGCATGAGGCCCCCGCTATTGCCGCGGCAGTCAATCGCTATTTTGGCTATCTGCTGGTCAATGATGTCAGATTGTCGGCAGAGCCATTCACCCCCGGTTCAGGCCAGCGGATGCAAAAACCACGTCAACCGAGCCAGAGCGAAATCGCAAAGGTCGGCAAGGCGACCGAAATGGTCGAAGACGACGATCTGCGGGAAGCGTTGCAAGCCCTGGGGCTGGCGCTGTCCGGCAGGTCGAAACCAAAGGCCGAATAGACCGTTCACCCCCAAGTGATGGCCATGCCCACTTGCCGACATCATCGCCATGTGTAGTGTCGCGCAGCATTTTATAAATTCAGGAGCGTCAGACGTGAAGTTCAACCGCCGCGAGACAATCATCCTGGCTGCTGCCGCTTCGGCAGTGAGCCTCTCGGGCCTTTCGAGCGCACAGGCTGCCGAAGGCGACATGATCGATGTGGCCAAGCTGATGGCGCCCGCCGGTAGCCTTGTCGACAAGGTCGAAGGCAATGCCGACGCACCGGTCACCGTTATCGAATATGCCTCGCCCACCTGCCCGCACTGCGCGGTCTTCCACAACACGGTCTATGAACCGTTCAAGGAAGCCTATGTGGAAACCGGCAAGGTCAAGTTCATCGTCCGCCCCTTCGCGCGCAATGCCCTTGATGCCGCGATCTTCCTGTTGGCTGAAGCGGCCGGCGAAGAAAACTACCACAATGTCGTTGCCACCTATTTCAAGACCCAGAACGAGTGGGGCATGTCCGACAAACCGCGCGATGCGCTGTTTACGGTGGCCCAGCAGCTCGGTTTTACCGAGGAAAGCTTCTCGGCGGCCTTGACGAATCAGGAGGTGTTCGCCGCGATTGAAGCTCAGCGCGACCAGGCCCTCGACGAGTTCGGCCTGACGGGGACACCGACATTCTATGTCAATGGCAAGACGCTTTCGGGGGGCAAGACATTGGAGCAGCTCGCTGCCGAAATCGACCCGCTCGTGCCTGCCGATTTCGTCTCTCCCGCAGCAACTACCGAAGTGCCTGCCACCGACGCCATGGCGCCTGCGACCGATGCAATGGCACCTGCGACTGACGCTATGGCCCCGGCTGCGGACGCAATGGCTCCGGCAACCGACGCGATGGCCCCTGCCAACTAATACAGCCTCCAGGCGGGTGAACGCATGAAGTTCTCCCGCCTGAAGTTGCACGGCTTCAAATCGTTCTCCGATGAAACTGTGCTGGTCATGGAGCCGGGACTGACCGGCATTGTCGGGCCCAATGGGTGCGGCAAGTCCAATCTCGTGGAAGCCATGCGCTGGGTCATGGGCGAAAGCTCGTACAAGGCCATGCGCGCCTCGGGCATGGACGATGTGATCTTTTCGGGCTCCGGCAATCGCCCGGCGCGCAATACCGCCGAAGTTACCCTCGTTCTCGACAATTCCGACCGCACGGCACCCGCAGCACTCAACACCGCCGATGTGCTCGAGGTCACCCGCCGGATCGAGCGCGAGGCCGGCTCGGTCTATCGTGTCAATGGCAAGGAAGTGCGCGCTCGCGACGTGCAATTGCTGTTCGCCGATGCTTCGACCGGCGCGCATTCGCCCGCCATGGTGCGCCAGGGGCAGATCGGCGAGCTGATTGCCGCCAAGCCCACAGCCCGCCGGGCCCTTCTCGAAGAAGCCGCCGGCATTTCCGGGCTGCATTCCCGCCGCCATGAGGCCGAACTGCGCCTGCGGGCTGCCGAAGGCAATCTCGAGCGCGTTGACGATGTCATCGCCCAGGTCGAAAGCCAGCTCGAAACGCTCAGGCGGCAGGCGCGCCTCGCCACCCGCTATCGCGGCCTGTCGGGCGAAATCCGCCGCGCCGAGGCCACGCTGTTCCACATTCGCTGGGTCGCAACGCGCGTGGCGGAAAAGGAAACCGAAGCGGCGCAGGCTGTACTCATCCGCCAGCTGGCCGATGCCACCCATGCCGAACTGGTGGCGCAAAAGACGGTCGAGACCAGCGAAGCCGCGCTAACGCCTTTGCGGGAACGCGAGGCCGTCACCGGGGCGGTGTTGCAGCGCTATACAATTCTTGCCGAACAGCTGGCCGAAGAAGCGCGCCGCATGGCCCAGCGCCGCACGGAGCTGGAAGATCGTTTGCGCCAGATCGCTGCCGATGGCAGTCGCGAGCGCGAATTGGTGGGCGAGGCCGAGGCAACGCTTGCGGCCTATGGGGAGGAACAGGCCCAGCTCAGCGCCGAACAGGATGCCGCCCAGGCCGAGTTCGACGCCGCGCGGCGTGAGGCTGACGCCGCGCGCGCCGCCGTGGGCGAGGCCGACGAGACAGCCAGGCAAGCCGCAGATGCCCTGGCGCAATTGCGGGCCCGCCGCATGCAGGCGGAGCGGAACCTGGCCGATGCCCGCACCCGCCGCGAGCGGCTCGCCCAGCAATTGGCCGAAGTGGAGGCCGACAGAGCCCGCGTGATCGCGGCGCTCGACGCCGACGAAACCCTGACGGCCCGCCGCGCAGCGCTTGAGACCGCCCAGACCCAGGCTGGCGCCGCCGAGACTGCGGCCTTTGCCGCTGAGGAAGAGGCCAGCGCCGCCCAAGGCAAGCTCGACGACGCGCGGCCGCGTCTTGCCGAGCTTGATGCGCTGGTGACCCGGCTTGAGGCGGAGGCGTCGACGCTGGGAAAAATGCTCAATACCGGCGCTAGTCTCTGGCCTGCCGTAGTCGATGAGCTCTCGGTCGAGCCGGGGTTCGAGACGGCGCTGGGTGCAGCGCTTGGCGATGATCTTGAGGCCTCATCGGATGCAGGCGCGCCCATGCACTGGTCGGTGGCCATTGATGGCTATGATGATCCGGCCCTGCCGCAGGGCGCAGAACCGCTGTCGCGCCATGTCACCGGCACGCCGCTCCTGAAGCGCCGGCTTGACCAGATCGGGTTGGTCGATGCGGTCGATGGTCCGGCGCTGATGAAGGCCCTCAAGCCCGGCCAAAGGCTGGTGACGCTGGAGGGCGCGCTTTGGCGTTGGGATGGGTTTGTGGCGGCGGCCGATGCGCCGAGCGCTGCCGCGCAGCGCCTCGCCCAGCGCAACCGGCTGGCTGAACTGGATGAGGAAATCCTGCGCGCCAAGGGCGAGCGCAATGGCTGGAAACGCGATGTCGAGGCGCTGACGGCGACCCTCGATGCCGCCCGGCACGCCGAACGGACCCGGCGCGAGGAGTGGCGTAAAGCCCAGCACGCCATTGGCGCCGCTCAGACCGAGCTCGACAAGGCCACCCGCGCCATGGGCGATCTCGCCACCCGGCGCTCGACCCTCGAAGAGGCACAGACCCGGCTGGCCGCGAGCCTTGTTGAAGCAGACGCCATGCGCAGCGACGCCGAGACCGCGCTGGGCGCGGCGGGCGAAGAAACCGAAATGGCGGCAGCGGCCAGCGCGGCGCAGCAGCACCTCGCCGCCCTGCGCGACAAGGCTGATCAGGCGCGCCTCAAATTGAGCACGGTGGAATCGGCGGCGCGCATGCGCAGCGCCCGGCTCGATCAGCTGAGCCGCGACAGCGCCGCCTGGCAACGCCGCCGCGATGGGGCTCAGGGCCAGTTGGCAACGCTCGATCAGCGCATGGCCGAGGTCAAAGCGCAGCTTGGCAATCTGGCTGAAGCCCCCGAGGGCTTTAAGAGCCGCAAAGCCCAGCTTGACGAGCAGATCGATATGGCCCGGATCGACCATCAGGCCTCGGGCGACCGCCTCAACCAGGCGCAGACAGCCTGGCGCGAAGCCGACCGGGCGCTCAAGGCCGCCGGCGATGCGCTCAATGGTATCCGTATCGAGTTGACGCGCATCGAGGAACGCCTCAAAGGCGTGATCGTCCAGCGCCAGCAGATCGAACGCCAGATCGAAGAATCGCTCGGCATCCCCGCCAGCAAAACGCTCGAAGCCTCCGGCATTCGCCCCGAGGAAGCGCTGCCGCCCGAGCACGCGACCGAGCAAAAGCTGGATCGCCTGAAAGCGGAGCGGGAACGGCTTGGTGGGGTCAACCTGTCTGCCGAAAAGGAAGCCGAAGAGGTCCAGGAAAAGCGCGACACCATGGTGCGCGACCGCGACGACATCATCGAAGCCATCGCCAAGCTGCGCGGCGGCATCGCCTCGCTCAACCGCGAAGGGCGCGCCCGCCTCAACGAGGCATTCGGCAAGGTCAATGCGCATTTCCAGGAGCTGTTCACGACCCTTTTTGGTGGCGGCACCGCCGAACTGACCTTTGTGGAAAGCGATGATCCGCTCGAGGCGGGCCTCGAAATCATCGCCCGGCCGCCCGGCAAGAAGCCGCAGACGATGACGCTGCTCTCGGGTGGCGAACAGGCGCTGACGGCGATGAGCCTGATCTTTGCGGTGTTCCTGACCAATCCGGCACCGATCTGCGTGCTCGATGAAGTCGATGCGCCGCTCGATGACGCCAATGTCGAGCGCTTCTGCAATCTGCTCGATTCGATGCGGCAGCGGACCAATACGCGCTTCATGGTCATCACCCACAATCCGATCACCATGAGCCGGGTGGATCGCCTGTTCGGCGTCACCATGGCCGAGCGCGGCGTTAGCCAGCTGGTGTCGGTGGACCTGACCACGGCGGAGAGCTTCCGGGAAGCCGTTTAGCCTGTCGCCATTCCGTCCCCGGCGAAGTCTGCTTTAGCCGTTAATCCAAGTCCAAGCACGCCATGCAGCCCTTGGGCCCGTCCCGCGAGCCTTTATCCACACCCTCCGCCAGAGCGCCGAGGACGGTTCCGAGCTTGGCGCGGCATCTGAGGAAACCACAGAATCCCCCGCCCCTGCCCTGACTCTGTGGCGCTCGGCATGTGGACAGCATGCCGCACCCCTGCCGCGGAGCGGATTTTCATTTTATTACAATACCTTACGCAGCCCGCGCCTGCCTTGACACCAAATAGGGCCACCACTATGTTGCGCGCGACTAAAAAGGGCGCCCTCCAACGGGGGAAATTGGCCGGCCACAAGGGAGCAGCGGATGACCAGTTCGCCAGACGACCAGGGCCAGCCAAATAGCGCCAAGGGGGTGACGCACGATCTTGCATCGCGTATTGCCTCTGCCAAGCGGGAGCGCGAGCGGGAGGACAACAGATCCGACCGGGATGCTTCCCCGGAGATGACCGGTATGGCGCGCGGCTTGCGCATCGGCACCGAATTCATCGCCGCGGTTCTGGTGGGCGCCGGTATCGGCTATCTCATCGACCTTGGCCTGGGAACCAGCCCCTGGGGCTTGCTCATCCTTTTGTTGATGGGCTTTGCCGCTGGAATCCTGAACGTCATCCGAGTGGTGGCGGAAATGAATGCCGCCTCGCCTGCCCCCAAGGGTGCCGATCTCGGACCCGAAGCGGAAGACGATGAGCGGACAGAGAATTGATGACGCTTAGAGGGCTCCATGGCCGGTACTGACCCGATCCACCAGTTTGTCATCACTGACATCTTCGAGCTGTTCACCCTTGGCGGCGACGGCACCGAAGGGTCGGGCACCACGTTCGCCTTCACCAATTCGGCCCTGTTCATGGTGCTGACGGTGGCGACCATTGCCGGTTTCCTGCTGCTCTCGACCTCGGGCAAGAAGCTCATCCCCACCCGCGCCCAGCTCACCGCCGAACTGCTCTATGAGTTTGTCGCGGGGATGGTGCGAAGCTCCGCCGGCACGGCCGGCATGAAGTTCTTCCCGCTGGTGTTCAGCCTCTTCACCTTCATCCTGTTTGCCAACATGTTTGGCATGGTGCCCTATTTCTTCACCGTTACCAGCCACATCATCGTCACCTTCGCGCTGTCGATGCTGGTGTTCATCACGGTCATTGTCTACGGCTTCGTCAAGAACGGCCCGAAGTTCCTCAAGCTCTTCGTTCCTGCCGGTGTGCCGGGCTATATCCTTCCCATCGTGACGCCGATCGAGGTCATTTCCTTCCTCTCGCGCCCGATCAGCCTCTCGGTCCGTCTGTTCGGCAATATCCTTGCCGGTCACATCACCCTCAAGGTCTTCACCGGCTTTGCCGTGATGATGATTGCGGCCCTTGGCGCTTTCGGCTGGGCCGCTGCCATCCTGCCCATCCTGATGGCAATCGCCCTGACCGGTCTCGAGTTTCTCGTCGGTGCAGTCCAGGCCTATGTCTTCGCGGTCCTGACCTGCATGTATCTCAACGACGCGATCCACCCGTCTCACTAACCACCAATCTCGGCGGATGGCCCGCCGGAACCTAATAGTCGCTTGAAAGGACATTAAAATGGAAGCTGAAGCCGCAAAGTTCATCGGTGCCGGTATCGCAACCTTCGGTATGGCTGGCGCCGCCATTGGCGTGGCCAACATCTTCGGCAACTTCCTCTCGGGTGCCCTGCGCAACCCGTCGGCTGCGCCGAGCCAGTTCGGTAACCTGATCTTTGGTTTCGCCGTGACCGAAGCTCTGGGCATCTTCTCGTTCCTGGTTGCCCTGATCCTGCTGTTCGTCGCCTAATTCGCGACCTGCACAGATATGCCGCAGCCGGGATCTTCCCGGCTGCGATCTATTCTCTGGCCCTATCGGCTGGATGATCGGATTTAACGGGACCTCGACCAGATGGTAACGCAAGCCTACGCTCAAGAAGCGGAACTCCCGGCAGACGACCACGGCACAGAAGCCGCGGGCGCCGCCGATGCAATGCATGTCGAGGAAGGCGTTCACGCCGATCCGACCGCCGACACGCATGCCACGACCGAAGCCCATGGCGATGAAGCCCATTCGGACGTGTTTCCGCCTTTCGACCCGGCAACTTTCCCCAGCCAGCTGCTGTGGCTCGCCATTTCCTTTGGCGCGCTCTACATCCTGATGAGCAAGCTGGCCCTGCCCCGCATTGGTGGCATCCTTGAAAACCGCAAGACCCTGATCGATGCCGATCTGGCTGCGGCCGACGCGGATCGCCAGAAAACCGACGCTGCCATTGCTGCCTATGAAGCGGCCCTGGCGGAAGCCAAGGCCAAGGCACAGGGCATCGCCAACCAGAACCGTGAGGCCATCCAGGCCGATCTGGCTTCCAAGCGCTCCGCCGCCGAAGCCGATCTCAGCTCGAAGGTCAGCGCTGCGGAAGCCCGCATTGCCCAGACCAAGGCCGAGGCTCTCACCCATGTCGACGAGATTGCTGCCGAAACGGCCCAGGCCGTGGTTGGCCAGCTCGTCGGTGACGTTCCGGCCGACAGCGTTCGCGCTGCCGTTGCCAAGGTTAAGGGGTAAGCGCCATGCCAGAATGGTTGGATAACAGCTTCTTCGCCATGGTCGGCCTGGTGATCTTCCTGGGCCTGATGCTGTATTTCGGCGTGCCCCGGATCATCGCCAAGATGCTCGACGGCAAGATCAAGCAGATCGAGACCGACATTGCCGAGGCCAAGCGCCTGCGCAATGAGGCTGCCGCCCTGCTGGTCGAATACGAGCAGAAGCGCGTGGCCGCTGAAAAGGAAGCCGAAGGCATTGTCGCGGCTGCCAAGGAAGAGGCCGAGCGCCTGACTGCGGAAGCCCAGGTGTCGCTGGCTGATCTGGTTGCCCGCCGCACCAAGGCCGTGGAAGACAAAATCGCCCAGGCCGAAGCTCAGGCCGTCGCCGAGGTGCGGGCCCGCTCCGCGGACATCGCCATCGAAGCGGCCCGCGTGGTGCTGGCAGACCAGATGGGCAAGCAGGGTGGCAAGGTCATCGACGCCGCCATCGCCGATGTGAGCAGCAAGCTGAACTAGGGCCTTTCCGGTCTGACGAAATATGAAGGCGGGCAGCGATGCCCGCCTTTTTTGTTTTTACATACTCTTGTTCGCTCAATCACAAACCGTTCCTCAAAGAGGATTCTTACTGCTATGAAGAACTCATGGGACTAGAGCAAATATGGAATGAATTCATTGCATCACTACCCACGCTCAAGGATGCGTGGCCAACCGTAATTGGATTAATGATTCTTTCCGGAGCTGTAGGGTTTGGGTTTGCTGTGCTGCTTGGGGCCGGCTCCCATGACACCAAGGACCAACGCATTAAGCTCGCTGAGGAGCGGGTCGCCGACTACAAAGACAAATTAAACGGCAAGTCGCCGGACGAGGCTCAGGCGCAAATTGCGAAACTTCGCGAGGAGATAAATGCTCTTGCGACCTACGGGCTGTCCAGCGAGTCTCAGGAACGCATGAAAGCGACTTTGGCCGGATTGTCTGGAGCCGTGAAGATCGTAAGGCATGGGGACTCTTCTGACGCCGACAGACTCTATCGACAAACAATAAGCATCTTTCGCGCGGCCGGTTTGGAAGTAGAAAGCAATACTATTTTGGGAATAAAGAACCCACCCAACAGCGGCGTAACGCTGGTCTTCTGGGAAGCAACCAAGCGGGAATTTCTCGCCAAGGTAAGGGTGGCGCTACAGGTTGCCGGGTTGGATCCCGTTGAACTATCAAATCCCGACGGATGGGGAAACGAAACTAGGCTAACAATTGTCTTCTCGTCCCGCGACCCAGATTGGACACCCGCCGCCCGCTGGGGATAGCGGCGCGGCCTTTGAAGGATAGGTCGTCGAGAACGCCCGCAGGCTAAGAACATCTATTGCTGGTTGTGCAACAAGCATCATGGCTAATTGACGCCCCCCGGAAACTCCACCATGGTGCCGGGGACTGCGGGAGAGACTGGCCATGCGCCAGCGCCGAAGGAGCAACCGCCCCGGAAACTCTCAGGCCAACGGACCGCAGTCGGGTCAAACACTCTGGAAAGCAGGCTGGCAACGGCCTCTCCGAAGGAGCAACCGGCGCTCAGCTGGGAAATCTCTCAGGGCAAGGACAGAGGGGGCACGCATACCCGCCGCAAGGCGGTGCCTTGTCGTGTCGCCTTTGAACCCCAGGATTGCCCATGGCCGAAGCCAGCTCCCAAGACCTCAAGCAGACCCCGCTTTTCGAGCGCCATGGCATTGCCGGTGGACGCATCGTGCCGTTCGGCGGCTATGCCCTGCCGGTGCAGTATCCGAGCGGCATCATGGCCGAGCATAAATGGACGCGCGAACAGGCAGGCCTGTTCGACGTCAGCCACATGGGTCCGAGCTTTCTCATGCTCACCAGCCCAAGCGGTGACGCAGAAACCGACCACGCCGCTATCGCCGCCATCATCGAACCGCTGGTCTGCGGTGACATTGCCGGGCTAAAGCCGGGGCAGATGCGCTACACGCTGTTGCTCAATGCCGAGGGCGGCACCATTGACGATTTGATGGTAGGGCGCCAGGCCGACCGCGCCGGATCGCTCTATGTCGTGGTCAATGCCGGCACCAAGGAAAATGACTTTGCACTGATCGCGGCAGCTGCTGGCGACAAGGCCGTCCTGCGGCGCGCTGACAGTGGGGGGTTGCTTGCCCTGCAAGGTCCCGAGGCGGTCGACATCATGGCCACTCTGGTGCCCCAGGCCACACAGCTCGGCTTCATGCAGGTGCAGGAATTCGACTGGAACGGCGTGCCGCTCATCATTTCGCGCTCCGGCTATACCGGCGAGGATGGCTTTGAAATTCTCGTGCCCGCCCATATGGCGGTGGCGCTCTGGGACGAACTGCTTGTCGATCCGCGCGTCAAGCCCATCGGCCTTGGGGCGCGCGACAGCCTGCGGCTCGAAGCCGGGCTGCCGCTCTATGGCCATGACCTGGACGAAAGCGTGTCGCCCATCGAGGCGGACCTGGGCTTTGCCGTTTCCAAGCGTCGCCGCGAGGCCGCCGACTTTCCCGGTGCCAAGCGCATTCTCGCCGAGCGCGAAGGCCAGCTCACGCGCAAGCGCGTCGGCCTTGTCGTTGAAGGCGCCCCGGCGCGCGAAGGCGCGGAAATTCTTGATGCTTCGGGCGCGCCCATTGGCGTTGTCACCAGCGGCGGGTTTGCGCCCTCGTTGGGCAAGGCCATCGCCATGGGCTTTGTGCCGCCGGAGCATGCCGTCATCGGCGCGAAACTGCAGGTTTCGGTGCGCGGCCGCGCCCAATCCGCCGAGATCGTGCCCACGCCTTTCGTCCCACACCGTTATTTCCGCAAGTCAGCCTGAGGCCCACTCATGACCACCAAATTCACCCCTGATCACGAATATATCCGCGTCGAAGGCACCACCGGCGTGGTTGGCATCACCAATTATGCCCAGGAACAGCTGGGCGACATCGTGTTTGTCGAACTCCCCAGCGTCGGCAAGGCCCTCAAGAAGGGCGACGAAGCCGCCGTGGTGGAATCGGTCAAGGCCGCCTCCGAGATCTATGCCCCGGTCTCGGGCACCGTCACCGAAGTCAACGACGCGCTCTCGGGTGAGCCGGGCCTGATCAATACCGACCCGACAGCCGGCGGCTGGATCTACAAGATCGCCATCAGCGACGCTGGCGAAATCGACACCCTGCTCGACGACGCGGCCTATGCGGAGCTCACCGTCTAGTTGGCCAAAACCTGTCGCGCGCCGCTCTCCCGTCTCCCCTGAGGGGAGACGGTGGCCGATAGGCCGGATGAGGGGTTCGGCGTCGCGGTTTTGCCGAACGGTCTTCACCCCCTCACCCAACCCTCCCCCGCTGAGGGGCGAGGGGGCGACAACCCGATTATCGCTCCTGCCTCCGGGCACCTGATTTCACAGCAAACTGGAACCTCCCATCCATGCGCTACCTTCCCCATTCAGACCATGAACGCGCCGAGATGCTGGGCGTCATCGGCGCTGCCAATATCGATGCGCTGTTCAGCGCGGTGCCGAAATCGGCGCTTAAGTCCTTCACGCTCGACCTGCCGGCGCATAGCCCGGAATTCCTGGTCGAGGCGCATCTGCGGGCGCTGTCCAACAAGAACCACGCGGCCGGCAATGGCCCGTTCTTTGTCGGCGCAGGCGCCTATCGTCACCATGTGCCGGCTACGGTCCATCATCTGATCCAGCGCTCGGAATGGCTGACGGCCTATACGCCCTATCAGCCTGAAATCTCGCAGGGCACCCTGCAGATGCTGTTCGAATTCCAGACCCAGGTGGCCAAGATCACCGGCATGGACGTGGCCAATGCCTCGCTTTATGACGGCTCCACCGGTACCGCCGAAGCCGTGCTGATGGCGCGCCGCCTGACCCGCCGCAACAAGATCGTGCTGTCGGGTGGCCTTCACCCGCATTATCGCGATGTGGTGAAGTCCTACCTCAAGGACGATGCGGACCTGGTGTGCCTTTCCCCCTCCCCCCAGGGCCAGGGCGACATTCTCGACCATATCGACGGCAATACCGCCGCCATCGTTATCCAGACCCCCGATTTCTACGGCCATCTGCGCAACCTCAAGGGCGCCGCCGAGGCAGCCCATGCGCAGGGCGCGCTGCTGATCGTGGTGATCACCGAAGTGGTGTCGCTGGGTCTTCTCGAAGCGCCGGGCGCGTTGGGCGCAGACATCGTGGTGGCCGAGGGCCAGTCGATTGGCAATGCGCTCAATTTCGGCGGGCCCTATCTGGGCCTTATGGCGACCCGCAAGGAATTCATCCGCCAGATGCCAGGGCGGCTCTGCGGCGAAACGGTGGATGCCGACGGCAATCGCGGCTTCGTGCTGACACTTTCGACCCGCGAGCAGCATATCCGCCGCGAAAAGGCGACGAGCAATATCTGCACCAATTCGGGGCTCTGCGCGCTCGCCTTCTCCATTCACATGGGCCTATTAGGGGAAGCCGGGTTCACTCGCCTCGCCCGCCTCAACCATGCGACCGCGATCAAGCTCGCCGATGCGCTGGACAGCGTTCCGGGTGTTGAAGTGCTCAACAAGACGTTCTTCAACGAAATGACCATTCGCGTCACCCAGCCGGCAGTCAGCCTGGTCGAGCGACTGGCAAGGCGTGGCATTCTCGCCGGTGTTCCCGCGAGCCGCCTGCTGCCGGGCGATCCCGATGTCGACCATCTCATCATTCTGGCGGCCACCGAACTCACCACCGATGGCGACATTGCCGCCCTCACCGCAGCGCTGACGGAGGAACTGGCATGAGCATGAATACCCAAGGCCGCCCCACCGGCGTGGGCACCACCGGCACCTCGGCTTCCGGCTCGGCGCTACTGCCCGATGAACCGTTGCTGTTCGAGATCGGCGATACCGAGCATTCGGGCGTCGACCTGCCCGATGTGACACTTTCGGCCGACCGTCTTGGCGGCTTCGGGCGCAAGAGCAAGCTCGACCTGGCGGGGCTGACCGAACCTGAGGCGATGCGCCACTATGTGCGTCTGTCACGGCTCAACCACTCGATTGATAGCGGCATGTATCCGCTCGGCTCGTGCACGATGAAGCACAACCCGCGCCTGAATGAGAAAATGGCGCGCCTGCCCGGCTTTGCCGACATTCATCCACTGCAGCCGGTTTCGACCGTGCAGGGGGCGCTGGAGCTGATGAACCAGCTGTCGCACTGGCTGATGACGCTGACCAATACCGCTGCCGTGGCGCTGTCGCCCAAGGCAGGCGCGCATGGCGAACTGCTCGGCATGATGGCGATCAAGGCCGCGCAGGACGCCGCAGGGCAGAGCCATCGCAAGATCGTGCTGGTGCCCGAAAGCGCCCATGGCACCAATCCGGCGACCGCTGCATTCCTGGGCTATAGCGTCAAGCCGATCCCGGCACGCACTGACGGCACCGTGGACGTGCAGGCGGTCAAGGACGCGCTGTCGCCCGAGGTCGCCGCGATCATGCTGACCAATCCCAATACCTGTGGCCTGTTCGAGCCCCAAGTCATCGAGATTGCCAAGGCCGTGCATGACGCCGGAGCGTTCTTCTACTGCGATGGCGCCAATTTCAACGCCATCATGGGCGTGGTGCGGCCGGGCGACCTTGGCATCGACGCCATGCACATCAACCTGCATAAAACCTTCTCCACCCCGCATGGCGGTGGTGGGCCGGGCGCGGGTCCGGTGGTGCTCTCTGCGGCGTTGGCGCCCTTCGCGCCGGTGCCCTTCGTGCGCCAGGGGAGCAATGGCCTCGAACTGGTCGAGCATGTCGAAGCCGAGGCCCTTGGGCGCGTCACCGCTTTCCACGGCCAAATGGGCATGTATGTGCGCGCACTGACCTATATGCTCAGCCACGGTGCCGACGGGCTGGCGCAGGCCGCGCAAGACGCCGTGCTGAACGCCAATTACGTCAAGGCGCGGCTCGAGCATGTGTTCAGCGTGCCCTTCCCCGACTATCCGACCATGCACGAGGCGCTGTTTGACGACAGCTTCCTCAAGGGCACGGATGTCTCGACGCTCGATTTTGCCAAGGCGCTCATCGACGAGGGCTTCCACCCCATGACCATGTATTTCCCGCTGGTTGTGCATGGCGCCATGCTGATCGAGCCGACCGAAAGCGAGAGCAAGCAGACGCTCGACCATTTCTGCGATGTGATGGCGGAACTGGCGACCGAGGCAAAGTCTGGCAATGCCGAGCGCTTCACCAGCGCCCCGATGAAGGCGCCGCGTCGCCGGCTGGACGAAACCCGCGCCGCCCGCCTGCCCATTCTCAAGTGGGAAATGCCCGTGGAAACCCCCAAGGCGGCTGAATAAGAAAAGGCCCGGAGGAAGCTCCGGGCCTTTTTCAGTACTCCGCCATTCGAGCATAGCTCTCATGGCCTTCTTGGCCTGAATGGCTCCACCGGAGCCATTCATCCGCGGTGCGGACCGCCGGCGACGCTCTCAGCCCCTGGTGTCGAAGCCGACCCAAATGGTGATGCTCTCGCCGCCGAGATAGGGCACGGTGACGTTCTCGACGACCTTGACGAATTCGGTTGTCTGGGCCGGCGGGGTGACAGCCACGGCCAGGGTGTATTTTTCCGAAAAGATCGCCTGGCCGTCGCGTTCCACGGCAAAGCGGATCGGGGCATTGACGGTGGTCTGGGTACCAGCCGGGCCGAGCAAGACCCGACCAGTCACGCCCATATTGACGGTAATCTGGCCATTGGAGACCACGCAGTTGCGCGAGGTCTCGTCGATCACGCCCTGGTATTGCAGGGCCTTGGGATCGCCCACGCGGCCATTGCCGTAATAATACATGGCCTCGCCACCGAGCCGCACCTTGATGGGCGGGCATTCCGTGGCAATCACCGGCAGGGCATTGGTCTGGGCCTGGGCGACCGCCTGGGGTGTCGCGGTGGCGTTCTGGAGGTCAGCATTGGCGCTGGTGCCGCCGCCGAACATCGAGCCCATGGAACAGCCTGCCAGCAACACGGCAAGCCCGCTGAGGGCGGAAAGGCGAAGGATTGGCGTCAGGGACAGGGTCATGTGCGATTGGCTCCTGGCGATCAAGCGGCAACACTGGCTTCAAGAGCCATCAGAATGGCGGGGGCACCGCTGGCATGGACACCCGGTGCGTCTTCGACGAACAGCGCATCGACCACGCCATCACGGATGATCATGGCGCTGCGTGCATAGCGCATGCCCATGCCGGAGGCGGTAAAATCCTTGGCAAGGCCCATGGCCTCGGCCAGCGCACCATTGCCATCGGCCAGAAACTCGACATCGTCGAGCGACTGGGTGGTTTCGGCCCAGGCCTTCATCACGTGGTGATCATTGGTCGCCACGCAGACGATCCGGTCAACCCCGGCAGCGCGGAGCCTGGCGGCATTGGCCACGAAACCGGGCAAGTGATTGACATGACAGGTGGGCGTGAAGGCGCCGGGCACTGAAAACAGCACAACGGTGCCCTGCCCCAGCGCTGCCTGGCTCGTGGTGTCCTCGACACCGGCCGCAGTCACCAGCTTGATCCCGACGGATGGGACCGGATTGCCGCGTTCGATCATTATTGGAAATTGCCCCATTCTCGACGGCCTGGCCGCCTACTCCAAAACTCTGTCTCTGCGATATGCGGCTTTTCCAAAAGGCACAAGTCCGCGGACTTATTGGCCCAGCGCATCCACAGTCGCATCGGTACCGGCTTCTATAGTCCGGCTCACCTCAAAGGCACCCATCGGGGTCATGAAGGACAGTTCGACCTCCATGCCATCAAGCGCACTATTGTCGGTTTTACCCATGATGGGAAGCAGCACTAGGTTGGCTTGAGGGCTTTTTTGCGGCGCCCCAAACACAGGACCGTCGGCCCCTCCGGCGACGATCAGGCTGGCGGGATCAAGCCGCGTGCTGTCGATTTCGACCGCAATGGCCGACCCATCGTTAAGCAGGCGCACCGTGCCAGCCGGCTCGCTGCCCTCGTCCCAGGCGAGGGGGACATCGGCCAATGCCTGCCTGATGCGCAGCGCATTGACGGCATCGGGATGGTCTTCGGATGCCGGCAGGGTCAGCCGCGCCTGCGCCGGCACGCAGATGTCCGAACAGATGCCCAGCGTCGCCTCGAGGTCCACCGTGCCAGCGGGGTCGGTAATGTTCAGCTCGATGGGCAGCACGGTGTGGCCGAAATAGACATAGTCGAGATAGCCCCCGCTGAACTCGCGCAGCGGAAAGGGCCAGAGCTGATCGTGCCCGCGAATGCCGGTGGACGCCGAAAAATCCAGCTCGGTGGGCAGGCCGGTTTCGCCGGGCACCCGCCAATAGGTCTTGGTGTCTTCGGGCATGTCGATTTCAAGCGCGAACAGCGCCTTGCCGGCGGCATCGGGCGCACCGGCGCTGATCAACCGGATCGACACGCCGGGGGCGACCTCCTGCCACGCGGTTTCGCCCGCCAAAGCGGATGAGACGGGGGCAAGCAAGGATAGGGCTAGGATCGGCAGGATACGCATGACAAGGGCATTAACGCAGCAATTGATGAACGACCATATAGCACCCCTTCAGGCCTTCGTGAACGTGGGTGCGCCGGCGCCGCTTGGCAGGCCGTCCCCTGCCGCCTACAATTGGGCCATGAATAGTCTCGAAGGACAATTCCTGGTGGCCATGCCGGACATGGCGGATGAACGCTTTGCCGAAAGCGTGATCCTGATTGTTGGCCATGGCGATGAGGGCGCCATGGGCCTGGTGGTCAATCACGAGCTGGCCAATCTCCGTTTCGCGGACATTCTCGACGAGTTGGACCTGGGCGATCCTGATGCGGTCATCCGCCTGCCCGATGCCATCCGCGACCGCGCCGTCATGCGTGGCGGGCCGGTGGAAAAGGGACGCGGCTTTGTCCTGCATTCGGGCGATTATCACAGCGGCAATACCTATAAGGTCACCGAGGATATCGGCCTGACCGCCACGCTGGACGTACTCAAGGCCATGGCCTTCGGGCCGGCGCCGCGGGCGGCACTTTTTGCGCTGGGCTGCTGCGGCTGGTCGCCGGGGCAGCTGGAAAACGAGATCAGCGCCAATGGCTGGCTGACCATCCCGTTCAGCCATGAATTGCTGTTCGATATCCCCGTGGAGCGCCGATACGACGAGGCCCTTGCCGTCCTCAAGATCACCCGCGCCAGCCTCAGCACCGAGGCCGGGCACGGATAACGCAGCGACACAGTCAGCAAACTTGCCCAGGCACAGAGCTCCCTTCTCCCCTGAGGGGAGAAGGTGCCCCGATAGGGCCAGATGAGGGGTTCAGCATTGGGCCCCACCAGTGGGTCGCACCCTCACCCCAACCCTCTCCCCTGAGGGGCGAGGGGGCGCAGGCGCCGACGGCCCCGTCAGGCCAGAAGATTACTTGCCCATCTGCGCGGCGAGTTTCTTGCCCAGTTCAGAACCGACCATGGCCGCGCCGAAGGCGAAGCCCTGGGCGTAGCGGCAGTTGAGCTGGCGCAGGCGCTCGATTTCGTCGAGGTTTTCGACGCCTTCAGCGATCACCATCAGGTCGAGATCATTGGCCAGCGCCACAATGGCGCGGATGATCGGCGCCTGGGTATGGGCAATGCCGCTTTCGGTGCCCAGCCGCACGAAGGGCGCCGGGATCTTGATGGTGTCGAAGGGGAAGCGGTGCAGATAGCTCAGCGATGAATGGCCGGTGCCGAAATCGTCCAGCGCCAGTCCCAGACCCATATTGCGCAAGGCCTCGAGCATATAGGCGGAATGCTCGGGATTGGTCATCACCTGGCTTTCGGTGATTTCGAGCTTGAGGTGCCCGGCCAGTGCGCTGTCCTGCGAGACCAGGTTGCGCATGTCGTTGAGCAGGGTTTCGGTCGCCAGCTGGCTGGGCGAAAGATTGACCGAGATGAAAAACCCCTCGGGCAGGCCGATGGTGGCCATCCAGTCCTTGGCCTGGGCGGCGGCCTGTTCAAAGGCCAGGCGTCCGAGCTTCTCGATCTGACCCGAGCGTTCGGCCAGCGGCACGAATTCGTCGGGCGTGACCATGCCGCGCGTCGGATGGGTCCAGCGCATCAGCGCCTCGGCCCCCGCGATCTGACCGGAATGGATGTCCATCACCGGCTGGAACTGCACATGCAACTCGCCCTGCTTGAGGCCACGTTCGAGGTCTTCCTCGCTGGCCTTGTTGTAGGAGGCGATGGAGCGTGCCGAGGCGCGATAGGCCTCGATGCGGTCGCCACCCAAGCGCTTGGCGTAGTACATGGCCAGTTCCGCGTCGCGCAGCACATCGGTGGCGGGAGAGGGATTGCTGTCATAGATGGTGACCCCGATGGAGGCGGTCAGCACCAGGTCGCGATCACCGAAATTGAACGGGGCCTTGAGCGCCTTGCGGATCTGTTCGGCGGTTTCGGCGATTTTCGCAGCCGCCTGTTCGGACGACAGGATCACCGCAAATTGGTCGCCGGTGATACGGGCCACCGTGTCGAGCGGACGCATGATGCGCGAAATGCGGCGGGAGATCGCCAGCAGGACCGAATCGGCGGCAGAGTGGCCGATGCGCTCCTCGAGCTCCATGAACCGGTCGATGTCGATGAGAAACACGGCCGGCTTGGTGCCGCCGGGGGTGCGGGCGCGCACCAGGGCGCGCTCCAGCCGGTCGAGGAACAATTGCCGATTGGGCAGGCCGGTGAGACTGTCGTGCACGGCATCATGCAGCAGCCGCTCGCGCGCCGCCCGGTCTTCGGTGACGTCCTGCAGGGTACCGACGATGCGGTTGACCTGACCGTCGCCACCCAGCACGGGCTTCACCCGCATGCGGAAGGTGCGGAAATTGCCGTCGTGGCCGGAGACCCGCATATCGGCCGAGACCTTGCCGCGACGCAGTTCGACCAGGGTATCGAAGGCGGTGCGGAAACGGTCGCGGTCGTCGGGATGGACGCGGTCGAGCCAGCGCTTGATGGCGCCGCGCAGAGCCCCGCGCTTTTCCCCGAGGCGGGTCGCCAGTTCATCGCTCACCGTCACGCGGTCGCGTTCGATATTCCAGTCGAAGACGAAATCGCCCGAGCCGGTGAGAGCCAGCGCCCGGCGCTCGACTTCGCTGAGCGTACCGATGGAGACCTGTCCTTCGGAAAAGGCGTGCTGCACCGCAGTGAAGCCCAGCAGCATGACAATGAGCACGAGGCCCCCGCCCACTGCGGGCTGGGCTACGTCATTGGTCACCTGCCCCGAAATCACCAGCCAGGAATAGAACAGCCAGGCGATGAAGATGATCCAGGTGGGCACCAGCAACACGGCGCGGTCATAGCCGCGCAGCGCCAGCAAAAGGATCAGGAAGAAACCGGAAACGCCGAGCAGCGCCAGCACCAGCCGCGCGATGGTGGCGGCAATGGCGGGTTCGAAGAAGGCAAACAGGAACAGCGCCAGGAACAGCGCGGCCAGGCCAAGCGCGAGGTGGATGAAGCGCAGGTGCCAGCGGTGGAGGTTGAGATAGATGAACAGGAACCCGGCAAGGGTCGTTGCTATGCCCGCTTCAGCCGCCGCTCGCCAGGGCTGCATGCCGCTGGCCGAGAGGCCGAGGATGCGGCCGAGCAATCCGAAATCGATCAGCAGGTAAGCCAGCACCGCCCAGGCAAAAGCCGCCGTAGCCGGGAATACGCCGCGCCCCTTGACCACGAACATGATGGTGAGAAACACCGCTGCCAGCGAGGCAACGCCCAGCACCACGCCGCGGAACAGGGTGAAGGAGTTGACATAGTCGCGATAGGCGCTTGGCTCCCAAAGGTAGAGTTCGGCCAGATCGGCGGTCGCCAATTCAGCGATCACGGTCATGGTGGCGCCGGGGTCGAGGGTGACCTCGAATACATCGGCCTCGGGGTCGGTCAGGCGAACCGGGCGGATGCCGGCGCTGGGGGTGACGGCGGTGATGCGGTTTTCGCCAAGGTCAGGCTGGAACACCCCGGAGCCGGGCAGCCGGAAAAAGGGCGCAACAAGCAGGCGCTGGATCTGCTGGTCGCTGTCATTGCGCAGCGCAATCAGCGCGAAGGCGGGGTTGGTCTCGGTGTCGCTGGCCAGCACTTCGATGCGGCGGATGATGCCGTCGGCGTCAGGCGCGGTGGACAATTGCACGCGGCCATCCTGGCCCGGCACAACCTCGACCACCTCGGACAGGTTGACGGCGTTGACATCTTCGGGGACCGAAATGACCTCAAAACCCTGGGCGGGCGCGAGGCCGGACAGCGCGAACGCAAGACAGATCGCGAGTGCAAACAAGTGACGCATCGGGGGCAGTTAAATCCTGCGCTAGGCTTCATTATGGCGGCAGTCTCGGTACATGCGCGAAGCCCGGACAAGCCTTTGTCGTCTTGATCCTCCAGCGGAGCGCTAAACTGGTACGGGAGATTGACGCTTGCGACAAGCGCTGTGGGCTGTTGCCGGTGTGCAACACACAGACAATTGCCCGTTCAAGCGATCCGTGATCGGCCGGCGAGCCGGTTTACCGACCAGCGTTCCTCGGTCAGGCCCATGAGCACATGGTCCTCCCAGCGGCCGTTGATCTGCAGGTAGCGCTCGGCAAATCCTTCTTCGATAAAGCCGTTCTTTTCCAGCACCCGGCGCGAGGCGATATTGGTGGGCAGAAAGGCGGCATGCACCCTGTGCAGGTCCAGCGTCTGGAACACGAAGGGCAGCGTCACCCCCACGGCCTCGCTCATCAGGCCCTTGCCGGCGTGCATCTGGCCCATCCAATAGCCCAGATTGACATGCTGGGCGGCGCGGCGGCGGATGTTCGAAAGGGTGATGCCGCCCACCAGCTCCTCGCGCCCGCCGACAGTCAAGAAAATGAAAAAGGTATAGTCCGAGCCCTCCTCGACTTCCTGGCGGGCGCGGCGCACGCGCATGGCATAGACGCGGCGGGCCAGGTCGAGTTCGGTCCAGCGTGGCTCGAAGGGCCGCAGAAAATCCTGGCTGGCACGCCGGAGGCTGTACCAGGCCGGATAGTCGTGCATCTGCGGCAGGCGCAGCGTCACGCGCTGCCCTTTAAGGGTTACCAATGGCGCCGGCGACGACCAGGGCCAGAGCATGAGGTCAGCGCTTGAGGGTCTCGCCGATGCTTTCCACATCGGCAAGGCGGCTGATCGGACCGATGCCCGCCAGGCTTGGCGTGCCGGAGGTGAAAATCTGCTCGGCCACATCGCGCACGCGCTGGGCGGTGATGCGGTTGATGCGTTCGACCGTCTCGGCCATGTGGATCGGGCGGCCCCAGAGGATTTGCTGGCGGGCCAACTGGCCGGCACGGGCCGAGGGGCTTTCAAGCGACATCAACAGGCCGGCGCGGATCTGGTTGCGCACGCGCACCACTTCCTCATCGGTGATGGTCTCGGTGGCCCGGCGCAGTTCGTCGAGCACCACGGGCACCAGTTCGCTCACTTCGTCCTCGCCGGTCGCCGCCGCAACGCCAAAGACGCCGCTGTCGGCAAAGGCCCAATGGAAGGAATAGACCGAATAGCAGAGGCCGCGCTTTTCTCGGATTTCCTGGAACAGGCGCGAGCTCATGCCGCCGCCAAGGATCGAGGCCAGCACCTGGGCCGCGTAAAAGCCATCAGAGTTATAGGCCCTGCCCTCGAAGCCGAGGACAATGTGGGCCTGCTCGTGATCGGAGATCAGCCGCTCCTGCCCGCCCCGATATTCGGCGCGCTGCGGATCGGGGGCGCCATTGGGCGCAAGGTCAGCGTAGCGCTCGCGCGCCACTTGTACCAGATTATCGTGATCGACATGGCCGGCGGCGGCGATGACCATATGGTCGCCCACATAGTTGCGGCGCATGTATTTGCGCACCGTCTCGGGCGTAAAGGCGCGCACCGAATCCACGGTTCCCAGAATGGTGCGGCCGATGGGCTGGCTGGGGTAGGCCGCTTCCTGAAACAGATCGAAAACGTGATCATCAGGATTGTCGCGGGCGGCGCCAATTTCCTGGACGATCACCTGTTTTTCGCGCGCCAGCTCATCGTCCTCGAAGGTCGAATTCTGCAGGATATCGGCCAGGATGTCGGCGGCCAGGGCCACGTCTTCCTTGAGCACGCGGGCGAAATACCCCGTGTGTTCGATGGAGGTGGCGGCGTTGAGATCACCACCGACATTTTCGATGGCCTCGGCGATCTGCAGCGCGGAGCGGGTGCTGGTGCCCTTGAAGGCCATGTGTTCAAGCAGGTGCGAAACACCATGTTCGGACTTGCGCTCGGAGCGTGCGCCGGCCTTTACCCAAACACCAAGCGAAGCGCTTTCGAGATGCGGCATGTCATCGGTGAGGACCACCATGCCATTCTCAAGGGTCGTTGATCTTACGCTCACACTGGTCCTCCCGAACCGCTAGCCTTGCGACCGCGGCCCCTTTCGTGTCGTTCAAGCGCGGCTGCGGGCCACGATGAAGTCCTCAATCAGGCGCTGGTCATTGGCCAGAACCGTGACCCGTTCGGGTCGTTCGTAGAGATTGCCGAGCCAGGCCGGCAGAGCCGGCTCAATGCCCGAGGCTTCCGCCACGGCGGCGGGGAATTTGGCTGGGTGCGCTGTCGCCAGCGTAATCATGGGCGTGCCGTCATGCGGCTGGCTGCGCGCGACGCCCACGCCCACGGCAGTATGTGGATCAAGCAGATAGGACGAGGCCTTGTGCGTCTGTGCAATCACCGCCCTGGTCGCGGCTTCGTCGGTGGTACCGGCAGCAAAGTCGCGACGAATGGCGGCAATGGAGGTTTCCGGCAGGTCAAAGCCGCGGGACTGCTTGAGCCCCGCCATCATGCGATTGACCGCATCGGCATCGCGACCGGCACTTTCAAACAGCAGCCGCTCGAAATTTGAGGAGATCTGGATATCCATGGATGGGCTGATGGTGGGGGCGACGCCCGTCATCTCGTAGCGGCCGGTGTCGAGGGTGCGGCGCAGGATGTCATTGGCATTGGTGGCAATGACCAGCCGCTCGATGGGCAAGCCCATCGCCTTGGCGCAATAGCCGGCAAAAATGTCCCCGAAATTGCCGGTGGGCACGGTGAAGCTGACCTTGCGGTGAGGCGAGCCGAGCGCCGCCGCGGCGGTGAAGTAGTAGACGATCTGCGCGACAATGCGGCCCCAGTTGATCGAATTGACGCCCGAAAGGCGCACGCGATCCCGGAAGGCGTGGTTGTTGAACATGGCCTTCACCGCGTCCTGGCAATCGTCAAACGCGCCCTCGAGCGCGATATTGTGGACATTGTCGTCCAGCACCGTGGTCATCTGCCGGCGCTGCACTTCGGAGGTGCGCCCCTTGGGATGGAGGATGAAAATATCGGTGGTATCGCGGCCGCGAAAGGCTTCGATTGCCGCCGAGCCGGTGTCGCCCGAGGTGGCGCCGACGATGGTTGCCTTGAGGCCGCGTTCGAGCAGGATATGATCCATGACGCGGCTCAGGAACTGCATCGCCACGTCCTTGAAGGCCAGCGTCGGCCCATGGAACAGCTCAAGCACGAAATGGCCCGGCTCCAGCTCCAGCAGCGGCGTCACCGACGGGTGACGGAAGGTGGCATAGGCCTCCTCAAGGATGGACTTGAGCTTTGCCGCTGGAATTTCACCCTCGGTGAAGCGCGAGATGATCGCATAGGCAACATCGGCATAGGGCTTGCCGGCAAAGCTGGCGATTTCGTCGGCGCTCACCTGGGGCCAGGATGCGGGCACATAAAGCCCACCATCGGCGGCCAGACCGGCCAAAACTGCATCAGAGAAGCCGAGCGCAGGCGCCTGGCCGCGCGTGGAAACAAACTGCATCGAGGGGAAAGGCCCTTTTAGAATTGTTGCAACCTAGTCAAAGCGTGCCGTGGCCGCAAGGTTTTGACAGCATCACGGATGCGTCCGCTCCCGACGGGACTGGCGCCAGAGCCAGCCGCCCAGCATGACCACCGCGACAATCGCAAAGCCATACCATGTCAGCGCATAGCCGAAATGGTTGTTGGAAAAGCTGACCACGGTTTCTCCGCCCTGTGGCATGTCGCCCGCGCCAGCGGCCAGCAGATCGACGTAAAAGGGCGCGACCGGGGCCAGCGCCGGGTCGATCATGGCGGCCAGCCGTTCGGGGTTGCGCACCCATTCGACGCGGTCGGACATGTTCGGCTCGGGCGCCATGAAGCCGACCTGCTCGCCCGGACGGAACAGGCCGGCGATGGTGATGCTGCCGGGATCGTCACCATGCAGGTCGCCGAGCGCTGCCTGCTCCTGATAGTCCTGGGGTACGAAGCCGCGATTGACAAAGACCGTGCCGCCCTGGTCGAGCACGAAGGGCGTCACCACCCAATAGCCCGGCCCGGAAAAGCGTCCGCGCGCGTTGGAAAGGCTGGTGAAGACGGTGACGGTCTGGGTGTAGCGATAGGCGCCGGTGAGGGTAACGGGCTGGAAGTTCCAGGCATCGAGATCGAGGCTGGTCCAGTCGGCCGCGGCGGGCGCCGGCACCGGCTCGGAGGTCAGCCGCTGGTCGACAGCCAGCATCAGGGCTTCCTTGTCCTCCAGCCGCGCCATCTGCCAATTGCCGAGAAACACGCAGGTGACGGCCAGCGCCAGCATCAGGGCGGTGAACAGCCAGTCACTCCAGCCCAATGGGGATCGGCGCGCCGCTTCAGCCTTGGTCATTGAGGGTCTCCAAAGAAAAAGGGCGCAGCCAAGCCGCGCCCCTGTTCGATTGCGAGCTGGGCCTAGTGGCTCAGCGCCACGCCCCAGCTGCCCCAGACATAGACCGAGGCAAAGAGGAACAGCCACACCACGTCCACGAAGTGCCAGTACCAGGCAGCAAATTCAAAGCCCAGGTGACGCTCGGGGGTCATCTGACCCATGTAGATGCGGACCAGACACACGGCCAGGAAGATGGTGCCGATCAGCACGTGGAAACCATGGAAGCCGGTCGCCATGAAGAAGGTCGCGCCATAGAGGTTGCCCGAGAACGAGAACCCGGCATGGGAATATTCAAGGAACTGCACGAAGGAGAACAGCATGCCCAGGGCAACGGTCAGCCAGAGGCCGTATTTCACGCCCTGGCGGTCGCCTTCAAGCAGGGCATGGTGCGCCCAGGTGACCGTCGTGCCCGAGGTGAGCAGGATCAGCGTATTGAACAGCGGCAGGTGGAAGGGATCGAACAGCTCGATGCCCATCGGCGGCCAATGTCCCCCGGTGAAGCCGACGCGAGCATATTGCTCGATATCGTCGACACGGAAGAAGCCATCGAAATAAGCCCAGAACCAGGCGACGAAGAACATCACTTCGGAAGCGATGAACAGCATCATGCCGTAGCGATGGTGCATCTGCACCACCGGGGTATGGCTCACGCCGTCATTGGCTTCCTTGGTGACATCGGACCACCAGGCGTAAAAGCTGTAGAGGACGCCGGCAAAGCCGATGAAGAACAGCCAGGGGGTCCACTCCTGCATCCAGGCGACGGCGCCGATCATCATGACCAGGACCGCGACAGACATCACGAACGGCCAGGGGCTCGGCTCGACCATGTGGTAGTCATGGTTCTTTTCAATGGCGGACATGTTCAGCTTCCCTCACTGTCTGAAGCGTAGAATGTATAAGAGAGCGTGATCTCTTTGATGGTGTTGAGCTCGCGGTTGTCGTCGATATCGGGATCGACAAAAAACACGATTGGCATTTCCACCGTTTCACCGGGCTGCAGCGTCTGCTCGGTGAAGCAGAAGCATTCGATCTTGTTGAAATAATACCCTGCCTTTTCGGGCACGACATTAAAGATCGCCTGGCCGGTGACCGGCTTGTCGGAATTATTGGTGGCGATGTAGTTGACCGTATCGACGCGGCCAATCTGATCGGTGATCGAGGCGGCGGGGGTCACGGTCCAATCGAGTGCCTGATCGACATTGACGTCGAACCGCACCTTCATTTCCCGGGCGATAACGCCCTTGGGGTTGTCGGATGCCACCTGAGTGGTGCCGCCAAAGCCGGTGACCTGGCAGAACAGCTGATAGAGCGGGACCGATGCAAAGGCGAGGCCAACCATGCCCGCCACCACCATGGCCAGAACCAGCGCCAACCGCTTGTTGCGGGCGCCCTGGTGCTGGTGGTGGAAGGGAGCGGTTGCGTCAGCCATTACATTGCCCGGTCAAACAGTGCCGGACCCATCTTGAGAATGGTCAGCACGTAAAAGGTCAGGGCGAAAAGCGCGAGGGCGGCGGCCAGGGCAATGGAACGGCGGCGGCGCTGCTTGCGGAAAGCGGCGGCCTGTTCTTCGGTCATGCCATTGGGGGCCAGCTTGGCGCCAGTGTGTTCAGCCATTTCAGATTACTCCCAGGCGCATGGCGATGTGATCGGTAAAGAGCGCCAGGAACAGGACGAACAGATAGCTCAGGGAATAGGTGAAAACAGTCCGGGCCGTGCGGCGCATGGACACATCGTTTGGCGCCCGCAGCAGGCGTAGCGCCAGCCAGACAAAGCTGAGGCCGGTGACCGCGGCGACAACACCGTAGATCCATCCCGAAAAGCCGAGAAGATTCGGCAGGAGACTGGCGGCAGCCAGGACCACCGAATAGCCGAAAATCTGCCACTTGGTGGAGGTTTCGCCGGCGACATTGGGCATCATCGGGATGCCGGCGGCGCCATAGTCGCTCTGCTTGTAGAGCGCCAGTGCCCAGAAGTGGGGTGGGGTCCAGAGGAAGATGATGAGAAACAGCGCGAAGCTTTCCCAGCTCAGCGTGCCGGTGACCGCGGCCCAGCCGACCATGGGCGGGAAGGCCCCGGCAGCGCCGCCAATGACGATGTTCTGCGGCGTCGAGCGCTTGAGCCACATCGTATAGACGACGGCATAAAAGAAGATGGTGAAGGCCAGGAACCCGCCGGCCACCCAATTGGTGGCAAGGCCCAGAAGCGTCACCGAAAACACCGAGAGGATCAGCCCGAAGGACAATGCCTCGCCCGGGGTCATGCGACCTGCCGGGATCGGACGGTTCTGCGTGCGGCTCATGATGGCGTCGATGTCAGCATCGTACCACATGTTGAGCGCGCCCGAGGCCCCGGCGCCGATGGCAATGCAGGCTATGGCGATAAAGCCGATCAGAGGATTGATGCCGCCGGGCGCCACCAGAATGCCGACCAGGGCGGTAAAGACCACCAGCGACATGACGCGCGGCTTGAGCAGGGCGAGGTAATCCTCGACCCGCGCACCGCCTGCATAGGCGGAGACTTCGCTGCTGTCGTCAATAAGAGCCACTGGTCTTTCCTTTTAGGAGCGAACCGCACCGAAGCGCGATCCGCTGAAGTCTGTGTGCGGGACGCTTAGTGCGCGTCCTTGCTGTCAATCTTGGGCAGCGTCGAGAACTGGTGGAACGGCGGGGGCGAGGACAGGGTCCACTCCAGCGTCGTTGCACCGTCGCCCCACGGATTGTCACCGGCAGGACGCTTCTTCCGGCTGGCTTCCCAGGTGGCGTAGAAGAAGATGATCATCGCCACGAAGGTCACGTAGTAGCCAATCGAGGAGACGCGGTTCCACAGCGCAAAGGCATCGGGGTAGTCGATGTAGCGGCGCGGCATGCCTGCGAGGCCGAGGAAGTGCTGCGGGAAGAAGATCAGGTTCACGCCAGCGAACATGACCCAGAAGTGCAGCTTGCCCAGGAACTCGTTGTACATGTAGCCGAACATCTTGGGATACCAGTAGTACCAGCCGGCAAAGATCGAGAACACGGCGCCCAGCGAGAGCACGTAGTGGAAGTGTGCCACCACGTAATAGGTGTCGTGGAGAGCCCGGTCGGCGCCGGCATTGGCAAGCACCACGCCCGTCACACCACCAACGGTGAACAGGAAGATGAAGCCGATGGCCCAGAGCATGGGCGTGCGGAAAGTGATGGAGCCGCCCCACATGGTGGCGATCCAGGAGAAGATCTTCACGCCCGTCGGCACCGCGATGACCATGGTGGCGGCCACGAAGTAGCGCTGAACATCAAGGCTCAGGCCGGTGGTGTACATGTGGTGCGCCCACACGACGAAACCGACGAAGCCGATGGCGACCATGGCATAGGCCATGGCCATGTAGCCAAAGATCGGCTTGCGGCTGAAGGTGGAGACGATGTGGCTGACAATGCCGAAGCCCGGCAGGATCATGATGTACACTTCGGGGTGGCCGAAGAACCAGAACAGATGCTGGTAGAGCACCGGATCGCCGCCGCCTTCAGGATTGAAGAAGGTGGTGCCGAAATTGCGGTCGGTCAGCATCATGGTGATGGCGCCAGCCAGAACCGGCAGGGCCAGCAGCAGCAGGAAGGCGGTCACCAGCACGGACCAGGCGAACAGCGGCATCTTGTGCAGCGTCATGCCCGGAGCGCGCATGTTGAGGATGGTGGTGATCAGGTTGATCGCACCCAGGATCGAGCTGACGCCAGCGACGTGCAGCGAGAAGATCACAAAGTCGGTCGCCGGACCCGGATGGCCGGTGGTCGAGAGCGGCGGGTAAGCGGTCCAGCCGCCGCCAAAGCCAAGCGCGCCGGCAGGGCCTTCAAAGAACATCGACAGCACGGTCAGGATCAGCGCCGGCGGCAGCAGCCAGAAGGCCACATTGTTGATACGCGGGAAGGCGGTATCGGGCGCGCCCACCATCAGCGGGGCGAAATAGTTGGCAAAGCCACCCATGGTCGCCGGCATCACGGTGAAGAACACCATGATCAGCGCATGAGCCGAGACGAACACATTGAACATGTGCTTGCCCGCGTCGATGGCGCTGTCACCCTCCAGGCCATAGGCCATGGCCGCAAGGCCGTGGAAAATCTGGATGCCGGGTTCCTGCAGTTCAAGGCGCATGGCGCCCGAGAGCAGGCCGCCGATCACGCCGGCGATGATCGAAAACACCAGGTACATGATCCCGATGTCTTTGTGGTTGGTCGAATAGACCCAGCGCCGCCAACCCGTGGGGGTGTGGTGATCGTGACTGGCGTGGTCGTGCCCGGTGGCATGGGCCTCGAGGTTTGCAGTGTTTGCCATTTTTGTTCCCCTGACCCTGTCTTACAGCGCCGGCAGCAAGGCAGCTGCGGTGGCGTAATCACGGCTTTCTTCGAAGGCCGCGATGAAGGTTGCAAATTCTTCAGCGCTCACGACGCGGACGGCGATGGGCATGAAGGCATGGTCCTTGCCGCACAGCTCCGAGCACTGGCCATAATAGAGGCCGGTTTCGCGGGCGTTGAACCAGGTTTCGTTGAGGCGGCCGGGCACGGCGTCGATCTTGATGCCGAAGGACGGGACCGCGAAGGCGTGGATCACGCCCGAAGGGCTGGCCGTGATCTGCATGCGCACCGTGGTATCGACCGGAACGACCAGCTCGTTGTTCACGGCCAGGAGACGCGGCTGACCGGGCTTAAGCTCGGCGATTTCGGCTTCGGAGAGAATGTTGGAGTCAAAGGCGACACCCTGATCCACATATTCGTAGTTCCAGTACCACTGCTCGCCGGAGGCCTTGACGGTCAGAGTGGCTTCGGGAACCTCGACTTCTGCCGAGAACAGGTTGGCGCCCAGATATTTGCGCTCGCCATCGGGGACGGTCAGCTGGTCGGAGAGCACACCGAAGGAGGGGATGGCGATAACCGCCAGGATGAGGATCGGCACCACCGTCCAGATCACTTCCACCAGTGTATTGTGGGTGAAGCGCGCCGGCACCGGATTGGCCTTGGCGTTGAACCGCACGACAATGACGATGATCAGGGCCAGTACGAACAGGACGATCAGCGTGATCGTCCACATCAAGACGCCATCATGGAAAGCCACGATGGAGTCCATGATCGGGGTCACCGATTCCTGAAGGTGGAACTGACCCGGCTCAGGATGGCCGCGACCAACGTCCTGGGCCGAGGCCATTGTCGGCACCAGCGCCATTGCGGCTGCTGAAACGGCACCCATCTTCCTAAAGAACTGCCCGGTCACCATATACCCCCTATCGACATGTTCTGGCGGCGTGCACCGAATTTGGAGGGGGTTATAGCGGCATAGCGAACGCCGCCCCGACTCAACTTCGGAGCGCAAAACTCGTGCCTGACCTAAATCACATTGCTTTGGCTGAGTCTATTCCGGCCTTGGCGCTCCACGCTGCGGCAAATTGGTGCCCATTTCGGGTGCCACCGCCTCACCTGTGCCGTAGTTTCCTTTGAAAACCTGCCGGAATCCCGGGCTTTGGTTGACAGGGTCGGACACGTGTCCGAAACAAAACGAAGCCATGTGCATAGCGCTCGATTCGGCAGGAGCAATGATAGAAGTGATGGTCTGGGCAAAGCGGCTTGGTGTGCTTGGTGCGATCGGAATGTCCCTGCTGGCGGCTCCGGCCATGGCGCAGGGCACGGTGCGCGCCGAATATGGCGACTGGCAGATGAGCTGCGACACGCCGCCCGGCGCCAGCTTTGAGCAATGCGCCATCATCCAGAATGTGCTGGCCGAGGATCAACCCAATGTCGGGCTTTCGGTGATCGTCTTGCGCACGGCCGACCGCGAGGCGCGCCTGTTGCGCGTGCTGGCGCCGCTCGGGGTGTTGCTGCCAAATGGCCTGGGGCTCAATGTCGATGGCACCGACCTGGGCCGCGTCGCCTTCGTGCGCTGCCTGCCCAATGGCTGCATTGCCGAGGTTGAAATGGACGAGGACATCATCAAGGTGCTCTCCGAGGGGACCAGCGCCATTTTCGTGGTGTTCAAGACCCCCGAGGAGGGCGTCGGCATCCCGGTGTCTCTCGAGGGATTTGCCGAAGGCTTTGCCGCCCTGCCCTGACCAGCGCTGGAGACAATCAATGAGCGATGAACCTCGCGACAGCCAGCGGCATCGCACCCTCAAGGGCGGCAAGATCGTCGTCAATGATGGGTTCTCCACCTTTGACTGCACCATCCGAAACATGTCGGAAGCCGGCGCCAAGCTGGTGGTGACCAGTTCGCTGCCGATTCCAAATCGGTTCGAGCTGGCCATGCACGATGGTCGCCGCTTCTCCTGCGAAGTGGCCTGGCGCACCGAGACCGATATCGGCGTGCGCTTTCTCTAAAGCTTCAGATAAAAAAAGGCCGGACGCGTGCGCAGCACGGCCCGGCAAGTCGTCAGGAAACGGAACCGGCGGCAAAACCGGTCCTGGAGATGGGACGCCCACGGGAAAAGTGTTCGTCCCAACGGGGAGGCAGCCGCCACGACGGCCGCAATCTGGATCAGGGATGAGCGCTGCGCGCCCGCGCCGCATTCAGCACCATGCCGGGGGTCCGGCCGCTGGCTGCGGACATGGCGTCGGCGATATCGGCATGGGTGATGCCAAGATCGCGGAGCCGCGCAGGGTCCATGGCCAACAGGTTCCGCAGCGCGGTTCGGCGGGCACGGGCAGCTTTGGCCCGGGCAAACCAGGCAATCAGGGCACGAAGGGGATGAACGTGCGAGCCAGCCGCGACTGACCGCTCGCCGGACAGCGAGAGAGCCATTTCAAGTCTCCAGAAACATGGGAAGCCGCCGGAGGGAGACCGGCGGAGCATCGGAGCATCGGCGCATCGTTGTACCGATAATCATGAGATAGCGCGCTGGACTTCCATTCGTCCAACAAATAGATTTCATCTCAATGATCAATTTGCGTGATGGACACCATGGTAGCCCCGTTGGACCTCGATCAGTTGCAAAGCTTCTGCGCCATTGCCGATTGCGGCAGCTTCACGGAAGCAGCGCGGCGGGTGAACAAGACCCAGTCTGCGGTTTCGATGCAGATCAAGCGGCTCGAGGAGCGGCTTGGCCATTCCCTGCTCACCCGCGACGGGCGCAGCGTCAGCCTGACCCATCATGGCGATCTGCTCTATGAGCGGGCCCGCAAGATGCTGCGCACCAATGCGGAAATTCTCGATCATTTCAATGATGGCGACCTGGCCGGCTCGATCCGCTTCGGCGTGCCGGACGATTATGCCGTGCGCCTTCTGCCGGTGATCCTCTCAAGCTTCCAGCGCACCCATCCCAAGATTGCCGTGGATGTCGCCTGCATGGCGTCGGAAGAATTGCTCACCGGCATGCGCGCCGGGCGTTACGATCTCATCGTCTTCACCCAGGGCACCGACCATAATTTCGGTGAACTGTTCCGCACCGAAAAGATGTTCTGGGTGTCGAGCCATGGTGGCCGGGCGCTGGCCAGCGAACCGCTCGCCATTGCCTGCGGTCCCAATTGCTGCATCTGGCGCAAGGACGCCATGGAGCAGCTGGAGCGCACCGGTCTCGACTATCGCGTCGCCTATACCTCGTCCAATGCCACCGCAATTTCCTCGGCGGTGCTGTCCGATCTGGCCGTCGGGTTCTTACCCGAAAGCGCCCTGCAGCCAGGCATGCGCGTGATCGGCGATGAATATGGCCTGCCCCGCCTGGCCGACGCGCAGATCGCCCTGATGCGCGGCAGCCACGCCTATGGCGGCATTTACGACGCCCTCGCCAATCACATCGTCCAGTCCATGGGCAATCTGGAACGCCCCGAGCAGGCGGAGGCGGCCGAGTAGCGACTGTAAGCGGATTGTTGACAGATGTAAGCAAAATGCTTACACAAATCCATGATCCGTAGCTTTCGGCACAAGGGATTGGCGGAACTTTGGGAGAGTGGCCGGTCCGGCAAGCTTGATCAGAAGTTGCTGCCCCGCATTCGGCGGCGCCTACAGGCGCTGGACATTGCCGTTGCCCCCGAGGGCCTCAATGTCCCAGGTTTCAACTTTCACTCCCTGCGCGGTGCCCCGCCCGTGCGCTACACAATTCACGTCAATGGACCGTGGTGCATCACGTTTTCATTTGATGACAAGGATGCGATCGATGTCGACTTCGAACAATATCACTGAATCCATTCCGGCTGTACGCGGCGATTGGTGTCCTCCGCATCCAGGCGAGTTGTTGGCCGAGGATGTCATTCCTGCGACGGGCAAGAGCAAGTCAGAGATAGCTCGGTTGCTGGGGATTTCTCGCCAGCACCTTCATGACATTCTATCCGAGCAGAAGCCCGTATCAGCAGAAATGGCCGTGCGCTTGGGGAAACTTTTTGGCAATGGGCCTCGCCTCTGGGTTGGCATGCAAATCGCGTACGACACCTGGCATGCTGAGCGCAGTGTGGACGTGAGCCAGATCCCCACCCTGCCGACCCACAACGACGCGGCCGAGTAGCGCCTTGACCCGTTCCGCGCTTTGGCGCACCGGAGACGCATGTCTCAGCTTCTGACCAATGCCTCCGAGTTCACCGTTTCCGAGATCGCCCAGGCGGTAAAGCGCGCGGTCGAGGATGAGTTTGGCCATGTGCGGGTGCGGGGTGAAATCTCGGGGTTTCGCGGCCAGCATTCCTCCGGTCACGCCTATTTCACGCTCAAGGACGATGCGGCCTCCATCGACGCGGTGGTGTGGAAGGGCAGTTATGCAAAGCTCGCCTTCAAGCCGCAGGAAGGGCTGGAGGTGATCGCCACCGGGCGGTTGACCACTTTCCCGCGCTCCTCGAAATATCAGATCGTCATCGAAAATATCGAGCCGGCCGGCGCCGGTGCATTGATGGCGTTGCTTGAGGAGCGGCGCAAGAAGCTGTTGGCCGAGGGTCTTTTCGCGCGTGAGCGCAAGCGGGCCCTGCCCTATCTGCCGCGCGTCATCGGCGTCATCACCTCGCCCACTGGCGCCGTCATCCGCGATATTCTGCATCGTCTCGACGACCGCTTCCCCAGCCATGTGCTGGTCTGGCCGGTGCGCGTGCAGGGCGAGACCTGCGCGCCCGAGGTGGTCAATGCCATAGAGGGCTTCAACGCCTTCCTGCCCAATGGGCCAATCCCCCGGCCTGATCTGCTGATCGTGGCGCGCGGTGGCGGCTCGATCGAGGATCTGTGGGGCTTTAATGAAGAAGCGGTGGTGCGGGCCGTGGCGGCCTCTGGCATCCCCGTCATTTCGGCAGTGGGTCACGAGACCGATACGACACTGATCGATTATGCCTCGGACATGCGGGCGCCGACACCCACGGCCGCGGCCGAAGCCGCCGTGCCGGTGCGGGCCGAGTTGATCGCCTATGTCGATGACCAGGGCGCCCGCCAGCGCCAGGCGGCGCGGCGGAGCCTCGCTTCGCTCAAGGATCGCTTGCGGGCCGCCGGGGCTGGCCTGCCCCGCCCGGCCGATCTCGTCTCGACGCAGCGCCAGAGCCTTGACCTTGCCTCGAGTGAGCTTTCCGGCGCGCTTCGGCATTTTGTCCAGGCCCGCCGCATCGCCTTTTCCAACCTGTCGGCGGCGATGCAGCCGCGCCTGGTGCGTCAGCGCCACGCCGAATTGGGCGAGCGTCTCATCAATCTGGGGCGCCGGGGGCAGTCGGGTCTCGTCAAAACCGTCGAACGGGCGCGCCTTACCTTCGATCCCGCCTCGCGCCGCCTGCCGGGGGCCGTCGCAACCTCGCTGGAACGCAAGCAGACTGCCCTCGCCCGGCTGTTGCCGCGGCTCTCCGCCCAGCCGTTGCGCGCCGAGCTGCGCCATGCCCGGGGCCAGTTGTCGCCGCTGGACCAGCGCTTGGGCCAGGCCGGCAGCCAGCTGACCCTTGGACGCCGCCAGCAATTGGGGCAATTGGGCAAGCTTCTGGAAACCCTGAGTTATCGCAATGTCTTGGCACGGGGCTATGCGCTGGTGCAGGACGAGGCCGGCAATGTGATCAGCAGCCAGGCCAATGCGCGGCCCGGCGATGCGCTGAACCTGACTTTTGCCGATGGCGAAGTGGGCGTTGTGGTGGCGGGCGCCCCGGCACTGCGCCGCAAGCCGAGCCGATCAGGCCCGGATAACGGTTCTCAGGAAAGTCTCTTTTGATGGGCCCGATAGCCATCTATACCCATTGCCAAGGCAAGGAGTGAGCTCATGAACATCTTCGACAAGGGCTTTGCCCCCGCGGAGGCCAGTTTACGCTATCTCGATGGCGACTATGTCGTGCTCAAGCCGGGTAGCTTCGTGCGCTGCGCCATCTCCGGCAAGCCGATCCCACTTGATGAATTGTTCTATTGGAGCGTTGATCGGCAGGAGGCCTATGCCGATGTGGTCGTTGCAAACGAGGCTCTCGAACGCTTCGGCCGGGGCAACTAGGGGTGAGTGAGGTTGCGTCGCGTCAGCGCTTCCTGATCATTTCCAACGGACACGGCGAAGATGCCATTGCAGCCCAGCTGATTGCCCAGTTCCCGCCCCAGGTTTCCGCCGAAGCCTATCCGATGATCGGCAGCGGCAAGGCCTATGATGGCATCTGTCCGATTGTCGGGCCGCGCGCGACCCTGGCTTCCGAAGGCTGGCGCAATGTCAAAGGCTCGCTGCGCCGCGACGTGGTCAATGGCGGGCTGCGCACCATCCCACCGGCCCTGAAGTTCCTGCGGGCCATGCGCGGCCGCTATGATCGGATCATCGTGGTGGGCGATATGGTGGGCGTGCTCGCCTGCCTTTTCACCGGCAATCGCGATCTCGTCTATCTAGACGTCTACAAGACCGGCGCCGCGCGGCTTTATTCGGCGCTGGAGCGGCAGGCCATCAAGCGCGCCTGTGCACTGGTGTTCTGCCGGGCCGAGGCGCTGACCGTGCCTTTACGCCAGAGCGGGGTCGACGCCCGGGCCGCTGGCAACCTGATGATGGATACCATTCCGCGCGGCGACTATGACGCGGCGAGCCGGCGCAGCCAGCCGCTGGCGGTAACGCTCCTGCCCGGCAGCCGTGCCCTCACCGGAGAAAGTTTCGCCCTGCAGATCGCGGCCCTGCGGCGCCTGCCGGCCGAAAAGCGTCCCGATATTTTCCTGGCGGTCGCGGGCAGCGTCGGGGTCGAGGAGCTGGCGAGAGCCGCGGGCCTCACGCGCGTGCCCATGCTTTCGAGCGAACCCGATGACCTGGGCACGCTGAGCGGGGATGGCCTCGTCGTCCACATGGCGCGCGGCCGGGCCATGGGCAATCTGCTTGATCAGTCCGATGTCGTGCTGAGCCAGGCCGGCACCGCCAGCATTCAGTCGCTGGGGCTGGGCAAGCCGGTCATTACTTTCGTCAATCCGCGCGACCGGCGCTCGCGCTTCGAGGATGAGCAAAAGCTGTTCGGCGCTGCCCGCGTGGTGGTCGATGCCGAAGCGGGCAATGTCAGCATGGCGCTGGGGGATCTCCTCGGCAATGCCGAGGAGCGGGCGCGTCTGGGGGCCATTGGCCGCGAGCGCATTGGCGGGCCTGGAGCCCTCGACGAGATCCTTGGGGCGCTGGGATTATCCAGCGCCTGAAGGCAAACGCTTAGGCGCCAGCGCTTTCGGGATCGAGCAGGCGGTGCAGGTGGACGATGAAATAACGCGTCTGCGCACTATCCACCGTCTGCTGGGCCTTGGCGCGCCACACTTTTTCGGCCGCCGCATAATTGGGATAGACGCCGACGATGTCGACCTTGTCCAGATCGGCGAAGGTCACACCTTCCAGGCTCGAAAGTTCGCCACCGATTACCAGGTGCAGCAGTTGCTTGTCGGTCTTGTCAGCCATCGGTCAGTCCCGCGTTTGAGGCAATTGGGTTTGGGCCAATGCGGCATCGTCTGCTGGCGGGCAGCCATAGACCTTGAGCAGTGCCGCATGGACCACGGGTTTTAGGCTCATGTCGCCCAGCGCCGCAAGCGCCCCGTGACGCACATCTCGTTTGTTCAATTGAGGGAACCCGACGCAGACATCGGCAAAATCCAGCCCGCATTCGGCGAGGATCACCGCAGCGCCTGCGATATCCCAATCCTGCGCGCCACGGCGCGCTACCGCGGCATCCAGCCGCCCGGTGGCGACCTGCACAAGGCGATAGGCCAGCGAGGGATAGGCCGGTCCGCGGGCATAATCGAGCCCTGACGCCTGCAATTCCTGATGCACCGCGCCTGGCGCCGGGATCAATGGCGCATCACCAGCGCGGCGCGAGCGGGTCAAGGGCTTGCCATTGAGCCTGGCGCCACCGCCCTTATAGGCGTCGTAGAGTTCATCGAGCGCCGGAGCAAAGACCACGCCTGCCACCGGCACGCCGTTTTCGACCACCGCCAGCGATACGCTCCAATAATCCTCGCCACGGAGAAACGCCCGCGTGCCGTCGATGGGATCGACCACGAACACTCGTTCGCAATCCAGGCGGCTGGGATTGTCGACCGTTTCTTCGCTCAGCCAGCCATAGCTGGGGCGGGCCTGCAATAAATTGGCGGCCAGGAACCGGTCGACCACGATATCGGCCTCGCTCACGGGCGAAGCGTTCTCCTTGGTCCAGCTCTTTATATCCCGCCGGAAATAGCTCGATGCGATAATGCCGGCCGCCACCGCCGTAGAGCGGAGCAGTTCGAGATCATCATCATAGGGTGGAGCGTAAGCGGGCATTGTGCGCGCCTTTTAGAGCATCGCGTGAGCTTTGGACAAGAGCGGCGGGGCGGGGCGGAAAAATGGCAGGGTAAACAGGCTGCCAAGCGACTGGGTTAACCGCTCATAACTAGGTGCAACACCCTGCTAACCCTCCGGGAAAACAACATAAATTTAACCGAACCGATTAAGGGGGCAGGTAAGCGGGTGCGCTAGATTGCCCATACAAACGGAGCGCAAAAAACAGCTCTCGAAGTTACAGGAAGGCATCAAAAATGGTTCATGGCGTTGCGATGGAAGGTTCGTCAGTGGTTCTGGCCTTCGGCCGCCCGGCTCTGGCCGAGCGCCGCTTTACCGCGGCCAACGACAATGGTCCCAAGGATCCGGTCAAGACCGTGACCGTTCGCAAGCAGCTGGAAAACAGCGGCGTTGCGGTCAAGATCAAGGTCCCGGTTACCGAATTTATCGGCGTGGCCGTGGCCACCAGCATTTCCGAGGACGGGCAGCTGACCAGTTCCATCGAGCTGGTCCATTCCGACGCCGAGCTGAACTACAAGGTGTTCGAGGAAGAGGGCAATCACAACGTCGTCGCCGAATGGCAGAACTGGGGCAAGAAGCTCCGCCTGCCGCTGTTCATCAAGGCCGGCGACGGTGCCTATATGCCCTATGGCCAGCAGGTCGATGGCGTCATGTTTGGTGGCGCAACCCCGCGCCGCAAGCTGGCTGCCGAAGCCTCGCGCCGCCCGCGCTTTCTCAATCGCCGCAAGCCCGGCCAGGCCGACGCGCACTGATTAACTTGCCTCCAAAGCAAGCCCTAAAAGGGTCAACCGGTGGTGCGGTTGGCCCTTTTGGCTTTTGGGCGCCTGTTTACCAGACCCAGTCGGCCAGCAGGGCCAGGGTCAGCACCACACCGACGAAATGGTTATTCTTGAAGCGGATCAGCGGATTTTCCGGGACCGTGGCGTCCAGCGTCCAGAGCTGCCAGGCCAGAAGGCCGGCGGCCACCAGCGAGATGACCGAGAAGATCATGCCGCCACCAGCCATCAGCGCGGCCACGTTCCAGAGTACAAAGGCGCCCGCATATAGCGTCGCCACCGCCGGACGGACATTAGCGCCAAACAGGCGAGCCGTGGATTTCACGCCGACCAGCGCGTCATCCTCGACATCCTGCAGTGCATAGATGGTGTCATAGCCGATAACCCAGAGGATGGTGCCGGCATAGAGCACCAGCGGCGCCCAGCCCAGTGCGCCGGTCTGGCTGGTCCAACCCACCAGCGCGCCATAGGAAAAGGCCAGCCCCAGGAACAGCTGCGGCCACCACGTGATGCGCTTCATGAAGGGATAGATGGCCACAAGCCCCAGCGACGCCACCCCCGCCCAGACCGTGAAGCGGTTGAACTGGAACAATACCGCAGAGGCCAGCAGCGCCTGCGCCACAAGGAAATAGGTCGCCTCGGCCGCGCTCACCTGGCCCGAGGGGATGGGCCGCGAGCGAGTGCGGGCCACTTTCATATCGATGTCGCGGTCGACAATGTCGTTAAAGGTGCAACCCGCGCCGCGCATCAATACGGCGCCGATGAACATCAGCAGCACCGCGCCCCAACCAAAACCGAACAGCGGCTCGGCCACCGCCGCCAGCCCGACACCCCAGGCGCAGGGCCAGAACAGCAGCCAGAAACCAATCGGCCGGTCCCAGCGGGCCAGCCGCCCATAAGGCTTGACGGCTTCGGGCGCATAACGATCAAGCCAATTGTCCTGCTGCGCGTCGGCAACGGTGCCGGTGGGATTTGGGGTGTTCATAGTCCACCTGCTGGTGCGTTTTGCCCCTCATAGCGCCTGACGCTTCATGGAGCCACCCCCTCACCCGTCTCGGCCGAAGGCCGATCCACCCCTTTCCTCGAGAGGGCTAGATCATTTCACACTCAGGCGGACGCGGTTCCATCGCCTCCCTCCCCCTTGTGGGCTTCGACCCGTCCCGAAGGGCAAACCTCTCCGGTGGAGAGGTTTGAGGAGAGAAGGACTGAGGGTGGGGGTGTCGGCATGTCCTCTTGCTCGGAGCCTTTGGAGGTCGCGTCACCCCCACCCCAGCTCTGCTATGGCCTGTCGGCCTAGCGTCGCTACCCTCCCCACAAGGGGGAGGGAGGAAAGAGGGCAGCGCGTTCAGCTAAACGTGAAACGGGCTAGGATTAAGAGGCGTGCGCGCAGCGCCGGATGAGGGGTTGCTGGTATGAAAACGGCAACTATGGTGGGCAGACTAGCAACCAGCGAATATCCATGCCCCGATCTCATGCCCATCTTGCCCGCCTGTTCGTCGAACCCGATCTTGCCGCCGGCGGCAATCTGACGTTGGGGAAGGATCAGTCGCTCTACCTTGCTGCGGTCCTGCGCAAGGGCGTGGGCGACGAGGTGGTGCTGTTCAATGGGCGTGACGGCGCCTGGCTCTGCCGGTTGACCGGTGATTCCAAGAAATCGGTTACCCTCGAAATCATCGAACAAATCGCGCCGCAAACGCCGAAATCCGATTTCTGGTATGGCTTTGCGCCGCTCAAAAGCGAGCGGCTGGATTATGTTGTCCAGAAGGCTGTCGAAATGGGCGTGGGCACGATCCAGCCGGTGATGACCCAATTTACCCAGGTGCATCGACTCAAGCCCGACCGGTTGAGCGCCAATGCCGTGGAGGCTGCCGAGCAATGCGAAGTGCTCAACGTGCCCGAAATAGCCGCTGAAATCAGCCTCGACCGGCTGCTGGCGGACTGGCCGGAAACGCACGGCACCCGCACGCTTCTATTCGCTGACGAGGGCGAGGCGTCGTCATCGCCGGTGGCGGCGCTGGAACGCTTGGCTGGCCAAAGCATTGGCCTGTTGATCGGTCCTGAAGGCGGATTTTCCGACGCGGAGCGCGAGAAACTGCATGCGCAACCTTTCGTTATCCCCATCAGCCTTGGCCCCAGAATCCTGCGGGCCGACACCGCTGCGGTGGCCGCAATGGCACTCATTCAGGCGATCATCGGTGATTGGCGATAAAAGGCGATTGCTTTCCGCCTTGCTGTCGCTATTTTGCCGCCCCAACGGAGCATCCGCCCCTGAATGGCGAATGCCTCGATTTTGATCGTCGCGTTTCCGAACCGAAAAAGTGATAGCCACTTTTTCTGGAAACGCTCTTAACCCTCATCCAAGAGGACTTCATGGCCGGCGCCGACACCCACTCGCCCCAGATCTCAACGCGGGCAGACCTGATCGAGGCCATGTCCCGTGGCTGCAAGCCCGCTGACCAGTGGCGCATCGGCACCGAGCACGAAAAGCATGTGTTCCACACCGATCCGCTGCGGCCGGTCGCCTATGAGGGCGAGCAGGGAATTCGCGCGCTGCTCGATGGCATCGAAAAGGAGACCGGCTGGCACCCCTTCTATGATGGGGACAATCCAATCGGCCTGAGGAACAACGAGATCGCCGGTGGCATTTCGCTCGAGCCGGGCGGACAGTTCGAGCTCAGCGGTTCGCCCATGGCGGACCTGCATGGCACAGCCGCCGAGCTGGCCGAGCATATGGCCGTCACAAAAAAGGTCGCGGCGCCGCTCGACATTCACTTCCTGGGCCTGGGCGTCACTCCGCTTTGGGCGGTGGACGAGATCAAGTCCATGCCCAAGTCGCGCTATGCGATCATGACCAAATATATGGGCGAGACCGGCACGCTGGGCACATCGATGATGTATCGCTCGGCCACGGTGCAGACCAATCTCGATTTTTCAAGCGAAGCCGACATGGTCAAGAAGCTGCGCGTGTCGCTGGCCTTGCAGCCCGTGGCTACGGCGCTCTTTGCCAATTCGCCCTTCGCCAATGGCCGCGACACCGGCTATCTCAGCTTCCGCAGCGAGATCTGGCGCAATACCGACGATAACCGCACCGGCATGCTGCCCTTCGTCTTCGACCACGGCTTTGGCTTCGAGCAATATGCCGATCATGCGCTTGATGTGCCCATGTATTTCGTCATTCGCGACCACAAATATATCAATGTCGCCGGCGAAAGTTTTCGCGAGTTTCTCGAAGGACGCCTGCCGCAATTGCCGGGCGAGAAGCCGACGATCAAGGATTGGGAGGACCATCTCTCGACCCTGTTCCCGGAAGTTCGGCTGAAGCAGTTCCTTGAAATGCGCGGCGCCGACATGGGTGACGAAGCCCATGTGGTAGCGCTGTCGGCCTTCTGGACGGGCCTGCTCTACGACGAGATTTCGCTCGAAGCCGCCTGGGAACTGGTCAAGGACTGGACCAACGAGCAGCGCGAGCACCTGCGCCGCGAGGTTCCGCGCCTCGGCCTCGCCACCCCGTTCGACCGCTCCAGCATTTTCGATATTGCCGCCCAGGCTGTGGGCATTGCCGAAGCCGGCCTCGTGCGCCGCAATCGCCTCAATGCCAAGGGCCAGGACGAAACCATCTATCTGGCGCCGCTGGAGGAAACCGTCCGCAGCGGCAAGTCCCCCGCCGAGCGCTGGCTGGAGAAATTCCACGGCGAGTGGAATGGCGATATCACGCCGATCTTCAAAGCAGCCGAGATGTAGGCTTCCCCCTTGCCTCCCCCGCCGCTCTCGTGCATCACGCGCGCAGCAAGGTACGGAGGCAGCACATGCGCGTAATGGTCATCGGTTCGGGTGGACGCGAGCATGCGCTGGCCTGGAAGATAGCGCAGTCACCGCTGGTTGAGGCGCTGTTCGTGGCGCCGGGCAATGGCGGCAGCGAAAAGATCGCCACCAATCTGGCGGTGGACATCAACGACCATGCCGCCGTGATCGCTGCCGCCCGCGACAATGGCGTGGACTTCGTGGTTGTCGGGCCTGATGCGCAGGTTGTGGCGGGGTTGGGTGACGATGTGCGCGCCGCCGGGATCACCTGCTTCTGCCCCTCGAAAGAGGCCGGGCAGTTGGAAGGCTCGAAAAGCTTCACCAAGGCGCTGTGCGACGAATTCGATATTCCCACCGCCGCCTATGGCCGGTTCGAGGATGAGGCTTCGGCGCTGGCCTATCTGTACACCCAGGGTGCGCCCATTGTGATCAAGGCCGATGGCCTTGCTGCGGGCAAGGGCGTCACCGTGGCGATGAGCGTCGAAGAAGCCGAAGAAGCGATCATCGATTGCTTTTCCGGCGCGTTCGGTGCTTCGGGGGCTTCGGTGGTGATCGAGGAATTCATGGAGGGCGAGGAGGTCAGTCTTTTCGTCCTGACCGACGGCAAGGACCTCTTGCCGCTCACCACCGCCCAGGACCACAAGCGCGCCTTTGATGGTGACAAGGGTCCCAATACCGGCGGCATGGGCGCCTATTCGCCTGCCCCGATCATGAGCCGCGACATCTATGATCAGACCATGGCCCGTATCATTGCGCCGACGGTGCGCGGCATGGCCCAGCGCGGCACGCCCTATGCCGGAGTGCTCTATGCCGGGCTGATGCTGACCGAGAACGGTCCCAAGCTCGTCGAATACAATGCCCGCTTCGGCGACCCGGAAACGCAGGTGATGATGCTGCGCATGGAAAGCGACATCGTCCCCCTGCTTCATGCCGTCGCGACGGGCACCCTGGCCGGGCACGATGTGACCTGGAAAAACGCGTTTGCATTGACGGTCATCATGGCGACCAAGGGTTATCCGGGCGACTATGGCAAGGGCAGCGAAATTTCCGGCGCCGATACCCTCGATAGCGACACGCTGACCGTCTTCCACGCCGGAACGAAGCGCGAGGGCGAACGTTTACTTGCCAATGGTGGGCGCGTCCTCAATGTGACCGCGCTCGGGGCATCGGTGAAAGAGGCACAGGAACGTGCTTACAGAGGCGTGGACGCAATTGTTTGGCCAGAAGGCTTTGCCCGACGCGACATCGGGTGGCGTGAAATCGCCCGCGAAAGCTGAACCATTCTTCAATCTTACTGCTCTAAGCTCTCTTCGAACCGTCTTGGATGCGGCCCCGCCGCAACGTCCACCCACGCCGCTTGAATTGCGTGGCCGGGCGCTGGCGGACCGGCTGCGCATGAAGGGTGTGGAGCGCGGCAGGATGAACACCACGAGTGGACCAAGGATCGGCGTGGCGCTGGGCGGCGGCTCAGCGCGGGGGCTGACCCACATTCCCTACATCGAGGCGATGGATGAACTGGGGCTCAAGCCATCGGTGATTTCGGGCACCTCCATAGGAGCGCTGATCGGCTCGGGCTGGGCGGCCGGCATGTCGGGCAAGGAATTGCGCGAGCATTCCTTCGAGGTTCTTGGCACCCTGCGCACCATTGCCGCAAAGCTCTGGGCCACACAGGTGCGGGGCATTGGCGGGCTGCTCAAGAACGGCATTTCCATGCAGCTTGATGCCACCAGCATTGTCGATGCCTTTCTGCCCGACAATTTTCCGCTCGAGTTCCGCGAGCTCAAGGTGCCGCTTTATGTCGTGGCCACCGATTTCCAGTCCTGGCATCAGGTGGTGTTCAATTCGGGTCTCCTGCGACCGGCCATCGCCGGATCCCTGGCGATCCCGAGTTTTTGCAAGCCGGTGGTTTATGACAACCACCTGCTGGTCGATGGCGGCGTGGTCAATCCGCTGCCGCTCGACCAGGCCGACATCGACACCGATTTCCTGATTGGCATCGATGTGGCCGGCGATCCTTCGGCCAACCTCACCAAAACCGACCACAAGGCCATCGATATCTGGTTCGGTTCAGCCCAGATCATGATGCACTCGCTGACGGCGCACATGATGGCGGCCTACCCGCCCGATATTTATATCCGGCCCCATGTCGCCAGTTTCGGCGCCATGGAATTCTGGCGGGTGCGCGAAATCATCGGGCATGCCGACAAGGAAAAAGACCGGTTCAAATGGATGCTGGAGAGCAAGATCGAGGCCTATATCCAGAACCGTATCCCGGTCATCGACAGCAACCCGAAGTAGTCACTCTGCAACGGCGATGACCACACTGCCGCGCTTGCGACCGGTATCGACATAGGCATGCGCCGCCGGCAGGTCGGCAAAGCAGAACACTCGATCGATATGGGGGCGGAAATGTCCCGCCGCGGCGAGCCGTCCCAACTCGACCACATCCTCCACCCGCTCCGTCGCCGGCCCGGCAATCATCCGCCGACCCTCGGGCCCCTTGCGCAGGCTGCCCAGCATTTCAGCCATGGCCCCTGCAATGGCGAGATAGCGGCCATCGGGTTTCAATAGTTTTTGCGCGGTGCCGAAATCCATGGCGCCCACCGCATCGGCGACAATGTCAAAGCGGTCAGCGAGCGCGGCGACATCGGTGGTCTTGTAGTCGATGACGCGATCCGGGCCTTGCGACGCGACAAGATCAAGATTGCCCGTGCTGGTGGTCGCCGTCACGACCGCGCCCTGATGCTTGCCCAGTTGCACCAGCGCCATGCCCACGGCACCCGAGGCGCCCAGGACCAACATGGTTTCACCGCGCTTCAAACCTGCCAGGCGCAGGTAGTGCAGCGCCGTCGTCCCGCCAAAGCAAAGCGCGGCGGCCTGGTGAAAATCCAGGCCCTCGGGCAGCTTCGCCATCGGCCCGGTTTCGGAAACGAGGGCATATTCGGCATGCGCGCCCATCTTGATGCCGACAAAGGCATAGACCGCGTCGCCGCGCTGGAACCGCGTCACGCCCTGCCCTACCGTCTCCACCACACCGGCGAATTCTGTGCCCAGAACCGGTTGGCGCGGACCGTTCCAGCCCAGCGCCAGCCGGCCAAGCGTCTTCATGCCAAAGGGAAAATCACATCCGCGCACTCGCACGTCGCCGGAATTGACCGTGGTTGCGTGAACGCGGATCAGCACCTCGTGGGGCTTGGGCGATGGCGTTTGCGCCTCTTCAAGGCGCAGCACTTCAGGTCCGCCATAATGGCGGGCAAACCAGGCTTTCATCCGGGTCACTCCTAAGCTTGTGGCTTGTGGTCGGCCTTCCACTGGAAGACCGCACCGATCTCGACGCCGAACACTTCGGCGATGCGGAAGGCGGCTTCGAGGGAGGGTGAATATTTGTTCTGCTCGATGGCCGCCACGGTCTGGCGGGTCATGCCAATGGCGTCGGCCAGCTGCTGCTGGGTCATTTCGCCATGGTCAAAGCGCAGGCGGCGTATCGTGTTTGAAATGGGTGGTGGGGGCGGCATCAGGCGTACCGGCGATACTGGATGATGATGGTGATCTCGCGCACCACTGCGGCAAAGGCGGTGGCGAACAGAACCAGATTGACCAGCATGATCGCTGTCGCGCCCACCGGATCAACCTGGAAGTCGGCGCGGGCGATATCGGTGATGGTCTTGCTCAGGAGCACGATGCCTACGAGCGCGAATTCGAGCAGGACCAGTCCGATGCGGTTGGAAAACGCTTCAATGCGGACTTCCAGCTCGTCGGCGGGCGGATCGAACTGTTGCTTGCCCAGCCAGGCCGCCAGCAGGCTTGCGGGCAGCATGATCGCAATGGCGAGGACAGTGCACCAGACGAACCTCCAGAACAGCGCGTCGCCATCGAACATGCGGACCGAATAGTCCGCCCACACCGACCAGAAATACCACCCGAACGTCGCCAGCGACGCGACGACGGAAATCCAGGCCACTTTTTCGCGCATGGTCATGTGTGAGCCTCCAAATGGAAAATATTGTTTCCCCTATATCGATCACACCAAACATTATGTCAATGATTTTTTACATGGCGTGATATAGAGCGAACACCGGCGCTGGATAGGTCGGGGATCTAGTCCCGGAGCTTTTTGAAAAAGTCCACCAGCATCGCCTCGGCGCGGCCGGCCGAAAGCCCGCTGATCACCTCGGGCCGATGGTGGCAGGTAGGCTGCTCGAACAGGCGCACGCCGTTTTCGACCGCTCCGGCCTTGGTGTCTTCTGCCGCGAAATAGACGCGCCGCAGCCGCACATGGGCGATGGCACCGGCGCACATGGCGCAGGGTTCGAGCGTGACATAGAGATCGCAGCCATCGAGGCGCCCGGTTCCGCGCGCTTTGAGCGCCGTGCGAATGGCGAGCATTTCGGCATGGGCGGTCGGGTCGCCCAGCGCCTGCATGCGATTGCCCTCGGCGGCCAGCACGCGGTCGCCCTCCATGATCACCGCACCCACCGGCGCCTCGCCACGCGCCGCCGCTTCAGCAGCCAGCGAGAGCGCCAGGTCCATTGGCTTGTCTGAGGTGGTCGGGGTCATTTGCGGATCACGGCATAGTCGTCGGGGTCGATGGCCAGTTTCAGCGCCTCCAGCGAGGCCGGTGTCCAGCCGGCGGGCTGGGTCACGGCATACCAGGCGTCGATATAATCGGCCGGGGCATAGACATGTCCGTAGCCCACGGGCGGGGTTTGCGCCAGCGCCGCATCGAGTGCCAGTTGCAGGAAGGTGACCACGGGATACCAGTTGAGCGCCGGCGATACATCGGGGCCGCGGGGTTCGTCGAACCAGTCGGGGCGTCGCCAATCGGCATCGAAGGAGAAGAACACCACCGGGTCGCTGGCATATTGCAGGAACACAATGCGCATCGGTCCCCATGGCAGACCCTCCCAGCCGCTGGCGCCGGACTGGTTCATGAAGCGGATGGCCGAGGAATTGCCGAAACGCGGTAGCCACTGGGGCGTACCCGCTTGCCGGTTCTGTGTCACCCGGCTCCAGATCGGACTTGAGAACGGCGGCCCGGCCCAGAGCGCGCCATTGAACGGATCGGCCAGCACGTCATAGACCGTGGTGGAATTCTGCGAGGCCAGCGCCCCAAGGCTCAAGCCGTGAAGATAGAGCCGCGGCCGCTCCTCGACCGGCAATTGCGTCCAATAGCCATAGACCGCGTTGAACAGCGCCTGGGCCGTTTCGGTCCCCAGTTCAGGTTCGATCCACAGCGAGAGCACGCTGGTAAGATAGGAATATTGCACCGCAACACTCGCGACATCGCCACCGTGGAGATATTCGAGCGTATCCATGGCCGCCCGGTCCACCCAGCCGGTGCCCACCGGCATGACCAGGACCAGCGCCGAGCGCTCGAAGGCGCCGATGCGCTTGAGTTCGGCCAAGGCCAGCGCAGCCCGCTCTTCGATGCTGGGGGCCGAGCGCAGCCCGACATAGGTACGCAGCGGCTCCATGGCCGGCTTGCCGGTGATCGCGGTGATGGCCGCTGCGTCGGGCCCCGATTGCACATAAAGACGCGAGTCGCGCCCGATGCTCTCCCAGTCGATCAGCGAGACAGCGCTGCCGGTTTGGTACCAATGGGCGGGCGGCTCTGCCTCGGTCGACACCAGCGCATCGAGCCGCTCGTAAAAGCCGTCGGCGGCGCGCAGGGCCGCGCGCAGGAAGAGGTTGTTGACCAGGACGCTGACCAGGGCAATCACCAGCGCCGTGGCCAAAACGAAGGCCGCTCGGCGCGGCAGGTGTGGCATCAGCCAGTGCCAGACCAGCCGGATCAGTGTCACCAGCAATTTGCCCAGTATAAGCAGGCCCGCCGCCACCGGCAGGGCCATCGAGGCGATCAGCAACGGCTGGTATTCGTCCACCGGCGCCATGCCCATCACCGCCCGCACCGAGTTCTGCCAGGTGTTGGAGTAATAGAGCGCCAGTAGCACAAGTCCGAGGCACACCAGCCCGGCAATGGCACCGAGCGCCCGCGTCACGCGCCCCGGCGGCACTTTCAGCCCAAGAAAACCCCAGAGCCAGTGGCCCAGATTGCCAAAAGCGTAACCGAGAGCAAAGCAGCAGCCGGAGAGCACGCCCTGCACAATTTCGGTGCGCGGCAGGAGCGATGGCGTCAGTGACAGCGCAAAGAACACCGCCCCGACCACAAGGCCGGGCGGGGACAGGTGATAGGCCACGTCGTCCCAAAGAGCATTGGCTCTTCGGCTCCAACTTGGCGAGGGGCGCTGCTGCATAGTGGTCATGGAACCAGCAGACCCCGGTTGGGGGGCGGGGTCAATTGATCAAAATAGGTTGGCCGGCTTGCGGATCGGTACGAGCAAAAACTTATCCTCGGGCGTAAACATTGCCTCATACTCCCTCCATCCCCACCGGCAACACGCGGTGCCGACGAAGCATCGGGTGGGGAGACGGGCCGCACCGGGTCGCCGGGGCGGGGCGTGTAACCACACCACCGGCCGCTCAACCGAAGCCACAGGCGACAGGCGGCGAAGGATGTCTAAAAACAACCGGGCCAAAGGTCAGCGCCGACAGCCCAGGGGATGAGCACCTGCAAGGGGGCCGCTCGATGCATGCGTCAGAAATCCCGATCGTGGGAAGCGGCTTTCGCCTCTTCTTTACTAATACCCTCGGGGCGAAAGCCGCTTTTCACCGTGCAACCGCGACGCCATCTGGCCGGGCGGCGCTTTGCCATGGGCACAATCACGCATTCGGGTCGGAAAGCCTCTCCGCCTCCCCTATATTGGGCATCAGGAGAATCGCCCTTGCCCATCCGACAGCTACCCGAAGACCTGATCAATCGCATTGCCGCCGGCGAAGTCGTCGAGCGGCCATCGAGCGTGGTCAAGGAACTGGTGGAAAATTCCATCGACGCGGGCGCTCGCCGCATCACCGTCACCACGGCCAATGGCGGCATGGATCTCATTCGCATTGCCGATGATGGGCATGGCATGGACCGGGATGATCTGCTGCTCTCGGTGGAGCGCCACGCCACCTCCAAGCTCTCGGCCGATGATCTCGACGACATTCGCACCCTGGGCTTTCGCGGCGAGGCGCTCGCCTCCATCGGCTCGGTGGCGCGGCTTTCGGTCGCCTCGCGCACCATAAACGCCGAAAGCGGGCTGGTGCTGGTGGTGGACAATGGCCGTCGCTCGGGCCCTATGCCGCAGGCGATGAACCGGGGCACGGTGATCGAAGTCCGCGATCTCTTCATGCAGGTCCCGGCGCGGCGGAAATTCCTTAAAAGCGCCCGGTCGGAAACTGCCGCCATCACCGATGTCATGAAGCGCCTCGCCATGGCCAATCCCGAAATCCACTTCGTGCTCGAAGGCAGCGACCGGACCGCCTCGAACTGGCCCGCCGTTACCGGCGAGGGCGCGTTGGGCGCCCGGCTCGGTCAAGTGATGGGCGCCGACTTCGTCGACAATGCCGTGACCCTCGCCACTGCACGCCATGGCATTGTCGTCGCCGGCATGGCGGGCCTGCCCACCTATACGCGGGCCAATTCGCTGTCGCAGTTCTACTTCGTCAATGGCCGTTCGGTGCGCGACAAGGTGCTGGTCGGCGCCGTCCGCGCGGCCTTTGCCGATTATACCTTCCGCGACCGTTTCCCCGTGGTCGCGCTCTATCTCGCCATTGATCCGGCCGAGGTTGACGTCAATGTCCATCCGGCCAAGGCCGAATTGCGCTTCCGCGATCAGGGCGCGGTGCGTGGCGCCGTCATCAAGGCCATCGGCTTGGCGCTGGCTGCCGCAGGCTTCAAGGCATCCACCAGCGTGGCCGAGGATATTCTTGGCGCCTTTTCCGCGCCGGAAATGGCCGCGCCCTCCGCGCCTGCCCCCGGCTATCAGCCCCCGCGCCCGAGCTGGCAGGCCGACCGCGCGCCGTTGCAATTCGACCGCCAGCCGGGGCGCTTCTCCGGCTTTACCGAGCCCAGTGCTCGCGTCGAGCCGGTAGACTACGCCCTCGAACCCGTGGATTTTCCGCTGGGCACGGCGCGGGCACAGATGTTCGACAATTACATTATCGCCCAGAACGAGGGTGGGCTCCTGCTGGTCGATCAGCATGCCGCCCATGAACGGCTGGTCTATGAGCGGTTCAAGGCGCAATTGGCATCCGGCCCGGTGCCGAGCCAGGCGCAGCTCATCCCGGTAATTGTCGAATTGCCCGAGGAAGATTGCGCACGGCTCGAAGAGGCGGCGCCGGAGCTCGAACGGTTCGGGCTCTACCTCGACCGCTTCGGCCCCCGGGCCATTGCCGTGCGCGAAACGCCGGCGCTGCTTGGCAATACAGATATTTCGGGGCTGATACGCGACCTCGCCGACGGCCTTGCCGAATGGGACAGCGCCGCCGCGCTCACCGATAAGATGGAAGCCATCATTGGCCGCATGGCCTGTCATGGCTCGGTGCGCTCGGGCCGGCGGCTGCGCGTCGATGAAATGAATGCCCTCCTCCGCGACATGGAAGCAACGCCCCATTCGGGCCAGTGCATCCATGGCCGCCCCACCTATGTGGAGCTGAAGAAGGGCGATATCGAGCGCCTGTTCGGGCGGAGCCGATGAGAACGGTCAGGCGGCCTTGGGACCGATGTACCGGCTTTGCGGCCGGATGAGCCGTCCGGTTTCGATCTGCTCATGAGCGTGAGCAATCCAGCCGCCGGCACGACCGGCAGCGAAGACGCCGGTGAAAGCATCGCGAGGGAAACCGAGGGCTTCCAGCAACAGGGCGGTGAAGAACTCGACATTGGTTTCCAGCACGCGGCCGGGCTTGGCTGCCCGCAGCAGCGCCAGTGCCTCACGCTCCACGGCTTCGGCCAAAGCGAGGCGCGCGGCGTCCATTCCGCCCGCGGCACCGAGACGGCTGAGCGCGGATTTGAGGGCATCGGCCCGCGGATCACGGACACGATAGATGCGATGACCAAAGCCCATCAACCGCTCACCGCGAGCCAGTTCCGACGTCAGCCATGACCGCGCGTTTTCTGGCGCCCGGACCGCATCCAGCATGTCGAGCACCGGCCCCGGCGCGCCGCCGTGTAGCGGCCCCTTGAGCGCCCCGAGCGCCGCCAGCACCGCGGAGGCATAGCCGGCTCGGGTCGAGGCGACGACGCGGGCCGTAAAAGTCGAGGCATTGAGGCCGTGATCAGACACGGTGACGAGATAAGTGTCGAGCGCCCGGACCTGCTCGGCGCTGGGCTGCGCGCCAGTCAGCATCACCAGCATGTCCTCGGCATGGCCGCGCCCGGCATCTGGCGGCACGGGTGATTTGCCCGACTTGCCGCGGATCAGCGCGGGCACGAACACTGCTGGTGCTGCAATCTGCAAAAGGGCGGCGGACTTATCCTCCCCATCGGGCAGCCGGGCCATAATGGCGCGGAGGCCTTCGGTGATGGGCAAGGACAGGAGATCAGTGTCGAGCCGCGCCACTCTCTGGAAGGCCAGCAGGCGCGCTTCTGCCAGCTCGCTCCGCAAAGTGTCTTCGCTGCCGGGAAACAAATCGCCCAGCAGGAGGGCGAGGACTGCTTCATAGGTCTTGCGGCCCGCCAGGGCATCGAGGCTATGACCGCAGATCACCAGGCGTCCGTTGACGCCGTCGACTTCACTGAGACGGGTTTCGGCGGCAATCACATCATCGAGGGCAGACATCTTGCTTCTCCTTGCGGTTTCACTTCAAATCACGCTAATCAAGATTGACGTCAATCTTGATTGCATAAATCAATGTGAGGCCCAATGAACTGGTTGACCGCAGAAGAGGCGCTGGTCCGTTTGGGCACCAAGCCGCAAACGCTTTATGCCAATGTCAGCCGGGGCCGGATCACCGCCCGGCCCGACCCGGGGGATCCGCGCAAAAGCCTCTATCGACAGGACGATGTCGAGCGCATGGCTAGCCGGCAGCAAGGCCGGCGACCGGCCCGCACGGTTGCCGCCGAGACCATTGCCTGGGGCGAGCCGGTACTGGAAACCAGCATTGCCACGGTAGCGGATGGGCGCCTGCTCTATCGCGGCCAGGATGCTTCAAGTCTGGCAGAAACCGCAACATTGGGGGCAATAGCGCGGCTCCTCTGGAATGCCGGGGCGGAAGTAGACTTTGCCGGACGGGCGCGGGCCCTGGCCCCGGGCATGGCGGCGGCCTATCGGGCTGTTGCGGAGCTGGCGGTGACGGACATGCCATCGGCTGGGCGCAATCGCACCGTCCTGTTGACCGATGCCGCCCGGGCCGTGTCCTTCCTCACCGGGGCGCTGGCGGCACCGGGAACAGATCCGGTGCATGAGCGGCTGGCGCGGCAATGGGGACACCCTGAGGCGGCCGATGCGATCCGGCGCGCATTGGTGCTGCTGGCCGAGCACGAGCTCAACGCCTCGACCTTTGCGGCGCGGGTGACGGCATCGACCGGTGCGCCACTTTCGGCCGCCGTCCTCGCAGGACTTGCGGCGCTTTCAGGGCCGCTGCATGGCACGGCCAGCCAGAGCATGGCGGGGCTGGTTGATCGCGCCCGCGCGCAAGGCGCCGAGGCAGCTATTCGCGAACAGCTTCGCCAGGGAAACGCCCTGCCCTGCTTCGGGCATCGGCTTTATCCCGAGGGCGATGTGCGGGCCAAGGCGTTGCTGGCGGCTTTCGAGGTGCCAGAGCTTTTCGGGAACATGGTCGAGGCAGGGGAACGGTTGAGCGGCGAAAAGCCGAATGTGGACTTTGCGCTCTGTGCCCTCACCGAAGCCTTCGCCCTGCCGGCTGAGGCGCCGTTGCATATCTTCGCGCTGGCGCGCAGCGTGGGCTGGATCGCCCATGCGCTGGAACAGATCGAAACGGGCGCGCTGATTCGGCCGCGCGCCCGTTACACCGGCCCGGAAGCCAGGATCAGTTGAAGACGCTGGCGCCCTTGTCGGCGACGCCAACGAGGCTGCGGAAGCCGGCGAAGAGTTCGCGGCCCATGCCGAAATGCTGGCTGCGCAGGTCCTCGGTGGCGGGGGTGCGGGAGAAGAATTCCTTCTCGTCGCCGAGGAAGGTCAGCGTGCCCTCATTGGCATCGAGCCGGATCATGTCGCCGTCGCGGATCTTGCTGATCGGACCGCCGTTCATGGCCTCTGGGGTCATGTGGATGGCAGCGGGCACCTTGCCCGAGGCGCCGGACATGCGGCCATCGGTCAATAGAGCCACCTTGAAGCCGCGATCCTGCAGGACGCCAAGCGCCGGCGTCAGCTTGTGCAATTCGGGCATGCCGATGGCGCCGGGGCCGGAGAAGCGCACCACGGCGATCATGTCGCCGGTCAGCTCGCCCGCCTTGAAGGCTGCCTGCAGGCCTTCCTGGCCGTGGAACACCCGGGCGGGCGCTTCGACCACGCGATGCTCGGGCTTGACGGCAGAGACCTTGATCACCGAGCGCCCGAGATTACCCTTGAGGAGCTTGAGGCCGCCGGTCGGCTGGAACGGCGTCTTGGTGCTGGTCAGCACCTTGGGCAGCGCGCTTTCCTCGGGCGCCTGCTCGAAGCTCAGCGCATCCTCTATCAGCTTGGCTTCCACCGTGTAATTGGACAGCCCAGCCCCCCAGACGGTCTTGACGTCCTCATGCAGATAACCGTCGTTGAGCAGTTCCTTGATGAGGAAACCCATGCCGCCGGCCGCATGGAAATGGTTCACATCGGCCACGCCGTTGGGATAGACGCGGGCGAGGAGCGGCGTTGCGTCCGAAAGGTCGCTCATGTCGTCCCAGGTCACCTGCAACCCGGCGGCAGCGGCCATGGCGATCAGGTGCATGGTATGGTTGGTCGAGCCACCCGTGGCGTGCAGACCCACAAGGCCGTTCACGATCGCCTTTTCATCCATGATGTGGCCAATGGGCGTATAGTTATTGCCAAGCGCGGTCAGCGACAACGCTCGCTTGGTGGCTTCGCGGGTCAGTGCATCGCGCAGCGGTGTGCCTGGATTGACGAAGCTGGCGCCGGGCAGGTGCAGGCCCATGATTTCCATGAGCATCTGGTTGGAATTGGCCGTTCCATAGAAGGTGCAGGTGCCGGCCGAATGGTAGGACTTGGACTCGGCCTCGAGCAGTTCGGCCCGGCCGACCTTGCCCTCCATATAGAGCTGGCGGACCTTGCTCTTCTCGTCGTTCGGCAGGCCCGAGGGCATGGGACCGGCGGGAATGAAAACGGCCGGCAGATGCCCAAAGCTCAGCGCCCCGATGACGAGGCCGGGCACGATCTTGTCGCAGATGCCGAGATAAACCGCCGCGTCGAACATGTTGTGAGAGAGCGAAATAGCGGTGGCCATGGCGATCACATCGCGGCTGAACAGCGACAGGTCCATCCCAGGCTGGCCCTGGGTAACACCGTCGCACATGGCCGGAACACCGCCCGCCACCTGCGCGGTGGCGCCGATCTCGCGGGCCGCCTGCTTGATGATCTCGGGATAGAATTGATAGGGCTGATGGGCGCTCAGCATATCATTGTAGGAATTGATGATGCCCAGATTGAGCGTCTTGTTGCCAGCCAGCGCCGCCTTCTCGGAGGGGCTGCAGGCGGCAAAACCATGGGCGAGATTGCCGCAGGACAGGGCCGAGCGATAGACGCCCTGCTCCTTGGCGGCGTCGAGGCGGTTGAGATAGTCGCGACGGCTGTCGCCGCTGCGGGCCGCAATACGGTCGGTCACGTCCTGGATGGCTTGGCGAACAGTCATGCATTCACTCCAATATCTCGCAAGGTCGCGCCAGAAGGGGGCCGCTGGCGCGGAAGTCCTTGCATCAAAATACTGGCACCTATTGGCGGCCGGAGCGGTCGATTGGGGACCGCCCCAGGAGCCTCAGGGGCACCAGTAAACTGTTACCGGCGCGCCCGAGCGCAGCACGGCGCGGATCGGCATGTCCGCGACCGGACCATCGCCCAGCGCCGCGTCGAGCACATTGGCCTTCTCCTCACCTTCGATGTGAAGGTAGAGGCCATCGGCCTCCAAGAGGCGGGGCAAGGTAAAGGTCACGCGCGGTTCGCCGGCGCCGGGCGCGCGGATGGCCAGGGTCGGGCCAGCGCCGGTCAAGGCGGCGTCCAGCGTGTCGCCGCCGGGGAAAAAGCTCGCTGTATGCCCGTCATTGCCCATGCCCAGGATCACGGCGGCAAAGGGCTGCGGCAGGTCTGCCATCAAGGCATTTGTCCTGGCAATCGCTTCGTCTGTCGGCTCGTCGCCACCCGAATAGAGCGGGAAGAAACGCGCTGTCGCGGCGGGGCCTTGCAGCATTTTCTCGTTGACCAGCATGGCATTGGAGCGGTCGCTGGTTTCGTCGACCCAGCGCTCGTCGACCAGCGTCACCACGACCTTGTCCCAATCAATGGTCTTGGTCTTGCCCAGAGCCTGGAAGAACTTTGCCGGGGTCGAGCCGCCGCTGACCGCAATGGCGGCCGAACCACGCTCGGCAATGGCGGCGTTGATGCGCTCGGCTACCGCCTCGGCCAGTTCCTTGGCAAGGGTCGGCTTGTCGGCAAAGCTGCGGCGGTCAATGCTCACGAGTGCGGGCCCTCATACCAGGTGCGACCGTCCCGTTCGATCAGCGCCACGGCGCCGCTCGGGCCCCAGGTTCCGGCGGTGTAAGTCTGGGGCGGCTCGGAGGCGCGGTCCCAGGCTTCACGGATCGGATCGACCCAGCGCCAAGCCGCTTCCAACTCATCGCGGCGCATGAACAGCGTCTGGTTGCCGCGCACCACATCGAGCAGCAGGCGTTCGTAGGCTTCGGGCGTGCGCTCGGTGAACGTCTCGGCGAACGAAAGATTGAGCGGCACCTGACGCAGGCGCATGCCGCCCGGACCCGGGTCCTTGATCATCATCATCATCTTGACGCCCTCATCGGGCTGCAGGCGGATGATCAGCTTGTTGGCCTTGGGCGCACCCTCGGCATGATCAAAGATCGAATGCGGGATCGGCTTGAACTGGATGCAGATTTCCGAAACACGCTCGGCCATGCGCTTGCCGGTGCGCAGGTAGAACGGCACCCCGGCCCAGCGCCAGTTGTCGATTTCCGCCTTGAGCGCCACGAAGGTCTCGGTGTGGCTCCCCTTCTTGTCGTCGGGCAGTTCATCCTGGTAGCTGGCAACCGAGGCGGTCTCGGATTTGACGCCGCGGTACTGGCCGCGCACCGTCTTGGCTGCTACTTCGCCATTGGTGATGGGCCGCAGGGCACGCAGCACCTTGAGCTTTTCGTCGCGCAGGGCATTGGCGTCGTCGCTGGCCGGCGGCTCCATGGCCACAAGGCAGAGCAGCTGCAGCATGTGGTTCTGGATCATGTCGCGCAGGGCGCCACTCTCGTCGTAATAGCCGCGCGTACCGGCGCCGACCGATTCCGCAACGGTCAGCTGCACGTGGTCGATGTGGGCGGAATTCCAGATCGGCTCGAACAACGTATTGGCAAAACGCAGAGCGAGCAGGTTCTGCACCGTCTCTTTGCCCAGGTAATGGTCGATGCGATAGACCTGATCTTCCTTGAAAATCTTGGCGACGCCATCGTTGATCTCGATGGATGATGCCAGGTCGTGGCCCAGGGGCTTTTCGATGACGACGCGTGCGTCGCGGCGATAAACCTTGGTCTTGGCAAGCTGCTCGGCGATAGGCTCGAAAAGATCGGGCGCCACGGCCAGATAGAAGGCGCGCACCACGTTGGCATCGTCCCGCAGGGCCTTCTTGAGATCGCCCCAGCCGGCCTCATTGGACACGTCGTTGACCACATAGGAGAAGATGGAGAGGAACCGCTTGGTGACGGCGGGGTCCTGATAGTCTTTCTCAACGAACTGGCTGACGGCGTCGCTGGCCAGCGTCTGGAACTCGGCGTCGCTCAGCTTGGAGCGAGACACGCCGATGATGCGGCTCTGTTCGTCGAACTGCCCATCCTTGAATCGATGGTAGAGCGCCGGGATCAGCTTGCGCTTGGTCAGGTCTCCGGTGGCGCCAAACACCACATAGTCGAAGGGCTGGACGGGAATGATGCGGCTGGACAAATCGGGGTCCCTTAATTTGACGCGAAGTTCTGTCTGGCGAGGATCACCGCGCCATGCAGGGGTTCGTATTTGGGCAGGGCGACAAAGTCACCATAATGCTGCGACAGAATGGGGAAGAGGCGGTGCCCCAGTCCCCCGACAATGGCCATGACTGAGGCGCCATGACCCTTGAACCAGTTCACATAGGTATCGACATAGCCCAGTTGGATGGCGAGCATCTTGTTGGCGACCGGGTCGTTCTTTTCGAGATAGTCGAACAGCAGCGGCATAAGCTTGCCGAATTCGCCGGGCGCCCGGCCCACCAGCGCATCGTCGCAGCCTTCCGAACCGTCGCGGCTCAATAACTGGAGATCCATTTCGGTGGCAAACGACCAGGTCATGACGCCCTGATTGTCGCCGCCCAATGCTGCAATGACCGCCTTGGTCAGCGGCGAGGCTTCAACCAGCCCGTCCTCAGCCTCGACAGCATAGCGGGCGAGTTCGCGACCGAGGATGGCACCCGACATCTGGTCGCCGATGTGAAAGCCCCAGCCGCCGGCCTGATGGCGGGTCCCATTGACGATGGACATGGCCGCCGAACCGGTGCCGATGATGACAACGCCACCCTCTTCGCCACCCAGCGCCCCAGCATGGGCAATGTCGATATCGTCGTACACCTTCACCCCGGCGAAGGGCCAGGGGCGCGCGGCAAAGGCATCGCGCGCCGAATCCATGCGCCCGCCAGCCATGCCGAAGCAGGCATAGGTGTTCGCGGCCTCGGCAAAGTCGACGCCGGCGGCCTTAAACACATCGCGCGCGCCGTCGCTGATTGCCTTGAAAGCGGGTTCGCCACCGTCGATTTGCAGGTTTGAGCGGCCGTTCTTGACCTCGGCCAGTGTCTCGAGATGCTCGTTGGCCAGGCGCACGCGGCAATTTGTGCCCCCACCGTCAACGCCAAGGTAATATCGGGACACGAAAGGCAACTCCGTCGGAAAGGAGGGGAACTGAAAGGCCAGGGGCGAATGCCCTTACCCATGCTCCCAAACTAGGTGGTCATTTTCGCGCGGACCATAGTGCGAAAGACGCTAAGACGAAAGTAGTAGGCCCAAGAAAATGCACCTGCCAAGGCGTGCTTTTGCATGGCTTGCGTGCGCGACCGGCCCAGGAGCGGAACGGCTTGCCCCCTACCCTCGTTTGGGGCGAAGGTATCACTAACATATCCGGGCCGCGGCGGCGCCCGTAGAGGAAGGCACCATGACACGACATTGCCTGGTTCTGGGCGGCGCTCGCTCGGGCAAGACGGCCTTTGCAGAGCGGCTGGCGCTACATGCCGGTTCGCGCCCGGCATACCTGGCCACAGCAGACATTCTCGACCACGAAATGCGCGACCGGGTCTCGAGCCATCAGGCCAGCCGGGGCGAGCGTTTCACCACTATCGAGGAGCCCACCGAGCTTTCGCACGCCATATTGAAAGCCGGCGGTAAGCACGATGTCATTCTGGTCGATTGCCTCACCCTCTGGATCACCAATCTGCTGATTGCCAATGCCGATGTCGCCACCGCCGTCAGCGAATTGTGCGCCACCTTGGTGGAATTCCATCAGGCCAAGGTGATTCTGGTCAGCAACGAAGTGGGCTTAGGCATTGTGCCCGATAACGCGATGGCGCGAACATTCCGCGATCTGGCGGGCTCGGCGCATCAACGGCTGGCGGAGATTTGCGACGATGTTTATTTCATCGCCGCCGGACTGCCGCTGACCATGAAGGGCGACGCGCCCCCAGCCCTTAACTGAGCAGCAGCATCACTGCCAAAACGGCACTGACGCCGAGCAGAACATCAAGCGTTCGCCGGTAGAGCAGCACCGCCAGGAGGATATCGCTGGGCCCGAGCGCCGGCTTGCCATCGCCAAAGGCAGGCAGGTCGACCAGTTCGCCATCATAGCTGCGAGGCCCGCCGAGCTTGAAGTTCAGTGCCCCGGCAAAGGCAGCTTCGGGCCAGCCGGCATTGGGCGAATCATGCTTGGGCGCATCGCGCCGGGCAATGGCCCAGGCCCGGCCTGGACTGGCGCCAGAGACGAAGAAACAGGCAGTGGTGACGAGAACGGCGGTGAAGCGGGCGGGGATCCAATTCAGCACATCGTCGAACTTGGCCGCTGCCCAGCCATAGTCGCGATAACGATCGTCGAGATGGCCGATCATGCTATCGGCGGTGTTGACGGCCTTGTAGAGCGCAATCCCGGGCAGGCCGAACAGCACCAGGAAGAACCATGGCGCAACCACCCCGTCCGAGGTGCTTTCAGCCAGCGTTTCGATGGCGGCGCGGGCAACGCCCGCCTCGTCAAGCGCCTGAGGGTCGCGGCCAACCACATGGCTGACGGCTTCGCGGCCCGCCTCGAGCGAGCTGCGCAGGGCGTCGGAGACGGCGGTTACGGCCCGACCGAGTTCCTTTTGCGCCAGGAAGGCCGTGGCCAGCAACATCTCCACCACCCAGCCGAGCGGCAGCCATGAGAGGATGGTGCGGATACCAACCGTGACGATCAGCACCGAAAGCAACAACAGGCCGAGCGCGACAATGCCCGCAAGCTTGCGCTGCGCCGGCGTGCGCTTCTGTGTATTGAGGCGGGTCTCGCAAAAACTGATCAGCTTGCCGAACCACATGACCGGATGGCCAATGCGCTGCACCAGCGCTTGCGGGTAACCGAGCTGCCGTTCGATGGCGAGCGCCAGGGGTGAAATCAGAGGCTCCAAGAATCAGGTCTCCACAATTGCGGCGAGGGCCAGGAGGCGGTCGATATCGATATGGGTTTCGAGGTGGTTGGCAAAACCGTCCAGCGCAAGGTCCACGCCGGCCTCGAAGGCGAGGTCGGGACTGGCGGCCTGGCCAAGAAAGGCGCGGCGGAAGCCGTCGGCCGCGAAGAGGCCATGGAGATAGGTGCCCATCACCCGGCCGTCGACACTCACGGAGCCTTCGGGCTCGGTGCCGACCCGGGCAAAGGCACGGTTGCGGTCGGGTCCGGCGGTGACACCCATATGCATGTGATAACCGGAAAGGGCTTCGCCCGAGCCAAGGTGGACCGCAGCTTCGCTGCGCAACTGCTTTGTTGGTGCCAGGACGGTCTCCACATCGAGCAGGCTAAGGCCCTCGCTCACCCCCGGCGCACCCTCGATGCCTTCGGGATCGGCGATCAATCGACCCAGCATCTGGTAGCCGCCGCAAATGCCGATGACGCTGCCCCCGGCGCGGTGGTGGGCGATAATATCGATGTCCCAGCCATTCGCTCGCAATGCGGCGAGGTCGGCGCGCGTGGCCTTGGAGCCGGGCAAGAGGACCAGGTCCGCGTTGCGCGGTAGTGCGTGGCCGGCTTGCACCAGCGTGAGGGTGACGCCCGGTTCGGCGCGCAACGGATCGAGGTCGTCAAAATTGGCGATGCGCGGCAGGCGCGGCACCACGACATGGAAAGCGCCCGAACCACCGGAATAGCTCTCCAGCGCCAAGGCATCCTCGGCGGGCAATTTGGCCGCGTCGGCAAAATGCGGCACCGGTCCGAAGCAGGGCAGTCCCGTCCGTTCCGCGAGGAAAGCTTTGCCCGCCTCGAACAGGGCCGGATCGCCAAAGAATTTGTTGATGAGACTGGCGCGGACCAGCGCCGCATCTTCGGGATCGATGACCGCAAGCGTTCCGACGATGGAGGCGATGACGCCGCCGCGATGGATATCGCCAATCAGCACCACCGGCACATTGGCGGCGCGAGCAAAGCCGAAATTGGCAATATCGCCAGCGCGCAGATTCACCTCGGAGGCGCTGCCGGCGCCTTCGACCAGCACATAATCTGTCGTGGCGGCAAGGTCGCGGAAGGCGTGGAGCACTTCGGGCAGAAGCTGGCCGCGATCTGCCCAATATTGGCGTGCAGAGAGACTGGCGCGACGTTGGCCACGCACCACGACCTGCGACCCGGTCTCGCCCTCGGGTTTCAAAAGAACCGGGTTCATCGCGGTGATGGGATTGCGGCGGGCGGCGCGCGCCTGCAGGGCTTGGGCGCGACCGATTTCGCCGCCATCCATGGTGACGGCGGCATTATTGCTCATGTTCTGTGGCTTGAACGGTGCGACGCGGATGCCGCGATTACTCAGCGCGCGGCAAAGCCCCGCCACGATCAGCGATTTGCCGACGTCGGAGCCGGTGCCCATAAACATGATGACTTTGGTCATTCGTGTCTTATGCCGCAGCGATGACGTGGGCGTAAGACCCCATGACACGACCGAGTTGGCCACCCATGGGCAATTGCCGTATGCCCTCGGCGTCGAGCGCTTCGAACAGCGGCGGCAGACCGGTCTGTTTGGCCGAAGAATAGTGGAATTCGTGGCCATTGAGCCCGCTTGGCCAAGGCAGAGCGCTCTCGTGCAGCAGGCGGCGATAGCCCAGCACCCGTTTGGGCCGATCAATGCGGGTCACCACCGGCAATAGTCCTGACATGGCGTGGCTGACCCCGTCCTTGTCGACCAGCGCTTCGCCCAGTGCCATGAAGCCCCCGCATTCACCATAGATCAGCGCGCCCCGGTCACGGGCGGCGAAAAGGCCGGCATGGAAGGCGCTGGCTACTGAGAGCGTCCGACCATGCAATTCGGGATAGCCGCCGGGCAGCAAGACCGCATCGGCGTCAGAGGATGGCGCTTCATCGGCCAGCGGCGAGAAGAAGCTCAGCTCGGCCCCGGCGGCCCGCCAGCCATCGAGCAGATGCGGATAGAGAAACGCAAAGGCGGCATCGCGGGCAATCGCCATGCGCTGGCCCAAGGGCGGCAGCGCCGATGGCAGGGTGTCGTGGTCGGCGACGGGGGTGGCCATACCCAATAGCGCATCGAGATCGATAAAGTCGCCGATTGCCTCCGCAGCGGCATCGAGGAAAGTGCTGAACGCGGGCAGTTCGCCCGGCAGGGTCAGGCCGAGGTGACGTTCAGGCACCACCAATTCGTTGCGGCGCGGCACTGCGCCCAGCAGCGGTAGACCAGTCGCCTTGAGGGCTGTGACCAGCATGCGTTCATGCCGGGAGCTGGCGACCCGATTGAGAATGACCCCGGCCACGCGCACACCGGGCCGCCAATGGGCAAAGCCCGCCACCAGCGGCGCCACCGATTGGCTGTGGCGGTCGGCATCGACCACGAAGATCACCGGTAGGCCGAGCGTTTCGGCAAGATCGCCGGTCGATCCATGCCCGTCAGCCGCGGCATCAAAAAGACCCATCACCCCCTCCACCACAAGCAGGTCCGCTCCGGTCGCGTGCTGCGCGGCGAGGCTCTGGACCTGTGTGGACGACATGGCCCAGGGATCAAGATTGATCGCTTCTCGCCCGGCGGCCAACCCCAGAAACGCGGGGTCGATATAGTCCGGCCCGGTCTTGGCCGGAGCCACGATAAGACCACGCCGGCGCAGGGCCGCCAGCAGGCCAAGGGTCACCAGCGTCTTGCCAGATCCCGAACGGGGGGCCGCGACAACAAATCCCTTAGCCAAAGACATGCCTCCGCACCTCGCCGACATACCAATCGAGCTGGCCGCGAAAGCGCGCCACCGGACCCAGAACGACGATTGCCGGCGTGGGAACATCCACCAGCGATCCGGCTGCGCCCAGGGTGGTTTCGAGGACGGTCTGGGCGGGGCCCGCGACATGGGAAACAATGGTCAGCGCTTCGTCAGGCTGGCGCCCCGCCGCCAGCAATTGCGCGGCAATGGTGGGCAGATGCTTGACGGCCATGAACATGACGATAACCGGCGCCGCCTGAGCGACCGCGGCCCAATTGACCGCACCCGGTACTGCGCCGGTTTCATCGTGGCCTGTGAGGAAAATGACGGCCTGATTGGTGTCGCGATGGGTGACCGGCAGGCCGGCATAGGCGAGGCCACCGAGGCCAGAAGAAATGCCCGGGACGATGCGAAAGGCGATGCCGGCGCGGACCAGTTCGCCCGCCTCCTCGCCGCCACGCCCAAACATAAAGGGGTCGCCGCCCTTCAACCGCAGGACGCGCTTGCCCTGACGCGCCAGTTCGATCAGGCGGATCGTGATGTCGGCCTGTTTGGGGGACGGCTTGCCACCGCGCTTGCCGGCATGAATGCGTTCGATGTGGGCCGGCGCCAGGGCGAGGATTTCGGGCGATACGAGCGCGTCGTGGACGATCACGTCAGCCTGACCCAGGGCGTGGAAGGCCAATAGCGTCAGCAGGCCCGGCCCGCCCGGTCCGGCGCCAACAAGCCAGACGCTGCCCGGCGCAAACGGCGGGAAGTCCGCTTGGGCCAATTGGGCGAGGTGGTCAGTCACGGAGGTACTCACTAGTCCACACCCCCTCCCTTGATCCTTCCCCCAAGGGCGAGGGAGACGAAGAACACCGGCATCCCAGTCCTGCGCCTCCCTCCCCTTGATGGGGAGGGAGTGAGGGTGGGGTGTTTTTGGTCACAACGGCTTGTGGGACCCAGGTGACAAAGGCACATTGGGGCAAATCAGTGCAGGGCAAACGATGAAAATCCTCATCCTTGGAGGGACGGCCGAAGCGCGACAGGTGGCGAACCGGCTTGTGGCGATGGGGCACGATGTCACGACCTCGCTGGCCGGGCGCACCCAGGACCCGATCCTGCCAGAAGGCGGGTTGCGCATGGGGCCATTTGGCGGCATTCCGGGCCTCTGCGCCTACCTGCGTGCTGCCCGAATTGAGCGGCTGGTGGACGCCACGCACCCCTATGCCGGGCTGATCTCGATCAACGCCGTGGCGGCATCGGAAACGACCGGCATCAGGCTGGTGCGCTATATGCGTCCTGCATGGGTGCCGGTGCCGGGTCAATCGTGGATAACGGTCGGCACGGCGCGGGAGGCCGCCGACGCCCTGCCCAAGATGGCCAATGTCTTGCTGACAACGGGCCATGCCGGGCTTGAAGCCTTTCTCGAGCGCAGCGATTGCAGCATCTATGTCCGGGTGATCGAGCCCCCCGATTTTGCTCTGCCCAGGCACGCCGAGCTGATCGTCAGTCGCCCACCTTATGGGCTCGAACAGGAATTGGCGCTGTTGCGGCGTCACGACATCACTCATCTGGTCAGCAAGAATTCGGGTGGTGGACAAACGGCGGCCAAACTCGAGGCGGCACAACGGATGGGCGTACAGGTGATCATGATTGCGCGGCCCGTCTATGGCCCGGCGCTGGAAGTAGCCAGCGTCGATGACGCCCTCGCCGCGCTCGAGCTTCCCGCGCCGTAGCGCGACAAGGCGCAGGTGACATTGGCGCTGATTTGCTTTTCCAGCAGCAGCGGACCAAAGGCGAGAGCTGTTGCCTCCGCGACCGAAGGAACACGGGCTAAAGCGAAAACGCGTTCCGAAGGGTTGGGCACCTGCTGGTCCAGTCGATCCGCCCGCATCGGCAGAATCGGCACATTGAGCAGGCCAGCAACCCCAATCAAAGCCGGATGGTCACTCTTGGCATCAAGCGTGGTGAGGGCCGCGAGATCGGAGCGGCAGAACCCTGCGGCGCTCAGGCTGGCATCGAGAAGCTCCAGCACTTCGTTCAGGCGGGCCAGTTTGCGCAGGCCAAGGCCGGCGATAATGCCCGCCCGATTCAACGCTGGAACTGTCGATGCTGGATCGACGGAATCACTGTTCATTATCGCCTCGTGACACGAGGCAGGTTCGCTCAAAAACCGGAGCAGCCCCGGCTTTGGTCCCGCAATTGGGTCGACCGCACCGAGCTCTGTTTCAGTTCCATCATGGGAACGCTGCGCTGGTCCGGTTCTAGTCGTGCCAAACCATGTGGTCAATCAAAGGCTTGTCGCCTGTAGTGCCCCGCGCCGCCACACCTCGGAATGCTTCTGAAAATCGTTTGCAAATACAAGCACTTGTCGTATCGCCATTGGTCCGCTATGGCCTGACACTCTCGCACAGGAGCCGCGTCGTGGCCGCCAACAGAACCCTTGCCATTGCCGCGTCGAGCATCCTGGTCGGACTGATCGTATTGGGGCTGAAGTTCCTGGCCTGGTGGCTGACGGGCTCCATTGCGCTTTATTCGGACGCACTCGAATCCATCGTCAATGTGGTGACGGCCATTGCGGCGCTCATTGCCGTACGGCTGGCACAGCGCCCTGCGGACGCTACCCTGCCCTATGGCTATCACAAGGCCGAGTATTTCTCGGCCGTGCTGGTTGGGGTAATGATCATTGTCGCGGCCATCCTCATCCTGCGCGAAGCGATTTTCGGCTTCCTCGCGCCCACGCTGCCCGATGCACCAGTGCAGGGTCTGGCCGTCAGCGGCGTGGCGACTATTGTCAATCTGGTCTGGGCGGGCGTGCTCTTGCGCCAAGGGCGCTTGGCCAAGTCCCCCGCCATAGCAGCCGATGGCCGGCACCTGATGACCGACGTGGTCTCAACCGCCGGCGTGCTCGTGGGCTTGGGCCTGGTTTATGCGATCGGCTGGGCGCAGCTCGACGCGGTGCTAGCGGCGCTGGTGGCCCTCAACATCCTCTGGTCCGGCTGGGGCGTGATCCGCGACAGTGTGGGTGGGCTGATGGATGTCGCCGTCCCGCCCGATACGCAAGTAACCATCCGCGAGGTGATTTCCAGCAGTGCCGATGGCGCATTGGAAGCCCATGACATCCGCACCCGTCAGGCCGGCAAGATGACCTTCATCGATTTTCACCTCGTGGTGCCGGGGGTCATGAGCGTGGATGCCTCCCACACGATCTGCGATCGGATCGAGGCGAAACTGCGCGAGGCGGTAAGCGACGTTCAGATCACCATTCACGTCGAACCCGAAGACAAGGCCAAGCACGCCGGAATTGTTGTTCTCTAGGGGTCTTGTCGCGGCGCGGATCAGTGGGCAGAATCGGCAAAATGCGCCGCATCTTCACCATCGCCCTTTTCCTGTTCGTTACGCCTGCGCTGGCGCAATACTGGACACACTACGCCAATGCGCGCTTTGGCTACGAACTCGACATTCCGCCGGGGTTCGAAGGCCAGGGCGAATCCGATAGTGGCGACGGGCAGATTTTCTACCTGCCGCAGAGCCTGCAGGAGCTGACCGTCTGGGGCGGCTTGCTCGGCGTCACCGCCGAAACATTCGAGGGCGAAGCCGAGTCGCGTGCCGATGCAATTATGGCGGCAGGCTGGGTCATCAGTTCTGCGTCAGCCACGCCGAGTTGGGCCACCTTGTCGGGCACACGCACAAACCAGGCACTGTACCAACGCATGATCCTGCTCTGCGACGGCGAAAGCTATGCGGCCTTTCGGATCACCCACCCAGCAAAAGACCTGGCCGCCATGAGCAGCGTTCTTGAAGGGCTTGCCCGCTCCTTTGCTCCGGTGGACTGCTAAAACTCGATCCCCTTCTGCGCCTTCACGCCAGCGCGGAAGTGGTGCTTGATCTCGGTCATTTCGGTGACCAGATCGGCGATCTCGATGAGCTCGTCCTTGGCATTGCGGCCGGTCACGATGACATGCTTGTCGGCAGGCTTGTTGCGCAGGAAATCGACCACTTCCTCAATGGGCAGGTAGTCATAGCGCAGGCAAATGTTGAGCTCGTCGAGCAGCACCATATTGTAAGCCGGATCGGCAATCAGCGCCTTGGCCTGGTCCCAGGCCTTGCGCGCAGCGGCCAGGTCGCGCTGGCGGTCAGCCACGTCCCAGGTGAAACCCTCGCCCATGGCATTGATGGTCACCTGATCAGGGAATTTGTCGAGCACGTCGCGCTCGCCGGTGTTCCAGACGCCTTTGACGAACTGCACGACACCGACGCGCATGCCATTGCCAATGGCGCGAAACACCATGCCAAAGGCTGCCGTCGACTTGCCCTTGCCCTTGCCCGTATGGACAATCAGCAGGCCCTTCTCCTCGGTCTTGGTGGCAAGGATCTTGTCGCGCGCGACCTTCTTCTTCTTCATCTTCTCGGCATGATAGGCGTCGCGTTCCGCCTCGGTCATCAGTTCGGTCTTCTTCAGCGGCTTGTCGGGCGTGTCAATCATCGGACGGCTCCAGATAGGCAAAGACGGAATTTGAACGCGGCGACCAAAGGCCTCTTTGCCGCGCCTCAAGGAATTTCGCGATCAACTCATCATAGCCGAAACGGTTGGCTTGGATGAGGAAGTCGCGCACCGTGTCGTCCTCGACAAAGGCCTCGAAGGCGAGGTCGAAATGGTGTGTTTTAACGGCGCCGGTGGTGGCGGCGAAGGCGAACATGAAATCGACGGTGGCGATGATTTCAAAGGCGCCCCGATAGCCATGACGCATCATGCCGGCGAGCCACTTTGGATTGACCACGCGAGAGCGCATGACGTGGCTGATTTCCTCGTCCAGCGTGCGGATTTTTGGCTGTTCGGGGCGCGAATGGTCGTTGTGATAGGCGGCGGGCTTGTGACCGGTGAGAGTCTCGGCGGCAACGGAAAGACCGCCCTCGTACTGATAGTAATTGTCGCTATCGAGCAGGTCGTGCTCGCGATTGTCCTGGTTGTGGATGACCGCGTCGATCTGGCCGAGGCGGGTGGCGAAACGGGTCTGCATGGGCAGTCCAGTGGCCTTGGCGCCATAGGCATATTGGCCCCAGGCGAGCGCCTGATTGGCGAGGTCGGCCTTGTTGCTCCAACTGCCATTGTCGATGAGCTGACCCAGACCGGCGCCGTAAGTCCCTGGCTTTGAACCGAAAATTCTGGCACCGGCTTCGAGCGAAGCGTCACTTTCGGACTTGCCCTCAGCCATCAGCCCGAGCGCCTCGGCGCGCATGCGGGCGGCGATGGGGTTGTCTTCGGCCGGTTCGTCCAATGCCCCGATGGCGCGCGCGGCGCGGTCAAATAGGGCAATCTGGGCGGGGAAGGCGTCGCGGAAGAAGCCGGAGATTCTGAGGGTGACGTCGACGCGGGGACGACCGAGTTTTGCCAGCGGGATGATTTCATATCCCGAGACGCGGAGCGAGCCGGGGTCCCAGGTCGGGCGGGCGCCGATCAGCGCCAGGGCCTGGGCGATGTCATCGCCGCCAGTGCGCATATTGGCCGTGCCCCAGACCGAAAGAGCGACGGCGGCGAGGTGATGACCATGGTCCTGCAGGTGCCGCAAAACCAGGCTTTCGGCGGACTTTCGCCCGAGTTCCCAGGCACTTGGGGTGGGGATGGCGCGGGCATCGACAGAATAGAAATTGCGCCCCGTGGGAAGCACATCGAGGCGGCCACGCGATGGCGCGCCGGAGGGACCCGGCGCGATGAATTTGCCGTCGAGCGCGTCGAGAAATGCCTGCATTTCCGCCGGTCCAGAGGCGGCGAGGCGCGGCTGGATGAGCGTTTGGACCGTTTCGAGCACGGCCCGGGTGGCAATCCAGTCCTGAGGACAGGTCAGTGCGCCGGAGACGAGGTCGGCGGCGACCATTTCGAGGTGTTCGACCACATCGCCCATACTGCCAGGCGGTAGGCCAGGCTTCTCAAGATGAACGAGATTTGGGTGGTCAATCCGAGGCCCGGTCCAGCGATCACCAAGTCTTGCGGTGAGAGGATCGAAACCGAGCTTGAGATCGTCGGCCAAGGCCCGAATGAGCGAGTTATCCCCGGGGCTTTCGCCGCGCGGTATTCTGGCTAAAGCGACCGTCAAGTCGCGTTGGAGGGCCCCCGTCGGAGACTGACCAAAGATGTGCAGGCCGTCGCGAATCTGGGCTTCTTTGAGGTCGCAAAGGAAGTTGTCGATCTTGATCAGGGCCGCCGTCTCATCTTGGGGAAGGCCGATATCCTGGTCGAGGCGGCTATCGCGGGTAAAGTCGAGGATGCGCCGCTTGAGGTCATTGAGGCGCCGGCGGTCCATGCCTGAGGCGGCGTAATATTCATCGAGCAGGGCTTCGAGGTCCTTGAGGGGACCATAGGTTTCGGCGCGGGTGAGCGGGGGCACAAGATGGTCGATGATGACGGCGCCGGTGCGGCGCTTGGCCTGGGTGCCCTCGCCGGGATCGTTGACGATGAAGGGATAAAGATGCGGCAGTTGACCCCAGAGCGCGTCGGGATAGCAATCAGCATCGAGCGCCGCCGACTTGCCGGGCAACCATTCGAGGGTGCCATGCTTGCCATTATGGATCAGCGCTTGGGCGCCGAACTCGTGACGCAGCCAGAGATAGGCGGCGACATAGGCGTGGGGGGGCACGAGATTGGGGTCGTGATAGCTCGCGGTCTCGTCAAGCTGCCAGCCGCGAGCGGGCTGGAGCAGGATGGCTATGTTGCCGAAGCGGTGGGCCGGCAGGTGGAAGGCATTGTCCCGAATGAAGGGATCGGTCGATGGATCGCCCCAGCGTGCAGTGACGGCACCGCGAATTTCCTCGGGGAGCGCGATGAAGAGCTCGGAGTAGCGAGTGAGTGGCAGGACTGCACCGGACGTTCCTCGCTGCGGGTTGGCGTTGGTGGGGCCGGACTGGAGGAAGGCGATGAGGTCAGCGGAGTTCGTTGGGTAACCTGAGTGTTCGACACCCCCACCCCAACCCCTCCCCTCAAGGGGGAGGGGCTTTGGGCCGGTGGCGCCGACAAGTTTTGCCCGTGTCGGGGATTGTTCCCCTCCCCCTTGAGGGGAGGGGTCAGGGGTGGGGGTGTCGCCAGAAATCAAAGCCTCAGAGATTGCCGACCATAGTCCTTCGAGATTGGCAAGTTCACGGTGGCCGATTCGGAGGACCCGATACCCAGCCGATTGTAGAAAGGCATCGCGGCGAGCGTCATGCGCTTGCGCCTGATCCGATCCATGCGTGTCACCATCGAGCTCGATCACCAGCCTGGATCGATGTGACGCAAAGTCTGCGAAGTATGAGCCTATCGGCACCTGTCGGCGGAAATGATGCTCTTTGAATGACTGACGGAGCAAAGACCACAGAACCCGCTCCGGCGGCGTCGAGCCGGAGCGCAAGGTGCGAGAGCGCTCAACGTTCTTGGCCTGGCGAGACAGTCGTGAATTGTCGTGTCCGGCGCCCCACTTGGAGAACTCGGTGTGTTCGGCACCCCCGCCCTCGGTCCCTCCTGTCGGGGGGGAGGGAGGCGGTGGAGCCGCTGTACCGAGATCGTATCCCGCCTTTTCCATCTCCATGAGCATGCGCACTGTGGATTCGGCGGCATCATAGCCGACGCCGTTGGCGAGGCGGCCGTCGCGGATGGGGTAATTGGCGAGCACCATGGCGATGTGGCGTTCGGCGCGAGGCGTGGCGCGCAGGCGCGCCCAGTTGAACGCGAGATCGACGGCGCGGCTGATGCCGCCAAGGTCGGGGGCATAGGCCGAAAGCGGGCACTGGGTGCGTTCATGCCAGACAGCATCGGCCTTGTGCCCGACGAGGAGGCCGCCGATACGGCCATCGACCTCGGGCATGACCAGGTACATCGCCATGTCTTTGGAGGACAGTCCCTGAGGGTCGGCGGCCCACTGCGCCTCGGAGCGACCGGACTGAATGAGCTGAATGACAGGTGCGTCGGTGCCGGAGAAAGGGTTGGCCTTGTCGTCGAGGTCGGCAATTCCGAGGGCGAAGGCCGTCAGATTAAAAATGGCGGAGGGCGGGAAGGCCGCCAAGGCGTTCTGGACGAAGCGGACGCAGGCGGGCTCCTTCAGTGAGGAGACGAGCAGGGGCACGGGGGCGAGGCCACGGGCTTCCAGTTCGGCAATGAGGGCTTCGAGCGTTGCCGTGCCGGCGCCTTCGAGGGCGGCGCGGTAGAAGAGGATGGGAATATGGGCGCGCCCGTTGGCGGTCGTGGTCGGGCGAGCACCCCCCTCACCGACTCGGCTGCGCCGAGCCACCTCTCCCCGATGGGGAGAGGAATGAAGGGTGCGCAAGCCGGGTTCGTCAGTCATGCCGATGGATGGGTGCCAGAGGCCGAAACGGGGGAAGGGCCTTACCTCTGAGTCCACCAGCAAGGCCCCCTCACCCGGCAGCTTCGCAGCCGACCTCTCCCCCAGAGGGAGAGGTGAAAGAGAGGTCAACGCCCGAAAAGCTTGCAGGATCGCGTCGGCATTGTCGGGGCCGCCGGCGATGAAGAGGGCGTGCAGGGTGGACCAGTCGTCGGAGTGGATTGTCGAGCGGGACTGGAGAATGGGGTCGGGATTGGCGTCGCCGGGCAGGAGCACCAGCGGGATCCTGCGACTGGCACAAAGGGCAGTCAGCTCATCAACGCCATATTGGAAATAGGCGGCGCCGCCGATGAGGCGGAGGACGACGAGGCGCGCATGGGCGACGGTCCGTTCGAGCCACATGTCGACGGAAAGATTGTTGGACAGCCTCAGCGTATTGGCGAGGCGAAGGCTATTCTCCCCTGCCCTGTCGGTGGCGCCGGCCAGCATAGCCAGTTCGCTATCCGCCGAAGAGGCGAAGACATAGTCTCCCGGTGTCTGGGCGAGGTCGATGGCCTCGCCTTCCTGTTGGATGGCGCCGGCCTGGGCGGAGAGAAGGTGCATTCAGCCACTAGCCTTGGTGTTTGTGACACCGCCGGCTCCCCCACCCTTGATCCCTCCCCACAAGGGGGAGGGAGACGATGAACAGTGGTGCCTCGGCTCTGCGCCTCCCTCCCCTTGATGGGGAGGGAATGAGGGTGGGGTGGGGCCACGATCCCAATGCATAGCTATGCCGCGAGCGCTTCAGCGCGGCGCAGGCTTGCAGTGATCGCGGCCCGATCGAGCGGCTGTTCGCCAATGACGACCAGCGCGGTCTGGCGGACTTCGCCGTCCTTCCAGGGGCGGTCAAAATAGGCGGTGACGCGCGGGCCGACGGCCTGGATGGCCAGACGTGCGGCGGTGCCGGGGACGGCGGCAAAGCCTTTCAAACGCAGGATGTCGTGAGATTTGATGGTCGCCTCGATGATGGCCAGCAGATGATCCTTGCCCTGGATGGACGGCAGCGTCAGCGAAAAGCTGTCGAAGTCGTCGTGTTCGTGGGTTTCGCCGCCATGCTCCAGCTCGTGGTGGCTGGGACGATTGGTAATATCGTCCTCGGAGGACATGCCCATGCCCAGGAGCGCGGTGATATCGACATGGCCGTTGGCGGCGCGGACGATGCCGACGCCGGGACGCAGCTCGGCACGGATGTTCTTCTCGACAATGTCGAGCATTGCAGGGTCGACAAGGTCAGTCTTGTTGATGATCACCATGTCGGCGGCCGAAAGCTGATCCTCGAAGAGTTCGCCCAGCGGCGTTTCGTGGTCGAGCATTTCATCCTGACGCCGCTGCGCGTCGACGGCGGCTTCATCGCTGGCGAACCGGCCTTCAGCCAAGGCCGCGGCATCGGCCACGGTGACGACACCATCGATGGTGACCTGAGCCTTGATTTCGGGCCAGTTGAAGGCACGGATAAGCGGCTGCGGCAGAGCCAGGCCGGAGGTTTCGATGACGATGTGGTCGAACTTTTCATCGCGGGCCAGCAGCGCCTGCATGGTGGGGATGAATTCATCGGCCACCGTGCAGCAGATGCAGCCATTGGAGAGTTCGACCATATCCTCTTCGCGGCAGGTCTCGTCGCCGCAACCTGCAAGGATGTCCTTGTCGACGCCCAGATCGCCAAATTCGTTGATGATCAGGGCGATGCGCTTGCCCTTGGGCGCATGGGCCAGCATGTGGCGGACAAGCGTGGTCTTGCCCGCGCCCAGAAAGCCGGTGATGACGGTGGTCGGGATCTTGGCGGTCATGCCTTGGCTCCATTGGCAAGAGTGACAGGTCGTGAGGCGAGGTAGTCGGCCATGCGGCCGAAGGCGAGGCCGAGAATGACCCAGAACAGGGCGCCATTATAGAGGACGGCGGCGGTGAATGCGGCAGCCAGACCTGCCGGAACCCCCGAGGCCTCGTCCGGCACAACCGGAGTGGCGACGAGCTGCGGGATGATGACCAGTGCAATTGCAGCAGCCAGTGCCCAGGCAGCCCGTTGCTTGGCGACCAGCACAAAGGCTGCGCCGGTCGACAACGCCGCACCGGCCCACCAGATTTGCCGCGCCAGTGTTTCTGCTACCGGCATGCCGGGCAGGCCCGGCGGCAGACCGAGAGCTGGCGCCAGCGAGAAAGCGGCAAACCCGCCCAGGCCCCAGAGCAGGCCATTGGCAAAGGTGATCGGCAGGTTGAACAGCACAGAGACGGCGCCAATGATCAGCGCGTAGCCGGCGGCCATCAGCAGATTGGCAAGGACCGTATAGGCCGTGCGCTCAAGGCCGTCCTGCGGCATCCATTCGTCCTCGTCATGGGAATCGGCGGTGGTTGCCGCCTCATCATGGCTATGTTCGGGTGTGTCCTGGGCATGGCTATGCGCGTTTCCGTCGCCCTCGAAGGCCTCGGCGGCAAAAATCAGCGGGGTGACCCGCCAGGCCTGGAATATGGATGTGGCCAAGCCAGCACAAAGAGCTGCGACCAGCGCAGCAAAAAACAGATTGCGAAACACGTTTGTTCTCTTCTTTTCCGCGAATTCACGCGCCGCTGCTTTGGGCCATGGCGCGGTGAAATGTCTGCCTTAGTGGCAGGGGAACCCCATGGCGTGGCGCGTGTCATGCGCACCATTGTGCAGGCGGTAATCACCGGCAAAGCCAGTGCCAACCAGAAGGGTCATGCCCAGCATGAGCGCCAGCACACCAGCGATGAAACGCTGGGACAGGGAAAGAGAAGAAAGACCAGAGGTAACGGCAGTGGTATTCATGTGGCACCCTCCGTGCACGGAACAGACATGGACCTTTTCGGTCCGGCTATCCTGATTGCTCAGGGCAATTGGCAGGTCTCCTGGCTCGCGGTGAATACAGCGCCCTCGCCTTCCCGGCCTCTCTTGAGCATCGACTTATCCGAAAACCGCGTCGCGCTTTTCGGGTCGATGCCTGTCGACCAGTGGCATATGAGAGCGCCCACCGCTTACAGTTGCGGGGGCAGCCACGGTTTTGGTCCCTGATGGGTACGCCGCACCGTGTTCCCTTTTGATCCCTTTGCGCATTCGCGCGCGGGGAACCATTTGCCCGATCAGGATTACGCCCTTGGGGGCAGTCGGGTCAATCGCGGAAATCGGGATGGGGATAGCCAATGGCCACTGACTCGACCCGGGCTCCCACCTGCGCCAGCAGCGGATTGGAGGAGGACACTTCAACATCGCCCATGATGGAATCGACGTCATCGCCGACTGGATAGTCGGGCGGCGAGAAGGTGAGCGAGACGACGCAACCGCCCGGCAGGTCGGCGAGATTGCCCGACTGAAAGCCGGCAGCGCCGCCATAGTCCCAGCCAAAGCCCAGAAGCGTGAACGGTTCGCCGTTGAGGGCTTCCACCTCGGCCACCGTCAAGCCGATCCGAAGGCCGCCCGGCGCGACCATCTTGGCGGTGAGTTCGATGAAGCTTGGGTCCCGGCGCTTGTCCTCATCCCACCAGACGAACATCAGCTTGCGCTTGGGGCTATCGGGAAAGACCAGAGTGGCCAACATCTCGGTGCCTTCAGGCCCCGGAACGATTTCTGTGCGGACATTGTCGGCGCCATACATTTCGATCAGCCGCGCCTCGGAACTGTCGATGGCAAAGGCGCCCTCACAGGCAATGTCTTCGGCGAGGGCCGGCCCCGCAAGAGCACACAAGGGCAGCAGAAGCAGACGGGTTCGCATGGCGCTTTCTCCTCGAGCGACGCCAGAGTGGCGTAGCAGGACTTGCAGCACAAGAAGCGACTCAGCTTATGAACCCGCGATGAAGGAGCACTGCCCATGAAGCCGATCAAATTCGACCGTGAGGAAACCAAGGCCATCGTCGGGGAAATTCAGGATTATTTCCGCGAGGAGCTGGATCAGTCCATCGGCGCCATACCGGCGGAAATGCTGATGGCCTTTTTTGCCGAGAAGATGGGCGCCTATTTTTACAATCGCGGGCTTTATGACGCGCAGGCGCTGGTGCGCAAACAGATCGACACGCTCAGCGACGACATCTTCTCGCTCGAGCAGCCCACCAAGCATCTGCGCTGATCGCGCTTGCCAGCGCCCAGGCGCGGGAGGAGATAGACGGAAGCGGCCCCGTTGCGGGCCGATTCGCTATCCCTTCAGGTGAATAATTGGGTTTCAACCTTGCCACCCTGGCCCCCATCGGGCTGCTGATTGCCTCCAATCTTTTCATGACATTTGCCTGGTACGGGCACCTCAAATTCCCCGGCGCAGCGCTGTGGGTGGTGGTGCTGGTGAGCTGGGGTATCGCCTTTTTCGAGTATTGGCTGGCGGTGCCCGCCAACCGCATCGGCTATGGCGTCTATTCAGGCGCCGAGCTCAAGACCATTCAGGAGGTGATCTCCCTCTCGGTCTTTGCGCTCTTTGCCGTGCTCTACCTGGGCGAGAAGTTCACCTGGAACCATGGTGTTGGCTTCGCCCTGATCGGGCTTGGTGCCTTCTTCATCTTCAAGGGACCGCTGAAATAGCGGTCAGCCGAGACACTCGACCAGACCACTCGCCAGACTGCGCAGGAGTTCCCCGTAAAGATCGGGGCCTTCGGTGAGGGAGGCACCTTCGGGGTCGAGCGTACCGGCCTCTGCGTCGGTCCCTTCGACGATGGTGCGGACAATGGCAGGCTCAAAATTGGGCTCAGCGAAGACGCAGGTGGCGCCCAATTCGCTGACCTTGGCACGCAGCGCGTCGATGCGGGCCGCGCCGGGCATGGTTTCGGGCGAGACGGTGACAGTGCCCGCGACGGTGAGGCCAAAGCGGGCTTCAAAATACTGGTAGGCATCGTGGAAGACGATGAAGGGGCTTGCCGCGACAGGCGCCAGGGTTGCCGTCAGTTCGGCCTCGAGCGCGGTGAGGCGGGCCAGTTCTGCCTCGGCATTGGACGCATAAATGGCGGCGTTTTCGGGATCGGCGGCGGCCAGTGTTGCCGCGATATGGGTGACCATCAGGCTGGCGTTTTGGGGATCGAGCCAGAAGTGCATGTCGCCATCGGCCTCTGCGTGATCGTGCTCATCCTCATGTTCGTGCTCATCCTCGTGAGCATGGTCTTCGTCTTCATGCTCATGCGCCTCAAAGGCGCCGCCTTCGCGCAACGGCAAGAGGGTAATGCCGGGGGTCTCGGCCAGTTCGACCACCTGCGCCCTTGTGCTCAAGGTCTCGAGCGCTTCGGCCAGGAACAGTTCGAGGCCATGGCCGGTCCAGAAGACGATGTCGGCGCTTTCGAGCGCAGCGGCGTCGGAGGGGCGGAGCGAATAGGTGTGCGGGGAGGCTGCACCCTTTACGATCAGCGTCGGCGTGCCGGTGTCACCCATGACGGCGGCAACCAGCGATTGGATCGGCTTGGTCGAGGCCACGACGCTGGGCGCAGCCAGCGCGGCGCTGGTGAGCAGGATTGAGCTCAGGACAGCGAGTGGGAGAGCAGATCGGATCATGGCGCGGCCTTGTGATATGTTATGTTATTACGCTTGCGGCGATGTTATGCTATAACGTATTGATTGCCGTCAAGAGGGGTCGTGAACGGGCGACAGTGCCTAAGCGACCAGCCCTGCATGAGGCGCAGATGAACGCAATAACTCCCAGAGAAACACTGATCACGCTGGCCCAGGCCGGTGTGCGCAATGGTGGGCGGACCCTGGTTGAGGGCGTGGACCTGACGATTGCGCGCGGCGAGATCGTGACGCTGATCGGGCCCAATGGTTCGGGCAAGTCGACCACGGCCAAGATGGTCACCGGCGTGCTCAAGCCCAGCATGGGTACGGTCGCCCGCAAGCCGGGCCTGACCGTGGGCTATGTGCCGCAAAAACTCACCATCGACTGGACGCTACCGCTGACCGTGGACCGGCTGATGACGCTGACCGGGCGGCATGGGACCAACGAAATCGCTGCTGCGTTGGACGCCGTGGGCGCGTCGCGGCTGCGCCATGCAGCCGTGCAGGAGCTGTCGGGCGGCGAATTCCAGCGCGTGCTGTTTGCCCGGGCGATGATCCGCAAGCCCGACCTGCTGGTGCTGGACGAGCCAGTACAGGGTGTCGATTTTTCCGGCGAAGCGGCGCTTTACGAGCTGATCCGGCGCATCCGCGACACCACGCAGGCGGGGATTTTGATGATCAGCCATGACCTGCATGTGGTGATGGCTGAGACCGATACCGTTATTTGCCTCAATGGCCATGTGTGCTGTCGCGGCACGCCCAATGCGGTCAAGACCAGCCCCGAATATCTAAGGCTGTTCGGGGACAGATCTGGGACGGGCCTGGCGCTTTACCAGCATCACCATGACCATGAGCATCATGACGATGGCTGCGTCGTGGGGGCTGAGCATGGGCATGAGCACGCGCACCACCATCACGAACATGGGGAGCACCATGATGCTCGGTGACTTCTTCTCGCGCGCCCTTGTTGCCGGCATCGGGCTGGCCGCTGTCACCGGGCCGCTGGGCTGTTTCGTGGTGTGGCGGCGCATGGCCTATTTCGGCGACACGATGGCCCATTCCGCACTGCTTGGCGTGGCACTTTCAATCCTGCTTTCGGTCAATATGACGCTGGGCGTATTTGCCGTGGCGGCGCTGGTGGCGGGGGCGCTGTTGCTGCTGCAGAAGCAGAACACGCTGTCCACCGATGCGCTGCTCGGAATTCTCAGCCATTCGAGCCTCGCCGTCGGCCTCGTCATCGTCGGCTTCCTGACCCAGGTGCGGATTGACCTGATGGGGTTCCTGTTCGGAGACATCCTGGCCGTTTCGGTTGAGGATATTGCGGTCATCTATGGTGGTGGCGTCGCGATCATTGCCATTCTGGTGCTGAACTGGCGGCCCCTGCTGGCGGCTACCGTCAGCCCTGAATTGGCCGAGGCCGAGGGATTGAGGCCTGAAGTCAGCCGCATCATCCTGATGCTGTTGATGGCCAGCGTCATTGCGATTGCCATGAAGCTGGTGGGTGTATTGCTGATCACCTCGCTGCTGATCATCCCGGCGGCGACGGCACGGCGCCTGAGTGCCACGCCGGAAATGATGGCGGTGGTCGCGGCGATACTGGGCGGCGTGGCCGTGGTCGGCGGCTTGTTCGGGTCGCGGACCTGGGATACCGCTTCGGGACCATCCATCGTGGTGATGGCGCTGGCGATTTTCCTTGTGTCGCTCGCCGTACCGACCGCGCGGCTGTTTGGCAGGAGAGAACATAATGGCGCATGACCATGCAATGCCGACCGACCTGACGCGCAACCAGGGATTGGTGCTGGGTGCCCTCAACCATGCCCCTGCCCCGCTGTCGGCCTATGACATTCTCGATCTGCTGCGCAGCGAAGGGTTGCGCGCGCCCCTACAGATCTACCGCGCGCTCGACAAGCTGGTGGAACGCGGGCTGGCGCACCGGCTGGAATCGCTCAATGCCTTCGTCGCCTGCGCTGACGAGCATTGCCACCGCAAGGGCTTGATTGCCTTCGCCATATGCGAGGGTTGCGGCAAGGTGGACGAATTCGCTGACCCGGTGATCGAGGAGCGCCTTGGCAATTGGGCCAGGGAGACCGGGTTCAAGACCGAGCGCACGACAATGGAAATCCGCGGCCGCTGCGCTGAGTGTCTGAAGGCGGCCTAGCGTCAGCCGAAGGTCAGGAAGCGCACTGCGGCAGCGCCATATTCCCTGGTGTCATCGAGTTCAAAGCCTGCGGGGACAGTGACTTCGGCGTCCACGGCCTCTTCCCAGACGATGGTGGCGCCAGGGGCGATCCAACCATTTCCGGCCAGTTCCGTCAGCGCTTTCTCGCCCAGGCCCTGATTATAGGGTGGGTCGAGGAAGATCAGATCGAACTGGCCAAAGCTGCCTGGCGCCCCCAAAGCCGTCGCATCGCGCCGCAGGAGCTTGGTGATGCCGGCGGCGCCGAAGGCTTCGATATGATCGCGAATGAGGCCACGGGCCTCGGCGCCGGTTTCGACAAAGGTGACATGGGCGGCGCCGCGCGATAGCGCTTCGAGTCCCAGTGCACCCGTCCCCGCAAACAGATCGAGCACCCGCTTGCCGACAAGCACCGGGCCTAGCCGCGAGCCAAGGATGTTGAACATCGACTCGCGGGCCCGATCCGACGTCGGGCGAATGCTATCGTCCGACGGCGACGTGAGGGTCTTGCCGCGAAATTTTCCGGCGACGATGCGCATGCCTTAGCCCTTGGGCTTGCGCGGACCAGCAGAGGGACGGCCGCCGCTTGGCCGACCGCCCGGCTTGCCTGCAAAGGGCTTACCGCCACCCGGCTTGCCGGCATAAGGCTTGCCACCGGGACGGCCACCAGCCGGACCTGCGCCGCGCGGCTTGTCGCCATAGGGACGGGCCGCGCCAGGGCGACCGCCCTCGGGGCGGGCACCGCCCGGCTTGCCGGCGAAGGGCTTGCGATCACCAAACGGCTTGCCGCCGGGGCGGCTATCACCGCGCGCCGGACGATCCCCATAGGGACGATCACCACGCGGCGGACGGTCGCCAAAAGGACGCTCGGCGCGGGCGGGACGATCCCCCTGCGGGCGCTCGGTGCGTGGACCGCGGGCCGGCTTGTCGCCATAGGGGCGAGCGGGTCGATCACCGAAGTCGCGCTTGGGGCGGTCAGAGAAGCCACCGCGCGCCGGCTTGTCGCCGAAATCGCGCTTTGGACGATCAGCGAAATCACGCTTTGGCCGATCCTCAAAGCTGCGCTCAGGACGCGGGCCACGGGCCGGACGGTCGCCAAAGGGACGCGCGGGCTTATCTCCAAAAGAACGCTGCGGCCGATCCCCAAAGTCACGCTTTGGACGGTCGGCAAAATCGCGCTTGGGGCGATCCGTAAAGCCACCACGGGCCGGCTTGTCGCCGTAAGGCCGTGCAGGCTTGTCACCGTCACGACGCGGCGGACGGTCACCATAGGGCTTGCGGGCTTCGCTGCGCTCGGGGCGGTCACCACCGCGTTCGGGGCGACCGGCGGGCTTGCCGAAGCTGCGAGCCGACTGATCATCACTATCGCGGCGCGGACGGCCCGGCCCCTTGGGCACGAAGGCCTCGGGCGCGCGGCCATCGTCCTCGAAGTGAATGCGGCGTGGACGCATGGCGCGTCCCGCCTCATCATCGCGAGCGCCACGAGCGGCATCGCGGCCAGCGCCATAGGGGCGACCAGTGTCGCGGTCGCGCGGCGAGCGCACCGGGCGTTCGTCGCGGACCGGCGCATTGTCGGGCGCCTCGCTGTCGAAATCAGCTCCAGCCGATTCGGCGAGCTTCTTGCCGAGCTGGTCGCGCAGCAGCCGCGACTTGACCATTTCGACGCCGCCCTCAGCCAGATCACCGAGCTGGAACGGACCATAGGAAATGCGGATCAGGCGATTGACCTCCAGACCGAGCGAACCGAGGACGTTTTTGACCTCGCGGTTCTTGCCTTCACGCAGGCCGAGCACGATCCACACATTGGAGCCCTGGTCACGCTCAAGCGTCGCCTGGATGGGGCCATACTGAACGCCATCCACGGTAATGCCGTGCTTGAGGGTGTCGAGCTGGGCCTGGGTAACCTGGCCGAAGGCGCGCACGCGGTAGCGGCGCAGCCAGCCGGTGGAGGGCAGTTCCAGCACGCGTTTCAAACCACCATCATTGGTGAGCAGCAGCAGGCCTTCGGTATTGATATCGAGGCGGCCAACCGTGAGGACGCGCGGCAGGCCCATGCGGTCGAGCGCTTCAAAAATGGTGGGGCGACCCTCAGGGTCCTTCTCGGTGACGACCAGACCTGCAGGCTTGTTATACAGCCAGACGCGGGTGCCCTGGCGGGCCGCCAGCGGCAGGCCATCGACCGAGATCTTGTCGCGGCTGGTAACGTTGAAGGCCGGGGTCAGAACGGTCTTGCCGTTGACCGAGACGCGGCCATCAGCGATCCAGCCTTCGGCATCACGGCGGGAGCAAAGCCCCGCGCGGGCAATAACCTTTGCGAGACGATCGGCGGATTCGGGCTGTTTTGGAGCATCGCTCATTTGAGCACTTTCTGGCATGCGGGACCCATGGTGCCGACTGCGGGATCGCAGGGGCGGGCGGCGCGGATAAAAGGCAAAGCGGCCGGATCAATCCGGCCGCTGTCGTCGTCGGTCAAGCTCGTCAGGCCTAGAGCTTGGTTTCCATTTCCGTGAACTCGGCGTTCTGGGTGCCGAGCACTGTCGAATTCGGGCCACGGGCCTGTAGCGCCTTGCGCACATCTGCGGGGCAACGTTCGTCGCGCAGGGACACCAGCTCGCCCGAGGGGGCGCGGCAGACCAGCTGGGCATCTCCCACGCGGGTGAAGTATTCGGCCGGGGGCAGATAGAGCGGCCGGTCACTATTGGCGGTGACGGCCATATTGGCAGCCTGCATGCGGGCGGTGAGCTGGCGGGCCTCGGCCTCGGTCAGCGGGCGGCCACCCAGGGTGCGCATGTCCACGACGCGGGCATTGCGCAGCATGGTTATGTCGGCTTCGCTCAGATTGGACGTATCGATGCGCACCGTGTCACTATTGGCCGGCAGTTGCGCCGCAGCGACCTGGGTGGTCGGGGTCGGCAGGTCGGCATTGGACTTGGGCAGCACCAGCGGGGCGCGGGCCATGGTCAGATCTTCTTTGGGAGCATCGCCGGGAATGAGGCCAACGCCACGCGCGGTGGAGTTCATGACCTCGCGCTCGAACGTGCCAAAGTCCGTCATGGCATTGGTGCCTTCGACCGTGGTGCAGGCAGCAAGCGCCAATGTGGCCATCAGCCCCAAGGCGAAAAGACCAGCCCTGGCGGCGGCCTGAATGGCAGCTTTCTGCCCGGTCAATGCAATCTGCATGCAAATTCCCTTACGATAACGGCGCGCTTATAGCGCATTCCCACCGCTAAGACCAGATTCTGGCAGCATGGTGATTGAACAGTCCTAAACCGGCTTATTTGTCGGCCGGCGTGTCATGCCAAGAAGATCAATGAACAGCAGGATGACGCCCAGGGTGATGGCCATATCGGCAAGATTGAAGATGTAGAACGACCAGCCGGCCCAGTGAAAATGAAAGAAATCGGCCACGGCGCCATAGATCAGGCGATCAAGGGCATTTGAAAGGGCCCCGCCGACACACAGCGCCAGCCCCAGCCGCACCAGCATGTCGCTTGCCCGCCACCACCAGACCGAAAGGGCGGCAATGGCGACCAGCATGACCAGGCCCAGGGCCCATACCGGCTGGCCATCGAGCAGGCCATAGGAAATGCCGGTATTCCAGACGAGCACATAGTCGAAAAACGGCGTGACGGTCAGCACCTCGCCCCCGCGCCAGCCCGTCAGCGAAAGCGGCTGGTACATATAGGGGACGCCCACGCAGGCCGCTTCGGCCAGCGCGTAGCATTCACCCGCAATGTGAAAGGCCTTCTGTGCCCGGTCGATGCCAAAGGCAATGATCGCCGCCATGAGGGAGGCGATCACACTCGGGTTGAGGCGCTGGGGCGAGGCCAAAGGTCAAAGACCCAATGCAGCGCGTTCGCGCAGAGCCTGGGCGTCGCGCGGGGAGACATCGGGGAAGTCCGGGTCCGAGCCAACCTCGGGGAGCACTTTCCACGAGCGGGCGCAACGCTTGCCTTCGGCCAGGGCCGGCATCACCGAAACGCCGGGCACGTCATCGAGCCGGAAGGCTTCGGCGGGACCTTCGTCCTGCCTGACCTGAATTGCCGAGGTGATGGCGATTTCGGCCAGATCCTGGCCTTCAAGCGCCACAATGTAGCGCGCATCAGCCACGAACACCTTGGGCGCGGCCTCCAGCGAGGAACCAATCCGCTTTTCGCGCCGCTCGATTTCCAGCGCACCGGTGACCGTGCGGCGGACAGCGCGGATCAACTGCCACTTGCTGGCCAGGTCATTGTCGAGCCAGCTTTCCGGGATTTCCGGGAAGAGACGCAGATGCACCGACGAGCCATCCTCGGGGTGCCGCTCAAGCCAGCATTCTTCCATGGTGAACACCAGGATCGGGGCCAGCCAGGCCGTCAGCGCGTTGAACAGGTGATCGAGCACAGTCAGCGCCGAGCGGCGCTTGATCGAGCTGATCGGATCGCAATAGAGCGCGTCCTTGCGGATATCGAAGTAGAACGCCGAGAGCTCGATGTTCATGAAATTGGTCAGGAGGGTGACGACCTTGCGGTAGTCATAGTCCTTGTATGCGGTGCGCACGCCGGCATCGAGCTGGGCCAGCCGATGCAGCATCAGCCGTTCAAGCTCGGGCATGTCCTTGGGGTCGACGACGTCATCGGCCTTGAAATGGGCGAGGTTGCCCAGCAGCCAGCGCAGGGTGTTGCGCAGCTTGCGATAGCTGTCGACCGTGGTCTGGATGATCTCCTTGCCCAGGCGCAGGTCTTCCGAATAATCCGAGGACGCCACCCAGAGCCGAAGGATATCGGCGCCGAACTGCTTGATGATCTCCTGCGGGGCAACGACATTGCCCAGCGACTTGCTCATCTTGCGGCCTTCGCCGTCCATGGTGAAACCATGGGTGAGGACGCTGTCATAGGGCGCATAGCCGTTGGTGGCGCAGCTTTCGAGCAGCGAGGAGTGGAACCAGCCGCGATGCTGGTCCGAGCCTTCGAGATACATCGAGGCCGGGAATTTCAGATGCGGCCACTTCTGCTTGTTGCGCAGCACGAAGCTATGGGTCGAGCCCGAGTCAAACCACACGTCGAGCACGTCGGTGACCATCTCGTAGTCATCCACCTTGTATTCAGCGCCGAGATAGCGCTGGGCCGCGCCGGGCTTGAACCAGGCGTCGGCGCCCTCTTCCTCGAAGGACTGGGCGATGCGGTGATTGACCGTCTCGTCGCGGAGGATTTCGCCGCTCGCCTTGTTGACGAAGACGGTGATCGGCACGCCCCAGGCGCGCTGGCGCGACAGCACCCAGTCGGGGCGGTCGGCGATCATGGCGCGCAGGCGGTTCTGGCCCCCGGCGGGGTAGAACTTGGTCTTGTCGATGGCCGCAAGGGCGCGGGCGCGCAAGGTGTCGTTCGCCGCGCCGTCGATGTCCTTGTCCATATAGACAAACCATTGCGGCGTGTTGCGGAAGATCACCGGCTTCTTGGAGCGCCAGGAATGGGGATACTGATGCTTCACGCGGCCGCGGGCGATGATATTGCCCTTTTCGGCCAGCGCGGCGATGACGCGATTGTTGGCGTCGCCCTTCTTGCCGTTGTCGTCGATGACGCGGGCGCCATCGAAACCGGGCGCGTCCTTGGTGTAGAAGCCGCCATCGTCGACCGCATAGGGGATCTTCGGGTCGATGCCGCGATCCTGCAGCAGGCGGGTGGATTCCATCCAGATGCCAAAGTCGTCGAGGCCGTGGCCGGGCGCAGTGTGGACGAAACCCGTACCGGCATCGTCGGTGACGTGTTCGCCGTCGAGCAGGGGCACGTCGAAGGTGTAGCCGTCGGCAAGGCCGCGGAGCGGATGATGGGCGGCAATGCCCGACAGGACGGTGCTGGGCACGTCCTGCAGGCGAACGGAGGCCTCGACCTTCGCCTTGGCGAAGACTTCAGCCGCGAGCTTGTCGGCGAGGATCAACTTGTCGCCCACCTTGGCCCAATTCTCGGCTGCGGCGCCTGTGACCTCATAGAGACCGTATTCAATACGGCTCGAAAAGGAGATGGCGCGGTTGGCCGGAATGGTCCAGGGCGTTGTCGTCCAGATGACGACGCTTGCGCCCGTAAGGTGCTCGCGATGGGCGATGACCTCATCGGTGTCCTTCCCATCGACGGCCTGAATGCGCGAAACCGGGAACTTCACCCAGATGGTGTCGCTCTCGTAGTCGGCATATTCGATCTCGGCTTCGGCCAGCGCCGTGCGCTCGACCACCGACCACATGACGGGCTTGGAGCCGCGATAGAGCTGGCCGGTCATGGAGACCTTCATCAGCTCGCGGGCAATCTGGGCTTCGGCGTCGAAGCTCATGGTGAGATAGGGATTGTCCCACTCGCCCAGGATGCCGAGGCGCTTGAATTCCTCGCGCTGCACATCGACCCATTGCTCGGCAAAGGTGCGGCATTCCTGGCGGAATTCGACCACCGGGACTTCGTTCTTGTCTTTGCCCTTGGCCCGGTACTGCTCTTCGATCTTCCATTCGATGGGCAGGCCGTGACAATCCCAGCCGGGGATATAGGCCGAATTGTAGCCCAGCATCTGCATGGAGCGCGAGACGAGATCCTTCAGCGTCTTGTTGAGCGCATGGCCGATGTGGATATTGCCGTTCGCATAGGGCGGGCCGTCATGCAGGGTGAAGAGCGGGCGGTCCTTGGCCTGCTCGCGCTGCATGGCGTAAATATCCATGTCTTCCCAACGCTTCAGCCAGTCGGGCTCGCGCTGGGGCAGGCCCGCGCGCATGGGGAATTCGGTTTCCGGCAGGAAAAGCGTGGCCGAATAATCGGTTTCGGTCGCGCCAGCAGCGGTATCGGTCATGGATCGGCAATCGGTTTTGGGAAGATTTGCGCGCCTTTTAGCAAGGCAAGGCGGCTGGGGCAAAGGCTGATTTGGGCGAAGCCACCTCTCACCCAAAGGGAGCGGCCGATGCGCAGCGGCGGGTAAGGGGCCTTTGGCCACTCCCGGTTTTAAAAAGGCCCTCTCACCCGGCCTGCGACGCAGGCCGACCTCTCCCCCAAAGGGAGAGTTGAAAAGCGCCGCGTCTCAGCCGAAAAAGCCCAGCCCCTTGTCCAGTTCACTGATTGGCTTTGCAGCAGCAATCAAGCCGCGGGCTTTTTGGGAATCCCGATCCATGGCGGCGATGAGTTCATCGAGGCCCGAAAACACTTCCTGACCGCGAATATGGCCCACCAGAGCCACGCCCAGGGTCTGGCCGTAGATGTCCTCGTCGAAATCGAAGAGGTGGGTTTCAAAGGGCGGCAGTTGATTGTCGAACATGGGCTTGCCATAGGCCGCCACGCCGTCGAACAGCCGGTCCCCGAGGCGGGCGCGCACCGCGTAAACGCCCTGGGCGAGCTGAAAGCCCGTTGGCGTCATGGTGTTGGCCGTGGGGAAGCCAAGCTCCCGGCCCCGTTGGTCACCCTTGACCACGCAACCATCGAAAAACCAGTGATAGCCGAGGAGCCGATTGGCGGCGGAGACAGCCCCTTCGGAAAGGGCAGCACGGATGCGCGATGAGGAAATGACCTCGTCGCCCTCGTCCATGAGATCGAGCGTTTCAACGGCAAAGCCGAGTCGTTCACCGGCGGCGCGCAGGAAGGCCGGGGTGCCGCGACGCTGGCGACCGAAGTGGAAGTCGGAGCCGACGATGACACCGCGCACGCCCAACTGCTCGACCAGCATGGTCTCGACGAACACCTCGGCCTCGTTCTGCGAAAAATCGCGATCAAAGGGCAGGATGATAATGCCATCGAGGCCCATGGCCTGGGCCAGACGGGCCTTGGCGTCGCCCTGGGTCAGGCGAAACATGAAGGGCGCGGGCGCAAATACATCGCGCGGATGCGGCTCGAAGGTGAGCATCACCGCCGGGACCCCAGCCGCCTTGGCCCGATCGAGCAGGGCGGCGACAATCGACTGATGACCGCGATGCAGGCCATCAAAATTGCCGATGGCGACAAAAGCGCCGCGCAGGTGTGGTGGCAGCTGTTCCAGGCTCGACAGGCGGACGAATGCGCTCACTGCAATCTACCAGGACAGACGGGGCAGGTAGCCTGCGACGCGGGCGCGGCTGGGGGCGATGAGGTCGGCAATGGCCTGCGGATCGGGCTTGCCGAAAGCATCCAGCTCGGCGGCATGGATGGAGCCGGTGATGAACAGCAGATCGATGCCAAACTGGGCAGCACCCGCCGCGTCGGTCCGTACGCTGTCACCGATGGCGAGCACGCGGGACTTGTCGAGGCTACGACCGGCCGCATTTTCCGCCAGCGCGAACGCCTGTTCGTAAATCGGCGGATAGGGCTTGCCGGCCATGTGCACCATGCCGCCCATAGCCGAATAAAGGTCGCCCAGGGCACCACCGCAATAGATGATCTTATCGCCATGCTCGACCACGCGGTCAGGATTGGCGCAGATCATCGGCAGCTTGCGGGCGAGCCAGTGCCGGGCGCGCTCGCGATACATTTCGGGAGTGTCGTCATCGGTGTCGAGATCGGTCACCACCACCACTTCGGCTTCGTCGGCGCCGGTGCGGCTGAGGTCGAGACCGTCGTAGAGCGCATCGTCCTCGGTGGCTGGACCGACATGGTGGATGGCCCTGCCCCGATATTTTTCGATCATGGCGCGGGTAGCGTCGCCCGAGGAGACGATGGCGTCATAGGCGTCACGCGGCACTCCGAGCCGGTCGAGCATGTCCACGATTGGCCCTGATGGCCGCGGCGCATTGGTGATCAGCACGGCCCTGCCGCCGGCCCGACGGAAAGACCGCAGCGCCTCCACGGCCTCGGGGAAGGCGGAGACGCCATTGTGGATGACGCCCCAGACATCGCTCAGCACCGCATCGTAGCGACCGGAGAGGTCTGAGAGGCCGGAAATGGAGGGCAAGGGCGACGTCATGGCTGGCCTTGGCGAGAAAGGGTGTTGCGGACCTATGTGGCAGTTTGCGGCCAGGGATCAAGCAAAAAGCTGATGTGACGTCGTGATGACATGCGCGGAGGCGGTTCGTTAACCACTCAATTCCTATGGTTCGCCGAGCATGGACGCGGAAGGAGGAGCCGCTTCCTTGCAAATGTGTTCGGGCGCGACGCCAAAGATGGGTGCAGACCTCCAATGTTCAGCCAAATGAAACTTTCGCTTCGCCTGCCGATCATGGTGGTCGGGATTGCCATGGCAACGGGCGCTAGCCTGGGCGTCGCCGCTTATTTGAGCGGCGATTCCATTGTCACCCAGCAGGCAGAATTGCGCCTGGGCGCGGCGGCGGAAAACGCCACTGCTGCACTGGACGCCTATCTTTCCGAGGTGCGCCAGGACCTGACGCTGTTTGCCAATCGCAGCGATGTGGCGGCGGCGCTCTATTCATTCTCGGGCGCGTTTCACTCGCTCAAAGGCCAGGGTGATCCGGCCGCCCTGCTGCAGGACGCTTTTGTCGCCTCCAACCCCAATCCAGCAGGCGAGCGCCTGTTGCTCGACACGTCCGAAAAGCTCTCGGTTTATGACCAGATCCACCGGGCCCAGCATGACGAGTTCCGCAGTCTCTTGCAGACGCGCGGCTATAACGACGTCTTCCTGTTCGATTTCCAGGGCAACAATGTCTATTCGGTGCAGAAGGCAACCGATTTCGGCACCAATTTCGCCGAGGATGGCGGACCCTGGGCAGACAGCGACCTGGGCAAGGTGGTGCGCGCCGCCATGGTGGGCAATCCGGGCGATGTCTTCCTCACCGATTTTGCGCCCTATGGCCCCAGTGACAATGCGCCGACAAGTTTTATTGCCGCCCCTGTTTACGATCAGGGATTGCAGGCGGGCGTGCTCGCCTACCAGATGCCGCTGGGCCGCATCAGTGAGGTGCTGAGCCGAACCAAGGGCCTGGGCGAAAGCGGCGACGTGTTCCTGGTGGGCCAGGATGGCCTGGTGCGCAACGATTCCCCCAAGACCGAGGGTGACGATGTGCTCGCCGTTTCGCTGACGGGCGACGCCATCGCAAATGCGCTGGCCGGCGCGGCCAGCATGGGCACGGTGGAACATGCAGGGCAGGCGGTGATTGCCAGCGCCCTGCCCTTGTCCTTTGGCGGCTCGGACTGGGCCGTGGTGGCGCTGGAGAGCACTGCAGAAATCCTCGCGCCCTCGACAATGCTGCGCAACACCATGCTGATCATCGGCGCCGTGCTGCTGGCGCTGTCGGCGGTGGGCAGCATTTTGATTGCGCGGACCATTACACGTCCGGTGGGTCGCCTGACGACGGCGATGACCGGCATTGCCGGCAATCAGCTCGACGCCGAAGTGCCCGGCCTGGGGCGCAGGGACGAGCTGGGCGCCATGGCCGATGCGGTGGAAGTGTTCCGCCAGAACGGATTGCGGATTGCCGAATTGCGCGCCGCAGAAGACACGATGAACGCCGAGCGCGCCGAGCAGGTTCGCATGGTCGAAGCGCTGCAGCAGGACATTGACCGTGTCGTGGGCGCTGCCATTGATGGTGATTTCTCGTTGCGGGCCGGCACCGCCCTGCCCGACCCTGAACTCAAGCGCCTGGCCGAGAACGTCAACGAGCTGCTGGCGACGGTCGAACGCGGCGTTGGTGAAACCGGCGAAGTGCTTTCGGCCCTTGCCAGGTCCGATCTCTCGCAGCGCGTCAGTGGCGACTACAAGGGGGCGTTCGCGCGCCTCAAGGCTGACACCAATGGCGTGGCCGAACAGCTTGGGCAGGTCATTGTCCAGTTGCGCCACACATCCGGCTCGCTCAAGACCGCGACCGGCGAAATCCTGGCCGGCGCCAATGACCTGAGCGAGCGGACCACGCGACAGGCCGCGACCATCGAGGAAACCTCGGCGGCCATGGAGCAGTTGCGCAATATCGTGAGCGAGAACGCCGGCCATGCCGAGGATGCCAGCGGCAAGGCCCGCTCCGTGTCCTCGGAAGCCGAAGCCAGCGGCGCGGTGATGAACCGGGCGAATGAAGCCATGGAACGCATCACCCAATCCTCGGCCAAGATTTCCAATATCATCGGGTTGATTGACGATATCGCCTTCCAGACCAATCTGCTCGCGCTCAATGCTTCGGTGGAAGCGGCGCGTGCGGGCGAGGCGGGCAAAGGCTTTGCCGTGGTGGCGGTCGAAGTGCGGCGCCTCGCCCAGAGCGCCGCGCAGGCCTCGGCCGAGGTCAAGGCCCTGGTGGAACAGAGCGCCAATGAGGTCAATGGCGGCTCAAAGCTGGTGGCCGAAGCGGCCGAGCGGCTGCTGGCTGTGCAGTCCGGCATCAGCGCCAATGCCGCCATGCTGGCCGGCATGGCCAAGGCCAGCCGAGAACAGGCTGCATCCATCGAGGAGGTCAATGTTGCGGTGCGTCAGCTCGACGAGATGACCCAGCACAATGCGGCCCTGGTGGAGCAAACCAACGCGGCCATCGAACAGACCGAGGCCCAGGCCGCAGAACTCGATCGCGTCATCGGCACCTTTACGCTCGAAGCATCCAGTGATGTGGTCGTGCAAGCGCCAGCAGAAACCGGCGCGCGTGGCCTTTTGGGTGGGCTCAGGAAGGCAGTGGGCGGGTTTGGGAGGCGCTAGCCGCCTCCCCCGGCGCGGGGCGGTTCTAGAGCTCGGCGCGACGCAGTTGCGGGGTCACGGTGCGCGTTGAATCGAGCGCCAGGTCGGATCGCACCGGCCCGGGTGCCGAGATATACTCGCCCTGAACCAAAGTGATTTCGCTGTCGAGCAATTCCACGATCTGACGTTCGCTGGAAATGCCGGTGGCGAGCAGCGACACTTCGAACCGCGCCAGATAATTGGCGATGTCGGTGACGTGGAAATCGGTGAAGGCCTCGGGCGATGCAATGAACCGGCCGGCATCGACCCGCAGCGAGCGCACGCCGAGCGCTGCCATATCGGCCACATCGACGCGCAGCGAACTCATATTGGCAATCGAGAACCCGGCGCCCTTGCGGACCAGTTGTTCGACGACGGCGCGCTCATGGGTCGTCAGCGACATCCATTCGCCTTCGGCAACCAGGAAGGTCAACGCGCCGGCAATGGCGCGGTTGGCGTCCAGCGTCACCAGCAATTGCTCGGCGGAAGCCTCATCGCCCAGCGAGGCACGCGAGAGCGGAATGTGCAGCATGGCCGGCTGGCCGCCTGTGCGGGAGCGCCGGGCGATCGCGACCGCTTCAACCAGGCCCGTGCCTTCGACGAGGCGCACCACGTCCTTGCCACCGCGACGCGGCATGAAATCGGGGGCGTCGGCCAGTTCGCCATCGCCCAGCATCAGGCGCGGCACCAGATCATAGCCCACGGCCCGACGCTGCGGCAGCCGCACGACGGGCTGCACGTGATGGATCAGCCGGTTTTCGTCCAGCGCCTGGCGGACCATTTCGAGCGGGATGACGGGCTCGGTCTCGGGCAGGATGACCGACACGGCAGGCGGAGGCGGCGGCGGGGCGGGAATCATGCGCGCATCGTGCGATGGCGCAGACGAGCGGGATGAATTGGCCTTGGCGACCTTGTCCTCGACATCGGCAACAGCTTCGGCCACCTGGCGAATGACTGTTCCCAGCACAGAAATATCGGCCTCGACGGTTTCGAGGCGCTGGCCGGGATTGAGGTCGGCGATGGCATTGATGCGCTGGCCGAGCACGGCGCCGGCCTGGGCATCGGTGGCGAGAAGGCGCGAAAGATCCTCGATGGCGCGCTCAAGCCTGTTCTCGGCCCGCTGGCGCAGCACCCGCTCCATCAACACAACGCAGGCGCAGGCAAAGACCACGGCCACAAGAATCGCATTGGCCGGCGTGAAGGTCAGGCCAAAATAAGCCAGTGCCCCCAGGCCAGCTGCGGAAAACGCGATCAACGAATACACAAGAGCCTGCACGGCGGACCTGAAACCCCTGTTGTTTGGCGCTTAATCCGCCCGAATATCTGGTGCCCAGATGGCCGGATCATGCGTCGATGCCGGGATTCGACGTTTTTTTACTTAGCATCCCGTCTCAAGCGGAAAAAGCACCACCGGGACACTGTCCCGCCCTATTTGCCGGCCTCTGCCTCGAAAAGGTCCCAGGCGCGCGAGAAGTGGCGGCGGAACAACAGTAATTGCGCTGCGCCCACCACTGCCGCCGATGGCCCGCCAAGGCCAGGCGCCAGCCGAGGTCGATGCGACAACAACTCGGGCAGGTCGGCAAGGTGGGCGCGAGTACTGTTGAGCAGGCGCGTCAGGATTGATTCGGGCAGATCGCCATTGATCGTCGCCAGATCGATTTCGACCATGGCCGTGGTGGTCAGCACGGCCTGCGCCAGGGCATGGCCCGCATCGTCGAGCCAGAGGGCGACATGGGGCTCGAGCGCCGCCCAGTTCCACTTGTGCACCGGACCGCTGGGCGCCGCACCTTCGGCATCCAGAATCCGCTGCACCAGGGCATGCAGTGACGCCAGCAGGTGCAGATAGGCCGGGCGACCGGCGCGATCATGGACAATGATGGCACCAAGGTCGGCAGCATTGCCATAGGGACCTTCAAGCAGGCTTCCTTCCGAGACAATCCCGCCGCCGACAAAGGTACCGACAAAAAAGCCCGCAACGCCCTTGGGTCGTGGCGTGGGGTGGGCGGTGATTTCGCGCCAGGCGGCCGCGTTCCCGTCATTGACCCAGAGCGTGGGCAGGTTGGTCTCGGCGGCCATGCGCGCGCCGATGTCGATCTTGGCCCATTTGGCGCGGATATCCCCGGGCGCACCCAGGCGCTCCAGCAGCGGCCCGAAATTGCCCGGCGAGGTCACGCCGATGCCGGCAAGCCTGCCCCGCTGGTCCTGGCTGAGCCCGGAAAGCAGGGTTTCGACATCGGACGCGATCTCGGCAAAAACCGTATGCGGGTCTGGATAGGGGTAGCAGCGACGCGTGGCGGCGACCGGCTCGCCAGCGATATTTTGCAGCAGCACCTCAAAATGCTGCCAGCCGATCTGGACCCCGAGTGAATAGCCACCATCAGGATTGAGTCGATAAGGCGTCGCTGGCTGACCACGCCGTCCGCGCAGCACGTCGCCCCTGATGATCAGGTCGCGCGCTTCAAGATCGGTCAGTATCCGCGCCGTGGTTTGCGGCCCCAGGCCCGAGCGCCGGGCGATGTCGGCGTTGGACACGCCGGGGATGCCGGCAATCAGGGTGAGAACCGCGCGTTCATTGGCCAGCCGCACACCCGTCTGGGTAATGCCGCGCACAATAGGTTCGAAAACGTCCTCGTCTGACTCAATTCGCATGGGCGAGAGATAAACGTGGTTTGGATGACAGGCGCAAGAACGGAATATTTACCCTAGTCCGTAACAATTCGAACAAGGACAAAAATGATCCGGCTACGGACGAAACCAGGGTAGACTGTGCGATGACGATGACGAGCGGAAGCGACAACGCGTTATGCGGCCGGCTCTTGCTGATCGACGCCGATGTCGCTTGTGCCCGCCAGATCGGCGAGGCGCTCTCCGAGACCCTGCTGGTCGCCCCCCAGATTACCCAGACTTCTGGCGGACGCGCGGCCGCGGACCTGCTGCGCAATACCCATTTCGATGTCATCATCGCCGACCTTGAAAGCCTTCATGACCTTGCTGCGAGCATCGAGGATTCCATGAACCGGCTCGTCCGGCTGGCCGAGGGGGCGCTAATCCTTGCGGTGGCCGGCAGCGGCTCAGTCAGCGCAGCGCTAGGCGCCATGCGGGCCGGCGCCCATGACTATATTGCCAAGCCTGTCAGCGGCGCGACCCTGGCCGGGCGCCTTGCCGAACTGGCCCAGCGCCACGGTCGGCCACGGTCCCTGGTTGTCGAGGCCGGCCCCGAGCCGGTTGTCGCCGACTTTGCGGGCTTTGTCGGTGCCTCAAGCGCCATGCAGTTTCTCTACGAGCAGATCTGGCGCGTCGCCGCCTCGTCGGCGCCGGTGTTCATCACCGGGGAAAGTGGCACGGGCAAGGATGTGTGCGCGGAGGCGCTGCATGCCAAGGGTCCGCGGGCGTCGAACCGATTCGTTGCCATCAATTGTGCGGCCATTCCGCGCGACCTGATGGAAAGCGAGCTGTTCGGCGTGGTGCGTGGTGCCTTTACCGGCGCGCATGAAGATCGCAAGGGCGCCGCCGAACTGGCCAATGGCGGCACGCTGTTTCTTGATGAAGTGGGCGAGATGGACCTCTCGCTCCAGTCCAAACTGCTGCGCTTTCTGCAAACCGGCACCATCAGCCGGGTTGGCGAATCGGCCACGCGCAAGATCGACGTCCGTGTCATCTGCGCCACCAATCGCAACCCGATGCAGATGATCGCCGACCGGCAGTTCCGCGAAGACCTGTTCTATCGCCTGCATGTGCTGCCAATCCATCTGCCGCCGCTGCGCCAGCGCCCCAGCGATGTCATGGTGCTGACGCGCCATTTCCTGGCGCGCTATGCGCAGGAAGAGCACAAGAGCTTTTCGGGGATCGCCCAGGAGGCCGCCCAGCACCTGACTGCCGCCGACTGGCCGGGCAATGTGCGACAATTGCAGAACCTGGTTCGGCGTCTGGTGGTGATGTTCGATGGTGGCGAGATCACCGCCAGCATGATCAGCGCGGCCGACATTGAATCGCGCGTCGCCACTGCCAACCCGGTCGAGGCCCCGCGCGCCGAACGCCGCTCCATCCTGCCGATGTGGCAACAGGAACAGCGGATCATCGAAGACGCCATCGCCAGTTTTGGCGGCAATATCTCGATGGCGGCCGCAGCGCTCGAAATCAGCCCTTCCACCATCTACCGCAAGCGCCAGGGCTGGTCCGAAATGGCGGCGGCGAGCTAGGCAAGAGCCATCGCAAGCCATCCGCCGGACGTGCCTTCATCCGTAATACTGGACGGGTTTCGACCCGTTGCGGTCGTTCAGGCCATTGCAGCGCATAGCTCCAACCCGCCATAATCTCGGATCGCCCATTTGCCCACCGGCCGTCACCCTCGGCCTTGAGCCGAGGGCTCTTTACTTGACGATTTCATTCCAGAGCTTGAGAGGTGAAAGTGTCGAGCGTTGGTCGTAGCCTAGACCCGGCCAAGCTTCCGGCAACCAGAAGTACAGAGCCCTCGGCTCAAGGCCGAGGGTGACGACCGGTGGGTGTTGATAGACAATGCCCTTCCGAGCGTTGAGCATGGCGGAATCCGACCGCTAGTCGGCCGTTCCCCGCTTATCGCTAGAACCTTGGAAGCAGTCGTTAAGCCTCGGGCTCTCTGGACTGAGCCTACGCGTTTCACCTAAGGGTCAGGCATGACCCTGCTTGTATTGGCTCCACTATTCTTGACGATTCTGCTCGGTGGCCCCATTGCGGTGGCTGCTCTTTCGCGGGGTCGATTTAAGATTGGCCTGCCATTGGCCGCAGGTGTCGCTATCGCGACCATGCTCTTATTCCCACCCCCCTGGTTCGAGCCAGTGGTTCGCGCCATCGCCTCAACCCTCAGGTGATCTCAAGGCAGGACTGAAGCTGTCCCATGTGGCCGAAATCACTCGCCATCGCGCCAGAGCCGCCGGTCCCCTCCCCACCCCGTTCCGGCCACTTGCCTCTAGGGCGTGCTTGCCTGCTTGGCGCGGGTGCGTTCCAGGCCCAGCCAGCGTTCGCGCAGAATGACGGCGATGCCGGAGGCGACGATGATCGCGGCGCCCAGCACCATGGCCAGCGTCGGCACGTCGGAAAAGATGACGAAGCCGATGATGATGGTCAGGATCAGCGAAACATATTCAAACGGCGCAATGACCGACATATCGGCATGCCGGTAGCAATTGGTCAGCAGGAGCTGTCCGATTCCGCCAAAAAAACCGGCGCCGACCAGCAGCAGCGCCTGCTCCTGCGTGGGCCAGACCCAGCCGAGCGGCAGCGTCAACAGGCTCAGCACACTGGCCGTGATGAAAAAATAGATGACGATGGTTTCGGACTGCTCGGTCTGAACCAGGTTGCGCACTTGCAGCATGGCAAAGGCAGACAGGATTGCGCCGAAAAGCGCCGCGATGGCGCCGATGGCCTCGGCATCGCCCAACCCGCTCTCGCTGGAAAATACCGTCAGGCGCGGCCAAAGGATGATCGCGACGCCGACCAGCCCAACCAGCACCGTGGTCCAGCGGAACACATGCACCCGTTCTTGCAGCAAGACCGCCGAGAGGATGACGATGATCAGCGGCGCGGCATAGCCGATGGCCGTTGCTTCGGGGAGCGGCAGGCGGGTCAGGGCGAAAAAGCCCAAGCTCATAGAAGTTACGCCGACGAGGCCGCGGACCACATGACCGAGTGGCCGCTTGGTGGCAAAGGCGTGACGCAGCCGCCCTTTCCAGGCGAGGTATGCCAGAACCGGCAGGGTCGCAAAGAAGGAGCGGAAGAACACCATTTCCCCCGAGGGGATGGTGAGCGTCGCCTTGAGCATGGTGGCCATGACGACGAAACAACAGACGGATGCGACCTTGAGCGCAATGCCACGAAACGGGCTGCCAGATTGTCTGGCGGCGGGCTCTGGTTCGGACGCGGTCACGTCTTTTCCTGTCTCGGGCCCATGTTGGCGCCGGGCCGCTTGGGAAGGCCTACTTGCCGGCTTCCAGCTTTTCCTTGGCGATCCGCGCGGTGGCGAAAGCCTTGTGTTCTTCACCTACGGCACTGCCGGTCTTGAGGACCTTGCCATCGGCATCCTGAACTTCCCAATGCCAGTTGGAATTGGGGCCAACGCCGCCTTTGCGGCGCAACTTGATCTGCAGGGAGGATTTTTCGCTCATGACGTGCCTTATGGCCCAGAGTGCCGGAGGAAGGAAGGGGGAATGTGAGCTTGCCGGCGCGGCGTCGGTTAAACGTCCGACACCCGCAGCGCCACACGGTCGCCGCCAAAGGTGATCATGTCGCGAATGGGGGCATAGGGACCATCGGCAAAGGGATAGTACCAGGCCTCATCGGCTCCGTCGGCTGTCAGGGTCTTGATCGTGTAGAAATGGGCAGTGCCCGGCCCGTCATGTTCGCGCCGGGTCTCCGACGCTTCGAGAATGCCGGGATGCACATCCTCGATCGGCACGAAGTAGATGGGCTGTTCGCCCTCGCGCTCAAGGCGCAAAGCTTTGGTTGAGCTGGCGATCTCAGCGTCGTCGAAGGTGAAGTGAACCCGCCCCGCCACCGGGCTGACCGTGCTTGCTTGTGGGGTTTGCTCGTTCATGTCGCGCACCTCGTTATCGCGTTGTCTCATGCCGGTGGTAACGCATGAGGAAAAACTTAGGTTCACGCGCCTTGACTCTGATCATAGGCGCTCCCTATATCCCCGACAGCTTGTTAGCACTCGCATGCGCTGAGTGCTAACAGGTCCGAAATTGCATTAGTAATGATGCCAAAGGAGCAATTCATGGGCTTCCGTCCCCTGCATGACCGTGTCGTCGTCCGTCGCGTCGACAGTGAAGAAAAGACCAAAGGCGGGATCATCATTCCCGATAACGCCAAGGAAAAGCCGTCCGAAGGCGTGATCGTGTCGGTGGGCCCTGGCGCCCGCGACGAGGCCGGCAAGGTCGTCGCGCTCGACGTCAAGGCTGGTGACCGCGTGCTGTTCGGCAAGTGGAGCGGCACCGAGGTCAAGCTCAATGGCGAAGACCTGATCATCATGAAGGAAAGCGACATCATGGGCGTGATCGAAGCGTAAGCCGCTTCTCCCGCCCATTTTTCGTACCCAATCACCAGATATTCTCAAGGAGCCATAAATGGCCGCCAAGGAAGTCAAATTCTCTACCGATGCCCGCGAAAAGATGCTGCGCGGCGTCAATATCCTCGCCAATGCGGTGAAGGTAACGCTCGGCCCAAAGGGTCGTAACGTCGTCATCGAAAAGTCGTTCGGTGCCCCGCGCATCACCAAGGACGGCGTGACCGTCGCCAAGGAAATCGAACTGGAAGACAAGTTCGAGAACCTGGGTGCGCAGCTGCTGCGCTCGGTCGCTTCCAAGACCAATGATGTTGCCGGTGACGGCACCACCACCGCGACCGTTCTGGGTCAGGCCATCGTGGTCGAAGGCGTCAAGGCCGTCGCCGCCGGCTTCAACCCGATGGACCTCAAGCGCGGTATCGATCTGGCCGTTGCCGATGTGATCGAAAGCCTCAAGGCTTCGTCCAAGAAGATCACTTCGTCGTCCGAAGTTGCCCAGGTCGGCACCATTTCGGCCAATGGCGAGACCTCGATCGGCGACATGATCGCCGAAGCGATGCAGAAGGTTGGCAACGAAGGTGTCATCACCGTCGAGGAAGCCAAGACTGCCGAGACCGAGCTCGATGTCGTTGAAGGCATGCAGTTCGACCGCGGCTACCTGTCGCCCTACTTCGTGACCAATGCTGAAAAGATGACGGCGACCCTTGAGGACCCGTACATCCTGCTGCACGAAAAGAAGCTCTCGAACCTGCAGGCCATCCTGCCGATCCTGGAAGCTGTCGTTCAGTCCCAGCGTCCGCTGCTGATCATCGCCGAAGACGTCGATGGCGAAGCCCTGCCGACCCTGGTCGTCAATCGCCTGCGCGCCGGCCTCAAGGTCGCTGCCGTCAAGGCTCCGGGTTTTGGTGACCGCCGCAAGGCCATGCTGGAAGACATCGCTGTCCTCACCGGCGGCCAGGTGATTTCCGAAGACCTCGGCATCAAGCTCGAGAACGTGACCCTGGACATGCTCGGCACTGCCAAGCGCGTCGAGATCACCAAGGAAAACACCACCATCGTTGATGGTGCTGGCACCCAGGACGAGATCCAGGCCCGCGTTGGCCAGATCAAGGCCCAGATCGAAGAGACCTCTTCGGACTACGACCGCGAAAAGCTGCAGGAACGTCTGGCCAAGCTGGCCGGTGGTGTTGCCGTGATCCGCGTTGGTGGTTCGACCGAAGTGGAAGTCAAGGAACGCAAGGACCGCGTCGACGACGCGCTCAACGCAACCCGCGCTGCCGTTGAAGAAGGCATCGTGCCCGGTGGTGGCGTTGCCCTGCTCCGCGCTTCGAACGCCATCAAGGTCAAGGGCGCCAATGCCGACCAGGAAGCCGGTATCGCCATCGTGCGCCGTGCCCTGCAGGCTCCGGTCCGCACCATTGCCAACAACGCCGGTGCCGAAGGTTCGGTCGTTGTCGACAAGATCCTCGAAAACGCAGCAGCCTCGTTCGGCTATAACGCCGCGACCGGCGAATATGGCGATCTGGTTGCCCTGGGCGTCATCGATCCGGTCAAGGTCGTGCGCACTGCTCTGGAAGACGCGGCTTCGGTTGCCTCGCTCCTGGTGACCACCGAGGCCATCATCGTCGAAGCCCCCAAGCCCGACGCGCCGGCAATGCCGGGCGGCGGCGGCATGGGCGGCATGGGCGGCATGGACTTCTAAGGCTGACGCCTTAGCATTTCCTCGCTCACGGGCCGCACCGTTTTGGGCCCGACGCGCTGGATCCGCGCTGGACCAAAAACTGGCCCTGCGCGGGTTCGGCAGACGACTGGCGGGCGGCCTTGCCGCCTGAGGACAAAGGCTTCCAGGATCGTTTCTTCCCAGTCACGATCTTGGTGGAAAGCCCCGGTGGAAACACCGGGGCTTTTTTGTTGGCCGGCGTCACAATGCGCCATCAATCAGTGAGGATTTCATGCGGACACCCCGACACGGCAGCGCCATCGACAAGGCGGAGGCGGCTTTCAAGGCGGCGACGAGCAAGCCCAGTGCTGCGCCAGCAGCCAAGCCTACCGCCCCGCCGGAAGGCAAGGAAATGGTGTCGCTACGGCTTGATCGGGCGGTGCTGGAGCATTTCCAGGATGATGGGCCGGGCTGGCAGGACCGGATCAATGCCGCCTTGCGCGCGGCGGCGGGGCTCGATCCGCAATAGTCAGGGAAAGACCAGCAGCTTTATCGCCAGGGCGATGGAGACGACTACCACGAGGGGTCGGATCACTTTGGCCCCGTAGCGGATGCCGGTGCGCGCGCCGACATAGCCACCGATGATCTGGCCCAGGGCCATCACCACGGCCACCGGCCAGACGACATGGCCCTGCGGGATGAAGATCACCAGCGCAGCCAGGTTGGAAATGAAGTTGAGCGCCTTGGTGTTGCCGGTGGCGCGGGTCAGCCCAAGGCCGAACAGCAGCACGAAGCCGATGGTGAAGAAAGACCCGGTGCCGGGGCCAAAAATGCCATCATAAAAACCGATGGCAAAACCCAAGAGCGGCACGAAGCGGCCAAACGGCAGTCGCGCGACCTTGTCGCTGTCAGAGAGTTTTGGCGCGAACAGAAAATAGAGTGCGATGGCGATCAATGCCACAGGCACAGCAATGTCGAGCAGGCTCGTATCGAGCTGGCTGACGGCCAGGGCGCCAAGCATGCTGCCGGCAAAGGTGAGCGCAATGGCGGGAACGAGACTGGGCAAGTTGACATAGCCGCGCCGCCAATAGGTCAGCACTGCCATGCCGGTGCCGACTATGCCTTGCATCTTGTTGGTGGCGAGTGCCCCCACGGGCGGCAGACCGGCCGAGAGCAAAGCCGGCACGGTGATCATGCCGCCGCCGCCGGCGATGGCATCGACGAAGCCGGCCAGCATACCGGCGCCCATGAGGGCGAGAAGAATCAGAGGATCAAGCATTTGGTAAATCTCAGTCGCGGTTGCGCCGGCGATGGAAATGGTCGTCGGGCGCAGGCTGATCGGCGAGGCGCCGTTCATAGATGGGGATATTGATCATCGAGGACATGAAGGCGCTCATCATCAGCTGAAAGCCGGTGACCAATGCGGTCATGGCGAGGATGACGGCGCGCAAGGTGGCGGTCGAGGTGAGCGGGCCGAAATCGCGCCGCGCCCACTCGGCAAAGCCCCAGCCCATGGCGATGAGGCCACCCAACATCAGCAGCACGGCAAAAAGCAGAATGCGTTCAAGCGTCAGGCTCTCGAGCAGTCGATCATAGGAGCTGGAGGGCGGAATAAAGCCATAGCGCGAGGCGAAGCGGCGTCCGATGATGGCGAAGGCGATAGACTGGGTACCCATGATGACGCAGAGCGAGGCGACCAGCAGCGTGTGCACGCCAAAGCTGATGCCACCCACCTGCACCGGGCCGAGCAACAATTGCGAACCGACGACGAGTCCGATGCCCAAAAGGGCCAGGCCCGGATAGAGGAACAGCCAGCGCGGCGAAAACAGCAACAGGAAGCGCAAGTGACGCCACCCATCCCGGAACGAGCGCAGATGCGGGCGGCGGGAGCGTCCATCGGGCTTTAGCGTGGTGGGCACTTCGCGCACATCGAGCTGGCCCAACGTCGCCTTGACCACCATTTCGGACGCGAATTCCATGCCGGTGGTGCGCAGGTTGAGACCGCTGATGGCGGCGCGTGAAAAACCGCGCAGGCCGCAATGGAAATCGCGGATGGGGGTGCCAAAAAACAAGCGCCCGAGAAAGCTCAGCACCGGATTGCCGATGTAGCGGTGATGCCAGGGCATGGCGCCCGGCGCGACGCCACCGGCGAAACGGTTGCCCATGACCAGATCGGCCCCGTCGCGTAGCTCGCGCACAAAGGCATCGAGATTGGCGAAATCATAGCTGTCGTCCGCATCGCCCATGATGACGAAACGGCCGCGCGCCTCTGCAATGCCGGTGCCCAGGGCGGCTCCATAACCGCGCTGCGCGGCGGTGACGACCCGGGCGCCCAGCGCTTCGGCAATCGCCTGGGAGCCATCCGTCGAGCCATTGTCGGATATCAGCACTTCGCCGGCAATGCCGCTGCGGGCCAGAAAGCCCTGTGCTTTCTCGACACAGGCGGCAAGCGTTTCTGCCTCGTTGAGGCAAGGCATGAGAATGGTCAGTTCAAGCGTTTCGGCCACGACGCCCCCAGCCGCATAGTTTGAACCATGTGCCGTGATTTGGCCGGTCGAGGCAATGGGGACTAATCGGTGCGGTCCACGTGTTCCCGACCGTCACTGACGGCATCGGACGCAGTGTCCTGGGCGGGGACCTCGGCGCCCTGTGGTCTGCTTTCCTCGGCGTTCATGGCGGCCTCCTGGGGCCGGGGCGTTTCGGTATGCAGGCCTGCGTAAAGAATGGCGCCCGTGCCGAGCAGCACAAAGAGCAAAACGAAGGCCAGTTCCATCGCCCTAGTCCTCCAGCCTGCCGATCAGGTCGTCGAGCAGCGCCTTGCGGGCGGGCGACCAGTCAGCTGTCCGCGAAACGATCAGGTTCGCCTCGCTTTTGAGCATCACCCCATCTTCGAGCACGCGCAGGCCATTGGCGGCAAGGGTCGAGCCGGTGGAGGTAATATCGACCACGATGTCGGCGACGCCCGAGGCCGGCGCGGCTTCGGTGGCCCCGAGGCTTTCGACGATGCGATATTCGGCAATCCCAGCCTTGGCAAAGTGCTGGCGCGTGATGGTGATATATTTGGTGGCGATGCGCAGCCAGCGGCCATGACGCGAGCGGAAATCGGACGCCACATCGGCCAGGTCGTGCATATGAGTGACGTCGATCCAGGCCTCGGGCACGGCGATCACCACATCGGCGTGGCCAAATTCGAGATCGCGGGCGAAGCTGACCGAGGCTGGCCCGGCTTCGCTGGTTTCGTGGATCAGGTCGCGGCCCGTGACACCGAGATCAATGGTGCCGCGAATGAGTTCGCGAGCGATCTCGGAAGCCGGAAAGAAGCGCACGGTCACGTCCGGCATGCCCTCGATGGCGCCCAGATAGGACCGCGCGCCGCCGGGTCGGGTGATGGTCAGGCCATGACGGGCGAACCACTCACGGGTCAGTTCTTCCAGGCGGCCTTTTGAGGGAACGGCAAGGGTGATGGTCATGGGGATGGCCTGTCAAAAGACGTCATCGAGGTCGCCGAACCCCCACCCATGATCCCTTCCCACAAGGGGGAGGGAGACGATGAACACCAGCTCATCAGCTCTGCGCCTCCCTCCCCTTGATGGGGAGGGACCGAGGGTGGGGTGATCCTTGTGGACCGTGTGATGTGAACCCTCACTTCACGCCCTCCGCTTCGAGCCGGTCTACCCAGAGGGCGCAGCCGGAGGCGGCGATGGGGGCGGTGGCGCCGAGGCGTTCGAGCAGGCGATCATACTGCCCGCCCGAGGCGAGAACCGTGCCGCCCTGCCCGCGCATCTCGAAGACAATGCCGGTGTAATAATCGAGGCGCGGCGAGAAGCTGGCGTCGAAGGTGACGCGGGCTTCGCCCAGCCCGTCGAGGTGGCGGCGAATGGCGCGCAACGGCACGCCGAGAAATAGCTTGTGCTTTTCGCCCAGGGCCTCGACCTGCTTGAGCGCCGAGAGGGCGTCGCCCTTGATAGCGAGATAGTCGCGCAACAGCTTGAGCGTTGCGGCGGGAACCTGGGCGGCGTCGAGCGCCTGTTGTTCGAGAAAGCGGTCGGCAATCTCGTCGGGCGAGCGGCCATCGGACAGGCTCAGGCCAGCCGAAACCATGCGGGCCGTCACATCTTCGACCAGCGTTTCGCGCGCGGGTTGTTCGCTGCGCTCAAGACCGGGGGCCTGTTCGAGGCGGGTCAGAAGCCGGTCCATGGCCTCGGTGTGGCCGAAACGATGGCGGATGCGCGGGCGCCAGGCGTCGGGCATATCGGCCTGTGCCAACAGTGCCTCGAACAGGCCAACGCCGCCCAGTTGCACCTGCGGTGTGATCCCATAAAGCGAAAGCGCCGCTCGAGCGAAGGTCAGAACCTGATCGAGCGCGATATCGCCATCGGGCTGGGCCAGGAGTTCGATGCCTGCCTGGTCGAACTCGGCGGGGCCATTGTCGCGCTGGCGAAAGATCGGTCCGAGATAGGAGAACGCCGCCGGGGCCCCTGCCCCCTGCTCGATATAGTCGGCGACGATGGGCAGGGTGAAATCGGGACGAAGGCAATATTCGGCGCCGGTGAGATCGGTGGTCAGCAGCAGGCGGCGGCCGAACTCTTCACCGGCAAGATCGAAATAGGGGTCAGCCCTGAGCAGCAGCGGCGGGGTAGCCCGGCAGCCGCCCTGGGCTTCAACGAGCGATTCAAGCTGGGAGCGGCGATAGGCGGCGTTGGTCATGTAAATGCCTCACCGAATTCCGAACTCGTGCCCACGCTCCCCACAAGGGGGAGGGAGAGGGAACCGAGAGTCCGCCGCCTGCGTCTCCCTCCCCCTTGTGGGGAGGGGCCGAGGGTGGGGGTACTTCCCACAAAATCAGAGGCCCCCAACGTCATCAGCCCTGCTCGCTCAGCAGCTTCTGGATCGCTGAAACCAGATCCTCGCGCTGGATTTCGAACTGGCCGGGGCGCGCGGCCTGCCATTCGGCGTGGTCGGAGATCGCGGCGGCAGCCTGCTTGCCGGCGACGAGGTCCTTGATCTGCAAAATGCCCTGCTCGCGTTCCTGGCTGCCCTCGATGATGACGGCAGGGGAATTGCGCTTGTCGGCATAGGCGACCTGCTTGCCGAAATTCTTGGTGTTGCCGAGGAACATTTCGGCGCGGATGCCGGACTGGCGCAGCTCGGACACCATGGCCTGGTAGCGGGCGGTTTCGGCCTTGTCCATGACGAGAACGACGACCGGACCGGCAGGCTCGGCGGCGCCGAGATTGCCGGTGAGCTTCAAGGCATTGGCGAGGCGCGAGACGCCGATGGAAAAGCCGGTGGCGGGCACAGGCTCGCGGCGGAAGCGGGAGACGAGGCCATCATAACGGCCACCGCCGCCGACGGAGCCGAACACGACGTCCTGGCCCTTTTCGTTCTGCACCTTGAAGGTCAGTTCGATCTCGAAGACCGGGCCGGTGTAATATTCGAGGCCGCGGACGACCGATGGGTCGATCTTGATCTTTTCCGCGCCATAACCGGCCGCGTCAAACAGCGACTGCATGGCGGCCAATTCGGCAACACCGTCGTTGTCAGCAGGTGGCTTGCCGTCGATATAGTCGAGCACGATAGAGGCCTGTATGTCAGTCAGCCCGGCGCCCTTGGTGAAGTCGCCGCTTTCGTCCTTGCGACCGGCGCCGAGGAGAAGCCTAACGCCTTCGGGCCCGAACTTGTCGAGCTTGTCGATCGCGCGAAGCACAGTGAGCTTCTGAGCGTCGGTGGTAACACCAGCGGCCTCAAGCACCCCATCGAGCACCTTGCGGTTATTGACCCGGACGACGTACTTGCCCGCCAATCCCAACGCGTCCATGACATCGGCCATCATCATGCACATTTCGGCGTCGGCTTCGGGGCCGCCTGCCCCCACCGTGTCGGCGTCGAACTGCATGAACTGGCGGAAGCGGCCGGGACCGGGCTTTTCATTGCGGAACACATAGCCCTGCCGATAGGAGCGATAGGGCTTGGGCAGGGTCTCGAAATTCTCGGCAAAGAAGCGGGCGAGCGGCGCCGTCAGGTCGTAGCGCAGGCTCATCCACTGTTCGTCGTCGTCCTGCAGCGAGAACACACCGGCATTGGGCCGGTCGGTGTCGGGCAGGAATTTGCCAAGCGTTTCGGTGAATTCGAACAGCGGGGTTTCGACCGGATCGAACCCGTAGCGCTCATACACCTGCTTGATCTTCTCGACCATGGCGCCGACAGCGGCGATTTCGCCGGGCGTGCGGTCTTCAAAGCCGCGCGGCAGACGGGGCGTGATGAGCTTGGTTTTTTCGGTCATTTTTCGGCCCCAGGAAAGTCGGCCCGTTGTTAGACGATCAAGGCCGGAGAGACAATGGCGGGATGGCGGCAGCCGGGGGAGGTCCCCGGCTGCCTTTGGTCCTCACGGCCAGTTCCGGTCGGGCGGATGCAGGCGGTAGCTGTGCAGGTCGATGCCACTCCAATGAGCGGCGTCTTCTGCAGGTGGCAGGCCGACGTCTGCGCGCAGGTAAGCAGGGACCTGCCCGTAGTTGATCGGCCGCAGGGCCCACCAGGCGCGAACGGCCGCCCCGATGACCGGCACCAGACCGCGCTGGCGGACGGCATCGGCGATGGAGAATTCAAGACGCAGCACAACGCCGCGCCCATCGAGTACATTCGATGACATTGCTGTTTCCGGCAGAAATACTCTGCCGGCCTCTGGTTGAAGAAGGTTGGAGAAAGCGGGAATCAGGACGCAATACGACCCGGATTCAGCGTTTCAGTTTTGAAGGTGGGGTATCCGCGGGCCGCGCTGCGGCCGAAGAACTCTCAGGGAAACGAGCTTACGCTCGGGTCCAATGATGGAGAGTGGGCCCCGAGTGGCGGGTCATCAGATTGAACATGTAATGCCTCCCTCGGTTGGCGTTGCGAATGCAGCTTGGATAGCTCACGAAGCCGTGAGCCGCAAGCCCGGATGTGGCAGCATGTCGCAGCGCCCGCCAGCTGTTGCATCCATGCCACGGTGCATGAAGCCCTCGCGCGCGTATTTTCCCGGAGCACGCGGCTAACGCCCCGTTTCGCCGCCCCAGCCGATCCTGCTGCATCGGCGCGATCGAGAGGGCGGGCGACATGGTCAGTGCAGCGCAAACAAGGGCACTTGTCGTGGACGACAATGCCTATGCGCGGGCCGTTTGCACGCGGGGACTGAGACAGTTCGGCATCGGCGCCGTGGACGAAGCGGCCGATGGCGCCGAGGCGATCCTGAAGCTCCTGGTCGCGCCCTATGAACTGGTGCTGATGGATTGGTACATGCCCGACATCGGCGGCCCCGGCGTGATGCAGGTGCTGCGCGATCCGCGATTTGGCGCATCACCGGACATCAAAGTGGTGCTGATGACGGCCTATCCCTCACCCGAAAACCTGCTCCGTGGCCGCCGGATTGGCTTCAACGATGTCCTGCCCAAGCCGTTCACCACCCAGCATCTGGGCGCGGTGCTGACGCGGGTGCTGGCGCCGCAGGGCGTGCCCGATGACGTGGTCTATGTCTGACCGGCCGATGGCAAGGGGCGGTTAACCTTTCCCATAGGGCGGAATTTAACCACGCCGCTTGACCTCTCCTTGGTGCTTCTGCGGGACAGTAGGCCAAAGGCATTTTGGGGAATGCAGGCCATGAAACATCAAATGACGCGCTTGCTGATTGCTGCCCTGGCGATCAGTTCAATGCTGCTACCGGCGCAGGCCGAGGGCGTCCGCCCCGGCTGGCGTGCGGCGCCACCGCCGGGCGTGACCATTACCGACAGCCGGCCGCGCCACGCCCTGGCGCTGCAAGCCAATGCCTATGTATCGCCGGTTTACCTCCGGCAGGTGGTGCCCTATGCCACCACCGAGCGCAGCGGCACATTGGTGGTCGATACACGCCAGCATTTCCTTTATTTCGTACTCGGGGACGGGCGCGCGCTGCGCTATGGCATCGGGGTGGCGCGCGATGGCTTCGAGTGGAACGGCACCCACCGGATTACCCGCAAGGCTGAATGGCCAAGCTGGACGCCGCCTGCCGAAATGCGCCGTCGCCAACCTGGCCTGCCGCTGCGCATGGAGGGTGGGCCGGACAATCCGCTCGGCGCGCGGGCGCTCTATATCGGCTCGACGCTCTATCGCATCCACGGCACCACCGAGCCCTGGTCCATCGGCCAGAATGTGTCCTCGGGCTGCATCCGTATGACTAACGCGGATGTGATCGATCTTTACGGACGGGTGCAATTGAACACCAAGGTGGTTGTTCTTTCCTAACAAGTTTGCGTCAGAATTGCGCCCGGTCGACTCACGACCAGCGCAAGTCAGGTAACCGCATGTCCATATTCGTCCCGCTTCTGCGGCGCTTCGCCAAAGACGAAAGCGGCGTCTTCGCCGTGTTGTTCGGGCTGATGGCCATTGTGCTCATCGCGCTGGGTGGCGCAGTGGTGGACTATGTGACGTTGGAGCAAACCCGGCAGCGGGCCCAGACGGCGTTGGATGCCGCCGCCCTGGCGCTGCAGCCGGAGATCTTTGAACCGGGCTATACCGACGACGCGGTCAAGGCGTCGGCGCTGGCCATCTTGCGCGAGCGCGTGGGCGACCCGCGGATCGTGGACAGTATCCAGATTTCCCATGTGATAGCCAACCAGACGGATGGCTCGCTCTATTTTCGGGCGCAATTCACCATGCCGACGCTGTTCGTGTCGCTGGTGGGTGTGCCGCAGTTGAGTGCAGGCATCGAGGCGGAGGCAACCCGCAAGAAGTTGGCCCTGGAAGTGGTGATGGTGTTGGACAATTCCGGCTCGATGAAAGCCGACAACCGGATGACCAACCTTGTGGCGGCGGCCAAATGCGCCACCAATATCTTGATGTATTCGGATGTCGTGGACAGCGGAGATACCTGCGTGGCGGCGCCCGGCGCGACGCTGGTCGCCGATGTGAAGGTGAGCATAGTGCCCTTCACCATGTATGTGAACGTGGGCACCGGCAATGCCAATGCCACCTGGATGGACCGGCTCAATAATTCCGCCATTGCCAATGACAACATGGACAATGACGACGACGACACGACCGGGATCATGACCGCGTCGGGGTATACTTTCCCCACATCGTGGAACCTGTTTACCGCGACCGGCGAAAGCTGGCGCGGCTGCGTGGTGGCGCGACCGCATATCAAGACAGGCACGGCGGCATCGGAATATCTGGACACCGACGACACGCCGCCGACTGGCGCCAATACCCTGTTCGTGCCGCTGTTCTCGCCGGACATGGTCGACGGCGTGGGCTCCAACAGCTATGTCAATGACAGCCCGGCGGTGTGCGATCGGCCGGCGCAGGGAACGACCACCTGTACACAGACCGAAACCCGGTACTGCAACTGGTGGGGATGCTCGTCGGGCGGCACGACCAGTGCGCCAAGCGGGCCTACCAATTTCACCAGCACGGCCAAGTTCGCCAAGGGAATCTATGGCGCCCATTCGCCGAGCTGTTCGTGCCGGGCGTGGAACAGCTGGAGCGGCTGGACGAGCGGGGGCACAGAGACCCGCACCCGCACCTGTGCGGGCGGCGGTTACATTCCGCAGGGGCTCAGCAACCGCGAATTGCAGGAGCGGGTGTGCAAGTATTACGCGGGCGTGAGCGGCACCACTTTTTCCTGGGGCCCGAATGCAGACTGCACGCGCACGGCTATTCTTCCCCTGACCGACAACCCGACCACGGTGCTCAACACGATTAACAGCATGCAGGCCGACGGCGGCACCAATATCCATATGGGCGCTGTGTGGGGGTTTCGGGCGCTTTCGCCAACGGCGCCCTTCACCGAGGGTGGCCCCTATGATCAGGCGACCAGCAAGGTCATGATCATCATGACGGACGGCGAAAACACCGCTTACAATTTCTGCGGTGACCCGCAAGGAAGCCTGAATGGCAATTGCTACCACTCGGCCTATGGCTTCCAGTACAATTCGAACAACAGCTCGACCACGACCAGCAGCGGCGGCAATATTCCGCGCATGGGCAATCCGAGCAATGTCGCCAATGCCGCGCTGGTCACCGACATGAACCAGCGGACCATGGACACCTGCAGCAATGCCAAGTCAGCCGGCATTTCGGTCTATACAATCGGGCTGGCTACCGACACCGTGGTGCAGAGCACGCCGGAAGTGGTCCGCGCCATGTTGACCAGTTGCGCCACAGCGCCCGAGAATGCGCGTTTCCCCGCAAGCCCGAGCGAATTGAAAGCAACCTTTGAAGCCATTGCCAACGACCTGTCAGCCCTGCGTCTGGCGCGGTGAGATCATGAACGGGGAAGGAGTGGTACCACCTCTCGGGATCGAACCGAGGACCTCTAGATCCACAATCTAGCGCTCTAACCAACTGAGCTAAGGCGGCAGGACCGCATCGGAGTGCCGCATCAAGCTGGCATCCGAAAGCGGGCGGAACATAGGTCGAGATGGCCGCCATGACAAGGCCCGATTTTGGGCTGTGGACAGTGGACGATTTTGCCAGCGACAAAGCCATTTTTCGGGCGCCTGCGTGACCAATCTTTAGGAAAAGGCACTTAACCATTGGACGCGATGCAGGTGAGCGCCTGCTCGGGGCGGGCTGGATTCGCTCGGCCCGGCACTATATTGAAGAACACTTAAGGAACTTCGGACCTCTGTGCCGTATTGGCACAGACCAACGGGGTCGCGACCAGACAAAGGCAGTCCATGGATGACCGCTGGAACATTTTGCCGGATGCGCGCCGCGTGCTGCAGCATGAGGATGACTCACGTCCGGCCTGGCTCTGGTCACAAGATGGACAGACGCTGATCTGGTCCAATGCGGCGGCGAGCCTGTTCGGCGCCAAGCTGAAAAAGCATGGCCTCAAGCGCGCCGCCCCTGCCGTTCCGATCAAAGGACAGGCCGCGCGGATCATCCGCCTCGGGTCCGTCGGGCGTACCAGCCTGGCACGCATCCAATTCCTGGCCGGCGAGAAGCCGGTATCGGCAACCTGCGCGACCACGCCCCTGATGCGGGCAGATGGCGAGCCGGTGTTGCTGATCGTTGGCGTTGACGCCATTGCCGATGATATCCTCAACGCTGATCAGCCGGCGACCGAAGCGGCTGCGGAGACGGTGGCAGAGCCCGAGGTGGCTACAGATGCCTCGGCGCCGGGGGATCAGGCCGCGATCATCGAAGGCGACGATGCCGTCGCCCAGCCGGTGAGCGTTGACCCGATTGCGGCCGATGATGCCTATGGCCGGGAGCTGCGGAGCTGGCAGGATGCCGATGCCGAAGCGGCCTATGCCCAGGTTCATGCGGCCACAGTGGAGCCAGGCGAGGACAATCCCGATGACTGGGTTGAGGCTCTGGGGGACACACCGACCACAATCACAGGGGCGCCAGAAAACGCCGCCGTGGAACCAGCTGTTGAGGAGATGGCCTCTGCCGAGGCCGAGGGCGGTGACGCAGCCGAGCCTCAAACAGCCGATAACGACCTCAGTGAAGTCTCGCACCGCCTCAGTGACCTGGTGGATCGCCTTGCGGCCGATGAGGCGCTTTATGCGCCGTTGACCGACGCGGACGATGTGCCGCCGCCCGGAACCGAGCCGAGCGAGCCGGAGGACGTTTCGACCGCGCAAGGGCTGTTCACGATCACCGGGCGGGGGTTTCGAGACTTGAGCGTCGGTGACGACGAACAGGAAACGGCGGCGGAGGAATCCATTCCGGCCGACGCAGAGGCTGACCCTGAAATTGTCGAGCGCGTCTCGCGCTATAACTTCGACGAATTGAGCCGCATCCTGACAGACCGGGTGGGCGAGAGAAAGCAGGAGCTGCCGGAACCAGACCGGGAGTCGGAAACCCGTTCGCTGACATCGCTGCCCGCAGCCAGCCCAAGCGGCTCGGGTGCGCTGGTCAATCTTGGCGGCGAGACACTGGTGCTGAACCGGCTGCCGCTTGGTATCATGGTGTTTCGTGACCAGCAGGTGCTATTCGCCAATCGGGCCATTACCGAGATGATTGGTTATGGTTCGGTGGAGAGCCTGCGGCAGGCCGGGCTGGCGGCCATTTTCCCGGTCATGGGCACGGAAGGGCACGACGCCGGCCCGGTGAACCATCTGGTGCAGCGCGACGGTACGCTGGTGCCGGTAACGGCTCGGCTGCAATCCATTTCCTGGCATGGGCGCCCTGCACTGATGCTGTCGGCCAGCACCACCGAGGTGCGCACCGGCCATGAAGATGCGGTCAAGGCCTTTGCCCAGACCTTTGCCGACATTCGCGGCGATGGCTTTGTCGAGGCCAGCCGTAATGGCGTGGTGAGCTCGGCCAATGCGCCGGCCGTCACGCTCTTGTCTGGCAGCAAGCCGCTGACGGGCCGTTCGCTGACGTCGCTGGTGAGCGAGGATGATTCCGTAGCGCTGCGGGCGTTTCTGGAACGGCCGGCCCGTTTTGCCGAAACCGCCCGCCCCTGCCTGCCGCTGCGCTCGGCTGACGGCAAGGCCGATCTGTTGCTGTTCGCCCTCGGACAGGCCGGGATCGTGTCGGGCTATTTCGCGCTGGTCAATGCTCGCGAGACCACCCCTGCCCGGCTTAGCGCCCCGGTCGATATCGACCCGGCCCTGTTGGGGCGGATCAGCCGTGGCGTGCGCCGCCCGCTCAATACGGTCATCGGGTTCTCGGACATCATTCGCTCCAAGGCCTTCGGGGCGCTGGCGAATGAGCGGTACGAGGCCTATGCCGACGACATTGCCCAGGCCGGACAGGAAATCGCCGCGCTGGTGGACGAACTGGACGATTATGCGCGGCTGCGCGATGGTCGCTATCTTCCGCAGCGGGCGAGCCTGGACCTGACCGACCTGCTCGAACATTGCGTGATCCGCATCCGCGACCAGGCCAATGGCGCGCGGGTGATCGTGCGCAATGCCATTTCCGAAATGCTGCCGCGCGTCACCGCCGACCGGGCATCGCTGGCCCAGGCAGTGCTTAATCTGCTCGCCAGCGCCATAGATCAGACACCCATGGGGGGCGCCGTGGTGATTTCGGCGCAGCGTCATGAGGATCGGTCCATCGCCATTCACGTGCGCGACAGTTCTGCCCATGCCGTCGACATGGCCGAGCGCTTTGTGGTGTTCCGCGATGGCGTGGGACGCAATGGCCAGATGCTGGCGCCGGTACGCTCCAGCGTCGGGCTGGCGCTGACCCGATCACTGCTGGCGGTCAACGCCGTGTCGCTATCGGTTGACCCCGCCGGCCCTGAGGGCATGCTGTTCACATTGCGCATTCCGGCCGATCTGGTCGATGACCAGCCTGCGGCGCAGGAAGCCGAATAGTTGGTGGCTGCGCAAGGGCGCGGCATTGCCTATATGTTGTTGCAAGGCGTATCGGCACGCCGCTGGAGGAAACCACGATGATTTCACGCAAGTCCCTGGCCCTGGCACTGTTCGGCCTCATGCTGGCGTCGGGAACTGCCTTGGCGCAGTCGAACGAAATCCGTATCGGCGTAGCGCTGGAGCCGCCGGCACTAGACCCGACAGCGGGCGCCGCCGAAGCCATCGATGTCGTGGTTTATCAGAACATTTTCGAAGGGCTGGTGCGCATCGACCAGAGCGGCGCGGTGCAGCCGGGGCTTGCCGACAGCTGGAGCATTTCCGAAGACGGCCTCACCTATCGCTTTGTGCTGCATGAAGGGATTACCTTCCATGACGGCACCAGCTTTGACGCCGAGGATGTGAAATTCACCTTCGACCGGTTGCTGGCCGAGGACAGCGTCAATGCGCAGAAGGCACTTTATGCGCCGATCTCCGCGGTGAGCGTGATCGACCCGGCGACGGTGGAATTCACACTGTCGCGGCCAGATGGATTGTTCCTGTTCAATCTCGGGCGTGGCGATGCGGTGATCGTGGCGCCGGAAAGCGCCGACAGCAATGGCACCGAGCCCATCGGCACGGGACCATTTGCCTTTGTGCAATGGGACCGGGGCAGCCGCGTGGTGCTGGAGCAATATGGTCCGTATTGGGGCGACCTGCCGGCGCTGACCAAGGCAACCTATCTCTTCATTTCCGACACCGCGACCATGACCAATGCGCTTCTGGCCGGCGATGTGGACGGGACCAATAATTTTGCGCCCGAAGCGCTGGCCGTATTCGAGGGCAATCCTCAGTTCAAGGTGCTGGTGGGATCGACCGAAGGCGAGACGATCCTTTCGACCAATAACCGCAAGGCGCCATTTGACGACCTGCGCGTGCGCCAGGCGATGGCCCATGCGCTGGACCGGCAGGAAATCATCGACGGCGCAACCTATGGCTATGGCGTGCCCATCGGCACCCATTTTGCCCCGCACCATCCCTATTATCTCGACCTGGTCGGCACCTATCCGCACGACCTGGAGAAGGCCAAGGCATTGCTGGCCGAGGCTGGTTACCCCGACGGGTTTTCGGCAACGCTGAAACTGCCGCCGGTGGCTTATGCTCGGCTTTCCGGGCAGATCATTGCCAGCCAGTTCGCCGAGGTGGGCATCAAGCTCGAGCTGATCAATGCCGAATGGGCCCAATGGCTGGAAGACGTGTTTGCCAACAAGGACTTCGACCTGACCATCATCAGCCATGTCGAGCCGTTCGATATTGGCATCTACGCCAACCCCGACTACTACTTCGGCTATGACAACGCGGACGTTCAGGCCCTCAACGAGACGCTCAATGCCACAACCGATGAGGCCGAACGCCAGGCGCTGGCCCAGGAAATCCAGACCGTCATCGCGGTCGACGCCGTCAATGGCTACCTGTTCGAGCTGGCCCAGACCGGCGTTTGGAACGCCAAGCTCGACGGCATGTGGCAGAATGCACCGGTCGAAGGCGTGGTGCTGCGGGATATTCACTGGGTGGAGTGATGTCCCCACACCCCGACGACTGAAAGAGCAGCTCTCTTTGCTCCACCCCACCCTCTTTCCCTCCCCATCAAGGGGAGGGAGGCGCAGGTCCGAGGCGGTGGTGCTCGATGTCTCCCTCCCCGCTGTGGGGAGGGATCAAGGGTGGGGGTGACCTTTTTGGCCCTCTACTTCTTCCGCCGCTTTGCCGGATTTGCCGTTACGCTGTTCGTGGCGGCGCTGATCATATTTCTCTTGCTTGACCTGCTGCCGGGTGATCCGGCGCGGTTCATCCTCGGCATCAATGCCACGCCGGAGGCCGTGGCAGCCCTGCGCGACCAGATGGGTCTGGATGCACCGGCCCATGAGCGATTTTTCGGCTGGATCGGGGGCATGCTGACGGGTGATTTCGGGATTTCGACCACCCAGCGCCTGCCTGTGAGCCAGTTGATCGCCGAACGTATGGCGGTGACCTTGCCGCTGTCTCTGATAGCCATGGTCGTATCGATCGCTGTGGGTTTGCCCATGGGCATTCTGGCTGCCATGCGGCGCGGGAAGGCGACGGATACGGCCCTTATGGTTCTGGCCCAGACCGGCGTTGCCATTCCCAATTTCTGGTTCGGAATGCTGCTGACGCTGCTTTTCTCCGTCACCCTGCGCTGGCTGCCGACAGGCGGTTTCATTCCCTGGGACGAAGACCCCGGCGCGACGCTGCGCGGGCTGATCCTGCCCGGATTGGCGCTGGCGCTGCCGCAGGCCTCGATCCTGGCGCGGGTGATGCGCACGGCGCTGGTCGACATTACCGAGCAGGACTTCATCCGCACCGCGCGGGCCAAGGGACTGACCAAAAGCGAGGCGATCTGGCGGCATGGCGTGCGCAATGCCCTTTTGCCGGTGCTCACCATCCTCGGGCTGCAGTTCGCCTATCTCATAGCGGGTACCATCATTGTCGAGAATGTTTTTTATCTGCCAGGACTTGGCCGGCTAATTTTCACTGCGATTTCCGAGCGCGACCTGGTGCTGGTACGCGGCGCCACCATTGCACTGGTCCTGGTGACGACGCTAACCATGCTGGTGGTGGACCTGACCTATGCGCTGGTCGATCCGCGCCTCAAGGGGCGCGACGCATGACCTGGGGGGCGATCCGGCAGCATCCGAGCCTATATATCGGCCTCATCGCGGCGGCCGCGTTTGCCCTATTGGGGCTGATTTCGCTGTGGTGGACGCCCTATCCCATCGAGCAGATTGCCATTGCGCGGCGCTTTCATGGACCGATGGCCGAGCATTGGCTGGGCACAGACCACCTGGGCCGGGACATGCTGTCGCTGGTCATGAGCGGAACGCTGACCAGCTTTGTCGTGGCGGCACTGGGCGTGCTGATCGGGGTTGGGCTGGGCGTGCCGATGGGCCTTGCAGCCGTGGCCTGGGGCGGGGCTTTGGAATGGCTGGTGCTGCGCCTGTCGGACCTGACCTTTGCATTCCCGGCCATTGTCGTCGCAATTCTCATCGCGGCGCTGGCAGGACCGGGCGAAACCAACGCCATCATCGCCATCGGCGTGTTCAACATCCCGGTGTTTGCTCGCGTTGCCCGCGGCGGCGCGCTGGCGGTGGCCACGCAGGATTTCGTGGCGGCGGCGCGTCTTGCGGGACTGGGTAATTGGGCAATCGCCGTCAGACACCTGCTGCCCAACATCATGAGCCTCCTGATCGTGCAAGGCACCATCCAGCTGTCGCTGGGCATTCTGGCCGAGGCGGGCCTTTCCTACATCGGGCTGGGGACCCAGCCGCCGGCCACAAGCCTGGGGCTGATGCTGCGGGACGCGCAGAGCCTGTTTCTCATCCACCCCTGGCTCAGCGTCGTGCCGGGGCTGACCATCGTTTTCGTCGTCATTGCGCTCAACATTGCCGGCGACGGGTTGCGCGATGCCATGGACCCGCGTCTCAGACGGGAGGGATTGGCCCATGGCGCTGGTTGAACTCGCCGATCTGACCATCGCCTTTGGCGGGCGCCCGGCGGTGTCTGGCTTGTCGCTGCGCATCGAACGCGGTGATCGTTTTGGCATCATTGGGGAAAGCGGTTCGGGCAAATCACTGACAGCGCTGGCCATTGCCGGCCTCCTGCCTGAGACGGCAACAGTTTCAGGCGAAGTGCAGTTCGATGGAGTCCCCCTGCCCGCCGATGAGCGGGCGCTGGCGCGGATGCGGGGCAAGCGCATTGGCATGGTGTTTCAGGAGCCGATGACCGCCCTCAATCCGCTGATGCGAATTGGCGAGCAGATCGAGGAGGCAATCGCCCTGGCCGAGCTAAGCGAGGCAGCGCAGACTCTGCTGCCCGGCCTCTTGGGCGAAGTGGGGCTGGAGCCAGGCCACGCCGCGCGGTTTCCGCACCAGCTTTCGGGCGGGCAGCGGCAGCGGGCAATGATTGCCATGGCTTTGGTGAGCCAGCCGGAGCTGATGATTGCCGATGAGCCGACATCGGCGCTCGATGTCATCACCCAGCGCACGGTGCTCGACCTGATCACGGAAATCTGCACGCGGCGACACATGACGCTGTTGTTCATCAGCCATGATATTCGCGCCGTCGCTGCCCTTTGTTCTCGCGTCGGCGTGATGCGGGCAGGCAAGCTGGTGGAACAGGGCGATACCGAGGCGGTGTTGGGCGCGCCCAAGGCCGACTATACGCGTCGCTTGCTGGCGGCCAGCCGGATGGACCGGCAAGCCGCGTTGATCAAGCCTCATGACAGGCCCTTGCTGGCCGTCAAGAATCTCAGCCGCGTCTATCAGCAGGCCGGGTTCTGGTTCTGGCGCAATCCCCCGCTGCGGGCGGTGGACGAGGTGAGCTTCGAGATCGGTGCAGGCGAATGCGTGGCACTGGTCGGTCCATCGGGTTGCGGCAAGACCACGCTGGCGCGGATGATCGTGGGCCTAGACAGTGCCAGCGAAGGGCACATGGTGCTCGATGGCTCACCCTATCGCGGGCGCGACCTGCCGCCACTGCTGCGGGCCGGGCTATCACTGGTGTTCCAGGACCCGTTCAGCAGCTTTGATCCGCGCATGAGCATGGGAGACTCGCTGGCCGAACCGCTGCACCTCCTGGGCCGCCTCTCGGGTGAGGAACAGGCAGCGCGATTACGCGAAGCGGTGGAGGCAGTGGGCCTCGAAACGGGGATGCTGAAACGCTATCCGCACGAATTTTCTGGCGGGCAGCGGCAGCGCCTGGCGATTGCCAGGGCCCTGGTGACGCGACCGCGCCTGGTGGTGCTGGACGAGCCGGTGTCGGCGCTTGATGTTTCGCTGCGCGGCGAGGTGTTGCACCTGTTGTCGCGGCTGCGGGCCGAGCATGGATTGAGCTACCTGATCATCAGCCACGACCTCGATATGGTCGCAGCCATGGCCGACCGGGTGCTGGTGATGGAAAAGGGCCGGATTGTCGAAGAGGGTACGCCGGAGCATCTCTTTGCCGCACCGCAACACCGGTTGACCCGGGCACTGATGGCGGCTCGTCTGCCCGATGTCGCCTAGTCTTGGCGGTGCAGCCGGTAAAGCAGCACGGCAACCTGGGCCAGAATTTCAGGCATGGCGTCCATCGCCGCGTCATACTGGGCCCACTCATCGGTGCTGGCCGTGTCGTCCGGGTGATTGGCCGGATCGACCAGCATGAGCCCGGACGCCAGGCCCATAGCCGCCTCGCCCCGCGCCGTGCCGCCGGTGTCGCGCAGCAGATCGTCCCAGGCGTCAAAGCGAAGCAGCATGGCCTGCTGGAAACCGGACATCCAGGCCTGCCAGATGACGTCGTCGGTTTCCTCATCCACCTCGAACAGCGGACCATAAGCGCCTTCGCTGAGTTCCTCCTCAATGGCCGAGAGGCGCGCATCGACCAAGGCCTCAAAGTCCTCAAAGCCTGGTGCAGGCAGGCCGCGCTGGTCGGCGGCCCAGTCGAAGGGCCAATACTCGCTTTTGGATACGGGCGAGGGACTGACGACCAGCGCACAGAGGAAGCCATCAAGCTCAGTCAGCAGCATGGCCTCGTCGCCAGCATCGGCCAGGATGTCGTCAAGGCGCTGCAGGGATGGGGGCAGTTCGCTGAAATCCGAAGTCATGATGGGGGTCGGGCTCACGTGATCACACAGAGCCCGACCATACATACTCAGCGCGAATTGTGCAGCAGGCCTTGGAAGGCCCGGAAGCTGGCCTTAGGGGTGCGCTTCTGGGTTTGGTAGTCGACATGAACCAGACCGAAGCGCTTGTTGTAACCTTCGGCCCATTCGTAATTGTCGAGCAGCGACCAGGCGAAATAGCCCCGGACATCGGCACCTTGAGCCTTGGCTGCGAGCACGGCCTTGAGGTGATCCTCATAATATTTGGTACGGCGCGGATCGTTGTCGCCCTCGACCTCCGCCATGCCGTTTTCGGTGACGTAGAGCGGCAGTTTGGTGTAGTCATTCGAAACGCGCACCAGCAGGTCCGTAAGGCCCTGGGGATAGATTTCCCAACCGATATCGGTCTTTTCGAGTGGACCCTTGACCATTTCGGCCGGGCGGCCTGGTTCGGAGGACGCCTTATAGAGGCCCCGCGTATAGTAGTTGATGCCCAGCCAATCGAGCGGGCGGCTGACAACCGCCATGTCGTCCTGATAATTGGTGGGCAGATGCGGCCCCAACCATTCAGTCATCTCGTCCGGGTACTGGCCCTTGAGGACCCCGCCCAGATACCAGCGGTTGAACAATGCATCGCCGAAATTGCAGGCGGCCTTGTCGGCTTCGCTGTCGCTGGCCGGTTCAGACTTTTCAAGATTGAGCACGATACCGAGGTTTTTGGTGCCCTCGGCGCGCAGCGCATCCACGGCGGTGCCATGGGCAAAGAGCACGTGGTGCATGGCGCGCGCAGCAGCGCGCAGGTCTCGGTAGCCCGGCGCGTGAATGCCGAGGAAATGGCTAAGGAAAGCAACGCACCAGGGTTCGTTGATGGTCGCGGTGGCTTGGAGCCGGTCCCCGAATTTGCGTGCAACCAGGGTTGCATAATCTGCAAACCAGCTGGCGATATCGCGGTTCATCCAACCGCCGCGATCCTGCAAGGTCGAGGGAAGGTCCCAGTGATAGAGCGTGGCATAGGGCTTGAGGCCGCGCTCCAGCATGCCGTCGATCAGCCGGTCATAGAAATCAAGCCCGGCCTGATTGACCGCACCTGTGCCCTCGGGAATGAGGCGCGGCCAGGCGAAAGAAAAGCGGTAGGCGTCGAACCCGCCGTCGCGGATCAGATCGAGATCCTGAGGCCACAATTCGTAATGATTGCAGGCATTGAGGCCGGTATCCCCATTGTGGACATTACCGGGCGTGGCCGAAAACGTATCCCAGATGGACGAGCCGCGACCGTGGCCCTGCCCGCCTTCGATTTGATAGGCGGCCGTTGCCACGCCAAAGGTGAAGTCGGAACCGAAATCCCGGCGATCAAACGAGAACATATCCCCTCCAATTGAGCTTTTCGCCCTAGTGGGGAAGGCGGATAACATTCAGGCGGGAGTTTATGCAATCGATTTCAGCAATCGATATAAATGGTGTACGTGCCTCAGAACGCTCGATTTGTATCAAGGCGTGGTGGCAAGCAAATTCCGGGCGATAGCACGGTAGGCGGTGGCTTCATGTCCGTCAGGAGCGCTGGCCACCGGCGGCGTGCCCGCGTCCGATCCTTCGCGAATGGACATGACCAGCGGAATGGCGCCAAGGAAAGGAATTTCGAGGCGCGCTGCTGCCCGCTCGGCGCCACCAGTGCCGAATATGTCATAGCGGTGGCCGGTGTCGGGGGCGATGAAGAAGCTCATGTTTTCGACGAGGCCAAGCACGGGCACCGACATGCGGCGGAGCATGTCGATGGCCTTTTGCGCGTCGATCAGCGCCAGATCTTGCGGCGTGGAGACGATGACGACGCCATCGACCACGGTCTGCTGGAAGAGGGCAATGTGAATGTCGCCCGTGCCGGGCGGCAGATCGATAACCAGCACATCGAGACCACCCCAATCGGTCTCGCGCAACAATTGCCTGAGACCCGAAGTGGCCATGGGGCCGCGCCAAACCACGGCTTGGCCGGGGACCAGCATGGAGCCGATGGACATGACCTTCAAACCAAAGGCCTCGTGCGGGGTGAAGATGCCGTCATCGCGGATGGCAGGCCTGCCTTCGATGCCAAGCAGCTTGGGCACCGAGGGGCCATAGAGATCGGCATCGAGCACCCCGACCTTGAGGCCTTCGGCGGCAAGGGACAGCGCGATATTGACGGCGGTGGTGGATTTGCCGACCCCGCCCTTTCCCGAGCCGACCGCAATGATGCGCTTGACGCCTTTGACGCGGGTCTTGCCCTGGGGCTGTGGTGCGCCATGGCCGAATTTGGCAGTGTTAGACTTTTCAGCGGTCAGCGAAACCATAACCTTGCGAGCGCCGCCAAGCGCTTGGGCGCGCTTCTGCGCCTCATCGCGAGCGGGGCCAAAAGCGGCCTCCATGCCTGTCGCGACAGCGATGGCAAAGGCAATGGCGCCAGGCGTGACGATGATGTCGGAGAGGCCGCCATAAGTGGCGAGATCACCGCCGCCAGGGATTTCGACGTCGGCAAGCGCGGCTTTTATCTGGGCGGCGAGATCGGTATCGGCCATGAAGTTTTGGGCACGGATGTGCCGCAACTCCGCTGTCATGCAGGCGCAGGCCGGCATCCATCCTGAGAACTATTTCCGCAGGCGCATCTCAGGATGGGCCCCGGCCTGCGCCGGGGCGACATCGCGTTTGCAGAAATATCGAATGCTAGAGGATCGACTGGCCGGTGGCCTTCCAATCCTTGAGGAAGCCTTCGATGCCCTTATCGGTCAGCGGGTGCAGGGCCAGCTTCTTGATGACGTCGGGCGGAATGGTGGCGACATCGGCACCGGCCAGCGCGGCCTGGGTGACGTGATTGGCCGAACGGATCGAGGCGGCCAGGATCTGGGTCTCGAACTGGTAGTTGTCATAGATCTGACGAATATTCTCGATCAGCTCCATGCCATCGAGATTGATGTCGTCGAGGCGACCGATGAAGGGCGAAATATAGGTGGCGCCAGCCTTTGCTGCGAGCAGCGCCTGATTGGCCGAGAAGCAGAGCGTGACATTGGTCTGCACGCCCTTTTCCTTGAAGTACTTTGTGGCCTTGAGGCCAGCCAGGGTCAGGGGCAGCTTGATCACGACATTGGAGGCGATCTTGGCGAGGTGCTCGCCCTCGGCGACCATGCCGTCATATTCGAGGCTGGCGACTTCAGCGGAAACCGGGCCGGGAACAATGCCGCAGATTTCCTTGATGACTTCCTTGAAGTCACGGCCGGACTTGGCAATCAGCGATGGATTGGTGGTGACACCGTCCAGAAGGCCCGTATCGTGAAGGTCCTTGATGGCGGCGGTATCTGCAGTGTCGACGAAGAACTTCATCGTTCCCTCCTAGTAACTTTGTGTCCGGCTGTTAATCCAGATGTAGCCATGGCGGCGCAGAGCCGCAAGGCGTGGATCAGCGAGTGGCGCCCAAAAACGCGTCCGCCAGATCGCCAACGCGATCCTCCGGGATGCCGGCGACATTGATGCGACTGTCTCCAGTCATATAAACCCCGTTTTCGGCCTTAAGATGTTCGACGGCGTCATTGCTGAGCCCCAGCAGCGAGAACATGCCGCGGTGGTCGGCAACGAAGTCGAAATCGGTCGAATTCGAGCGCTCGCGAATGGCTTCGGCCAGCTTGATGCGCAGGGCGATCATGCGATTGCGCATTGCGGCCAGTTCAGTCTCCCATTCGGCGCGCAAGGCTGCGTCCTCGAGAATGGTGCGGATAATTTCGGCGCCATGATCGGGTGGCTGGGAATAGGCACCACGGATGATATTGAGCAGCTGGGAATTGGTCACGTCAGCTTCGTCGGCATTGCGGGCGACGAGGATGGCGGCGCCGACGCGCTCGCGATAGAGACCGAAATTCTTCGAGCCGGAGAAGGCAATCAATGCTTCGGGCACGCTCGCCAGCACCTTGCGGGTGCCATAGGCGTCTGCCTCGATGCCATCGCCAAAGCCGAGATAGGCCAGATCGATGAACGGCAGCGCACCGGTGCGTGCAAGGCTTGCCGCGACCTGGTCCCACTGATCATTGTTGAGGTTGGCGCCAGTCGGGTTGTGGCAGCAGCCGTGCAGCAGCACCACATCGCCCGCCCCCAACGCATCGAGCGCGGACAGCATTTGAGCGAACTTCACGCCGCGCGTCGCCGGATCAAAATAGGGATAGGTCGCTACCTTGAGGCCGGCGCCGATGGCGATGGGGTTGTGATTGGCCCAGGTCGGGTCCGACACATAGATGGTTGCGCCGGGACGGGCACGGTTGATCAGCTGCATCAACACCCAGAGCGAGCCGGTGCCGCCAGGGGCCTGGGCAATGCGGACGCGGGCGCGGTCAACGCTATCAGCCAGCACGAGGTCGAGCACGGCATTGCCATAGCCCTTGTTGCCAGCGATGCCGAGATAGGTCTTGGTTTTCGCGTTCGAAAGCATGCGCTCTTCGGCCTTGCGCACCGAGGTCATAACCGGGGTCACGCCCTTCTCGTCCTTGTAAACGCCGACGCCGAGGTCGACCTTGGTGGAACGGGGGTCGGCGGCATATTCGCCCATGAGCGCGAGAATCTTGTCGCCAGGGGCCTTGGTCAGGATTTCGAACATTTGCGGGAGGTCCGGTGGAAAGGCGCGGTCTTTATAGGCCGGGCGGGGATTTTTGCAATGATATCCGGCAAGGCGAGGGCCTTGCCGGGGGTCGAGACAATCAGCCTTTAAGGCCGCGTTTTTCCAGTTCGGCCGTCAATTGCGGCAGGATATCGAAGAGGTCGCCAATCAGCGCCACGTCGGCAATCTTGACGATGGGAGCTTCGGCGTCGGTGTTGATGGCGATGATCTTCTTGGCGCCCTGGATACCGGCAATGTGCTGAAGCGCGCCGGAGATGCCGACGGCAATGTATAAATCCGGCGCGATGATCTTGCCGGTCTGGCCGACTTGCCAATCATTGGGCGCATATCCGGCGTCCACGGCGGCCCGGGTGGCGCCAATAGCGGCGCCGAGCGAGCGGCCCAAAGCCTCAATCAGCTTGAAGCCTTCAGCGGAACCAACCGATACACCACCGCCGACCACGATTTGCGCCGTGGCGAGGTCAGGGATGTCGCTTTCGGTGCGGTGCGCGGCGATGAAGCGAGCGGCAGAAGCCACTGTCGCATCCAGAGTTTCGATAGGGGCGGCATTGCCGCCTGCCGCCGGACGGAAGGCCGAAGCGCGGAAGGTGAGCACATGCCTGGCCTGCGCGTCAGTAAGCGTCTGCAGGGCATTGCCGGCGTAGATGGGGCGGGTGAAGCGGTTGGCGCCGAGGATGGCAACAATGTCGGTAACCGGCTGAATATCGAGCTGGGCCGCAAGGCGCGGCATCACGTCCTTGCCGGTGGTCGAGGCGGCGGCGGCGATATGCTCATAGCCCGGCGCCAACCCAGCGAGCAGGTTTGCCAGGCCATCGGCGAGCACGGTTTCCGTCGCAAGAATAACCTTGGCGACCCCTGCGAGGGTCGCGCCAGCCTCGGCGGCGGCGCGGGGGCCGGCAACCAACAGGTCGATAGCACCGAGTTTAGCGGCAGCGGCAACGACGCGCGCAGTGGCAGGCGACAGCGTGCCGTTGTCAAGTTCGGCCAGAACCAGAACGCCCATCAGATCGCCTCCATCTCGTTGACGTCAGCGACGATGATATCGGCCAGGTCGATGGCAGAGGCCACCGTGGTGCCGGCGGCGCGTTCGGCTGGCGGCGCGACGCTTTCGACAACCAGGCGCGGGGTGAGATCGACGCCGAACTCGGCAGCGGGGCGCACGGCCAAGGGCTTGGATCGCGCCTTCATCACCATCGGCAGCGCGGCATTGCGCGGAGTGTTGAGGCGCAGATCGGCAGTGACGATTGCAGGCAATGCCAAATCGATGGTTTCGCGACCATAATCAACCTCGCGGGTGACTTCGAGCGTATGGCCATCGAGCTTGATTTCCGAAGCGAATGTCGCCTGCGGACGGTTGGTCAGCGCAGCCAGCATCTGGCCGACGTGATTGCTGTCGTCATCGACGGCTTGCTTGCCGAGCAAGACCAGATCGGGCTGTTCTTCATCCACCACTTTGGCCAGTAGCTTGGCGATGGCCAAGGTTTCGAGCGCCGCGTCGGTTTCAACGAGAATGCCGCGGTGCGCGCCCATGGCCAAGGCGGTCAGGATCACGTCATTGGAGGCCTTGGGGCCGATGGAGACGACGACGATCTCGCTCGCCTGCCCCGCCTCGGCCAATTGCACGGCGGCTTCCACCGCATGCTTGCAGAACGGGTTCATCGACATGCGCACGCCATTGGTCTCGACGCCCGAACCGTCGGGGCGAACCCGAATGCGGACATTGTGATCGACCACGCGCTTTACCGCGACGAGGATTTTCATAGCGCGCCTTTTTGGACAACTCCCGGAACTTGGCGGCTTTCTGGCAAAATCCCCGGAGACGGGCAAGGCGCAGATGGGGAAATTCGGTCCAGCGCCGGGCGAATTGTTGGAAAGCGGTACTGTTTACCGTTCAGGTGTTCGGTGGCAGACGACGGCGGCCGCAAGGCCGGTGGTTGACGGCGCCCGCTCAGACGGAGACATTGCGCCTTTGTTTCCCGACTCCCGGACTATTGTATGCCTGTTCTCAACCGCGTTGCCGAGTTTCAACCCGAGATCGCTGCCTGGCGGCGCGACCTGCACGCGCATCCCGAAGTGCTGTTCGAGGTGCATCGGACGGCGGACTTTGTGGCGGAGAAGTTGAGGGCCTTCGGCTGCGACGAGGTGGTGACGGGTCTGGGCCGGACGGGCGTGGTCGGCATCATCCAGGGGCGCGGCAAGGGCGGCAAGACCATTGGCCTGCGCGCCGACATGGATGCCCTGCCCATGACCGAAAAGACCGGTCTGCCGCATGCCTCGACCAGCGAGGGGAAGATGCATGCCTGTGGGCATGACGGGCACACCGCCATGCTTCTGGGCGCGGCGAAATATCTGGCCGAGACGCGCAATTTCGATGGTCGCGTGGCGCTGATTTTCCAGCCCGCCGAGGAGGGCGGCGGTGGCGGCAAGGTGATGCTGGACGACGGGCTTATCGAGAAATTCGACATTGCTGAAGTCTATGGCATGCACAATTGGCCGGGCATGCCGGTGGGCACATTCGGCATTCGTGCCGGCGGCATCATGGCGGCCACCGACCGGTTCTATATCGACATCATCGGCAAGGGCGGCCATGCGGCGCGTCCGCATGTGACGATCGACCCAATCATTGTGGCCGCGCAGATGGTGAGCGCGCTCCAGACCATTGTGTCGCGCAATCTCGATCCGTTGGCCAATGCCGTTCTGAGCGTCACCATGGTCGAGGCCGGCGAGGCGGACAATGTGATTTCCCGCACCGCCAAGATCACCGGCACGGTGCGCACACTGGACGGCGACGTACAGGACTTCATCGAGACCCGGCTGGGCGAGTTTGTCCCCCAGTTCGCCCAGAGCTTTGGCGCCGAGGCCAGCGTCCGCTATGCCCGCGGCTATCCGGTGACGGTCAATGCGCCCGAGCAGACCGAATTTGCCGCCTCGGTGGCCCGCGATATCGTCGGCGCCGGCCAGGTGGATGACGACACCGCCCCCTCGATGGGCGGCGAGGATTTCTCCTTCATGCTCAACGAGCGGCCGGGGGCCTATATTTTCCTCGGCAATGGCGACTCGACCGAATTGCACACCGATACCTATGACTTCAACGACGAAGCCATTCCGGTGGGGGTGAGCTATTGGGTGCGGCTGGTGGAGAAGGCCCTACCGGCCGGTTAAGTTCCTCTCACCAGTTGGACATTGATGTTTCAAATCAACCTTTTGCCTCTTGGCCTGATCGGCTAAGGCTCGTGTCACAATGCCTGCCTTCCGACTGTCTCCGACCAACATTTTGCCAGTTGTTCTCACCCTCGCCATTTCTGCCGCGGGTGGGGGCATCGCCATGCTGATGGGCCTGCCGGCGGGTTGGCTGATGGGCGGGGCGCTGGCAGTGACGGTCGCCGCGATGATGGGTGCGCCGGTGGCCATGCCCGATGGCTTGCGCAATGTCGTGTTCGTGCTGATCGGCATGTCGATGGGCGCCAGCGTCGCTCCGGATAGCCTGACGCTTTTGAGCAGCTGGCCGATTTCGCTGGCCGCGCTGGCCGTGGAGCTTGTCATCATCGTTGCCGCCACGGGATGGATGCTCACCAAGGTGTTCAAGCTCGATCCGGGCACGGCCTACCTCAGCTCATTTCCCGGACACCTGTCCTTCGTTCTGGGCATTGCAGCCACCGGCGTCGGCAATTCACGACAGATCGTTATCATCCAGGTGATCCGCATCCTGATGCTGACCATTGCCGTGCCGATTGGCTCGGTGTTCCTGCCGATCGACCATTTCGCGGCGCCGGTGAAAGGAGCCTACCTGAACCCGCTGCAACTGGTCCTGCTGGCGGCAGGCTGCATTGCGGTGGGGCTGGTGTTCATGCGCTTGAAGGTGCCCGCGGGCATGGTGCTGGGCGCCATGGCTGCGGCAACGGCGGCCAAGCTGGGCGGGCTCTATACCGAGGCCATGCCAACACCATTGGTGGTCGCGACGTTCATTCTCACCGGGGCGCTGATCGGATCGCGCTTTGTGGGGATCACGCGCAAGGAATTCATGGCTGCGGCCACGGGCGGGTTGATCGCCACGGCGATGACCGTGAGCATCGTTACCCTGATGGCGCTGGGCGTGGCACAACTGGTCGACATGCCCTTTGGGCAGATCTGGCTGGGCCTGTCGCCGGGCGCGCTTGAGGGCATGGGCGCGCTGGGTATTGCCCTGGGCTATGACACCGCCTTCATTGCCGCCCACCATGTGATCCGGCTGCTGATGCTGAGCTTTGCCATTCCCGCCGTGGTCATGCTGATCCGCTGGCAGGAGCGGCGGGCGACGATCAACGAATAGCCCGATCACCCCACCCTCACTCCCTCCCCATCAAGGGGAGGAGGCGCAGGCTGAGATGCTTGTGTTCATCGTCTCCCTCCCCTTTGTGGGGAGGGACCAAGGGTGGGGGTCAGCTCTGCTTGTAGCTGACCTTGCCCTCGCCGGCGGGGGCCGGGAGGATGGCGAAGCCGTTGGGGCCGAGGGTCAGGGTGGCGCCATCGAGAGTGGCGTTGTTGCTGACCGGTTCGAGGGTCAATTCCACCTTGGAAAGTTTGACGGTGAGCGGTTCGGCCGAAAGGTTGAAAACGCAGATCACGTCCTTGTTGCCGGCAGAGCGGCGGTAGGCGAGGACGGGTTCGGCGGTGTTGAAAAAGGTGATGTCGCCAGTCACCAGCGCCGGATGGGTTTTGCGCCAGGCGAGGAACTTTCGATAGTAGTTCAGCGTCGAGTCTGGGTCGGCATTCTGGACTTCAACGCTTAAAGCCGCTGCCGCGTGCTTGACCGGCAGCCACGGGGTGCCGGTGGTAAAGCCGGCATGGGTCATGCCATGCTGCCAGGGGATGGGCGTACGGCAGCCATCGCGTCCCTTGTCACCGGGCCAGAAGCGGATGCCGCGCGGATCGGTCAATTCCTCATAGAGAATATCGGCTTCGGGCAGGCCCAGCTCTTCGCCCTGATAGAGACCGGCAGAGCCCTTGAGCGTCAGCACGAGGGCGGCGGCCTGGCGTGAGAGATCGGCCGGGGAGGCGCTATGAGGCGCCCAGCGGGTCATATGGCGGATGACGTCGTGATTGGAAAAACTCCAACAGGGCCACCCGGTTTCGCCGGCCGAAAAGAAGGATTCCACCTTGGAACGGAAGTGTTTCGCAGTGAATTTGGGCCCGAGGAAATCGAAGGAATAGCACATGTGCAGCATATCGCTGCCCGAGGTGTACTGCGCCATCAGTTCGACGCCCCGCTCATCGTCACCCACCTCACCAACGCTGGTGGCGCCGGGATATTGGTCGAGCAGGGCGCGCAGTTTCCTCAGCCAAGCGATGTTCTCGGGCTGGCTCTTGGAATACTTGTGGCTCTGCATGTCATAGGGATTGGTGACCGCCTTGCCCTTCAAGGATTTCAGCGGGGGATTGGAGCGCAGCTGGGCGTCATGGAAGTAGTAATTGACCGTGTCGAGGCGGAAGCCATCGAGCCCTCGGTCGAGCCAGAAGCGCATGACCTCGATCACCGCATCCTGCACGGCCGGATTGTGGAAGTTGAGGTCGGGCTGGGACGTTAGAAAATTGTGCAGGTAATATTGCTTGCGCGCCGTGTGCCATTCCCAGGCCGAGCCGCCAAAGACCGAGAGCCAGTTGTTCGGCGGCGAGCCGTCCGGCTTGGCGTCGGCCCAGACATACCAATCGGCGCGGGCATTGTCGTGCGAGACGCTGGATTCGGCGAACCAGGGGTGCTGGTCCGAGGTGTGGCTGACCACCTGGTCCATGATGACCTTGAGACCCAGGGCGTGGGCGCGATCCATCAGCACGTCGAAATCGCGCAGTGAGCCAAAAAGCGGATCGACCTGCATATAATCGGAGACGTCATAGCCCATATCGGCCTGTGGCGACATGGTGATGGGCGAGAGCCAGATGCAATCCACGCCGAGGCTGGCGATATGATCGAGCCGGTCGATAATGCCCGGCAGGTCACCGATACCGTCGCCATTGCTGTCCTGAAACGAGCGGGGATAGACCTGATAGATCACTCCGCCGCGCCACCATTCGGTCATTCACGTCGCTCCCTTGGCCAAAGCCGGATTCGGCACTCAGGCTATCGGGTTCGCAACCTGGTGTTAATGGGGCTTGGTGCCCAGGCGGGAACCGGACAGCATGTTTTGCCGGACGACGCGGGCGCCTCCGGTTTCCGGCCGCAACGTGCGGTCTGGGGCGAGCTTCGCCTCGGTGCCGGTCGTCCGGCAAAATTAGAAGGTGAGGAAAACCTCGCCCCAGACTGGCGGAGACTCTTCGGGTTGGACCGTCCGTGGCTACATCCCGTGCCAAACGCGGAAGCTTCGCTCCCAGACCGGGGGATCAGAGCGGTCCCGGATCATCCAAATACCGACGGATCCTGGGCGCCCCCAGGACCATCCGTCGCCCCCGCACCGCCCGTTCGTCGCGACCGCGCAGCATGTGCGGGAACGGGAGGGATTGTGTCGCAGATTTTGAGGGCGGGGATATCTTTGAGGTCAAAGATGAGCGCTCAATTGAGAAGCGCGTTGTCGAATGGGGTCGCACCCGCTCGTCATCCTGGCAAAGAGGAGTTCAACCATGGCCCATGTTCTGCGCGCGGCCGACCGGCCGCCGAGCAATAGCCGGACAATCCGCTTCGAGGGCGAGGCCTATGGCACGCCGATTTCGTTCTTTGCCGTGGACAATGAGCCGGGCCAGGGGCCAGCCCTGCACACCCATCCCTACCCCGAGACCTGGGTAGTGCGGCGGGGGCGGGCCGAAGTCATCATTGGCGCGGAGAGGTTCGAGGTCGGGCCGGGCGATATCGCCGTGGCGCCCGCGGGCGTACCGCACAGATTCACCAATCTGGGGCCGGAGCGGCTGGATATCGTGTGCATTCACGCGGCGGGGGTGATGGAGCAGGTGGACCTGGAGTGACGACACTGGCTGTGGGAGGCTGTCTCCGTTCTTCTCCCCATCGGGGAGAAGGTGGCGCCCACGGGTCGCTATGCGCCCGATGAGGGGGAGACGGCAGCAAACCCTGTAGTCGTGGAAATATCCCCCTCACCGACTCGGCTTCGCCGAGCCACCTCTCCCCGAGGGGGAGAGGAATATAAAGGCCCCCTCACCCGACGCTTCGCGTCGACCTCTCCCCAAAGGGGCGAGGTGAAAAAGCTCACACCACCGCGCTGATCAGAGGTTCACCAGCAAAATGCTTTTCGAGATTGGCGACGAGCAGCGCGCCCATGGCGTCGCGGGTCTGGTGGGTGGCGCTGCCCTGGTGGGGTGAGAGCACGACATTGTCGAGGGTGAGGAGTTCAGCGGGGACCTGCGGTTCATTCTCAAAGACGTCGAGGGCCGCGCCGCCGAGGCCACCATTGACCAATAGATCGACCATTGCAGGCTCATCGATCAGGGTGCCGCGTGCGACATTGACGATGCGGCCTTCGGGGCCAAGGGCCTCGAGCACCCTGCGGGACACGATCTTCTCCGTGCCCTTGCCGCCGGGGGCTATGACGACCAGCCAATCGCTGTCGCGGGCCATGTCTTCGAGCTTGTCGTAGTAGATATAGGGCACGCTCGGCTGATGGTGGCGGCCGTAATAGACGACGCGCATCTTCATGGCCTGGGCGCGGGTGGCAATTTCCTTGCCGATGCGGCCAAGCCCTAGAATGCCGACGGTCTTGCCGGTCAATTCGGAGAAAAGGCCGAAATTGCCACCCGGCCATTTGCCCTGCCCCACGAACTGATGGCCTTGCGGAATGCGGCGGGCGAGCGAAATCATGAGGCCTATGGTCAATTCGGCCACCGCGTCATTGAGCACATCGGGCGTGTTGGTGACGCGGATATTGCGGGCCTTGGCGCCGGCGGTGTCGATATTGTCATAGCCCACGCCGAAGCTGGCGATGATTTCGAGATTGGGCAACTGATCCATAAGGTCAGCCTGCACGCCCGAGCCGGCATGGGCGCGGATGCGGGCGCCATTTTCGGCCAGCCAGGCGGCCTTGTCAGCCATCTCATGGAGTTTGTGGACGGTGTAACGGGCCGCGAGCGCCTGTTCGCACGACGCGAGAAGGGGATGGGTCTGGAGGATTTCGATGGTCATGGGTGCCGCAACCTTTGGTCGCGCGAAGCTTAAACGACGAGACGCCCGACGCAAGCCAGACCTGCACGAAAAAGCGGCATGTCAGGGTCTTGAGTGTCTGGACGGCAGATTTCAAACGTGTAGCAATGTGAGGAGCGATGGGAACGCCGTATTCACCCAGCGGAGTATAATGGCCGACAAAACGCCATTTGACGAAATGTACAATCCCGACGGGTCCGTCCGCGAACCCTACCGGGCGCTCGCCGGATGGCTGGCGGAACAGCCGGACAAGGCGCTGGCGCTGATGCAGACCGATGCGGAAGCAATCTTCCGCAGGCTGGGTATCACCTTTGCCGTCTACGGATCGGACGAGGGGACCGAAAAGGTCATCCCCTTCGACGTGATCCCGCGCATTATTGCCGCCAATGAGTGGCGGCGACTGTCCAAGGGGATCGAGCAGCGGGTCAAGGCGCTCAATGCCTTCCTCTATGATATCTATCACCGCCAGGAGATTTTGAAGGCCGGGCGGGTGCCGGAAAAACTCATTCTCAACAACGCGGCCTTCTGCCCGCAGATGATGGGGTTGAACCCGGCCAAGGGCGTGTATGCCCATATCATCGGCGTGGACATCGTGCGGGTCGGACCAGACGACTTCTACGTGCTCGAAGACAATCTGCGCACGCCCTCGGGGGTCAGCTATATGCTGGAAGACCGCGAGGCGATGATGTTGTTGGCGCCGGACCTGTTCCACCGCTCCAAGGTGGCGCCGGTGGAGAACTACCCCGAAAATCTGCGGCGGACGCTGGAAAGCGTGGCACCCGACACTGTGCGCGGCTCGCCCAATATTGCGGTGCTGACGCCTGGCATCCACAACTCGGCCTATTTCGAGCATTCGTTCCTGGCCGACCAGATGGGCGCGCAGCTCTGCGAGGGGCCGGACCTTTTTGTCGATGGTGGCAAGGTCTACATGCGCACCACCACGGGCCCTGAACAGGTGGACGTGATCTATCGCCGCATCGAAGATGATTATCTCGACCCGCTGACCTTCCGGCCCGATTCCATGCTGGGCGTGCCGGGCCTGTTTGATGCCTATCGGGCCGGCAATGTGACACTGGTCAACGCGCCGGGCACCGGCATTGCCGACGACAAGGCGGTCTATACCTATGTGCCGGACATCATCGAGTTCTATCTCGGCGAGAAGGCGCTGTTGCAGAACGTGCCGACCTATAATTGCACCGACGAGGACCAGCGCGCCTGGGTGCTGGAAAACATAGCCGACCTCGTGGTCAAGGAAGTTCATGGTTCCGGCGGGTATGGCATGATGGTCGGGCCGACGGCGACCAAGGCCCAGCACGCCGAATTCAGGAAGAAGATCGAGGCGCGGCCGGACAATTACATCGTGCAACCGACGCTCGACCTCTCCACCTGCCCCACCCATATTTCGGGTGACGTGGCGCCCCGGCACGTTGATCTGCGGCCCTATGTGCTGATTGGCGACGAGGTGCGGATCACGCCGGGCGGGCTGACCCGTGTGGCGCTGAAGAAGGGGTCGCTGGTGGTGAACTCGTCACAGGGTGGCGGCACCAAGGATACCTGGGTGCTGGAAGATTGATGACCATGATTTTTGTTCAGTCTCATGAGCGGCTCCCTTCGGGATGGATCGAAGCCCGTCGAGGGGAGGGAGGCGCAGGGCTGAGACGCCGGTGTTCATCGTCTCCCTCCCCCTTGTGGGGAAGGATCAAGGGTGGGGGTGCAACAGCATGAGAATGCTCGGACGCACCGCCGCAAACCTTTTCTGGCTCAGCCGCTATGTGGAGCGCGCCGAAAACATGGCGCGGCTGCTCGAGGTTGGCTATCGCATGTCGCTCACCAGCCGCCGCGAGGGCGGAGCCAGCGAACATCTGATCTCGATGATGCAGGCTGCCGAGGTGGACGAGGGGTTCGACGCCAAGCATGAGCTGGCCGATGTCGACACCGTCGCCCACTACATGATGTTTGACCCCGACAATGCCTCCTCGGTCTATTCATGCCTGCAAGCGGCGCGCACCAATGCGCGATCGGTCCGCACCGCGATCACCACCGACATGTGGGAAAGCATGAACGGGGCCTGGCTCGAATTCTCGCAGATCAAGCCGCGCGACGTGCGCGGGGCCAAGCTGCTGGGCCTGTTGCAATGGGTCAAACAGCGCAGCCATGAATTCCGCGGCGCCCTGCTTGGCACGATCCTGCGCGATGATGGGTTCTCGTTCCTGCAGGCGGGTAATTTCGTCGAAAGAGCAGACAATACCGCCCGCATTCTCGACATGAAATATTACGTGCTGCTGCCGCGCGCCACACAGGTGGGCGGGGACCTCGACATCCAGCAATGGACCCTGATCCTGCGGGCGGCTTCGGCGCATCGGGCCTATCGGCACGTCTATCACGACCGCTACAAGGCCCATAATATTGCGGACTTCCTGATCCTCAGGCCTGAAATGCCCCGCAGCCTCGTTTACTGCGCCAATTTCGTGCAGCAGAACGTGGATGCGCTGGCCAAGATCTATGGCCGCAAGGAACAGTGCCACGAGGCGGCTGAAAGCCTGCTGTCGCTGGTGAAGGACACGAATATGGAAGCCATTTTCACCGATGGGTTGCATGAGTTCCTCAACGAGTTCATTGCCCGCAACAACCGGGTGACCGACGCTCTGTCCGAATCCTACAATTTCTACTGACCGGCATGCGCATCGACATCGAACATAAGCTGACCCTTTCGCTGCAACCCGGCACGGTGCATGCGGTGCTGCATCTGCTGCTGACGCCCCCGTCGGGTCCATCGCAGACCGTGGAAAGCTGGAGCGTCGAGATTGCCGGGATCGGCAATGCCGGACGGTTCAGCGATGCCTATGGCAATGCCGTGCATCTGGTGAACCAGAGCCGCCCCGAGGGCGACATTCTGGTTGCCGCGCGGGGCGTGATCAGCACCCGCGACACCAATGGGGTGCTGGGCAAGCCGGGTGGTGAACCGGTGCCGAGCCTTTACAGGCGCGTGACGCCACTGACCAAGGCGCCGGTGACACTTTACGGCAAATTTCGCAACGCCAAGGAAAGCCGGCTCGACGTTTTGCATGCCTTGATGGGCCGGATCGGGGAAACGCTGGGGCAACCCGAGACCGAGGACGCGCCGACACAGATGCAGGCGACTGGCGAACAGGCCCAGAGCCAAAGCAGTGGCGAAGCGCCGGAGCTTCCCCCCGCGGCGGATTATGCGCATCTGTTCATCGGGGCCGCGCGGGCGCTGGATATTCCAGCGCGGTTTGTCTGTGGCTATGTGGCGGAGGGCGATGGTCCCGCGGCGGGCCTGCATGCCTGGGCCGAAGCTTTTGATGATCGCCTGGGCTGGATCGGGTTCGACGCCAGCCACCAGCTCTGCCCCACCGAGCGCTACGTGCGCCTGGCCGTTGGACTCGACGCCGAGTCGGCGCTGCCGCTGCGCACGGTGCCGGTGGGCGACATCACCCAGAAGGCCGTGGTCAAAGCCGTTTAGAGCACTTCACCGCTTCGTTGAAACGCTAAACCGCTCCAGGCCCTTGTTTTGTCGCGCTTCCGCACCGCAAAACCGTCACCACTTTTGCTCGAAGCGCTCTAGAGACTGAGCACATAGAGCCAGCCGGTGATGGTCACTGCCGAAAGCACGGTGGCGATGAGAATGGTATTGGCGGCGACGCTGACGCCTCGATCATAGAAGGTGGCGAAGACATAGATGTTGATGCCGGCCGGCATGGCCGAAAGCAGTATGCCATAGCGGGCGATTTCCATGGGGACATGGAACACCCAAATCATCAGCGCATAGGCCAGCGCCGGGTGCACGATCAGCTTGATGAGCGAGGCGACGAGGGCCTGCTTCCAGTTTTCGCTGAGCTTGAATTCGTTGAGCGCGCCGCCGATGCCGAACAGTGCCGCCGGCACCACGGCCTGGCCGATCATGCGGAAGAAGGCTGCCACGGGTTCGATGAGTTCAAGACCCATCAGCGATGCGGCGATGCCGCCAAGGATGCCCCAGATGAGGGGATTCGAGCCGACGCGGCGCACGGCCAGAACCAAGGTCGGCCCCAAGGGTTGGCCCCCGCGCTTGGTTAGTTCCATGGTCACCATGCCCAGGGTGAGCAGGATGGCGCCATGCAGGCCGATAATCGAGAGCGTCACCGGCAAGGCGCCCTCACCATAGGCCCGGCTCATCAGCGGCAGGCCGACCAGGACCGTGTTGGAAAAGGTGCCCGAAAACCCGACCGAAACGCTTTCGCCCGGTCGATTCCTGAACGCCTGCCGGGCGACCACGATGCCCAGGGCAAAGCAGATGATGGCGCCGATATAGAACGGGCCGATAATGCCGATATTGAAGGCGGAGCGGAAATCGCTGGTGCCGATCGAATAGAACAGCAGGCAGGGCGTGGCGAAATTATTGACGAAGGCAATCAGCGCCTTCACGCCCTCGGCGGGGTAAAGTCGAAACCGCACGGCGCCATAGCCGAGGGCGATGAGCGCAAAGATCGGCGCGATGACGGCAAGAATGGAGAGCATCGGCCAGCGATCCGGGCCTGGAGAGGAGATACCCTGCCCTAGCCCTCGCGGGCAGCCAGGTCAATTGCCATCTTGTATGGTAGTTGAAACGAAACATATTTCATTCACAAACGAAAGCATTTCGCTTACAAACGAACCAACACATGAGGCAGGGCGGCGCAATGCTGGATATTTTCGTGATTGGCGGCGGCATCAATGGCGCCAGCGTCGCGCGGGACGCTGCGGGGCGCGGCTATTCGGTGGCGCTGGCGGAAATGAACGACCTCGCCTCGGGCACCAGTTCAGCGGCCACCAAGCTGATCCATGGCGGGTTGCGCTACCTCGAGCACTATGAGTTCCGGCTGGTGCATGAGGCGCTGGCCGAGCGCGAGATTTTGTGGGCCGCTGCACCGCATATTATCTGGCCGCTGCGTTTCGTGCTGCCGCATCACAAAGGCCTGCGCCCGGCAGCGGTATTGCGGGCGGGCCTGGCGCTCTACGACTACATGGGTGGGCGACGCCTGTTGCCACCGACCAAGACGCTGGACCTGACACGGGACGAGGCCGGCAAGCCGCTCAAGCCCGGCTATAAACTGGCCTTTGAATATTCCGACTGCTGGGTAAATGACGCACGCTTTGTGGTGCTCAACGCCCGTGACGCGGCGGATCGCGGGGCCCAGATCCATGTGCGAACCAAGGTGGTTTCGGCCCGTCGCGAGAATGGCGCCTGGACCATAGAGCTCGATGGCGAGGCTGGCAGGCAGACCGTTTCCGCGCGCATGCTGATCAATGCCGCAGGGCCCTGGGTGGACGAGGTTATCAACGGCGTCATGGGCAAGAATGGATCGCACAATGTGCGGCTGGTCCAGGGCAGCCATATCGTGGTGAAGAAGCTCTACGAACACGACCGCTGCTACTTCTTCCAGAATAGCGACGGTCGCATCTTCTTTGCCATTCCCTATGAGGACGACTTCACCCTGATCGGCACGACTGACCGGGATTATCATGGCGACCCCAAGGATGTGAAAATCACGCCCGAGGAGACCGACTATCTGCTCAAGGCGGCCAGCGAATATTTTGCCCAGGGCATTACCAGCGACGACATTGTCTGGAGCTATTCCGGGGTCAGGCCACTGTTCGACGATGGCGCCAGCGCGGCCCAGGAGGCAACGCGCGATTATGTGCTCAAAGTTGACGGCGACGCGACCAGTGGCGCTGTGGTCAATGTGTTTGGCGGCAAGCTGACGACATCGCGGCGGCTGGCAGAATCGGTGCTCGAAAAGATCGAAGCGGTGCTGGGCAAGAAGGGCGCGGCCTGGACGGAGAAAAGCACCCTGCCCGGCGGCGATTTTGGCCCCAAGAGCTTTGACGCGGAAGTGCGCCGGCTGGGCAAGGATTATCCGGGGTTTGCCCCTTCCCTGTTGCGCCGATTGATGCGGCTTTACGGCACCCGGACCAGCGCCATACTCGGCTCGGCACGGAGCGAAGCCGATCTTGGGACCAATTTTGGCGCTGATCTTTATGGGGCTGAAGTGGATTATCTGGTTGCGAGCGAATGGGCACGGACGGCACAAGATGTGCTGTGGCGACGCACCAAGCTGGGGTTGAAAGTCAGCGCCGAGGATGTGGCGCGACTGGACGCGTACCTGGCTGAGTAGGGGCGGGTAAAAAGAAAGAACGGCCGGAGGACCGCATGCAAAAATTCATTCTGGCGATTGATCAGGGCACAACCTCGAGCCGGGCCATTGTGTTCGATGGCAACCGCAAAATTGCCGGGGTCGGCCAGAAGGAATTTACCCAGCACTTTCCGCAGGACGGCTGGGTGGAGCATGACCCGGACGAAATCTGGGACAGCGTCGTCTGGTCAGTGAAGACGGCACTTGCCGATGCCAAGGTTTCTGCCGGCGATATTGCTGCCATCGGCATCACCAATCAGCGCGAAACCGTGGTCATCTGGGACAAGGCCACCGGCAAGCCCATCCACAATGCCATTGTCTGGCAGGACCGGCGCACCGCGGCCTTCTGCGCCGCACTGAAAAAAGACGGACATGAACCGCTGGTAACCCAGCGCACCGGACTGCTGCTCGACCCCTATTTTTCCGGCACCAAGGTGAAATGGCTGCTCGACACTGTGGAGGGCGCGCGGGCACGGGCCGACAAGGGTGAATTGGCCTTTGGCACGGTGGACAGTTTCCTCATCTGGCGGCTGACCGGGGGCAAAATGCACGCCACTGACGCCACCAATGCCGGGCGCACGCTGCTCTTCGACATCGGACGCAACCAATGGGACGAAGAGCTTTGCGCCCTGCTCGACGTGCCCATGGCGATCCTGCCCGAGGTCAAGGATTGCGCGGACGATTTCGGCATGGCCGAGGCCGGCTTGTTTGGCGCCGCCATTCCCATCCTGGGCGTGGCCGGGGACCAGCATGCCGCGACCATCGGCCAGGCCTGTTTCGCGCCGGGCATGGTCAAATCGACCTATGGCACCGGGTGCTTCGCCCTGCTCAATACGGGTGCCGACATGGTGCCTTCGCAAAACCGGCTGCTGACGACCATTGCCTATCGGCTCGACGGCAAAACCACCTATGCGCTCGAGGGCTCGATTTTTATTGCCGGGGCTGCGGTGCAGTGGATCCGCGACGGGCTGAAGCTGGTCAAACACGCAATCGAAACCGGGCCGCTGGCGCGCACAGCCGACCCGAGCCAGAATGTCTATATGGTCCCCGCCTTCGTCGGGCTGGGCGCACCCTGGTGGGACGCCGAGGCCCGCGGGGCCATCTATGGGCTGACGCGCAATTCGGGTCCCGCAGAAATCGCCAAGGCGGCGCTGGAGGCGGTTTGCTACCAGACGCGCGACCTGCTTGAGGCCATGCGCAAGGATTGGACCGGGGGCGGGAGCGAGACGGTGTTGCGCGTGGATGGCGGCATGGTGGCCTCGGACTGGACCATGCAATTTCTGGCCGACATCCTCAACGCGCCGGTGGATCGCCCGACTATTCTCGAAACCACGGCCCTGGGCGCGGCCTGGCTGGCGGGAATGAAGGCCGGGGTGTGGCCCGGCATGGCCGACTTTGCCGATGGCTGGGCCCGCGACCGGCGCTTTGAGCCGGCCATGGACGAGGCGACACGCAAGACCAAGATTGCCGGCTGGGACGATGCCGTACGCCGCACGCTCAGTTCCTAAACCGTTTCACGTTTAGCTGAACGCGCTGCCCCTTTTTCCTCCCTCCCCCTTGTGGGGAGGGTCGCGACGCTAGGCCGACAGGCCATAGCAGAGCGGGGGTGGGGGCGACGCGACCTCCAAAGGCTCCGAGCCAGAGGACCTGCCGACACCCCCACCCTCGGTCCTGCTCTCCTCACACCTCTCCACCGGAGAGGTTTGCCCGTCGGGACGGGTCGAAGCCCACACGGGGGAGGGAGGCGATGGAACCGCGTCCGCCTGAGTGTGAAATGATCTAGTGCATTCCCCAAGGTCCGAGGCAATGGGCAAGCCAACGCCCCGCCCTCGGTCCTTCTCTCCTCAGACTTCTCCATCGGAGAGGCTTGGCCTTCGGGACGGGCCAAAGCCCACAAGGGAAAGGGAGGCGACGGAACCGCGTCGGGTGGAGCGCTTAACCGCCGTTGCCGGTTTCGACCGCTGGAGCCGGCTCGTCGGGCGCGGCGGCACTGGGCTGGTTGATATTGGGATTGTCGCGCAGGAAGGCGGTCACCTTGTTGTCCAGCGCCACCAGAAAGTCACTGATGCGCTCACCGTTGGAGCCAAGGTCGTGCAGGGCGCCGATGGATGCTGACCGCATGTCCACAGCGGCGCCATTGGCCACTGCCGAAACGCGCAACACGGCCTCCTCACGCCAACCGACCAGGGTCAGGACGCGGGCGTTGATCCCACCGGGGGCGTTGCCCGGCCCAGGTTCGCGCCGCTGCCGGATGTCCCAGCCCTGTTCCTGGACCAGATGTTCGACCAGGGCGAACAGTTGCAGCGGATCGAGCGGATAGCTGCGGGTCGTGGCGTTGGGGAAATAGCGCTGCTGCTCGTCGGCCGTCAGCAAGCGCGGTGGTGGCATGTTGGCCGTGTCAGGCTCAAAGATCAGGGGCAGCTGGCCGCGGGGCGCAGTGGCGATATCGGTGACGATTGGATAGCGCAGCGCCAGCGAGCCGTAATAGGCAAAGGGCGCGAGGCACAGCAGCCCCAGAAACAGGCCCGCCAGCGCCCGGCCCCAACCCTGATCGCCGGTGTACCAGAGCCGCACCAGGGCGACGAGGGCAGCCAATACCGCCAGGCCGGCGACAAGGCAGGCAAATAGCGCGACGGTGAGAAAAGCACTCGAATCGAGGAAGCGCTCGCGGTGCATGATCACCGGCACCAGCGTCAGCGGGACCGCAAGCCCGCCCAAACGACGCGCCAGGACCGCCCATTTCGAGGTTCTGATCAGTATCCGCACGAAGACTCATTCCCCAGACCTGCGCAAACAATAGCGGCAAGGTATTGCGCTTGTTTGAACAATGTCGCGGTGCATGCCTTCAGGGATAAAGCCGTTCGCTGGTCCAGCCGCTGGCTTGGGTATCGCGGGTGAAGCGGACGCGGTCGTGCAGGCGAAACTCGCCGTCCTTCCAGAATTCGATGGACGTGGGCATGAGGCGGAACCCCGACCAATGTGTGGGGCGCGGCATGTCTCCATCGCCGACCATTGCGGTGAGCGCCGCGACCTCGTCCATCATCTGCTGCCGGTTGGTCAGCGGGCGGGACTGTTTCGACGTTGCCGAGGCGATCCGGCTGCCTTTTGCCCGAGAGGCAAAGTATTCGTCGGCCTCTGCCTCGGTGACACGCTCGACCGGGCCGCGCATCCGCACCTGCCGGCGCAGGCTCTTCCAGTGCATGACCATGGCCGCCTGCGGGTTGGCGACCAGTTGGCGCCCCTTGTCGCTTTCGAAATTGGTGAAAAAGCAGATGCCCCGGGCGTCGCGCCGATTGAGCAGCACCATGCGCACATCGGGGACCCCATTTTCATCGACCGTCGCCAGCGCCATGGCATGGGGATCGTTGGGCTCGCTATCTTCTGCCAGCGCGAACCATTCCTCGAACACCGCATAAGGATCGAGGTCGGATCGGTCGCTATCGTTGAAAAGGCGTTCGGTCAGCGTTTGCAACATGTTCATTTTCCCTTGCCCGCGGCCGGCAAAACTGGACAAGCGCGGGGGCCATCGCCATATAGGACAGCAATGATGGGCCAAACAATGCCCGAATAATCGCGGGCCTTGCCCCAAAGCAAAGATCGGACCTAATGCGCGATCCATACACCGTACTCGGGGTGTCGCGGTCCGCAAGCGACAAGGACATCAAGTCCGCTTATCGCAAGCTGGCCAAGCAATACCATCCCGACCAGAATCCTGACGACCCCACGGCCCACGGCAAGTTTGCCGAGGCCACGCACGCCTATGACCTTTTGAACGACAAAGCCAAGCGCGGACAGTTCGACCGTGGCGAAATCGACGCCGAGGGCAATCCGCGCTTCGCCGGCTTCGGCAATGGCGGCGCCAGCCGTGGTGCACGGCCCGGCGCGGGTGCTGGCGGCTTTTCGGCCGAGGACATCCTCAAGGAGTTCATGAGCGGCTTTGGCGGCCAGCCACGCGGTGGTCCGGGCGCCGGCGCGCGCGGGCCAGCCGGTGGTGCCCAATGGGACCCCTTCACCGGCACCGCGGCTGGCGGCGGACCGCGCAGTGGCAAGGGCGATGACATTGTGGTCACCGTCGCCATATCGCTCGAAGACGCGCACAAGGGCGCGTCGGTGCCCGTACGCATGCCTTCGGGCAAGGTGCTGTCGGTCAAGCTGCCGGACAAGGTCGAGGAAGGCCAGCAAATCCGCCTCAAAGGCCAGGGCGCCCCGAGCCCGTTTGGCGAGCCGGGCGATGCGCTGGTGACCGTGCGCTTTGAAAAGTCAAAGAGCTTCCGCAAGGATGGCAATGATGTCCGCACCGACGTGCCCGTGACGCTTTATGAAGCGGTGCTGGGTGCAAAAGTGCGAGTGCCGACCCTGGATGGATCGGTGGAACTCACCCTGCCGCCCGGCGTCGACACCGCCAAGGCACTGCGCCTCAAGGGCAAGGGGCTTTACGGCGACGGCGATCTTTATGTGAACATCCGCGTGGTGCTGCCGCCCGGCGGCGATGCGGATCTCGAAGCCCTGGCTCGTTTCATGCGTGACCAGAAGCCCTACAAGGTGCGCGATTAGCGCGGTGCTGCAGCGCGGCGCAGGCGGTCGTTGATCGCCTCGCCCAGCCCGGTTTCGGGAATGGGCGCCACCGCAATGACGCTGACGCCGGCTGCGTCCAGCTCATGCAGCATGGAAAAAAGATTGCGCGCCGCCTCGTGCAGATCACCGGTTTCCGAGAGGTTGCGGATGAGGCTGTTGTGGGGCGCCTTGGGGCCAAAGGCGAGATAGGCCTCGCCAGGCCGGGGCGTGGTATCGAGCCGCATGTGGGCATTGGGCGCGTAGTGGCTGAGCAGCATGCCGGGTGCGGAAATGGCCGCGCCTTCGGCTGCCAGTTCGACCGGCTGGCCCATCGCCTCTTCGATGGCGTCACGCGCCAGGGCTCCGGCGCGAAGTTGAATAAGCCGATCACCATCGATGGCCAAAATGGTGGATTCCACGCCGGATTTGCAGGGCCCACCATCGAGCACCGGCACCACATCACCAAAGCCGCGCCGCACCTGTTCGGCAGTGGTGGGCGACAGTTTTCCCGATGGATTGGCCGAAGGGGCGGCCAATGGCAGGCCGGTTTCCCGCAGCAGGGCCAGTGCAACCGGATGATCGGGCATGCGCAGGGCTACGGTATCCAGGCCTGCGGTCGCGACATCGGCCAGACCATGCCCTTCCCGCAGCGGCAGAACCAGACTGAGCGGACCGGGCCAGAAGGTATTGGCCAGGCGCCGGGCCAAGGGCGAAAACTGCGCCAGACGCTCGGCCATGGCGAGATCTGCGCAATGGACAATCAGCGGATTGAAGCGCGGACGTCCCTTGGTTTCGTAGATCGAAAGCACTGCATCGGCATTGGTGGCGTCGGCGCCCAGGCCATAAACGGTTTCGGTGGGAAATGCGCACAGTTTTCCGGCGCGCAGCAAAGCTGCGGCATCGGCAATGGCCTTGAGATCGAGCGTGGTCATGAGGGGGTGTTTGACAACAGGCCCTGCCCGCGTCAAGACGGGGTGAGTGCCACGGAGGCAAATGGTGTCGACGCTACTGGTCAGCCAGCCCAATTACGCCGACCATCAAACCCCACAGGGTCATCCCGAGCGGCCCGACCGCATCAGGGTGGTCGAGGAGGCGCTGGCGGGCGGGCGGTTCGCATCGCTGAAGCGCCGCAATGCCCCCTTTGGGGACCTGATGCTGGCAGAACTTGTGCATGATGGCGCCTATCTCGGCCGGCTGCGTGATGCGCGCCCGGCCGAGGGGATCGGGCAGGTCGACGCGGACACGTTCATATCGGATGGCTCGATGGACGTGATTGCCACCGGTCTAGGCGGCGCCTTGGCGGGGCTGGATGCAGTGCTGCTGGGGGAGGTCGACAACGCCTTTTGCGCCATCCGGCCACCGGGCCACCACGCAGAAATCTCAACGCCCATGGGCTTTTGCCTCATCAATACCATCGCCATCGTGGCGCGGGAGGCGCAGCGGAAATATGGGGCGGAGCGGGTGGCCATCGTTGATTTCGACGTGCATCACGGCAATGGAACGCAGGACATTTTCAAGGATGATCCAAGCGTATTCTATGCCTCGAGCCACCAGATGCCGCTCTATCCGGGTACCGGCGATCCGAGTGAAACCGGGGTCGGCAATGTGGTCAACGCGGCACTCCCACCCCATTCGGGCGGCGCGGCGATGCGGGCGGCTTATCTTGATATCATATTGCCCGCACTGGATAATTTCGCCCCCGACCTGTTGCTGATCTCGGCTGGATTTGACGCGCATATCCGCGATCCGCTGGCGCAGCTGGAGTGGGTGGACGAGGATTTCGCCTGGGTCACGGCAAAGTTGATGGAGGTCGCCGGAAGGCGCTGCGGCAATCGGATTGTGTCGCTGCTCGAAGGTGGCTATGACCTCAGGGGCCTCGCCGGGGGCGTGCGGCAACACCTGGCTGCCCTCCTGGGGTAGCGAAATGAACATATTCTGACGAGCGGAACGACAATGGCCGATACTGCACATGACGATGTCAAAACGCTGAGCTTTGAGGCCGCGCTGGAACAGCTCGAGCAGATCGTCGCCAAGCTCGAAAGCGGCAAGGCGCCGCTGGCCGAATCCATCGCCATCTATGAGCGCGGCGAGGCGCTGAAGGCGCATTGCGAGACGCTGCTCAAGACCGCCGAGGCGCGGATCGAAAAGATCACGCTCAATCGCGAGGGCAAGGCCACCGGCACCGAGCCGCTGGACGCGAACTAACCGTTTGCCGGATACCCCCACCTAGCCTCCCCCTGATAGGGGGAGGGACCGCTCCGGTGGATGAGGCGGCACACTGCCTCGAACAGGATGTGAGATGACGACCAACTCAACGCTTCGCAATTTTCGCATCGTGCTGTGGGTGCTGGTGGCGGTGGCGGCCATTGGGGCGACGGCGCTTTATGTGTTCAGGCCACCGCAGCGCCCGCTGGGCGTGACGGGGCAGGAATTTGCCCTGGCCTCGACCAAGGGTGGCACGTTTACCCAGAGCGATCTGGTGGGAAAACCGAGCCTGGTTTTCTTTGGCTATACGTTCTGCCCGGATGTGTGCCCGACGACGCTGGCCGAGACCACGGCATGGCGCGAACAGCTGGGATTGAGTGCTGACGATCTGCGGATCATCTTCGTGACGGTCGACCCCGAGCGGGACACCGCCGAAATGGTCAAAAGCTATGTCGAGGGCTTCGATCCCAGCGTCATTGGCCTGGTCGGTTCTGTCGAGGAAACCGAAAAGGCCAAGGCATCGTTCGGCGTGTTCTCGCAAAAGTCGGGAGACGTCGAGAGCGAGTTCTATCTGGTCGACCACACCGCGCTGACCTTCCTGATCGGCGCTGACGGGCGCTTTGAGGGCACGATTGCCTATGAAGAGGCCAGCGAAACCGCACGCGCCAAGATCGAGCGGCTGGTTAAGGGGTGACCCGCATCCGGCTCGACCTGGCGCTGGAACAGCGCGGGCTGATGCCCAGCCGGGCGCGCGCTCGCGACGCCATCCTGCGCGGCACGGTGCAGGTCAATGGGGAGCCGGCCAAGAAGCCCAATCAGATGGTGGGTGACGACGATGTGCTGACGCTGGACGATCCGGCGGCGGGCTATGTATCCCGTGCTGCACTCAAGCTGATCGCGGGCCTTGATGCCGGCGGAATCGATGTTGCGGGCAAGATCTGCCTTGATGTGGGATCGTCCACCGGTGGGTTCACCCAGGTGCTGCTGGAGCGGGGCGCGGCACGGGTGTTTGCGGTCGATGTGGGGCATGACCAATTGCACGAGAGCCTGCGGGGGGATTCGCGCGTGGTGAGCCTTGAAGGCACCAATGCGCGGGCGCTGGACCGGGGTAAGATCCCTCAGATCATTGATCTGGTCGTCTCTGACGTCAGCTTTGTGTCAGTGACCAAGGTGCTCGAAGCGCCGCTGGCGCTCTGCGGGCCCGTGGCGGAGGCCGTCGTGCTGTTCAAGCCGCAGTTCGAGGTCGGGCGCGAGCATGTCGGCAAGGGCGGCATCGTTACCGACCGGGCGGCGATGGAGCGGGCCATGGCCGAGGTCGTGGCGTTTGTCGAGAGCACCGGACTTTCGCTGCGCACCCAGGTGGTGTCACCGATCGCCGGGGGCGACGGCAATGTGGAGACGGTGCTGGTGTTTGGACGGGGATGAAGGGAGGGGCCGTTGAGCCCTTTGCCCCACCCCACCCTTGGTCCCTCCCTATCCAGGGGAGGGAGACGATGAACATCCGCTTCCGCGAAATTGACCGTCCAGAGCGGCGGAGGAAATGCAACAGCGCCTCCCTCCCCCTTGTGGGAAGTCCAGAAAGTGGGTGTGAATCGGGCCGTTGAGCCCTTTGCCCCACCCTACCCTTGGTCCCTCCCCATCCAGGGGAGGGAGACGATGAACATGGGGTTTTGGCCAGTCTGCGTCCTGGTGCCTGCGGGCCGGCGTCAAGCCTGTGCCCAGGCCTCGAATGGTCCGCCGGCGATGAGGGCCCAGTAGAGTTTGCCTGAATTGGTGCGGGCGAAGGCGAGGCCGAATTCGGTGAAGCGGTTGGAGAGCAGGGTGTTGCGGTGGCCCTGGGAGGCCAGCCAGCCTTCGATGGTGGTGGGCAGGGTCTTGTAGCCCTTGGCGACGTTTTCGCCGACGGCGTAGACATAGCCGGCTTCAGTGACGCGCTGGCGCAGGGTGACGCCGAGATTGTGGCTGAGCGTATCCTTGCTGGCCATGAGGCGCGCCTGGGAGCGGGCAGCGGCTTCGAGCTGTCCGTTATAAGACCAGGCGCCGGCGCCATTGGCCCGGCGCACCGCGTTGATGGTCGAAATGATCTGGTCCCGGGTCAAGTCCTCGGGGCGATCCGACGTTTTTGCCGGGAGCGGTGGAATGGTGGACGCGCAGGCCGAAAGCAGCGCGGTCGCCCCCAAAGCCAGAACAGCACGGCGGGTGTAACTTGGCATTCGGTCAGGCCTGATCATATGCGCTCAACAGATTGGGCAGGATGGCAAGATCGGCGGTTATGGGATTGCCGGCGGCCAGATCCCAGCAGACCGAGAGGCCCGAATGGGCTGCGGCAAAGCCCAGCAGGCGCTTGCGATTGAGCCCCAGCCGCGCCGAAAACACATCGGCCATGGCGTTGATGCGCTTGGGATCGGCAACCAATTTGGTGGCGCCGAACGGGTTGCGGAAGGCATTGGCCAATTCGTAATGCGGATCACCGATCAACCCCTTGGGATCAATGGCCAGCCAGCCGCGATCCGAGGAGAGGATGTTGTCATGGTGCAGATCACCATGCAGCGGGGTTTCGGGCATGGGCTTGTCGAAGAGTTTGAGCGCAATACCGGCAGAGCGCGCGTAAAGATCGCGCGCCGTGTGCGGCCAGGCGCGCACGTCGGTCTTGAACAGCGCCTCGAAGCGCTGGCGCAGGTCCTGCAAGCCCTCGGGCTGATCTGGCCGGGGCCGGTGGAGATTGGCAACCAAGGTCGCGATGGCGATGGTGGCCTCGTCGTCGCGACCGGCGCGCGCCGCATCACCCAGGGTGCCGCCATCGAGCCATTCCATGAAAATGGTATCGCCGTGGATATCAAAAACCGTGGCGGCGCCATCGCCGGAATACCATTGCAGGAGGCGGGCGCCCCTGCCCTCTTCCTCGGCCACGACGGATTTGAGGATTTTCAGCGCCGCGAAATTGCGGCCGTTCTGCTCGACGCGAAAAATCCAGCTGCGATCGGTTTCGGCAACCGGCGTGGACTTGGTCAGAGACCAGCGGATCATGGCACGGCTCAAGGCCGTTTCGACGGGAGAGTGATTCACCATGGCGCCATTAAAGCAGAAGCCGGAGCGGGATTCGACGGGTTCCGTGAGGTGGCGCGCAAAGGTGATGGAAGTGAGGCGGGAATCATTTCGTTGGATACCCTCACCTAACCTCCCCCTGATAGGGGGGAGGGACCGATCGCGCTTGGCTTCGATATCAAGCCCATCTCAAGGCTCCCCCTCCCCCTGTCAGGGGGAGGCCGGGTGGGGCGCGCTTCGCCTACTTGAGCTTGTAGGCGTCCTTGGCGGCCTGGTAGCTGAGGTGCCTGGCGATGTCTTCGGCCGAAGACTTGCTGAGGCGGTGTTCGGCGACCCAATTGGCGAGGAAGCCGCAGACTTCGCGGCGCCAGACGTCGTGGCGCGCCGGAATGGAGAGCAAGGCGCGGGTGTCGTCGTTGAAGCCGGCGAGATTGTAAAAGCCAGCGGTTTCCACCACCTGGTCGAGGTAGCGGCGGATGCCCTGCGGGCTATCGTGGAACCACCAGGGCGGGCCAATCATCAGGCTTGGCCAATAGCCGGCCATGGGGGCCAGTTCGCGGGCATAAGTGGTTTCGTCGAGGACAAACATGATGAGCTTGAGGTTCGGCTCGTTGCCGCAACGGCTCAGCAGTGCCTTCATGCCCCCGACATAATCGGTGGGGCCGGGAATGTCGGCGCCAAGGTCAGCGCCACGCTCGGTGAACAGAAGCGGATCGGTGTTGCGGCGGGAGCCGGCGTGGATCTGCATGACCATGCCATCTTCGACCGAGAGCAGCGCCATTTCGGTCATCATCTGGGCGCGGAACAACTCGGCATCATGCGCGTCGTGCTTGCCGGCGAGCACCTTGTCGAGCAGGGCCTGCTTTTCGACAAGCGGCAGATCGGCGGTGTTGGCGGTGGGCACACCATGATCGGTGGCGACAGCGCCGAAGCGGCGGAAGTATTCGCGGCGCTTGCGGTGGGCGTTGATCAGGCCATCCCATTTGCTGATGTCCTCGCCAGTCAGGTCGCCGAATTTTTTGAGATTGTCGACAATGGCGGGGCGGCTGGGGTCGGTGACGTCATCGGGGCGATAGGTGGTGCGCACCTGGCCGATGAGGCCCTGATCGGCCATGGACTGGTGATGGACCAGCGGGTCGAGGGCGAATTCGGTGGTGGCGATGACCTCGACCTTGAAGCGCTCGAGGATCGCCCGGGGCAGCAGCTCGGGGGTGCCGAGCTTGGCGTCGATGGCATCGAAAATGCTGTCGGCCGTGGCGCCGGAAAGTTCTTCGGTGATGCCGAAGACGGCGTGCAGCGAGTGATCGACCCAGGTTTTTGAGGGCGTGCCGGCAAACAGATAATAGTTCTCGGCAAACAGGCGCCAGGCCTTGCGCTGGTCGGGCTCGAACCACTGGCCATCCTTGCGGGGAATGCCGAGGGCGTCATAGCTGATGCCGCGGCTTTTGAGCATGCGCAGCACATAATGGTCAGGCGTGAGGAACAGCGCCGTGGGGCTGGCAAAGCGACCATTCTGGGCGAACCAGGACGGATCGGTGTGGCCATGGGGACTGATGAGGGGCAGGTCGCGGACCGCCGGATAGAGATCGCGCGCGATGGAACGCGCCGGCTCGGAGGCGGGGAAGAGACGCTCGGGGTGCAAATGGCTTGGCTGGGTCATGGGCGTGGTTGTGGCATGTTCGCCCGGCGGTTTCAATATCTTCCATACAAGATGCAGACGGATAGCGTTTGAAACAAATTAACTGCGTTGCAAGGCAGTCGTTCAGCATGGGTGTGAATGGACGTAGGCTTGGGCTGAAAAGGGTGAGAAACGGCCCAGCAAGGCGGCTGCCCGGCAAGACCAGGGGCGTTCAGGCGAACGCCGGATGTGGTAGGGCGGACCCATGGCAAACCTTTATCCAGAGCAGTTCGGCGCAGACCTCGTGACGTTGAAACGGACCCTTGGCCGCAGTGCCAGGGCCCAGCGGGTGCGGATCATGCTGGTGGCCTCGGGGGCTTGCGCGTTCGGCATGGTCGCGGTGATGGCCACCGTGCTGGCGTATCTGATCTAACCTGCCTGCCCCAAGCGGATGCGCGATGGCCAGCCCTTGAACCGGCTGCGCACCGACCTATCTAGAAGGGCAAGGAAGCAGCACTCCCCCCAATGCGCTTCCCAACCGCTCGGCACATAACATGCGCGTGGGGCGCGGTCCCTCCCTCGACGACCCGCGCAGCACAGTGCCAGAGCTCATAGGCCCGGATACCCCAAATGGCGGTATCCGGGCCTTTTTCATGGTGGATGACCTGATCAGGCGATGGCCCGGGCGTGACGCGGCACGGGGTGTTTCTGGCCAAACAGGCGCAGCATCTGGGTGACATCGTCGGCCGGCACCGGACGGGAGAAGAGGTAACCCTGCCCCATGAGGCAACCGAACTGGCGCAGCACCGCGGCCTGCTGGGCGGTTTCGATACCCTCGGCAATGACCCGCATATCGAGCCGGCTGGCAATATCGAGGAGCGCACGCACCACGACTTCGCTCGGCTGGTCGGAGCCCAGCTTTTCGACGAAGGACCGGTCAATCTTGATGACGTCGACGGGGAAGCTGAGCAGATGGGTGAGCGAGGCAAAGCCGGTGCCGAAATCGTCCAGGGCCACCAGGATCCCCTGATCGCGCAGACACTCGACGGCGCGCGGCACGGCCTGATCGCTGCCGCCCATGAATACCGATTCGTTGACCTCAAGCACCACATGGCTCAGGGGCACATTATGGGCGGCAAAGAGCGAACCGACGCGTTCGGCCAGATCGCCGCGCTGGAAATCGCCGGTGGTGACATTGACGCCCACATGCTGGAAGGGAATGCCCTGATCGAGCCAGGCACGGACGTCGCGGGCGACGTGATCGAGCATCTGCCCGGTCAGTTGGTAGGCGATGCGCGGGTCATCGAGCGCGGCGTGGAAAGCACCGGCAGGCACCACGGTGCCATCGGGCAGGACCAGCCGCGCCAGGGCCTCGAGACCGACGATCTCGGCCGTTTCGAGCCGCACGATGGGCTGGTAGTGCGGCACAACGCTGCCCTCGGCCATGGCAGCATCGAGCCGGCGCACCATGGAGATGCGCTCAACCATGGCGGTGCGCAGGCCGGGCCGGAAGCCCACATAGCCACCGCGATGGGTCTGCTTGGCCTGGTAGAGCGCGAAATCGGCATTCTGGCTGATGGTGTCGGCGTCGCGGCCATCGACGCCATATAGCGCGCCGCCCAGCGTCACATGGGCATCGATGCTCTGGTCGCCCACCAGGACCATGCCCGACACCGCCGCCAGCGCCCTGTTGGCCACCGCCTCAAGCGCGGCATGATCGGCGCAGCCATCGACCAGCATGGCAATTTCGTCGCCACCCAGGCGACAGGGCAGGATTTCCGGGCGGCAGGCAGACAGGCGCGCGGCGATGGTGCGGATCAGCGCATCGCCGGCGGCATGACCAATGCTGTCGTTGACCAGCTTGAGATGGTCGATGTCGAGGAGGATGAGGCCAAAGGGCTCGCCCAGCAGGGTCCGCTCGGCCAGCTTGGCGTTGAAATGGGCGCGGTTGGGCAGGTCTGTCAGGACATCGAAATAGGCGAGGTGATGGTTCCTGGCCTGAACCCGCTCGTGTTCGATGGCGAGGGCACAGAGCTGCACGCAGGTCTCGACGATCTGGCGTTCGAGATCGGTGGGGCCGCGTTTGGTGCCATAGTAGAAGGCGAAGGTGCCGATCACCTGGCCATCGGCATTGCGGATGGGGCTCGACCAGCTGGCGAGCAGGCCAAGCGGCAGGGCCAGGCCCTTGTAATCCTCCCAGAGCGGATCGGTGGCGATATCGGTGACGATAACCGGCTCTTTGCGCCAGGCCGCAGTGCCGCAGGACCCCGCCTTGGGGCCGATGGACAGGCCGTCAACGGCGCTCGAAAACTGGGGCGGCAAGCTGGGGCCAGCCAGCGGGCGGACCTTTCCATTGTCGTCTATGAGCAGAATGGAGCAGGTGACCCCGGGGACAAAACTTTCGACGCGACGGCACAAGATGGCACCGACTTCGCCCAGTTGTTCTCCACGCGCAACGGCCTCCAAGACTTCCGTCTGAACGCGGAGCAATAGTTCTGTATCGCCCGCCAACATAGTCCGCCCCCAAAGTGCAGAGCGGTCAATCTAGACTTGGCCATGTAAAGGGAGTGTTTGCAGACGAATAAAATTTTCGACAATTTGACGAAATATTTCGCGCGAGGTTCGGACCGCGGTCATGATGAGCGCTTTCCGGCATGCCTATTGGCTTTTGAACGTCTCCACTATTCGGCCTCCAAAAGCATCAAATGTCCTCGTGGCGTCCCAAAGGCCTGCCATTGCGCCGATGCCAGGAGCGAGGATCAGGGTTTCGAAGGCTTAGTCGTACCGGGCTGTTCCTGCTTGGAGCCATCCTGTTTGCGGCCCAGATCATCGATGTTGTCGTCCTGCTGTTCGCCGGTGCCGGTTTCGAGCGGCGCTGGTTTCGGTTTCTCTTTGGTCATGGCGGCCTCCTGCCTTTGAACACAAGGACAAGAGTTCGGCGGCCAATTGGTTCAAATCGAAAAATGATGTTTCTGGGGCATACGCGCAGCGGCTGTTCTGGGACATGGCTTCAGAAGGTGGGCAGGGCGGCTTCATGATCGAGTTCGCACTGCGAACCGGGGTGCGAACTGCAAAACCTAGTCCTGTCAGTTGGCCTCACTCGCCGCTGGGCACTCTGACCATAGAGGCCTCCCGCTTCCGGGATTGCCGTTCCCATCGCCCGCCATCCCTTGGCGGCCTTGCAACGGCGCCCGGCCAGAGTATGGAGAAGTGATCAGGGTGCGTGATCTTTTGATCCAGCCAGAGCCAATAGGCGCGACAGTGCGTAAAATACTGCTCTAGCGCTGTGAGCGTTTCGACCGTGTGCCGTCGCCAATTGAGATCGTCGATGCTTCCAGGCATCGCGAACATGTCCTTGGCCTTAACGGTGACCAACACGCCGTCCCCAAAGTCTCCGTAGTGGCAATGAGCAAAATAGTTTCTGGTCTCGCGACAGAACTCCATAGCGCTGATCGCCTGGTCGAATTCGTCTGCAAGCCCCAATGCCACGAATTTACCGCGTGCAAGCTTTTGAACCACGACGATGCGCCGCATTTCCGACTGCACTTCCTCAAGCGCGTCAAGCAGCTGGAACATCATGCCCATGGCCTTGCCAACAGCTGAGACCATGGAGATGTCGATCTCCCCGTAACCGACCACCATTTGGCCGATGAGAGATGCTTCACTCGGAAAGGCGTGAAGAGCAGGGTTGATCATATCGTATTCAGCCGCACTCTGGTTCTCCCAGGTCGCGCCGTTGTCGCGTGGCGCAGCCGTACGATAGCGGACGGCGCTGGATTCTCAATGACTTAGCTGGACGCAACATGCGCGACATGGAACGCGACCGAGACAGCAGAGGCCTACAATCAAGTTACTGATTTCATTGGGGAAGTGGTGGTGCCCAGAGCCGGAATCGAACCAGCGACACGCGGATTTTCAATCCGCTGCTCTACCAACTGAGCTATCTGGGCATCAGGGCTTTCGCGAACTTTGGCCGCGAGCCACGGGCCTTATAGGGGAACGGTTTTTGCCGCGCAAGCGGGAAAAGGTGGTGTGGATAAAGGGAGTTCGCAGACTGCAGGAAGCCCCCCCACCCGGCGCGCTGCGCCGACCTCTCCCCCAGAGGGAGAGGTGAAGGCTAGACCGTTTCACGTTTAGCTGAACGCGCTGCCCTCTTTCCTCCCTCCCCCTTGTGGGGATGGTAGCGACGCTAGGCCGACAGGCCATAGCAGAGCTGGGGTGGGGGTGACGCGACCTCCAAAGGCTCCGAGCAAGAGGGCATGCCGACACCCCCACCCTCGGTCCTTCTCTTCTCAAACCTCTCCACCGGAGAGGTTTGCCCTTCGGGACGGGTCGAAGCCCACAAGGGGGAGGGAGGCGATGGAACCGCGTCCGCCTGACTGCGAAATGATCTAGTTTTCTTCGTCCGTGTCCGGGAGCGGTTCGTCGTCCCGGGCGGGGATGACGTAATTGCCGGTGAGCCAGCGGTTGAGGTCGACATCGGCGCAGCGCTTCGAGCAGAAAGGCTTGAACTCTTCCACCATGGGTTTGCCGCAGATCGGGCATTTTTTTGGAGACTGGGACATCAGACGCCCGACAGGCTCGACTGGTTGAGCCAGTTGAAATGCACCGGATAGCCCTCGCCAGCGAGGAGCTGGGTGGTTTCGTGCAGCGGCAGGCCGACGACGGCCGAATAGGAGCCCGAGAGCTTGACGACAAAGGCGCCGGCGATGCCCTGGATGGCATAGCCGCCAGCCTTGTCGCGCCATTCGGCGCTGGCGAGATAGGCTTCCATCTCGCGCGAGGAGAGGCGCTTGAAGCGGATGCGGGTTTCGACCAGGCGGTGGCGGCGGGCGCCCGAGGGGGTAATAAGGGTCACCCCGGTATAGACGCGATGGGCCCGGCCCGAGAGCAGGCGGAGGCAATCGGATGCCTCTTCCATGGTCTCGGCCTTGGGCAGGATACGGCGACCAACGGCAACCACCGTATCGGCGGCCAGCACCATGGAATTGGCGCCAAAGCCGGCGACGCTGGCCTTGTGGCGCGCGGTGAGCGCCTTCAGGTCAGCCAGACGCTGCGCCAGCTTGCGCGGCAGTTCGCCTTTTTCAGGAGTTTCATCGACATGGGCCGGCACCAGATGTTCAGGCTCGATGCCAATCTGGTTCAACAGGGCCAGCCGACGCGGCGAAGCGGAGGCCAGAATCAGGTCGGGACGTCCGGCCATCTAGATCATGCTCCTGGATAACCCCGGCCCTTCGCATGGCTCAGGGCGTTCGTTGCTCAAAACGATCCACTGGATTGTTTTGCCCGCCCCGAAGGGCGGTCGCGCCTTACTTGAATCGATAGGTAATGCGACCCTTGGTGAGGTCGTAGGGGGTCATTTCGCACAGCACCTTGTCGCCAGCGAGAACACGAATGCGGTTCTTGCGCATGCGGCCGGCGGTATGCGCGATGATCTCGTGTTCGTTTTCAAGCTTCACACGGAACGTCGCGTTGGGTAGCAATTCGGTGACCACGCCCGGAAACTCGAGCACTTCTTCCTTGGCCATACTTTCTCCTGAGAAGGTCTCGTGCGCCATCATTGGCTGGCCGAGACCGCAAAATCGGGCGGAACCTACTTCAATTCATTGGTTTTGTGAACCACTTGCCCCATGCGCTGTCATAAAGTGACGGCAGGCAGGCGCAAGTGATTGTTTTGTCAGAGCCTGAACCGGCCAAGGCTCAGGCGACCAGTGGCTCCAAACGGGCGCGGACGCGCTTGCGCAAGCTGTCGCGCAGGTCGCGATAGGCATTGAGCACCAGCTCGCGATTGCCCTCGACCAGCGAAGGGTCGTCCACCTGCCATTGCTCGATGGCCCCGGCCTCGAGCCCCTTGCGTTCGACCGCCTCGGGGGCGTCGTCCGACAGGGTGATGACAAGGTCAAAATGGTTGGCCACCAGCTCATCGAGAATGTGGGGCGTGTGGACGCTCATATCAATACCCACCTCCTCCATCACCTCATGCACGAACTGGTCGGCCTTGCCGCCATTGACGCCCACCGAACGGGCGATGACACGGCCGGGAAAAGCCTGGCGGGCCAGGGCCGCGGCCATGGGTGAGCGCACCGAATTCATCGAGCACACGAAGAGCACCGTGGGCAATTGACTGGTCGCCTCGTCGATGCGGGAGGCATAGGGCTGGACGGCGCAGATCAGGGTGAACAGGCGCCGGGCGGTGTTGAGGTCGATGATGATCTTATTGGTCAGCCGCGAGCGCAAAAGTTCGGCGGCCTCGTTGTGCATGCCGCGCCGGGCCATGTCGACGGTTTCGATCTGGAACGGCTGGGCCGAGCGGATGGCCTCGTAATAGGCGTCGCGGATGCGGAAATAATCGCGGATCAGCCGGCGGAACGGGGTGAGCGAAAGATAGTGCGCGGCAATGGGCTGGAAGGTCTCGGGGTGGCGCACATCGAGCAGGATGTAATTGCCGATGATCGAGATATGCAGCGCAAATGGCCCGGTGGCGCTGACGCGGGCGGGCCTGAACTCATTGTCCTCAAGCAGATCATAAATGGCGATGCGCCATTCATGCACCTCGTCGGGATTGATCGAGGTGATGGTATTGGGGTCGAGCGTGACGGTGACCAGTCTATTGCTGTCGGTCGTCACCGGCTCTGTGCCCATGGTTATGCTCACCGATTGAGCCGGATGGAAATCGAGCGGCCATGGCCGTCGAGGTCTTCGACCCCGGCAATGGTCACCGCGGGTTCGGCCAGCGCCGCCAGCGCGGATGGCGTGCAGCCCAGGAGCGAGGTGCGCTTCATGAAATCGAGCACGCCCAGGCCCGAGGCGAAGCGCGCCGAGCGGGCGGTGGGCAGCACATGGTTGGAGCCGCCGACATAATCGCCAATGGCCTCGGGGGTGTGATGACCAAGAAAGATCGCGCCGGCATGGCGGATTTTCGAGACCAGCGCTTGCGGGTCGTCGGTGGCGATTTCGACGTGTTCGGAGGCGATGCGATTGGCCAGCTCGGTGGCCTCGTCGAGCGAGGCGACGGTGATGATGGCACCGAATTCATCCCAACCATCGCGGGCGAGAGCTTGCTTGGGCAAGAGGGACAACTGACGATCCACCTCGCGCTCCACGGCGTCGGCAAGCCGGGGATCGGTGGTGACGAGAATGGACTGGGCCCCTGCCCCGTGTTCGGCCTGGGCGATGAGATCGGCGGCGACCCAGGCGGGATTGGCTGAGCTATCGGCAATAACCAGCACTTCGGAGGGGCCGGCGATCATATCGATGCCGACCTGGCCGAAGACCTGACGCTTGGCGGTGGCGACATAGGCATTGCCGGGACCGGTGACTTTATCGACGCGGGCAATGGAATCGGTGCCATAGGCGAGCGCGGCCACGGCCTGGGCGCCGCCAATGCGGTAGATTTCGGTGATGCCGGCGATCTGGGCGGCGGCCAATACGGTGGGGTTGATCTCGCCATTGGGCGTGGGCACGACCATGGCAATGCGCTTGACCCCGGCCACATGGGCGGGCACGGCGTTCATCAGCACCGAAGAAGGATAGGAGGCCAGGCCTCCCGGAACATAGATGCCCACCGCGTCAACCGGCGTCCAGCGCGACCCAAGGGTCACGCCCAGATCGTCGGTATAGACGCTGTCCTGCGGCTTCTGCTTTTCATGGTGCGCCTTGATGCGGTCATGCGCGGTCTGCAAAGCGGCGCGCACATTGGCCGGCACCTGGGCAGCGGCGGCTGCGATTTCGTCGGGTGAGAAAGTCAGCGTCGTGGGGGTGACACCGGCCTTGTCGAACCGATTGGTCAGCTCGGCAACGGCCAGATCGCCTCGCGCCCGCACATCGGCAATGATGCCGGCGACCGTGTCATTGACGTCCTGACTGGCTTCGCGCTTGCCGGCCAGCAGTTGAGAAAAGCGCAGTTCAAAATCGGCCTGGGCGCTATCGAGGCGAAGAGGCATGGCGGGCTTTCAGTCCAGAGTATGGGAGGGCTTGGCCGAGGCGGCCCAGGCCGCGCCCATATCGGCGAGGCGGGCTTCGAGGAAATCCACGGTGAGGCGCACCGTGCCCCCGCCGGCAAAGCGCAGCTCGACAATGCCGGCCGGCGCGTCACCAGGCAGGAAGCTGATCGAGAGCAGGTTCAACACGCCCTCGGGTGCCGTGGGATCGAACCCGGCAAAGGCGGCATGGCTGACGCCGCTGAAATGCAGTGCCGCGCGCTTGCGCAGGCCCTTGGCGCGGGGTTTGTCGCTTTCCCAGTCGAACCGGTTCATCAGCAGGGCAAAGCGTCGGTCGCGCCGGGCATAGCCCATGTCGGCAACACGGATAATGGCATCCTGCGCGTGGGCGGATACGACTTCGAGGTCTTCGGTATCAAGCGCGATTAGCTTGAGATCGGTCATGAGCGAGGCCCTGTTGGGATAATGGTCGACCCTATCTGGTCACGACACTCCCGATCTACAAGTTTGCGGGCCATGGGGCAATGCGCCTGTGCAGAGCGGCGCACAGACTCTTCTTGATAACTGACCAGTCAGTCAGTTATAGTGGCGACATGAAGAGCGAAAAGAAATTCAGCAGACGGGCCGAGGCGCGGCCGGACGAAGTGCTCGACGCGGCCATGGCGGTGTTCGCGGAGAGGGGCTTTGCCGGTGCCAAGATGGACGATATCGCCCGGCGCGCGGGCATCTCCAAAGGCACGGTCTATCTCTACTTCGCCTCCAAGGAGGCGTTGATCGAGGGCATCGTGCAGCGCGCCGTAGCGCCCATTGCCAGTGGCGCCCTGCCCCAGCTCGCCGCCTTCGAGGGCGATCCGCGCCTGCCCATCACCATGTTGCTCAAGACCATAGCGGGGCTGTTGAGCGACCCGGCCCGACTGGCCATTCCGCGCCTGTTCCTGCGCGAGGGCATGAATATCCCCGGCATGGCCGACATCTACCGCCGCGACGTACTGGACAAGGCCATGCCAGTGCTGACGGGCCTGGTGGAACGCGGGGTCGCATCGGGACATCTGCGGGCGGTGGACCCCGAGCTGACGGTGCGCTCGATCATTGGGCCGCTGATCGCCCATGTGGCGCTGAGCGAAATTTTCGGCATTCGCCCCGAGGATGGTTTGGCGCTCGAGCGGCTCATAGACAACCACCTCGACATCCTGTTTGGCGGGATTTCGGCGAACCCATCGGAAGGTACGCCATGAACGAGTTTCTTGCAGGGCTGATAGCCGCCGTATTGTCCGTGTTTTCCCCTGTGGCAGAGCCGGTCGGCTATAGCGGCTATCTCGAAGCCGATTATGTCTATGTGGCGCCGGTGAGCGCGGGGCGGATCATGACGCTCGACGCCGAGGAAGGACAGACGGTGGCCGCAGGCGACGCGCTGTTCACCCTGGATGCAACGCAGCAGAAGAACCTGCTCGACGCGGCCATGGCGCGGGTTTCGGCGGCCCGAGCAACGCTTGAAAACCTCGAAACCGGCGGCCGGAGCGAAGAGCTGGACGTGATCCGGGCGACGCTGGCCAAGGCCGAAGCGGACCTGGGGCAGGCGCAGTCCAACCTGGGCCGCAGCGAGCGCCTTGTGGAAGCCGGCACCGTGCCCAGCGTGCGGCTGGAGCAGGACCGCACGGCGTTGGCCTCGGCCCAGGCGCAGGTGAACCAATTGCGGGCGCAATTGGCGGTGGCCGGACTGCCGGCACGCAATGCCCAGCAGGTGGCCGCAGAAGCCAATCTGAGCGCCGCCGAGGCCGATGCCGAGCGCGCCCGGCAGGACGTGGATGAGCGGACCATAGAGGCGCCGGTGGCGGGCATGGTGGACCAGGTGTTCTTCCGGGTTGGCGAGGTTGCGGGGACCGGCGCGCCCGTGATCGCCATGCTGCCCCAGGGGCCGCTCGAGGTGTGGTTCTTCGTGCCGGAGGTCGAGCGCGCCGCCATGGCGGTGGGTGCCAAGGTGACGGTAACATGCGATGGCTGCCTTAGCGGGCAGACGGCCTCGATCACCCACATCGCCAGCGAACCGCAGACGACGCCCCCGGTGATCTATTCGCGCGAGGAACGCAGCCGCCTGATCTACCTGGTCAAGGCCCGGCTGGAGAGCGCCAATACGCTGCAGCCCGGGCAACCGGTAACGGTGCTGCCATGAGCGCGCCGCTGGTCATCGACGTGCGGGGGTTGACCAAGCGTTTCGGCGACAAGACGGTGGTCGACCATTTCGACATCGCGGTGCCGCGCGGCGCCATTTATGGCTTTCTCGGCCCCAATGGCTCGGGCAAGACCACCACCATCCGCATGCTGTGCGGGCTGCTGACGCCCGACGAGGGGGATGGGCAATGCCTGGGATTCGATGTGCGGCGCGAGGCGCCCCGCATCAAGACCCAGGTGGGCTACATGACGCAGAGGTTCAGCCTCTATGAGGACCTGACCATAAGGGAAAACCTCGATTTCGTGGCGCGCATGTATGGCGTGGCCGACCGGCGCAAGCGGGTGACGCGGGCACTGGAGGACCTGGGACTGGCGGATCGTTCGGGACAATTGGCCGGCACGCTTTCGGGTGGCTGGAAACAGCGGCTGGCGCTGGCCGCCTGCCTAATCCACGACCCCAAGCTGCTGCTGCTCGATGAGCCGACTGCAGGCGTCGACCCCAAGGCACGGCGCGATTTCTGGGATGAAATTCGGCGACTCAGCAAGGCGGGCGTCACGGTGCTGGTGTCGACCCATTACATGGACGAAGCCATTCAGTGCGATTTCATCACCTATATCGCCTATGGCAAGAAGCTGATCGACGGGCCGGCGACCCAGATTCCCACCATTGTGGGCCTCAGCACATGGCGGGCCGAGGGGCCCAATCTGGTGGCGCTGGAGGCGGCACTGCAGGGCCAGCCCGGCGTCGCCCAGGTGGCGCGGTTCGGCTCGGCGCTGCATGTCTCGGGGACCGATGCCACGCAGTTGGAAGCCACCGTGCGCCGGTTTGAGGCGGAAGGCGGCCAGCACTGGAGCAAGGTGCCGGCGGGGCTGGAAGAGGCGTTTATCCACCTGATGGCGGGGGCGCGGGACAATTTCTCGCGCGATGCGGCATGAGCATGGGATTTTCCGTAAACCGGTTCCTGGCGGTGCTGCTCAAGGAATTCATCCAGATGCGGCGCGACCGGGTGACCTTCGCCATGATGATCGGCCTGCCGATCATCCAGCTCATGCTGTTCGGCTTTGCCATCAATGCCGATCCGCGGCACCTGCCCACGCTGGTGGAGGTCAATGACGAGGGACCGCTGACCCGAGCGCTGCTGGCGGGCATGCAGACCTCGGGCTATTTCGACTTTGTCGGCCAGGTGCGCGGCCCGGCAGCGGGCGAGGAGGCGCTGCGCCGCGGCCAAGCCAATTTCGTCATTGTCATTCCCGACGATTTCGCCCGCGATGTGGTGCGAGGCCTCAGGCCCACGGTGCTGGTCGCCGCCGATGCCTCCGATCCATCGGCCGTTGCCGGGGCCGCGGCGGCGATGAGCGGCATTGTCAGCAATGCCATGGCTCAGACGCTGACCGGCCCCCTGGCGCAGGCGGCGGGCACCCCAGCCCCGTTCGAAGTGGTGGTGCATCGCGAGTACAATCCTGAGGGCCGCACCTCGACCAATATCGTGCCGGGCCTTCTGGCCATCATCCTGTCGATGACCATGGTGATGATCACCGCCGTGGCCATCGTCAAAGAGCGCGAGCGGGGCACGATGGAAATGCTGATTTCCACCCCGGTGCGACCGGCCGAGGTGATGCTGGGCAAGATATTGCCCTATGTGCTGGTGGGCTATGTGCAGACGGCGGTGTTCATGGTGGCCGCCTTTGCGGTGTTCAACGTGCCCTTTACCGGCACATTCATGGCCTTTTTCTACGGCTTCAACCTGTTCGTTCTGGGCAATCTGGCGCTGGGCTTCCTGATCTCGACGCTGGCCCACAACCAGATGCAGGCCATGCAGCTGAGCTTTTTCACCATCCTGCCGTCCATCCTGCTCTCGGGCTTCATGTTCCCCTTTGCCGGCATGCCAGGCTGGGCGCAGACCCTGGGCACCGGCGTTCCGGCCACCCATTTCATCCGATTGATCCGCAAGGTGATGCTCAAGGGTGCCGGCACCATAGACGTGTCGGCAGAACTGGTGGCGCTGGGCGTGATCGTGCTGGTGATCAGCCTGATGGCCATGCTGCGCTATCGGCAGACGCTGGATTGAGGATGGGAAGGGAGGCGAGACCGGTGGTGTTGCGAGTGCGCGGCCAAGGCCCCCTCACCCGCCGGCTGCGCCGTCGACCTCTCCCCAAAGGGAGAGGTATCGCCTGGCGAATTTGCGGTACACGTTGCCCCGCCATTCGAGCAGCCAGTCGAGCACAGCTCTCCTGGCCTTC
>NZ_JAMZCU010000005.1:95627-370375 GCF_024273195.1 Devosia ureilytica | reverse complement strand
CGAACCAAATCACAAAAAGCCCCCGCCCAAAAAGCGGGGGCTTTTGTTTATCTTGCGATCCATTCGACCCCGAAATGACAGCCACAGGTGCAGCGTGGACGACATCACTTTTACCGCCGATTGCGAGAAGTGTTTTGGCCTGTGCTGCACGGCCTTGTCGTTTGAACGGTCCAAGCAGTTTGGCCACGACAAGGCTGCGGGCCAGCCCTGCCAATACCTGCAATCGGATTTTCGTTGTCGCATTCACGAACGGCTTGAGGATTTGGGCTATGGTGGGTGCGATGCCTTTGATTGCATGGGTGCCGGACAGCGGGCCAGCGCGGCCTTTGCCGCCCTCAACTGGCAGCGGGATCCCGCCGTGGCGCGGCGCCTCTATGCGCGGTTCTCGCAATTGCTGTTGCTGCAGGAATTGCGACAGGCACTCGAGACCGCGGCAGGCCTTGATATTTCGCCCCATCAACATGAGCAGCGGCGCGTACTACTTGAGCGTGTTGGCGGCGAGGCAGATAGCCGGGCCGATGATGTGACCGCGACTGCCCAGGTCGTCCTGGGAGAGGGCAAGAGTTTTCTCAGAGGTCTGGCCGCCAGCCTTGCCGCCCCGGCGGAGTGAGGCGAGGGGCCGCGTCAGCAGCTAAGGGGTTGACCCAGACCGAGCAAACGCCATGCTGGCGATATCGTATTCCGTCATGCAGTCGAGCCCTATGGTCCTGATCCGTTTTATTTTTCTGTCCCTGCTGCTGACCTTTCCCGCTTCCGCCCAGGACATTCTGACGGGTCAGGTGACGAGTGTCGCGGAGCCAGACACCAGTTCTGCGGCGGTTGATGATCTGATCCGAATCCTTGAGGACGATGCCGCGCGGGCAGTGCTGATCGAGCGCTTGCAGCAGGCGGCGCCTGACCCAGTGGCGAATGAGGCGGAGGCGGCGGCGCCGGACCTCAGCATTGCGAGGCAATTGGCCGAATATACCAGGGGTGTCGCCGAGGGAGCCTCGGCCACGGTACGGTCGGTGGGTACGGCGATCGGCAATCTGCAGCAGGTGTTCAGCGGCTCGATGAGTGCCGACAGCGGCGCCTTGCGCGAATTTGCCATTAATATCGGCCTGCTGGTTGTTGCCCTTTTCGGTGGGTTCTTCGTATTGCGCCTGATTGCCAATGGGTTGGGCAGGGGCATTGCCGCCAGAGCGGCAGGCGGCGGCCTCATTCGGCGCCTCATGGGCCTGGTTGGCCTGATCCTCGTCGATGCCGGGAGCGTGGTTCTGGCCTGGGGGCTGGGGTATGGGCTGGCGCTCAATTTTGGCACCACGCCCAATGGGCAGATGGGGATCAACCAGTCGCTATTGCTCAATGCCTTTCTGATTGTTGAGGCGGTCAAGCTGCTGGTGCGGCTGGTGCTGGTGCCGCGATTCCCGGCGCTGCGTTTGCTGCCGGTAACCGATGGCAATGCCGCTTATTGGTCGTTCTGGTTGGGGCGGATCATTTCCCTTCTCGGCTATACGTTCCTTTTTGTTTCGCCCATGCTCAATAGCCTTGTGTCGCGTGCCGCGGGTAGCGCCATACAGGTGTTGGCGATGGCGACGGCGGTAACGATTGGCATTATCATCGTGCTGCAGAACAAGGACGACGTCCGCGCCTGGCTGCAGGAAATCTCGGTTCGCCGCGACAACGATGGATTGGGACGCGCCCTGGCGGCCGTCGGCCGGCAATGGCATGTGCTGGTCATTGTTTATCTTGTCGCTCTGTTGGTGGTCTGGTTCGCAAACCCGGAAACGGCACTGCCGTTCATGATCGGCGCGACGGTCCAATCCGCGTTCGCTATTCTCATCGGCTCTCTGGTCATCGGGTTCATCACCCGTTTCGTCAGTGCCGGGTTGAGCCTGCCGGACGATGTGCGGCAGCGTCTGCCGCTCCTGGAAACCCGTCTCAAGTCCTTTGTACCGGCGGTGATGCGGGTGGTCCGATGGATCATCATTGCCGCCGTCGTTCTGGCGATTGGCCAGGCCTGGGCCCTGTTCAACTTCGCCGCCTGGATTGGCAGCGATGAGGGGCTGGCCGTGGCCGGGTCGGTGGTTTCGGCGGCATTGATTATCCTTGCCGCCATAGTGCTCCATGTCGTGGTTGCCTCCTGGGTGGAATATCGGCTCAACGTCAATTTCGGCCGGGTGCCGACGTCGCGCGAAAAGACCCTGCTCAACCTGTTCAAAAATGCCTTCACCATTGCCCTTGTGGTGTTTGGAACCATGCTCGCCCTGGCCCAGATCGGCGTGAACATCGCTCCGCTGCTGGCCGGTGCCGGTGTCGTGGGTCTGGCTATCGGCTTTGGCGCCCAGAAGCTGGTGCAGGACATCATCACCGGTATTTTCATCCAGTTCGAGAACATCATGAACGAAGGCGACGTGGTGGCCGTGGGCAGTTGGTCGGGGGTGGTCGAAAAGCTCACCATCCGCTCGGTGACCATTCGCGACCTCTCGGGCACGGTGCATCTGATCCCGTTCTCCTCGGTGGACCAGGTCAGCAACATGATGCGCGGCTTCTCCTACCATGTGGCCGAAATCGGGGTGGCCTATGACAGCGATATCGATGCGGTAAAGGCGGCAATGCATGAAGCCTTTGAGCTGTTGATGCAGACCGAGCACAAGGACGAGATTCTAGACGAATTGGACATGCAGGGGATAACTGCCTTTGGTGACTCGGCCATAACCGTGCGGGCCCGCATCAAGACGCTGCCGGGCAAGCAGTGGGGGGCGGGGCGCAAGTATAGCGAATTGGTCAAGACCGTGTTTGCCCAGCACGGGATCGAGATTCCCTATCCTCATGTCACCTATGTCCCCGCCGGCGGCAGCGCCAAGGGCCGGCTGCCAGCAGAGCCTGCGGACAATGGTCCGGACGGCGATGTCGACTGACAGCGATGTGATCGGGGCGGTCGGTTTGCCTTAAGGTCATCTTAATCGGGTGCGTTAATAGTTTGATACACGCGCAGTTGCGGCGCGGTCGTGACTTTTTGTCCAGCGTATCACGAGGCCGATGATGACCCGATCCAGTGGTATAACCCTTTCACGCCTGCGGCCTTGGGGCCGGGCGCTTAGTCTTGTGGCCCTGTTGGCCATGCCGGTTGCGGCGCAGGCCAATAGTGCCGATTTCGTGCGCAGTCTCTGGCCCGAAGCGCAGCAGGCGGGCGTCAGCCGCCAGGCCTTCGAGGCGTCGTTTGCCAGCTACAATCCCATTCCGCAGGTGATCGAGCTGACGCGGAAGCAGCCGGAATTCAGCCAGACAGTGCAGCAATATGTCGAAAAGCGCGTGACTGCCGCGCAGGCCAGCAAGGGCCAGTCGATGCGCGGCGAGTGGGCGCAGACGCTGGCCGGAGCGCAGCAGCGCTATGGCGTTCAATCGGAAATTGTCCTCGCGATCTGGGGCATGGAGACCAATTTCGGTGGATTCATGGGTGGGAACAACACCATTCATGCGCTCGCGACGCTGACCGAGAAAGGCTATCGGGCCGATTTCTTCCGATCCGAACTGGTGACGGCGCTGCGCATTGTCTCGGACGGGCATGTTGCCCCCAATGCCATGGTCGGCTCCTGGGCGGGGGCCATGGGCCACACCCAGTTCATGCCATCGAGCTTCATGCGCTATGCGGTCGACTATAATGGCGATGGGCGCAAGGATATCTGGAATTCGGTGCCTGATGCGCTTGGCTCGACCGCCAATTATCTCAAGAGCTTTGGCTGGCAACCCGGCGAGACCTGGGGCTATGAGATCAAACTGCCCTCGGGCTTCAACTTTGCCGCAGCGCGCGAAATGGGCAAGGCACCCCTCAGCCAGTGGCAGTCCATGGGCGTGACGCGGGCATCGGGCCGGGCATTTCCGCGACCTGAAGATATCGGCCGGCTCTATATGCCGGCCGGTGCCAGCGGGCCGGCCTTTCTGCTGCTGCCCAATTTCGATGTGATCAAGCGCTACAATAATTCGGACAGCTACGCCCTGGCGGTGGGGCACTTGGCCGACCGCATCCTGGGCGGCGGCGGCTTCGTGACCCCCTGGCCTGCAGGAGACTATGCGCTCAACAAGGACCAGAGGACCGAAATGCAGGCGCTGCTGGGCCGGGCCGGTTTTGATGTCGGCACGCCCGATGGGGTCGTTGGACCCAAGACCCGGGCCGGCGTCATCGCCTATCAGCAAGCGCGCGGATTGCCGGCGGACGGACATGTGTCCGGGCTGTTGCTGGATCGGTTGAAGCGCTGAGTCTTGCATTAATGACCTGTTAACAAACTCGGCGCAAAATTTTCGCGCTTAAGTAGAGGGCAGGCCCGCGACCGGACACCGGCGCGCCTGCCCTCGCCCATTTCCATCGCATCAGTCCTGACGTCATGGCGGGCCGCAAATGGTTGTGACTGCCACATTGTCCCCGGTTTCCTGCCGCATAGGGGCGGGATCGCTTTCCCTCAAACCTCCAGAATTTTTGCAGATGCCTTTCGTTCGAACTCTCCTTGGCGCGCTTATGTCCTTGGCGCTGATTTTGCCTAATCCTGCCCTGGCGGTTTCGGTGATGGACCCGTTCAACCTGCCAGCCGCCATGGATGGCGGTACGGCCAAGGTGGGCGACGGCATTGCCTATGCCGATGGCCTGCGCAACAAGCTGGACGTCTATGCGCCCGAACAGCGCGGTGAGCCCAGGCCGGTGGTGTTTTTCATCTATGGCGGGGGCTGGAGCCGGGGCGAGCGGGGCGAGTATGAGTTTGTGGGCCGGGCTTTGGCTTCGCGAGGCTTCGTCGTGGTCATTGCCGACTACCGGCTTTATCCCGAGGTGCAGTATCCGAGCTTTCTGGAGGACGGTGCGCGGGCGCTGCGCTGGGTGCAGGACAATATCGCAAACTATGGGGGTGACCCTAACCGGCTCTTTCTGTCCGGTCATTCGGCCGGTGCCTATAATGCGGTGATGCAGGCGCTCGATCCTTCGTTCCGCGAGGAGTATGGGGTAACCATGCCGATCCTGGCGGTCGGGGCGCTGTCGGGACCCTATGACTTTTATCCCTTCGAATATAATGAGGTGCGCGACGTCTTTGGCCAGGCCGTGAGCCCCGAAGGCACGCAACCGATCAACCTGATCACGTCCGAGTCCCCGCCCATGTATCTGGCCTCGGGAACGACGGACCCGATTGTTCGGGTGCAGAATTCGGAACGGTTTGCAGACCGATTGCGGGCGCAGGGCGTATGGGTGACGACGCAATATTACGATGGCTTTGGCCATATGGAGCCGGTACTGGCCATGGGTGCCATGTGGCGTTGGCGCATGCCGGTGCTGGACGACATGGTCGGGTTTTTCCAGCGCTTTGGCGCCTTCCCCAGTGGCGTGCCCTATCTGGCCGTGGCGCCGGAACCGCCGCAGATGCTGCCCGACTCGATTGCGCCGATTGACCAGATCGTCAGCCAGCTCAACGCCATGTTCCAGCCGATCGAGGAGTGATAGCTTTCGCAAAGCTCTCGCGGTCCTTCTGAGATGCTCCCGGGTCTGCTGACGCCATCAGCGCAGGCATGCTGACGCGCCGCCCGGCCCGAAGGCGTCGCGGTTGCACGGTGAAAAGCGGCTTTCGCCCCGATTGAAATTTTTAGAAAGAGGCGAAAGCCGCTTTCCACGACCGGGATTTCTTGCGCATGCATCGAGCGGCCCCGTTTTGCGGTTGCCCATCCCCTTGGCAGTCGGCGCATACCTTTGGCCCGTATGTTTTTTGACATCCATCGCCGCCTGTCGCCAGTCGCTTCGGCTGAGCGGCCGGTGGTCAGCATACACGCATCCGGCTAGGCGACCCCAACCAGCCCGTCTCCTCACCCGATGCTTCGTCGGCATCGCGTGTTGTCGGTGAGGACGGGTGCATTGTGGCACAAGATTTTGCCGCGGGGATAAGTGGGGTTGTCGAGGCGTGATACGCCCTTGTTCGACGGGGTCCCTTCGGGGCGCTTCAGGCTGAGTGCTGAAAAGAGCGGCGCTTTACTCTCTATGTCCAAACGGCGTGGTGCTGCGCACAGCGCAGCCTCGATCCACGCGGCGATTGTGGTTAGGCCGGCTACCCTTCCCGAAGGTGGAACGAGAGGCGGCTCAGGATGTCGGCTCTATGACCACCGAGGGGGCGGAGCGGGTGTTGGGGCCGTGGAAGACGGCTTCGATATTGTTGCCATCGGGGTCGAGGACGAAGCAGGCATAATAGCCGGGGTGATAGTCGCGGGGGCCGGGGGCGCCATTGTCGGTGCCGCCGGCGGCGAGGGCGGCCTTGTAGAAGGCGTCGACCATCTGCGGGTCCCTGGCCTGGAAGGCCAGATGAACGTGGCTGGGGATGGTTTTGGCATCGGCGGCATCGACGAAGAGTTCGTCGATCTGAAACCACCCATTGCCCTTGGCGGTGATGGGAATGCCCAGGACCGCCAGGCACTTCTCATAAAAATAGCGGGTATTGGCGATGTTGCGGGCGCGCAGGTGCACGTGATCGATCAAACGGCCGGTGTGAAATTGCATGCGAGGTCCTCTTGCTCTTTTGGACAAAACAAAACCGCCCGGAGATTGACCGGGCGGCTGGACAATTGCTGGCAGTTGAATTCCTGGTGGTCGCGTTTTCCGAACCGCAAAACCGTTGCCACTTTTGCTGGAAACGCTCCAAACCTACTCGGCTTCGTCGGCCGGGGCCGAATTGAGCTGGCCGTATTTTTCCGGCCCGATCTTTTCGAGCAGTTCGAGCTGGGTTTCGAGGAAGTCGATATGGCCTTCCTCGTCGGTCAGCAGGGCCTCGAACAGGTTCTTGGAGACATAGTCGCCAAGCTCTTCGCAGAGTTCGCGGCTGGCCTTGTAGGCGGCGCGGGCGTCGTATTCGCCGGCAAGGTCGGCTTCGAGCACTTCCTTGATGGTCTGGCCGATGCGCAGCGGCGCAACGCGCTGCAGATTGGGGTGGCCTTCAAGGAAGATGATACGCTCGATGAGCTTATCGGCGTGGTGCATCTCTTCGATGGATTCGGCGCGCTCCTTGGCGGCGAGGCGCTTGTAGCCCCAATCGTCCAACAGGCGGTAGTGCACCCAATATTGGTTGACCGCGCCGAGCTCGAGGAAAAGGGCCTCGTTAAGCCGCTCGATGACTTGTGCTTCGCCTTTCACGACGTACTCCGTTCCGTTGCTTCTTGAGCTTGTCCAGCCCTGACTGGAGCTCGATAAGCTCCGCAGGCTGATGGGCTTGCTGTGCGTGATAATTTTCGGTGACGCGGACGATAATGTCCACCACATTCGGCACGCAGCCCGAGCATTTCGCGCGACGGTTGAGTTCGGCATAGACCTTGGCGGGAACCACCAGCTGCCACGGATCGGCCTTGAGCAGATCGAGAACGATGTCCTCAATCTCGCGGGAGGTAATCATGTTGCACTGGCAGACAAGCATGGCGGGGGCCACAAAAGGTTCTCAACGGCGCGGAATAAACGCCGCTCATTCCTGAATGTCAACGTCATAAATTGTCGCGCGGCGGGTCCGCGGAAAAGTGCCGCGCCTTTGCGCGAGGGCGCGGATTTTTCGGCTGCGGTAACCGAACCGGCGGCCCGGCTGACCTCAGGACGCTGCATCCTTCCGAAGCCGGGCGGCAATGACCGCGGCGGATGCGGCGGTGCGGTGCGCCGAGGAGAAGAACTCGCGATGGGCCAGCACCAGCACGGTCACAAGGCAGGCCGCCACGGCCAGCCATTCCGAGACGAACCAAGCCGCGGCCGAGACCGAGAAGTAATAGGCGCGAATACCACTGTTGAAGTTCTTGGCGCCAAGGGCATTCATGCGCGCGATGGCGTCGACTTCCTCGTCCGTGGTGACGCGATCATGGTCGAGCGCCCCGAGCATGATGCAGAAGTGATTGAACTGGCGCAGCGACAGGGTAAAGGCGAAAAAGGCCATTACGAACATGGTCAGCATGATGACCAGATGCAGCTGCACATCCACCACAGTGTAGATCCGGTCCAGCGAAAGAGAATCGAGCGCTTCCATCACGGTGGGCAATTGTCCGAAGACGGCGAAGACGGCCAGGACCAGCAGCACGGCTGTGGAGGCCAGGAAACTGACCGAACCCATGATATTGCCCGAAAGGATAGCGTCGAACGGGCTTTCGCGCCGCGCCGCATTGGCGACCCAGCGGCGGCGCTGCATGTTCATGATCACCGAGAGCGACGGGCGCAGCTTTTCCACCTGCGGCACGATGATGTTGTAGCCAAGATAGGCCAGCAACGGAAAGACAGAGGTGAAAAGCGCGGTCACGACACGGCTCCGGGCGACGCAAAAGTGAGCGCACTATAGCGCCGCCTTCGTGGATAGCCATGCCGGAGATGGCGGGACGGCCGGGCGTGGTGCCGGCCGCCTGCGCGACAGTTAAATCGGGCGCGGGTGCTGCCGGTAGGTGGCATCGATATCGGCCAGCACTTGGGGCGAGAGGGTCAGATCCATGGCGCCAAGGACCTGAGCCAACTGGCCGGTGCTGGTGGCGCCGATAATGGTCGCGGCCATGAAGGGGCGACTGCGGCAAAAGGCGATGGCCATCTGCACCGGATCGAGGCCATGGCGGGCGGCGACCTCATGATAAGCGCGGGTGGCGCGCTCGGAATGCTCGTTGAGCCGCCAGAAGCCCTTCTGATAATCCTTGCGGCTGCCCTTGGGCGTGGCGCCGTCGAAATATTTGCCGGTGAGCAGCCCCCCTGCGAGGGGTGAATAGGCGAGCAGGCCAACGTCCTCATTGTGGCTCAGCTCGGCCAGGTCATGGTCGAAAATGCGGCGGATGAGGTTGTACTCATTCTGCACCGAGGCGACGCGGGGCAGGCCATGTTGTTCGGAGAGCCTGAGCCATTGGCTGATGCCCCAGGTGGTCTCGTTGGAGAGGCCGAAATGGCGAATCTTGCCCTCGCGCACCAGGTCGCCCATGGTGCCGAGCACGTCGTGCATATTGGCGAGAGTGTCGGCGGTGTCCTGCTTGTCCGGGCGGTAGGTCCAGTAATTTTCGAAATGATAGTGGCCGCGGCTGGCCCAATGGATCTGGTAGAGGTCGAGATAATCGGTCTTGAGACGCTTGAGGCTGGCCTCAAGGGCTTCGCGCACCGTTTTGGCGCCGGGGCGGGAGCCATTGCGGATATGGGCACTGCCGCCGCCGCCGATCTTGCTGGCCAGCACCCATTTGTCGCGATCCCCCTGGGCCGCGAACCAATTGCCGATGATTTCCTCGGTGCGGCCGCTGGTCTCGCGGCTGCCGGGAACGGCGTAGAGTTCGGCAGTGTCCATGAAATTGATGCCCGCGTCGCGCGCCATGGCGATCTGGGCGTGGCCCTCGGCTTCACTGTTCTGGCTACCCCAGGTCATGGTGCCCAGGCAAATATCGGTGACCTTGAGGTCGGTGCGGCCAAGCGTCTTGAATTGCATGAAGAATTTTCCGTTGGAAGCGTGTGTGAGGCGGGTTGGGCCGGACCCTAAACCAGCTCGACCTGGTATGGAAGCCGTTCAGCGGCATTTGCCGATGGACGGGCTTATCCACAGGGCGGGGCGCCCTTTTGGGGCGGTTTTGATGCCAGGGTCAAAAAACCGTCATGGAATGTGCGGGAGGGGTTGAGGTCTGGGCGCTCACCCCCTATATAGCCGTCACACCGCGCCGCAAGGCCAGTGTTTGACGCGGGATGGAGCAGCCCGGTAGCTCGTCAGGCTCATAACCTGAAGGTCGCAGGTTCAAATCCTGCTCCCGCAACCAAAGAACCCCAGTAACTCATCCGAGTTGCTGGGGTTTTCCTTTTGGGGCGCGGCGCAAGTCAAGCAATCCTCTTGGCCGGGGGCATGATGGGGCCGCTGCGCCAGGTTGACGTTCCTGGCGTCCAGATCGGCAGCATGCCGGTCGGCGCCGCGGCGTGCCAGGATCGCGCGGGCGCGTTCGACTGGAATTGCGTGCTTGCGCGCAAACATGAATAGCTCATAGGGCTGGCAGGAAGTTTCGGGGCCGGTGTCCATAGAGGCAATTACGTATTGGCGGCGGCAAGGTTGCGAGGCCCCGGCGGACTCGCGCCTGATGGTTAAAGAAAACTGTCCGCTCTCGTTGGTGACGAGGCCGGCGCATGCCCACAACGGGCACGCGCCGTTTGGCTCATCGGGGTGAGGTTCTTACACCTCGCCCCAGATCGCTTCCGCTGTCTTGACCAAGAGGTCGAGCTTGCGGCGTTGTTCGTCCATGGTCAGGTCATTGCCTTCCTCGGTGGAGGCGAAGCCGCATTGCGGGGCGATGCCGAGCTGGTCGAGATCGGCATATTTTGAGGCCGCCTCGAACTTGCGCTTGAGATCGTCGAGGTCTTCGAGCTCTGGCGTCTTGGTGGTGATGAAGCCGGGCAGCACGCGCTTGGTGCCCTTGGGCAGGAGGCGGAGCGGTTCGAGGCCGCCGGAGCGTTCGTCGTCATATTCCATGAAATAGATGTCGACATCGGTCTGGTTGAAGATGGCGTCGGCCGCCGGGTCATAGGCGCCATCGGCCACCCAGGTGGATTTGAAATTGCCGCGGCACATGTGCATGCCGATCAGCATGTCATCGGGGCGGTCAACGATGGCGTCGTGCATCATCTTGGCGTAGCGGCCGATCAGCCAATCGGGGTCCTCGCCGCGGGCCTTGCGCTCGGCGCGGATTTTTGCGTCGCAGAGATAGGCAAAGAAAATGTCGTCCATCTGCAGATAGCGGCAGCCGGCGGCGTAGAAGGCGTTCACTGCGTCCTTGTAGGTTGCGGTGATGGCTTCAAAATAGGCTTCGGCATCGTGCTTGTATTCGCTGACGGCAATATCGTCGTCGGCGATGCGGAAGTGGATGGCGCTGGGGCCGGGGATGGAAATCTTGGGTGTCACCTTGGAATTGGCGGCGACGAACTTGTAGTGCTCGAGCATGGGGTGATCGGCGGGGAAGCTGAGCTTGTCCGAGATCACGGGCACGTCCTGCTTGGTGTGGACGCCATGGAACTGGATGCCGCCGCCTTCGCGCTGGATGATGTCGAGCCCATTGAGCATGCCCATGAAATCGAAATGCCACCAGGCGCGGCGGAATTCACCATCGGTCACGGCCTTGAGGCCGGCGTCTTCCTGCATGCGGATGACCTCGATAATGGCCTCGTCCTCGATGGCCTTGAGCTCTTCGGCGCTGATGGACTTGTCCTCAAAGCGCGCCTTGCGGGCCTGCTTGATCGAATCGGGGCGCAGAAAGCTGCCAACGACATCAGCGTGATAGGGCGGTTTCGCAACGGCCATGGAAATTCTCCTCGTTTCCGGTTGGAGCGAGTGATGGCCCGAACCAGCGCGCTTGGCAATCGTGGGCTTGTAAAATGTATACAACTTGTATTTAGTGGCCCCTGTCGAGAAGGAGGATCGAGACCATGGGCGAACCCACATTTCCGCTGAATGCCTGGTATGCGATTGCCTGGGATGTCGAGGTGAAGCGCGAGCTGCTGGCCCGCACCATCTGTAACAAGCCCGTGGTTCTCTATCGAAAGCAGGATGGAACGGCCGCGGCGCTGGCCGACGCCTGCTGGCACCGGCTGTTACCGCTGTCGATGGGCGAGCTCTATGGCGACAATGTCATCTGCGGCTATCACGGGCTGGAATTCGACGACACCGGGCGCTGTGTATACATGCCCTCACAGGACACGATAAATCCCTCGGCTTGCGTCAAGTCGTATCCGCTGGTGGAGCGGCATCGCTTCATCTGGCTGTGGATGGGCGAACCCTCGCTGGCCGATCCGGCGCTGGTGCCGGACCTGCATTGGAACAATGATCCGAACTGGGCCGCCGACGGCAAATATATCCACGCCAAATGCGACTATCGCCTGGTGGTCGACAATCTGATGGACCTGACGCACGAGACCTATGTGCATGGCTCGTCCATCGGCAATCGGGCGGTGGCGGAAGCGCCCTTCGAGGCCACCCATACCGACAAGACCGCCACCATCACGCGCTGGATGCGTGACATCGATGCGCCACCGTTCTGGCGCGGGCAGCTGGGCAAGCCGGGCAATGTCGACCGCTGGCAGATCATCAATTTCCAGGCGCCATCGACCATTGCCATTGATGTGGGCGTTGCGCCCGCCGGCACCGGCGCGCCCGAAGGGGACCGCAGCCAGGGGGTCAATGGTTTCGTGCTCAATACGATGACGCCCGAAACCGACAAGACCTGCCACTATTTCTGGGCCTTTGCGCGCAATTACAAGATTGACGAGCAGGCGCGCACCCATGACCTGCGCGAGGGCGTCTCCTCGATCTTCCGCGAGGATGAGCGCATTCTGGAAGCCCAGCAGAAGGCCATCGACGATAACCCCGACCACGTCATCTACAACCTCAATATCGATGCCGGTTCGATGTGGGCGCGGCGGCTGATCGAGCGGATGGTGGCCGAGGAAAACGCCATGCAGGAGGCGGCGGAATGAGCGGGAAGTCAGCACGCGCCGCCCAATCTCAGCGAGCCCTGATGGGGGTGCGCGACCTGATCATTTCCGGCGAAATCCGCGCCGGCTCGCGCCTTTCCGAACTGGCCCTGGTTGAGCGCCTGGGGATTTCACGCACGCCCCTGCGCGCGGCGCTGGCGCAGCTGGGGCAGGAGGGGCTGGTGGAGGCCATTCCCTCGGGCGGCTATGCGGTGCGCAGCTTTTCACGCGAGGACGTGATCGACGCCATCGAATTGCGCGGCGTGCTCGAAGGGCTGGCGCTGCGACTGGCAGCGGAGCGTGGCGTGGCCCCGGCGCGCATGGGCGAATTGGTGCGCCTGCTCGATGGCATTGACGAGGCGCTGCGCGGCGATGTCGAGGACATGGATTTCGACCGCTATGTGGATCTGAATGCGACGTTCCACGAAAAGCTCTGGGGCCTCGCCAGCCAGACCATTCGGCGCGAGATCGAGAGGGTGACGAGCCTGCCCTTTGCCTCGCCCAGCGCCTTTCTCGACAAGCAGGCCGGGGTGCTCGAATTCCGCCGCTCGCTCTATGGAGCGCAGGCACAGCATCGCGCCATGGTCTCTGCCATTGCGCTGCGCGAGGGGACGCGGGCGGAAGCGCTGGCACGCGAACATGCGCGACTGGCGCGGCAGAACCTGGAATTCGTGCTGGACCAGGACCGCAGCCTCATTCGCCGCGTTCCGGCGCTGTCTCTGGTGGTGGGGTAGTCGCCCGGCTGGACCGGTCTGCACCATCCTCGGTGGTGGGCGTCCGAAGCACCCCCACCCTTGGTCCCNATTCGCCGCGTTCCGGCGCTGTCTCTGGTGGTGGGGTAGTCGCCCGGCTGGACCGGTCTGCACCATCCTCGGTGGTGGGCGTCCGAAGCACCCCCACCCTTGGTCCCTCTCTCCTCAAACCTCTCCACCGGAGAGGTTTGCCCTTCGGGACGGGTCGAAGCCCACAAGGGGGAGGGAGACGATGAACACTGGCGCCAGTGCCCCTGAGCCGGCCGGGATGATTTGGAGAAGAAGAACATGCGCAATCGGGTGGAATGGCGGGACGCGCGCGTCGCCGAGGTGCGGCAGATTGCCGAGGACGTGCGCCAGATCAGTTTTGCCGTGGATGGCGCGGTGCCGCGGTTCGATCCCGGATCGCATAGCAATTTCCGGGTGGAGATCGAGGGTGAGGCGGCAACGCGCACCTATACGGTGATCCCGGCGCCGGTCGGGCAGATTGCGGTGGCGGTGAAGCTCCATCCGCAAAGCCGGGGCGGCTCGCGCTACATGTGGGGGCTGGAAGCCGGCGATGCGGTACGGCTGACGCTGCCGGAGAACCGGTTTGAGCTGAGCTGGCGGGCGGAGCATTATCTGCTGCTGGCGGGCGGCATCGGAATTACCCCGATCTATGGCATGGCGCGGGCGCTGGCAGCGCGCGGCGCATCGGTGCGGCTGGTCTATGGCGCGCGCTCACGCGGGCTGATGGCCTTTACCGAGGAATTGCAGTCGCTGCTGGGAGATCGCTTGATCCTGCGCGACAATGCGCAGGGCCAGCATGTCGATCTGGAGGCTGAATTCGCGGCGCTGCCGGCCAATGCCGAATGCTATCTCTGTGGCCCTATCGGCATGCTTGAAGCGGCCAAGCGGGCCTGGGCCGAAAGCGGCCGCCCGGTCAGCCGGTTGCGCTATGAGGTGTTCGGGGACAGCGGGCTGTTCGCCGAAAAGCCGTTCACGGTGGAAGTGCTCAATCGGGGCGTGACGGTGCCGGTGCGCTCGGACCAGTCGCTGCTCGATGCGCTGAGCGCGGCAGGGGTCGAGATGATCTCGGATTGCCGGCGAGGCGAGTGCGGGCTTTGCGCGGTGCGGGTGCTGGACCGGGATGGCCAGCTCGACCATCGTGACGTTTTCTTCAGCGATGAGGAAAAGGCCGAGGGGCAGCGGATGTGCGCCTGTGTTTCGCGCTTGAGCGAGGGGCATGCGGTGATCGATGTGGGGTATCGGGCCTGAGCTGATCAGCAGGCCACGACATTGACGGCGAGGCCGCCAAGGCTGGTTTCCTTGTATTTCTCGCTCATGTCATGGCCGGTCTGACGCATGGTTTCGATACAGGCGTCGAGCGGCACGGCGTGGGTGCCGTCGCCCTTCAATGCCAGGGAGGCGGCGGTGACGGCCTTGACCGCGCCAAAGGCATTGCGCTCGATGCAGGGGATCTGCACCAGACCGCCAACCGGGTCGCAGGTCATGCCCAAATGGTGTTCGAGGGCGATTTCGGCGGCGTTTTCCACCTGGGCCGGTGTGCCGCCCATGATGGCGCAAAGGCCGGCGGCGGCCATGGCCGAGGCGGAGCCGACCTCGCCCTGGCAGCCGACTTCGGCTCCCGAAATCGAGGCGCGATGCTTGATGATGCCGCCAATGGCGGCAGAGGTCAGCAGGAAATCACGGATGGCGGCGTCGCCGGTGCCGGCATTGAACTGGATCGCATAGCGCATGACGGCGGGGATGACTCCGGCGGCGCCATTGGTGGGGGCGGTGACAACACGGCCGCCGGCGGCGTTCTCCTCGTTGACGGCCATGGCGAAGACCGAGAGCCAATCATTGGCCATCAAGGGGTCGAGCTCGTTGCGCTGCCATTTTTCGGCCAGCTGGGCATGGATGGCGGCAGCGCGGCGCTTGACCTTGAGGCCGCCGGGCAATTCGCCGCGCTGCTCGAGGCCGCGGTCGATGCAGCCCGACATGACCTGCCAGATGGCGTCGAGCTTTTGGTTGAGCTGGGCCGGGGACAGCCTTGCTTCCTCGTTGGCGCGCTTCATGGCGGCAATGGAAAGGCCCGAGCGCTTGGCCATGTCGAGCATTTCGGCGGCGTCAGCGAAGGGCCAGGGCACATCGGCGTCGGCGGGCGAGGCATGGCGCAAGGCGTCGAGCTCCTCGGCGGTCACGACAAAGCCGCCGCCGATGGAATAATAGATGCGGCGGAGCAGCAATTGGCCGTCGGTGTCATAGGCGCAGAACTGCAACCCATTGGGGTGGCCGGGCAGGGGCGTCGCCTTGTCGAGCACGAGGTCAACCGCCGGGCGGAAGCGATAGGCGGGGTGGCCCGGCGGCGTGACATGGCCGGTTTCGCGCACCTTTGTGATGATGGCGTCCATGGCGTCGGGGTCGACCGTTTGCGGGTCCTGGCCCGCAAGGCCGAGGATGACCGCCCGGTCGCTGCCATGGCCAATGCCGGTAAAGGCGAGCGAGCCGTGCAGGCTCGCCGTGATGGCGGCAGGGCGGGCCCGGGCGGCGCGTGGCCAGGTGCCCCGGGCCAGATCATCGAGAAAGCGCCGGGCAGCCGTCATCGGTCCCATGGTGTGGGAACTGGACGGGCCGATGCCGATCTTGAAGACGTCAAAGACGGACAAAAACATGGGCCATACTAACCCGAACCCGGTTTTGCGCAATCGGGGGTGGCGGTCACTGTTTCGCAATGGGCAACAGTGTGTGGCGTGGGCGGCCGGTTGCCCTAAAGCGGCAAACGGCCAATATCGGGGCAAAGGAGTTTCCGCCATGTCCCATTATCAGTTTCGCGCCGATCCGCTTGGCGATGCCAGCGCAGCGGTGATCTTTCTCTTCCACGGCACCGGTGGTGACGAGAACCAGTTTTTCGATCTGGCCGGTCAGTTGCTGCCGGGCGCGCGGCGGGTGGCACCGCGGGGCGATGTCAGCGAGCATGGGGCCTTGCGCTATTTCAAGCGGACGGGGGAGGGCGTCTACGACATGGCCGACCTGGCGCAACGAACCAAGGCGATGACGGACTTCGTGCGCCAGCAGATCGGGGCCGAAAGGCCGGCGCGGGTGCTGGGACTGGGCTATTCCAACGGCGCCAATATCCTGGCGTCGGTGCAGTTTGCTGCGCCCGAGCTGTTTGATGCGACCATGCTGATGCACCCGCTGATCCCGTTTGCGCCGCCAACTGCCGATTTTTCCGGTCGCAAGGTGCTGATCACGGCGGGGCGGCGTGATCCGATTGCTCCGGCCGGGGCCACGCAAGCGCTGGCGGATTATTTCACGGCCCATGGCGCCACGACGGAACTGGCCTGGCATGAGGGCGGCCACGAGGTGCGCAATGAAGAATTGCTGGCCTTGCAGCGGTTCGTGTGAGGGCGAAAAACCGGCGGATCCGTTAAGACGATCTTGAGGCGTTAGCGGGCAGGGTTGGAGCAGACTTTGCGCTGGTTGAGGAAGGGTCGATCATTCTCAAGATTGGTCGTCGCATTGCCGATACCCTGTCCCTGAGGGTGTTGCTGTTTGTGCTGCTCGGCTTTGCCGCCGTGGCCGCGCCGGCTTTTGTTGCGCTCAATTGGGTGGTCAATTCCACCGTCATCCAGCTTGGAACGCTGTTTGCTGAAAAGCAGGTGCTCTACGACCGGCACCGTGGGCTTGAGGCGCTCCTGCGCGAGGTGTCGCTGGCCGAGACGCTGGCGGGCAGTCAGGCGATCCGCGACTGGGCGCTCGATGAGAGCAATTTGGCGCTGAAGCAGCGCGGTATCGCGGAGCTGGAGCACTATCGGCAGAGCTTTGCCGATCATTCCTATTTCTTCGTCATCGACCAAAGCGGCAATTATTATTTCAATGACGCTGCAAACGGCTATGCGGGGGATCAACTGCGCTATGCCGTCTCTCCCGGCAATCCCCGCGACGCCTGGTATTTTTCCACCAAGGCGCTGGGCGAAGGGTGCCACCTCAATGTCGACAACGACGCCAATCTGCGGGTGACCAAGGTCTGGATGAACTGCGTCATCCGCGAGGGGCGCCATGTGCTCGGTGTTTTGGGCACGGGCATTGATCTGTCGGCGTTCATCCAGGAAGTGGTCAATATCCCCCAGGTCGGGGTGACCTCGATGTTCGTTGACCGCCAGGGGCAGGTGCAGGCGCATCGCGACGAAAACCTGGTCAATCTGGCCAGCCTGTCCTCGGACATGCGCGACAAGCGCACGGTCTATTCGCTGGTCGATACCCCGGCCGACCAAGAAACCTTGCAGCAATTGATGACCAGTGTGGCCGCGGGCGGCGCGCTGGCACGATCGGCCTTTGTCTCGGTTGGCGGCCAGCAGACGCTGGTGGGCGTCGGCTATCTCGACAAGCTCGGGTGGTTCAATGTCACGCTGATGGACCTCGACGCGATCATCGACCGGCGGCTATTCCTGCCCATCGGGCTGTTGCTGCTGGCCGTCATGGTGCTGGTCGCGGTGTTGCTGATGCTGGTGTTCAAGCGGGCGGTGCTGGACCGGGTTGCGGCGCTGGAGGGCGTGGTGCGCAGCGCGCGCCAAGGCGATTACAGACCGGCCATCGGGATGGGCAGCGGTCAACAGGATGAAATCGGGCGGCTGGCCGCTTCGTTCACCGAAATGGCGGCGGCGGTTGACGACAATACGCGTCTGCTCGAGGCTCGGGTGCGCGAGCGCACCAGCGAACTCGAGCAATTGGCCTTCAAGGATGGACAGACCGGCATTCTCAACCGGCGCGGCTTTATCGCCGCGCATGCCGAGGTGGTGGTTTCGGCGGGGTATGGACTGCTGCTGGTCGATATCGACCGGTTCAAATCCATCAACGACCGCTATGGGCATGCCGCAGGCGACGCCGTGGTGCTTGAAGTGGCCCGCCGCATCAGCGCGGCCATCAGGAGCGGGGATCGGTGTGCGCGATGGGGCGGCGACGAATTCATAGTGCTCCTGCCCCAATGCACGCCCGAGCAGTTGCGCACGATCGCAGCGCGGGTCATGGCCGCAATCGACGAGCGCCCGATTGGTCTTGATAAAGAAGACGGGTCTATCGTGACGTCAGTGAGCGTTGGTGCCTGCCTTGCCGATGCGGGGGATAGCCTCGACGTCGCAACCGATATGGCGGACACCGCGCTCTATATGGCCAAGTCGCAGGGGCGCAATATGGTGGTGGTATTTGACGCCGACCTGATGGTGAGCGCGCGCAATGCCAAGGACTGAGGCCGGGTGACGGACCGGTTGCGGCGCGCTATCGTCCCAGGGTTACAGGCTTTTTGGGGGTGGGCGATGATCCGACTGATATTTGGTGCGGTGCTGTTTCTGGGTGGGATGGCGACGGCCAGCTCGCCGGCCCTTGCCGCCAGTTTTGACTGCACCAAGGCCGGCACGCCGTTCGAGCATGCGATCTGCGACACGCCAGAACTGTCGGCCGCCGATGACCGGTTGGCGCGGACTTATGCGACGGCCGTTGGCGGCTTGTCGGAAAAGGCACTCGGCGCAATTCGGACGAGCCAACGTGATTGGCTCGGCTTTGCGCGACGCGCCTGCACCCGTACGGCGGAGCCGCTGTCCAGTGGCCGCTATGATGCGCGCGGAACATCGTGCCTTGTCGACCTGTTCAACAGCCGGAGCCGGGCGCTGGAAACCTCGCGGATGCTGAACGGGATCAGGGTCTATCCGCTCGGGCGCTATTCGGCCCGCCCTGACCCCTATGAGGCGGACAATCCAGAGTCATACTGGCCGGTGGCCCAGCATGAAATGTCCATTGTGCAGATTGATGGCGATGACGCCCTTGCCGCGGCATTCAATGCGGCCGTGAGGGCCGAGGCGGATGACCTGGCGGGCGTTTCGGCGGAGGGATCCGAAGAGGTGTCGAGCGACGACAGCAGCGACACCAATTACGCGATAACCCTTGATGACGTGTCGGGCAATCGCGCCACCCTGCGGGTTGAAACCTATTGGTATGGGCACGGCGCGGCGCATGGAAACTATTCCATCTCGTTCCGGCATTACCTGCAGGCGGAAGACCGCTGGCTGGAGGCGCGGGACATCTTTGCCGGAAAGGGTTGGCAGAAGAAACTGCTCGAGCTGGCGGTGGAGGCGGCCAGGATCGAGCATGGCGACGCGCTTTGGCCCGATGATCTGGGCGACCTGACGGAAGTGGTTACGGACCCCGAGCGCTGGGATCTTTCCGATGCCTATGGCCTGCTGATCCAGTTCCAGCCCTACGAGATTTCGGCCTATGCCTATGGCGCGCCGACGGCCCGGGTGAGCTGGGAGGCGCTGGCCCCAATCCTGGCCGAGACAGCCGACAAATATCGCTACGGCTATTAGCCCAGCAGGTCATTCCACTCGGGGTGGCGGCGGAACTGCACCACGACATAGGGGCAGACCGGCGTGATCTTGAAGCCTTGCGCGCGGGCGTCGGCGATGGCGGCCTTGACCAGTTGCAGGGCAATGCCGCGGCCCTCAAAGGCCGGCGGCACGCCGGTGTGGTCGATGATCATGGGGCCGTCGCCTGACTTGCGATAGGTCATTTCCGCCTCGGCGCCGGGGGCGAGGCGAATGACATAGCGGCCACGGGTCGGACCTTCCTCACGGGTGATCTTGTAGTCGTCTTCGACCATGGTCATGCATTTCCTTAGGCGTTCAACTGCGGATTGGTGGCGGCACCAGCTCGGGGAAGAGGGCGCGTTCGGGCAGGAATGGATGGATCTTGAGAGCCTCCTTCATCGCCTCGAGCGCCTCTTCCCGTTTGCCTTGCGTGTGCAGGATCAGCGCCCGCCCGGCCATGGCGCCAAAATGGCGTGGCTCGCGCAGGAGCGTTTGTTCGATGTCGGCCAGTGACTCTTCATAGGCACCATTGAGGAACTGTGCGGTGGCCCGGAGGTTCCAGCCTTCGGCATAGTCGGGGAAATCCTCGATCAATGCGTCGATCAGCGGCAATTGGCTGGCCGGGCCGGACAATCCCCCAGCGCTCATGATCTGGGCGACGCGGGCGGCGATAACGGGATCGTCGGGCTGGGTCCAGATGGTCCATATCTGGACGGCAATGGCGCGGGCCGCAGGCTCATCGGTGGCGGCCGTCAGCTGGGCAAAGAGACGGTCGAGCTCGGCGGACTGGGCCGCGCCGCGGGTATAGGGCTGTGCAAGAACCATGGGTGCGGGCACAGCGGCCAGCAGCAGAGCAGCGATCACCAGAGCAGTCAATTTGTGCATCTCGAAAGCAAGTCTGACCCGATAATGGGCGCCCGGCAAGCGCATTCGCGCCCGCTCACGAGCGGTTGACAGGGCGCGCGGCGGCATGTGGGTTGGAGCCTGGTTCTATTGGAGACTATCCCGGCATGAGCGACTTGCTCCATCACATGATTTCATCCGGCCCCCGTCCGGTCGCGCCCTTCAGCCATGCGGTGGAGACCAATGGCTTTGTGTTCGTCACCGGGCAGATGCCGACGGATCCCGAAGCGCCGGATGCGCCGCTGCCCGAAGGGATCGAAGCGCAGACCCGGCGGGTAATGGCAAACCTTGAGATCGTGCTGGACGGAATCGGGCTGGGGCTCGAACATGTTGCCATGGCGCGGATCTATCTCACTCAGTTTGAGCGCGACTATGCGGCGTTCAACGCTATCTGGCCGACCTATTTTGAAGCTGGAAAGCTGCCTGCCCGCACCACTGTGGGGGTGACGGCGCTGGCCGTGGGGGCGCTGGTGGAGATTGATCTGGTGGTGAAGCGGCCGTGATGGGCATCGTGCCTGCTAGTGGTTAGATCATTTCACACTCAGGCTGACGCGGTTCCATCGCCTCCCTCCCCCTTGTGGGCTTCGACCCTTCCCGAAGGGCAAACCTCTCCGGTGGAGAGGTTTGAGGAGAGAAGGACCGAGGGTGGGGGTGTCGGCATGTACACTGGCTCGGTGTCTTTGGAGGTCGCGTCACCCCCACCCCAGCTTTGCCTGGGCCTGTCGGCCTAGCGTCGCTAGGGGGAGGGAGGAAAAAGGGCAGCGCGTTCAGCTAAACGTGAAACGGTCTAGTCGCCCTTGCGGCTTAATTCGATCATGCGTTCGACCGCGAGGCGGGCGGGGGCAATGATATCGGCGGGGATGGTGACTTCCTCGGTCATGGTGTGCAGCGACCAGAGGACGTTTTCGAGATTGATGCGCTTCATGTGCGGGCAGATGTTGCAGCCGCGCAGGAAGTCGACGCCGGTGGTTTCGGAGGCGACATTGTCCGACATCGAGCATTCGGTGACCATCACCACACGCGGCGGCTTGTTGGTCTTGACCCAGTCGATCATGGCGGCGGTGGAGCCGGCAAAATCGACGGCGTCGATGACCTCGGGCGGGCATTCGGGATGGGCGATGATCTTGGCCGTCGGATAGGCGTGGCGCAGCTCGGAAATGTCTTCGGCGGTGAAGGTTTCGTGGACCTCGCAGGCGCCGGCCCAGGTGATGACCTTCTTGTGCGTCTTCTTGGCGGTGTTCTGCGCCAGATATTGATCGGGGATCATGATGACGCTGTCGCCTTCGACGCGATTGACGATGTCGAGCGCGTTGGACGAGGTGCAGCAAACGTCGGTGACGGCCTTCACCGCAGCCGAGGTGTTCACATAGGTGACGACCGGCACGCCGGGATATTTGGCACGCATGGCCAGGATATCCTCGGCGGTGATGCTTTCGGACAGCGAACAGCCGGCGCGGCTGTCGGGGATGAGGACGGTCTTGTCGGGGTTCAGCAGCTTTGAGGTCTCGGCCATGAAATGGACGCCACACTGGACGATGACCGATTGCTTGACCCGCGTGGCCTCAATGGCCAGTTGCAGGCTGTCGCCCACCACATCAGCGACCCCGTGATAAATCTGCGGTGTCTGATAATTGTGGGCGAGGATGACCGCGTCCTTTTCCGCCTTGAGCCGGTTGATCTGGAAAATCAGCGGCGCATAGAAGGGCCATTCGATCTGGGGAATCTTGTCCTTGACCCGATCAAAGACCTTGTCGGTGGCACGCTCCACCGCCTTGGAAAACTTGAGATCGAAACTGTCGGCCAGGATGGCGCGGGCCTCGGCAAGCGGGGTCACCGCGTTGATCGTCTGTACCATCGGCTATCCCTCTGCCCCCCATCCGACCTGCTGGCTCCGTGAAGCGGTGGATGGTCAACGCTCCAGCGGGCGGAACCTAGGTATTTTCTCGCCCTAATTCAATGAAGGAGCTTGCAGGAAATTGGTCGGACGCCTAACCCTTCAGCGAATTCGCCATAGCCAAGAGACAAAGCCATGCCGCAGGACGCCAACGCCATCCGCTCCATTCTTTCGCTCGCTCCGGTGGTGCCGGTCATCATCCTGGACGATGTAGCGCAGGCGCGGCCGCTGGCCGAAGCGCTGGTGGCCGGTGGCCTGCCCGTGCTGGAAGTGACTTTGCGCACGCCCAATGCGCTCAAGGTGATGGAAGAAATGGCCAAGGTGAGCGGCGCCATCGTCGGCTCGGGCACGGTGCGCAATGGCGCGCATATGAAAAGTTCGGTGGATGCCGGCTGCCGCTTCATGGTGTCGCCCGGTGCTTCGCCGCGCCTGCTCGATGCGGCTGAGGACGTGGCCATTCCGCTGCTTCCCGGTATCGGCACCCCGACCGAGGCCATGGCCGCTGCCGAGCGGGGCTATTCGTTCCTGAAATTCTTCCCGGCCGAGGCCCTGGGCGGCGCGCCGGTGCTGAAAGCCTTTGCTTCGCCGCTGCCGGACATCACCTTCTGCCCGACCGGCGGCATCGACCCGGAAAAGGCCAAGGTCTATCTCGGCCTGCCCAATGTGATCTGCGTGGGCGGATCGTGGATCATGCCGGCGGACTCGCTGGCGAGCGGCGATTTCGCGCGCATCGAAGCGCTGGCCAAGGAAGCGAGTGCGCTCAGGGGGTGATCCCCATGCTGCGGCTAGTTGCGCTGCTGGCCCTGGTGCCAGCGCCGGCCGTGGCCGAGATGGTCAATGTCGCGGTGGCCGCCAATTTCACGGCCGTGTCGGAGCAACTGGCCGAGACGTTCGCGGCCTCGAGTGGGCATGAAGTGGTTTTGAGCTTCGGTTCGACCGGTCAGCTCTATGCCCAGATCAGCCAGGCGGCGCCGTTCGGGGTGTTTCTGGCGGCCGACACCGAGCGCCCCGAAAGGGCGATTGCCGAGGGGTTGGCGGTCGAGGGGAGCTTTTTCGTCTATGCCCAGGGGCGGCTGGCGCTTTATGGGCCAGGGCGCGATCTGGGAGACGGAAAGGTGGCGCTGGGCGGCGACTATGACAAGCTCGCGATCGCCGATCCGGGGGCAGCGCCCTATGGCGTGGCGGCGGTGGAGACGCTCAAGGCGCTGGGGCTTTATGACGCCATAGAACCCAGGCTGGTACGAGGCGAGACCATTTCGCAGACCCTGCAATTTGTCGACAGCGGCAACGCCGAACTGGGGCTGGTGGCCGCAAGCCAGGTGATGGGCAAGGCCGATCAATGGCTGGTGCCAGGCGAGTTGCATGCGCCCATCGCGCAGGGGGCGGTGCTGCTCAAGGCAGGCGAGGGCAATCGAGCGGCTTTGGCGTTTCTGGCGTTCCTGCGCAGCGACGCGGCGGTGGCGGTGATCGAGGCGGCGGGATATGGGGTGCCCTGATGGATATCGGCCCGCTCCTCTCTCCAATCCTGCTGACTTTGGCGATGGCACTGTGTGTCACGGTGATCCTTGTGGTCGTGGCGACGCCGATTGCCTGGTGGCTGGCACAGGGGCGCAGCAGGGGGCGGGAGGTGATCGGCGCTTTGGTGACGCTGCCGCTGGTGTTGCCGCCGACGGTGCTGGGTTTTTACCTGCTTCTGGCGCTGGGGCCGAGCGGGCCGGGCGGCTGGCTGGCTGGGCTGTCGGGTGCGCGGACGCTGGCGTTTTCCTTTGCCGGGCTGGTGATTGGCGGGGCGATTGCCTCGCTACCCTTCATGGTGCAGCCATTGCGCAACGCTTTTGGGGCCATCGAGACCGAGGTGCTGGAGGGGGCAGCGACCTTGGGGGCGTCATGGCTGCAACGCTTCTGGCGGATCGCCCTGCCGCTGGCGCGGCCCGGCTATCTGGTCGGCGCAATCATGAGTTTTGCGCATACGATGGGCGAATTCGGCGTGGTGCTGATGATCGGGGGCAATATCCCTGGCCAGACCAAGGTGCTGTCCATTGCCATCTACGACTTTGTCGAGCGGCTTGAATGGGACAAGGCCCATGTGCTGGCCGGTGGCATGGTGTTGCTGGGGTTTGTGGTGGTGTTCGCGACGCTCGTGGTCGGGCGAGATCGCCGCATTGACCACTAACATGTTAGTTGCTAGAGCAGTCCGCAGATAGCCCCGGAGCGCCCGCAATGACTGCCATCGACAAAGTTCTCACCGTTGAGGAAATGATGCGCCTGGCTCGGCGGCGGGTGCCCAAGATGTTCTTCGAATATGCCGATAGCGGGTCCTACACCGAGGGGACCTATCGGGAGAACGAGAGCGATTTTTCCAAGATCAAGCTCAACCAGAAGGTGGCGGTGAACCTTGAGGGCCGCAATCTCAAGGTCAAGATGCTGGGTCAGGAAATCGCCATGCCGGTGGCCATTGCCCCGGCGGCGACCGGCGGCATGCAGACGGCCGATGGCGAGATCAAGGCGGCAAAAGCGTCCGAGAAATTCGGTATCCCGTTTACGCTTTCGACCATGAGCGTCTGCTCGATCGAAGACATTGCCGAGAACACCAGCGCGCCGTTCTGGTTCCAGCTTTACGTGATGCGCGACCGCGACTTCATCAACCGGCTGATCGACCGGGCCAAGGCGGCAAAGTGTTCGGCGCTGGTGCTGACCATGGATCTGCAAATCCTCGGGCAGCGGCATAAGGACATCAAGAACGGGCTTTCCACCCCGCCCAAGTTCACGCCCTATTCCGTCTGGCAGATGATGCAGCATCCGCTCTGGTGCATGCGCATGCTGGGCACCAAGCGCCACACGTTCCGCAATATCGTTGGGCATGTCAGTGGTGATCACGACCTCGCCTCGCTCTCGGCCTGGACGGCCAGCCAGTTCGATCCGACGCTCAACTGGGCCGACGTCAAATGGATCAAGGAGCGCTTTGGCGGCCCGGTGATCGTCAAGGGCGTGCTCGACGCCGATGACGCGCAGGCAGCGGTTGACAATGGGGCCGACGCTATCGTGGTTTCCAATCATGGTGGGCGGCAGCTCGACGGGGCGCCGTCGACCATTCGGGTGTTGCCAGAGATTGTCGACCGGGTGGGCAATAAAACCGAGGTCTATCTCGATAGCGGCATTCGCATGGGCCAGGATGTGATCAAGGCGCTGGCCTATGGGGCGAAATCGACCTTTATCGGCCGGCCCATGCTTTATGGCCTGGGCGCTGGCGGCGAGGCGGGGGTGACCCGGGTGCTCGAGATCATCCGCAAGGAGATCGATACGACCATGGCGCTCTGCGGCGAGCGCGACATTCTCGATGTCGGGCTGCACAATATCTATTCCAACGACCTGCCGCCGCGGAACGCACCCAGGCGCGGCTAAAGCTCGCGATAGACCGGCGCCGGGGACGCGGGCGTCAACTGCGCGAAGACCACATTGGCCATGGCCTTGAGCGATTCGGCCGGCTGCGGGCCGACAATGGTGCAGGTGATGATGGCGCTGGCCCAATAAAGCGCATTGTCGTCGCCCAGCCGCACCAGTTCCAGCGCCGGCCCATCGACGCCGGTGGCGGGCGTGATGTAGAGCGTTACCCGCTCACCCGAAGCATCCTCATACATGAGCTGCGCAGCGCGGCCGCCGGGAATGGCGGGCGCCGGCAAGAGCCGCCCACCCAGGAAACTGAAGCCGGCGGTGGCCAGATCGGGCATGGCAAGGCCTGTCCCGAGGCGATTGGACAACCAGCTCGAGAGATGTTCGGTCTCGTCCCCGCTCACTTCCACGGCATGGCGGTTTTCGGCCACGAAAACGGTGTGGGCGCTGACCGCATCGGCGATGAGGCGATTGTAGAGTGCGGGATTGTCGGTTACCGGGCGCAGCAGCCAGCCGGCGGCCATTCCGATGCCAAGCACACCCACAATCATGGCGGCGCGCGTGGCGGTCTGCCAGCGGTTGCGAGATTGCGCCAGCGCCAGGCGGTGCGGATCGAGCCGGGACGGGACGGGCTCGGCAGCGGCTGGTGCGAACAGAGCCTGGATGGCACTGTTCTGGCGCTGCAACTGGGCCAGTTCGGCTGCCGCCTCCGGGTTGGCGGCCAGATAGGCTTCTACCCGGGCGCTGGCATCGGCATCGAGTTGGCCATCGGCAAATGCCATCAATGTGTCGCGGGTGATTTCCATCATTTGACCGACCTCAGATGCGGTTCCTGGGCTGCGCCCGTCAATTGCCGCAGGGTGGCACGAGCACGCCCCAACCGGCTCATCAGCGTGCCGAGGGGAATATCGAGAATAGTGGCAGCCTCGGCATAGGCGAGGCCTTCAAGAGTGATCAGCAGGAGCACTTCCTTCTGTTCAAGCGGCAAGGTGTCGATGGCGCGCGACAGCTCGGCCAGGGCAACATAGCCCGGCTGCGGTGCGGGCGTACCCAGCTCGGGCAGGGCATCAAGATCCAGGGTCTCGCCGCGGCGGTACTCGCTGCGACGCGCATTGCGGTGCAGATTGGTCAGGATGGTGAAGAGCCAGGAGCGCATCGGGCCGGTGGGGCGAAACAGCCCCCGCCTCGAAATGGCGCGCTCCAGGCAATCCTGAACCAGATCATCGGCGCGGTCGATATTGCGGGTGAGCGCGCGAGCGTAGCGGCGCAGGGCCGGTACACAGGTTTCGAGCTCATCCAGAAAATCGGCCACGAGATCACTCGGCATTGGCCCTTCGAGCGTAGCTCTGCGGGCGTTCGGCGCTAGAAACGGTCCAGCGGACCGTTTCTCACTGCGAGACGCGTCTCACTATTCAATGGCAAGATGCCAGACACCGCCGACGCCGTCACCCTTGATGTCGCCGGGGGCTGCATCCTCGACCCAGTAGTAGAGCGGCATGGACTTATAGGCCCACATCTTGGTGCCATCGGTGCGCTCGACCACGGAGAAGTCACCCTCGGCCACGGCATCGGCATCGGCAAACAGCGGCGGCCATTTTTCGGCGCAGGCGTCATAGCAATTGGAGACGCCGGCGGTGTCCTTGTCGAAGATGTAGAGCGTCATGCCGTTGAAATCGGTGAGCACCATCTGACCACCGATGTCGGTCGACACGACATCGCCGCCCAGATATTCGGCGGACAGGGCCGGGGTGGCGAGCAAAGCGAGCGCAGCGGCGCCAGCGAGAAGCGAACGGAAATGCATGGGGTAGTCCCTCCTGTTGCGGGCCACGATTGCGGCCTCGGAAGGACAAACACCGCCGGGCGGCGATTAATCCCGAGGGCGGCGAATATTTTCCTGTCAGCGTGATGTTCGGGAAATTGCTATGGCGCGCAACAACATGCTGGACAGATGGGACGCGGATTGATTTGTTAGCGCCCAAGCGCCTTGAGCTCGTGCCAGAGCCCCTGGTGAAACAATATTTTGTCAGTCTATCGGGAGGATACCCAATGAAAAGACGCGAGTTCTTCAAGCAGGCATCGGTTGCTACCATCGGCGCCGCCGCTGCGGCAACGCTGGCCACGCCTGCGATTGCCCAGGGCAATATCACCTGGCGCATGGTCACCACCTGGCCCAAGAACTTTCCGGGCCTGGGCGTTGGCGCCCAGAAGTTGGCTGATCGCATCACCAAGGCTTCGGGCGGTCGTCTGACCGTGCAGGTGTTTGCCGCTGGCGAAATGGTGCCGGGCCTGCAGGCCCTCGACGCCGTCATCGACGGTTCGGCCGAAATGAGCCATGGCGCCGCCTATTACTGGCAGAACAAGAGCCAGGCGCTCTCGTTCTTTACCGGCGTGCCCTTCGGCATGACCAACCGTGAGCTGGGCGCCTGGGTGCGCTATCTCGGCGGCCAGGAAATCTGGGACAAGATTTATGACCAGTTCGGCCTGCAGGGTTTCCTCTCGGGTGATACCGGCACTCAGGCCGGCGGCTGGTTCAAGAACGAGCTGACCGGCGTGGCCGATGTGCAGGGCCTGCGCTTCCGCACCCCCGGCCTTGGTGGCCAGGTGTGGGCAAAGCTGGGCGCTTCGGTGACCAATCTTGCCGCGGGCGAAATCTTTGCGGCGCTGCAGTCGGGTACGCTCGACGCTGCCGAATTCGTTGGCCCCTATAACGATCTGGCCCTGGGCTTCCACCAGGTTGCCAAGAACTACTACTTCCCAAGCTTCGTCGAGCCGGGTCTGGCCACCGAAGTGGTGGTCGACAAGGCCAAGCTGGCCGAGCTGCCCGAAGATCTGCAGGAAATCGTCCGTATCGCCGCCCAGGCCTCGTATGACGACGTGTCCTCGGACATGTATGCCAACGACCCGCGCGCGCTGCAGGCCCTTGTTTCCGAGCACGGCGTCAATGTGCGCCAGTTCCCGGAGGAAATCATCGAAGCCGGCGCCAAGGCGTCGATGGAGCTGATTTCGGAAATCCGTGAAGGCGGCGACGCTCTCACCAAGGAAACCGCCGAGAGCTTCATTTCCGCGCTCAACCTGCTGCGCACCCGCACCGAGGGCACGGACATGCCGTTCCTGGTGGCTCGCGAAAAGTACATCAAGTACGAATAATCGCGCCGGGCAGATTACCGCCCTTTGATCTACGCTCTCAGGGCCCCATCGCTTCGGCGGTGGGGCTTTTTGCTTGAGGCATGGCTGCCTGGCGGTGAGGCGGCTTGCCGCGCGCGGCTGGGAATGCTTTAGGAGCGCATCCTGTCGATCCATCGCATCATCGTGATCGGCATCCCCCATCCTCAATCCCTCCCTGCAAGGGGAGGAAGACGCAGGTGCCCAACGTGCGGTGCCATGATGTGACTGAGAGACGTCCTCCCCCATGATCAAGCTCGACAATATCTCCAAGCAGAACGGCAAGCAGATTGTCTTTATTGAAGCGTCTGCGTCGCTGCAAAAGGGCGAAAAGATTGGTCTGGTAGGCCCGAACGGGGCCGGCAAGACGACGCTTTTTCGGATGATGACGGGCGAGGAAGCCCCCGATGAGGGCCAGGTTTCGGTCGATCGCGGCGTTTCCATTGGCTATTTCAGCCAGGACGTCGGCGATATGCACGGGCGCCCGGTGGTCAATGAGGTGATGAACGGGGCCGGCCCGGTCAGCGAGATGATGGCTGAAATGGCCGAACTGGAAGCGGCCATGGCCGACCCGGACAAGGCCGACGAGATGGACGCCATCATCGAGCGCTATGGCGAGGTGCAGGGGCGTTTCCAGGAGCTGGACGGCTATTCGCTGGATGGGCGGGCGCGCGAAGTGCTGGCGGGTCTCGGCTTTTCAGCCGAGATGATGGATGGCGACGTGGGCGCGCTCTCGGGCGGCTGGAAAATGCGGGTGGCGCTGGCGCGGATCCTGCTGATGAAGCCCGATGTGCTGCTGCTCGACGAACCGAGCAACCATCTGGACCTTGAAAGCCTGATCTGGCTGGAAAATTTCCTCGGCGCCTATACGGGCGCATTGTTGATGACGTCGCATGACCGCGCCTTCATGAACCGCATCGTCAACAAGATCATCGAGATCGATGCCGGCACGCTCACCAGCTATACCGGCGACTATGAATTCTATCAGGGCCAGCGCGAGATTGCGGACCGCAACCAGCAGGCCCAGTTCGAGCGGCAGCAGGCGATGCTGGCCAAGGAAATCGCCTTTATCGAGCGCTTCAAGGCGCGCGCCAGCCATGCCGCCCAGGTGCAGAGCCGGGTGAAGAAGCTCGACAAGATCGACCGGGTGGAACCGCCGAAGCGCCGCCAGGTCGTGGCGTTCGAATTCCGCCCGGCGCCGCGTTCGGGCGAGGACATCGTGCGGGTCGAGGGGGTCAAGAAGGCCTATGGCAGCCGTTCGATCTATGACGGGCTCGACTTCCATGTGCGGCGGCGCGAGCGCTGGTGCATTCTGGGCGTCAATGGCGCCGGAAAATCGACCCTGCTCAAGCTCGTGACCGGGGCGGCGCAGCCGGACGCGGGGAGCATTTCACGCGGGCCAAGCGTCAAGCTGGGCTATTTCGCCCAGCATGCCATGGATGTCATCGACGGCGATCAGACGATTTTCCATACGCTGGAGACACACTTCCCGCAGGCAGGGCAGGCGCCGCTGCGCGCATTAGCGGGGTGCTTCGGTTTTTCGGGCGACGATATCGAAAAGAAGTGCCGGGTGCTGTCGGGGGGCGAAAAGGCGCGACTGGCCATGGCGCTGATCCTGTTCGATCCGCCCAATTTCCTGGTGCTGGACGAGCCGACCAACCATCTCGACATCCAGACCAAGCAGATGCTGATCGAGGCGCTCTCCAATTTCGAGGGCACCATGCTGTTCGTCAGCCACGACCGGCACTTCCTGGCGGCGCTTTCCAATCGCGTGCTGGAGCTGACGCCAGAAGGGCCGCATGCCTATGGTGGTGGCTACACCGAATATGTACAGGCCACCGGGCAGGAAGCGCCGGGGCTGCGGGGATAGGCAGCGGGCCGATCAGCCCGCCTTGGCCCAGTCCGCTTCCTCGATCAATTCCTCAAGCCTGTCGGCGGTGACAGGGCGGGACAGAAGATAGCCCTGGAGCTGATCGCAGGCGAGGTCCGTCAGTGCCGTTCGCTGCTGCTCGGTTTCGACGCCCTCGGCGGTCACCTTCATGCGCATCGCCCGGGCCAGATCGATGATCGAGCGCACTATGCTGTCGACTTCCATATCGATGCCCATCTGCGCCACGAAGGATTGATCGATCTTGAGCTTGTCCACGCCGTAGGTGCGCAAATAGCTGATCGAGGAATAGCCGGTCCCAAAGTCATCCAGGGCGACGCGGATGCCATGCTGACGCAGCCGCCGGAGCGTGTGTTGCACGCTTTGCGAGTTCTGCAGCAGCAGTCCCTCGGTAATTTCGAGTTCAAGACGCTCAGGGGTGACGGCCAGGTCCTTGAGCAGGGCGAACACTTCATCGGCAAAGCGCGGATCGCGGAACTGCACGGGCGAGACATTGACCGCGACCCAGGGCAGGGTGGAGTGCTTAACAAAGCCGATGGCCTCGCGCAGCACCCAAAGTCCCAGATTGTCGATCAGGCCGCGCTCCTCGGCGATGTTGATGAAGACGTCGGGCGACAATCTGCCCTTGGTGGGATGATCCCAACGCACCAGTGCCTCGGCGCCCAGGATCCGTGCCGATTGGCTGGAAAAGATCGGCTGGTAGACCAGGTTCAGGCCGGTGCCATCGTGCAGCGCGGTCCGCAGATCAATCTCGATGCTCCGCCGTTCCCGCACGATCTGATCGAGCTCTCCGGCAAAGACTTCGACCCGGTTGCGGCCGCTGGCCTTGGCCTCGTAGAGCGCGATGTCGGCCTTGCGCACCAGGTCGGCTGCGTCGTCCTTGAGCTCGCCGCAGCAAACAATGCCTACGCTGGCACTGATGGAGACTTCATGCCCATGAAGGTCAAAGGGGCGGCTCAGTTCTTCCAGAATCAGATCGCCAAGATGCAACGAATCCTCGATGCGGGTCACATTGACCTGGATGATGGCAAACTCGTCGCCACCCAGCCGGGCCACGGTGTCGGCTTCCGAAATCAGGCTGGACAGGCGCATGGCGACTGTTCGGATGAGTTCGTCGCCCGAGGGGTGGCCGAGCGTGTCGTTGATGGTCTTGAAACGATCAAGATCGATCATGTGCAAGGCCAGTTTGATACCGGACTTGCGATGTTCGGCGATGGCGCGTTCGAGCCGGTCCTCGAACAAGGCGCGATTGGGAATGCGCGAGAGCGGGTCATGGTAGGCGAGGTAGAGGGCCTCGGCTTCGCTCAATTCCAGTCGTGCCGCGGTCCGCTGCAGGCGGAACAGCAGCAGGGTCAATGCAATCACGATAAATACGGCGGTCAGGACCATGACCGGCAGCGTTTCAACCAGCATCTGCAAGGCAGGCCGGAAGGGGGTCCAAACCAATTCGCCGACCTTGCTGCCCGCAGAGTTCAAAACCGGGATGCTGGCCTGGTCGGGGCCCAGGATCGGCGCGGTCTCGAAATAAACATTGTCGATGCCGAAATGCTCCGCGATTGCGTCGGTTACGCTCTGATCGATCTGCTTGATGGAAACATGCAGGAATTCGGTGCCCGGAGCCTGCGGCACCGCCGTGGCGTCGCCGGGAACCACGGGGCGGATGCTGACGATGGCAACCGAGCCATCGGAAAGCGGCACGCGGTCCAGGATTCCCAGACCGGTGATGGCCGGCGTTGACTCGGTTAGGCCGATAGAGGCCGCCTGCATTTCGGCACGCAGTTCTTCGACCAGCGGGGCAACGGCAGCGCGGTCAAACTCGAAGGCGGACAAGGGCTGTTTTGTCCCATAGCGCACGGCCCGCATCGGTTCATCGTTCGGCCCCAGGATATAGACCCGGTCGTGGGCAAAGTACTCACTCACCCATTCGGCAAGGTTCTCGGCAAGCCAGGCATCGTTGTTTTCGCGCAGGTTGAGGACTGCGTCGTCCCAGATGGCGGACGAATCCTGTTCAATGGGAATGCGTTCTTCGATTTCCTCCAGCCCGGCCGCGAGCAAATGGGCCTGGCGTTGCAGTGCATTCTCGTCAATTCGACCTGCAGCCCAGAAACTGACCGCAAAAACCAGCGCAACGAACACGACTGTCGTCAGCAGGATGAGCGATCTGAGGCGGCGTGAGAACGATTTCTGAAACACGGGGCAACCAGCCAATACTGTCTTTGGCCTATTGTGCCCGAGCGGAACTTAAGAAGTGCTCTGTGAGCCTGGTTAATGGTCCCCGCGCAGTTTTACGGCAATTGCGCCTATTTCAAAGGCCGAGGGCCGGACGGTTTTCCATCCGGCCCTCGTTCATTTCAGCGCTGCGCGCTCCCCTGAGCGCAGCCTTGCGCGCGGTTCCTAGTACAGCAAGTCAGGCAGCCAGGTGATCAGCTGCGGGAAGACAAAGAGAATGCCGATGCCAATCAGCTGCAGGATCACGAAGGGGACGGCGCCGCGGTAGATCGAGCCCGTGGAGACCGAATTGGGTGCCACGCCGCGCAGGTAGAAGAGGGCGAAGCCGAAGGGCGGGGTGAGGAAGCTGGTTTGCAGGTTCACGCCCACCATGACACCGAGCCAGATCGGATCGACATTGAGCGCCAGGAGCACCGGGGCGGTGATCGGGATGACGATGAAGATGATCTCAAAGGTGTCGAGGATGAAGCCGAGGAGGAACATGATCAGCATGACGATGACCATGGCCCCCATGGCGCCGCCCGGCATGGCGGAGAGGAATTCATGCACCAGATTGTCGCCGCCCATCATGCGGAAGACGATGGAAAACACCGCCGCGCCAAAAAGGATGATGAAGACCATCGAGGTGATGGTGGCGGTGGAAATGACGGCCTGACGCAGGATCGAGAAGTTGATGCGGCGGCGCAGCACGGCCAGCAGCATGGCGCCGACCGACCCGACCGAGGCGGCCTCGGTGGGCGTGGCGACGCCGCCCAGGATCGAGCCGAGCACGGCCATGATCAGCAAGAGCGGCGGTACCAGAGCGACAAAAACCTCGCGCAGCAGACCGGCCTTCTCGGCCTCCGGTACCGGCGTGGCGGGGGCCGATTCAGGGTCGGTGATCGCTTTGAAAATGATGAAGATGGCGTAGAGGGCGACCAGCAGCAGCCCGGGCAGAATGGCGCCGGCAAAGAGCGCGCCGACCGAGACAGGCTCGGGCGCGAAATTGCCCTTCTCCATCTGTACCTGGGCATTGATGCCGGCCAGCATGTCGCCCATGAAAATGAGGACGGTCGAGGGTGGAATGATCTGGCCCAGGGTGCCGGAGGCCGCGATGACGCCGGTGGCGAGCTTGGGATCGTAGCCGGCGCGCAGCATGGCGGGCAAAGAAATCAGGCCCATGGTGACCACGGTGGCGCCGACGACGCCGGTGGAGGCCGCAAGGAGCGCTCCCACCACGATCACCGACAGCGCCAGGCCTCCGCGCAGATTGCCGAAGAGCTTGCCCATGGTGAGCAGCAATTGCTCGGCAATGCCGCTGCGCTCAAGAATGACGCCCATGAAGATGAAAAGCGGTACGGCGACCAGCACTTCATTGGTCATCAGGCCAATATAGCGCCCGGCGAGCGAGCCGTAGTTGGAGGGATCATAGACGCCCAGCCACCAGCCGATGAGACCGAAGATCAACGCCGTGCCGGCAAGCGAAAAGGCCACCGGAAAGCCCAGCATGAGCACGCCGATGACGCCAAAGAACATGACGGCGGAGAGGATCTCGCCAAGAAGTACGGGATCCATCAGGCAATCTCTCCGGCAGGATGATCGTTGTCGTCGGGGTTTTCATAGCGCAGGTGCGCGGGCAGGAGATCTTCCTTGCCGGCCAGCACCAGAATGGAACGAGCCGCCATGGCAAGACCCTGCAGGCCGACGAGCACTGCGAACAGCAGAATGAAGCTCTTGAGGATGAACAGGCCCGGCATGCCGCCGATATTGGCCGAGCCCTCGTGATAGCCCCAAGAGCGGGCTACCGCCGTAAAGGCATAGGTCCAGACCACATAGACGAAGGGCAGCAGGAAGAGGAAAACGCCGATCAGGTCGGAGATGGCTTTGCGGCGTACGCTGGCGGGACGGTAGAACACATCGACGCGCACATGGTCGTTGCGCATCAGGGCAAAGCCGGCAACGCCGGTGAACATGGCGCCGCCCAGCCACACATAAAGATCCTGCATCCACAGGGTCGAGGTGCTGAACGCATAGCGCTGCACCACCACGGTGAAGCAGACCAGCACACAGGCCAGTGCCAGCCAGCTGAGAACCTGACCGACCAGCCAGTTGATAGCGCTGATCAACCGGACCAGCACAGCGAGCGCCTGCATCTGCGCCTCCCCCGTTTCCAGACTCTTTCCCGTTGTTGCGCTTCCGATCCCCGGTCAGGTCTGACGACCAAACCAGCAACCGTTTTCCCGAAGTGCTCCATCGTCGGCGCTTTGACGCGCCTTTTCGATGAACCGATTGAGCATTATCCGTTCGGTGGGTCAACTTGATACGGCGGAAAAGCGGGCCTTTGCCGCACCAAAGTGGTGACTTCTGATACCAAAGTGGTATGCACCGGCAAACATGAGGCAAAGGGAGTTGGGCATGTTTGTTGTCGGGGGGGAGAGCCTTATTGATCTGGTGCCGGTCTCGGCAGCGCCGGGAGCGGAGCGCGTGGCCCATGCGGGTGGCTCGCCGTTCAATTGTGCCATTGCCCTGTCACGGCTTGGAAACCCCACCGGATTCTTGTGTCCAATCAGCCAGGATGAATATGGCGACCTGCTGCTCAGGCCCCTGGCCGACGCCGGGGTCGCCGTATTGCTCGACGAGCGTGTCGCTGCGCCCACCACCAAGGCCATCGTCAGCTTCAACGCCAAGATGCAGGCGAGCTATATATTCGAGCGGGGCGCCGACCGGGCCTTTACCCGAGAGAGCCTGATGGCGGCATTGCCCGAGACGGTCGAGCTCTATCAGATTGGCGGCTTTTGCCCGATCCTGGCCGAGGATGCAGCGATCTGGACCGACGTGGTCAAGGCGGCAGCCCAGCGCGGCGCGACGCTATCGTTCGACATCAATGTCCGCGACAAGCTGGTGGACGACGAGGCCGGCTATCGCGCGCGGCTGTCGGGCTTTCTCGATCTGGCGCATCTGGTCAAGCTTTCCGAAGAGGACCACGAATGGCTGCGGCCGGGGATGAGCATCCAAGACCATGCCGCAGAACTGCTGGCGCGGCCCAATTGCGAACTGGTTGTGGTGACACTGGGCGAAGAGGGCAGCCGGGCGTTTTCGCGCAGCGCCACTGCGCAGGCGCCGATTTTTTCGCCGCCGGTATTTGGTGACACGGTGGGTGCAGGCGACAGCCTGATGGCCGGCATTCTCACCTGGCTGGGCGAGGCCGGCGCACTCAAGGTTGGTGGGCTTGCTGGATTGGACGAAAGCCAGCTCAAGGACATGCTGGCCTTTGGAGCCGTCGTTGCGGGCATCAATTGCGGCCGGAAGGGTTGCCAGCCTCCCAGCCGCGCCGAAGTTGACGCCGTGCTGGCCGGCTGAATTCACACCCAATTGAACCCCGCGCTGTAACCGAAGAGCGCGTTTTGCCGTATGGCAATGGAACGCATATTTTCGGGAGGCGGATTTGCTTGATCTGGCGCTGGCCTTTGCTGCCGGTCTGTTGACGCTGATCAATCCCTGCGTGTTGCCGCTTTTGCCGCTGATCGGCGCCAGTGCGCTGGCGCGACACCGTTTGGCGCCGCTGGCCATGGCCGGGGGGATGGCGATCAGCTTTACGCTGGCGGGGCTCGGGGCCTTTGCGCTGACCCGGGCACTGGGATTGCCGCAGGACGCCATTACGCTGGGCGCCGGATGGGCGATGTTGGGCTTTGGCCTTATTATGCTGACCCCACCGCTACAGGCGCGGTTCTCGCGGCTGGCCGGGGCAACGGCCAGCGGCAGCACGCGACTGCTGGGACAGGTCGAGGGCCGGGGGCTGTGGGGCGAGGCGGCAGCCGGGGCGCTCCTGGGCCTGGCCTGGTCGCCCTGCATCGGGCCAACCCTGGGTGGCGCCATCGGGCTGGCCGCGCAGGGCGAGGACCTGTTTTACGCCGGGCTGGTCATGAGCTTTTTCGCGCTGGGCGCGGCGAGCGTCGTGCTGGGGCTGGCCTATGGCACGCGTGCAGCGCTCTCGGGGCGCAGGGCCTTGCTGATGAGACTCGCGCCGCATGCCAAGACTGTACTGGGCCTTGGCCTTGTTGCGGTGGGGATCGCCATTGTCTTCCGCATCGATCGCCAGCTTGAAGCCTGGGCCCTTGGCGCCCTGCCGACCTGGCTCGTCGATCTTTCCGTCAGTCTTTAGGAGAAACCATCCATGATCCCCCGACGTCATCTGCTGGCCGGTCTTGCGGGCATCAGCGCCCTGGGGCTTTTTGCCGGCCCAAGCCTCGGCCTGGAGGTCATCGACTATACCGGCCCCGAGCTTGAGAGCCTGACGCAGAGCGGGACGCCGTATCTGATCGATTTTTATGCCACCTGGTGCGTAACCTGCGCTGCCCAGCAGCGGGTGCTGGACGCGCTTCAGGCCGAGAACGCCGCCTATCGCGCCATTCCGATCCTGCGGGTCGATTGGGACACTTATGGAAATGGCGAGCTGGCGCGGAACATGACTATTCCCCGGCGCTCGACGCTGGTGCTGATGCGCGGCACAACGGAACTGGGGCGCCTGGTGGCAGAAACCGGCAAGGATAGAATTGCTGAATTGCTTGACCTCGCAAGCTCTTGATTTGGCGGGTGATTGCGCCGCGCGATGACATCTGGTCTGGTCGGGCAATCAGGCAGATGCGGGGGTGGCATGAAGAAGAGCTGGTGGGCCCTGGCGGCTCTGACGGTGATCGGCGCCGCCGCAGCGGTTTTCTTTTTGAGGCCTGTCACAGGGCCAGAGCGTGACCTGACCCTGGTCGGCGATGTCGCGCGGGGGAATGATCTCATTCGCTTGGGCGGATGCGTCGCCTGCCACACCGATACCCAGAGCGGTCGTGCGGAACTTTCGGGTGGCGCCGGTCTGGCCACGCCCTTTGGTACCTTTGTGCCGCCCAATATCACCTCGGATCGGGTTGCCGGGATCGGGGCCTGGACGGTGCAGCAATTTTCCGACGCCATGAGCAATGGCATGGGTCCCGAGGGACACCTTTATCCGGCCTTCCCCTACGAAAATTATACGCTGATGAGCGACCAGGAGATTGTCGATCTCTATGCAGCGCTGATGGCGACCGAGCCGGTCAGCGCGCCGGCGGCCGAGAGCCAGATCCCTTTCCCGTTCAACATTCGCCTCGCCATGGCCGGCTGGCAGACCCTGTTCTTTACGCCGGAGCGGTTCGTGCCCGAAGTGGGACAGTCGGACACGTATAATCGCGGAAAATACCTGGCCTTCGGGCCCGCCCATTGTGTCGCCTGCCATACGCCGCGTAATGGTCTTGGCGCCCTGGAGTGGGACAAGGCCCTGACCGGTTCGCCAGGCGGCACGGGCGGACGAGCGCCCGACATCACCGCCGCAGCCCTGATGGAAGAAGGCTACGACGTCGCAACCCTGGTGCAGACGCTCAAGGACGGGTTCACGCCCGGCTTCGATGTATTGGGCGGCACAATGGGCGAGGTGATTACCAATTCCACCTCGCACTGGACCGATGAGGACCTGACGGCGCTGGCCACTTATCTTCTAACAGAGTGATCAGGCCCCGGCGCGGATTGCGAGGGCTTCATCCAGGGTCATTTCGGTGTGATGTTCCCAGCGCTCACTGGGCTCGGGGAAGTCGGTGCGGAAATGGCCGCCGCGGCTTTCGTTGCGCTTGAGGGCAGCGGCGGCGACCAGTGTGGCCGATGTGGTCATGTTGAGATAGGCGCTGGTGACCTGCTCGGCGGAGACTTCGAGATGAGCGATGCGCCGGAGCGCTTCCCTCAACCCTTGAGCATCGCGTTCGACCCCGACCAGATCACTCATGACCCGGCGCAGGTCCTGTACGGCAACGGTATTGCGCAACACGGTCTCGGCCTGGTTGCCTTCGGCCTCGTTCCATTCAATGCCCTTGAACGGGGCAAGATCGCGCTGCGGCTCGAGGCCGCCAATGTCTTCGGCGATGCGGGCGCCGTAAACCACGGCTTCGAGCAGGGAATTGGAGGCGAGCCGATTGGCGCCGTGGAGGCCGGTGCAGGAGGCTTCGCCGCAAACCCATAGACCAGGCAGGGAGGAGCGGCCGCGTTCGTCCACCTTGACGCCACCCATGTGGAAATGGGCAGCCGGCGTCACCGGGATCATGCCATTGACCGGGTCGATCCCGGCTTCGCGGCAATATCTGGAAACGGTCGGAAAGCGGTTGAGAATAGTGTCGCCCAGTGCGGCACGGGTGTCGAGAAACACCTGCCGGCCAGACTGGATCTGGCGGAAATTGGCGCGGGCGACGATGTCGCGGGGCGCCAGTTCGGCATCAGGATGGATGGCGGGCATGAAGCGCTCGCCAAGATCATTGACCAGAATGGCCCCCTCGCCGCGCAGCGCCTCGGTGGCAAGGGGCGCCGGATCGGCGCCAGTGGCGATGGCAGTGGGATGGAACTGCACGAATTCGGGATCGGCGATGATGGCGCCGGCGCGGGCCGCCATGCCCATGGCATGACCGCGCACGCCCGGGGGATTGGTGGTGACGGCATAGAGCCCGCCCAGACCGCCGGCGGCCAATATGGTGGCACGGGCGCGGATGAAGATGGGTTCGGAATAGCGGTCGCCCAGGCGGCGCCCGTAGATGCCGACGATGCGGCCATTGTCGCGCGCCAGGCTCAGCGCGGTGATGCCTTCGACCACGCGAATCGAGGGCGTGCGGCGCACCTGGGCGATGATGGCCTGCATGATCGCCCAACCGGCCCGGTCGCCCTCGACCTTGACGATACGATTGGCCGAGTGGGCGGCCTCTCGCCCCAGCTCGAAATTGCCGAAATCATCGCGATCAAAGGGCGTCCCCCAGCGGGCGAGATCTTCGATGCGCGCGACGGCTTCGGCAGTGACGCCCTCGGCGGTGCCATGATCGACAATGCCGGCGCCGGCCATTTCGGTGTCCTGGGCATGAGCACGCGGGCTGTCGCCCGCGCCAATGGCTGCCGCGACCCCGCCCTGGGCCCAGGCAGAGGAGGCGCCCATGCCCAGCGGTTTGGGCGAGAGCACGGTGACCGGACGTGGCGCAAGCTTGAGGGCCGTAAACAGACCCGCAAGGCCAGCACCGACGATCAGCGCTCCGTCGGCATTGAGCGTGTTGTCAAAGGTGGTCACGTGCGTCCTCCCATACCCATGAGCGCCATAGCGTTCCCACCCGCGCAGGACAAGCCAACAGGTGCGCTCAGCTTGCGCAAGGGCAAAAAAACCTCCTTTCGTCCTTGCTGACCGACCGATCGGTTAGTATATTGGGTGGTGCGAAAGGACATTGAACATGACCAAGCCAAGCAAAAGGCAGGATCTCGTGGCGGCGGCAATTCAGTTGCTGGCCGAGGGCGGGAGCGAAGCGTTGACAGCAGGGGCGCTGGCGGCCCGTGCCGGGGTCAGCAAGGCCAATGTGTTCCACCATTTTCCCCGGCTGGACGAGATTGTGCTCGAAGCCTTCGAGCTGTTTGTGATGGGCATGCCCAGCATGCAGCCACAATCGGGCATGGACCTGCGCAGCTGGCTGCAAGCCTTGGGGCGGGAAACGACAGCGAGCATGGATACCGAGCCAGACCTGGCAGCGGCCTATTTCGGTTTTGTCGCCAAGGCACGGACGGACGCGCAACTGAACGCACGGCTGGCCGAAATTGCCGCGGCGGCCCGCAGGCAATTCGAGGCGTCACTGGACCTGTTGGCCCCTCGGCGCTTTGCCCCCGAGGAGCGGGCAGCGCTGGCGGCACTGATCCTGATGACCGGTGATGGGCTGGCTTTGCATCGACACCTCTTTCCCGATCAGGCTGCGTCCCAGGCCGCGGCATGGAGCGGATTTGTCGAGATGGTCTGTGCCGGGGAGGTTGCGACATGAGGGCGATCATTTCGGGGGCGGGTATTGCCGGGCTGTCGGCCGCTTTGGCGCTTGACCGGGCCGGTTGGGCGGTGACGGTGCTTGAACGGGCGCCGGGCCTCAGGGCCGGGGGCTATATGCTGGACTTTTACGGCCCCGGCTTTGACGCCGCGGCGGACCTGGGCGTGATCGATGCGCTGGCGGCGCGCGCCCGTAGGGTGGGGAAGATCGATTTTGTCAATGAAAGTGGGCGCGCCGGGTCGTCCATGGACTATGAGCAGATCCGAAGAGCGACGGGAGACAAGCTCTTTCCAATCCTGCGCGGCGATATCGAGCGGGTATTGCATTCGGCGCTGCCGGACCGGGTCGGCTTGCGCTATTCGTGCGAGATAGCCAGCCTTAACAATCGCAGCGACGGTGTGACTGTTACGCTGGACAGTGGCGAGACACTGGAGGCGGACCTGCTGGTGGGTGCCGAGGGTATTCATTCGGCCATGCGGCAGATGGTGTTCGGTGATGAAAGCCAGTTCATCCGACCGCTCGGCCATCACACGGCTGCCTATTTCTTCGACAGTCCCGTCGTCGCGACGGCGCTTGCGGGCGACTTCAAGATGATTGCGATCAAGCAACGGCTGATGGGGCTATTTGAGGTAGAGCCAAACCGGATCATGGCCTTTTTCGTGCTGCGCGCCGATGGGCTGGATCGCCCACGCGATCCCGGGCCGATCCTGGCGGCGCGGTTTGGTGATCTCGGTTGGGTGGTGCCCGAGGTGCTGGCGGCCATGCCTGACCCTCAGGAGATTTATTACGATGTGGTGGCCCAGATCGTCATGCCGCGCTGGCATCAGGACAGAGTCGTCCTGATCGGCGACGCGGCCCACGCGGTCTCGCTCGTGGCCGGACAGGGCGCATCGCTGGCCATTGCCGGCGGGCGGGCGCTGGGACAGGTTCTGACAGGAACCGATGATGTGGACCTTGCCCTGGAGCACTTTGAGGCCCAATTGCGCCCATTGGTCACGGACAAGCAGGCCGCAGGTCGACGCATGGCCGACTGGTTCGTTCCAGCCAGCGCACGCCACGCCTGGCTGCGGGATGTGACGGTAAAGGTGATGAACTGGCCGCCATTTGCCGGGGTGATCGGCCGTTATTTCGCGGTCAGCTCAAAAGGGTTTTCTTTGAAGTGATGGCTTCCTCTCTCCCCAAAGGGAGAGAGGAAGAAGAGGGGTATCAGGCGCTGTAAGCCTTCACATTCTGGGTCTGCTCGCCCAGGCCCTCAATGCCCAGACGCATGACATTGCCCGGCTTGAGCCAGACGGGTTCGGGCTTGATTCCCATGCCAACGCCCGGCGGGGTGCCAGTGGTGATGATGTCGCCCGGCTGCAGGCTCATGAACTGGCTGACATAGGAGACGACATTGGCGACGCCGAAGATCATGGTCCTGGTGGAGCCGTTCTGGTAGCGGTGCCCATCGACTTCGAGCCACATGGAAAGGTTCTGCGGATCGGCGACTTCGTCCTTGGTCACCAGCCACGGGCCGATGGGGCCAAAGGTATCGGCGCCCTTGCCCTTGTCCCAGGTGCCGCCGCGCTCGGTCTGGAAATGGCGTTCGGAGACGTCGTTGCAGACGCAATAGCCGGCCACATAATCCATGGCGTCGGCTTCATCGACATAGCGGGCTTCCTTGCCGATGATCACAGCCAGCTCGACTTCCCAATCGGGCTTGATAGCGTTTTTTGGTATGATGACATCGTCATTGGGGCCGATGATGGCGCTGGTGGCCTTCATGAAGATGATCGGCTCTTCGGGGATTTTCGCGCCGGTTTCGGCGGCGTGGTCGGCATAGTTGAGGCCGATGCAGATGAACTTGCCGACATTGGCCACGCAGGGGCCGATGCGCTGACCGGCGTCCAGCCTGGGCAGCATATCGATGTCGGTGCCGCGGATTTTCGCCAGCCCCTCAGGAGTGAGGGTGTCGCCGCCAATATCCATGACCACGCCCGAAAGATCGCGGATGGAGCCGTCTGCGGCGATGATGGCGGGCTTTTCAGCGCCCTTGGCGCCGACGCGAAGCAGTTTCATGGCGGGGTCCTTCTGAGGGTATGAGCGCGTCATAAACGCTGACATGTTAGTCTGTCGAGGGCAGTTGGCGGGCGATCCGTTCGGTCGGGGTCAGCCTTTGGGACGGATGACGCCCTTCTTGAGGATGATATTGCCATAAAGTCGCGCCTCGCCGGTCTGGATGACGGCGGCGGCTGATTTGGCGCGCGCGTAAAAGGCGAAGCGCTCCACGGTGGAGAAGCGGCGACCTGGTTCATGCCGCGCCAGAATGGCTTCAAATTCCCCGAAAATGGGGGGAACGGCGTTGGGGTCACCCACCACGGCCATGCCAATGGCGGCCTCCTCGACAAAGTCATCGAGCGGCAGCACCGTCAGTATTGCGTCGAGCATGTCGGTGGCGGAGATGCCGTCGGCACGAATGACCTCGGGGCCGAGATATTCGGCCGGAAAATTGGCATCGGCAATGACGATCTCGTCGCCATGGCCCATGGCGCGCAAGGTCGAGAGCAGATCGGGGCCGAGCAAGGCGGGGATATTCTTGAGCATTCTACAAGGTCTCTGGCAGATCAGCCGTAGGGGAAATCGTTGTCTTGGGCGGTGAATTCGGCGCCATCGGCGAACAGGGTGGGGCGCTCCTGGGCGAAGGCGAACAACTCGATCATCACCGCGTCGATGTGGGCGCGAATGGCGGCAATGGCCTGGGGCGCGTTGGCGGCGAGGATGCCGTCAAAGATCGCCTGATGCTCGGCAATGGTGTGGTTGAGGCGGCGCGGGGTGATGATCAGGCGGCGGGCGCGATCAAGATTGGCCCGGGCCTTGTCGATGATCGACTTGACCTTGGTCAGCCGCATGGCGCGGAAGATGATGTCGTGGAAATCGACATCGATCTGATGAAACGTTTCGGCATCGTCGCGCGAGGCGGCCTCGCGCTGGGCCGCCATATTGGCGTGCAGCGCTTCGATGACCTCCTGGTCGTGCTTGCCGATGAGAACGCGCAAGGCCTCGCTTTCGAGGCCTTTGCGGATCAGCATATATTCGCGGACATCGGCAATTTTGACCAGGGAGACGGTGGAGCCGCGCTGGGGGGCAATATCGACCAGACCTTCATCGGCCAGGCGCGCCAGGGCTTCGCTGACCGGGAAGCGCGACACCCCCAATTGCGTGCAGATTGCCGATTTGTCGAGCGTGAAACCCGGGGGCAGGGCCAGGGTGACAATGGCCTGGCGCAGCGCATTGGTAACGTCGAGCGTCACCGTCCCGCGCGAGAAATCGCCGGCGTCACCCAGAAATTGGTAGGGACTGGCTTCCGTTTTCATGCTAACATGTTAGTTAGTGCGGTGCTGAATGACAATGCCGGTTCTCTCCAATGCGGGTGCAATCTGGCGGTATTCGGCATCAAGGTAAAGCGCCCCAAAATCGACTGCAAAGGCCCCCCGCAGATGACCGAAACCATGACGCGCCCGCAAGGCAAGACGCTTGTGCTCCATGCCGCCGACAATATTGCGGTGGCTCTGGCCAACCTCGAGATTGGCACCGAAACCGCGCAGGGTGTTGCGATTGTCCGGCGGGTGCCGCGCGGCCACAAGTTTGCGACCCGCGCGATTGCCGCCGGTGAGGCGGTCATGAAATTCGGGCAGATCATCGGCTTTGCCAAGGACGGCATTGCCCCCGGCGACTGGGTGCATGAGCACAATTGCGGCATGGGCGGCAAGGATGGCTCGCTGATCCATGACTATGCCTTTGCCGAAGGCGCGGTGCCGGTCGAGATGCTGGCGGCAAACCAGCGCGCGACCTTCGAGGGGTACAAGCGGGCAAACGGCGATGTGGGCACGCGCAACTATGTGGGCATCCTGACATCGGTGAACTGCTCGGCGACGGTGGCCAAGTTCATGGCCGAGGCGATCAACACGTCGGGCCTGCTCGACGACTACCCCGAGATCGATGGCATCGTGCCCTTTGTGCACGGCACTGGCTGCGCCATGGATACGCATGGGGAAGGCTATCAAATCCTCCGGCGCACGCAGTGGGGCTATACGTCCAACCCCAATCTGGGTGCGGCTCTGCTGGTGGGTCTTGGCTGCGAGGCTTTCCAGATCGACCGCATGAAGGAAGCCTATAACCTCAAGGAAACCGACACCTTCCAGACCATGACGATCCAGGAGATCGGTGGCACGCGCAAGATGATCGACTGGGGCGTGGAGCGGATCAAGGAAATGCTGCCGGTGGCCGCCAAGGCCCGGCGCGAAACCGTGGACGCCAGCCATCTGACGCTGGCGCTGCAATGCGGCGGTTCGGACGGCTATTCGGGCATTACCGCCAATCCGGCGCTGGGCGTCGCGGCGGATACGCTGGTCAAGCATGGCGGTACGGCGATCCTTTCGGAAACCCCTGAAGTCTATGGCGCAGAGCACATGCTGACGCGCCGCGCGGTGAACCGCGCGGTGGGTGAGAAGCTGATCGAGCGGATCAAGTGGTGGGAAGATTACACCAGCCGCAACGGCGGGGAGATGAACAACAATCCCTCGCCGGGCAACAAGCTCGGGGGGCTCACCACCATTCTCGAAAAGTCCCTCGGCGCCACCGCCAAGGGCGGCTCGACGCCGCTCACCGCGGTTTACGAATATGCCGAAAAGGTCACCGAGAAAGGCTTTGTGTTCATGGACACGCCCGGCTTCGATCCGGTTTCGGCGACGGGGCAGGTGGCTGGCGGCGCCAATATCCTGGCCTTCACCACTGGGCGCGGTTCGGCCTATGGCTGCAAGCCCGTGCCCTCAATGAAGCTGGCGACCAATTCGGACATGTATGCGCGCATGAGCGAGGACATGGACATCAATTGCGGCGATATCGTCGAGGGCGTCAGCATTGAAGCCAAGGGGCAGGAGATTTTCGACCTGATGCTCAAGGTGGCGTCGGGCGAGCAGACCAAGTCGGAAGCCTTGGGTTATGGCGACAATGAATTCGTGCCCTGGCAGGTCGGGGCGGTGATGTGAGGGGATACCCCCACCTAACCTCCCCCTGATAGGGGGAGGGACGTATCGTGTTTGCTGAAATGCCCGAGCAACTGCCGTTCTTCTCCTCCCCCTTCTTCAGGGGGAGGCCGGGTGGGGGTTACTCGGTAAACCGCACCTTGCCGATATGGGGCAAATTCCTGTTCCGCTGGGCGTAGTCGATGCCGTAGCCGACGACGAATTCGTCGGGAATGTCGAAGCCGATCCAGCGGGCGGGAACGTCGGTCTCGCGGCGGCTGGGTTTATTGAGCAGGGCGCAGACTTCCATACGGCGCGGATGGCGGGTCTCGAGGATTTCGAGCACGTGCTTGAGCGTGTGGCCGGTGTCGATGATGTCTTCGACCACCAGCACGTCGCGGCCATGAATTTCGCCCCGCAGATCCTTCAATATGCGCACTTCGCGGCTCGATTCCATGCCGTCGCCATAGGACGAGGCCTCGAGGAAATCGACCTCCACGGGCAGGTCGATCTCGCGCACGAGGTCAGCAATGAAGATGAAGGAGCCGCGCAGGAGACCGACAACGACGAGCTTGTCGGTATCCTTGAAGGCGTCGGTGATTTCATGGGCCAGGGCTTCGACGCGGGCGGCGATGGCCTTGGAAGAAATCAGCTTGTCGACGACATAGGGGGCTTGGGGCATTGAAGGCTCCGCGGAATCGGGTTGGCGCGACCATACCCCCACCCAGCCTCCCCCTGATAGGGGGAGGAGCTTGTTCGGTGGCCGAGACGAAATCTTGCCGGCAATGTGATCTGCTCCTGCCCCTCAAGGGGGAGGGAGGAAGGAGCCGAAGCGCCCCGAAATTACCGCGGCAGGTCCGTCTTGCCCATCAGATCGAAGTCGATCGAGCGGGCTGCCTGGCGGCCTTCACGGATGGCCCAGACGACGAGCGACTGGCCGCGGCGCATGTCGCCGGCGGCATAGACGCCGGGCACCGAGGTTTTATAGCTCATGGTGTCGGCGAACAGGTTGCCGCGCTTGTCGAGATCGGCCCCCAGCTCGTTCAGCATGCCTTCCTGCACCGGGCCGGAAAAGCCGATGGCGAGCAGGACGAGGTCGGCCTTGATGACGAATTCGGTGCCGGGGATGGGCTGGCGCTTGCGGTCGACGCGGGCGCATTCAACGCCGGTGACCTGGCCCTTGGCATCGGAAATGATCTTCATGGTGCCCGCGGAAAACTCGCGGATGGCGCCTTCGGCCTGGCTGGACGAGGTGCGCATCTTGACCGCCCAATTGGGCCAGTTGGCCAGCTTGTTCTCGAGCTCGGGCGGCATGGGGCGGACGTCGAGCTGGGTGACGGCAATGGCGCCCTGGCGGAAGCTGGTGCCGACGCAGTCCGAGGCGGTGTCGCCGCCGCCCACGACCACGACATGCTTGCCGGCGGCCGACAGCTGGAACTCGCCCGACACATCCTCGCCGCCGACACGGCGGTTCTGCTGCACGAGGAAGGGCATGGCGAAGTGCACGCCGGCAAATTCCTTGCCCTCGACATCAACATCGCGCGGCTTTTCGGCGCCGCCGCTCAGCAACACGGCGTCGTGGTCGCGCTGCAGGTCGGAGAGGGGCGTGGTGACGCCGACATTGACGCCATAGTGGAAGGTGACGCCTTCGGCTTCCATCTGGGTGACGCGGAAGTCGATGTGTTCCTTCTCCATTTTGAAGTCAGGAATGCCGTAGCGCATCAGGCCACCGGCCTTGGGCTCGCGCTCATACAGATGCACATCGTGTCCGGCGCGGGCGAGCTGCTGGGCAGCGGCCATGCCGGCTGGGCCGGAGCCGACGACGGCGACCTTCTTGCCGGTCTTTGCCTTGGGCAGTTGCGGCTTGATCCAGCCTGAACGGATGGCCCGGTCGGCAATGGCCTGTTCCACGGTCTTGATCGCGACCGGGACGTCTTCGAGGTTGAGCGTGCAGGCCTCCTCGCAGGGGGCGGGGCAGATGCGGCCGGTGAACTCGGGGAAGTTATTGGTCGAGTGAAGGTTGCGCGCAGCTTCCTCCCAGTCGCCATTATAGACGAGGTCGTTCCAGTCCGGGATCTGGTTATGGACCGGGCAGCCGGTGTCGCCATGGCAGAACGGAATGCCGCAATCCATGCAACGCGCCGCCTGATCCACCACCCGGCTTTCGGTCAGCGGAATGGTGAATTCGCCAAAATGGCGGATGCGGTCGGATGCCGGCTCATAGCGGGGCTCTTCGCGCTCGATTTCGAGAAAGCCTGTTACCTTACCCATGCTTTTCTCCCTTACTCTGCGGCCACATGCGCGCCGGAGCCGCGCTTCTTTTCCATCTCGAGGATGGCGCGGCGATATTCAACCGGCATGACCTTGACGAATTTGGGTCGCATCTCGGCCCAGTTGTCCAGAATCTGCTTGGCTCTTGTCGAGCCGGTATAATGCAGATGGTTGGAGATGAGCTGATGCAGGCGCTCGTCGTCGTGCTTGGTCATGTCGCCCGAAATGTCGACGCGACCGTGCCATTCAAGGTCGCCACCATGGTGGTGGAGCTTGCGCATCAGGTCTTCTTCTTCCTGCACGGGCTCAAGATCGACCATGGCCAGGTTGCAGCGCGAGCGGAAGGTTTCGTCCTCGTCGAGCACATAGGCGACGCCGCCCGACATGCCCGCAGCAAAGTTGCGGCCGGTCTTGCCAATGACGACGACCAGTCCGCCGGTCATGTATTCGCAGCCATGATCGCCGGTGCCCTCGACAACGGCGATGGCGCCGGAGTTGCGGACGGCAAAGCGTTCGCCAGCCACGCCGCGGAAGTAGCATTCGCCCGCGACAGCGCCGTAGAGCACCGTATTGCCCACGATGATCGAGTTTTCGGGGACAATGCCGATCTTGTCCGAGGGCCGCACGACGATGCGGCCGCCCGAAAGGCCCTTGCCGACATAGTCATTGGCATCGCCAATCATGTCGATGGAAATGCCCTTGGCGAGGAAGGCGCCGAAAGCCTGTCCGGCCGTGCCCTTGAGGGTGATCGAAATGGTGTCCTCGGGCAGGCCCGCGTGGCCATACTTCTTGGCCAGCGCGCCCGAGAGCATGGCACCGGCCGAGCGGTCGCGGCTGCGGATGGGCAGTTCGATCTGTACCGGGGCGCCGTTGTCCAGCGCCGGGGCGGCCAGTTCGATCAGCTTACGGTCGAGCACGGCTTCAAGGTGGTGGTTCTGCACTTCGGAGTGGAAGAGCGTATCGCCGCCCAGAGGAGCGGGCTTGTAGAACACCTTGGCGAGGTCGATGCCTTCGCTCTTCCAGTGGTTCTCGGCCCGGCGCTGGTCGAGCAGGTCCGAGCGCCCGATCAGCTCGTTGAGCGTGGTGGCGCCCAGAGATGCCAGCAGTGCGCGCAGCTCTTCAGCGACATAGAAGAAGTAGTTGATGACGTGCTCGGGCGTGCCCTTGAAGCGCTTGCGCAGCACCGGGTCCTGGGTGGCGACGCCAACCGGGCAGGTGTTGAGATGGCACTTGCGCATCATGATGCAGCCCGCAGCGATCAGCGGGGCGGTGGAGAAGCCGAACTCGTCAGCGCCGAGCAGGGCGCCGACCAAGACGTCACGGCCGGTCTTGAGACCCCCATCGACCTGGAGGCGGACGCGGGAGCGCAGGCGGTTGAGCACCAGCGTCTGGTGGGTTTCGGCCAGGCCGATTTCCCATGGACCGCCGGCATGCTTCAAAGAGGTCAGCGGCGAAGCGCCCGTGCCCCCGTCATAGCCGGAGATGGTGATGTGATCGGCGCGGGCCTTGGCAACGCCGGCCGCAACCGTGCCGACGCCAACCTCGGACACCAGCTTGACCGAGATATCGGCCGCTTCATTGACGTTCTTGAGATCGTAAATGAGCTGGGCCAGATCTTCGATGGAATAGATGTCGTGGTGCGGCGGCGGGCTGATGAGGCCGACGCCGGGCGTCGAGTGACGGGTCTTGGCGACGATCCAGTCGACCTTGTGGCCGGGCAGCTGACCGCCTTCGCCGGGCTTGGCGCCCTGCGCGACCTTGATCTGAATCTGGTCGGAATTGACCAGATATTCTGTGGTGACGCCGAAGCGGCCCGAAGCGACCTGCTTGATGGCCGAGCGCAACGGGTTGGACGACCCATCGGGCAGGGGCTTGTAGCGATCAGGCTCTTCGCCGCCTTCACCGGTGTTGGACTTGCCGCCGATCTTGTTCATGGCGATGGCGAGGGTCGTATGGGCCTCGCGGCTGATCGAGCCGAAGCTCATGGCGCCGGTGACGAAACGGCGCACGATGTCCACCGCCGGCTCGACCTGGTCGAGGTTCACGGCAGGGCCGATGGGCTTGATGTCGAAGAGGTGGCGGATCGCGAGATAGCCGTTTTCGCCCTCGTTCACGCGCCGCGCAAAACTGTCATAGCGCTCCTGGGCGGTCTCCGGGCTTTCCTCGGCGGTGCGCACGGCATGCTGCAGGTCGGCCACCACATCGGGGGACCAGGCGTGCTTTTCGCCGCGGATGCGATAGGCATATTCGCCGCCGATATCGAGCGCCTTGCGCAGCACGGCATCGTCGCCAAAGGCATCGTGATGGCGGCGCACGGTTTCCTCGGAGACTTCGGCAAGGCCGACGCCTTCGATGGAGGTAGCGGTGCCGAAGAAATACTTCTTCACGAAATCGGTGTTGAGGCCGATGGCATCGAAAATCTGGGCGCCGCAATAGGACTGGTAGGTCGAAATGCCCATCTTGGACATGACCTTGAGCAGGCCCTTACCCACGGACTTGATGTAGCGATAGACCACTTCATCGGCCGAGACTTCGGGCGGATATTCGCCTTCGGCATGCAGCGCGGCCAGCACTTCGAACGCGAGATAGGGGTTGATCGCCTCGGCGCCATAGCCGGCCAGCATGGCGAAATGGTGCATTTCGCGGGCTTCGCCGGTCTCGATCACAAGGCCAGACGAGGTGCGCAGACCCTTGCGGATCAGGTGGTGATGGACTGCAGCGGTCGCCAGCAGCGCCGGGATGGCAATGCGATCAGCCGCGACCAGCCGGTCGGAGAGCACGATGATGTTGTATTCGCCGCGCACCGCGTCTTCGGCAATGGCGCAGATATCCTCAAGGGCCGCTTCCATGCCGGCAGCGCCCTTGTCGGCCATATAGGTGATGTCGATGGTCTTGGTCTTGAACTGGTTGTCGCGCATGTCACCGATGGCGCGGATCTTTTCGAGATCCTCGTTGGTGAGAATGGGCTGGCGCACTTCCAGGCGCTTTTCGCGCGAAGAGCCTTCGAGATCGAGAATGTTCGGACGCGGGCCGATGAACGAGACCAGCGACATGACCGATTCCTCGCGGATCGGGTCGATGGGCGGGTTCGTGACCTGCGCGAAATTCTGCTTGAAGTAGGTGTAAAGGAGCTTGGACTTGTTGGAGAGCGCCGAAATCGGCGTGTCCGTGCCCATCGAGCCGACGGCTTCCTGGCCGGTGGTGGCCATGGGCGCCATCAAGAGCTTGATGTCTTCTTGGGTGTAACCAAAGGCCTGCAGGCGGTCGAGCAGGCCTTCCGAGCTCTTGGGGGCCTGGCGCTCGGTGGCCGGCAGGTCCTCGAGCACGATCTGGCTGCGCGCCAGCCATTCGGCATAGGGGTTCTTGTTGGCGAGGGCCTTCTTCACCTCTTCATCAGAGATGATGCGGCCTTCTTCGAGGTCGATGAGCAGCATGCGGCCCGGCTGCAGGCGCCAGCGCTCGACAATATCCTCATCGGGGATGTCGAGCACACCCGATTCCGAGGCGAGGACGACATGGCCCTCCTTGGTGACCAAGTAGCGCGCCGGACGCAGACCATTGCGGTCGAGCGTGGCCACGACATAACGACCGTCCGACAACGACATGGCAGCCGGGCCGTCCCATGGCTCCATCAGAGCGGCGTGATACTCATAAAAGGCGCGGCGCTCTTCATCCATCAGCGGATTGCCGGCCCAGGCTTCGGGGATCAGCATCATGGCCGCGTGGGGCAGCGAATAGCCGCCGCGCACGAGGAATTCGAGCGCGTTGTCGAAACAGGCCGTGTCCGACTGACCTTCATACGAGATGGGCCAAATCTTGGTGATGTCGTCGCCGAACTTGGGCGAGGAGACCGAGGCCTGGCGAGCCGCCATCCAGTTGACGTTGCCGCGAATGGTGTTGATTTCACCATTGTGGGTGGTCATGCGATAGGGGTGGGCCAGCTTCCAGGACGGGAAAGTGTTGGTCGAAAAGCGCTGGTGCACCAAGGCAATGGCGCTTTCGAAGGCCTCGTCATGCAGATCGGTATAGAAGGCGCCGAGCTGGTAGGCCAGGAACATGCCCTTATAGACAAGGGTGCGCGCCGACATCGACACGACATAGAAGCCGTTGTCGGAATTGCTCTCGGGAACCTGGGCATAGACCGTGTTGGAGATGACCTTGCGCACGATGAGGAGCTTGCGCTCGAACTCATCCAGCGAAAGGCCCTCGGGGCGGGCAATGACCATCTGCTCGATGATGGGCTGGGTGGCGATGACGCCTTCGGAGAGGCGCGAATTGTCGGTGGGCACGACGCGCTCACCCAGCAATTCGAGGCCTTCCTGTTCCAGGCAATGCCGAACGACACCGGCGCACCTGTCGCGCAGACCGGCTTCGTTGGGATAAAAGACCATGGCCACGGCGTAGTGGTGCTTTTCGGGCAGCGCGAAGGGCAGCACCTTGGCGAAGAAGGCGTGCGGGGTCTGAACCAGAATGCCGGCGCCATCGCCCATAAGCGGATCGGCGCCCACGGCACCACGGTGCTCCAGGTTCTCGAGGATTTCGAGACCTTTCTGCACCACTTCATGGCTGGGCTTGTTCTTGATGTTGGCAATCATGCCGATGCCGCAAGCATCGTGCTCGTTGGCGGGATCGTAAAGACCTTGGGCGGCAGGGCGGCCATCAACGCGCTTGCCATCGAGAATAAGAGTTTTGCGATTGGCAGTTTCCGTCTGGGCGGGAATTCCGGTCCGTACGTGTGCCATGGCTCAACCTCGTTCTGTTCGGCCCGCTTGTCGGGCTGTTGCTCTATTCGCGCATCCTGGTGTTGCCGGCGAGCCGGCGGGGCGGATGCATATTGTCCTCTTGGGGCGCAGTGTTCAGCCGGGTCGTACTACACAGTACGGCTCGAATGAGCAACTTCGCGTCCATGCGTGGGGAGCGGCACTGCATCCAAATGGCCGCTCATAATTCGAGCTTGGGTCGAATGTCCTTCAAAGAAGTCCTATCGACCTATGTTAGCTCCGCCTGTCCGTTTCCGCTATCGACTAGCGGTCCAGCCGGACCAGCGTGCGCCGCTGACCGCGGAGAGCGGGACGGCGCGTCAGATAGGACAGAGACACTGCCCTAACGAGAGGCACATTTGCATAATTCAAAACTAGGGGCAAGCGATTTTGCCGCTGTTCGGACACAAAAAATAGGACTTTGACGCAAAACCTATAGGAAAGTGTAGGAAATCGAGGCCAAAAACAGACAGGGCGCCCCGATGGAGCGCCCTTATTGCCGTCAAGTGACGAATAGTCCTATTCGAGATGCGATTTGATGAACCACAGGTTCTTGTCGAGATCGCGCGAAAACGCGGTCAAAATGTCGGCGCTGTCCGCGTCGCCTGCTTCGTCGGTGGTGTCGATATCTTCGCGCACCTGATTGGCGAGCTTGCCGAAGCGGTCTGCCAGGGCCGCGAGGTGATCCGGCACTTTCTTGATATCAGTGGGATAGGCCTCAAGGTTGGTGGCCTTGGCGATAACCTGGCTGGTGCCGAGCGGGGTGCCGTCGAGCTGGGCGATGCGCTCGGCGATGACATCGACATGATTGTCGATGGCGGCACGCATGGGATCGAGCATTTCGTGGACGGCGATGAAATTGGGGCCCTTGAGGTTCCAATGGGCCTGCTTGGTCGAGAGTGCGAGATCAATACTATCTGCCAGTCGGGCATTGAGCACGTCGATGACGGTGGATTTCGCATTGGCCTTGAGGGCGACGGATGGGGTTTTCATCGGGACCTGTTCTGCTGCTGGAGTTGAAGGGTGGAGGCGGCAATGCCGCTTGGGTCTTCAACTGGCCGGGCGGGGAGTCGTTCCGGCGGAAACAAAAAAGCGCGGTCTCATGGACCGCGCCCTCGTCGTTTTTTGGCAAGCACCGGGCTTAGTTGACCGACTTGTCCTCGATGGTGGCAGTGCCGCCATTGATCTGGATGGTGCGGGCCTTTTTGCTCTCGGGCAGCTCGCGCTTCAGTTCGAGATGGAGAAGGCCATTTTCGAGGACGGCGCCCTGAACTTCGACATAGTCGGCCAGCTGGAAGCGCAGCTCAAAGGCGCGCTCGGCGATGCCGCGATGCAGAAATTCGCGTTTGCCATCAACAGTTTCGGCGGGCTTGGCGCCCTTTACGACCAGGCTGTTTTCCTTGGTTTCCACGGCGATGTCGCCGTTGGAAAAACCGGCTACGGCGATGGAGATGCGGTAGGTATCGTCGCCGGTGCGCTCGATATTGTAGGGCGGATAGGTCTTGGTTTCCTGAGCGCCCAGGGTGTCGAGGCGGTTGAACAGCCGGTCAAAGCCGACGGTCGAACGGTAATAGGGTGAAAAATCAATGGTTTGCATGTCACATTCTCCAGTGAGCAACGTGGTTTCAATTCCGGTCCGTGACGCTCCCTTAGCTGGCGAGCGACGTGACCAGTGTCCCCGGGTAGCCGGCGGACAGCATTGATGTAGGTGAGGCCGGGGCCGGTTCAAGGGCCAGGATCGCGTTGATGAACGAGAGATGAACGCGAGATGAACACATGGGTCCGGCCCGGTTCAGGTGCGCCGGGATAGAACGGGACATGTGGACGCGACCGGAGTGATCCGGTTCGGGAGTTCACGCCCTGACGGCTCCATCAACCCGCCCCCCGCATGGAGCCGCGCAGACCCGAAAAGCCAGCGACCTTCCGGTTGCTGGCTTTTCTTTTTTTACCGGGCCCGCCTATGGTCGCCGCAGTGAAGGCACGAGGCGCTGATTTGACCACCCAAGTCGAACCCAATGGACCAAAGCTGGTCTCCATCCCGACCAATCCCGTGCCCGAGGGCGCGCGGGTGGGATATTTCACCACATCGGACAAGGTGCGGCTGCGCTATGCGCGCTGGCTGAAGTCGGAAGGCCCGCAGCGTGGCACCATTTGCCTGGTGCAGGGGCGCACCGAATATATCGAGAAATATTTCGAGACCGTGGCCGACTTCCGGCGGCGCGGCTTTGCGGTGGCAACGTTCGACTGGCGCGGCCAGGGCGGATCGGACCGGCTGATCGGCGATCCAACGGTGGGCTATGTCGACCGGTTCGAGGATTACTGGACGGACCTGAGGAGCTTTCACGCCGATATTCTTTTGCCCGATTGTCCGGGCCCGTTCTATCTGGTGGGGCATTCCATGGGAGGGCTCGCCAGCCTTGTTGCCACGACCCGCGACCGGATGATGTTCGACCGCGTCTTCCTTAGCGCGCCCATGGTGGGGCTGCATGGCATGGACGAGAGCCTGAGCCGCTGGGCCATGATTGCGGAGACCGCAAGCTTCCTTGGCCTGGGCAAGCTGCCACTCAAGCGCAAGGGGGACCGGCGGCCGGACGAGGCGATGTATCCCGACAATCCGTTGACCTCGGACATGCTGCGCTACAAGCGCATGGTCGAGACCGTGCGGGCCGATGATGGTCTCTATCTCGGCTCGCCCAGCTTTCGCTGGCTGGCCGCGGCCATGCGGGCGATGCTGGACACGCGGCGGGAGCGCTTTGCGGGCGAAATCCGCATTCCACTGCTGATCCTGGCGGCCGCGCGCGATCAGATCGTCTCGACCCCGGCCATCGAGCATCTGGGCCTGCGCCTGCGCACGGGGCGACACATGGTGATCGCCGGATCGCGCCACGAGATGTTCATGGAAAATGACAATGTGCGCGGCCAGGTGCTGGCGGCCTTTGACGCCTTCATCACCCAGCAGAGCAGCTAGATCATTTCACCGTTTCGTTGGACCGGCGAAAAGCCGACATTTCCGGCTGGGCCTGGCCTGCATGGCGATTGGTCCCAGGGCCGGGTCAGGCCGCGTTGATGAGGTCGAGGGCCTGAGCCAGCAAGTCGGGCGTTGCGGCGGCCACAACATTGCCGCCGCCGCTGGGCTCGGAGCCGTCCCAGCAGGCGATGGCGCCACCGGCTTCGCGGATGATCGGGACAAGGGCCGCGATGTCATAGGTGTTGAGCGAAGGTTCGATCACCAGGTCCGCCTGGCCGGCGGCCAACAATGCATAGCCATAGCAATCCATGCCGAAGCGTTGCAGGCGCGTTGCCGTCTCGATTGCCAGCCACTTGTTCCAGTGATCGCCCTTGAACAGGTTGGGCGTGGTGGTGAAGACGCGGCAGGCCCCCAGCTCAGTCTGGCCGCTGGTGCGATTGGCGATATGGATGTCGCCGCGCCGATAGCTTGAGCGACCGGGCACGGCCAGGAATTCCTCGCCGATGAAGGGCTGACTCATCAGGCCAGCCACGGCCACCCCATCCACGGCAAATCCGATCAGCGTGCCCCAGACCGGGGCGCCAGAAATGAAGGCGCGGGTGCCATCCACCGGGTCGATGATCCAGCTGTAACGGCTCGCCCCGGTTGTGCCCCACTCCTCGCCAATGATGGCGTGATCGGGGAAAGCCTCGGCGATGACGGCGCGGATGGCGGTTTCGGCGCCCTTGTCGGCCTCGGTGACCGGGTCAAAACCGCCGGCCAGCTTGTTGTCGACACTGAGCGGCGTGCGAAACAGTGGCAGGGTCAGCCGGGCTGCAGCCTCGCCAGCGGCGCGCAAGGTGGTCTCGACGCGAGAAAAGTCAATCTCAGGGGCGTTCATGGCGGGTCTTTCGGGCGTGGGCAGTGGTAAGGCGTTGATGGCACGGCGGATAATGGAAGTACACGGAAGGTTGACGCTCAATTGTGGGGCGCAACACGTTGACGATGCTGTGTCTGTTCTGATTCATTTTTGCAACAAGACCGGTTTGATCTGCTGTGCATTTCGCGGTTCGCGCTTGTGGGGCGGCGAAAATACAGTCATCGGGAAGGGGCATGGTGCGTTACCGGACTTTCGGCCTAGGCCGCCGCGTCCGGTAAACATCGTTCCTCCCTTGACTGGGGCCGTCTTTGGGGACGGCCCCTTTTTAGTTTGGAATGTTACTCGGCCGCGGCCTGTTCGGGCGCAGTGGCGATGCCGGCCAGCGAGACGAGGTCGAGCCCGATCAGGGTGAGGATCAGGCGCTCCATCAGGGTCTTGATGGCGTCAAAGCCTGCATGTTTTTCCAGCGTCACCTCGTTCATATACAGATGGCGGCTGATTTCGATCTGCAGGGCATGGACCCCATGCTGGGGCCGGCCATAAGCGCGGGTGCAAAAGCCGCCAGCATAGGGGCGGTTGCGCGCCACCCGGAGTCCGGCGGCGGTAAAGACCGTTTCCACCAGATCGACCAGCGGGGCGGCGCAGGTGGTGCCATAGCGATCCCCCAGGACGATGTCGGGGGTGGCGCGTTCACCGTGGCGGCCCAGGCGCGGCATGGAATGGCAATCGATCAGCACGGCGAGGCCAAAGCTGGCCATGGATTCGGACAGGAGCTTCTGCAGCGCTGCGTGATAGGGGTGATAAATGCCCTCAATGCGCATGCGGGCGTCTTCCAGGGTCAGCCGCTCGCGATAGATCGGCTTGTTCTCGGCTACGACCCGGGCCAGCGTGCCGAGCCCGGCGGCAACGCGGGGCGAGGTGGTGTTGAACCGATCCGAAAGCGGCTCGGTGAACATGGTGGGATCGAGTTCCCAGGGTTCGCGATTGACGTCGAGATAGGCGCGGGGGAAATGCGCGCGCAGGAGCGGCGCGCCGAGGTGGGGCGCGCGGGAAAACAATTCATCGACGAAGGCATCTTCGGACTGGCGGATCGAGAGATGATCGAGCCGCGCCATGGCAAGGAACCGCTCGGGATAGACCCGGCCCGAGTGGGGCGAGTTGAACACGACGGGCGCGACAAGGCGTCGTGGCCGGATCGTCTCGAATGCTGGTTGATCCCAATAGTCGGACCGCACGCAGGTTCCCCCGATACAGCGGTTTTACCCGCCAAGGTGATTTGTTGGAGCAATTCTCGCCCGTGGCGGCAAAAATGTCCATATTGTCGCATTTTTGCGAACAGCGCGGAAAACCGGCGCCAAGGGCCAGCTAACGGTTGCGAAAGCGGCGTGGTGGCATAAACATCGGCGCAAACACCGACTCAGCCGCCGGCATTGCCCAAGAGGTTATTTGATGAAGCGAATCCTGCTCGCCGAAGACGACAATGACATGCGCCAGTTCCTGACACGGGCGCTCAAGAACGCCGGATATGAGGTGGTGTCGTTCGACAATGGCTTGTCGGCCTATGAGCGGCTGCGCGAGGAGCCGTTCTCGCTGCTGCTCTCGGACATCGTGATGCCCGAAATGGACGGGATCGAACTGGCGCGGCGCGCCACCGAACTCGACCCGGACCTCAAGGTGATGTTCATCACCGGCTTTGCCGCCGTGGCGCTTAACCCGGACAGCGACGCGCCCAAGGATGCCTCGGTGCTGTCCAAGCCGTTCCACCTCAAAGACCTGGTCAACGAAGTCGAGCGGCTGCTGGCAGCCTAGGAAACGCTGCTGCGGCGGGTCACGGAAAGGCAGATTTCCGGGGCTGGCGCGGCAAGTATTCACAGGTTGCGGATTGGCTCTTGACCCCACCGGGGATTTTATGGTCTATCCGCGCCACCGGAACGGCGCAGCCAGTCCGGCCCGGAGAGATGGGCGTATAGCTCAGCGGGAGAGCACCTCGTTGACATCGAGGGGGTCACAAGTTCGATCCTTGTTACGCCCACCATCTCTTACCGGTTCGCCAAGTCCTCACGCAGGCACAGGCGACATGGGAGTATAGCTCAGCGGGAGAGCATTCGCTTCACACGCGAAGGGTCACAAGTTCAATCCTTGTTACTCCCACCATTTGCCTTTTCCTGCGGTGAAGGCGGCCTGCAAATCCCAAAATACTCCGCTTCCGATGCTCACGTGCTCATGCACGCTGCGCTTCGGTTCTCGCATTCCGAGATTTTCGCCTCGCCTTGACCGCGTAATAGGCAAATGGTGCCCTGAACCCCTCCTGGTGCTCCCTTCGGTGCTCGAAGCGCCACCGGCTTCGACTCGTTCTGACTTGAAGAAGCCTGCTGCGCAGGCAGATGGTGCCCAAACCGTTTCACGTTTAGCTGAACGCGCGGCCCTTTTTTCCTCCCTCCCCCTTGTGGGGAGGGTAGCGACGCTAGGCCGACAGGCCATAGCAGAGCTGAGGTGGGGGTGACGCGACCTCCAAAGGCTCCGAGCCAGAGGACATGCCGACACCCCTACCCTCGGTCCTTCTCTCCTCAAACCTCTCCACCGGAGAGGTTTGCCCTTCGGGACGGGTCGAAGCCCACAAGGGGGAGGGAGGCGATGGAACCGCGTCCGCCTGAGTGTGAAATGAGCTAGAGCTAATCTTAAAAGAACTCACCACATCGTTGCTTTTGCCCGGTCGGGCCAGGCCTTGTCGTAGGTTTCGCCGCCCACTTCGTTGGCGGTCATGGAAGCCAGGATCTGGCCGGGGGTGGGGAGGGTCCCGGGGTCGACATGGCGCTCGGGGTTCCAGAGGTCGGAGCGGATAATGGCGCGGGCGCATTGGAAATAGAGTTCGTCGATATCGAGCACGATGACGGTGCGGGGGGCTTTGTCCTCGACGGCGAAGCTTTCGAGCAAGGCCGGGTCGACCGACAGATGGGCGCGGCCATTGACGCGCATGGTGGTGCCCGAGCCCGGGATCAGGAAGAGGAAGGCGCAGCGCGAGTCGCGGACGATGTTGCGCAAGCTGTCGATGCGATTATTGCCACGGCGATCGGGCATCATCAGGGTCCGGTCGTCGTGAATGCGCACGAAGCCCGGCTTGTCGCCGCGCGGCGAGCAATCGATTCCCTCGGGGCCGATGGTCGCCAATGCCGCAAAGGGACTGGCCTCAATGAGGCGCCGATAATCGGGCGTCATGGCGTGGGCAACCTTGACGGTGGAGGCCGCGACCGGGGCGGGCAGGTAGAGCGCCTCAAGCTGGTCGATGGAGGTGATAATGGTCATGTGTCTTGCCGCTGGAAACCGCGTTGTGATGCAACGCGCGCTGGGATTGATGTGTAACTAAGCCTATATGCTGAGCGAAAGATATCAGGACAAAAGGAGTGTGAAGCCATGGACGCCCATGCTTTTCCCGTGACCCGGACCGACGCCGAATGGCGCCAACGCCTGACGGAAGAACAATATTACATCATGCGCCAGCACGGCACCGAGCGGCCCGGCTCGTGTGCGCTATTGCACGAAAAGCGGCCGGGAACGTTTTCCTGCGCCGGCTGCGATACGCCCTTGTTCGGGGCGACGCTGAAGTTCGAGAGCGGCACCGGCTGGCCAAGTTTCAATGACCCGATCCAAGGCGCGGTGGAGACCACCACGGACCGCTCGCATGGGATGACGCGCACGGAAGTGCATTGCGCCACCTGTGGCAGCCATCTGGGCCATGTGTTCCCCGACGGGCCGCCGCCGACCGGGCTGCGCTATTGCATCAATGGCGTGGCGCTGAACTTTACGCCTGAAGCGTGAGATTCTCGGCCAATCTGAGCATGCTCTACACAGAGCATGACTTTCTCGACCGGTTCGACGCCGCCGCAGCCGATGGCTTTGGCGGCGTCGAATTTGTCTCGCCGTTCGCCTATTCGCCTGAGGTCGTCGCGGCAGCGGCCAAGGCGGCGGGGGTGAACGTTGTGTTGTTCAACAGCCCGGTTGCAGATTGGGACGCGGGAGGGCGTGGCAATGCCTGTCATCCCGGAGAGGGCCAGGCATTTCGCGATGGCATCGAGCGCGCCATCGACTATGCCCGGGCGATGGATTGTCCGCGGCTGCATGTAATGGCGGGGATCGTGCCGGACGGCGTGTCCTCTGGTGAAGCCGAGGCGGTGTTCATCGACAATCTGGCCTGGGCCGCGGAGCGATTGGCACAGGCCGGGATCGTGGCCTTGATCGAGCCGATCAACGGCGTTGATATGCCGGGCTATGGGCTGTCGCGTCTGGCGCAGGCCGAGCGGGTTTTGGCGGCCGTGGAGCATGCCAATCTGCGGTTACAGTTTGATGTCTATCACATGGCCATGACCGGCGAGGAGGTGGTGGCATCGTTTATGCGGCTGCTGCCGCGCATCGAGCATGTGCAGGTCGCCGACATGCCGGGGCGGCACGAGCCGGGCAGCGGCACGGTGGATTTCCAGGGGGTGTTCGCGGCCATTGGCAAGAGCGGCTATGCCGGCTGGGTCGGTGCGGAGTACCGGCCTGCGGGTGGGACCTCTGTTGGGTTGGCGTGGCGCGCGCCGTTCGCGTCATAGCGGTGTCAGGAAGGCCACCTGCGCCAACCGTTTCCCGGAGGGGCGGGGGGCGGCGCCGCCGACCCGAGTTTGCCCAGCGTCAGGTGCCGCGCGGCTTGGCCCTCGCCGTGGGCGGGGCCGCTATCGGGTTTTCGGGCCAGGGGTGGCGGGGGTAGCGGCCTTTGAGATCCTTGGCGACATCCTTCCAGCTGCCGCGCCAGAAACCGGGGAGGTCCCGGGTGGTCTGGATGGGCCTGTGGGCGGGCGAGAGCAGCACCAGGAGCAGCGGAACCTTGCCATTGGCGATGGCGGGATGGCGGTCGAGACCGAAGAGTTCCTGCACGCGGATTTCGAGCGCCGGGCCGTTCTCGGCTGCGTAGTCGATGGGCAGGTGGCTGCCCGAGGGCGCGTGGAAATGGCTCGGGAGCAGCCGGTCGATCTCCTGCCGCCTGGCCCAGGGCAGGAGCGTTTCAAGCGCATTGCCCAGATGCTCGGCGGTGATGGCAGACAGCCGGGTTTCGCCGATCAGATGCGGGGCGAGCCAAGCGGGATCGCGCGCGAGGCCCGCGTCGCTGAGATCGGGCCAATCCTCGCCCAGGCTTTGGCGCAGATAGCTGGCACGCGCACGCAGGGCCTTCTGGTCCTTGCTCCAGGGTAGGGTCTCGGGGCGTTTGAGCGCGGCCTCGGCCAGGAGGACTGCCGCCGCTTCCAGATCGGTGACCGGGGCAGTGTCGTCGCTGAGGCGCAAGGCGTCGAGACGGCGCTGGCGGCGGGCGCGGACCGAGCCGGTGGCCGTGTCGAAGCTGAGCGTGGTCTGGCTGCTGATATGGGCCGAAAACAGGGTTTCAAGTTCAGCCGGATCGAGGGCGGCGGCGGAGCGGATGCGCCCCTGCGTGGCGCTGCCGGTGAGATCAGCGACCACCAGAAAGGGTGCTCCAGCAAGGGCATGGGTTTCATCGAGCTGCGCCTGACGGCCATTGGCGAGGCGGAAGCGGCCGCGCGGCCCAGCGGGCTGGGCCACGCGGTCGGGGAAGGCGCGGGAGAGGTGATGCCCGGCGGATAGATTTTGGCCTGAACTGGTGCCGCCTGCCTGTCGGGCCCAGCGGGACGCCAGAGTGCGGGCATCCTCGGCGCGCTTGCTGCGGTCCGTGCGGAAGCGTTCGAGCCGCCGGCCAAGATCAGGGTCGTCGCCACCCAGGCCGCGTTCGCCGATGAGCACGGCAAGCTCGGCGGCAGTGCGCGGGTCACCATCCTGGGCGCCGGCGACCACCATATGGGCAAGTCGCGGGTGGAGGGGCAGGCGGGACAGCGCCTTGCCTGCGGGGGTCAGGAGGCCTTGGGCGTCGAGGGCGTCGAGCCGGGCAAGGAGCGCCCTGGCCTCGGTCCAGGCGGGCAGAGGCGGGGGATCGAGAAACAGCAGGGTCTCGGGGCCGGTGACGCCCCAGGCCGCCAGGTCGAGCACCAGGCTTGCGAGGTCCGCCGAGAGAATTTCGGGCGTTTCAAACGGCTCCAGCGCGGCGGTCTGGCCGGCGTTCCAGAGGCGAATGCAGACGCCAGGGCTGGTGCGCCCGGCGCGACCGCGACGCTGGTCGGCGCCGGCGCGGGAGACGCGGCGGGTGGCGAGCGTCGTCATGCCGGTCGATGGCTCATAGACCGGAACGCGGCGAAACCCCGAGTCGATGACAATGCGCACGCCTTCGATGGTCAGCGAGGTTTCGGCAATGGAGGTGGCCAGCACGATCTTGCGGCGACCGGGCGGCGCGGGCTGGATGGCACGGTCCTGCTCGGCGGGGCTGAGCTGGCCATAGAGCGGGGCCAGGTCGATATCGGGCGGCAGACGGGTGGCGAGGCGCTCGGCCACGCGGGTGATTTCGCCCTGTCCGGGCAGGAAGACCAGCGCCGACCCCTCATGCTCGCGCAGAGCCTTGAGGGTGGCCGCAGCGACCTGATCTTCGAGGCGCTGCAAGGGATCGGGCTCGGCGTGAAAGGTTTCGACCGGGAAGGTGCGGCCGGGACTGTCAATGACCGGGGCGTGATCGAGCAGCGTCGCGACGCTGGCGCCATCAATGGTGGCCGACATGACCAGAATGCGCAGGTCTGGCCGCAAGGCGCGGGCATCAAGGGTCAGGGCCAGGCCCAGATCGGCATCCAGGCTGCGCTCGTGAAATTCGTCGAAGATGACAGCGGCGACGCCGGGCAGGTCGGGCGCGTCGAGCAGCATGCGCGTATAGACGCCCTCGGTGACCACCTCCACGCGGGTGCGGGCGGAGGTCTTGCTTTCCATGCGGACGCGATAGCCGACCGTTTGCCCGACCTCTTCGCCCAGGAGCCTTGCCATTTGTCGGGCAGCGGCGCGGGCGGCAAGGCGGCGCGGTTCGAGCACGATAATGCGGCCATCGCCGCGCCAGGGCGCATCGAGCAGGGCCAGGGGGACACGCGTGGTCTTGCCGGCGCCGGGCTGGGCGACGAGCACAGCTGCGGTGCCGTCTGCCAGCGCAGCATGCAGGGCGGGCAGGGCGGCATCAATGGGCAGGGGCGGCAGGATTGCGGGCATGGATTGGCGATAGCCTTTGTTGCCACGGTCCCGCAAGAGGCGGGTTTTAGGGGCTTGTTCACCCCGGGTGTACTTGTGGGTTCTCCAGCGCGCCCGAAGCGGGTAGGGTGCGCCCGGTTTGGTCCAATCTGCCCGGAGCGGCGCATGCAATTGACCCGTATCGCCAACGACCAGATCACGGTCGATGTCGCCGCGCTGGGCGCAGAAATGCAGTCCATCCAGACGCGGGACGGCCGTCACTGGCTTTGGCATGGCGACTCCAGCCATTGGACCGGTCGCAGCCCGGTGCTGTTTCCCATCGTGGGCAAGGCGCCCAATGACACGGTCAGCGTGGACGGTGAACGCTTCCAGATGAGCCAGCACGGTTTTGCCCGGCGCAGCAATTTTGAGTTGCTGGTGGAAGAGAGCGACCGCTGCGTCTATCGGCTGACCGCCTCGGAGGCGAGCCGGGCCATGTATCCGTTCGATTTCCAGCTCGACGTCGAGCACCGGATCGAGGGACGGGCCGTGGTGGTAACGGCCGAGGTCAGTAATCGCGACCATCGGGTCATGCCCTTTGGCATCGGCTTTCATCCTGCCTTTGCCTGGCCGCTGCCGGGGGGCGAGGGGAAGGCGCATGATATCGAACTCGATGATGGCGCCGCGCCGGCGCTGCACCGGCTGTCGGGCGGGTTGGTGGACCCGCAATCGCTGCCCTCGCCCTTTGTCGATGGACGGTTGCAGCTCAATCACAGCCTTTTTGCCCAAGACGCCATGCTGTTTCCCGAGGGGGCCGGCGCGGGCCTCGTCTATGGGCCACAGACGGGACCGAGCGTGCATTTCACCTGGGAGAACCTGCCCAATTTTGCCCTCTGGTCCAAATCGGGTGGCGGCTTCATCTGCCTTGAGCCCTGGCATGGCACGGCAGCGGAAGTGGGTGGCTCTGGTGAACTGGCCGAGCGGCCCTATTCGGTGCTGCTGGGGCCAGGCGCCCGGGGGCGGTACAGCTTCAAGGCGGAGCTGCGGGGGTAGATCATTTCACACTCAGGCGGACGCGGCTCCATCGCCTCCCTCCCCCTTGTGGGCTTCTCTCCTCAAACCTCTCCGGTGGAGAGGTTTGAGGAGAGAAGGACCGAGGGTGGGGGTGTCGGCATGTCCTCTTGCTCGGAGCCTCTGGAGGTCGCGTCACCCCCACCCCAGCTCTGCTATGGCCTGTCGGCCTAGCGTCGCTACCCTCCCCACAAGGGGGAGGGAGGAAAGAGGGCAGCGCGTCAGCTAGACGTGAAACGGTCTAGAGCTTGGGCCGGACTTAGCGTTCCTCCGTTCCAGGTCCTTCTCGATAATTCAGTGGCTTGCGTCACCCCACCCTCATTCCTTCTTCCCTCAAATCTCTCCACTGGAGAGAATTGCCCTTCGGGACGGATCGAAGCCCATCAAGGGGAGGGAGGCGATGGACTGTGGCGCCAGTGTTCATCGTCTCCCTCCCCCTTGTGGGGAGGGATCAAGGGTGGGGGTGTTCCCTGTCGTCTTTGTTGCTATTCCGCTGCGCCGCGCTGGTCGACCAAGGCATCAGGGCCATTGGGATCGCCGGGGGCGGTTTCGGCGCTGAGTTCTGGGAAGGCGGCGATGCGCTGGCCGCGGAAATCGGTGCGCAGGACGATGAGGCCGCGTTCTTCGAACCAGGTGAGGAGGCGCCGGGCGCGGCTTGAGGAATGGGTGCCATAAAGGCGTGCCAGCGTGGCATCGGACGGGCAGGGGGCGCCGATGAGCGCGGCCTGGGCGATGACCAGGAAGACGCCCTGCACGTCGTCGGTGAGCGTTTCGGATAGCGAGAGGGCCTGTTGCCAGCCTTCGGAGGCGGAAACAGTTTCGTCGGGCGCGACGCGGGCCACGGCCAGGAGGCGCTTGAAGGCCGGCAGGGCCGGGGCGTCGCCGGGCACGCGGCGAATGCGGCAGCGCACCAGAAAATCCTGATAGAGCACGGCGGTGGTACGGAAACCCGCGTCAGGATCGCTCATCAGCTCGACCATGACCGCCTCGATCATGGCGGCGCGCTCGGCTTCGTCGATCTCGGGGAACAGCGACGCCGGTTCGTCCGGTGCCTCGGCGCGGGCCCTGGCGCGGGCTTCGGCCACCTGGGCCAGCAATTCATTGGTGGAGGGCGGCGGCGGGGGCGCCGGGCGGCGCACGACGGGCCGCGCCAGCTCCTCCGGGTCGTGGGTGAAAATGAGGTCGGCCGCGTCGGCGGGCGCTTCGGGCAGCGGGGTCAGCTTGGGGCTGGTGGAGCGGGCCGAGGTTTCTACCGGGCCAATGGTGATGGGCAGCGGGCGGCGCGAAATGGCTGGGCCAAGGGCGACGAAATGGCCGCGCGCCAGATCGCGGAACTGCTCGGCCTGGCGGCGATCCATGCCCAGGAGATCGGCAGCGCGGGCCATGTCGATATCGAGGAAGGTGCGGCCCATGAGGAAATTTGAGGCTTCGGCGGCGACGTTCTTGGCGAGCTTGGCAAGGCGCTGAGTGGCGATGACACCGGCGAGGCCACGCTTGCGACCGCGGCACATGAGATTGGTCATGGCGCCGAGCGAGAGTTTGCGCGCTTCGTCGGAGACTTCGCCGGCAGCGGCCGGGGCAAAGAGCTGGGCTTCGTCGACGACGACGAGGACGGGATACCAATAGTCGCGGTCGGCATCGAACATGCCGCCAAGGAAGGCTGCTGCGGCGCGCATCTGCTGCTCGACGTCGAGGCCTTCGAGATTGAGCACGACCGATACCCGATGCTGGCGCACCCGGGCGGCAATGCGGGTCAATTCGTTTTCGGTGCGGGTGGCATCGACGACCAGATGGCCGAATTTATCGGCCAGGGTGACGAAATCGCCCTCGGGATCGATGACGCATTGCTGCACCCAGGGCGCCGATTGTTCGAGCAGGCGCCGCAGCAGGTGTGACTTGCCGGAGCCCGAATTGCCCTGCACCAGAAGGCGCGTGGCGAGCAATTCCTCAAGGTCCATGTGGGCGGCGCCGGTGGTCCGGCTCTCTCCCATGTCGATGGCGACCTGCATTGTCTCTCCGGCTGGATGCGTCCTAGTTCCAGCGGGAAGACAGACGCACGGCAAATCTGGTGTGCAAACACCACTAGCACACAGCGTTGGCGATTCGCCCGGTCAGGGAAAGGCCCGATCCACAGGCAGTTCAGTCCGGCTTGCGGGCGATGATGAAGACGGCAGCATGGGGGTTGGGACGCCAGTCATGCTCGATGGCAAAGCCGGCGCGGGTGAGGCTGTCGCGCAATTGGTCATGGGTCATGACATTGAGCATGGGCAGGAGGCCAAAGGCGCGGCCCAGGGGCGCGATGACGCCCAGCCACTTCATGCTGTCCCCGATGCAGGCGGTGCTGGACACAAAGCGTCCGCCGGGCTTGAGGATGGCAAAGACCCGGTCGATGACGGCCTGCCGGTCCTTGAGCAGGTGGAGAATGGAGAGGCCAAGCACCATGTCGTAGCTGGCCGGGGCGATAGAAAGGCTGGTGATGTCGCCCTGCTCAAAGGTGACATTGTCTACGCCGGCGGCCTTGGCCTTTTGGCGGGCCATGTCGAGCATGCGGGCGGAAAAATCCACGGCGTGGACATGGCGGACATGGGGGGCATGGGTGATGGCGGTGCCGCCGGTGCCGCAGCCGAATTCGAAAATGTCCATTTCCGGGGTGAAGTGGCTTTGCGTGCGCGCCAGCTTGGTGCGGTAGGCCGCTTCGTCGGCAATGGGCTGGGCGGCGTATTTGTCCGCCATCTTGTCCCAGAAAGTGCTGAGCTCAGCCATGGTCGGGTCCTGCATGCTCGATTGTTGCGGGATGATAGCCTTCGGTCGATAAAAACAAAATTGCACAAATTGGCAGAAGACCTATACATCAGCGCATGAGCGAGTTGCCGAACAGTCCAGACTGGAACCAGATGCGGGCGCTGTTGGCGACGGTGGACGCCGGCTCACTGTCGGCGGCCGCCAAGCGTCTGGGCCTGACGCAGCCGACGCTGGGACGGCAGGTGGCGGCGCTGGAAGAAAGCCTGGGCATCGCCATTTTCGAGCGGTTGGGGCGACGGCTGGCGCTGACCGAGGCGGGGGCGCAATTGGTCGCGCATCTGCGCGCCATGGGCGAGGCGGCCGAGCGGGTGGCCATGACCGCCGCCGGTCAGTCGCAGGCCATCGAGGGGGTGGTGCGGATCACCACGGCCGATATTTATGCCGGGCATGTGCTGCCGCCTCTGCTCGAGCGCATTCGCAAGGAAGCGCCAGCCATTCGGGTCGAGGTGCTGGCGACCGGGTCGATCAGCGATCTCCTGCGGCGCGAGGCCGATATTGCCATTCGCCATGTGCGGCCGGACCAGGATGGGCTGATCGCCCGGCGCTGCAAGGACACGAGGGCCTATATCTATGGCGCTCCGGCGCTGTTGGAGCGTATGGGGAACCCGGCCAATGGCGAGGCGCTGGCGCGGGGCGATTTTGTCGGCGCCATGCAGGGCAATGAGGATTTCATGGCCCAGATGCGGGCGCGCGGCGTGCCGCTGAGCGAGGCCAATTTCCGCCTGGCCACGCAAAGCGGCATGACGGGCTGGGAATGGGTGCGCAAGGGGATGGTGTTGAGTGGCATGGTCGAGGCGGTCGGGCAGGCGACGCCCGAGGTGCGGATCGCGGTGCCAAGCATCGACCCCATCGTGGTGCCGGTGTGGCTGGTGACGCATCGGGAACTGCACACCAGCCGGCGCATCCGGCTGGTTTTCGACATGCTGGCCGAGCACTTTTCGTGAAGGTCTTCTGACGCTCCGTCTGTGTTTGCCAAGTCACCCCACCTAAAGATCCCTCAACAGCCTTGCCGGGCGGGTCGAGACGGCGCGCCAGATGGTCATGGCGCCCAGGATGGCGGTGATCACGACAGCGACCACCAGCACCACCACGATGATGTCGAGCTTGACGGTGAAGTCCACCGCCAGCATCAGGCCGCTGACCACCCGGCCAAGGCCGAGGCCGAGGGCCAAGGCGGGGACGGCGGCGAGCAGCGCGAGCAGCAGATATTGCAGCGCGGCGGTGGCAATCAGATCGGTGCGGGTGGCGCCCAGTACCTTGGTTATCACTGCGTCGGCCTCGCGCTGGCGGCGGCCAGTGGCGAGGCTGCCGATGAGCACCAGGAGGCCATTGCCGACGGCAAGACCACCCACAAGGCTGGCCGCAAAAGAGAGCTGCCCCAGCGCGTCCGTTACCTGCTTGAGCGTGTCACCCACGGCGATGAAGCGGATGTCGGGGAGTTCGGTGGCCAGGAGGCGCCCGACGGCTTCTTCGGCGCCGGGCGCAGCGGTGACGGCGGCGAACAGGGTCGTGGGATAGTTGTCGAGGACGCCGGGGGAGAAGGTGGCGAGAAAGTCGATGCCGCCCTGCCAGGAATAGTCGCGGAAGCTGGCGATGGTGACGGTGATCGGTTCGCCAAAGATCGAGAAGGTCAGGGTGTCGCCGAGGTCGACGCCGAGGCCGTTCCTGAGGCTTTGGTGCAGGCTGACAAGGCCTGGCCCGGCATAGTCCGCGGGCCACCATTCGCCTGCCGTGACGCGCGAGGCGGTGGGCAGATGGGTGCGGAAGGTGAGCGGGACTTCGCCGGCGAGGAGGAAGGTGGCCTCGGGGCCGCGTGTGATCAGCGCGTCAACCGGAACATTTTGGACGGCGTCAAGGCGGGCGCGCAGCATCGGGGTCGAGACGAAGCGGGTAATGTCATTGCCGCTGGCGGCCAGGGTTTCGAGGTTTTCGACTTCATCGGGGAAGAGATCGGAGCCGACCAGGGTGGGTGCGTCAAAGGCCGAGGCTCCCAAAAACTCCTGCTGCAGGTTGGTCTGCATCACCAGAACGACAATCAGCATGGAGAGCGCCATGCCGGCCGATACGGCGACCGTCGCGGCGTTCTGGCCGGCGCCGGAAATGGCGCGCAGGGCGTGGCGCAGGATGCGCGGGCCGGCTTCGGGCAGGCGGGCCAAACCGGCCTGGACGAGGCGAATGAACAGCTGGAAGAGCGCCGCGCCAAGCGCGCTGGCAAGGCCAAAGGCGGCGACCAGCGTCGGATCGCCGGTCATCAGCCAGGCGAGGAGAAAAAAGGCGATGATGGCGGCAACAAGCGGCAGCGCTTGCCAGGAGAGCAGCAGGGCGTGCCAATCAAGCGGCGGGGCGTCGAGGCCCTTGGAGCGGAACAGCAGCACCGGGCGGATGCCCTGGGCCTGCTGCAGGGGCAGATAGGCAAAGGCAAAGGCGGTGACCAGGCCCGTGCCGGCGGCGACCAGCAGCGGCTGGACATGGACGGCGGGCGTCAGCGGAATGCCGACCGCAGCCCCGATGGAGGGCAGGATGAACCAGGCCACGCTGGCGCCGGCAATCAGCCCTATGCCGACCCCGACCACCGCCAGGGCCGAAACCTGGGCAAGAAAATGGATGAAGACGCGCGAACGGCCCGCGCCAATGGAGCGCAGCACGGCGATGACGCCGGAGCGTTCGGCAATATAGGCGCGCATGCCGGTCCAGACCGAGACGCCGCCAATGAGCAGCGAGCCAAGACCGACGATGACGAGAAAGCGCATGAAGAGATCGTAATAGCGCACCATCTGCCCCAAGCCGTCGCGGGCGGACCGAACGGTCCAGCCCTGAGCGCTGAACTGTTCGACGGCGCTGGCGAGACCGGTTTCGATATCGCGGTCGGTCAAGAGGATCTTGTAGCGATACCAGGTGCCAAGGCCAGGCAGCGGCGAGGTGCGGTCGCTGACGACGGCAAAGCCCTCGGCGGTAATCAGCGTGGGCAGGCCCAGTCGGAAGCCGCGAACCGGGCCATCGGGCAGTTGGGCAAGCGTGCCGCGCACGACAAATTCGGTGCCGCCAAGGCCAAAGCGGTCGCCAATGCCGATGCCGAGCTGATCGAGCATGATGCCATCGATCAGCGCGCCATGGGCGCCATCGGTTTCAGCCAGCAAGGCGCCGATATCTTCGCCCGGAGACAGTTGCGGGCTGCGTATGGCGCCCAGCAGCGGGTAGCCCGCGCCCACGGCGCTGACATCGGCAAAGGCCTCGTCGGTGAAGGTTTCGGCGCGCAGATTGGTGTCGATGACGCTTACGACCTGGCCCAGCGCCTGCATGGCGGCCAGTTCATCGGGGGTGGCCAGCCGGTCGGCGCGGGAGAGTTCTATGTCGCCGCCCATGATTTCAGCGGCGCCGGTTTCGATGGCGCGGGTAATGCTGGTACCGACAGAATTGACCCCGGCAATCAGCGCCGTGCCGACTGCCAGGCAGACAACCAGCAGCAGGAAGCGCCGCAGATCGCCGCGCATGTCGAGCAGGCCAATGCGAATGGCAGGCCAGACGGAGCGCATCATTTGGCGGCCCGCGTCTTAGCCGCTGCGGGCTTGGCAGCGGCGGTTTTGGCCATCGGCGTTTCGGTGAGTTGGCCCTGGGTCATGGTGAAAACGCGGTCGGCACGGGCGGCCAGCGCTGGATCATGGGTAATCAGCACCACGGCGGTATTGTTGCGGCGGGCCAGGTCGAACATCAGGTCGACGACGATGGCGCCGGTCTTCTGGTCGAGATTGCCCGTGGGTTCATCGGCCAGGAGCAGTGGCAGGTCGGCGACGGTGGCGCGGGCGAGGCCAACGCGCTGTTGCTCGCCCCCTGAAAGAGCGGTTGGGCGATGATCGAGCCGATCCCCAAGGCCAACCGCGGTCAATGCCGCCGCAGCCTTGTCGCGGATCTGCGCCATGGAGAGGTCGGGCTCTGCAATTTCGAGCGCCAGGCCCACATTATCGAGCGCGCTCAGCGAGGGGATAAGGTGAAAGCTCTGGAAGACAATGCCAAGGGTATGGCGGCGAAACCGCGCCAGCGCGTCCTCGTTCATGGCACCCAGGTCGCTGCCATTGACCATGACCGAGCCGCCGGTGGCTTTTTCCAGACCGGCCAGCAGCATGAGCAGCGAGGTCTTGCCGCTGCCGGACGGACCGACAATGGCGATCACTTCGGATGGCGCAACGGTCAGGGAAACCCTGCGCAGGATATGGAGCGGTCGCCCAGCCACATCCAGGCTGTAGTCCACGTCGCGTGCGTCGATGATCGGTCCAGAAACCATGACCGTTGTCCCCTCATTTCGGCCGGGAAGGTTGTGCTGCACCTTACCCAGTAACTTCACGCAATATTGGTAGGTTGATTCGTAACATTGCCGTCAACGAGTGGATATTTTTACTGGCGGCGGTGCAAAAGTGCTGGCAGACAGGGCGGCGGGAGAAATCGTGAGGGGGGAAGCGTGAAAAACGGGTTTCGGGCGGCACTGGTCGCATTGGCCCTTTTGGCACCGACGGCAACACCAAGCATGGTGCAGGCCGCCAATGGCGAGCTTGATTTGCTCACATCCTATATCGGGGACTGGCGCGGCGAGGGGGCCCTGGTGGGCGGCGACCAGCCCGAGCCATTCCGCTGTCGCCTGGGCGTTTCGCAGGGCAATCTGCTCAAGATCAATTACACTGGCCGTTGCACGCTGGTGAACGCGACGCTCTCGATCAGCGGCACTATCGCCTATAATGACGCCGAGCGCCGCTTTGAAGCCGCCATGAGCTCCAATGCCGGTTACACCGGGCTGGCCATCGGCCGGCAGTCGGGCGGCAATATCAGCTTTGACCTGCGTGAGCAGCAAAAGGATCGCGCCGGCGGCGACGTGCGGATCGGGGCGCGGATCTTGCTGATCAATGACAAGATCACCGTGGACTTCGAGGTCGAATTCAACAATTCGGGCGACGTGCTGACGGCGAGCGTGCCGTTTAATCGGTAGGAGCGGTACCGAGGTCGTCTCTGTGGGGAATCCCCCCCACCCCAGCTTTGCTACGGTGCGGCGCACCTAGCGTCGCTACCCTCCCCACGAGGGGGAGGGAGACGATGAACACCGGCATATCGGCCTGGCGGCGATACCCCCCCCCCCCTCTGAGGGGGAGGGTGACCAGGTGCCCAACCGTTAGAGCATTTCACCGTTTTGCTGAAACGCTGAATGCTCTAAGCCCTTGTTTTGCCGTGCTTCTGAACCGCAAAGCCGTTGCCACTTTTGCTAGAAGCGCTCTAAAGCCTGACCAGCGTGTTCACATCCACCGGCAGACCGGTGGCGAAGCTTTTGTTGGCGGCGATGCCGGTGAGGATGGAAAGGGCGCCGTCGCGGTGATTGGCGCCGTAGCCGGGGCGCGGGGTGGCATTGCCGAAGATTTCCTCGAGCATGATCTTGTCGCCGCCGCCATGGCCGCCTTCGCCATGCTGGACCGGGACGACGCGCGGTTCGCCATGCAGCGGGAAGTGATAGAGCTTGACGCCCTTGGCGGCGCCTTCGGTTTCCGAGCCGGCGCCGGCATTGATGTAGGAATTTTCGTGCACGGTCAGCTCGAGCCGGCCGCCGGTGCCGTTGATAGCGACATTGAACCCTTCCCAGGGCGCATAGGCATAGAGGGAATAGGTCATGACCGCCTTGTTGCGATAGCGCACGATGACATTCATCGTGTCCTCGATGGAGATGCCATCACCAAAGACGTTCTGATCGCGCTGGTACCCATCTTCCTTTTCGCCATCCCAGTAGAGACCCTTCTGGACCGGGGTGGAGGTCAGATCGATGGCGAAGGGATCGTCCTTGGCCGCTTCCACGCCGGTGGTGCGGGTATAGGGAGTAAAGACGCCCCGCTCCTCGGCATTGGCGCGGCCATAGAATTTGAGATCGCCCATGCCGAAGACGGTGTCGGGCTGGCTGCCGAGCCAGAAATTGACCAGATCGAAATGGTGGGTCGACTTGTGGACCATCAGGCCGCCAGAATTGCGCTTGTCGCGGTGCCAGCGGCGGAAATAGTCGGCGCCATGGCGGGTATCGAGCAGCCATTCGAAATGCACCGAGGTGACCTTGCCGATGGCGCCTTCGGCGATCAGTTCGCGCAGGGCCGAATTGTGCGGGGCATAGCGATAGTTGAAGGTGACGCGAACCTGTTTGCCGGTGCGCTCGACGGCGTCGAGAATGGCCTGGCACTTTTCGGGGTCGGTGGTCATCGGCTTTTCGGTGATGACGTCGCAGCCGGCTTCGAGCGCGGCAATGATGTAGCGGTCGTGGGTGCGGTCAATCGAGGTGACGATGATCGTATCGGGCTTGTGCTCGGCGATCATGCTGGCGAAGCCGGCGGGTTTGTAGGTGGGGACCTTCTGGCCGCCCAGTTCCTCGGAAATCACCTTGTTGGTGAAGTCCATGCGCACCTGATTGGTGTCGCAAAGGGCCACGAGCCGGGCCTCGGCGCGATGCGGTCCCAGGATCGCCTCATAGAACATGCGTGCGCGACCTCCGGTCCCCACGAGCGCGTAGGTCTTGGCCATTCTGTTCTCTCCGGTCTCGATTTTAAATGGGTGCCGCCACTTCGGTGACAGACTGTGCGGAAGCATCTACCATACAAGATTGCAGAGTTGTATAGTTTCTTTCGACAATTCTGTTGGCGGCGGTCCAGACAGCGGCGCGGCGCGGCGGATAGACAGGCGGAGGGGCGAGAATTCTGTGGAAGAGCGCAAACGAAGCGACCAGTCAAACCCCTATCCGTCCCATGGTTCGGGGATGGAATCAGCCCAAGTGCGAGGCAAGGTGGGCGACACATTAGAGGGGACCATTGCTTTTCGGGTTGTCGTTGCCTTGCGCGACGACATTGTCAGCATGGCGCTCAAGCCGGGCGACGTGATTTCGGAAAGCGATATTGCCGGACGCTATGGCGTGTCGCGGCAGCCGGTGCGCGAGGCTTTTATCCGGCTGGCGCAGCAGGGCCTGCTGCTGATCCGGCCCAAGCGCGCCACGGTGGTCAAGAAAATCTCGCCCGACGGGGTGCGCCAGAGCCGGTTCATCCGCGAAAGCATCGAGGTGGAAATCATCCGCCGCGTGGCGTCGCGTCCCGGCACCGAGGCGGCCGAAGTGCTGGCCAAGCTTATCCTTGACCAGGAAGCGGCCTCGGCGGCGAATGACAGCCGGCGTTTCCACAAGCTCGATGAGTTATTCCACCGCACGCTGGCGCGGCTGGCGGGGGTGGAATACGCCTGGCAGCTGATTGATGATCACAAGATGCAGCTCGACCGGGTGCGCTATCTGACGCTGGGTGTGTCCTCGAGCCAGCGCGCCATTGCCGAGCACAAGCAGATCGCAGAGGCGGTGGCGCGGGCTGATGTGGCAGGCGCCGAGGCGGCGATGCGGGCGCATCTGGGGCGGGCGGAAGTGCTGCTCAACCAGACCATCGAGGATTTTCCCGACTATTTTGAATGAGCCGGCCGTTTGGCTGGAGGGAACCGGGGCGCTGTGGCGCCCTTGTTCTTGCGTGGCCGCGCAAATAGGTTGCGGCCAATTCAAAGGTTCTCGGAGACATGGGCATGAAAACGCGACGGCTGGGCAAGACGGGGTATGAGGTCAGCGAGATCGGCCTTGGGTGCTGGCAGCTGGGCGGCGATTTCGGGCCGGTGGGCGAGGAAACCGCCAATGCCATTCTCGGACACGCGCTGACCGCCGGGATCACCTTCTGGGACACTGCGGACGTTTATGGCGGGGGCCTGTCGGAAACACGTATCGGCGCCCATGCCAAGGGCCCCAATGTCAAGGTGGCGACGAAGCTGGGGCGGGGCGGCACGCTGTTCCCGGACAATTATTCCAAGCAGGGTGTGCGCGAGAGCCTTGTTGCCTCGGCCAAGCGGCTGGGGGTGGCAACGCTCGACCTGGCGCAGCTCCACTGCGTACCCGCCGCCGTGCTGCGCGACGGGGCGATCTTTGGATGGATGGATGAGCTGCAGGCCGAGGGGCTGGTGCGCCATTGGGGCGCCAGCGTCGAAACCATCGAGGAAGGCATGCTCTGCCTCGAACAGCCCGGCTGCGCTACCTTGCAGATCATCTTCAATCTCTTCCGCCAGGATGCGGCCGCCGAACTGCTGCCCAGGGCGGCGGCACAGGATGTCGGCGTCATCGTGCGGCTGCCGCTGGCGAGCGGCTTGCTTAGCGGTAAATACGACAAATCCACCCAGTTCGAAGAGAGCGACCATCGCAACTACAATCGTGACGGCGCGGCGTTTTCGGTGGGCGAGACCTTTTCGGGCATCCCGTTCGAGCGGGGCGTCGAACTGGTACAGATGCTCAAGGGCTTTGCGCCCGAAAGCATGCCGATGAGCCAGTTTGCGCTGCGCTGGATCCTTGATCACCCCCAGGTGTCGACGGTGATTGCGGGCGTTTCCAAGCCCGAACAGATCGCTGACAATGTTGCGGCCAGTGAGCGGCGGAGCCTGTTCCCGGCGCTGATGAAGCAGCTGGGAGAATGGTACCAGACGGACGTGAAGCCGGAAATCAGGGGCGGGGTGTAACTGCCCGGCAGGGATCAGCCGGCCTTGCGGTTCGGCTTTTCTTTGGGTGTGAGCAATGAGCCATCAGGGTTCTGATGCGCCTTCATATAGGCCCTTAGCACATCCTGCATGCGGGTTATGTGGCCTTTGCCCTGGCGCTTGAAGAAGAAAAAAACGTCGGCGTCGAGCTTGAGGTGAACGGAGGTTTTGCCTTGTGGATCGACCGCGACCGCATTCTCCCAGAAGCTGTCAGGGAGGTCAGGGCCCTCGGGGGCGTCGGGGTTATGATAAAAATCCCCACGGTCCTTCATTTCGCGAAGCTCAGCCAGGGTATAGCGCTTGATGTTTTCTTCGGTCATTACGACCACCTTTCCAAGCAGATATAAGGCGGATGATTTCACCCCTTCGTGTGTGCGCAACGACAAAGCACTCGTTATCGACAAAGCCAATTGCGAGAAATCTTTCCTCGCCATAGTCCCGTCGGTGGTCGGGTTCCAAAATGACCGGACCTTCGAATATGAAAGCCGCAAGTCTGAAATCGACCTTGTGCTTGTCTATATTCGACCAGCGTTTAGCTTCGTCCCACTCGTAGTCCACGTCGGCGCTCCCTGAGCAGCTGCAACCGCATGGAGCGTTCCACGCAGATGGTTGACGTCACCAATTGTAGTTCGTCAGCACGTCATGCGCCGTTCGGTTAATGTACACTTTTGTTGTACACTTCGCAACGGCCACTAGCGGCAGGTATTTTCGACACCTAGGTTAGGGCCTCAAAAGCCAAGAAGAAGAGTTGTGCCATGTCCCATCCTGCGTTCGAGCTTGTTCGTGACGACGCCATTGCCGAGATCAATTCACAGGCCAAGCTTTATCGGCACAGGAAGACCGGCGCGGAGGTGCTCAGCCTCGTCAATTCCGACGAGAACAAGGTGTTTGGCATTACCTTCAAGACGCCGCCGGAGGATTCCACCGGCATTGCGCATATCCTGGAGCATTCGGTGCTGTGCGGGAGCCGGAAATATCCGGTGAAAAAGCCGTTCGTGGAGTTGCTCAAGGGCTCCATGCACACCTTTCTCAACGCCATGACCTACCCGGACAAGACCGCCTATCCGGTGGCCAGTCAGAACCTCAAGGACTTCTACAACCTGGTCGATGTCTATCTCGATGCGGTGTTGTTTCCGCTGATCACCGAGGAGACCTTCGAGCAGGAAGGCTGGCATTATGAGCTGGAGAGCCTGGACGCGCCGCTGGTCTACAAGGGCGTGGTGTTCAACGAGATGAAGGGCGTTTATTCATCGCCCGACGCGGTGATGCATACCCAGAGCCAGCTGGCGCTTTATCCCGACACGACCTATGGCAAAAGCTCGGGCGGTGACCCCAAGGTCATCCCGGAGCTGACCTATGAGCAGTTCAAGCGCTTCCATCAGACCTATTATCACCCGTCCAATGCGCGGGTGGTGTTTTCGGGCGATGACGCGCCCGAGAAGCGCCTTGAAATTCTCGATGCATTTTTCGACCAGTTCGAGCGCATCGATCCCAATGCCGAGGTGAAGCTGCAGCCGCGCTGGAACGCGCCGCGCACCGTCAGCGGCACCTATGCCGGCAGTATCGACCCCGAAAAGCGCCGCGATGGCATGGTGTCGGTCAACTGGATGCTCGACCCGCCCGAGACGCGGGAAGAGACGCTGAGCTTTGGCCTTTTGAGCTATCTGCTGGCCGGCAATTCGGCGGCGCCGCTGCGCAAGAAGCTCAATGAAAGCGGGCTGGGCGAGGGCATGATCGGTGGCGGTATCGGCACCCATCTGCGCCAGCCCATGGCCAGCTTCGGGCTCAAGGGCATTGATCCGGCGGACGCCGACAAGGTCGAGGCGCTGGTGCTCGAAACGCTGAAGGAAATTGCCGAGACCGGCTTTTCCGAGGAGCAGCGGGAAGCCGCGCTCAACACGTTCGAGTTCAATCTGCGCGAGCAGAATACCGGGTCGATGCCGCGCGGCATGAGCTACATGTTTACGGCGCTGGGCGGCTGGCTGCATGGCGGCGATCCGCTGGCGCCGTTGGCGTTCGAGGATGCGCTGGCGGGGCTCAAGGCCAAGGCGGGTTCGGGCCATTTCGAGCGCGAAATTGCCCGGCTGTTCCTCGACAATCCGCATCGTGTTACCTCGAAAATTGAAGCCGACCCCCATCAGGGTGCGCGCGAGGCGAAGGCGGAGGCTGACCGGCTGGCGTCGGTGCGGGCGGGGCTGGATGAAGCCGCGCTTGAAGACGTCATGGAGCGCACCGCGCGGCTCAAGGAGCTGCAGGAGGCGGTCGACCGGCCCGAGGACCTGGCCAAAATCCCGACGCTGACGCTGGCCGATCTCGACCGCGATATCCGCACGGTGCCGACCCAAGAGACCTCGATCCAGGGCGTGCGGACGCTTTATCACGACCTGCCGACCCTGGGGATTTTGTATCTCGACCTGGGCTTTGATATGCGCGTGCTCGACAAGGCGCTGCTGCCCTATCTGCCGCTGTTCGGCCGGGCGCTGTTGCAGACCGGGACCAGCAAAGAGGATTTTGTTTCCCTCACCCAGCGCATCGGCCGGACCACGGGCGGCATTGCCCAGCATCGCGGGTTGGCGACGCGGCAGGACGGGCCGGGCACCGCGGCCTGGTTCTTCCTGTCGGGCAAGTCGGTGCCTGACAAATTCGGCGACATGCTCGGCATCATGGGCGATGTGCTGCTCGATGCACAATTGTCCAACAAGCAGCGCCTCCGGCAGATGGCGCTGGAGGAAAAGGCGGGTTTTGAAGCGCGGCTGGTGCCCTCGGGCAATGCCTTTGCCGATATGCGCATTAAGGCGGGGCTGACCGAAGCGGGCTGGATTGCCGAGCAGATGGGCGGGGTGAGCTATCTCGAATTCCTCAAGGGCCTGGTCAAGCGCATCGACAGCGACTGGGATAGTGTCGAGGCGGCGCTGACGAGCATCCGCGACACACTGTTCAACCGCGGCCGGATGGTCATCAACCTGACGGCCGATGGCGCGCTCTGGCCCGAGGCGCAGCGCGAACTGGCCGGTTTTGTCGGTGGCCTGCCGGGGGCGCAGCGGCCTGACGCCGACTGGAGCCATGTGTTTGTGCCCAGAAACGAGGGTCTGGTGATCCCTGCGCAGGTCAATTACGTGGGCAAGGGCGCCAATTTGAAGGCGCTGGGGATCGAACTCAGCGCTGCCTCATCGGTGGCGCTGCGGCTGCTCAACACCACCTATCTCTGGGACAAGGTGCGGGTGCAGGGCGGGGCCTATGGCGGGTCGAGCCGGTTTGACCTCAGCTCAGGCAATTTCGCTTTCCTCAGCTATCGCGACCCGAACCTCTTGAAGACGCTCGACGCCTATGATGGCGCGGCCAGGGCACTGCGCGCCGAAATTGGCGAGACGGACCTGGTGCGCTCGGTGATCGGGGTGGTGGGGGATCTGGATCGCCCAGAATTCCCCGATGCCAAGGGCTATTCGGCCATGTGGCGCATTCTCAATGGCACCAGCGACGCCCTGCGCCAGCAACGGCGCGACGAAGTCCTCAACACCAGCCGGGCCGACTTCCTGGCGCTGGCCGATGCCATCGACGTGGTGGCCGAAAAGGGCCATGTGGTGGTGCTGGGCGGCGAGGCCGCGATCAACCTCGCCAATGAGATGCGGCCGGGACTGCTCGAAGTCAGCAAAGTGGTTTGAGGCCGGGCGGATAGCGCTGGTTCCTGCGCTTCCCTCCCCATGATGGGGAGGGACCGAGGATGGAGTGGGGCCAGGCACACTTGATTTGCGCACGTCGCCCCGCTTCACCCAGCGTCGCTCGGACCTTTGGGCCATGCTGCGCTGTCCGCCCCTCGTGGGGAGGATGAACAAGAGTTCCGCTACTTGCTCAATGCTTCGGCCAGGAACGGCAGGCTGATGTCCATGCGGTAGTCGACGCTGGAATGGTTGTCGGGGAATTCCTCATAGCGGTGGGCGATGCCTTTGGCTTCAAGCGTGCGGTGGATGCGGCGGGTGCCATAGAGGATGTTGTACTGGTCCTCGGTGCCGCAATCGAGGAAGAAGCCCTTGAGCTTGCCGATGGCATCGGCGTGGGTTTCGACCATGCGGGCGGGGTCCCATTTCAGCCAGTTCTGCCAGCGATCCTCGATCAATTCGCAGGTGTCGAGGGTGACCGGGAGCCTGAGGCCCAGAAAGGTCTCGGCGCTGGGATCGGGGTCAAAACTGGCGGCTTGGGCGAGGATCATGAGGACGAGGGTGTCCTTGCCATCGATCTTGTTCTTTGCCTCGAAACCGGTCAGCCATTTTTCGATGGAATTGTCCGACTTGGCGAGCGCGCGCAGCGTCGCGGGAAATTCGGGCAGGTAGAGGTTTTCAAAGCCGGCATCGCCCGAATGGCTGGCGGCGGCGGCCCAGACGTCGGGGTGGCGCATGGCGTGGACGAGGCTGCCGAAGCCGCCCGATGACTTGCCGAAAACCCCGCGCCGCCCAGTGCCGCCGCAGGCAAAGCGGGTTTCGAGGGCGGGCAGCATTTCGGCGATGAGAAAATCCTCGTAGTTCCCGATGATGGGCGAATTCACATATTGATTGCCGCCGAGGCGGGAGTAGCAATCGGGGAAGGCCACGACCACGGGGGCCATGGTGCCGTCGCCGATCAGCCGGTCGAGGCGCTCGGGCAGGTTTTCGGTAAAGCTCTTCCAATTGGTATGGGCCGGGCCGCCGGCCGTGTAGCCGACAAGGTCGACCAAGAGGGGCAGGCCGGCGCCATCATGGCCGTGGGGCACGTAGACATCGACGATGCGGGTGGTCGGGTCGCCCAGGCGATTGCCGGCGAGCGCCTTGCTGTCGACGGCGAGGCGATGAATGGTGCCCGGGGCGTTTGTGGTCTTGCGCATGTCTGGCTCCTCTTTTCTCCGGTTTGGAATAGAGCGGCGTCAGGAGCAAGAGGAAAGGCCCAATGCCACCTTCGGCCGATCTCTCCCGAGAGCGCGATGGATCGTGCCAATGGTGACGGCAGGTGTCAGGAGGCTGGAATAGGGTGTTGTGAACCGGACTTCATCCAGCGACGTTGTGCGTATCATGGTTCAGCCAATCCTCAATCGCGATCTTTACTGTCCCGCTATCGATGCCTGGATCGATCCGAGCACGCCCAAGCCGCGCGCGATCATCACCCATGGCCACGCCGACCATGCGCGTTCCGGGCATGGGGCGGTGCTGGCGACGCCCGAGACCATTGCCATCATGAAAGTGCGCTATGGCGAGGATTGCGCCGGGCGGTTCGAGGCATTGCGGTTTGGGGAACGGCTGAGCATGGATCAGGCCGTGGTCAGCCTCCATCCAGCCGGGCATATTCTGGGCTCGGCGCAGGTGAGAATCGAAGCCGCGGGGCAGCGGGCGCTGGTCACCGGCGACTACAAGCGCCTGCCCGACCGGACCGCGGAAGCCTATGAGGCGGTCGATTGCGACCTGCTGGTGACGGAGGCGACCTTCGGGTTGCCGGTGTTCCAGCATCCCAAACCCCAGGACGAAATTGCCCGATTGCTGAAATCAGTCGCCGATCAGCCGGAGCGCAGCCATCTGGTGGGATGCTATGCACTGGGCAAGGCGCAGCGGGTGATTGCGCTGTTGCGCGATGCCGGATGGGACCGGCCGATTTATCTCCATGGCGCGATGATCCGGCTCTGCGAACTCTATGAGGAACTGGGTGTGCCGCTGGGCGAGTTGCTCCCGGCCACGGGCATGCCCAAGGCGGCGATGGCGGGGCAGATCGTCATCGCGCCGCCCTCGGCCATCCGCGACCGTTGGAGCCGGCGCTTTCCCGATCCGGTGGTGTGCCAGGCCTCGGGCTGGATGAGCGTCAAGCAGCGGGCACGGCAGGCGCTGGTCGAACTGCCACTGGTGATTTCGGACCATTGTGATTGGGGCGAGCTGAATAGTTCGATCCTTGAAAGCGGCGCGGGCACTGTGTGGGTGACGCATGGGCGCGAGGATGCGCTGGTCTATTGGTGCAAGACCAAGGGGCTGGAGGCCGAACCGCTGGCGCTGCCGGGGCTGGATGACGATGGCGGGGAGGGCGGGGAATGAAGCGCTTTGCCGACCTGCTTGAACTCCTGGCGCTGACACCGTCGCGGACGCGCAAGATTGCGGCGCTGGCGCAATATTTCGCCGAGGTGCCGGACCCCGACCGTGGGCTGGCCCTGGCGGTGCTGACCGGGGAAATGGATATATCCAATGTCAAACCGGCGCTGCTCAAGCAGACGGTCCTGGCGGAGGTGGACGAAACACTTTTTGCGCTGAGCTATGATTATGTGGGCGATCTGGGCGAAACCATTGCGCTCATCTGGCCGCACCATGGTCAAGGAGAGTTGCCACGTCTCAAGGACCTGGTGGCGCTGCTCAACACGACCAGCAAGGCGGAGCTGCCCGGGGTGATCGGCGATTTGTTGACGCAGGCGGCGATCCACGAGCGCTGGGCGCTGATCAAGCTGGCGACGGGCGCGCTGCGCATCGGGGTTTCGGCGCGGCTGGCCAAGACGGCGCTGGCCGAAATGAGCGGGGTGGAATTGCAGGCCGTCGAAGAGGTTTGGCACGGGCTCAAGCCGCCCTATACGGACCTTTTTGCGTGGCTGGAGGGCAGGGCGGGGCGGCCAGAGGTGGACCATACGGCGCGGTTCCATCCACTGATGCTTTCGACCCCCATCGAAGACAGCGATTTCGAAAGGCTCGAGCCCCGCGATTTTGCACTGGAGTGGAAATGGGACGGCATCCGCGTGCAATTGGTGCTGGGACGGAATGGCGCCTCGCTGTTTTCGCGTACCGGCGACGACATTGCCCAGAGTTTTCCCGATGTGGTCGAGGCGGCGATGGGCCGGGCGGTGCTCGATGGCGAGTTGCTGGTGGGGCATGATTTCGAGGCGCGCAGCTTTAATGACCTGCAGCAGCGACTGAACCGCAAGGTCGCCTCAGCCAAGCAGATGGCGGAGCTGCCCGGCTTCGTGCGGGTCTATGACATGCTGTTTGACGGCGACGAGGACATTCGCGCGCTTGGCTGGGCGGCCCGGCGGGCGCGGCTGGAGGCGTGGTTTGCGAAGAACCCGCAAACGCGGATGGACCTTTCCGAGGTGCTGGGCTTTGCATCCTGGGACGACGTGGCCCGGTTGCGGCGGCAAGGCGCGGACGAGCATGGCCATGAAGGGGTGATGATCAAATTGAGGACAGCCCCCTATGTGCCCGGACGGCCCAAGGGGTTCTGGTTCAAGTGGAAGCGCGACCCCAATGTGGTGGATGCGGTTCTGATGTATGCCCAGCGCGGGCATGGCAAGCGCAGCTCGTTTTATTCGGACTACACATTCGGGGTGTGGAAGGGCAATGAGATCGTGCCTATCGGCAAGGCCTATTTCGGGTTTACCGATGAGGAGCTGAAGCAACTTGACCGCTGGATCCGGGCCAATACCCTGGGCAGTTTCGGGCCAGTGCGCGAGGTGAAGAAGGAACTGGTGTTCGAGGTCGCGTTCGACAGCGCGCAAGCGAGCACGCGGCACAAGTCGGGCGTAGCGCTCAGGTTTCCGCGCATCAACCGGATACGCTGGGACAAGCCGGCGCATGAGGCGGCGCGGCTAGAGGATATGGACGCGTTTGTGGGGTAGGTGATGTCGTCACGCAGCAATCATGCCCGGCTGGCCGCGCTGGAAAAGCAGATGGACGCAGCGGCGGCGGCGTTCGATTTCGAGAAAGCTGCCGCCTTGCGGGACGAGATCGCCCGGCTTAAAGGCGAGGACGCCGGCGCAACCATGATCCTGGATGATGACGGCAATCCGGCCGAGGTGTCGGTCGGCCAAGCGCCGCCGGGACAGATCGGGCTGGGCTCCAATGCGCCGGTGCGCACGCCGCCCAAAGGTTGGGTGAAGCCGAAAAAGCCGAGCCTGATGACGAAGAATCACAAGGGGCGCGGGGCGCGCTAATAGTGATGCCGACATTGTGCGATCTCAAGACGTTCGCCCACCACACGATACACCAATCGGTGTTCGTCCGTTATGCGCCGAGACCACCAGCCAGCGAATTCATGTTTCAAGGCTTCAGGTTTACCGCTTCCCTCGCGGGGCGTGCGCTGACATTCCTTAATCAGCGCATTCACCTTCCTGAGTATTTGTTTATCGGTCGCCTGCCAGTGGAGATAATCCTCCCAGCCCTTCGTCATGAAGGCGACGATCATTCCTCAATCAGCTCACGGACGGTCCCGCCACCTGTGTTTGCCTGATTGATCGCCGCTCGCAATCTGGCGGCATTGGCCGGACTGCTCAGCAGATATGCCGTTTCGTCCCAGTCCCCCGCCTGCTCGAGCGGGATTACCAAGACGGGCTTCTTTCCGCCAGTTCTCGTGACAATCAATGGTTCGCCACTATCGGTGACATGCTCGACGTCGGCAGCGATGTTCTTGCGGAAATCGGAAATGGACTTGGCGCGCATGGAAGGCCTCCTTGAGAATTTATGTACGCATTTTCGTACATAAATTCAAGTCACCCCGCCTTTTGCAAGCGCTCCTCGGCCAGGGATTTGATTTCGCGCAGTTCGTTTATGGTAGTTTCGAGGTCGTCGCGCTGGCGTTCAAGCAAGGCCAGGCGCTCGTCGACCTTGCCGGCCAGCAGGTTGACCTGCTGGGCGCGGTCGGCGTCGTAGAGGCTGAGATAATCGGAAATGTCGCGTAGGGTGAAGCCGAGGCGCTTGCCGCGCAGGATCAGGATCAGCCTTGCGCGGTCGCGCTTGCGGAAAATGCGGGTTGCTCCCACCCGTTCGGGCGCGAGCAGGCCCTTGGATTCGTAAAAGCGGATGGCACGGGTCGATATGCCGAATTCGCTGGCGAGCTCGGCAATCGAGAACAGGTCCCGGCTATCGGTGTCTTTTTCGCTCACGGTTTGGCGGCTTTCATCTGGGCATATTCCTCGCGTAGTTCTTTCTTGGAAAGCTTGCCGATCAACGTCTTGGGCAGGGCGTCCTTGAAGATGATCTGCTTGGGCATTTCGATCTTGTTGAGCTTTTCGGCCAGGAACGCCTTGAGATCGCTTTCGCTGATCGACTGGCCCGCCTTGAGCTTGACGAAAGCCACAGGCGCCTCGCCGCGATATTCGTCTGCCACGCCGATGACATTGACCTCTTCCACGGCCTCATGGGTCATGGCGGCTTCCTCGATGGTGCGCGGATAGACATTGAAGCCCGAGCAGATGATCAGGTCTTTGATGCGGTCGACAAGGAATACATAGCCGTCCTCGTCCATATGGCCGACATCGCCGGTGCGCAGCCAGCCATCCATGAAGGCGTCCTTGCTGGCTTCGGGATTGCCGTAATAGCCGACCATGACCTGCGGGCCCTTGACCTGCAGTTCGCCATTTTCGCCAATGCCAACAACCTTGCCGCTGTCCACGTCGACGAAGCGGATGTCGGTGCCCGGCAAAGGCATGCCGATGGACATGGGCTTGGAGGCAACGCGCAGCGCCGCGCAGCAGACCACGGGCGAGGCTTCGGTGAGGCCATAGCCTTCCGCGAGCAGGGCCTGGGACTTTTTGGAAAAGGCATGGCGCACTTCGTCGGGCAGGGCGGCGCCGCCGGAAATGGCGACTTCTAAGCTCGCCAATTCGGCCTGTCCGGCGGTGTCGGCGCGAGCAATGGCGTTGAGCAGCGTCGGCACGGCGGGGAGCACGTTGGCCTTGGTGCGGGCAAAAATCCCGAGCAAGGCCTTCAATTCAAAGCGCGGCAGCATGATCACCGGCGTGCCGTTGCACAGCGGCACGTTCATGCAGACGGTCATGGCGAAGATGTGGAAGAAGGGCAGAACCGCGATGACCTTGGAAGGCGGGTAGAACAGGCCACAACCCCATTTGTCGATCTGGCTCATATTGGCCGCGATATTGGCGTGGGTCAGCAGCGCGCCCTTGGGAATGCCGGTGGTGCCGCCGGTATATTGCTGGACGGCAATGTCCTTGAGCGGATCGATGACGACCGGGGCAGGGTTGTCGTTGCGGGCGATCAGCGCTTCAAAACCGGCGATGACATTGGCATGGGGCGAATGGCTGACCTTGGCCAGGTCCTTGCGCTTGGCGAGGGAGAACAGCACCTTCTTGACCAGCGGCAGGGCATTGGGGAAATGCGCCACGATCAGCTTCTTGACGTGGCCGGCGGCCAAGAGCGCCTCGGCCTTCTCGAATATCTGCTGGAGGTCGAGCGTGACCATGATGTCGGCGCCTGCATTGGCCGTGATGTGGCCCAGTTCGGCGACGGTGTAGAGGGGGTTGCAATTGACCACGGTGCCGCCGGCACGCAGCACGCCGAAGTAGGCGATCGGGTAGAAGGGTGTATTGGGCAGCATCAGCGCGACGCGGCTGCCCTTGGTGACGCCGAACTGGCTTTGCAGGGCGCCGGCAAAGGCGGTGATCTTTTCGGCCAGTTCGCCGAAGCTGGTGGTGGCGCCCAGGAAATCGAGGGCCATTGCATTGGGGTTCCTGGCGCAGGCGGCCAGGACCTGTTCATGCACGGGCGTGGTGTCGATAGCGTCGTCCCAGGTGATCCCGTCGGGATAGCTGGCGATCCAGGGGCGAAGTCCCTCAATTGAACTTTTCGGCGCGGCCATGGCGTTTCCTCCTCCAAATGCCCCCAAGGGGCAAACGGATTTCCCCCTCTTTGGATGCCGACGGGTCGTTGCAGACCGGCGCTTGAGGCGCCTTGGCGTTCCGGCATCGCTTGGGAAATATCACACGGCTTTACGTTAGCGTCAATTTGTTGCCGATACGATATGGCGGCGTGGCGTTGTGCTCTGGCTTGTCGACGTAAAGGGCGTGTAGTTGACGTATACGTAAACTTGGGTAAACTGACCTCTACACATCCCTGGTTGTCGCGCTATGGTGCGGGCAAGCAAGGGGAAGGTCGGGCTGATTCCAGGTCAGCACCGGCCCGGCATTTGAGAAATGGCGGGCATTGGCCCCAGTCTTGCGGGTCATGACCTGTCCGAGGAGGATGAGGGCGATGACCCTTTTGCTGGTTGCAATCAGTCTTGTTGTATTTGCCACCCTGGCCATGCGGGAGAGCCCGCTGTGGCAGTGGGGTGCGGCATTGGCCGCCATCGGCCTCCTCTCAGGTCTCGACTTTACCCAGGGCGGCGCGATCTACGGCCTGGGTTGGGTCGCCTATGTACTGATTGTGCTGGGCGTGGTGCTGCTGGTGCTGGCGGTCAAGCCGATCCGCATGATGGTGCTGACGCGACCGGTTTATGGTGCGGTCAGATCCATTCTGCCCAAGGTTAGCCGCACTGAGCAGGAAGCGCTTGATGCGGGCACCGTGGGTTGGGATGCCGAGCTGTTTTCGGGTCGTCCTGACTGGGACAAGTTGACCAAGATCCGTCCGCTGACGCTGACGCCGGACGAGCAGGCCTTCCTTGATGGCCCGGCTGAAACCGCGGCGCGCATGATCGATGACTGGGACATTCGCCACAACCGCGCGGACCTGTCGCCCGAACTCTGGCAGTTTCTCAAGGACAAGGGGTTCCTGGGCATGCTGATTGCCAAGGAGCATGGTGGCCTGGGCTTTTCGGCGCAGGCGCAGTCGATGATCGTGTCCAAGATCGCCAGCCGCTCGGTCGCGGCGGGCATTACGGTCATGGTGCCCAATTCGCTCGGGCCGGGCGAATTGCTGGAGAAATACGGCACGCCGGCACAGAAGGAAAAATATCTCCATCGCCTCGCCGATGGCCGCGAAGTGCCCTGCTTTGCGCTGACGGGGGTGCATTCGGGTTCGGATGCCGGCGGCATGCGCGATATCGGCATTGTCACCAAGGGCATGCATGAGGGTAAGGAAGTGCTGGGCGTGCGTCTCAGCTTTGACAAGCGCTACATTACCCTGGCACCCATCGCCACGCTGGTCGGCCTCGCCTTCATTCTCAAGGACCCGGACAACCTATTGGGGCGCGGCGATGATATCGGGATCACGCTGGCGCTGATCCCGCATGATCATCCCGGCCTCGACATTGGCCGCCGCCATTATCCGGCGCGTCAGGCCTTCATGAATGGCCCGGTGCGCGGCAAGGACATGTTCGTGCCCATGGATTTCCTCATTGGCGGCACCGAATATGCCGGGCAGGGCTGGCGCATGCTGATGGAGTGCCTGTCCACCGGCCGGGCGATCTCGCTGCCGGCCATTGGCACCACGTCGATCAAGCAGACGCTGCGCGCCACCTCGGCCTATGCGCGCGTGCGGCGCCAGTTCGGCATCCCCGTGGGCATTATGGAAGGCGTGGCCGAGCCGCTCGGCGAGATGGTCAAGCGCGCCTATATGTATGAGGCGACCCGCCGCCTGACCGCTTCGATGGTGGACGAGGGGCAGCGCCCGGCTGTGATTGCGGGCCTTCTCAAATACACCACCACCGAAGCCATGCGCGACAGCATGGACGACGCCTTCGATATCCAGGGCGGTCGCGCCATTCAGGATGGACCGGCGAATTATCTGTTCGGTGCCTATCAGGCGCTGCCAGTGGCAATCACGGTGGAGGGGGCCAATATCCTCACCCGCACGCTGATGACCTTTGCCCAGGGCGTGCTGCGCGCCCATCCCTATCTGCTCCGAGAAATCCAGGCGGTGCAGAACAAGGACAGACGCGCCGGTCTTGATGCCTTTGACAGCGCCTTTGGCGGTCATACAGGCTTTATGCTGCGCAATATCGTGGCCAGTTTCCTCCATGGCCTTTCCAACGGCGCCTTCGCGTCCTCGCCCAATCAGGGGTCGATGGCGGTCTGGTATCGTCGCCTGCATCGCTACACGCAGGACTTTGCGCTCGTGGCCGACTGGACCACGGTGGTGCTGGGCGGCGCGCTCAAGCGCAAGCAGAAGCTCTCGGGCCGCATGGCCGATATTCTGGGCGATCTTTATCTGATGTCGGCCACGCTCAAGCGCTTTGAGGAGGAAGGCTCGATTGCCGAGGACAAGGAACTGGTCGAAGCCATCATGGCTGACCGCATCGCTTCGCTCGAAGCCACTTTTGCCGAGGTTTTCGCCAATTTCCCCAATCCGGTCTTTGCCTGGGCAATGCGGCTCCTCTGTTTCCCGCTGGGACGCCATGCCAAGCCGGCGTCGGATCGCGTCAATTATCGTTTCGTGCGTTCGGTGCTGCGCCCCGGCGCCTTCCGCGATCGTTTGACCACGGGCGTCTATGTTTCCATGGACCCCAATGACGTCACAGGCGTTCTGGAAGATGCGTTCGTCAAGGTGACGGAGGCCGAGGAGATCGAGGCCCGCTTCGTCAAGGCGGCGCGCAAGGGTGTCATCGAGCGGCGACTGGATCGCGACGCGATTGCCGATGCGGTGGCGGCAGGCGTGTTGAACGAAAACGAGGCCGGCATCATGCGGGCAGCCGACGAGGCGACCAATAATGCCGTCAATGTCGATGATTTCGACAGGGACGTGCTCAAGGAAACGCCGCCACGGGTGGCAGCTGAATAATACTGCAGGCTCAGTCTGCGCCTCCCTCCCCCTTGAGGGGAGGGACTGAGGGTGGGGGTGTCAGCGGTGCGGCACATTCCACATGTCCGAGATTTGGGGGCTCCGGCACCCCCACCCCTAGCCCCTGCCCTCAAGGGGGAGGGGAAGAAAGAGGAAACCATGATCGCCCCACAGGCAACCGAGACCAAACACTGGAGCTTCCACACCGATCTCGAAAAGATCGGCTGGCTGACCATCAATACGCCCGATGCCTCGGTCAATACGTTGAGCCGCGAGGCGATCATGGAGCTCGAAACGCTGGTGTCGCGGTTCGAGGACCTGGCCAGTTCGGGCGAACTGGTCGGGGTGGTGATCCTGTCGGGCAAGTCCAGCGGCTTTATTGCCGGGGCCGATGTCAGCGAATTCGACGCCATGAGCGATTTTTCGGTGCTGCCCGAAGCCTTGCGGCGCACTCATGCGCTGTTTGCGCGCATCGAGGCGCTCAAGGTTCCAGTGGTGGCCGGCATCCATGGCTTCTGCCTCGGCGGCGGGTTGGAACTGGCGCTGGCCTGCCACTATCGCATTGCCGTCAATGACGAGAAAACCCGCATCGGCTTTCCCGAAGTGAACTTGGGGATATTCCCCGGCTTTGGCGGCACGGGGCGGGCGATCCGCCAGGCGGGGCCGGTCGATGCCATGCAGATCATGCTTACCGGCAAGATGCTGCGAGCGGGCGCGGCGCGGGGTCTCAACCTTGTCGACAAGCTGGTGCGCCATCGCGACATGCTGCGCTGGGAAGCACGCAAGGCGGTGCTGACCAAAAAGACATCGAGCGAGGCGCCGGCGATCAAGAAGGCTGCGGCCCTGCCCCTGGTGCGCGAGGCCTTGGCCAACCAGATGCGCAAGCAGGTCGGCAAGAAGGCCCGCAAGGACCATTATCCCGCGCCCTATGCCCTGATTGATCTGTTCGAGCAGCATGGCAATGACTGGCGGGCGATGATCCGGGGCGAGGTGGATCGCTTCGTGCCGCTGATGGGGTCATCCACGGCCACCAATCTGCGCCGGGTGTTTTTCCTTTCGGAGGGTCTCAAGAAGCAGGGCATCAAGGGCGCGAAATTTTCGCGCGTGCATGTCATCGGCGCTGGCGTCATGGGGGGCGATATTGCTGCCTGGTGCGCCTATCGCGGCATGAGCGTGACGCTGCAGGATCTCGATATGGAGCGCATCAAGCCGGCGCTCGACCGGGCCAAGACGCTTTTCCAGAAGCGCTACAAAAAGAAGCGCGAGGTCGAGGCCGCGATGAGCCGGCTGGTGGCCGACCCGCAGGGCACCGGCGTGTCGCGCGCCGATGTGATCATCGAGGCGGTGGTGGAAAAGCTCGAGGTCAAGCAGGCGATCTTCTCCGGGATCGAAGGCAAGATGAAGCCGGGTGCCATCATGGCCACCAATACCTCCTCCATCGAGCTCGAACGCATTGCCGAAGCATTGAAAGATCCGGCGCGGCTGATCGGGCTGCACTTCTTCAATCCGGTGGCGCAGTTGCCGCTGGTTGAGGTGATCCGCTCGCGCTTCAACACCGATGAAGAAATCGGCAAGGGCGCGAGCTTTGCCCTGGCCATCGGCAAGTCGCCGGTGGTGGTCAAGTCGGCGCCGGGCTTCCTCGTCAACCGCGTGCTGATGCCCTACATGCTGGGCGCGGTGGAGCGGGTGGAAAAGGGCGAAAGCAAGGAATTGCTCGACGCCGCCGCCGTGGCGTTCGGCATGCCGATGGGGCCGATTGAATTGATGGACACCGTGGGGCTCGATGTCGGCAAGTCGGTGGCAACCGAGCTGGGGCATTCGGTGCCCGGCGAGAGCCGCTTTGCGCGGCTGATCTCGGAAGGCAAGCTCGGGCGCAAGACCGGCGAGGGCTTCTACAAGTGGGAAAAGGGCAAGGCGATCAAGGCCGAGACGCCACCCCATGCCGATCTCGCCGGCCTCGGCCGGGAACTGGTCAAGCCCCTGGTCGACATGACGGAAGTGGTGGTGGGTGAAGGTGTCGTCGCTTCGTCCGAACTGGCCGATATCGGCGTGATCATGGGCACCGGGTTCGCGCCGTTCCTGGGTGGACCAATGAAGGCCCGTGCCGATGGACGGGCATGATGGAGGATCACGCCGTAAACTCGATCGTCCTGTGGTTGGGCGAGCTGTGTCGCCTGGGTGAAAATCCCACGGAGGGAACAAAGAATGACTGAACTCAAGCGCGTTGCCATTATCGGCTCGGCCCGCATTCCCTTTGCCCGCGGTGGCACGGCCTATGCGGATGAAACCAATCTCTCCATGCTCTCGACGGTATTGGGCGGGCTGGCCGACAAATACGGGCTCAAGGGGCAGAAGGTGGATGAGGTGATTGCGGGTGCCGTGATCAACCATTCGCGCGACTTTAACCTGGCCCGTGAAGCCCTGCTCGATGCCGGCCTGTCGCCGCGCACGCCGGGCACGACGATGCAGATTGCCTGCGGCACCAGTTTGCAGGCGGCGCTGGTGCTGGCCGGCAAGATTGCCTCGGGCCAGATCGAAAGCGGCATTGCGGCGGGGTCGGATACGGTCAGCGACAGCCCCATCGTCTTTGGGTCAAAGTTCCAGCACCGTCTGCTCAATGCCAATGCCGCCAAGACGACCGGGCAGAAACTGGGGGCCTTCAAAGGCCTGTCGTTTGGTGAGCTGACGCCGGTGGCGCCCTCGGTCAATGAGCCGCGCACCGGGCTGTCCATGGGCCAGCATTGCGAACTGATGGCCAAGGAATGGGGGATTACGCGCGCCGAGCAGGATGCGCTGGCGGTTGCCAGCCATCGCAATGCGGCGGCGGCCTATGACGAAGGTTTCCACGATGACCTGCTGGTGCAATGTGCGGGGCTGGTGCGTGACAATAATGTGCGGGCCGACGCCAATATCGAAAAGATGGCGACGCTCAAACCCGCTTTCGACAAGTCCAGTGGTCTGGGGACCCTGACGGCCGGCAATTCGACGCCGCTGACCGATGGCGCTTCGGGTGTGCTGCTGGCGAGCGAGGACTGGGCCAAGGCGCGTGGGTTGCCGATCCAGGCTTATCTCACCACGGGCCGGGTCGCGGGCAATGATTTCGCCCATGGCGAAGGCCTCTTGATGGCGCCCACCATTGCGGTCAGCGAAATGCTGGAGCGGGCAGGGCTCGGCTTTGGCGATATCGATTATTTCGAGCTGCACGAGGCTTTCGCCGCGCAGGTGCTGTGCACGCTCAAGGCCTGGAAGGACCCGGCCTATTGCAGGGACGTGTTGGGACGCGACAGCGTGATGGGCGAGATCGATCCGGCCAAAATCAACGTCAAGGGATCAAGCCTTGCCTATGGCCATCCCTTTGCCGCGACGGGCGCGCGCATTTTGGGTTTGACCGCAAAACTGCTCTCCGGCGAGGCCAACAAGAAAGCGCTGATCTCGGTGTGCACGGCGGGTGGCATGGGCGTGGCAGCACTGGTAGAAAGTGCGGCATGAGCGACAATATCATCAAATTCCGCCGACCCGAGACCAAGCCCGAGCCCGTCAGCAGCAAGCCGGCCGGCCCAATGCCCGGCTGGTTGCCCTTCGCGGGCATCGGTGCGCTCGCACTGATTATCTTTTTTGTGCAACGCAGCGGCCTCTTGGGCTAGCCGGCCAGAAGAGCTGGGTTAGGACAAGCTTGCTTGGCGGCGGCTGGGCGCGATCATGCCGAGAATTCGAATCCGGTCGAAAGAGATATCGCGCAAATTCATGCTTACGCAGGCGCCGTCCACAGCATGTTCACAATCGGCCACCGGATGACGCTTAGGTCAATCTTTCGCTTGTCAGTGGACGGAATTGCGTAATACCGTCCAGCAATCTTGACCGTCGGGACAAAACCGGCGGCAATGAAAAGGGAACTGCCCAACGTCAAAGGCAGCCAGTCAGAGAAACGCACAAATTCCACAAGGAGATGGGACGAACATGAAAATCACGAAAACCCTTACGGCTGCGCTGTTGGCCGGTACGGTTTCGCTGCTGGCGGTTTCCGCTGCGCAGGCGGTGACTTTGCGGATGGGTAATGGTGGCGAGCCTGGCTCAATCGACCCGCACCACGCTGAAGGCGACTGGGAAAACCGCATCATCGGCGACTATATCGAAGGCCTGATGACCGAAGACGCCAATGCCGAGGCCATTCCGGGCCAGGCCGAGAGCTTCACCGTGTCCGACGATGGCCTGGTTTACACCTTCAAGCTGCGCGATGGCATCCAGTGGTCGGACGGCACCCCCGTGACTGCCGGCGATTTCGTCTTCGCCTTCCAGCGCCTGTTCGATCCGGCAACGGCTTCGTCCTATGCGTATCTGCAGTACCCGATCAAGAATGCCGAGGCGATTGCTTCGGGCGAGATCACCGATTTTGCCGAGCTGGGCGTCAAGGCCGTGGATGACACGACCGTCGAGATCACTCTCGAAAACCCGACCCCCTATTTCCTCCAGGCGCTGACCCACTACACCGCCTTCCCCGTGCCAAAGCACAAGGTGGAAGAGCTTGGTGACGACTGGACCAAGATCGAGAACGTGGTTGGCAACGGCCCCTATGTTCTCAAGGAATGGGTGCCCGGTTCGTTCCTGCGTTCGGAAAAGAACCCTGACTATTATGACGCTGCCAATGTCGCCATCGATGAAGTCTATTATGACAACACCGAAGACACGACCGCTGCGTTCAACGCCTATATCGCGGGCGAACTGGACATCCTGACGGCTTTCCCGCCGGATCAGTACCAGTGGCTGCAGGACAATCGTCCGGGTGAAGCCCATGTCGAGCCGTTCCTTGGCGTCTATTACTATGTGATGAACCAGGAAGAAGGTCCGCTGACCGACGTGCGCGTCCGCGAAGCCCTGTCGATCTCGGTCAACCGCGAAGTTATCGGTCCCGATATCCTGACCACTGGCGAAATCGCCGCCTATGGCTGGGTCCCGCCGGGCACTGCCAATTATGATGGCGAGGCCTACATGCCCGATTGGGCATCGGAGGACTATGGTTCGCGCGTCGAACGGGCCAAGGCCTTGATGGCCGAAGCCGGCTACAGCCCGGAAAACCCGCTCAACCTGCAGCTGCGCTACAACACCAATGAAGCGCACCAGCGTATCGCCGTGGCCCTGTCGGCCATGTGGGAACCGCTGGGCGTGAACATCGAGCTGTTCAACGCCGAAGTGGCCGTCCACTACGACGCCCTGCAGGCCGGTGACTTCCAGATCGGCCGTGCCGGCTGGCTGCTCGACTATTCCGATGCTGCCAATACGCTCGACCTGCTCAAGGGCGGCACCCAGCAGGGTGACACCATGAACTGGGGCAATAACTATGGCCGCTACAACAATGAAGAGTTCGACGCCTTGATGGACAAGGCTGCTGCCGAGCTCGACCTGACGGCCCGTGCAGCGATCCTGCATGAAGCCGAAGCCCTTGCCATGGACGATTTCGCCGCCATGCCGATCTACTGGTATGTGTCCAAGAACATCGTTTCGCCGGCCATCGAAGGCTTCGTCGACAATCCGTCCGACATCCACCGCACCCGCTGGCTGTCCAAGTCGGAATAATGTCCGCCCGGCGCGGGGTCATCCCGCGCCGGCAACCCTCATCCGGCCGGCTTCGCTCCGCGGAGCCGGCCGGATCTTAAAGAAAGGGGAGCGGACGCAAAATGCTGTCCTATGCCTTCCGGCGCGTGTTGGGCGCCATTCCGATCGCCTTGATCGCGATCACTGCCTGTTTCTTCATTCTGCGTGCCGCACCGGGCGGCCCCTTCGACGGCGAGCGTGCGCTGCCGCCGCAGATCATGGATAATCTGCGGGCCTATTATAATCTCGATAAGTCGCTGTTCGAGCAGTACTTTATTTATGTCGGCGGCGTGTTGCGCGGCGATTTCGGCCCGTCCATGAGCTATCAGGACTTCTCGGTCAGCGAGCTCCTGGCCATTGGCCTGCCATTTTCGCTGATGCTGGGCCTGGTCGCCTTTGTGGTCGCCACTTCGGTCGGCATCCTGGCGGGCATGATCTCGGCCGTGAACCAGAACAAATGGCCGGACTTTTCGGTCATCTTCGTGGTGATGATCGGGCTTATCGTACCCAACTTCCTGATGGCGAACCTGCTGCAATTGCTGCTGGGCGTCTATTGGAACTGGTTGCCGGTGCGCGGCTATGTGCCGGGGTCGATCCCGCATCTGATCATGCCCATTCTCATTCTCAGCCTGCCGCAGGCCGCCCGCGTGGCGCGGCTGATGCGCGGCTCGATGATCGAAGTGCTGGGCACCAATTATGTGCGCACCGCACGGGCCAAGGGCCTGGGTGCGCGGCTGGTGCTGGCGCGTCATGCCATCAAGCCGGCGCTGCTGCCCGTGGTCTCCTATCTGGGGCCGGCACTTTCGGGGCTGTTGACGGGCTCGCTTGTGGTCGAGCAGGTGTTCGCCCTGCCCGGCATCGGCAAGTATTTCATCAGTGCAGCGCTGGCGCGTGACTATGGCATCGTGCTCGGGACGACCGTCCTCTACATGGGCGTGATCCTGCTGCTCAATCTGATCGTGGATATTCTGTACGCCTATCTCGATCCCAAGGTGAGGTACCGCTAATGGCCGGCCTGACGTCGAGAGACGCAATTCTCACCGAGTACAACCAGCAGCTGCTGAACGCGCCCAAGGGCCGTTCGCTGGCGCAGGACGCCGTGCGGCGCCTGGTCGCCAACAAGGCGGCGGTGTTCTCGATCTTTCTGCTCGTCACCATCCTTCTTGTGGTGTTCATCGCCCCCTATTTCCTGCCCTGGGGCTATAGCCAGGTGGATTGGGCCAATATCCGCAAGCCGCCCAATTTCGAAGCCGGTCACTTCATGGGCACTGACCAGAATGGCCGCGACATGCTGGCCCGCACGATGCAGGGCACCCAGATGAGCCTGGTCGTGGCCGGTGTTGCGACGCTGGTGTCGGTGGTGATCGGGGTGAGCTACGGGGCCATTGCCGGTTATTTCGGCGGCCGGATCGACGCGGTCATGATGCGCTTTGTCGACATCATGTATGCGCTGCCCTACATCCTTTTCGTCATCATCCTGGTGGTGATCTTCGGGCGCAATCCGATCCTGCTGTTCGTGGGCATCGGGTGTCTGGAATGGCTGACCATGGCTCGCATCGTGCGCGGCCAGACGCTGAGCCTTAAGGAACGCGAGTTCGTCGAGGCGGCACGGGCCAGCGGCGCCAGCCCCTGGAGCATCATTTTCCGGCACATCGTGCCGAACCTGACCGGGCCGGTGGTGATCTATGCCACCCTGACGATCCCCGAAATCATCATTACCGAGAGCTTCCTGAGCTATCTGGGCCTTGGCGTCCAGGAGCCGCAAACCTCGCTGGGTACCCTGATCTCGCAGGGGTCCGAGGTTGCCGTGGCACTGCCCTGGATGCTGCTCGGCCCGGCCGTGATCCTGGTCGCCATGCTGATTGCCTTTACCTATCTTGGTGACGGCCTGCGTGACGCGCTCGATCCCAAGGACCGGTAGGAAGCAGTTTCATGGCATTGCTAGAAGTCAAAAACCTTTCGGTCGAGTTCCAGACCAATGATGGCGTCGTGCACGCCGTGCGCGATCTCAGCTACACGCTGGAAAAGGGTAAGACCCTGGCCATCGTGGGCGAAAGCGGCTCGGGCAAGACCCAGGGCGCCTTCGCCATCATGGGGCTTTTGCCCAAAAATGGCCGGGCCGCCGGCTCGGTCATGTTCGACGGCAAGGAAATCCTCAACCTGCCGCTCAAGCAGATCAACCAATATCGGGCCGAGCGCATCGGGATTATCTTCCAGGACCCGATGACCTCGCTCAATCCCTATCTGCGCATTTCCCGGCAGATGACCGAAGTGCTCGAGCACCACAAGGGCATGAGCCACAGCGCGGCCCTGGCCGAAAGCGTGCGCTTTCTCGACGCCGTGCGCATTCCCGATGCCAAGAACCGCGTCCACATGTATCCGCATGAGTTTTCAGGTGGCATGCGGCAGCGCGTGATGATCGCCATGTCGCTGCTCTGCGGGCCGGAACTGCTGATCGCCGATGAGCCGACGACGGCGCTGGACGTGACCGTGCAGGCAGAAATCATCGACCTGCTGGTGGACCTGCAGGAAGATTTCGGCGCTTCGATCATCCTGATCACCCACGATCTGGGGATTGTGGCGGGCACCTGCGAGGATACGCTGGTGATGTTCGACGGCCGGGTGATGGAATATCGCAAGACCGAAGAGCTGTTCGCCAATCCCGAGCATCCCTACACCCAGGGCCTGCTGGCCGCCGTGCCGCGGCTCGACAAGAAGGTCGAGCGCCTCTCGACCGTTTCCTATGACTTCATGAGCCAGAGGGGCGAGGCATGAGCGAAAACGAACCCATTCTCAAGGTCCGCAATCTCTCGGTCCATTTCAACATTCCCACCGGCGGCATCTTTGGCGGCCATGCTGTGCTCAAGGCGGTCAAGGACGTGTCGTTTGACCTCCATGCCGGGGAAACGCTGGGCATTGTGGGGGAAAGCGGCTGTGGCAAGTCGACCCTGTCGCGCGCCATCATCCGGCTGATCCACGCCACTGGCGGGGAATCGATGTGGATGGGCAAGGACATCCTCAAGATGAGCCCCAAGGAGCTGATTGCGCTGCGCAAGGATATCCAGATGATCTTTCAGGATCCGCTGGCCTCGCTCAATCCGCGCATGACCGCCGCCCAGATCATCGGTGAGCCGCTGCAGATCCACTATCCCGAGGTCAGCAAGGCCGAGCGCACGGCGCGCGTGGCCGAGATGATGGCCAAGGTTGGCCTGACACCGGAGATGATCAACAAGTATCCGCACGAGTTTTCGGGCGGCCAGTGCCAGCGCATCGGCATCGCCCGGGCGCTGATCACGCGGCCCAAGCTGATCGTCTGCGACGAGGCGGTGTCGGCGCTCGACGTTTCGGTGCAGGCGCAGGTGATCAACCTCTTGATGGACCTGCAGAAGGAATTCGGGGTTTCCCTGCTGTTCATCGCCCACGACATTGCCGTGGTGCGCCACATCGCCCAGCGGATCATGGTGCTCTATTTCGGCGAAGTGGTGGAAATCGGCGAGAGTGAGCAGGTGGTGATGGACCCCCAGCACGACTACACCAAAAAGCTCATTGCCTCGGTGCCGGTGCCTGATCCCAAGGAAGAAATGCGACGGCGCGAAGTGCGGCGCAAGCTGCGGCGCGAAGCGGCGGCGGCAGCCTAGCTTTTGGCTGACGCCCCGGCCTCGGCCGGTGTCGCCGCCTCGCCATTCGGGTGATCCTTGGCTTGGCGGCGGTCGGCCTTGCCGACAGCAATGGTCTTGCGGCGCCGGTCCGGCCCGGCATAGCGATCTGCCTCGATAAAGGGGCGGGGGCTGTCCGCAATGGTGTCGAGACGCAATTTCAAATGCGCCGCCGCAAAGGGCTTGCGCAGGAATTCGGTGACGCCCGCGTCCCGCGCAGCGGCGATGCGCGAGGCATCGGGCGCGGCGGACAGCATGATCACCGGGGTCAGCCGGTTGGGACTGTCGGCATTGGCGCGCAGGCGCCGCACCAGTTCCACAGCATTAGGACTGGTGATGGCATCGTCAATGATGATGATATCAAAAGGGCGACGTTGCAGGGCGCTGAGTGCCTGACTTGTGTCAGTCGCCTCCCGGATATCGCGGCGCCCGAGGCTGCGCAGCATGCCGGCCACCAAGGCTGCCATATTGGCCTGCGGATCGATGATCAGGACACCCGCGCTGGTAATCGTTTCACTGGCCATCAGGGCACTCAAAGATGCGGAGAAACCCCAAATTAACGCGGAAGCCTCACCCGCGCGTTAACATTGCGTGGATGGGGAAAACCTGGTGCGATCTGCGTTGACAGGGCGGGTCAGTTTCCTTATGTAGAGGCCAGTTTTCGGGCGCCTTGGCGCCCCTTTTGTTTGACCGAGGATATTGAGATGAAGATCCGCAACTCGCTGAAGGCGTTGATGACTCGCCACCGCGCGAACAAGCTCGTCCGCCGTCGCGGCCGCGTTTACATCATCAACAAGGTGGACAAGCGCTTCAAGGCCCGCCAGGGCTAAGCGTTTCACGCTTTGACTTTAATAGTGACAAGGCCCGCATGAAAATGCGGGCCTTGTTGCTTTGATGTACGAGCCGGACTGACATGCCGCTGTCGCACCGGATCTCAATTCACATTGCCGTCGGCATTGCCGAGGCTCAAGGCCTTTCGGGCAACGCGCTATCCGCCGCCGCTTTGTCGAGCCGATGTATCGGGCAACAAAAAACCCCGCCACTGGCGGGGTTTCTGATTTTGGGCGATGCGGGTGCGGTTCAGCTCGAACCGGCGCCGTCCTGGCGGACGAAGGCGATGCGCAGCATGTTGGTGGCGCCGGGGGTGCCCAGCGGCACGCCGGCGGTGATGGCAATGCGATCGCCGGGGCGGGCAAAGCCTTCCTGATAGGCGATGACGCAGGCGCGATCGACCATGTCTTCCAGGCTCACCGCATCCTCGGTCTGCACGCAGTGAATGCCCCAGACCACCGAGAGGCGGCGGATGGTGCGCAGATTGGGCGAGAGGGCAATGATGGGCTTGCTTGGCCGCTCGCGGGCGGCGCGGATGCCGGTCGAGCCCGAGGCGGTATAGGTGACGATGGCGGCCAGATCGAGTGTTTCGGCGACCTGGCGGGTGGCGGCCGAAATCGCGTCGGCGGCAGTGGCCTCCGGCTCGGTCTGGGCAGCGCGAATGATGTTCTGGTAGTTGGCGTCGCCCTCGACCGCCACAGCGACCCGGGCCATGGTGGCGACGGCTTCGACGGGATATTGCCCCGAAGCGCTTTCGGCCGAGAGCATGACCGCGTCGGCACCTTCAAATACGGCAATCGAGACGTCCGAGACTTCGGCGCGGGTGGGAACCGGCGCCGTGATCATGCTCTCGAGCATCTGGGTGGCCACCACCACGGGCTTGCCATAGCGACGGCACATGCGGATCATGCGCTTTTGCAGGCCCGGCACATATTCGAGCGGCAGTTCGACACCCAGATCGCCGCGGGCGACCATGATGGCGTCGGAAAGCTTGACGATCTCTTCGAGGCGTTCGATGGCCTGGGGCTTTTCGATCTTGGCCATGACGCCGGCGCGGCCCTGGACGATCTTGCGCACATCGATGATATCTTCGGGGCGCTGCACGAAGGAGAGGGCAATCCAGTCCACTTCCGCCTTGAGCGCTTCGAGCAGGTCCGCATGGTCCTTCTCGGTCAAAGCGCCGGTGGGCAGGAGCGTATCGGGCAGGGACACACCCTTTTTGTCGGAGAGCTTGCCGCCATAGACCACTTCGGTCTCGATGGCGCCGCCGCCGACCTTGGTGGCCTTGAGCTGCAGCTTGCCGTCGTCGAGCAGCAGGCGGTCACCGACCGAGACGCTTTCGATGATTTCGGGGTGTGGCAGGTAAACCCGCTCGGCATTGCCCTGGTCGTTCTGGTCGCTGTCGAGGGTGAATTTCTGCCCGGCGACGAGGTTGACCGAGCCACCTGCAAATTTCCAGACGCGGAGCTTGGGACCCTGCAAGTCGGCCAGAATGCCGATGGGATGCTTCAAACGCGCCTCGACCGCGCGGATGCGCTTGACGGTCTGGTGCAGAACCTCGTGGCTGGCGTGGCTCATATTGATGCGGAAGACGTCGGCACCGGCCTTGGCCAGCTCCTCGATCATGTTCTCCTCATGGCTTGCAGGCCCGAGGGTGGCAAGGATCTTCGCGCGTCTGATCCGTTTCATTGCGTATCCGTATTGTCTGGCGTTAGGGGGGCGTCGGGGTCTACCAGGAAGGCAGGGTCTTCGAGATCTTCGCCCAGGTCCGGGCCGACAATACTTGGTGCGCCGGCGCTCTCGGTGAGCTGCAGCGTCCAGTCGGATCGGTTCTGTGTATCGATTTCAAAGAACCCGGTGCGCTCATAGCCCCGGGCGAGGCAATCCTCAACCCCGAATATTGTGAAGGTTTCGTCACGGGTGCACATGAAGACCTGTCCGTCCCATGCGCCTCCGCCAATGTCGTCAACGGCATAGAGGTAATAGAAGCGCTTTTGCAGGTCGCCCTGGAAAATGGTGCGGCAATCGCCTGGAGGCGCCTGCCACCAGCCTTCGCTCATCCAGCCGCGCTCGGCGCGATAGCCGAGCGAGAGCGAAACGAGATTGGCTGTTTCATTGCAGACCCGCAATTCGGCCTGAGCCGGAGCCACCGCGCCAAACAAGCCAGCAAGGGCCGTTAGCAGCAGGATTGAGCCCATGCGGATACGTTGTGTCATTGCGCCAGAAATCACCGGAAAACGTGCCCTTCTTTGATCGTATGGCAGGAGTGAGGTCAATGGCTAATGGGCTGATTTGACGGAATTGCGGGCATGTTTGCGGCGCTGGTCAGAAAAGTGGCGCAATAGCACGGACGTGATTTCCCCCAGCCCGGCGCAGGGTGTGGATTGACCCACAAAGGGGTTGAACGGGAACGGGGCATGGGGTTGATGGGGCCGGACAGTTTTCGTTCAGAATTTACGCCCGCAACCGCCCAGGTGCGGTGGGGCCGAGAGAGGTTAACCATGGCCGTTGAGGACAGCGTCGCGCAGGATCAGCTGCGCGCTTTCATCGAGCGCATCGAGCGCATGGAAGAAGAAAAGGCGGCCATCGCCGCCGATATCAAGGAAATCTATGCCGAAGCCAAGGGCAATGGCTTCGACACCAAAATCCTGCGCAAGATCGTGACCATCCGCAAGCAGGATGCCAATGAGCGCATGGAGCAGGAAGCCCTGCTCGAGCTTTACATGTCTGCCCTGGGCATGGTCGAGGGGCCGTCGGACCTTTAATCCTCCAGGCGTCGCCGTTTTCACGTCTCTCCTGAGGGGAGACGCTGGCGCAAAGCGCCGGATGGGGGGCAGTGTCACCGGTTTACCGAGTGGCCTTCAACCCTCTCCCCATCCCTCTCCTCTAAGGGGCGAGGAGCCGCGGGTGCGATGACTCGGGGGCGCCACTAAACCAGAATATCGAGCAGGGCCTTCGACATGTCGGCGGCCACGCTCACCACCTTGGCCGACGCCTTGAAGTCGTGCTTGGCCTGGATGACGTTGACCATTTCGGTGCCGATATCGACTTCATTGCCCTCGATCCCGATGCGGGCGATGCGGCTGGCGCTCTGTTCGAGCTGGGAACTGGCCCGGTGCATGCCGGAAGCGCCGATGCCGATGCTGGAAATGCTCATGAGAGGCCTTGCTGGTTGGGAAGCCAGCAAGGCGTCAAAATTCTCAAGAAATCGTTAGACTGACTGGCGCAAGGCCGATCAAGTTCAAGCCGCCCGCGCTGCCTGTTTGCCCAGTGCGAAGCGCACGGCCGCGTCGGCATGGATGGTGGTCGAGTCGTAGCCGGGCAGGGGCAGCGCTCCAGGATCGAGCAGCAGGCCGATTTCGGTGCAGCCCAGAATGACGCTGTCGGCGCCCTGACTGCGGGCGGTCTCGATGATGCGCAGATAGTCCTCGCGCGCGGCATCGCGCACAATGCCCTGGCAGAGTTCGTCAAAGATGACATCGTGCACCACCTGACGCCCCGCTGCGTCAGGCGTCATCACCTCAAGGCCGAACCGGCTCATGCGGCTGGTGTAAAAGCCGTGCTCCATGGTGTAGCGGGTGGCCAGCAGCAGCGGCCGGCGGCGCCCGTGGGCATAGAGCGCCGCGGCGGTTTCGGTGATGATGTCGATCAGCGGTACGCCGATCATGGCGGCCACCGGCTCAGCCACCAGATGCATGGTATTGGTGCAGATGAGCATGCAGGAAGCGCCGGCTTGCGCCAGGCTTACCCCGGCGCCGCCCAGAAGCGCCCCGGCTTCGTCCCAGCGCCCCGCCTTTTGCAGATCAACGACGCGGCTGAAATCGAGCGAGCGCAGGGCAATCTCGGCGGAGTGCAGCCCACCGCAAATGCGGCGCACCTCCTGGTTGATGCGTCGATAATAAGTGGCGGTGGATTCCCAGCTCATGCCGCCGATCAGGCCAATGGTTTTCATCATTCCCTCCGTTTGCGCTCAGTTTGACGCGCCTTGCGGGAATGAGGTGTGCGCAGATGTGTCGGGTCCACTGATGTGGCGCGCAACAATTGCGTCTCTTGGCTAGAATGCGCTACCAATGTGCGTCAATGTGGGGCGCGGCAATGCTGGATGATCGTGACAGGAAGATACTGGGCCTCTTGCAGGCAGATGGCGAAATGCCGGTCGGCGAGATTGCCGACAGCGTGGCGCTGTCGGCATCGGCCTGTTCGCGCCGGATCGCGCGGCTCAAGGAGGAGGGCTATATCGCCCGCAGCACGGTGGAACTGGACCGCCGGAAAATGGGCCTGCCGACGACGGTGTTCGTTATCGTGCGCACCGGCAGCCATGCCGCGGGCTGGCTGGAGCAATTCCATGCGGCCGTGGGTGCCATTCCCGAGATTGTCGAGGTGCACCGGCTGACCGGCAATTTCGACTATATCCTCAAGATCGTGCTGCCCGATGTCGAGCATTACGACGTGGTCTACAAGCAGCTGGTGGGGCGCATCGAGCTGTTTGACATGTCGGCCTATATCTCGATGGAGACAGTGAAACAGGCGAAGGGTCTGCCGACCAATTATGGTTGACGTTCCTCACCTCTCCCTTTGGGGAAGAGGCCGGCGCGCAGCGCAGGGTGAGGGGCTTGGCCAAGGTGTCCGCCGGAGGGCCACTCACCCCAACCCTCTTCCCCAGAGGGAGAGGGGGATGGACCAAGGGCGCTGTCAGACCTTCGCCAAGGCCGCCTGCATGGCGGCCTGATCGTAGCCGAGGGCGGTGAGGGCGGTCTGGACGATGCCGGAGCGGTCCAGGCCGGCAGCGGCGTACATGTCGGCCTGGGTGGAGTGCTCGACAAAACTGTCGGGGATCATCAGTGGGCGGAAGCGCAGCTTGCCATCGAGCAAGCCGTTGCTGGCGAGGAAGGTGGCGACATGGCTGCCGAAGCCGCCGAGGCCGCCTTCTTCGGTGGTGACCAGAACGTCGTGGGACTGGGCCAGCGTGGCGATGAGGTCCTCGTCGAGCGGCTTCATGAAGCGCGCATCGGCAATGGTGGGATTGAGGCCGAGGGCGGCCAGCTTGTCGGCGGCGGCCAAAACTTCGACCAGGCGTGTGCCATAGGAAAGCAGCGCGATGGTTGCTCCCTGGCGCAGCACGCGACCCTTGCCGATGGGCAGGATTTGGCCACGGGCCGGCATGTCGACGCCCATGCCGTCACCACGCGGATAACGGAAACTGATCGGGCCTTTGTCGTAGGCGGCAGCAGTTGCCACCATGTGGCGCAATTCGGCCTCGTCTGCGGCAGCCATCTGCACGATGCCGGGAATGGCCCCTAGATAGGCATTATCGTAATTGCCGGCATGGGTGGGACCATCGGCGCCGACATAGCCGGCGCGGTCGATGGCAAAGCGCACCGGCAGAGACTGGATGGCCACGTCGTGGATCACCTGGTCATAGGCGCGCTGCAGGAAGGTGGAATAGATGGCGCAGAAGGGCTTCATCCCTTCGGTCGCCATGCCGGCTGCGAAGGTCACGGCGTGCTGCTCGGCAATGCCAACATCATAAATGCGGCTGGGGAACAGTTCTGCGAATTTGTCGAGGCCGGTGCCCGAGGGCATGGCTGCGGTGATGGCGACGACGCGCGGATCGGCCTCGGCTTCCTGAATGAGGCTTGATGCAAAGACCGAGGTATAGGAGGGGGCGTTGGACGGAGCCTTGGCCTGGGCGCCGGTGATGACGTTAAATTTGGAGACGCCGTGATATTTGTCGGCCGAATTTTCGGCCGGGGCATAGCCTTTGCCCTTCTTGGTCACAGCATGGACGAGGATCGGCCCGGCGCCGAAATCACGGACATTTTCGAGAATGGGCAGCAGATCTTCGAGATTATGCCCGTCGATGGGACCGACGTAGTAAAAGCCCAGTTCCTCGAACAGCGTGCCGCCGGTGAAGAAGGAGCGGGCAAACTCTTCGGTGCGGCGGGCGGGTTCGTGCAGGAAGGGCGGCAGCTTGTGGACGATGTTTTTCGCTGCTTCGCGGGTGCCGCGATAGACCGGGCCGGACACCAGCCGCGCCAGATATGTGCGCAAGGCTCCGGTGGGCGGGGCGATGGACATGTCGTTGTCGTTCAGAATGACGATGAGCCGCGCATCCATGGCGCCGGCATTGTTCATGGCCTCATAGGCCATGCCGGCCGACATGGCGCCGTCGCCGATGACGGCAATGACATTGCGCGGTGTTTCGAGGTGCTTGCTGGCTTCGGCCATGCCGAGACCCGCCGAAATCGAGGTCGAGGAATGGCCGGCGCCGAAGGGGTCGTATTCGCTCTCGGCGCGACGGGTGAAGCCGGAGAGTCCGTCCTTCTGGCGCAGGGTGCGCATGCGGTCGCGGCGTCCGGTGAGTATCTTGTGCGGATAGGCCTGGTGGCCGACGTCCCAAATGATGCGATCATGCGGGGTATCGAAGACGGCGTGGAGCGCCACGGTCAGTTCGACAACGCCGAGACCAGCGCCGAGGTGTCCGCCGGTCACCGAGACGGCGTCGATCATTTCGGCGCGCAGTTCGTCCGTCAGTTGGCGCAAATTTTCGCGCGGCATGGCGCGCAGATCAGCGGGCGACTGAATGGTGTCGAGCAGCGGCGTTTCGGGCTTGTCGGCCAAGCGTGTCCCCGTGAGTATCTGGTTTAACCCTGTTTAGGCGCAGGGTCCGGGCTTGGCAATGGCGGCAGCCCGCATGCGGCGAAGGGTCCCCGGTTTCTCAGGGACCTTTCGGGCTTTTGCAGGGCAATAACGCCAGGACGCCGGTTCAGTTGCTGGCGACAACCAGCGGGGTGACGCGGATGAACCGGTCGTGGACCGGCACTGCGTCGACATCGCCAATGCCCTTGACCAGCACATGGCGACCCATTTCCGGCGTGGGGTCGAAATCCGCCTCGTCGTGGTCGAAGATCACGGCATAGCGGTTCGAGGTCAGGGACGCGGGGTCCATGAAGATATCGGCGACGTGTTCGAGATCGGGAGCCACGAGGTCGCGGCGGCGCATGTCGCCGGGGGCCGGGCGCCGCGCCACATGCTCGGCCAGTGCTTCGGCCAGCGGCGTAGGCGAAGCGGCATTGGTCGCGCCGAAGGTGCCGTTGAACAGACCCGTCAGCGGATTGGCTATGGGGCCACCCAGCGAGGCGGTGCGCAAGCCGGTCGCTGCGGTCAGCGGCGGCAGGATGGGCAGCCGGGTCGTCGGGCTTGGCGGGGTCGCAGTACTGGCCGTGGTCGAGCCTTCGATGATCATTTCGAGCGCGCGCTGGGCGCCCGGCTCGGGCGTCGGTGCCGCGGCATAGGCAGTGAGCAAATCCGAAGGCGCATCAGTCATGATGACGCGCGGCGTCGGCATGGTGGGCGCGGTGAGGGCCGCCAGGGCGGTCACAGCGTTTTCAGGGCGCAGGTCGGCCGGAAGGCTAACCGGCATGGTTACGGCGACAGCGCCCATTTCGCCCTCGGAGAGGGGCGCGCTGCCCGTCGAGGAGAAGGGCATGACGGTATCCGACACCGACGCCACCTGGAATTCGTCGCCACCCAGATCGGCTGGACGCGACACCGGCAATACCGGCGCGACCTGGCGGAAAGTCTGCGGCGCGAGGGAGGCGGTCTGTATTTGAGCGGCGGGCGCGGCCTGCTCATTGCCGCCGAACAGCACATCCATCAGCGTGCGGCCAGAGCCGCCGCTGTCATTGCTGGCGACCTGGGTGCCCGAGGAAGAGCCATTGCAGGGGTAGGCGTGGCAGCGTTTCCACTCGGCCATCGCGACCCGATAGCCCTCCTGCGACAGCGGCGTGCCATCGGTGGGCACATGCATGGTGCGACCGTCGGGGAAGATTTCCTTCAACTGCGCGCGGGTCATGCGCGGCCAGGCGCGCACCGAGCCGGTATCGAGGTGGACGAAGGGGCTGCCTGAAGTGGGATAATAGCCGACGCCGCCGACCTGCTTTTTCATGGCAGCCGCGCGCAATTTGGTCAGCGACACACCGGGAATGAAGAAGTCCATGGCGGTGCCGCGCATGTGCTGCGAATTGTCAGCCACGCCCGACGACTTGGAGGCCAGCATGGCATTGGTGGCGGGGGAGCGATAGGCAGAGACGATATTGATCGGCTGGGAGCCGCCAACGTCCTGGTAGACTTCCCAGACGAGGTCAAACAGCCGCGGGTCCATCTTGGTGGGTTCGTTGCGGCGCCAATCGCGCAGGAAACGGTTCAGTTCGTTCAGGCCCGACTGGACATATTGCCCATTGCGCTTGAAAACGATGCGGGCCGTTTCCTTGGTGTGGGTATAGTAAAGATAGAGCGCGCGCTCGCTGGCAGCCTGTACCGGCGCCGCCGGCAGCAGAGCCGACACACTGATAGCCGCAGCGGCAAGAAACCGCGCAGCCCGTCCCCAATTGATCAACCCCATAACCGTCACGCCAAACTCTGCCCGGTTCACTCGTCAGATAATGGTGGGACGTTAGCGCCCAAATCGCACGATTTAATTAACGCTAACCAGTTGTGAACTGGCCGGCGGCCCCCTCACGCGTCTGTTATTACGGGCAAAAGCAGGCGCAACCAAGGCGAAAATGTAAAGCAGACGTTAACGCGGGCCGATGGGAAGGCCCGGATACCGCTCAGGGCGAAAGCTCTTCGGGCACGTTTTCGGCCTCGGCGACGATGGCCGGTTCCTCGGCCGTGACCAGGCCCATGGCCGCGATCAGCTTTTCATTGTGGCCATAAACGTCGCCATAGGCGCGCAGGGTGCCGTCGGGATTTGCCCTCAGGGTGAAATAGGCGATGTGCACCGGGATCTGTTTTTCCGGGTTCACCCAGCGCTCGGACGAGCCGAACATGGCCTCAAGCGAGGCGCGCGAAATATTGGGCTCATTGGCCATCAACGCATCGGCAAATTCCATCGGGTTCTGCACGCGAACGCAGCCATGGCTGAAGGCGCGATAGCTGCGCCCGAACAGCGACTTGGAGGGCGTATCGTGCAGATAGACGTCGTGCTTGTTGGGGAACAGGAATTTGATCTGGCCCAGCGCATTGCCGGCACCCGGACGCTGGCGCACGCGGAAGGGGAAATTGCTGGTCGAAACCTGGCTCCAGTCCACCTGCCAGGGGCTAACCGGGGAGCCATTGTAGAGCAGGTCCATGTTGTGGCTGTCGGTATAGCCGGGATTGCTCAGCACGGCCGGTGCGATCTCGCCCCGGATGATGGAGGAGGGCACGTTCCAATAGGGATTGACCACCACATGGCGGATATTGTCCGAGAATATGGGCGTCTGGTTCTTGGTGGTGCCGACGACGACGCGGGTGGTGTATTCCTCGACCCCATTGCGCAGGATTGCCAGGCGGAATTCCGGGATGTTGACGAAAACGGTGAAGTCGCCCAGCTCGGACGGCATCCAGCGCCAGCGCTCCATATTGGCAAGAATGTCCTCGCGGCGGGTGGCGGCGCCACCATTGAGCGCGGCGACCGTAGCAGGGCCGATGATGCCATCGATCTCCAGCCCCTGGACTTCCTGGAACGACTTGATGGCGTCAACGGTCAGCGCGTCATAAAGGCTCGAGGTCGAGGCCGTCAGCTCGAGCCGTTCACGAATGGCGGGCAGGCGCGCATCGGAATTGCCGGGACGCAGGACCGGGCCTTCGCCAATCGGGGTCGGGCGCTTGGCGCTGGACTGCTCGAAATTGGCAAGGGCCGCCTTGAGAGCCCGGAATTCGGGATGCTGGGGCTCGAGCGTGGCAAGAATTGCTGCCGGATCGTTGCTGCCCGCCAGCTGTTCAAGCAAGGCTGCCTCGTCAATAGGCTTGGGCTGAATGTCGAGCAATGGGCTGATCGACTGGGGCTTGATGCGGCCATTGTGCAGGTGATTGGCGTAGCGCATCGTGGCCGCTGAAAATGCGGTTTCAAGCGTTGCCAGCGCAATGCCATCGCCCGTCAGCTTGTCCATGGAAATGGAGGGCGTCAGATAGTCGGCGGGGACGAGACCTTCCGAGGCGGCATTCCTGAAGAGGTCGATAATCTTGTTGGCGGCGGGCGAGAAGGCGATCTCGCCCTTGCCGTTTTCAGTCAGCCAGATGGGCTCGAAATGGCGTTCGCCGTAGAGGAAATAGAGGCGTTGCGCCTCGGCATGGGCAGCCGTCTCGGGACGAGCGCCATAATAGGCCGCCGAGAGGCCGGACTTGATGGTGCGGGCCAGTTCGGTCTGGGGCGGGGCAATGACGATGCGGCTGGTTTCAAGGCTCGCGACCTGCTGGGCGAACACCGCGGGCACACTTGCCGTTGCAGCAATAAGTGCGACCAGACTGACCAATACCTTGTTCATCATTGCTCCTGACGGCGTGACACTGGGACAGGGACAAGCCGAATCCGGCCCATCCAGGCCCGCCGCCAAAAATCAATACTCTGCAAACCTTAACGGGAGCAATTGCTCGCAGAATAGTGAAACGACGATGTGTCGGCTCTGCAACGGTTTACGTTTCCAAATTGCCGAGTAATTTTTTCCATTGGTCGCGTCAAGTTAGGTGCTTGTTATGTCGCGTGAATTTGGGAAAACGCTGGGCTGATGAGCGCTCAAAGGGACAGGAATGCGTGCCTGGGTGCTAGGACGTGATGCGAGCTCCCCAAGGATGGCTATCAGCCGATATGTCCCTCGGCGTGTTTGGGGGACGCTATAGGCTGTTGAAAGGATTGGCTGAGCTGGCAGTGATTGGCTTGGAAGAGCGGCCCCACGATCAGTCTGATTTGGGGTCGGTAGCGGTCTGGCTGCATTCCGGTTGTAACTGCGCAGAAGCGGACTAACTTTTCAGCTAGTCTTGCTTCGGTTTCCAGCCAAGCAGACGCATGGCATTTGCCGTAACAAGAACCGTTGCTCCGGTGTCGGCAAGGATAGCGGGCCACAGCCCAGTGATCCCAACGATGGTGGTCACCAAGAACACGGCCTTCAGCCCCAATGCTATAACAATGTTTTGGGTGATGTTGGACATCGTGGCCTCTGACAGATCAATCATTGCCGGGATGTCGGCAACGCGTCCGTGAAGGACAGCCGCGTGAGCTGTTTCCAGCGCTACGTCCGTGCCACCTCCCATGGCGATCCCGATATCGGCTGCAGCGATCGCCGGTGCGTCGTTGATGCCGTCCCCTACCTTGGCCACGACCTGACCAGCTGACTGCATTTCCCGCACGATCCGCTGCTTGTCCTCTGGCATCAGCTCGGCCTTGACCTCGATGCCGAGCCCGGCGCCGATCGCCATAGCTGTGCGGCGGTTATCACCGGTCAGCATGACGGTGGCGATCCCGGCATTCCGCAACGCCTTTAATCCGGCCACGGCATCCGGGCGGGCCTCGTCTCGGATTGCGAACAGGCCGGCGACCTGACCGTTGGCCAATAGAACGGAAACCGTCTTGCCCTCGTCGTTGAAGGCTTGGACGCGAGCGGTGAGGTCAGCGGGCATATTCGCCGTTTCCGCAGCAGCGGACGGCGAGGCCAGCAGCGCCTCGACGCCACCGACATTCCCCGAGACGCCCTTGCCGGCAAGCGCCTTGGCACCGAATGCGGGCGGCACCGGCGCTTTGGATCCCTTGGCCTTCGCCAGGATTGCCAGCGCGAGGGGATGCGAAGACCCGCTCTCCAGCGCTGCCGCCATCGATAGCAGCTGGGTCTCGGTGCGCCCGATCGCGATGATGTCGGTGACGACCGGCTTGCCCGCCGTCAAAGTTCCGGTCTTGTCGAAGGCCACGGCCGTGATGTTCCGCAAGCCTTCCAGCACGGCACCGCCCTTGAGCAGCAGGCCGCGGCGCGCGCCGGCCGATAGTCCAGCAGCGATGGCCGCCGGCGTCGAGATGACCAAGGCGCACGGGCATCCGATCAGGAGAACGGCCAGTCCCTTGTAGATCCACTCATTCCGGTCCCAGCCGAGCACAAGTGGTGGCACGACCGCAACCAGCGCTCCGACAACGAGGACACCCGGCGTATAGACCTTCGAGAAGCGGTCGATGAACCGCTCGGTCGGCGCCTTGCTCTCCTGGGCTTCCTCGACCAGCTTGACGACGCGGGCAATAGTGTTGTCGGCGGCGGCAGCGGTGACTTTCACGCGCAGCACGGCGTCGGTGTTGATAGTGCCGGCGAACACAGGATCGCCCATGCCCTTTCGCCTGGGCACGCTTTCGCCGGTGACGGCTGCCTCTTCGATCGCGCTGTCGCCTTCCACGATATCGCCATCGGCGGCGATGCGGTCACCCGGTCGGATGATCAGGATGTCGCCGATGGCTAGGGCTTCGGCCGGAATGTCTTCGATCTGGCCGTTCCGCTCTACCAGGGCGGTCTTGGGTATCAGGTCGGTCAGGCCCCGTATGCTGGCGCGGGCCCTGCCGGCGGCGACGCCCTCAAGGAGCTCGCCGACGAGGAACAGCAGCACCACGGTGGCGGCTTCCTCCGTCGCTCCGATGAACACGGCACCGATCGCGGCGATGCTCATCAGGGTCTCTATCGAGAACGGCGTCCCGTGCATGGCGCCGGAGATGGCACGACGCCCGATGGGCACCAGCCCGACCAGCAGCGCCGCGAGGAACGCCCAGTGCCCGACGTCGGGCATTGCCTGGCCAATCAGGTAGGCAGCCGCCAGCGCAAGCCCGCAGCCCCAGGTCAGCATGGCCTTTCGGGTCTTCCACCACGGGCCGTCGCCGAGCTCGAAGTGATCGGCAGCATGATCGCCCTCCGGCGCGGCGTTGGCGGCAGCGGCGGTGTAGCCCACCGCCTTCACGGCGTTCCTGATTGCGGCAAGGGGGACGCCGGTGTGTGTCACGCTCATGGACTGAGCCGTGTACGAAGCACCGACTTCCGTGACGCCGGGCACCCGCGAGACGGCATTCTCGACCTTGCTCGCACAGTTGGCGCAATCCATGCCGCCGATGCGGAACTTGGTGACGATGGCTTCAGTCATGACGGACTTCCTTATGAGTCGACCCGATGCTAATCCCTCTAGTCGCTAGAGCATCAAGAGGTAATCTGATGAATTTTCCGATCGGCGAGCTCTCGAAGCGAACCGGCGTCAAGGTGCCGACGATTCGGTTCTACGAACAGATCGGCCTTTTGCCGGAACCGCCTCGCACCGAAAGCAACCAGCGCCGCTACGGCAAGGCAGAGGCCGACCGGCTGAATTTCATCCGGCATTCCCGCGCGCTGGGCTTCGAGGTCGAGGACATAAGGGCGCTGCTGGCGATGACATCGGAACCGCAGGGGTCGTGCCACCAGGCCGACAGCATCGCCCGCAGCCACCTGTCTGAAATCGACCGTCGCATCGCCAGCCTCCAGGCGCTAAAGGCAGAGCTGAGCCGGATGATCGACGAGTGCGGTCATGGCAGGATATGCGACTGCAGGATCATCGAGGCGTTGGCTGACCATAGCCATTGCTGCACGGAGCACTGACGATCATGACACCCAGATCACACCTTTGGCCCGGTGTTTCCCTGGCGCTCGGTTCCGCTATCCTGTTCGGGGCTTCGGCTCCTTTGTCGAAGCTCCTGATCGGATCCATAGATCCATGGCTGCTTGCAGGCATCTTATACCTGGGCGCCGGCATTGGCCTCGCAATCGTGCATGTCGGTCGTCCGCTGATCGGATTGCCGCCTCCCGAGGCCTCCTTGCAGCGCGGCGACCTGCCATGGCTGGCAGCCGTCATCGTTTTTGGCGGCATGCTCGGGCCTCTGCTCCTGATGCTGGGCCTGTCGCAGACCAGCGCGTCCTCCGGATCCCTCCTGCTCAATCTGGAGGGCCTGACCACGATGGCCATCGCCTGGATCGTGTTTCGTGAAAGCGTTGACCGGCAACTCATCTTCGGTGCTGCAGCGATTTTGGCCGGTGCCATGCTGCTGTCGTGGACCGGGACGGGTCTCAGCCTCGATACCGGAAGCCTCTTCATCGCCGCAGCGTGCCTGTGCTGGGGCATAGACAATAACCTGACCCGCAAATTGTCGTCGGCCGACCCGGTGCAGATCGCCATGATCAAGGGACTTGTGGCCGGCTCGACCAATCTGGTGCTGGCCCTGTCGCTGGGTGCCAGCCTGCCAGGCCCGGGTCTTGTGGGTGCGGGTGCAGTGGTCGGCTTTCTTGGCGTTGGGGTAAGCCTCGTTATGTTCATGCTCGGGCTGAGGCACCTGGGTACCGCCAGGACCGGTGCCTATTTTGCTTTGGCGCCGTTCATCGGAGCCGTGTTGGCCATCGCCATCTTCAGGGATGGCATTTCCTGGCAGTTGGTCGGTGCCGGCGTCCTGATGGCAATCGGGCTATACCTGCACCTGGCTGAACGGCACGACCACGAACATGATCACGAAACGCTGGAGCACGATCATGCCCATTTCCATGACGAGCATCACCAACATACCCACGACGGCCCTGTGAAGGAACCGCACTCGCACTGGCACCGGCATGAGCCGATGCGGCACAAGCACCCGCACTATCCCGACCTTCACCACCGCCACGGGCATAGCCACGGCTAGTGCTCGAGTGCCTTGCCGGCCCACGGCGCGAAATCCATACCCTCCCGGGCGTCATCGCAGAGTTCACGGCGCCGTCGACTGGCCGCTTTCCGCAAAGCGCTGGGCGAATTCGGATGTCTCCAATGGGGTCGGCAGCCTCGGGCAGAAAGGCACCCCAAGTCAGACATTGAAGCGTTTTTGTCCGCCGCCGTATGCGGACTATGATCGACACCAGTTTCAGATGATCAATGCGATCGGATCGATGGGCAGTATGTGGGAGCCGCAGTCGAGCTGCGGCTCCGCGTCACTACGGGGCCGGCCTATTCGCCTTCGCGCTTGGCGGTCGGCTTGACGATGAAACCGGGCGGGAAGGGCGTGCCGGGCGCAGGCAGCCGCTGGCCATCGACGATCAGGGTCGCACCGCGTTCGATATAGAACGAAATCAGATGCTCGATCTTGCCGGCATTGGGATAGGGATGGATATAGCTCCACGCCAGGTTCTCGCGTGTGTCGCCCTCAGTCTTCACCGACCAATAAATGCACTCGCCCTTATAGGGGCAGGTGGTGCGCAGGTCGGTGCGGGTCAGATACTGGCCACGAATATCCTGGCGCGGGAAGTAATAGCGCGGCGGCAGTCCGGTCTCGTAGAGAATGCGCGACTGAGTCGTGTCGGCGATGATGACGCCATCGACTTCGACCTGCACATGGCGGCTGGAATGGCGCACTTCCACGGCGTGGTAGGGATTGCGCGGACCGGTGATCTGGTCTTCTTCTTCATAAAGGCCGTCGAGAGCACGGCTGAAGATGCCGATATAGGTGTTCAGCACTTCTGCATCATCCTCTGCCGCATCCCAGACCCAGGCCGCGTCCGTGATCACGCGACCGTCGACGACGAGATCGTAATACGCGCCCTCACCGATACGTGGGTCGTGGCGGCGGCGGCCATTGGCGCGGAAGGCGCTCATATCGACGTCCTTGATCGGCCAGTGATATTCGCACCGTCCCATCCAGAACTTGTTTTCGGTCATTTCGCGGGCGCGATCACGCGGGTCGCGAAACTCGACAAACAGGACCGCTTCCTCGGAATCCGCGACGACCTTGCCGCCGAATTCACCGCGCACGCGGCGCATGGACGGATGAAGAACGAAATAGGCACCGCGGAAGGCGATGGTAAAGGCGTCATCCTTGACGACGGCGGGGCTGAGCTCACTCATGGTCTATCCTAAGCCTCGATTGAAACGGGTGTGGGTGTGCCGGGATGGCACAATTGCTCGAGCGTGAGGTGGCAGCGGATCTGGTGTCCGTTTTCGCCTTCGCGCACCGGCGGTGGGGCGGAAATGCAGGTGGCCATGGCGCGCGGGCAGCGAGCCGCAAAGCGGCAGCTTTGTTCTGTCACCTGCGCGTCGGGCATGGCCGCAGGCAGGGGGCTCGTCTCGCCGCCATCGAGCGACGATGCGCGCAGCAGGGCGTCTGCATAGGGATGGCGGGGACCGGCGAAGATATCGGCGGAGGTGCCGATCTCCAGCATCTGGCCCAGATACATGACCCCGATGCGGTCGGCGAGATAACGCACCACGCCCAGGTCATGGGAGATGAACAGGTAGGACACCCGTTCCTCATTCTGCAGGCGTGTGAGCAGATAGAGAATGCCGGCCTGAACCGACGTGTCGAGTGCCGAGACTGGCTCATCGCAGAGGACGAGTTCGGGTTGCCCGGCAAAGGCTCGGGCAATGGCCACGCGCTGCTTCTGGCCGCCGCTGAGCTGGCGCGGGCGGCGGTCGAGAAAGACCTGCGGCAGGCGCACATTCTCGGCCAGTTTTTCGAGCCTGTCGGGGCTGACGGCCTTCTGCGCCAGCCGGCTGATGGCCCGGCCGAGGATGGCGCGGACCGAGAAAGACGGATTGAGCGTGTTTTCCGGGCTCTGGAACACCATCTGCACGGCCCGGACGCTGGCCATCGAGCGACGCTCGATGCGGAGCGATAAGTCCTTGCCATTGAGGCGAATGATGCCGCTATCGGGCAGGGTAAGGCCGGCAATGCAGCGTGCCAATGTGCTCTTGCCGCTGCCGGATTCGCCGACCAGGCCAAGTGTCTCGCCGCGCTTGATCTTGAAGCTGATATCGTCGCAGACGACCAGATTGCGGAAGCGCTTGGAAATGTGCTCGAGCTCCAGCACGTAATCGTCATCGGCCGAAGCCGGGCCCCGCTCGATGGGGATGCTGGTGACCGAACCTTCGGCCTTTTCGGGATAGTAGCAAGCGGCACGATGATCGGCCGTCCCTTCGACAGCTTCAAGGCTCGGCTGCGCCGACGTGCAGGCGTCGGTGGCGAAGCGGCAACGCGGGCTGAAGACGCAACCGGGCGGGAGTTCGCCCGGACGCGGCACTTCGCCCTGAATGGGCGCGACCGGATTGGCAAACTTGTCGTGGCTCGGGCTCGGCAGGCACGAGAGCAGCGCATTGGTATAGGGATGCGCCGTGTTCGCGATCACTTCGGCCGAGGGCCCGATTTCGATGAGACGCCCGGCATAGAAGATAGCCATGCGCTCGCAGACCCGGCTGACAAGCCGCAGGTTGTGGCTGATGAAAATGATGGCCGCGCCAGTTTCGCGACGCAGACGACCGATCAGCTCAACGACTTCGGCTTCCACCGTGGCGTCAAGACCGGTGGTTGGCTCGTCGAGCACCAGCACGGAGGGATCGCCTGCCACGGCCATGGCGATCAGCACGCGCTGCTGCTGGCCGCCCGAGAGTTGGTGCGGATAGCGACGCGCAACGTTTTGCGGTTCGCGAATGGCGACGCGGGTCAGCAGCTCAAGAGCGCGGGCCCGTGCTTCCGTGGCAGAACAGCCGCGGGTGGCCAAAACGGCCTCAGCCACCTGCTTGCCGATGGTCATGGACGGATTGAGCGCGCCGCCCGGTTCCTGCGAGACCATGGCAATCTTGGTTCCGCGCACGGCGCGCAGCTCTTCGAAACCGGCCGTGGTGGTGTCGAGGCCCGCGACCCTGATTGTGCCGTAGGTGATCTGGGCATTGCCGGGCAAAACGCCGAGGATGCTGGCGGCCAGGGTGCTCTTGCCACACCCGGATTCCCCGACAATGGCGAGTGCCTCGCCGGGCCTGACCGAGAAGGAAATGTCCTGCAGGACCGGCAGGATGCGGCCTTTGCGGACATAGGCGACGGCGAGATTCTCGACCGAAATGGCGACTGGTGCGTGTGTCATGGTGTGGCCAGAACCTTTCGCAGGCGATCCGCCACCAGGTTGACGGCGACCACCAGGGACGCCAGCGCCAAAGCCGGTCCCAAGGTCGACCACGGCTGGACCTGGATGTAGATGCGCTGCACGGTGATGGTGAGACCCCAGTCCGCAGCGGGCGGCTGCAGGGAAACGCCGAGGAATGAAAGCGAGGCCGCCGCGAAAATGGCGTAGCCGAAGCGGATGGTGGTTTCGACGGCAACTGGTCCCTCGATATTGGGCAGGATTTCGCGCAGCAGGATGTAGCCGTTGTTTTCGCGGCGCATCACGGCCGCCGCGACATAATCGCGATTGGCTTCGCGCATGGCGGCCGCCCGAATGGTGCGGCTGACCGCCGGGGCGCCGAAGAAACCGATGATGATGATCATGGTCACCTGGCTGGCGCCAATGGCCGAAATGATCATCAGGGCGATGATGATGGGCGGGAAGACGAGCAGGATGTCGACGCTGCGCATCAGGAGGTTGTCGATGGCGCCGCCAAAATAGGCCGCGCAAACACCGATCAGCGTGCCGACGCTGATGGTGATGACAGTCGCGAGCGGAGCAATCGAGAGCACGTCGGCCGTGCCGGCGAGAACGCGGGACCAGACATCACGCCCCAGATCATCGCCCCCCATCCAATGCTCGAGGCTTGGGGCGCCGAGCGGCATGGTGATGCCGGTGGCGAAGGGATCATAGGGCACGATCAAGTGCCAGCCGATGGCGACGAGGCACCAGAAGAGGATGATCACGGCCCCGAGCAGAAAGCCGGGATTGCCGAAGAGTTGGCGGAGGAGAAAGGCTCTCTGCTGCCGGCGTTCCGCGCGCAATTTCTCGGCGGGCGTTTGCGTTAGGGACATGGTGTTTTCTTGCATGGTTCAGCCTCCCACACGCACGCGTGGGTCGAGCAGGGCCAGGGTGAGGTCTGCCAGCAGCGTCATCACCATGACGATGATGCCGGCCAGAAGCACGGCGGCTTCAAGCGTAGGTACGTCATGCGAAGTCGAGGCATCGAGCAAAAGCTTGCCCAGGCCGGGATAGGTGAAGAGTTGCTCGACAACGACAAGGCCACCCATGATGAAGCTGGCCTGCAGCAGCGAGAGAGAAATGGTGGGCGGCAGGGCATTGCGCAGTACGTGGCGCAGAACGATCTGCCGGCGGGTGAGGCCCTTGAATGTCGCGGTGCGGATATAGGGCGCTTCGAGCACTTCGATCGTGCCGCTGCGGGCCATCTTGGCGATATAGCCGAAGGACACGAAGACGACGGGCAGCGACGGCAGGATGAGGTGCCGCACCGTGGTCCAGAAATCGGCGTCGCTGGGGGCCGTGGCGCTGATGGGGAACCACCGCAGCCACACGGCAAATACGATCATGAGGATGATGCCGCTGACGAATTCGGGGATAACCGTCAGTGTGGCGCCGCCGACAGAGATGATCTTGTCGATCCATTTGCCTTCATTGAGGCCGGCCAGGACGCCGGCGACGATGGCGCTGGGAATGAGGATGGCCAGGGCAACGCCGGCTAGCCTGAGCGTATTGCCGAAGCGGGTCAGGACCAGGTCGCGCACCGGCTGGTCGGCGCTGACCGAATGGCCCCATTCGCCGCGCAGGAAATCTCCAAGCCAGGTGAAGTAGCGGACCCAGACCGGCTGATCGAGGCCGAGTTTGGCGCGCATGGCGGCATATTGTTCAGGCGTTGCCTGGCTGCCCAGAATATTGGTCGCCAGATCGCCGGGCAGCAATTGCACGAGGAAAAAGACCAGACCGGACAGGACCAGCAGCATCAACGCGATGAGCGCCAATCTTTGGAGGAGAAAGCGGAGCATGGGGCGGTCCGATCGAAAAGTTCAGGTGGGGCCGGCCTTGGCCGGCCCCGAGTTCAAGCTTACTGGTCGAGCCAGGTGCCGGTCAGGTCCAACTGCGAAGCGGGACCAGCCGGGAAGGCCTTGACCTTCTTGCTGACCGGACGCCGGGTCTGCGCGAAGTAGCCGATGATGGTCGGCGTGTCTTCGTGCATGATCTTGGCGGCGTCGATGGCAAGCTGGTCGCGCTTGACCGGATCGGTTTCTGCGTCAAAGGCCTTGGCCGCTGCGTCGAAATCCGGATTGGCATACTTGCTTTCGTTGAACGGCGCGCCGGTGAGATAGGCCGGGGTGATCATGGCGCCCGGCGTAGCGCGCTCGCCCCAGTCTGTGGCACCGAATGGCACGCTCAGCCACGGCTGGTTGTCGTCGGCACCATAGTATTCGGCCTGCGACTTGAGATCGAGCGTGATCTCGAAGCCGGCTTCCTTGGCCTGCGACTGCACCATCTGCAGATATTGCGGGATATCGGCATATTGCTGCGAGGTCAGCGTCACCTGAACGCCATTGGCATAACCAGCTTCGGCCAGCAGGGCCTTGGCCTTTTCGATGTCGCGTTCGCGCTGCGGAATGGCAGCCACGACTGCGGCAGACTGCTGGAAGGCCGGCGCGAAGACGTGATCGTTACCCACATCGGCAGCGCCGCTATAGATGGTGTTCACGATGGCCTGACGGTCGATGGAATAGGCCAGGGCCTGACGCACGCGCTTGTCGCTGAAGGGGCTGGCATCGACCTGCATGCGGATCGAGTTATAGGCGCTCGAACGGGCCGAGAGCACTTCGAAATCCGGGTTGGCACTGATGGCGAGAACCGCCGAGCTGGCCAGAACCGGGAGCGCATCGACCTGGCCGCCCTGCAGGGCCAGGGCCATGGACTGGTCATCGTCAAAGAACAGGATTTCCAGCCCATCGAGATGGATGTTGGCCGCGTCCCAATAGTCGGGGTTCTTGACATAGGTGGCGCCACGATCGGCCGAATATTCCTTGAGCAGGAACGGGCCAACACCGCCGACCTTGCCGGCAGCGAAATCGCCCTGCACGTAACCCTTGGGGAACCAGGCGGTGGCGCCGTAGGACACGATATAGGGGAAGTCGACATAGGGGCGGTCGAGGTGGAAGACGAGCGTGCTGTCGTCCGGAACCTCGTACTTCCCGTGAGAGAGAATGCCGCGATAGCCCGAAACGGTCGGGGACGGGCTGGCCGGATCGAGCAGGATGTCGAGGGCAGCCGCGATATCGTGGGCGGTGAAGGCTTCGCCGCTGATCCACTTGGTGGGGCGGAAGGTGAAGGTCCAGACGGTGGCGTCTTCGTTGGGAGCCCAGGATTCAGCCAAGCCCGGTGCCAGGGTGCCATCGGCCTGCAAGCGGCCAAGCGGGGGCAGGACGGGCTTGAGGATGAAGCCTTCGCTGCGGCTGCGCGAGGTCAGGGGGTCGACCACACCGCGAGGGCGCGAAATGCCCAGCTTGAGCACGCCGCCCTCTTTGGGCGCTTCCTGTGCAAAGGCGGCCCGGTCGAAGCCGAACAGGCTTCCCATGAAGGCCATCGACAGGCCCAGAACCGAGCCGCGCCGCAACACTTCGCGGCGGGACATGTGGCCAGATTCCATGCCATTCTTGAGTTTGTCAGCAATGGTCAACTGATTGGCCGTGTGGCGGCCGTCTATCTTGTCGCTCATGTTTCTTCCTTCTCCAGGCCGCGGCCTGCTGTTCTCCAAAGCTGGGCTCCGGTTTCTGCAACAAACCCCTCGCGGCAGAAACCTTTCCCCCACATAGTTATCTCGAATAACTACATGTTCCTTCTGGCGTGACCGGCTCAGGGACAGGGCTGCAAGAGCCGTTACCCCGAGCCGGCCCGCCGGCCTAGTGTCCGGTTGCGGGGCAGCAATCGGACCGTCTTTCATCCCGTTGGCGCTGACCGGTGGCCGAACGGGTTGAACTCGTATGCGCGTGCCCGTCGTGCGGGGCATTGACGCGATCTCCTTCAGGCCAAAGCGATATGGCCAATGCCCTTGCGGGCGATTTCGTCGAAACTCTCGGCATAACCGGCGTCCGCATACCGCATGACCCCCAGAGAGGTGTCGTTGGTCAGCGAATGGGCCAGGCGCTCAGCACCCTCGTCGGTGCCATCGGCCACGACAGTTACGCCCGCCGAGGTCATGTAGCCGGCATAGCCACCGCCGCCCGAATGGACGACGACGAGGTCGGCCATGGACGAACAGAGCAGCATGGCATCGAGGATGGGCCAGTCGGCTATGGCGTCCGAACCGTCCTTCATCCGTTCCGTCATGATATTGGGGTGTGCCATGGCCCCGGCATCGAGATGGTCGCGGCTGAAGGTCACCGGGCCGGCCAGTTCGCCGCTGCGGACCATTTCATTGACGGCCAATGCCAATTCGGTGCGTTCGCCATGGCCGAGCCACGCGATGCGGGCCGGCAAGCCTTCGAAAGGCACGTGTTCTCGGGCGAGCCGGATCCAGTTGGTGACGATCTGGTTGTCCGGGAACATTTCGAGCAACTTGTCATCGATCTTGCGGATGTCTTCGGGATCCCCCGAACTGGCCATCCAGCGGAAGGGACCCACGGCGCGGGCAAAAAGCGGACGCAGATAGGCCTCGGTGAAGATGCGGATGTCGAAGGCATTTTCGACGCCGCCTTCCTTGGCTTGCGTCCGGATGAGATTGCCGTTGTCGAAGACTTCCGCGCCGCGACGCTGGAATTCGAGCATGGCTTTGACATGTTCGACGATAGAGGCCCGGCTGGCCGCCATCAGCTCCGCGGGATTGGTCTGGCGCAAGGCGCGGACTTCGTCGAGCGCGTATCCCAAGGGGACATAGCCGTAAACGAGGTCATGGGCCGAGGTCTGGTCGGTGACGATGTCGGGCGTGATGCCACGCCGGGCGATCTCGGGATAGATCTCGGCCGCATTGCCAACGAGACCGATCGAGGTGGCGCGTTTCTCGCTAACGGCCGTTTCGATCATGGCGAGGGCGGTGTCGAGGTCCGGCGCGACCTCTTCGAGATAGCCGATTTCCTTGCGCTTGCGGGCGCGTTCCGGGTCGATATCGACGCAGAGGATCGCCGCGCCGGCCATGCGACCGGCTAACGGCTGCGCGCCGCCCATGCCGCCAAGTCCAGCGGTCAGGATGAAGCGCCCTGCCAGGTCGCCACCAAAGCGGTTCGCGGCGATGCGCATGAAGATTTCATAGGTGCCCTGGATGACACCCTGGCTGCCGATATACTGCCAGGCACCAGCGGTAAGGCCGCCCCAGCAGATCAGACCCTTGCGCTCGAGTTCATAGAAGACCTCGGCCTTGGCCCATTGCCCGACAATGTTGCAATTGGCCATGATGACCAGGGGCGCCTTGGCATGGGTCTTGAGCAGGCCAATCGGCTTGCCGGACTGGATGACCAGCGTGTGGTCGTCGTCCATGGTCTTGAGCGCGTGGACGATGGCCTCGTGGCTCGCCCAGTTGCGGGCCGCCTTGCCAAGTGCCGCATAGACAACGAGGTTTTCGGGGTCTTCGCCGACGCTAAGAACATTTTCGAGCAGCCGCAGCAGCGCTTCCTGACGCCAGCCGCGGGCTCGGACCTCGTTGCCGCCCGGGATCGGGAAATTGGGATGACGCGGATTGGGCGTGGGCATGGCTCAGGCCTCCCGCGACAAAGCATAAGTGGCCAGGTCGATGCCCATGGTCTTTTCGACATGAGGATAGACGGCCGGATCGAGCACGCTCGAGGACAGCGGAATGATCGACTTGGGCACATGCAGGACGAAAATCTGCATGCCCTGGGCCAACTGACCCACGCTCAGCGGCTCGCCTTCGGGCGACAGCGTGGTGATAACATCGGGGAAGGTTGCCTGACGCGTGCCGTCCTTGGCATCGACGGCCATATATTCGTTCATGACATGCAGCACGGAGCCGCTTTCCATGGTGATGGTGCCGACGTCGAAAGCCTCGCTGGTATAGGTCACCGCCTTGCGGGCGATCTTGCCCTCGACGAGGATCGCGCCACCCGTGGTCTTGACGATGGTCTCGATGACCGCGGTGCCGCCCTTGCTTTCGGCCGCGATGATGGCTTCACCCAGCTTGAGGGCGAGCGAGATGCCGCCGAGCGCCGCGTGCTGGCGCACATAGCTGGCGCGGACCGGATTGCGGCAGGACGCGATAAAGCCGCCGGACATGTCCGAGGCCGTGCGCAAGATGGGGGAAACTTTGGCCGTGGCGCCACGCGTCACCAGCTCGATATAGCGGTTCTCGTCGCGGTTGCCGCCCACGGCGGTCTGGATCATCTGTTCGGGCGAACCGGCCAGCCCGATAGAGCCCATGTCACCGGTGGGGTGGGCGCGCACATCGCCCACCGCATCCACCACTTTGGTGCCGAGGATGGCCGAAGGCAGCCAGCCGTTGAGGGTCGATGACTTGCCATTCTGCCCGACCATCAGGCCGGTGAGTTTCTCGCCGAGCGCGTCTTCGAGCAGTTGCACGGCCTTCACATAGTCAACGCCGCGCATCTCCCAGGGCGTGGTCGAGGCTGGCGCGCCGATGGCCGCTGCGGTCGCGATCCAGTCATTGCCGTCCAGTTCTTCGACCGAGACCAATTCCGGCTTGCCGATGGAGACGGCCGCGTAACCGAGCATCCGGCCGTGGTCGGCCCAGCCGCCACCGCCAGCCGCATAGACGGAGCCACCCTTGACGGCGGCTTCGACGTCTTTTTCGGTCAATACGCGTCCCATTATTTCTTCTCCTGCAAGTCTTTATCGAGCCGCTGGACGGCTTCGAGCAGCACGGCGGCGCCCAGCGCAATGTCCTGGGGCGTGGCGGATTCGTCCGGTGTGTGGCTGCGGCCGCCAACGCAGGGCACAAAAATCATCGCGGCCTTGGTGATGCGGGCCATCCACGCGGTGTCGTGGCCCGCGCCCGACGCCATGCGCCGAAACCGCGCGTCCGTTGCCTCACAGGCCGCCTCAAGCACGGTCAGAACATCGGCATCGCCCGGCGTCGGCATATTGTCTGAAAGCACCCGTGGCGCTGCGACTGTCACGCCCGTTTCCGTCGCGACAGCGGCAACTTTGGCACTGAGCCGCGCCAGGAAATCTTCCATGTCCGCGCGGCGCTCAGCGCGCGCATCGATCAGCATGGTGACCTGAGAAGGGACCACGTTTGCCGCATTGGGTTCCATGCGGAACTCGCCGACCGTGGCCGCAAAATGATAATCGCTCTTCGCCAGATCCGAGGCCTCTGCCTCCACCGCCAGGGCGATCCGCGCCGCAGCGGAAAGCGCGTCCTTGCGGCTTCCCATGGGCGTGGTGCCCGCGTGGTCGGCGCGGCCCTCGACAATGATTTCGATGCGGGTAATGCCGGCGATGGCCGTCACCACGCCGATATCGAGCGCCTCGTTTTCAAGGACCGGACCCTGTTCGATATGCAGCTCGAGGAAGGCGGCGATGTCGCTGCGGATTGCATCCTGCGCCACCTTTCCGCCGACGGTTTCGATGGCCTGCGATAGAGCTATGCCGTCGCTTTCCCGCGCCAGCCAGGCACTCGGTCGCGTGCCGGAAATGCCGCGGCTGCCGACGCAGGAGACGCCAAAGATCGAGACTTCTTCAGCAAGGAAGTCGATGATTTCGAGATCATGTTCGAGCGCGATGTTGAGGTCTGAGAGCGCGCGCGCCACTTCGAGCGCCGCCGAAACACCGGCAATGCCGTCATAGCGCCCACCCTCGGGCACAGTGTCCGAATGCGAGCCCAGCATGATAGTGCCGAGGTCGGGTTTTAGGCCCGCTCTCCTGCCGATCAGATTGCCGGCGGCATCTATGTGAACAGTCAGTCCAGCGGCCTCAAAACGCCGCGCGAGCCAGGCCCGTCCTTCGAGAAATATCGGCGTAAAGGCGCGGCGCGTATAGGGGCGCCCGGGCTCGGTGATCGCGGCGAGGGCCGCAATGTCCTCGTCGATCCGCGCGACACTTGTGGGCAGGTTGCGGCTCATGCACGGGCCTCGGGGCGCACAAAGCGGCCATTGCCGGGCGCTGCGAGAACCTCGGTGCCGTCAAAAACCTGCTGGCCACGCAGCCACGTGCCAGCAATGGTCCAGGGCAGTTCGATGCCGTTATAGGGGCTCCAGCCGACCACGTTATGGCCGCTCTGCGCTGCGTCATAGACCTGCGCGCGATCCACCAGCACGGTGATGTCGGCGTCCTTGCCGAGTTCCAGAGCGCCCTTGACATGGTCGAGCCGGAAATGGCGTGCCGGATTGGCCGCCATCAACCTAGCTGCCCAGGTGAGGGAAACGCCGTGGTCCAGGGCCCCCTTGATGAACAGCGGAACCATCGCTTCCAGACCGGGAACGCCCGACGCATTGGCGAGCATGTCGGGATTGGTCTTGCGATCCTCCGACCAACTGACGTGATCGGTAGAGACGAGCGTGACATTGCCCGCCGCGACATGCTGCCAGAGCTTTTCCACCTCGGCCCGGGGACGGATAGGGGGATTGATCTTGGCCTTGCCGCCGAGGCGGGCGACGTCATTTTCATCGTCGAGCGTCAGATAGTGGATGCAGCATTCGATGGTGGCGGCGTAACCCTGGTCGCGATAACTGCGCGCGATCTCGTAGCCACGTCCGAGCGAGCAATGCACCACATGGGCATCGCAGCCGGTCTGTGCGCCGGTTTCGTAGATTTGCAGGGATGCAAGCAGCTCGGTCAGTGGCGGGCGGCTCAGCGCATGGGCGCGGTAGTCGGTAATTCCAGCGGCCTTGACCTTGGCCATGGCGGCCCGGACCATTTCGTCGTCCTCATTGTGGACGCCAGCGGTCAGGCCGGTCTTGGCGACGGCGGCAAAGCAGTCTTCCAACAGGGCGGGAGGGATGCGCGGAAAGCGCACGGGATCGGTGCCGAAGGTCGAGAACTTGAACGCGGCGACGCCGGCTTCGGCCTGCTCGGCAATGCGGGCAGGGCTCTCTTCGGGGTTGATGGTGCCGTAAAGGGCAAAGTCGACGCGCGCCTGCTGGGCTGCATGATCCACCTTGATGCGCACGGCTTCAGCCGAACACACGAGATTGCCCTCATCATAGGGCATGTCGACGATTGTCGTGACCCCGCCCGCTGCTGCCGAGCGCGTCGACCAGATGAAATCTTCCTGGTTCTTCTGGCTCAGCGAATGGGTCTGTGCGTCGATGGCGCCGGGCAGGATCATGGCATTGCCCAGATCGTGCCGCTCGTGGGCATCGGGTCCCAGGCCTTCGCCAACCAGGGCAATCTTGCCGTCACGCACCGCGACGTGGCCGCGCTCGATAATGCGGTCGGGCAAAATGACTGTGCCGGTGAGGCTGAGATCGAAGTCAGACACCGTTTGCTCCTTGGTCGGGGCGGGAAGGCAGGGCGAAAAAGGCGTCGAGGTCCATCAATGCGGAGTGGGAAACCAACTCGGACACAAAGGCATCCGAGCAGAGGGCGCATTCGATGGCCTCGACATCTGCGGAAAGCGGCCGGTCCTCGCGGTAGAAGGCCGCATTTTGGCGCACGAGCGCATGGACCATGCCCGGAACATTGCCCGGGCGGTCTTCGGATATGTCCATGGCCTGGGCGGCCAGCAGCCCTTCGAGCGCAGCCATGCGGCACAGGGCCTCGGTCTGGCGCTCCAGCCGCTCGACCACCAGGGGCAGGAACGCCGCTTCGTCTTCCATGCCATTGGCGACAACCATGGACTGTGCCGAAATGGAGGAAGAGAACGACAGGCAGCGGGCATAAAGCTCGCCGGAAAGTTTGAGGATCGGACCGAACCCGGTCGCGATCACGCCGGGCGCCACCAGATTGACCGGCAGGTTGCGGCGGCCGCCATTGGCGAGCAGCACGCAACGGTTGAACGAATTGCGGGCGACATGGGCCAGCGCGAGCTGTGCCGTCTGCAGGAAGACCGTGACATCGAGGGGCAGCGAACCGCCCGAGGTCAGCACCAGGCCTCCGGCGACAACCGGGTTGTCATCGGTGCGACCAGTCGCGGCCAAAACGGTGCGGCCAGCGATGGTGAGGCTTTCGAAGGCCGTGGCGAAGACCTGGCTCATCATGCGGACCGAGAGCGGGTCTTGCACGTTCGTGCCGATCGGCCAGTCCCAGCCCATGGCGTTGAAATAGAGCCAGGCACCGATACCGGCCTCGCGCTCTGTGCCCACATGCGCGACCGCCTTCCAGGGTTCACGCGAAGCCCCGAGAGCGCCCGCGGTCGTGAGGCCCGTTGCCAGAAGGACCCGGAGGATCTTGGCGGCATTTTGCACGGCCGATGCTGCGGCTGCGTAGCCGACGGCGTTGGTTGAGATCGACGCCAGGCTGTCCTTGGGGGCCAGTTGCATCGGGCCGAGCCCGGCGAGAGCCAGCGCTTCCTCTGCCGGGAGCCTCTTGCCATTGTGCCAAGCCTCACCAACTCCGGTCAGCACCGCGCCGATCTGGCCCATCAGGCCGATATCGGCGCAGCCGATCGAACCGGTGCGACGCACGACGGGGATCACATCGGCATCCAGTAGGCGCTCATAGATGCGCACCAGTTCCGGCGTGCAGCCGACATGGCCGGTCAGGGCCATATTGATGCGGATGGCGATGGCGTTGCGCACCACCTCCACCGGAAAAGCGTCGCCGGTACCAAAGTGGTGGGCGCGGACGAGACCGGTATTGAAGGCGGCAAGGTCAGCGTCGGACCAGGACACGTCCTTCATGGCGCCCACGCCGGTATTGGCGCCATAAACCGGCTGACCAGCGGCAATGGCCGCTTCAAGAACGCGCCGGGATGCCTGAACCCTGGTGAACGAGGTTTCATCGATATCGAGGCCCAACGACCGCATGCCGATTGCGCGCAGGTCGCCAAATGTCAGCGGCCTGCCCGACAGGCGGATCGTTTCTGGCTGTGACGGGGTGGGGTTGGTCACGATTGGCTCCTCGATGAAAGGACGTTATTGAAAATGCCCTGCTCGTGGGATATCCCAAAAGTTGAACATATGATGCGGATTTTTAGGGCACTTTTTAGTGCTGCCTAAAATGCGGTCGGAGGCGCGTGTGGATACGACGACAGTATTGATGGTCGACAGCGTCTTGCGCTCGGGCAGTCTGCGCGGTGCGGCCCGTCTGCTCGGGCGTCCGGTGTCCAGCATGTCTGCGGCCCTCGACCGGCTCGAAGCGTCGCTGTCGACCACTCTTTGCCAACGCGCAGGGCCGGGCCTTGTCCTGACCCTTGAAGCCGACCGGCTCGCCGGGACACTGGCCGAGGCTGCCACAATCGTGCGGCGGCTCTATGCCGACGCCATCGATCCCTTGTCGCGACCCGTCAAGTTTGAAGCTCTCTTGCGGTTTGTGGAAGTGGCCGAACGGCGCAGTATCAGGCAGGCGGCCCATGTGCTCATGCTGGGTCAACCGCAACTGTCTCGACAATTGGCGCAGCTCGAATCGGTTCTGGGGCGCTCGTTGTTGAAGCGGGGGGCGGAGGGTTCCGGGTTGACCGAAGAGGGTGCGGCTCTTCGTGACTTGAGCATGGAACTGCTGCGCCTTTGGGAAAGTATATCACGCAATTCAGACAATCGATTTCGGCGCAATCAGGCCACCATTCGCTTGGGCACGATCATGCCCCTGGGACACGAGAGTGAAATCGCCCGAAAGCTAGCCAGTCTGATGGCGAGTTGGGCCAACCTGCGCCCTCGCCAGCCTCTGTTCGTGAGCTCGACCACGGCCGATGAACTTCTGCGTGGGCTGCGCAGCGGTGTTTTCGATATCGTCCTTCTCGATACCGGCCGCCTGACGGCCAACCTGGAGGGCCTGCCCGTTATCCGCTCTTCCCTGGCGGTTGCGGGCGCCGAAGGGACCGACCTGGCCAGCGCCCTCAAGGACCGCCGGATCGCTGTTCCCAGTTCGCGTAGCGGCCTCCGCCTGGCGATCGACCGGATGCTGGAGACCACTTTTGACGAGCAGACGCGCGATCGCCTGAAGCTGCTGGAAATCGACTCGATTCCGGTCATTCTCAATCTGGTTCTGCACTACGGCTATGTTTCCGTCTTGCCACTGGCGTCGATTGAAGCCATTCGCCCGAAGCTCAGTACGATTTCCCTGCCACATGATTTCGATGTGGAATATTGGGTCTGCTGGCTCGCCGGAAGCGGGCATGCGGCCGCAGGCGCCGCGATGCATGATGCGATCCAGAGAGCGTCCGCTACGGCCTGATGGGTTGGGTAGGCTGTGCGGCCAGCGGCGTTTTGTGTTCCAGCATGAACCATGCCAGGATTGCGCCCAAGGCCGAGAACCCGGCAGCGCAATAACAGACAGCGGCAAAGGCGGCGTCTGTCGCCGCGACGCGCAGAGACGCCATTTCAGGAGAAAGCGCCGTCTCAACCACCAACCCAAAATCGTGCGTCTCCGGGCCCGCGATCATGCTGAAAACCGAAGCGGCCAATGAGCCCATTGCGGCCACGGCCAGCAATCCGGCCATGCGGGCGACGGCATTGTTGGTCGCGGACGCAACGCCCGTATTGCCGGGTTGAACGGCGCCCATGACAGCCGTCGAAATGGGCCCGGCGACGCCGCTCATGCCCACGCCGAACAGGGCCATCAACGGAACTGCGCCCGTCCACAGCAGATGCGCGGGCGCGCTGACCGCAAAAACCAGCATGGAGACGCTGACCAGGAGCCCTCCCGTCGCAATCACGGGGGCCGGTCCGAACCGGTCAGCGAGGCGACCTGCTGAGCGGGAAAGCACTGTCAGCGCGAGACTATACGGCAAGAGGACTGCCGACGCCTCCAGCGGGCTGGCTCCCCATCCCGATATCAGGACACTTGGAAGGTAGAACGACACCGCGGTCAGGGCAAAATAGATGAGGAACGTCACCAGTTGTGCCCCTGAAAATCGCAGGTTGCGGAAGAGGCCAAGCGGCAGCATGGGGGCGGACCATTTCGCCTCCCAGGCGACGAAGGCCGTCAGCGCCAACCCTCCGAGGATCATCTCGAGCAGGACATGGCCGGTGCCGCCGATGAAGGCGAAGGAAATCAGGCCCAAGGCCAGACTGATCAGAATGGCGCCGACAATGTCGGGCTTTTGCGTACTGCCCACGCTGCGCGGTGGTGCGCCACGCAGCAGGATCAGGGACGCTGCGCCCAGCGGCAGGTTGATCGCAAAAATCCAGCGCAAGGCGGCATCGCCAAGCCAACTGAGAAACAGGCCACCGAGCAAGGGGCCCAACAATGTGGTGAGTGACGAGGCTGCAGCCCAGGTGCCGATGGCCTTGCCGCGCTCCGCCTCCGGAAACGTCTCGGCGATCATTGCAAGGCTGCCGGGCACCATGAAGGCTGCGCCAAACCCTTGAAAGGCGCGCGCAGCGATCAATAGTTCGGCAGTTGGTGCAAACGCAGCAAGCAGGGATGCCCCAACGAAAACCGCGATTCCGGCGGCAAATGTGTTGCGTAGACCGAAACGGTCTCCAGTGGCACCGCCCAGCAGGATCAGCGCAGAGAGCGGTAGCAGATACGCATTCGACACCCATTGGGCTGTCGCCAGACTGGCATCGAAGCTAGTCCTGATCGATGGGGTCATGATCGAGAGCACTGAGCCATCTATGAACCCCATGGAAGAGGCGAGAATCGCTGCAACGAGGACGCGGCGCTTGGCTGACAGGACTGTGTTCATGGGGTGACTGGATTGAGCTGCTGTCGTCATAGTCGGCGTGATCGAAGCGGCCACCTTGGTTTGAAGAACTCTAGGGGCCGGGTGTAAGGCGTGATTGAAAGGCGCATCGCGCCCCTATGCTTCACATTGTCAATTTTGGCATTGATATAGTCTATAACTAAATCGATCCAGTGGCTGCGGGAGGCCTTCCCCTTGTGGCGGCGAGTGCGATCGAATCCCAGTGCTGAAGCGCCTCTGCGGCTGTTGCAGACTTTGCACTTGTCAGCGTCGGGTATGTCTGGATTTCCAGTTTCGGGTTAAAAAAGCTGACAGGCCGCTGCCGGCCCCTACTTTGCCCTTCCCCAGCCTTCCGCCAAAGACTGAAATGGGGCCGGTAGAGGTCAGACCGCTTAGTGCGGAATTCGCGCAATAGGAGGCACTTCACAGCTGCCACATAAATTCGAGCCCTGGTTTTCCGCGCTGTCCTCGTCCCGATCGACAACCAGTGTTGGCAGCCCGCCCTCCAAGAGGTGGGGCGCTCGAAGCGCCCCATAGTTTCAATCTTCGTCACTTTGCATTTTGGACAGACCCTTGAAGATCAACGGGGCGACTAAGGCGAGCGTCGCAAGCCCGATCATCACCGCCGAGCTGGGGTGCTGAAGAAGGATCATTGGATCGCCCTGGCTCATCTGCAGCGCGCGTCGGAGCTGGCTGTCGGCCATGGGCCCCAGGATCAGTCCGACAATCGCAGGCGCAATTGGATAGTCGAATTTGCGCATCAGGAAGCCTAAGGTGCCAAAGCCAACCAGCATCAGAAGCTCTACGACCGATGGATTGGCGGCAACTGTTCCCATGGCGGCGAAAAGCATGATGCCGCCATAGAGCCAGGGCAGAGGTATGGCGAGGAGCCGGACCCATAGGCCAACCAGCGGCAGGTTCAGCACCAGCAGCATCACGTTGGCAATGAAGAGACTTGCTATTAGCGCCCACACCAGATCGGCGTGTTGGACAAAGAGCAGTGGGCCGGGCTGGATATTGTATTGCTGGAAGCCGGCAAGCATTACCGCGGCGGTCGCCGACGTGGGCAGGCCAAGAGTAAGCAAGGGCACAAGGGTGCCTGCCGCAGACGCATTGTTCGCGGCCTCAGGGCCAGCAACGCCTTCGATCGCTCCTTTTCCAAACTCATCCTGGTGCTTGGAAAGCCGCCGCTCGAGGTTGTAGCTCAGGAACGTCGGCACCTCTGCGCCGCCGGCTGGCAAACCGCCGATCGGGAAACCAATCAGGGTGCCGCGCAGCCAGGGAAAGAACGAACGGCGCCAGTCCTCTTTGGTCATCCAGGGCGACCCCTTCACAGGAATTGGCTTCTCCGGATTTCTGAGATGCCGCCCGGCAACGTGAAGCGCTTCGCCGATAGCAAACAATCCAACAGCCAGCGTCGTCACTTCGATACCATCCAACAATTGCGGCACGCCAAAGGTCAGGCGGGCCTGTCCCGTGAGCTGATCGATACCGACGAGGCCAAGCCAGAGCCCGAAGGCAAGGCTGGTCAATCCGCGAAGCGGAGATGACCCGAAGGTCGCGGAAACCGTTACGAAAGCGATCAGCATGAGACCAAAATAGTCCCAGGGTCCGAAGCGCACCGCAATCTGAACTACAATTGGCGAAAGAAAGGCGAGACCAAAGGTTGCAACCAGTGCTGCAACGAAGGACCCAATGGCCGCAGTCGCCAGGGCCGGTCCGCCTCGGCCCGCTCTGGCCATCTTGTTGCCTTCGAGGGCAGTCACCACGGACGCCGCCTCACCAGGAGTATTCAACAGGATTGCGGTGGTTGAGCCACCATACATGCCGCCATAGTAGATGCCGGCAAACATGATCAGTGAGCCGCCAGGATCCAGCTTGAACGTCACAGGGAGAAGCAGGGCAACCGTCAGTGCCGGGCCAATCCCGGGAAGTACACCGACGGCAGTGCCGATGAACACTCCCACCGCGGCAAAGATAAGATTGCTGACCGTCAGCGCCGAAGCGAAGCCTGCAAAGAGGTTGAGCAAGACATCCATTTGAGGCCCCCTAGAGCAGCCGTTCCAGGGGACCTTCGGGCAGATGCAGCGTCAGGAGGCCATGGAAGAGGAAATAGACAAGCACAGCGAGCGCGGCGCCAATGAGCAGGTCGACAAGCAGCGCTCGACGACCAAAAGCGCGCGCCGTGAAAGCGAAAAGCAACGTAGACCCGAGGATAAAACCTGCCCCCAGGCCGATGGCGCTCACAAGGCCTGTTAGCGCCAGGGCGATCCAGCCGATGGCACGCCAGTCGGTCGGTTCGGCATCCAAGTCGTCGGACTTCCGGAACGCGCCGATGAAATGCCCTGCGGCCAGCAAGACCAAAAATCCAGCGATCAGGTAGGATGCTGCGTCCGCGCCCACCCCATATTGAGCCCGAATGCGCATGGTGCTTGCGTCCCAAACTGTGATCGCTGCGACAGCGAGAAGGGCCACACCGACGATGACGTACGGGCCGTTAAACGATCGGCTGGGCGTTTCCACTTGCCGTCCTCCCTAAAGAAAAAAAAAGGGGCCCGATGACTCGCGCCCCATAGGATGCGCTATTGGGCGAGGCCAAGTGCCTGCAGGACGCCGCGAACGCTTTCTGTTTCCTTTTCGAGGAACGCAGAGAACTCATCAGCTGGCATGTAGTAGTCGGTCCAGCCGCGGGCGACGAGCAGTTCCTTCCACTCATCGGAAGAGACCATCGCGTCAAAGGCAGCAGACAGGCGGGCCTTGTCTTCATCCGAAACGTCCGGGGCGGCGAACACTGCACGCCAGTTGACCAGCTCTACATCAACACCCTGCGCCTTCAGCGGTTGCGCTTCAATGCCCTCGATCGGATCGGGATAGGAAATGGCAAGTGCGCGCAGGTCACCGGATTCGATCTGACCCTGCCACTCGCCATAGCCCGAAACGCCCGCCGTCACCTGGCCGCCAAGCATTGCAGCCAGTGCCTCGCCACCGCCCGAATAGGCGACGTAGTTTACCTTGGCTGGGTCTTCGCCTGCAGCCTCGGTAATGAGCGCCGCAAGCATGTGATCAGCGCCGCCAGCTGAACCGCCGGCCCAGATGGTCCCGCCGACATCAGCCTTAGCAGCAGCGAGCAAATCATCGATGGTCTGAATGCTGGAACTGGACGGAACAACGACAACGAGTGGGTCGCCAGTGAGGCGGGCAATTGGGGTCACCTGGTCAAGACTAACGGGCGAGGCGTTGGAAATGATTGCACCCACCATGGTAATTCCACCCACCAGAAGCTGGTTTGGATCAGCACCGGCACTCGCAGCGAACTGGGCAAGGCCCACTGTCCCACCTGCGCCCGGCACGTTGACAACCTGAGCGCTGCGCGCCTGCCCGGTGGCAACCATCACTTCCTGAATCGAACGGGCGGCCCCGTCCCACCCGCCGCCGGCGCCAGCCGGAGCGATGATATTGAATTCAAATTCCTGGGCAGATGCAATGCCGGCAGACAGCGCTACCGCGAAACCGGCCCCCAGAACGGATTTTACTAGTTTGTGCATCGGGTTCCTCCCTTTTGATGCATGCACGCAAGGTGCGGTTCGGTTCACCCCAAAGAGGCATGACCGATGGCAGCGTTCTTCCCGGCCGGAGCGGATGCCACCCTGGCAAGAATGAACGGAACGATGCCGCCATGACGAAGAAGGTTGAGTTCGAGCTCAGTCTCGACTTCGGCCATTGCGGAAAATTGATGTAGGACGGCGCCGTTGCGCTCGATGGAAACAGCAACCTCGGAACGTGGTTTGAGGCGGTCGGGAGCTGTGTCGATGACAACAGCATCTCCGGGCTTCAACCCCAACTCCTGGGGATGCACATGTGAGGGGAACCGGAGCGGCAATATTCCCATGCCGATCAGGTTTGTCCTGTGGATGCGTTCGATGCTCGATGCAAGAACGGCCCTTACCCCCAAGATCGCTGGCCCCTTGGCGCCCCAGTCTCGCGATGACCCCTGACCGTACCGCTCACCGGCCAGAATGACAGATGAGCGACCACGCTGTGAATTCAGATCTGCCAGTCGAAAGAGGGGAAGAACGTCCTGGGTTACAGGGTCGACACCGCTGCCCGGCGGTACATTTTCGGCGATGAGATTTCGTACGGCCCCATTCGTGTAGAGCCCGCGGACCATGGATTGCCAGTTGCCTCGCCGCGAGGAATGAACGTTGAGATCCAGGGGGTTTTCACCCGCATTGATCAGGTATTGACCCGTTTCGCTCTTCGCAGAAATTGCACCCGCGGGAGAAATATGGTCGGTGCTGACATCGTCGCCGAGCACGAGGATGGGGTCGGCTCGATACGTGCCAAGCCGACATGTACTGGCGCCAACAGTGTATGGCGGTCGACGGAGGTAAGTAGAGTCTTCGTCCCAGGGATAGAGATCGCTCTGCGGCGCCAGAATTTCGTCCCAGATGGCATTCTTTGAAGCTTCTGCAAAACTAGATGCAAAGTCAGATGGGTCACGTCCCTGCGCGAGGGCTGCGTCAATCTCAACACCGGAGGGCCAAAGCTCCGACAGGTATACATCGCGCCCTTCTGGATCTTTGCAAAGTGGTTCAGAGAGGACGTCCCTGTTGACGTCGCCCGCCAGGGCGTAGGCGATCACCAATGGCGGTGAGGCAAGAAAACCGGCCTTCAGCACCGGATGAACCCGGCCCGCGAAGTTGCGGTTACCTGAAAGCACCGCTACCGGCACCACGCCCTGGTCGATTGCCGCCTGTGTTTCAGCAAGCAGAGGCCCCGAATTGCCGATGCACGTCATGCAGCCGAACCCGACAATGCCGAAACCCACGGCCTCAAGATCGTCCAGCAGTCCCGCTCGCTTGAGATATTTGGAGGCAGCGGGTGAACCTGGCGAGAATGATGTCTTTACCCAAGGCTTGGGCGCAAGCCCGCGCTCACGGGCACGTCGTGCAAGTAGCCCCGCAGCAACGGTCAGGCGAGGGTCGGTCGTATTCGTGCAGCTGGTGATGGCAGCAATCGCAACCGAACCATTGACGATATCACCGACCCGAGCCCCTGAATCTTCGGCCAGCTCCGCAACCTCGGCTTGGGCCGCCTTTGGCTCGATAATGTCCTGAGGGCGGCGAGGTCCAGCGATGCTCGTCCGAACTGTATCCAGATTAATATCGAGAATATCGGTGTAGCGGATATGTTCTGAACGCTCGCGCCACAGGCCATTCGCCCGCGCGTAGCGCTCAACAAGGTGTATATGTCTCGGCTCACGCCCGGTATTGGCCAGGTAGGCAAGCGCGTGCTTATCGATCGGGAAATAGGCCGTTTGCGCCCCATATTCGGGCGCCATGTTGGCAACAACAGATCGATCTCCGACCGATAGTGTGTCGAGACCGTCGCCAAAAAATTCAACAAACTGGCTGTTGAGGCCATATTCGCGCAGGCGGTTGGTCACGACAAGTGCCAGGTCGGTTGCCAGCACCCCGTCGGAGAGACGGCCAGTCAGGCGCACCCCAACAACGTCAGGCAGCCGCATCATAACTGGCAGGCCGAACATCACGCCTTCCGCCTCAAGTCCGCCGACACCCCATCCCATGACGCCCAGACCATTGATCATCGGGGTATGACTGTCGGTGCCGATCAAAGTGTCGGGAAAGAGCCATTTCCGCCCTTCCGCATCTGTCGACCTCGAAACAACGGTCGCAAGCTGTTCCAAATTGAACGTGTGCAGAATGCCGGTGCCCGGCGGGTGAATAGTCACGCCTTCCAACCGTTCCTGCGCCCATTTCATGAGACGGAGCCGTTCGGAATTTCGCTCGGCCTCCCGCTTCATGTTTACGGCGACGGACGCGGCTGTTCCGAATGCGTCGACAGCAATCGAATGGTCCACAGAGACGTCAACCCGCAATTGAGGGTTGAGCTTGCGCGGGTCATCTCCGCGCTCCGCAAGCGCGTCGCGCATGCCCGCAATGTCGACGAGAGCTGGGCCGCACGTGGTGTCGTGCATAAGCAATCGTTCTGGCTGAAACGCGAGCTCTTCAGTCGATGTGCCTGTTGCGGGCCAACTCAGAACTGCAGCGACATTGCGCTCCCGCTCTGCGCCCTGCGAATGACGAAGCGTGTTCTCAAGCAGGATTCGGAGCGAATACGGCAGCCTGTCCAGCGTGTCCCCGGCAACAGCGCGCAGGTCCACAGCCAGAAAATCATCGATAAGCAGGCTGGTCGGGCCGTCGGTCGTCACAATTCACTCCTCCCAGAGCTGAGGAGAGTGATTGCATATTATAACTTACAAATGCAATACCTATTTGCCGCCAGGCTCGAGAATGGGTCTTATTTCCGCAAGGTTGTGGATGACATGACCAAGATGCGAACGTAGTTTCCAGGACGCTTCTTCGTTGCGCCCGGCAACCAATAGATCAAGAATTTCTATGTGTTCCTGTGCCTGTCCGTAGTAGCGCTCTCGGGTGGCCGATGACCTGTAAGCGATAAGGCGGCGGATCGAGTTGATGCGTCGGAGAGCATCCAGGTAAAATGGATTTTGTGATCCAGAAACGATCAGTTCGTGGAATTTTACGCCTCGATCGTACAATTCTTCGATGCTCATGGACTCTACGCCACCGGCCAGGATTCGCTGCTCGACCAAACGGCACTCCGCTGCCGCTGCAGTATCAAGCCTGTAGCCAGGCTCCAGCAGGGCCGCAGGCTCCAAGGCCATACGAAACCGGTAGGTTTGCGTAAGGGCTTCCGCCGAATTGAGCATATCCGTGAATTGATAGCCGTAGCCCGCCCTGCGCTCGAGCCACCCCTCCTTGACGATCCGCGTGCAAAGGCTCTGCACCTCTGCAGAACTTAGCCCGTAAGTCTCTTTAAGGTATGCAGCCGAAACGACATCAGGAACCCGCGACTCGAGTCGGTCATCCGCGAGCGCAAAATAAGCCGCATCCACTGCGGAGTGCTGCGATGGGAGATCAGAGGGAGGCCCTGGCGGTTCCGGCGCAACAAAGTAGCCCTTGTTAGCCTCATGGGTCAGCACGCCCTCCGCCGTCAATGACTTGAGCGCTTCACCAATGGGCGACCGGGACACACCAAAACGATCGGCAAGGCCTTGAGCAGTCAGATGGGTGTGGGGGCGCAGGCCACCAGAATGAATCTCGTCCCTGATGCGGGCGGCGAGTTTGTCTGAGACGCCCCCCCTCCGTCGCACTACCTCGTCCAACGATCTTTCTCCGTCTAAATCTTGTGCTAGATCATCACAGGGAGCATGGCGTTGAGAACCAGGCCGAAGAGATCTCCAGGCAGAGCGATCCCTCTGCACAACGCTGCATATAAATGCAATCACGTCACCAACGGCGCCGCAATCCAAAGATTGACGATCCTCAGGGATCGCGCAAGAGACTGCGGAGCGTAGCGCGCAGTTGATTTGCCTTGTATGGGCCAGGGAAGGCCTTTGGGTCATACCCATCCGTTGGCAAGCTTCTCTTGCTCAAGCGATTAGCCAAGTCTCACGTAAGATGGCGGCCAACCCAGTCGAGAAGTGCATACTTTTAGCCAAGGCCCGGCAAAGACCGGCAGGAGGCAGCCGTCTTGGTCTGAAACGCGTGCCACGTGTTGGTAGATGGTGCCTCGCAGAACAAGGTAACATCATTCCCTTTCCAGACGTTAGAAATCAGCGACGGTGCGGCTCAATTAGCTTTGCCAAAAGCAACTCTTCGTCCTTGGTGAGATCTGTCAGAGGCGCACGCACCGGACCAGCATAAAAGCCCTGGAGCCGCACGCCAGCTTTGACCGCAGAGACTGCATAGCCTTTGCGACGGTTTCGGATGTCCATGAACGGATAGAAGAAATCGCGCAGGATGCGTTCGCAGTTAGCGCGGTCGCCGCCGCGCAGGGCTTTGTAAAACTCAACGGCGAGACCGGGGACGAAGTTGAACACAGCCGACGAATAGGTGGTGAAACCGGCGGCCAAATAGGCCTCGGCAAAAAGCTCGGCCGTCGGCATACCTCCCAGATAAGTCAGCCTGTCGCCCATGGTCGCGGTGATCTGGCGGACGAGGCCAATGTCGCCCGAGCCATCCTTGAAACCAATCAGATTGGGGCAGACTTCGCAAAGCCGGGCGAGCGTTTCAGCGGTGAGGATCGAATTGTCGCGATTATAGACCATAACGCCGATGCCCACCGACTGGCAGACCGTGCGCACGTGGTGAAAGAGGCCTTCCTGGGGCGCATCGATCAGGTAGTGGGGCAATAGCAGAATGCCGTCCGAGCCGGCCTTTTCAGCCGATTTGGCAATGGATACGGCAATCTCTGTGCCATAGCCGCAGCCCGAGACGATGGCGACCTTGCCTTCTGAGGCTTCCTTGGCAGCGGCAACGACTTGCGGAATTTCCTCAAGGCCCAGCGAGAAGAACTCGCCGGTGCCGCCGGCCGCAAACAGGGTGGTCGCTTCGAAACCCGACAGCCAGTTGACATGCTCGACGTAAGAACCGCGGTTAAACCGGCCATTCTCATCGAAATGCGTGACAGGGAATGAAAGTAGCCCCGCGCCAAGCGCCTGCTTAACTTCCTGCGGCCCCATGAAATTCTCCTTCGCACAATTAGGTCGATGCGAAATGAGTAGACGGCTGCCTGACTAAAGTCAACAAGCTGTATGATAACTATGTGGGGCGTCAGGTGGTTTGCAGAAGGGCGCGGTAGCGGCGCTGGCTGCCTTGCAGGTGAACGCGCATAGCTTCGCGCGCTGCTTCGGCATCGCCGTCGGAAATTGCGGTGACGATATTAGCGTGCTCGAGATGCAGCTGCTCCAGATAGGATTTGGAAGAGCCGGGATCCGTACTGGAAAGGGCGGCGCGCGGGATCGCATTCTGGCCGATGACCCGCAGAAACTCCGAAAAGCGCGGATTATTGGTGGCGTCGGCGATGGCGGTGTGCAGCGCGAAATCGGCCGTGCTGGTGGGCTTGCCTTCAGCAATGCATTGGCCGACCGCCCGATGAAATTCGAATATCGCTTCTTCCTGCGCGGGCGACCGGCGCACGGCCGCAAGGCCTGCCGCCTCGACTTCAACCGCAGAGCGGAGCTCGAGCAGGGCGATGATCGAGGACAGGCGCGCATGATCAACGTTTTGAAAGGGCAATGTAGCAGGCTCTGTGGGCTCGAGCACAAAAACACCGGCGCCGCGACGCGGCTCCACCAGACCATCCGAGCGCAGCGAGGCGATGGCTTCGCGCACCACCGTGCGGCTGACGCCATGGGTTTCAGCGATCCGCGCCTCGCTCGGCAACTTGTCGCCCACCGCATAATCACCCGATGACAGCGCGCTGCGCAGTGCATTGGCCACCTGTATGACCAGCGTTCCAGCACCCTTATCGTTCCGGGGATGTTGCAAATTCATCGGTTCAATCTTTCAGCACGGCAGCCAGGAGGTGTTGAGTGAATTTGAGGCCAGCCCGGCATCTGTGTCAAGCAACACACGGTGATTCGCCCGACATGTTGCGAGGATTTATCCTATGGGTTTTGGCCACCTTCACCGCTGACGGTGTCACGCAATTTTGTCGAGAAGGACTAGGAAAGGGGGCGACATTTGGCCAGGCGGGCGGGGGTTCCACCCCAAGATTTCCGTCGCTGCACTCATTCACGACCGTCGTCGAACCGAAAATCTGTATGATAACTATTGACAGTAGGATGACTTCTGCGCGAAAAGATGGGTTCCGAAGCCGATCACGAAGGGGCGGAGCGAGCTGGTGGTCATTGTCACCTCTTCATCCAGCCACTTGGCACAGAAGCTTCGAAATCCGTCACGCCAAGAACCGCGTGGCGGGCACCTGAGGAGGAGGCCCATGACAATTTCAGCAGGCGGCAACGCCGGGGCGCAGGCCAGTTCGGCAATGCACCATCGTGCGCTCAAGGTGCGCTCTTTCGGTGGGCATCTGGTTTCCATCCTCGTGACGCTGTTTGGGCTTCTCGTGCTCACCTTTGTCATCGGCCGTATGATGCCCGCAGACCCGGTCCGGGCCATAGTCGGCGAAGACGCCACGCCCGATACGTATCGCATGATGTATGAGCGGCTTGGCCTTGACCGGCCCATCTGGGAGCAGTTCTTCCGCTATCTCGGCGATGTTTTGACCGGCAATTTCGGCGTCGCGATCCGCACGGGCCAGCCAGTGATCAACGACATCCTCCATGTCATGCCCGCCACCATCGAAATGGCGACTTTCGCGATCGTCATCGGCGCCTGCCTCGGCATTCCGCTGGGCGTGCTGGCCGCCGTCAACAAAGACAAATGGGTTGACCACGTGGTGAGGGTGTTCAGCCTGATGGGCCACTCCATGCCTATCTTCTGGACCGGCATGATCGGCCTGCTGGTATTTTATGCCGCCCTCGGCTGGGTCGGTGGCAGCGGCCGTATGAGCGGCTTTTATATCGGCATGATCCGCGGACCGACAGGGTTTCTCCTGATTGACAGTCTCATCGCCGGCGAATGGGATATCTTCTATTCGGCCCTCAACCACCTGATCCTGCCGGCGAGCCTGCTGGGCTATTCCTCATCAGCCTACATCACCCGCATGACGCGCAGCTTCATGCTCGATCAGCTCAACCAGGAATATATCACCACGGCGCGGGTCAAGGGACTGTCGCAGCGCGACACGATCTGGAAGCACGCCTTCATCAATATTCGCGTGCAGCTGGTGACTATCGTGGCGCTCTCCTATGGCGGGCTGCTTGAAGGCGCCGTGCTGATCGAAACCGTGTTCGCCTGGCCCGGCTTTGGCCAATACCTCACCAACAACCTGCTCATTGGCGACATGAATGCCGTCATGACCTGTGTGCTGATCGTCGGTCTCATTTTCATCGGTCTCAACGTGCTGTCCGATGTGCTGTACCGCGTCTTTGATCCGAGGACCCGATGACCCAAACCGCCATGACGACAAAGACCGCGCCCGGCGGGCTCGCCTTTATGATGCCGGTGTTCAACATCATCCGTTTCCTGCTGCGCAGCCCCACCTCGGCGTTCAGCCTGGTCATTATCGGTGCCCTGATCCTCCTGGCGATCCTGGCGCCGCTGCTGGCAACGCATGATCCCTATCTGCAGGACCTGACAAATGTGCTGCAGCCGCCCAATGGCGCGCATATTTTCGGCACTGATGAGCTGGGTCGCGATATCTATTCGCGCCTGATCTACGGGACGCGGATTACCCTGACGATCATCGGGCTGGTCACCATCACCGTGGGGCCGATTGGCCTCGCCGTCGGAACTGCTGCCGGCTATGTCGGCGGCATGTTCGATACGGTGCTGATGCGCATCACCGATATCTTCCTGTCCTTCCCCAGCCTCATCCTGTCGCTGGCTTTCGTTGCCGCGCTCGGGCCCAGCCTGAACAACGCCATCATCGCCATCGCGTTGACCTCCTGGCCGCCGATTGCTCGCCTCGCCCGGGCGGAAACGCTTACCTTCCGCTCGTCCGATTATATCGCGGCCGCGCGGCTCCAGGGCGCGTCGCCCGTGCGCATCATCGTCCATTCGATTGTGCCCATGTGCCTGCCCTCGGTGATGATCCGTCTCACCCTCAACATGGCAACGGTCATCCTAACCGCAGCCGGTCTTGGCTTTCTGGGCCTCGGCGCCCAGCCGCCAATGCCCGAATGGGGCGCGATGATCGCCACGGGGCGTCGCTACATGCTCGACAGCTGGTGGCTGGTCGCCTTTCCGGGCGTTGCGATCCTGCTTGTCAGCCTTGCCTTCAACCTGCTCGGCGATGGCCTGCGCGATGCGCTCGATCCCAAGCAAATGAACCGGAGGTAATCATGATCGCGCCAACCGGTCCCATATTGAACGTCAAGAAGCTCAATGTGAGCTACCGCACCGAAACCGGCTATACCGACGCCGTGCGCAATGTCTCCTTCACCCTGGGCAGAGAAAAGCTCGGCATTGTTGGCGAAAGCGGCTCGGGCAAGTCGACGGTCGGTCGCGCGCTGATGCGGCTGCTGCCCAGTGCCCGCATAACAGCCGAGCGCATGGATTTCGAAGGCACGCCGCTGCTCGCGCTCAAGGAAAAGCAGATGCTCGACATTCGCGGCCGGCGCATGTCGATGATCCTGCAAGATCCCAAATTCTCGCTCAATCCCATTCGCCGTGTCGGCGATCAGGTGGCCGAATCCTACCTTATTCACTTCAAATGCTCGAAAGCCGAGGCGCGCGCCAAGGCTATGTCTATGCTTGAAGCGGTACAGATCCGCGACCCCGAGCGGGTCTATAATCTCTATCCCCATGAGGTTTCAGGCGGCATGGGCCAGCGCATCATGATCGCCATGATGCTGCTGACCGACCCCGACCTGGTCATCGCCGACGAGCCAACCTCGGCGCTCGATGTCACGGTGCGCCTGCAGGTGCTGAACATTCTTGACACTTTGGTGAGCGAACGCGGCATCGGGCTGATCATGATCAGCCATGACCTCAATCTGGTCCGCAATTTCTGCGACCGCGTTCTCATCATGTATGCCGGCCAGGTGGTGGAAAGCCTCAAGGCGTCCGAGCTGGGCAAGGCCCAGCATCCGTACACCCTTGGCCTGCTGGCTGCCCAGCCGCGCATTGGCGGCAGCCGCGCCCCGCTCAGCGTGCTCGATCGCCAGGCAGCATGGGAAACGCCCCTGGAGGCAGTGCAATGAAATCCGTCGCCGTCACCAATCTCTCCATCGCCCTCGGAATGGGCGCCAATGTCGCCAATATCCTGCCCGACCTCAGTTTTGAGGTTGAAAAGGGCGAGTGCTTCGGCCTGATCGGCGAAAGCGGATCTGGCAAATCCACGGTGCTGCGCTGCATTTCGCTGCTCCTGCAGCACTGGCGCGGCGATATCGCCATCGGCGGTACCTCGTTGCGGGATCTCAGCGTCATCGACCGCTGCCGCACCGTGCAGATGGTGTTTCAGGACCCCTATGGCTCGCTGCATCCGCGCCACTCGGTGCGCACCGTTTTGCAGGAACCGCTCAAAATCCACAAGCTGGACCGCCGGCAGGAGCGCATGGAGCAAGCGCTCGAGGAGGTGGGTCTGCCCATTTCTTTCCTGGATCGCTTTCCCCATCAATTGTCGGGTGGCCAGCGCCAGCGCGTGGCGATTGCCCGGGCCTTGATCCTTGAGCCCGACATCCTGCTGCTCGATGAGCCGACCTCGGCGCTCGACGTTTCCGTGCAGGCCGAAATCCTCAATCTCCTGTCGGACCTGCGCCGCCGTCGCGGCTTTACCTATATCCTGGTCAGCCATGACCTGGCGGTGGTGGACTATATGTGTGATCGCTTTGCGGTCATGCAGGCCGGCGACATTGTCGAAGTGCTCGACCGCTCGGCCCTGGTCAACGACAGCGCCACCCACCCTTACGCACGTGAACTGATCTCGGCATCCGTCGCCTATGATCGCGCCTCCTGAGGCGACAGCTTGGCGATCGCCCGGCGCGGCGCTTCACGCTTGGTGTTCTGACGAAAAGGGGCCACCGGGTGCGCGCGGAGGACGGGGCGCGCACCCGGCGGGATCAGGCGACGCGATTGTTTTCAATGAACTCGAAATTGATCGCCTCGCCGATGCCGGGGCGGTCCGGGACGTGCACATAGCCGTCTTCGTCCATCGGGTCGGACAGCGCAGTGAGATAGTCGAAACCCTCGTCATATTCGAGGAACGGGTGCAGCAGCCCGCGTTCGTACCAGCGGCAATTCTTGGCTGATGCAACCACCATCAGGTTCATCGAGCCATTGCCATGCACTTCGCAGTCCATGCCGAAGGCTTCCGCCAGGCGCATGGTCTTAAGCGCCGGCGTGATGCCGCCGACATCGTTGACGCCGGTGCGCAAAATATCCACGGCGCCGCTGGCGACCCATTCGGCGCGATGCCAATGCTTGCCCGAGGCGCTTTCCGGTCCGAGCACAGGAATGTCGAGATTGGACGACAGCCACTTGTAGGAGCTCATGGATTGCTCATCCATGCTCTCCTCGATCCAGTCGAAGCCGAGCTTTTCGAGCCCGCGCCCCAGTTCCAGCGAATCCACGCGCGAATACCAGTGGAACGCGTCGATCATCAGGTGAATATCGGGGCCAACGGCCTCGCGCACGGCTGCGCAGGCCTTGAGGTCCATCTTCACATCGGGCGCCCAGGACACCGGCGGCATCCAAGTGTGCAGCTTGATGCCCTTGTAGCCGCGGGCCACCAGTTTTTGCGCAAAGCGCCCGTAGTCCTCGGGTGTTGCGAGCCCGCCTTCAATCTCGTCGCCGCACATGATCGAGCCATAGGCCCGCACCTTGTCGCGATAGGCGCCGATCAGTTTGTGCACGGGCTGGTTGAGCGTGCGACCGGCCAAATCCCACAGGGCCACATCGACGGCGGCTAATGTCCTGTCAGTCAATTGCGCCGCCGACCCGCGCTGCCAATGGGCCAGATCCTGCCATAGTCGCTCACGATCACGATGATCCTGGCCGATCAGCACCTTCTTGACGAACTTGTCGATCACATGCGGCCGCACGATTTCGGGCGCCGCGAAACTATAGCCCTCATGGCCATCTTCGGTCCGTATGACCAGCATGGCCTGCTTGACCTTGTGTTCCGGGCCGGGATGGGCATGACCGGCGCTGTCAGCATGGCGCCGCGTCGTCGTCAGAAAGGTCTTGACCGAAACATCCGTGATGATCATCTACTGTCCTCGCGGCCCACAAAGCGGACCTAATCCTTATATGGAAAGAAGCCCGGCTTGACCCGGGCTTCCTGTTCTTGATCTGGCGCGATCAGCGGTTCTTGGTGACGTCACCAAGATCGGTTCGCCACGGATCGACCGTCAGCCCTTCCACGTCATCGCGGAATGCCGCCGTGACCACCACTTCCGAGAACGGCTGCAGCGCCGGGATCATCTCTTCGTAATAGGTCTGGATTTCCTCGTAGGCCGCCACCTGTTCCTTTCGGTCGGTGATCAGCAGGGCATCCTCGATCATCGTGTTGAGCGTCTCATCATAAAAGCTGGTGCGCCAGCCCTGATAATTGGTCAGCTGCGCCTCGTCCGAATTGTCGGGGTTGAAGGCAGTTGCCCGCAGGTTGGAATCCGGGTGCGGGTGCTGGCCACCGCCGCCGCGACCGACGATCAGTTCGAAGTTGCGCTCGCGCATGGCGCCATAGATCTGGTCGCCGGTGCCGGTGATCAGGTTGGCCTTGATGCCGGCTTGGGCCAGCGTCGCCTGGATGGCGGTTGCTGCGTCGAGGAATGGCGGCTCATTGAGGGCGCGCAAGGTGACCTCAAAACCATCAGCATAGCCGGCCTCGGCGAGTAGGCCCTTGGCGCGTTCCACATCCAGTGTGTAGCCGGGATCGGGCAGGACGCCCATGGCAGTGGAGTTCAGCGGACGCTGGTGCGGCGTGCCGTAGAACTGCATGATGGCGCTGTTGAGCCCTTCATAGTCGATCAGGTAGCGCAGCGCTTCGCGCACCTTGGGATTGGCCATTCGCTCGTCCTTCATCGAGACCGCGAGATAATAGAAGCCTGCGCTGGGCACGGTTTCGATCTCGATGCCCTCGGTGGTGCTGAGCGCCTGCAGGTCCGCAGCAAGGAGCGAATAGGCAATGTCGATATCTCCACGCTCCAGTTGCAGACGCTGCGACTGCGATTCTGGAATGTGACGGATGAGGATGCGCCGCAAGCCGGCCGGTTCATCCCAATGGCTCTCGCTGCGATCAAGGATGACATATTCGTTCGAGCGCCACTCGGTGAGGGTAAAGGCGCCCGAACCGGCCGAATTGGTGCGGAGCCAGTTTTCTCCAAGATCACCATCGGTTTCATTCGCCAGGACCGTTTGGCTGTCAATGATCGAGCCGGGACCGGGGAGGGCGATTACCATCATCACCATGTTCGGATCATCCGCCTGCGGCAGGTTGATTTGCACGGTCTTGTCGTCGACCGCCACAAAGGTGGTGCCGGCATTGTCGGCGCTGAAGCCACGGGTCTTGAGGAAGGATGAATTGGCGAGATTGAGCTTCATCAGCCGGTCAAAGGACCACACGACGTCCTGCGCCGTCACCGGATTGCCCGACGCAAAATTGGCGTCGCGCAGCTTGAAGGTGATGCTCGAATTGTCCTCACTGATCTCCCAGCTTTCCGCCAATCCGGGCAGGAATTCGCCGGGATTGGCGTCGTCCAGCTTGATCAGCGTGTCATAGACCGCAGAGAGCACCTGCGCGGTTTCGCGGCTGCCGGTCGCTGCCGGGTCCAGCGTCAGCACATTGCCCAGCGATAGGGCGATGACCAGCTGGTCATTGGGCGTTTCCGCAAAGGTCTGCGGAACAGCCGCTGCGGCAATCAGAGCGGCAAGCGCCACCGTCGAGAGCAGTTTTTTCATCGTTTTCCTCCCAGGAACTCACATTCTGCTGGAAGGGAGTTTTTTCTATAATACAGCATTTGTCAATAGTCAGACAACTTTTGACAACCTGTCCTGTATCAAGGGTGCTATGGCACGGCCAATCTGCGCTGTCTGCACCGCATCAAGATGCACGCCGTCGGCCTCAGAAGGCACGCAGACCGCACCGGCGTCGAAAAAACCAACCCGTAGTTCTGTCGCAAGTTCGCGGTAAAGCGACACCAGCAGGCGGGATTGCGCGATTGTGAAGGCCGACATGTCCGGCCGGTTCGGCGTTGCGATCCGGGGTGGCGGCGCCATGATTACCACCTGCGGCGGCGAGCCATAAAGATAAGGATGGCGCTGAACCAGTTGGACAAGGCGTCGCATGCCTGCCTGCGCCGCAAAGGCGTGCGCTCCAAGGTGTGGCTTCAGATCGTTGGTCCCCAGCATGATGGCCACGAGATCGAGAGGCTGGTGCGACGCCAGCAGCATAGGCAGGCTGCGCGCGGCGTTGCGCTCCTCGATGACGGCGTTGTCATCCATACTGGTGGTACGGCCACACAGCGCCTCGGTGATCACTTGCGCCCCGCCGCCCAAGCAAGTGGACAGCACATCGGGCCAGCGCTGTTCTGGCGGGTGGCGGCGCTTGGTACTCGGGTCGGCGCCCCAAGTGAGGCTGTCGCCCACTACGAGCACATTATGTGTCATCGCCAGAGGAGGCCTTCAACGACGGGTATCAGTGCCTGGCCGAGTGCAGCGGTCTCCTCGGCCGTCATGTGAACGCCATCAATTTCGGATGCTGTACAGGCGTTGGCCGCATCAAAAAATGCCACATTCTCGGCCTCCGCGAGCGCGCGATAAGCGCCTGCCAACGCCTGAGATTCCGCAATCGACCGGCTCTGCGCTGGTGCTCCGCTGGGGCCAGCAACGCAGGGCGGCGGTGCGATCACCAAGATCTGCGGCACCGTTTCATTCTTGTAGGGGAAATATTTGACGATCTGGATTAGGCGTTTCATCCCGGCGGTGGCGCCCGACGCTAGCCCACACAGATAGGGCTTAAGGTCATTGGTTCCCAACATGATCATCACCAAGTCCAGCGGTTGATGGGCCCCCAGGAGCACCGGCAGGGTGCGCGTCGCGTTGCGATCGCACGGCCCGGAATGGTCATCGAAACTAGTATTTCGACCACCCAAACCGTCGGCCACGACAAAAGCGCGATCACCCAGTCCGGCGGCCAGCACGCTCGACCAGCGCATCTCAAAAGGATGGCGGGCGCCCGTTGCCGGGTCTGCGCCCCAAGTCAGGCTATCGCCAAAAACCAGGATGTCCCTCATTCGATCACCGTCACGTTAAACCAGCAGAAAGATAGCTGATAACTAGATCTCAATCAAGACGATCTGTATGACAACATGGCCGGGAGGCCCGGTTTGGAAGTTGGCGGCTACTCGGGGGTCACCGCCTCCAGGTGACAAATCCGGTGGTGCTGTTCGCAATTCCCAACCACCCCGATTGCGTCAATGATCCAACCAGGAACGCCAGGTATCAGGAACTTGAAATCTCTGCCGAACGGCCAGAATGGGGCGCTCTGCTGCCGAAAAGGGCCGCGCTGCTCCCTTGCCCTTATTCGAAGCGGCGACACGCATCTGCGGGCGCATAGGTCTATGTTCCCTCTGCATAATATTGCGGGGCGAAGCAGAGGCGGTTCAGGTTTGGGGAACTCCGGCCGGCTGCGCCGATCACCCTGAGTCCACCACGGAAACGAGATGCACGACCTCACCAATGCCCTTCGCCACATACGCGAAAGCGTGCCAGACACGGTCCGCTACAGCATCCTCGACAAACGACACAACAGAGTGGTCGAGCGCGACTCCGAAGCAGAAGCGTCGTCAGCCAGCACTAGGAAGATCTCAATTATGTTGGCTGCCCTAAGGGCAGTCTATGACGGCAGACTCGATTTAGATGCACCAATACTCTACGAACCGCGACTTCGAGAGGAGGTCGCCACCCCCGACGACCGCCCTCTCGATGAGGTGACCACAACGACCGCCGCAGATCAGACCCGACTGCTCGACAAGCTGCTGGCGGGCCAGAGGGAACCCGAGCCTGCGCGAGAGCTTGGGCTCACGCAGGACTTGTGCGATTTCGCCTTGAACACGCTCGGTCGGCAGATCCTTCGCTATGGGATACCTTCGCGGCTACCCTATGATACAAAGTTTGCCTGCAAGGGCGGACGCGGCAAGCGCGGAAGAATGGATGCGGGCATCGTGTTCAAGGATGGCAGCCCAATCTATGTCCTTGGGGTTTACACAGACAGCGTACCGCTGGCACTGGCCGACGGGACGCCGGGATACACCTCGGCGCTGGACACTATTGGACGGGTCTCTCGCGCGTGCTGGGATGCCCTTCAATGATGCCAGAGAGACAAGACCATCAGGCCCGTGAACCGGTCCTGACCATCATTTCCGATTGGTGCGCTTCGCCGCACGCGTTCAGCGCAATCGCGAAAGAAAGGGCCAAGAACGCCATCAGTGACACGATCGGCTGTATGCTGGCCGGCGCACCGGACGAGGCGACGATGTCCGTTCGACGCGCGCTCGCGCGCGAGATTGGAACTCGCGGACCTTCGGCGGCAATGGGTGGCGGCAGGGCGCCGGTTGGTGTTGCCGCTCTCGTCAACGGTACCGCCGCGCATGCGCTCGACTTCGACGACAACTTCCATGGTGCAACCACGCACGCCTCGGCGGTTCTCGTCCCAGCCCTTCTTGCCATCGGGGAAAGCATCGGCGCTAGCGGGGCCGCGTTGATCGACGCTTACCTCGTGGGGCTCGAAGCGCAGGCCGCCGTCGGTAAGGGCGTCAACCCATCCCACTACACGGCCGGCTGGCATTCCACCTCCACGGTGGGGTGTATTGGAACGGCCGCAGCCGCGGCCTGGTTATTGGGACTGGATAAAAGCGGCATCGCCTCAGCCATGAGTATCGCAACCAGCATGGCGGGCGGTCTCAAAGGCCAGTTCGGCACGGCAGTAAAACCGCTTCATGCCGGCCTTGCCGCGCGTAACTCTGTCGATGCTGCCAAGCTTGCCGCGGCAGGCATGGGCGGCCGGCTCGATATTCTCGAGTCCCAGCAGGGGTTCCTCCCTCTATATGGCGGGCCGAACCCTGGCGGCTGGGGCGACCTTTCCTTTGGCGCGACCTCGGCCATTGAGACCATAGGCCTGGCGACGAAGCTATATCCCTGCTGTGGCTCGACCCACCGGGCAGTCGATATGCTCATCGACCTCAGGGTAGAGCACGGTTTTTCCCTAGCAGACGTTGTCGGCATGGAGGTCCTGGTCGCCATCGCCCATGCTCGCAACCTTGCTTTCGCGGCGCCCTTGACCGAAGCGGAAGCCCGGTTCAGCATGAACTACTGCCTTGCAGTTGCGCTTGTCCACCAAGCACTCACGCTCGCCGACTTCAGAGCGGAAGCGGTGATGCGCGAGGAAATCCGCTCGCTATTCCCGCTGACCCGGATGTCGACCTATTCCAAAACCTACGAGCGTGACACGCCCGGACGCCTACCGCATGAACTCACGGTGACGCTGCGGGACGGCACCCAATTGCGGGCCTCACGGCTTGCAGCGCGCGGATCACTGGCCGCACCGCTCACTGATGCCGAACGTCAGGCGAAGTTTCTTGATTGTGCCGCGGGCACCCTGTCCCTTCCTACGGCACACCAGTTGTTCAATAGGCTGGAACAGCTGGACTCCCTGGCCAGTGTGAACCTGCTGCAGGGCGTGTTCTGGACCTGATCATTTGGGCCAGGTCAGCGTGGCCTCGCTCAAAATGCGCTCCCGAAGCATGTCGATGAACAGCTGCATCGGACGCGATAGGGGCGCGTCCCTTAGGGTGATGATCCCGTAGTCTACCTGGGTCTCGGGCACCAGCGGCACGAGCTTGACGCGTTCGCTGGCGATGAAGCTACCGATGAAGGCCGGGACGATCGAGATGCCGATGCCTTCGGCAACCAGCGCGATGCTGGATTCGACCGAATGAGTCTCCACCCGGCAACGGACCTCGCTCTTGGCGTCGCGCAACAGGGACTCGATCTCCTGGCGGTTGTGGCGAAGGCGGCCCAGCAGGACCATGTCGGCCTGATTGAGATCCTCGGCGGCAATCGCATCCCGGTTTGCCAGCGCATGGTCCCGGGGGACAGCGCAAAGCGTGCCGCTCGTGAAAAGCGGCATCACCTCAAAGCCTAGATCCTCTGGGGGCAAGCGTACAAATCCGAAATCTGCCACGCGTCCCATGACGGCGTGCTCGACATAGCTATATGGCCCCGCAACCAGTTCGAGGCTCACCGAGGTCGTTTCTGCCAGAAAGTCCCGGATGACCCGCGGCAGGATGGTTGTGGTCATGGAGTGGGGGAAGCCCATCTTGAGCAGTGACCGCCCAAAGCGTCCCGCGCCCAGCTCGTCCGTACGCCGTTTGAGGCGCGCCAGCACGTCGGCCAGTTCATCCACTTCCTCGACCAGGATTCGCGCCTCGGCAGTAGCCAGAAGGCGCCCACGATCGCGATGAAAGAGGTTGAATCCTAGATCGGCCTCAAGCGCGCTCAACTGACGGCTGATGGCCGACTGGGACAGCTTGAGAACGACGGAGGCGCCAATCGTCGTCCCGGTGGACATGACGGCGCGGAAAACTTCGAGTTGCTTGGGCGTCATGGTTCATCCCGCCAGCGCGACCCGGACATGCCGGAATCTGCATCGACCAATGCGAAAAACACATAAGATTGCGCCTTTTGCGAATTGATCATTAGCTGCCCTCATTGGTCGCGCAAGGACATTGTGCCTGACACGAACGAGGGGGATATCAATGTCGAAACTGCCGGAGATGCGCGCAGCACATGGGATGGCAGGATGACCGTCTTCATTCTTCGACGGCTGCTGCAAAGCGCCGGCGTGCTTCTTGCGACCTCGGTGATCGTGTTCCTGGGCGTTTACGCCATCGGCAATCCCGCGGACATCCTGATTGCCGCTGACGCGACCCAGTTGGAACGACAATCGGCCATTGTTGCCCTTGGCCTGGACCGCCCGCTGATCGAACAGTACTGGATTTTCCTCAGCAATGCCCTGCGCGGTGATTTCGGCCGCTCATTCGTCTTCAACCAGCCGGCGATCAGCCTGATCCTGGCGCGGCTCCCCGCAACACTCGAGCTGGCTCTGGTTGCCTTGATCATCGCGCTTGTCGTGGGCATCCCCCTCGGGCTCGTCTCCGGGCTCAAGCCGAACACGCTTGTCGACGAAACGATCATGACCGGCTCGATCCTCGGCTTCAGCCTGCCCAACTTCTGGCAGGGCATGATGCTTATCATGATCTTTTCCGTGTGGCTCGGCTGGCTCCCGGCGGGAGGGCGCGGGGATACCGCGCAGGTCCTTGGCATAACGACGAGCCTCCTCAGCTGGGACGGCCTTACCCATCTCATCCTGCCCGCTACAAACCTTGCGCTGTTCAACCTGGCTCTGGTGATCCGTCTCACTCGCACCGGTGTGCGCGAGATCATGCCTCTCGACTTCATCAAGTTCGCACGCGCCAAGGGACTGACCGAGCGCCGCATCGTGCTGGTCCATGTGCTCAAGAACATCATGATCCCGGTGGTGACGGTCGTTGGCATGGAGTTCGGATCCATCATCGCCTTCGCCGTCGTCACCGAAACCATCTTCTCCTGGCCCGGCATCGGCAAGCTGCTGATCGACTCGATCATGCTGCTCGACCGCCCGGTTGTCGTTTCCTACCTCCTGGTCGTCGTCTTCATGTTCGTCATCATCAATCTCCTCGTGGATATCGCATACTCCCTGCTCGATCCGCGCATTCGCCTGAGGGACACGCAATGATGTCCACCGGCAGCAAATGGCACCGGTCCACTGACACGACCCTGGGCCGGGCGCTGGATGGCATTCTCACCAGCCCAAAAGCCACCGTGGGAGCGATCTTGACGCTCTTCCTCGTGCTAACCGCCATCTTCGGACCCTGGCTGGCACCGCAAAACCCCTATGACCTGGGCGCAATCGATTTTTTCGATGCCCGCCTGCCGCCGATGTCGCCAAGCATGAACGGCTCCATCTATCTCCTGGGGACGGATGGACAGGGCCGGGACATGCTGTCGGCGATGATCTACGGGCTGCGCACCAGTATTGCCGTCGGATTGTTGTCCGGCGTCGTCGCCCTGGTGGTGGGCACCGCCCTGGGCATGGTGGCCGCCTATGTCGGCGGCCGGGTGGATGCCCTGATCATGCGCCTGGTCGACCTTATGCTTGGACTACCGGCCATCCTGGTAGCGTTGATGTTGCTGGCCATGCTGGGGCAAGGCGTCTGGAAGGTCATTTTCGCGCTGGTGCTGGTCCAATGGGCGCAGTTCGCCCGCGCCGTTCGTGCCGCCGCGCTGGTCGAGCGCAACAAGGAATATGTTGAGGCAGCCGTTTCGCTCGGCCTGTCCCGGCCCCGCATTCTCTTCGGCCACATGCTGCCAAACTGCCTGCCGCCGATCATCGTGGTGGGCACCCTGCAAGTTGCCAGTGCCATTTCGGCCGAAGCGACCCTGTCCTTCCTTGGCATCGGCCTGCCCATAACCGAGCCGTCCCTCGGGCTGTTGATCGCCAACGGCTACAAGGTCCTGCTGTCCGGTCAGTACTGGATCAGCGTCTATCCCGGCCTGCTTCTCCTCATCCTGGTGTTCAGCATCAACGTCGTCGGCGACCGCCTGCGCGAGGTGTTCAACCCGCGGTTCCTGGGGCGCTGAGATGAGCACCATCGTCATCGACAATCTCCAGACGCATTTCGAAACCCCCGCCGGTGTCATTCGCGCCGTCGACGGAGTCTCCTTCAGCGTAGAGCGTGGCGAAATCCTCGGACTTGTGGGGGAATCGGGATCTGGCAAATCGATAACCGGTTTCTCCATCATCGGCCTGGTCGATCCGCCGGGTCGCGTTGCCGGTGGGCGCATCCTTTTCCAGGGCGAAGACCTGGTCGGAAGGTCGGAAAGCGAGATGCGGGCCCTTCGGGGCAAGAAGATCGCCATGATCTTCCAGGACCCGATGATGACGCTCAACCCTGTCCTCTCCATCGAAACGCAGATGGTCGAGGCCGTGCGTGCCCACGACAATGTCCCAAAGCTCGAGGCCCGGCGCCGCGCCGTGGAAGCGCTCGGCCTGGTCGGCATTCCGTCCCCCGATGAGCGTCTCTCCGCCTATCCGCACCAGTTTTCGGGCGGGATGCGACAGCGGGTGGCCATAGCCATTGCGCTCCTCCACAGGCCCGACCTCATCATCGCCGACGAACCGACAACGGCGCTCGATGTGACGATCCAGTCCCAGATCCTGTTCGAGATCCAGAAGGTTTCGCGGGACTTCGGCATGTCGCTGATCTGGATCAGCCACGACCTGGGCGTGGTTGCAGGCCTCGCCCACAATATAGCCGTGATGTATGCGGGACGGATCGTCGAGGCGGGGCCGGTGGACACCGTCCTCGACCATCCGGTGCACCCCTACACCGTCGGCCTATTGCGCTCGATCCCGGCCAACCTGCGCCGCGGAGAAGCCCTTGAGGCCATTCCCGGTATGGCGCCATCGCCGCTGCGCCGGCCAAGCGGTTGCCCGTTCAGGCTGCGCTGCTTTGCGGCCACGGCCACCTGCGAAACCGAACCGGTGGACGCCCGGATCGGCGAACACAGCTGGCGCTGCTTCCACCCGCAGAACGAGGCTCGTCCATGAACACGCCATTGATTCGGGTGGAGAACCTCTCCAAGCGCTTCACCCGGAAGCCCGACCTGGCAGAGCGACTCGTGGATCGGCTGAGAGGCGCCCCCGAACCCAGCACGGTTCGCGCCCTGGACGAGGTGTCCCTCGACATAGGCGTCGGCGAGATTGTCGGTCTTGTCGGTGAATCGGGGTGTGGAAAGTCCACGCTGGGCCGCATCCTCGCCGGGATCATGGAACAGTCCGATGGCGACGTCCTGTGGGAGGGGCAGTCGCTCGCCACTATGCCGGCGCGGGAGCTCAAGGCCGCGCGGCTGGCGGCGCAGATGATCTTCCAGGATCCCATGTCGTCGCTCAATCCGCGAAAGACGGTTGCGCAGGCGATCGGGGAAGCGCCTGTCGCGCACGGCATGACGCGTCGGGCCGAAGTGGGTGAACTGGTTGCGAGCCTGATGGCCAAGGTCGGCCTCGACCCCTCCTATGCGCGCCGCTTCCCCCACCAGTTCTCGGGCGGGCAAAGGCAGCGCATCGGCATTGCGCGGGCCCTCGCGGTCAATCCGCGGTTCCTGATCTGCGATGAATCCGTGTCGGCGCTCGACGTGTCGATCCAGGCCCAGGTGCTGAACCTGTTCCTGCAACTCAAGCAGGATCTGGGGCTGACTTATCTCTTCATCAGCCACGATCTGGGCGTGGTCAAGCACATCGCCGACCGCGTGGTCATCATGTATCTGGGCCGGATCGTCGAGAGTGCGGATGCGGAAGCGTTCTTTGCATCGCCCAATCACCCCTACACGCAGGCGCTCCTGGCCGAGATGCCCAATGTGCAGCAGCGCAAGCGGTTGTTTCAGCCGGTGAAGGGCGAGATCCCGTCTCCCCTCAATCCGCCTGCTGGCTGCCATTTCCATCCGCGCTGCCCCCACGCCTTCGATCGCTGCCGCATCGAGCGGCCGGCTTTGAAGGCCGTCGCGCCGGGACACCTCAGCGCCTGCCATCTCAACGACACGCCGCCCATGCGTGGCGAGCAACACCAGGAGGGAACACGTCTGCCATGACTCATCGATCAAAAGGGAAGGAAACATCTATGCCAATGCTCCGAAAGCTTCTGCTGGGACTGGCCCTGTCCAGTTGCCTGACCACCGCCAGCATGGCCGTGGACCTGACCGTCGGCAGCTCCACCGAACCTGCAGCCATCGACCCCCACTTCTCGCGCTCCGGCAATAGCCAGCAGATTGCCGCGCAGGTCTTCAACCGCCTCGTCGAACCGGATGAGAACCTGCAGATCCAGCCGGGCCTCGCGGTCTCCTGGACCAATCTGGACGAGCTCACCTGGGAAGTGAAACTGCGCGAGGGCGTGACCTTCCACGACGGGTCGCCCTTTACCGCAGAGGATGTCGTCTTCTCGCTCGAGCGAGCCGACGAAATCCCCAACAGCCCGGCGCCCTTTACCGCCAATGTCGCGCCGATTGCCTCCATGGAGATCGTCGATCCCCTGACCATTCGCTTCACCACGACCAAGCCCACGCCCCAGTTCATGGAACTGACCGGCATGGTCTACATCGTGTCCAAGGCTGCAGCCGAAGGCGCCAGTATCGAAGCGTTTAACAGTGGCGAGGCCGCCATCGGGACGGGCCCTTACAAGTTCGTCTCCTGGACGCCCGGCGATCACTATAAGCTGACGCTCAACGAGACCTATTGGGGCGAAGCGCCCGAATTCGAAAACGTCACCTACCGCCTTATGTCCAATTCCGCCGCACGCGTGGCGGCCCTCCTGGCCGGCGACGTCGACCTCATCGATTCCGTTCCCCCGGGCGACGTGGCGACACTCGAAGCCTCCGACGGCATCCAGGTTCACAGTGCACCTTCGGGGCGCATCATCTATCTGGGCCTCGACTCTGCGCGTGACGAGAGCCCCTTCATCATCGGACCCGACGGCGCGCCGCTCAACCCCAACCCGCTCAAGGACGTACGGGTTCGCCAAGCCATGTCAAAGATGATCGATCGGCAGTTGCTGATCGACCGCGTGCTCTCGGGTGCCGGCATGCCGGCGGGACAATTGGCGCCGATCGGCCTGGGCGGTCATTCGACTTCGCTTCAGCCGGACCAGATCGACCTGGAAGCGGCCAAAGCCCTTCTGGCAGAAGCCGGCTTCCCTGATGGGTTCGGCATCACCATCCACTCGTCCAATGATCGTTTCCCTGGCGACGGCGACATTGCCCAAGCCCTCGGGCAGCTGTTCCAGCGGGGTGGCCTGACCGTCAATGGTGTCGTGACGCAACCCTACAACGTCTATGCGACGGCAGCGGGCAAGCAGGAGTTCAGCGCTTTCATCTTCTCGTTCGGCACGTCGACTCCCTCGGCCGCGCCGGGAATGACCAACGTGCTCATGACCTTCGACGAGGAAGCGGGCACCGGTTCGTTCAACCGCATGCGATATTCCAATCCGGATTATGACGCCGCCATGCGTGACGCGCTGGCCGAGTTCGACCCGGCTGCCCGCAACAGGAAGCTCGAAATCGCGGCCGAGATCGTCTTCGGGGACTATGCCATCCTGCCGCTCTATTGGCCGGAGGTGACTTGGGCCAGCCGCGACGGCATCGGTTATGTCGCCAATGTGTCGGAAGACACACTGGCCACCTATGCGAGCGTGACCGAATGAGTGTTCGGGACGCCAGCAATGGGCCTGCGGTTGAGGTGGACATGCTCCCGCCACCTGAGCACGTCGCTGACGGGGTAATGGTCCATCGCGACGTCATGGTCACCATGCGCGATGGCATCCGGCTCGCAGCCGACATCTACCGCCCAGCCCGGGATGGCGTCCCGCTTCCCGGTCCGCTCCCGGTCATCCTGGAGCGGACCCCCTACGGCAAGGCCGAACGATCCCGCTCGGAAATCGAAGTAGGGATGCACCTGCCCATGACCCGGGCGGAGGTGGCCTGCCATTTTGTCCGCCATGGCTATGTAGTGATCTATCAGGACTGCCGCGGCCGCTTTGGCTCCGAGGGGGAGTTCGTAAAGTATCTTTCCGAAGGCGCGGATGGCTTCGACACGCTCGCCTGGATCGTGGAGCAGCGCTGGTGCAGCGGCAAGGTCGGCACAATGGGCCTCTCCTATGCTGCCCACACCCAGATGGCCTTGGCCTGCCTCAATCCGCCGGGCCTGGCAACCATGGTGCTCGACTCCGGCGGCTTCGCCAACGCCTTTACCTGCGGCATCCGGCAGGGTGGTGCGTTCGAGCTCAAGCAGGCGACCTGGGCCTTCAACCACGCCACTGAGAGCCCGGCCGCTCGCAAGGATCCGCTGGTCGCCAGAGCCCTCGCGGCCGAGAACCTGCGCGCGTGGTTCAAGGTCATGCCCTGGTCAGAGGGGCGCTCGCCGGTGCGTTGGGTGCCCGAATACGAGGACTATCTCCTCGACCAGTGGCGGCGCGGCACCTTTGACGACTACTGGCGCCAGACGGGCCTCTATGCTGCTGGGCATTATGACCATTTCCCGGACGTCCCGGTCGCCTTCCTGTCGAGTTGGTACGACTGCTATGTCGCCAGCACCCTCGAAAACTACGCGGGACTTTCGCGCTCGGGCTCGCGCCATCTTGAACTGACCATGGGCCCTTGCCTTCATGGAGACCGCAACCAGAGTTTTGCGGGGGACGTCTCGTTTGGCCCGCGCGCACCCATCGGCGGCAATGTTGCAGAGAGCTGGCTGGAGTACCGGCGGCAATGGTTCGATACCTGGCTGAAGGACATCGAACCGGCGCGAGCCGACACTTCTGCCGTCCGGCTCTTCCTGATGGGTGGCGGCAGCGGGCGGCGTGATCAGGACGGTCGGCTCGACCATGGCGGCGCGTGGATCAGGGGGGCGACCTGGCCCCTGCCGCAGAGCGAAGAACTCACGCTCTATCTTCACCGCGACGGGCGTATGCTGAGCGCTCGGCCGGAGGACGACCCGGGTCCCCTAACTTATGATTTCGACCCTGCCAACCCAGTCCCGACGATCGGGGGCGCGCTGACCAGCGGCCGGCCGGTCTTTGAAGGCGGGGTCTTCGACCAGCGGGAGGATGAGCGCTTCTTCGGCATCAGCGCCCCCGGACTGCCACTTTCCTCGCGGGCTGACGTTCTAACGTTCGAGACCGGGGTACTCGATACAGACCTGGCCATTGTTGGTCCGATCGTGGTGCGGCTGTTCGTGTCCACCGACGGTCCGGATACCGACTTCACGGCCAAGCTCATCGATGTTTACCCGCCCAGTGAGGACTACCCCACCGGCTTTTCACTGATCCTAACCGACGGAATCTTCCGCTGCCGGTACCGCAAGTCGTTCGAGCGGCCCGAGCCCTGTCTGCCGGGGGAGGTCATGGAGATCGACATCGAGCCGTTTGCGACCGCCAATCTTTTCAAGGCGGGACATCGCATCAGAGTCGACATTTCATCGAGCAATTTCCCAAAGTACGACGTCAATCCAAACACTGGCGCCCCCGAGGGCACCGGACGCACTCGGCGTGTCGCCCGCAACTCGGTCTTTTGCGATCATCTATACTCATCCTCCATGACACTTCGGTCAGTCTCTCCCGACCGGCTGTCCTACATCGAGATGCCGCCCGCCCAGGACCTCTCAATCCAACGCAGCAAGACCGGCACTTCTTAGCTTGAGTGAGAGCGGCGCCAAGTCGATAGCAAGAACGATTGATTGCGACGCCTCCCATCAACCGGTCGGCGCCGCTGCACTGTTGGGGCAGCCGCCCTCCGTCTTCCGAAACATCTCGCTGCCTTCGGCCGGTTCGGTTAGCGGCAGCTTTCGGGACTTCCAAAATCCCGTTCCAACGACCGGAATGGGGCGCGTTCCTGCCTAGCCGCAGTCGACCTCATTTCGGACGTTCAGGCCATTGCAGCGCATAGCTCCAACCCGCCATAATCTCGGATCGCCCATTTGCCCACCAGCCGTCACCCTCGGCCTTGAGCCGAGGGCTCTTTACNCCCGTTGCGGTCGTTCAGGCCATTGCAGCGCATAGCTCCAACCCGCCATAATCTCGGATCGCCCATTTGCCCACCGGCCGTCACCCTCGGCCTTGAGCCGAGGGCTCTTTACTTGACGATTTCATTCCAGAGCTTGAGACGGTGAAAGTGTCGAGCGTTGGTCATAGCCTAGACCCGGCCAAGCTTCCGGCAACCAGAAGTACAGAGCCCTAGGCTCAAGGCCGAGGGTGACGACCGGTGGGTGGGCGGTACTGGTCGACATGTCTGGACGGCAGATCCCGACCCCATTTCAGACATTCACGCCGTTAATCCCTGATCGTAAAACCGTCCGCTTCACCACCCACGGAACGTCACCCTCGGGCTTGACCCGAGGGCTCTTCACTGGCTGACTTCGTCCCAGAGATCGCGCCATTCCGGGTTATGCTGCTCGATCAGGTCGTGCTCCCAGCGGCTGTACCAGCGCTTGAGCGAGGTTTCGCGCTGAATGGCCATGCCGATCTCACCAAATTGTTCAAAATAGACTAGCCGCTTGATGTCACGCGCCTTGGTGTAGGCCGACACCAGCCCTTGTGGGTGTTCATAGACGCGACGAACCAGGTCGTTGGTCACGCCGATATAGGTGCGCCCCCGGCGCATATTGGCGAGGATGTAAACGAAGCCGCCCATTCCGGCATCTTCAAGTACAGAACCCTCGGGTCAAGCCCGAGTGAATAGCCCCTAGATTTGTAGACGCCTTCTTCCCTATTTTTGAGGCAAGGAGGCCTATATGGGCAAAGGCAATTTCAGCGGCGAGTTCAAGCGTGACGCGGTGCGTCAGTTCACCGAGCGAGGATATCCGGTTTCGGAGGTGTCGCAGCGTCTGGGGGTGAGTGCCCATTCACTCCACGCGTGGCGTAAGAAGTACGCATCTGATGTCGGCAAGGGCAATGAACAGTCCGAGGAGATCTGGCAGCTGAAGCGAGAACTGGCGCGGGTCACCGAGGAGCGCGACATCCTAAAAAAGCGGCCGCGTACTTCGCCAAGGATGCAAAGTGAGGTACGCGTTCGTTGCCGAGCATCGCCAGCAATTCTGTGTGCGCACCATGTGCCGGTGCCTTTCCATCCATCCCAGCGGCTTCTATGCCTGGCTCAAGAGCCCCTTGAGCCAACAAGCCCGCGCCGCCGTGAAGCGTCGCGGGCGCTGTCTTGGACGCGACCGGCGAAGATGTCCCTTGGCGCGCATCGGCTAGCCGACCAGCAGCCCGGCGAACATCTTGATGGCCGTCAGGGTCAGGAAGATGCCAAAGCCATAGGCGAGGACCTGGCGCGGGACTGTATGGGCGGTTCTCGCGCCCCAGGGCGCGGCGAGCATGGAGAGCGGAATGATCGCAGCGACGGCGACCAGGTTGACATAGCCGAGCGAAAACGGCGGCAGGCCAACCGCGTTCCAGCCTGTCAGGACATAGCCGATGGTGCCCGGAATGGCGATGATGAAGCCAATGGCCGAGGCGGTGCCGACGGCGCGGCGGATATCGGTGCCGAAAATGGTCATGATCGGCACGCCCAATGTGCCCCCGCCAATGCCCATCATGGCCGAGATGGTGCCGATCAGAACGCCGAGGGCGGATTTGACCATGGCATTGGGAAAGCCCTCGAAGAGTTTGTGGCTTTTGGCGCGCAGCACCATGTTTGCGGCCACGATGAGCGCGGTGGTGGCAAAGACCGCCGAGAGCACCCGGCCATCGACCACGCCGGCGATGGCTGTGCCCAGGACGACGCCAAGAAAGATCATCGGCCCCCAGCTTTTGAGCAGGGCAAAATCGACCGCGCCCGCCCGGTGATGGGCGCGGGCCGAGGCGAGCGAGGTGGCCATGATGGTTGCCAGAGACGTGGCAACGGCCACCTTCATGCGAATGGATGGATCGACATTGAAGGCGCTCAGCGCAATGTCGAGCACCGGCACGATGACAATGCCGCCACCCACGCCGAGCAGGCCCGCGACAAAGCCGGCGACCAGGCCCGTGACGGCCATGGCGGCAATCCAGCCACCATATTGAATAAGCAGGTCCAATTCGAGTTCCTCAGTAGCCCAGGGCCAGTCCGTCCTTGCGGTGGTCAGAGCCACCGATCAAGAGGCCGCGCTGATGGTCGATATAAATGGCCTGGCAGCCGCCAATCGGGTCTTCGGCCCAGGCCACGGAATGGCCGCGCCGTACGAGATCGGCCCGCACCGCATCGCCAAATCCGGCTTCCATTGTCAGAGTGCCATTGAAGGCAAAGCTGCGGGGCGCCTCGTTGGCGCGCTGCGGATCAAAGCCGCGGTCAAACATGTGGGACAGGAAATGGGTATGCCCCACGGCCTGGAACTGGCCGCCCATGACCCCGAAGGGCATCAGGGGCTTGCCGTCCTTCATGACCAAGGCGGGAATGATGGTGTGGAGAGGCCGCTTGCCCCCCGCCAATTCGTTGGGATGGCCTTGGATCAGTGAAAAGCCGCTGCCGCGGTTCTGCAGCAAGACGCCACTCTGAGGCGCCAGAATACCGCTGCCAAAGGCGTTGAAGATCGAGTTGATCAACGAAACGACATTGCCGTCCTTGTCGACCACGCTGATGTAGACGGTGTCGCGATGAACCGCATCGGTCCAGATGGCCGGCGGTTGCACGCGGTCGAGGGCAATCTTGCCGCGCAGATCGCCAATGAACCGGTCCGAGAGGATGTCTTGCACCGGAACGCGCATGGTGGCTGGATCGGCGATGAGCAGATCGCGCATGGTATAGGCGGCATTGCTGGCCTCGGCGAGCAGATGCACCCGATCCGCTTCCGAGACGGCACTGTCCGAAAGATCGAAGCCATCGAGAATGCGCAGCATGACCAATGCGGCGAGGCCCTGGCCATTGGGCGGGCATTCGAGCACGTCATGGCCACGGAACCTGGCCGAAATCGGTTCGACGAAATCGCCGCGATAATCGGCAAAGTCCTCCAGCGCATGGGGGCCGCCCATGGCCTTGAGTTTTGTCACTATCTCTTCGGCCACCGGTCCTTCGTAAAAGCCGGCGCGGCCCGCTCTGGCGATGCGGCGCAGGCTCTCGGCCAGTTGTTTGTGGACGAATTTTTCGCCGGTCCGTGGTGGCTTGCCGCCCGGCAGGTAGCATGCGGCGGCGTCGGCATCAGTGGCGACGGTGGATTGATAGCGCGCCCAATCCAGCGCCACGCGACCGGTGACGCGATAACCGTTTTCGGCCAGGTCGATGGCCGGTTGCAAAAGCCGGTCGAGGCCCATGCTGCCATAAGCCTCCGAGAGCTGGCACCACGCGTCGACCGCTCCGGGTATCGTCACCGCATGCGCACTTCGGGCCGCGATCTGGGTCATGCCCTGGTCGCGCAAGGCGGGAGCCGAGGCGGCTTTAGGTGAACGCCCCGAGCCATTGAAGGCTATTGGGGCCTTGCCGGCCGGCGCAACAATGGCAAAGCAGTCGCCCCCAATCCCGGTCATGGCCGGTTCGACCACGCATTGCACCGCGACGGCGGCCAGGGCGGCATCCATGGCGTTTCCGCCGGCTCGCAGCACATCAATCGCCGTCGTCGTTGCCAGCGGATGCGAGGTCGCCGCCATGCCATTCTCGCCCAAGGCAGCGGATCGGCCGGGCGAAATGTAGTCGCGTTCAAGCATGTCGAATTTCCTGCGTGTGCATGTCTATTTCCAGAAAGGTTGAGCCAGCGCTCGTGGCGCGGTCTGTCGCCCGACTAGTCCCGCAACAGCGAGGAAGGCGAGCAGATAGGGGAGCATGATGAGAAGTGCGTTGGGCACGACAATGCCAAGAGCGGGGAGCTGGAACTGCAGCGCGGTTGCCGCTCCGAACAGCAGACAGGCCAAAACGGTGCGCCACAGGCTCCAATTGCCGAAGATCACGGCGACGATGGCGAGATAGCCGGCGCCATTGGTCATGCCTTCGGTGAAGGTGTGAATATCGCCGATAGAGAGAAACGCTCCGCCAAGCGCTGACATCACGCCGGTGAATAATACTGCACCATGTCGCAGCGCCCCCACCGGCGCTCCAGACTTGGCCACGGCCTCGGGATCATCGCCAATGCCGCGCAGGACGATGCCCAAGCCCGTGCGCGAGAGCATCCAGCCCACCGCAGCGGCAACCAGAAAGGCCAGCCAGACCAGCCAGATCTGCGTAAAGACCGGGCCCAGAACGGGCAATTGCGCCAAGCCTGGCACCGGCACGGCGTCAAAGCCCGGTATGACCTCGCGCGAGCGGGCGCCAAAGAGGGCGCGATACCCCAGAGTGGTCATGCCCAGCACCAGGATGTTGATGCCGATACCGGTGACGATTTGATTGGCGCGCAAGCTGTTGGTGAGCACTGATTGCAGCAAGGCTATGGGCAGGACTGTCAGCACGGCAAAGACGAGGCCCAGCCAGGGCGAACCTGTCATGGCCGCGCCGACGGCGCCGCCAAAGGCTCCGGCCAGCATCATTCCCTCGACACTCATATTGACCACTCCCGCCCGCTCGGACACGAGCTCGCCGGTTGCGGCGAAGAGCAGCGGAATGGCCAGGCGGATGGTGGAGGCCAGGAAAACGGCAAGAAGCTCGAAGCTCATCGGACACTCCTCCGATCCTGGAAATAGGCCACGCCGGCGATGAGGACGACAATCAGCCCCTGCAGGATGCTGACCAGTGCCGAGGGGACGCCTGCGCCCATTTCCATGGCAATGCCGCCCGAGCGCATAAAGCCAAAGAGCAGGGCTCCGGCGAGCACTCCGGTGATGGAATTGCGCGCCAGAAGGCCCACAACCAGCCCATCGAAGCCATAACCGGACGAGAACCCGGCCTTGAGGGAGAATTGCTCGCCCTGAAGCATCAGCCCGCCCGCAAGCCCGCCAAAGGCGCCGGCGATAAAAAGTGCCGAAACAATGTGGCCGCCCACATTGATGCCGGCGCGCGCGGCACCCACCGGATTCAGACCAACGGCGCTGAGCCGGAAACCGAACAGGGACCGAGCCAAAACGAGTGCGGCGACGGCGGCCAGTGCAATGGTGATTGGCAGGCCAAGCGTGACCGGTGAACTGTAGGACCCCGTCAACAGCGGCACATGGGTGGCTTCAGGGATGGGGAGGGATTCGGGCAGAGTTGCCGAACTGGTCATGGGCTGGCGCAAGAGCGCCTCGGACTGAACGCACCAGTAGAGTAGCCAGGTCGCGATGAAGGAGAGCAATAGTGTTGCAATGACCTCATTGGTGCCGCTGCGCGTCCTTAGCACACCGGCGATGCCGCCCCATGCGCCGCCGGCGAGTGCCGCGCCGAGCAGTGGCACCACGAAAGCCAGACCCAATGGCAAGCCGGCAATCGGGGGGAAGAGGCAAAGGGCCGTCGCGGCAATGCCGCCCATGGCGATCTGCCCCTCGCCGCCGACATTGGTGAGAGCGGCGCGGTTGGCGATGACGAAGCCTATGCCCACCAAGGCCAGCGACACGGCGCGATTGAGAGAAGCTGAAATGGCATAGCCATTGCCGAAAGCGCCCCGCCAGAAGGCAAGGAGCGCCTTGTCCAAAGCTGCGCCCATGCCGACGATGACAATAAGGCCAACGGTCAATGCGGCCAGAACGGCCAGCAGGGGAGGACCAATCCGGGCCAGGGTTGCAGAGGGTGACGACATGGAGATGTTCATGTGTGTTTACCCGACATCCAGATGCCGATCTGTTCCCGGTTGCTTGCGTCGGTCGTGCATTCGCCCACGATCTGGCCGCGGTAGAGCACGACAATGCGGTCGGCGACCGCCAGCAGTTCATCGAGTTCGGAAGAGATCAGCAGAACTCCGACACCGGTGTCGGCCGCATCGCGGATAAGGCTGTAAACCGCCTTGACGGCGCCCACATCGAGGCCGCGCGTCGGCTGGGCGGCCAGCAGAAACCTGAGGTTTGGCGTTGTCAGTTCGCGAGCCAGCACCGCCTTTTGCTGATTGCCGCCGGAGAGGCTGCCAAACCGAACGCCCATGCCCGCGGCCCGCACATCGAATTGCTGCGCGAGGGTGGATGCGGCTGCGACCTGACGCCTGCGATCAATAATGCCGAAGCGCGAATATTGGGGCATGCGGTTGAGGAAGATATTGTCGGCCAGGCTGAGCCGGTCCACGGCGCCGACGCGATGCCGATCTTCCGGCACAATGCCTACGCCGGCCTCGGTGATCTGCCTTGGGCTTGCCTTGCTCAGGTCCTGCCCCTCGACGAACCAGCGGCCGTCGCTGGCGTGCAAGAGACCGGCCAGCATATTGCCCAGTTCGGTCTGGCCGTTTCCCTCCACGCCGGCAATGCCGACGATTTCGCCGCGTGCGATGCTCAGGGTCACGTCCTGCAGACGGGCAATACCCAATTCATCGCGCAGGCTGATGCCGTCGAGCTGGGCGACTTCATCGGCGGCCTTGCCCGAGGGCCTATGGCGGCGTGTCGATAACTGCGCCAGTCCGGCAGGATCGTCGCCGGTGGCATCTGGCCGCTGGATCATGGCCCGCACCAGGCCGTCCATGTCTGCGGCCGGCCGGTCAGACCGGGCGGCAACTATGCCGCGGTGCAGCACCGTCACCCGGTCGGCGATGGCTTCGATTTCGGCTAGCTTGTGGGTCACCATGACAACGGCACTGCCGCTATCGGCGACGCGCCTGCAGATTTCGAGCAGCGCGGTAATCTCGTCGGGCAGCAGTACCGCTGTCGGTTCATCCAGAATGAGAATTTTTGGATTGTGCATGAGACATTTGACGATCTCGACCCGCTGCCGCTGACCCACGGAAAGGTCGGCCACCAGCGCATGGGGATCAAGCGAAAGGCCATAGGTCTCCGCCAAGGTCACAATCCGTGCGGCCTCGCCGCGGCGATCCAGCCGTCCGAAGCGCTGCCCCATGAGCAGATTATCGAGCACCGACAATTCGGGAATGAGGCTGAAATGCTGGTGCACCATGGCGACGCCACTGGCCAAAGCCGCCTTGGGATTGGCCGGCGCATAGGACACGCCATCGCACACCATGGCGCCGCTGCTGGGGCTGTGAAGCCCATAGATGATGTTGCACAGCGTGGATTTGCCCGCGCCATTTTCACCCAAGAGGCAATGCACCTCCCCGGCATGGAAAGCGATGTCGATGTTCGCCAGCGCGGTGAAGGCGCCAAACACCTTGCCCACGCCTGACATCGTCAGACGTGGGACCGGCTGGTCGCGCCCCGGAGGAGGCGCGACACTCGCTTCTTTCATGGCGGACAAGGTTGCCATTAACCTTCGAGCACCGTGATCTTGCCCGACTTGATGTCTTCCATGATCTCGGTGAGTTTTTCAGTCATTTCGGGGGTCGGGTCACAGACGATCATGTCCGAAGCGTCGGCGCCCATGGCCAGACCAAAGGGTTTGTAGCCAGCCACCCAGGTGCCGGCGACGGCTTCATCGATGGCGTATTGCACCTGATATCCAACGCCGGTGATTGAATAGGCCAGGTACAGCGGATCGGTGCCGCAATAGTTCGAGTAGGACCCGATAATATGGGTGCCGCTTTCCTTGGCCGCCTGCTCCATGCCGCGCAGGCCCAGGTTGAGAATGTGATAGTGGATGTCGGCACCCTGGGCGATGGCGGCGAGCGTGGCTTCCTTGGACTTGGCGACGTCGTCGAAGTCGCCAGTGTAGGATTCGAAATACTTGATGTCGGGGTTGATGTAGCGCGCGCCGTTGCCGAACTCGGTTCCGGCATTGACGATGGACGGGATTTCGAGGCCGCCGACATAGGACACGGCGCCAGTTTCGCTCAGCATGGCGGCTGCGGCGCCGGCCACGAAGGCGATCTCGGCCTGCTTGACGTCGTAACCGGCCACATTGGCCACCTCGACCCCTGCATTGCCCCCGACGATCGAGAACTTCACGTCGGGGAAGCGCGGGGCAACCTTGAGCACATCGGCCTGGGTCTGACCGCCAACACCAATGACCAACGCGTTTTGCGAGGCAAGCTGGGTCAGCGCCTGCTCCATGTCGGCATTGGAGATGTTCTCGATCATCTGCACGACGATCTGGTCACCATATTTAGCCTGCGCGGCCGTCAGCCCATCAAAGCCGGATTCCATCCAGCCCTTGTCGGACTTCGAGCCCGGAATCAGGATGCCCACAGTCAAAGGGTCCTGCGCAAAAGCTGATCCAGTGGCCAGGAGCAGGCTCACCACGCTCAGGCTTGCGATCAGTGTCCGGCGGTTGATCATGTTCGTTTTCCCTGTTTGAGGACGGCCCACCAAGCCGTCGCAAACCAGGTTGCAAACCGTATGCCAACTTCAATGGCATTGATTTCAAACGAGAATTACTCGCGGTCGCTCGCCTCAAGTAAGTAAATGATTACTTCGTAATCCGCGTCTTTGCGGCTGTGCCTATTTTTCAGGCGCGCCAGGGTGCGGCATGAAAATAGTGCAGCATTTCCAATGCCGAGCCCCTGGCACGGCCTTTGCAATGATCCTGACAAATCCATTTGCACGGGCAGGGAATACGGATGAGCGAACGCAAAAGCGGTGGCCCTTTGGGCGTGGGGCGGACAACGCGCTGGTGGGCGACCACCGACAATGTCGACATGACCTTGCCCGCCGTCCCGGCCGATATCGTGACGGTACGGTCCCAGCCGCAGTCGGTGACCATGGATTTGGCCCGAACCGCGATTGTCGTCATCGACCTGCAGAACGATTTCTGCACCAAGGACGGATGGGTGGATCATATCGGGGGCAATTATGAAGCTGACCGGGCACCAATCGAGCCCCTGCTAAAACTGCTGCCTGAACTGCGCGGTCGTGATGTGCCGGTGATCTGGGTCAATTGGGGCAATCGGCCTGATCTCGCCAATATGCCCCCCAACCAGATCCATCTCTATAAGAACAGCGGGGAAGGAATTGGGCTCGGCGACCCGCTGCCCTCGAACGGAGCGCGTGTGCTTGAGAAAGATTCATGGGCGGCTGCGGTCGTGGACGAGCTTGCACCACTGCCCGGCGACATCAAGGTCGACAAGCACCGCATCTCCGGCTTCTGGGACACGCCGCTCGATTCCATCCTGCGCAATCTGGGTATTCGCACCATTCTGTTTGCCGGCTGTAACACCGACCAATGCGTGCTGCATTCACTGACGGACGCTAATTTCCTCGGCTATGGCTGCATCATGCTGGAGGATTGCTGCGCCACCAGTTCACCCGATTTCTGCACCCAGGCGACAATCTGGAACGTCAAGAAATGCTTCGGCTTCGTCTGCTCGTCCGACGACATGTTGGCCGCGCTTGCAGACTGATGACACTCATTGATGCCAGTTTCGATGGCTTCTTGCCCGGGGAGCGGGCCGAAGTGCCTGCGACCGGTTCGGGTAGGCTGAGCGGCACCTGTTTTGCCCTCAAGGACCTGATCGATCTCAAGGGGTTCCCCACCGGCGGCGGCAATCCGCAATGGCAAGCTTTGGAGGCCCCGGCGGCGTCCAACGCCCCGACGGTTGGTGCCTTACTGGCCGCCGGCTCGCGGTGTGCGGGTAAGACTGTGACCGACGAATTTGCCTTCAGCCTCGAGGGGCGCAACCTGCATTATGGTACACCGCTCAATCCGCGCGATCATGCGGCCCTGCCGGGCGGGTCATCGAGCGGATCGGCGGTGGCGGTGGCTACCGGGGAGGTGGATTTTGCGCTTGGGACGGATACCGGTGGATCGATCCGTGTTCCTGCCGCCTGGTGTGGTGTTTACGGGTTTCGCCCGAGCCATGGCGCCATCAGTGCGGACGGCTTGCTGCCCTTCGCGCCGAGCCTTGATACAATTGGCTGGTTTGCCAGCGACGCCCACCTGCTGGCCGAGATCGGCAAGGTCCTGTTGCCGCCACGACCGCACCACCCTGTAACAAGCATAAGTCTTGTTGCCGATGCACTCGACCTGCTTGAGCCTGATCTGGTTGCGCATTTTGAATTCGCATCATCGCTCGTGACCAATGCCGAGCCCATTCATCTGTTCGGGGTATGGGCCGCACCGCTGCTGCAACAGACCTATTCGACCATCCAGGGGTTCGAAATCGCGCAAGGGCTCCTGCCGCGTCTCGATCAACGCCGGATCATGCTGGCGCCGGACATAGCCGCGCGGTTTGAAAGCACGCGGCGGATCACCGCGCAGGATTATCGGAATGCCCTGCGTGTCCGGCAGGGTCTGACAGACTGGCTTGCGGAACAGTGTCCGCCGGGCATGGCGCTCGTTTTGCCTTCTGTTTCGCATGACGCTCTGGACGTGGCGGTCGACAAGACGACACTCGGTGCCTTTTACGAACGCACGCTCGCGCTCAATGCAATCGCAGGGCTTTGGGGTGCGCCGCACATTCAGTTGGCCCGGATGTCAGGGTCAGGTCCAGCCTTGTCGCTATTGTCAGCACCCGGCACGGATCATGACTTGCTCGATCTGGCGAATTCACTCAGGAACAGTCTTGGTTAGGCGATAGATGACAAAGAAAACGCAAGACGGTTCGGCCCCTGCCAGCACAAGCGACGCTGCCCCGCGCCAGAAGCGCAATGCCGACGAGACACGTGCCAAGATTCTCAAGGCGGCGCGCGCCGAGTTCTCCCAGAACGGTTTTGCGGGCGCACGCGTGGACAAGATCGTGGCGGCCGCAAAAACCAATCCGCGGATGGTCTACCACTATTTTGGCGGCAAGGCCGGGCTCTATATCGAAGTCCTGGAAGATGCGCTGGGGCGACTACGCAAGGAAGAGCTCAAGATTGACGTGGAGCACCTGACCCCGCTCGAGGGTCTGATGCAGCTGTTTGATTTCATGCATGACCATTTTGAGGCCGACATGCCGCTGGTCAGCCTTTTGCGCAATGAGAACCTGCAAAAGGCACGGCACATGAAGTCATCCAAGCGCATCCGCGAAATGTCTTCGCCGGTGCGCGATCTGATCGCCAACCTTCTGAGGCGCGGTGAACAGGACAAGTGCCTGAGGCCAGGCATCGATCCGCTGCAGCTCTATGTGATGATGGTGGCCCTCAATCAATTTCACCTGTCAAACGCTCATACCCTGTCCGTGATTTTTGAAGAGGACCTCATGGATGCCGAGTGGCGCCGGTGCCGCCACGATGCCGCTCGTACGATGCTGCGCGCCTATCTATCGAAGCCGTAGCCGGCGCCCGGGCTGGCGGTCCCCTTTGGGATATGCCGCGGTGTGCTGGGCAGTAGAAATGGTCCGCCGCTCCGCTGCCTGCGTCTAGAGGCTATCCTCCAGAATTTTGAGGAAGTCGGGAGCGCCAACCGGCCGTGGATTGGACGCGGTCGAATGATCCTTGACCGCGTATTGGGAGATCTGCTCGAAGCAGTCTGGCGTTACGCCCATCTCTCCGAGCCGTGCCGGCAGGCCCAACCGCTGTGCAAGCGCGGCCATTTCATCAGCGATATCGGCATCTTCCGACAGGTTCAGCGCCACCCGGATGCGCGCATATTTTTCCTGGCTGCCCGGGGCGTTGTAGCGCAGTACCGCCGGCAGCAGGACTGCGTTGAGCGTTCCATGATGAAGCCTGAGCGCCTTGAGGCCGCCGAGCGGATGGGACAGCGAGTGCACGGCGCCCAGTCCCTTCTGAAAGGTCAGCCCGCCCTGTAGCGCTGCCAGCATCATTTCATGGCGCGCCGTCGCATCGGCTCCGTCACGCGTGGCGGGCTCGATCCACTTGGCCGCGCGCGCGAGCCCATCGAGTGCGATGGCATCGGCCACCGGATTGAACCGCGGGCTGAGAAAGGTCTCGATGCAATGGGTGACGGCATCCATGCCGGTGGCGGCCGTGAGGTAGGGAGGCAGGCCGATTGTCAGGTCCGGATCACAAATGGCGACGCTGGGGATCATGTGGGGCGAGATGAACCCCAGCTTGCGGCCATCCTCAAGGGTCAGCAGCGCCGCCCGGCCCACCTCGCTGCCGGTACCGGCAGTGGTCGGCACCGCAATGACCGGGGGCTTGTTCGCGGTGATCAGGTCCATGCCGCCCAGAATGACCGCATATTGTTCCAGCGGCCCGGGGTGGCTGGCCAGCAGGGACACGGCCTTTGCCAGGTCGATGGGAGAGCCGCCGCCGATGGCTACAATGCTGTCGCAGCCCGAGGCTTTGAACAACGCGACAGCATCCTGGGCGGCAGCTTCCGTCGGATTTTCAGGCGTGCCGTCAAAGACGGGCGTGTCCTGGCCAATGCCAGACCTGGCCAGCACTGTCGCGAGCAGACCGGCGGCGACAATGCCCCTGTCAGTGACGATCATGGGACGGGATACGCCGAGGAGCTTCAACTCATCTGCGAGGAGGGAGATGGCTCCCGCTTGGAATTGAATGCGCGTCAGGTACTGAATCAGAGCCAAGGGAGCCTCCTCGATAGTGTCGAACGTTTTCGTCCTTACAAAGCGGCGACCAAGCTGGTTCGGCCACCACCGACAGCAACAATAGCAGCATTGGCGCGGCGCGGCAGTGAGTAGACGTCGCGCCGCAAACGGGCGCGAGGCCGATGGCAGCATGGCGACATGATCGGGGCGTCAGTGTCCGGTGACCCCGCGAGGGCGGCGCGATTGCTGAAACGGGAACCAGGCAACACTTGCCACCGTTTCCGAGGTCCCTACTTTCGGACTTTTCTCATGCCCTCTCGATTTGGCCCCCACCTCGACGACACCACCACCCAATTCCGCCTCTGGGCGCCCAGCGCAAAGAACATCGACCTCATTCTCAAGGATCGCGAACCGGTGCCAATGGTTCGGGACGAGGCAGGCTTGTGGTCCGCGCGACCAGACAATTGCGGACCCGGTACGCGCTATCGGTTCGCCATTGGCGGCAAGGCTTTCCCGGACCCGGCGTCACGCCAGCAGGACGGGGGGACTGCGGGCTGGAGCGTCGTCTGCGCGCCGCTGCTGCCCAGCGGCCGGAAAGAGCCCCTGCGCCCTTGGCACGAAACCATAATTTGCGAAGTGCATGTGGGCACAGCGTCCCCGGAAGGGACTTTTGCGGGGCTCGCCAAAAGGCTCGAACACTTTCGCGATGCCGGGTTCACCGCCCTCGAAATCATGCCCGTGAATGCCTTTCCCGGCCGGCGCAACTGGGGCTATGACGGGACGCTGATCTATGCCCCGGCAGAAGCCTATGGCAGCCGGGAAGACCTGCGAAGCCTGGTTGATCGGGCCCATGAACTGGGCCTCTGTCTCATCCTCGACGTGGTCTACAACCACTTCGGCAAGTTCGACAATTTCATCGAGAGCTATGCGCCCGAATGGTTCGACAATGACGTCGAGACGCCCTGGGGCAAAGGCATTGATTTTACCCGGGAAATGGTGCGGCAGTTCTACTACGAGAATGCTGGCATGTGGCTTGGGGAGTTCGATTTCGACGGCCTGCGCTTTGATGCGATCCACGAAATCCAGACAGAGGCGCGCGACCTGTTCCTGGGCGACCTGGCCAAGGTGGCCCGCAGCGTGAAGGGCGACGCAAAGCTCATTATCGAGAACATGGACAATATCGCGTCCTGGCTGGACCGTGACGCCGCCAACCAGCCCAAGGATTTCACGGCGCAGTGGAATGACGACATCCACCATGTGCTGCATTACCTGGTCACCGGCGAAGGCAAGAATGGCTACGATGAAATGGGCAGCGATCCTGTCGCGGATCTCGAAAAGGGCCTGGCCGACGGTTTCATCCATGATGGTGAGGCTGAGGGCGGAAGCGATGGGACCTCGCGCGGTGAGCCGGCCAGCCGCTTGCCTCTGGATGCCTTCGTCTCCTATGTGCAGAACCATGACCAGATCGGCAATCGCGCCGATAGCAAGCGCCTGCCGGACCGGGTCAGTGCCGAAAAACTCGACTTCCTGCATTTCGTAACCATGCTAGCGCCCCAGGTGCCGCTCTTCTTCATGGGCGAGGAAGCGCATCTGCGAACACCTTTTCCATTCTTCGTCGATCTGCCCGAGGCGGCGGCCGCCCAAGTGCGCGCCGAACGCTACACGCAGATGCGCGAAAGTTTTGAGGAGGAGGTCGAGGAGGGAGACCTGCCCGATCCCAACGCGCTCGAAACCTTCCAGCGCGCGGTGATCGACTGGACCGAGTTCGAGCAGCCGGAGCGCCAGGCGGCCTTTGCCCGTTTCCAGACCCTGGCATCGTGGCGCCGCGAGCGTCTCTGGCCTCTGGCTGCGACGCCGTGTCTCGATGCACGAACAGGCCGGCACGGCACGGCCATCGTGGTCAGCTGGATTTTCGAAGGTGGCGTGCTGACCATGGCGCTCAATGCCAGCGACAGGCCCGCCGACCTCGCCTGCGTCGTCAACGGTCCGCCAATCACCACCGGCGACTTCGCCCAGCACGGCGAAGTGTTGCGCCTCGGCCCCTGGAGCGCGGTGGCCTGGACCTGGACGCGTCCATCTGAGGAGTAGGACATGTCGTTGATCGGAAGCATGGTTTCGACCGGGTGACTTTCGGCTCCCTGCCGGCAAGGCTCATCTCAGCGCCGGGAGAACCTTGCCGCCAAAGGCCTCGATGAAGTCTTGCTGATTGCGGCCGACGCAGTGCAGGTGAACGGCCGCAACCTCGAGGTCCGTCAGAGCCGCGATGCGGGCTTGGTGCCAGCCCAGGTCGGCCGAGACGGCGACGCGCTGGCGGATCGTTTTCTCCGTCACCAGCGCGCCAATGGCGTCGAAATCGCTGGGCCGACTGAGGTTCCAGTTGGTGTCCCCTGCCGCCGAAAGCGGTCCCCATTGCTCAAGAGCATTGTGCACGGCCTCTTCCTCGGTTCTGTCCCAGGAGAGGGCATGCTGGATGTGGATGGGCTTGCCGGCGCCGCCATTGTCGCGGAAGGCATTGATCACCCGGGCGACAGCGTCGGGCTCGCCGCCGGTCGTCAACAGTCCATCGGCCCAGCCTGCGGCCCAGGCGGCCGTCGCTTCAGAGACAGCCGCTCCGAACAGGGGAACAGGTGTCGACGGACGCGAATAAAGCTTGGCCTCGACGACCCTCACCCGGCCGCGATGCGTTACGGTCTCCCCGGCAAACAAGGCCCTGGTCACGTCGACGCATTCGCGCAGGCGCGCGTTGCGCTCGGCCTTGTCAGGCCAGACCTCGCCGGTGATGGCTTCGTTGATTGCCTCACCGCTGCCGAGCGCCAGCCAAAGGCGCCCCGGGAACATCTCTCCGATTGTGGCGGCTGCCTGCGCCAGTATGGCCGGATGATAGCGGTAGCCGGGCGCTGAGATTATCCCCATTGGCAGTGACGTCGCCTGCATGGCCGCGCCCAGCCATGACCAGGCAAAGCCCGATTGCCCCTGCCGGTCACTCCAGGGATGGAAGTGATCGGAGGATTTGGCGCAATCGAAGCCCGCTGCCTCGGCGGCGCGGACGAAGCCGATCAAGTCACTTGGCGCGAATTGCTCGTGCGAAGCATGGTATCCGATCAGCGTCATAGGCCCGCCTCCTGCCGGAGGTCGATCAGTTCCCCGACACTGGTAACAGTCAGCTGCGCCTGAAAACGGCTGCGGTAGATGTCGAGCATGGCATCATGGGTTGGGTCCGCCGAGCCGAACAGGGCGTCCAGCGGCAGATAGACATGATACCCAAGGTCGATGGCACCGAGCGTTGTCGCGAGCACGCAGACATCGGTTTCCCCGCCGGTGATGATCACTGACGAAGCGCCGCGGGCCCGCAACGCCCGGTGCAAATCACCGGACCACCACGGCGAATAGACCGGCTTATCCAGGACTTCGGCGGGTGGCACGAGCCGGCGCAGGGACGGCACGAGATCGATAAGGTCCGGCGTCAGCCTTTCGCCCACCATGTCCGGCCAGAGGGCGTAATAGTCCTTCCAATGACCGACTGCGGCCTCGATCACCCGGGGCGGGACGAAGCGCGTGAAGATGGTGCGGTCAGCAAAGCGGGCGGCGACCTCTTCGATGGCGGGCAGGACGCGGCCCAGCCAGGGCGCATGCCAAGGCGTGTCGAACGCAAACAGGTTCTGCATGTCAACGCAAATATGGGCCAGCGTGGAAGGCGCTCTCATCGTTCCAACCTGCATCAGTCCTCCGGGTCAGCGGCGTTTGGAGGAGATAAGGCGGGGAGGCGGTAAAGCGTTCCCACTGATCGAGGTGACTTTGATGCGGTCCAACGCAAGGCTGGGCGCGTTAGCGGCGGCATTGGGGACTAGGTGGCGTCCGTTGATTCCGCCCCGTCAAAACCTTCAAAAAATGCCTGTGGGCGGCAATTGCTGCTGCCCACCGCCAGACGCGGCTTGACTCCAGGCAACAACTCATTCATTTATGACACCGATGTCATGACATCGGTGTCATCAGAGCGCCGCGGACATCTCGGTGGATCGATACGTCTGAACCCCAAGAGGGTAAGTTGGGCAATCGATTCAACCGGAGGAGGAATAAAGTGGCTACGATTTACGATGTCGCCAAGGCAGCAGGGGTTTCGCCCAAGACGGTGAGCCGGGTCATGAACGGCGATGCGCCGGTCAACCAGGCGACCCGCGAGGCCGTCGAACAGGCCATGTTGGCGCTCAATTACGTGCCGTCCAGTGCGGCGCGCACCATGCGCTCGCAACGCTCGGGCCTGATCGGCATGATCACTGGCGCCATCAGCACCACGCATCAGTTCGAAGATGCAGGCCTGCCGGAAATCTACCTGGTGCAAGGCGCCCAGCGCGTCATCGGCCAGTCGAACCGCACCCTGCTCATTGCCGACAGCGGCGGGCAGGCAGATCGTATCCCCACGCTCTTGCAGACCTTCCGCGAGCATCGCGTGGAAGGCATTCTCTATGTGGCCGAATACCATAGGGAAGTGACCCTGCCGGCCTCGCTGCGCGACCTGCCGATTGTCCTGGTCAACTGCTTTGATGCCGCTGAAACCCCCTGCATCCTGCCCGATGACGAAGGCGGGCAATTCACCTTGGTCGATGGGCTGATCAGGCGCGGCCACCAGCGCATCGCCTACCTGACGCTGCCCGAGCATCAAGTGGCTTGCGGCCTGCGCGTCGCCGGCTACCACCGGGCGCATGCCCAGCACGGGATCGCAGTCGACGAACGACTGATCCAGGTCGGCGCACTGCCCAGCCCCACGCATGAATTCGACCTGCTCTGGGATGCGCTGGACCGCGTGCTCAAGGCCGAACCCACCGTCATCTGCTGCGCCAATGACAAGATGGCAATGCGCGTCTACGGCCTCCTGCGCGACCGGGGCGTCGCTATCCCCCAGCAGATGTCGGTGGCCGGCTATGACGACTACCGCATGATCGCCGAACACCTGCATCCCGGCCTGACCAGCGCCGTATTGCCCTATGCCGCCATGGGCGCGCGCGCTGCCGACAAGCTGCTGCGCCTCATCGGTGGCTCGACCAAACCCGGTGAACCGAACCGCGAACACGTGTCGGCTCCGGTTGCCTGGCGCGACAGCGTCCTGACCCGTGACGCCAATGTCACCCAACTGAACTCAAGGAGGAGAGAAACATGAAATCCCTAAGCCTATTGGCCGCGAGCCTCGCTTTCGCCAGCGCCATGAGCAGCGCTGCCTTCGCCCAGACCACATTGACCATGTGGTACCACGGCGCTGGCAACGAGGTTGAATCCAACATCATCAACCAGATCATTTCCGATTTTAACGCCAGCCAGTCCGACTGGGTCGTGGAAATCGAGAGCTTTCCGCAGGCAGCCTACAATGACAGCGTCGTTGCCGGTGCCCTGGCGGGCAACCTTCCCGATATTCTGGACGTCGATGGTCCGGTGATGCCCAATTGGGCCTGGTCGGGCTATATGCAGCCGCTGCAGATCGACGAAGCCAAGATCGCCAATTACCTGCCCGGCACCAAGGGTGTGTGGAACGGCGAGCTCTATTCCATCGGCCTGTGGGATGCGGCGATCTCGCTGGTCACCCGCCAGTCCTATCTCGATGAGCTGGGCCTGCGCGTTCCGACGCTCGAGCAACCCTGGACCGGCGAAGAATTCATGGATGCGCTGGCCAAGGCCAAGGCCTCGGGCAAGTTCGATCATGCCCTCGACCTGGGCACCGCCTGGACCGGTGAATGGTATCCCTATGCCTTCTCGCCCTTCCTGCAGAGTTTTGGCGGCGACATCATCGACCGCTCCACCTATACCACTGCCGAAGGCGTGCTGAACGGCGAAGCAGCCGTGGAATTCGGCACTTGGTGGCAGGGCCTGTTCACAGAGGGCTATGCCCAGGCCACCCAGGACCCGGCCGACCGCGATAATGGCTTCAACAGCGGCAAATATGCCTTCTCCTGGAATGGCAATTGGGCGGCGCTGGGCACCTTGGATGCCTATGAAGACGTGCTGTTCCTTCCCGCGCCCGATTTCGGCAATGGCCCCAAGATCGGTGCTGCCTCCTGGCAGTTCGGCGTGGCGGCAACCTCCGAGCATCCCGATGGCGCTTCCGCGTTCATCGAATTTGCCCTTCAGGACAAGTACCTGGCCGACTTCTCCAACGGGATCGGCCTGATCCCGGCGACCGCCTCGGCGGCGGCGCTGACGGAGAACTACGAGGAAGGTGGGCCGCTGGCCGTGTTCTTTGGCCTGTCCGAGGCCCAAGCCCTCGTGCGCCCCGTGACCCCTGGCTATGTCGTGGCCGCCAAGGTGTTCGAGAAGGCGCTCGCCGACATCGCCAATGGTGCCGACGTGCAGGACACGCTGGACTCCGCCGTTGATGAAATCGACGCCGACATCTCCAAGAACGACAATTACGGCTTCTAGAGTCCGCCCCCTCGTGACTCTAGAGGGATCCCGGCGCCAGCCGGGGTCCCGATTTGAAAGGTTCGTGGCAGATGGCCTCCAAGTTCACCCGTTCCAATGCCACCGGCTGGATGATGGCCGGCCCGGCTGCCGCACTGATGGCGCTGTTCATCGTGCTGCCCTTCATCTTTGCAATTGGCTTCAGCTTTACCAACCAGCGACTGATCTCGCCCAACCCGACGCAGTTCGTGGGCCTGAGCAACTATTCGCAACTGCTGGGCGTGGGCCTGTTAGTCCTCGAGCCGGAAAAGGACGAAGCGGGCAGCGTGCTGCGCACCGACGACGGCTCGCTCACCTATCCGGCCCTGCGCGGCTTCACGCGGAACAACCCAGATTATCCGCAATTCGACGGCATGCGGGAATGGTTCAGCCTGTCCCTTGGCGAGAATCGCATCTATGTCCTGGCGCGCGATGTCGTGTTCATCAAGGCGATCGTCAATACGGTGATCTTCGTCATGGTGGTGGCGCCACTCCAGGGCGGGCTGGCGCTGGTGCTGGCCCTGCTGATCAACCAGAAATTGCGCGGCATCAATTTCTTCCGCGCCGTCTATTTCATGCCGGTTGTGGTCTCGATCGTGGTGGTGTCGCTGCTGTGGCGCTTCATCTATGACGGCCAGAGCGGGCTTTTGAACAATCTGTTGGGCGCCCTGACCTTTGGGGCTTTCCCGCGCATTGACTGGCTGGGCAACCCCAACACTGCCCTTGGCGCCATTATCGCCATGTCGATCTGGCAGGCCGTGGGCTTCCACATGGTCATCTGGCTTTCGGGCCTGCAAACGATCAGCCCGTCCCTTTACGAGGCTGCGGCCATTGAGGGCGCCAGCCCTTGGCAGACCTTCCGCTATGTGACCTGGCCGGGCCTGCGCAACACGGCGGTACTGGTGCTGATCGTCATCACCATGCAGGCCTTCGCGCTCTTCGCACAGATCGATGTCATGACCAGCGGCGGTCCGCTCGACTCCACGCAAACCATCGTTTTCCAGGCCGTCGAGCGCGGCTATGGCAAGCAGGACATATCGGGTGGCTCGACCATTTCGGTGATCCTGTTCGTGTTCGTCCTCGCCATCTCGCTGTTGCAGCGCTGGCTGACCCGGGAGAAGAAGTGATGGCCCAGATCACCGCGGATAATCATGGTCTGCGCCTTGTGGTGCGTTACACCGTGCTGGGCCTGATTGCCCTGATGTTCGTCTTCCCGCTGGTCTTCATGCTGATGTCGAGCCTCAAGCCCGACGCGCAGCTGCTCAGCGACACGCGCAGCCTGCGCGCCTTCCTGCCGGTGGGCGATATCTCGCTCGACAACTATTTCGACGCCTTCCGCCGCGCGCCGGTGGGGCTCTTCATCTTCAATTCCGTCGTCGTCACCGGGATCACGGTGGTGCTTTCGCTCATGGTCTGTTCGGCGGCGGCCTTTGCCTTCGTCTTCGTTGACTGGCGCGGGCGGGAACTGGTGCTGACGCTGATCCTGGCAACGCTGATCGTGCCTTTCGAGACCATCGCCATTCCGCTCCTGCTCATCGCGTCCAAGCTGCCCTGGCTCGGGCTCGATGGCCTTAGCTATGGCTGGCTCAATTCCTATCAGGTGCAGATCATCCCCTTTGTGGCCGATGGCCTCACGATTTTCCTCTTCGTCCAGTATTTCAAGGACCTGCCGGGCGAGTTGATCGAGGCTGCACGTGTCGAAGGCGCCAGCTGGTGGCAGGTCTATCGCCGGATCGTCATGCCGCTGGCCGGCCCGGTGCTGGCGACGGCGGCAATCCTAAAGTTCCTGGCAATGTACAACCAATATCTCTGGCCGCTCATGGTGGTGCAGGAGGAGACTTACCGCCCCGTCATGGTGGGTCTGCAATATTTCTTCCAGCTCAACCGCGCCTGGGGCGAGATCATGGCCTATCTCTCGCTGATTACCGTCCCTGTGCTGGCCTTCTACCTGTTTCTGCAACGCGCCTTTATCGCCTCGATCGCCTCAACCGGCGTCAAGGGCTGAGCGGCATATCTTTTTGAAAGACGAGACCAGTGGTTATTGCTCTTAAAGACAAATGGATTTGGGATTTCTGGATCTACCAGGACGGCGCGGATTATCACGCCTATTTCCTGCAGGCCGACAATACTCTCGCCCATCCCGACATGCGCCATCGCAATGTCACCCAGGGTCATGCGGTTTCCAAGGACCTGGTCAACTGGACGCATCTGGGCACCACGTTCAGGCCGGCCGATCCGGTGGCATGGGACGATTGGACCACCTGGACCGGTTCGACCCTGCGTGACGATACCGGTCTTTGGCATCTGTTCTATACCGGCACCGAACATGCCGAGGAGGGCATGAAGCAGCGGCTGGGCCATGCGACCTCAATCGACGGGCACAACTGGACCCGCGTCGGCGATGGGCTGGCGCTCGATCTGTCCGGCCCGGACTATGAGGAATATACCCCCGGCCACTGGCATGACCGCGCCTTCCGCGATCCCTGGGTGATGAAGAACCCCAAGGGAGACGGCTGGGTCATGTATTTCGTTGCCCGCCAGCCCGGCACGGCCGAACCCAATGCCGGCGGCACGATCGGCTTTGCCACCTCGCCCGACCTTTATACCTGGACGCTGCAACCACCCGTCTATGCCGGGGGCATGTTCGGGCAGATGGAAGTGCCGCAGGTCTTCAAGGCCAATGGCAAATGGTACATGCTGTTCTGCACCGATGGGTCGCACTGGTCGGAAGCCTATAAGCGCTTCAATCCTGAAAAGCCCGTCCGCGGCACGCACTACCTCATGGCCGATGATCCGTTCGGTCCCTGGGACGTGGCGCCCGGCCCCTTCTTTGATGGGGCCCAGGGCAGCCGCTATGCCGGCAAGATCGTCGAGACCGATGCGGGCCTGGTGTTCATGGGCTTTCTCCATGACGCGCCCGACGGCTCGTTCATTGGGGAGGTTTCCGACCCCATCCCCGTGCGCATCGACGCCGACGGCCTGCTGCATACCGAACTCGACAAGCTGCCCCCCGGCGCAAAAGTCTGACCCCGAACACTCGCAAGGACACCGACATGGCCAGCGTTTCCCTCAAGAATGTCCGCAAGAACTACGGCGCCGCCGATATCATCAAGGGCGTCGACATAGAGATCGCAGATGGCGAATTCTGCGTCTTTGTCGGCCCCTCGGGCTGCGGCAAGTCGACCCTTCTGCGCATGATCGCCGGGCTTGAAGACATCAGCGGCGGGACGCTGAGCATCGGCGACCGCGTGGTCAACGATCTCCCCCCTAAGGATCGCAGCATTGCCATGGTGTTCCAGTCCTATGCCATTTTTCCGCATATGACCGTGCGGGAGAACCTGGCTTTCGGCCTCACCATCGCCAATGCACCCAAGGCCGAGAAGGATGCCAAGGTGGCCGAAGCCGCCCGCATTCTCCAGATGGAGCATCTCCTGGAGCGGCGTCCGAGCCAATTGTCGGGCGGCCAGCGCCAACGCGTCGCCATCGGCCGCGCCATTGTGCGCAAGCCCGGCGTCTTCCTGTTTGATGAACCTTTGTCCAATCTCGATGCCGCATTGCGGGTGGACATGCGCATGGAACTGGCCAAGCTCCATGCCGACCTCAAGGCGACCATGGTCTATGTGACGCACGACCAGGTCGAGGCCATGACGCTGGCCGACAAAATCGTCGTCCTCAATGCCGGCATCGTTCAGCAGGTGGGCACGCCGCTCGAACTCTACCATCGCCCTGCAAACAAGTTCGTCGCTGGCTTCATCGGCTCGCCGAAAATGAATTTCCTCGAAGTCACGGTCGAGGCCGTCGACGGTGGCTCCATGCGGCTATCTGGGCCCGCCCTTCAGGGACTGACACTGCCCGCATCGGACAATCGGGCAGGCGACAAGCTGACCTTGGGCGTGCGGCCGCACGATCTCACCGCCATGAACGACGGGCCACTTTCGGGCACGGTAATTTTGGTTGAACACCTGGGCAACGAGACCCTCGTCAGCTTGTCTCTGACCAATGGACAGGGGATTATCGTTGCCCTTGACGGCGACACCAACTGCCATGTCGGCCAAACCCTGACTCTCGGTTTTCCGCCAAACAAAGTGCATTTGTTCAACGAGGGCGGCACGCGCGTAATCGTCTGACACAGGTAGCAGCGGGCGTTCCGCGCACGGAGAAGCCTGATTGAAGGCATGCACCGGCCTATCCTTCAGCGCCAGATCACGCCCCGCCGCCTCAGCGGCGAAGCAGGACGCTGAGGCGGCCGGCGATTTCGGCCATGACCTGGTCCACAGAATGGGCGGCATTGATCGTCGTCGACATGCTGACGAACATGATGGCCGAGACGATCTGCGCCATCTTTGCGGCATCGTCGGCGCTGATGCGTCCATCTCGGCTCAAGACGGCGGCGATTGCCTGCTCGGTCCTGACGGTAAGGACCAGTGCGTCACGGTGATGTGGCTCTTCGGGGTCCCCGAAGACGAGCTCCTTGAGGTAGGTCCGGCCATTCTCGATATGGACGCGGTTGCATTCGACGACCGGGCGGATGATCGCGATGATCGCCGTCAACACGTCGGGGATGTTCTCGGCCGCTGCGGTGCCCTCTTCAAGGGCGCTGACATAGCTTGAGTTCTGGACCAGAAGGAACAGCTCGCTCTTGCTCTTGGCATAAAGGAACAGGGTTCCGGTGCCGATATCGGCTTTGTCTGCGATCTGTTGGGTCGTGACAGCATCGACGCCGCGCTCCTCGAAGAGCGCGCGGGCTGCTGCAATGATGCGTTCGAGCTTATCCTGCTTGTTGCGCTCGCGGCGTCCGATTGGCCGGGGGGCAGGGGGCATGAGCAATTCCTTCAGTGACGGCGACTTGATATGAGAGGCACGGCATGCTGCCTCCCATGTCTATCACCGATTACTCCTGATCGTCAGGAAGGGCGACACCACCCTTCACGAAGGTCAGCGCTTCCGAGACCTGGTAGGCGTGGGCGGCGGAGGCAAACCGCGCCAACCCGCGCGAGAGAGACGAAACCTCGTGGCTCTCCAGGAACGCTGCCTGGGCGGCTGCGTCGGCAAAGCCAAGGATCAGCGAGGCGTGGAACCGCTGGTCGGCGGGGTTGTCGTGGGCGACATTGGGCGTATCCCAAAGGCGCCTGGTCCAGGGCAGGAAGGTCTGCGTCCGCAACTCCTTTAGTAGACCGCTCGCGGCGAGCGCCGGCGCAAGTTCGGCGTTGATGAATCTCCGAAACGCCGCAGCGCCAACGCTGTCCCGCCGCCTGAGATAAACCAGGACGCGCGAGCCGACCTCTTCGCCGGGCCGACCAACTTCGTACCAGCGGGACCAACCCGGCGGGCCGAGGTAAAGCAACGTGCGCCTGAACAGGTTGATCTCGTCCTTGTAGGCCATCTGGGTCTGCTTGCGCCCCTGGAACACCGAAAAGATCGATTTGAACGTGACCTCGGCGACCCCGTCTATTTTTCGTGCAGCCGGGATGACCGTCTCCATGCCAGCCGTCGCCGGCCAGACCCCGCGGTTGTCCTCGGCAAGGTGGATCTGCCGGTATTCCTCCATTCCCGGCGTCGCCGAGATGATCCGAGAATGCGGCCCCTTCCAATAGGCCATTCCCCTGTCGCGAGGCTGGTCGTTCCTGACCCACAGCAGGATCGAGCTCGAGAAGTGCTTGCGCACCTTTGGCGATTTACCCATTTTCTGGCTCCCTGGCGCTGCAATCAACGATCAAGAAACGCGACGGCAACCGGCGCGAACTTCTCGTGGAACTGGAAAATGCCGCCGTGGCCGGAATCGGGGTAGATGACCAGTTCCGAGCCTTTGATCCGGCGATGCAGGTCGGTCGAGAGAACCGAAGGCACCATACGGTCATTGTCGCCATTGGCGATCAGCGTGGGTTGAGTGATCCTCGATAGGTCCGCCGGGGCCGAACGTCCCCACTTCTCGATGGCGCGGAGCTGCGTCTGAAGGGCCTTGATCCTGACCGGCACGTCACGGTTGACGGTGCGCTCTTTCAGCCGGCCAACGAAAGCGCGGCCTGCACTTTTGCCAATGGCGTTGCGGTTGAAGAACAGGAACTCCTTGGGATCGGACCCGGTCAGGGTGGCGCGGAGAATGTCGAAATAGGTGATGCCCCTCACCTTGTCGATGTCCTTGCCACCCGCAGGGCCGGTGCCGGTGAGGATCAGCTTGCGGACGAGGCCGGGATATTTCGCGACCAACGCCTGGGCGACCATGCCGCCGAGCGAAAACGAGAAGATGTCGATCTTTTCCAAGCCGAGCGCCCGGATGAAGGTCGCCGCATCCTCGGCCATGGCCTCGACGCTGTCCGGCACCTTGCCTGACGATGCGCCGAGTCCGCGATTGTCGAAGGCAATGACGTGATGGCCCTTGGCGATGGGGTCGATGATGCGCGGGTCCCAATTGTCGAGGTTCGCGGCCAGGTGAACGAAGAACACGACGGGCACGCCGCCCCTGGGTCCCAATTCGCGATAGGCATAGCTGACGCCGCCGGCCGTGATCGTGCGCGCCGGTGCGTCCTTGTAGCGGGTGGCGATGGTTTCGTTTGAAGGGATGTTCCTGTCCATGATGGGCTCCTTGCGCTGGGCGTTGCGGGCCACATAGTCCGCAGGCCTTATTAGTGACTATGCTCAAATATGAGTATAGTCAGTTTAAGTCAAGGGGCAGGCGAGCAACGTGAGCGCCTTCGAGGACGTAACGAACAAGTGAGGTGGCGTGCCTTGCGAAACGCTCGTATCAAAGCGGAATAGAACGCACTGACCGAACGTCGGCCTTGGCCGAAGCCGCCAACGTTTCAAGGCGTCCAAACCGGGGTGGCTGATGGATCGGTGGCTGGCAAAGATCCAGTAGGGAGCTGGGCTTCGGACAGCGACTTCGCTGAACTGTGTGGACCGAGCGGCGCGAACTTCGTGTCAACGACGCTCATCGATCTTTGCGACCACACGCGCGGGAGCATTGGCATTTCCGATACTCAGTTTGCAGGCTTGACCTTAAACATAGCTTCAAGGTTATGCTCAGCTGCACTTCATATCGGAACCGCTTTCATGCCCAAGCGCATCATTCATGTCGTGACCAATGTCGCCCATTACGACGATCCGGGTGAGCCAACCGGGTTGTGGTTGTCGGAGCTGACCCATGCCTGGGACCATTTCGAAGCGCAGGGTTACGAGCAGGTCATCGTCAGTCCCAAGGGCGGCCGATCTCCGCTTGAGCCTCGGGCTCTCAAATGGCCGTTGCTCGATGCCTCGGCCAGGGCGTGGCTCGACGATCCGAAACGCATGAATATGTTGGCCACAACCCTTCGGCCCGATGAGGTCGATCCGGCGCAATTCGACGCCATCTACTTTACGGGTGGCCATGCGGTCATGTGGGACTTTCCAGACGATCCTGGCCTGCAGGCGCTGACGCGAGCCATCTGGGAGCAGGGCGGCGTGGTCGCCTCGGTGTGTCATGGCTACTGCGGGCTGCTCAATGTCACCCTGTCAGACGGCACCAACCTGGTCACCGGCAAGGATGTGACAGGCTTTGCCTGGACTGAGGAGGTGGTCGCTGGCGTGGCCAGTCATGTGCCCTACAATGCGGAAGCGGAAATGAAAAAACGCGGCGCGCATTACCAGAAGGCGCTGCTGCCGTTCCTGCCTTACGCCCGCGTCGATGGCCGGCTGATCACCGGTCAAAACCCCTTTTCGGCCAAACTAACTGCTGAAAAGATCGTCATGGCGCTCGGCGGCCGCTAGGAGGACTGCCGGGCGATACGCGGAACGGCGCCGGTCTCGGTGACGTGACGGGCCTCCAACAGCATGGTCGAAAGCACACGCCGGGCATTGTCGGCGCAGGTCATGTCGTCTGGTTTGCGTTCTATGTCGCCGAGCAGGTTCTGCAATTGCGCTTTGCTCTGGGCCAGCCGCGCTTGCAGCGCCGTGATCTCTGCGAGCTTGCGGCGCAAGGTTTCCACCAGCGCCGAATGATCCCACGTCTCCAGATTGACAGGCAGCAGGGTGCGGATTTCGTCAAGGCTGAAACCGGCCTGCTGCGCTGTGTCGATCAGCTCCAACACCGTTTGAGCATTTCTGGGGTAGTGCCGGTAGCCATTGGGCATGCGTTCCACCATCGGCAGCAGGCCCAGCCCCTCGTAAAAGCGTATGCGCGATGCCGTCAGGCCGGTGCGACGCGCCAGTTCGCCAATTTTCATTTCCACCCCGCTTGACCTTCAACTTAACTTAAAGGTTAGAGCTGGCGCATTCAAGGACATATGCAGGACCGGAGTGCGATACATGCAGACCATACTCGGAGCGTCGGGACAGATCGGCGAGGAACTTGCCAGAGCGCTCAAACGGGACTTCACCGACGACATCCGCCTGGTCAGCCGCAATCCGCGCAAGGTGAACGATACCGATCAGCTGATTGCGGCAGATCTGCTTGACCCCGAGCAGACGATGCGCGCCGTCCAGGGTTCCGAGGTGGTTTATCTGACGGCCGGCCTGCCGATGGACACCCGGCTCTGGGTTGAACAATGGCCGGTGATCATGCGCAATGTCATCGAGGCCTGCGCTGCCCATGGCACCAGACTGGTCTTTTTTGACAACACCTACATGTACCCCCAGACGGCCGAAGCGCAGACCGAGGACATGCGTTTTGCCCCCAATGGCGAAAAGGGACGCGTTCGCGCCGCCATTGCCAATGACCTGCTGACCGCCATGGCGCAAAACCGTCTGACGGCGATGATCTGCCGGGCGCCAGAATTTTATGGCCCAGGCAAGACCCAAAGCATCACCAATAGCGCCATCCTCGATCCCCTTCGACAGGGCAAGACGGCCAGGGTCTTGCTTCGCGACGACACCTTGCGCAGCCTCATCTTCACGCCCGACGCCAGCCGCGCCATGGCGCTCCTGGGAAACACGCCCGACGCCTTTGGCCACACCTGGCACCTGCCTTGCGATGATCACCGCCTGACCTATGGAGACTTCATCGGGCTGGCGGCGGAGACATTTGGCACCGAGCCACGCCATTCGGTCCTCAAACACTGGCAATTGCGGCTGGCCGGCCTGGTGAGGCCGGCTATTCGGGACGCCGCCGAATTGCTCCCGCGCTACGCGGCCGACAACATTTTCGTCTCCGACAAATTCAAGGCCCGGTTCCCGGATTTCAGGGTGACTTCATTTGCTGAAGGCCTGGCGCAGATCAAGCTCGGATAAACCGAACGACTGCCTTGTGGCCGGCAAACGATCCTGCACTGGGGGGCTAGAACTTGTAGTTGACGCCGGCGCGGACCATCGAGAAGCGCTGGGTGATGTCGCGATTGCCCACCGGCAGGCCGCCATAGGGCTGTCCGCCGAGGTCGACATAGAGGTATTCGGCCTTGATCGAGACATTGGCGGTTGCCTGCGCTTCGAGCCCGAGGCCGGCGGTCCAGCCGAAGTGATTGGCCGTTTGCGAGGTGACGACGCCGGTGCTTTCCTGGGCAACACCGCGGCCATAGGCAATACCCACGGTCGCATAAGGCATGACCTGGCCGACGGGGACGCCGGCGCGGGCGCGCAGGGTGCCGAAAAGATCGGTTTTGGCTTCAAAAGTTCCGCCGGCGATGTCTTCCTGGTAGCCAATGCTGGACCATTGCAGGTCAGTTTCGCCGCCGAGGACGAGGCCGCCCATGTCGAAATTGTAGCCGGCCTGGGCGCCGACGCCCCAGCCTGCGGCATTGTTGTCGAGCGTGCCACCGGGCAGGGCCGGCGAATTGACCGTGGTGCCCCAGGCGAAGCCGCCATTGATGCCGGCATAAAAGCCGCTCCACTGCGTGGCGCTGGTGGGCGAATAGATGGGCGAAGAATTGCCGGCCCAGCCCAGGTCAGCGGCCTGGACCGGTGCCATGAACAGGAGGAGGGCGAGCAGCGCCGTGCCGGAATGTCTCATGATGGCCTCGTCGTTAAGTTCAAGGCCGAAATTCGCGCCAATCTCTTAACGCTCAGGTAAGGAACAGGGTTAACGCGCGTGGTTCCTGTTCAAAACACCATGGGTCACGCTGCGTCGTTGATCAGCCCCTCGGCCATGCCATATTCGTGCAGCTTGCGGTAAAGCGTCGAGCGGCCGATGCCCAGGGCCCGGGCAACCCGCGACATGCGCCCGCCGTGGTGGGCGATGGCAAAGGCGATGGCTTCGCGCTCGATTTCCGAAAGGGCATGCAATTCGCCGGTGTCGGTGAGGAACCGATCCCGGGCGGCCTCGGGCGCCGGCTCGAGCCGGGGACGAGCCGTGGCGGCGTCGATATGCACCGGCAGACCGGGAGCGGGGATGTTTTCAAGAGACCGCAAGGCTTCTTCGCGACCAGCGGACTGCGCAATGATCTGGGGGAAGTCCTGGGTTTCAAGGAATGGCCCGTCGCTCAGAACGATGGCGCGGTAGACGGCATTTTCGAGCTGGCGGACATTGCCAGGCCAATCGTAGGCGCCCAAAAGGTCCATGGCGGCGGGGGTGGCACCCAGTACGCGTTTGCCGGCTTCGGCGGAGAAACGTGCGATGAAGTGGTTGACCAGGGCAACCATGTCCTCGCGGCGATCACGCAGCGGCGGCACATAGATGGGAAAGACATTGAGACGGTAGAACAGGTCCTCGCGAAATTCGCCGGATTTTGCGAGGTTGAGCAGGCGCCGGTTGGTGGCCGAGATCAGCCGCACATTGACCTTTTCGGGTCGTGTCGCGCCGACCGGCTCGATTTCGCCCTCCTGCAGGGCGCGCAGCAGCTTTACCTGGGTGTCGAGAGGGAGTTCCCCCACCTCATCGAGAAACAGCGTGCCGCCATGGGCCTCGCTGAACTTGCCGGCCTGATCGGCGTGGGCGCCGGTGAAGGCGCCCTTCTTGTGGCCAAACAGCACTGACTCCACCAGATTGGGCGGAATGGCCCCGCAGTTGACGGTGATGAAGGGTTTTCCGGCGCGCTCGCCGGTGCCCTGGATGATGCGTGCGACCAGTTCCTTGCCGGTGCCGGTTTCGCCCTCGATCAGTACCGGGATGGTGCTCTTGGCTGCCTTGGCGCAAAGGGTGATGACCCGCGCCATGCTGGGAGCCGTGGCAATCATGTCCTTGCGCGAGAATGTGCCGGCCTTGCGGGCATGCTCGGCCCGGATGGCAGCTTCGAGCGCATCAAGCTTCATGGCATTGCGCAGCGATATGATCAGCCGTTCGGGAGCCACCGGCTTTACGAAATAATCGGCTGCGCCCTGGCGCATGGCGGAGATGACGGTTTCGAGCGAGGCATTGGCGGTCTGGATGATCACAGGGGTGTTCAGACCCTCCTTGCGCATCGCCTCCATCACGCCCATGCCGTCGAGATCGGGCATAACCAGATCAAGGATCATGGCGCCCAACTGCGGATCTTCGCGCAGGAGGGCGAGGGCCTGCTCGCCGCCGGTTGCGGTGATGGGCTTGAAGCCCGCCCGGTTGGCAATCTCGGCGGTCAGCCGCAATTGCACCGGATCATCATCCACCACCAGAACACGCGTCATATCTACCCCAAAACCTTCGTTGATCGGCACGAATCGTGTTGTGCCGTTTTGGGAAAGACGATGCCGACCGCACCTTAAGAGGATGTTAATCCTAATCAATTTTTAGCGAATAGGGCGCATGAAAAAGGGCCGCGGCGCTTGGCCGTGACCCTCCAGAGCTCGTCAAATCTATGTTTGCTGCCTTATTGCCGCGTAGCGCCCTGGAGCTTGTAGAGTTCGTCCTTCACTTCGAGTTTCTTGCGCTTGAGCGCTGCAACCATCAGATCATCGGCAAGCCGATTTTGGGTTTCAGTCTGGATCATCCGATCCAGTTCCTGATGACGCCTTTCCAGCGCTGCAATGTGGCCTACAGTCGTCATAATAACTCCTTTCAGCGTGGTGGACGGGAGCATCGTCACAAATATTTCATGCTTTGTCGACGGCGTTTGAGACGGGCTTGGAAATCAGATGCAAAACTCTGTGTGATCGGTTAACCAAGGGTGAGAACCATGCATGCGCAGACCGGTAACCCATGCTGCAGCTGAACAAGGAACAGGAAGCCCAACTGGGTCTGGAACTGGCGATAAAACGCCAGGAACACTCGGATTTGGACGCTGCCATCCACACCCTTACGCAATCGCAGCTGGCGGATCGGATGCTGATTCAGCGCCTCAAAAAGCGCAAGCTGACGCTCAAGGACAGGATCGTGCAGTTGGAGAATATCCTCTTGCCCGACATTATTGCCTGAGCGCTTCGGCGCCTTGAGTTGTGGCAGGAATTGGGCTAATTGCGCGCTTTGTGGAGCGCGACGGGGGAATCGCCATGCTCAAGCCACCGGTCGCCATTGTCATGGGTAGCCAGTCCGACTGGCCCACCATGCGGCACGCCGCCGAAACCCTCGAAAGTCTCGAAGTCGAATATGAGGCCCGCGTCGTCTCGGCGCATCGCACGCCAGCGCGCATGGTGGACTTTGCCACCAATGCCCGCGCCGAGGGCTTCAAAATCATTATTGCCGGGGCCGGCGGGGCGGCGCATCTGCCCGGGATGATCGCTGCCATGACCCCGCTGCCGGTGTTTGGCGTGCCGGTGCGCTCCAAGGCGCTCAACGGCCTCGATAGCCTCTATTCCATCGTGCAGATGCCCGGCGGCGTGCCCGTGGGCACGCTGGCCATTGGCGAGCCCGGCGCCATCAATGCGGCGCTCCTCGCCGCGGCAGTGCTGGCGCTCAACGATGATGATCTGGCCGACCGGCTCGATGCGCATCGCGCCCGCCAGACCCAATCCGTGCCCCAGTTTCCGTCCGACATCGAGTAGTGACTTGACCGAAAAAACGACCATTCTTGCTCCCGGCGCGACCATTGGTATTCTGGGCGGGGGACAGCTTGGACGCATGCTGGCGTTGGCGGCAGCCAAGCTCGGGTTGAAAAGCCACGTCTATTGCCCCGACCCGCAAAGCCCGGCATTTGACGTGACGCCGCTCAAGACCGTGGCGGGCTATGAGGATGTCGAGGCGCTCAAGCGATTTGCGGCGCAGGTTGACGTCGTTACCTATGAATTCGAGAACGTGCCGGCGGCAACCGCCGAGGTGCTATCGGCCCTCGTACCGTTGCGGCCTGGCGCCAACGCGCTGGCTATTTCGCAGGACCGGTTGGCGGAAAAGTCTTTTCTGGCGTCCAAAAATATCCCGGTGGCGCCCTATCGCGCCGTCCATAGCCTTGATGACCTGAAGGTCGCGGTTGGCGAACTGGGCCTTCCGGCGGTGCTCAAGACCACGCGGCTCGGGTATGATGGCAAGGGGCAGCGGGTGCTGCGTACACCCGGCGACGCCGAAGCCGCCTTTGCCGAACTGGCCCCACACCCGTTGGTGCTCGAAGCTTTCGTGCCTTTCGAGAAAGAAATCTCGGTGGTGGTGGCGCGCGGACTGGATGGCGCGGTCCGGGCCTTCGATGCGGCCGAGAATGTGCATCGCCACCATATTCTTTACACCTCCACCGTGCCCGCTGACATTCCGCCCGGTGTTGAAAAACATGCGGCCATGTTGGCCAAGGTAATCGTCGTGGCGCTCGACTATGTGGGTGTGCTGGGGGTTGAATTCTTTGTCATTCCGGGCGACCGGCCGACGCTGATGGTCAACGAGATCGCCCCGCGCGTGCACAATTCCGGGCACTGGACCGAGGCCGTGTGCCTCACCGACCAGTTCGAGCAGCATATCCGCGCCATCGCTGGCTGGCCGCTGGGCGACCCGCAACGCATGGCCGATGTGCTGATGCAGAACCTGGTGGGGGACGAGGTCGACATCGTGCCCAATGGCCTTGATGGCCATACCCAGCCACATCTCTATGGCAAGGCCGAGGCCCGGCCGGGGCGAAAGATGGGGCATATCAACAGGATTGTGCGGGGGTAGAAGTCCCTTACCCACCTCGCCCTTTGCGGAGAGGTTGCCGCGCAGCGGCGGGTGAGGGGGCCTTATTTCTTTAGCCACCGCTTCATGGCTTCCACAACCGGCCCCGGGTTTTCCATGGTCGGCAGGTGCGCCGCGTCGGGGAACTGGACCAGATCGGCGCCGGGAATGTGGGTGGCCATTTCTTCGGCCAGTTCGGGCGGTGTCATCTTGTCGAGTGCGCCGACGCCCACCAGAGTGGGCACCGCGATGTCCTTCAAGGACGGCAGAGAATCCGCGCGGGTCATGATGGCCTTCTGCTGGCGGATATAGACCTCGCCGCCAACGCGTTCGGACATGGCCTGCACCTCGTCGGCCAGTGGTGTGCCCAGGTGATGCGGGGCGACCAGCTGGCCCAGCAGGCCGCGCGAGACACCGATGAACTTGCCTTCGCCGATCATGGCGATGCCCTTGCGGCGCGTTTCGCGGCGCTCGTCGGTATCGGCACGGGCCGAGGTGTCCAAGAGAGCGAGATGGGTGACGCGTTCGGGCGCCTGCCGCATGATTTCGAGCGCCACATAACCACCCATGGAGAGGCCGGCGAGGGCAAAGCGAGGCGGGGCCGCGGCCAGCGTGCGCGCGGCCATGGCGGCAATGGTGTCGTCGAGCCGCAGGTCGGCGACCATGGGCGCCACGCTGGCGGACAAACCGTCGATGATATCACGCCAGAGCCGGGCATCGCAGATGAGGCCGGGCAGGAAGACGATGGGCTGATACATGAGGGGCTCCTTGGTCCGCACCAAGGGGTAGCTGGCGCGACAGAATTGGACAATATGGGCAGAGGAACGCTGCGCTTTTCCTAACGTAAAAGTGTGGACAGGCGGCGCGCGTTGGTCTATAGACCCCGCCACGGTGACCGGCAGAGCTGGTCGGCGGGACGGTTGTTATGGCTGTTTCGCTTCCATCCAATACAGTTTGCATAGCTTTGAAAGGGCGGTTGACCTTTGCAAGTAGTCGTTCGCGATAACAATGTTGACCAGGCGCTGCGCGCGCTCAAGAAGAAGCTGCAGCGCGAAGGCGTCTTCCGCGAGATGAAGCTTCGCAACTATTACGAGAAGCCCTCTGAAAAGAAGGCTCGCCAGAAGGCCGAGGCCGTTCGTCGCGCCCGCAAGCTGGCCCGTAAGCGTGCACAGCGCGAGGGCGGCTTGCCCGCACCAGCAGCCCCAGCCCGCGCGGCAGCTCCGGCCCGTAACTAGGCACGGGCTTGAACGCAAAGAATTTGAACGCCGTCCCGCTGGGGCGGCGTTTTTTATTGTTCGGCCCAGGAGCGCCGATGCAGCAGCGCCGTGACGATGGCCAGTACAGCCAGGATGGGCAACACGGTCACCAGCGCCGCATGGGCATCGGGGAACAGCGCGATCGCCAGCAGCGAGGCGATAAAGCCGCCGCCCATCTGGAAGAAGCCGGTCATTGCCCCGGCTGCGCCGGCAATGTGGCCATAGCGCGCCATGGCGGCAACGGTGGCGCTGGGGCCGATAGCCGGCAATGCCAGCATCCACAGGCTGACCGGCGCCATGACGGCAAATACCGAATCGGGGAAGAGCCGGGGCGCGATGGCAAAGCCCAGTCCGCCCATGCCGAGCAGGATCAGTCCGAGGACAATCAGTTGTGCGCCGTCGAGCTTGTGCGCCAGGCGACCCGCGACCAGGTTGCCGATGATGAAGGACCCTGTCTGTGCCAGCAGCGCCATGGCGAACTGGAAGGGGGTGAGGCCGATCTCCTCGATGAGAATGAAGGGCAGCAGGGCGGCGAAGGCGTAGAAGCCCCCAAAGGCCAAAGCCAGAAGCAGGGCCGGCATCAGGAAATCGGGCGCCCGCAACAGAGTAGCATAATTGACCAGCACGGTGCGCGGAACGAGCGGTACGCGCGCGGTTTCGGGCAGCGTTTCGCGCGCCCCGAACCCGAGCAGGGTGATGACGGCGAGGCCGAACCCGGCCATGATCGTGAACATCAGGTGCCAGCTTCCCGCCAGCATGATGAGGCTGCCCAGTGTCGGCGCTATTGCCGGTGTCACCGTCAGGATAAGGTTGACCAGGGTCAGGATGCGGACTGCTTCCATGCCCACGAACTGATCGCGCACCATGGCGCGGGACAGGGCGCCGCCGGCCGACACGCCAAAGCCCTGCAAGAGGCGCCCGAGCAGCAGCACCTCCAGGCTTGCCGCCATCGCGCAGACGAGCGAGCCGATGACATAGATGGCAAAGAACGCCACCCCGACCCAGCGCCGTCCAAATCGATCCGACAGTGGTCCGCAGATCAGCTGGGAAATGGCGAAGGCGGCGAAATAGACGCTCATGGTCAGTTTGCCGCCGGCATCGCTGGTGCCAAGATCGGCGACGATGGAGGGCAGGGCCGGCCCGTAAAGCGTCAGGCTCAAGGGGCCGGTGGTGACCATCAACCCACCGATGATGGCGGTGCGGCGTGGGGACATGCCCAGCAGTTTGGACGGGTTCACGGCGCGAGGGCTCGTTCAAAGAACGGTTCGGCCTGGTTCCAGATGCCGGCATCCCAAAGGTCGGAATGGCCGGCGCCGGGCACAATCCAGATGGCATCGGGGTTGGGCGCCAGCGCATAGAGCCTCTCGCCATTGGTGACGCCAATGGTGCGGTCGGCGGTTCCATGGGCAACCAGCACCGGCTCGCTGACCTGCTTGATCCAGAGATCACTGCGGAACTGGTCCTGCATGACCAGCCCGACCGGCAGGATGGGGTAGCGTTCGGCGGCAACGCCGACGGCCGAAAGGAAGGGGGTTTCGAGCAGCAAGGCCGATGCATCGCGCTGGCTGGCGACATAGGTGGCGGGCCCTGAGCCGAGCGAACGCCCCCAGATCATGATCGGCGCTTCGGTCTGGGCATCGAGCCAGTCATAGGCGGCCAGGGCATCGGTCAGGATATTGGCTTCGGAAATCTCGCCGGGCGATGCCGGAAAGCCGCGATAGTCGAAGGCGAGGAAGCCATAACCGCCGGCCACGAATTGCTCATAGCGTTCGTTCTCCTCGGAAAAGCTCTGGGAGTTCCCCTTGTAGTACATGATGACGGGTTTGCCTGGCGCTGGCGCCTGGTACCAGCCGTTGACCAGCGCGTCGCCACTCTTGACCGCCACGTCGCGGGCTTGGCCAAGCTTGGTGTCGGCCAAGGTAAAAACGGGGCCGGTGGCGCTATATTGCAGGGCCCGCTGGTTGAGAAATATATAGCCCAGCACGCCCACATAAGCGATGACGACGAGGGCAACAAAAGCGAGCAGCAGGCGACGCAGCAGTTTCACGGTCTATCCCCGGACAAGAACAACGCAGCCACTATAGCAGCCGCCGACAGGCTGTCAGAGTTCGGAAATGGTCCGCTCGAGCGCACCGGCGAAGACTTCGTCAGGCTGCGCGCCCGAGAGAGCATATTTCTCGCCAAACACAAAGAAGGGCACGCCGCGAATGCCTTGCTGCGCAGCGCTGGTCGCCAGTTGCGCCGTGGTCGCAAGTTCGGTTTCGTCATTGATGGCGTCCAGCGCATCGCCTCTGTCCCAGCCGTGCTCGGCGGCAATGTCGACCAGTACATTGTCATCATTGATCTGCCGGTGTTCCAGGAAGTAGGCGTCGGCAATGGCGTTGGCCAGCTCGTGCTGATTGCCATGGGGTTTGGAAAGCCGGGTCAGGGTGTGGGCCTTGGCGGTATTGAACATGCGTGGCTGCTGGCTGAGGTCAAGAGTGATGCCAGCCTTTGCCGCTTCGCTTTCCACCCGAGCCCACATCTCGGCAGGGTCGCGGCCATATTTCTCGCGCAGCATGGCGCCGACATCGACACCCTCGGGTGGCACGGTGGGATCGAGATAGAACGGGTGGTTCTCGATCTCGACTTCGACGTCGTCGGGCAGGTTGGCCAGGGCCTGGTCCAGCCGCGCTGACCCGACCAGACACCAGGGGCAGACCACATCGGTAAAGACGTCGATCTTGAGCAGCTTGGGCATTGATGCACTCCGAACAGAAACCTTCCGCCCAGATGACGCTCCGGGCGGAAGGTGGCAAGAGGGAACCTTGAGGTAACTGTCAGGCGGCCGAGGGAGCCTGCTGGGCCTGCATCAGTGCGAAGGGCGGGGCATAGGCGGCGGCAATGGCAAGACCCATGGTGGCGCTGAAGCCGATGACAGCGAGCATTGGCGCCATCATCCAGCCGGCAAGGGGCGACACGGCGCCGACCCGGCTGATGGTGGCGACGGACGCCAGGAAAAGGCCCGTGCACACAAGGCTCAGCTGCAGGGAATCGAGGGGCGGTGTGATGAAGGGCAAGGCGACATAGCCGGCCATGAGGGCGATGAGCCACAGGCGGGCCGGGCTCCGAGTATTGCGCTGCGTCAGGGCCCAATAGGCGCTGCCGAGCAAGGCGAGCTGGCCCAGATGGGCAATAGCGCCGACCCAGCCAGGAAGGCCAAAGGGGGCAAAAAACAGCGGGAGAATACCAATGGCTTCGCCGCCCAGATTGAGCAGGCCGAACAGGCCAAGCGGCAGTCCGGTGCAGATGATCCAGGCCAGCGCCACGCGCCATGATGATGCGGTGGTCCGGGGTTCGGGACGGGTGATAGCGAGCGTTGCTGCGGTGGCCATTTGACGGCTCCCCATTGGCGGTTCGTGCCAGATCAATGGGTGGGAGACGCAAAGGGTTCCGTTTGCGTCAACCCGGCAAGCGCATGGCAGCGCTTGCGGGAAGGCGCGCTGCCGCTTATTGCGGGGGCAAGATGCACGGGAGAATTGTCATGGCCAATCCTGATCAGAGCGAGCGGATTGATGCGCTGGAAACGCGCGTGGCCTATCAGGACCAGACTATCGAGGAACTCAACGGCGCCTTGACCGAGCAGTGGAAAACCCTCGATCTCCTGACCAAGAAACTGGCCATGCTTGAAGAGCAGGTGCGCTCGGGCGGCTTTATCGCCGATCCCTCATCTGACCGGCCACCGCCGCATTATTGAGCTTCTGGCGGCAATCGGGTTGAGGGCACGCCGCGCTCAAGTCCGACCGCTTCGCGGAAGGCGGTGATGTGGCCGGCGGGCGGTTCGCCTTTGGGGGCGGTATCGGTCCAATAAAAATTGTGGGTGAACAGGCGCCAGCTCAGCCGGCCCCAGGTGATTTCCACCTTGGTATCGTTGATGCCGGGCCCAAAGCGTTCTGCGCCCGCCAGCGGTCCTGAAATCGCGTCGCCCAGCAGGAACAGCGGAGACTCGGTGCGGTCATACAGATTGGTCCAGCGCACGGCTGAGAATACGGCAGCGTGGTGGGCCACCGGCCCTTTTTGCGGGTCGGGGTAGATGGCGCCGCGGGTGGTGTCATAGGGCTGTGGTGGTGCGGTGGGCAGGACGCGCTCGGTTTTCATGCGGGCAAAATCGTCACGGCCGTCGGTGATGAGGAATTCGGCGCTGGAGAGGGGGGAGCCCAGGGTCACGAGGTCGGAAATCTTCCAGCCCGATAGCTCGGCGGTTCCCGGCTTGCCTTTTTGCGTCCGCAGAGCGTCGAGGAGCCGCCATTGCAGCGCTTGGTAGGTTGCGACCTGCTCGGCGCTCCAACTGTTCCTGGGCGAGGCAGCCACGAAGGTGTCGAGCGCGGCGAAGGCCGCTACGGCCTCGGGGCCGGGCGGATTGTCCTTGGTGGGGCCGACCTCGCGCCAGAGGATATGCAGCAGATCATAGGCCAGCACCGAGCCTAGCGAATGGGCGACGACGATCACCCGGTCATATTCGGGGTCTTCATGCAGCGCCTTGAGCAGCGCCAGTCCGCGATTGCGCACGCCCTGCCGGCTTTGCACTGTCTCGGTCTGGGCCGAGAGGTAGCTGGCAGCGTCACCGAAATAGGGCAGCAGCAGCGTGCCGGCGAGATAGGCCAGCCAACCGAGCACCATCAGATTGGCGACATGGCCGTTCCAGCCGAAGCTGTCGAGGATGCCGATGGCGACAAGCAGAACCAGCAGCTGTCGAGGCAGGCGCTTGAGCATGGCCAGGGGCCGGATGAATTTTGGCGCCAGGATCAGGACCAACCCGACAAGGCTGATCACCTGCCCCCGCCGGGCCGCCTCGGAAACGAAGTGATCGTACCAGTTGGTGTCGAGAATTTGCGGCAGCGCCAGGATCGCGCCAAGGGCACTGGCGGCGGTCAATATGGTCAGCACCCAGAAGACGGCCCATGGCCAACGCATATGCGGCGGCACATAGGCGGGATCGATCCACAGCAGGCGCCTGATCCAGCGCCAGAGGTTGCGCAGCGGCGTGGCGTTCAGCAGGTCGGCATAATAGAGCTCGAAGAAATCGCTGCGGCGACCATTGTGCTCGGGCGTGGTGATGCGCTGCAATTCGTAAAGGCCGCTCTTGTCGTCGGGCACGATCCAGATGGGGCGCGGGCGGGGATGGTCCTCGCCGGGTGTGTCGAGCTGGGGGTTGTCCTGCCAGAGTGCATGGACGAAGTCGCGGATCGTGCCCATGGGCCGCTGCTCGCCCTGGCCGTGAATGACCACGATGGCCTGGCGGGCGATTGGTTGCGGCGCCTGCGCGCGCTTTCGTGGTGTCCTGGCCATGTTCCCCCCTCCGCAGTGGCGCCAGACTAGGACAAGTTGCTGCCCTGCGGAACCGCCCTAGCGGGCCGTTGTCATAGTGACCCAGGCGGCAATGCCGATCAGCAGGACGGCAAAGACCAGGCCCATGATGCGGCGACGCGACGGAATGGTCAAAAGGGGCTGAACGCTTCCAGCCAGGAGAACGACGCCAGCATGGACCGCAGTGGCGACGGCCACATAGACGGCGCCAAACAGCATGGCCTCGCTTGAGGCGGTCGTGGTCAGAAAGCTGGGCATGACCGTCACGTAGAACAAGGCTGCTTTCGGGTTGAGCAGATTGGTGATCAGTCCGCGCCGGAAATAGCGCCAGGCGCCCAAATGGGGGTCAACCGCTTCAATGGGTTTGCGCGAGTCGCTCCAGGCCTCCCAGGCAAGATAAAGCAGGTAGATGACGCCGGCCCAGCGCAGCGTCTGGTAGAGCCAGGGCTGCTCCAGCACCAAGGCGCCCAGGCCGAGGATGGCGAGCAGGCCCAGAAGTGCCAGCCCCAGCGCGACGCCGGCAACACCGGCCAGCCCAGGGGCGCGGCCCCGGTCTGCGGCGAGAATGGCCAGATAGGCCATATTGGGGCCCGGCGTCAGCTCGATGAGCAGGCTTGCCAGCGCGAATGAAAAAAGCGCGGTACTCATGGCCGCGCTTTCCAAAATGTGCCGTCAGTCATTGGCATAGGGGTTCCACAGTTTCCCGCCATTGGAGCGTCCAGCCACGCCATAGGCGTGACTGGTGCAAGACGACCGCTCGACGTCAGTGGCCAAGTGCCTTGACGATGTCTTCGGTCATCTTTTTGGCGTCGCCGAACAGCATCATGGTGTTGTCGCGGTAGAACAGCTCGTTCTGAACGCCCGCGTAACCGGCAGCCATGCCGCGCTTGATGAACAGCACCGTGCCCGCATCCTCGACGTTGAGGACCGGCATGCCATAGATGGGCGAGGTCTTGTCGGTCTTGGCGGAGGGGTTGGTCACGTCATTGGCGCCGATGACGAAGGCTACGTCGGACTGGGCGAATTCGGAATTGATATCCTCGAGCTCGAACACTTCGTCATAGGGCACATTGGCTTCGGCGAGCAGCACGTTCATGTGCCCGGGCATGCGGCCGGCCACCGGATGGATGGCGTATTTGACCTCGACGCCTTCCCTTTTCAGCAGGTCGGCCATTTCGCGCAGCGCGTGCTGCGCCTGGGCCACGGCCATGCCATAGCCGGGGACGATGATGACCTTGCCGGCGTTTTTCATCAGGAAGGCCGCGTCGTCGGCGGCGCCCTGCTTGACCGGACGATCATCCTCGCCAGCGGCAGCGCCACCCGAGGTGTCGCCCCCGAAGCCACCCAGGATCACCGAGATGAACGAGCGATTCATTGCCCGGCACATGATGTAGGAGAGGATGGCGCCCGAAGAGCCGACGAGCGCGCCGGTGATGATCAACGCGGTATTGCCCAGGGTGAAACCGATGCCCGCCGCGGCCCAGCCCGAATAGGAGTTGAGCATGGAAACCACGACCGGCATGTCGGCGCCGCCAATGGGGATGATCATCAGGCCGCCCAGGACCAGGGCGAGGATGGTGATGATCCAGAACAGGGTCGGTTCGCCAGTGACGGCAAAGGTCCAGACCAGCGCCACGATGGCAAGGCCCATGGCGCCATGCAGCAGATGGCGCATGGGCAGGATGATCGGCTTGCCGCTCATATTGCCGTTGAGCTTGGCGAAGGCGATGACCGAGCCGGTGAAGGTGAAGGCGCCAATGGCGGTGCCGATGGACATTTCAACCAGCGCCTGGGCGTGGATGGCCCCAATTGCGCCAATGCCGAAAGCCTCGGGCGCATAGAGCGCGGCGGCAGCCACGAAGACGGCGGCCAGACCCACCAGCGAGTGGAAGGCGGCGACCAGCTGGGGCATGTCGGTCATTTTGACGGTGCGGGCCATGAAGGCGCCAATACCGCCACCGAGCCCCAGGCCGCCGATGATCAGCAGCCAGCTGACCCAATCGGATGGCGAGGCGACGGCCAGCGTCGTGACCATGGCAATGCCCATGCCCACCATGCCGAACATATTGCCCTGGCGCGATGAGGAAGGATGCGACAGGCCCCGCAGGGCCAGGATGAACAGAACGCCCGAGACCAGATAGAGAAGGGCGGCGATATTTGCGTCGATCATTTCGATCAGCCCTTCTTCTTGTACATGGCCAGCATGCGCTGGGTTACGAGGAACCCGCCAAAGATGTTCACGCTTGCAAACACCAGGGCGATGAAGCCGAAGAGCTTACTGACCCAGCTGGCGTCATTGGCGAGATTGACGCCAACCGCCAGCAGGGCGCCCACCACGATCACCGAGGAGATGGCGTTGGTGACGCTCATCAGCGGGGTGTGCAGGGCCGGGGTGACGCTCCAGACCACGAAATAGCCCACGAAAATCGCCAAGACGAAAATGGCGAGGCGGAAGGTGAAGGGGTCGATGGCCCCGCCAATAGCGCCATGCGCCACGGCGGCGACATCGGCAATGTGTTCAGCCGTCGTTTCCATTTACTGGTCTCCTCCCTTGGGGGCGGCGGGCTTCTTGGCAGCCGGCTTTTTTGCCGCGGGCTTTTTGGCAGGCGCTGCTGCGGACTGTGGATGGGCTTCGGCCGCCGCCGGCTTGGCGGCAGTCTTGCGGGCCGGCGTCTTGCGCGCTGCGGGCTTGGCCTCAGGGTCATGCGCGATATCAGGCTTGGGCGCCGCCGGTTTTGGTGTTGCCGCGCTCTTGGCCGGGGCCTTGGAGGCCGTTGCCTTGGCCGTTGCGGATTTGGCAGCTGCTGGCTTCTTGGTCGCTGGCTTGGCGGCGCTGGCCGGCTGTGCCGCAGCCGGGGCTGCGACGAAGTTCGGATGCACCACTGCGCCGTCGCGGGTGAGCACGGTTGCCTTGACCAGCTCGTCGTCCCAGTCGATGGCGAGCTTTTTTTCCTTGGCGTCGATCAGCGTGGTGACGAAGGCCAGAAGATTGCGCGCATAGAGCTGGCTGGCGGTGGTGGGGATGTGACCGGCAAGATTGGTGTAGCCGATAATGGTCACGCCATTATGCTCGATCACCTTGCCGGGCTGGGTCAATTCGACATTGCCGCCACGTTCGGCGGCGAGGTCAACGATGACCGAGCCGGGGGCCATGCTCTCCACCATGGCCTTGGTGACCAGTTTCGGCGCCGGGCGACCCGGAATGAGCGCCGTGGTGATGACGATGTCCTGCTTGGAAATGTGCCCGGCGACCAGTTCGGCCTGGGAGGCCTGTTCGTCCTTGGTCAGCTCGCGCGCATAGCCACCGGCACCCGAAGCGTCCTTGAGCGCATCGGTCATGATGAACTTGGCACCCAGCGATTCCACCTGCTCGCCGGCGGCGGCACGCACGTCGGTGGCCGAAACCAGGGCGCCGAGGCGCTTGGCCGTGGCAATGGCCTGGAGGCCCGCAACGCCGGCGCCCATCACGAAGGCCTTGGCGGGACGAACCGTGCCGGCGGCGGTCATCATCATGGGCAGGGCGCGGTCGAACACCGCGCTTGCCTCGATGACGGCCTGATAGCCGGCCAGGTTTGCCTGGGAAGAGAGAATGTCCATGACCTGCGCACGGGTGATGCGCGGCATGAATTCCATGGAGACGGCCGCCACACCCGCCTTGGCGAGGGCGGCGACATCCTTTTCATTGCCATAGGGATCAAGCGCGCCGATCAGCAGGGCGCCCTTGTTGACGCCGGACAGATCGCCAGCGGCCGGACGGCGCACGCAGAGCACGATGTCGGCGCCCTTGAGCGTCGCGGCGGCGCTGGCGCCAATGCCGGCACCGGCCGCCTTGAAGTCGTCGTCGCTGATGCGGGAGCCGGTTCCGGCGCCTTTTTCAACGCTGACTTCGGCGCCCAGGCCAATGAATTTGGCGATGGTTTCGGGGGTGGCCGCAACGCGGCTCTCGCCCTCGAACCGTTCGCGCAAAACGGCAATCTTCATGGAAACTCTCCTACCCGCCTGCCCGCGGGCAGGCTTGTCTCATGTGCCTGCTTGCTTGGTTCGGATCAGGGATTGATCACGAAGAAGAGGATAACCATCATCGCCGCAATCGCATAAAGCGACCACTTCACGCCGGTGACGAAGCCATTGTAGGTTTTTTCGTGCTCGGCGTAGTCCATTGCGGATTCCAGTACTGGGGCGGCGTGGTGTTCGGGGCGGGTTTTGGCCATTCGGTCCTCGAAAGTACAGTCGTCTTTTGGTTATGGGCCGAAAGTCGCAGCCTATGGGGCCGTGGCTTCCAGTTCGTCGATCAGGCCCTCGATCATCGAGAGGCCGAGCGTCCAGAATTGGGGGTCTTTGGCATCGAGCCCAAAGGGTGCCAGAAGTTCGGAATGATGCTTGCTTCCCCCTGCCTTGAGGAGCTCAAAGTAGCGCTCCGCAAAGCCATCACTGGCCTTCTCATACTGTGCGTAGAGCGAGTTCACAAGGCAATCGCCGAAGGCATAGGCATAGACATAGAAAGGCGAATGAATGAAGTGGGGAATATAGGCCCAGAAGCTCTCATAGCCTTCATTGGCGATGATGGCGTCGCCCAGGGACTCGGCCTGCACTTCAAGCCAGAGCGCGTTGATTTCCTCGGTGCGCAATTCGCCCTGGCGACGGGCGGTGTGGACCTTGCGCTCAAAGGTATAAAAGGCGATCTGCCGTACGACAGTGTTGAGCATGTCCTCGACCTTGCCCGAGAGCAGGGCAAAGCGCTGCTGGGGATCAGTGGTCTTTTCGAGCAGCGCCCGGAAGGTCAGCATTTCGCCAAAGACCGAAGCGGTTTCGGCCAGGGTCAGCGGCGTATTGGCGAGAATTGGCCCCTGCGCGGCAGCCAGGCGCTGGTGCACGCCATGGCCCAGCTCATGCGCGAGCGTCATGATATCGCGGGTGCGACCGAGATAGTTGAGCATCAGATAGGGATGAGCGCTGGGCACGGTCGGGTGGGCGAAGGCGCCCGAGAGCTTGCCATTGCCGGTTGGCGCGTCGATCCAGCCTGAATTGAAGAAGGGCTTTGCGACGTCCGCCAGTTCGGGCGAGAAGCGGCCATAGGCGTCGAGCACGGTGGTGACGGCGCTGTCCCAGTCCCAGATGCGCTCGTCGCTGGTGGGCAGGGGTGCATTGCGGTCCCAGGCGTTGAGCTTGTCCTTGCCGAACCACTTGGCTTTCATCTTGTAGTAGCGATGGCTCAAGCGCGGATAGGCGGCCTGGACAGCGCTCTGCAAGGCATCCACCACTTCGCGCTCGACGGCATTGGCCATATGGCGGCTGTCGGCAATATCCTGGTAGCCGCGCCAGCGGTCGGAGATTTCCTTGTCCTTGGCCAGCACATTGGTGATGTGGGTGAACAGCCGCCCGTTGGCCGCCAGCACCTTGCCCAGGGCCCTGAAGGCAGATTCGCGCTTCTTCTCGTCCTTTTCCGAGAGCAGGTGGAGCGTGGATTCCAGATTGAGGGTTTCCCCGTCGACCTCGAATTCAAGGCTCGATAGCGTCTCGTCGAACAGGCGGTTCCAGGCCGAATAGGCGGTGACCGACTTGTCGTGGAACAGCTCTTCGAGCTTGTCGTCGAGCTGGTAGGGCCTGGCCTTGCGCAAATCGGCGAACCAGGTGCGGTAGCGCGCCAGCTCGGGGTCCTTGTCGATGGCGGCTTCAAGCGTCGCATCGTCGATGCGGTTCAATTCGAGTTCGAAGAACAGCACTTTGGTCGAGAGCGTGGTCAGCGCCTCATTGGTGTCGCCCATGAACTTGGCGCGATCCGGGTCCGTGGACTTCTGGGCATATTGCAGGAAGGAGAACGAGCCGATGCGACCGGTCAGGTCGCCCAGCACTTCGCTGTCCTTGATCGCCTCGATCAGGCGGCCAGAGGTGGTCAGCTCGGCCAGCTTGCCCTTGTAGGTGGTTTCGAAGGTGGTCGCGAGGCTCTTGGCCTCGTCCATGGCTGCCTTGAATTCGGGACTGTCCTTGCCGGGATAAAGATCATTGAGATCCCATACCGGCAGGTTGCCGAACTGGTTATGGCCTTTTTGTGCGGTGGCGGACATAGGCGACTCCGAAACTGTTTCGGGGCGGACCTTAGCTAGGGCGTTGGGGGATGTGAAGGCGGTGTGGTGACAGATGGCTCCACTCAGCTCGGCCCACCCCCTCATCCGGCGCTGCGCGCCACCTTCTCCCCGAGAGGGAGAAGAATGCGGCGGTGCTCGTTTGGGCAAAGTGCCCATTCCTCTCCCTCTTGGGGAGAGGTGGCCGGAGCGAAGCGGAGGTCGGTGAGGGGGCTTCCGGTTACCCCGCCAGCAACCGGCTCGACCCTTCCCAGATCAATTGCAGCGCCAGAATGAACACCAGCCAATAGGCGATGCGGTAGAAGAGACGCGCGTCAATGCGGCGAACCAGATAGATGCCGATGAAGACGCCGAGCACACCAACCGGGGCAAGCGCTGCCGATAGGGTCAGGTTGTGCACATTGAGCTGGCCGAGGAAATAATAGGGCACGAGCTTGGCGGTGTTGACGATGGCAAAAAAGAAGGCCGTGGTGCCTGCATAGACCGCCGGGGGCAGGCGGCGGGGTAGCACATAGATCTGGAACGGGGGGCCGCCGGTGTGCGAAATAAAGCTCGTGAACCCGGCAATGCCGCCCCAGAGCACGCCCCAGGGCTTTGAGGGAGGCAGGCCTTCCAGCTTCTTGCGCAGCGGCAAGATGGCGTCGAGCACAAAGAGCAGCGTCACCACGCCCACCATCAGCAGCACCACTGCGTCGCTGACCACGGCCCAGAGCGCCCAGCCGACCAGGGTGCCGATGGCGGCGCCGGGCAACATGATGCGCAACAGGCTCCAGTCGCATTCCTTGCGGTACATCCAGATGGCCACCGCATCCATGCACAGCAGCACCGGCAGCATCATGCCGGCAGCGTCGCGCGGCGCCATGACCAGGGCCAGCAGCGGAACGCCGACGACGCCGAGGCCGCCCAGGAGCCCGGCCTTGGAGAGGCCAACGACAAGCACCGCGATCACGGCGATCGTGACGAAAACTGGATCAAACATGGGAAATTCTAGTCCGGGCAGGAGAAGGCGTTATCCCGACCTTGGCAGGCGTGATTTGTCAACCTTGCCGGGCTTGCTGGTGGTCTTGCGCTTGCGTGTCTTGGGGACAATGGGCGCCGGGCGCGGCTGATCGGCCTGCATGGCCTGGTGCAACAGGGCCATGGATTGGCGGACCGTGCCCAGAAAGGCCTCGCGGTCGTTGCGCAGCTCAAACGCGCGCTCGAGCAATTCCTGGTCGCGGGCATGGAAATCGCGCGCCAACTGCTCGGCTTCTTCTTCGGGGTGCCCGAGATGGGTCAGCACCCGCTTGCCCAGATGCAGCGCCGAATGGAAGGTTTCGCGCTCGAACAGGGTCACCCCCAGTTCCATCAGTTCATGGGCATGGCCGCGATCCACCGCCCGGGCGGCGATGGCAACCTCGGGGAAGTTGCGGCGCACATTGCGGGCAATTTCGAGGATACGGTCGGCGCCGCCCACGGCGATGATGACCAGTTCGGCCTGCTTGACGCCGGCGGAATGCAGCAGGTCGGTGCGCGAGGCGTCGCCGTAGAAAACCTTGACGCCAAAGGTCTTGACCAGCTCGATCTGGGCCGCGTCATCGTCGATCAGCGTCATGTCATAGCCGTAGCTGCGCAGCATGCGGGTCACGATCTGGCCGAAGCGGCCATAGCCCAAAACGACGATGCGGCGCTGCTGATCGACGGCATCGGCGGGCCGGTGGACCTTGTTGCGCGCGTCGAGCCGTGGCGCCACGAGCTTGTCAAAGGCCAGCAGCAACAGCGGCGTCGTGGCCATGGAAAGTGCGACGACCACGGTGAACATGGCGAAGGCGTCGGCCTCAAGCGCGTTGTGATTATTGGCAAATTGCAGGACCACGAAGGCGAATTCGCCGGCCTGACTGAGAAGGATCGCAACCAGCAGACGGTCAGCCTTGTTGAGGCGGAACAGGGCGCCAAGGCCGAGCAGGATTGTGAACTTGATGGCGATGACGGCCAGGACCAGCCCGGCGATCAGCCAGGGGCTGTCGAGGAATTCGGCGAAGGCAATCGACATGCCGACCGACACAAAGAACAGGCCCAGCAGAAGGCCCTTGAAGGGCTGGAGATTGCTTTCAAGCTCATGGCGATATTCGCTGTCGGCCAGCAGCACGCCGCCGATGAACGCACCGAGCGCCGGCGACAGGCCCAGCGCCTGGGTGGCGAGGGCCGCGCCGATCACCAGCGCCAGCGCCAGGGCGGTGAAGGCTTCGCGCACGGCGGTGCGGGCGATCAAGGCGAGCAGCGGGCGCACGACATAGCGGCCGCCGACGACGGCCGCGACAAAAGTCGCCAGCAGCAGGAACGAGGTCTGCCAGAAGATCGGGGAATCCACCTCGGCGACGGCCTCGGAGATTTCGGCTTCAAGATTGCTGCCGCTGGTGGCGAGCGCCAGCAAGGGCACGATGGCCAGAATGGGGATGACGGCCACGTCCTGCACGAGGAGAACCGCAAGGCTGGACCGGCCCGCATCGGTGCGGGTGATATCGCGCTGCTCGGCGGTCTGCATGGCAATGGCGGTCGAGCTCATGGCAAAGGCCAGCCCGACGATGATCGCGACATTGGGCGCGAAGCCGGCGAAATAGACCACAATGGAAACGGCCAGCGTGGTCAGCGCCATTTGCGGCAGGCCCAGGCCCAGCACCTTGTTGCGCATGCGCCAGACTTCGCGCGGCTGCAGGTCGAGCCCGATGAGGAACAGCATCAGCACAATGCCGAATTCGGCGATGTGGCGGATGGTGTCGCTGTCGGTGAGGAGTTTCAGGCCGTAGGGGCCGATGAGAATACCGGCGGCCAGATAGCCCAGTACGGTGCCCAGCCCGGTTGCCTTGGCCAGCGGCACGAGGGCGGCACTGGCGGCGAGCAGGACGAAAAGGGCCAGCAGAATATTGTCTTCCATCCTGCTGGCCTCGATGCGCTATTCGTCGGTGTCGGTCTTGATCGACTTGAGCTTGGCAAAAACCGAATCGGCGTCGAGCTGTTCGTCGGACGACGATGCGCCGCGGCCCATGCCGTCCTCGCCATATTCGCCTTCGCTCTGGGGGGCCAGACGCGCTGCGGCGCGGGCCAGGGCTTCTTCGGCAGTGAGCAGGGTCGTGCCTTCGTGCATTTCGGTCTGGGTCGGCGCATCCTTGCTGGCGCGCTTGACCTCAAGATCGAGGTCGATCTGGCTGCACAGGCCCAGCGTCACCGGGTCCATTGCGGCCAGGTTGGCGGCGTTCCAGTGCGAATTCTCGCGCACGGAATCAATGGTGGACTTGGTGGTGCCGACCAGACGCATGATCTGGGCGTCCTTGAGTTCGGGATGGTTGCGCACAAGCCACTTGATGGCATTGGGGCGCTCGTTGCGGCGCGAGATCGGGGTGTAGCGCGGACCCTTGCGCTTGACGGCGGCAACGCGAACCTTGGGTTCGGAAACCTTGAGGCGATAGCTCGGGTCGGCCTCGGCCTTTTCGATTTCCTCGCGTGTCAGCTGACCGTTCTGGATCGGGTTCACGCCCATGATGCCGCTGGCCACGTCGCCATCGGCAATGCCCTGCACTTCCAGCGGATGCAGGGTGCAGAAGGCGGCGATCTGCTCGAAGGACAGGGCGGTGTTGTCCACGAGCCAGACGGCGGTCGCCTTGGGCATCAAAAGGGACTGGGACATGGTTAAATTTCTCCTGATGGCGCGGCCGGTCTTCCTCCGGGCCGCTCCGCCTCTTGGCCTAATGCTGAGGGGGAACTGACGCTCAATATAGGGAAAATGCCGCGCAATCGCAACGGCTAACTCGCTTTCTCCCCGGCGCCGAAGGTCGTCACGAGGATCAGCTTGCCGCGATGCCGGCGGCTTTCCATTTCCGCATGGGCCTGGGCCGCGCTGGCGAGCGGATAGGTTGCGATCTGCGGCTTGATCCAGCCCGGGGCCGACAGGGCGGGCAGGAAATCGGTGCGGATGCGATCAGCAATGGCGGCCTTGGTGGCCGCGCTTTGCGGCCGCAGCGTCGATCCCGAGAGAGTAAGGTCCTTCGCCATCATGGCGCGCAGCGGCACAGTGGCGTTGGCGCCTTCAAGGGTCGAGACCTGGACGATGTGGCCGCCACGGGCGGAAGCCGCGATATTGACGGCGGTCAGCGCGCCACCGATGAGATCCAGAACCCTATCGGCGCCGTGGCCATCGGTCAGCGCCATGACCCGGTCGGCGATGTTTTCGCGCGTGCGATCAATGCTGGCCACAGCGCCCAGCGCGTCACAATAATTGGCCTTGTCCTCGTCCGACACCACGGCAATGGCACGTGCGCCGATGATCGAGCAGATCTGGATGGCCGCGCCGCCAATGCCGCCGGCCCCGCCATGCACCAATACCGTCATGGCCGGAGCAAGGCCGGCCCGCATGACCAGGGTCTGGGTCACGGTGAACCATGTCTCGGGCAGGGCCGCAGCTTGGATCATGCTCCAGCCTTCGGGCACCGGCAGCACCTGGCCTGCCGGAACGGCAACATATTCGGCGTAGCCCCCGCCATTGGTCAGCGCCATGACGGCGTCTCCCAGGGCGAACCCCGTGACAGCCTTGCCCATGGCAATGATTTCGCCGGCCACTTCCAGCCCCGGTAGCGGCGAGGCGTCGGGGGGCGGGGCGTAATGGCCACGGCGCTGTGCCAGGTCCGGGCCATTGACCCCGGCGGCGGCAACACGGATCAGCACGTCGCCGGGGCCGGGCGCCGGGACCGGCTGGGTGGAGGGGATGAGCACGTCGGGGCCGCCGGGCGCCGAAATGGAGATGGCAGTCATGGTGTCGGGCCGAGTCATGTCGCCATGCTGGCGCAAGCCGACTTGCCCGGCAAGGCAGGTGGGCTAAACTTGGGGCCAAAGAACAAACCCGGTAGGACGAAATGGATGAGGAACAGATCAAGCGCCCGGCCAGTCACGAGGTCGGGATGCGGCTCGATACGCTCTCGGTGGTCGAGCTTGAAGAGCGCATAGCCCTGTTGGAGGCCGAGATTGCCCGGTTGCGGGTGGCCATCGAGGCCAAGGATCAGTCACGCCGGGCCGCCGAATCCGCGTTCAAATTCTAACGCCATGGACCGACACGGCCAGATTGCTGATGGCACCAATTGCCGTGTGGCCGTTTCCGGTCCTGAGCCCTGTTAGTGTTAACAAGGGGTTATGGTTCGTTTCTCTCAAGCGTGCGGGTAGTTTTGCCCCATTGCTGGAAGAGGATTGCGGAATGGATTGGAATCTTTTGGGCGTGGCGCTGCTGTTGACGCTGAGCGGGCTTTATTTCCTGGAGTCCGAAAGGAACAGGGCGCCCCTGCAGGAACTCCCGGTCCGGGTGTTGACGCCGGCCCGCACGGCGCTGGAGCGGGCCTGGATGACCGAGCCGGTACAGGTGTTCATGCGGCAATTGCTGAGTGCACGCCACCGTCGCTCCAACCTTTGGCTTATGGACAAAGGCCGCTTCTAGTCCCATTTCGCTAAGGTTCACGGAGGAGATGGAAATGGTGCGACAGGACGATCTTATTCTCGAGGGCGTGCATGCCAGCGAAATTGCTTCCCTGCGGGCATTGGCCGATGGCGCCGTGCCGCCGGCGCGCCGGGACATCGTGCCACTCCATGCCAAGGGATGGGTCGATGTTATTGGCGATGACGCCATCATCACCCTGACCGGTCGTGCTCTGCTTGAGGGCAAATCGGTAAGGTTGCGCTGAAGTCAATCGACAGGGTTAAGAAACCTCTGCCTGTTAAGGCCAAATTAATGTTTGGGCGGTAACGTCAGGTTATTCAGATTGTTCTGGATTTTTCAGAGTGGTTTCTCCCTCTGTTTGACGCCTCCCTGTTAACTTCGAGAGCTGCAGTCTTGCGGCTCTTTTTCTTTTTCAGGGCCAGGTTTGGCGGGCCACGCTTCAACCACAAAATTAACAATACTGGGACCCTTCAAGTGACCCCTTGCCCGGTTCGGGCTAGCATCGGTCCATAGAGGAGACCCCCATTGGCCGACAATGGCGACACGAGGCAAGCAATCTCAATCGGTCCGCGTATCGTGGCGTCGAGTGGTTTTGATGCGCTCTACCGCGAAGGCATGGGCCTGATCGAGGCCGTGGCCGCTTATCTCGACGCCGATGGCCGGATCGAGAGCCGGGTGCTGCCGCGCGAAGCCGGCTTCCTCTACGCCACCGAATCCATGCGCCTGACCACGCGCCTGATGCAGCTGGCCTCGTGGCTCTTGTTGCAGCGGGCGGTCAATGAAGGCGAGATCTCGCGCGACAACGCCCGCTCCGAAAAGGAGAAGGTCAAGTTCTCCGCAACGCCCTCGCAGCGCGGCGGGCCGGGCTATGACGAGCTGCCGCGGGCGCTGCGCGACTTTATCGAAAAGGGCGACCGCCTGTTTGAGCGGGTGATGCAGCTCGACGCACTGGAAAAGGGCACTTTGCCGCCGATGACGCCGGGTGTTGCCAATGGCGTGGCCGACCAGCTCTCCCGCCTCAAGGCCGCCTTCGCCCGCGCCGAATAATTCTCAGGCCTTTAATCTTTCCAGACCCGGTGCAGTGCGGCTGAGCACCAGCTCGGTAATCTCATATTGCGCCACCCCCGCGATCACGAAAGGGTCGGTGGCGACCAGTGCCGCCAGCGCATCGCGCTGCCCATGGGCGAGGATGACGCCGCCAGTGCGTGGCTCCTTGCGGCCCGAGGCGAGGAAGATGCCCTTTTCATAGCCCTCTGCCACCCAGGCCATATGCGGCGCGATATGGGCGTCGACGGCATCGAGCGGCACGGTATAGGTCAGTGTCAGGATGAACATGCAGGTCCCCGGATAGCACAAAGCCCGGCGCGGGGGCCGGGCTTTGCTGAAAACTCGTCGAAGAGTTTGGCTTACATGCCAAGACCCTTGAAGCGCTCCTTGAAGCGCGAAACGCGGCCGCCGCGGTCCATCAGCTGGCCCGTGCCGCCGGTCCAGGCGGGATGGGTCTTGGAGTCGATGTCCAGCTGCAGCGTGTCGCCTTCCTTGCCCCAGGTCGAACGGGTCTGGTAGGTGGTGCCGTCGGTCATGACAACGTTGATGGTGTGGTAGTCGGGGTGAATGCCGGTCTTCATGGTTTGCCTCAAATCAAACGGGCGCCGCAGCGCCCGGAGAGCATCAATCTGGTGTTGTGGCGGCTTCCTACAGCAGAAGCTCGGGTTCTGCAAGAGTGCAGAACGCGTTGCCGCAAACAAGCGGGGTGAAGCCTGCCGCGGCATTTTTGCCCCGCCGCGCGTGGTTGCGGGGCGGGGGGGCAGCCCCTATATGGGGGCGGTCGCCGGCCCTAGCCGGTCCCGCAGCAAGAACGGCGTGTTCCAGCCATGACAGACCAGGCCGTTTCGGCAGCAACCGACCCCGAAAAGATCGTTTCCGAGGTCAAGGCGGCGCCGCGCCAGCTCCAACCCCTGCGCCGATTGTTTCCCTTCCTGCTGCGCTATCCGCTGCGGCTTGCTCTTACCGTCCTCTTCCTCCTGGTTTCGGCCATTTCCTCGCTGGCGATCCCGGCCGTGCTGGGCGGCGCGATTGACGAGGGCTTTGTCGCGCAGAACCTTGATAATGTCGGGCGCTATGGCTGGCTGATCATCGGCATCTCGGTGATCATGGCTGTGGCCAGCGGCGCGCGTTTCTACTTTATCTCGGTCATTGGCGAGCGTGTGGTTGCCGATCTGCGGCAGGCGGTGTTCGCCCATCTGCTGCAGCTTGAAACCCGCTATTTCGATACCCACCGGGTGGGCGAGCTGACCAGCCGCCTCAATGGCGACGTGACCGTCATTCGGGGCGCCGTCGGGTCAAGCTTCTCGCTGGCGCTGCGTTCGCTCGTCACTATCATTGGCGCCTTGACCATGATGATCCTCACCAGTCCGGTGCTGACGATTGCCGTGGTTGTGGCGCTGCCGGCGATCCTGTTCCCGGTGATGATCTATGCGCGGCGCCTGCGCGGCATGTCGCGCCGCACCCAGGATGCGCTGGCGGACCTCTCCGCCATGGCGACTGAAATGCTGGGCGCCAATCGCACGGTGAAGTCCTTTACCCAGGAACATGTGCAGGCCGCCCATTACGACACCAGCAGCGAGGCGAGCTACAGGGCCGAGGTCAAGCGTCTGGGCGCCCGCGCCTTTCTTGTGGGCATGGTGATCTTTCTTGGCACCGCCGCGCTGGTGGGGCTCGTGTGGTGGGGCGCCCGTGCGGTGTTCGACGGCTCGGTGACGGCCGGGCAATTGGGGCAGTTTCTCGTCTATGCGCTGATGGCGTCGGGCGCGCTGACCAATGTCTCGGAAGTGCTGGGCACCTTGCAGACGGTTTCGGGGGCCACGGAGCGCCTCACCGAAATCCTCGATACCAAGCCCGAAATCGTTGATCCCGCCCGGCCCGTGGCGCTGCCGACCCCGCCGCTTGGCACGGTGACCTTCACAGGTGTCAATTTTTCCTATGGCGAGGCGGGCAGCGACAAGGTGCTGACCAATGTCAGCTTCAGCGTCGGCAAGGGCGAGACCGTGGCGCTGGTCGGCCCCTCGGGGTCGGGCAAGTCGACGACGCTGTCGCTGCTGCAGCGCTTCTATGACGTCGACGCGGGGACTATCGCGGTGGACGGCGTCGATATCCGCGATGTGAAGCTGAGCGAGTTGCGGCAGCGTTTCGCCTATGTCGAGCAGGAGCCGATCATCTTTGCCGGCACCATTGCCGACAATATCCGTTTCGGCAAACCCGATGCGGCCATGGACGAGGTGATCGCGGCAGCCAAGGCGGCGCTGGTGGATGACTTCGTCACCGACCTGCCCGCCGGCTACGACACGGTGGTGGGCGAACGCGGCGTCATGCTCTCGGGCGGGCAGAAGCAACGCCTCGCCATTGCCCGCGCCATTTTGAAGAATGCCCCGATCCTGCTGCTCGACGAGGCCACCTCGGCGCTCGACGCGCAATCCGAGCGGTTGGTGCAACTGGCCCTGGAACACCTGATGGAAGGGCGGACCACGCTGGTCATCGCCCATCGTCTGGCAACGATCCGCGATGCCAATACCATCCTGGTGCTCGATGGCGGCGAGATCATCGACCATGGCACCCATGACCAGCTGGTCGCCAAGGGCGGCCGCTATGCCGACCTGGCAAAACTGCAGTTCAGGACGGCTGAGGCGGTTTAGGCCATTTACCCCCACCCAACCTCCCCTTTTTTCAGGGGGAGGCCAGGTGGGTGTGTTCCTCAGCCGCCTCACACGCTGCCACCATATCCCAGAGCCGCTCGCGCCCCAGGATCAGCAGCCAGGGTGTCTGGTCCTTCGGCACGATCTCAACCCGCCCGCCGGTGCCCTCGTTCGAGGTGCCCAGGCGCCCGGCCGGGTCGAGCAGCAGGTTGTTCATCGGATAGTAGAGGCCCTCGGTCCGCTCAAAGACAATCGGCACCAGAGGATGCACCGAGATGCGCTCCCTGGGCGCCGCGTCGAAGGCAAAGCGCCCTGAAATGGCGAGGGCGACGTCCACCTCATCGACCAGGATCACCCGGCGGCTGTGTGCCACTTCATGCAGGGCGCTCAGCGCCGCCAATGTGTGATCAAGCCGTTTGCCGGTCATGCCCAGGGCGAGGGTCACCGGCGCCTCGGTGGAATAGAGTGCCTTCTGGAAGTCGGTGGTGATCTGTTCGGGAATGTGGATGACGCTTGTGCGCTTTTCCCACGCCGCACGATCTTCGAGCGAATCAAGATCGCCCAGAATGGCCTCGGGAATGAGCCCGGCAGCGCCTATGGCATTGCCGCCGCCGTCAGCGCCGACAAGGGCCACCTGGCGCGCGGCCAGTTCGCGCAAAAGCGCGGGATCAACGGTGCCGCCGCCGACAATGGCCAGTGGTCGATCAAAGCTGAGCAGCAGTTTTTGGGTCGATGGATTGGGGGATTGCACTCTGGGTTCACTCTCAATAAGGTCCGCACCGTCTCGCTGGGGTGTTCCGGTTACCGCCGGAGCTGAGAGTTACCCATAGAACCTGAACCAGGTCATGCTGGCGGAGGAAGTTCGAGATGGCAAGGGTGCCCTCGCGCGTCCTTACCATTGACACATCCCTTCACCCATGGCCGCACACCAAACGAAGGGAGACCAAAATGGTCAAATCCTCCTCGCTGGCGCTTGCGGTCCTTATTGCCGGATTTTCCGGCAGTGCAATCGCACAGGGCAAGCCCACCCTCACTATCTACACCTATGACGGCTTTGCCTCGGAATGGGGTCCGGGCGTGCCGCTCAAGGACGGCTTTGAAGCCACCTGCAATTGCACGGTCAATTGGGTGGCCGCCGACTCGTCCATCGGCACGCTGCGCAAGGTGCAGCTTGAGGGCGAAAGCACCGAGGCCGATATGATCCTGGGGCTCGATACCGCCATTGCCGGAGAGGCACGGGCCACAGGGCTCTTTGCCGATCATGGCTTGGCGCTGAGCGATCTCGCCCTGCCGGGCGAATGGACCGATGCGCAGTTCGTGCCCTTCGACTATTCGCACTTCGCCTTCATGCACGACACCGACACCATGCCGGTGCCGCCGGCCTCGTTTGAAGAGCTGATCGCACTGCCCGACGACATCAAGATCGCCATCCAGGACCCGCGCTCGGCCACGCCGGGCCTTGGGCTGATGCTCTGGGTCAAGGCCGCCTACGGCGAGCGCGCCCCGGAAATCTGGGCGGGCCTCAAGCCGCATATCCTCACCATTACCCGCGAGTGGAGCGAGAGCTATGCGCTGTTCCTCGATGGGGAAGCGGATATGGTCCTGTCCTACACCACATCGCCGGCCTACCACATTTTTGACGAGGATGATCACACCATCAAGGCGGCCATGTTCAGTGAAGGACATTTCCCGCAGATCGAAGTGGCGGGGATATTGAAATCCTCCGACCAGCAGGATCTGGCCCGCGATTTCCTCGCCTATCTGACCTCGGTCGAAGGGCAGAAAGTGATCCCGACCACCAATTGGATGTTCCCGGTCGTCGATCTGGGCACCGAGCTGGACGCGTCCTTTGAAGGTCTGCCGCAGCCGGACAAGACGCTTACACTCGAGGAAAGCGAGATTATCGCCAATTCCCCGGCGTGGATCGAAGAGATGCTGGCGGCGGTGCAGTAGAGGTCCGCACTCGTGGAAAGGTCCCCCTCACCCGTCTCGGCTTCCGGCCGATCCACCCTCTCCCCGCTGGGGAGAGGCACAAGGGTGGACGCTGTGCCATGCTTCTCGCCCTCGGGGAGAAGCTGGCGCGCAGCGCCGGATGAGGGGGATGTCGGGGCAGGGCGCCCATGCTGACCCTCCCCCGCCGACCCCTTCGGATCGCCACTGCCACCGGGTTGACCCTCATCATCGCGGCGCTGATCGTTGCGGTGCTCTGGGCCATTCTCGATGCGGCGACAGGCGCCAGCGGCGGATCGCGGGTGGATCTCGCCCATCTGCTGCGGATGACGGCGCTGCAGGCCGGGCTGACCATGGTGCTCTCGCTGGGTGTGGGCGTGGCCGTGGCCTGGGCGCTCAACCGGCTGCGGTTTTTTGGGCGCGATCTGGTGGTGGGGCTGTTTGCGGCGGCTATTGTCACGCCGGGCATGGTGGTTGCCTTCGGGCTGCTGTCCATCTGGGGACGCAATGGCTGGATCAACCAGGCGGCGCAGTCGCTGTTCGGGTTCAGCTTCGACAGTCCCGCCTATGGGTTGTCGGGCATTCTCATCGCCCATGTGGTGCTCGATGGTGCCTTTGCCGCCCGCATCTTGCTGGCGCGGCTCGATGCCATTGCGCAGAGCCGGCTCAAGGTCGGACAGTCGCTGGGGCTTGGCGCGGTGCAGCGCTTCAGGCTGATCGACTGGCCGGCCATGCGTGGCAGCCTGCCGGGCCTGGGTGCGATCATTTTTCTTCTGGCCTTCACCAGCTTTCCCATCGTGCTGCTGCTGGGTGGCGGCCCGGCCAACCAGACGCTGGAAGTGGCGATCTACACCGCAGTGCGGCTCGATTTCGATCTCGCGGGCGCGGTGCGGCTGGCGCTGACGCAAATTGCAGTCTGTTCCGTCGTCATCCTCATCGCCTCGGCCTTCACGCCGGTGCCGTCGGCGCTCAGCCGTTCCGCCCAGCCCAATTGGCGCGATGCACGGCCGGTGCGCGCGGTGCAATGGCTGGTGCTGGTGCTGGCGACACTGGGCTTTGCGCTGCCCCTGCTCAATGTCCTTTATGAGGGGCTGGCGGGCGGATTGTTCCGGGTGCTCGAACAGGCCAGTTTCTGGCGTGCCACGGCCACCAGCGTCATTATTGGTGCCAGCTCTGCTGCGCTTACCTTGGCACTGGCGCTGGTTCTGGCGCTGGGGCGGAGCGCCACCGCTCAGCGGGTCGGGCGCACCCTGCTCGGTGTCCCGGCCTATGCTTATCTTGCGGTGCCAGCGGTGGTGCTGTCGCTGGGTTTTTTCCTTTTGGTGCGCGCCCTGGGCGTGCCGTCCGGCGCGGCCGCCCCGGTGGTGGTGGTCATTGCCAATAGCCTTCTGTCGCTGCCCTTTGCCATGGCGACGCTGGGGCCGCCGCTCGATGCGGTTCTGCGCTCGCGCGGCAAGCTGATCCGTTCGCTGGGTCTCTCGGGCTGGCAGCAGTTCACGGCCATCGAATATCCGCTGCTGGGGCGCGACATCGGGCTGATGCTGGCGCTGGCCTTCTGCTTTTCGCTGGGGGACCTGGGGGTGATTGCGCTCTTTGGCACGCAGGATTTCCAGACCCTGCCGCTGATGATGTATCGGGCCCTTGGCTCGTACCGCAGCAATGATGCGGCGGCGATTGCGGCACTCCTGCTGATCTTTACCATTGCCGCCTTTGTCGGCCTGCCGCGCCTTATCGAGAGGATCGCCCATGCTCCGCGCCGATGACCTGGTCTTTGCCTATCCGGGGCAGGGCGAGCCCTATCGATTTACCCTCGAGGCCATGCCGGGCACGGTCACGGCAATTTCTGGCGCCAGCGGGTCGGGCAAGTCGACGCTGCTTGATCTCCTGGCCGGATTTATCCGCCCCACCAGCGGATCGCTTAGTCTGGATGGCGTCGGCCTGCTGTCCCTCCCGCCAGAGACGCGACCTGTGTCCCTGTTGCTGCAGGCCGACAACCTCTTCGAGCACCTGAGCGCCGCAGAAAATGCCGCCCTCGGCCTGCCACGCGGGACGCCAAAGGCCGATGGCAAGGCGCGGGTCGCAACGGCCCTCGCCGAGGTTGGACTATCGGGTTTTGAGGACAGGATCGCGTCGAACCTGTCGGGGGGACAAAAGCAGCGCGTGGCACTGGCGCGCACCCTGTTGCGCGACCGGCCGGTGCTGCTGCTGGACGAGCCCTTCTCGGCGCTGGATGATGAAACCCGCAAGACCACGCGAGAACTCGTGGGTGATCTGACCCGCCGGCATGGCTGGCACACGGTGCTGGTCAGCCACCACGCCGACGACATTGCAGCGCTGGCCGAGGCTCATTACCGCATCGTTGATGGCCGGCTCGAACGCGCCTGAGGCGCGCCCGCTATTCGGCCCAGGCCGCCAGAACCGTATCAAACAGGGCCTCGGCCTCTTCGTCCTTTTCGAGCGTCAGGATGGCGTTGCGGCCCGTGCCATAGACAATGGCAAGATCGAGCCAGCGGCGGCTGCCCAGCAGGTTGGTATTGGTGGTCAGGTCGCTCGGCGAGGCGCTGAGGGCAAAGAGGAATGAATTGCCCACGACGCGCGCCGCGGCACCGGCCAGAGCCGTGCCAGGAACCAGTTCCTCGTCCTTGAGCAGCACACCGGCCAGCGTTGCTATCGAGCCGCCGATGAAGGTATCGGGCACATCGAAGCTGATTTCCATCAGGTGGCTGGCGGGCAGAACCGGATCGTTGTTCTTGCGGATGATAATCGAGACACCCAGGTTGCGCGCCGGAATGCTGGCCTGGGCCTGCAAGGTCGGCAGGCCGATTTCGTCGCTGCCCTGGGTCCATTCGACGGTGCCCGAGAAGGGCACGGCGCCGCCCTGACCATTGGTCGAGGCTTCGAGCAGCAGGGACTGATTGCCGGCCAGTACCGCCGGATCGACGCTGGCTGCAGGGTCCTCGGTGGCGGCAATGGACGTATCCTCGCCCGAAAGCCGCTCCTCTGTTTTGGTCTCGCCGTCAATGGAGGGCAACACGGTTTCGTTGCCGGTCGGGGTCACGGCTTCCGGCGTCGGTTCGAGACGGTCTTCGTCGGTCACTTCGAGCGCGCTGGTGGGCTCGGTGGCGGCCGTGGTGGCGGTATTGCCGGGGCCTGAAGCGCCCTCTGTGTCGGTTGGGGCCGGAGTGGCGGCGCTGTCCATGGTGGGCAGGCTGGCCGGCTCGGTGGTGGTCACCGGCTGGGTCACGGCTGTCTGAGTGCGCCCGAACATCTGGTCAAGATCGACATAGCCTTCGCGCCAGGCCCAGAAGCCTGCGCCACCGACGCCAGCCAGCAGCACGACAAAGACGATGAGAAAGATGGTCAGCCCTGCGCCGGAGCGGCGCTCGGCACCAACCGGCGCAAAACCGGCATCCTCGTCCTGTTGGCTGGCCTCGACGGCGGCATTGTCTTCGCGTTCCGGCGGCGGCTCTGTGGCTTCGCCACGGGCTTCGCGGTCAAGGGTCTCGATGGCGCGTTCGATGGCGCCTTCGGCGGCGCGGGCATCGTCCTGCTCAATTTCGACTTCACGGACGCTCGACAGCGCCGGATCGACCGGCAATGGCGGTTCGATGATAACCGGTTCGGTCAGCACCGGCTGGCTGGCGAGGGCCGTGCTGCCCAGCATCGGCTCAATGCGCGGCGCCACGGTTGTCGCGGATACGGCCTGGGTGTTGCCGCTGCTCGCTGGCGGTCGCGGCGTGAACGTCAGGGGCCGGGTAGGCTTGTCTTCGACAGGCGCGACGGGGGCATCGGTTTTTGCCGGCTTGTCATCGCTCAGCAGCACCGCGCCGCTGGTCTGGGCGGCCTGGGCGATGATGGATTCGATAGAGTCCCGGGGAGACGGCGTTTCCACGCCCGGCTCTTTGACGGGTTCTTCCGGCGCAGCAGACTTGGGCTCGGGCGGGGCCTCGACCGGCACGGCGGCCGGAGCGGGCTCGACCGGCTTTGGGGTCGGCTCGGCTTCGGGTGAGGTTGCGGGCGGCTTGGCTTCGCTCGCGACGCTGACCTCGGCCAGCTTGGGCTGCGGCTGCGGTTGTGGCGGAGGCGTTGGCCGCACGTTGAGGGCAGGAGTGTCGGGCGCCGGACGTGCCGCCAGGGGGCCGTCGCGTCCGAGGCTGATGACGGCCTCGCTGGCTTCCTGTTCGACCTGACGGATACAATCTTCGAGCTGCAGGCGATGCTGGGTGATGTCGCGCGCCGGGAGCGGTGGCTGGATGGCGCGAAGCTGGCCCACCAGAGCCGAGCGCGCCTTCTCATAGACTGCACGCCGGGCAGCCCCGTTGTTCTCCGGCAGCGCCGAAATCGCCCGACGCAACAGCTCCTTGTAATCCGCCATTGGCTACTTGGTACTCACTATGACAGCGCAGTCTTGTATCAAAATTTCTCAGTCTTGGAATGGGTCAACCACAAGGATGGTATCCGCCCTTTCTGGAGAAGTTGATAACAGGGCAACCGGGGCCCCGATCAGCTCCTCGATGTAGCGTACATATTTGACAGCCTGGGCCGGCAATTCGGCCCAGCTGCGGGCGCCAGCCGTGGTTTCGGACCAACCTTCGAGGGTCTCGTAGATTGGCTTAACCCGCGCCTGTGCTCCCATTGAGGCAGGCAAATAATCAATGCGTGATCCGTCCAGCTCGTAGCCGACGCAGACCTTGATCTCCTTGAGCCCGTCGAGCACGTCGAGCTTGGTCAGCGCAATGCCGGTGATGCCCGAGGTCTTGACGGTCTGGCGCACCAGCACGGCGTCGAACCAGCCGCAGCGGCGCGGACGGCCGGTGTTGACGCCCACTTCGCGCCCGACCACGGCCAGGTGCTTGCCGATCTCGTCGTCCAGCTCGCAGGGGAAGGGGCCTTCGCCGACGCGGGTGGTATAGGCCTTGGTGATGCCCAGCACATAGCCGATGGCCGTGGGGCCGAGGCCCGAACCGGCGGCGGCCTGGCCGGCGACAGTGTTGGACGAGGTCACGAAGGGATAGGTGCCGTGATCATTGTCGAGCAGGGCGCCCTGGGCGCCTTCGAACAGGATGCGGGCGCCGGACTTGCGCTTGTCTTCGAGCACGCGCCAGACCTGATCCATGAAGGGCAGGATTTCCCCGGCAATCGAGGTCAGTTCCTCGTAGATAGTGGCCGCGGCGATTTCATCAAGGCCCATGCCACGGCGCAGCGCGTTGTGATGGGTCAGCAGCCGTTCGATCTTGGGCATCAGCGTTTCGGGTTCGCTGAGGTCAACCAGGCGAATGGCGCGGCGGCCAACCTTGTCCTCATAGGCCGGGCCGATGCCGCGACGGGTGGTGCCGATCTTGAGCCCGGAATTGGCGTCCTCGCGGATGCCGTCGAGTTCCCGGTGCAGGGAGAGAATCAGCGGCGCATTGTCGGCAATGCGCAGGATCTTGGGCGTGATCTCGACGCCCTGGGCGCGCAGCTTGGCCATTTCGGCGACAAAGTGGTGCGGGTCGACCACCACGCCATTGCCGATGACCGAGAGCTTGCCCTGGACCAGGCCCGAGGGCAGCAGGGCGAGCTTGTAGCTGACGCCGTCGATGACCAGCGTATGGCCGGCATTGTGCCCGCCGTGGAAGCGCACGACAACGTCGGCGCGCTCCGACAGCCAGTCCACAATCTTGCCCTTGCCCTCGTCGCCCCATTGTGAGCCGACGACAACCACATTCGCCATAATCCAGACTTCCCCAAAGCAAGCACAACAATGGTTCCAGCCCTTAAGCGGAACCCTACGATGATAGGACCAACGTCCCCTCGACCACCCTTTGTCGGGTTTGACTGCGGCCGAATAACTGTTAAGTCCGACTGTCCTTACATCACCCGGGCGACGATGACAAAGCCGCAAGATCTGCAAAAGAGCGGCATTTTCGCCCGCGTTCTCGATCAACCCTATCTGCTTCTGGTGCTTGCTCCGCTTTTCTGGGGCGGCAATGTGGTGGCGGCCAAGCTCACCGTGGGGCAAATCGACCCGTTTTTGCTGCTGGCCAGCCGCTGCGTGCTCGCAACTGCCTTTATCGTGCCGTTTGCCTGGCCGCACCTGAAGGGCGACTGGCCGGTGCTGCGCCGCTATTGGGCGGTGCTGATGGCCTATGGCGTTGTCGGTTATGCCCTCTTCAATGGCTTCCTGTATCTGGGGCTGCAGACGACGACAGCAGTCAATTCGGCCATCGAGCAGGCCTCGCTGCCCATGCTGATTCTGGGTGCCAATTTCATTTTCTTCCGGGTGCGGGCGCGGCCGATCCAGATCATCGGCGTGCTGCTGGCCATCACCGGGGTGGTGCTGACCGCCACCCATGGCGACCTGACCCGCATCGTAACGCTCGACATCAACCTGGGCGACGGCTTCGTCATGCTCGCGTGCCTGGCTTATACGGCCTATACGCTGGCGCTGCGCTTCCGCCCCAAAATGCACATTCTGAGCTTTATGGCGGTGTCTTTCTTCGGCGCAGCCGTAACGGCCGTCATCATGCTGGCGCTGTTCGGGGGCGGTTTGGGGACGGTGACGACCCTGGCCAGCGCGCCGCCGGTGGTGTGGGCGGTGATTGCTTATGTGGCAGTCTTCCCGTCCATGTTCAGCCAGGTGGCCTATGCCCGCGGCGTGGAACTGGTTGGCGCCAATCGCGCCGCGCCCAGCCATAACCTCATCCCGGTGTTCGGTACGCTCGGTTCGGTGATCATTCTGGGCGAGCGGCTGGAGTTTTATCACTTCATCGCGGCGGCCATCATCATCTCGGGCATTCTTCTCGCCGAATGGGCGGCCCGGCGCGGCTGATTTCCCGCCTACGCTTCAAAGAGATCGGCATGGGTGCCCGCGCGGACGAAAATGACCATGCCGGCCTTTCCAGTGTCCTCGATCTTGTAAGCCAATAGGAAATCGCCGCCAATGTGGCATTCGCGATGGCCGGCCCAATCACCTTTCAGGGCGTGGTCAAGCCATTCGGGACCGAGCGGTGCGTCATTTGCGACCAGCAGCAGCATGACATGCTTTAGTCGATTGAGGTCATAGCGGCCAGAGCGGGCCAGACGCTCCCAGTCCTTGAGGAACGTTTTTGTATAGTCGGCCGCCCGCGGCAAGCCCGCCCGCTTACTGCTTGCCGGTCTTTTCAAGGTCTTCGATCAACTCGTTGCTGGTCGAAAAGCGCGCCTTGCCAGTCCGCCCAATCTCGTCCGCTTCCGCCATGGCGGCGCGCGTCTCGGCATTGGGAACTTTTAGTTCCAACGGAAATGCTTGATCGATCACGACGCGGCGCAGGAACAGGCGCACCGCATCGGATACCGAAAGGCCCATCGCGTTGAGAGCCTCTGTGGCTTTTTCTTTAGTGTCGTCGTCCACGCGAACGTGGAGCATGGAACTTTGCGTAGCCATGAGTGACCTCCTGCACCAATATGTATCTCAATTGAGACAAGATCAAGGTGCAGGAGGCAGTTCGACGGCTCAGAACGTCAGGGCTTTGGCCTGCTTGACGCCTTCGAGCTTGGCGATCTGGCCAAGCTGGTCTTCGGTCAGTGTGCCATCGATGGAGACCAGCGCGATGGCGTCGCCGCCCACATCGGCACGGCCGAGGTTGAAGTTGGCGATGTTGATGTTGAGCGCGCCCAGAGTGGTGCCGAGACGGCCGATATGGCCCGGCTTGTCCTCATTGGTGACATAGAGCATGTGGGGCGTGACTTCGGCCTCCATGTTGATGTCCTTGACCTGGATGATGCGGGGCTTGCCGTTGACGAACAGCGTGCCGGCAACGCCGCGGGTCTGGCGTTCGGTGGTCACGGTCAGGCGGATATAGCCTTCATAGGCACCCTGCTGGTCGCGGGTGGTGGTTTCCACCAGAATGCCGCGATCCTTGGCGATCTGGGGGGCGGAGACCATGTTGATATCGCCCAGCGAAGGCTTGAGCACGCCGTTGATGGCAGCAGCGATCATCGGCTTGGTATTGAGCCCGGCCGGGGTGCCTTCGAACTCGATCTGGATGCCCTTGATCGCGGTTTCGGTGAGCTGGCCGGCAAAGGACCCCAGCGTTTCGGCCAGCTTCACCCAGGGGGTGATGATCGGTGCTTCTTCGGCCGAGATCGATGGGAAGTTCAGCGCATTGGTGATTTCGCCGCTCATCAGATAGGCCGAAATCTGTTCGGCAACCTGCAGGGCCACATTCTCCTGGGCTTCTGTGGTCGAAGCGCCAAGATGGGGCGTGCAGATGACATTGGGCAGCTCGAACAACGGATTGTTCTCGGCCGGCTCCACCAGGAACACGTCGAGCGCCGCACCGGCCACCTGGCCCGACTTCAGCGCCGCATAAAGCGCCTCTTCATCGATCAATCCGCCACGGGCACAATTGATGATACGCACGCCCTTCTTGGTCTTGGCCAGGGTCTCGGCATTGAGAATGTTGCGAGTGGCGTCGATCAGCGGGGTGTGCAGGGTAATAAAGTCGGCGCGGGCCAGCAGCTCGTCCAGCTCAACCTTTTCAACGCCCATGGTCTGGGCGCGCTCGGGGGTGAGGAAGGGATCAAAGGCGATGACCTTCATGCGCAGGCCCTGCGCCCGGTCGGCGACGATCGAGCCGATATTGCCGGCTCCGATCAGGCCAAGGGTCTTGCTGGTCACTTCGACGCCCATGAAGCGGTTCTTTTCCCACTTGCTGGCGCGGGTGGATGCATCGGCCTCGGGCAGCTGGCGGGCCAGCGCCATCATCATGGAAATGGCGTGCTCGGCGGTGGTGATCGAATTGCCGAAGGGCGTGTTCATCACGATGATGCCCTTCTTGGTCGCTGCCGGAATATCGACATTGTCGACACCAATGCCGGCGCGCCCGATGACCTTGAGATTGGTCGCTGCCGAGATGATCTTTTCGGTGACCTTGGTGGCCGAGCGGATCGCCAGGCCATCATACTGGCCGATGACCTCGAACAGCTTGTCCTTATCCTTGCCCAGGTCGGGCAGGTAGTCGACCTCGACGCCATTGTCCTTGAAGATCTGGACGGCGGTCGGGCTCAGTTTGTCGGAAACGAGAACTTTTGGCATTTTGGGATGTCCTGGATTTCAAATGTGGAACTGGACCCCCACCCGGCCTCCCCCTGAAGGAGGGGGAGGGGTAGCTCCGAGTTCGCTCTGTTCTATCAGCAAGCTCGATCAGCCCCTCCCCCTGTCAGGGGGAGGTTGGGTGGGGGTGCCCGAACTTAGGCAGCAGCCTTGAGAGCGGCCTTTTCCTGGGCGAAGGCCCAGTCGAGCCATGGGACGAGGGCCGCGAGATCGGAGGCTTCGATGGTCGAGCCGGCCCAGATCCTGAGGCCTGCGGGCGCATCCTTGTAGGAGCCGAAATCATAACCGACACCGAGCTTGTCGAGGCGGGCGACAATGGCCTTGGCAAAGGCGGCCTGGGCATCGGCGTCAAGCGCCACGACCTCGGGATCGACAATCGAGAGGCAGACCGAGGTGTTGGACCGCTGCTCGGCATTCTTGGCGAGGAAGGCGACCCAGTCGGTCTTTTCCACCCAGTCGGCCAGCACCTTGAAATTGGCGTCGGCGCGGGCCTGCATGGCCGAGAGACCGCCGATCTTGATGCCCCAGTTCATGGCGTCGATGGCGTCCTCGATACACAGCATCGAGACGGTGTTGATGGTCTCGGCCTTGAAGATGCCTTCGATCAGCTTGCCGCCCTTGGTCATGCGGAAGATTTTCGGCAGCGGACGGTCGGGCTTGTAGCTTTCCAGCCGCTCGACGGCGCGGGGCGAGAGGATGAGGATGCCGTGGGCGGCTTCGCCACCCAGCGCCTTCTGCCAGGAGAAGGTGACGACATCGAGCTTGGCGAAATCGAGCTTCTGGGCAAAGGCCGCCGAGGTTGCGTCGCAGATCGTCAGGCCCTGGCGGTCTGCCGGGATCCAGTCAGCGTTCGGCACGCGCACGCCCGAGGTCGTGCCGTTCCAGGTAAAGACCACATCGCGGTTGAAATCGACCTGGCCGAGGTCCGGCAGTTCGCCATAGGGCGCTTCGAGCACGCGCACGTCGTCGAGCTTGAGCTGTTTTTGCACATCGGTGACCCAGCCGGCGCCGAAGCTCTCCCAGGCCAGCATGTCGACGCCGCGGGCGCCCAGGGCGCTCCAGAGGAACATTTCGACCGCGCCGGTGTCGGAGGCCGGGACAATGCCGATGCGATAGTCGGCGGGAACTTCGAGCAGGGTGCGCGTCAGGTCGATGGCCTGCTGGATGCGGGCCTTGGCCGGCTTGGCGCGGTGCGACCGGCCGGTCAGCGCGTCAGCGAGCGCATCAAGGGTCCAACCAGGACGCTTGGCACATGGGCCCGACGAGAAATTTGGGTTTGCCGGTTTGACCGCCGGTGCGGTTTGGGGCGTTTCAGCCATCTTCAGCGGCCCTCCCAGGCCTATGCGCCTCTCGTTAGGGAGAGGTGTCCTGAGGCGGGAGATACGCCGGGGGAGAGGTGGCGTCAATGGGGAAAGTGGAGTGCATGATAAACGGTTACGGCCCAGCGTCCGGTTCCGGTCGTCGAGCCGAGCCAGGCGCTTCCCGCTGATCAACGTTGCGGGTCAACGCAGCCAAGGGTGCAAGGCGCCAAACGGGCGAATTTCGACCCGCTAACAGAGCGCGCTTGCCATCTCAGGCTTTGCGGGTCCTCGAAAGGCCGTTCAGCGCCATGTGCCGGAAGCCGGCTTCAATGGCGGAAGGCGGCTCTTTGGCTCCGCGGTCGAGCCACCAGGTCAGCACCGACATATAGGCGCCCACGACGAACTGCACGGAGAGTTCGTCGTCCAGCGAGACATTTGCTGATCTGGACCCGGGAGCCAGTTCGGAGCGGACAATGTCGCACAATGCGTGGCGGATGAGATCGAGCAGGATCGGCCCCGCCCGGCCGCGCATCAGGGCCCGATAGAGCACATGCTGTTCGGCCAGGTGGGCTGTCATGAAGGCGCTGAAGCCCAGCATGCGGTCCAGGTCGGTGCCATCGATGCCTGCCGCCGCATGTTCCTGCACCAGCGCGGCGCGCAGCGTCCCCATGGCGCTGCGCAGCAGATCGTCCTTGTCGGTGAAGTGCGCATAAAAGGTGGAGCGGCCGACATTGGCGGCGGCGGCTATGTCGGCAACACTAAGCTCGTCATAGCCACGTTCGACCGTCAGCCGCATCAATGTTTCATGCAGAGACTGGCGGGTGCGCCGGGCCCGCCGGTCGGTCAATCCGCCCGCGACAAGCACCTGCGCAGACTTTTCCCGGTCAAATCCCGGCCAGTGTTCAGTATCGGACATGAGCGGCTGCCGCGTCGATTGCGTTTCAAGACAAGTGTCCAATATCACACAGATGTCTGATCGTCACGGAGTTCTATCGTGCCCCCTACATCGCTTCTCAAGCCGGTCGCGCGCCTTGCCACGGCGGCGCCCATCGTCAGCCTGCGGGCAATCGGCAAGACCTACGACACGCCCGCAGGTCCCTTTGCTGCTCTCACCGACATTACCCTCAGCCTGGAGGCGGGTGCCTTCCTGGCGGTGGTCGGAAAATCGGGCAGTGGCAAGACCACGCTGGCCAACCTGCTGACTGGCATCGATAGCGCCACCAGCGGCGACATCCACTTCGGGAACGTCCTGCTCAACGGCAAATCGGAAGAGGAGCTGACGGCCTGGCGCGGTCGCAATGTCGGCGTGGTGTTTCAATTCTTCCAATTGCTGCCGACATTGACGGTGGTCGAGAACGTCATGTTGCCTATGGATTTTTGTCGCTTCGGACGGCCACAGGACCGGCGGCCGCGCGCTTTGGCGCTGCTCGAAAAACTCGGCATAGCCGAACAGGCCGACAAACTGCCTGCCGACCTCTCGGGCGGGCAGCAGCAACGCGCCGCCATCGCCCGTGCCCTGGCCAATGACCCGCCGTTGCTGGTGGCCGACGAGCCGACCGGGAACCTTGATTCTCGCACCACGACCGAGGTGATGGACTTGTTCCGTGGCCTCACCGAAGAGGGCAAGACGGTGGTCATGGTCACCCATGAGCGTGATCTGGGCGACTATTTTACCGACACGATCGAACTGGCCGATGGCCGCATGGTCACCACGCAGGGCCAGGGGGGGCGGTCATGACCCTTGCCCCACGCTGGCGCAAGCTGATTGGCGATTTCAGCGCAACCCAGGGGCGCATCGCCCTCATGTTCACCGCGCTTGCCATCGGCATGTTCGCGCTGACCACCATTGCCGGTGCCTACGCCATCCTCAGCCGGGAAATTGCCCGAAACTACCTTCAGACCAATCCGGCCTCGGCGCTGATCGATGTCGGGGCGGTGACGCCGGACATCCTGGCGACCATTGCGGCCGATCCCGGTATTGTCGCTGCCGAACCCACCTCCATCGTGGTGGCCCGATCCCGGAGTGGAGAAGGGACCTGGCACCGCAGCTTGCTGTTTGTCGTTCCCGATTTCTCCAGCGCCGATATCGGCCGAACCTTTGCCGCGGATGGGCAGTTTCCGCCCGCCGTGGGCACGGTCCTGGTGGAGCGCGAAGCCATGGGCTTTCTTGGCGCCGCCATTGGCGGGACGATCTCCATCCAGACCAGCGGCGGCACGGTACGCGACCTGCCTGTTGCCGGCTCGGTGCATGATCCAAGCCTGGCGCCAGCCTGGCAGGAGCAGACCGCCTATATTTACCTGACGTCGGAGACGGCGGCGCAGCTCGGCCTGCCCCTCGCATCCGAACTGGTCAAAGTGGTCGTGCGGGATGCCGCGCTTGGACAGGACCATGTCGATGGCGTGGTTGCCGGCGTTTCCCGCCGCCTCGTCGAGCGTGGTGTCACGGTGCACCAGGTGCAGATTCCGCCCGTCAACCAGCATCCGCACCAAAGCCAGATGAATGGTGTGCTGGGCATGTTCCTGATGTTCGCCCTTTTGGCGCTCATCCTGAGTGCGGTGCTCACGGCGGCCATGGTTTCTGCGCTCCTGGCACAACAGGTCCGCCAGATTGCCATCATGAAAGCCATTGGCGGCACCAGCCGGCAGATTGGCGGCCTCTATCTCGTTGGTATTGCCGTGGTGGCGGCAGCGGCGCTCGCCGTCGCCATTCCCCTTGGGCTCTATGGGGCGGCCGGCTTTGCCAGCGTGATCTCGCAACTCCTCAATTTCGACATCGCCTCGCCGCTGGTATCCACCTGGCTGATCGTCGCGCTGGTCGCCACTGGCCTGCTGCTGCCGTTGATCTTGGTTGCCGTGCCCATCCGCAAGGCGACCCGCGCGACCGTGCGGGAGGTTTTGGCGGACCAGGGCGTCGCCGCAGATGCCCTGCGCAATGACCCCATCCAGCGCTTGCTCGGCCGATTTACCGGCATTGATCGAACACTGCTGCTGGCATTGCGCAACGCCTTCCGCAAGCGGGGGCGGTTGCTGCTCAATATTGGCCTTTTGGGGACGGCCGGCGCGATGTTTGTCGCCGCACTCAATGTCGAAGCCGCCTGGCAGGGGCAATTGGTCGAGGCGGCCGGCAGTCGGGACTACGACATCGAAATGAACCTGCTCGAGCCGGTATCGCCTGCGCGGCTGGCCGAGGCGCTGGCCGGTGTTGGCAATATTGCCGAGCTGCGGCCCACAGACCTGATTTCGGGCGCCGCGGGCCGCGAGGATGGGTTGATGCTGGTGCGCACCTATCCTGATGGTGGCCACGGCAGCCTGTCGCTGCGACCGCTCGGTAGCCTGCCGGCCGATCCCGAATTCATCGCGGGTTCCAGAGCGGACGCGGCGGCCATCGTGCTCAATCAGCAGGCGTGGAACCTGCTTGGCCGACCGGCACTCGATGCCCAGCTGCTTCTGGCCGTGGAAGGACGGACGCTGGCGGCGACACCGGGCGGTATTGTGCGCCAGATATTGACCCCGGCAACGGCCTATCTCCCGCCGGACCTGTTCGCCGTGCTGGTGGACCATCACGATGGGGTCGCGGCCATCCGCCTGGTGCTGGCCGAGGATGACGCTGCCAGTGTTGCCCAAACCGCCGTTGCCGCATCCGAGGCGCTGAATCGGGCGGGTATTGCCATCGAGCAATTGACCACCGAGGCCACGCTGGCGGCAGCACAATCGGGCCATGTCGCCATCCTGATCATCGCGCTCAAGGCCATGGCGCTGCTGATGGCGGCTGTGGGCAGTATCGGCCTTGCCGCGTCCCAGGGGTCAAGCGTGGTCGAACGCACCCGCGAGTTCGGCATCATGCGCACCATTGGCGCCGGTGGTGGCCCGCTGATGCGCAACATCCTGGCCGAGGGGCTGATGATTGCCTTGTTGAGCCTGCCGCTGGCGCTGATTGCCGGCATTCCGCTGGGCTACAGCATCGGCCAATTGGTCGGGACGATGTCCTTCGGCCTGCCGTTGCCCCTGACCATATCCACGGGCGCCATCGGCATCTGGACCCTGATCCTGGTTGCCGGCTCGGTCCTTGCCAGCCTCACACCCGCGCGGCAAGCCGCGCGCCTCACCATCCGCCAAACCCTTGCATACAATTAGGATTTCAAAATGACTCGTCGTCGCATTCTCACCACTGCACTTGTGATCATCGCCATTGGCATGGCTGGCTATGCTGCCCATAGTCTTGACCTCCTGGGGCTGGCTCGGTCGGTACATGGGGGTTAGCCAATAAGGCCGCCGCGCGCCCCCGCAACGGAAGGCAAACCAGCCGCGCGGGCTTCGGGATTGCCGGGCGGGAAGCGGGCCGTTAGGTTCGGCGCCGTCGTGATGAGGGGGAAACATGCTGGATCTCAAGGCGCCCGTGCTGCGCCCGTTCTGTACGCTGGAGGTCGAAGCCGGGCCCGTTCGCCATCTGGGAGCGGGGCGGCTGGGCCAGCGGCGCATCATTCCCATTGTGGGTGGACGCGTCAGTGGGCCGGCGCTGAGCGGCACGATATCGCCAGGGGGCGCTGACTGGATGACCGCCAGCGCCGATGGCCTGGCGATACTCGATGCGCGCTATAGTTTCGAGACCGAGGACGGCGCCCTCATCGAGATCGTGGACCAGGGCTATCGCCACGGCCCGGAAGCGGTGATGAAAAGCCTTGTTTCCGGCGAACCCGTGTCGCCCGAAGCCTATTACATGCGGTCCTCGATCCGGCTCGAAACCGGCCACCCGGCCTATGCCTATGTCAACCGCATGGTGTTCATCGGCACCGGGGCCAAAACCGCCACCGGCGTCCAGATCGACATTTACGCCGTCGAATAGCGCGCCGGGGGCATTGGACTTGATCCAGATGCTCGTCTATGACGGTTCACAAAAATAACAGTTGAGCGGGGGCACATGTCCGAACCACATGTCATCATTGCGGGCGGGGGCATTGGCGGCCTGGCAACGGCCCTGACTTTGCAGCAGATCGGCGTGCCGTTCACGGTTTACGAAGCCGTTCGCGAGCTGGCGCCGCTTGGCGTGGGTATCAATATCCAGCCCAATGCGGTGCGGGAACTTTACGATCTGGGTATTGGCGCCGATGCGCTCGACACGGTCGGCGTGCCGGCGCGGGAGTGGGCGCTGGTCGGGCTCAATGGCAATGATGTCTATTCCGAGCCGCGCGGCCTTCTCGCCGGATACAATTGGCCGCAATATGCGGTGCATCGCGGCCGCTTCCACATGTTGCTCCACCGCACGCTGGTCGAGCGCGCCGGTCCCGATGTCGTCAAGCTGGGGCACAAGGTCACCGGCTACGAAAAGAACGCCGACGGCAGCGTGACGGCACTGGTGCAGCGGGCCGATGGCACGCAATTGCGCGAGACGGCGAGCCTTCTTATTGCGGCCGATGGCATTCATTCAGCGATCCGCGCCACCATGCACCCCGACCAGCCGCCCATCCACTGGGGCGGCGCCATCATGTGGCGCGGCACGACGCTGGGCAAGCCGATCCGCTCGGGTTCGTCCTTCGTCGGCCTGGGCACCCATCGGCACCGCGTGGTGTTTTATCCCATTTCGCATCCCGACCCCGAAACCGGGCTGGCCATGATCAACTGGATCGCGGAGTTGACGGTTGATGCCACCGATGGCCGCTACAGCAGCGGCTGGTTCAGGCCCGTCGAGGTGGCGGACTTTGCCCATCATTTCGCCGGCTGGACCTATGACTGGCTGGACGTGCCCGACCTGCTTGGGCGCTCGGATGTGGCCTATGAAAATCCCATGATCGACCGCGACCCGGTATCGACCTGGCAGGATGGTCCGGTGGCCCTTATGGGCGACGCGGCCCATGCCATGTATCCAACCGGCTCCAACGGCGCCAGCCAGGCCATCATGGATGCCCGCCAACTGGGTGTGGCCATGCTCGAGCATGGGGTCACCCCGGCAGCGCTCAGCGCCTATGACAGCAAATTCTGCGGGCCGATCTCGCAGCTGGTGCTGCGCAATCGCGGCGCCGGCCCCTTCGGCCTCCTCAATATCGTCGATGAACGCTGCGCCGGTGAGTTCGACAATATCGATGATGTGGTGCCGCCCGAGGAGCGCAATGAGTTCGTGGCCAAATACAAGGCCGCCGCGGGCTTTGCCATGGAGCAGTTGAACAATGCCCCATCAACCATCGCGCCCGGCTCGCAGGTGCGCACCATGATCGAGGCCTAGCGCCGGTCGCGGGTGCGCAATTGTCTGATTTTTGCCCCCGGTACTAGTGCTTGGGGCGCAAAGTCATTAGCCTAGCAATCTCTCCTTCGTTTTATCCCAGATTTCGAGACGTTTCATGGCCCAGTCCAGCCTTTTCGCCCGCATCGTCGCCCTTGTCGGTGGTGCAGCCGTTGCCATTCGCCATTCCGGCGACGGACCGAAAGCGCCGGCCTATGGCGCCTCGCCGGCCATTCCCGATGCCAAGCCACAGGGCAAGATTCCGACCCTCAAGATGCCCACGGCCAAGGGTTGGGAAGGCGATCACAAGCCGACGCCCGCGCCTGGCCTCAAGGTCAACGCCTTTGCCAAGGGGCTTGATCACCCGCGCCACGTGTATGTCCTGCCCAATGGCGATGTGCTGGTGGCCGAATCCATGGGCGAGGAAGGCAGCGGTCCGCGAACCATATTCGAGCATGCCATGCACGCCACGATGAAGCGCGCCAAGGCCTCGGGCAAGAGCCCCAACCGGGTGATGCTGCTGCGCGATGCCGATGGCGACGGGGTGGCCGAGGAACGCCATGCCTATATCGAGAATGTGCGCCAGCCCTTCGGCATGGTGGTGATCGGGGACACGCTTTATGTCGGCGCCTCCGACGCGGTGCTGGCCTATCCCTATGTGGCCGGCGAGACCCGCATCACCAAGCCCGGCAAGACGCTGATGACCCTGGTTCCGGGTGGACACTGGACGCGCAATCTCATTGCCTCCAAGGACGGCAGCAAGCTTTATGTGGCTGTCGGTTCGCTCAGCAATATCGGCGACGCGGGCATGGCGGCGGAAGAAAACCGCGCCTGTATCCATGAGCTGGATCTGGTCTCGGGCCAGTCTCGCATTTTTGCCGGTGGCCTGCGCAATCCGGTGGGCATGGCCTGGGAGCCGGTTGGTGGGCACCTGTGGACCGTGGTCAATGAGCGCGACGGCCTGGGCGACGAAACCCCGCCCGATTATCTCACTTCAGTGGTCGATGGTGGATTTTACGGCTGGCCCTTCTGCTATTGGGATCGCGTCGTTGACGACCGCGTGCCTCAGGATGCCGCCAAGGTCGCCTCCGCCACGCAGCCCGATTATGCGCTGGGCGGTCACACGGCCTCGCTCGGTCTCTGTTGGCTGCCCGAAGGCACGCTGCCCGGCTTTCCGTCCGGCATGGCCATTGGCCAGCACGGCTCGTGGAACCGCTCCAAGCTTTCGGGTTACAAGCTGGCCTTCGTCGAATTCCAGAACGGCAAGCCGGTCGGCATGCCGCGCGAGATCCTCAAGGACTTTCTCTCGCCCGATGAGAAGTATTCCTATGGCCGTCCGGTCGGTGTGGCCCTCGCCAGCGATGGCGCCGTGCTGATGGCGGATGATGTGGGCGATGTCATCTGGCGCGTTACCGGGGCCTGAGTTCAGCGGCGGCCAGCCAGTCCGGCCGCCGTGCGATAGCTCATGGCCATGATGGTCAGGAACGGGTTGAACCCGCCATTGGTGGGATGCACCGAGCCGTCGCAGATATAAAGATTGTCGTGGCCCCAGACCCGGCCTTCTGTGTCCGTTACCGAATGGGCCGGGTCTGTGCCCATGCGACAGGTGCCGGCCTGGTGCTGGCCCGCGGACAGACCCATGGCCGGAACCGGCCCCCAATGCCGCGATGCGCCGGAGGCGTCGAGCCAGTCAAAGGCGCGCTGCTGCACGTAAAGCGCTGTGCGCAGGCTCTCGGGGTGGATGCTGCCCGAAAGCCGCGCCACCGGCAGGCCCCATCGGTCGCGCAGGCTTGCGCTTACCGTTACCCGAGACATCGGATTGGGGATTTCGTGAATGGGGCCGGTCAGCCGCAGCACCTTGTGGAAATTGTCGCGCATGAAGGCCTTGGCGGCCTGACCCCAGCGCGGGAGATCGGGCGGCAGGCAGGACTTCCAGAACAGGATCGGGGGCAGGATGAAGTCGTCAGCGATCAGTCCGCCGCCGATGATGCCGGGATTGCCATGACTGAACTGGGTGGTGGCAATGGTGACGCCGGGGCCGGTGCTGCCGTGAACCGTGTGATCAAACAGGCCATAGGCCTGCGGATAGACATGGCCCTGCAGGTGCCGCCCGACCTGGTCGCTGGCATTGCCCAGCCCCTCAAGTTCGCGCGATGAGGCTGAATTGAGCAACAGCCGTGCCGTTTCAATGGCGCTGGCGGCCAGCACCACAGTCTTTGCGCGCACCCCGTGGATGGCCCCATCGGGATCGGCAAAGCTGACGCCGGTGACACGGCCCGCCGTGTCGGTATCGACCTTGGTGACCATGACGCCGGTCACCAGTTCGCAGCGCCCGGTGGCGAGGGCACGCCGGATGAATGTGTTGTGGCTGCCGTTCTTGGCATTGACGGGGCAGGGAAAGCCAACGCAGGCGCCGCAGCCGATGCAGGCGCCCCTGCCATCATGGGGCACGCTGTTGGTCGCCAGCGGCGGCACGGTGGTGGAGAGGCCCAGCGCTGCGGCGCCTGCGACAAGCGTCGGGGTCTGCGGGGCGGGCGGCAGGGGCGGCATGGCATAGGGGCGGTCGCGGGCGCCTTCATGGCTGTGGCGTGCCGCATCGCCGGAAACACCCAGTTCGGCCTCGACCCGATCATACCAGGGCGCCAGCGCGTCAGAATCCATGGGCCAATCCACCAGCGAGGACCCTTCGGGCACGCCATAAAGGCTCGCCATGCGAAAGTCGTCGCGGTGGAAGCGCCAGGCCATGGCACCATAAAGCGTGGTGCCACTGCCCACCGCTGCGGCGATGTTGTGATAACCCGGCTCATGCGGTGCAGCCATGTGCTCGTGACCGTTGGCATCGACAAAGACGCGCGGATTGCCGGCAAGGTCGGGGCCGGTATTGTGGCCATAGAGCGAGAGGCGGTGGTTGCGCAAATGGTCGCGATGCCCGCTATCGGCATAGCTGCGCTCGACGCCGCGCTCAAGCAGCAATACGTGGTGTCCGGCCTCGGCAAGCACCGCCGCCGCGACGCCACCGCCGGCTCCGGCGCCCACAATTATGGTGTCATAACGCAGCGTGCCGGAATGGCCGCGCGATGGTGGCGCGTCCTGGGCCGGTGGGCCAGAGGGGCCGTCGGGCAGGCCATGTGCATAGCCCAGCATCGCCCATGAGGCAGCGCCTGGATTACCGCCATTGCCAGGGTCGGCATAGATGCCCTCGGCAACCAGTTCGGCGAGGCGGAGGAACCAGGCTTCCTGTTCGTATCGCGTCAGCAGGTTATCCTGGGCCTGAATATCAAGATCAGCAAAGCCTGCCGCGGCGAGAGCTTCGAGGCCGGCTGCGACGCTTTGCCGATCGGTTGGATGGGCGGCGAAGTGGCGTTCGAGATAGTCGAGGGCGCCGAAGGCCAGGCCGTCACCATGCTGCGCATCGGCGGGGTACAATCGGGCAATGACGGCCCTCAGCATTGCCTCGGGCTCAACCATTGCCGATCTGCCCGCCCAATTCGTCTTCGATATGGGCGCGCACGATATCGTCGAAGCTGGTTTCGGCTCGGAAGCCAAGAGCGATGGCGCGGCCGGTGTCAAAGTTCTGCGGCCAACCCGCGACGATGCGGGCAATGGTCTCGTCAGGTTCGCGGCGGATCAGCCGAAGGGCCTTGGTGCCGCCGAAGCGCTCCAATGCAGCGATTTCCTCGGCAATGGTCGCCGAGAGTCCGGGCATGCTCAGATTGCGTCTTTGACCCAGCGGGGCGGTGTCGAGGCCGGCGGCGTGAAGCAGGAAGCCGATGGCAGAGCGGGGCGAGGCGAACCAGTGGCGCACGCTGTCATCGACCGGCAGCACGGCTTCCATGCCGTTGAGCGGCTCGCGGATAATGCCCGAAAAGAAGCCCGAGGCGGCCTTGTTGGGCTTGCCCGGCCGCACCACCACGGTGGGCAGGCGGATGCCGATGCCATCGACAAAGCCGCGGCGCGAATAGTCGGCCAGCAGCAGCTCGCAAATGGCCTTTTGCGTGCCGTAACTGGTGAGCGGCGTATGGGCCATGTCGTCGGGAATGGCCGGGGGCAGGGGCGCGCCAAAGACGGCAATGGACGAGGTGAAGACCAGCCGCGGGCAATATGGGGCTTTCATGCCCTCCTGCCGGATCGCTTCGAGCAGCAGGCGGGTGCCGTCGAGATTGATGCGATAGCCCTTGTCGAAGTCAGCCTCCGCCTCGCCCGAAACAATGGCGGCCAGGTGGAAGATCAGGTCAGGCCTGGTGGCAGCCAGCGTTTGGGCGGTGCCGGGTAGCGACAGGTCGGCGGCCAGGGCCGATATGGGAGTGTCGCTCACTGGTACGTCGGCGGCGACCACGTCCACCAGCGTCAGCGCCGAAATGTCCCGGCCCGCAATGGTGCCTGCTGCCAGCAGGGCCTGGGTCAGCTTGCGCCCGACCATGCCGGCGGCACCTATAATCAGAATATGCACGCCGCTCCTCCTCCAGAGCGTTTCCAGCACAAGTGGCAACAGTTTTGCGGTTCGGAAACGCGATAAAAAAAAGGGACTTTGTCCCCGTGCCATTGAGCATTGGCCGGGGCTTGCCGTCCAGAGGGCAAACAGAAGGGCCGGTGTCTTCTGACACCGGCCCCATTCCGAATTGGCAGACGTGGCGGTCTGCGGCTTGGCTTAGTTGAAGCGATAGCGCACGGAGCCGCGCACTTCGTGGATCCAATTGTTGTCGAGCGTGTAGGGGTGGGTGGCTGCATCGTTGTGGATGCGGTTGATGTAAAGGGCCCGGTAGCCCACGTCTGCAACCACCTGACCGAAATCATAGCCCACGCCGACCATGCCAGCAGCGGCAAGGCTGGTGTTCTGGTCACGGGTATCGGGCAGTGCGGAGCCGGTGGTGATGAAGTCGTTGAAGGCAACGCCAGCGCCAGCGCCGACATAGCCAAACGCGCCACCAGCAGCACCATAACCATCGCCCAGGCCCAGGCCGAAATCGTAATAGGCGTTGGCGAGCAGGACAGTGGAGCGCAGCGAAAGCTTGTGGTCGCCGACGGTGAGGACAGCACCACCAGAACCATCGTTGATGTAGGCGGTCATGTTCTCGTTGGCGAGGTAGTCGACCGTCGCGTCAACGCGGAAGCCATTGCCGAATTCGTAACCAGCGCCGGCGCCGACCGAATAGCCGTAACCGAATTCGGTAATGGCGAAGTTCTTGTCTGCGGATAAGGCGTCCGGATGATGGACATAGGGTGTCCACATCAGGTTCAGGCCGGCGCTGCCGCGCAGGTAGAACGAGCCAGAATAGCCATAGTCTACATCGGGAATTTCAATGACCGGGGGATAGTAGGGCAGATCCGCAGCCAGGGCTTGCCCGGCAATCATGGTGGCTCCTGCCACCAGCATTGCAGCGGTTAGGTTACGCATTACGAAGGTCCTTTGGTTGCCACGACACCAAGTCGATTGCGACCAATATCCGGCAAACTTCTTAAAGCGCGCTTAACCTAGAAATTTAACCCTAACCGCCAGTCAATCGCGATGATTGATCAATCGTTACTGCGCAGATGCGTATTAGTAATCTATCAATACTTTATGGGTGGTCAGGCGACCTGGCGAATAGCCGCCTCGATCTGGCCCACGACCGTTTCCACCAGCATGGCGTCGTCGGCCTCGCCCATGACACGGATCACCGGCTCGGTGCCCGAGGCGCGGACCACCAGGCGCCCGCCCTTGCCCAGCATGGCCTGGCCATCGGCAATCGCCTGGATGACCTGCTTGTGTTCAAGCGGCTTGCCGGACTTGAACTTCACGCTGCGCAGCAGCTGCGGGACCTTGTCAAAGCGGGCACAGACTTCCGAGACCGGGCGTTCAAGCTGCTTGAGCACGGCCAGCAATTGCAGGGCCGCGACAAGGCCGTCGCCAGTGGTTGTGAAATCGGAGAGAATGATGTGGCCCGATTGCTCGCCGCCGACATTGAAGCCCTTGGTGCGCATGGCTTCGAGCACATAGCGGTCGCCCACCTGGGTGCGCTCGAGCGTCAGGCCCAGCTTTGTCAGATGCCGTTCGAGGCCCAGATTGGACATGACGGTGGCGACAATGCCGCCGCCCACCAGCATCTGCCGCTCCAGCCAGCTCTCGGCGATAACGGCCATGAACTGGTCGCCATCGACCACATTGCCCTTCTCGTCGATGATAATGACGCGGTCGGCATCGCCATCGAGCGCAATGCCGATATCGGCGCGCACTTCCTTGACCTTGGCGGCCACCGCCTCGGGGGCCGTGGAGCCAACCTTGTGATTGATATTGAACCCGTCCGGCTCGGCCCCGATGGTGAACACCTCGGCGCCCAGTTCCCACAAGGCAATCGGGGCCACCTTATAGGCGGCGCCGTTGGCGCAATCGAGCACGACGCGCAGGCCCGACAGGTCGATGTTCCGGGGCAGGGTGCGCTTGGCGTATTCGATATAGCGGGTGCGCGCTTCCTCGTCGCGGTGAGCGCGGCCGATGTCGCGCCCCTTGGCGAGGTAGCGCGTCATATCGCTATCGATGAGTTTTTCGATTTGCAGCTCGATCTCGTCGGAGAGCTTGTAGCCATCGGGGCGGAACAGCTTGATGCCGTTGTCGTCATAGGGATTGTGCGAGGCCGAAATCATCACCCCGAGGTCGGCGCGCAGCGAGCGGGTCAGCATGGCCACTGCCGGGGTGGGCATGGGGCCCAGCAGGTAGACATCCATGCCCACGGCGGTGAAGCCGGCCGTCAGCGCCTGCTCGATCATATAGCCCGAGCGGCGGGTGTCCTTGCCGATGACGACACGGTTGCGGTGGTCGCCGCGCACGAATTTTGTGCCGGCCGCCATGCCGACCTTAAGAGCCAGATCCGGGGTCAGCTTGTCGCCATTGGCAAGGCCACGAATACCGTCGGTGCCGAAATACTTGCGCGCCATGGGTTTCCCCCCGATTCACTGGTCTTGTTCATTAAATACCACTTCGCCCTCGAATAGCGCAGTGTCGCGAAAAGCGAAAGGGCCGCCCGGGGGCGACCCTTAATTGTGGTTTATCCGTGCCGGTCAGCTTTCCGGCTGCGGCTCCATGCCCGGCTCCGGCGGCGCGTCGGGGCGCTTCTTGCCGGTCTTGCCAGCCGAGGGAACGCCGGTCGCCTTGGGGGCGGCGGGGCCGTTATCATCGGGGCGAACGGGCTGCTTGCCATCCATCAGGGCGCGCAGTTCATCACCGGTCAGCGTCTCGTATTCGAGCAGCGCCTGGGCAATGGCTTCCCACTGATCGTGGTAGGTGGTCAGGATCTGGCGGGCCGAAGCTTCGCCATCCTCGATCAGCTTTCGCACTTCCTGGTCGATGATGCGAGCCGTGTCGTCCGACATGTGCTGGCTCTGCGTCACGGAATGGCCCAGGAACACTTCCTGGTCGTTGGATTTGTAGCGCACGCGCCCGAGCTTTTCGCTCATGCCCCATTCCATCACCATGGACCGCGCCAGGCCGGTGGCCATCTGGATGTCGCCCGAGGCGCCGGAGGTCACCTTTTCGGGGCCGAACTTGATGATCTCGGCCTCGCGGCCGCCGAACAGCATGGTCAGCCGCGCCAGCGCCTTTTCACGAGAGAACGAATAGCTGTCGCTCTCGGGCAGGGTCATCACCATGCCCAGCGCACGGCCGCGCGGGATGATGGTGGCCTTGTGGATCGGGTCGATGCCGGCAACCTTGAGGGCGATGATGGCGTGGCCGGCCTCGTGATAGGCGGTCAGCTTCTTCTCGTCGTCGGTCATGGCCATGGTGCGGCGCTCGGCGCCCATCATGATCTTGTCCTTGGCGTCCTCGAATTCCTGATGGGTGACGAAGCGCTTGTTGCGCCGTGCCGCCATCAGGGCCGCCTCGTTGACCAGGTTCATCAGGTCCGCGCCCGAAAAACCCGGGGTACCGCGAGCGAGCACCTTGAGGTCGACGTCGGGGGCCAGCGGCACCTTGCGGACGTGGACCTTGAGGACCTTTTCGCGACCCGACACGTCCGGGTTCGGCACCACGACCTGGCGGTCGAAGCGGCCGGGACGGAGAAGGGCCGGATCGAGCACGTCGGGGCGGTTGGTGGCGGCAATGAGGATGATACCTTCATTGGCTTCAAAGCCGTCCATCTCGACCAGCAGCTGGTTGAGGGTCTGTTCGCGTTCGTCATTGCCACCGCCGAGCCCGGCGCCACGCTGGCGACCGACGGCGTCGATTTCGTCGATGAAGATGATGCAGGGCGCGTTCTTCTTGGCCTGTTCGAACATGTCGCGGACACGCGATGCGCCCACGCCGACGAACATTTCCACGAAGTCAGAACCGGAAATGGTGAAGAAGGGCACATTGGCTTCGCCCGCGACCGAGCGGGCCAGAAGCGTCTTACCGGTACCCGGAGGGCCGACGAGCAGCACGCCGCGCGGAATACGACCGCCCAAGCGCTGGAACTTGCCGGGATCGCGCAGGAATTCGACGATTTCCTCAAGATCCTGCTTGGCTTCGTCAACGCCGGCGACGTCCTCGAACGTCACCTTGCCCTGGGTTTCCGTGAGAAGCTTGGCGCGCGACTTGCCAAAGCCCATGGCACCGCCGCGACCGCCGCCCTGCATCTGGCGGATGAAGAAGAACCACACGCCGATGATGACGATGAAGGGCAACCAGCTCGAGAGCAGGATGGACCAGAAGGGGCTGGCTTCCGGGGCGCGGGCGGTGATGCTCACGTCGCGGTTTTCAAGCTTGGTGATGACATCGGCGCCATCAGGAATGATGGTTTCAAAGCGGGTGCCGTCGTTGAGCTGGCCCGAGACCACATTATTGGTCACCGTGACGCTCGAAACGCGGCCGCTCTCAATGTCGGTCACGAATTGACTATAGCTCTTTTCGGCCACGGACATGGTGCGCGTGGACGATTGAAAGACCTGGAACAGACCCATCAGCATGAAGAGTATGACTAGCCAGATGGCGAAGTTGCGGAAGTTTCCGTTCATCAATTCCTGTCCCGGAGAAGCCGGCGCATGGGGAGCGACGGTATTAGGGCGAATGTAAGTCCCTCAATGGGGCGTTACAAGGGCAAGACCTCGGCGTTTCGGGCCTTCCCGTCCAGTCATATTGTCGCGATGGGGTTAATACGTTCTCACGGGTCAAAAGGATGCACCAATGTCCCGGCGAACTGCTAAAAATTGCTGCAGGCCGGATGCCGGGCCAAGAAGGGAATGCGATGCAGGTTGAAGTCGTCACGAAAATCGAGATCGAAAGGCCGCTTGCTGTCGTCGCCGCCTATGCCTTCGATCCCGCCAATGCGCCCCATTGGTACCAGAACATCCAGTCTGTCCGCTGGCGCACCGATCCGCCGGTTGCCTTGGGCAGCGAGATGGATTTTGTCGCCCGCTTTCTGGGGCGGGAGCTGGCCTATACCTATCGGGTGGTCGAATTGACGCCCAACAGGCTGGTGATGGCCACGGCACAGGGGCCATTGGCCATGGAGACGACCTATCAATTGCAGGCCATGGGTCCCGCGCGCACCCGCATGTGCCTGATCAATCGCGGCGCGCCCAAGGGCTTTGCCGGCATTATGGCGCCGGTTCTTTCGGGTGCGATGAAGGCGGCCAATCGCAAGGACCTGGTGGCGATCAAGACGATATTGGAGACGCAGGGGCAATAGCGTGGGAAACGCAAAACGCCCCGGCTGCCGGGCCGGGGCGTTTGATTTATTGCGATGTGAACGCTCCTGCGGAGCAAGGCGTTGTCAGGCGTGGCTTGCCGCATCCCTGACGGCGTCCTGCACCTTCTCAAAGGCGCGGACTTCGATCTGGCGGATGCGCTCGCGACTGACATCATATTGCTGGGCCAGTTCCTCGAGCGTCGAGGGGCTTTCCTGAAGCCGGCGGGCCTGGAAAATCGCACGTTCGCGTTCGTTGAGCACGTCCATGGCCTTGTTCAGCATGCCCATGCGCTCGGAATATTCCTCGCTTTCGCCAAGGCTTGTTTCCTGGTCCGGCGTGTCATCGACCAGCCAGTCCTGCCATTCGGATGAGCCCTCGTCGGCCCGCATCGGCGAATTGAGCGAGGCGTCGCCCGAAAGGCGCGAGTTCATCTGCACCACTTCGTCCTCGGTCACCCGAAGCGTGGTGGCGATCTGCTTGATCTGGTCGGGGTGCAGCGAGCCGTCGTCAAGGGCGGCAATCTGCCCCTTCACCTTGCGCAGGTTGAAGAACAGCCGCTTCTGGGCGGCGGTGGTGCCGATCTTGACCAGGCTCCACGAGCGCAGGACATATTCCTGGATCGCGGCGCGGATCCACCACATGGCATAGGTGGCCAGGCGGAAGCCCTTTTCCGGCTCGAAGCGCTTGACCGCATGCATCAGGCCCACATTGCCTTCCGAGATAACCTCGGAAATCGGCAGGCCATAGCCGCGATAGCCCATGGCAATCTTGGCGACCAGGCGCAGATGGCTGGTGATCAGCTTCTGCGCGGCGCCAGGATCGGCATGTTCCTTGTAGCGTTTGGCCAGCATGTATTCTTCATCCGCTTCCAGCATGGGGAATTTGCGGATTTCCTGAAGATAACGGCTGAGGCCTCCCTCGGACGAGAGGACCGGCAAATTGGTTTGGGCCATGGACGCACCCCCTTTACGGCATCCCCCGCAGGACGCGGGCGGAAATCGGACGCTGTCCCGAAGGCACAACTCCCGAAGTCAGGATAATATAGGTTGCAGTTTGGCGAATTTAAGAGTGCCGGGCAGAACAATCGTTACAAATTGGACAGGTTGCCCCGACGGCCTTCGCCATTCATCGTCATAATACGATAGAAGCGCGAAAAGTTCAAACACATTGATGTGACGGGTGCGTTTTTGCGCGGCTTGCTTGAGAATGGGCTGTCAGTCCAGCCTCTACCATTCCGTCCTTGCGCCTGAGCATTTTGGCGTTTTAACGAAGCGGTAGAATGCTCTAGGATGCGGCCATGTCCGAACTCGCCATCCTTCCCGTCCCGTGCTTTTCCCTTCTGTGCAACGCTGCCTTTGCGCTGCGGCGCGAAGTTTTCGTGTGGGAGCAGAAGGTGCCCGAGGCAGAGGAGCATGATGAATATGACCTCTCGGCCACCCATTTTGTTGCCATCAGCGAGGGTGAGGTGGTCGGCACGTTGCGCCTGATCGATCTGCCCGAGCACACCAAGATTGGCCGGGTTGCGGTGCGACAGCTGTTTCGCGGGCGAGGGATCGCCCACAAACTGATCGCGGCGGCCATGGCTCATGCGCGCCAGCGCGGGCAGGACCGATTTTACCTGACCGCTCAATCAGACAAGCTGGGGTTTTACGAAAGCCTCGGTTTCGTCGCCTTCGGGCCTGAATTCCAGGATGGCGGGATGCCGCATCGGGCCATGCGCGACTATGACCGTGAGAGCGCACACCTGGTCGATTAGGGCATGTCAGCCAAAAGTGGGTCCCGGTTTTGGGACCAAGACAGGCGAGAAAACGACGCGCCAAAAGGCGACACGTCGCGCGCATTAGCATTGCGTTAACGCATTAACCGGGGTCTGGCTGGTCGGTCCACGTGGTTGCGCTATTGTCGTCCTGTCAGCCCTCCTGCGCGCCCCATGCCGCGCCGCCGGGGGCAGAAAGATCGACCGGCGTGACCGCGACACACCCGGTTGGTCGACAATAATATAACCCGTTAACGGGAGGCGGGAAGAGCCGGCGCTGGTGCAATCAGCGGCCGGCTTTTTCTTTGGTTCCGAATTGGCCCGCAAAAAAGCTGCGGAACGCCTCGCGCGGTCCTTGCGTTCATCGAACATCAATGGGCCGCACGGTGCGCTACCGGCAAGTTTTGCGCCGCACGGCCCTGTTCACCGCAACGATGAACCTATGGAGCCTACTATGATCCGCACACTTCTTACCAGCTCGGCCATTGCCCTGGTGCTTGGTACTGCTGCTGTCGCACAGACCACCACCACCGAAACGGCACCGACCAATGAGATGGCGCCGGCCAACGAAATGGCGCCGGCTGACGATGCTACGGCCCCGGCCGATGATGCCATGGCCCCTGCTGATGATGCGATGACCCCCGCCGATCACGGCACCATGGAGGCCGATGAGCCTTGGGATATGTCCGCCGGCTATGTTGCAGGCGAGGGTGATGCCCTGGTGTCCGAAATCATGGGCGCCACCATTTTCTCGAGCGGCGCTGAAGATGCCGAAACCATCGGTACCGTCAACGATCTCGTCATTTCCACGGATGGGGAAATCCATGCCGTCGTGATCGGCGTTGGTGGCTTCCTCGGCATTGGCGAAAAGAATGTCGCCGTTGATTTTGCCGAGCTCGAATACACCATTGCCTTTGATGAAACCGAGCGCTGGGTGCTGGCCACCACGGCTGACGCGCTGAACGCTGCACCGGACTTCATCTGGGACGTTGATGTTGCAGCCGACCCGGCCATGGAGCCTGCTGATCCGGCCGTCGCCCCCGCTGACCCGGCCGTTGCACCGGCTGACCCGGCCGTCGCACCGGCTGATCCGGCTGTGGCCCCTGCCGATCCTGCCGCGGCACCAGCCGATCCGGCTGTCGCTCCGGCTGATGATGCCACGAATGCCGATCAGACCAATGTCTTGCCGCGTGAGGGCTATACTGCCGTCGAGGTCGATGCCCTGACGGCCGAGAACCTCACAGGTGCCACCGTGATTGGCCCGGAAGGCGATGACATTGCCGTGGTCGGCGACATCCTCTTGACGGCTGATGGCCAGGTCGACGCCATGCTGATCGACTTTGGTGGCTTCCTCGGCATTGGCGAAAAGCGCGTTGCCGTTGGTCTTGAGAACCTTGAGTTCGCGTCGAACGAAAACGGCGATCTGATTATCTATTCGGACTTCACCCGCGAACAGCTCGAAGCCCAGCCGGAATACGACGAGGCCACCTACGCCGACGATCCGGCCCAGCGCGCCACCGACCTGTAATCGGCAGCCGCAGTCCAAAAACGCAAAAGGCCCGCTTCGGCGGGCCTTTTCATGTGTTCAGTAGCGTCTCGCCTACTGGCGCCGATAACGCATCCGGGCCACTTCGTCATATTCGGATTGCTCGACCTTGGCCTGTTCGTCCTTTTCGCGCTGGTGTTCGCGCTGATCGAGCAGTTCGACCTTCTTGAGATCCTCGAGCGCTTCGGCCAGATCATCCTGGGCCGCTTCGAGCTTGCCCTTCATGTCATGGGCCGATGCCAGGAGGTTGTCGCGCCGGGTCAGCGCGGCCTTGGCAAAGGTCGAATAGGCAAAATGGGCAACATCGGAGATGCCGGTCTTGGTGTGCTCGATCTCGATCTGCTGGTCGAGTTCGGACGCCATGCGCTCGAAATCGGCTACCATCATCTCGATCTGCGTGACCTGCCGACGCTTCTCGTCCACCTGGAACTTTTTGAGCCGGATGAGGCTCTCGCTGCGCGATTTCAAGACCTGTACTCCTTACACATCAAGTCAGTTCCGGTGTGGCCCAAACACTGGCAAGCCACCCCGTCAGTCCCGCGCATCGGCCTCGGCGATCAAACCGGCGAGCATGGCGTAGCCCTCGGCGATCGTCGTCGTTTCATCCCGTCGCTGGCCAAGAAAGGCCTCCAGCTGCGGGTAGATGGCGATAGCGCGGTCCACGTTCGGATCTGACCCTTTCCGGTATGCCCCCAGCCGGATCAGTTCCTCCATGTCCGAAAAGATGGACATGAGTTCCCGCGCCCTCGACAGGATGGGCCGAACTTGTTCGGGCACACAGCCTGGCATGGTCCGCGAGATGGACCGGAGCACATTGACTGCGGGGTAGCGTCCCCGTTCGGCAATGCCGCGCTCCATCACGATGTGCCCGTCAAGAATGCCGCGTACGGCATCCGCAATAGGCTCATTGTGATCATCACCTTCCACCAAAACGGTAAATAGACCGGTAATAGAGCCCGAATTTGGTGTGCCGGGTCCCGCGCGCTCGAGCAGGCGTGGCAATTCGGTGAAGACGGTGGGCGGATAGCCCTTGGCGGTGGGCGGTTCGCCGATCGCGAGGCCAATTTCGCGCTGCGCCATGGCGAAGCGGGTGAGGCTGTCCATCATGCACAGCACGCGCTTGCCGCTGTCGCGGAAATATTCGGCGATAGACATGGAGATATAGGCGGCTTGCCGGCGCATCAGCGCAGCCTCGTCACTGGTGGCCACGACGACAACCGCACGGGCCAGCCCTTCTTCGCCCAAATATTCCTGGATGAATTCATGGACCTCGCGGCCACGCTCGCCAATCAGCCCGATAACCGAGACGTCGACATCGGTATTGCGGGCCAGCATGGACATCAGCACCGACTTGCCAACGCCCGAGCCGGCAAAAATTCCCATGCGCTGACCTTCGCACATGGTGGCAAAGGTATTGAGGCAGCGCACGCCTAACTCTATGGGATCACCCACCCTCGTGCGGTCATGGGCGGCAAGGGGGGATTGGCGCAGCGGATAGGGAGTAGCGCCGCGTGGGAGCGGTCCCCGCCCGTCGATAGGGTCGCCATTGGCATTGACCACGCGCCCCAGCCAGCCCTCGGACGGATTGACCGAGCCGTCATGGCGCCTGAACACCGCCTTGCAGCCGAGACGCACGCCACCCAATTCGCCAAACGGCAGGCAGAGCGCGTGGCCGTCGCGGAAGCCGATGATTTCAGCCGCCAGGTGTTTGTTGTCAGTGGTTTCGATGATCACCCGGCCGCCGACGCGCAGCTCACGCACCGGGCCGACGATTTCGATCAGAAGGCCCTGGACGGATTTGACGCGTCCGAACACTTCCACGTCGTCTATGGCCTCAATGGCCGAGATCAGCGCTTTCATGTTCATCTAAGCCCTGTGGCCGTTCATCATCGATAGCCTGGCGGTGGCCCCGTGCCATATTTATGGTTTCCAGCCGGGCTCGAATCGTTGGTTCGTGCGAATCAGATCGTAACCGATCATTAACTCAAAAGCGCTATTGGCAGTGATGATCGGCTAATTCCGTTCACCGCCACCATTGTGGCAAAACCACCCCCAAAAGCCCGAATAGCTTGAGTCCCAAGAGTCTCTTGGAACCCTTTCTTAATGTAGTACCTTAAGAATTTTATAGGGCATTTATCGTTATTTTTCAGTAACTTAAGATAAAGTTGTACTAACGCTCTTTGCGTATTGCGGATCAGAATTAAACTTTGTTAACTAGTTGGGCTTAGGCTTCAGTCATATCCAGTAGGGTTGGAGCGGGAACGGCAATATGGCCAGGCCTCCCGCAGGTTCCAGCAGGAACGAATGGCAAGGGGAATATAATGCGGGTACTCCTTATTGAGGACGATAGCGCCACGGCGCAGAGCATCGAGCTGATGCTGAAGTCCGAAAGTTTCAACGTCTACACCACCGACCTCGGTGAAGAAGGCGTCGATCTCGGTAAGCTTTATGATTATGACATCATTCTGCTGGACTTGAATCTGCCGGATATGAGCGGTTACGAAGTCTTGCGGACATTGCGCGTTGCCAAGGTGCAGACGCCAATACTTATCCTTTCGGGCCTCGCGGGCATCGAGGACAAGGTTCGCGGTCTCGGCTTCGGCGCCGACGACTACATGACCAAGCCGTTCCACAAGGACGAACTCGTGGCCCGCATCCACGCCATCGTCCGTCGCTCCAAGGGCCATGCCCAGTCGGTCATCTCGACGGGCGACCTCATGGTCAACCTCGATACCAAGACTGTGGAAGTCCAGGGCGCGCGGGTTCACCTGACGGGCAAGGAGTACCAGATGCTGGAGCTGCTTTCGCTCCGCAAGGGGACAACCCTCACCAAGGAAATGTTCCTCAACCACCTCTATGGTGGCATGGACGAGCCGGAACTGAAGATCATCGACGTCTTCATCTGCAAGCTGCGCAAGAAGCTCAGCGTTGCCACCGGCGGCAAGAATTACATCGAGACCGTCTGGGGCCGCGGCTATGTGCTGCGTGAGCCGGACGAGAGCGAAGTCTATAGCGAGAACGTCGCCTAAGACGCTCTGCCGCAGACGAAATTTTCCAAGACCCCGCGCCCGAAGCGCGGGGTTTTTTTGTTGAGCCGGGGCGCGAAATGCGGGTTCACCAGCGAACACGCCTCGTGACCGGAACCCATGACGACGCGCGACGTTGCCTCTGTTGGTAGCCAATTCCGGGGGATCGTCATGACTGACCTGTCGCAGCGCTTAAGGGAACCACTGGTGCTCACCATTCTGGTGGTCGCCGTCGCCGGATGGCTGGCGTTTTTCGCCGTCTGGATCAACAGCGCGGGAGAGAGCGGGCAGCTTCGCGAACAGCTTGCCGTGGTGAGTGGCGAGCGCGACGAAATCAGCGCGCAGCTGGCCGCGCGCGATGAAACCGTCGCCAGCCTTGAGGCCGCGCAGACCGAGCTGGTCGCGCTCCGCGAGCAGGTGGATGAGGCCAATGCCGCCTTGTCGAATGCGCAGTCGGAGCTGGACGCCCGCAACAGCGCGCTTGAGACTGCGACGCAGAACTTGACGGCCCGCCAGTCGGAAATGGCGACGCTTGAGACCAGGCTGGCCGAGGACCAGGAACGCACCGAGGAATTGGCCGCCCGCCAGGCCTCGCTCCAGGCCGAAATTCAGAGTTCAAACCAGCAGTTGAATGATGTCGGCGCTCGCCTTGAAGAGGCGCGGCGGCAGGAAGAGGTTGCGACGGCCAATGTCGCTCAGCTCGCAGAGGAAGCAGCCCTGACGACGTCGAGCCTGGCGGACACTCAGAGCCAGTTGCAGGCAGCGCGTCAGGAATTGACGGCCGCGCAGAAAGAGCGGTCCGAAATTGCCCAGCAAACCGAGGCAGCCGGTGAGGATGTGCAGCAATTGCAGCAAAGCATTGCCGACCTTGGGGAGCGCCGCGACGCTCTTGCCGGGGAGGTGGACGGGTATGAAGATCAATTGGCCGTGCTGCAGCCGCAGGTCGAGGAACTGACGCGCACCCTCGCCCAGCGGTCGAGCCAGCTCGAAGGCATCGAAGCCGCAATCGGAGCGGCGTCGCCAGCGGGTGCCGATGCCGAAGAAGGCGCAGAACTATCCCCCTCCAGCAGTGTCTATCAAGTGTCGGCGGAAGGCGAAGCCAATGGCCTGCGCCTGACACTGGCCGAGGATGGCACGTTCTTGATGCAGGACCGTACCGGCGCTCGCGTGAGTGGCGCTTATTCCCTTGAAAACAGGGAGTTGGTGCTGACCGACCCCTCGGGCAGCATTGGCGCTGCGCAGTTCCCCATGACCTGCCCAGTGGAACAATCCGAAGCCGGCCTTATAGTTGGCGAGGCGGAGGGGTGCCCGATGTCCGGCCTGGAATTTGAGCGCGCGGAATAGTTGCCCGGCCCTCAGCGCCCGGCCTCGACCGGTTGAGCCGTCGCGCCTGTGATGTTGACAGGGTGACCCTTGACGAGGGGCGGTCTGATGATCTCCATTCCCGGTCAAGCGTTCGGGAGATAGCGCAGTATGAACAGTCGCACGGAGACCGACCGCGCTATCACCACCGTGTGGCGATTGGAACAGGCGCGGGTCATCGCGGGCCTGACGCGCATGGTGCGGGACATTTCACTGGCCGAAGAGCTGGCGCAGGAAGCGCTGATGGCGGCACTGCGCAGTTGGCCGGATACCGGCGTTCCCCGCAATCCTGGCGCCTGGCTGATGCAGGCTGGTAAGCGCAAGGCCATCGACTATTTTCGCCATCGCAAGATGGCGGCAGGCAAGCTTGAAGAAGTCGGCCGCCTCCTCGACGAGGAAACGCCAGACACCGAAACCGCGCTGCATGAACAATTGGACGACGAGGTCGGTGATGACCTCTTGCGTCTGATCTTTACCTCCTGCCACCCGGTGCTGCCGCCCGAAAGCCGGGTGGCGCTGACCTTGCGACTGATCGGCGGGCTCACCACCGAGGAGATCGCCCGGGCGTTTCTGGCCAATGACACGACCATCGGCCAGCGCATTGTGCGGGCCAAGCGCGCCATTGCCGATGCCGGCGTGCCCTTCGAAGTGCCACGAGGGGCAGACCGCGAAGCGCGGGTCGCGTCGGTGCTGGGTGTTCTCTATCTCATCTTCAATGAGGGGTATTCGGCCACGGCGGGCGAAGACTGGATGCGGCCCCAACTTTGCGAGGAGGCCATGCGCATGGGGCGCATCCTCGTCACGCTGATGCCCGAGGAATCCGAGGTTCACGGCCTTTTGGCGCTGATGGAATTGCAGCACTCGCGTGCCGGCGCCCGCGTGAATGCCAAGGGGGAGCCGGTGCTGCTGCCTGACCAGAACCGGGCCCTTTGGGACCAGATGCTGATCCGCCGCGGTCTTGACGGGCTGGCGCGCGCTCAGAGCCTGGGGGGCATTGCCGGGCCATACACCTTGCAGGCCGCCATCGCGGCCTGCCATGGGCGGGCACGCAAGGCAGAGGACACCGAATGGGGGCAGATCGCGGCCCTTTATGGGTTGCTCAATCAGGTTACCCCATCGCCGGTCATCGAGCTCAATCGGGCCGTAGCCGTGTCGATGGCCGAGGGGCCGGCGGCGGCGCTGCCGCTGGTCGATGCGCTCGCGGCTGGCCTGACGCTCGAAGGCTATCATCTGCTGTACGGTGTGCGGGGCGATCTGTTGCGCAAACTCGGCCGCCATGACGAAGCCAATGCCGATTTCCGCAAGGCAGCGGAACTGACCCGCAATGCGCGCGAAAAGGCATTCCTGCTCGGAAGGGCAGAGGAAGTGGTTTAGCGCTCGCCCGATCAGGCCGCCGCAGCTTTGTCCTGAAACTTTGAGATCAGCACCGACTGATCGAAGGGCTTCATCATATAGTCGTCGGCACCGGCCTTGAGGGCCATGGCGATGGCGCCAATGTCGTTCTCGACAGTGCAATAGATGACGCGGGGTTTTTCACCGCCGACATAGGCGCGCAGCAGCTTGAGAAATTCCAGCCCGCTCATGATCGGCATGTTCCAATCGAGCAGAATGGCGTCAGGCATTTCCTGACGGCATTTGTCGATGGCTTCCTGGCCGTCTTCTGCCTCATCCACGATATAGTCGAGATCTTCCAGGATGCGGCGGGCAACTTTGCGCACCACGCTGGAATCATCGACTATCAGGCAGCTGCGCATGATTTGGCCCTGGAGGTTGAGACGCTGAGATGACTATGCCGTCCAATAGGTTGGCGAAAGGTTAGCGCGCCTCTCCCAAAATGCCGTTTCAGGCAATTGGGACATACGGAAATATCCCATAGCGATAGGTGTTTAAGCGCTATTCCGCGGCGGGTTTGGCCTTGGGCGTGGCGGTGAAGAAGAACATCTCGTTTTCGAGCCCGATGTCGAGATCCATGTCGGTCATGCGCGCCAGCAGGCCCGTGTAGAAGGGCTGGATACCCCGGGCATCCACCGAGCCTTCCTCGGGCATGCCAGAGAGAAGGCCTGCCGAGCCGGAGGGAACCAGTGTCTTCTGGCGCTTCTCCGGGTCGCTCTTGGAGGTGAATTCGAATTTCTCTTCGCCGGCCGCACCGGTGATCGAGGCGGTCACCACCCCGCCGCGCGGCACTGACCCGGCGGCGATCAGCAGCATGTTCATGAACAGCTTGGCCTTGTGCTTGGGCAAAAGGATCAGCGGTGCGTTCCATTCCAGGTCCGCCTTTTCCACCTCGAACAGGATGCGGGCGACGCGCTCGCATTCGCGGGTGTCGATATCGGTGCCGGCGGTGGATGAGGCGCCATAGGCGAGGCGGGCGAATTCGAGCTTGGCGCGGCTCTGCCGGGCGGCGCTGGCGATCAGGTCGCGTGCGCCCTCGGCCATTTCGCCCTGGGCGGGGTCGGCGAGCACTTCCAGGCCATTGCCGATGGCACCAATGGGATTGATGAGATCGTGGCAGACCCGCGAGCACAACATGGCGGCCAGATCGGTTGCCTTGAGCTCAATGATATCCATGGTGCAGGTCTCCGTAGGCGCCATTCGGCGGAAAATGGGGCAAGAATCAGTAAGGGGACAATAATGCGCCGCGCCGGCCCGGACTACCGGGTCGAGAGCGTTTTGGACAGGCGCTGCCAGTGCTCTTCACCGGCAATGGCAGCGGCGTCGGGCGATAGCAAAAAAGCCTCGCGGTTGGACGCGGAGTAGAACAGGTAGAGCCGCTGCTTGAAGACGGTGAAGATCTGGGGGTCGGAGTCAGAGACAAAGCCGCGCGACATGCTCATGGCGCCATGGCCTCCGTAGCGAGGGGCGTAGATCTCGGGGTGGCGGCGAAAAACCTCCAGATTTGCCGCATTGGCAAACAGGAACGGCGCACCCATCCAGGTGAATTCATGGTCGGGGTGGCCCGGCAGGGGAGCGCTTTCGGTGAAATAGGATACCGGGTCCATGCCGTTCATCGCCAGGCCGGTCAGCGGGTCGGTCTGCACATAGGTAATGATGGACTGGGCCCCTGCCGGAACAATCATGGCCGGACCGAGCCCGAAAAGCGTCAAAACAAGGGCGATCATGGTTAAGATTTGTTTAGAGGTTTGCTTCATGATTGGCCCAAATGATCGCCATGCCATGGTCCCAGACTAGGGCCGCAGACCTTAAGGTCTTCGTAAAGTGCGCGGTCGCTACGGGAGAATTGCCATGATCAAGCGCCTTGCCCAGCTTGCCGCCCTGTGTGTCGGCCTATTGGCGTTCACCGCGCCGGCTTTCGCGCAGGGGTCGTTGAGCGACACGTTTTCGGGAGAAGAACTGGTCGACAATGGCCGCGAGTTCTTTGGATCAGCCGCCCAGGGTCTGGCTTCGGTGGTCGAGCGGGCGGTGAGCCAATATGGACAGCCCAATGGCTATATCCTTGGCGAGGAAGCGGGTGGCGCGCTGTTTATCGGCGCCAAATATGGCGAGGGCACGCTTTATACCCGCAACGCGGGACAGTTTTCGATTTTCTGGCAGGGTCCGAGCATTGGCCTTGATGTCGGCGGCGATGGCTCCAAGGTCATGATGCTGGTCTACAATCTCTCCACCATCCAGGACATTCTGGGGCGCTATCCGGGGGTCGACGGCTCGGCCTATGTCATCGGCGGGGTCGGCATGACCGTGACCAAGCGCGGCAATGTGGTTGTGGTGCCGATCCGTTCGGGTGTTGGCGCCCGGCTGGGGATCAATGTGGGCTATCTCAATTTCACCAGTGAGCCCACCTGGAACCCCTTCTGATCCAAAGGCGCGGGTCCTTTTACTTGTCTCACACGAGGCCGTCCGCTTGAGTGCGGGCGGCCTCTGACTTTTCATGGGCCAGCTCGACCCGTAAAAGTGAAGACCAATCGCCCTCAAACCGGGCGGGGTGTTTGGCCGATGTCGTGACGGCGTCGCTCAAACCCGTTAGGGTTAACAAGTGCCAAAGATGGTCTCACCTCATCTTTGCTGCCAAAACGAAAACGGGAAAGTCCCAAGGCGGATGCTGTGGCGCCGCCGGAGGCAGAGTCGATGCTGATCGAGAACGTCATGTATTTTGCATTGGGCCTGCTGGTGGCAGGGCTGGTGGCGCTCATCATCATGCCGGCCGTCTGGAAGCGCGCCGTGCGGCTGACCAAGCGGCGTATCGAAGCCGCTACCCCCATTACCATGGCCGAATTCCGCGCCGACAAGGATCAGTTGCGCGCCGAGTTCGCACTCTCGACCCGCCGGCTGGAAATGAATGTCGAGGCGCTGCGCAAGCGCCTGGCCGAACAGCTGAGCGACGTCAATCAGAAGCGCACCGATCTTGGCGCGCTCAAGGCTGAGCGGGAAAGCCATCTCCGCGTCGTGCGCGAGCTGGAGGCCCGCGAGGTTGAATTGCGCGCACGCATTCTCGAGCTTGAAAAGGAAGGTGCCGATCTGGGCAATCGCCTGCGCAAGCGCGACCGCGAGCTGGAGACGCGCGCTGGGGAAATCGAAACCTTGCGCAATAGCCTGCGCGGCGGGCTGGCCAAGGCCACGCGCGTCGATGGCGTGGCGCTATCGGGCGATTATGAAGGCGATATCGATCAGCTGACAACGGCTCTTGCCATTGAGCGCAAGCGGGCGGCCTTTCTCGAAGATCAGGCGCGGAGCCTGATTGATCGGCTGGAAAATTCGGACCGCCGCAGTTCTGAGGCGAGCTCGGCCATTGCCCAGATGCGCGATGCCCTGGCCGGCCGCGAAGCCCAGCGTGAAGAGGATGCCGAAAACCTGGTGGCGGCGGAGGCCCGCATTGCCAGCGCCGAAAACCGGCTCAATGCCCTATTGGCTGAAACCAGCCAGATGGTGGAAAAGAGCGAAGGACGGGTCGAGCAGCTGCTGGCTGACAAGCTGTCGATGGAAGACGAGCTCGAAAACCTGCGCGCCAAGGTCGGCAATGTCGAAGCCAGTATCATGGCCGATTGGGAGACCGAGCGGTTCGAGGAAGCCCACCTGCGCGAAAAGCTCAATGACATAGCCGCCAGCGTCAGTCGGCTGGTCTATGCGGTTGATCACGAGGCTCCGGCCAACGCGCAGCCCGAGGAAAGCCTTTTCGACCGGGTGCAGCGCTTTGCCGATGATGGCGAAGGGATCGACATTCTGCCCACGCCCGCCAATAGCCAGCGCGGCACCGTGTCGGACCGCCTCGCGGCGCTCAAGGAAATCCAGGGGCGTTAGACCGGGGCCTGCACTTTGACATTCCAGCGGCGTGCGTGGTCCCAATCACTGCTCCGCCCTCGGGCAGTTGCAGTTGGATAAAGGCCGCGCCTACTCGGTGCCGATCTGCACGCTGCGGACCAGTTCCCCGGAGCCCGCATCAAAGACGTTGAGCATGGTTGCGCCGCCGGCCCGGAATGTCACCTGAATGGTGCCATCGGTGTTGAGCGCCGAGATCACGTCGGCGCCGGCCGGAAGGGCGACACTTTCGGCAATTGCGGCGGGTGGGCTGTCGCGCATGACGCGATAGACAAGCGCAACACCAATCGCCATAAAGCCCAGCAACAGAATGCCCATCGACACCGCGAACGAGCGGCGGGCTTTTCCCAGCATGACCACTGCTTCGGGCGACAATTCAGTGTCGGCGGCATTGGGCACATTTGGTTCAGGATTGCTCATGGCGGAAGATACCGATTTCGAGTTTGAGGGCGAGCCCATTGAAGTTGTGGTCGATGCCACCATGGATGGTGGCCGGCTCGATGCGATGCTGGCAAAGGCGCACGACGCTCTGAGCCGCAGCCGCATCAAGGATCTGATCCTGTCCGGTGCCGTTGCGGTAAACGGCAAGACAATTGCCGAACCCAAATACCGGCTCAAGGCTGGCGAGACAATCGTGCTTGTCGCCCCACCCCCGGAAGATCCCGATCCGCAGCCTGAAAACATCCCGCTCGATATCCTTTTCGAGGACGAGCACTTGATCGTTATCAACAAGCCGGTGGGCATGGTGGTGCATCCGGCGCCCGGTTCACCCACGGGCACGCTGGTCAATGCACTCATCTATCATTGCGGCGATAGCCTCAAGGGGATTGGCGGGGTCAAGCGGCCTGGCATCGTCCATCGGCTCGACAAGGATACCTCGGGTGTCATGGTCGCGGCCAAAACCGACCAGGCGCACAAGCATCTGAGTGCGCAGTTTGCCGATCATGGGCGCACCGGGCCGCTGCATCGGGCCTATATCGCCTATGCCTGGGGTTCGACCCAATCAGGCATGGGCACGGTCGATGCGCCACTGGGGCGCGATCCGGGCAACCGCCTCAAGCAGGCGGTGCTCAAGAGCGGCCGCGACGCGATCACCCATTATGCGGTCGAAGCGCGCTTCAAGGGCGAAGGCTGGGATGTCACCCGCATCCAGTGCCAGCTTGAGACCGGCCGCACCCACCAGATCCGCGTGCATATGGCCCATATCGGCCACCCGCTGGTGTCCGACCTGCTCTATGCGCCGGGCTTTGCCACCAAGGTCAACAAGTTGCCGCCCGAACTGGCCGAGGCGATCCTGGCCTTGGGGCGGCAAGCGCTGCATGCCGCCGAGTTGGGCTTTGAACACCCCGCCAGCGGCGAGGAAATGATGTTCCAGGCCGATCTGCCCGATGATCTGCAGGCGCTTGAAGACGCCTTGGCGCCCTATAACCAGGTCAGTGGGCGCGGCTGAGCGTATCGAGCTGGCTGAGCGCCGGTGCCTGATGCACCAGCGTGTTGATGAAGGCGAGCTTGTCGATGACGCCGGGGGTCAACACGAAGGGATAGGCATCGGCCTGTCCAACGGCGCGATTGAGATTGTTGATCAGGCTGGCGAGCGGCACCCAGTCCTCGATGATCAGGGCCATGTCGGGCGCCATATAGGGGTCAAAGGTCATGGGCGGGATGTTCAGGTGCTCGTCGCCAGTCTGCGGCCGCGCCCGCACGCCAAAGGCGGCGGCCATTTCGAGCGTGTCGATGATGTGCAGGTAATGCGCGAAGGTCTCGGCGAAATCTTCCCAGGGGTGGGCCGTGGCATAGGCGCTGATATGGGTCTGTGACCAGCCCTGCGGTGCACCATTGGCGTAATAGCCTTCCAGCGCCTGCCCATAATCGACGCGCTCATCGCCAAAGAGGGCGCGGAATTGCCCCTCGAAGGGTTGCCCGGCCACCAGCAGATCCCAGAAATGGTGCCCGATCTCGTGGCGAAAGTGACCCAGGAGAGTTCGATAGGGCTCGTTCATGCTGGTGCGGCGATATTCGCGTTCGGCGTCATCGGCCTCTGAGAGGGCAATGGTGATCGTGCCGGTGTCGTGACCGGTCATTACCCGCTCCTTGGCGCCGCTGTCGTCCGCCAGGAAACGAAAAGCCAGACCGTGATCAGGGTCCTCGTCGCGAGTGCGCAGGGGCAGGCCGAGCCGGATCAGCGCGTAAAACAGCCGTTTCTTGGCGCGCTCGATGGTTTGCCAGCGCCCGAGATTGGCTGGATCGGCAATTGGGGGGATAGTCTCATTGTGGCGGCAGGCGGCGCAAAAAATGTCTCCACCCGGCGTCTCGGCAACCAGCCAATTGCAGGCGCCATGCTGGGCATTGGCGCAGAAAATGAACCGCTCACTTGGCCGGGCGGGGCTGGTCCAGGCGCCATTGTCATCATCGAGCGACAGCAGCGCGCCATGGTCCGGGGCGTAGCCCAGCGTATGGCCGCAACGTTCGCAGGTGGCGTTCTCGAAATAGACCGTGTTGCCACAATGGTCGCAGGAAAACAGTTTCATCGGCCGCCCCTTTGTACAGGATCATAATGCGGCCGGTCACAGGCTTGTTCCAGCGGCAACCGGGCCATGATCCGTGCGTTTTGTGGGGGCAAGCAGGAGGACGAGGACATGCAGACCATCGATCAGGAAAAAATCCGCGACCGGGCGTTCCAGCTTTGGGACCGTGCCGGCCAGCCCGAGGGCCGTGAACAGGAGTTCTGGTATCAGGCAGAGCGCGAAATGGCGGAAGAGGACGAAGTCGATTCGTCCCGGGACAATGCCAGGGTGGACCTGCCGCCCGTGGTGCCGGGCGGACTGGGCTAGAAGCGCTTCGCCAATCCCGTCATAGTCGCCCGCCATGCCAGGGAGGGCGAGCAGTGGCCGCAACGCTTCATATTGTGACCGGCCTGCCCGGGGTCGGCAAATCCACATGCGCCGCGGCGCTAGAAGCGTCGAGCGGGGCCGTGCGCATGGAGCCGGACGGCTGGATGAGTGAACTCAAGCTCGACCTCTGGGACGAGGATCGGCGCTTTACCATCGAGACCATGCAATGGCGGCTGAGCCGGCGGTTTCTGGCCGCTGGGGTGAGCGTCATTATTGAATGGGGCACCTGGGGACGCGAGGAGCGTTTGCGCCTTGCGGGAGAAGCCAGGGCCCTGGGCGCCCGCACCGAGCTTTATTGGCTCACTGCGCCGCTTGAGGTCATGCGTGCGCGCATTGCCGCTCGGGGGCGGGAAAATCCACCGATCACGCTTGAGCATATCGAGGGATGGGTGGGTCTCTTTCAGGCGCCCGATGCCGCAGAGCTGGCGGCCTATGACGCGGTCCATCGCGATTGAGCGGCGCGAACCCAACACGGCCTTGTTGCGTTGCCCCTCAAACGCAAGGAAGGATTTGTCATGAGCTATCTTCGTTTTGGCGCCATGATCGCTGCATCGACCGTCATCATGTATGGGCTGATGTATCTCAATACCTATCAGCTGGATCACGTGTTCTACAGCCAGACCCGGCTATGGATGGCGCTGTTGATGGGCGCGGTCATGGCCGTGGTGATGCTGGGGTTCATGTGGTCCATGTACAAGAACCGCGCGGCCAATCTGGCGATCCTTGCGGGTGCGGTGGTGGTCTTTGCCGGCTCGTTGTTCCTGGTGCGCAGCCAGGCGCTGGTGGGCGACGTGGATTATATGCGGGCAATGATCCCGCACCACTCCATCGCCATTCTCACCAGCTCCCACGCCAATATCCGCGACCCGCGCGTGCGCGAATTGGCCGATCAGATCATTGAGGCACAGGTGCGCGAAATTGGGGAAATGAAGACGCTGATTTCCGATCTCGAAGCAAATCCGCCAGGGGAAGGGGCGCCGATGTTGCCGTCCCGCCAGACCTCCGAACCCTAGACACTCCCGACTGTCTTGAGCCTGATGCGCGGATGCACTTCGTTCTGGCTCATCACCACCGTCTGCGGGCGGAAGCGTTCGATGATGGAGCGAACATGTGGGCGGATCGAAGGCGAGGTGATCAGCACCGGCAGTTCGCCCTGCTGGGCGGCGCGCTCGAAGGCCGATTGCACGGCGCCGATGAATTGCTGCAGCTTGCTCGGCGCCATGGCGAGGTGACGGTTTTCGCCATCGCCGGCCATGGCCTCGGCGAAATCGCGCTCCCATTGGGGCGACAGGGTCAGTAGCGGCAGATTGCCGTCGTGTCCCAGATTGGCGGCGCAGATCTGGCGGGCGAGGCGCGCGCGGACATGTTCGGTAATGGTGGCAATTGAGCGCCCACTGCCGGCGATCTCGGCAACGGCCTCGAGAATGGACGACAGGTCGCGGATCGAGATGCGCTCGGTCAGCAACGATTGCAGCACCCGCTGCAAGCCGGACACGGTGATCTGGCTGGGCACCAGATCTTCGACCAGCTTTTGCTGGTCCTTGGGCAGGCCCGAGAGCAATGTCTGCACATTGGCATAGCTCAGGAGGTCGGCCACATTGGCCTTGAGCACTTCGGTCAGATGCGTCGAAATGACGGTCGACGGATCGATAATCGAGAGACCGCGGAGCTCGGCTTCGTCGCGCAATGCCGCTTCGATCCAGGTTGCGGGCAGGCCGAAAGTGGGCTCGGTGGTGTGGTTGCCCGGCAGGTCGATGGGGTTGCCATAGGGGTCCATGACCATGAGCTGATTGGCGTAGATCTGGCCTGTGCCGGCTTCGACTTCCTTGATGCGAACCTTATAGTCATTGGGCTCGAGCTGCATGTTGTCGAGAATGCGCACCGGCGGCATGACAAAGCCCAGTTCCAGCGCCAGCTGGCGGCGCAGCGCCTTGATTTGCTCGGTGAGGCGGTCGGTGCCCGTCTCGTCTTCCTTGACCAGGCTCAGCAGCCCATAACCCAGTTCGAGCTTGAGATCGTCGATCTTGAGGCTGTCGGTAATAGGCGGTTCGCTCGGCATGGGCGGCGGGGCCGATTTGGCGATTTCCTGGGCGTGTTCCACGCCCTGGCGCACGGCCTTGGACTTGGTGGCCCGATAGGCGGCATAGCCGACGCCACCGGCCAGCGCAATGAAGGGCACAAAGGGCATGCCCGGCAGGAAGGCCAGCGCGCCCATGACCGCGGCAGACATGCCCAGGGCACGCGGATAGCCGGTGAACTGGGAAGACAGGGCCTTGTCGGCGGCGCCGGTAACACCGGATTTTGACACCAGGATACCGGCGGCGGTCGAAACGATCAGTGCCGGGATCTGGCTGACGAGGCCGTCCCCGATGGTGAGCAGGGTATAGTTATTGGCGGCTTCCTGGAAACCCAGGCCCTGCTGCATCATGCCGATCAGCATGCCGGCAGAAACATTGATGAAGGTGATGATCAGGCCGGCGATGGCGTCACCGCGCACGAATTTGGACGCGCCGTCCATATTACCGAAAAAGGCGCTTTCGCCTTCAAGATCGGCGCGGCGCTTCTTGGCAGTGTCTTCGTCGATGAGGCCTGCCGAAAGGTCCGCATCGATGGCCATCTGCTTGCCGGGCATGGCGTCGAGGCTGAAGCGCGCGGCGACTTCGGCGATACGGCCCGAGCCCTTGGTGATGACGATGAAATTGACGATCACGAGGATGATGAAGACGACAATACCGATGACGAAATTGCCAGCCGTAACAAAGCTGCCAAAAGCCTCGATGACGTTGCCCGCGGCGCTGGTGCCCTCATGGCCTTCGGACAGGATCAGCCTTGTTGTCGCCAGGTTGAGACCCAGCCGCAGCATGGTGGCGATCAGCAGCACCGTAGGGAAGGACGAGAATTCGAGTGGCTTCTGGATGAACAGCGAGGTCATCAGGATCATGACCGAGAAGACAATCGAGATGGCCAGCAGCATGTCCACCAGGATAGCGGGCATGGGGACGATGAGGATGACAATCAGCCCCATCACGCCGGTTGCGAGCGCTATGTCGCCCGAGCGCAGCGTGTTCAGCACTGTGGCAAAGCTGGGAAGCTTGAAGCCGGTGCCGGGACTGTTGGGGATATCGGTCATCTAGTGTGTATCGATCCTATGCCGCGCCGCGCTTTTCGCCCGGTTCGGGCACCGGCACGCCTTCATCGGAATATTGGTTGAGCTTGTTGCGCAGCGTGCGGATCGAGATGCCCAGGATATTGGCGGCGTGGGTTCGGTTGCCCAGCGTATGGTCAAGGGTATCGAGAATAAGGTCGCGCTCCACATCGGCCACGGTGCGGCCGACGAGGGCCCGGTTCATGGCTTCTGCGGTCTGGGCCAGTTGGGCCGCCGGCGAAGCGGCACGGGCAGCTTCGGCAAGGCCCATGCCGTCGGGCAGCACGATGGCGTCGGGGCCGATGATGTCGCCGGAGGACAGCAATACGGCGCGGTGGAGGGTATTTTCCAGTTCGCGCACATTGCCCGGCCAGGGCGCCTTGACCAGGGCATCGCGGGCTTCCGCCGAGAGGGTGCGCGGCGGCAGGCCATTGGCCTTGGCGTATTTGGCGACGAAGTGCTCGGAGAGGGCAACGATGTCGCCGGGGCGTTCGCGCAGCGCCGGAAGTTTCAGGTTGACGACATTGAGGCGGAACAGCAGATCCTCGCGGAAGCTGCCTTCGCGCACGGCCTCGTTGAGGTTGCGGTTGGAGGTGGCGAGGATACGGATATCCACTGCCACTGGCTTGGTGCCGCCGACCCGGTCGATGACGCGTTCCTGAATGGCCCGCAGCAGTTTGGCTTGCAGACGCACGTCCATTTCGGAGATTTCGTCGAGCAGCAGGGTGCCACCCGAGGCTTCCTCGAACTTGCCGATGCGGCGAGCAATGGCGCCGGTGAAGGCACCCTTCTCGTGCCCGAACAATTCGCTTTCGAGCAGGGCTTCGGGAATGGCAGCGCAGTTGATCGAGATGAACGGCTTATGGGCGCGCTTGGAGCGGGCGTGGACGTGCTTGGCAATGACTTCCTTGCCGGTGCCGCTCTCGCCGGTGATGAGGATCGAGGCTGCCGAGCCGGCGATCTGCTCGGCCATGCGGACCACGCGTTCCATGGCGGGGTCGCGATAGAGGAAATCCGTGCTTTCACGCGCGACGGCGGCGATGACTGCGGCAATCAGCTCGGCATCGGGCGGCAGCGGGATATATTCCTTGGCCCCGGCGCGGATGGCGTTGACGGCGGCGGCGGCATTGGTCTCGATGCCGCAGGCGACCACGGGAATGGCAATGCGCTCGGCCTCGAGCCCGGCGATCAGCCCGGCAATGTCCATCATCACATCGACCAGCAGCAGGTCGGCACCCTTGCCGGCGCGCAACGAGGCCAGGGCGATCTCGATGGAGGGCGCGTGAGCGACCTTGGCGCCGCCATCCATGGCCATCTTTGTCGCGGTGGAGAGCTGGCCTTCGAGAGCCCCGATGATGAGCAGGCGCATGATCTTGGCTTCCCTTACTGCGGCTTGATGATTTCGGTCATGGTGACGCCGAGCCGGTCTTCGACCAGCACGATTTCACCACGCGCGACGAGGCGGTCATTGATGAAGATTTCAACCGCTTCGCCTACCTGGCGGTCGAGTTCGATGACCGTTCCGGTGTCGAGCTTGAGCAGATCGGATACCGGCATCTTGGTTCGGCCCAGCACGACCGAAACGCGGACCGGCACGTCGAACACGGCTTCGAGGTCGGCGGCGGAGCGCTCGATATAGCCCTGGCCGCGCGGTTCGCGGCTGGGGGCATCCATCTCGTCGAAGGTCAGCCCCTCAGCGGAGGTGATGTCGTCTTCGGGATCGGTCATGAACCGTTCTCCTTGTGCTGTCCGCCGCGGCGGGAAGCGAGATAAGTGGCAATTTGCTGGTCGATCTGGCGGGAGGTGTCGGCAATGTCGCGCACCAGTCCCCCATCGACCCATTCCAGCCGGCCGTCACCGAGCCGGAGTTCGGGGTCGCCCATGACCACCAGACGGCCGGCGAACCCGGCATGAGCCATCTGGGCGGTGGCGGCGTCGCGGATGGCGTCCGCCAGATCCGGGTGGCAGCGGATCACCAGATGCGGCACGCCGCTCAGGCTGGGCAGGCATTCGGCGACCAGGGCTTCGAGTTCTCCCAGGGGAAAGCGCGCCACCAGATGCAGCGCCAGCTTGCGACCGACGCTGAGCGCCAGTTCGACCGCTTGCTGGTGGTGATCCTGGCGGGCGCGGTCGAGCGCCGAGGCCATATGGCTCGACTGGGTAGCAATGCTCCCGGCCGCAGCGGCGATGGTCTGGGCGGCCATGGAGGCAGCGTTCTGCTCGCCGGCCTTTAGACCCTCGGCATAGGCCTCCTCGCGAGCATTGGCGATGAGCTGGGCCACGACATCCTCGGGGATGGTGGGCACCGGTGGTGGCGCGGCCTTGCGAACCCCATGGCTTTCAAGGTTCAGATCGAAGGTGAAGCGTGCGGGACTGGCCATGGCGCTACGCAATCATCTGATCGTCGGATTTGGTCTTGAGGATGATGATGTCACCCTTGGCGGCCAGATCCTTGGCGGTGGCGACCATGCGGGTCTGGGCCTCGTCCACATCCTTCAAGCGCACCGGACCCATGCCCTGCATGTCGTCCTGCAGCAGCTTGGCCGCGCGGCTCGACATATTGGTGAAGAAGGATTCCTTGACCTGATCATTGGCTCCCTTGAGGGCAAGGGCCAGATCGCGCTTGTCGAGCTTGCTGAGCAGGGTCTGGATGGCCGACATATCGAGCTTGGCCAGGTCCTCGAAGGTGAACATGAGCTGTTTGATACGCTCGGCGTCGTCGCGATTGACCTCTTCGAGCGTGGTGATGAAGCGCGCTTCGGTCTGCCGGTCAAAGGAGTTGAAAATCTCGGCCATCTGCTCGTGGCTGTCGCGGCGCTTGGTGTGATTGAGCGTCGACATGAATTCGGTCCTGAGGGTCATCTCGATCTTTTCGAGAATTTCCTTTTGCACCGGGTCGAGCCCAAGCATGCGCTGCACCACGTCCATGGCCAGTTCCTCGGGCAGCACGGCGAGCACTTTGGAGGCATGCTCGGTGGCGATCTTGGAGAGCACTACGGCGATGGTCTGGGGATATTCGTTCTTGAGGTAGGCCGCCAGGACGTCGGCCTGCACGTTGGAGAGCTTCTCCCACATGTTGCGACCGGCCGGACCGCGGATTTCCTCCATGATCGCATCGACCTTGTCGGCGGGCAGGAAGGAGAGCAGCAGGCGTTCGGTCGAATCAGTATTGCCCGAGAGCGAGCCATTGGACGAGACGCTGGTGACAAATTCGATCATCAGGTCGTCGAGCATTTCCTGGGTAATCGGCCCCAGGCGCACCATGGCGCGCGAGAGTTGCTTGACCTCGAGTTCGTCCAGTTCGTCGAAGATGGGCCGGCCATAGTCGGGGCCCAGCGCCAGCAACAGGGCTGCGGCCTTCTCGTCGCCCTTGAGGACGCGCTGCTCGGCGGTGGCGCCGATCTGCAATTGCGCGCCCATTGCCCCGGGGAGGGCGGTGTCGTCCTTGGATTGGGATACCAGTGCCATTGCCGTTACGCCGCGCTACCAAGCCAGTCGCGCACGATGAGCGCGGCCTGCTTGGGGTTTTCTTCGACCAGCGTGCCCACGGTCTTGAGCGTCTGCAGCTGGGTTTCGCCCATGGACTTGGCATTGGTGACCCAGGCCGGGGTCTTGTCGCGGGGTGCCACGACTTCTTCCTCGGCCATGATCTGGCCATCGGGGCCCAAAACACCATGATGGCCGAGTTCGGCGGCGGAGGGCAGGGCGAGGGGCGCGGTTTCCGGGGTCAGGGCGCGCTTCAAGAGCGGGCGCATGACGAAGAAGACCAGGGCCAGGGCGATGAGCAGGGTGACAGCCATTTCGGCGCCGTTCATCAGGTCGTCGCGGGTGAAGTCGAGCAGACCGGCTTCCGCATCGGTGCCGATGGGCGCCAGGTCCGGGCGTTCGGCAAACTGCATGTTGACCACTTCGACGCTGTCGCCGCGTTCCGCCGAATAGCCAACTGCCGAGCGCACCAGCGTCAGGATCTGGGCGATATCGTCGGCGGAGCGGGCCGAGTAGGTCACATTGCCTGCGCCATCGTCGGTATAGACACCGTCCACCACCACGGCGACCGACAGGCGCTTGACCGAGCCAGCTTCCATGACGGCGGTTTGGGTGGTCTTGGAAATCTCGTAGTTGACGACTTCCTCGCTCGACGTCCCCTGGTCGGTGATGCCGGCTGCGCCATTGTTCTGGCTGGCCCCGGGCAGTTCATTGGCGACCGTCACCTGGCCATTGGCGCCGCCCGTCAGGTTCTCGCTTTCGCGGGTTTGGGTGGACCGAACGACCTGGCTCTCCGGGTCAAAGGTTTCCTGGGTAGTGGTCGAGCGGTTGAAGTCGAGTTCGGCGGCGACTTCGACGCGGGCACGTCCGGCGCCGACGACATTGGCCAGCATGTCCTCGACACGGGTGCGCAGGCGGTTTTCAAAACCCAGGGTGCGCTCGTCATTCTGGCCCGACATGACGCCGGCCACATCCTCGCCTGTACCCGAGGCCAGAAGATTGCCCTGATCATCGACGATGGAGACACTGCTGGGGGTCAGGCCTTCAATGGCCGAAGCGACCATGTGCTGGATGGCGCGGATTTCGCCGTTGGAGAGTTCGCCGCGCACCGAAAGCACGATGGAGGCGGAAGGATCCTTGCGTTCGCGACGGAACAACTCGCGTTCCGGCAGGACCAGATGCACCCGGGCGCTCTTGATTCGGGTCAGTGAACCGATGGTGCGGGCCAGTTCGCCCTCGAGCGCGCGCAAGTTATTGATGTTCTGGACGAAGCTGGTGGCGCCCAGGGTCGACTGCTGGTCGAAGATCTCGTAGCCGACCTGGCCGCGGGTGGGCAGACCTTCGCCGGCCAGGGTCATGCGCAGCGTCGTGATCTGGTCGCGCGGTACCAGGATAGTGTCGCCGTCGCCACGTAACTCATAGGGAATGTTGAGGGTTTGCAGCTCGGTCAGGATTGCCGAGGAGTCTTCAAGGCTGAGGCCCGAATAGAGCGGCGCCAGGTTGGGGGACTGGGAGCGCAGGATCAGGAAGCCAAAGAAGCCGAGCATCAGCACCGCGACGATGACCATTGCGGCTATGCGCGGCAGGCCGATCCGGTTGATGAGATTGGTTAGACTTTCCACGCCGCCACTCTGGTCCTATTCATAGCGGTCGATGGTGCCCCCAAGACCGATGGGCAAAAATTACCTAGTGGATGGTAAACAATGTATTAACCGACTGTCGCAACATGCGATTTGGGGCAAGAAGTGCCGGGTTAAGTTAACAAGGGATGTATCGAAATGGTGCTGGTGCTGGGGCGGGTGACCTCGATCAATGTGCGCAAGGTGCTCTGGGCACTCGACGAGCTGGGAGTGGCCTATACGCGAGAAGACTGGGGCCTGCCCAATCGCGATCCTCGCGTCCCCGAGTTTCTGGCGCTCAATCCCAATGCCACTGTTCCAGTGCTGATCGAGGAAGACGGCTCATCGTTGTGGGAGAGCAATGCGCTGCTGATCTACCTCGCTCAGACACGCGGCGCACTCTTGCCCAGGGAACGGCACGAGTTGGGGCTGGCGCTGCAATGGCTGAGCTGGCAGGCCACAGAGCTCAATGCGCCCTGGGGCTATGCCGTCATGGGCCTGCTGCGCAAAATGCCTGGCTTTGACGACCCGCAGAAAATCGCCGATTCCACGACGCGCTGGACCGCCAAGATGGATATTCTGGAAGCAGAACTGGCCAGGGGACGCCCCTATATCGCGGGTGACGATTTTTCGATTGCCGACATTGCCATCGGCCTGTCCTGCCATCGCTGGTTCATGACGCCTTTCGACAAGAAGCCGATGCCGGCGGCGAAGGCCTATTACCAGCGTTTGCTGGAACGGCCGGCCGGAGCGCGCTGGATGCCGCAGGATTATGGCTGAGCGGCAGCAAAAGGCACAAACCCGCCGGATCGCTCCGACGGGTTTGATTGTTTGGCACCAAAATCCTTTAAAGAGAAGGCCTCAGCCTTCCCGGTAGTGCTGGATCCAGGTGGTCCTGAGTCCGGCAAGGCCATGCTTATCGATGGCAGCCTGCCAGTTAAGGAATTCATCCACGCTGAGCGTATAACGCTCGCATGCTTCTTCGAGGCTGAGCAGGCCACCGCGCACAGCGGCAACCACTTCGGCCTTCCGGCGGATGACCCACCGTCTCGTATTGGCAGGCGGAAGGTCCGCAATGGTTAGCGGGCTGCCGTCTGGGCCAATAACGTACTTCACGCGAGGACGCATCTGTACGGTCATTTTACTCTCTACTCAAACCTGACCATATGAGGAGAGAGTAGGGCAGTGGGCTTAAAATACCCCTAAGGGGAAACTTACAACAGGTTAAGAAACGCCAGCCGTTTCAATCAATTGCGACCGAGTACAAAACAGTGCGGCGACCCCTTGCGAGGCCGCCGCTGGTGCCGGGAAATTGGAGCGCGTGATCAGCTCTGGGTATTGTCGGGGTCGGTGGTGTCGCCGCCACCGGTGCTGTCGACCAGTTTGATACTGGTGACATCGGACAGTGCGATCTTGTTCTTGCCCACGGTAAGCATGGGCTCGGAGCCGGAGAAGTCGACGGCGGTGACAATGCCGACCGAGGACGTGGACACCTTGACCGTATTGCCGGCCAGGTTCGTGCCCTTGATATCGATGGTATAGACGCCATCGGGCTGTTTGCTTCCATCAGTGCCCATGCCGTCCCAGAGGAAGGCGCCGGGCCCTGCATTGAGGGAGCCGCCTTCACTATAAACGACCTGCCCCGAGGCATTCTTGATGGCTACGCTGGCATTGGCCACGTTGGATTCAGCGTTGTAGGCCCAATATGCACCGCCGTCCTTGAGTTCGGCCGTTTCGCCCGATGCGGTCACTTCCTTGCCGATATAGGAGACGGCATCGGCGCGGTAACCGGTCTGGGTGTTGAGCAGCAGGGCCTCGAGGAACTCATTGGTCTTGAGTTGCTGTTCGACGCCGGTGAACTGCACCAATTGCTGGGTGAACTGGTTGGTGTCGAGCGGATCGAGCGGGTTCTGGTTCTTGAGCTGCGTGGTCAGGATCGACAGGAAGGTGTCGAAATTGTCCGCAATGGTGGCGCGTGACGAAGCATTCTTCGATGCGGGGGTGCTTGCTCCTGTAACGCCATCAACAGCCATGAAACCTACTCCTTACGCGATAATGTTGACGCCGCTGGCCTGCAGGGCCCCGCGGTAAAGATTGACCATGGGCGGGGTCTCTTCGGCCTCGCCATTGCCCAGGCCATTGTCATTGGCGTTCAGGCCGCCATTGGTGCCGTTCTGGCCTTTGCCCTCGCCCATCTGGCCCTGCTGGCCGGCAAACGGGTTCTGCTTGAGTGAAAATTCGAGATTGGTCTTGGCGCTATCGAGCCCCGCCTGTTGCAGGGCGCGCTCCAGTCCGCGCTGGTCGCGCTGCATCAGGTCCAGGGTCTCGGATTTTTCCACCATTAGCCGGGCACTGACCTGGCCGGATTGATCGATGTCGAGCCGCACGTCGATGCGCCCAAGCTCTGGCGGATCGAGCCGGATCTGGAAGCGGGTATTGCCATCCTGCACTTGGCGGGCCAGCTCGAAGGCCAGTTGCGGCAGGTTGAGCTGCTGCTGGCTGGTCTGGTAGCCGGCCTGGATGATGCGTGGATTGGCGGCTGCGTCGACGCGCGCCCCTGTTGCCTGCTGGGCGCTGGCGTCAGCGGTGGGGGTGGGATTGCCCGATGCGTCAGCCGCGGCGGGCGCTGACGGGGGGGTGAACGAGCGGGCTTCGCGTGGCGCCTGTTCGGCGCGGTCGCGGCCACGATCATCGGCGGAGGAATCGCCGGCGTCGTTTTGCTGTCCACCGGCATCGGCCGGGTCGCTCGCGGGGCGCGGGGCGGCCGCAAGCGTCTCGGGCGCATCGGCTGGCGTCGTCTGGCCTGCCAGCACCGGCTCGGTCAGCTTGAGCGCCGGGGCCGACAGTATGGGTTCATCGGGGACATTTGTGGCCTGCGCGCTGAGGCCGGCGGTAAAGCGGCTCAGCGCGGCCTCGATTTCTGCATCCAGCGGTTCGCCCGGGGTCATGCCCAGCGCTGCCAGCTTTTCGGCCGACACCTGGCCGTCTTCGAGAGCCGCCAAAAGGGCCGCGAGCTTGTCGCCAAGAGCCTTCAACTGGGCACTGGCGGCGCCGGCAGCTGCGGCCTGTTCGGCGTCGGTCGCCGGCTGGGCGGTGTCCAGCGAGGTGGCCAGGGGCATCAGCAATTGGGTTAGCACGCCGGCCAGGCCAGTTTCGTCGGTGCCGGTGGTTTCAAGCAGGGCCGCGAAATCCTCGGGCACGTCGAGCGTATCAAGGTCGAGATCAAGCGCTTCGGCGAGTTCGGAGAGGGCGGTTTCGACCTGTTCGAGCAGTTCCGAATCCAGGGGCTCGCCGTTATCGAGGCTGGCCTTGAGGGCGCTCAGCGCTTCGACAAAGTTGACCATGGCGGCGGGGTCGGCGGGGACCGTGCCGATAGCCGACGGGTCCACGGGCGCGGCGATCACGTCGGAATCGCCCGGCTCCGTCGAGCCGTCCCCGGTTTCGCCCCCGATGCCGTTCTGCAGGGCCAGCCGGAAAAGGCCCGCCAGTCCTTCACCGCTTTGGTGGCCGGGACGATCGGTGGTCAAACCGGCAGGGGCGGCCTCGGCAATGGTTGCGGCGTCCGCGCCCGACAAGAGCGCCGAAAACAGGCCCAGCAGGCCTTTGGGCTCCTTTGTCGCGTCCTGCACGCCTGTCTGTTGGCCGGCAAAGGCCTTGACCGAGGCGCTGGCGCCGCTGTTTCCGCTGATAATCGTCAGATGTGAAGCCACGTGGGCGCCCCTGAACAAAACACTCATCCGCTCCGTTCAATGCAAGAGCCTTGCCAAGTCGGGTCGGGCCGAAATGTCGTTCAAACTCAATGCGCTGGCGCGTTCTGGCATTTGCTTGTCCGGGCATGGAGTGGCCAGACCTGCCGGGCAGGCGGCAAAAGCTGCCGGGCGCGCGATGGACAGATGGGCCGGTGCAGCGTAAAACCGCGCCTCACAGTTTCCGCTGGCCCTTGAACCCACCCGGATACGAAAGAGAAGATGCTGAACTCGCTTGATATCGCCAAGCGCCCAGAGGACACGCGCGTCGTCGTCGCTATGTCCGGGGGCGTGGATTCCTCCGTTGTTGCCGGATTGCTCGCCCGCGAGGGTTATGAAGTGGTCGGGGTGACACTCCAGCTCTACGATCATGGCGAGGCCATTCATCGCAAGGGTGCCTGCTGCGCCGGGCAGGACATTCACGATGCGCGCCGCGTCGCGGCCACGCTGGGCATTCCCCATTACGTGCTCGACTACGAAGAGCGCTTCAAGAACGCCGTCATCGAGCCTTTTGCCAATGCCTATCAGCAGGGCGAAACGCCGGTGCCCTGCATTGCCTGCAACCAGTCGGTCAAATTCGTTGACCTGATGACGGTGGCGCGGGACCTGGGGGCCGATGTTCTGGCGACGGGGCATTATGTGCAGACCAAGCTCGGGGAGGATGGTCGCCGCCATCTGTTCCGCCCGGTCGATAATGATCGTGACCAGAGCTATTTCCTCTTTGCCACCACCCAGAGCCAGCTCGATTTCCTGCGCTTTCCGCTCGGCGGCATGGGCAAGGCCGAAGTGCGCCAGCATGCGCGCGACATGGGTCTGGAAATTGCCGAAAAGCACGATAGCCAGGACATCTGCTTTGTGCCGCAGGGCAAATACGCCGACATTATCGCCAGGATGCATCCCGAAGCCCTGGCCAAGGGCGAGATTGTCCATTTGGACGGTCGGGTGCTGGGCGAGCACGAGGGCATTGTCCACTACACCATCGGCCAGCGCAAAGGCCTGGGGGTCGCGGCGGGCGAACCGCTCTATGTCATCAAGCTCGAGCACAAGACCTGCCGGGTGATCGTCGGGCCGCGCGAGGCTCTAAAGACCCACACCGTGCGGTTGCGCGACGTCAATTGGCTCGGTGGCCTGCCCTTGGCCGAGGCCAGTGCCGGCAATGGCGCTCCGGTCGAGGTCAAGGTGCGCTCGACCCGCGGTCCGCAGCCGGCCGTAATCCAGATGCAGAACGGCGAGGTCTATGTGACGCTGGTCAGCGGCGAATACGGCATCTCGCCGGGCCAGGCCTGTGTGTTCTATGCCGATGACAGCGAAATGAGCGAAGTGCTCGGCGGCGGCTTCATTGCCGAAGCGGTGCCACAGGCGCTGGTGGCCTAGTCGCCGCTCAATTGCTCCGCCGTCGGCTCTCTTGCGGCATTGGCGGCTTCCTTTAGGGCGTTGTAGGACCCCAGCCCACCCATCATCATCGAGATGGTGATGACCAGCACCAGCGCGCCCATGGCAAGCAGGAACAGGCGGGTGCGGTTGAGCCCGAAGGGGCCGGGTTTCTGGTCGGTCATTGGCGGCTTTCCGGCACATAAAAAACTTTGGGCCAAACCAAAGGAATGGCGCGATCGGATCGTCTTACCTTGTAGAATAGCCCGGAGAGGCCCGTTTTGCATGCACAGATGATGGGACTGACCGCCGCACCCCCGCCGGACACGAGCGAAGCGCTGATTGCGGCGCTGGTGCTGCGCGCACGCCAGGGTGATGGTGCGGCCTTTGGCGCGCTGATTGCCGACCAGTATGAGCGCATCTATCGCGCCGCCTGGCGCTGGTGCGGCAATCGCGACGACGCCGAGGACATCGCCCAGGAGGTCTGCGTCAAGATTGGGCAGGGGATCAGCGCCTTTGATGGGCGCAGCGCCTTTTCGAGCTGGGTCTATCGCATCACGCTCAATGCCGTGCGCGACTGGCAGAGAGCCGGGGCGCGGCGCGGGCGGCAGGCCAGCGCCTTTGCCGAGGTCAGCCACACGGAAAGCGCCCCGGAGCAGGAAGCCTCCGCGACCTCTCGCCAGCTTTGGGACGCGGTCCGGCAATTGCCGGACAAGCAGCGCGATGCGGTGCTCCTGGTTTATGCCGAAGAGCTGAGCCATGCCGAGGCCGCCACGATCATGGGCATCAAGGAAGCGACCGTCTCGTTTCACGTTTACGAAGCCCGCAAGACCTTGAGGGGGCTATTATGAGCTTTCCTGACGACACCGATCCGTTCGAGAACCTGAAGTCCGGCGCCGTTCCGCCGCCGCGTGATGCTGCGCGACAGCAGGCCCTGCACGCTGCCCGCGTGGCCTTTGAGGCCGAAAACAAAAAAGCTGCCGAGGCCACCCAAGGAAATGCGCTTGGCCGCCGTCTCATCTCCATCATCACTTCCTTGAAAGGGATTTCGATCATGGACATGCGTCTTCCTGTCGGCACCGCCGCCATTGCCCTGCTTGTGCTGCCGCTGGGCTGGCAGCTTTACAGTTCCACGGCGCTGACGCCGGCGGACCGTGCGGCCACGCAGCTCGCCCAACCGCTGGAACAGGCGCCGGCCGATGCCGACATGACGCTGGCCGATGCCATTGCGCCTGCCCCCGAACCGATGATGCTCGAAGAAAGCGAGATAGGCCGCGTAGCCATGCCGTCAATCGCGGCGCCCATGGCGAGCAAATCCACCGCGCCGGCTGGCGGGATGGCGCTCGACAGTGCCGCCAATTTCGCCCCGCCCAGCCAGGTCACCCAGCCCAGCGGCGACGCGTTCGCCAGCTTCGCGGAACAGCGGCTCAAACTCGCCGCCGAGGAGCCGGTTTCGACCTTTTCGCTCGATGTTGATACCGCCAGCTATGCCTATACACGGCGCATGCTGGAGGACGGCTATCTGCCCGAGCGCGACGCGGTGCGTATCGAAGAGCTGATCAATTATTTCCCCTATGATTATCCGGCGGCGACCAGCGCCGAGGTGCCGTTCCAGCCAACGCTCTCGCTTTATCCAACGCCGTGGAATGCCAATACGCAGATCCTCCAGATCGGCATCAAGGGGTTCGAACCCGAGGCTGCCGCGACCAAAAGCAATCTGGTGTTTCTCATCGACACCTCCGGTTCGATGGATGAAGCCGACAAGCTGCCGCTTTTAAAGCGCGCCTTTGGCCTGTTGCTCGACCAGCTGTCGGGCGATGACACGGTCTCCATCGTCACTTATGCCGGTTCGGCCGGGGTGGCATTGCCGCCGACAAGTGCCGACCGGAAGGCAAGCATCATGGCGGCGCTTGACCAGCTTTATGCCGGTGGCAGCACGGCGGGCGCCGAGGGGATCGAACTGGCCTATCGGCTGGCAGGCGAAGCCCGGATCGCGGGCGGCACCAATCGGGTGATCCTTGCCACTGACGGCGATTTCAATGTCGGCATCAATGATCCCGAAGCGCTCAAGACCTTGATTGCCGACAAACGGCAGGACGGGATCAGCCTTTCGGTGCTCGGCTTCGGGCGCGGTAATCTTGATGACGCCACCATGCAGGCGCTGGCCCAGAACGGCAACGGCAATGCCAGCTACATTTCAAACTTTGCCGAAGCCAAAAAAGTGCTGGTCGAGGAAATCGGCGGCACGCTCCACACCATCGCCAAGGATGTCAAAATCCAGGTCGAGTTCAATCCGGCCCTGGTCAGCGAATATAGGCTCATCGGCTACGAAACCCGCGCGCTCAATCGTGAGGATTTCAACAATGACGCGGTTGATGCGGGAGATGTCGGCGCCGGCACAAGCGTGACCGCGCTTTACGAAATCACCCCGGTCGGCTCGGGCGCAGAGTTGGTCGATCCACTTCGTTATGGCCAAGCCGCGACGCCGACGGGAGGCGACGAAATCGCCTTCCTCAAGATGCGCTACAAGCTCCCCGATAGCGATGTCAGCCAATTGATCGAAACCCCGGTCACGGCCGATCTTGCCTATGGCGACATCGCCGATGCCGGTGTCGACGTCCAATTCGCCGCCGCGGTCGCCGCTTTCGGGCAAAAGCTCAAGGGCAGCGCCTATGGCACGGCCATGGATTGGGATGGCGTCGAGGCACTGGCCCAAGCCGGGCGCGGGGTGGACGAGGGCGGCTACCGTGCCGAGTTCATCCGATTGGTCGATATGGCGCGATTGCTGAAACCCGACACCCACACCGATGTGTGCGATGCCAGTGCGAGCGGGGATGAGTGCGAATAGGGAGCGCAGCGACACCTCTCCCTCTGGGGGAGAGGTCGGCCGCAGGCCGGGTGAGGGGGCCCTGTCTGGG
>NZ_JAMZCU010000005.1:0-95487 GCF_024273195.1 Devosia ureilytica | reverse complement strand
CCCCCTGTCTGGGTTTGCCGGGAGGGCCCCCTCACCCGCCGACTTCGTCGTCGACCTCTCCCCCAAGGGAGAGGTGAAGGTCAGACCAGCGGCTTCAGTCCCGCCTCGATCTGCGCCCTCTTGCCTTCGAGGAAGGGCGGCAGGGCCAGGCTTTCGCCCAGGGTTTCCATCGGTTCGTCAGCCGCGAAACCGGGAACGTCGGTGGCAATCTCGAAAAGAATGCCATTGGGCTCGCGGAAGTAGAGCGAGGTGAAATAGAAGCGTTCCACCTCACCCGAGGAGCGGATGCCGAAGCTGTTCACATGGCGCACCCATTCGCGCAGGCTGTCCTGGTCCGGGGTGCGGAAGGCGACGTGATGGACGCCACCGGCGCCGGGCCGGGCCCTGGGCAGGCTGGGATCGACGCTGACATGGAGTTCAGCGGCCGGACCGCCCGGACCCATTTCATAGACAAAGACCTCGCCATTGCGCTCGCGGGCCGGATAGTGCCGCACCTGGCGCATGCTCATGACGCGGGTCAGCATGGCGTCGGTGGGTTCGAGTTCCGGCACCGACAGGGTGATTGGCCCCAGACCAATGATCTGCTTGTCGGCCGGGACGGGTGACTTGGCCCAGGGCACGACCTTATTGGCCCCATCAACGACCATGCGGAAGCGCTGGCCCTCGAAGTCCTCGAAATCGAGCGAGACATGGCCGAAGCGTTCCTTGATGGCGCTGGTGCCCACATTGTTCGACTGCAGATGATCCTTCCACCATTTCAACGTGTCTTCGCTATCAACGCGCAGGCCGGTGCGACCAACGGTGTGATTGCCGCGGGTTTCGCGCATGGTGTTGAAATCGAAAAAGGTCAGGTCGGCACCGGGCGAGGCCACGCCGTCACCATAGAACAGGTGGTAGGCCGAGGTGTCGTCCTGGTTCACCGTCTTCTTGATCAGGCGCATGCCCATGGTCTGGGTATAAAAAGCGAGATTTCTCGGCGCGTCTGCGGTCACTGCGGTCAGGTGATGAATGCCGCCAAGCTCAAGGGTCATTTCATGTCTCCTCGGCGGGTTCAAAGCGGCCCGCCAACCTAAATCATGTGCGGCGCAGGGTGCGCCGTGTTCGATCATGAATGTATGGGCGCGCTCTCGTTTTGCCTAGCAAACCAATCGCAACGCACTGGTGCGGATAATTGAACAACAAGCGGAGATTTCGCACTTGTGTAATACGCACCGCTTGACAGGCGGAGCCGGCAAACCTTAGTAAGGCGAAAGTCGGTCTGCCCGACTGCCCCTTGGGGCGGAGTAGCTCAGTTGGTTAGAGCAGCGGAATCATAATCCGCGTGTCCCCAGTTCAAATCTGGGCTTCGCTACCAAATTTCCCGGTGAAATCATCAATACATTGTTCGGTTGATTTCACCGGGACCATTTTCCCGCGCAGGTCAGAGCATGAAGGCTTCGAGGTTCATTTCGGCTTCGGCTTCATCCGCCACAATTGCCGCCGTGCCCGGCGCCTTGGGGAACAGCCGGTCATGGGCCTGCCGCTCGGCTTCCATCGTATAAGTCTTGCGCAGACCGGCGATGAGGTCAGCCAGGGCCGGCGACAGGGTCGTGGGTGCGGGCTCGGTCGATAGGGCGGCGATGGTGATGGCCATGTCGTCCATGGTTTCGGCCATGACCGTTTGACCCGACAGGCCGGCGGCTGCCCCTTCAAGCAGCTTGATCACCCTGGGGCCATCATTGTTGAGGCGGGCCAGTGCGGCGGCCATGTGCTGATCGAGGCGTGAGAGGATGTCGAGGGCCAGATTGGCCTGGTCTTCAAGCGCGCCAACCTGGCCTGCGCCCTGGCCGGCAGCAGCGGCACCGAACGATCCGGCCAGGCTTGATGATTCGTCCAGCCGCGCCATGGCGGCCTCGGCCGCAACCACGGTTTCGCTGGTCAGCTCGCGCAATTGGCTGGCAATCACGGTCAGCGAGGCGCCGCGCGGCCCCAACTGAGCGCATCGTACTGCGGCATTGAGGCTGACCAGGCGCATGTTGGATTCGATTTCCTGCACCGCCTCGACATGCTCGAGCAGTACCCGCACTGTTTCTTGCACGGCGGCAGCGACGATTTCGAGTTTTGCGCGCTCGGTTTCAAAATCGGCCAGAATGGTCACGGCCGTGCGCAATTGCGCCGAAAGGCTGGCAATGGCCGAGCTCTTGCCCCGTTCGTCGCCGCCGAAATCGCGTGAGCGGGCCATGATGGTCCCGGCGTCGGCGGCAAGGGCGGACAGATCTGCCTCGGCCTGCTCGACTTCATGGGCGAAACTGGCGGCGGTCTGGCGCAGTTGAGTGTGCTGCAAGGTTGAAATCGCAGCAAGGGCGGCGGGATGGTCCGCCGCGAGGGCCGGGTCAGACTGATGCTCGGCCAGTCTCGAAAGGGCGGCCTCGACGTGTTCGATACGCTGACGGGTGGCGTCGCCGACTTGCAGGGCCATTACGGCGCTGCCGATACGCCCCACGATTTGGCGGGACACGCGACCGGTTTGGGCGCTGCTGGCAAGGGCCGTGGTGCGCTGCTGCCCGAGGGCTTCGAGCGTGGTGGCAAGGCTTGACCCCAGATGCGAGAGCGTATGGGCATGGGTGGCCTCGAAGCGGGCGCGCTGGTTGGCGGCGCGGTCCACCTCAGCGGTCAACTGCCGATAGACCTGGGCAAAATCCTGGATGGTGCGGCTGGCCGAGTCCGACAGGCTCGCAATATCGGTGGTAAAGACGTCAAAGTCGTCGCTATCCCCGACAATGCTGGCGGCGGTGACGCGGGCATTGACCGAGACGATGCCCATCATCTTGACGGCCCGCTTGAGGTCGGAAATGGGCGCGCTGGCGGCTGCCACCACTTCGACGAGGCGCGCCAGATCGGCCTTTTCCTGGCCAAAGGTCGCTGCGAGTTCTTCGGCTCGGGTCGCCACGGCGCTGAGGCGCGTCGTGGCTTCTTCCACATCGGCGCCGCCCAGTGCTTCGGGTAGCGCTTCGAACAGCTTGCTCAAGGTATTGAGCAGCGCTGCGCCTTCGGTCAGGCGGGCGCCAACGGCGACAAAGGCGGCCTCGATGTCCTGGCGGGGCCGCGCCAGATCCGCGGCGAGTGTGCGGATAGCCTTGGGGTCAGCAAGAGTGCTCACGAATTTCCTCCGGCGCTGGCCATGGATTTGCGGCCAAAGGCGTTGATTTCGCCGGCCATCTTGTTGAGGGGCAGGGTGCGGCTGGCGGCGCCGCGCTGTATGGCTTCCTTGGGCATGCCGAACACGACGCAACTGGCTTCGTCCTGGGCGATGGTCAGGCTGCCCATTTGGCGCATTTCAAGCAAACCCCGCGCGCCATCGTCGCCCATGCCGGTGAGCAGCATGCCCATGGCGTTCTTGCCCGCAGATTGCGCGGTGGAGCGGAACAGCACATCGACCGAAGGCCGATGGCGGGACACATGCGGGCCTTCCTCGATCTTGACGGTGTAGCGCGAGCCATTGCGCACCAGCATCATGTGCAGATTTCCCGGCGCGATCAGCACCTGGCCCGGCAACACGAGGTCGCCGTCCTCGGCCTCCTTGACGGTGACGGCGCAGCTCATGTCGAGGCGGCGGGCAAAGGCCGTTGTGAATTTTTCCGGCATGTGCTGGACGATCAGGATCGGCGGGCTGTTGGCCGGCAGGGCCTCGAGCACTTCGCGCAGCGCTTCGGTGCCGCCGGTTGACGCGCCGATGGCGACGATGGGCTCGGTCACGGGCAGGCGGGCGATCAGGCTTTCGCGGCGAGCGTCCGAGATCGGCGGAATGATGGCGTCGGCAGTCAGCTTGGCCTCGACCTTGATGTCGGGACTGGGCGCGCGCAGGACCGGCGAGTCCTTGGCGAGGCCCCGCATCTTGGCATGGGCAGCGGCCTTGGCAGCGTCGCAGATACGCATGCGCGATTCTTGCAGGAACTGGGCCGTATCGACGCGCGGCTTGGCCACCACATCGACCGCGCCCGCTTCAAGCGCCTGCATGAACGCGTCGGAACCGTCCTGGGCCAGGCTCGAACAGATCACCACCGGAATGGGCCGCTGGCTCATGATCTTCTTGAGGAAGGTGATGCCGTCCATGCGCGGCAATTCGATGTCGAGGAACATGACATCGGGCACTTCCTGGCGGATACGCTCGACGGCGACATAGGGGTCGGCTGCCGTGGCCATGACCTCAAGGTCGGGGTCGGCCGATATGATGTCGGACAGCGTCGTGCGGACCGAAGCGCTGTCATCGACGATCAGCACACGGATTTTCTGGCTCATCGGATGGCCTCAGACCTTCTGGAATACGGCGGGCGCGATCTGACGCATGGTGATCGACGTGCCGATCATGGACTCCGAATGACCAAGAAGTAGATAACCGCCGGGTCGAAGGTGTCCGACCAGTCTCGAAATGACCGCGGCTTGATCGGATTTTTCGAAGTAGATGAGCACATTGCGCAGGAAGATGATGTCGACGTCCCGGTCGTAGGGATAGCTCTCGTCCATCAGGTTGAGCCGATCAAAGCGCACCTGGCGCCGCAGTTCGGGAGCAATGCGGACCTCGGGTCGCGCGCCGGGGCGGCGGGGATGCATGAGAAAGCGCGACTGCATGCCGGGCGGCACGGGCGCGACGAGTTCGGCCGGATAGACAGCGCGACGGCCGGTCTCGAGCACTTCGGTCGAAATATCGGTGCCCAGAACGGCGAAGCGGAAGTCGCGCCGCGCTGCCGCCATATCGGCCAGCACCATGGCGATGGTATAGGCCTCGGCGCCGGTGGAACTGGCAGCGCTCCACACCTTGAGCAGGGGCATACGGTCCTGGCGCGCCGAGAGCAGCGCGGGCACCAGCACCCGCTCCATGCACTCGAAATGTTCGGGCTCGCGGAAGAAGTCGGTCTTGTTGGTGGTCACCGCATTGATCAGATAAGGCAGTTCGCGCTCAAGCCCATCCTGGCGGAACAGAAAGTCGCCATATTGGGCAAAGGTGTCCAGCTGCAGGTGTCGCAGGCGTCGGCGCAGCCGCCCCTCCACCATCAGGCGCTTGGCGGGCGGAAGCTTGATGCCGACCTGCTTGCCGATCAGGGTGGCGATGCGCTGGTAATCGCGCATGTCCAGGTGGTCGTCGGCTTCGTCCAATGTGAATTTGCTGGCGGCTACAGGCACTGAGATACTCCGATACGCGGTCACTGGACGACCGGGTCGGGACCCGGCCAACTCCGATGTCAGGCTGCAATGCCCACGGTTGCGGCTTCGCCAAGCAGTCGATCGAGGTCGAGCACGGTGACAAAACGGCCATTGCGCCGGCCAATGCCCGCGATGCAGTGACCGCTCCAGCTGGCGCTGATGGTCGGGGCCGGATCGAGGGTTTCGCTGTCGAGCACGGTCACCTCGAAGACCCGGTCGGCGCGGAGGCCGACCGTCAGGATGCCCTGCGGTCCATTGACCGAGAGCACGACGATGCGCGTGTTTTCGGTGTCGGGCGCCGGTTCAATGCCCAGGGTCCGGCGCAGGTCGAGCACCGGAACGCCTTCGCCCCGTACATCAATCATACCCAGGAGGTTGTCCGGGGCGCGTGGCAGGCGGGCAATGGGCCGCATGTCCAGGATTTCCTGCACCTTGGTAACCGGCGCCGCATACAGCTCGTCGGCGACACCCAAAGTGACATATTGCAAGAGTTCAGCCATGGCATTTTCCTATGCCGCTGCGCGGCGGGTAAAATCGGCGTCCAGTTCGTCAGCCATACCCGACCGCCTTCTGGCGGTCGGGGTGCTTGATGGACCTTGTGGTCAGGCTGCGCCGCGACGGGTGAAATCGCTGTCGAGGTCGTCCCCGGCATCGCCCATGTCGAGGTCAAAGCCACCACCGGCGCTTGCCTTGGCCTTTGCCTTGGCGGGCTTGCGTGGCGCCATATGCGGGGCCTTTGCCATGATCTGGGCCTTGATGTCGGGCTTGCTCACGCTCTCATTGGCTGGCGCCGAGAGGCTTGTGGCGTCGATGCGGAAATAGCTGATCGCCGATTGCAGCTGCTCGGCCTGGCTGGCCAGTTCCTCGGAGGTGGCAGACATTTCCTCGGCGGCCGAGGTGTTCTGCTGGGTGACCTTGTCGAGCTGCTGGATGGCCGTGTTGATCTGGGCCGCCCCGGCATTCTGCTCGCGGCTGCCGGCGGAGATTTCCTCCACCAGTTCGGCCGTGCGCTGGATGTCAGGCACCAGCTTGCCCAGCATTTCGCCGGCGGACTGGGCCGCCTTGACCGTGGTGCCCGAGAGCGTCGAGATCTCGGCGGCGGCAGCCTGGCTGCGTTCGGCGAGCTTGCGCACTTCGGAAGCCACCACCGCAAAGCCGCGGCCATGTTCACCAGCGCGCGCGGCTTCCACCGCGGCGTTAAGGGCGAGCAGGTCGGTCTGGCGGGCGATTTCCTGCACCACCATGATCTTTTCGGCGATGGTCTGCATGGCGGTAACGGCATTGGTCACCGCTTCACCCGAAGCAATTGCGTCGGCAGCGGACTGACGGGCGATCTTTTCGGTCTGGCTGGCATTGTCGGCCGACTGCTTGATGGTGGCCGCCATTTCTTCCATCGAGGCAGAGGCCTCTTCGGTCGAGGAGGCCTGTTCGGTGGCGCCCTGGCTCAGCTGTTCGGCGGTGGCCGACATTTCCTGGGAGCCGGCAGCGACATTGCGGGTGGCGTTGGTGACTTCCGTGACCACTTCGCGCAGCTTGCCGGTCATGGCGTTGAGCGTCTTGATCAGATCGCCCACTTCGTCATCGCCTTTGACTTCGGCACTGGCCGAGAGATTGCCGCCAGCCACTTCATCGGCGAGGCGCACGGCGCTGGAAAGAGCGCGGGAGATCGTCATGACGATCCAGGTCGCGGCGATCAGGGCGATCAGGGCCGAACCCACCAGCAGGCCGATCAGCAGCATCAGCGAAGTCTGGTAAAGTTCGTTCGCTTCAGCTTTTGCCTGCTCCATGACGGCTGTATTGCGGTCAATCATGGTCTGCAAGATGGCGTTGGCCTCGCGGCGCAGGGTGTTCACCTGCTGCATTTCCTGCAAGGCGAAGTAGTCGCCATTTTCCATGGAAACGGCCACGGCCTTGTCCATGGCGGCGACCATGCCGTCATAGGCGTCGCGGGCGGCGTTGAAGAGGGTCATGTCGGCGGTTGGCATGGTCCGCTGCAGCTCGGGTAGGCGCTCGGCATTCGCGATCACGCCCGAAATATAGTCGGCATGCCACTTTTCCTGGAGCTCCCGGTCCTGAGAGGCGGCGAGAAGCACATTGCGCTGCTGGCGGAACATGTCCGAACCGGTCAGGAACAGCTCGGTCGCGGCCTGATAGGCGGGGAAGGCGGACAGGTCGCCGGCGTCGACCTTGCGCTGTAGCGACGTGCGCAGGGCGGCCATGGTTTCCTCAAACACGCCGAGCGCGCCGCTGCCTTCGCTGCGGCTGATCGCGAGAGCATTTGCGTCGGAGTTCTTGAGGGTCAGTTCCTCGCCACGTTCAACCGCAACATAGAGTTCGTTGACCTTGGCGATGAAAGCCGGCAGTTGCTCCTTGATCGCCGGGTCCATGGTGTTGCCTTCAAGGAAGGCATGGCCATCGATCAGTTCATTATAGTCTTCGGCGAGTGAAGCGACGTAGCTTTCCTTTTCCGCCTGGTCCTTGGTGATGATCTGCGCGCGGACGCGCGAGCCCAGACTTTCAAGGCTTGTCTGCATCTGCGAGGACCGGATCAGATTGGCCGACCGGACCTCGACCATGGTTTCAAGCTCCTGGTTGAGCTGGCCCAGGTTCTGCAGGGCGATGAACATGCTTCCCGCGGAAAGCGCGACGACCACGCCGAAGACGGCCGCCAGTTTTGTCTTGATTGTCAGTCTCACGATGCAGACCTTTCTTCTGAAGCTGCGACGGGTGCGTTTCTTGCGCCCGGTGTTTCGAAAATGCGTTCCATGTTCGGAATGATGATGAAGCCGCCATTGCGCTTGCCGATGCCCTTGATGAATTCAGGGCGCCAGCGCATGCCGACTTTTGGAGCCTCTTCGATGGAAGCGGCCTCGATATCGGTGACGTCATGCACCTTGTCGGCAAGGATGCCGGCGATGGTGGGTTCGCCGTCAATGTCCACTTCCATCACCACGATGCGAGTGTCCTGGTCCGGCTCGGGCCGGTTCATGCCGAACATCACCCTTAGATCGGCGAGGGGCACGACGCGTCCCCGAACATTGATCAGCCCGCCCACGAAGTCGGGCGCATTGGGGACTTCGGTGATGGGCACAAGATCGAGTATCTCGCGCACCCGACCGGCTTCGACTGCGAACAGTTCGTCGTCCAGACGTATGGTCAGGGCGGTCATTGAGGCGGGCATGCTGTTCTGGGCTTGGTTCATGCGGCCCTCCCGGTGATGTTGCGATCGACATAGGACTGGCCCGATGCCACCAGATGCGCGGTGTCCAGGATCAGCGCGACAGTGCCGTCACCCAGGATGGTGGCGCCGGAGAAGGACTTGACCCCCGAATGGAGCTTGGAAAGCTGCTTGATGACCGTCTGGTTGTTGCCAATGATCTGGTCGACCACCAGGCCCACCCGGCCTTCGCCCGAGGAGACGATGACCACCTTCTGGTGCGGATCGGCCTCAACCGTGGTGCCGAAGACTTCGCGCAGCCGCAGATAGGGGACGAGGGCGCCGCGAATGTCGAGAAAGTTGCGGCCCTTGGCATGGGCTTCGATCCCCTCGGGAATTTCCACGCATTCCTCGACGGCGGCCAGAGGGATGGTATAGCGGCCATTGCCGACGCGAACGAGCATGCCATCGATGATGGCCAGGGTCAGCGGGAGCCTCAGGGTCATGGTCGAGCCCTGGCCAGGCTTGCTGGTCACCTCGATGGTGCCGCGCAATCCGTCGATGGTACGCTTGACCACGTCCATGCCGACGCCGCGGCCCGACAGAGACGTCACTTCCTTGGCCGTCGAGAAGCCGGGCGCAAAGATCAGGTGGCTGAGTTCCTGTTCGGTGAGCTTGGCTTCGGGCGTGATCAGGCCGTTTTCTTCGGCCTTGGCGCGGATGCGGGCGAGATCGAGACCGGCGCCGTCATCGGTGACCGAGATCGCCACCTCGGCGCCTGAATAGACGGCCGACAGGCGAACCGTGCCCTTGGCCGGCTTGCCGGCCGCGAGGCGCTTTTCTGCGCTTTCGAGGCCATGATCGACCGAATTGCGGATCAAGTGCACCAGCGGGTCGGCCAGGCGCTCGATCATGGTCTTGTCGAGTTCGGTGTCTTCACCGGCGGTGACGAATTCGATGGTCTTGCCCAATTCGCCCGACAGGTCGTGGATCAGGCGGCGGAAACGTCCGAACAGCGTGCCGATGGGCACCATGCGGATGCCCATAGTGGTGTCGCGCAGCCCCGAGGACAGGCGTTCGAGTTCCTCGGCAATGGTCTTGAGCGCGGTATCGGAGCTGAGCCCGGCAATCTGGCTGAGGCGCGCCTGCGCAATCACCAGTTCGCCGACACGATCCATCAATTCGTCCAGCCGCTCGGCCGGGACACGCAGGGAGGAGGCTGCGGCCCGGTCGGCGGTGTCGGCCCCGGTGCCCGGCTTGGGCTTTGGGGTCGGGGCTTGCGATGCCAGAATTGCGGCCGCCGGCGCAGGCGCGGTGAGCGGGGGTGCCGCTGCAACGGAAGGCGCAATCTCGGGCGCGGCAACGGTTGCGATGACATCGTCGAGCCGTGTCAGGGTCAGTTCCATATTGTCGCGCAGGAACAGGAAAACATCGTCGATGGCCGATGTGGGGTCGTCGGCCTCAATATCGACGCGCCAGCCAATATGGGGCGTTTCGGGGTCGAGAACGGCCAGGTCCGGGATGCGGTCGGTGAGCGCGGTTACCGTGGCCGGCCCGATTTCCGCCAGTTCGTCGAGCAGCAGAAGCGGATTGGTGCCATAGATGAGCGCGTCGGAGGGCAGGTAGAACTCGAGACGCCACGTCGCCTTGATTGCGGCCGGCCTGGGCGGTGCTGCTTCAACAGGCTTGGGCTTTTCCCTGGGGGCGAGGCTGGCCGTGGGTGCGCCACCGGCAATGATGATGCGCAACTGGGCCAGGATCGCGTCGCCGCCGCCGATTTCGGCCTCGGGATTTTCAATCAGCAGGTGGATGTGGTCCTTGGCGTCCAGCGCCACTCTGATCAGGGCCGTATTGGCCTGGGTCTGCCCCTTGCGTACCTGGTCGAAGGCGGTTTCAAACTCGTGGACGAATTCGGCCACGGCGGTAAAACCGAACATGGCGCCCGAGCCCTTGATGGTGTGCAGGGCGCGGAAGGTGGAATTGATCAGATCGGCATTGGAGGGGTCCTGCTCGAGATCGAGCAATCCCGCCTCGAGCTGTTCAAGCAGCTCGCGCGCCTCCTGGCGGAAGGTTTCCGTGGGATCGGCTATGTTCATGCGCCCGTGACCTTCTTGATGATGGCCAGCAATTGGTCCTGCTTGAACGGCTTGACGATCCAGCCGGTAGCGCCTGCTTCCTTGGCCTCCCGCTTCAACGCCTCGTCGGACTCGGTGGTCAGCAGGATGATCGGAATGCCCTTGGAGGAGGGGTGCTGGCGATATTTGCGGATGAACTCGATGCCGTTGAGCACCGGCATGTTGAGATCGGTCAGCACCGCATGGACCGTATTGGTCGTGGCCTTGTCATAGCCTTCCGCACCATTGCCGGCCTCGATAACCTCGAGCCCGGCCGATGTCAGCGTCATGGCCACCATCTGGCGGATGGAGGCGCTGTCGTCGATCGTCAGAATGGTCTTGCTCATGCTCAGTGTCCTGCTGGCTGGTCTGCAAAAGTGGTCCAGAAGCTGCGATGCTCCTGTCCGGGCGAGAGAAATCCGGCCTGATCCAGCACGGCCTTCAAGGGGGCTCCGAGAGGCGCCAACAGGGTGAGGTCCCGCTGACGCGCGTGGGCATTTGCCCTGGCCGAAAGCAAGGTCTGCACAGTGGTGAGGTCGGCGGCAGACAAAGTCTGCGTATCGACCTCCAGCCGGGCGTGGTTCTCGATGGCTTCAAGCAGGCTGGCCGCAACATCCTGTGCGGATTTGATTCCTGCGTCGCCCGTCAATACGAGCGTGTAACTACGTTCTTCGGTCATGCGGATGACCGGATACAGTTTTTCGATGATGACATTCTGTCTCTCTACCGCGAAGTTCTAGGGGAAGTCGGTAGGCGAAGTGGACTGGTGCGCTGCTGAATCCGCTATGCTGTTGCTATTGCCAATCTTCGCCGTATTCCCATCCGGCTTGGAGATAATACTTACACGGCGCGCTTAACCGATGGTTACTTTGCCTGTTCAGTTTTCTCCGTCGGTCGATTCTTTCAAATATTACTTCCAGTAGTAATCATTTTAATCAAATAATCTCTACTGTTTCCGTGTGGTTCTTTCGGAATCCATCGTGAATCAGGTTGAGTCGAGTGCGTTTGACTCAGAGTCGAGCGCCAAGAATTCGAGTCATGATATTGTTTGATTCACTTGGGGTGACGGCGGGTCTGTGGCGCGTCAATTGGTGCAACGCAGCCAATGGGCTCGATGGGCGCAAGTCACGTCGCGTGATGGGCTAGCAGAACTAGAAGCCGACGGCCTGGGCTTGGTCGTCGGGCCGCATGGCGGCGCAGATCTCGGGCCATTTGGCGCGGAAGGCCGCAACACAGGAAGGGTCGAAATGGGCGCCGCTGCAACGGATGATTTCCGCATAGGCCTTTTCGATGGGCCAGGCAGCCTTGTAGGGCCGCTCGGAGCACAGGGCATCAAAGACATCGGCGATGGCGACGATGCGCGCCTCGATCGGGATATCCACGCCGGACAGGCGATCGGGATATCCGGTGCCGTCCCATTTCTCGTGATGACTTTGCGCGATCAGCTCGGCGGTGCGGATCAGGTCCGAGCCGCCACGCTCGAGGATGCGTGCACCAATGGTCACATGCTCGCGCATGATGGCCATTTCCTCAGGCGTCAGCTTTCCGGGCTTGGAGAGAATGGCGTCGGCAATACCGATCTTGCCGATGTCATGCAGAGGCGCGGCCAGATAGATCATGCGACAGCGCTCGGGCGGCAGGCCGATGCCCTCGCCAATCAACTGGCTGATCTGGGCCACGCGCGAGACGTGTTCGCCCGTGTCGCCGTCGCGATATTCGATGGCGCGGGCGAGGCGATAGATGACTTCTTCTTCGCGCGCCAGAAGATGGGCCGTGGCGCGCTCGACTTCGCGGGTAAGCCATTGGGCGCGGTCCGCCAGTTCAACCTGGGCCTGGCGCAGGGCCAGGAGGTTGGCGACGCGCGCCTGCAATTCGATGGGGTCGAAGGGCTTGTGCAGGAAGTCGGTGGCGCCAGCCTTGATGGCTTCTATGCGCACCGTCTTGTCACTGTCCGAGGTGACCATGATGACCGGCACAATGCGATAGGCAGGTCGCGAGCGCAGGGCGGCAGTGAAGGCCACGCCGTCCATTTCGGGCATGATGTGGTCAACGATCACCAGGTCATATTGATGGGCCTGGCACCGCTCCAGGGCCTCGAGCGGGTTGAGGCATAGCTCGACATCGCCCATCACAGCTTCTTTGACGATGCTGCCGATCAACGCCAGACTCGACCGGCTATCATCGACAATCAGCACATGCATCGTCGGCCCCCGCCTGAAACCGGGCGATCATACGGCGTCATACCTTAGGCGAAACTTAACAGAATTCGCGGGGCGGCGGGCGTTTGCCAAGGGCAGGGAGTGGCTCCCTCGGGCGGCATGCGCTATGCCCTTGGCTAGGTGATGCGGGGACAACATGGGGCGGATAGCAATCATTGGCGGCGGCCCGGCGGGGCTGATGGCGGCCGAGGCTGCTGCGGCGGCGGGCGCTGACGTTGTCGTTTTTGACGCCATGCCCACGGTCGGGCGCAAATTGCTCATGGCCGGCAAGTCAGGCCTCAACATCACCCATGCCGAGGATAAGGCCCAGTTCGAGGCGCGCTACGGCGCGTCCCGCGCGCCATTGCAGGCCGCGCTCGACGACTTTCCGGCGTCGGCACTGCGCGACTGGTGCGCGGGCCTGGGCATCGAGACCTTTGTGGGCTCCTCGGGCCGGGTGTTTCCCAAGGCAATGAAGGCTTCGCCGCTGTTGCGCGCCTGGCTCGGCCGCCTTGCGGGTCAGGGTGTCACGGTCAAGGTGCGGCATCGCTGGCTGGGCTATGACGGCGATATGTTGGTTTTTGAAACCCCCGAAGGTCAGGTCACGGATCGCTTTGATGCCGTGGTGCTGGCGCTGGGCGGCGCCAGTTGGCCCGCGCTGGGGTCCGATGCGGCCTGGGTGCCGCGGCTGGCAGAGCGCGGGGTCAGCGTGGCGCCCTTCCGCCCGGCCAATTGCGGTTTCGAGGTCAATTGGAGCCCCGTTTTTGCCGAGCGCTTTGCGGGGGCACCGGTCAAGGCGGTGGTGGCCAGAAGCGACGCGGGCGACCTGCCGGGCGAGTTTGTGGTGAGCCGATCGGGCATCGAGGGGAGCCTCGTCTATGCCCATGCGGCGGCCCTCCGCGACCGGTTGGAGCGGGATGGCGTTGCTACCCTCACCCTCGATCTGGCACCCGGACGCAGTGTCGAGCGGCTGGCAAAGGATCTGGGCCGGCAACCTGCCAAGGCCAGTTTTTCCAATCGGCTGCGCAAGGGCGCCGGGCTGGATGGGGTCAAGCTTGGCCTGCTGCGCGAACTGGTGCCTGATGCCGCGAGCCGGACTGCGGAGACGCTTGCCGGGCTCATCAAGGCGCTGCCCCTGCCGGTCGAACGGCCTGGTCCCATCGAACAGGCGATTTCGGTAGCCGGCGGCATAGCCTGGGACGGATTGGATGCGGGCTTGATGCTGCGCGCGCTTCCCGGCACCTTCGCCTGCGGCGAGATGCTGGATTGGGAGGCACCGACGGGCGGTTACCTGCTCACGGCGTGTCTTGCCACCGGGCGGTTGGCCGGGCAGGCGGCAGCCCAATATGCAAGGGAGCGGACATGAACCAGATCGATCTCAAGGACCAGGTGGCGGTGGTGACCGGTGGAGCGCAGGGGCTGGGCTTTGCCATTGCTCATCGCCTGCTGGCGTCGGGCGCGAGGGTCAGCCTGTGGGATCGCGATGGAGACGTGCTGGACAAGGCGGTGGCGGCGCTGGGGGAGGGGGTGTCCCGTCAGGTGGTCGATGTCACCAATCTTGCCGGGCTGGAGCAGGCGCATGCGGCAACCGAGGCCGGGTTGGGGCCGGTCTCCATTCTCGTCCATTCGGCCGGCATTGCCGGCAACAATGCGACGCTGGACGCTTACGATCCCGAAGAATGGCGCCGGGTCATCAACATCAATCTCAACGGCACGTTCTACGTCAATCGCGTGGTGGTGCCTGGCATGAAGGCGCGCAATTACGGGCGCATCGTCAATATTGCCTCGATTGCCGGCAAGGAGGGCAATCCCACTGCCTCGGCCTATTCAGCCGCCAAGGCGGGCGTCATTGGCCTGACCAAGTCGCTGGGCAAGGAACTGGCCAGGCACGATATCGCCGTCAACGCCATCACCCCGGCAACTGCCAAGACCCGCATCCTCGACACGCTCACCGACGAGTTCATCACCTATATGCTCTCGCGCATTCCGCGCGGGCGGTTTCTCGAAGTCGAAGAAGCTGCAGCCATGGTGGCCTGGCTGGTCAGCAGGGAAAACAGCTTCACCACGGCCAGCGTCTTCGATCTCTCGGGCGGTCGCGCCACCTATTGATGAGGCGTCGGGGCCGCCGGGCAATCAGCGCAGGTGCCGGTCCAGTCGATCTCCACGGTGGCATGGGCGATATTGTGCTGATCCATCAGGGCAGACTTCACCGCAGAGGTAACCGTGGCGGGGTCGGCGCCAGGGCGCAGGGCAATGTCGAGTGTTGCCATGGTCTGGCCGGAGGACAGCGACCACACATGCAAGTGCCCGACGCCGGCCAGGCCATCTATGGTTTCAACCAGCTGGTTGCCCAGGGCCTCTGGTTCCACCCCGTCGGGCGCCCCTTCCATCAGGATGTTGAAGGTGCGCGTCAGCAGGGCCCAGGCACTGCGCAGAATGAGCAGGCTCACCAGCAGGGACAGTATGGGGTCAATGGGCATCCAGCCGGTCAGCCAGATGATCACGGCGGCGGCGATGGCGCCGACCGAGCCAAGCAGGTCGCCCAGCACATGCAGCATGGCGCCCTTGATGTTCACATGGTCGGCGTCGGCGCTCGAGAGAATGCGGAAAACCACGAGGTTGACGATCAGCCCGAGCACCGCCACCACCAGCATTGGTCCGGCCAGCACCTCTTCGGGCGCAAACAGGCGCTGCACCGCCTCATAGGCGATCCAGCCCACCAGCACGAAGAGCGTCAGGGCGTTGATCAGCCCGGCCAAGACCTCCAGCCGCGAATAGCCAAAACTGCGCCTGGCATCCGCCGGGCGGCTGCCCAGGCGAAAGCCGAGCCAGGCAAGGAACAACGCCACGGTGTCGGTCAGCATGTGCCCGGCATCGGCAAGCAGGGCCAGCGAACCGGACAAATAGCCACCTACCACCTCTGCCACCATGAAGGCGCCGGTGAGGCAGAGGCCGATCAGCACCGCGCGCTCATTACCGGTGCTCACCTTGGGAGCATGGCCATGTCCGGCGTGGTCATGGTCGTGGTGGTCGTGATCAGACGTGTGGCCGTGGTCATGGACAGACATGATGATACTCTCTTTCAGAATATCATATGAATAGCTGTGCATATGATCATGTCAAGCCGCTTTATCCCTCATCCGGTCCGGCGAGGAAGGGCATGATGTCAACGCCGTCGCCCGGAAACACCGAGAAATGTGGGTGATCCACGAACAGCTTCGCGGCGGCCTCGGCGGTTTCTGCCTCGATGATGACATAGCCGCAAAAGTCATTCGTGGCGCTGGCGATGCCGTCTGTGGTCACCCGCGTCGTCTTGCCCACCATGCCGCCACGATTGGTGATCGAGCCGGCATTTCGGGCTTCCCAATCTGCCCACAGCTTCAGCCCCTTGTCGTCGACGGCATCCTGTTCGGCCTTCGTCATGCTGCGAAACCGGGCGAGGGCTTCGGGCTTCATGGTATAGACGGCAAGGAAACGAGGCATGGGTACTCTCCGTGCAGACATGATGTGCAGGCCCGAGCGTTTCGAGCAAAACGTATCGGCGACTTGGCGCTTTGGAACGCCACGCGCGTCAGCTTAGCGTTTGCGCAGGTCAGAGTCTTGAGGCCCGCGGCCCGTCTAGCCGACGTCGTCTTCGCCTGGCTCGTGCTCTTCGGCGGCATGGGCCAGCATATCGCTCAGCATGCGGGCGATGTGGTCGTCGGCGGCTTCGTAAAACACCTGTTTGTTGCGGCGCGTGCCGCGCACGAGGCGGGCGGCACGCAACAGGCGCAGGTGATGGCTGACCAGCGACGGGCTGGCGCCGGTGGCTTTGGCGATGTCGCCCACGGCAATGGGGCCTTCAAGGCAGGTCAGCACGACCTTGAGACGGGTCGGGTCGCCAAGCAGCCGATAGGTTTCTGCGATGACGGTCAGGCGATTGTCTTCGGGCAGGGGCACGGGCGCATCCGATTGGCTTGCTGCCCCGATAGGTAGGGCGGTTTGCCGTGTTTGGCCAGTCAGACCCGATGACCCTGGGCGTCGATAATCACTTCGCCATCTTCCTTGGTGAAGGGGATGCCGAGAGCCTCGGGCAGAATATCGAGTACCACTTCGGACGGCCGGCAGAGCCGTACGCCATGGGGCGTCTCGACAAAGGGCCGGTTGATGAGGATCGGATCGGCCAGCATGGCGTCGATCAGTTCGGCGTCCGACAGTGCGGCATTGTCGAGGCCGAGTTCAAAATAGGGCGTGTCCTTGACGCGGATTGCATCGCGCACGCGAAGCCCGGCGCGGTCGATCAGCTCCATCAGCCGGTCGCGGTCGGGCGGGGCCTGCACATAGAGGATGACTTCGGGCTCAATGCCGGCACCGCGGATCATCGCCAAGGTGTTGCGCGAGGTGCCGCAATCGGGGTTGTGATAAATTGTGATGCTCATGCGCGATGCTCCGAAGGTGTACGCAGCAGCCAGGTGGCGACGCCGAGAGCCAGCAATGCGCCGACGATCTGGGCGACGATGAAGCCGGGCACGTCGGCCGGGCCGATGCCGGCGAAGCTCGACGTCAGCGCCCGGCCAATGGTGACGGCCGGATTGGCATAAGATGTCGAGGCGGTGAACCAATAGGCCGCCGTGATGTAGAGCCCGACGCGCAGCGCTATCTGATCGGCAGCGTGCTTGAGCGACAGGAGGATGGTCAGTAGCAGGCCGAAGGTGGCCATGACCTCGCTGAGCCATTGGCTCGCACCATTGCGTGGGTCAGCATAGGCCGAAACCAGGGGCAGGTCGAACATCAAATGGGCGAGCAAGGTGCCGATCAGGGCGCCGCCGATTTGGGCGATGACATAAAAGCCCGCATCGGTGGCGCTCAATTGGCGCCGCAACGCCATAACCAGGGTCACAGCCGGGTTGAAATGGGCTCCCGAGACTGGCCCCAACAGGCCGATCAGCACCACCAGGATGGCGCCGGTGGCTGCGGTATTGGCCAGCAGCGCCAGGGCGATGTCATTGGTGAGGCGCTGGGCCATGATGCCCGAGCCGACCACGGTGGCAACGAGCATGGCGGTGCCGAGAGCTTCGGCAGCGAGCCGACGGATAGGATCACTCATTGTTGGCCTTGCTGGTGGCGCCATCGAGCTTGCCGATTTCGTCGAGCCGATTGCGCAGCGACATGCGGTCGATGGTCGCGAGCGGCAGGGCGGCAAAGGCGTTGATGCGATTGCGCAGGAATCGGGCAGCGTCGCGGAAGGCATTGACCTTGTCGATCTCGCTGCCGGTAACGGCGGCCGGGTCTTCAACGCCCCAATGGGCGGTCATTGGCTGGCCAGGCCAGAACGGGCAGGCTTCACCCGCTGCATTGTCGCAGACGGTGAAGACGAAATCGAGCTTGGGCGCATCGGGCGTCGCGAATTCATCCCAGGATTTGGAGCGATAGCCCTCGGTCGGCAGCCCCAGTTCATTGAGCGTGTGCAGCGCCAGTGGATGCACCGCGCCCTTGGGCTGGCTCCCGGCCGAATAGGCCTTGAATACACCGCCGGGCACGGCATTCAACAAGGCTTCACCCAGAATGGAGCGGGCCGAATTGCCGGTACACAGGAACAGCACATTATAAGCTCGGTCAGTCACGACGCGCCTCCTCAGGAACGCAGCAGGGGGTGATGTCTTCGATCAACGGGGCGCACAGTTCCGGGCGACCGCCGCAGCAGTCGTTGACGAGATAGGACATGACAAAGCGCATGCGGTCGATCTCGGCCCGATAGGTGATGGTGCGCCCCTGCTTGTCTGCCGAAAGCAGTCCGGCCCGCGTCAATTGAGCCAGATGGCTCGACATGGTGTTCTGCGGCACATCGAGCCGGCGGGCGATTTCGCCCGCGGGCAGACCGTGCGGCTCGTGCTCCACCACCAGCCGAAACGCGGCAAGGCGCGACGGCTGGGCCAGGGCGGACAGAGCCTCAATGATTGCTGTATCATCCATGTATCGAGATTTATCGATGTATTGTGACACTGGCAAGACGGTAGGGACCCTGCTCCCTCCCCATCATGGGGAAGGAATCAGGGTGGGGTGACCGGCTGCGTAAAGGAAGTCGCCTAGCGATACCCCGCAGCCTGCAAATCAAACAGTTCCGCGTAGCGCCCTTTCAGGGCGACGAGCTGTTCATGGGTCCCGGCTTCGAGAATGGCGCCATTGTCGAGCACCAGGATGCGGTCGGCCATGCGCACGGTTGAGAAACGGTGCGAGATAATCACCGCGCTTTTGCCCGCGGCGAGGCCCTTGAAGCGCGCGAAAACTTCGGCTTCGGCCTTGGCGTCGAGCGCGGCGGTGGGTTCGTCGAGGATGATCAGTTCGGCATCGCGCATATAGGCGCGGCCGATGGCCACTTTCTGCCATTCGCCACCCGAGAGATCGCGACCGGCCTTGAACAGGCGGCCCAATTGCTGGTCATAGCCCTTGGGCAGTCGGGCGATGACGCCGTCGGCCAGGCTCTGTGCGGCGGCCGTGTCGATGCGGGCCTGGTCCTCGCGCGCTTCGATGCGGCCGACCCCGATATTGTCGCGGGCGGTAAAGCTGTAGCGGATGAAATCCTGGAAGATCACCCCGACATGGGCGTGGATATCGGTCGGCGCCATGTCCTTGAGGTCAACGCCATCGATGGTGATGCGGCCTTCGCTCGGGTCATAGAGCCGGGTCAGCAGCTTGACGATGGTGGTTTTGCCCGCGCCATTCTCGCCCACCAGCGCCAGCGTTTCGCCCGCCGGCAGGGTGAAGGAGAGATTGCGGACCACCCAATTGTCGGTCTCGGGATATCTGAACCCCACATTGTCAAAGGTGATGCCGCTGGTGATCGGAGCCGGAAAGGGTTTTGGCTGGGCCGGCGGCAGCACGGTGGGCGCGATCTCGAAGAAGGAGAAGAGGTCGTCCAGATACATGGATTGCCCGGCAATGGCGGTGAAGCCGAGCAGGATGCGCTGGAACAGGCCATTGAGCCGGAGGAAAGAGCCCGAGAGAAAGGCAAGGTCGCCCAGGGTGAAGGCGCCGGTGATGGTGCGCCAGACGATAAAGCCATAGGCGGCGTAATAGGCGAGGCTGGCGATGCCCGCAAACAGGGCCCCCCAACTGGCGCGGAGCGTGGCGACGCGGCGGTTCTCGAGGAAAATCTGGTGCGCCAGTGTCTTGAACCGGGCGATGAGATAATCCCCCAGGCCAAAAAGCTTGACCTCCTTGGCGGTTTCGGCGCTAGCCCCGATATGGCGCAGATATTCGAGCTCCCGGCGCTCCGGGGTGCGCCAGCGGCTGAGCATATAGGCCAGTGAATTGAACCGGGTTTCGCCCCAGACGGCGGGCAGGAAGCTGATGGGCAGCAAGAGGATCAGCCAGGGGGCGTAAAAGAACAGGCCCGCCGCCAGGGTGATGACCGTGATGATGTCCTGAGCCTGTCCGAATATCTGGCTCAACAGCGCATTGCGCCCGGCGGCCTGGCGGCGGGCCCGCTCCAGCCGGTCCTGATATTCGGCGCTTTCGAAATGCTGCAGATCGAGCCGTGCGGCATGGGCCATCAGCTCGACGCTCACCTGGTTGGAATGGAGTTCGGAGAGGATCGAATCGACCAGCCCGGTCATGCGCGCAATGACGTCATTGGCCAGCACCAGGGCCAGCTCAAGCAGCAGAAAGCCGATGATGGGATTAAGCAGACCTGCCTCGAACCAATCGAGAATGCCCGGCCCCGGCGGGGTGAGGGCAGAAAGCCGGACCACCTCATCGACGATCAGCTTGGCGGCATAGAGAACCGCCACCGGCTGCAACGCCGCGATCAGCCGCAGGCCGATGCTGGCCGTGGTCAAGCCCTTGCTGGTGCGCCAGATCTGCGCCAGCAACCGTCCCAGATGGGTAAGGTTGTCCAATTGGTCGCGCAGGGTGGGGCTTTTGTCGGGAATGGGCGGCGGACGCCGGCCGGGAAGGTCGCTCATGGTGCCAGTCTAAAGCGCTTCATCGGCAGCGGGAATAGTAACAAATCACTGATCCCATTACCTGTCGGTCATGTCCGGGCAGCACGCTCAGGGCAGGTTGCGCAGGAACCCGGCGAGATCGGCCGTCACGTGGTGGACATGCGGTCCGGTTGACCGGCCCAGTTCCCAGGCCTCGACCTGCTCGTGGGCGAAGTCCTCGCCGGCCACCACCTGCACTGTCGCCATCCCGACTTCATGGGGCACGACCAGGTTCTTTTCCAGGTCATCGAACATGATGGCGCGGCTCGGGTCGATGCCATGCAGGTCGAAAAAACCGTCATAGGCGGCGCGGTGCGGCTTGGGCACATAGGTCATGGCGCGAATGTCATGCACATGTTCGAACAGATGCGCGCCGCCGAGCCGGGCGAGCACCGAGCGGGCATGGCCAGTATCGCCATTGGTCAGGATGAACTTGCGGCCGGGCAGGGCGGCAATGGCCTCGATGAGGTCGGGATGCGGATCGACCGGCGAATAATCGATGGCGTGGACGGTGTTGAGAAAGTGGTCCGGGTCGATGGCATGGCGCTGCATCAGCCCGTTCAGCGTGGTGCCGAAGTCGCGGTAATAGGTCTTTTGCAGGTCCCGGGCGCTGGCAAAATCGAGCGCGGTGACGTCCATCACATAATGGGTGATGCGCGTGTCGATCTGGGCGAACAGATTGCATTCACGCGGATAAAGGGTGTTGTCGAGGTCGAACACCCATTCGGTGACATGGTCGAGGCTGGTGCGGATGAGGGGCGCGGTCATGAGGGCATTCTGGCACGAAAGCATGAAGGCTTCATCAGTGCCGTTGGGGCGGGACCCTTGGGCCCCGCCCGTTTCGGAGGCTACTTGCTCTTCTGGTTGGCCGTGACCGTCAAGCCAAGCGCCTGGATCAGGCTGGCTGGGTTGGAGGCCGCTGCCGCCAGAACCAGCACGCTGGTTGGGCTGGCCGGCTTGACCGCCACTTCAAGGCTCTGCGGATCATCGAGGAAGCTCGAGACCGGCGGCACCACGAGGTCTGCAAGCGCCGGAATGCCGCTTTCGGCGATCATGGCGGGCAGCATGGCTTTGAGGCCTTCCACAAAGGCGGCGCGGTCGGCGCCGGACTGGGCGGCGAACATGTCGAGCAGCTTGCCGGCAAGCGAAGCGTCATCGTAGCGGATGGATACGCCCGAAATGGTCATGGCCTGAGCCACCTCCATGCCGGCCATCATCTGCTGGGCCTGGGCCTCTTCGCTCGTCGGATCAAGGTCCGAGCTTTGCATGGCATAGAGCTTGTCGAGCATGGCGGGGGTGAAGCCGGCAATGTCGAGCGTGAGGTTGAGTGCGCCCACATCGGCAAAATCGAACAGGAACTCGTCGATCACCACATTGCCATCTGCCATGGTCCAGTTCATCGACTGGGTGATATTGCCGCTGATATTGGTGAGGCCAAGGGCAGTGATGATGGCGCCGGCTTCGGGCTCTTCTTCGCCCACGGTGCTCAGGTCAGCCCAGATGTTGGAGATCGAGAGGCTTGAGGCCAGCGATTCCAGCGCGTCGTCGGCGTCATAGACAAACTCGGTCGCCGCTTCCATGCCGTCGATCTTGATGACTTCGGCACCATCGCGGGTCACGGTCAGCGGGCCGGTGGCCATGCGGCCTACCAGCTGGAGCAGGACTTCGGCGCTGGTGTCACCTTCGGGAGGCAGCCAGAGGTCTTCGGCAACCATGTCCACCAGGGTCAGGTGGCCCACATGTTCGTCGCCAAATTCCATGTCGATGTCGGGGACCGACAGGGTGTCCATGGTGTAGCTGCCGTCGTCATATTCGGCCACGCCGGAAAAGGTCAGTTCGGTATCAAGGACCATCGGCTCTTCGCCGGGGATGGTCAGGGTCACCCCGTCCACGGTGATGGTGTCGCCCGAAAGGGTCGCGGTGCCAAAGCTCATCTCGGTGCCCATGGCCTTGTAGACCGTCTCAATGCGGTCAACGAAGGCGTCGGCATCGAGCGCCATGGCGGGCTGCATCAGCGCCAGGGTAGCCAGTCCGGTGGCGGCCATCAGGCCAGTGGTCTTGATCGTCCTGATCATGTTTGATTTCCCTCGAATGGATTGCGCGCGACCGGAGCCCCCCAGTCCAACGCGTCGTTTCTGCAGATTGCCTCTCACCAGCGCAAATGCAATGGCCTGGCGATGGAAATTGGTCGGATCGCTATAGATGCGGTATATTTCAAGCTAATGTCAGCACGCAGGAATACCGCTCGCCAATAGTATTGCGTGCCGGATCGGGAAACTTCGGGTCCCATACCCCGCCGCATTACTCAAGATCGAGAAACTGCCGATAGGCGGGGTTTTCGGTTTCGTCCCAATAGGGAAAGCCGATGGCATCGATATGGGCGAACAGGTCCGCCCTTGTCTCCGCGGGCACCGCAATGCCCACCAGCACCCGGCCATAGTCGGCGCCGTGGTTGCGATAGTGGAACAGGGTGATGTTCCAGCCATCGTTGAGCCCCTCAAGGAACTTGAGCAGGGCGCCGGGTCGCTCGGGGAACTGAAAGCGGAACACCATCTCATTGCCAAGGCCGGCGGCCCGCCCGCCCACCATGTGACGCACATGCAGCTTGGCAACCTCATTATCGGTCAGGTCGGTCACCGCCAATGCGTTGGCGGTCAGCATGGTGATGATGTCGTGCTTTTCCGCGTCACCGCCCGAGAGCTTGATGCCCACGAAAATATGGGCATTGGCGCCGGGCGCGTATCGATAGTTGAACTCGGTGATGGCGCGGCTGCCGATCAGGCGAATGAAGGCACGATAGCTGCCGGGACGCTCGGGAATGGTCACGGCCAATAGCGCTTCTGCGCGTTCGCCGATTTCGGCGCGTTCGGCCACGTAGCGCAACCGGTCAAAATTGACATTGGCGCCCGAATTGATGGCGATCAGGGCGCCTTCGGGCGCATTGCCATTTTCGATGTCGCGCCTGAGGCCCGCCAGTGCCAGGGCGCCCGCCGGTTCGCTGATGGCGCGGTGATCGTCAAAGATGTCCTTGATGGCGGCGCAGATTTCATCGGCCGAGACCGTCACGATGTCATCGAGCAGTTCGCGACAGAGCCGGAAGGTTTCATCCCCCACCTGGCGCACGGCCACGCCATCGGCAAATAGCCCGACCTGATCGAGCGGCACCGGATGGCCGGCGGCAATGGCCGCCTTCATGCTGGCGGCCTCTTCCGGCTCGACGCCGATGACGCGGATTTCGGGGCGCAGGAATTTCACAAAGCTGGCAATGCCGGCGGCGAGGCCCCCGCCACCCACCGGCACATAGATGGCGCCGATCGGCTCGGGATGCTGGCGCATCAGTTCAAGGCCCACGGTGCCCTGGCCGGCAATCACGTCGGGATCGTCGAAGGGGTGGACGAAGACATAGCCATGCTTTTCGGCAAGGCCAGCGGCGTGAGCGCGCGCGGCGTCGAACGCGTCGCCGAACAGGACGACCTCGCCACCAAGGCGTCTGACGGCATTGACCTTGATGACCGGTGTAGTCGTTGGCATCACCACGATGGCGCGAATGCCCAGCCGTGTGGCCGAGAGCGCGACCCCCTGGGCGTGATTGCCGGCGGAGGCACAAATGACCCCGCGCGCCCGCTCCTCGGCTGACAGGTGCACGATACGGTTATGCGCGCCACGGATCTTGAAGGAAAAGACCGGCTGCAGGTCCTCGCGCTTGAGCAGGATCGTGTGCCCCAGCCGTTCTGAAAGCAGCTCCATCTTGTCGAGCGGGGTCTGTTCGGCAACCTCATAGACCGAGGAGGTCAGGATCTTGCGGACATAGTCGGTCATGGGCTGTCTCTGGCGGCACGCGTGGTGGGGTGATGGACGCCTGCTGACAGCAAATGTCAACGCAGGGCGCCAGATTGGCAGAGGCAGTGGGCCAAGCAAAGCGGCACCGACGGATGGGCATGGCATTATTTCTCAATCAACTGATTGATTATGACGCGGGTGCGGTCTATGGGAGCGCCATGCACAGCGAAACCCAGAAGCGCGAAAGTGGCGACGAACGCCGGACAGCCATTGCCCGGGCGGCGCGCGACCTGATCGTGGAGAAGGGCCTTGAGGGCCTGCGTACCCGCGATATCGCGGCGCGGGTCGGCATCAATATCGCCACGCTTCACTATCACGTGCCCAGCAAGGAAGCGCTCATAGCCCTTGTGGCGCAGAGCCTGAAAGCCGAGTTCCGCGCCCAGAGTCTCCGGCACCCGCGTGAAGGCAAGACCGGACTTGATCTGTTGCGCATGGAATTTGAAGACGCGCTCGATAGCCAGGAGCAGGCGCCTGAACGCCTCGCGGTGATGGCGCTGCTCGCAGAGCGCGCTGGTCGTGATCCGGCCATCGAGGCCATCATGCAGCCCATGCGCGTTCATTGGCACAAGATGCTCGCAGAAATATTCGCCAAGGGCGTCGCCGACGGGACCTTGCGCTCCAACATCGATCCGCTTGCTGCTGCCAGCATCTTTATCGCCATGGTTGTCGGCTGGCGGTCCAGCCGCCCGCGGCGCGGCGAAATGCTGGCAGTCTTTTCCGAATTCGAACGGGCCGTCGTTGCCCAAGCCAGGACCTGAGGACGTTACATGTCTCTACCCCACTCCGGCGCCACCGTGCCGCCTGATCCACGCCGCTGGCTATCGCTGGTGATCCTGCTGATCGCCAATTTCATGAACTTGATCGATGTTACCATCGTCAATGTCGCATTGCCTTCGATGCGCGAGAACCTGGGCGCCACCGACGCGCAGATCGAATGGGTTGTGGCCGCCTATGTGCTGGCCTTTGCGCTGGGGCTTTTGCCGTTCGGACGGTTGGGCGATATTGTCGGGCGCACCCGCATGTTCCTTTTGGGCGTTACCGCGTTCACTCTGGCTTCGGCGCTTTGCGGCATGGCTCATTCCATCGACATGCTGATCGCCGCCCGCATTCTCCAGGGGCTCGGGGGCGCGATGATGACGCCGCAGGTGCTGGCCATTGCCACCGTCACCTTCCCGCCGCAGGAACGCGGGCAGGCCTTTTCGCTGTTCGGCCTGTCGGCGGGCCTGGCTTCGGTCTGCGGTCCGGTGCTGGGCGGCATCCTGATCGATGCGCAGCTGTTCGGCCTGGACTGGCAGCCGATTTTCCTCGTCAACATCCCTATTGGCATTGCCGCGCTGGTCGCGGGCTGGTTCCTCATTCCGCGCCTGCCGGACCATAAGGAACTCAGCAACGACTTCGTGGGGATTGGCCTGTTCGGTCTTGGCATTGTTGCCGTGGTCTTTCCCATCATTGAGGGACGGGCGCTGGACTGGCCGATGTGGAGCTTTGGGATGATGGCTGCGGGCGTCGTGCTCTTGGGCGTCTTCGTCTTCTGGCAGCGCCAGCGCGCGTCGGCCGGCAAGCCGCAATTGCTCAACTACGATCTCCTGGCCAATCGCGATTATATGTTCGGCGCCTTTGTGGTCACCGTGTTCGCCTCGGGCATTCCGGGCCTTTTCATGGTCATTTCGCTGCTGCTGCAATCGGGGTTTGGTTTTACCCCACTACAGTCGGGCCTGACCAATCTGCCATTCTCCGTGGGGGTCTTGATCGCATCGTTTATCGCCGGGCGCTTCGGGTCTCACTATCTGCGCAGCCGCCTCGCTGTCGCGGGGGGCATGATCGCCGGAGGCACCGGCTGGCTGCATTTTGTCATTGCCGGCACCGGCGCCAGCATCGATCCCATGAGTTTCCTCCTGCCGCTTCTGATTTCGGGCATTGGGCTGGGCACGGGGTTCTCGGCGCTGTTCCAATTGGTGCTGCGCAATGTGCCGCCGCGCGATGCCGGCGCCGGTTCGGGGGCCTTGCAGGCCTTCCAGCAGGTGGGTGGCGCGTTGGGAATTGCGCTGGTGGGGCAGATTTTCTTCTCCCAGTTGTCCGGCAATTTTGCCGCCGGCAACAGCCCGCAGGCCGCCTTTGGCGACGCGGCGGCGCTGGCCATGTGGTACCAGGTGGTCTCATTTGGCCTGGTGCTGGCCCTGGCCTTTGCCTTCAAGGGCAATGGGCGTCAGCCGCAGGGCAATTCGGCTCCACCGATCCCGGTGGAAGCCTGACGCAAAAGGCCGCCCCTCGGGGCGGCCTTTTCATTTCCAGCGGAGGTTTCGGGGTCAGCGCACGATCAGTGTGCCGGCACCGAATTCGGTGAACAGTTCCACCAGCACGACGTGGGGCTGCTTGCCGTTGAGGATGACGACACCCTCAACGCCATTGTCGAGCGCTTCAAGGCAGGTTTCGACCTTGGGGATCATCCCGCCCGAAATGGTGCCATCGGCGATCAGCGCCTTGGCGTCGCGCACGGTCAGCTCGGGGATCAGCTTGCCGTCCTTGTCGAGCACGCCGGGCACGTCGGTGAGGAACAAGAGGCGCTTGGCGCCGAGCGATCCGGCAATGGCGCCGGCAAAGGTGTCGGCATTGATATTATAAGTATTGCCATCGCGACCCGGAGCGACCGGGGCAATGACCGGAATCAGCTCTGAGCGGGCCAGAAGGTCGAGCAGCGTGCGATCCACCTCCACCGGCTCGCCGACATAGCCCAGGTCAAGCACGCGCTCGATATTGGAGCCGGGGTCCTTGATGGTCTTTTCGGCCTTTTTGGCAAAGACCATATTGCCGTCCTTGCCGCACAGGCCAATCGCCCATTCGCCCTCGGCATTGATCAGCGCCACGATTTCCTTGTTGATCGAGCCGGCCAGAACCATCTCGACCACTTCCATGGTCCGCTTGTCGGTAACGCGCAGCCCGCCCTCGAACTTGGATTCGATGCCCAGGTTCTTGAGCATGGACGCAATCTGCGGGCCGCCGCCGTGCACGACGATGGGATTGACCTTGGATTGCTTCAAGAGCGCGATGTCGCGGGCAAAGGCCTGGCCCAGCTGGGCATCGCCCATGGCGTGGCCGCCATATTTCACCACGACGGTCTTGCCCTCATAGCGCTGCATATAGGGCAGGGCCTGGGCGAGGATGCCGGCGTCGTGGCTGAACCGGTCGGTGTCGGGGGCTTGGTCAGTCATTATGGTAAGCGGCTCCCTGGCAAGGCCTTCATATCGGGGAATGGGTCTAAAGGATTTCCCGTTCCGATGAAATCGCCTTTGCCGACATTTTCAAGGCTCGTGATCCATTTGTCCCTTGCCAGCGTTATGAACCCTAAGGGACCATCGCGATTGCGGTGCAATGGGAGGGATGCCAGACTATGGCCATGCAAACCGCCACAGCGGACATCGCAGATTTGATCTCGCGCTGCTCTCTGAGAGACCGGCAGGCATTTCGGACGCTCTATCAACGCACAAGCGCGAAACTGTTTGGCGTGGTCCTGCGTATCTTGAGAAACAGGGCCGAGGCCGAGGAGGCCATTCAGGAGGTCTATATCAAGATCTGGCAGCGTTCGGACCGCTATGTGGCGGGACAATATTCCCCCATCAGCTGGTTGGTGGCCATCGCCCGCAACCATGCGCTGGACATGTTGCGTGCCCGCCGCCCGCCCGCCGATGATCTGGACGGTGCCCTTGAAATTGCGGACGCCGGGCCGGACCCGGAGCGCTTGACGGCCAGCAGCCAGGATGGGGCACGCATTGAAGCCTGCCTGGCCGAGCTGGAACCTGACCGGGCAGAAGCCGTGCGCGGAGCGTATCTCGACGGCTATAGTTACGAGGAGCTGGCGCAGCGTCATGCCGTGCCGCTCAACACGATGCGAACCTGGCTGCGGCGCAGCCTGATCAAACTGAGAGAGTGTCTGACGGCATGAGTGAGGACCAGGACAGAAAGGGTGACGGCGGGCGCAGTGCGCTGGTGGCTGAATATGTCCTGGGCTTGTTGAGCCCAGCCGATCATGCCCGTGTTGAGCGCCAGATCGAGGCCGATCCGGCCTTGCAGGCCGAGCGCGATTTCTGGTCGGCGCGGTTTGCAGCTCTCGACAGTGAATTTGCCGAAGTTCCGACCCCGGCCCATACGCTGGAGCAGATCGAAGGACGTTTGTTCGGCGTTGCAAAGCGCCCTGGCTTCTGGGACAGCCTGGCCTTGTGGCGTGGCATCACCGCCGGCGCGCTGGCCGTGGCGGTTGCTGCCATCGGCTTCAATCTCATGCGGCCCGGCCCGGACGTGACGAGCCTCACCACCCAATTGGTCGCAGCGCTCGAGGCCGAAGGCAGCGATGTGCGGTTCCTGGCGCTTTACGACGGCACGGGCGCAGTGCGGCTGACGGCGCTTTCGGGCGATGTTGCTTCCGACCGCGACCTTGAGCTCTGGGCCATCCAGGGCGGACAAGATCCGATTTCAATGGGTGTCATCCCGGTGAACCAGCGCTCGGTGGTGGAATTGAGCGAGCAGGTGCGGGCCGGCTGGGGCGAAGGCTCGGTGCTGGCCATCACGCTCGAACCCAAGGGCGGCGCGCCGGAAGGCAAGGCGACCGGCCCCGTGGTGGCACTGGGCGAGGTGCACCAGATTTAAAGGCAGGGGCTTGGCGTCCCCGCGATGCCGCGCAGGGCAGTACCGTTACGCGGTGCGGCCCGTTATCAGTCGATCAGCAGCTCGACCTTGACCCGATCATCAAACGACCAGCCGCCAAGGGCCAGCACGCCGCCTGCCGCGTCGCGAACCAGCGGTGCGGTGCGAATGGCTTCGGCGGGTGTCGTCACCTTGAAGCCGAGGAAATCTTCGAGGCGATGGCGCGGCATGAAATCGGTGGCGCCCGCCACCATTCCGGCGTCATCCGAAACATTGGTGATCAAGAACCGCTGGTCCCACACCAGGCGCTGGCGCGGCGCCAGGATGATATCTTCGGGCAGGGCTCGGCCCGGCTCGCGCGAGATGGTCAGGGCCGCGCCCTTCATTCTCACCACGGCACCCAGCAGCGTGGCGGCGCGGGGCAGGTCGGCTTGGGCAATCTGATCGTAAAGCCGCTCTACCTGGCCCAGTGCCCGGGGCTTCTGTCGTCCGCCGACAATGTTGAGCACCCGGCCAAGCACACGCCGGCCAATGGCCGGGCTCAGCGCCAGAAATGTTGCGCGCGGCACGCTGGCGGCGCCGAAACCGTCGAGCGTTACCAGTTCAGCAAAGGCAGCGTCGGCCATTTGTGCCAGGGCCAGATCAGCCTCGGCCATACGCGTGGCAAAGCGGGCGAGGGCGGCGCTGTCGAGCCCCTCCTGAGCCAATGTGGGCAGCAGCTGACGCCAGCGCACCCGCTCATAGCTCGCGTCGTCATTGGATGGGTCGCGCGCGGGCGTAAGGCCGGCTTCATCGACCAGCGTGGCAAGGGCTGCCGGTTCGACGTCCAGCAGCGGCCGCAGCACCCTCACGCCTTCGACCAGGCTCATTCGCGTCATCGCCTTGAGGCCTTCGATGCCGCTCCCATGGGCCAGGCGCATCAGCACCGTTTCGGCCTGATCGCTGCGGTGATGGGCCGTGAGCAAAAGCGTGGCGCCGTCCTCGGCCATCGCCTTGCCGATCAGGCGATAGCGCGCCTGCCGCGCCGCTTCCTGCAGTCCGGCCTCCGGCTTGGTGCCGGCCCAGGCGAGTGCGCGGGCGGCGATGCCGAGGCGTTGGGCGACGTCCAGAACCATGGCGACTTCGGCGGCCGCTTCGGGCCGCAGGCCATGGTCGAGACTATAGACAATCAGCCTGGGCGGCGTTTCCAGTCCGGCGGCCCAGCGTTGCGCCAGCAGCAGCAGCGCCAGGCTGTCGGGGCCGCCCGATACCGCCAGCCCGATGGCAGGCTCGCCAGCGGCTGGGGCAAACAGTCGGTTGAGAACTGTTGGGTCGCCCAGGTCCGGGGTCAGGCCGGCGGACATTGAGCCTTGGCCTTTTCCTCACCAAGACGGGTCTGGAACGCGGGGATGGTGTCGGGATAGCGCGTGTCGATCTCGGCAAAGGTGCGGCAGGCGGTTTCGCGTTCGCCCACGCCGGCCAGGGAAATGCCCAGTTTGAGCAGCAGGTCCGGCGCGCGTGGATGATCGGGGTTTTTCTGATAGGCATCGACCAGCACATCGGCGGCCTCGGCATAGGCCGAACGCGCCAACAGCGATTCGCCGAGCCAATTGCTGGCATCCATCATCTGCTCATTGTCGGGATAGAGCTCGATAAACTGGGCGAACTGCTGTTCAGCAAAACTATAATCGCCGGCCACAAGCGCCTCATAACCGGCGCGATATTGCGCGTCGGCATCCGGGTCGCCGGTGGCGTCGGCGGTCGGGTCATAGCTGAGGTCGAGCGGCTGGCCGGTGATCAGGTCTACCCCGCCCGATTGGCCGGTGCCCAGCAGCGGGTCGCCAGATTGGCCCAGATCGTCCGTGGCGGCTGAGCCATCATCGAAGGTGGGGTCGAACTCGACCTCGCCGGGCAGGGGCTGCACGCCCTGCTCAGGAATGTCGGTCAGGGGCACGTCTGTCTCGGTGGCCGGGTCCTGCGGCAACGCCTCGGGCTGCGTCACGCCGCCCGGTTGGGTTGCCGCATCAGTTTTTCCCCCAGCACCGCCTTCCAGCTGCTGGAAGCGGAATTCGGCATCTTCCTGGAAGCGGTTGAGAATTTCCTGCAATTGGGTGAGCTGGAAGGTCAGGCCTTCAATCTGGCCGTTGAGCAGGCGATTCTGCTCTTCAAGCTGCTGGATGCGCACCAGGAGCTGGGCGCTATCGGCCTGGGCCACCAGAATGCGGCCGCCGTCATTGTTGAAGCTGAGACCGCTCAACTCGCCGGGTGGGAATACCGACTGCGCGTTGGCCGCTGATGCACAAAGGCCCAGTCCCAGCGCGCAGAGCGTCGCTCGACCAAGTTTTGCGAAGTTTGATAGCGTCAAGCCTGCCTCCATTGTTGCCGTCGCCGGCCAAGATGGGTGTTATCGGTCCGCCGATAAAGAGCAATTTTGGTGAAAAGAAAGCGCCCGGGCCATTTTGTGGCTCCGGGCGCTCTTGCCTCCAGTTTTCACTGGATTCGTTTTGGAACTTTCGAGCGGCGAAAGCTCGGGATTTATTGGACGACGGTGACCGCGCGGCGGTTCTGGCTCCAGCAGGAGATGTCGTTACAAATCGCCACCGGGCGCTCCTTGCCGAAGGACTGGGTGGTGATGCGCTGGGCATTGACGCCCTTGGACACCAGGTAATTGACCGCAACCGAGCCACGGCGGGCACCCAGCGCAATGTTATATTCGCGAGTGCCGCGTTCGTCGGCATGGCCTTCGACCATGATGCGATAGTTCGGGTACTGGTTGAGCCAGGCGGCCTGCTTGTCGAGCGTGGCCATGGCTTCGCTGGTGAGCGCGCTGGAATCGGTCTCGAAGAACACGCGGTCGCCAACGGTGACGATGAATTCCTGCTGGCTGCCAGGGGCGCCGGCGCCGGCATTGCCGACCCCGGTCAGGCCGACATTGTCAGTGGCGCTGCGCGAACAAGCGGCGATAACAACCACGAACAGCAACATGGCTGCGGCGCGCATTGCGGTATTGATTGGGGCGGGGATGACCACGGGAGGCTCCTAAGAGAAGGCTAAAATCTTAAGGACGACATTTACCGCGCTTAATCTTAAGACCGGGTGTGCCAGGACGGTTAATCCTTGCCTAATGGGGCGCGGATGTGGCGGGAAACCAGGCTTTTTTGTGACGTTGCCATGGCGCAACACATCAAGGCACGCCGCTATTAAGGTTAAGCATGCGGTTATCAGGCACTCCCCGATCCCCTCGACACGAGAAGGCCGGCCACCCCATCCGCATGCCGCCCTCGGGCTCGACCCGAGGGCCTCGCACCACGCCCACGGGCTTCGCGCTCGGCTGAATTCGCACCTCGACAACGCCACTTATCCCCGCCACCAAATCCCGTGCCATAGTCCCTCCATCCCCACCGGCAACACGCGGTGCCGACGAAGCATCGGGTGGGGAGACGGGCCGCACGGTGTCGATCGGGCGGGGGCGTGTATGCTGACCACCGGCCGCTCAACCGAAGCGACTGGCGACAGGCGGCGATGGATGTCTAAAAACATCCGGGCCAAAGGTCTGCGCCGACAGCCTAGGGGATGAGCACCTGCAAGGGGGCCGCTCGATGCGTGCGTCACAAATCCCGATCGTGGGAAGCGGCTTTCGCCTCTTCTTTACTAATACCTTCGGGGCGAAAGCCGCTTTTCACCGTGCAAACGCGACGCCATCTGGCCGGGCGGCATATCAGCACGGGCTTGGCTTGCAAGCGCATCGGGCGCGGCTCAGCCTTCGGTCAGCTTGAATTCGATGCGGCGGTTGCGGCGATACGCTTCGTCGTTCTCGCCCGGATCGAGCGGGGTGAATTCGCCAAAGCCGGCGGCGACCAGGCGATTGGGCGAGACGCCGCGCGAGACGAGATATTGCGCCACCGAGATGGCGCGGGCGGCCGATAGCTCCCAGTTGGACGGGAAGCGGGCATTGGATATGGGGCGGCTATCGGTATGACCGTCGATGCGCAACACCCAGTTGATGTCGGTGGGGATTTCGGTTTCGAGCTGCAATATGGCGTCGGCCAGGGCGTCCAGTTCCGGCGTGCCACCGGGGTCGATATCGGCCTGGCCGGGGTCGAAGAGCACTTCGGACTGGAAGACGAAGCGGTCGCCGACCACGCGCACATCGGCGCGGGTTTCGAGAATCTGGCGCAGCCGCCCGAAGAAGTCGGAGCGGTAACGGCTGAGGTCCTGAACACGCTGGGCCAGTGCCAGGTTGAGGCGGCGCCCGAGGTCGGCGATCTGGGTGCGCGATTCCGTGTCGCGCGCCTCGGAGGCCTCCAGCGCGGCTTCCAGCGCCCCGATCTGGGTGCGCAGGGCCGCCAATTGCTGGTTGAGCAACGCGACCTGGGCCGTTGCCTCGTCCGACAGGCGCTCAGCATCGAGCAGGTCGGACTCGAGGCTGGCAATGGCGGCGTCGCGATCCCCGAGCCCGGTGTCGATCCCGGCGAGCTGACTGGTGAGCGCATCATTGTCGGCCTGCGCTCCTGCCAGGGTCGCCGTCAGATTGGCCAATTGCGCATTGAGGTCGTCAGAATTGGCGCGCTCAAGCTGCAACAGGTCAGTCAGCTCGGCGATCTGGCTGTTGAGCCGGGCCAGCGCGGTGTCGCGGCCCTGCAGTTCCTGGCCCAGGAAGAACTGGGTCAGCATGAACAGGGACAGCATGAAAATGATGACGAGCAAGAGGCTCGACAGCGCATCGACAAAGCCGGGCCAGTAATTGGCTTCCTGTCTGCGGCGGGCGCGCGCTCCAGCCATGGATCAGTCCCGGCGCTCGTTGTCGGCTTCGTTGAGCATGGCCTCGATCAGGTCTCGCAGCTTTTTGTTGGTCTCGCCCTGCTCGGTGATATAGCGCCTCAGGTCGTCCTGCTCGACGCGGATATGTTTGACCAGCCCGTCAATGCCGCGCGCCAGTTCTGCCATGGCGCGAATGGCATTCTGGGAGGAGTTCTGGTTCTGCATGCTGTCGCCGAGCTTTTCGAACATGGCCGCCATTTCCGGGCCACCAGCATTGGCCTGCATGGCGCTGACCGGGTGATCGAGTTCGGTCATCGAGGTCATCCAGTCCTCGAGGTCGGTGTAAAAGGCGTTCTGTGCCTGGCTTGTCTGGAGGTCGAGAAAGCCCAGCACCAGAGATCCGGCAAGGCCGAACAGCGAGGACGAGAACGCCGTTCCCATGCCGCCCAGCGGAGCCGCCAGACCCTCCTTGAGATTGGCAAAGAGCGAGGCCGTGTCGGCCGAGGTCACATCCAGAGCATTGATGACGCCGGCGACCGAACTCACGGTTTCAAGCAGGCCGTAGAAGGTGCCCATAAGGCCCAGGAAGACCAGAAGACCGGTGAGATAGCGCGAGGTGTCCTTGGCTTCATCGAGGCGATTGCCGACCGAATCGAGAATGGAGCGCATGGAGGACGGGGTGATGACCGCCTCGCCAATCCGCTCGCGCAGGATGCCGGCAACCGGGGCCAGCAGCACCGGCGGGCGCGTCGAGGTGACGGTGCCATCCTGGAGCGAATTGACCCATTTCACTTCCGGGAACAGGCGGAATATCTGGCGGAAGCTGAGGAAAATGCCCACGAACAGGGCAAAAAAGATCATCGAATTGATGAACGGATTGGCCCAGAAGAAGCTGACGATATTGGTGATCAGGATGGCGGCGACCAGCCCCACCAGCACCAGAAAGATCACGATCTTGACCAGATAAACGGTCGGGCTGGCGAGGTGATAGGGATCGTAAGTCTGCGTCATCTTTGCCGAACCTTGCCCCTCGCACGCAAATCAACCGCCTCGGAGTCTAGAGGCGGTCGAAAGGCGTGACAATGGAAAAGGTTAACGCACTGCCATGACAGCAATGGGGCAGAAAAACCTATTGAATGGTGCGCAGGGTTTTGAGCAGGGCGCCGTGCAGCGGTTCATTGCCCGCAACGATCTGGCCATTGGCGACCGAACCGGGCTGGCCGGCATAGTCGGACACGAGGCCACCGGCTTCCTTGACCATCAACAGACCCGGGGCGACGTCCCAGGGCTTGAGGCCGGCTTCCCAGAGCGCGTCGAAACGTCCGGCGGCGAGCCAGGCCATATCGACGGCAATCGAGCCCGAGCGGCGAATGCCGGCAACGGCGGGATTGACCGTTGCGAGCTGGCGCAGCTGCAACGTGTCATTGCTTGTGCCCTGGGTCTTGATGCCGGTGCAGACCACCGCATCAGACAGATGGCGGCGGTTGGCAACGCGCAGGCGTTTGGTATCGGCAAGCCAGGCGCCGCCGCCCTTTTCGGCGGTGTAGAGTTCATCCATCACTGGATTGTAGATCACCGAAGCGACGATTTCATCGCCGCGCTGCAGCGCGATGGCGACGGCAAACAGCGGGATGGAATGGAGAAAATTGGTGGTCCCATCGAGCGGGTCGATGATCCAGGTGTGCTGGCCATCGGTGCCCGCAACCTCGCCGCCCTCTTCCATCAGGAAGGCATAGGTGGGGCGGGCTTTGCGCAATTCGTCAAAGACGATCTGTTCGGCGCGGATGTCGGCCTTGGAGACGAAATCGGCTGGACCCTTGCGGGAGACCTGCAGGTTCTCGACCTCGTTGAAGTCACGCGACAGGGATTTGCCGGCCTTGAAAGCCGCACTGACCATGACATTAAGAAGGGCGGAACGCGCCATAGGGAGGTGCTCGCTAGCTCATGCGGGTCAGCCGGCACGGGCAGATCGGGCTGCCGGCCGGCAAAGGGACCATGGGGTCCCGCCGCTGGATTGAAGTGTGGCGGGCTTATTGCCCCAGAACCGCCCGCGGTTCAAGGGTCTTGCGTTTCGACTTCGGTTTGTTCCTCGGCGACCGGGTTGGTCGGGGATGGTGTCGTCACCGGCGGGAGCGGATTGGGATCGACCGCCTGACTGGGGGCGTTGGCCGGGTCGGTCGGGGTTGGCAGCATCGGGCCTTGAACGGCAGCCGGGGGCGCTTCAGCCACGGCGCTGGGCGGCGCGGAAGGCCAGAAACGGGCTCGTTCTTCGGCGCGTGCGAGGGCCTCGGGTGGAATGGAGACCAGAAGCCGGTCGAGATCGGGGTCGGTCAACCCCTGGCGACGGGACAGGGCGCGCCACATGGCAGCTTCTTCAAGGTCGAGCGTGGTCCCTTCGCCGACGGCCAACAACTTGGCATACCGGTTCTGGGCCACGACATTGCCGGATTCGGCAGCAATGCCATACCAAAGCGCCGCTTCCGCAACATTCTTCTCTACCCCTTGTCCGAGGTAGAGCAGGGTGGCGTAGTCTATCTGGGCATCAACCAAGCCCTCTTCCGCGGCCAATTTCATGTAGCGGGCGCCTTCCGCGAGATCTGGCACGACGCCCGCGCCTTCGAGCAGCATGGCGCCATAGTCGTAGAGTGCCTCGGGCAGTTCAGCGTCGGCTGCCTCCTTCATCAACGCAGCGGCGGTGATCAGGTTCGGCTCGACATAGACTCCTTCGACATGCAGCAGCGCCAGATTGTACTTGGCCGGTATATAGCCGGCATCGGCGGCGGCCTGGAACAGTTCGGCGGCGCGCTGGCGGTTGCGCGGAACGCCCACCCCGTCCTGGTAGAACATGCCCAACTCGAAGGTTGCCAGGCGATCGCCGTTGCGCGAGGCCAACTGGTACCAGCCGGCAGCCCGCTCGTAGCTCTGCACAACACCAAGGCCACGCGCATAGATTTCGGCGATCAGGGTCTGGGCGGCGGCATCGCCCTTCTCCGCACGGGGGAGGGCCAATTCCAGTGCCGTGAGGAAGTAGCCGCGCTGGAAAGCGCCGAAAGCATAGTCGATGCGTTTGCGGGGGCCGAAAACTTCGCTGCTGATCGCGTCGGCGGCGTTGCCTTGAGCCAGGGCCGGCAGGCACAGGCCCGAAAGGGCGACACAGACGACGGCGCGGATCAGCTTCATGCTTTTGCCTTGCTGGCCTTGTCGAAAGCGGTGAGGGTCACAGCGGCATCGGGAGATGACCAGATGCAATCGGAAAGAGCGATGAACTCGGCGTCAGTCGCGCCCAGGGTCCCGGGCTCAGCCGTCGGGTCGGACAGAATGGCGGGGATCTCAAATGTCTCCGCCCACCACTGGGCCAGTTCGCCAGCTTGCGGATCGGCGGTGCCGCCGAGCGGGCCGAACATGACATAGTCCACGTCCAGCTCGCCAAAGCTCATGGCGTCGTGGCGCGAGCGAACGTTGCCGACCCCGACGATGCCTTCGGGCTTGAGGGCAGAGACGGCGGCGCTGATCGCCTTGGTGCCGCCGGTGGTAACGTGCACGCCGTCGGCCCCAAGGCGGCGCGCCAGATCGACATCGTCTTCGATCAGCACGGCGGCGCCGGCGGCCTGGCCGATCTGCACCAGACGCTCGGCTAGTCCGGCATAAGCTGCATCGTCAAGCTTGCCGCGACGGACCAGCAAAGCCGAAACTTCGGGCCCCGACAGCACGCTCATGAGGAGGCGCGGAAACTGCTCCAGATGCGGGTTGTCCGGCGTGATGAGATAGAGCTGCGGAGCCATGATGTTTCCGGGTGATCGAGCCGATGCTCCCTAGGTCGCCATTTTGGCAACAAAGGGACAAGCCTCAATAGGGGATTGACCCCAGTGTAGGCAATGGCGCGAAGCCGGGAAGAAAAAAGGCGCGCGCTCCGGGAGGGATGCGCGCGCCAGCCGCGACGTTGGGATCGCGGGGAGAACTGAGACTCAAGCCGCCCGGTCGAGGTCGTTGGTCCATTCGCCAATAGCGGCCAGGGAGTTCATATGGGCACGGTGGGCAAAGGCCTGGCGCGCGGCGGTGAAATTTTCGCGCCGACCGGCCCAGGTGCGCAGGGCAACATTCTGCAAGGCGCGGCCATAGGAGAAGGTCATGGGCCAGGGTTTCCCCGCGAGGCGGTTCATGGCCGAAAGATGCGCGGTGGCTTCTTCATCGGTCTGGCCGCCCGAGAGGAAGGCGATGCCTGGGACGGCAGCGGGCACATGTTCCTTGAGCACATCGACGGTGCGACGGGCGACTTCCTCAACCGTGGGACGGTCGCGCGAATTAAGACCCGGCAGCACCATATTGGGCTTAAGGAGCATGCCGGCGAGATCGACGCCAGCCAGGCGCAGTTCCTTGAAGACATTTTCCAGAACGTCGCCGGTGACCTGGGCGCAGCGCTCCATGGAATGATTGCCTGGTTCGCCGTCGCCCACAACCTCGGGTTCGACGATGGGGACGATGCCGGCCTCCTGGCAGAGCATGGCGTACCGGGCCAGCACATGTGCATTGGCACGGATGTTGTTGCGGGTGGGGGCGATGTCATTGATGGTAATGACGGCGCGCCACTTGGCAAATCCGGCGCCAAGCTCGGCATAATGTTCAAGGCGCTGGCGCAGGCCATCGAGGCCCTCGGTGATTTTCTCGCCGGCCTCGCCGGGCATTGGGAAGGCGCCGCGATCGACCTTGATGCCGGGGATGACATCGGCGTCGGCAAGAATGGCGCGGAAGGGCGTGCCATCGGCGGCCGATTGCTTGAGGGTTTCCTCGGTGAGAATGACACCCGACACATAGTTCTTCATCGCTTCGGTCGCGCCGAACAGCATTTCACGATAGTCGCGGCGCAAATCGAGCGTATTGGGCAGATTGATCTTGGCGAAACGCTTGCCGATGGTGCCTTCGGATTCGTCGGCAGCGAGAATGCCCATGCCGGTGGTCATCAGCTTCTGGGCGATCGCATTGAGCGATTTGGTCATGGGTCAAAACCTTCGATGGGAACTGACCCTGAGATTAGACTTTCGTTACGCCGCTTTCGATTAGACCTCCGGTTATGCGACGAAAGGCTAATCTTGTATGGAAGATAAAATGGAACCGATTGCCGGGCTTGGAATTTGAGTTCCTCCATCGTAAGTTGCCGATAGTCCACTGGCGCTGTTGGCGCCCTTCCACGACAAATCAGGAAAAAAAGATGAGCACGCAAACACACGTGAGCTTCAATGACGGCCGCTCCATCCCACAAATCGGCCTGGGAGTTTGGCAGACCCCTGATGACGTCGCTGTCGAGGCGGTCAGCACGGCGCTCCAGACCGGCTATCGGCATATCGACACGGCGGCCGTCTATCAGAACGAAACCGGGGTCGGTAAGGGCATTGTAGCGTCGGGCGTTGCCCGCGGGGATATCTTTCTCACGACCAAGGTGTGGAACGAGGATCAGGGGTTTGACGAAACGCTCCGGGCCATGGATGCAAGTCTTGAGCGGCTCGGCACAGGCTATGTCGATCTTTATCTGATCCACTGGCCCTCGGCCTATCGCGGCAAGTTCATCGATACCTGGCGGGCAATGATCCGCCTGCGTGAAGAGGGCAAGGCGCTCTCGATTGGCGTCTCGAATTTCGAGGGCGATTATATCGAGCAGCTGATTGCCGAAACCGGTGTCACGCCCGCGATCAACCAGATCCAGCTGCATCCGCGTTTCCAGCAGAAGGCGATGCGGGACAAGCATGCCAAGCTTGGCGTGGTGACGGAGAGCTGGAGCCCGCTGGGGCAGGGCAAGCTTTTGGATGACCCGGTGATCGGGGACATTGCCAAGCGCCACGGCAAGAGCGCGGCACAGGTGATCATCCGCTGGCACCTCGACATGGGCCTGGTGGTCATTCCCAAGTCGGTGACGCCAAGCCGGATCGTCGAGAATTTCGACGTGTTCGACTTCGCGTTGAGCGAGGCGGACAAGGCAGCTATTGCCGGCCTTGATGCGGCGGACGGGCGGATCGGGTCGGACCCGGTGACAGCGCGGTTCTAGGTCGCGAAGGTCTGCCGCGCCGGCACCCCCACCCTCGCTTTGCTAGGGCCTTCGGCCCTGCGACGCTACCCTCTCCACAAGGGGGAGGGATGAACACTAGCGTCCCCGCCCTGCGCCTCCCTCCCCTTGATGGGGAGGGAATGAGGTGGGGTGATGTTCGCCTTGTAGGCTCTCTACTTCTTGAGCGCTTCGACGCCGGGGAGGGGCTTGCCTTCCATCCATTCGAGGAAGGCGCCGCCGGCGGTGGAGACATAGGTGAGCTTGTCCTTGACCCCGGCATGGGCGAGGGCGCCGACCGTGTCGCCGCCACCGGCGACCGAGATCAAGAGGCCATCATGGGTGCGCTTGGCTACATGCTTGGCAATGGCGACGGTGCCCGCGTCGAAGGGTTCCATTTCAAAGGCGCCGACAGGGCCGTTCCAGACCACGGTATGCGCATCATCGATAGCGCCAATGATGCGCTCGATGGAGGAGGGACCGATGTCGAGGATCATGCCATCGGGGTCCACGGCATCGATGCCATAGAGACGGGTCGGCGAATTGGCCTTGAAATGCCAGGAGACAACGGCGTCGATGGGCAGGATGATAGCGCAATTGGCCTTTTCGGCCTTTTCCATGATGCGGCGGGCGGTATCGGCCAGATCCTTTTCACAGAGCGACTTGCCCATGCCGTAGCCCTGGGCAAAGAGGAACGTATTGGCCATGCCTCCGCCGATGACGAGGCCATCCACCTTGGTGACGAGATTTTCGAGCAGGTCGATCTTGGACGAGACCTTGGCGCCGCCGACAATGGCGATGACGGGCTTTTTCGGCTTGCCCAGTCCTGATTCCAGAGCTTCGAGTTCGGCCTCCATAGCCAGACCCGCTGCGGCGGGGAGCAGATGTGCCAGGGCCTCGGTGGAGGCATGGGCGCGGTGGGCCGCCGAAAAGGCGTCGTTGATATAGCAATCGCCAAGGCTCGCCATGCGCTGAGCCAGATCAACGTCATTGGCTTCCTCGCCGGGATGGAAACGGGTGTTTTCCATGACGAGGACTGAACCGGCGGGCGCGGCGTCAATGGCGGCCTTGGCGGCGCTGACATCGACCCAATCGGTGGCGACGAAGCCAACAGGGTGGCCAGTCTGGTCGGCTACGGCGGCGCAGACCTGCTCGAGCGAAAATTCGGGATTTACCTGACCCTTGGGGCGACCGAAGTGGCTCAGAAGAATGACCTTGCCGTCCTTCTTGACGATCTCGCGGATGGTGGGCACCAGCCGCTCGATGCGGGTAGCGTCGGTCACCTTGCCGTCGGCCACCGGCACATTGAGGTCGGCCCGCAGGAGCACGCGCTTGCCCGTCAGATCGAGGTCATCGAGGGTCTTGAAGCCGTTGCTCATGGTGCTGCCTCCGAGGTCAGTTCTGTTCGGGACGTGGGTAACAGAGTGGCACGTTTGGCGGAAGCGGGGACAGAAAATTTCTCTGTGGTGACTGAATTGGGTCCAGCAGCAATCGCCGCCCGGCCTTGCGGCTTGCGGTGACACGGTGAAAAGCGGCTTTCGCCCCGAAGGTATTCGTAAAGAAGAGGCGAAAGCCGCTTCCCACGCCTGGGATTTCGGACGCATGCATCGAGCGGCCCCCTTGCAGGTGCTCATCCCCTAGGCTGTCGGCGAAGACCTTTGGCCCGGATGCCAGAGACATCCATCGCCGCCTATCGCCAGTCGCTTTGGTTGAGCGGCCGGTGGTCAGCATACACGCCTCCGCCCCGGCGACCCGGTGCGGCCCAGTCTTCCCGCCCGACACCTCGTCAGTGCCGCGTGTTAACGGCGGGAACGAGGGCAGTATGAGGGATGGTGGAGGGACCGGGGATTACTTTTGGATTGATGTGTTTTTTGAAGAGGATACGCCCTCCCAGTTTCGCTATGGCCTGAAGGCCAAGCTTCACTACCTCCCCCTGACAGGGGGAGGAGCGCATTGGCCCCGCTCTTGGAAGCCTTCTGGATGGCGTGCATCCAATGTTGCGCCGGTGTCAGGAGATGATTGCGGCTGCCTGGGTGCCGAGAAGATAGAGCAAGGGCGAGAGCAGCATTTGCCCGCCAAGGCGGAGCAGGTCGTGGACCATGACATGCTTGGCAAAGCCGTCGCTGGCGAGGGGGGCGGTGCCGACCAGGGCAAGGATGTGGCGATGGCGCCAGGACAGGAAGACCAGCATCAGCAACGCCGGTGCCGGGAGCAGCCAGACCATCTCGACACAACCGATCAGCAACCAGGTGAGCGGCAAGACTGACGATATCCGCCTGGTAAGAAGGAACATGGTGTTGCTCCGTTTCCGACACGGCAGTGCATAGGCTGATTTGGTGACAGCGGCGTGACCTCGTGCCGGTCAGGCGCGGGCGAAAAGGCCCGGATATTCCACGACCAAACCATTATCATCCACGCTCAGCGTGGCTTCAAAATTGGCGGATTGATAGTGATAATGGCTGGCGTCAAGCCGGGTGTAGAGCTGTTCAGAGCGCTTGAGCTCAAAGCTGGTGGCATCGATCCAGGCCATGGCGAAGCGTACCGGCTGATTGTCGGTGAAGGCGTGACGCCAGATCGGCAGCGAATTGGTCAGCGGGGTGGGCCAGATGTCGATGTCAATGCAGCCGCGCAGGGCCGAGATGGGCTCGGCGCGATCATCGGACCAGCTGCCAGCGCCATCGGCGAACAGTTCGAGCGTTTGGCCATCGGTGCGCTCGATCCTGACGGTGCGGGTGTTGCCGTTTTCATCGAGCTTCAAGCGATAGAAGAGACCGAAATCGGGGCCGATGATGGCGCCGCGAATGCGGGTGTCACGGCTCGTGGCGATGACGTGGCACTGTTCGGTGGTGGCGAGGTGAAGGCCGTGCCAGCGGATGGATCGATTGAGATTCATGGAACGCTCCGAGTTCGGGCACGATGCCGGAAGACGTTGATTTTGTCATCCGCTCTAAATCCTGTCCTCCTTCGGGAGATGGCGGCGCGTAGCGCCGGATGAGGAGGATGGCGCCGCGGTGTGGGAAAGCCCCCTCACCGTCCTCCGCTGCACTCCGGCCACCTCTCCCCGAGGGGGAGAGGAATAGCAGTGCGCGCATTCTCAACAAAAAAGGGCGTCCCGGAGGACGCCCTATAATTCAGGTCTGCAAATCGCCTAGAGCGTCTTGCCCAGGGCCACGGCGGTGTCGGCCATGCGGTTGGAGAAGCCCCATTCGTTGTCGTACCAGGACAGGACCGAAACGAAATTGCCGTCCATCACCTTGGTCTGGTCCAGAGCCATGGTGGAGGAATGCGGGTCGTGGTTGAAGTCGATGGAGACATTGGGCTGGGTGGTGTAGCCAAGGATACCCTTGAGCTCGCCGTCGGCATATTTCTTGACGGCCGCGTTGATTTCTTCGGCGGTCACATTGCGCTTGGAAATGAACTTGAAATCGACGCAGGAGACGTTGGGCGTGGGCACGCGGATCGAGACGCCATCGAGCTTGCCCTTCAACTCGGGGAGCACGAGGCCAATGGCCTTGGCAGCGCCGGTCGAGGTCGGGATCTGCGAGAGGGCAGCCGCACGGCCGCGATAGAGATCCTTGTGCATGGTGTCGAGGGTCGGCTGGTCACCGGTATAGGAATGGATGGTGGTCATCATTCCCTTTTCGATGCCGAATTCCTTGTGCAGCACATAGGCCAGCGGGGCCAGGCAATTGGTGGTGCACGAGGCGTTCGAGATCACCACGTCGTCCTTGGTCAGGGACGCATGGTTGATGCCATAGACGATGGTCTTGTCAGCGCCGTCGCCGGGGGCAGAAATGATCACCTTCTTGGCGCCGGCCTTGAGGTGGGCACTGGCCTTTTCCTTGGAGGTAAAGATGCCGGTGCACTCAAGCGCGATGTCGACGCCCATTTCGCCATGCGGCAATTCGGCCGGATCGCGGACGGCGGTAACCTTGATGGGGCCGCGGCCCACGTCGATGGTGTCGCCATTGACGGTGACGGTGCCATTGAAGCGGCCATGCACGCTGTCGAAACGGAACAGGTGGGCATTGGTTTCGACCGGGCCGAGATCATTGATGGCCACGACTTCGATGTCGGTGCGACCCGACTCGATGATGGCGCGGAGAACATTACGACCGATACGGCCAAAGCCATTGATGGCGACGCGAACTGCCATGTGAGACGCTCCTAGGGCGGGAGTTAGGAAGGGAGGGCAGCGCCCTCTTACAACTGTGCGGTGACGGCTTCAACAACGGCTTTGGCCGTAAGACCAAAGTGTTCGTAAAGCGCTTCGATGGGGCCGGAGGCGCCGAAGCCCTGCATGCCGACAAAGCGGCCATTGTCGCCCAGCAGCTTGTTCCAGCTCATTTCGGTGCCCGCTTCGATAGCCACGCGGGCCTTGGCCGTGCCGAGGACTTCGGCGCGATAGGCGGCGGACTGCTTGGCAAAGAGCTCCATGGACGGCACCGAGACGACGCGGGCGCTGATGCCCTGTTCGGCCAGCAGCTTCATGCCGTCGAGCGCGATGGCGACTTCCGAGCCGGTGGCAAAGATCACCGCATCGGCATTGGCATCGCCGGCCAGGGTGTAAGCACCCCTGGCCGAGAGGTTTTCGGCGGTGTGCTCGGTGCGAACGGTGGGCAGGTTCTGGCGCGAGAGCGCGAGAATGGATGGCATGCTCTCGGCCTCGAGGGCCAGTTGCCAGCATTCGGCGGTTTCCACGGCGTCGGCGGGGCGGAAGACCAGCAGATTGGGAATGGCGCGCAGGGCGGACATATGTTCGACCGGCTGGTGGGTGGGGCCGTCTTCGCCCAGGCCGATGGAATCGTGGGTCATGACGTAGATGACGCGCTGGTGCATCAGCGCCGACAGGCGGATGGCCGGGCGGGCATAATCGGTAAAGCACATGAAGGTGCCGCCATAGGGGATCAGCCCGCCATGGAGCGCAATGCCGTTCATGGCCGCAGCCATGGCATGCTCGCGGATGCCGTACATCATGTAGCGGCCGGAGTAGTTGTCGGCCTGGAAGGGCAGGGTTTCCTTGGTATTGGTCAGGTTCGAGCCGGTGAGATCGGCCGAGCCGCCCTGGGTTTCGGGCACGATGGCGTTGATGACGTCGAGCGCCATCTGGCTGGCCTTGCGGCTGGCAACCTTGGGCTTGTCGGCACTGAGCTGCTGCTTGTAGTCGATCATCGCCTGGGCGAAACCGGCCGGCAGTTCACCAGCCATGCGGCGCTCGAATTCGGCCTTGCTGGCCGAAGCGCCGAGACGCGACTGCCATTCGCCCCGCACATTCTGCGAGCGGAGGCCGGCGGCGCGCCAGGCGTCGAGGGTCTCGGCGGGGACTTCAAAGGCGGGGTAGGTGATGCCAAGCGCGGCCTTGGCGCCCGCCAGCTCCTCGGCGCCGAGGGGCGAGCCGTGAACCTTGTTGGTGCCAGCCTTTTTCGGGGCGCCGAACCCAATGGTGGTCTTGGCGGCGATCATGGTGGGCTTGTCGGAGTGCTTGGCGTCGAGCAGGGCCTTTTCGATGGCGGCCTGATCGTGGCCATCGATCTCGATGGTGTTCCAGCCCGATGCCTTGAAGCGGGCGATCTGGTCGGTGCTGTCGGAATTGGAGACGGCGCCATCGATGGTGATGTTGTTATTGTCCCAGATCACCACGAGCTTATGGAGCTTGAGGTGGCCGGCCAGGGCAATGGCCTCCTGGGAAATGCCTTCCATAAGGCAGCCGTCGCCGGCCAGGCACCAGGTATAGTGGTCAACAAGATCAGAGCCGAATTCGGCATTGAGCTTGGCCTCGGCAATGGCCATGCCCACGGCATTGCCGATGCCCTGGCCGAGCGGGCCGGTGGTGGTTTCGATGCCCTGGGCATAGCCATATTCGGGGTGGCCGGCGGTTTTGGAGCCAAGCTGGCGGAAGTTCTTCACTTCCTCCAGGGTCATGTCCTGGTAGCCGAGGAGATAGAGCGAAGAATAGAGCAGCATCGAGCCGTGGCCGGCCGAGAGCACGAAGCGGTCGCGATCAGCCCAATGACTGTCGGCGGGGTCGAACTTCATGACCTTGGTAAAAAGCACCGTGGCGATGTCAGCGCAGCCCATGGGCAGGCCGGGATGGCCGGAATTGGCCTTTTCGACCGCGTCCATGGAAAGGGATCGGATCGCATTGGCCAAGTCGTTCTGCTGGGCTGTGTTCGTCATGAGGAGGACCGCTCGCTTGCTCAAAAGTCTAGGGTTTGTCGGGAGCGGCGGCCGGGCCTGCCTCCTCCCAAAAGGCGGGGTTGAGGCATAACAGGTTCGGCTTGCCTGTCAATGTCACCAAAGGCCATTGCCGTTCGGTAGACGCCGGATTTCCGGGGAGTTGCCGTGTTAAGCCAGTTGCATTGCCATAATCGCTGGGGCAGGCTGGCGGGGTTGGAATCGTCGCGTCTTGAGGGCAGTAGCGGCCATGAGTGAGACGGAACTTGAAGAAGGCATGATCTCGGCGGCGGCCCGGTTTGACCGGGCATTGGCACGTCTGGGAACGAGTGCCCGCGACCTCAACACCCGTCTGCAGCGCCAGCAGCGCATGGAAGTGGATACCCAGCGGCTGGTGCATGAGCGCGCACGGCTGGCCACAGAACTCGACAAGACTGCGGCGCGGGCCAAGCGGCTCGACGACAGCGCCCACGAAGTGTCGCGCCGGCTGGTCGAGGCGATGGAAACCGTGCGCTCGGTGCTGGAAAAGGCGGAGTAGGCCAGTGCCCGAAGTCAATGTCGAGATCAATGGCCGCAAATATCGCATGGCCTGCGAAGAGGGGCAGCAGGGTCACCTGATCGGGCTGGCCGAGCGCTTCAACACCCATGTCGAGGGGCTAAAGGGCGCGGTCGGCGAAATCGGCGACAATCGGCTGACGGTGATGGCTGGCATTGCCGTGCTCGACGAATTGTCCGAGGCCGAGCGCCGGATCAAGGCGCTGGAGGCCCAGGTGGCAGAATTGTCCCAGGCGGGGCAGGATATCGCCGCCGAACTCGAAAGCACCGAGGCGCAGTTCGCCGCCAAGCTGAGCGAAGCGGCCAAGGCGCTCGAAGGCGTCGCCGATGCACTGGACGAGACGGTGCCCCTGCCGTAAGTTGGCAAAAATTGGCAAACTTTGCCAATGGTTCGGAGGTTCCGATGGCCACGATGAACGTATCCCTGCCCGATGCCATGAAGGAATGGGTGGAGCAGCAGGTCGAAACCGGACGCTACGCCAACAGCAGCGACGTTGTGCGCGATCTTGTTCGCAAGGAGCAGGAGCGGGCCCGGCAACAGGCCGATTTTGATCGGGTTGTGGCCGAGGCGCTGGATAGTCCGCGCCATAGTTATACCAAGGATGAATTGCTCGACCTGGTGATGAAGAGAGCGGAAGCTGCCATCGCAAAGCGGGAGAAGCGCTGAGATATGGCATGGAGAACTGCCGAACTTGCCGACAGCGATCTGGAATGGATCGCTGTCACGGGCATAGAGCAGTTTGGCGTTCGCCAGTCCCGCAACTATATCGCGAAAATTGTCGAGATGTTCGACACCTTGTCTGCAAATCCGCTGTTGGGCATGGAGCGAACGTCGGCTAACGGGCCGGTGCGCCTCATGCCAAGTGGCCGGCATCACATTCTTTATGTGGTCGAGGACGAAGACGTCGTCATTCTTCGAATTGTTCACGCGCTGCAAAACTGGCCTGATTTGATATGAGCGCCCTTTGCAGCGGGCCGCACATGCGCCTATATCTGTGTTCGCTGCCCGGCGCGTGTGGACACACATATCCCCGGGGCCTTAATCGATCCTGAGGGAGCTGTCCCTGACCGGGCCCGTGGGCTCGGACATACGGCGCCCACCTACGTATGTAGGTTCCCGGGATCAGATGTCCCACGGCCAGGGCGGCACCGAATTCTAGACCAAAGAGGGCGCATGGCGGACGAGGCATTGGAACTAGCAAAGGCCGCTTTGCGCCGGGACGCCCACGCTGTGCGCGCTGGACTTTCCCAGGAAGACCGCGCCGAGGCCGCCAAGGCCGTCGCATTGCATTTTTTCGAAACTATCGCCTATGCCCCGGAAGACGTGGTGGCCGGCTACTGGCGCATTCGCGATGAGCTGGACTGCCAACCCATTCTCATCCGGCTGATGGACAGCGGGCAAAAGGTGGTGCTGCCGGTGGTCGCGGGCGACGAGGAGCCGCTGGACCTGCGGGTCTGGGAGGCCGACGCGCCCCTTTATGAGGCCGGGTTCGGCACGTTGGCGCCATCCGACCTCGCACCACGCGCGGTGCCCGACGTGGTGCTGATGCCGTTGCTGGGTTTTGACAATGAAGGCACGCGGCTTGGCTATGGCGGCGGCTATTATGATCGAACGCTGGCGGTGCTGCCGAAAAAGCCAATGCTGATCGGGCTTGCCTTTGCGGCTCAGGAGTTGGCGCATATTCCGCGCGAGGGCCATGACGTGCCTCTCGATGCGATCGTTACCGAGAACGGCGTGCGTTTCTTCGGACCCAAAGCATGAGGCTGTTGTTTTTGGGCGACGTGGTGGGCCGCGCCGGTCGCGATGCGGTCAGCGAGCGCCTGCCAGGGCTGGTCGCGCGCTACAAGTTCGACTTCGTGGTGATCAATGGCGAGAACGCCAGCCACGGCAAGGGGCTGATCGAGAGCCATTTCCAGTCGCTGCGCGATGCCGGAGCCGATATCGTGACCCTGGGCGATCATGCTTTCGACCAGCGCGAGGCGCTGAGCTATATCGAGCGTGAGCCAACGCTGATCCGGCCGATCAATTATGCGCCGGGCACGCCGGGGCGGGGCGCCATGATGGTCGAGGGGCGCAACGGGCACCGCGTGCTGGTGGTCAATGCGCTGGGCCGGGTGTTCATGCCCCCCATCGACGATCCGTTCCGGGCCGTCGATGCGGCGATTTCCGAGGCGCCGCTGGGCGATGTGGCCGATGCGGTGATCGTCGACTTTCACACCGAGGCCACGTCAGAAATCCAGGCCATGGGGCATTATCTGGATGGCCGCGCCACGCTGGTGGTGGGCACGCATACCCATATCCCGACTTCGGATCATCGCGTGCTCAAGGGCGGGACCGGCTTCATGGCCGACGCCGGCATGTGCGGGGATTTCGATAGCATCATCGGCACCGATACCGACGAGCCGTTGAACCGCTTCCTGACCGGCATTCCAAATGGCCGGTTCACCCCCGCCGAGGGTGAAGCAACGCTCTGCGGCGTGGCGGTGGACACTGATCCTGCAACAGGGCTGGCGCGGCATATCTGCCCGCTGCGCGTCGGCGGCGTGCTCAGCCAGATGCTGCCGGACTTTCCCGAGGCCTGACGTACTGGCAGATTTCCCCCCTTGCCGGGCCGAGCGAATTAGGGTCCGATCAGTTCTGTTGCGCCTGGGGCGCACTTATTGGGTTGGCTAAGAAGGAAAGACAGGCCCCGGACGCGGCACGACGTGCCGATCAATCGTCCACGCATGCAGGAGTGGGGCCATGCTCGATCCGGTCATCAATTTTCTCAACGACATCTTCTGGGGCTATGTCCTCATATATGGTCTGCTGGCGGTAGGCCTGTTTTTCACCGTGCGACTGGGGTTTATCCAGTTCGTCAATTTCGGTGAAATGTTCCGTGCCGTTCTTGGCAGCAAGAAGAACGACAGTGCCGGTATCACGCCGTTTCAGGCGCTGTGCACGAGCCTGGCATCGCGCGTCGGCACTGGTAATCTGGCTGGCGTTGCCGTTGCGCTCTACCTAGGCGGGCCGGGCGCCATTTTCTGGATGTGGATGGTGGCGCTGGTCGGCATGGCCACGGCCTATTCGGAATCCACGCTGGCGCAGCTTTACAAAACCAGGAACGAGAACGGCGAGTATCGCGGTGGACCCGCTTTCTACATTGCAAGGGGCTTGGGTGCGCCCTGGGCCGGCGTCGTGTTCTCGGTCTGCCTGATCCTGGCCTTCGGGCTGGTGTTCAATGCGGTGCAGGCCAATTCGATTGCCGATGCCATGCAAGGCGCCTTTGGCTTTGACAAGATCTGGGTCGGGGTGGCGCTGGCGGCGCTGTCGGGGCTGGTGATCTTTGGCGGCATCAAGCAGATTGCCCGGGTGGCCGAGATTACGGTGCCGTTCATGGCCGTGGTCTATCTGCTGGTGGCGCTCTATGTGGTGGCCATCAATATCGGCGAAGTGCCCGGGGTGCTGGGCAATATCGTGCAGAGCGCCTTTGGACTGGACGCCGCCGGTGGCGGGATTGCCGGGGCGCTGCTCAATGGGGTCAAGCGCGGGTTGTTCTCCAACGAGGCCGGCATGGGCTCGGCGCCCAATATCGCGGCGGTAGCGACGCCCGACCCCCATCACCCATCCTCGCAAGGATTTGTGCAGGCGCTGGGCGTGTTCATCGACACTATTCTCATCTGTACCGCGACGGCGCTGATGATCCTGCTTTCGGGGGTGATGGGCGACGGCAGCGACCTGACCGGGACGCCGCTGACGCAGGCGGCGATGACCGTCCATATCGGCGGGGCAGGGCAATATTTCATTGCCATCGCCATTCTGTTCTTTGCCTTCACCTCGATCATCGGCAACTATTCCTATGCGGAAAACGCCATGACCTATCTGAAGGTGGGCAATATGGCGGGGCTAACGGTGCTGCGGCTGGGCGTGCTCGCCATGGTGGTGTGGGGGGCTTACGAAAGCGTCGCCACGGTGTTTAACGCCGCCGATGCCTCAATGGGGCTGATGGCGACGGTGAACCTGATTGCCATCGTGATGCTTTCGGGAACGGTAGCGAAACTCACCAAGGACTACCGGGCCCAGCGCAAGGCGGGCAAGGAGCCGCTGTTCCACGCTGCCGATTATCCCGAACTGGCCGACAAGATCGACCAGACAATCTGGAACAAGCACGATCCGGGTTGATTGATCTGGGGTAAACCCGGCGCCCGTTCCGCCGACAAGCGGGGCGGGCGCTTTATTTTTGCCGTGCGGCCCCCTATAAGCAGCCCGAAATTCCAGAATTGCTTATCCGAGGTATTGAATGGCCGGCCATTCCCACGCCAAGAACATCATGCACCGCAAGGGCAAGTCCGACGCGGTCCGCTCCAAGGTCTTTTCCAAACTGGCTCGCGAAATTACCGTGGCCGCCAAGATGGGCCAGCCTGATCCGGCGTTCAACGCGCGCCTGCGCCTTGCCGTTGCAAATGCGCGCAGCCAGTCCATGCCCAAGGACAATATCGACCGCGCCATCAAGAAGGCGGCCGGTGCCGACAGCGAGAACTATGACGAAATCCGCTATGAGGGCTATGGCCCGGGTGGCGTGGCCGTGATCGTCGAAGCGCTGACGGACAATCGCAATCGTACCGCCTCGAATGTGCGCTCGTACTTCTCCAAGAATGGCGGCGCGCTGGGTGAAACCGGCTCGGTGGGCTTCATGTTCGACCGCGTGGGCGAAATCACCTACCCAGCGGCGGTAGGCACCGAGGACAAGGTCATGGAAGCGGCCATCGAGGCCGGTGCCGACGACGTCGAGAGCGACGAAGAAGGCCACTATATCTACACCAGCTTTGAGACCATGGCGGAGGTGTCGGCAGCGCTCGAAGCCGTGCTGGGCGAAGCCGAGGCGGTCAAGGCCATCTGGCGGCCGCAGACCCAGACGCAGATCGACGCCGAAAAGGGCGCGACGCTGATGAAGCTGATCAATACGCTCGAAGAAGACGATGACGTGCAGAACGTCTATTCGAATTTCGACATGAGCGACGAAGACGCCGCCAAGCTTTAGGGCCAATCGACATTGAGCTGATGCTGGCCTGCAAATGTCAGTTTTCTGCGCTGCCGGTGCTCACGTGGTCGATGTACGCTGCGCTCCGGCTCTCGAAAACCGACATTTACGGCTGAGCCAGGGCGAAATGGCGACTGGTCCCAGGTCGGTGACTTCTGGATAGCGGGCGGTCCCTTGGGGCCGCCCTTTTTATGCCGTGCGCCGGATGTTGATGGAGGGGTGATCCTCGACCTGCACCACGGCGGCGATGTTGCGGCCGGCATGCTTGGCGCCGTAGAGGCGCTGGTCGGCAATGCGGAACAGCTGGGCAAAGCTGGTGGTCTGCGAGAAGGCGGCGCCGCCAACGCTAACCGAGAGCCGCCGCGCTTCGCCATGCGGGCTGAACTCGGCCGTGTTGACCGAGACGCGAATGCGTTCGGCCACGACCTGTGCCTGGTGCTGGGTGACGCCGGGCAGGAAGACGGCAAACTCCTCGCCGCCCATGCGACCGACAAGGTCACCATTGCGCAGGGTGGAGCGGATGGCGCGGGCGATGATGGTCAGTGCCTCATCGCCAAGATCGTGACCATAGAGATCGTTGATTGCCTTGAAATTGTCGGCGTCCACCATCAGCAGGGCGCCGCAATTGGACGAGGCCGGATCGCGCAGCCACGCATCGATGCGGCTGGTAAAGGCGCCGCGGTTAAGGCAGGCGGTGAGGCTGTCGGTACGGGCAACGCGCCCCAGCCGCGCGTTGGCAATGGCCAGGCCGCGCATGCGAACGCTGAAATAGAAAAACAGCGGTGCGCCGATCATGATGGGCAGTGCGGCCGCGCTGATCAGCAGCCGGGTGGCCAACTCGCCGCCCAGGTCACCGAAGACGATGAGGGTAAAACTGATCGAGGCGGCAACGCAGGCCATGGTGCCGAACAGCGTCCAGCGGCCGACGCTGGACCAGCCTTGCAGTGTCGGGGCGCGCGGTGACATCATTGCGCGCAGCGGGCGGCGTTGGAACGGGGAGCCGATTGTGGTGCGAAATTCGGGGCCAACGGTAAGCTCGAAGGCGAGCCAAAACCTTGGCAGTGCCGGAAATTCCTGTGTCCGGCTTTATTGTTCTCCGCCTCTGCCATTTATGCCCCATTTGCCTGAATTCCCGGACCGCTAGCTAGCCCGAGTTTCCTCAACACGGTGTTTGTCCATCTGGTAAAAATTGAACGAAGTGGCTGGGACTGTGCGTTTGTTGCTCATTTGTTCACTTTGCACTTGGTATGATTGGCCGGCGTCACTACAAGGAACATCATGACACGGGCTGTGAGAATCATCGGGATCGATCCGGGGCTGCGACGCTGCGGCTGGGGCATTATCGAAGCGCTGGACAATCGGCTGAGCTTTGTCGCCGGTGGCACGCTGACGCCGCCGGTGGATGGACCACTGGCCCAAAGGCTGGCGGCGCTGGCCGAGGGGCTGAATGCCATTCTCGACACCCATGCCCCGGACGAGGCGGCGGTGGAAGAAACCTTTGTCAATGCCGGGGCGCGCTCGGCGCTTATCCTGGGGCAGGCGCGCGGCGTGGTCCTGGTAACCCCGGCCATGCGCGGGTTGGTGGTGGCCGAATATGCGGCCAACCTGGTCAAGAAATCGGTGGTGGGCACGGGACATGCTGACAAGAACCAGGTGGCGCTGATGGTCAAAACGCTTCTGCCCAGTGCAGTGATCAAGGGAGCGGACGCGGCAGACGCGCTGGCCATTGCCATCTGCCACGCGCATCACCGCGTTTCCGCTCGCCGCATGGGAGCCTTTGCATGATCGGCAAGCTAAAGGGCCTGATCGACAGTTTTGGCGACGATGTCGTGCTGATCGATTGCGGCGGGGTCTGCTACGAGGTGTTCTGCTCGGGCCGGACGCTGCAGGCGCTGCCCCGGGTGGGCGAAGCGGCGGTGGTATTCATCGAGACCATCGTGCGCGAGGATTTCATCAAGCTCTATGGCTTTGCCAGCGAGGCCGAAAAGGGCTGGTTCAACCTGCTGACCAGTGTGCAGGGCGTGGGCGCGCGCGTGGCGCTGGCGATCCTGTCGGTGCTTTCGCCAGCCGAGCTTTCAAGCGCGGTTGCCTTGCAGGACAAGGCGATGATCGGGCGCGCCAATGGCGTCGGGCCAAAGCTGGCGGTGCGCGTGGTCACCGAGCTCAAGGGCAAGGTGCCGGCGCTTGGCGGGATCGATGCGGGCACGCTGGGGCTGCAGGCGGCCCTGGGCGAGGGCCTCGCCGCCGGCAATATCTCCGATGCGGTCTCGGCGCTGACCAATCTGGGCTATTCCAGCGCGCAGGCTTCGGGCGCGGTGGCGCGGGTGGTGGCCAAGGAAGGCGATGATACCCCAACCGAGAAGCTGATCCGGCTGGGCCTGCGGGAGCTGAGTGCGTGACCCTTACTTCTGCATCTGCTGGCCGCGACGACAATCTTGATGTCTCCCTGCGCCCGTCCGGTTTTGCCGATTTCGTCGGGCAGGCGGCGGCGCGGGCTAATCTTGAGGTGTTCATCCAGGCGGCCAGGCAGCGCGGAGCGGCGCTGGACCATGTGTTGTTCGTGGGCCCGCCGGGGCTGGGCAAGACCACGCTGGCGCAAATCATTTCGCGCGAGCTGGGCGTGGGTTTCCGCGCCACGTCCGGCCCGGTGATCGCCAAGGCGGGGGATCTGGCGGCGCTGCTGACCAATCTCGAAGACCGCGATGTGCTGTTCATCGATGAAATCCACCGGCTCAACCCGGCCATCGAGGAAGTGCTCTATCCGGCGATGGAGGATTTTCAGCTCGACCTGATCATCGGCGAGGGGCCGGCGGCGCGTTCGGTGCGGATCGATCTGGCAAAGTTCACGCTCGTAGGGGCGACCACGCGGGCGGGCCTGCTGACGACGCCGCTGCGCGATCGCTTCGGCATTCCGGTGCGGCTCAATTTCTATACGCCTGAGGAACTGGTGCAGATCGTGACGCGCGGGGCGCGACTGATGGGGATGCCGATGGCGGCGGACGGGGCGATGGAAATTGCCCGGCGCTCGCGTGGCACGCCCCGCATCGCCGGGCGGCTGCTGCGCCGGGTGATCGACTTCGCGCTGGTTGATGGGGTTGCCGAGGTCAATCGCGCCGTGGCCGACAAGGCACTGTTGCGCCTCGATGTCGACGCGCGGGGGCTGGATCAGCTGGATCGGCGTTATCTCACAACCATTGCCGACTTCTACAATGGCGGACCGGTGGGAATCGAAACCATTGCTGCGGCGCTTTCGGAACCGCGCGACGCCATCGAGGAAATCGTCGAGCCTTATCTGTTGCAGCAGGGGTTCATCCAGCGCACGCCGCGCGGGCGGATGCTGACGGCCATCGCCTTCCAGCACCTGAACCGGGTCGTGCCGCAGGGCTTTGTCGGGCTGCAATCGAGCCTCTTCGAGGAGACCGAGGAATGAGCGCCCGCCACGTCATCAGTTTTCCCATCGAGGGGCAGCGGTTCAATTTTCGTGTGGCCGGGATCATCATTGTCGATGGTCATGTGCTGGTCTGCCGGGAGGACGATGATGGCTACACCATGCTGCCCGGCGGGCGGATCGAATTGGGTGAAACGAGCGCGCTGAGCCTTGAGCGCGAGATGGCCGAAGAGCTGGCCATGCCGGCAACGCTGGGGCCGATGATCGCGACCTCGGAGAGTTTTTATCGCCGCGCGGGCGAGGACTTTCACGAGCTGGGGTTTTTCTACACGGTTGACCTACCGGGGCAGGGGCCGAATGGTACGTCGCCCTGGCTGCAAAGACCCGACGAGGGGCATATCCTCTCGTTTTATTGGGTGCCATTGGCAGGGGATGCGCTGGAGGCCTTCAATCTCCAGCCCCGCTGGCTACCGGAATTTCTGCGGAACTTGCCGGACCAGCAGACCCATATAGCCTATGACGAGCGGGAACCGGCATGAGCGCTGCGACGGACCGGATCGCTGATAGTGTCAAGCTCAGCCGTCCGGCGCAGCGGGCGCTGGCGGCGGCCGGGATCATCACGTTTGCTGACCTGGCGCTTTGGGTCCGCCAGGATGTCGCTGATTTGCACGGGATCGGGCCGAAGAGCTTTGTCGAACTGGAGCCGGCCATGTCCGCGCGTGGGCTGAGCTTCAAGTCGCCATGACCCAGCACATCATTCCGGTTCGCATCTACTATGAGGACACCGATTTTTCGGGGAATGTCTATCACGCCGCCTATCTCAAGTTCTTCGAACGCGGCCGGACCGAATTGCTTCGCGATCTGGGCATTCATCACCATGAGCTGGCAAGCGAGGGCTTGGCCTTTGCCGTGCGCGCGATGGAAATCGACTTTCGGGCCGCCGCGCGGATCGATGATTTGCTCGAGGTTTCGACCGAAGTGGCAGAAATGAGCGGTGTGCGGCTGGTGCTCAATCAGACAATTTCGCGTGAAGGCGTGGCCGTCACTTCGGCGCGGGTAAGCGTGGTGACGATCAAGATGAGCGGAGGACCGGCGCGCCTGCCCAAGGCTCTGCGGCAACGTCTAGAACCTGGCGCCTAGCTGTCAGCCAGCGGACCAAAGGTCACGATCCGGTCCCCAGACTCTCTTTATTAACTCTTTGGTGACCATAAACGGCGCATAGGCAGATTTGCGCCGCGCCGGACCATCCTGCGCCCGGAAATGCGGGCATTTCTCTTAATTTTGACAGATTTCGTCCCCATCGCAGCGGCAATGGGGCTTCACGCACGGGCCGGCCAAAAGGGATCACGACATGGAAGCCATGGATGCAGTTGGAGCGGTCGCTCCGCATGCGGACCTCTCCATCTGGGGCCTGTTCTGGGCCGCTGACTTCGTCGTCAAGACGGTGATGCTGGGACTCCTTGGCGCTTCGATCTGGTGCTGGGCGATCATCATCGACAAAACCATCACCTATCGACGCAGCCAGGCGGAGATGAACCGCTTCGAGCGCACGTTCTGGTCGGGGCAGTCGCTGGAGGAACTTTATCAGCAGCAGGCGGAAAAGCCCTCAGGTGGGCTGGGCGCGGTGTTTGTTGCGGCCATGAAGGAATGGAAACGCAGCCACGAGCAAAACGCGGCGAGCTTTGTGGGCATGCAGCAGCGGCTCGACAAGGTTCTGGATGTGGCCATTGCCCGGGAGAGCGAATATCTCGAAAAGCGGTTGAGCTTCCTGGCCACGGTCGGGTCGGCGGGGCCGTTCATCGGCCTGTTCGGCACGGTCTGGGGCATCATGAATGCCTTCACCAATATCGCGGCATCGTCCGACACGAACCTGGCAGTGGTGGCCGGGCCGATTGCCGAGGCGCTGTTTGCAACGGCGATTGGCCTTGTGGCCGCCATTCCTGCGGTTATTGCCTATAACAAGCTCTCCTCGGACGCCGGCAAGATGATCGGACGGCTGGAGGGTTTTGCCGACGAATTCTCAACCATTCTCAGCCGCCAGCTCGAAGCGCGGGGTCGCTGACATGGGCATGGGTGGTGTAGGTGGCGGAGGCAGCGGCGGCGGCCGCCGCCGTCGGCGCAAGAAATCCGGGATTATGAGCGAGATCAACGTGACGCCGATGGTCGACGTCATGCTGGTGTTGCTGATCATCATGATGGTGGCCGCGCCCATGCTGACATCGGGCGTCCCGGTCGATCTGCCGCGCACAGCAGCCAGCGAATTGCCGAGCCAGACACGTCCGATCACTGTCTCGGTGTCGCCCGAGGGGGCGATTTTTGTCGACGAGGCGCCAGTGACCGAAACTGATCTGGTGTCCACGGTTGGGACTTTGGCGACCGTGGAGGACCGCGTTTATCTGCGCGGGGATACCACGGCTAATTACGGGACGGTGATGCGGGTCATGGGCCTGCTGTCCGCCGCCGGTTATACCAAGATCGGGCTCGTTACAGAGCGCGAGAGGTAGGCCGAGGGCATGCGCACCGGCGTACTTGTATCGGTATCCGTCCATGCGTTGCTGCTGGTGATCGGTCTCATCAATCTGGGACTGACAGAGCCATTGCAGCCGACGGTGCAGTCCATTGCGGTCGAGCTGGTGCCCATCGAGGAATATTCCAACATCCGCCTGGGCCAGCTCGACAGCGAAGTCGTCGAGACCGAGACGCCGTCGGCGGTGGAATCTGAAGTGCCTGCCGAGCTGGCGCAGCCGACAGGCAATACCCAAGAAGACCAGGTGACGCCCTCGCCGGCTGATATTCCGACACCGGCGCCGGTGACCGAACAAGCGCCCGCACCAGAAGCCGAGGCAACGCCTGAACCCGAACCGGTCCCCGAACCCGAGCCTGAGCCAGCACCAGAGCCCGAGCCCGCACCAGAACCAGAGCCCGCCCCGGTGGAGCTGCCGCAGGAGCGGCCGGTGGACCTTGCGCCCGAGCCCGAGCCGGCGCCCGAACCAGAACCAACGCCTGAACCTGTGCCGGAGCCGGAGCCCGCACCGGAACCTGAACCTGAGCCAGCACCAGAGCCGGAGCCGGAGCCGACACCGGAGCCCGAACCCACCCCCGAGCCAGAACCAACGCCGCCCCGGGTTGACGTGGCGCTGCCGACATCGCGGCCCAGCGACCTCGCACAAATTCGCGAGCAGGCGCTGGCTGCCGAACGTCGTCGTCGTGAAGAAGAAGAGCGTGTGCGCCAGGCCGCTGCCGCCGCGCGGCCGGCTCCGCCGACACAGATCAGCTCGGAGACGGCTGACGATATTACGGCGATCATCAACAATGCGCCCACCACTGGCGCGACCACCGGGCAGGGCGGTTCGCCGACGCTGGGCGACACGACGGGCACGTCCGCCCGTTTGAGCCAGACGGCAATCGATGGTCTGGTGGCCAAGATCAAGACCTGCTGGAACCTGCTGCCGAGCGACTTTAATAGCGGCATGAATGTGACGCTGAACGTGAGCATGAACCGCGACGGCAGCGTCAATGGCACACCGCAGATCGTCTCGGCCGACCAGACGGCGGGCGGACAGGCGATTGCCCGTGCGGCGCAGCGCGCCGTGGTGCAATGCGGCCCTTATTCGATGCTTTCGGCTGACGCCTATGACGAATGGCGGCAGATCGAAGTGGAACTCAGACCCTGACCTTGAATTTGCCTTGGTGCTGGCCAAACTGCGGCCCAAACGGCAAGACCGGAGAGATTTAGGACCGATGACTGTTTTCAACCGACGCACAGCGCTCAAACTCGGCCTGGCCGGTGGCGCCCTGTTGGCGACCGCTCCCATGTCCTTTGCGCAGCTGCGCATCGTGGTGGAAGGCGCCAATTTCCAGCCGCTGCCCATCGCCATTCCCGACTTTGCCTCGTCGGACCCGGCCTTCGGGCGCGAGATTGCCGATATCGTGCGCAACAATCTGCGGCGCTCTGGCCTATTCCTGCCGCTCGATCCGGCCTCGCTGCCGGTGCAGGTTGGCGACGTCAATGCCACTCCCGATTTCAACGTGTGGCGCACGGCCAATGTCGATGGCGTGGTGATGGGCGCGGTGGAGCGGGGCGGACAGATCTCCGCATCCGTACGCGTCTGGGATACCCAGCAGGCGGCGCAGGTGGTGGGCAATAGCTATAACACCGACCCCAGTTCTGCGCGGCGCATCGGGCACCTGGTTTCGGACGCGATCTATTCCCAGCTTTCGGGCGGCACGGGCTATTTCGATACGCGGGTCCTTTATGTGGCCGAGAGCGGCCCCAAGGCCAATCGCGTGCGGCGGCTGGCCATCATGGATCAGGACGGGGCCAATGTGAGCTATCTCACCGATGGCCAGACCATGGCGCTGACCCCGCGCTTTTCGCCCAATGGCGATCTCGTCACCTACATGAACTTCTCGCAGGGCAATCCGCAGGTCTATCTGCTGCAACTCTCGACCGGGCAGCAGCAGCAATTGGCCAATGTTGGTGCCATGACCTTTGCACCACGCTTTTCGCCCGATGGCGGGACGGTGGTGTTTTCGGTTGAGCAGGGCGGCAGCACCAACATCTACTCGATCTCCACCGGCGGCGGGCAGCCGACGCAATTGACCTCCGGCGCAGCCATCGACACCTCGCCCTCGTTCTCGGCCGATGGCAGCCGCCTGATATTCGAAAGCGACCGGGGCGGCTCGCCGCAGATCTACATGATGGGTGCCGGTGGTGGAAACGCCCAGCGCATCAGCTTTGGCCAGGGCAGCTATTCCACGCCCGTCTGGTCACCCAATGGCGATCTGATTGCCTTTACCCGGCAGTCGGGCGGCCAGTTCCATATCGGCATCATGAACCCCGACGGGTCGGGCGAGCGCCTGCTCTATTCGGGCTATCACGCCGAGGGGCCGACATGGGCGCCCAATGGCCGGGTGATCATGTTCTTCCAGGATCCTGGTGGCAATGATGGCCCGCGACTGATGAGCGTCGATATCTGGGGGCGCAGCGCCCAGACCGTACCGACCGAAAGCTACGCCTCGGACCCGGCATGGTCGGGGTTGCGAAGCTAGCGCTTTGATTTTTAACAAATAATAGGCGCGATCCTCTGGGGTCGCGTTTTTTTTGTTTTTTTGTCGGGCGCACTGAAACTTCCGGTGAAGAGCCCCCGTAGCTTCCTGCGTCCCATCGAGATGAATGGGAACAGAATTACACAGGAAGGACCTAAACATGACACTTTCGATCCGTGCTCTCTCCCTCGCCGCCGTTCTGACCCTTGGTTCGCTTTCGGGCGCTGCCTTTGCCCAGGAAAACCCGATGGTGGGCGGCGCCGCCATGCCTGCCACCAACAACATTGTCGAAAACGCCGTGAATTCGGCCGATCACACCACCCTGGTTGCCGCCGTTCAGGCTGCGGGTCTGGTTGAGACGCTGTCGGGCGAAGGCCCGTTCACCGTGTTCGCGCCCGTCAATGCTGCGTTTGAAGCGCTGCCGGCCGGTACGGTCGAAGGCCTGCTGGCGCCTGAAGCCAAGGACCAGCTGACCGCAGTGCTCACCTATCACGTGATTGCCGGCGACATTCACTCGGGCGACCTGGTGAAGATGATCAATGACAATGGCGGTGAATACAAGGCCGCGACCGTGCAGGGTGGTGAACTGACCTTCTCGCTGGACGGCGACATGGTCAAGATCACCGACGCAAATGGTGGCATGGCAACCGTGACCATCGCTGACGTCGACCAGTCGAACGGCGTGATCCACGTCATCGACGCCGTGCTTCTGCCGGCGATGTAACCAAAGCCTGCGCACCAACGAATAGCGCAGGTACCGAGGCTCCGCCCCGCTTCCAGTCCCTCTGGTGGAGCCTCACCTTGACGTGACGCGATAGTCGCCCCCTTGCTTGCTATTGTGATCACGTCACTCTTGCCCCGACGCTGCCCGGCTTTCCTCCCGCCGGGTGGCGTCAGCCCTTTTAAGGAGAAGCCCGATGAGCCTTTCGCGTCGCAAAGTCCTGATTTCCGGTTCGCTGCTGAGCCTGGGCGCTGCCCTGGGGTTCGGGCGGGCGCCGGTGGCCGCAGAGGGCAACTTCCCCTTCACCCTCACCGATGAAGAATGGCAGGCAAAGCTTGAGCCCGCAGCCTACCGGGTGCTGCGTCATGAGGACACCGAGCGGCCCTACACGTCGCCGTTGAATGATGAAAAACGCGCCGGCACGTTTCATTGCGCGGGCTGTGACCAGGCCCTGTTTGAGGCCGCCAAAAAGTATGACAGCGGCACCGGCTGGCCCAGCTTCTGGGATTTTATCCCCGGCGCCATCGGAACGGCCGAGGACAATTCGCTGTTCATGAAGCGCGTCGAAGTGCACTGCTCAAACTGCGGTGGCCATCAGGGCCATGTGTTCGAAGACGGACCACAGCCCACCGGCCTGCGCTATTGCATCAATGGCTTATCGCTGCGATTTGAGCCTGCCGCCTGATCGGTTGTGTTGCCAGCCGGTCGCCGAGCCGCTATCTGAGGGCAGGTCTTAAACCAGTCTGCCCTCATGAAACTCACTATCGTCCAGACGGGCGCGGTTCCCGCGCCGCTGCAATCCCAATTCATTGAATATCGCCTGATGTTCCGCGCCATGTTCGACGCAACGGGCATGGCCTTTGGCTATGACGACGTCAATGTGGAGGCAGGCGACGCGCTGCCTGATCCGGCTGCTCTTGAGGGCATCGTGATCACCGGATCGCCGGCGGGCGTCTACGAGGATCACGCCTGGTTGCCGCCGTTGCGCGATTTCATCCGCAATGCCTATGCCGCCGGCACGCCGATGCTGGGCATCTGCTTTGGTCACCAGATCATGGCTGACGCGCTGGGTGGGGACGTGCGCAAGTCCGAAAAGGGCTGGGGCATGGGGCGGCACCAATATCAGGTGCGCCAGCGGCCCGGCTTCATGGCTGATGCGCCTGACACCATGCTAGTCGCGTGCTCGCACCAGGATCAGGTGATCGTGCCGCCCGCAGAGGCCGAGGTGATCCTGGGGTCGGACTTCGCGCCCAATGCGGGATTGCTCTACAAATCGGGCAAGGCGCTGAGCTTCCAGCCGCATCCCGAATTCGACGACGATTATGCGCGGGCGCTGGTGGAACTGCGGCGCGGCAGAGCCCCGGACGACGTCATATCAGCGGCACTCAGCTCGTTCGCCAAGCCTTCGGATAGCCCGCGATTGGGCACCTATATCGCCCGGTTCCTGCAGGACGCTGCCAGTGCCGCGTGAATGCAAAAGGCGCCGCGAGGCGCCTTTTTTGTTTTCGGCTCAGCTTTCGAGCAGCATGGCGATTTCGGTACGCAGCTGGTTGAGGCCGGTGCCTTTTTCGCTCGAGGTCTGGATGACATCGGGATGGGCTGCGGGGCGCTTGGCGATGCAGGCCTCTGTACTGGCGATGGCGCTGGCCAGATCGGTGGCCGAGGGCTTGTCGACCTTGGTCAGCACCACCTGATAGCTGACGGCGGCGCGATCAAGCTCGTTCATGACCGAGATGTCATTGTCCTTGGGGCCGTGACGGCTATCGACCAGCACATAGACGCGGCGCAGAGTGGCGCGGCCGGTGAGGTATTGATGCACCAGCCGGGTCCAGGCCTTGACCTTGGGCTCGGGCGCCTTGGCATAGCCATAGCCGGGCATGTCGACGATGCGCAGGCTCTCGCTCTGGCTCTCGAAGATATTGAGCTCCTGAGTGCGGCCCGGCGTGTTTGAGGTGCGCGCCAGCCCGGACGTGCCGCAGAGGGCATTGATCAGGCTGGACTTGCCCACATTGGAGCGGCCGGCAAAGGCAATCTCGATGCGATCCATGGGTGGCAGGTCGTTGAGGCTGACACAACCCTTCACGAACAGGATCGGGCGGGCAAAGAGCAGGCGGCCGCGCTCGATGACGTGGGGAGAATAGTCGGGCTGGCTCATGTCGTTGACCCTAAAAGGAGAAGCCCGCCGGATCAGCGGCGGGCCCTGTTATCTGATTGTTTCGGCTCAGCTCTTGCTGGGCTCGGCCGGCTTGGGTTTGCGGCGGAAGGTGTCCATGATGTTGCCGAACAGGTTCACTTCGACGCCGTGGCGCTTCATGATGAACCACTGCTGGGCAATGGAGAGGGTGTTGTTCCAAGCCCAGTAGATCACCAGACCCGCCGGGAAGGTGCCCAGCATGAAGGTGAAGATCACCGGCATCCAGTTGAAGATCATGGCCTGGGTCGGATCCGGCGGCGGCGGATTGAGGCGCATCTGCACCCACATGGTGATGCCCATGATGACGGGCCAGATGCCCAGGTGAAGGAACGAGCCCAGCACCGGCAATACGGTCGGGTCCCAGGGGATCAGGCCGAACAGGGTGAAGATATTGGTCGGATCGGGCGCTGCCAGATCCTGAATCCAGCCAAAGAACGGCGCATGGCGCATCTCAAGCGAGATGAAGATGACGGTGTAGAGCGAGAAGAACACCGGGATCTGGATGAGGATGGGCCAACAACCAGAGAGCGGATTGATCTTCTCTTTCTTGTAGAGCTCCATCATCGCCTGCTGCTGGGCAGCGCGGTCGTCCTTGAAGCGCTCCTGCATGGCCTTCATTTCCGGCTGCACACGGCGCATGGCAGCCATGGAAGCGTAGGAGCGGTTGGCCAGAGGGAAGAAGATGGCCTTGACGATAACGGTCACGGCAAGCACGGCGAGGCCGAAATTGCCCAGGATGCCGTAAAGCGTAACCAGCAGCCAGTGCATCGGCTTGGTCAGGAAGTGGAACCAGCCCCAGTCGATCAGGAGCTCGATACGATCGAAGCCATAGGTCTCCTGATAGGCAGCGATGACCCGGTCTTCCTTGGCGCCGGCGAAAACATAGGCTTCGTGGCTGACGGTGCTGCCGGCCGGCACCATGACGGGCTGGGTCTCGACATAATTGGTCTGGAAGACATTGGTGCCATTGGACTGCGAGAAAGCAAAGCGGGCGTTGATGGCGGTGCCGGCCGTGGGCAGCACGGCGGTGGCCCAATATTTGTCGGCAATGCCGAGCCATCCGGTGGTCGAGGAGAAATCGACCTGCTTTTCGTTCTGCAGATCTCCATATTTGCGGGCGACGTAATTGTTCGCGCCCAGCACGCCAATGGGGCCTTCATGCTGGATGAAGAAGTTCTGCACCTTCGGATTGCCGTGACGGATCACGCGCGAATAGGGGAACAGCGCCACATCACCCGTGCCGGTGTTCTCGACGCTCTGGGTGATGGTGAACAGATAATAGTCGTCCACGGCAAAGGTGCGATGGAACACAAGGCCGGCGCCATTGTCGTAGCGCAGAGTCACCGGGGTCTGGGCGGTCAAAGTGGCGTTGTCGCCCTCAACGGTCCAGACGGTCTGGCTGCCCGGAAGGGCGACGCTCGAACCGGCAGCGGCGGCCCAGCCCTGTTCGACGAAATAGGCGTCGGGCAGGCCTGCGGGCTTGAGGAGCGCGATGATGGGCGAATCGGGATCGGCAGTTTCGCGATATTGCTTGAGCTGCAGATCGTCGATGCGGGCGCCGGTCAGGTTGATCGAGCCATCAAGGTCAGCCGTGGAAATGGTGACGCGCTCGGTCGCCGCAATGGCGCTGTCGCGATCAGCAAAGACCTGGGGCGCATCGGTGGCGGGCGCGGCGGCCGTGCCGTCGGCATTGGTCTGCGGCACGGAAAGCTGTTCGGCTTCGGCCTGCTGGGCGGCTGTGATCTCGGCCTGGCGCTGTGCGCGTTCGAGCTGCGGCCCGGCAATGAAGAACTGCCAGCCAAACAACACGAGCATGCTGAGTACGACGGCGAGGATGACATTGCGATTGTCAGAGTTCATGGTCTCGGGTTCCGTTGGCCGCGGCCGGGAGTATTTCGATTATCGCCCGACTTTGTGTCATGCACACGAGCGATGAGGCTCGACAGGTCGGCGATCATTCTGGCGAAGGGCTGGCTGAGAGCCTCGCGCCGCGCCAAGAGGACATAGTCATGTCCGGGCACAAAGTCACGCGCGCATGCTGCCGCAGCCGCACGAAGACGGCGTTTCATGCGGTTGCGCTCGGGCGAGTTGCCGACTTTCTTGGTGACGGTGAAGCCAACACCGGGCGCGCTTTCGGCGCTGGCAATTGCCTGCAGTCCAAACGCAGAGCGCCCGGCGCGATTGCCCCGGGCGGCTTTGAGAAACTGCGCGCGCCGCTTGAGGCGGCGCAATGTCGCTTTGGGCAATGGCTGTTCGGCCGTCATCCGGCCTGCAAGCCCTTAGGCCGACAGCTTCTTGCGGCCATCGCGGCGGCGGCGATTGAGAATCGCGCGGCCGTCCTTGGTGGCCATACGGGCACGGAAACCGTGACGACGGGCACGCACGAGCTTGGAGGGCTGGTATGTACGCTTCATGACATCAGACCGCGCTGACGCACGGTTCCTCTAGTTTGGTGCTGCTTGAAAGCAGAAATTGTGACGACGGCTGACAGACGCACCGTCTTCCGGGTTGGTGGGGTCTATAGGGAAAAGAGTCTCCCAAGTCAACGCGCCTCAGCACGCTGAACACACCCGCGCACCCTGTTGTCAAGCAAGGCTTTCCCCCGCATAAGAGCAGCATTGGTTCTGGCCTCATGGCGGATATGGCTGAGATATCACGACCCGAGCTCTGCATTGTTGGAGCAGGCGCCCTGGGAATAGCGCTGGCGCAGCATGCGAGGCGGCTCGGGGCCGGCGTGATGCTGGTCGACCGAGGCTTTTCCGAACCTGGCGAAGACCCGTTGCGGGCGGTGCGTGTGGCTTCGTTGTCCGCAAGCGCATCGGCGGCAGTGGCGATGCGCGCCGGACCGGCCCTTGGGCTTGGCGCGGGCGACCCCAAGATCAGCATGAAAGCGGTGCAGGAGCGGGCGCGACAGGTGGTCGCGGCGCAGGCGCCGCTGGTCAGCCACGAGCGGCTGCGTGCGTTGGGCATCGAAGTGGTCAGCGGGCAGGCCCAGTTCATCGATCCCACAGGATTGAAGGTTGGCGACCAGGTGATCAGGCCGCAGGCCATGGTGCTGGCCGTGGGGGCCAATCCTATTCTGCCCGAAGTTCCGGGGCTTGAAGATATTGAGTATTTCACCCCCCACAGTATTCTCGACAATGTCCGCAAGCTGACGCACCTGCTGGTGATTGGCGGCGATCCTGAAGGCCTGGCGCTGGCCCAGGCCTATGCGCGGCTGGGGTCGGGCGTGACCGTGGTACCGCAGGGGTGGGCACTGAGCGGGTATGATGTCGAGGCCGCCAGTATCCTCATGCAGGCGCTGTCCGACGAGGGCGTGCGGATTGTGGATGGCGGTAAAGTCCGCGTGCTGCAGCCGCGCTCGCAGGGCATTGGCGCGGTGGTGGACCTGGCCGATGGCGGGGAAATGGCGCTGGACCTTTCTCATGTGATGGTCTGCCATGGGCATATGGCAAATCTGGGGAGTCTCAAACTCGAGGCGGCGCGGTTGCGGCCCCTGCGCGGACAGGTGGGACGCTATGCCATTGGCGCCCTGGGGCAGACCAGCAACGGCAAGGTGCGCGTCGTTGGCGCAGCAGCCGGCCTTGATCGGTGGCACCATACAGTGTCGCATGGCCGCTCGGTGGTGGACGCCCTGGTATTGGGCGTTCCGGCGCATCGTCCCGCAGCGCAGCCGCAACTGGTTTTGACAGAACCCGCGCTGGCCCAGATCGGACGGTTTCCCGCCGATCCGGGCAAGCTGGCGGCAGGCCACGGGATCTATCGCACCAGCTTTGCCGAAAACGGCATGGCGCAGGCATTGGGGAAAGCCGCAGGCCTCATTAAAGTCTTGGCCGATGCCAAGGGGCGCGTGGTCGCAGCAAGCCTGGTTGGGCCGGGTGCCGCCGAGATGGCGGCGGTGCTGGCGCTGGCCATGGACCGGGACGTGCCGCTCGAGGCGCTGGCGGACCTGCCGATCCCCGATCCAAGCCTGATATCGAGCCTTGTTGATCTTGGTGAAACCCGATTGGCCGGTCGCACCGTATCTAACTGGGCAAAGCGTCGCGGTGCACTGCGACGGCTGCTGCGTCTTTAGTCCGCAGGGTCATTAGACCAAAATGGGCCTGACGTCTGGGCGGCGTCTGGCATAGGATCGGGGTGATGAAAAATCAGCACAGCATCATGAGCGGCCGATTCTCGGGGCTTTCGAGCAAGCTGATCGTCACGATCATCGGCGTCATCCTGTTTGTTGAAATCATCGTCTATCTGCCATCGGTTGCCAGTTTTCGCACGACCTGGCTTGAAGACAGGCTGCGCGTCGGGGTGGTGGCGGCGCGGGTGCTTGATGCCGTACCCGACGTCATGGCGTTGCCGCGAGACCTGACCGACAGGCTGCTCAATTCGGCCGGCGCCAATGCCATCGTCTATCGGCGCGAGGGCCAGAGCCAGATGATCGAATTGACCAATCCGGTGATGCCCGACGCCGTGGTGACCGCCGACCTGCGCCAAGGCGACCTGCCCAGCCGTGTCTGGGGGGCGCTCGACACCCTGTTTGCCGGGCCGGGCCGTACACTGCGGGTGGTGGGCGCCGGCGACATGGACGAGAGCCTGGTGGAACTGCTGATGCCCGAGGCGCCATTGCGCCGCGACATGATCGACTATTCGCGCTCGATCGCGCTTGTGTCGTTGGGCATTGCGGCGGTGACGGCCTTTGTTCTCTATGTCCTGGTGAGCCGCTTGTTCATTGATCCGGTGTTACGACTGACCGACAACATGCTGGCTTTCCGCAAGGCCCCGGAGAATGCGGCGCTGATTTTGGCGCCCTCCTCGCGGCGCGATGAGATCGGCATTCTGGAGCGCGAACTGGCGGAGATGGAAAGCGAGCTGTTCTCCATGCTGCGGCAGCGGCGGCACTTGGCCGATCTGGGTCTGGCAGTGGCCAAGATCAATCATGACCTCCGCAATACCCTGACTTCGGCGCAATTGCTGTCGGACCAGGTGGCAACGCTCGATGATCCCAAGGTGCAACGACTGGCGCCCCGTCTGGTGACGACGCTCGACAAGGCTATCGGCTTTGCCCAGTCGGTGCTCGATTATGGCCGGGAAACCAGCGTGGTGCCGCGCTTCGCAGCAGTGTCCCTGCGCACGCTGGTCGAGGATGCGGCCTTTGAGGCGCGGGTGTCCGGCAATCCGATGATCGGGTTCGAGAATGAGGTGGACGCTGCGCTGATGGTGGATGTGGATGCGGGACAGATGGGGCGGGTGCTGGTCAACCTGCTCAAGAATGCCCGCGAGGCGCTTGAAACCGGTTCGCTGGAGGACCGATCGTCCGCTATCACAGTGGCTGCCAGCAGCGATGCTGATCGAACGGTAATCTCGGTGGCCGACAATGGCCCTGGGTTGCCGCCGCGCGCGCGCGAAAATCTGTTTGTGGCTTTCGAGGGATCGGCGCGGTCGGGCGGAACCGGGCTGGGGCTGGCCATTGCCCGCGAGATCGTGGAGGCGCATGGCGGGGCGCTGGCGCTGGCCGAAACAGGGCAGGGCACCCGCTTTGACATCACGCTGCCGAGCCGGCGCCCACTCGTCTAATTGCTTCCACAAAAATCGTCGCGACGCCGCTTGCAATGGCCAGCATGCCCATGTATGGGTTGCCCCGCTTCGATCGGAAGCGCAAGTCTCACCGATCCAAAGCCTGCCGCATAGTCGGCCTGCGCGCCCGTAGCTCAGCTGGATAGAGCACCAGACTACGAATCTGGGGGTCAGGAGTTCGAATCTCTTCGGGCGCGCCACTTATTTCAATGACTTAGCGGTTCCTCTCGTTTCGGCTCGATCAACGGTTTGCAACCGGTTTGCAAAATCTGTGCTACTTGCGTTCTCAAACTTGGTCATCGCTGACTTGGCCAAGTGCTCCGTCCGAGACAGATACTTCTCTAGAATGGTGTCAACCGACTTTAGGGAGTGACCGGTGATCGCGGCGATCTCCGGAACGCTACATCCGGCCTCTGCCAGCATCGTAACGGCGGTCCCGCGCAAATCGTGGAAGTGTAGATCCGCGATACCTGCAGCCTGACAAGCCGCTTTCCAATGCTCGGAAAAATAGCGCTTCGTCCAGGGTAGGCTCGTTTTGGTCGTCAAGATCACTGCTGCGCTGCGGTTTATTCCGTCAAGCATTCTCTTTAGAGTTGGTGTGCAGGCAACATATACGCGGCGCGTTCCCTTGTTCTGGCGAAGGCTGATGCGCTGCCCATCATAGTTAGTCCATGCCAGTTTGAGCAAATCTCCCTGACGCTGGCCGGTATGAAGCGCGAGGATGAGCGCGCGCTGCATCTCGATCGGTGCGACCTTCATGAATGTTTCGATGTGCTCAGGAAGCCAGATCTTGTCAGCTCGATCTGATTTATGTAGTCGAGCAATTCCGCGCGCGTGGTGCTGCCCGATCCGCGTGCGATCAACGGCCCAGGACAGCAGGGCGCTGAGTACCGAGATTCGATTGTCGGCCTCTCTTGCGCCTGACTCTGTGGCCACCTCGTCGCGCCAATCCATGAAGTCTCCGCGAACGCGCTTGTCCTCTAGGGCGGCCAGCGGCATAGTGCCGAACTTGGTCTCGACCTTGGCAAGCATGCGTCGATACTCCTTCTGCGTGCTCTCGGCGCGCTTTCCGAACTCGGGCGACAAAGTGAAGTCGCGGATCAGGCCGCTGAGCGTCCCTGTTCGCTGCGTGACTTGGCTTTGCTCAGCCGTCGCATAGTCGTTAAGGAACTCCGGCGAGCCTGGTGAGCCTCTTAGCGGACGCTTGGTCGCACGATGGTAATAGTGAATCTTGACCGAGCCGTCCTTCCGACGCTTCTTGACCGTGTTGATGCCCTTAAGATTGGCCCTAACCATTCGTGGCCTTCCATTGGTCGTAGGCAGTGGTCAGAGGTGCACCCGAGCCAGTGATGCCGACGGAAGCGTCCAGCGCTCGATCAAGGGAGGCCTTGTCCCAGCGGCGGGCGCGACCAAAGCTTGGAAGAGGATTAGGCATGATGCCCTTGCGCACCAAATTGCTGAAGAGGCCAGGGCTAACACCGATGTAGCTGGCTGCTTCTTTTCGATTGAACACACGGCGCTGATCCACTGGCAAGGCGTGGACGAGGTAGGCGGTTATCTTCATCGTGACACAACACTCCTTCGTTCGCTTGGCGCTATAGCGTTCGCGCTGTTGGGTTGCGTGAAATGTTTTTCTATTTTTTGCTGCCACAGCCTAGTGCCACTATCTCCTTGATAGCGCGAGGCAGACTCTGATCCTCATTTGAATGGGTGTTTCGCAAGGTGGTTGGGCCTAAATCGTCCGCCGTTGCGATTGGACCACCGCTAGTCCTGGGGCGCGCGCAAACGGACGTTTGGAACCCCATCCAGATCGACGAGTTCGACCAACTGCATGTGGCGTATCAAGCCGCTGATGTTCCGTCGGCTGTAAACCCGGGAGTCGAAATCCGGCTCCCGCCTTTTGAGTAATTTGCTCAAGCGGCCTAGGGCGATCAGCTCTCCATCCGGAGCAATCTCCCTTAGTACCCCTACCACCAGCGCTTCTGCATCTAACGGGGAAAGGGTCCAGAGTTTGTTGCCGGCCCTCCTCGCGACAGCAAAGGTCTTCGACGATTCCAGATCCCAGAACATACTGCACTCGCTTCGGAGTGCTTGAGGTGTTGACCTCTGTCCAAATCCAAGGACGGTCTTGCCTTCCTGGAGTAGCCGGCGCACTAGAGGGACGAAGTCCGTGTCACTGGCGACGATCGCGAAAATATCGATTCTGCCGGTCAGCACCACCTCGACCGCATCAATCGACAGGGCTATGTCGTTGGCATTCTTTCCGGGCTTTAGTGTGGGAAGATGACGAGCTTCTCCGTTGTTCCTGCTAACGAGGCTAGCCCAAGCGTGTACGGATCGGCCGGCGTGGTTTCCGTAAACGCGCAATAGGCGGATGTGTCCGTACTGCTTGACTATCTTGAGAGCTCGCTCAGCGTCCGCTGCAGAAATCCCGTCGCAGTCCACAAAAACAGCGATCTCCGGAACGGCGATCCGCTTCCGGTTGAAATTGTTCAGCCATCGTCTAGTTTTGTCCCACACAGGTTTTCCCTTTTCAGCGTCGGCGGCTCCTGCCAGGGCCGGGCTGACCACTGCCGGGCGACAACTCAACTCCTCGAATAGACTGCGCCGACCGAACGCTCGGACGGCGCGTTTTCGTGTCGCTTGATACTACTTACTTACCGAAAATGGCGCGGATCGCAGCACGAGCCCGAGTAGTCATTACCGGATCGGTGTGATCAGAGGCGTCACGTATTTCGGACAGCCAGCCCACTTCGTTTTTGCTCACAACAGTTTCAAAAATTCTGTCGAACGCGCGTGCCGCGGCTGAACCGGCCCACTGCTCCAGGGCCAACTGCAGAAGCCGTGCGGGATCGACCTGGAGTGCCTCCGCTAGGGCGGGAACTCGGTCGAGCGGAACGCGAATTGCGCCTGATTTTAGCATGCTGATCATGTTTGGGTTTGGAAAGCCGGTTTCAGTGGCGATTTCGGCCTGGCTCTTTATGGGGCGTAGCTCGAGTATACGCTTCTCAATGTAGGCCGGTAGGCGCGTATCTGCATATGGCTTGGTGGCAGGCATCCTGGTGTCTCTAAAGCGTTGACTATGCAGCAGCTATAGCGAAGCGCTACATGGCGCTGCTAACATTACTCAAGGGAAGCTCGGTGCCCACCTTTGGGATCGTTTGGCGCGAGGCGCGCGCGTTCACGAGTCAACGATGGCCATGATTTGTGTTGGGAGGTGTTCTTCTCCCTGAGTCGGAGGTGCGCCCCATGTATGAACCCGCTCCGCGGGAGGGGTGGCGCGGGAGGTTCATGGATGGTCTCCCGGGTTGATGGTCGGGCGCTCGACGGCGCCCGCGACTGGCACCATGCAGCGAAGGTCTCGATGATCACCATGGTGCCACCGCAGCAGGGGCATGGTGGTCGCTGATCTGCGGTCTTCTCGGCCGCCGCTTCGTCCGGCGCCGGCGCCACCTCAAGCAGATCGCGGGCATGGGCGAGAGCGTCCTTGCAGGATGAGCCGGCAAGCAGGCCGTAGTGCCTGATGCGGTGGAACCCGCGCGGCAGGATGTGGATCAGGAAGCGACGGATGAACTCGTCGACGGCCGAGGTCATGACCTGCTGCCGGTTGGCGCCGCTGCGGCGACAATCCTCGTAGCGGAAGGTGATCGCGCTCCCATCGAACCGGAGCAGGCGGCTGTTGGAGATGGCGACCCGGTGGGTGTAGCGGGAGAGATAGGCGAACACGGCCTCAGGCCCGGCAAAGGGCGATTTGCATAGACCACCCAGCGCTTCTTACGGACCGGCGCGAGGTGACGCTGGAAGGCGCGGCGGCCGCTGAGCCCTGCCAGCTTGCAGAAGAAGCCAATTTTTCCGGCACCATGGGGGCCGAGCAGCCTGCTGAGGAACAACCGGCGGAACAGCGCGCCGAGCACCCGCACCGGCTGCAGGAATGCCGGGGCGCGACGAGATCCACCGCCCATCCTGTGTGAGGCCACCACCTAGCACGATCATGTGGATGTGGTGGATGGTGGGTCAGGTGCACTACGAGCGACATCAACTTGACGAGTGCTCCACGCAATATGGCGCGGAGCGCAGCAGGGCTTCTGTCGGGCCAAAACAGAAATCCCCATAGTCCAGTGCACGCGGACCGCGGGTTCTTGCCTGGGTGGCTTTGCGACGCCAAACGGCATCTCAGCCCTTCACCATTTCTGTCGATCAAACCAGCTTGATTTTCGCCCAAGAGCAGACGCAGTTATCCGATCTGGACGGCCTTCGCTGTCAGGCCCTTCCACTCTTCGTTTCCGACCAGCGTAGAGCGGACGACAGATAGGCGCCGGCAGTCATCATTGATCCCACGCAGGGTCTTCTTCACGGATTCCTTCAGCGCATTCGACATCCAGGGGCTCAGGGTGATCCGGCGGATCCAAGAGAGGTCAATGTCGAAGTCCTTGGCCTCCATGGAAGCGGTCTCGTTGACGTAGATGACGCGGTATTCGCATTCTGGTTCGTATGGCTTCCGTTTCAGGAAAGGCAGCTCCTCCGCTTCGATCTCGCGGCGTTTCTTGAGCGTCGCGATCTTTCGGTAGACGACCTTGTCCTTCAGGACGCCAGTCTGGCCCTCGAAACTGGCCAGAAGTCGCGCCTTGTCGAACTCTATGCAAACGCCGTCCGCGCCGTGCGAGAACACTCGCCAATGATGATACGTCTCGGCTGTTTCGGCAAAACAGATGGCCAGCACCGTCTCGGCACCTGCGAGGCGCTTATACTCGCCCATGAAATAGGCGTCGTTGGCGTCGTCCCACCGCGCCGGGTTTAGAAGGGTGATCTTGCGGGACTGAAGCAGGTGAATCGCGGCCGCAAGGTTCGTGTAGCGACGAAAAGGTGGCGGTGTTAGGCTCGTGCGGCGCATGGTGTGCCGTTTCTTCTGAGCCATGAGCTCCCTCTCCAATGGCATTCGCGCTGCAGTTTGTAGCCGACCTGTGTTCAAACGAACATAAGCGGAGTCTCTACCGCCATATTGCGGGTGGCGGCCAATCTGGATGGCAGGGCAGACTTCGAGACAACTCGCATTCTGGCATTGCGATCGTGGAAGAACCGAAAGCGGATCATGGCGTCCATGTCGGCGAACTGGGCCGAAACTTGAGCATCGGCCGGCGGAGAGATAACACCTTGAGGCACTGCAGCCCCCCAACCTTCGCTAACCCTAAAATCCCAAGCGATATCTCGGAGCGACTTGCCGATGTAGTCGACACGGGCCGCCGCTGCCGAAACGAGTTCCCCGGTCACCGTGCATGCCAAGCGTCCGGCTCCGTCGGCATGTTTTCGGAAGAACTCACGCTTCGCCTCAGAAATGCGTTCGTAGACAGCTTCCCTGCAGGCTTCGACAAACTCCGCGTCCGGATTTCGCGGTTGACCGTCGACGGCGCTCATAAAGCTAAAATCAGTTTCGCTGTCATCAGTGCGGATCACCCAAAAACCGATCGTAAGACCGCCGTGCGAGACGTTTTCCCTCGTTTCGAAATGACGGATACCGCAACCGACTTTCGACGGGCCCGTCGCAATAACCTCGTCATATCGCTCAAGGAGAGCGCAAAGGTTCTCATGGTCGATGGGGTCGTCGATCACGACTCCGACGCCCCACCGATCTCGCAAGGCGCGGAAGTAGGCTTTAGCGACAGTCTTATTCGGCCATTTGGATCCATTGGACAGAACAACCGGATGACCACGCGACATTATTTTCTCCGTTTATGCAATAGTAGCCGACTTCGTCGGCGCGCGGTCGAGACCCTGGGCATCGCGCCATACGGTTCGGAGGTCGTCGGCCGACACTCGTTCGCCAAGTTTCGTATTGGCTACCGCATCCCGCCACAACTCAACCGGGCCAGTATGGAGGAATGTCTTGAACTTTTCGCTGTCTTCTGGGCGCAAGCTGCCGTTCCGCTCGCCATAGAGGGCGGCCATTTGCGGAGCCAGCTGTCGCGGTACGCCCATGATCGAAGCAAGGACCGAAACTGAGTCATTGACGCCATATTGAATGTAGGCGGGCAGCATCCGGTGCTCTTCGGAAAGCAGCGCGTCGTTCCCTGACAGCATTGTCCTTCCGCGAAGAAATGCATGAGCCCCCCATGACACCGTCTGGGAAACCTTACCAAAGACGTATTTGCCGGCCTCACGAACCCTATCGGCCTCGCTGTCTCCCGGAAAGGTTGCGGAAATTTCCTTAACACTGGCGCCATTGATCCATTGATGGACGACCTTCGCCACCGCCATGGTGTTGATCTGCCCATGCCCCTGTTCCAGCGCCAACGACAGTTCTGGGAGCTTTGCTAGCACGTCGATTAGATGCTTCATGCCTTCAGGGTTCTTAAGTTCATCCGCTCCACCCTTGGCGAGCACCTGATCCGCAGCGATGTTGGCGTAGAGCTCGTCGAAGCTGTAAGATGCGAGGCCGGTCTGGTCCGCCACCTTCATGTAATTGAGTGGCTTGCCGGCAATGTCCGCGATATATCTTCTCGCCAACCTGAGCAGAGCGTCCCCGACTTCCTGGGTCTTGCCGGCGAAGCTGGCGGTGACGAGACGCTCCAATTCGCTTGCTGTAGCACTAGCGCCCTGCCTCGCGACCGAGTGACCTATATATTGAATGAAGGGACGAAGACCCTCGTTGACCCTGTAGGTCCATTTGACCGAATCGCTTTCGCGAACTTTGGCGATTGCTTCCGCCATGGCGGATACCATCCTCTCGGACAGGTAGCGGGTGTATGAATCCCAGTATTCCCTGTGCTCGGAATTCGCGAAGACGACGACACCCTTTTCCGACAGTCCAACTCGACCGGCACGACCAGCAATATTCCAGAATTCGGCCGGCGTTAGAGGGCCCGCTCCAGGTTTGCTTACCGAATGGATGACGACGCTGGAAACTGGAAAGTTCATGCCCTGCGCGAGCGTAGTGGTCGCTGCGATGAAGTCCAGTGTTCCTTTCGCCGCCAACCTCTCGACGAGATAGCGCAACTCGCCGCTCAGGGCGGAATGGTGGAAGGCGACACCTTTCCTGAGGCATCGTGTAAGATCGCTATCGTCTCCATATTCTTCGGCTGCTAGGGCCAACGCGACGCGAAGTTCGGCAGGCGCGGTGTCGATATCTATCACCCTCTTATCTTCGGCCATTTTCAGCGCCGCCTGTTCGGCCCCCACCCGAGACGACGGGAACATCGCCAACGAGGGGCCGATAGATCTCAATCGCTTGCTCAGGGAAACCGTCTTGGTGCGAGTGGAATTACTGACGCGAAGCGCTTCTCGTTCTCCTTCGGTCAAAAACATAACAGTGTCGGTGAGAGCCGACCGCCTATGTGGCTCCTTCCATTCGATTTCCCAGCGACGCTTGGATTGGCGGCCCTTGATGGAAGCCAGCCCAACTATCAACCGCGCCGGCCGCCAACTCACGTCAACCTCGCTGCCGCGATCTTCGCTCAACCAATTCGCCACTTCCACGGCATTCTCCACGAAAGGCGTAAGAAGCAGCAATCTTACGTGGGCATGCTCACGGCGCAGGTTGGCAAGGAGAAGCTCAAGACGCGCGCCCCGTTCACCGTCTCTGAGAAGGTGGGCCTCATCAACGATCACCAGACGAACGCCTTCGAACCAGTCGGAATGGGCACGTAAAAGGAGGTCAAGCTTTTCCGGCGTGGAAATCACCACGCCGCTCGCGGACTGCAACAGGGCGAGCTCAAAAGGATCTTCCTCGAACGCGCTACCGGCGGCGGTGACTTCAATGTCCAGATCACCGAAATCGGCACTCAATGTCCGTCTCACTTGGGTAGCTAAGGCCCGGGTGGGTGTAAGGTAGACGACCTTTGCCGTTGCGTAGCTCGAGAGTGTCTGCAGGATTGCGAGTTCGGCCATCAAAGTTTTGCCGGAGCTTGTCGGCATCTGGAGCACCATAGCTTCGCGCTGGGCGTCAAGCAGATTGTTGGCCAGAGCATCTTGTTGCGAAGGAAGCATGCTCAGGATTGCGCCGTCGCGTTGGCTAAATGAGCGGACCAACTGATCGATCTTATCGTTGATGTTGAAACCGCTTGCCCAAATCGAGTCCGCACGCAGCTTATGGATCATCAAGGCGACCGACCTGGTCCAGGTCATCAGGCCAGGCTCTGAGCTCAAATCAGCATACTCGCCAGACTTTCGAAGCAAGGTGCGCAACTCTGTTCCGACATTGACGGCGCGCCCCTTGGCTCCAACGAAGGCACCGTCTAACACGTAGTGCGAGAGCACGATGGTCGCCTGGGCGCAATGGTACAACGCAAGAAGTTCCAACGCCGATTGCTGGGGGCGCTGCGCCTCTTCGAGCCAGTCGACCTCGACCGATCGCTGCAGGTCTCGCAGTTCGTCAAGTCGCTTGCGCGCGTTCTCGACATCTTCCCGCCCGGATTGGCGCGCGACCAGTATCAGCGCGCGAGAAACGGCTTCCCTGACCCGATTAGGCCATCCCTGATCGGAGGACGCAGCCAGATCAATGATCGCCGAAATGGAATCGAGCCTTAGCACGTGCCGCAGCTCCGTCGGACGCCTAGCCCATAATGCCGAAGTCGACATCAAGAATAGGTCGCGAAGCTCGATCGAGCGATGCGGATATGCCGTTACAACATAGGCCAGCCAACGATCGAAAACCCGGCTGGCATCATCGACATGGTCGGAAGTGCCGAGGCTGGCAACATCCGCGTCCAATCGGGAGACCCACTCCTCATAGCCCAGCATAGATCCGAGCTTAAGCTGAACGAGCTGCGCGGCATCGGGATGTTCCTGGTTATTGAACGATGACTGGAAAGCACCATCATCGAAGCGGGAGACCAGACCATCCAGATACTCCCTATCGAAGATTGGCGTAACGTCAGTCATTCCTGCGGGCTCTTTCCATTGCCGCTCGACCGAACGCGTTGAGTTCGGCACCGAGCGAGAGAGTCATGCCACGGGCTTTCGCATGCAAGTAGGAAATTGTCGCCTCTCTTAAGGACTGCAGATCATCTAAATCTGCCTCGACCTCACCACGGACTATAACTGGAGACAGGAGTGTGTTGGCAATCATCCCCGTCGTTTCGAGCTCCCACACCATCGCGAGAAGCATCGCTGCATATTCGGTGCCTTGGCACCGGACCACACATGCCATTAGGAAATCGTTCAGCTTTGCATTGTCGGTGACGGCCTTGCCGCATTCGGTCACCAACTTGGCCGCCTCCCCGGGGGGGCGCTTCGGTTCATCAGTGCCTTTGACCTGAATAAGGACCAAGGAAAGGCCGTTGGGCGAGGTCAGCGCCACGGTCCAACCATCGAAGCCCAGTATCGGCTGGACTCGGTTCGGCTTGGTGGCGTGCAACGCCGGCGGAACCTCGAACCCATATAGTTTTGCTAGCGCGGCGCGGGCAATGAGCTCCGCTGTCTCCGACCTGTAGTTTGCGAGCTGCGCCGGTTTGCGGCCTTCTCTATCCGGATCGGGAATGGATTTCCTGAAGGCTGCCATGATCGCTCCGGTGTCGAACGACCCTGTGAGACCTTCTGCAGGCTCCGGCAATGACATCGCTGCCTCATCTGCAATGCGCCGGATTTCGTCCTCGCCGTAAGCCTGGCGTATGATCTCCACCGCATGTACAAGCAAGGCGTCATTGTCATTGCTGACGTCGCAGGTCTCTTTCACCACGGCCCAGCGATGGCCTTCGGGATCCTCTGTCAGCACATGATTAGAATATATCAGCGATCCGTCCTCCCCCACGGCATTTGATACCCATGGGACGGTTTAGCAGTCAACAATGGTAGGATTGGTCAGGTGTCGAGCGCGCGGATACAGTAGATGCAAAATAACTGTTAAGTCTTGCATGCCCCTGCCGTGCGTCAAACGGTGACTTGGCGCCTTGCAAGTTAGCTCTGGGGTGGTCCAGTCGCCGAAGACGTTGATCACCTAACGGCTGCCATCTGCTTCAAAGCCCAAAACCGGACTGTCCGGTTTTGGAGGTGGAAACGCGTTTAACTGCCTTCCGCCTCCAATTTTGTGGGGATCAGCCGGCAGCAGTTTGTTTAACCTGTTCTGATAGCAGAAGTGCGCCAGAAAGCGGCGGATCTAGAGGGGGCAAACGGCTCGGGCTGAAACACCGATTCAGTAGCCCCATGATCAGCAAATCGTTCTCCTAAACGGAGATCAGGTTCTCGGCCGGGCCGCATGATAACAATAGACGCCAAAAGCGAATTAATCTCCCAGCGGTTCACGCCTGCAACTCAGAATGCCACAAAACTAGGGAAGACAGATGAATACGAACACCGCTCTCGCCGATTTCATCTGGAAGAACGCGGACGACCTCTGGGGAAATTTTAAGCACGTCGATTTCGGCAAGATCATTCTGCCCTTTGCTCTCCTGCGACGCCTGGAATGCGTTCTGGAGCCGACCCGGGATCAGGTGCGCGAGAGTGTCAAGAAGATGAAAGACAGCGGGATAGACCTCGACGTCATCCTGCGCACGCAGACCGGGTACCCGTTCTACAACACCTCGAACTACGACCTCCGCAGCCTCGGCGCGACCCGGACCCGTCAGAACCTCGAGGACTACATCGCCTCGTTCTCCGACAACGCCCGGGTCATCTTTGAACAGTTCGATTTCGCGAACACGCTGGCCCGGATGGACAAGGCCGGGGTCCTTTACAAGATCTGTCAGAACTTTGCCGCCATCGACCTGCACCCTGACACAGTTCCGGAGCGGGTCATGTCCAACGTTTATGAACACCTGATCCGCCGTTTCGGGGCCGAGGTGAACGAAGCGGCTGAAGATTTCATGACTCCGCGCGACGTCGTCCATCTGGCCATCGAACTGCTGCTCGACCCCGACGACCAGATGTTCATCGACAGCCCCGGCCTGATCCGGACCCTCTATGATCCCACCTGCGGCACCGGCGGCTTCCTGTCGGACGGGATGGGGCATGTGAACGCGCTGCGCGACCGGTATTCGGTCGCCCCGGTGATTGTGCCCTATGGACAGGAGCTGGAACCGGAGACTCACGCGGTCTGCCTCGCCTCGATGCTGCTCAAGACCGTCGAGTCCGATCCCGGCCGCGACCTGTCGAAGAACATCAAGCTCGGCAGCACCCTGTCGGACGACAAGCTCGCGAACGAACGGTTCCATTACTGCGTCTCGAATCCGCCCTTCGGTAAGAAATGGGAGATGGACCAGACCGCCGTGGTCAGGGAGCATCAGGAGAAGGGGTTCGAGGGCCGCTTCGGCCCCAAGCTGCCGCGCGTCAGCGACGGGTCGATGCTGTTCCTCCTCCACCTCCTCAGCAAGCTGGAGACGCCGGAGCGCGGCGGTGGACGGGCGGCGATCGTCCTGTCCGGCTCGCCCCTCTTCAACGGGAATGCAGGGCAAGGGGAATCCGAGATCCGGCGCTACCTGCTGGAAGAGGACGTGGTCGAGGCGATCATCGCGCTTCCGACCGAAATCTTCTTCCGCACCGGGATCGGCACCTACATCTGGCTCCTGTCCAACAAGAAGCCGGCCGACCGGAAGGGCAAGGTCCAGCTGATCGACGCGACCGCGCTGTTCGAGCCCATGCGCAAGAGCGAGGGCAACAAGCGCCGCCGCGTCGGGGATGGCCAGATCCGGCAGATCGTCCAGATGTATGCCGATTTCGCCGAGACAAAGGCGAGCCGAATCTTCGACAGCCGCGACTTCGGCTATCGCCGGGTGAAGGTCCTGCGCCCGCTGCGCAAGAAGATCGTGATCTCACAGGAGGGGCTGGCGGCGCTCGAGTCCGAGAAGGCGTGGGTGCGCCTGACGACCGACTCGAAGGACCTCTGGCTGAAGCTGCTTGATCGCGAGATGGGCGCGATCCATGGCTGGCACTGGATGGCGGCCTGGCTGCGGAAGAACTCCGGCGCGATGATCAGTCAGCGATCTGTCCCAGCCGCGTTGATCAAGGCGTTTCAGAAGGCCTTCGGCGTCCACGATCCGGAGATCGATCCGATTTGCGACAAGAACGGCGATCTCATCCCCGACGACGACCTGACGGATTACGAGAACATCCCCCTGGGTACCGACATCCGGGACTACATGGCGCAGGAGGTGCTGCCTCATGCGCCCGACGCCTATTTGGATGAGACGTTCCGTGATGAATACGACGGTGAGGTGGGCGTCGTGGGGTACGAGATCAACTTCAACCGCTACTTCTATGAATACCAGCCACCCCGCGATCTGGAGGAGATTGACGCCGAGCTGAAGGCGGTCGAGGCGGACATTGCATCGTTGCTCGCGGAACTGACGGAATGACAGGTACAGATCTCAAGACACCCATCTCGTGCAAGCGAACTCCGATGAAGGACTCAGGCGCAGACTGGCTGGGGCAGGTGCCTGCTCATTGGGAGGTTGTTCCGCCGGCCGCTCTATTCACTGAGAGCAAGGAGCGCGCACGCGAAGGCGACCAGCTGCTGTCCGCGACTCAGAAGTACGGGGTCATCCCGGTTGCAGAATTCGAGGCGCTTGAGCAACGTCAAGTCACTATGGCGGTCGTCAATCTCGATATGCGCAAGCATGTCGAACTAGGCGATTTCGTGATCAGTATGCGCAGCATGGATGGTGGGCTCGAGCGCGCCCGCGCTGTCGGCAGCGTCCGTTCCTCCTACACGGTGCTTAAGCCCGGACCAGACGTAGAAGGGCGATTTTATGGCGCCCTAATGAAATCCAGCCTCTACATTCAGGCGCTTCGCCTGACCTCAAACTTTGTCCGTGACGGGCAGGACCTGAACTTCAGTCACGTCCGCAAGGTGAAGCTGCCGAAGCCGGATCTCCGCGAACAGGCAGCTATCGCCGACCATATCGAGGTCGAAACTGGCCGGATTGACGGGCTGATCGAGAAGAAGACCCGGTTCATCACGCTGCTGAAGGAAAAGCGGGCGGCCGTGATCACCCATGCGGTGACGAAGGGCATCGACCCAGACGCGCCGATGAAAGATGGTCCATTCAAGGCGGTCGGCATGGTGCCAGAAATTTGGGACATATCTCCCGTCGGCCGAGCGTTGCGGGTCAAGAAGAACATCGTTGGATCACGCCACGGCGAATACAGGCTGTTGTCTTTGACCACGCGTGGCGTGATCGAGCGCGATATCAGCGAAAATTTCGGAAAATTCCCTGAGTCTTTCGATTCCTATCAGGAAGTCAGCCCCGGCGACTTTGTGTTCTGCTTGTTCGATATTGACGAAACCCCACGAACGGTAGGGCTGTCTGATCGCCACGGCATGATCACGGGTGCCTATTCGGTTTTCGATTGTCTTGCGCTTATCTATTCAAAGTATCTCTATTTCCTGTTCCTTCACCTCGATATGTGCAAAGGCCTCAAGCCGTTCTACACGGGACTACGAAAAACCATCAGACCACCCAAGTTCACTTCGATCCGCATCCCGTTTCCACCCGAAAACGACGCATGTCAGATCGTTGAGCACATCGAGACCCAGACGGCAAAAATCGACAGCCTGATCGCCCTAACCGAGCGCAGCATCGACCTTCTCCGCGAGAAGCGTGCCGCCCTGATCACCGCCGCCGTCACCGGCAAGATCGACGTGAGGCTTGCTGCATGAGCGACCTGCATCACGAGAAGCACCTGGAATCCCATATCGTTGGCAAGCTCGCCGCGGCGGGCTGGCTGGTCGGCACCTCCGACGCCTATGACGCGGACCGCGCCATGTATCCGGAGGACCTGGAAGCCTGGCTGCGCGCCACCCAGCCGCAGAAATGGGACCGCCTTCACGCGATGAACGGCGACAAGACCCTGACGGTCGTCATGGATCGGCTGGAGGCCGCGCTGGAGAAACAGGGGATGGTGCAAACCCTGCGCAGAGGCTTCTCGATCGCAGGCGCCGGTCACCTCGACCTGTCCGAGGCGGCCCCGGAGGACCAGAGGAACCACGCCGTCCTGCACCGCTACGCGTCGAACCGGCTGCGGGTCGTGCCGCAGCTGAAATATCACCCGGGTCGCGAGCTCGCCATCGACTTCGGCCTGTTCCTGAACGGCCTGCCGCTGGTGACGGTCGAGCTGAAGACCGATTTTACCCAGTCGGTGGAGCACGCGAAAGCCCAGTACCGGCGCGACCGCTTGCCCGTAGACCCGGTCACGAAACGCAAGCACCCGCTCCTGACGCAGCATCGCGGCGCGGTCGTCCATTTCGCGATGTCCGACAGCGCGATCTGGATGACCACGAAGCTCGCGGGCGACGACACCTTCTTCCTACCCTTCAACAAGGGCGACAACGGTCGCGCCGGAAACCCGGCGCGAGCCGACGGTGAATATCCCGTCGCCTATTTCTGGGAGGAGATCTGCCAGCCCGAAGCGTTCCTGCGGATCTTCCACAGCTTCGTCTATGTCGAGAAGAAGAACGTGGTCGACCTGAAGGGAAACTGGTCGGTCAAGGAGACCCTGATCTTCCCCCGGTTCCACCAGTTCGACGCTGTCAACAAGATGATCGCTGATGCGGAAGCGAAGGGGCCCGGGCACCCCTACCTGTGCGAGCACAGCGCGGGCTCGGGCAAGACCTCGACGATTGCCTGGACGGCGCATGACCTGGTGAAACTGCGCCGGGACGACGGGACGCCGGTCTTCGACACGGTGATCATCGTGACGGACCGGAACGTCCTGGACGGTCAGTTGCAGGACGCGGTCCAGCAGATCGACCACCAGAAGGGGCTGATCGCCGCGATCGATCGGGAGACCTCGTCGAAGTCGAAGAGCGACCAGTTGAGTGAGGCGATGCTGAAGGGCACCCCGATCATCGTGGTGACCATCCAGACCTTTCCCTTCGCCATGGAGGCGATCCTGACGGAGTCGTCCCTGCGGGACCGGAACTTCGCGGTGATCATCGACGAGGCGCACAACTCCCAGACCGGGAACACCGCATCCAAGCTGCAAGCAACGCTGGCCCTGTCGGCGCGCAAGGACGCGGAGGAGATGACGGTCGAGGACATTCTGTTCGAGATCCAGCGGGCCCGTAAGCGCCCGTCCAACGTGTCCCATTTCGCCTTCACGGCGACCCCTAAGCACTCGACCATGATGCTCTTCGGCCGGCCGGCCGATCCCACCAAGCCTGCCTCGGACGACAACCTGCCGGTCTCGTTCCACAAGTACGAGATGCGCCAGGCAATTGAGGAAGGTTTCATCTTGGACGTTCTGCGAGGCTACGTCCCCTACAAGACCGCCTTCAACCTCGGACAGGAGATCGTCGACGAGAAGCGGGTCGACGGGAAGGCCGCCAAGCGAGCGCTGGCGAAGTGGATGACGCTTCACCCGACGAACGTCGCCCAGAAAGTTCAGTTCATCATCGAACACTTCTCGAAGAACGTGGCCCACCTTCTGGACGGGAAGGCCAAGGCGATGGTGGTCACCAGCTCCCGGCCCTCTGCGGTCCGGTACAAGCGGGCTTTTGACGCCTTCATTGCCGCGAACCCGGAATACAGACACATCCGAACCCTTGTTGGCTTCTCCGGCAAGCTCACCGGGCGCGAAGTGATGCACCCGAACGACAGTCTGCTCCACGGGGACGCTTTCGTCGTCGAGGAGGACGCCGAATTCACCGAGGCGAATATGAACCCGGAGGCAGGTGGCAAAGATCTGCGCCATGTATTCGACCGGCCAGAATACCGGGTCATGCTGGTGGCGAACAAGTTTCAGACCGGTTTCGACCAGCCCAAGCTGGTCGCGATGTACGTCGACAAGAAGATCGCGAACGCGGTTGAGATTGTCCAAACCTTCTCGCGCTTGAACCGGACTTTCCCGGGCAAAGATCAAACCTTCATCATCGATTTCGTTAACGACCCGGACGTGGTCCGGGCCGCCTTCGCCCAGTACGATCGGGGCGCTCGGATTGAGAAGGTTCAGGACCTGAATGTCATCTACGACCTGAAGGAATTCCTCGACGATCAGGGTATCTACGACGGTACCCATATTCTCGACTTCCAGCGCGCCCGTTTCCGGACCGCCGCTTCTGCTGCGACTGGGAACGACGACGAGGCGGCGCACAAGGCAATGTACGCCGCGACGCAGGAGCCGACGGATGATTACAATCTGCGACTGTCCGACCTGCGGGAACGTGCGGCTTCGGCTGAGGACGCTTGGCAGCGCGCAAAGAGCGCCGGGAACGACGATGGGATGAGGCGTGCCGACCACGAACGCGAGCAGGTCGAAACGGCGATCGTTTCTCTTACTGACTTCAAGTCAGGCTTGTCCCGGTTCGGACGGCTCTACGCCTACATCGCCCAGCTGGTAGACCTAGGTGACCCAGACCTAGAAACTTTTGCCGCCTTCTCGAAGCTGTTGGCGAACCGGCTCGACGGAGTGCCTGCAGCTGAGATCGACCTGCACGGCATCGCGCTGACCGGCTACGACATCGCGGAGCGGGAACCGACAAGCGAAGGCGAAGACGAGGAGCTGCCCACCGTCGACCCGGTGAAGGGCGGTGGTGGCGGCTCACGACCTGGCGCTCTGCCCGTGTATATGCAGGAGCTGATTGAGCGGCTGAACAGCCTATTCGGGGAAGCGACACCGCTGGAGGACCAGGTGGCCTTCGTTAACCAGGTCGCGGCGATCACCCGCGAGAACCCGGTCGTGATGGCCCAGATCAACAAAAACAGTAAAGACCAGGCGATGAAAGGGAACCTGCCCGGCGCCGTCCAGGCAGCCGTGGTTCGCGCAATGTCCTCGCACAGTACACTTGCGACAATACTGCTGAGCAAAGACAGGCAGGCCCTGCCGATTCTCGAGGGGGTGATCTACGAGATCCTGAAGCGCGGCGAGACGCTAAACCTTCGAGATTAACAAGTCCGACCTTGGAGCATAACGAGTCCTTCAAGATTGTCAGCTAATGGGCAGCAAAGCACAATTGAATTGATCAGGCGGTCACAAGCCAGCCCTTTGCAATGCAAGGCCTGAAAGGCCCGAGACCAGTTGCGCCAACCGAATTGCGCGTATGGCAAGCCATCGGTCGTGGTCGACAACAGCCTGGCGCGGCAGGTCGACGATAATGCACCGGACACCGCCAGGTCGGTTAGTCACCGCGGCCGCGAGCTCTCTTGGGCCGATGAATTTTATCTGGCTGCAGCCTTGAGCTTTAGGCTCACCAGACGCTGCACACTTTTATTTTGTACCTAACGGCCTTCGGCCTTGAGAGCGCCTGCGGCGCTCTCGCTTATTGTATGCATTACATGTCTAATATTTTTATGTGATCGTTTTCTATTGACTGTTTCCATAGGACAGGACTGCTTCTCGTTTTGAGAGGCAGTTGGGCAGGTGCGGCTTTGGCGCTGGCTACTAGTCGTCCTCGCTTCGCGAGCAACGGCATTGCGGTTCCAGAGACTAGGGGCGCCAAAATTCGTCAGGCGGCACCCAGTTCTCAAAGTTTAGACTATCTGTGATAGACTTTCCAACATAATTTGCTACGCCAAGTTCATTAAAAACAGGCTTGACATCGACGTCCCCGGAGGCAACTAGATATTTCCAGATGTCTTCAGCGCGGTCATCGAATATTTTGGCTTGGCGCTCTCTTTCTGCCTCGTCTACATTGAAGAAGTGCACCAAACCATGAAAGTGCGGATTGGTGCGTGGCTTTTCCATCGTGTACATGTTGAACATGCGATAGTCGTGAAGCTTGGCCCAATTTCGGCCTAATAGGCATCGGTTCATTCGCCCGTCCCACTCCTTTAGCTTATCCCTTCGACTTGCGATTTCCGACTCTGTTACATCTCCCAGGCGATTCAGTTTCGCCGGCTCATTGAACGATAGGGTGATGTATCTGTCCCATTGCCGCTCAATCGTCCATCGCAGCCATGCGTCTTTAGTGGCCGCAGCATTAATGAGCGCTGGGCGAAAATACTCAAGGCGCGTCATTCATCTACTCCATGCTTCGAGAGCCACAATCGGCACGATCTGGTGATTGAGCACTGAGGTGGGCATACAATGGTGTAAGGAACGGAGAGGATCTGTTGGTTCGACATGGGTCTCGCTCGGGTTAACAATGGCCCTATAGCGATCCGGAAAAAGGGATGCCGTGGTTGTCAGATCTTTTTTCGAAATCAGGGGAGAGGCTGCGGGAGCGATGAACCGCTTTTGGCGATGAGGGCCCTACGGGAAGGGGGCGAAGCGGATGCTGGTGAAGTGAGCCACCTGGCTCCTGCCGGCCTCTGTCGAAAGGCTCATAGAGCAGACGGAACCTTCCACGCTTAGGCCGAGGTAGGATAAGGCCGTCTCGAAGTCGCTGAGGCGCTCTTTCTTGTTTGCCGGAGAACGCAGAGCGTGTTCGTTCCAGTTCTCATTTTCATATTTATATATAATATTCTAGATAACTATATATTTTGGAAATGCGGACTTTTCTGACCGGCTTCGCCTGACGTTCTCCGGACCACAACACTGTCGATTTCCTAGAATACTCGCCTAGCCCATTGAAGGTGTGTCCGTGTGCACCGTTCGGCCCAAGAGTTCGACCCTTGGTTAGAGGCAAAGCTAGGGTCTCTGATCCACAGCGCCGGCTTGGTCGCCACCCGCACAAGCACCAAACAGCATGTCGCCGAGTACTGGCGCAACGTCCTTGGTCTCGGTCCGCTATTCATCCAACGCGATGAAATGGATCGTCTCCCGATCTGGCAGCTCTCCAGTCAGAAAGTTGTAGGCCCCAGAGTGAAAAGTACCAGCTATATCCGCGGCCAAAATTGTCGCTACTTTGACATCAATCCTGTCGAGGCCCGATCTGACTGTCTGAGGATCAACAGGGGTGCTCCCTGGCTGGATGTTCAACAGTCTGATGCATGTTTTGTCGTTGCATGCAGCAAAAGCGCTCAGCGAGCTTTAGAACAGTCGGGCTGAAATGTAGGCGTCAGCCTGATTTGCAGAAAGCTGTAATTGCTGACTTCGAGAAAAACGCAATACCGGCTAATCTTGTCAACTTGGTGTTAGCATCACCGCAAGAATAGATGCGGTGATGCTTCAAAAAAGCCCATATCGACCCGCCTTTGCTAGTTTCGCAGGCGGCTATCACGAATTACCACCGCATGCCAGTTTGCGGTGGTGTTTACACCAGGTTGACGGACCACCGCATGCCGGATGCGGTGGTGTTTACGTTAAGTTGTTGGTGAATTGTCGTCCAACGCTCGCACATGCCCAGAAGCGCTAGCAAATGGTGAGCCCGACTTCGTGGCCTTTCCTGGCCCCGTATGGCAAGGGGCTTTGCTAGCGTTGGCCAAAAGTCCATCATCACTACGCCGAGAGTACCCATCCAAACACTGTGCGTAAGAAGACGTTCAATCCGGATGAGGAGGATAGGTCGCCGGATATGCCTCGGCACCCCAAGGCACTGCCTACTTACTAAGTGGATTTTCTAGGACTTCGCTTCATTTGCGCGTGAATCCCAAGGCATCTGACTGGCGGTACCGAGGGAGTGAGCCATTCCCCGGTTTCAACCCCGGTGAGAATTGGCGACAGCTTGGCGAGAGGCGCTGACCCAACAGCAGAAGCCGCGCCCCATTTTCGTGTTAATCGCGAATGGCGGATTCGGTTTGCATTTCCGATCTAAGCCATTGATCTACAATGCGTCGCTAAGGCTCTGGTTTGCGGAAAGAAGTATACAAATCAACGGCTTGCACCAGACTACGAATCTGGGGGTCGGACGTTCGAATCGTTCCGGGCGCGCCATTTCGCTATTTTGTATAGCGTGTGGGATACTTTCAAACCGCAGAGTTGGGCATCTTAGTGCGCGCAATTGCGTTTGCGCTGGTGCAGGATCGGCTAGCTTGCGTCATTACGATTTTTTCAACTTCGGCAAATGTTTCCGCAGCCAGAGGCGCGACGACGTAAATACATTTGCGCGGGCGCTGAGTGCTTGTCTGTCTTGGACCTTGGAAACTGGCATGAATGTGCTGGATGCGACGGTGGGCAACGATTGGCCCTCGGTGAGGGGCGCCGGGTGATGTTGCGCAAAGAGCCTCGGCTTTCAGTGGCGTGGTGGGAGGTTGGTCGGCACCATCTGATCAGATAGGCTGGCCGTCTATTTTGTTATGCTTTGTGGGCCTAGTTTTCGATGGTTCTAATAGTTACCGATTTGTTAAACGGTGCGGCATTTCTGCATCGGTTCCGGTGAAAGTTTGTAAAAGGATTTGGCAGACTTGCTCGGCGGCGCGCAGATGCACTAAACTGCGCGCAGGTTATGGGGTGGGGCAATTACTATGCAGCTTGGATTCGTCAGGGTCATCGCAGTCGTGGTGGGGACTTTTGTCGCTGCGGGCAATGGGATGGCTGCCGATCTGCTCCTCAATTACGGCGGGCAGTGCACCAATTATCGCCAGTCAGTCATGCCGCTCATGCCGGTCGAAGAGATTCGCCAATCTGTCGCCGCCAATCTCGAAAGTGCAAAGGCCGGAATGGATGATCCGTCGGTTCTGACGTCCCGGCAGCCGGCTTTTATCTGGGCCATGGAGGCGCGCTGGGCGTGCTCGACCGCATTGGGCTATCTCAATGGTGGCTATGTCGACGAAGAGTCGGTTCAGAAATGCGACTGCTTTCACCAGCAGTACGTGTCGTTCCGGTAGGTTGGGATAGTGGGCAAAGAGATTTTCAGCATGAATACGTTTCTCAAGATCGTCCTGCTTTCAACCGTCTCCTTGATGAGTGTGGGTGCAGTTCATGCAATGGGCCTTAAAGAGGCCGTGCAGCTGGCGATGGACAGCAATCCAGAGATCGGCCAGGCGATCCAGAACCACGATGCGACCGGCTTCGAGCTGCGTCAGGCTGAGGGGCTCTACGCGCCGCGTGTCGATCTGGAGGCCTCTGCCGGCGTCCAGATGTTGAATAATCCGTCCCGCCGGGCGCTTGGTATCGAAAACGATCCGCTCTATCCCACCCAGATCGGCCTGGTTGCCACCTACGATCTTTATGATGGCGGTTTCCGCGATTCCGAGCTGGCCCGCCAGGCCGCGCGCGTGGACAGTGCATCGTACCGCGTGATGGAGCGCAGCGAGTTTATCGCCCTCCAGATCGTGCGCGTCTATTATCAGGTCCTGCTGCAGCAGCAGATCGTGGGTCTTACCCGCCAGAACGTCACCTTCCATGAGTCAATGGTTCAGGATGTGGCGGCTGCCATCGACAGTGGGCAGTTGACCGAGGCAGATCGCTTCCAGTCCATCGAGCGCCTTGCTGCGGCGCGGGCTCGGCTGACCGAAGCCGGCGTTGAGCTGGCTGCCGCGCAGATCGAGTTCAAGACCTTTGTCGGGATGATGCCTGGCTCCGTGGGTGCCCCGAGCCGTGCCTCGATCGCCGTGCCTGGCTCGCTTGAGCTGGCGATTGCCAATGCGATTGTCAACAATCCGCGGACCAAGACTGCTGGCGCTGATATCGACGCAGCGTCCGCGCTGGTTGACCAGGCTGAGGCCGGATTGAAGCCAAAGCTTCAGCTCGAAGGGCGCGCTGCGACCGGATACGATATCTCTGGCGCTGATGGCTGGCAGAACGATGCCAGCGTGAAGCTGTCCCTGCGTTGGAACATCTTTGACGGTGGCATAGCGCGGGCGCAGGTTCAGGAAGAAATTCGCCGCGAAAGCGAAGCCAAGCTGGTCTTTGACCAGACCGTGCGCGAAGTCGAGCAGGCGGTGCGCGAATCCTGGTTGCGGCTAAAAAGCCAGGGCGAACTGGCCCGGGTGTATGACGAGCAGCTCAATTCTTCGGGAAGCCTCGTCGATTCATATCGCGATCAGTTCATCATTGGTGAGCGCTCGTTGCTGGACGTGCTCGATGCCCAGAATACGCGCTACAATGTGCAGATCCTGCGCGAAACTGCCCGATATAGTGTGATGTTTGCTGAATACCGCGTGCTGGCTGCCAGTGGCACATTGCTCAATTTCATGGGTGTGAGCACCCATGGCAGTGCAGTTGCCGACACGCGCTCGGCGTTCGATATCCAGTCTTGGCAAGCATCAGAACCGCGCACGCTTACACCATTAACTCTGCCGACAGCTAGCAACTAAGTTGTGATGGCGCTTTGATTACAGCGCCACCAATCTGTGCTTAACTGTGCACCAGCTACATTTTGGTGGTTGGTAATGCCTGTTTGCAGAACGGCGGCGTGAATGACTGTCGCGGCTCAATCCGAGGTTGAAAAAACCTCCACTGTCGATCCCGTTCTGGATTGCATACGGTTCCTGGCGCGAGCGTGGCGAAAGTCCGATTCCGTTGCGACGCTGACGGCCGGCCTGCCGATCGAGCACGGACGCATGGACGTTCGGCTGATGGCGGCCGCATTTGCGCGCATCGGTGTGACGGTTCGAAATGGCAATGAGGCGCCTCAGCGCCTCAAGCAATATGACTTCCCCGTTATTCTGTTTCCCGGCAATCGCGCACCGCTGGTGCTGCTGAGCCGGCTCAATCGCCGCACCTATCGCGCCTATGATCCGCTGCAGGGCAGCGAGGTCAACCTGGACGCCAAGGACATCGACGCCCGGCAGCAGGCGCCGCTGATGTTTGTCTCACCTGACTTTCAGGCGGTGCAGGAACATAGCGGCGTCCGCATGGCGCAGCAGGGGCACTGGTTCTGGTCGGCCGTGCGGGGGCATGCGGCCAGCGCGATCTATGTCCTTCTGGCCGCTGCATTCATCAACGTCTTCGCCATCGCCTTCCCGCTCTTTACCATGAACGTCTATGATCGCGTGCTGCCCAATTCGGCGCAGACGACCTTGTGGGTCTTGGCCATCGGCGTGGGCATGGTCTCGATATTTGACCTGCTGCTCAAACTGGCCCGGGCCGGGGTGATCGAATTTGTTGGTCGATCGATCGACTTCAAGATGTCCTCGGCGCTGTTTGATCGGGTTCTGAACACGCCCATGTCGTCCCGCCCGGCTTCGACAGGCGCCTTTGTCAGCCGTATCGGCCAGTACGAAGTGCTGCGCGAGTTTGTTGCGGCCAGCACATTGGTCATGTTTGTCGACGTGCTGTTTCTGGGCATCTTTGCCTATGTGCTGACATTGCTGGTTGGCTGGCTGGTCATCTTCCCGTTGATCGCCGGCGTGGCGGCCCTGGTCATCACGCTGATCGTCGGCATTTTGTCCGGCCGGGCGGTCAAATCGGCGCTGGCAGAATCATCTGCCCGCAATTCGGTACTGGTTGAGGCGTTGACAGGCGCTCAAACCGTGAAGGCGTCGCGCGCCGAAGGGCAATTGTTGCGCCGCTGGGAGGCCGCGGTGCTGGCTTCGTCCAATACGCAGGACAAGCTGCGCGCCTTCCAGGCCATGGCAACCAATACCACCGCAACGCTATCGCAATTGTCCCTGGTCGGGATCATTGTTGGTGGCTCCTATGCCTTTACCACAGGTGATGTGACCACCGGCGCCATCATTGCGGCGATGATGTTGTCCAATCGCCTCATTGCCCCGATCGGCATGATTGCCGGGACCCTGCTACGCGCCCGCGCCGCCGTTGAGGCCTACCAGACGGTCGACGGAATCATGAAGCTGCCCGATGAGCGCCCGACACGCGTCAATCAGATGCAGCGGGTGGTGCAGGGCGGCAAGATCACTTTCAACAAGGTCCGGTTTGCCTATCCGCAGTCCAAGGTGTTCGTGCTGGACGGAATCTCGTTTGCTATCGAGCCGGGTGAGAAGATCGGCATTATCGGGCGCATCGGCTCGGGCAAGACCACGATTGGGCGGCTGCTGGTGAATTTCCATCGCGCCAGCGAGGGTGAAGTCTCCATCGACGGCATCGATATCGACCAATATCATCCCGAGGACCTTCGACGCGCCGTGGGCCTGGTTATCCAGGACCCCGAAATATTCAACGGCACGGTCCGCGAGAACATTCTGATGAGCGACCCGGCGGCGACCGAAGAGCGGCTGATGACCGCTGCCCGTCGCGCGGGGGTGGAGGATTTCGTGTCGCGGCACCCGCAAGGCTATGACATGCCGGTGGGCGAGCGCGGCGTGCTGTTGTCCGGCGGGCAACGCCAGGCCATCGCCCTGGCGCGCGCCATGCTCGTTGAACCCAAGGTGATGTTCCTTGATGAACCCTCGAGCTCCATGGACCTGGCAACCGAGCGGCAGCTGATCAAGCACCTGGAATCCAGCTTGATGCCCGACCAGACGGTGCTGATTGCGACACACCGCTACAGCCTGCTTTCGCTGGTGACGCGCCTGATGGTGATCGACAATGGCAAGTTGATTGCGGACGGCCCCAAGGACAAGGTGCTCGAACAACTGCGCATGCGGGCGGACGCGCAATGAATTTTCAGAACAGCAAAATGAAGCCCTCAACCACCTACTCCCTCCGGCCGGATCGCCCCCCGCGCGCCTGGACGCAGATTATCGTACTGGTGGTGGCCGTCGTTGTCGCATTCCTGCTCTGGGCCAATTGGGCCGAGGTCGACCAGATCAGTCGCGCCGAAGGCAAGGTTATTCCCTCAGGCAAGTCACAGATCGTGCAGAGCGCTGAACCCGGCGTGGTCACCGACATCCTGGTGCGCTCGGGCGAGCAGGTTTCCGCGGGTCAATTGCTGGTGCGGCTCGACGACACCAATACCGCCTCGAGTGCCGGTGAGGTGGAGGCGCGCGTCCTGGCGCTTTCCGCGCAGACCGAGCGGTTGCGGATCGAAAGCGCCGGGTTGACCCTTTCGGATTTTATCTGCCCGGAAAACGTGGGCGCAGAGGCCCCCGCCGTCTGCAGTGCCGAACGTGATCTATTGGAGTCGCGGCTGCAAAGCCGTGTGAGTACGGCCGATGTGTTGCGGCAACGTGTCGAGCAGCGCCAGCGTGAGCTCAACGAGGTAACGGTCAACCGGGCACGCCTGCAGTCCAACCTCGAAATTGCCCAGGAGCGTCTTGCCCTGGTCGAGCCCATGGCCGAGCGCGGGTTGACGGCACGGACAGACCTTCTGGCGCTCCGATCGGAAGTGGGGGATCTGTCCGGGCAGATTGACGCGACGGTCGAAAGCTCGGCTCGCCTGGCTGCAGCGCTGCTTGAGGCGCAATTGCAGGTGCAGCAGGCCGATCAGCAATTTCGCCAGGAAGCCTTGTCGGAACTGACGCTGCGGCGGGCGGAACTGGCCAGCGCCGAGCAGCAACTGCGTGGCGCTACAGACAGGGTCAGCCGCACGGAAGTCCGCTCGCCGGTCGATGGGATCGTCAATGCAGTCGATGTGACCACAATCGGTGCGGTTGTGACGGCTGGCGCGCGGTTGATGGACATTGTTCCCAAGTCTGATTTCCTCCTGGTGGAGGCGCGTCTCAAGCCATCGGACGTGGCCTTTGTCATCCCCGGGCAGGCCGCGCGCATCCAGTTCACCGCCTATGACTTCTCAGTTTATGGCGGCCTGCAGGGGGTGGTGGACAATGTCTCCGCCGACAGCCTTGTCGATGAACAAACGCGCGAAACCTATTACCTCGTGACAGTCCGCGCCGAGGAAACGGCGCTCAACTATCACGGACAGGAACTGGCAACCTTGCCTGGCATGGTCACCACGGTGGACATCATTACCGGCAAGCACTCAATCCTGCAGTATCTGCTCAAGCCCATCAACAAGGTCCGACAGGAGGCTCTCATTGAACGATAGCAACCGCGACGACCACCTTGTGGACGTCTCGACAGGTGCGAGTTCAGGAGACGACTGGTCGGTTCCAATCTTTCGAACCGTCACAACCGTCACGGGCCGGCACGCGCTGCGCCTGGAAGGGGTGTTCTGGGATGCAATTGCGCGATTGGCGACGCGGCAAGGACGCAAGACCCCGGAGATGGTGCGCGAACTGCTCGGGGCCGCCGAGGTCGGGGGCACGAACCTGTCGAGCGGTTTGCGCAGTATCATCGTTCGGCGCCTGCTGAACGAGGACGACCGACTCGCTTCGCTTGCGGCGCCGCTGGCTGCGGTCAAGCTGATGCAAATGGCGCCCACGCCGTCCTTCGCGCTTGATCGCAACAAGCATCTTGTTCGGGTCAATGACGAGTTTGTCCGCTATTTGCGCACTGTGATGGTGCGCAACGGTCCGGTGGAGAAGGCGCAGTTGCGGCTTGATCGCCCCGCCGAGACGATTTTCGCTGAGCTCGCTACTGGCACTGCGATCGAATGCGGCGTCTCCATCGTGGTCGACAACCACGAGCGACGGACGCAGGCGCGCATTATTGTCCCTCCCCCCGAGCCGGCCAATGTGTTGGTCGGATTTATCCTGAGCTGACGGAAGGTTGCATATTCGGGTATGCGAGATCTATTAAGGTTAAACAAATATTACGGCTGCGCGCATATTAGGCTATGCCATTCCCGGGTCCGGCCGATTGTGGCGTCTTACCTGTGACTATATGTTAACCCCACGTTAACTGAAGTTATTTGTGGGGTAGTGTCATGGTTGAGAGCATTCGCAATCCAGAGCGTGTTCTGGTTGAAGGTCGCGATGCAGTCGGCGAAACCATCTTGGTCGCGCAGGCCGATACCGGCGCCACCGGTGTGCCGCCCACCGACACAACCCCACCGGAGCAGGCTGCCCAGGGTGCTCCAGCGGCAGACCCGACGCGGACCATCATCGAGATCGAGAACGGCGAGTTCTTGCGCCTGCCGGCCGAGGCGAGCGTCGACCAGCCGCGCGTCAACGGCACGGATCTCGAATTTGTCCAGGCCGACGGCTCGATCATCGTCGTTCCCAATGGCGCGATCACCGGCCTTACCATTTTCATCGGCGACATCGAAATCCCCGCACAGACTGTCGCGACCCTGTTTGAAGCCAATGGCATCGAAACCGCTGCCGGCCCAGGCGGCGCAGGCTCACAGAGCTCGGGCGGCAATTTCGAAGTGCCGGTGGGCGGTATCGGCGACGCGTTCAACATCGGCGGCCTGCTGCCGCCGACGGCGCTGGCTTTTGGGGAGAATGTAGAACGTCCATTCTACGAGAGTCTCCTGGACTCCAACGATGCGCCCACGGTCGATGCGGTCGGCAATGCGGCCTTCA
>NZ_JAMZCU010000004.1 GCF_024273195.1 Devosia ureilytica | reverse complement strand
GGCACCGGCCTCGACGGCTTCGCGATAGGCAGCTGGGGTTCCGGCCGGGCAGATCAGTTCCATCGGCTTAGACCAGCCCGGCCAGGGCACGGCGGCGCACCAGCTCGGCTACTTGCTGGAAGGGCCGTGCCAATGGACCGGCCATGCCTGCCAGATCGGCCGGAAGGTCAAATCCACAGTCGTCCAGCGCATTGCGCAGGGCCAGCATGGCCTCCATGTCGCCGGTTGCGGTCAGGCTTCTGGAAAAGAACACCGCATCCCCGTCGATACGGCCTTCAAGCAAAGCCAGCAGGGTGAGCAGCGGGCCGGAAACAGCGGCTTCGGCCTTGGGCGTATTGGCCTTGCGAAACGTGCGTATGGTTCGGCTGGCGGGATGGATGAGGAAGCTCAGGTCCAGGTCGGCAGGGGTGAAGCGAAAGTGCTTCTCCGCCTGGGGGCCCAGGCGATCGAACAGGTCAGGGTGCTGCTGCAACGCCCTTTGAAAGACTTTTTCAACGACGGCCTGCACCAAGGCCAGGGGCAGGTGATCGATGGCGAGTGCAAGAGGGCGCGGCAGCAGCATCTGGCGGTTCCCGTGGAGTGGACGCAGGCCGGACACTAAGGGGCACGGCCAGACAGAACCTTGATGCAGCGCAAGGAAGTCCGAGGATGTCTCAGGCAGACATGTCCGCATGCCCAATCCGCTCCTGCCGCCCCTCCGCCACCCCATCGCCGACAATCTTGCTGGCTTCATGCATGTGCTGGAGAGGCGTGGCTTGCTGCATCGGATCAACCGGCCAGTCAGCATGGTGCATGAGGTGACCGAAATTCACCGCCGGGTGCTGGCAGACAATGGTCCCGCGCTGCTGCTGGAAAGCCCGGTCATGCCGGATGGTAGCGCTGCAGCCATGCCGGTGCTGGTCAATCTGTTCGGCACGACGGAGCGGGTGGCATTGGGTCTGGGACTGGATGTGCCCGATCTCGACAATCTGGGGCTTGGGCTGGCGCAATTGCGGTCGCCAAAACCGCCGCGCGATCTGCGCAGCGCCTGGGCCAGCCGCGACATGCTGCGCGCGGCACTGACCTTGCGGACGCGACTTGTGCAGCGGCCGGCGTGTCAGGCGGTGGTCTGGCGCGGGGGCGAGATCGATCTTGGACGGCTTCCTATCCAAACCTGCTGGCCGGGAGAACCGGCGCCGCTCATTACCTGGCCGCTCGTCATCACCCGCGCACCGGATGATCCAAGCGATATCAATGTGGGCATATACCGGATGCAGGTCCTGGGGCGGGACCGGGCCATTGTGCGCTGGCTGCCCAGCCGTGGCGGGGCGCGGCACCACCGCTTGTGGCAGCAAAAGGGATTGGACATGCCCATTGCCATCGCCATCGGCGCCGATCCGGTCACGATTCTGGCCGCAGTGATGCCGCTGCCCGATGGCCTCAATGAAATGGCGTTTTCCGGGGTTTTGCGGCGCCGGCAGGCGCGCCTGGCCCATGGTGTCAGTGTCGGACTGCCGGTCCCTGCCGAGGCAGAAATCGTGCTTGAAGGCTCGGTCAGTGCCACGGAGACGGCTGCCGAGGGACCCTATGGGGACCACACGGGATACTACAATTCCGTTGAGTCATTCCCCGTGGTGAGGTTGAGCGCCATTACCATGCGACGCCAGCCGGTTTATTTGTCCACCTATACGGGCCGACCACCGGACGAACCCTCGCGGCTGGGAGAGGCGATGACCCCATTGTTCGTGCCGCTGGCAAAGGAACAGTTTCCCGAGATCAAGGATCTATGGTTGCCGCCCGAGGCCTGTTCCTATCGCGCCATGGTGGTTTCCATCGACAAGCGCTATCCGGGCCAGGCGCGGCGGTTGATGATGGGGCTCTGGTCGATGCTGCCACAGTTCAGCATGACCAAGCTGATCATTGTGGTCGATCCCGATATCAATGTGCGCGATTGGGGCGATGTGATGTGGGCCCTGTCCACCCGGTTCGACGCGATGCGTGATCTGGTGGTGATCCCCGACACCCCCATTGATTATCTCGATTTTGCGTCGCCCCGCCCAGGACTTGGCGGCAAGCTGGGGCTTGATGCCACCAACAAGATCGCCTCGGAAACCGACCGCGAATGGGGACGGCCGCTGGCCATGTCCAACGAGATCACGGACCGGGTCGATGGCCTTTGGAGCGAATTGGGATTACGCGGATGAATGGCATGAACCGGATTGTGCTGGCCGTAACAGGCGCCTCGGGCGCGGCGCTCGCCCTGCGCATTGCCGAGCGCCTGCAAGGTCGGGGTGACGTGGAGATCGAGCTGGTCGTTTCGGCGGCGGCTGAACGGACTTTGTCGCATGAAGTTGGCCCGGACGCCCTGACGCGCCTTGTGGGCATGGCGTCGCACGTCCACGCGGTCGGCGACATTGGCGCCACCATCGCCAGTGGGTCGCATCGCACCAAAGGCATGATCGTGGCGCCCTGCTCGATGCGGACCCTGGCGGCCATCGCGACCGGCATTACCGACAATCTGGTGACACGGGCTGCCGATGTGCAGCTCAAGGAGCGGCGGCGGCTGGTGCTCTTGGCGCGGGAAACGCCACTGCACCTGGGGCATTTGCGCAATATGACGGCGGTGACGGAGATGGGCGCCATCGTCATGCCACCAGTGCCGGCCTTCTACCACCGGCCGCAGTCGGTGGCCGAAATTGTCGATCACCTGGCGGCCAGGGCCATCGATCTGCTTGATCTTCCCGGTGCCGCCGAAGCTCGCCCCTGGCGTGGCGAGGAGGACGGGGGCGCTATTGCCTTGCGCTGAATTGCCGAGGGCCAATCAACATTCAACTGACGCTGGCCCGCTGGTCCTAGAGCGCCGCAAGAGCAAGCGGGTCGGCGCTGAACAGGGCCGCGTGTCCGCCCCAGAGCAGCCAGGCCGTAATCAAGGCCGTGGCGAGCAGCGCCGTTAACATCAGTGCGTCAAAGCCCGGTCTGGCCCGGCCAGAGAGGATTGCGGCAAGCGGCAGCACCGATGTTGTCGCGGCCAGGTTGGACCAGGCGACCCCCAGCCGCCGGCGGCTGCGGCGCTCGGTCATGGCCATGCCCAGAGCGGCAAACAGACCCAGACTGCCGAACAACATGAGGCTGCGCAGGTCACCATTGGCGATGACGTGGCTGCCCGACCAGAGAATGAAGCCCCAGAGCACCGGATGGCGGGTAACCGCGACGATGGCGCCGGGCTTGGCGTCACCTCTGCGAAAGCTGATGGACATGGGGTTGGGGCTGATGAGGCCGGCAACAAGAAGAACGAGCGCCAAAGGAGCCAGGATCAGCGCGATCCAGGCCTGCCAGGGCGCGGGCGGCCAGAGCTCGACATAGTCGAGCGCCAATGCCGCCTGAAAGACCCAGCCTAGGCTGATGATGGAGGCCAGCGAATAGAGCGCCAGATAGACGCGGCGTCCCAGCCGGTCGATGAGGCGTTGGCGGATGGCGGGAATGGCCGGAACTGAATGGAGGGCCAGGAATAGGCCCATGGCGGCGAGAAACTGGGTCAATGCATCGATCCTGGAGGCGGCGATATGTCGTTGAGCAGGGATATCAGATCCTGCTCGGTATGGACGTGTCGACGTACGCTTTCAAAGAATGAACGCAGCAGGTACCCCAGGGCATCGGGCGATAGAAATGCCCTTCCCTCGGACAGCGCCAGAAGGGCTTCCTCGATTTCCATGACGGCCTGGCCGTCAAAATCATGTTCCTGGCGCAGGCGTGTCGCCAGATGGCGCAGTTCTGGACGCGGCGAGGTTTCGAGCTGGGGGAGCAGGACTTCATTTTCGAGCCGGTGGGTCCGGGTGAGGGCCAGGACGGCTTCGCCAGCCGCTTGCGCGCAGCGAGCCCTCGATATGCTGTTCGGCAATCCATCGGCAATTGCCTCCAGATCATCGCAGATTGCGAGCAGGTCCTGATAGCAAGCCTCTAGCGCAGCCAAAGTCATCGTCTTCACCACCTTCGTCCCGCATTCCTAGACCGTTGGGTTGGTGACGACTTTGTTTTCGATCAAGGCCGGGGCGTGGTGCGGGGCACGTCGTCCTCGTGCAGCAGGCGCTCCGAGGCCCCATCGAGGTCGTCGTACTGGCCGGCGTGCAGGGACCACAGGAATACCAGCAGACCCAGCAGGCCGAGCACGATGGAAATCGGGATCAGGTAAAAGAAATCGCTCATGCTGTCTGGTCCCTGAGCTGGATGGCGGGTTCGGTGCGAAAGGGATGCCAGCCCAGCCGCAAGGCGTTGAGCACGACCACGACCGAAGAGGCCGACATGGCAATGGCGGCGAGGAATGGATTGACCAGCCCGGCAACGGCAATGGGCAGGGCGACCGCGTTGTAGAGCAGCGCCAAGGCCAGGTTCTGCCGCACCAATTGCCCGGCTTCGCGGGCAACGGACAGCGCCTGGGGAACCGCATTGAGATCGTCGCGCAAAAAGACGAAATCGGCGGCATTGCGACCGATGTCGAGGGCATTGCCCGGCGCCATGGAAGCGTGGGCGCGGGCCATGGCGGGCGTGTCGTTGAGCCCATCGCCAACCATCAGGACGTGGCGTCCGGCCTTTTCGAGGGTTTCGACACGGGTCAGCTTGTCATTGGGCAGCAGGCCGCCCTGTCCGGCAATGTCCAATTGTCCCGCCAGCTGCCCAACGATTGCCGGACGATCACCGCTGAGGATTTCGATGTCGAGGCCCGCAGCCTTGAGGCGCGCAATGCTGGCCGCCGCATGGGGACGGAGGCGGTCGGCAAAGCTGAAGGCGGCAATGGTTTCGCCGTCGCGCGACAGGACGGTACCGAACGCTTCGCTTTCCGGGCCCGACCAGCCGCTACGCCCCAGGCGGTAGGCGTGGCCCGCCAGATTGGCCTCGACGCCGAAGCCGGGGTGCTCGCGGATGTCGGTCCAGTCGCTATCGTCGGTCTGAGGATAGGTGCGGGCAATGGCGAGCGCATAGGGATGCCTCGACCGGGCAGCCAGACTTGCGGCCAGTGCCAGCGTATCGGGGGTTCCGCTGACGGCAATGGCCGTTGCCAGGCCCGTGGTCAGGGTGCCGGTCTTGTCGAAAACCACCGTGTCGACTTCAGCGAGACGTTCGAGGGCCGCGCCATCCTTGACCATGATTCCGGCTTCAAACAGGCGCCGCGCGGCCATGACCTGTACCATGGGAACGGCGAGGCCGAGTGCACAGGGGCAGGTGATGATGAGGACCGCGATGGCAATGGTGGTGGCATTGTGCAGGTCGCCGCTGAGCACCATCCAGCCGGCAAAGGCCAGGGCCGCGGCCAGATGCACAACGGGGGAATACCAGGCGGCGGCGCGGTCGGCGATCCGGCGGTAGCGGTTGCGACTGGCTTCGGCGTCTTCGAGCAGGGTGACGAGACGGTTGAGTGTGGAGCCACGTTCGTCAGCAGTGGTGCGGACAGTAAGCGGGCCGGAGAGGTTGAGTGCGCCAGCGGGGACATTCTGTCCGGGGCCGACGGGCTCGGCCAGGCTTTCGCCGGTCAGCAGGCTGCGGTCCAGCGTGCTGGTACCCGACAGGATGTCGCCGTCAAGCGGTATACGCTCACCCTCTGCAATGGCGATGGTGGCGCCGACAGGAACGTCGGACAGCGGCAGGAAGGCCGGGCCGTTTGGTTCATCGACGACAAGAGCCCCGGCCGGGGCCAGGCGGGCCAGGCCCTTGACCGCATTGCGCGCCCGCTCGCGCATGGCGTGGTCCAGAGTGCGGCCAATCAGGAGAAAGAAGATCAGGGAGGCGACAGCGTCGAAATAGACCCGGTCGCCGGAAAACATCGTGTCGTAGAGGCTGAGCGCGAAGGCCATGGCAATGCCGATGGTGATCGGCACATCCATATTGGTGCGGCCCGACCGGAGGGCGGTCCAGGCGGACTGGTAAAAAACGCGGCCCGAATAGAGCAGAGCCGGCAAGGTCAGCCCGGCGCTGATCCAGTGCAGTATGTCACGCGTGGGGCCATCGGCACCCGCCCAGACCGAGCCGGAGAACATCATGATATTCATCGAACAGAAGGCGGCAACGGCCAGGGCCCGCACCAGGGGCGAAAACCCCGTGTCGCTGCCGGCCTGTTCGAGCGAGAACAGGTTGGGCTCATAACCAAGCGCCACCATGGTCCGCACCATGGGTGGCATTGCGGCTCCGTCACGCCAGCGCACGGCAACGCGCTTGCCAGAAAGATTGACCCGGCTGGAAACAATGCCCGGCAGGGCATCGAGCGCGGTTTCGATGGTGCGGATGCAGGCGCCGCAGTGGATGGACGGCACCGAGAATTCGGATTGCCGCAAACCATCGCCCAGGTCTCGGCTTGCCAGCCGCACCTCATTGTCCGACGGTCCCCGGCCAGGCCCTCCAGCGAGGGCCTCGGCGAAAATGGGCGGTGGGGCGCAGCAGGTCATGTGTGCACGTTAATTGCTGCGCACCGCCACATAGGCATGCCAGGTGGCATGGCCGAGCAGCGGGAAGATAAGGATGAGACCGAGCAGGCCAGTGGCCAGGCTGACCAGAACCAGGCCAACCACCAGAATGGCCCAGACCATTGTGGCTGGCATGTTGTTGGTCACATAGGACAGGGACAGTCCCATGGCCGAGAAGGCGTCGTGGTGGCGGTCAAGCACCAATGGGATGGAAAAGGCGCCAATGGCATAAGAAAAGGCCGCAAACAGACCGCCAATAGCGGTGCCGACAATCAGCATGCCTAGGCCCGGGGGCGTGGTGAAGAGCATGGTGGTGATCTGGTCGAAACCGGGGAAGGGCCGCCAGCCGAAAAACAGCGCGTAGAGCAGGACGGCAGCGCGCACCCAGACCAGCATCAATGTCATCAATACCGCACCCACAAAGAACAGGTGCATGCCGCCATGGGGAAAGAGCATGCCGGTAAGGGTCACCTTCTCGCGCGCGGCGAGCTTCCGGCTCTTGACGTAGAGTCCGGTGGCCAGAAGCGGTCCGACGACGAGGAAGCCGGCCAGTGCCGGGAACAGGATCTGCGCCCAGCCGAAGGTGAACATGGCATAGATCAGCGCGTAGGAAACCAGGGTCACGCCCAAGCCATAGGCAAGGCTGGTTCCCGGCTGGGTCCACAGGTCACGCCAACCGGCGGCAAGCCAGGCCAGCGGCGCGCTGGCGGGCAGATGCCGGTTGTGATTGACGGCGCGGGGAAGCGCGGGTTCATGCGGGGGGAGAATATCGGCTGTCTGGGTCATGGCGGGGAGCCCCTGGAATTAGCAGCCGGACTTGGCGGCGCGGAAGTGGTCGGTGCTGCCGTCAGGCACCTTGAGGTGGCTGACGCAGTCGGGTTGCGAAGCGAAGGCGACATAGATCAGGTGAGCATTGGCTGCCAGGAGGACGGCAATGATGCCGACCCCCACCAGCCAGGCGAGAGCGGAGCGGCGCTTTGGGGAGGCGCTGCCGAGCGCGGTCACGGTATGTCCCCCCTCAGGTCCATCACATAGAGCGCCAGGAGACGGATCTGCGCGGTGCTCAGCCGGCCTTCCCAGGCGGGCATGGTGCCCTGACGGCCATTGTAGATGGACTGGCGGATGGTGGCGCGGTCGTCGCCATAGGTCCAGTGCGCATCGGTCAGATTGGGGGCGCCGGTTTCAACCATGCCGCGCGCATCCTCACCGTGGCAGCCGGCGCAATTGTCGGCAAACAAGGTTTGTGCGGCCGCGTTCTCCTCGGGCGTCAGGAACTTTTCGCCCTGCATGGAAACGAGATAATCGGCCAGGGCGCTGATTTCGGCACTGCCCAGCATCTGGTCTCGGCCAAACGCCAGCATCTGCCCGTAGCGGGTTTCAGGATGGTTCGCGTTGATGCCAATGCGAATGGTCTCGGCAATAGTGTCAGCATCGCCACCCCACATCATCGGAGCCTCGGCGATATTGGGGTAGCCGGCATTGCCGGTGGCAGAATAGCCATGGCAGCCGGCGCAATTGTCGCCAAAGAGCGCGGGGCCGGTCTGACGCACTGCAGTCATGATCGATTGATCCGCGGCAAGCGTGGCCAGGTCCTCGCTAGCCAGTCTCTCGCTCCAGATCGAGCGTTCGGCCTCGGCCTCGACAAGGCTCTGCTGGACCGCCTCATGCTGATCGGCACCAAGCAGACCCCTGAAATAGCCCGATACACCCGGCCAGCTTGGCATCATGATCGTCCAGCCGATGGCAAACAGGCCCATGGTGGAGAGGAAGACCCACAGCAGCCTGGGGACGGGCGTGTTGAGTTCCTTGATGCCGTTCCATTCATGGCCGGTGGTCACCTGGCCAGAAAATTCATCGCGTTCCTTCAGCGCCATGGCCGGTCCTCCTCCTCGAGAACGGGCATTCGGGCCGCCTCGTCAAAGCCCTTTTTGTTGGACGGCCAGTAGGTCCAGGCCAGGCAGATCAGGCTGAGAACAACCAGATAGATCAGGCCGAAAGACTTGGAGAAGGCCACGACGCTGTCATGATCGAACACCATCATTCCACCTCCGCGGTCTGGGTTTCATGGGCGGCATTGGTCAAGTTGCCCAGCACCTGGAGATAGGCGACCAGCGCATCCATATCGGTCAGCTTGTCCGTCTGGCCGTCGAAAGGCCGGATATTGGTGGCATCGCCATAGCGTTCGGCTACGCCCCCGGCTTCGGGACTGTCGGGATTGGCCTGGCCGTAGGCATCCTGGGTGGCATTGGCGATCTGGTCGTCGGTGTAAGGCACGCCGACCGTGCGCAAGGTTGCCAGATGCTGGCCGAGATCATCGGTACGCAGCTGGTCACGCAGTAGCCAGCGATAGGCCGGCATTTTCGATTGCGGCACCAGGTCACGCGGATTGTTCAGGTGGGTGGTGTGCCAGGCGTCCGAATATTTGTTGCCCAGGCGTGCCAGGTCGGGGCCCGTGCGCTTGGAACCCCAAAGCTGGGGATGGTCGTACTGGCTCTCGACGGCCAGCGAATAGGGCCCGTAGCGATCAACTTCGTCGCGCAGGGTGCGGATCATCTGGCTGTGGCACGCATAGCAACCTTCGCGGATGAAGATGTTGCGGCCGGCGACTTCCAGAGGGGTATAGACCCGCATGTCCTGGGCCTCTTCCACCGTCTCGTCGATGGTGAAAAGCGGGGCGATTTCGATAAACCCGCCGATGGAGGCGACCAGGATGATAAACCCGACCAAACCGAGGGCGCTGCGTTCGAGGCGATAGTGAAACTTGAACATGGGACTTATTCTCCGGCCTGCAGGGCAGGTTCGGCGGGCAGGTCCATGCCTGTGTCAGGCTGGACTTTGGCCGGCATGCGAATGGTCATGATGACGTTGAAGAGGGCGGTGAGGGCACCGAGCAGGAACAGCAGCCCGCCAAAGGCCCGGACGATGTAATAGGGGTGCATGGCCTCGAGGCTGTCGAGGAACGAGTAGGTCAGCGTTCCAGACTCGTCATAGGTGCGCCACATCAGGCCCTGAATGACGCCCGAGTTCCACATGGCAAACACGTAGATCACGGTCCCCGCCAGGGCGAGCCAGAAGTGAACCTCGACCAGGGTGTTGGAATAGATGCGCTCGCGCTTGAACATGCTCGGCACCAGTGAATAGAGCGAGCCAAAGGTGATCATGGCGACCCAACCCAAAGCCCCGGCGTGAACGTGGCCGATGGTCCAGTCGGTATAGTGGCTGAGCGAATTCACGGCGCGAATGGCCATGAAGGAGCCTTCGAAAGTGGTGATGCCGTAAAAGATCGCAGCCAGGGCCATGAAGCGGAGCACGGCGTCGTCGCGCACCTTGTGCCAGGCGCCATTGAGCGTCAGCAGGGCGTTGCCGGCCGAAGCCCAGCTCGGCACCAGCAGCACGACCGAAAAGGCCATGCCCAGCGTTTGCACCCAGTGGGGCAGGGCTGTGTAATGCAGGTGGTGCGAGCCGGCCCACATATACATGAAGGTGATGCCCCAGAAACTGATGATCGACATCCGATAAGAAAAGATCGGGCGATTGGCGCGCTTGGGCAGGTAGTAATACATCATGCCCAGGAAGCCGGCGGTGAGGAAGAAGGCCACGGCGTTATGGCCGTACCACCATTGGGTCATCGCATCCTGGACGCCGGCGAACAGCGAGTAGGACTTGGCCGATCCGAACGAGACAGGCACCGCGAGGTTGTTGACGATATGGAGGATCGCCACGACCAGAATGAAGGCCATGTAGTACCAGTTCGCCACATAGATATGGGGTTCCTTGCGGCGGGCCAGGGTGCGCATGTAGATGGCGAAATAGACCACCCAGACCACCACCAGCCAGATATCGGCATACCATTCGGGTTCGGCATATTCCTTGGATTGGGTCAGCCCCATCAGGTAGCCGCTGGCAGCGATGATGCAGAACAGGTTGTAGCCCAGCAGCACGAACCAGGGGCTGAGGGCGTCGGGGAGGCGAGCGCGAGTCGTGCGCTGCAGCACATGGAATGAGGTGGCGATCAGTGCGTTTCCACCAAAGCCGAAGATGACGCCGCTGGTATGAATGGGACGCAGGCGGCCCCAGCTCAGCCAGGCGACATCAAAAGTCATATCGGGCCAGGCCAGCAAGGCCGCGACCCAGAAGCCAGCAGCCATGCCGATCACGCCCCAGATCAAGGTCAGGACAAGGCCGACACGGGTGGGCGCATCATAATATTCCAAAAGGCGCTCAGGAGAGGGCTCGGGGCGGTCGGCCTGCCGTATGGCGCCGAACAGGGCAATGAGCGAAAGCCCAAAGACCATCCACCCATGCGTGCCCAGAATGTCGCCGCGACCGGCGATGGCCATGGCAAGACCCGCAACGACCAGGCCGCCGAGGATGATGAACGCGAAAGTTCTCTCATCACGAGAAAAGTCTGAAAACACCGCCGGGCTCCTCGATATATCGGATGCGCGTGCACAAAGTGCGCACTCCCTCACCCCTAGAGCGGCGCGCTCCAACTTCTTTGCGCTGGATCAAATAAGCGGTCGTTTTCGGGCGGCGGCTGCTTGACGCTGGAAAATTTGCGCTGCGACAAAGTGCACATGTCCGACCCCGTCTAGCCTGCGAGCATCCGGGCGTTCGGCCGCCGCCTGGACCGAATGTTTGTTGCGGCCCGGACAGTGAAATGACAGAGCACACGACTGATCTTGCCTTTATCGATGTTCGCACCGTCGCGCCCCGCGAGCGGCACCCAAGGATATTCGCCATGGCCAATGCCCTGGCCGTGGGGGACAGTTTCATGATCATCAATGACCACGATCCGCGGCCGCTGCACTATCAGTTGCAGGCAGAATATCCCGGCCAGTTTTCCTGGACCTATCTCGAAGGTGGTCCCGAGGTCTGGCGGGTTGAGCTGGGGCGGCAGGCCGAGGCCTGAGCGTGACAGGGGCGGCCGCACCGGGCTGCCCCCTTCACCGGGAGCAAGATCATGCAGATGGCAACGATATCGCGGTGGACGCTGGCCTATTTCAGCGGCGCTTTGGTCGCGCTGGTGAGTGCGCTGGCGCTGATGGCCCTAGGCCTGGGCTATCCATCCGAGGGCCTGATGGAGCCCCGCACGCTGGTTGTGGTGCATCTGATAACAATCGGCTGGCTGAGCCTGCTGATGCTCGGGGCCCTCATGCAGTTCCTGCCGGTGCTGGTGGGGCGTGAACTGGTCTGGCCCAAGCTGCCGCCGGTGATCCTCGCGCTGATCTTGTCCGGTCTGGCCCTGTTGTTGTGCGGATTTCTGGCGCTGGATGGATGGCACAATGCGCCCGTTGAATTTCTGACCCTTGGAGGGCTTTTGCTCCTCGCCGGATTTTGCGTGGCAGCGGTTATGCTGTTCGCGACGCTGCTCAGCGCCCGTTCGCTTCCCTTGCCGGCGGGGTTCGTGGCGCTGGGGCTGCTCAGCCTTCTGGTGGCTGCCACGCTGGGCGAAACATTGGCCTCCGTGCTGGCAGGGCTTGTCGGTGGCAACTTTTCCGTCGCGCTGGTGATGCATGGAGTGGGGCTGCACGCCGCCTTTGGATTGGGCGGCTGGCTCACGCTTGCGGCCATGGGCGTGAGCTATCGCCTGGTCTCGATGTTCCTGGTAGCGCCCGAGCGCAAAGGCGTACTGACGCGGATGGCGTTCTGGAGTGCGACCATCGCATTGGGCGGGTTGGCAGGCGTTTTGATGATTCTCATCGCGACAAATGCGTCCTGGTCCCTTGGGCTCGCTTTGACCGGCCTGGCCGCTGCGCTGGCGATCGGCGCATATCTTGCCGACATCGCGGGACTCTACCGGACCCGCCGGCGCGCCAGGCTTGAGCTGCACATGGCCGGGGCAGTGGCGGGCATGGCCATGCTGGGTCTGGGCGCCGGCCTCCTGGCCTGGGCGCTTTGGACCGGCAGCCAGCCCGTATTGGCCGCCGCCATTCATGTGCTGGCGCTGGGCTGGCTGGGAGGACTGGGCCTCGTCATGCTTTACAAGATCGTCGCGTTTCTCACCTGGCTCGAATGTTTCGCGCCGCATATGGGCCGCATGATAACGCCGCGCGTGCAGGACCTCGTCTGCGAACGTCGAGCCGCACCATTCTTCATTCTCTATTTTGCCGCAGAGCTCGCCGGCGCGACGGCCATAGTGTTCGGATCAGACGTCGTCTTTCGCATTGCTACGGCGCTGCAACTGCTTGGCGTGATGATGCTGATACACCAGTATGTTCGGGCCAGGCGTCTGGCCGACCTGCCTGAAGCCTGGATGGATCACCCCAAGCCCCGCCTCATTCTGCCGGCCACCAGACAAAGGAGTGTCGCATGACAGATGCACTTGAACTTGATGTCCGTCCCATCCTGCGCAATGGCGGTGAGCCGTTTGGCGCCATCATGGGCGCGATCAACGCGCTGGCTCCTGGTCAGGGTCTCAAGCTCTACGCGACCTTCCGGCCCGAGCCCCTTTTTACCGTCATGGCAGCCAAGGGCTTCGGCTATGAGGCGACGCCATTGGAAGGCGGCGACTGGCAGGTGCTTTTTATGCCCACCGCCGTGCCGGCAGGAAGCGCGGCGTCGCGGCCGGAGGACCCGGAAAGCTGGCCCGACCCGATCCACTATCTGGACTGCACCGACATGGATCCGCCCGAGCCGATGGTGCAGATCCTGACGCAGCTCGAAGCCATGAGCGAAGGCGAGGTCATGTTCGCGCTGCTTGGACGCGAGCCAGTCTTTCTGTTTCCCGAAATGCAAGCCCGAGGGCACGCCTGGGTGGGCGACTTTGACGCCGATGGAACCAGCTATCGGTTGATGATCAGGGCAGGTCGGCAGCCATGATGCCGACCCCAAAGATGGAGATCGAGGCCGACATTCGCGCCGCGCTGCGATCTGTCATCGATCCCGAACTGGGGCACAACATCATCGATCTGGGGATGGTCTATGACGTGGATGTGCAGGATGCAGGCGTTGTCGGCGTGGTCATGACAACCACGGCCCGATTCTGCCCGGCTAGCGCGTTTCTTCAGGAGGCCGTGGCCGCGGCAGCCGGCGCCGTGACCGGCGTGACCCGCGTCGATGTGGAACTGACCTATGACCCGCCCTGGACGCCTGATCGCATGGCGCCCGAAATCGCTGTCCGGTTCTGATGTCCTATTCGGGGCGCGGCTTGCGTCGCGTCAGCAGTGCCGGCGCGTATTCGACCAGATAGAGCGTGAACGCCATCATCCAGCAAAGGCCGCTGAGCGATATCAGGGTCATGTAGTGATCTGGAAGGAGCGCGGCACCAGGTCGAAGCAAGACTGCGGCGATCAGAAACCCATAGCTTGCCGCTGTGAGGGGCGGAGCGGTCAGAGCCATGCCGGTGTGGCCGCGCGTGGCCCGGCTCATGATGGCCAGCGTCATCAGCCCGATAGCCCCCAGGGTGAAAACATGAAGGGCCGAAGTGGCGTCGAGCAGACCCGAGGGCACCAGGGCTATGGCGAAAAACCCAAGCGGGATCGCGGCATAGGCCAGATGCAGCACCAGGACCAGACGCTCGTCGGCCGTTTGCCAGCTCTGCCAGCGGGCCAGGCGCATGCTGTGCAATACGCCAGCCACCACACATCCCAGGACGGTGGCTGGGTGATCGGGCCAGAGCACCCAAAGACCCAGGCCTGCCAGCCCTGCGAACAGGGCAATGGTGTCAAGACGATCATAGGGCGCCGGCAGGTTGATGACGTGCCGCCGGGCCAGCCAGTTGCGCGTAAAGCTGGGCACGACGCGGCCCCCGACAATGCCGATCAGCATAATATAGGCCGAGATCGCCAGGCGGCTGGCCAGTCCGGTGTCTCCGCCCCCCACGATCAATGCGTGGTAGCCGGCATTGGCGATGGCCAGCGCAAGGACGGCAGCCAGAACCTTGAGATCGCGCCACTTGCGTCCCGCGACCACTTCGCGAAGGCAGATGGCGAAAAGGAGGGGCAGAAAGAGACTGTCGATCCCCAGCGCCCATTCCAGCCCGATGACGTCAGGTCGAATAAGGACCATCCGGCCAGCCAGCCAGACGACAAAGAGAACGGCCAGTGGTGCGCCCGAAACAGGCAGCCTTCCGGTCCAATTGGGGATGGCCGTGAGGAGAAAGCCCGCAAGGGCCGCGCTGGTATAGCCGAACAGCATTTCGTGGGCGTGCCAGGCTGGGCCGCCATAGCCCGCTCCGATGGGAAAGCCGGCCGCAAGGCTCGCAATCCACAGTCCCATGGCAAGGACCGCCCAGACACCTGCACCGAGGAAGAAGGGCCTGAAACCATAGGCCAGGATTACCGGGCCGGTATGCGCAATACCACGGGGAACAGGTTTGCGCTTGATGGGATGTGTGTCGGTCATGGCGCACCGGGTTTGGAAGGGTCTCTCCGCCTATCCCGGGATCTCGCTGCGATCCTTGCGCTGGCGCAATCAGTCCGAATTGGAGCGCGTACTGCCGTCCGCCAATGCCTGCAGGCGAGACTTGTCGCGCACCAGGAGCTTTTGTCGTCCGCCCTTGACGATGCCTTGGCTTTCCCAGGCGCTGAATAGCCGGGAGACGGTGTGAAGGGTGGTGCCGGTCAACTCCGCAACATCCTGCCGGCTAAGCGGGAAGTCGACGTGAACGCCGTCACGGTCGTGGCGACCGGCCTGTTCCACCAGCCGCAGCACCGCATGGGCGACGCGCCGCTCGACCTCCTCGGTGGACATTTCGCGGATGCGCGTATGGGCTTCCTGGAGGCGCTGGCCGATGGTGCGCATGGCGTTGACGGCAAGATGCGGGTTCTGCTCGACAATGCTGCCCCAAACCTCATTGGGCCAGGACATCACCACGCTCTCGGCCGCAGCTATGGGGGTGCCGGGATAGTCTTCGCGCTGCAGGGCCTGGGCAAAGCCGAAAAGATCGCCGGGATGGACCACACGGACGATGATCTGCTGGCCAGCCGGGGTGACTTGGGCGACCTTGAGGCGGCCATGGAGCAACAAAAAGAACCGGGTGGCCTTCTGTCCCTGTTCGAACACGGCCTCGCCAATCTCGATGCGGCGCATGGTGGCGCGGGTCAGCAGCCGATCAAGTTCGGCTTCCGCCATATTGGCGAAGAGGGGCAGGCTCCGCACCAGGCTCCGGTCGATATCAGCCAAAACACTGCCTTCCGAACAAGGGAGCGTTCCAGATACAACAATATCGGCATTCGATAAACGGTGCAGCTGTCGCACCCCAGGTTGGCGTTGTGATCCGGCGTGGTGTGGCTCAGGCCGCCGGGATGAACCGTGCCAGCAATTGTTCATGCCAGGCGGGCCGCCGGACGAGGCGAAAGCCGAGATTGTCGGGCGGAACTCCGACCGAGCAACCACCACTCTTGGCATCCCGGACAAAGTAGCTGGTCGCTGCGCGATGCTTGCCTTCGAGCACCCGGATCGTGCAGGCCGGTTGCTCACTGACAATGGCGCCGGTGATGTCGGTATGGACGCGCCGATGGCAGGTGTCTGTCCATTCCCAGACATTGCCGGCCATATCCATGATGCCATTGCTGTTGGCGCCAAAGCTCCCGAGCGCGTGCGGTGTGGGGTCGGCAGCACGACTGCGAGCCGCCTCCTGGCGATAATTGGCGATCCAGCGTTGCGCCGGATCGTTGACGTCCTCGGACAGGCCCAGCGCATCATCGGTATAGCGTTCGGCGGCGGCATAGGCCCATTCGGCGTCGCTGGGCAGCGTCCAGAGTTGTCCGGTCGCGGCGCTCAGCCAACCCGCGTAGTCAACGGCATCCTGATAATTGACGCCAGTGACAGGGAGCTCGCTCCCATCGGCAATCGGTGTCAGGGGCATCGCGCAGGCGCCCTCGGCAACACAGCGGCCATAGTCGGCCGCGCTGACCTGGTAGGTCATGATGTCGAGCGGTTCGGTGAACACGACTTCTTCCACCGGACCATCGACCGGAACATTGTCGCGCAGATAGTGGCCCTCGGGCCGGTAGGTCAGGGTTCCCGGAGGCAGGACGACGCTCGCAGGCGGCGCGAGGGTGGCGGCCGAGAAGGGCACAGGCAGCGACGGTGCGACTTGCACTGCCAGGGCGCCGATCATCAGGGCCAGCAGGCCAGCTGGAAGCAGGAGCGGTATCGCTTCCTTTGTGCCAACGGCATGAGCTGTCATTTCCGCCTCCGGGAGATGCCGGCACTGAGGGTCCAGGAGCCGGCAACGGGGTGAACGGAGCGGCTCATGCCGCTCCGCTTGGGTTTGGGTCAGATGGGGCTGGGGGCCAGCACGCCGGTCATCAGGTCGTCGTCCCATTCGCCCTCGACCACGAAGTGGCCGGCAGCGCCGAACTCGAAGGCCTCGATGAGGTTGTGGTTCACATAGGCGTAGACGCCGGGCTGCTTGAAGGTATAGACGGCGGCGCCGGCTGTACCGCCAGGGATGAACCAGGTCTCCTGATCAACGTCGGGCGGTGTGTGGAACTTGCCCGTGGGCCAGACGAAATCGCCATGGCCGCCGATGAGGTGTGGCCGCGTGTCGCGATTGGCCTGCGAGTGCAGGATCAAGACCGTTTCCCCGACATTGGCCTTAAGGGCATTGTCGCCGGTAAGGGCACCCACCTTGCCATTGAAGACAATGTGGCTGGGGATCAGCGTGCGCATGGCTTCCACGGCATCGGCATAGCCATCGCCAATGCTCTCATAGCTCTTGTAGTTGCCGTCCGCATCCTTGGGCACATAGAAGTCCTGTTCGCCCACGTAATAGACCCGGTCATAGGTGATGAGGTTGCCCTTGGCGTCCTTGAGCCCGTCGCGCGGCAGCACCGTGATGGCGCCGTTCATGCCCGAGGTGACGTGCCAGGGAACCATGCCTGCGGGCGCGCAGTGATAGACGAACACGCCAGCCTTGATTGCCTTGAACCGCAGGATGGCCTTTTCACCAGGGCTGACCTCGGTCAGCTTGGCACCGCCCAGCGCGCCAGTGGCCGCGTGGAAGTCGATATTGTGCGGCATCATATTGGTGTCGGGATTGATCAGTGTCAGTTCGACATAATCGCCCTCGTGCACCACCATCATGGGGCCGGGCACCGAGCCGTTGAAGGTCATGGCCCAGAGCTCGACGCCCTCTTCGACTTCGTGGCGCTTTTCCTCGATTGTCATCGTGAACTCGACAATCTTGGGTGCGCCAGTAGCGACCTGCTCATGGGCATGCACAAAGGGGGGCGCGACCAGATCTACCTTGACGCGCTCCAGAGTGTTGAAGTCCACCATCGGAGCGGCCTCAGCGATTTCCTGCGCGGTCGCCGACAGCATTGCCGTCAACTGGGCTGTTGCACCAATAGCGGCAGCACCCGTAAGTAAAGCGCGACGCGAAAGAATGTTATTGTTGACCATTTTATTCTCCATGGCTGGCACTTCGTGATTTGTGCCGTCGATGGTCACAATAGTTCTGTCGAAAAATAACATCCTTGATCAGGCGCAAATATCACGTGGTTTGTCGGCTGCTGCATTGGCGCTCAATATTTGTTCTGGATCAAAGACCCATGCGGGGTGGTTGCGTAGAACGGCGCCAACGGGTCAGCCGACCCAAACGTCAAGGAGACCCCCGATGCGCACTATCGCAACCACCTTCGCAACCCTGATCGCCCTGGGCGGGCTGATGGCACCGGCATTTGCGGCCGATTATGAGATCCAGCTGCTCAACAAGGGCGAGGCCGGAACCATGGTCTTCGAGCCGAACTTTCTTGCCATCCAGCCGGGCGACACGGTGACATTCGTGCCAACCGACAAGAGCCACAATGTCGAGAACATCAAGGACATGATCCCCGAGGGTGTCGAACCCTTCAAAAGCAAGGTCAATGAGGCCTTCACCATGACCTTCGACGTACCCGGCCTTTACGGCATCAAGTGCACGCCGCACTTTGCCATGGGCATGGTCGGTGCCATTGCCGTGGGCGATGACTTGCCAAACCTGGATGCGGCACGGGCCGTCAAGGTGCCGAACAAGGCCCAGGAACGGCTGGACGCGGCCTATGCGGGCCTTGGCCTCTAATCTCTGACCCGTTGCGCTGATTTACCCCTGCACCTGTGTGCAGGGGTTTTTTGTTGTGCCGGTGCTATTTGGCTGGCGGCTGAAACCGGCTAGTCTGGCGCATCGCAATTGCAGCCCCAGATTGACGTGACCGCTTCGGACCAGGACCACAACGCCCTCATCGGCCAGGCGCACAAGTTGCAGGCCATCCTCGAGTCGGCGCTTGATGCAATCATTACCATCGATGATCAGGGATTGATCACCACCGTCAATCCCGCGGCGGCCCGGCTATTTGGCTATGCGGCCGAGAGCTTTATCGGCCGGAATGTGCATTTCCTGATGCCTGAGCCATACCATTCCGCCCATGATGGATATATCGCGAACTATCGCAATACGGGCGCGCGCAAGATCATCGGTATCGGCCGCGAGGTGACCGGGCGACGATCCGATGGCTCAACATTTCCGATGCATCTGGCCGTCAGCGAATTCGAGATGGATGGGCGGTTGCATTTCACCGGCATCATCCATGACCTGTCGGCGCAGAAGGCCACCGAACAGGCCCTGCGTCAGGCCCAGAAGATGGAGGCCATGGGCCAGCTCACCGGCGGCATAGCGCATGATTTCAACAATCTGCTGACGGTGATCATCGGCAATCTGGAAATGCTGGAAGGGCGGCTGACAACGACAGCCCAGAAGGAACTGGCGACCGAAGCTCTCGAGGCGGCTGACCTGGGTGCGCGATTGACGGCGCGATTGCTGGCCTTTGCGCGGCGCTCGCATCTGGAACCCGAGGTGGTCAACCTCAATGATTTCGTGCTTGGCCTCACCGACATGCTGCACCGCACGCTTGGGTCGACGATTTCGCTATCCAATGCCCTGACGCCGCGCCTCTGGCCAACGCGCATCGACGCTTCACAGGTGGAAAGCGCCATCGTCAACCTGGCACTGAACGCCCGCGATGCCATGCCGGAGGGGGGCCGCCTGATCATCGAGACCGGCAATGTCAGTGTCGATGCGGTGATGTCCGAGGACCTCGATGGACTGGCGCCCGGCGACTATGTGCGCCTGTCGGTGGCCGATACGGGGGAGGGCATGCCGCGCGAGGTGCGCGAGAGGGCTTTCGAGCCGTTCTTTACCACCAAGGAAACCGGACGCGGAACGGGTCTGGGCCTCTCGATGATTTATGGCTTTGCCAAGCAGTCCGAGGGGCATGCGAGCATCTATAGCGAGCCGGGCCGCGGCACGACGGTCAACATCTATCTACCCCGCCATGGCGAGATGCCGGCCCAGACGGCCGAGGCAGCGGAAGCAGAACCGGCGCAGACGGGCCAGATCATTCTGGTTGTCGAAGACGATGCACGCGTGCGGCGCCTGACGGTCAATCGCCTCGATAGCCTGGGCTACCGCACACTGATGGCCGCTGACGCTCATGAGGCGCTGGCCATCCTGGGCAGTGGTGCCGAGGTGGATCTGGTGTTCACGGACCTGGTGATGCCGGGGGGCATTTCCGGCTATGAACTGGCGCACCGGGTCGCCGCCAACTGGCCTCGTCTGCCGGTGCTTCTCACATCGGGCTATGCCGACGAGTTGGTTCGGCGGGACGCAGATGCCATTGCGCATCTGAAAGTGCTGAGCAAGCCGTACCGGCTGGCCGACCTTGCAAGCGCCATCTCCGAGATCCTCGAGGCCGGTGCCTAGAGGTTTCAGCGCTGCGTTGAAACGCTGAAGAGCCTCGGAAATACGGCAACCCGTGGCGGACGCGCCTTAGCGTTCCAGCCTGTCGGGCGTGAAACAGTAACCGGCGCCACGAACGGTCTTGATCAGCCGCGGCTGGCGGGTGTCGGTTTCGATCAGCTTTCGGAGGCGCGCCACCTGATTGTCGATGCTGCGATCATTGGGCGACCAGTCATTGCCCTTGAGCAGGTCCATGATGCGGTCGCGGTCCAGAACAACATGGGCATTGCGGGCAAACAGCATCAGCAGGTCGAATTCGCCAGTGGTGAGCGGAATGGCCCGGCCATCGGGACCGGCGAGACTGCGCCGGGCCGGATCCAGCACAAAGCCATCGAATGCGATTGGCTTTGCGGCCGCTGGTGACGAGGCCGGGGCACTGCCAGAACTGCGGCGCAGGACGCTGCGGATGCGCGCCAGCACTTCTCGCAGGTGGAATGGCTTGGCGATGTAATCGTCGGCCCCCACCTCAAGACCGACAATGCGGTCGATGGTGTCGCCCTTGCCGGTGATGATGATGATGGGCACCTGGGACGCCTGGCGGATGCGCCGCGCCACTGCCAGGCCATCGGCGGGACCAAGGTTGAGATCGAGCGTTACCAGATCGATGCCGCCACGCAGGGCCGCCTCGATATTGGCCCCATCGCTCGATTCGCTGATGCGATAGCCCTCGTCCTCGAGACAACGGCGCAGCATGCGCCGGATCTGGCTGTCGTCGTCAACGATGAGGATATGGTGGCTTTGCATCAATCCTGGGCCAGTATGCGCCGTTACAATCGGTTACATACATCGGATAGGCCGATTACCCGGCCATGGTCAATTCCGTTCCGCCACAGCAGAACGGAGCCCAGCGATGTACCTCTTTCCTCATGCCTCCCCGGACATGCGCGGATCCGCCGACGCTGGTGCCGAGGGCCCCGGCCGCGTCGTTGGTGCCACCACGATGCTGTTCCGCGAGGGCGACAGCGCCGACGCGCTCTTTGAAGTCGTGACGGGGGTGTTCCGGGCGACCAAGGTTTTCGCTGACGGCCGACGCCAGGTGGTGGCTTTTGCCTATCCCGGTGACGTCATCGGCTTTGGACACGGCGATGCCTATCGCTTCGATTGCGATGCTTTGACGCCTGGCCGGGTGCAGGTCACGGCGCACAGCGACATCGGCCAGGCCATGCGCAATCGGCCTGAACTGGGCGAGAAACTCCTGACCATGGCGGCCGGCGAAATCGCCAGCATGCACGATCTGTCGGTGCTTTTGTGCCGCAAGTCGGCCATGGAGCGCATTGCCGGATTTTTGCTATCGCTGGCTTCTCGCACCGGCAAGCTGGGCAATGAGAAGCGTGTGAGCCTGCCCATGTGCCGCGCCGACATTGCCGATCATCTCGGGCTCACCATCGAAACCGTCAGCCGCAATCTGACCAAGCTCAAGATCCGCGGCATCATCGACCTGCCCGGCCGCGGCAACTTTGTCATTCGCGATCTGGAGCGCCTGCGCGGCCAGGCCGAATGCGAGACCACGGTGCACTGATCCAACATGCCGCGTACCCGTCTTGCGATAGCCCATTTTGCCGATGTAGACGCTGCAATGGCGGTGCGACAGGCGCTGATTGCGCATGGCGCCAGCGCCATTCAACTGATTACTGGCCATGAAGCGGACCAGCGTGGGGCGTGCCGGCTGGAGGTGACACTGACGAACACGATCGACCGGCAATTGCTCGGCGTCCTGCTTTCCAGCACTGCCTCCAGGGTGGATATTCACGACATCAATTAGGCCCGGTGGCCGCGCTCTGAATCAGACGGCGGCCGAATGACGTGCCGTGCCGGTGCCGAAATAGCTGTCGAACCGCGCAGCGATGGTCCGAACAAAAGGGCGGCCCCGCTCGGTCACGACAAAGGCGCCGTCGCGCATTTCGGTCATTCCATCGGCGTCGGTGAGGGCAATGGCCTCCGCCTCGCCCAGGAGGGCAGTCGCGGCTGCGCCAAATCCCGCCAGGTCTTGTTCCCCAAGCCGGAAATTGCAGAGCAGCGCGGCAATGGCGCGGGCGCGCATCTTGTCTGCGGGGGTCAATGCAAAACCCTTGGCGGTGGCGCCCGATCCGGCCAGCACGGTCTTGCTGTAGTCGCCGGTGGGTGTGATGTTCTGCACATAGCCTTGCGGGAGCTGGCCAATGGCTGAGGCACCCAGGCCGATCAGCACATCGGCGGCATCGTCGGTATAGCCCTGGAAATTGCGCCGCAATCGGCCCTCATGCGCCGCGATTGCCAGCGGGTCGTCGGGACGCGCAAAGTGGTCAAAGCCGATGGGCTCCAGGCCCGCTTGCGCTAGCATCTCGCCGGCCAGCATGGCTTGGCCGAAGCGCGCGAAGCGGTCCGGCAGGGCCTCCTCAGGGATCATCTTCTGGTGCGGTTTCATCCAGGGCACATGGGCATAGCCAAACAAGGCCACCCGGTCTGGCGCGAGTTCGAGCGCCGCGCCAATTGTGCGGGCCAATCCGTCTTCGGTCTGGAAGGGCAGGCCGTAGAGCAGGTCGAGGTTGACCGAAGCGATGCCTCGCTGACGCATGGCATCGACCACCGCACGAGTCTGCTCAAGGCTCTGGATGCGGTTGATCGCCTTTTGCACCTTCGGATCGAAATCCTGCACGCCGATGCTGGCGCGGGTCAGGCCGAACGTGGCCATGGCATCATAACGGCCGTCGTCGAGATCATTGGGATCGATCTCAACGCTGATCTGCACATTGGCATCCAGTGAGAAAGCGGTGGACAGCTTTGCTTTGAGCGCCAGCAGGTCCTCAGGCGTCAGCAGGGTAGGCGAACCGCCGCCGAGGTGTATGGCAGTGACCCGCCCGCGTCCGCCCAGCTTGGCACTGACCCAATCGATCTCCGCATGCAGTGCCTTGAGGTATTCAGCGACGGGCTCGTAGCGCAGCGTGTGCTTGGTGTGACAGCCGCAAAACCAGCACAGCCGGTCGCAATAGGGAATGTGCAGATAGAGCGACATCGTGGCCCCGGCGGCTACCGAACCAAGCCAGCGGGCATAGGTGTCGGCGCCGATGCCACCGTGAAAATGCGGTGCGGTTGGGTAACTCGTGTACCGGGGTACGGGAAGCGAATAGCGATCAATCAGATCGCGGAGTTCCGGTTGCATGCGGGCGGCTCGTCGTTGCGGCAATCCCCCGCCTTCTAGCAAGCCGTCAGGACCCGCAGTTTGTTTCGGATCAAAGCGCATGCGCATTGCCGGCGGTCGGGGCGCAGAGCGCCGCCACCCCCATCGCGCTTCACGCGCAAAGGCTGGCGAAGGTCACGGGCAGAAACACCAGCACACTTGCCAGCAACGCAGCGCGATTGGCCCATCGGGCGGCCGTGGGCAGGATAGCATCAGTGCCATCGGGTCGGGGGCGTGTGCTGAGCCAGATCAGCGGCGCCAGGGCAAAGAGATATATGACGATCAGCACTGGCCTATGCCATGCGCCCCAGCCATAGGCGCAGCCCAGGGCTTGGGCGGCGTAAAGGACAATGAAGGCAATCGACCAGATGGCAAAGCCGGCCACGAGACGCACAAGGCCGTGTCTGGTTCCTTGGCTCATGCCCCGGCCCCTGAATTGCCAAGCAACCAGGCGAGGCCGAGCACCAAAATCGCCACGCCGAGGGCATAGCCGTTCCAGAGCCAGGCCAGAACAAGCCCTGTCTGCCGGCGCGCCGAGACATAGCCCATGATCATGCGCCACAGGCCATGGCTCGCCAGCAGCGCAGCCAACGCGCAATGGAGAGCTGCATAGCCCAACCCCGTGAAAACGACTGCCCGTTGGGCATGGGCGGTGGGTTCGGGGATGGCGATCATGAGCGCGACAAACAGGATCGTTGCCATCGCCTGAGCGATCGCAGCGGCCAGCAGCAACAGATATGCGCTGCCACCGAAGCGGTTGACCCGACCGGCCACATAAGTGCAACCCGCGCCGGCACCACTGGCCAGAGCGGCCAGAATTCCGAGCCAGATCGGCAGGTCGAGCGGCCCCACGCGCTGCCAATTGGGCGCCACCACCAAGAGGAACAGCCCGCCAAACAGCAGTGAGGCGAACAAGGTCCCATCCATCACCAGGGCGGTACGATTGGCAAGGATGGTAACATTGCCCGGCACTTCCACATCGTGGGGCACTGCTTCGCCGCGACCGATATCAACCGGCCCGCGGTCGACCTTGGCGCCGAGGCCAACTGGCCAAACCAGAAACAGAGCGATGGTGGCCAGTGCGCCAAGGGGCGCCAGCCAATAGAGCTTGAACAGCAGCGCCAGGAAGAAACTGGCCGTTGCCATGGCGGTCCAGAGGGGCAGATAGCTCCGACGCGGCAGCGCGATCAGGTGCTCGACTGCACCGGTAGCAATATCGACAGCCAGGGTTTCCTGCGCGCCATTGCGGGCAAAGCCGAGATAGCCGCCGCCGCCTGCCAGCATGGGCCCGATCTCCCCCGGATGGAGCTGGTCGGCTCGCGTCTCAATGCGGGGCAGGGACGCAAAATTATAGGTCGGCGGAGGCGTCGCGGTGGCCCATTCGAGGGTGCCGGCCTGCCATGGGTCGCGCCGAAAGCGGGCGCCGAAGCGGAATTGCAGCACCAAGTCCGCCAGCACCAGCGCAAAACCGATGGTCAGGACAAAGCTGCCGACCGAGGACAGCAGATTGAGCCAGTCCCACCCCCAATTGCTCGGATAGGTGGAGATGCGACGCGGCATGCCCATGAGGCCGGTCAGGTGCATGAGGAAAAATGTGAGGTTGAACCCGATGAGGATCAGCCAGAAGGCCGGCACCGAGAGCCGGTAAAGGCTCTGGCGGCCCGAGACATGCGGCAGCCAGTGGTAAATGGCCGCCAGCATGGGGAAGACGAAGCCGCCAACCAGCACATAATGCAGATGCGCCACCACGAAATAGCTGTCGTGCGCCTGGGTGTTGAAAGGCACCATGGCCAGCATCACCCCCGTCAGCCCGCCGATGACAAAGACGATGAAAAAGCCGGCGATATAGAGCATGGGAATGTCCCAGCGCGGCCTGCCGGAAGCCAGGGTGCCAATCCAGGCAAAGATCTGCACCGCCGTGGGGATGGCGACCAGGGCGCTGGCCGCCGAGAAGAACGCCAGCGCGAGATGCGGAATGCCTACGGTGAACATGTGATGCACCCAGAGCCCGAAGCTCAGGAAGGCCATGGCAACGATAGCGGCAATGATGGCGCGATAACCCAGGATCGGGCGCTGCGCAAAGACCGGAATGATGGTCGAGAGCGCCCCGGCGGCGGGCAGGAAGATGATATAGACCTCAGGGTGTCCGAACAGCCAGAACAGGTGCTGCCAGAGCAGCGGATCGCCGCCCCGGGTCGGGTCAAAGAACGGCAGGTCAAAGGCGCGTTCCAGCTCGAGCAGGATCGACCCCAGGATCAGCGGCGGAAAGCCGATGATCATCATGCCGGCGGTCACCAGCATGTACCAGGCAAAGAGCGGCATCCGATGCAGCGCCATGCCCGGCGCGCGCATCTTGAGGATGGTGACGAACAATTCCACCGCCGCCGTCACGGCCGATATTTCGACAAAGGTGATGCCGAGCAACCAGACATCGGCATTGATGCCCGGCGTATAGGGCCTTGAGCTGAGTGGGGTATACATGAACCAGCCGCCATTGGGGGCAAGGCCGACCAGCATGGCCACGATCAGGATCGAACCGCCGAACAGATAGCACCAGAAGCCGTAGGCGGTGAGGCGGGGAAAGGCCAGGTCGCGCGCGCCCAGCAGCTTGGGCAGCATATAGATGGCGAACCCCTCGAACATGGGAATGGCGAACAGGAACATCATCACCGTGCCATGCATGGTGAAGACCTGATTGTAGATTTCCGGTCCGAGAAAGGCACTGTTCGGCGTTGCCAGCTGCGCGCGGATCAGCATGGAAAGCAATCCGCCGATGGCAAAGAACACCAGTGCCAGCACCATGAAGCGCTTGCCCAGAATGGTATGATTGACGCTGGAAAGCCGCGCCAGACCCGGCGGCGTGCGCCAGATGGCGTCGAGCTGCTTGTGGAGGCGAATAGGGGAGGGGTATTCGCTCAATGCGACGCTCCTTGCATCAGTGCGGCGAACTCCTCGGTGGTGTGCGCTTCGACGCGAAACTGCATGCCGTCGTGTCCCTCACCACAATATTCGGCGCATTGGCCCCAATAGACCCCGGGTTTATCCGCTTCGAGCCGGACGACATTGGTGTGCCCGGGAATGGCGTCTATCTTGCCGCCCAGCCGCGGCACCCAGAAGGCGTGGATGACGTCCTCGGCGGTGACAACGATATCGACCGGCTGTCCTGCCGGCATATGCAGCGTCTGATCTGGCACCGCGTGGCCATCTGGATAGGTGAACGTCCAGAGCCAGCGCTCAGCGTGGGCTTCGATCCGTATCGGCGCATTTCCCCTGGGTAGCAATTGCTCGCCCAGCACCAGCGCCGTGCCGGTGAGCAGCACCAGGACCGGAATGGGCAGCACCAGCCCGCCACCAATGATCCATTGGGCGGGGGTGATGCGCGTGACCCAGGCGGTGCGCAGATAGGCCAGCGCAAACAGCACCATCACAATGGCGAACAGCAGCACAGATCCGGCCAGCATCACCCACCACAGGACGGCCAGATTGGCGGCGCGCGGACCGGCGGGGTCCAGGGTGGAAAGTTCACCGCTGCAACCCGCCAGCAGCAGCGGCGTTGCACCCAGAGCAAGCGTCTTGAACCTGGGGGCCACTCCATGACGGAAATATTGCGCGACGACGAAGAAACCGAGATCCGGGACGAGGAAACGCCGCCCGAGGCGCGTGCCAATCATCCCAATCCCGCCATTCGCGCAGTGGCCGAAAAGGACATCGGTTCGGCTATCGCCGTGGCCGGTCACCCCATCCATGCCATGCTGGTGCACTTTCCCATCGCCTTCGTGGTGGCCACGCTGGGCGTCGACATTTTCTATTGGTGGAATGGCGAGCTGTTCTGGCTCGAGGTCGGCAAGTGGGCCGCAGGCGCCGCCTTTGGCTTCGGCGTATTGGCCGCCGTTGTCGGCACGCTTGAACTGCTGGCCGTTCCGGGCATCCGCGTCCGGGTCGCGAGCTGGAACCACGCTATTGCCGCCATGGTGATGCTGGCTATCGTCGGGGCGAATGCCGGCATGCGCATATACTGGCCCGAGGCCGTGCTCCCCAGTGGCTTGATGCTCTCGGTCCTGGCGACCATGGCTGCGGGCTTTGCCGGTTGGCATGGCGGCAAGCTGGTGTTTGATCATGGCGTCGGCCTCATCATTTCGTCCCGCCAATGAACTGATCCACCAAGTCCGAGAGCGCTCCCGGCGCGAACAGCGCTGCAAGCACAGCCGGCCATTCCATGTCCGGCTTGCCCAGCACCAGCGCCAGAATGGCGGCGATGGCGCCAAGGGTCAGCGCCATGACCACGACGAACCGCCCCAGCGGATAGGCCTTTCCGGGCTCGAACAGCCGCAGGATCATCAGGCCAGAGAAAATGTGGACGCCGGTCATCACCGACACGCCGACCAATTTGGCCGAAAACCAGTTCTCATATGTCCCCTGCATGAAGATCAGCGCCGTACCCGAGCCAATGGCAATAAAGGCGACTGGCGATACCATCACCACATAGAGAAACCGGGTGAAAGCGTGCAGCCGGTGCAGGGGTTCGCCCTCCAATCCCGCCCGCTGCAGGTAGAGCATGGGCAGGGCGACAAGGCCGGCAGACCAGCCCGCAATGGCCGCGACATGAACGAATTTGAGCCACAGGACGATCATTGTTCGGCGGCTCGATTGGGCCTCAAAACGCCCACCAGCCGCCACAGCACCAGCGCCATCAGCGGAAGATTTGCCGGAACCCACATGATCAGACCGGCCAATTGCTGGTCGCCGAGCGGGGCCAGGCCAAAGGCCATCGTCGTGCCTAGATGCGGCAGGTAGAGCGGGGCCGGCGCAAACACCAGCAATGCGCCGAGCAGCCCCATCTGGATGGAACTGGAAAGAGCGCTCAGCCCCGCGGCCAATGGCGCATCATTGCGCAGCAGCGTCAGCCACAGCCAGATAAAACTCCCCGCCAGGGTCGCCTGCATGAGCAGGTAGATGGCTGGGTGTGCGAAGGCCGATGTATAGACGTCCGGCGCATGCCACAGCCACAGGGCCACCGTTGAAACGACGAGCGGCAGCAGCGGTGACGCCTTTCGGCCCCACGCGGGGGGCAACGACAGGGCAACCAGTGGCGCGACCACCATGGTCAGCAGCACGTGGTGACCAACGCGCGCCGAAAGCAGCGCCACGGTCAGCGCGCAGATCGGCGATACGAAGAGGACCGCTGCCAGCAGCCATGCCCCGGCAAGGGCAAGCTGCCGACGGGGAGACGAATGGCGAAGCGTGAAGCCGCCGATCAGACCGATCACGACAAGCGCGACCAGCAACACCGGGTCGAAGTTCCACCCGGCCCAGAGAGTTTCAAGGGTCGGTGGCAATCCGCAGTAACTTTGGTCGAAGGAAAAGGCTGACGCTTGGTCCATTTCCATTCCAATGGAGGCTGGGGGGAGAGGCGGCTAGTTGGTTCCTTCTGGTCCGACACCTTCGGGCAGCGCATAGGCGATGAAATAGTCGCCAATCGGCGTTTCCATGAAGTCGTGCCCACCGGCATTGATCACCACGATCTGGCGACCGCCGGCCTCATAGGTCATGGGCGTGGCCTGGCCGCCGGCCGGCAGTTCCACCTCCCAGATGCGTTCGCCGGTCGCCACGTCGATGGCTCGAAACAGGTCGTCAGTCGCTGCGCCGATGAAGAACAGGCCCGAGGCAGTAATGACGCCGCCGCCATTGTTGGGCGTGCCGATGTCAAAGGGCAGCATGGATGGAATGCCGAACGGCCCATTCTTGCGGGCCGTGCCGAAGGGGCGATCCCAGATCATCTCGCGGGTGTTGAGATCGATGGCCGCGATCCCACCATAGGGCGGCTCCTTGCACAGCATGCCGGTGAAGGGCACGCGCCAGCCGGCATTAACGCGAATGCCATAGGGGGACTCCGCCTGCGGGCTGATCGAGCCATGCGAGCCGGACCCGGCCGATGGGTCGTAGCCGGGGGCGTTGAGCGACACGACGCCCATGGCATCCACTTCCTCGCGCGGCACCAGCTGGTTGTAGTTGGGCATGTTATTGTAATTGGCAATGAGCAGGCCATTGACCGGGTCCACGGCGATGCCGCCCCAATCGGTGCCGCCATTGTAGCCGGGGAACTGGATCCACGGCTTGTCGAGCGTCGGTGGGGTATAGACGCCATCATAGACGGCCTGGCGAAACTGGATGCGGCACCAGAGCTGGTCGAGCGGGGTCGCGCCCCACATCTGCGCCTCGGTGATGTCCGGCTTCAGGAGATTGGGGAAGTCGGTCACATAGGGTTGGGTTGGCGAAAGCCGCTCCGGCTCGACGCCGCCCTGAGGCGCTGGACGCTCCTCTATATTGACCAGCGGTTCGCCCGTCTCACGATTGAGGATATAGAATTGCGCCTGCTTGGACGGCATGATGATCGCCGGCACGGGGCCGTCAGCCGTCGGGAAGTCTACCAGCGAGCCCTGTCCGCCAAGGTCATAGTCCCACACGTCGTAGTGCACGGTCTGGTAGTGCCAGGTGACCTCGCCGGTCTCCACATCAAGAGCGACGATGGCTGTCGAATAGGTGTTTTCGGCTTCCGAGCGGTCGCCGCCCCAATAGTCGACGGCCGAATTGCCCATCGGCACATAGACCAGGCCCAGCTCGTCGTCGCCCGAGGCGATGGTCCAGCTGTTTGGCGTGCCCTCCGTATAGATTTCGCCTTCCGGCGGCAGGCCCTTTTCATTGGGCCTGCCCATATCCCAGGCCCAGTCCAACTCGCCGGTGACAGCGTTGAAGCCACGGATCACGCCGGACGGCGCGCTCAACTCCTGGTTGTCACTAACCTGGCTACCGACGACGAGCACGTCCCGCACCAGTGTCGGAGGCGAGGTGGGCGCGTAAAACCCCGGCGCCGCATCGCCAATACCTTCCATCAGATTGACCATGCCGCCATTACCGAAATCCGGGCATAGCTGGCCGGTTTCGGTATCAAGCGCGATCATCCGGGCATCATGAGTGAGGTTGACCACGCGGCTTGCGCACAGCTCGCCCGCCTCGGCACTTGGGTCCTCAAAATAGACGAGGCCGCGACATGAAGCGTTGTAGCCAACGGCATCGGTGGAAACCTGCGGGTCAAATGTCCAGAACTGACTACCGGTGGCAGCGTCCAGAGCGAAAATCATGTTCATGGCCGAGCAGAGATAAAGCCGGTCTCCGACTTTTACCGGCGTGTTCTGGTTGCCATAGGGCTCATCGTCCTCGGGCAGGTCGCCGGTGCGGAACTCCCAAATCTTCTCGAGCTGTCCGACATTGTCCCTGGTGATCTGGTCGAGCGGCGAATAGCGCAGCGCCCGCTGAGTGCCGCCATAGGCGGGCCAGTCCGCGCCAACCTCTTGCGAGACATAAGTCGGTCCGGCATCAGCAGGCTCCGTGCCAACGGGTTCAGAAGTGGTCGCCGTCGGAGCCGTTGTGGACTGAGGAGGTGCATCGGTTTGCGCGGCCTCATCCGGCGTGGGGGCCGTCACTGGCGCCTCAGGCTGCGCCACGGGTTGGTCAGTCTCCTGCGCCAATGCGGTTTCAACCCCTTGATTGGCAACACTGATGACGCCGGCGGCGCCGGCCAGGGTGACCATCGCTGCAAAGGCACCGCTGCCATATCGGCGCACCGATCCGCGCAGTACTGGCAGGGTGCTCAGCACCAAAAGAAGGACAATCGTGGGAGCCAGGAGCCTTGGCACCTGCGCCCAGCCGTTGAAGCCGGCTTCCCACAATGCCCAGATCAGGGTGAAGACATAGGTCAGCAGGTAGATCCAGACGGCAACCAATTCACGCCGGAACAGAAACCAAGCGGTAAGCACCAGTCCGATGCCCGCCGGCAGGTAGTACCAGGACCCGCCCAAGGTCATTAGCCAGAGACCGCCCGCGGCAATGGGCAGACCAAAAACCAACAACACAAGTCCGACAAACATTGCCCACCAGAACCCAAGCCCCTTGTGGTTCGAACGCAATATTGTTTGATCGGTCATGTGTCCCTCCGCGACGTGCTCTGGTCAGCAACGCCGCAATGCCGACACAGTTCCGCACCGATTGAACTTCAAAACCCTCGCTAGTTTTGTCGCTTCAGAAAGGCCGCCGTTTCCACTTCATCCTCGTCCAACCCGTCCACCGGCTTCAGCCGGCCGGAGCGGCGCAGTTCTCCGGCCGCCCAGGCTTCCGGCACGGCGGGATGCACATAACATTGCCGGCAGACGGCGCGTGTATTGCCCAGACGCGCGGCGACCTGATCGATCACGGCGTTGATGGTGCGGGCCTGACCTGACCGTGTGTCCGGCAGTTCGGTTTGCGAAAACAGTCCAAAAGCGCGAACCGTGGCCGCCCAGGTGCGAAAGTGCTTGGAGGTGAAATCAGCGCCGGCGAAGGTCGCGATGTAGTCGTTCACATCACGCGACGAGATGGCGCAAAGCCCGTTCTCGCCTTGGTACTGGAACAGGTGCTGTCCGGGCATGTCCTGCAGCGATTTGAGGATATTGGCTATCCGGCGATCTGTGAGTTGCAGCCGCCACTGCTTGCCGGATTTCCCCTTGAAGTGGAAATGCAGCTTGGAACCGCTGATGTCCACATGCCGGTTTCGGAGCGTCGTCAATCCAAAGCTCTTGTTGTCCCGGGCATAGACCGGATTGCCCACACGGATGAGGCTGTTGTCCAGCAGCCAGACGACGGACGCCACCACGCGGTCGGCGTTGAAGCTGCGCCGGCGAAGGTCGGCCTGAACCTGTTCCCGAAGCGCCGGCAAGGCCTTGGAGAACGCCCACAGCGTGTCGAACTTCGTGGCGCTGCGGTGCGCCGTCCAGTCGGCATGATAGCGATACTGCTTGCGGCCCTTCTCATCGCGGCCCGTCGCCTGCAAGTGCCCGCAAGCATCCTTGCAAATCCATACATCTTGCCAGGCCGGGGGAATGGCGAGGCTGTTGATGCGCGCAAGATCGGCCTTGGACGGACGGGCGCCTGCGGCATCAACATAAGAAAACCCCGCCCCCCGCCGCTGTCGCCGCCACCCCGGCGTCTCATCGGATGAAAAGACAAGTTTGGGCGCAGGCCCCATTTCATCGGCCCGCATCCGATCCAGCACTATCTTTGCAATCTGCATGGCCCATCGCCTCGTGATCGCGCTGAAAATGCTCAAGGATAGGCAAGCGTTCCCAAAGCGCGCAAAGGTCAACCGGAACGGGCGGCGCAATAGGGCGTTGAATTGGCAAACGCTAACCTCGGGAACCCGCCATGCCTGCTTCGCGTCCAATCTGGAAAGGCCAGTTGCGTTTGTCTCTGGTTGCTATTCCCGTCGAACTGTTCAGCGCCGCCCGCCCCAGCGCCAAGCCCAGCTTTCGGCAAATCCATGAGCCTACCGGAAAGCCCATCCACTATGAAAAAGTGGTGGCCGGGGTCGGCCCGGTCGACAAGGACGAGATCATCAAGGGCTTCGAATACGAGAAGGGTGACTATGTGCTGCTGACCGACGACGAGATTGACGCGGTCAAGCTCGAAACCCGCAAGACGCTGGAGTTGACCCAATTTGTCGGCGCCTGCGAGATCGACCCGATCTTTTACGACAAGTCCTATTTCGTTGTGCCCACCGATGAACTGGCCGAAGACGCGTTCCGGGTCATTCGCGACGCGCTGCGCAAAACCGAAAAAGTGGGGCTGGGACAGCTCTCCATGCGTGGCAAGGAATATCTGGCGGCCATCAAACCCAGCGGTACCGGGTTGATGCTGGAAACGCTTCACTACGAAGAAGAAATCCGCAAGGCCGATCCCTTCTTCTCGCAGATTTCTGCCAAGAAGGCCGAGGACGACCTGCTCGATGTCGCAACGGCGCTGATCGACAAGAAAACCGCTCCCTTTGATGCAGGCGCCTTCAAGGATCACTATCAGAGCGCGCTCAAGGAACTGATCCAGCGCAAGATGAAGGCCAAGGGGCGCAAGATTACCGCAGCAAAGGACGAGGCGCCCGAGCGCCCCAGCGGCGAGAATGTCGTCGATCTGATGGCGGCGCTCAAGCAAAGCCTCGAGGGTGGCACAAAGAACAAGTCGACAGCCAAAAAGCCTGCCGCAAGCAAGCCCACGACGCGCAAGAAGGCCAGCTGATCATGGTGACCAAGGCGCAGGACCTGCTCAAGGACTACAAGGCCAAGCGCAATTTTGCCAAAACCCAGGAACCGGCCGGTGCCGCGCCCAAGGGCGGCAAGGCGGGGCGAGCAAGCTTCGTGGTGCAAAAGCATGATGCGACGCGGCTGCACTATGATTTCCGCATCGAGCTCGATGGTGTCTTGAAAAGCTGGGCGGTAACCAAAGGGCCATCGAATAATCCCGGCGACAAGCGCCTCGCCGTTCGCGTCGAGGACCACCCGCTGGAATATGGGGGCTTTGAGGGCACGATTCCCGAGGGCGAATATGGCGGCGGCACCGTGATGCTGTGGGATCGCGGCAGTTGGGAGCCCATCGGCGATCCACATGAAGGCCTGGAAAAGGGCGATCTGAAACTGAGGCTCTTCGGCGAACGCATGAAGGGCGAATATGTGCTGGTGCACATGAAGGGGCGCGACACCAAGCGCCGCTCCGGGCCGGATCGTGAAAACTGGCTGCTGATCAAGCACCGGGATAGTTATGCCCGCGACAAGGATACGCTGACCAGCCGCTTCACCCGGTCGGTCGCGACGGGACGCGACTTCAAGGGCATTGCCAGTGGTGCCACACCGGCCAAGACGTCGAGCGTACCGGCCGAGGCCGTGTGGCATTCGGACCCGGAGGAAGCCGAAAAGGCCGACCAGAAAACACGCGTCATGGCTGAGGCAAAATCGGGGGCTGCTCCCGCCTTCCATCCGGTGCAGTTGGCTACCCTCGTCGACAGTATTCCATCTGGCGATGGCTGGTTGTTCGAGATGAAGTATGACGGCTACCGCTGCCTTGCTGCCGTGGCGGGGGACAGCGTGCGCCTCTACACCCGCAATGGCCTCGACTGGACCGAGCAGTTCGGCGCGCTGGTCGAACCCTTGCAGAAGCTCAAGATTGGTTCGGCGCTCATCGATGGCGAAATTTGTGCCTTCGACGAGAAGGGGCGCACCGATTTCTCGACGCTCAAGAATGTGCTCTCCAATGGCGGGCGACTGGAGTTCTTTGCTTTTGACCTGCTTGAGGCCGATGGCAAAGATTTAAAGACACTGCCGCTTGTGGAGCGCAAGACACGGCTCGAAAAGCTGCTCACCAAATCGGGCAGAAAAGACCCCGTGCAATATTCATCGCACGTCGCCGGTCATGGCCAGAAAGTGCTCGATGCCCTCTGCCGCGACGGCCATGAAGGGGTCATCGCCAAGCGCGCCAACGCGCTCTATCGCGGCGAGCGGACCAAGGACTGGCTCAAGATCAAATGCCTCAAGCGACAGGAGTTTGTCATCGGCGGCTGGTCGCCATCGGCCAAGCGCCGCGGCTTTGCCTCACTGCTGCTGGGGACGATGGAAGGCGGCAAGCTGCATTATCGCGGGCGCGTCGGCACGGGCTTCAACCAGGATATGCTCGCCGAATTGAGAGAAAGGCTGGACAAGCTACACAGCAAGACCAGCCCCTTTGTTGCGGTGCCTGCCGACATCGCCCGCACCGCCAAATGGGTGAAGGCCGACCTTGTTGCCGAGATCGCTTTCACCGAACTGACCGGCGACGACATCCTGCGTCACCCCAGTTTTGTCGGTCTGCGCGGCGACAAGCCTGCCAAGGAGGTCCGAATGGAAGAAGCGCAGCCCATCGAGGATGATGGCGAGGCCGTAGCCGAAAAACTTGGCGTGCGGCTGACCTCGCCCGAGCGCGTGGTCTATCCGGGGCAGGGCATCACCAAGTCGCAATTGGTCGCCTATTACGAAGACGTGGCCAAGGCCATGTTACCCCACATCAAGGATCGCCCGCTGAGCCTGGTGCGTTGCCCACAAGGTCGCGCCAAGCATTGCTTCTTCCAGAAGCACGACACCGGCGGATTTCCCGAGCAAATCCATTCGAAGGCCGTTGTCGAAAAGGACGGTGACAAGAAGGACTATTTCTTTGTCGACGACCTGGCCGGCCTCGTTGCCGGGACGCAGATGAATGTGCTTGAGTGGCACATCTGGGGGTCTGGTTTTGCCGATATCGAGAAGCCGGATCGGCTGGTTTTCGACATAGACCCAGACGAAGAATTGGGCTTTTCCGCCATTACTGCTGCCGCAATCGACATTCGTGACCGGTTGAAAGACCTGGGCCTGACCAGCTTCCCCATGGTCTCGGGCGGCAAGGGTATCCATGTCATCGTGCCGCTCAAGCCGGCAGCTGAATGGCCCGCGGTAAAGGCCTTCTGCAAGGATTTCGCCCAGCAGATGGCCGAGGACGAACCGAACCGCTACACCGCCAGCATCTCAAAGGCGCGGCGCAAGGGGCGGCTGTTCATCGATTACCTGCGCAATGAGCGGGGCTCCACCGCGATTGCCCCGTTCTCGGTACGCTCGCGCGAAGGTGCCCCCGTTGCGGTGCCGGTGGGTTGGGACGAGGTGCACAAGCTCAAGGCCGCCAATGCCTTCTCACTGGCAGCGGCTGCGGAGCGCGCGCAGGACAATGCCTGGCCCAATTATTTCCGGCAAAAGCAGAAGCTGGACCCGGAGGTCTTGGGCGGCCGGAACGCATGATTTCGGCGGCAGGTTTCACGCCGAGGCGCGGCGGACCAGTTCAAAGCCGACATCGTGCACCGCCTGCAGGCTGGCGCTGGCAGAGAAGCGGTCAACCAGCGCATTAGCGGCCACCTGGCCAAGGATTTGCCGGTCGATGCGAATACTGGTCAGTGCCGGTTCGGTCATGGCGGCGAACTCCTGGTCGCCGAAGCCGATGACGGCAACGTCTCGCGGCACGGACAGTCCGCGTGCATTGGCTTCGATCAGCACACCCTGGGCGAACTGGTCGGAGCTGCAGAACAGCACCGTTCCCGGCTCCATCCCCTGTTCGATCAATTGCGACAGTGCCTGCCGCCCCAGGCCCAGCGTTGCGGATGCGGAAAAATCGACGCTTGCCACCGGGTGATTGCTGCGCTTGCCGAACCGAACGGCGAATGCGTCGCGGCGGCGTACGGCGCGCTCGTCACTGGCGGTGATGGTTGCGGCGTGGCTGTAGCCGGCCTCGATGGCAAAGTCTGCTGCGGCCTGCCCGGCGTCGACGTGGGAGAACCCGACACAGCAATCAATGGGCGTATCGGAAACGTCCCAGACTTCCACGACGGGAATGCCGGCATTGAGCAGCATGCGCCGGGCTCCCGCACTATGCCGTGTGCCGGTCAGGAGGATCGCATCGGGCCGCCGCGAGAGATGCGTGGCAATGGCCTTTTCCTCGCGGTCGAGGTCAAAGCCGGTTTCCGACAGCATGATCTGGTAGCCATGGCCCCACATGATGTCGGAAAAGGCATGCAGCATGCTCGAATAGACGATGTTGGTGACCGAGGGGACCAGCGCCGCAATCAGGTTGGATTTGTTCGACGCCAACGCACCGGCGACCGCATTGGGTACATAGCCGGTGCGGGCAATGGCATCCTGAATGCGTTGCAAGGTTTCCGGCGACACCTTGCCCGGCGAGGACAGGGCCCGCGAGACAGTAACCTGGGAGACGCCCGCCAGCCGTCCGACCTCGGCCATGGTGACGCCGCTGCCTCGGCGAATCTGCGCTGGGTCCCTGGATCGGTGTGCCATGGAACGCTCTTACTGAAACCCCGCTTTGCCGCCAAGGGTCAACCTGCGGCCGCCGCAGTCGCGCGGTTGTTGCGAGCCATGACAATCGAGAGGGCGACAGAGCCGATGATGAGGACCCAAAGGATGACGGCAATCCAGCTCTTGGTGAAAAAGATGGTCAGGTCGCCGAATGACTCGAGGCTTTTGACGAAGTAGATTTCCGCCGACGGCCCCAGGATGAAGCCGATGATGAACGGCGCGACTTCGAGCCTGAGCTTGGTCGCCAGCCAGCCAAACACGCCAAAGATGAGCAGCGTCCAGACGTCGAACATGATGCCGTAATTGATGGTGTAGGCGCCAATGACGCACATCATCAGGATGACCGGGTAGAGAATGTGCTTGGGCACCGCCACCACCATCGCAAACCAGCGAATGGCGAAATACATCATCACGAACATGGCCAGGTTGGCGATGATCATGGCAACGATCATGGCATTCCAGGTGTCGCCATTATTGCCGATGAACAGCGGCCCGACCTGGATGCCCTGCAATGCAAAGGCGCCGATCAGCAGCGCCGTGGTGCTGTCGCCGGGAATGCCGAGAGAGAGCAGCGGCACCAGCGCGCCACCCGTAAGGCCATTGTTGCCGGCTTCGGAGGCAATGACCCCCGCAGGCTCGCCCTTGCCGAAGCGTTCAGGGTGTTTTGAAGTGGTCTTGGCGGCTGTGTAGGACAGAATCGAAGCCGCAGAACCGCCAACGCCGGGCAGGATGCCGACGAAAGTGCCGATGCCCGACGAACGAATGAGGTTCAGCACCTGTCCCTTGAACACCGAGAAGGAGAAGCGCGAATGGGCGCCCACTTCGATCTGCTTGAGTGACATGCCCTTGGGCATGCCCTTTTCGGCTTCCTCCAATATGGCGGTGAGACCGAAGAGTGCGATCAGCACCGGCAGGAGCGAAAAGCCGCCTTCGAGCCAATAATCGGTGCCCGGCGGGATCAGTCGGAAATGGCCATTGCCGCCATCGGTCACATCATAGACGCCGATCAGGCTGACGAAGATGCCCAGAAAGCCCGAGAAAATGCCGAGCAGCATATTGCTCGACAGCGCCGCCATGACGGTCAGCGCAAAAAGGATGATGAGGAACTTCTCCACATAGGAGAAGCGAATGGCGAAATCGGCCAGCGCGGGCGCGAAGAAGTAGAGCGCAGCCAGCGAAATCAATCCGCCGACCAGCGACGCGAAAATGCCGATGCGCAGGGCCTTCTCGCCTTCACCGCGCTGGGCCATGGGGTAGCCGTCGAAACAGGTCGTGATCGAGGATGGTGTCCCCGGAATTCCAAGCAGGATGGCAGGGACCAGACCGCCCGAAATGCCGCCGACATAAAGCCCCAGCAATAGCGCCAAGCCGTTCTCGAGCCCGAGCGAATAGGTAAGCGGCAGGCAGATGGCGACGGCCATGGTGGCGGTCATGCCGGGGATGGCGCCGAAAATGATACCGACCAGCGTGCCGCCGATGGCCAGCAGCACGAAGAGTGGCGAGATGAGCCCGAGGAAATCCATGATCGTATTGCTCCGGCTCAGGGCAGGGTGAGGTAAAAAATGTCGCTGAACAGCCACCAGACCAGCAAGGGTCCGGCCAGCGCGATGATGAGCACCGGCACCATGGAGCGCAGCGTGCGCTCATGCATGAACAGGATGCCCGTCAACGCCACGAAGGGGATCGAGCACAGCAGGAACCCCATGCCGGTGTTGGGCCAGAAGTCTCCCACCGGCACCATCAGCGAAAAATAGAGAATGGTCAGGCCGAGGCCGCCAAAGAAGCGTGGCTTATCCATTTTGGACAAGGTTTCGCGCCACATGGCCCCCGATCCCAGCACTTCGCGTTGCTGCGTGATGAGGATGGCGGCGCCAAGGATCAGCAAGACGATGCCGATCAGTGTCGGGAAGATGAGATGGGAGGTCGCAAAGTCGACCTCCACGCGGGTCCATTCGCCCATGACCAATTTCCGATCCAAATGTGAGCAAGTCCCGGCCGGAACAACCGGCCGGGACCGAGAGGTCGGGGAAAGCCTATTCGGCCTTGAGATCGTTGATGATCCCGCCGATGCGTTCACTCTTGGCGCTCAGATGCTCCAGCGCCTCGGCGCGGGGCAGGTAGTTGGGGATGAAGAAGGCTTCGGCCTGGCGCTTCTGGATTTCGCCTTCGGCATAGATTTCGGCCAGCGCGGTGTCGATGGCATCCATCAGGGCCGGGTCCATGTCCTTGTTGTAGAGCAGGAAAAATTCCTTGTCGAAGGCGAAGTCCTCGGTGCCATCCAGGGTCACGCTGGTGGCCGGGCTGGCATATTGCAGGAAGTCCGCACGGGTGGTGGCGCCCATGCCGGCTTCCGGCGCCTGGTCAAGTGTAGCCGGGCGGGCGGTGATCCAGACAAAGCGCATGGCCTTCGGATCGTCGGCGGGCAGTTGGGTGAACTGCTCATTGGCCTGGATCGAGCCATTGATGACATCGGCCAGATCGTCCCACATGGCCTGGTTCTTGTCGGCCTGCGAGCCGGTATTGACCGCGACGATGTTTTCTTCAGAGCCGGGCGAGCGGACCTTGGCTGCATTGCGCATGGCCGTGAAGCCGATTTCGGAGACGCCACCGGGCTGGATGGCGACGCGCACCTTGGTGCCATCGGCGGCGGCGGTCAGAATGTCATCCATGCTCTGGTAGGGCGAATCCGCCGGCACAAGGAAGCTGTCGCCGGGATTGATGGCGACGGTCGGCCCGATCACGTAATTGGCGAACGGGTCGTCATTGCCCGGCACGCCATAGAGATAGGATAGATAGATCTGGTCGTGGTGCAGCATGATCGTGGTGCCGCGCGCGTCGCGCTCCAGCGCCTTGAGACCCTCGCTGGTGCCCACCGGATCGACCTTGATGTTGATGCCCAGGTGCGAAGACAGTGCCTCGGCGACGATGGCCGAGTTCTGGTAGGTGTCGCCGCCGGTCGAAGTCGAGCCGATCACCATGCGGATATTGCCGGGCAGATTTTGAGCATGGGCCACCAGAGGCGTGGTTACCAGCAGGGCTGCGCTCAAGGCAGCAAGAACTATGCGTCGATTGATCATGATTGGACCTCCCAGGCCGCCTACGGGCGGCGCGTTTCACGGGGCGGCGGGCGTCCTCCTGCCCGACCGCGTCGGATGCGCTATGTATGCGCTTTCATTGTCATGCCGCACCCAGGGCTGGATTGTCAATGGTAGTCCATAAATGATGCTGTTATGAGCGGCGCGGCGTTGACATCGATCTGTGTATACGCATACACAATCAAGCCAAATGCGGAGGAGCAAATGAACGGAAAATCGCGCAAAGGCGCCGCCCAATTGCGGTCTGCCCGCTGGTTTGCGCCGGACGACCTGCGCAGCTTTGGCCACCGTTCCCGGCTGATGCAGCTGGGTTTCTCGGAAGAGGATTTCATGGGAAAGCCGGTCATCGGCATTCTCAATACCTGGTCCGAACTCAATTCGTGCCACAGCCATTTCCCCGAACGGGTGGAAGCGGTCAAACGCGGCGTGGCCCAGGCCGGTGGCTTTGCCGTAGAACTGCCGACCTTGTCGGTGGACGAAAGCTTCACCAAGCCGACCTCGATGCTCTATCGCAACATGCTGGCCATGGAAGTCGAGGAAATGATCCGCTCGCACCCGCTCGATGGCGTGGTGCTGATGGGCGGCTGTGACAAGACCACGCCGGGCCTTGTGATGGGCGGCATCACCGCCGGCGTGCCCATGATTTACTTGCCGGCTGGGCCCATGCTGCGCGGCAACTATGCGGGCAAGGCCTTGGGGTCGGGTTCCGACGCCTGGAAATATTGGGACGAACGTCGCGCCGGAAATGTCAGCGACGAGCAATGGCGCGGCGTGCAGGGCGGCATCGCCCGCTCTGCCGGTGTCTGCATGACCATGGGCACCGCTTCGACCATGACCGCGATTGCCGATGCGCTAGGCCTGACCTTGCCGGGGGCGTCGTCCATTCCGGCCGTTGACTCAGCCCATACCCGCATGTCGGCCGATTGCGGCCGGCGCATTGTCGATATGGTCTGGGAAGATTTGACGCCGGACCAGATCGTTACCGAAGCCGCGGTGCGTAATGCGGCCATCGTTGCCATGGCCACCGGCTGCTCGACCAATGCAGTGGTGCATTTGATCGCCATGGCGCGCCGTGCTGGGGTGGAACTTTCGCTGGATGACCTCGATGCACTGGGTCGCACGACGCCGCTGCTTGCCAATGTCCGGCCCTCGGGCAAGGACTACCTGATGGAGGACTTCTATTTTGCCGGGGGCCTTTTGGCGCTGATCAAGCAGATTGCCGGCCGGCTCGATACTTCGGCCATCACCGCCAATGGACGCACGCTGGGCGAGAATATCGCCGAGGCGGTGGTCTATAATGACGATGTTATCCGCCCGCTCTCCAACCCAGTGTATCACGAAGGCTCGCTCGCCGTGCTGCGGGGTAATCTCTGCCCCGATGGCGCCATCATCAAGCCTGCGGCCTGCGATCCGAAATATTATGTGCACGAGGGGCCGGCGCTGGTTTTTGACAGCTACCCCGAGATGAAGAAGGCCATCGACGACGAGACCCTGGACGTTACGCCCGATCATGTGCTGGTGCTGCGCAATGCTGGGCCTCAGGGCGGGCCGGGCATGCCCGAATGGGGCATGCTTCCTATCCCCAAGGCGCTGATCAAGCAGGGTCATCGCGACATGTTGCGCATTTCCGACGCGCGCATGTCCGGCACCTCCTATGGCGCCTGCGTGCTGCATGTGGCGCCCGAAAGCTTCATCGGCGGGCCGCTGGCGCTGCTCAAGACGGGCGATATGGTTCGCCTCGACCTGCCCAATCGGCGTCTCGACATGGTGGTCAGCGAAGACGAGCTGGCGCTTCGGCGCGCGGCATGGACACCGCCAGCCCCGCATTTCGAGCGCGGCTGGGGCTGGATGTACTCAAAACATGTCACCCAGGCGGACAAGGGCTGCGACTTCGACTTCCTTGAACGCAATTTCGGCCGGGCCGCTGGCGAACCCGACATTTTCTAGGCAAGGGCAACGCAATGACACTTTCGCTCGATAAGGCCCTGACCGGTATTTCCGGCATCCTGGTCACCCCCTATGACGAAAAAGGCGATGTAGCGCCGGATCGGCTTGCGCCCATTCTCGACCGCGCGCTTGGTGCTGGCCTCCACATGCCGGTGGTCAATGGCAATACCGGCGAATTTTACGCCCTCACCACCGATGAAGCCTCGATCATGGTGCGCGACGTGGTGCGCCTGGTGGATGGCCGGGCGCCGGTACTGGCTGGCATCGGTCGCGGCGTTCGCGATGCGACCGCACTGGCCCGCGTCTCGGCGGAAGCCGGGGCGACGGCGCTGATGGTGCACCAGCCGCCCGACCCCTTCGTCGCCCCGCGTGGCGTCGTGGACTACCTGAAGGCGATTGCCGATGCCTCGGGCGGATTGCCGATGATGCTCTATCTGCGCAATGACGCCATCGGCACCAAGGCGATTGCCGATCTCTGCGCCTTGCCACAGGTCAAGGGTATCAAATGGGCGACGCCCAATCCGCTCAAGTTGGCGGAGGCCAAGGCCGCCTGCGATCCGTCGCTGGTCTGGGTCGGCGGGCTGGCCGAAGTCTGGGCGCCGGCCTTTTACGCCGTTGGCGCGCGAGGGTTCACCTCGGGGCTTATCAATGTCTGGCCTGAACGCTCTCTGGCCATTCACGCAGCGCTTGAGGCCGGGAAATACGCGGACGCCAATGAACTCATCGCCGGCATGAAGGCATTTGAGGACATCCGCGCCGAAGAAATGAACGGCGCCAATGTCACCGGGGTCAAGGCCGCCCTTTTGGCCCTCGGCCGCGACTGCGGACCGACGCGCCCGCCCTCGGCCTGGCCGCTGACCACGGCGCAGCAGGCTAAGCTCGATGCTTTCATCGCCCAAAACAATCTGATTTGAGGACCGGTCAAATGGACAACAATCTGCGCGACAAGCTCGCAAATGTTTCGGTCGCAACCTTGGCCACGGCGCTGTTCAAGCGCGGGCTGCGCAATCAAGTGATCCAGGGCGTGCACCCGGTCCGGGCCAAGGGCGCCAACATGGTGGGCCCGGCCTATACGCTGCGCTACATTCCCGCCCGCGAGGACCGGAACCAGTTGAGCGAGTTCCGTAACCCCGAGCACCCTCAGCGCGTTGCGGTGGAAAGCTGCCCGGCGGGCCACGTCCTGGTGATGGATAGCCGCAAGGACCCGCGTGCCGCTTCGGCAGGCGATATTCTGGTCACGAGGCTGATGGTGCGCGGTGTGGCCGGCGTGGTCACCGATGGCGGTTTCCGCGATGCGGCAACCATCGGCAATCTCGATATTCCCGCCTATCACTCACGCCCCTCCAGCCCGACCAATCTCACCCTGCACGAGGCGCTCGACCTCAACGTACCGATTGGTTGTGGCGACGTCGCCGTGTTCCCCGGCGATATTCTGGTGGGCGATGATGACTGCGTTATCGTCATCCCTCAGGCCATCGCCCCGGAGGTCGCCGACGAGGCGGTCGAAATGACCGCCTATGAGGATTTTGTGGTCGAAAAGGTCAAGTCCGGCACGCCGGTCATTGGTCTCTACCCGAGGACCCAGGAGCATTTCACTGACGAGTTTGCAGCCTGGCGCAAGTCCAATAACCGCTGACCATTGCCTGGAGCCCGGGAACTGGTTCAACGCATCACGGCCAGGCTGCACCAGCCTGGCCGTGATGCGCTTGATCCTATAGGGGCTTCCTGATCCAGCGCGACAGCACACCGATAATGCCTTCGCGGAACAGCATGACGCTGACCACGAATATCGTGCCCTGAAGCACCGTCACCCAGGCGCCAAAGCTGGCGAAGTAATTCTGCATGGTGACGATCACCGCCGCACCGACCAATGGCCCGAAAATTGTGCCCATGCCCCCCAGGAGGGTCATCAGCACCACCTCGCCTGACATGGTCCAGTAAACGTCGGTGAGCGAGGCGAGCTGGAACACCAGTGCCTTGGTCGAACCGGCCAGGCCGGCGAGCGTTGCCGACATGACGAAAACGGCCAGCTTGTAGCGGTTGACCTTGTAACCCAGTGAAATCGAGCGGGGCTCGTTGTCGCGAATGGCCTTGAGTACCTGTCCAAACGGCGAGTGGATAATGCGGTAGATCGCCAGAAGGCCGCCAAAGACAATGGCCAGCACGACGAAATAGAGCGTCGTGTCATTGGCCAACGAGATCATGCCGAAGAGGCTGCCGCGCGGCACGGCCTGGATGCCATCTTCGCCGCCGGTAAAGGGCGCCTGGAGGGCAAAGAAGAACACCATCTGCGCAAAGGCCAGCGTGACCATGGCGAAATATATGCCCTGGCGGCGGATGGCGAGGGCACCAATGATGAGGCCAAGGAAGGCCGCGGCAATGGTGCCCAGGAGGATCGCAACTTCAGGTGTCAGCCCCCAGACCTTGGCGGCATGGGCGGTGACATAGCTGGCCGAGCCGAAAAAGGCGGCGTGACCGAACGAAAGCAGCCCGCCGAAACCCAGCAGCAGGTTCAGCGCCGAGGCAAAGAGCGCAAAGCACAGGATCTTCATGATGAAGACCGGATAGAGCACGAATGGCGCGATCAGGAGCAGCACCAGAAGGCCTGCAAAGATCGCGATATGATGGCGCGGCGTGCCGATGGGCATGGTCGCAGCGGCACTGACGGAGGGTGTGTTCGCGGTCACGCTCATCTCACGCGGTCCTTCCAAACAGGCCGGCCGGCTTGACCAGCAGCACTATGGCCATGATGACAAAGATCGCGACGGACGAGGCCTCGGGATAAAACACCTTGGTCAGCCCCTCGACGATACCGAGGCCGAAACCGGTGAGGATGGCGCCCAGGATCGAGCCCATGCCGCCGATGACGACGACGGCGAAAACGACAATGATCAGATCAGCGCCCATGTTCGGATTGACCGAATAAATCGGCGCGGCGAGGACGCCGGCAAAGGCGGCTAAAGCGACGCCAAATCCGTAGGTTAGCGTGATCATGCGGGGGACGTTGATGCCGAAAGCGCCGACCAGCGTGGGGTTTTCGGTGGCGGCGCGGAGATAGGCGCCAAGCCTTGTGCGCTCGATGGCGAACCAGGTGCCGAAGCAGACGACGAGCGAGGCGAGCACCACCCAGCCGCGATAATTGGGCAGGAACATGAAGCCCAGGTTCTGCCCGCCGCTCAGTTGTGCGGGGATGGCATAGGGCAGGCCCGACACGCCAAAGCCGTTGCGGAACAAGCCCTGGATGACAAGCGCCAGACCAAAGGTCAGCAGCAGGCCGTAGAGATGGTCGAGGTGATAAAGCCTTGAAATCATTAATCGTTCTATGACGACGCCGCTGGCGCCGACGACCAGTGGGACAATAATGAGGGCGCCCCAATAGGGGATGCCGAGCCATGTCAGCGCCATCCAGGCCACGAATGCGCCCATCATATATTGGGCGCCGTGGCTGAAATTAATGATGTTGAGCAGGCCGAAAATGACCGCCAGGCCCAGGCTGAGCAGGGCGTAGAAGGAGCCGTTGATCAGGCCCAGCAGCAGCTGGCCGAACAGGGCCTGTGGGGGAATTCCCAGGAGCTCGAACATGTTTTGTCTTTCGCCAACCAGTGCGGGAGGTGCCCCGGCCAGCGGCCGGGACACCGATCATGAATGGACTATGAACTACTCGACGAGAGCACAGCCGCCGTCTTCAAGCGGACGGAAGGCGATCTCGGCAGGAATGGTGGCGAGGAGCTTGTAATAGTCCCAGTCACCGGTGGATTCAGCCGGCGACTTGACCTGGAACAGGTACATGTCGTGGATGTGCCGGCCATCGGCGCGCAATTCGCCTTCACCGAAGACCGGGTCCGACGACGGGTTGGACTTCATCCAGTCCATGACGCCCTCGGTTGCCTTGTCGCCAGACGCTTCCACGCCCTTGAGGTAGTGGGTGACCGCCGAATAGACGCCGGCATGCACCATGGTGGGCTTGGAGCCGCCCATCTCAGCCGAGAAACGCTCCGACCAGGCGCGGGTGTCGTCATTGAGATCCCAGTAGAAGGCCTCGGTCAGCACCAGGCCCTGAGCGGTTTCCAGACCTAGCGCATGCACGTCGGTGATGAAGATCAGCAGCCCGGCAAGGGCCTGACCAGCCTGGGTGATGCCGAATTCGGCCGCCTGCTTGATCGAATTGACGGTGTCGCCACCAGCATTGGCAAGGCCGATCACGTCAGCGCCGGAAGCCTGAGCCTGCAGCAGGAAGGACGAGAAATCGGTGCCGGGGAAGGGGTGGCGAACCGAACCAACGACGGTGCCGCCCGAAGCCTCGACCACCTTGGTGGTGTTTTCTTCGAGCGAATGACCAAAAGCGTAGTCGGCGGTCAGGAAATACCAGTTCTTGTAGCCGTTATCGACCATGGCCTTGCCGGTGCCATTGGCCAGCGCATAGGTGTCATAAGTCCAGTGGGCCGTGCCCGGGGCACACTGCGCGCCGGTCAGATCCGTCGAGGCGGCACCCGAGTTGAGGAAGATCTTGCCCTTCTCGCGGGTGATTTCGTTGACGGCGAGCGCCGCCGAAGAGGTCGGAACGTCCACGATGACATCGACGCCTTCCTCGTCATACCACTGGCGGGCAATGGTCGAGGCGACGTCGGGCTTGTTCTGGTGATCGGCGGAAATGACTTCGACATTGATGCCCTTGGCGGCAGCGTCGAAATCCTCGATGGCCATGCGGGCCGCGACCACCGAGCCTTCGCCCGACAGGTCGGCATAGATGCCGGAGCGGTCGTTGAGGACGCCCAGCTTGACGTCGACGGCCATGGCCGACCCGGCCATCAGCATGGCGGCAAGACCCGCCAGAGTTGCTGTCTTGAAGTTCATTGGTTTCTCCTCCTTATCGGCCCTCTCCCGGACCGGTTTCGTTACACACCCAGATAGGCGTGCAGCTTTCCCAGATTGTTCTGGATTTCTGTGTTGGGGATCATGTCGATGACCCGGCCCTGTTCGACCACGTAGTGGCGGTCCGCGACCGAGGCGGCGAAATGAAAGTTCTGTTCGACGAGGACGATGGTGAAGCCCTGCTGTTTGAGGCTCGCCAGGGTCCGGCCGATCTGCTGCACGATGACCGGAGCCAGGCCCTCGGTGGGTTCGTCCAGCAGCAGGAATTTGGAACCCGTACGCAGGATGCGGGCGATCGCCAGCATCTGCTGCTCGCCGCCGGAAAGCTTGGTGCCCTGGCTGGCGAGGCGTTCACGCAGATTGGGAAACATGGTCAGCACATCGTCGCGGCTGAGCCCGCCCGGCTTGATGACCGGGGGCAGCATCAGGTTCTCGTCCACCGATAGTGAAGCGAAAATGCCCCGCTCTTCCGGGCAGAATGCAATACCGGCCTTGGCAATGGCCCGGGCTGGCAGGTTGATGAGCTCGCGGCCCTCGAACTGGACCGAGCCGGTGCGCTTGGCGATGAGGCCCATGATGGCGCGCAGGGTCGTGGTCTTGCCTGCGCCATTGCGACCGAGCAGGGTAACGACCTCGCCCGGCGCGACATCGAAATTGACGCCATGCAAAATGTGGCTTTCGTCATACCAGGCCTGAAGGTCGCGGACGGCGAGAGCGGCGGCGGTGTCGATCTTGCGGGCAGCTTCAGCCATGACCGGCTCCGATATAGGCTTCGATGACGCGGGGGTCCTTGGAGACGGCTTCGTAGGGCCCTTCGGCCAGCACTTCGCCACGGGCAAGCACGGTGATCTTGTCCGAGAGATCTGCAACGACTGAAAGATTGTGCTCGACCATCAGAATGGTGCGTTTGGCCGCGATGCGGCGGATCAGCGCCGAAATGCGGCTGACATCTTCCTGCGCCATGCCGGCCATGGGCTCGTCGAGCAGCAGCATTTCCGGTTCGAGGGCGAGGGTGGTGGCAATCTCGAGCGCTCGCTTGCGCCCATAGCTCAATTCTCCGGCCGTCTCGCCGATGAATTCGGTCAACCCGACCTCTTCGACGCGCTCGCGCGCTTCCTCGTCATAGGCATTGAGCACCTTCTGGTTGCGCCAGAAATCAAAGCTGTCGCCGCGACGACGCTGCAGGGCAATGCGGACGTTTTCGAGAACGCTCATACGGGGGAAAACAGCCGAAATCTGAAAGGAGCGCACGACGCCCAGCCGGGCGATGGCCGCTGGGGCAAGGCCGGTGATGTCGCGGCCATTGAAGCTGATATTGCCGGCGCTGGGCTGCAAGAACTTGGTGAGAAGGTTGAAGCAGGTGGTCTTGCCCGCGCCATTGGGGCCGATCAGTGCGTGAATAGTACCGCGCTCGACGTCCAGATCGACGCCATTGACGGCAGTAAAACCGGAAAAGCGCTTGGTCAGTTTGCGGGCCGAGAGAATGATATCGGGCGAACTCATTTGGCGGTCCAGCCTCCGTCAATGGAAATGGTCGAGCCGGTGATGGAGCGGGCCCAATCGGAGCAGAGATAGGCCGCCATTTCGGCGATCTCCTCGGGCTGTACAAATTGCTTGGTGGGCTGGGGCGCGAGGATGACCTGGCGCACGACCTCTTCTTCGCTGAGGCCATGCACCCGCGCCTGATCGGCAACCTGTTTGGCCACAAGCGGGGTCCACACATAGCCCGGGCAGATGGCGTTGACGGTAACGCCCTTTTCCGCGGCTTCCAGTGCCACGGTCTTGGTCAGGCCGACCACGGCATGCTTGGTGGCGACATAAGCGGACTTGAACGGCGAGGCCCGCAAGCCATGAGCCGAAGCAATATTGATGATGCGGCCCCAGCCGCGCTGGGCCATGCCCGGCAGGGTGGCGCGAATGGTGTGGAAGGCGCTGTCGAGGCTGACGGCCACAATGCGGTGCCAGTCATCCTCGGCAAAATCTTCGATGGGCGCGACCTTCTGGATACCGGCATTGTTGACCAGTACATCCACGCGCCCGAAATGCCCGATCACCTGTCCAGCCAGGTCGCGACTGGCCGCAGCGTCCGACAGATCGGCCTGGAAATAAGCCACGCGGCCGGCGCCAATGGCCTGCAGGTCAGCGACAAGACCAGTGACGGTTTCGGCGGGCTCAAAGCTGTTGAGCGCCACGTCATAGTTCATTTGGGCATATTTTTGCGCGATCGCGAGGCCAATGCCGCTCGTCGATCCCGTCACCAGCGCAACGCGCTTTGACTCGACCACTTACTCTCCACCCTGTCATCGGCCTTTTGGCCTGATTGTTGGGGGAGAACTTGCACGAAGCGTGCCAGTGCTGGATTTACTGGGGTTTTGGGGCGAGAGGGGCTGGTGGTTGGGGCTGAGATGTCTGGATAGTCGGACGGTGTGTGGTGATAGTGTCCGGGTTTGCGGACGGCTGGGTGTCGGTACATCCGTCNCCTGATTGTTGGGGGAGAACTTGCACGAAGCGTGCCAGTGCTGGATTTACTGGGGTTTTGGGGCGAGAGGGGCTGGTGGTTGGGGCTGAGATGTCTGGATAGTCGGACGGTGTGTGGTGATAGTGTCCGGGTTTGCGGACGGCTGGGTGTCGGTACATCCGTCCTCAGTGTGTTGGGAGGCCACGACACCCCCACCCCAGCTCTGCTAGGGCCTGACGGCCAAGCGCCGCTACGTAGCCAGTCAGGCTTAGCCTTCCTGGCCTTCGCCTCTCAAATCGCTCCACTGGAGCGATTTGCCCTTCGGGACGCAGCGAAGCCCTCAAGGGGGAGGGAGGTAGGGTCCTGCGTTTGTGTCCATCGCCTCCCTCCCCCTTGAGGGGAGGGATTGAGGGAGGGGGTGTCGGGGTATCGACTAGCTCGGAGCTTTGGGAGGCCACGACACCCCCACCCCAGCTCTGCTAAGGCCTGACGGCCTAGCGCCGCGACCCTCCCCACAAGGGGGAGGGAGGTAGGGTCCAGCGTTTGTGTCCAACGCCTACCAACCCCTTGAGGGGGGGGATTGAGGGAGGGGGTGTCGGGGTCTCGACTAGCTCGGAGCTTTGGGAGGCCACGACACCCCCACCCCAGCTCTGCTAAGGCCTGACGGCCTAGCGCCGCTACCCTCCCCTCAAGGGGGAGGGAGGTAGGGCGCCGCGCTAATCCAGCCCGTGGCGCTTTAATTTCTCGTAGAATTGCGAGCGGGAGACGCCGAGGCGGCGGGCGGCGGCGGTTTTGGAGCCGTCTTCGGTGGCGAGCGCTTCGACGAGGGCGGAGCGTTCGGCGGCGGCGATGCGTTCGGAGAGGTCGCCGCTGATTGGCGGGGTGGGGTCGGTATTGGCGCTGCGTGGCAGGGAGCGGGCGACGAGGCCGACATCAATCAGCTCTGAAGGGGCCATGGCGGCGGCGCGTTCGAGCACATTGCGCAATTCGCGCACATTGCCCGGCCAGCGATAGCGGGTCAGCTGCGCGATGGCCTCGGGGGTGATGACCCAGCCATGCTGGTCGCGGGGCCGCGGAATGGTTTCGAGCAGAGCCTCGGCGATCAGCCCGATATCGTCCAGGCGGTCGCGCAGGGGCGGCACGTGAATGGCCAGCACGGCGATGCGATAGTAAAGATCGGCGCGGAAACTCTTGTCCTCGATCTTTTGTTCGAGCGGCTGCGAGGTGGCGGCGATGATGCGGACATCCACCTTCTTGACCGTGTTGGAGCCGAGCGGTTCAAACTCGCCTTCCTGCAGGGCACGCAGCAGCTTGGCCTGCAAGGCTGCGGGCATGTCGCCGATTTCATCGAGAAACAGCGTGCCGCCATGGGCCAGCTCGAACTTGCCTTTTCGCGGCTTACGGTCGGCGCCGGTGAATGCCCCGGGCGCCACGCCGAAGAATTCAGCTTCGAGCAACGCCTCCGGGATGGCCGCGACATTGACGGCGACGAAGGGACCGTCGGCGCGATCGGACTGCTGGTGGATGGCGTGCGCGAGCAGTTCCTTGCCGGTGCCGGTTTCGCCCAGGATGAGCGCGGCGCCGTCGCGCAAGGCGTAGCGGCGCACCATGGTCTTGAGGTCGCGCACGACTTCGGAGGCGCCGACAAAGCTCGAGAGCGAATATTTGGCCTGGCGCTCGCGGGTGAGGGCGGCCTGGGCGCGACTGAGCTGGCGCTGCATGGTCTCGAATTTTTCGAGAATGGGCGCCAGATAGTCGATCTCCTCGTAAAAGACGAAGCCGACCGCGCCCTGGATTTCGCCATGCTCATTGCGCAGCGGCAATCGACAGACAACGAATTGCTTGTCATCGAACGCCATGATGTCGATCAGGATTGGCCGGCCCGTCTCGACTACCCGGCGCAGCAGGGAATGGGGAATGACCTGTTCCACCGGCTGGCCGACAAAGGCGGCATCGGGCGCAATGCCCAGGAGCTCGCAATAGCGGTCATCGATCCAGGTGATCCGCGCATTGGCATCAACGGTGATGGCGCCCTTGAAACTCTCGCCCAGAGAATTGAAGGCGCCGAGGACCGTGGCGACGGATTTGGGAACACTGGGCTTGTGGGACATTGCGGTCCTGGTCATCGGGTCATTTCAGGCGGACGCTCGCTTAGCCCGGCATCGAACTCAGATGCGATAGCAGCTCCGCCACATTGTGGGCATTGTACTTCTTGAGCAACCGGGCGCGATAGCTCTCGACTGTTCGCGGCGAGATGTCGAGCGTGCGGGCAATCTCCTTGGAAGTTCGCCCTTCGCCCAGGTGCATGACAATCTGGCGCTCGCGGCCCGAAAGGTTAAGCACATTGCGCGTCTCCGACAGGTCGGCAAAGCTCCAGACGGCCCGGCGCAGGGGATCATCGTCCCGGGTGAGCGAATGGCCGCGCACCCGGCACCAGAAGAGGCTACCATTCTTGCGTGCCATGATGCGCTCGTCCGAATAGCGATTGGTGCGCTTGAGCGGTTCGACGCCGACATCGCGAATGCGCTCGAACTCCTCGATCGAGGGGTAGAGAATGGCGAAGGATTGCTCCAGAAGTTCCGCCACGCCATAGCCGAACATGTCGGCAAAAGCCGGGTTGCAACTCTTGATGACGCGGCTTTCGGTCACCACCAGCCCGATCGGCGCATTGTGGAAGGCGAGGACGCTGAGGTCTGTTGGATCGGTCATATGGTGTGTTTCTACGGTATTGTCCGTCCGCTAAAGGCCTGGGGATAATAGCCACCAATTCGCTCCGCGCCAGTCAAAGCCGGAATCGGCACGCCGGAGTGATCAGGAGGAGGGACGTGTTGCGCGCATGACGCCGCCCCACGATTCCCTGCAAGAGCGATTACGGATCGGCAGGGCGCCTGATAGCCATTGCCGCCGCTTGAGGGAGGACTTGAGATGAAATCCATATTGGCCGCACTGGCATTGTCGACGGCGCTGACGGGCGTCGCCTTCGCGCAGGATGCAGCGCGCATTGCCCTGTTGCACGGCCTTTCCGGCTCGCCGCTGGAGGCCTATTCCAAGCAGACCCACACCGGCTTCGAGCTGGGTCTCGAATATGCCACGGGCGGCACCATGATGGTCAAGGGCAAGCCCATCGAGCTGATCATCAAGGACACCCAGTTCAAGCCCGACATTGCCCGCGCCCTGCTGGCCGAAGCCTATGGCGACGATGATGCACTGATCGCGGTGGGCGATACCTCCTCGGGCGTGGCGCTGTCGATGTTGCCGGTGGCCGAGGAGTATGAGCGCATCCTCCTGGTCGAACCGGCGGTGGCCGACGGGCTGACGGGTCCGGATTCCAACCGCTATGTGTTCAAGACCTCGCGCAATTCCTCCATGGACATGCAGGCCCAGGCGCTGGCGCTCGCTCCCGACGAAAACCTTTATGTGGCGACCCTGGCGCAGGACTATGCCTTTGGCCGCGATGGCGTGGCGGCATTCAAGAGCGCACTCGAAGGCACCGGCGCAAATCTTGTGGCGGAAGAGTATGTGCCCCAGCAGACAACCGACTTCACCGCCACCATCGAGCGCTTGTTCAATGCGCTCAAGGATCAGCCGGGCCGCAAGGTCATCATGATCTATGTGGCGGGCATCGATGCCATGACCCCGCTCGCCTCCGCCGATCCGTCGCGCTTCGATATCGAGCTTTCGACCGGCGGCAATATCCTGCCCGCGCTGGCCGCCTACAAGCAGGTGCCGGGCATGGAAGGGGCGATCTATTATTACTACGAAGCCCCGGACAACGAAGTGAACGACTGGCTGGTGGAAGAGCACATGGCGCGCTTCGGCACGCCACCGGACTTCTTCACCGCCGGCGGCATGGCCTCGGCCATGGCTGTGGTCAAGGCGCTGGAAACCGCCCCGGATTGGGAAACCGAAACGCTGATCGAGACCATGGAGGGGATGACGTTCGATACCCCCAAGGGTGAGATGACCTTCCGGCCCGAGGACCATCAGGCGCTTCAGGACATGTATCACTTCAAGATCAAGGTCGAGGACGGCGTCGATTGGGCTATTCCCGAGCTGGTCCGCGTCATCAAGGCCGATGAGATGGATATTCCCGTCGGCCGCAATAATCAGGAATAGTTGCAAGCAGCGACTTTCAGAACGCGTTCGGCGGGTCCCTCCTGCCTGCCGGACGCATCATTCCCCGGATATGCCGTGACCACAAAGCCCTCCATTCGCACCGAAAATCTGACCATCCGCTTTGGTGGCCATGCCGCGGTGAACAATGTCACCTGCGCCTTTCATCCGGGCGAATTGACGGTGATCGTCGGCCCCAATGGCGCCGGCAAGACGACATGGTTCAACCTGGTCTCCGGGCAATTGCGGCCCAGCGAAGGCCGGGTCGTGCTGGGCGAGCGCGACATCACGGCGCTTTCGCCCTCAGGCCGAGCCAGGGCCGGAATTGGCCGCGCCTTCCAGCTGACGACGCTGTTTCCCAAGCTCAGTGTTTTCGAGAATGTCCGGCTGGCCGTGCAGGCGCGGGCGGGGCAGGGGCATCGACTGTTCATCAAGGCGGCGAAGCTCCCCGGTCTCGCCGACAAGGCCATGCATTTTCTGGAGCAAACCAATCTCGCTTCGGTCGCCGACCTGCCCGCAGCGGCGCTGCCGCATGGCGACCAGCGCAAGCTCGAAGTGGCCATGCTGCTGGCGATGGAGCCTGACATTTTCATGTTTGACGAACCGACCGCCGGCATGTCGGTCGATGAGGCGCCGGTGATCCTCGACCTGATTGCGCGGATCAAAGAGGACAAGGCGCGGACCGTGTTGCTGGTGGAGCACAAGATGGACGTGGTGCGGGCGCTGGCCGACCGGATCGTGGTGCTGCACAATGGCGAGCTGGTGACCGATGGCGAGCCGGCCGAGGTGATGGCGCTCGACCTTGTGCGCGAAATCTATCTCGGCGTTGGCGCCGACGAGGTGGCGTGATGGCCCCCATCCTGCGGCTGGACGATGTCCATACCAACATCGCGCAATATCAGATCCTGCATGGCGTCAGCCTCGATGTGCCCGAGGGCGGGGTCCACGTGATCCTCGGGCGCAATGGCGCGGGAAAGACGACGACCCTGCGCACCATCATGGGCCTGTGGAAGGCGCGCGAGGGTTCGATCCAGTTTCGCGGGCAGGATATTACCCGGCTCAGCACCCCCGATATTGCCCGCCTCGGCATCGCCTTCGTGCCCGAAAACATGGGCATTTTCGGTGGGCTGACGGTCGAGGAGAATATGCGCCTTGCGACCCATGACGGCAGTTTCGACGCCGCGCGACTGGCGCGCATCCATGCCATTTTTCCGGCCATTGCCCAGTTCTGGCAAAAGCCGGCGCATGCGCTGTCGGGCGGGCAGAAGCAGATGCTCGCTGTCTCCCGCGCCATTATCGAAAAGCGTGACCTGATCCTGATTGACGAGCCGACAAAGGGGCTGGCGCCCGCCATCATCCGCAACATGATTGCCGCCTTCCGCGAGATTGCCGCGGAAACAACAATCCTTTTGGTCGAGCAGAATTTCCACTTCGCCAAGGCCCTCGGCCAGACAGTCGCCGTCATTGATGATGGCCGTATCGTGCATCGCGGCACCATGGCCGAACTGGCCGGTGACGCAGACTTGCAGAGCCGGTTCCTGAGCCTGTCGCTGGAGGCCCATTGAGGACGCCATGACCCTAAACACAGCTTCTCTCCCGGCCCGGATCAGGGCCGATATTGACCGCTTCGGCGGCGTACTCTGGCTGCCCGTGTTACTCGCGGTCATTGCGCTGCTGCTGATTGGTCAGCCCTCAACCTGGGCGACGCTGACCATCGCCGGCCTTGCCATGGGGATGATGATCTTCCTCATGGCCTCGGGGCTGTCGCTGATCTTCGGGCTGATGGACGTGCTCAATTTCGGACATTCCGCCTTTGTGACGGCAGGGGCGTTTATCGGCGCAACGGTGCTGGCCTGGCTTGGTTTCTGGGTCACGGGCGGCAATCCCGCGCTCAACCTGGCGGGGCTGCTCCTGGCCATTGCCGCCGCGACCATATTCGGCGCGCTGGCCGGCTGGTTTTTCGAGCGGGTGGTGATCCGCCCGGTCTATCAGGATCACCTTCGGCAAATCCTCATCACCGTCGGCGCGTTGATCGTGGCCGAAGAACTGGTGCTGCTGATCTGGGGCGGCGCGCCCATCCCGGTGCCGCGCCCGGCCGTGCTGACCGGCTCGATTGTCTTTGCCGGCGTCTCGGTCGAAATCTACCGCATCTTCGCGTTCTTGCTCGGCATCCTCGTCTATGTGGCCATGCATCTGGTGCTCAACCGCACGCGGCTTGGCCTGCTCATTCGCGCGGGGGTGGAAAACCGCGAAATGGTCGAGGCGCTCGGCTTCCGGGTCGACCGGCTGTTCATCCTTGTCTTCATGGCCGGTTCGGCGCTGGCCGCCATGGGTGGCGCCATGTGGGCGGGCTATCAGGGCCTGATCACGGCTGCGCTCGGCTCGGAAATGATGATCCTCGTGTTCATCGTCGTCATCATTGGCGGGCTCGGGTCGATCCAGGGGTCGCTGCTGGGGGCAATTTTGGTGGGTCTGATGGCCAATTACGTGGCCTTTCTGGTGCCCAAAATGGCACTGGCATCCAACATGCTACTGATGATGGCCATTCTGTTGTGGCGGCCCTATGGGCTGCTCCCGGCTGTGAAGCGGTGAGGCGAACATGACCATGGCTCATCAGCATGCCGCAGCGGCAAAGACGCAACGCCCCAGCCTGACAAAAACCCAGAACTGGCCCGGTCGATTGGTGGTCTATGGCGCCGTCGCCCTGATCGGACTGGCGCTGGCCTTCGCCCCCTTCCTTTTTCCTGACGTGCGCAGCCAGGAAGTGGCAGCCCGCATCTGCGTCTTCATCGTCCTGGTGGCCAGCTATGACCTGCTGATCGGCTATACGGGCATCGTCTCCTTTGCCCACACCATGTTCTTTGGCCTGGGCGCCTATGGCACGGCGATGGCGCTCAAAACCATGGGGCCGGGCTTCGAGGCCATCCTGCTTGGCGGTGGCGCCGGGGTCGTGGCGGCGCTGCTGCTGGCGCTGCTGATCGGCCTGCTGTCGCTGCGGGTGAAGGCAATTTTCTTTGCCATGGTCACCCTGTCCGCAGCCTCGGTGATGATGGTGCTTGCCAGCCAACTCTCGGATTTCACCGGCGGCGAGGATGGCATCACCTATTCCATCCCCAAGCTCTTTTCCCCGGCGACCGAACTGCTGACCGACGCAGACGGCAAAGCGCTGCGGGTGTTCGGCGTGGCGCTCAATGGCAAGCTGGCGCTCTACTATTTCGTCTTTTTGAGCGCGCTGGCGCTATTCTTGACCATGACCCGTATCGTTGCCTCGCCGCTGGGGTCGGTGCTCAAGGCCATCCGCGAAAACGAAATGCGCGCCGAGGCCATCGGCTATCGCGTGGTGTTCTATCGAACGACCATTTTCTGTATCGCCGCCATCATGGCCGCCTCTGCGGGGATCCTGCGAGCCGTGTGGCTCAAATATACCGGGCCCGAAGTGGTGCTCTCGTTCGATATCATGATCGACATCCTGCTCATGGTGGTGATCGGCGGCATGGGCACCATGCTTGGCGCGGTCATAGGCGTCGCCTTGATGACGCTGGCGCAATATTACCTCAAGGACCTGATGGCCCTGGGTGCCGAAGCGACGGCGAACCTGCCGGTGGTGCCCGACCTGCTCAACCCCGAGCGCTGGCTGCTGTGGCTGGGGCTTGGCTTCATCCTGCTGGTCTATTTCTTCCCCTCGGGCATTGCCGGAACCCTGATGGGCAAGGGGGGCTCGAAATGACTGCGCCACGCTCTACCTTTCTCGACGCCGCTGGCTTTGAGATGCATGTCACCGCATGGGGTGATCCGGGCAATCCGGCGCTGGTGATGTGGCATGGACTGGCGCGCACCGGGCGCGACTTCGACGAGGCTGCCAGCGCGCTATCAAGCGACTACTTCGTGCTCTGCCCCGATACGCTGGGACGGGGGCTATCGGCCTGGGCCCGTCGCGGTGCCGCAGACTATACTTTTGCCACCTATGGCGACATGGCCCATTCCATGCTCGATCATTTCGGCATCGACCAGTTCGCCTGGGTCGGCACGTCCATGGGTGGGCTGCTCGGCATCACGCTGGCTGCCGGAGCACTGCGTGAGCGCATCTCTCACCTGGTCATCAATGATGTCGGGCCCGATATTCCGGTCAATAGCGCAAGGCGCATCGCCGACTATGTGGGCAACCCGCCCACCTTCGAGACGGTGGCCGATTATGAAGCCTGGCTACGCAAGACCTATGCGCCTTTCGGCAGCAATAGCGAGGCCTTCTGGCGGCGCATGACGGACACTTCGCTGCGCCGCACCGATACGGGCCTCGTCACGGTGCACTACGACCCCGCCATCGTGTCGCTGATGGGCGAGAACAAAGCCGATCTGGACGTATGGGACGCCTATGACGCGGTCACGGCGCAAACCCTGCTGATCCGGGGAGAGCATTCCGATGTGCTGCCGCCGACCGTGGCGAGCGCCATGCGGATGCGCGGGCCATGTCCCCGACTGGTGACCGTGCCCGATTGCGGGCATGCCCCGACGCTGGCCGATGATGCGCAGATCGACCTGCTGCGCACCTTCCTGGCGACCTGACTTTCCCTCGCCTGCGAAAGGGTGTGACAGTCAGCGACCGCCGGCCTGCAACAGGGCGTTGGCAATCTCGACAAAGCCGAGACCGGCCGGGCTGCTGGTGATCCAGCGCGGCCGCTGGGGCAGGTCGCCAAGGATCGGGACGATATTGGCGACGCCGAAGGATTTGGCGACAAAACCGAACATTGGCGCGTCATTGCGGGAATCCCCGACAAAGGACACGTAGCGCGCCACGTCGCTGTCTTCGACGCCAAGGCGATGCAACACGCGGGCGCTCATCGCCTGCTTGTCATAATTGCCGATCCAGGTGTTGATATGCACCGAGCTGATGGCGACGGTGCCGCCAATGGCCCGGATGCGCGCGGCCAGGGCATCAACGTCGGCGCGATCATGCCCGACAATGTCCACGGCCACATCCGCCAGGCGCAGGTGCTGGTCATGGGCGAGGCGAAAGCGATCACCCAGAAGCGGCAGGACGGCAGCCATGTGCTGTGCCTGGCGCTGCCGCTGCACCGCTTCGTCTTCCCAGAACTCGCATTCCGCCCGGTTGCCCTTGGCGGTCATCACGAAGGCGCCGCTTTCGCCAATGGCGGCCACCACCGGCCAGGCCCGCACGATATGCTCGCACCAGCCTGCTGAGCCGCCTGTGACCGGCACGATGTCGATGCCGGCGTCATGCAGATCCCAGAGGGCCTGATAGGTCTGGGGCAGCAGACGGCCTTTGGTGGTCAGGGTGTCGTCGATATCGGTGAAGAGATATCGCACCCCACTCAGGTCATCCGGCGATGGGGCAGGGCCCTGAAACATCATGCCTGATCCTGATCGCAGAGGACGACATCGGTGTCCGCCTCGGCCAATGCCGCCGCGGCAATGCCATCGGCGGGGAGGCGGTCGGTGAAGAGCGCGGTGATGCCGCTGAAGGGGACGACCCGCACCGAAGCGTCGCGCGTCCACTTGCTGACATCGGCCGCCAGAAACTGCACGCGCGAATTGGCGATCAAGGTCGAGGTCGTCTGGGCTTCCGAATAGCTGAAGTCCAGAATGCCTTTTTGCGGATCAAGCGCGCCGGCGCCGATGACGGCGTAGGAGGCATAGAATTTCTCGAAGAACTGCAGGCTGTCCGAGCCGACAACGTCCCGGTCATTGTGGCGCAGGAGGCCTCCGGTCATATGGACCTCGACTTGCGGCGCATCGCACAGCATCAGCGCCACATCGATATTGTTGGTAACGACGCGCAGCCCCTTGTGGCCGCGCAGGGCCTCGGCGACGAATTGCACCGTGCTGCCGATACCCATGAAGACGGTGGAGCCAGGCTCGATGGCGGCAGCGATCCGCCCGGCAATGCGCCGCTTGGCAGCGCTGTTGAGGGCGGCACGGGCATTGATCGAGATATTGCGGCTTTCCACCGGCGCATCGACGCCACCGTGAAAGCGGCGCGCATAGCCAAGATCGCAAAGCGCATTGATGTCGCGACGAATGGTCTGAGTGGTCACGCTGTAGCGGGCGGCCAACTGCTCGATATATTGAGCACCTTCAGCCTCAATCAGCGCCAGAATGTCGTGTTGCCGGCCCGACAGCATGTCTTGCCCCATGATGCCCCCACTATCCGAGGAAGAGCTTCGGATTGTCGGTAATGACCCCGCCAAGCCCCGCGCCCCAGAAGGACACCAGCTGCACCGGATCGTTGCAGGTCCAGGCACGCACCTTGATGCCGCGCTTGGTGGTTTCTTCCAGCATGCCGATGCTGAGAGCCTTGAAATGCATGTGGATGGTGGTGGCCGGAATGGCCGCCAGTTGCTCGGCCCAATCCTCGGGCGGACGCCCCCACAGCATGGCCATTTCCAGGTCCGGTTCGAGCTTGTGCATGGCCGTCAGGGCGGCCGGGTCAAAACTCGAGATCATGATCTTGGTGCCAGGCGCGCGATGGGAAATATCGGCCTGAACGGCCTCCACCAGCTGGTCGAGCGACTTGTGGTGCTTATGCTGCTTGATCTCGACATTGGCGCTGAGGCCCAGTTCACCAAGCGCGACAAGGGTCTCGGCCAGCGTCGGGATGCGTTCACCGGCAAAGCGCGGGTCAAACCAGCTGCCCGCGTCAAAGCTGGCGATCTGTTCGCCGGTCAGTTCGCCAAGCGAGCCGGAGCCTGAGCTGGTGCGATCCACGCTGTCGTCATGAATGACGATCAGCTTGCCATCCATGCTGAGCGCGACATCGAGCTCCACCCATTTGGCGCCCTGTTCTGCCGCCGTGCGAAAGGCCGCGATGGTGTTCTCGGGCGCAAGCGCCGAGGCGCCCCGGTGAGCCTGGATCTCTTCCCCTGTGGGGCCAATGGATGGTACAAGTGTCATGACGCGTCTTTGTGTGAAGGTTGCAGGCCCTTAGGCTGATTTTGCTACAGATTTGCGACAGCAGTGTCGGTTCTGCGCCCGGTCTGGGCATTGAATGGGTGTATGTCGGCAACGCGGGCATGAAGGGTCACCGCCGAGCCTTCGGCGATGTTCGGCCGGCCCGGAACGCTGAGCACGACAGACTGCCCGGAACTGTCCAGCCGGACGTGCAGATGGCTTTCGCCGCCAATCGGTTCGAGCAGTTCGACCGTGCCCTGCATGCTCAGCGAAATGCCCTCCTGCGGGGTGAGGAACAGAACATCGGGACGAATGCCGATGATGTCGGTCCCGGCGGGCAGGCCATCAAGTCCCCGCCGGTTGCTCAGCGAGGCGACATCGATCAGGTTCATTGGCGGCGAGCCGATAAAGCCGGCAACAAACAGCGTGGCCGGGTGGTCATAGACCTCGGTGGGGGTGCCGATCTGCTCGACGAGACCGGCATTCATCACCACGAGCCGGTCGGCCAGGGTCATGGCTTCGAGCTGGTCGTGGGTCACGTAAAGGCTGGTGGTCTTGAGGCGACGCTGCAGCTTGCGGATTTCCACGCGCATCTGCACGCGCAGCTTGGCGTCGAGATTGGAGAGTGGTTCGTCAAAGAGGAATGCCGCGGGTTCGCGCACGATGGCACGGCCCATGGCGACGCGCTGGCGCTGGCCGCCGGAAAGCTGGCGCGGCTTGCGATCGAGCAGCGGCCCGATTTCGAGAATATCGGCGGCCTCCTGCACCCGGCGGTCGATTTCGGCCCGCGGCGTGCCCCGGTTCTTGAGGCCGTATTCGAGATTTCCTCGCACGCTCATATGCGGATAGAGCGCGTAATTCTGGAACACCATGGCGATATCGCGCTCGGCCGGTTCGGCTTTGACGACGTCGCGGCCGCCGATTTCGAGGCGCCCCGAGGTGACGGTTTCAAGCCCGGCCACCATGCGCAGCAGGGTGGATTTGCCGCAGCCCGAGGGGCCGACGAGGACGATCAGCTCGCCATCGGCCACCTTGAGGTTGACGCCTTTGACGGCCGGGACATTGCCATAGTTCTTCTTGAGATCGATGAGATCGATGGTGGCCATGACTTATTTCTCCGTATCCACGAGGCCTTTGACGAACAGGCGCTGCATGAAGATGACGACAAGGACGGGGGGCAGCATGGCCAGGATCACCGAGGCCATGACGAGGTTCCACAAGGGTTCGGAATCGGCCGTCGCGGCGAGGCGCTTGATGCCCATGACGACGGTGTAATATTTGCTGTCGGTGGTGACGAGCAGCGGCCAGAGGTACTGCACCCAACCGTAGATAAAGAGGATAACGAAGAGCGCCGCGATATTGGTGCGCGAGAGCGGCAGGAGGATATCGCGGAAGAATTTCATCGGCCCGGCACCATCCACACGCGCCGCCTCCATCAATTCGTCGGGGACGGTGAGGAAGAACTGGCGGAACAGGAAGGTCGCCGTTGCCGAAGCGATCAGCGGCAGGGTGAGGCCCACATAGGAATTGAGCAGCCCCAGATTGGCCACCACCGCGAAGGTCGGGATGATGCGAACCTCGACCGGCAGCATCAGCGTGATGAAGATGATCCAGAAGGCGAGAAGCCGGAACGGAAACTTGAAAAAGACGATGGCATAGGCCGAGAGCAGCGAGATGGCGATCTTGCCCACGGCGATGATGATGGCGATGATCGTCGAATTCATCAGCATGATCGACACGGGCGGGGCACCGGCGGTCGAAATGCCCTGAGTGAGCATGCGACCGTAGTTTTCCAGCATGTGCGGACCGGGCAAAAGGGGCACGAGCCCGCGCATGAAGTCGCCGCTGCCATGGGTGGAAGCGATGAAGGCAAGATAGACCGGGAAGACGACGACAACGACGCCAGCGATCAGGACAAGATGGGTCAGAAAGCTGAGCCAGGGGCGATTTTCGACCATTCTCTGGGCTCCTCAGTACTGAACTCGCCGCTCGATAAAGCGGAACTGGATGGCGGTTAGGGCGATGACGATCAGCATCAGGACGACCGATTGGGCGGCAGAGGAGCCGATGTTGAGGCCGAGGAACCCGTCGGCATACACCTTGTAGACCAGGATATTGGTGGCCTGGTTCGGTCCGCCATTGGTGGTGGCGTCGATCAGGCCAAAGGTGTCGAACATGGCGTAGTTGATGTTGACGATCAGGAGGAAGAAGGTCGTCGGCGACAGGAGCGGGAAGACGATGGTCCAGAACCGCTTGAAGGGCCCCGCGCCGTCAATGGCCGCGGCCTCGTTGAGCGATTGCGGCACCGATTGCAGCCCGGCCACGAAAAACAGGAAATTGTAGGAAATCTGCTTCCAGCTGGCGGCGATGACCACCAGGATCATGGCCTGATTGCCATCGACCCGGTGGTTCCAGCTGATGCCGAGGCCCCGCAACAGGTAGGGCGCAATGCCGATGGTGGGATTGAACATGAACCACCACAGGATGCCCACGACGACCGGGGCCACCGCGTAGGGCCAGACCAGGAGCGTTGTATAGGCGCGATTGGATTTGATGACCCGGTTGACCGCGACAGCCAGCAGCAGCGACAGGCTCATCGAGAGCAATGTCACCGACACCGCGAAGATGCCGGTCTTGGTCAGCGAATTGAGATAACCCGGCTCGGAAAACAGCCGCGTGTAGTTTTCGAACCAGATGAAGGTGGTGCGGAAGCCGAACGGGTCTTCGCGCTCGAAGGATGATTTGACCGCCTGGGCGGCCGGCCAGATGAAAAAGACCAGCGTTACGGCCAATTGCGGCGCCAGCAGCGCATAAGGCAGGAACTTGTTCGGAAAAATAGTGCGCTTGGTTTGCATGGGCCGATAACTCCCCCAAAGTCAGGTCCAGAAGGACCGGACGGCCGCCGGCCGCCCGGTTGGTTCACCCCGGCCAGGAGAGGCCGGGATGAACCTGGGAGGTTCAGCTATTGGCGGCTTCGAAGTCGCGCAGGATCTGGTTGCCGCGTTCGACGGCGGCGTCCAGGGCTTCCTGAGCGGTCTTGCTGCCCGAGAGCAGGGCTTCGAATTCTTCATCCACCACGGTGCGGGCCTGGGTCAGATTGCCGAAGCGGATACCCTTGGAATTGGCCGAGGGCGTGCCGCGGGTAATCTGGTTGATGGCAATGTCAGAACCCGGATTGGCTTCGTAATAGCCCTGCTCCTTGCCCAGGTCATAGGCGGCATTGGTGATCGGCAGGTAGCCGGTCGCCTGGTGCCACTGTGCCTGCACTTCGGGGCTGGACAGATAGGTGAAGAACTGAGCAACGCCCTTGTAAACTGCGGGGTCCTTGCCGTTGAGCGCCCAGAGCGTTGCGCCGCCGATGATCGAATTCTTCGGATCGGTGGTCACATCGTCATAATAGGGCAGGGGCGCGAAGCCGACTTCAAACTCCTTGGAATTGTTGATCACGCCTGCGCGCGACGCCGAGGAGTTCATGTAGATGGCGCATTCCTGTGCGTAGAATTTGGGCGGAGCATCGCCGCCGCCCACCGGGCCGCCATATTCGAACAGGCCTTCGTCGGCCCAGTTCTTGAGGTTTTCCCAATGCTTGACCTGCACCGGGCCATTAAACGTGAACTCGGTGCCGAGGCCCCCAAAGCCGTTTTCCAGCGTGCCATAGGGCTGATCGTGGATGGCCGAGAGGTTTTCCAGCTGCACCCAGGAAATCCAGCCCGAGGTGAAGCCACAGGGCGCAGCGCCCGATTCCATGATCTGTCGGCTCATGGTCTCGAGTTCTGCCCAGGTCTTGGGTGGGGTTTCGGGGTCGAGGCCGGCTTTTTCGAACACGTCCTTGTTGTAATACATGATCGGGGTGGACGAGTTGAACGGCATGGACAGGATGTTGCCGTCCGTATCGGAATAATAGCCGGTAACCGGGGCGAGGAATGCGCTCGGATCCCACGGCTCGCCATTGTCGGCCATGAGCTTGTAGACAGGGTTTACCGCACCCTCGGCAGCCATCATCGTGCCCGTGCCCACCTCGAACACCTGCACGATGGCGGGCTGTTCATTGGCGCGGAAGGCGGCGATGGCGGCGGTCAGGGTCTCGGGATAGGTTCCCTTGTAGCTGGGCACCACGACGAATTCGTCCTGGCTGTCATTGAAGCCCTGGGCAATCGCCTCCAGGCGCTGACCCAATTCGGCATCCATGGCGTGCCACCATGCGATCTCGGTCTGGGCCATGGCCGGCGTCGCCGACAACATGGCGGCCAGCCCAACGGACAAACACAAAGTGTTCTTGGACATGCTCACTCCCTTGTTTTTATGCCGGAGCCTCCCCGCCCCGAACTGGCGCAGACGGTAGCACCGGGTAGGGGCATTGCAACCGAAAAATGTTCATTTGAACATTTGAGGGCTTTGTGCCGTCGGGCGCGCTCACGATATCTGCCTGAAATGCAATGGAATTTGGCGACTTGAGGTGTTGTTTTCAACATTCGTTTGAATCAGTTGTGCAAACCATGCTCATGTGAACATCATTGGTGCTTGCGTCGTGCACACGAGTGCAGCCGGGGAGGCTCATGTATTTCATTATCGTCCAGCTGGTGGCCGCCATTGTCCTGCTGCTCTGGGCCGTGCGCATGGTGCGAACCGCCGTGGAGCGGGCCTATGCCGCCGAGCTCAAGCGCACCCTGGGTCGTGCCGAGCGCAGCCGATTTGGAGCGGCCGCCATCGGCATGGCGCTGGCGATTGCGCTGCAAAGCTCGACCGCCGTGGCGGCGCTGGCTGCAAATTTTGCGGGGGGCGGGTTGATATCGGTCGCGACGGGGTTGGCGCTGATGCTGGGCGCCTATCTTGGCTCTGCCTTCGTCGCCAGCATCCTCTCGTTCGACCTGTCGCTGTTCACCGCGCCGCTGATCATTATTGGCGGGCTGCTGTTCCTGCGCGGCAATGAGCGGCGCACCAAGCAGGTGGGGCGCATGGTCCTGGGTATCGCCTTTGTGCTGCTTTCGCTCGAAATGGTGTCTGAAGCGACCGCCCCCTGGCGCGACAGCGATGTGCTGGGCGTGGTGGTGGGGTATCTGCGCGGAGACCTCTGGACCAGTTTCGCCGTGGCGGCGCTGATCACCTGGCTGTCCTATTCATCTGTCGCCAGCGTGCTGGTGATCATTACCTTCGGCACGGCCGGGCTGATCCCCATCGAGATCGCCGCGGCCTTCCTGCTCGGCGCCAATCTGGGCGGAACGCTGATCGCCTTCGGCATGACTCGGGGGGGCGATGTGCGGGCCCGACGCATTGCCGCCGGTGCGCTGGTGATGCGCGGCGGCGCGGCGCTGCTTTGCCTGATCCTGCTGCAAGTGTCCCAGATCCACCAGTCGGGCCTGCCAGGAACGGTGGGGCAGCAGGCAAGCCTGTTGCACATCCTGTTCAATCTCGGCGTATTGCTGGCCGGCCTGCCGCTGGTGCGGGTGATCGAGCGGCTGATGGCCATGATCATCAAGGATCTGCCGCTCCCTGGCCAATCCGACATCGCCCGCCTGCGCCGGACGGCGCTGGTGGCGGACCCACAGGGCAATATCGATGCCTCACTGGCCAGCGCCACGCGCGAACTGTTGCGCATGAGCGAAATGGTCGAGGTGATGCTTCAGCCGGTGATGGAAATTGTCCGCTCCGGCGACAAGGCCGCCATCCGCCGGGTCAAGGACCTGGAGCCGGAAGTGGACGGCGCTAACCGGGCGATCAAGCTGTTCCTGACCCGGCTCAACTGGGACAATATGGATGCGGACCAAGCCCGCAGGGCATCGGACCTCAGCACCTTTGCCATCAGCCTGGAACAGGCAGGCGATATCGTGGCGCGGCAATTGCTGCGCGTCGCAGACCAGAAGTCGGAGCGGCGTATCGCCTTTTCTGCGCAAGGCTGGCAGGAACTGACCGACCTGCACGCGCGGGTGCTCGCCAATATGCAATTGGCCCTCAACGTGCTGGTCTCGGAAGACGCTGAATCGGCCCGCCAGCTGGTGGCCGAAAAGGACGAGGTGGGCCTGATGGAACGGGCCAGCATGGAAAAACACTTCGCCCGCCTGCGCTCGGGCGACCCCAACAGCTTCGAGACCAGCGAATTGCACCTTGAAACCATGCATGCGCTGCGTCGCATCAATTCGCTATTGACCGGCATTGCCTATTCGATCCTGAGCGAACAGGGCGAATTGTTGCCAACCAAGCTGGTGGCGGACAAGCTCTAGGACCAATGGGTTCTGGAGCGGAGGTCTTTGGCATAATCGCAGCTGATGACCGCTTCTGCTGTGCAGAAGCAGGCGGCAATGACCATACCGCTAAAATTGCATGCGCTGGGGTCAGGACCCATTGAGGATCGTAGGGCAGGTTGATCTCTCGTCGGCAGAGCGAGGGCGCAAATGGCCAAGTCATGGTTGGAATGGGTTGCGGGCATGGGCGATGTCAGTTGGGATCGCAGGATGCATCCCGCACCCGATATTCCGCCTTTGCAGCCCACCGATTTCGATCCCCTGACGGGCACTTTGAACTGGGTCAAATTCACCGAAGTCCTCGAGGCGACGCGGTCTCAATCGGCCGGTGCCTTGCTGGTTGTGGATCTCGATGACCGCTCAAGCGCCATCGACATGATCGCGACAGAACACGGCGCCGATGTGCTCCCGTGGCTGGCGCAGGCGATCCGTCAGGCGGTCAGGGCCGATGACCTGGTGTCGCATCTGCATGGATACCGGTTTGCCGTGCTGTTGCGCGGAGCAGCCCCGGAGGTGGCCACTTCGGTCGCGGATCGCGTCCGCGAATCGGTTGAGGACACGATGTTCACGACCGTCGCCGGCGCTGCACGGCTGGGCGTCGCCATCGGTGGCGTGATTTTTGACTCTTCAGGGTCGCGCGAAGGCGATCTGGTCCAATCCGCGGCCGCCAATCTCGATGCCGCACAGTCCACCGCCAGCCAGGTCAAGATCCGGTAACCCTCCATCTGCCGGTCGTTCAGGCGCGGAATTGTGCAAATGCGCAATTTGTTCGCTCCCGTCTTGACTCTTTGATGCAATCGATTTCATCATTTGTGGGATCGGTCCCACAAGAGGCCGACGGGGAGGACACGGGCGGTATGGTCACCATCACCGACGTTTCAAAACGAGCCGGCGTTTCGCGCTCCACCGTTTCGCGGGTGGTGGCGGGCAATGGCTATGTGTCCGAAAGCAAGCGCAAGGCCATCGAGGGCGCCATCGCCGATCTCGGCTATCGCCCCAATACCCTGGCGCAGGCGCTGCGCTCCAATCGCTCCAACCTCATCGGCGCCGTCATGGTCGACGTCGGCACGCCCTATTTTGCCAATATGATCTATGGCGTGCAGCGCGCCACACGTCCGGCCGGCAAGTCGCTGATCGTGTCGTCGGGCTATGCCGATCAGGACGAGGAAGCCCGCGCCGTCATCGAACTGGTCGACCGCTCCTGCGACGGTATCGTGGTCTATCTCGAACGGCCGATGCGCGAGGACGTGGTGGACATCGTACGCCAGGCACGTATCCCGGTGGTCTCGATCGGCCACAATCCCTTCCCGAACTCACGGGGCAGGGTGATCCTCAACAATTTCGATGGCGCCCGGGCCGCCATGAACCATCTTCTCGACGAGGGGCACCGCAAAATAGTGCACCTGTCCGGTCAGGCCGACTTCGGGGATACAGTGGCGCGCATGCAGGGTATTGCCGCGGCGCTGGCCGACCATGGCCTGACCCTCGAAGACATTCACATCGTCAACGGCATTTTCCATCAGGACTTCGGCTATGCCGCGACGACCGACCTGATCCGGTCGGGGCGCGAATTTACCGCCATCTTTGCCGGCGACGACGACATGGCCGCCGGTGTGCTGCTGGCCCTGCGTGATGCGGGGCTGCGCGTGCCCGAGGATGTGTCGGTCATGGGTTTCGACGATGCCTTTCACGCCAAGCACATGTGGCCGCCCCTGACCACTGTGCGGCAGCCCGTCGATACGCTGGGCGAGGTCGCTGCCTCGCTGCTGCTCAAGCTGCTCGGAGAACCCGGAACGGGTCCCTTGCAGTCCATAGTCGAAACCAGCCTCGTGGTCCGCTCGAGCGTCAGCGCACCACGACAGGAAAGGGAGGTTGCCTAACCGCTGCGCCGGCCAGCGCTGATACCGGGCCGGATAACAACAAGAAGGTGCATCGATTCCATGAGGAGTGTGGGATCGATCCCATAATGACTGATCCACGAGGAGGAGAAACAAGTGGAGGGACTTTCAATGAAAACGATCAGAGCGATTGCTCTGTTGAGCGTTGGTGTGACCGCGTTGGCCGTCACGGCGCCAACCATGGCCCAGGACCAGGTCATCCTGCGGCTTTTGCCCTATCACACCGATGCGATGGTGGAGAACTACAACCCCAACAACCCGACCGGCCCGCAGCAGCGCATGCGCGACTTTGCCTATGAGCCGCTCTGGATCGACAATATCTGGCACCCCGGCGAGAACGAGGAAGCGCTGGCCGTTGGCTGGGAAATCGGCGAGGACCTCAAGTCCATCACGTATAAGCTGCGCGAAGGCGTGAAGTGGAGCGACGGCGAGGATTTCAATGCCGACGACGTCGTCTTCAGCTTTGAATATGCCAAGGCGCACCCCGACTATCCGATGGGGATCGACGTCTACAATGGCGAAACCGGCAATGTGGTCAGTGCCGAAAAGATCGACGAGCTGACCGTCAAGTTCAACCTCAACGAGCCCGACGCCCTGGCCCGTTATGGCCTTAACGGTCTCTACCCGCTGCCAGAGCATGTCTGGAGCGGCGTGGACGATCCCAAGAACTACGCAAACCTCGAAGTAGTGGCCACCGGTCCCTGGACCAAGCCGGCCAATTTCTCGCGCAACGGGCATGATCTGTGCCGCAATGAACTGAGCCGCTACAACGACGAAAACGCCATCGACTGCCTGCGCTTCCCGCAGATGAATGGCAATGAGCAGACCGTAGCCGCGCTTTCGGCCGGCGATCTCGACTGGCTCGGTGACGGCCTCACCGATCCCGACGTGACCTTCCTGCCGCAGTCCGAGTTCAACAATTACTGGCTGCCGGCCGGTTCGGACGTGAACCTGCAGCTCAACACCACCAAGGCCCCGTTCGACAACCTCGAGTTCCGCAAGGCCATGACGGTTGCCATCGACCGCCAGACCCTGCTCGACATCTCGACCTTCGGCCTGACCACGGCAACCAAGTTCCCCATCGGCACCGGTGAAATGTACAACACCTGGTACGACGAGGCCGCTCTTGAGCCCTACAAGGCCCTGATGGAGTACAACCCGGAAGAAGCCATCGCTATCCTCGATGCCGCCGGCTTCGTCGATGCCGACGGTGACGGCTGGCGCGACAATCCTGATGGCTCGCCCATCGCCTTCGGCATTTCGATGCCATCGGGCTGGACCGACTGGGTCAACACGGGACAGACCGTCGCCGAAAACCTGCAGGATATTGGCGTCAACGCTTCGCTCAAGACAGTGGACCAGGGCGCCTGGTTCGATGCTGTGCCGCGCGGCGATTTCGACGTCTACGTCATGTGGACCAACGGCGGACCAACGCCCTACAACCAGTATTCGCCGATGTTCAATCCGCGTCTGATGGTTGAAGGCCAGATCGACTTCCAGGCCATGCACCAGATGCAGATCCCCGAAGTCGAGGCAGCCCTGGACGTCTTCAAGGGTTCGGCCGACGAAGCCACCCAGAAGGCCGCGCTGACGGACATCCACAAGGCCGTCGCCGAGAACCTGCCCGTCATCTCGCTGTTCGCGAACCCCATCTGGTACGAATACTCAACCCGCCGCTTCTCCGGCTGGGTCACCGAGGACGACCAGAAGTTCCGTCCGCAGGTCCATGACGGCACCCGTGAGCGTGTCTGGCATGCTCTGGCGCTCAAGCCCATCGACGGCGCCGAGTTCTAGGCTCAGCTCGCGGCGGGACCCTTGCCTCCCAAGGGCCCCGCCGGTTTTTCCGTGGAAAGGACCGGACCGCCATGATCTTCCTGGCCAGACGCCTCGCGTTCTATTTCGCGGCGTTTTTTCTAGCGATTACCTTCAATTTCCTGATCCCGCGCCTGATGCCGGGGGACCCCTCGGATCGCATCATTGCCTCGTTCCAAGGGCGCCTGAACGAGTCCCAGGTTGCGGCCATCCGCCAGTCCTACGGGCTGGAGGGGAGCCTGTGGGAACAATATCTCACCTATGTCGGCAGCGTATTCCGGCTCGATTTCGGCATCTCGACGGTGCAGTTTCCCGAACCCACCGCATCGCTGCTGTTCTACGGCGCGACCTGGACGCTGGTGTTGGTGGGCCTTGCCATTGCGCTGGCCTTCACCATCGGTTCGATCATGGGAATCCATGCTGCCTGGAACCGCGGCGGCTTCTTCGACAGCTTCTTTACGCCCATCAACGTCATGATGAACGCCTTCACGCCCGCCATCGTGGCACTGGTGCTGTTCTATGCGTTTTCGCTGCAGCTGCGATGGTTTCCACTGGGGCGCGCCCACGATCCGAACCTGATGGCGGCCTTTAATTTCCAGTTCATCGGCAGCGTGCTCTATCACGCCACCCTGCCGGTCCTGTCGATATTCCTCGTGAGTTTTGGCGGCTGGCACCTGGGCATGCGCAACGTCATGATCAACCTGCTCAACGACGATTTTGTCATCCTGGCGCGGGCCAAGGGCCTGTCCGACAACCGGGTCAAATACCGCTACGTGGCGCGCAACGCCATCCTGCCGCAGATCACCTCGCTGGCGCTCTCGGTCGGCTACATGCTGGGCGGAGCGCTGGTGACCGAGCAAGTGTTCAACTATCCGGGCCTTGGCAAGTTCACCTTCACCGCCATCGGTTCGAGGGACTATTCCTTCATCCAGGGCCAGCTTCTCTTGCTGACCACGGCAGTCCTGGTCGCCAATCTCCTGTCCGACATCGCCAATGTCATTCTCGATCCACGGTTGAGGAAGGGCTGAGCCATGACCGAAATCACCCAGTCGTCGTCCTATTCCCTCACCGATCGCCTCGATGCCGCGGCCATTGCGTCGGCGGCGCCAAGCCAGGCGCAACTGATGAAGGAATTGCACGTCAAGCGCCGTCCCGGCTGGACCAGCCGCCTGCCGCCCGGCCTTGCCGCCTTTGCCACCAATCCCAAGGGCATGACCGGCGTCGTCATTCTTCTGGCGCTGATCCTGTTCTCGATTTTTGGCCCGATGCTGAGCGATTACAATCCCAATCGCCGGGCCGGTGGCCCCCACGTCATGCCCAGCCAGGAACACGTGCTCGGCACCACCCGCATGGGCAAGGATGTCTTTACCCAGCTTGCCTATGGCGGCCGGATCAGCCTCACTGTTGGATTTGGCGCCGGGCTGACGGCGGCGCTGATCGGTCTCGCCATCGGCATTTCCGCCGGCTACTTCGGCGGACGTGTCGACGACATCCTGACCTTTTTCGTCAATGTGGTGCTGGTGCTGCCGGGGCTGCCACTGATCATCGTGATTGCCACCATGGTGGAGACGGCCTCGCCCTGGGTCATCGGCGCCGTGCTGGCCGCAACCGGCTGGGGCTGGTCGGCCCGCACGATCCGAACCCAGACCCTGTCGCTGCGCACCCGCGAATTCGTGCTGTCCGCCGAGTTGATGGGCGAAAAGAAGTGGCGGATCATCCTCGTGGAAATCTTCCCCAATATGCTGAGCTTCTTCATGAGCGGGCTGGTGCTGGGCACTATTGCTGCCATCCTTGCCGAAGCTGCACTTGAATTCATCGGCCTTGGCGACCCCAACGCCATCACCTGGGGCACCATGCTGTTCTGGGCCCAGAACAACCTGGCCCTGCAAAGCAACGCCTGGTGGGAAATCTGGCCACCCTGCATCGCCATCATGCTCACCGGCGCCGCGCTGGTGATGGTCAATTTCTCGGTGGACGAAATCACCAATCCGCAATTGCGGGCATCGCGCAAGATCGGGTTGATCCGCAAGTTCCTTTCCAGCCGCGGGAGAAGCGCCGATGTCTTCTGATCGGGCATTGATCGAGGTGCGCAACCTCACCGTCGATTATGTGGGCGAGCATTCCGTCGCCCGCGCCGTCAATGGCATCGACTTCGACATTCGCGAGGGCGAGGCTTTTGGCCTCGCCGGCGAAAGTGGCTGCGGCAAATCCACCGTCGCCTTCGCGCTGGCGCGGCTGACGCGTCTGCCGGGGCTGGTCTCGGGCGGGCAGGTGCGCCTCCACGGTGAGGACGTGCTCAAGTTCGACAAGGCACGGTTGAAGGCCTATCGCTGGAACGAGGTGAGCTTCGTTTTCCAGTCGGCCATGAACGCGCTGAACCCGGTGATCCCGGTGTCCGAGCAGATCATGGACGTCATCGAGACCCATGAACCGCAATTGGGCAAGGACGGGGCCCGGAAACGCGCGGTGGAGCTGTTCGAGCTGGTGGGCATCCCGCCAAAACGGCTCGACGACTTTCCGCACCAGTTCTCGGGCGGTATGCGACAGCGCATCTGCATCGCCATTGCGCTGGCGCTGCAACCCAAGCTGATCATCATGGACGAACCGACCACGGCCCTCGACGTGGTGGTGCAACGCGACATCATCGAGCAGATTGTCGAGCTGAAGAACCGGCTGGGCTTTTCGGTGCTGTTCATCACCCATGACCTCGGGCTGATGATCGAATTCTGCGATCGCATCGGTGTGATGTATTCCGGCGAACTCGTCGAGGTTGCGCCGGCCGAAGCGATCCTGACAGATCCGCAGCATCCCTATACGCGGGCGCTCGGCAACAGCTTTCCGCCCCTGACCGGTCCGCGCGTGCGGCTGGAAGGCATTGCGGGCACGCCTCCCGATATCCGCGACCTGCCGCAGGGCTGCCGGTTTTCGCCGCGCTGCCCGCACGCCATGGAGGTCTGTCGCACGGATGCTCCCGAACTGCGTTTTTACCCCGAACACCGGAGCCAGGCCGCATGTCACTTGCTGAACTAGACAGAGCCGAGATGGCCCGGATCGGCGAGGCGCCGGTCCTCGAAATGGACAATATCGACAAGGAATTCGTGCTCGGTGGTGCCTTCCTCAACCAGACGTTCCTAAAGGCGCTTTCGGGCGTAACCTTGAAGCTGACGCGGGGCAAGGCGCTGGCGCTGGTGGGCGAGTCAGGGTCGGGCAAATCCACCTGCGCCCGTATGCTGGCGGGCGCCTATCAGCCGACCGGTGGCGTGATCCGCTATCGCGGCGACGACATCACCGGCTTTCACGGCAAGCGCATGCAGCACTATCGCGCGCAGGTGCAGATGGTGTTCCAGGACCCGTTCGGCTCGCTCAATCCGACCCAATCCATCGGCTACCATCTCGAACGGCCGCTGCGGCTGCATCGCCCCGACCTCAAGGGCAAGGCAGTGGAGGCGGAAATGCTGACCCTGCTCGAAAGTGTCGGCCTGAGGCCAGCGGCGGACTATCTGAAGCGCCGCCCGCATGAACTCTCTGGCGGCCAGCGCCAGCGTGTCGCCATCGCCCGCGCCCTTTCGGTGCAGCCTGAAGTGTTGCTGGCAGACGAGCCAACCTCGATGCTCGACGTCTCAGTGCGGCTGGGCATTCTCAATCTGCTCGAAGACCTCAAGCGCGACCGGCAGCTTGCAGCGCTCTACATCACCCATGACATCGCCACGGCGCGCTATTTCGCCGAGGAAACCGCGGTGATGTATGCCGGTCACCTGGTGGAGCAGGCGCCCAGCCAGGACATTACCGACAATCCGCGCCATCCCTATACGCAACTGCTGATCGAGTCGGTTCCCAACCCCAAGCGCAAGATCGAGACCGGCCGCGCCCGCCGTGCCGTCGATATTCCCCTATGGACCCGCCAAAGCCGTGGCTGCCCCTTTGTGTCACGCTGCCCCAGTGCGACGGCGATCTGCAAGGAAACCATGCCGGGGCCAACAGTGGTCGGCGCGGGGCACATGGTGCGATGTCATAATCTCTAGCCGGTCAGGTCTGCGGATCTGGCGTGGCCGCACCCCACTCACGCAGGGGCGATTGCGGCTGCTTTTTGGCATGCGTGAAGCGCATTACTGAGTCACCCCCCGTTCGGTTGACCGCATCTTTCGCTCATTCTCCACTCAGGCATTCGTGCAGGTGCGTCGTGTCGCCTATCCAAAGGCGACCAACTCGGCTCGCCCTCCGTCGCTCATGTCGCAGCAGGCTATTTGCCTGGGACTGGAGATGCCTCGTTGCCAAATGTCTTGTATCTGGTTCCCAATCTCTCCGATCCCGCGGTGTCCCGCCGGGTGGAGATGTTGCGCCTGGGCGGCGCTCGGGTTTCTGTCGCAGGCTTCCGTCGCGCCGATGCTCAGCCGGCGCAGTTGAGCGCGGACCGGATGGTCGAACTCGGCGTTACCCACGACGCGCGCATGCTGCACCGTTTGCTCGCGACATTGAGGGCCAGTTCTACCGCGCGTGGCTGGGGCAGGGCCTTTGGCCGCCCCGATGTGATCATCGCGCGCAACCTTGAAATGCTGGCAATTGCCAACTCTCTGATGCCGCTCTGGCAGAGGCCGCCGGCGCTGGTCTATGAATGTCTGGACCTGCATCGGCTGATGCTGCGCGATGACCATTTTGGCCGCGCCATGCGTCGCCTTGAGCAACACCTCATGCAGCCAGCAGGCCTGCTGCTGACCAGTTCGCCAGCCTTCCTTGCCAATCACTTCGACCAACAGGCCGCCCCGCCGGCCATGCTGGTCGAGAACAAGGTTCTGGCCCCAGCCACGGCCCCCATTGGCCGAAATCCGGCACGCGACAGCACAGGCGGGCCGCTGCAGATCGGCTGGTTCGGCGCCCTGCGTTGCCGAAAGTCGCTGGCTGCCCTGGACGCAGTGTCGCGGTTACAAAGCGGTCGGGTCCAGGTGACCCTCAGGGGCCGCCCGGCGCTCACCGAATTCGACGACTTTCACGGCACGACGGCCCGATCCCCCTTCCTCGAATTTGCTGGCCCGTATCGCTATCCCGATGATCTCTCCGCGATCTATTCGGCGGTGCACTTCGCCTGGGCCATCGATTGCTTCGAGGAGGGCCAGAATTCGGCCTGGCTGCTGCCCAATCGCATTTACGAAGGTTGCCTCAACGGCGCGATCCCCATTGCGCTGGCCGGCACCGAGACCGCGGCCTTTATCAAGCGCCTGGGGATTGGCATCGTCCTGCCCGATATCGAGCCGGCAACACTGGCCGGCGTTTTCGACTCCATGACCCCGCAGCGCTTGCAGGCTCTCGCCCAGTCCGTCGCAGCCCTTGATCCGAGCCGTTTCCGCTGCGAGCCCGCCGAGTGCAAGCAACTGGTCCAGCGCCTCGCCCGCCTTGCCGCCATCGAGACTGAATTCGAGCTAGCGGCATGAGCGCTCGCACCCTCATCGTCGTGCCTACCCTCAACGAAGGCCGCCATATCGGCCCGTTGCTCGATGGCCTGCTGGTGGAGGCCGAGGCCCTGGGCGCGCGTATTGTGGTCGCCGACGGCGGCAGCAGTGACGATACGCGGGCCGTGGTTGCGGCGAGGGCTGCCCTGACGCCCTGCATCACGCTTCTGGTCAATCCGCGCCGCATCCAGTCCGCCGCCATCAACCTGGCCGTGGAACGCTTTGGCCGCGACCACGACTATCTCATTCGGATCGATGCCCACGGCAGCTATCCGCCTGACTACTGTCGACGCCTCGTCGCAGAGGCCGAAGAACGGGGGGTAGGCAGCGTGGTCGTCCCCATGGATACGGTGGGGCACGCGCCATTCCAGCGGGCGGTGGCCGCCGCGCAGAATTCCCCCATCGGAACGGGCGGGTCCGCCCATCGTACGGGCAAGGGGCCGGGGCCGGTGGACCACGGCCATCATGCCTTGATGCGGGTGGCGGCCTTCGATGAGGTCGGGGGCTATGACGAAAGCTTCCGCTTCAACGAGGACGCCGAACTCGATCATCGCCTGCGCCAGGCTGGTCACGTCATCTGGCTCACTGACCGTACCGGCATGACCTATTATCCCCGCGCGACCATGGCCGGGCTCTTCCGCCAGTATTTCGGCTATGGCGGGGGGAGAGCGCGCAATATTTTCAAGCACCGCATGCGCCCGCGCCTCAGGCAGATAGCGCCGCTGGCCATTCTGCCCGTGGTGCTCCTGGCCGGGCTGTCGATTGTGCATTGGGCATTCCTGGTGCCGCTGGCGCTTTGGGGGCTGGGCTGCATCGCTCTTGGCATGCACGCCGCCCGCAAATACGACCCGCAACAGCAATTGCCCATCGCACTGTCGCCCCTGGTTGGCTGGGCGGCAATGATCATGCACCTGGCGTGGTCATCCGGCTTCTGGGTCCATGTGCTGCAACGGCCTTTCCGGCGAGAGGCAGTCTAGTTCATGGCCAGCGTAGATATTGCCATTTGCACCTTCCGGCGCCCCTTCCTGGCCGAAACACTGCGCTCAATCGGGCGGCTCGATACGGCAGGACACGCCATCCGCGTCATCATCGCCGATAATGACGTCGAGCCCTCGGCACGTCCTTTGGTGGACGAAATGAAAGGCCAACTGCCGTTTCCGCTGCATTATGTGCATGCCCCCGCGGCCAATATCTGCATCGCCCGCAATGCCTGCCTCGACGCGGCGCAGGCGGATTTTCTTGCCTTTGTCGATGATGACGAAGTGGTCAGCCGCCAATGGCTCGCCGCACTGGTCCAAAAGGCGGAAGCCAGCGACGCCACTTCCGTCCTTGGTCCGGTTCGGGCGCTCTATCCGGCCACGGCCCCCGCATGGATGGTGGGTGGCGATTTTCATTCGACCCTGCCGGTCTTTGTCAAAGGCACCATTCGCACCGGCTACACCTGCAATGTCCTCATTCGGCGCACTGCGTCCGTGCGCCACCTGCGCTTTGATCCGGCGCTGGGCCGCACCGGTGGCGAAGACACGGACTACTTTTATCGCCTGACCGCGCTTGGCGGCAGCATTGACTATGCCCCCGATGCCCTGGTCGAGGAGCCTGTGCCGGCCGATAGGGCCACCATGGCCTGGCTGATCCGCCGGCGCCTGCGCTTCGGCCAGACCCATGGCACGCTGATGCGTGGGGCGCCCCTTCGGGCGCTCCCCGTGGTCGCCGCCAAGATCATGTACTGCGGCCTGATGACGGGCCTGACCGCGTTTTCTCCCATACAGCGCCGGCGCAATTGGCTGCGCGCCGTCCTCCACGTCGGAGTGGCGGGAGGCATTCTGGGCATGCGCCAGGCCCAGCATTACGGGCAGCCGGCTTCGAGCTGATCGAAGCCCACCACTCAGGAAGGCAAACCACATCCATGCTTGAAAAATCCAGCTACCCGGAAGCGCTGGCGCCCCAGCCATCGGACATCAAGACCATCGACCTTGAGCGCATTGTATCGCTGCTGAGGCGCCAAGCGCTGGTGCTCGTGCTGTGCGTCGCCTTCATGATCATGCTTGCGGTCATCTATTTGACCCTGGCCCCGCGCAGTTATCTGTCGGCCGGGCAAATTCTGATCGACAGAAACCTTGAACAGGTCACCGGAGAGGGGCCAGCCTCCACAAGTGCCACGGATCTTGAGGCCCAGGTGCTCAATCAGGTCGAGGTCCTGCGCTCCAGCCGGGTCGCCCGTTCGGTTGCGGAGGCAGAAAACCTGACCACGGATCAGGAGTTCCTCAATCCGCCACCGTCCTTCACCCAGCGGATCAAGGGGTTTGTCGGGCTGGGGCAGGGACCACAGTCCGGCATGCTCGAAGCGACCCAGGACGAGGTCGTGGGCATGCTGCGCTCGAACGTGCAGGTGGACCGGATGGGACGCAGTTCCATCATCCGCGTGGGTTATGAGGCCCCCACCCCCGAATTGGCACAGCGCATTGCCAGCGCTTACGCCAACGCGCTGCTGCAAGACCAGCTCAATGCCGAACTCGAAGCCACGAGCGCCGCGGCCGATTGGCTGGAGCAGCGCCTTGCCGAAATCGGGGAAAGCCAGCGTCAGGCCAGTCTGGCGATCCAGCAATACCGCGACGAGACGGGTCTTTCGGTCGGCGAGGATCGCAATCTGACGACGCGGCGCATCGAAGCGCTGTCTGATCAGCTCGCCGAGGCCCAGGCCGAAATGGCCCGGCTCAGGGCATTGTCGGAACAATTGCAGGCCGTGGTCGCGGCCGGTCCCCAGGCCGCATCGAATTTTGTCGCTCTGCTGGGCGACGCGACCACCGATCCGGCCGAAATCGCAACGCTTCGCAATCAGGTTGCCACGCTCACCAGCCGCATCGCCGAAATCGAAGCAGGCTTCGGTGCCGATCACCCGCAATTGGTGACGCTGCGGGCCGAAAAATCCGCTCTCGACAGTCGCATCTTTGCGCTGCTGCAGAACCTGGACGAGCAGTACCGCACCCAGTTGTCCATTGCCCGCCAGCAGGAAGCGGGCCTGCGGGCCGATATTGCCGCCGAGGGCCAGAATGCCGGCGCCATCAGCCAGGAACAGGTGCGCCTCAATGAGCTCCAACAGCGCTCTGCCGCGCTGCAGGCGCTCTATACCAGCTATCTCGCCCGTTACGAGGAAGCGGTGCAGCGCCAGAGCTTCCCTATTCCATCCGTCCGCATCGTTACCGACGCGCTCCTGCCCGAAGCCCCTTCAAGCCCGCGCACCATGGTCATCCTGGCCGCTGCTCTTATCGCCGGTAGCTTTGCCGGTGTTGTGCTGGGCATGCTGAACGAATTGCGGGAGCGCGGCTTCCGTACCGGCGCGCAGATACGCCAGCAACTCGGGTTGCGGTTTCTCGGCTATGTCCCCGCCCTGAACCTGGATGGCGATGCCCCGTCCGACCGCCTTCGCAAGGATATCCGTACCCTTGTGCGCGGTGCCCTTGGGGCGCGGATCGGCCGCCGATGGGGAGCGCCCCTGATGGAGACGCTCAAGTCCACGCGCTTGGTGCTCCAGCCCATGGCTGACCGGGGCACGGCCATACTGAGTATCCTTTCAGTCCTGCCGGACGAGGGGAAGTCCACGTTCGCCAGATCGCTGGCCGAGATGCTGGCGGCTATCGGTTCGCGTGTGCTTTTGATCGATGCCGATATCGGTGCTGACCGATCCGGCCTGCCGGCCCGCATCATGCCGTCGCAGCAAGGTGACTGGCGTCGCGTGGCGGAAACCGATCTGGAAAGTGGCCTGGTCACGCTATCGGCCGCGGCCCCCGAAGCCGGGGGCGGGGACCTTTCGAGCATCGCCATGCAGAAAGTCCTGGCCGAGGCGCGTGGCCAATTTGACTATGTCCTCATCGATCTTCCGGCCCTGGGGCCGGTCATTGATGCCCTGACGGTCTTGCCGCACACCGATGCCAGTGTCCTGGTGGTTGACTGGGGTAGAACGCCTCGCCGCCTGCTGCGCGGCATGCTTGAACGCGAGCCAGAGTTGGCCGATCACATCGTCGGGGTGGTGCTCAATAAGGTTGATCTGGGCAAGCTGCCCAGGTTCACCGATGCAGGCGGACTGGAACGTTTCGCCTATCGCGGCGACATGCGGTCCAGCCCGGAAATGGAACCGGCGCAGCGCTGAAAGTGGGAAGGCCCGAGCCTGGGTGCGACGGACACCGATCCATGGCCCTTGGTATGCGATGAGCCTGGTCCGAAAGCCCGTCAGGCGGCTTTCGGACCAGCGATGTCGATCCTGCGCTCAAGGCGTTCCGGGCAGCGTCGAGATTGTCATTCTGCGGCGATCTTGAGGCCGTCGATAAGCGCAGTGTGCAGGCCCAGCTTGGCGAGCGCGGCCAGGAAGTCGTCGCCAATGTCGTCCCTGTCCAAGGCATAGGCGACATTTGCGGCGAGAAATCCGATCTTGGAGCCACAGTCAAAGCTCTGCCCCTCATATTTGACGCCGACAAAGGGCTGGCGTTGCATGAGGGTCTGCATGGCGTCGGTGAGCTGAACTTCGCCCCCCGCGCCGCGCGGCTGATCGGCAAGCAGTGTGAAGATTTCGGGCTGCAGGATGTAGCGCCCCGAGATTATGAGGTTCGATGGGGCCTCGTCCGGCCTGGGCTTTTCCACCATTCCGGTGACGCGGAAGCCGGTATCGTCGCCAGGGCCCCGGCCGACCACCCCGTATGCCGATACGTCCTGGGGTGCGACTTCCTCGACGGCAATGATGTTGCCACCGCTCTCCTCATAGGTCTCCATCATCTGCTTGAGCACGCCGCGACGGCCCTTGAACAGCATATCCGGCAGGAGCAGGGCGAACGGCTCGTTCCCCACAATTTCGCGGGCACACCACACTGCGTGGCCGAGACCGAGCGGCTCTTGCTGGCGCGTGAAGCTGGTGCGTCCTGCGGAGGGCAGATCCTGGCGGAGCTCATCGAGCGCTGCGACCTTGCCGCGAACCTCGAGCGTAGTTTCCAACTCGAACTGGCGATCAAAGTGATCCTCGATGATCCCCTTGTTGCGGCCGGTGACGAAAACGAAATGCTCGATCCCGGCTTCACGCGCTTCATCCACCGCATATTGAATCAATGGCCGATCGACGACGGTCAGCATCTCCTTGGGCATGGCCTTTGTGGCGGGCAAAAATCGGGTTCCGAGACCAGCGACCGGAAACACGGCAGTCTTGACGCGCTTTACCACAGCTCTCTCCTTGTGATTGGTAATACACCAGGAGAGAGGACCATGGCATCCATAGTCGATCCAGAACAAATTAGACGAGAGAGCGCATGGCTCGATTGCACTTATGCAGTCGACTCCATCTAATTGAGTTGCATTAATTTGCCACATACGTGCCACAAGCATGACGCGTAATATGTCTGTTTCAAATGTGTCTATCGTCCTATTTTTCAGTATTCATGGGCTGACCGATCCGCTTGCCAAATAGAACGGGGGCGCCAACGTCAGCCGCAAGTCACCGCCCCAAAACGCAGTCGTGAAGCCGACCGGGATTTTATGCGGGACGCGAGGGTTGTATTTACCCGGCAATGGTAGTGACATAGGCGTGGCCTCGCTGTCGGCTCAGCGCTGCCCAATAAGCCAGTGACTGCGGGCCACCTGCGACGTGGCCATGGAGGACTTCGTGAACGCTAAAGGGCCCGATGACGGGCAGGCACGCAAGGCTCCGCTGACGGCGCCCCCGGCAGCCGGCACACGTGCGCCCTTTCCCTGGCCCTGGGGCCTTGTCGCCATCGGCTTCATGGCATTGGCCTGGGTTGGCATCTACCTGCTCTGGAACGGTATTGTATTGGTGCTTGGCCTTTAGCCGGGACCGATAGGAACCGCCGCCAGAATATTGCCATCTGGCCTTTATCGGCCACCAGTCCGTGCAAATGGACAATAGAGTTCGGCCGAGGCGCGAAATCTACTTAAGCCATTGATTTGCAACGATGGCTGATCCCTTCGTTTTGGGTGATATTGAGGCAATGGCCTGCATGACAGCCATGCAGGACAAGCGTTGCCATGCATTTCCCTGCATGTTTGCCTCGGTGCATGAGCTGAGATTTGGACCGCCATCGCGGACTGACATCCGGCCACTGCCCGTCCCCGGACAGAAGCCCAGGGACCAACTCTAAAGACTGACGCATTGGGCTTCGCACAAGCACCATCGCTTCTGTGAACCCTTCCGCACGTCGTGAAAGACAGGTTCGAACCGGCCCTTTTGGCCCCATCCGCGTGAGAGAACATCATGTCGATCATCAACGCCGAACTCGGCGCATCGAGTACGTCCTCCAATACCTCCAGACCCAGGGGAGGCAACGCCAAACGCACATTCGACGTCTGTGCCGCCTCGCTGATGCTGGTCTTTGCCCTGCCGGCGATGTTCTTTATTGCCGTCATCATGTTTTCGACCGACCGCGGCCCGATCCTGTTTTCGCATGAGCGGGTCGGACTGAATGGCCGGCGCTTCCGCTGCCTGAAATTCAGGTCGATGGTGGTCAACTCGCAGGAGGCCCTCAGAAAATATCTTGAGGACTTTCCGCAGGCCAGGGCCGAATGGGAGGCGTCCCAGAAGCTCCACAATGATCCCCGTATCACGCCGCTGGGCCGGTTCCTGCGCGTGACCAGCCTCGATGAACTCCCCCAGCTCTTTAACGTCATTCGCGGGGACATGAGCCTGGTCGGCCCCCGGCCTATCGTTGAGGACGAAGTCGTCCGCTATGCCGAGCATATCGATCACTATGCCGCCGTCCGCCCGGGCATCACCGGCCTCTGGCAGGTCAGCGGACGCAGCGATGTGAACTACGACCAACGGGTGCAGCTTGATTGCCGCTATGTCCGCGAATGGTCGTTTTTTGGCGACATGATCATCCTGATCAAGACGATCAAGGTCGTCGCACTCCGCACGGGCAGCCGATAGGAGCAAATGCAATGGCCATACTTTCCCTCCGCCCCAAGGCCTTCCGCACCCGCAATCCCGGGCGGGATGCAGAGACTGATCAGGTGCGCATAGAAACGGTGAGCAATGCCATCACGATGGCACTCGCCGATGCGCGCCGCGAGCGCGATGGCTTGCAGCAGAGGCTCGAACTGTACGACGCGCGGGCTGCCACCATGCTCGATAATGCCGCCAGCTATGGCCGTCGCTCCGAAAAGGACGAGGCGGAAATCTCCTCGGCCGAACAGAATGCAGCATCGGCCCGCGCCCGGATTGTCCAGCTCGATGCGCAGATCGAACGGTTCGGGACACTGCTGGCTGAACTCCAGAACCAGCCAACCCCCGCGGTCGGCAGTGGTGTCGCTTGAGGGCACGCGCGCACGTCATGGAGGGCGCAATGGCTCCCGCAGATCCAGGCCGATCATCATCAGCGCCGCTGGTGAGTGTCGTCATGGCCAACTACCAGGCCGGCGACAGGATCGTCGCGGCCATGCACGCGGTCTTGCGGCAATCCATGCCTAACCTTGAACTCATCGTCAGCGATGATGCTTCGGCTGACGACAGCCTTGCCCATGTCCGGCGGCTCATGCGCGAGGACGGCCGCGTCCGCCTGGTGACCGCCGATGACAATGGAGGGCCAGCCCGTGCCCGCAATCGTGCCCTCGATATAGCGCGTGGGCGCTGGATCGCCATCGTGGACTCCGACGACCTGATCCACCCCGAACGGTTCGAGCGGCTCCTGGCTGCGGCAGAAGTTTGGGACGCCGATATTATCGCCGACGATCTGCTGCTGTTCTTCGAGGACGGATCTGCTCCCCGGCTGCTGCTGGGTGAGGACGCCGATGCACCCTTCAAGGTGACGGCCGAGCAATGGATCCGGTCCGGGACGGACGCCACGGCGGCGCTTGGCTACCTCAAGCCGCTGATCCGGGCGGACTCGATAGGGCCATTGCGATATGACGAGGACCTGCGGATTGGCGAGGATCACGATCTGGTCTTGCGGCTGCTGCTCTCTGGAGCACGGATGCATGTCATCCCCGAACCCTATTATCTCTACCGGCGGCATTCCGGCTCCACCTCCCATCGCCTGTCCGCCGCAGACATGCAGGCCATGATCGACCGGCAGGTCGCCCTGGTGCAGGGGCCGCTCGACCCGCGCGTCCTGGGCGCCTTTTCCCGCCGCCTGCGCGGCCTGCGGCAAGGGCTGGCCTATGAGCGGCTGGTCGAGAGCATCAAGTCGCGCAGGGTGCTCGACGTCATCACCGCGCTTGCTGCCAATCCGGCGCATGTGGGGCGTCTTTGGCGCTCGTTTCGCGAGGGCCGCCAGCATCGCCAGGCTTTACCCCCGCGGGAGGTTTCGCCACTGTTCGTGCTGGGCGCGGCTGGGACCACGGGCGCTTCGGAAGTCGTTCCCCCCTATGTTCCCGTTGCACTGGCCGATTGGAATGCCCCCCGCCCCCGGCGGATATGGCGGGACCTGGTCGCGCGGCGCGGCCTGGGCGCGATACGCTGTATCCCTCTCGATCAGGCAGGGCGCTATGCGGCCGGGTTCATCCCCGAGGCAGAAATTCTGCCCCATCATGCAGCTGAGGACGCATGATGCTGGCCGGCCCCCGCCTTTCGATCAACCTGGCCACCCTGCTCACCTTCGGTGCCTTCGCCGCCCTGGTGCTCAATGCCATGCTCGGCCCGTTGGCGGCCCTGACATTTCTCGCCTGCGCCGGGCTGCTGATGATCAGCAACGTGCCGTTGAGCGTCGACAGCGTCCGCCGCTACTGGTTCGTGCTGCTGCTCCCGGTCTACTGCATTTTCACGGCACTCTGGTCGCTCTATCCATCCAACTCCATCCGCTACGGCGTGCAGCTGGGCTTTACGCTGGTCTTTGCCATTGTCATGACGGGACGCCTGTCCACCACGACCCTCATGCGCCTTATGTTCGCGGTCTATGGCATTGGGGTCCTCGCCAGCATCGGTCTGGGACGCACGGGCACGGGCGGCGCATGGCTGGGGGTTTTCGGCAGCAAGAACGCATTTGCCGCCCATATCGCGGTCTTCATGCTGATTGCCGTCGCCATAGCCGCGGACCGCCACTCGCCGGCCCTGTTGCGCCTCTCGGGCGTCGCCGGCACCATTGTTTCGGGGCCGCTTCTGGTGCTGGCGCAATCGACCGGTGCCATTTTGATGGTGGCGCCTTGCCTTGCGATCATCCTGCTGACCTTGCTGATCACCCGACTAACCGGAATGCAGAAGCTGTTGCTCGTGGCGCTTGTCAGCATCGCCTTGGCCGCGATTGCCTTGGGAGTGTTCGTGGCAGGTGATGCGTTGATGGCCGAAATCCTGGAAGGATCGGGCAAGGACGCGACCCTCACCGGGCGCACCGATCTTTGGGCGACGGGCTTGAGCTATATTGCCGAGCGCCCGCTGCAGGGCCTTGGCTATCGTTCGTTCTGGGTCATCGGCTTTGCGCCGGCCGAGGAATTGTGGGCCATGTTCGACGTGCCCTCGGGCGCCGGATTCAACTTTCACAACACCTACATCTCCAACGCCGTCGAAATCGGCCTTGTCGGCCTGGGCCTGCAGGTCGCGCTCATCTACGGCGGCGCGGCGCTGATGGCTGCCTATGCCTTCGCCCGCCCGAACGCGCCAAACGCATTGCTGCTGTCATTGCAGGCTCTGATGATCCTGCGCAGCTTCATCGAAGTGGAAGTGTTCTTCGAGTTTTCGATCCGCTCGATCATGGGCGTCGCCACGCTCCTCTATGCCATCCAGGGCCTTTTGGCCCTGCGCCACCAGCGCCCGGTTCCGGTGCGCCACCATCCCGGAGGACTATTGAGCCATGTCGGACTTTCATCCCGGCCTCGTCCATATCCGCACCCCCACCTTTAGGCGACCGGCGGCCCTGCGCCGGGCGTTGCAGTCCATGATTGACCAGAGTTGGCCGCATTGGGTGTGCGATGTCTATGATGATGATGCTGAAGAAAGCGGCCGCGCCGTGGTCGAAAGCTTGGGCGACACCCGCATCCGCTACACCGGCAACCGCCCGCAGCTGTTTGCCTCGCGCAATATCGATCAGTGCTTTTCAGCCAGCAACCCGCATCGCGCCGAATATTTCTGCGTGGTCGAGGACGACAATTTCATCCTCCCCGATTTTTGTGCCGCCAACATCGCGCTGGCGCAGGAGCAGGGCGTGGAAATCGTCTTGCGCAACCAGCTGATCGAACAGTCCAGCGGCACGCCTGAAGCGCATGTCGGTGCAACCGGCGTGCTCGACGATCTGTTCACCGAGGGGCGCTATTCGGCCTCCGATTTCCGCCTGTCGCTGCTGGCCGGGATCGGTGTTTCTAACGGCGGCCTGTTCTGGTCAGTGCGCGCCGCTTCGCCGCTTGAAATCCAGTATCCGTGCACGGCCACGCTGCAGGAATACCTTCGCACCTATTCCATCGTCGAGCCGATCTATGTCGCCCTCACGCCTCTCGCGGTCTGGGCCGAGAACGCCGAGCAGACCACGCGCAATGCCGAACTCGCCTCCGGCTATCTGCGGCGCGAACTCGATCTCAAGCGTGCGGTCCAGGATTTGCGCCGCAAGGTCTGGATGCGAGCCAGCCCCGAACAGCGAGCCCGTTTCATGACCGATCCGCGCTTTGCCGCTCCTGTGAGCACCCGAGCCATCCACCTGGGCAAGGCTCTGATCGGCCAAAGGCTTTCCGGGCATGTCTCCACTATTGAGGCTGCGCGTTTGCGCCTCCGCGGCCTGATGATCCGCTCCCTCGGCCGCGTCACGCCCGAGTTTCGCAGCTTCGTGCTGTCGCGGGACGGCCTTGCGGGCACGGGTGGCCGATGACGCTGGCTCTTGAGAGCGCGGATAAAAGACTGGCCCAACTCAGGTCCGGGCGGGCCTCGGCGGCCATCACTGGAACATTGTGGTCGCTGGTCAGCAGCCTTGCCCCAGCCGCGCTGGGCCTTGTGGTCTTCCTTGCGACATCGAGGGTGCTGGCGCCGGCCGAATTCGGAATCGTCGCCTTTGCCGCCAGCATCGCGACCATCGGCCTTGCCGTGGCTCCCGCCGGCTTTCGCGAAGCGCTGATCCAGCGCCAGAACATCACGCCAGTCCACCTCGATACGGTGTTCTGGCTTTGCCTTGGCGCATCAGGTCTCATCTATGCCGCCCTTTGCCTTGTCGCGCCGTTCATCGCGGCGAGCGCAGGGCAGGAGGCGTTGGTCGCCCTCATCCCTTTCATTTCAGCGCGGGTAATATTCGACATGGCCGCCGCGGTGCCCAATGCACTGCTGGTGCGGACCATGTCGTTTCGAATGCTGGCGCTGCGCACGACGGTCGCCTCGCTGGTGGCCGCAGCGGTCTGCATTGGCTTGCTTTGGCTGGGCTTTGGCCTTTGGGCGCTGGCCGCCTCGCAACTGGCCGTCTCGGTTACGACCTGTATCGGCGCCATGGTTGCCGCCCGCTGGCGGCCCCGCCTGAAATTCGATTGGCGCGCGCTTGGCGAATTGCGATCCTTTGGCCTTTTCTCCACCGGCAATCACCTGCTGGCCACGATCAGTATCGACCAGATCCTGATCGGAGCCCTCCTTGGTCCGGCCTGGCTCGGTCTCTATAGCTTTTCGCGGCGCATCTTCCAGATCTTGACCGACCTGCTTTCGGGTGCCCTCAACCTTGTCTCTTATTCGCTGCTGTCCTCCATGCAGCGCGAACCGAGCAAGTTGCGGGATGCTTATCTCCTGGGGACATTCGCGACCTCGATCATTGCCTTCCCGGTCTTTGCCGGTCTGGCGCTCGTGGCGCGCGATCTCATTCCGCTCGCCTTTGGCGACCAATGGGTGGAAGCCGTGCCCGTGGTGCAGGCCTTCTGTGTGCTGGGTCTCCTGACGGCGATCGGCATCCTGCAATCCTCGCTGATCCGCAGCCAGGGTCAGGCTGACCTCTGGTTCTGGTATGTGCTCGGCAAGCAGATCGTCACCGTGCTCTACATTGTGCTTTTCTCCAGCTGGGGCCTGGTGCCGCTCACGGTCTCGCTGGTGGCTCTGAATATCCTGATGTGGCTGCCGACCATCCATATGGTCGTGCGGCTGATCGGTATTTCGGTGCTGGCCTATATGCGCACCTTCGGCCTTCCGGTGCTGGCGACATTGATCATGTGGGCGCTTGGTAGCGCCGTGCAGGTTCAATTGGCCGATGCCGAGCCGCTTTGGCGTATGGGTACGGCAATTGGCGCCGCGGCCTTGTGCTACGGCGCCGTGGTCCTGCTGATGGGGCGAGCGCGCCTTGCAGCGCTGTCTGGCCTTGCCCGGCGCCGCTAGATCGCGGCCTGCCGGCTCCGCACGAAAGTGTCCACCGCCTCGCGCGCTCGCTCGGTCACGGAGGTGATCGCACTGTCGCGGCTCAATTGCGGTTCCAGCCGCGACATGGCCGCCAGATGCCCGGCCGCAATGCTGGTCAGGATCCGGTTTGGCAATATGCCGAGTGCAGAGGCGTTGAGCCGCCCCACCTTGCCCAGCGCGCCGCCCCGTCCGGTTTTTCCGATGTAGGCCTCCAGCATGCTGGTGGGCTTGAGCGGATGCAGTCGCACGTCCAGATCCAGCGCGCTGGCCCAATCGAGCCATTTGCGATGATGGCCGCCATATATCGGTTTGGCGCCGATCCAGGGCGTACGCAGTGCATCGGCAACAATGGCGCCGTGCATGGCTTCGGTTATAAGAAGCCTGGCGCCGCGGATCTGGCTCAAAATCTTGTCGACGGGGGCCGTCGCATCGATCAGCGTGATACCGGCCTGCCGGCACGCCGAAGCCCAGTCTCCACGCTCCAGGCTCTCATAATGGGGCATGAAGGCCACGCCCACGCTCTCGTCGGGCGCTGGCAGGTCCATTTCTCTCAGGAGGATCGCACTATCGCAGATCGACAATTTGGGGTCGATCTTGAGTGTTTTGGCTGTATTGGGTCCACGCACAAAGCGTATGTCCCAGGTGCCGTCATGCACATCGGGCAATCCCATATAGCCCGCATAGCCTGAGCCCATGACGAATTTGCGTGCTTTGGCAGGCAGGTGATCGCCGATAATCGAGCCGATCCCCACGAACAATTCGCTCTCGTCATCGTCCAGGAACCCCTTGGGCAGCAGCGCTGGCCAAACGGTCAGGTTCAACTCGTCGCCGAAATTGGGCACCTTGCCCCGGAAAAACACCAGCTTCATTTCTTGTCCTTGTCGTTCTGGCACAGGATTGAGGCATCGAAGGCGCAATCCTGTTCGAGGGGCGTGAAGGCCACCCAGTCGACCTGCATGGCGATGGGCGCGGTCACTGGGGCGAAGGGCCCCATCCAGTCTGTCAGCGTGTCGCTGCCCCACAGGCTGAAGAAGATCCGCTGCGCGTTGCTCGGTATCGTGGCGGGGTCTTCCATGGTGCGCACCAATTCGCCGTCGATGTAAAAGCGCAGCCGGTCCGGCTCCCAGGTGAAGGCGAAGGTGATGAAATCCGTGTCCGAACCATGGGGCAAGGCGTGGGACTGCCCGCTGCCGATCTCGCCGTCCCCACTGACGCCCTTGACGAAGGTGGTGGTGTCCACATGGGTGGTGTCACGCAGCAGGATTTCGAAGTCGATCTCGTCATGCGGCTTGCCCTGCTGGGGGCCGATATAAGTGAAAAAGGCGGCGTTGAGGCCCGAGCCTGATGGCGTTTTGAGCCGGGCTTCGTAAGTCCCGAAACCATAGGCCTGGCGCGTCTGAATCTCGCCGCACCGATATTGCCGGTCGCCCTTGGGAATTGGCGCAAATCCCACCTTCAGCATGCCGCCGGTGGCCGCGACCTGATCGGCTGACCAGGTGCAGTTCTGGTGCGCGCCGTTGCTCCAGCCGTCCGACACGTACCAGCGGGACATGTCCAACCGGTCGAAATCGTCGAAAAATGCCCCCTGCTGTGCATGGGCCGGTACCGAGGGCACAAGCATCGCGCCAAGGATAATTGCTGTCATGAGCTTCTTCACTGGATGGTCCCTTCCTCTGTGACAAACTGCAGTCGCGCGACCACGACGTCCCCGGCCATTACCGGCGTCGTAAGGTCAGCCTCGATTTCCTGTCCGTCGCGCATGATGGTGTAGCTGTATTGGGGGGCCGTATTGCCCGGGGTGGCGGCCCCGCTATAGAGCGCAGCTTCCTGGACCAGCCCGCGCTGCGTCGCGATCTTGAGTGCCAATGCACTGATCTGGCCGTTCACGGTCTGCCGCTCGAGGGACAGGTCTGCGAGGCGCTGGTCGGTCAAATGCGCCTGTTCGCGATTGGCTTTGGCAATGTCCTGCTGCGCCTGCAGGATGGCCGTCTGGGTATCAAGGAGCCTGGCCTCGAGATCGGCCACATTGGTCTGGGTTGAGGCCACCCGCGATGCGACGGCAAGGCCGTCGTCCGAGAGCGCAGTGACCTTTTCCAATTGCTCACGGGCGGTCGCCAGCTGAGTTTGCGTGCTGGCAGCCTTCTGTTCGAAGGCCTCGATTTGTGCCGTGAGCAGGTCGACCTGGTCCGATAGGGAACTCGACTGAGCCGCAACCTGCCGGTCCTGCGTCTCAAGAATGGCCCGTTCGGCAGCTAGCAGGTTTTCAAGGTCAGGATGCCCCTCAAGCGCGGGCGGCACCGCGATCTGTGTCTGTCCCGCCAATTCGGCGTCCAGGCGCGCAAGCCGGACCTGCAGACGGTGGTATTCGTCCTCGAGGACGTCAAGCGTTCCGGTCGTGGTCAGCATTTCGCGGTCGGGGCGGGCTGCGGCCTCGGCCGAGCGGCGCTCTCCTCCGGCCAGCGCCAGCGCCTTGACGACGCTAAGATTGGGCGCGAATGGGTATTCGCCTGGCGTCGCGACATCGCCAGACACATAGATCGGTCCATATTCGGCAATCTCGACGCTCACCGTCGGGGTCGTGGCCAGGCCGAGCGTCTGTTGCAGCGCCGCGCCGAGCTCTGCTGCCAGATCGGCGCTTGTCATGCCGGCCCCTTCCTGGGGGCCGATCATGGGGAAATTCACGCGCCCATCGGCGCCAATGACGTAGTCACCGCCCAGGGCCGTCCATTCCTCGAAGGTGGAGTCGGCGGCCTTCCATTGCACCACCTTGATGGTGAGCTGGTCCGAAACCCCCAGGACATAAGGCTCTGCCGCCTGTCCCGGCGCAATCGGCACGAGGCCCGCGAGCATGGTCAGGCAGAGGGTCGCGCCCAGGCGCGATTTCCGCAGGGGGCGGCTGGAGGCAACATGCATTGTGCTATCCTTGCTGCTGGTCGCATTGACCTGATCGTTGCCGTCGATCATGCCCGCAATGGGGCGCACCGACGCTGCCGGCGGCGGCTCCGACAAGCCTTCAAAACGGCTAAGGCGCTGATCGTTCTTTACTAATCGGCGCGGGGTGAAGCCCTGCCGGCTCGCTCAAGTCTGTCATGCGCGAGCCGGTCAACTGGTGCGTGTCCTGACCATGCTTGCGTCCCAATACCCGGCGCACACCCGACGGCGCATGGCCCAACGACGCGAGGCGGCGGCACTGCAGAGGCGACAGCGCAGACCACACCAGGGTGCGCGCATTGTCGTCCAGCGTGCCAAATTCCTCCTGGTGGTGCGTGCTGCGGGTCTGCACCTCGAAGATGCGTGTATCGACGGGCCGGCAAAGCAACGGCAGGGCCGCAAAGAGGAGGGCGGCGCGCTGGGGAGACAATTGCAGGTTGCGCTCGAAATAGACCAGGGCTTCTTCAATCCCCGGGTCGGTGGTGATCCTTTGTATTTCCCGGATGATTTCGTGGCACGTCTGCTGCTTGAGCCGGGCCGTCAATCCATGCACCTGGGCCCGCGCGGCGTGGGGTGGGAGCCGGTTGCCGTTCACGATGCCGCCGACGGGATAGCGTCCGACGCAGCGCTGGCAGATCCACATTCTCTCTTCGCCCCGGGTGACCTCATAGGTCACACGCTGCTCGGGCTGCCCACAGAAATCGCATTGGGTGCTGATGGTTTGGTCGTCCTGCAGGGTCCAGCTATAGACCCACTCCTTGGGGTCACCGACCTTCTGGTTCAGCGTGTAGCGCATCCGGGTCATTGGCATGGTCAAGGGCTCGCTGCTCGTTACGGGTCTCCATCACGGGAGCGTTATCTAGGACACCAGAACCAAGGCAGCCTCTTGGCCGCATGAGCGACGAAATGCGTTCAAACTGCGAAAATCTGGTGGTCACTGATCCCGGTCGGCGCCGGATACCTCAGACTGCTCATGGCCCAACGCCGCCACATGCAACGCCGGGCTGCCGGGGAGGTTTCCTGCAACCAAGCCATGCAAAAAAGCTGTTAAGTGAATTTGCCGGTGCAGGCTGTGGCGCGATGCCTCGACCCGCAACCGGAACAAATGTCTATGCGTCATGCGTGCAGGGCAGGCCGATGACTTTCCCCGCTGATTTGTACATTCTTCATTGCCCGGCTGTACGTTGGTCGGTACTTTGTCGGCCACGGGCGTATCGGCTTTGGGCGGCGTTGCGTTTTTTGAAGCTGACGTAGTGTGGTCATGAGAACCCGAAATTCCAAGGCAGGGAACGCGAGGGGCACTCGCTGATGGGACCCAGCAAACGCATGCGTTTGCCGCGGGCCCTTGCGCTGGCCATGGCGGTGACGGTCCTGGCTGGGCCAGCACACGCCCAGGGTCTGCTTCCCGAGGATTTCTTTGCCGCGCCCATCGACCCTTCCGCACCCACGGCGGTCGAAGCCGAAGAGCTGGTTTTCGATTCCGTTCGCAATGAAATCATGGCGCGAGGCGATGTTGTTTTGCGGGTCAGCGGCTATACGCTAAGCGGTGAGCGCCTCGTCTATCGCCGCGCAGACGGCGAAATGGAACTGGTCGGCAATGTGATTGTCATCGACCCGGCCGGGAACAGATCGCATAGCGACAGGCTCAGCCTGACGGACGGGCTGAAGCGGACCGTGCTCGACAGCATGACCCTGACGGCCACCGACGGCGCGCGCATTACCGCCGATAGCGCTGAATTCGACAAGGTTCTCAGCTCCATTCTGATCAATGCCAGCTACGCCCCTTGCGGAGAATGTATCAGCCCGTCCGGCAAGCGGATTGGTTGGTCCATCAGCGCCGCCAGGATCGTTCAGAACAGCGAAGACAATTCAATCACCCTTGAGCAGCCTTCAATAGCTCTGCTGGGCGTTCCCGTGGCCTGGCTGCCCTATCTGTGGCTGCCTGACCTGAGCAATCAGTCGCTCGATGGCATCCCCAGGCCCAGCCTGGCTTACTCCGAAGAGATCGGCGTCAAGGCAGAAGTGCCTTTCACGGTCTATTCCTCCAGGGACACCAGCGTTATCCTGTCGCCCACCTTGTTAAGTGGGCAGGGCTTCCTGATGGGAGCCGAATGGATTCAGCGGTTTGACCGGGGGTTGTTCAACATCAAGGCTTCGGGCCTTTACCAGTTCAACAAGATGGCCTTCAGCTTCCCCGATGCGCAGCGTGACTGGCGCGGAGCCGTGCAGGCCGCTGGCGAATTCAGGCCGGTGGAAGATTGGACCGTCGGCGCCGCCTATTCGGTCTTTACCGACAGCGCCTATTTTGCCGATTATCTGCTCGACCCCAAGCGCTCCGCCGTCAACGAAGTCTATGCCACGCACCTGACCGACGACACTTATGTCGATGCGCGCATCCAGCAATTCAATCTACTTGGCAACACCACCGATCAGAAGCGCGACCAGCAGGGCATCGCCTTGCCCAATGTGCAGGTGGCTCGCACGTTTACCCTGCCCAATGGTGGTGGGCGGGTGGAAGTGGAAGGCCGGCTGCTGGTCATGTCGCGCGCGGCGGACTCCAGCACGACAGTCAATGGCATTCCCTACGACTATGGCTATGCGGGAAACCGCGCGCATGGCATGGCGCAGGCCAGCTGGCAGAACCAGTGGATCGCCGGCGGGGCGGTGGTGACGCCATTCCTGGGCGTGCGGCTTGATGCTGCCAGCTATGATGGCAATAGCGGGCTGGCTTCGGCGCCGGCTGCACAGACGCTTCTGAGCGCCACGCCCATTGCCGCCCTGGATGTCCGCTATCCGATGGCCGCGTATGGCGGCGGCGTGACCCACCTGATCGAACCGATTGGCCAGATCGTTTATCGCGGCGCCTCGAGCACCGCTCCGGGGATCACCAATGAGGATTCTCAGAGCCTGGTTTTCGACGACACCAATGTGTTCAGCTACAATCGGTTTACCGGCATTGATCGTCAGGAAACCGGACTGCGCCTCAATGTCGGCGGGCGCTACCTCGCGACGCTCGACGATGGCAGCTATCTCGAGCTGCTTGGCGGACAGTCGTTCCAACTGGCCGGGGACAACGCTTTCGCCCTGGCCAACCGGCAGCAGGTCGGGGTCGGGTCGGGGCTGGAAAACGCCGCGTCCTACGCTGTGTTGGGCGCCTATGGTTCTCTTGCCGATACGCTCAATGCGGGCGGAAAGCTGCAGATCGACACCAGTTCCCTCGCGGTCTCGCGCGCCGGGCTGGGCGTCAGTTACGGCCAGGATGGCTGGTCCGGTGCGCTCAACTATGGTTTCGCGGCGGCTACCCCCGCCACAGGCAATGACCGCGACATGCACGAAATCGGCGTGGAATTGTCCGTCCCGGTTGCCGAATACTGGACCGTATCGAGCAACGCCTATTGGGATATCGCATCGGGCAGCTATCTGCAGATTGGTGGGGGTGCGGCCTATAACGACGGCTACCTGGCAGTTTCCGGTGCTATTACGCGCACTGGCCCCACGCACAATTCGCCCAATGACTTGCGGGCGACCGCGTCCTTCAAACTGCTTGCTCCGGCTGGTCTGGGCCTTGGCTATTCTGGTGCAGTCCCGCTCGCGGGTTGGTTGCAATAGGAGGCGCGGATGGGCAGACCGACGATTTATTCAGGACTGGCGGCTGCTTTGATGGCTGTGGTGCTGGCTGGCTGCACCAGCTTCGCGCCGGTCTATGGAACGAACGCGGCGGGCAGCATTGCTTCGGCGCGGTTCAATTTCCTGCCGCCCGATAGCCGCATCGAGCAATTGATCATCGACCGCTTGAAAGTCGCGTTTCCCGGGGAGGCTTCGCCGCAGGACCCGACGCTCGACATCGCCGCATCGGCCGGCAGCTATCCCGGCTCAATGTCGGACGCCTTTGATGTCGCAAGGCCCGCAAATGTCCGGGTCACCGCGTCAGTCACAATTGAGCAGGACGATGCTGTCCTGTTCGCTGCGACGCGCTTTTCCGACACCGCCTATCAGAGCGGAAAGCTGACCCCGGTCGAAATCTCGTCACGCACGGGTGCGCAGGAGACAGCAGCCCGCAATGCTGCAGAGGCACTCCGGGCTGCGATCCTGGCCGGGTACAGGCCGGGGATGCCTGCCAGCGTGCGCTAAACAAGCGCGACGCCTCACCGCCGCTGACGATCAGAACCGCCCCATCTCTGCACGCACCTTATCCAGGAAACCTTCGCGTCTCTCGGGTGTCACGTTGTTCATGTCGTAAAGCGCAAGGTATTTCGGCCGCGTGCGAAACGTTACCCAGCCCCAGCGCATGGCGAGGCGACGGGGTGGGTCGCCCATGACAAAGGTGCGAAAGCGATCGCCGCCATAGGTGGTGACGAAAGCCGCCTTCCTGATGTTGGAGAGGCCGGGTACAAGTTTGCCGCGATCCCCGTCTTGCATGGTGAAAGATACGCCGGGCAGGAAGATACGGTCGAAATAGCCTTTGAGGATGGCGGGATAGCCGTAATTCCACACGGGGTGAACGATGACCAGCGCTTCGGCCGCCTTGAGGCGTTCAACATAGGGGGCGGTGAGCGGGGTCAGATTGCCCGGCACATCGTGATAGCCCAGACGCTCAGCGCGGCTGAGTACGGCAGGGAAGTCCTCGTCGTAAAGGTTGAGGGCATCGACACTGTGCCCCGCCTGTTCGAGGCCCGCCACGGCGGTGTGAAACAGGGCGCGATTGAAACTGGTTTCAACGGGGTGGGCGTGGATGACATGAACCCGCATCAGGCGCTCTGCTGAACCGTGTTGAGGCCGTCGAACAGCCAGACTTTGCCGGCGTTGAAGTCGAAGTCCGGGTTTTCCCACGCAACCATTTTGCCCGGGTTGAGAATACCCTTGGGATCAGCCTCGCGCTTGAAAGCCAATTGTTTAAGATCGGTCCGCTTCATGCCGCCTTCCTCAAGCGTATAGCGATGCGGGTTGAAGACATTGCAGCCATTGTCCTCGTGGATGCGGATGATCTCTTCGAGGCGTTCTTCACTGGTGTAGCGCACCAGTGGCAGGCCCGCGAACGTGACCTGACCATCCTGCCGCGTCATCTCGATATGCATGGGCAGTTCGTCGCCCAGGAGGTCGACGATCTTGTGCACATGGTCGATGCTGGGGTAACGGGTCTGGAGATAGGTGATCGAGGGGTCGACCTTGAGGGCGCGCAGCGTGGTGTGGTTCCAGGCCAGCTCATAGACCGGCGGCAGGCGCTTGAGTTCTTCTTCGCTCGCCTTGTCGGAGCGATAGAGCATCTCGCCCTTGTTATGCCTGGTGAACAGCGCCAGCGCTTCGACAGACACCGGCGCGACCATGATCAACACCACCGATTGTCCCGCCTTGATATAGGGCTTGTGGCGGTTGAAATAGGCTTCCGGGATCGGGGCAGCGCAGGGCGCGACCTCCTTGAGCAATAGACCATCCTGAAGCGCGACCGCCTCGGCAAACCGGGCGGCATCCATGAATTGGTCGAAGCCGACAATGACGTCGATCCAGTCATGCGCCGGGGCCAGCGGCATCTCGGCTTCGACAATGATACCATTGGTGCCATAGGCGTGGGCGACCTTGAGGATGTCCTCGCCGGTGAGATCGAGTTCGCGCGGCTCGGCCTCGCAGGTGACGATCTTGAGGCCAAGGATGCTGCCCAGATTGCGCAAGCCACCCCAGCGGACCGAACCAACGCCGCCCGAGCCGCCGGCGATGAAACCGCCCAGCGAGGCCATGCGGTAAGTCGAGGGGTGGAAGCGTAGCTCGCCAGCGACGGCTGCCCTGGTCTCGTGGTCCATGGCTTCGAGCACCGCGCCGGCCTGAGCGCGGACGCGGTCGGGCTTGATGTCGAGCACCTTGTCCATATTCATCAGGTTGAGCATCGCGCCACCCGAGAGCGGCATGGCCTGGCCGTAATTGCCGGTGCCGGCGCCGCGCGGGGTGATGGCCACGCCATGCCTATAGGCGGCGCGGAGCACGGATTTGACCTCCTCGGTCGACCGCGGCGAGACGACGACTTCAGCAGTCACATGGTCGAGCTTCTGCTTGAGCACAGGCGAATACCAATAGTGGTCGCGGCTGCGCTGCTGCACGATGCGCGGATTGTCTTCCTGCGGGATGTCGCCCAGTTCGGCGCGGAATTCTGCAATGCTCATGATGGTCCCATCAGGTCGTCGAGTTCACGGTAGTCGGGCAGAGTGGTGTCGATGGCCTTGCCGGCGCGGATCACGGTGCGGTCCGCTTGCGGGCGGCTCATCAACTCGGTCCAGTTGCGGCCCTTGAGCAGCACCAGGTCCGCCGGCGCGCCGGCCTTGATTTCGGCGGAGTAACCGAAGCCGGCAATGGCGGCCGGGTCGGCCGAAACCGAGCGGGTCCATGCAAAGGCGTCATCCTGCGGATGATCGAAGTGGAGGATGCGGGCGCCTTCGCGCAACACCTCGAAGCCATCGAGGTCGCCATAGGCATAGAAGGGGTCGCGGGTGTTATCCGAGGCAATGGCGACCGTAACGCCGGCGGCCTTGAGCTCGTTCAGCAGCGTCACCCCGCGCCAGCGCGGCGTGCGCACGCCATGTGTGTTGTCGCGGTCCTGCAGATACATGTTGCACATGGGCAGCGAGACCACCGCAATGCCGGCGCGGGCCACCTTGTCGATCACGCGCTTGGCAGTCTCGTCGTCCTGCACCGCCAGCGAACAGCAATGTCCGGCCACGACTGATCCGGTAAAGCCGCTTTCGATGACGGCATCGGCCAGGCATTCGAGCGCATTGGCGGCCGGATCGGGGGATTCATCGGTATGGAGATCGATGTTGAGCCCCAGTTCACCGGCCATCGCCACCAGCCTGCGCATGATGGTTGGGTTCTCGGCATGCACCGCCGTCGAGCCACCGAGAATGCCCCCGGCCGCCTTGGCGCGGTTGGCTATGGCCCTGAGGGCGGTGTTATCGAGAATGGTGTCGGGCCCCATGAGACCGGCTGCCTGCAGCTCGATGCGCCCGGCCCAGCGTTCGCGCATGGCCTCGAATACATCCCAAGTGATATTGTGCTGCGGCGGCGCCATGTCGAGATGGGTGCGGACGGCGGCGGTGCCGTGGGCGTAGGCGCAGCGCAGCGAGAAATCCATGCGCCGCTCGACGTCCGACGCAGCCCAATTGGCTTCCCGGTCGGCCAGGACCGCCATGAGCGCGCCCAGCCAGGTGCCATCGGGGTTCTGTTTGCGGGGCCAGATATGGCCCTTGTCGAGATGGGTATGCAGATCAACGAAGGCGGGCAGCACGATGTCGCCCCGCAGGTCCAGTTTTTGCGGTGACACGGCCGAACCGGCCGGACCAATGGCGGCAATCAAACTGTCGGCAATGGTGATGTCGATCAGATCGAGAGCGCCCGAGGCTGGGGTACCCAGCAGCGCGGCTGGGACAGCAGCATTGGTCAGGACGTAATGGCCGTCGGCAGGAATGACGATGGTCATTCAATTCTCCCGTTTCATGGCGCTTTCGTGCCATCGATGCAGCAGCAGCCAGGCGATGAGCGAGGTGGCGGCAAAGATGGCAACCCCCGTGATCATGAGGAGGATCAGCGCCGCGTAAAGCCGCGGATAGTTGAGCCGGTAGCCCGATTCGAGCAGCCGGAAGGCCAGGCCCGCCCCCTTGCCGGCCGAGCCGGCCGCAAACTCGGCGACCACCGCAGCAATCAGCGACAGCCCGCCGCCAATGCGCAATCCAGCTGCGAAGAAGGGCAGGGAGGCCGGGAGTTTGAGATAGAGCAGGGTCTGCCAGCGGTTGGCGCCATAAAGCTCGAAGAGATTGAGCAGGTTATGGTCGACGCTTTTGAGCCCAGCCACCATGTTGGAGAGGATCGGGAAAAAGGCGACGACGAAGGCGCAGGTGAGCAGCGCCGACTGGGTATCGGGCATGTATATGATCAGCAACGGCGCGATGGCGATCATCGGTGTTACCTGAAGGATGACGGCAAACGGGAAGATGGCCAGCTCGATCCATTTGCTTTGGACCAAGACAATGGCCAGGCCAACGCCGCCGACCAGCGCAATGCCGAGCGCCAGAAAGGTGATGCGCAGGGTTACCAGCAGCGACGGGTAAAGCGTGCCCCAGTCGGTATAGAGAGCGGTGATAACATCTCCCGGCGCCGGCATGATGTAGCGGGGCACCTGGTTGATCACGATGTGCAGTTGCCAGAGGCCGATGGCCAGCAACACCATGGTCATCGGGACGATGATGCGCAAAATCCTCTCAACGGTACTGGTGCGCGCCACGGCGATGGCAACCGCACTGTCGGTGCCGGCTTCGGCGACATTGGAGGCATGGATGGCGTCGGTCATTTCCCCTGTGCTCCCAACATGATGGCTTCCTGCAAGGCGCGGGAAACCCTGTCGGTGGTGGCGCGATATTCTTCTGAAGTGCGGTAATTGGCGTCGCGCATGGCCGCGGTCTGGATGGAGAGGTCGGCGCAGACCTGGCCGGGCCGGGCGCGCATGACGACGATGCGGTTGGAGAGGAACGCGCTTTCAAACACTGAATGGGTGACGAAGATCACGGTGATGCTGGTCTCACGCCACAGGCGCAACACGTCGTCATTGAGCTTCTGGCGGGTGATTTCGTCGAGCGCGGCAAAGGGCTCATCCATCAGCAGCAGGCGCGGCTTGGTCACCAGCGCCCGGGCGATGGACACACGCATCTTCATGCCGCCCGAGAGCTCTCGCGGATAGGATTTCTCGAAGTCGGCCAAGCCCACAGAGGCCAGAGATTCCATGATCCGAGGCCGCGCCGCCGAGCGGCTGACGCCATTGAGGCGCAGCGGCAAATAAACATTGTCCAAAACGGTGGCCCACGGCATCAGCGTTGGCTCCTGAAACACGAAGCCGACATCGCCTTCGGGCAGGCCGCGCGCATTGATGCGCGAGCTGGGCCAGTCAATGTTACCCGAGGACGCCGAGCCGAGGCCGGCAATGATGCGCAGGGCCGTGGATTTGCCGCAGCCTGAAGGGCCGAGCAAGCTGAGGAATTCGCCGCGCCGGACATCGAGGTTCATGTCCTTGAGTGCCAGCGTGCCATTGGAGAATAACTTGCTCACATGGCGCATCGATACAACGAGGCGCTCCTGGGCGGCATCGGCCGAGCGTGCGGCCGGTTCAATCACATCAGTCAAAATACTAATACCGGCTGGGGGCTGGAACGGCGCGGACCGGACAGTCCGCGCCGAAAAGAGGTTTACTTCACGAGGTCCATGCCAAGGCCCTGACACACATATTCGGTCGTGTAGGCAGTGGAGATGTCGAGGCCCGCTTCATAGACGCCGACCTCCACCATCTTGTCGTAGAACTCAGTCCAGTGTGCATCGGTCATGCAACCGATGCCCTTGGTTTCGGCGTCGCCGGAGACGACGATGCCGTACTCCTTCATTTTCTCGATGCCATATGCGATCTGGTCGTCGGTCATTTCCGGATTGTCGGCCTTGATCAACTCATTGGCCGCGGCATTGTCGCCATAAAGGTAGTTGTACCAGCCGATGATGGAGGCCTCGACGAAGCGCTTGGCCACGTCGGGATTCTCGTCCACCCAAGGCTTCATGGCCTCAATGGTTGTCGAATAGGGCGTATACCCCTGGTCGGCCAACAGCCACACATCGGGAGCAAAGCCGGCCTCGCGCTCAATGGCGAGCGGTTCGGAGGTCAGATAGCCCTGCTGAATGGCGGTCTCATCGGCCAGGAAGGAGGCCGGGTTGAACTGGTACGGCTCGTACTTTTCCTCGACGAACTCGGGCCATTCGGTCTTCATCCAGGAGAAGTATGACGTGAAGCCATCAGCGCCCAGAATGTACTTTCCGGCGCCGGCCAATTCGGGGAAGCTGGAGTACTTGCCCGGATGCGACATCAGGATCTGCGGATCCTTCTGGAAGATTGCTGCCAGGGTGATGGTCGGGATCTGCTCCTTGACGGCGTTAATGGCCCCCGAAGCGCCGCCCATGTAGAATTGCACCTGACCCGATACCAGCATGGGCCGGCCAGGTGACTGCGGGCCGCCCGGCATGATGGTCACGTCCAGCCCGTATTCCTCGTAAGTGCCGTCGGCAATGGCCTGGTAGTATCCGCCATGCTCGGCCTGGGCCAGCCAGTTCGTCGCAAAGGTCACCGCGTCAAGTTCCTGAGCGGTGGCCGGGCCGGCGGCCAGGGCCAGCGCGGCGAGGAGAATGGTTTTCTTTGAAATCTGCATCAAGCGCTCCCTGAGCCGCGGCTTGGACGACGCGGCGTTGTGTCGGTCGGCGGGGCCGCCGTGGGCCTACCTTTCGACATGAGAGCAGTCATGTGAAGCTAAAAATTAGGCAGATATTGCGAATGCCTGCCATGCGTGCAGATTATAGGTAAAATGCTGGCCATGGCAGATTTGCCGACCTAGCATGCGCGGCAACGACCAAGGTATTCATGTTCAAGTCACTCGCGCCCAGTTCGATCCACCCGCCCTTTGCACCCTATAGTCATGGGGTGGTTGTGCCGGCAGGGCAGCAAATGGTCTTCTGCTCGGGGCAATTGGGCATAGATGCCAGCGGCAAGGTGCCGGCAGATTGCGCAAGCCAGGCAGGGCTCTGTTTTGACAACATCGTCGCCATCCTGGCCGAAGCCGGGCTGGGCCTTGAGCACATTGTCCGCATCAATGCCTATGTCACCGGGCGCGAACACCTTGCGGCCTATATGGGCGTGCGCAACGCACTCTTCGCCGAACCATTTCCAGCGTCCACGCTAATGATTGTTTCCGGCTTCGCCCGGCCCGAGTTCGTGGTCGAGATCGAAGCCATCGCCGCCGGCCCCGCCTGAGGACAGACTAAACATGCGCAAGATCTGGTGGAGTGATTTCGCGGCCCGCGAATTCGACAATCTCGACCCCCACAAAACCATCGCCATCTTGCCCATCGCGGCAGTGGAGCAACATGGCCCGCACCTGCCGGTGGGCACCGACACCATCATCAACACCTCGATGATGAACCTTCTGGCTGAGCGCGCACCGGCCGATCTCGATATCCGCATCCTGCCGGTGCAGGCGGTCGGCAAGTCGAATGAACATGTCTGGTCCAAAGGGACGATTACCCACAAGGCGACCAACCTGATCGACGCCTGGACCCAGATCGGCCTTGAGGTCGCCCGGTCCGGGGTGCGCAAGATCGTCTTCGTCAATTCCCATGGCGGCAATGAAGAGATCATGGGCATCGTCGCCCGAGAGTTGCGTGTCGAGGCGGGTATGTTGGCGGTCAAGAGCGGCTGGCGGTTTGGGGCGCCTGATGGCGTTCTAAGCGACCTCGAACGCCGCCACGGCATTCATGGTGGCGACGCGGAGACTTCGCTTATCCTCCACTTCCGGCCCGATCTCGTGGACATGGCGCGGGCCGAGAATTTTCCCTCCATCGCCGCGCGCGACGAGCAGGCGTTCAAGTATCTCCGGCCCACCGGGGCGTTCGGGCATGTCTATGCCTGGATCGCTTCGGATATCAATCCGGGCGGGGCGGTTGGCGAGGCGGCGCTGGCAACCGCCGAAAAGGGTCGTTTAATTGCCGAGCGCAATGTGGCCGGCATGATCGAGGTTCTGCGCGAGGTCGAGCGCATGCCGCTGCCTGGTTCTGACAGATGGCAGACGACCGGCTAAGCCGGAGTTGAATGGCGATCGGTCCTAGAGCAGCTTGCCGTCTGCGATGATGGCGCGCACCTCTGCCTCGACGGTATCGAGGATGCGGTTGATCGCATCAACGGCCCGTTCGGCATCCTCGGCGACAATGGCGTCGGCCAGGTCGCGGTGAATCGGGAAGGATTCAAGGCCAAACGCGTCACGGTTGAACGGCGAGATTTCACCCCGATCCAGCGCATGGTCCAGATTGGTGAGGATCTGCCCGTACATCGGATTGCCCGAAGCGTCGTAGATGGCGTTGTGGAAGGCGTGGTCGGTCTTGCGCCACGGGCGGCCTGAATTGACCTCAGACAGCAGGGCGGTACACAGCCGCGCGATCTCGCTGCGTTGCTTTGGTGTTGCCTTGAGCGTCGCCTTGCGCACGACATCGTTCTCGAGGGTGCGTCGAATTTCAATCAGCCGCAGGAGCGCTTCGCCTTCGAGCCGGACCATGGTGGGCACAAGGCCACGCGAGGTCTGCACACGCGCCGACAGATAGGTGCCGTCCCCCCGTCGCCGCTTGATAATCCCCAGACCTTCCCAACGGTTCAGGGCCTCACGAATGGTCGAGCGGCCAACGCCCAGAGATGCAGCCAGCGACACTTCAGGCGGCAGGCGATCACCAATCGTCAGACCGGCGCGCTCGACCATTTCGGCAAGCGCATCGAGCACCGCCACGTTGCGCGTGCGGTTTTCGAGCGGTTCGAGATAGCTCAGCGCGGCATCCCGACTCATCGGCGCCCGATCCTCCATGGTGGTCTTGTTGGCGCCACTCACATCACATCTTTGTCTGTTTGTCAGCCTTGTGCGGCCAGGGGCGGTGCCGTGAGGCCGAGCAACTCCGTCAATGCTGCAAGCAGTTGATCCATCTGGGCCACCGAATTGTATCCCTGCACCGAGAGGCGGACGATGCAGCGGTCCTGCCATTTGAAAACCGGGATTTCGATGCTGTAGCGCTCAAACAGGGTCTTGTGAATTTCGGCGGTATCACATTCGGGAATGGGCATGGCGACCATTTGCGGTGCGCAGAATTCCGGGCTTGAAAGCGCAGGCAGGCCGGTCAATTCGCCCAGGCGTCGGGCTGTTTCCTGCGCCAGCGCGTGGCAATGATCTGCGACCGCCCACCAGTCATTCTCCTTGCGGAACTGGAGGGCAGCCGGGACTGTCAGCCAGGGGGCAGGGTCGCGCGTACCCTGAATTTCGATCTCGTCGATAAAAGGCGAGCTGCCGAAGGCGCCCTTGGCACCGGGCTGCTTGGAGTCCTTTGTCCAGCCATGGCTGATGACCAGCGGATCGAGCAGGCTCTGCACCTCGGGGCGCGCATGAAGGAAGGCGGAGCCTTTGGGCGACATCATCCATTTGTGGCAATTACCGGCATAGAAATCGGCGCCGATAGCATCGAGATCGAGCCGGATGTGGCCCGGCGTATGGGCGCCGTCGATGACCGACCAGATGCCGCGGCGGCGAGCCTCGGCAATGGCCGGTTCGATGGGGAAGAGCAGGGCTGTGGGCGAGGTGATGTGGCTGAGGAACAGCACCTTGGTCCGCTCGGTCATGCCCGCAATGATGGCATCGGTGAATTGAGCCTCACTGACCAGAGGCAGGGGTATTTTGACCACCACGATCTCTGCGCCGGTCTTGCGGCAGACATAGGACCAGGTCTTTTCGAGGGCCGAATATTCGTGATCGGTGGTGAGGATCTGATCGCCGGGTTTGAGGTCGAGCGAGCGGGCCACGATATTGAGGCCGCTGGTGGCATTGAGAACGCCAACAATGTCCTCCGAACCGCATCCGAGCTCATCGGCAAGGGCTTGGCGCGGGGCGCGCAGCAGGTCGTGCAGCCGTCGCCCCAGAAATTCCACCGGCTCCTGCTCCAGCTCCAGCTGCCAGCCCTGATAGGCCGCAAATACCGGGCGTGGACAGGCTCCGAAGGAACCATGGTTGAGGAAGACGACATCCTCACGCAGGAGGAAATGCCGGGCGAGATTGTCGGACACGATTAGCGGCCTTTCAGGGTGGGATCGAGTGCATCGCGCAAGCCATCGCCAAAGAGCGAAGTGGCGAGCACAGTGATGGCGAGAGCCGCCGTCGGAAAGACGGCCAGGTGCCAGTAGTAGAACATGAAATTGATGCCCTCATTGATCATCTGGCCCCAGGTCGGGGTCGGCGGGGGCACGCCGATGCCGAGGAAGCTCAGCGAGGCTTCGAGCATCATGGCCATGGGGATGGCGAGCACGAAGCCGACGATGATCGGGCTAATGGAATTGGGGATGAGGTGGCGGCGAATGATGTACCAGGGCGAGGCCCCCAGCGCCTGCGCGGCCCGTACGAATTCCTTGTCGCGAAAGGCCTTCACCTGGGCCCGTACCAGAAGGCACACCTGCACCCAGCCGAACAGCGCCGCGATGGCCACGATCGAAGGGTAGCCACCGCGGATCAGAGTTCCCAGCAGCATGGCTGCCAACAAGGGTGGCACCACCGAGAACAGCTCGATGATCCGCATGATGATCCAGTCGGTTCGCCCACCGAAATAGCCGGCAAGGGCTCCCAACGGGATGCCGATCAGCACGGAAAATCCGGCGGCGATGAAGCCGATGGAGAGCGAGATGCGCGCGCCATAGACAATACGGGTGTAAAAATCGCGCCCAAGATTGTCGACACCAAACCAGTGCTCGGCCGAGGGGAAGGCCAGCGACTGGGTGAGGAACAATTGCGCTTCGGGGGGCACCGGGGTGATCAATGGCGCCAGCAGCGCCATCAGGATCAGGATGGCGAGCACGATGCCGCCGCCCAGCGCCGCCTTATTGGACAGGAAACGCTGCCAGGCGAACCACAGTGGGCTGCGCTGGCGCGCCGGTGCCTTCAGGGCAGGAGGTGTCAGGATGTCGGTCATTCTGCGCCTCCTACGCGGATACGCGGATTGATCAGCGCATAGACAATGTCGGAGAGGAGATAGGCGATGCAGTACATGAAGGTGATCATGAGCATCAGTGCCATCTCCAGGGGATAGTCGCGCGTCTCGATGGACGAGACGAAATAGGCGCCAAGGCCTGGAATGCGGAACATGGCCTCGACAAAGATCGAGCCGGTGGCGGTGCCGATGAACATGGGCAGGAAGACGGTGACCAGTGGGATGGCCGAATTGCGCAGCACATGCTGGAACACGATGCGCTGCTCCGAGAGTCCCTTGGCGCGCAGCACCGTCACGAACGGCCGGCTCATGGTGTCGAGCATGGCCGAGCGGGTGTAGCGAGCATAGGTCGCGACCGGAATGGCGGCATAGGCGATGATGGGCAATATCCAGCGCTCGGGATGCGGCCAGCCGCTGGCAGGCAGCCATTTGAGCCACACCGCAAACACCAGGATCAGCAGCATTGACGTGACGAACACCGGAATGGTGAGGCCAATCGTGGCAACGGCGGATGCGAGATAGTCGATCCAGCTGTTGCGATTGAGGGCGGCGGCCATGCCGAGGAGTATCCCCAACGGCGCGCCGATGAGAACGCCAAGGCCACCCAGGACAAGGCTCGGGACCCAGGCGCGAGAGAGCAGCTGCAAGACGCTTTCGCCGGGGCTTTGATAGGGCACGCCGAAATCGAACTGCATCACGCCCCACATATAGCGCAGGTATTGCACGTAAAGCGGCTGGTCGAGGCCCAGCTGCGCCATCATCTTGGCGCGCACCGCCTCGGAAACCGGCATGTCATTGGCATCGAACGGGCCGCCGGGCACGGCGTGCATCATCAGGAAGATGATGATCGACACGGCAATGAAGGTGAAGGCAACCGAGACGAGCCGGCGAAGGATAAATCCGAGCATCAGTATCGCCCCCTCAATTGGTCACATAAGCCTCGACCCGGTGGCCCGGGGCGATGGCGACAAGTTGCGGTTTGCTGTGCGGCGCGACACCGGTCTGGAGGACTGTCAGGCGAGGTGTCCGCGCCTCGATTTCCTCAGCGGACAGAAAATTGCGAGACCGCTTGTCCCTTGGATTGGTCACCGGCACCGCCTCGAGCAGGGCTCGCGTGTAGGGGTGTTGCGGATCCGAGAAGATGCGTTCGGTTGGCGCTTCCTCCACAACCCGCCCGCGATACATGACCACCACGCTGTCGGTGAGTGATTTGACCGTCGACAGGTCATGGCTGATGAACAGCATGGAAAGGCCCATTTCCGCCTGCAGTTTTTTCAGGAGGCCAATGATCTGCGCCTTGACGGTGACATCGAGCGCTGATGTGGGCTCGTCCGCGACAAGGACGGTCGGCTCAAGCACCAGTGCCCGGGCAATGGCCACGCGCTGGCGCTGGCCGCCCGAGAGTTCATGCGGGTAGCGATTGGCAAATGAGCGGTCGAGGCCGACCCGATCCAGCCACGACAGGGCTGTCTCGGTCTGCTCGCGTGGAGAGCCAACGCCGTGAATATGGAGCGGCTCAGCGATGATCTGGGCCAATGTCATCATTGGGTCCAGCGCCGAATAGCTGTCCTGGAAAACCACCTGCATTCTGCGACGCCAGGGCTTGAGCGCTTCGGGCGAGAGGTTGGAAATGTCATGCCCGTCGACGAGGATCTGCCCGCTCGATGCATCGGTGAGGCGCATCGCCATCATGCCGGTCGTGGTCTTCCCCGATCCGCTTTCGCCGACGATGGCGACGATACGGTTCTTGGGCAGGGCCAGGTTGATCTCCTGCACGGCATGGAAATCGACGTATTCATTGAAAAGGCCGCGACGGCGACGAATGCGATAGGCCTTCGCCAACCCTTTGAGCTCGAGGGCGGGGGTGTCGCTGTCGCTGCCGCGTGATGGCTCGAAGCGGGCGTGGAGGCTCGCCAGAAGCTGCTTGGTATAGTCATGCTGGGGGGTATCGAAGATCTGTTGCACGGGCCCCTGTTCCATGACCTCGCCGCGATACATGACAAGCACCCGGTCGACCGTCTCGGCAATGACGCCAAGGTCATGGGTGATCATGATCAGCGCCATGCCGAACTCGGCCTGCACCTTCTTGATGAGCTGCAGAATCTGGGCCTGGATGGTGACATCGAGCGCCGTCGTCGGTTCGTCGGCAATCAGCACCTTGGGGCGGCAAGAGAGTGCCATGGCGATCATTGCGCGCTGCAACATGCCGCCGGAAAGCTGATGGGGATAGTAGTCGAGGACGTCGCTGGCGTTCTTGATCTCCACCCGCTGGAGCAGGTCCTCCGCCTCTTTTCGTGCATCGCGCGCGCTCGAGTTGCGGTGCGCCTGAATGGTCTCGGCGATCTGGTGGCCGATGGTGAACACCGGATCAAAAGCGGTCATCGGATCCTGGAAGATCATCGCCGCGGCGCGACCTCGCAGGCGGACAAGATCATCCTTGCCGGCCTTTGCAACATCAATGCCGTCAAGGCGAAGCGTGGTGGCGCTGACTTCGGCAGTCGGGGGCAGGAGGCGCAGCAATGCGGCACAACTGACCGATTTGCCGGAGCCGCTCTCCCCGACAATGCCAAGGCTTTCGCCTTCATTGACCGTGAAGCTGACGCCGCGCACCGCGTCGACGGCGCCGCCATACTGGCGAAAGCTGACCCGCAGGTCTTCTATTTCAACGAGTGACATGGCTGGCCCGCTTAAAGGTGGCGCCTCCCGACTGGGAATGCTCGGGAGGCGCCTGTTGGATCGCGATACTACTTGGTCAGGTGCGTGAAGAAGTAGTGGCCAAGCCGGTCCAATGGGGTGAAGCCCAAGGCGTTGGGCGTGGAGGCTTCGCCACCCAATTCACCCGAGATGATGGCCGTAGTGATCGGGTGCACCAGCGGGACAATGAGCCCCTGGTCGATCATGACCTGTTCCGCCTCGGCATAGAGCGCATAGCGGGTATCCCAGTCGCTTTCGGCATCGGCCTTGGCGACCAGTGCGTCATACTCGGGAACGAAGTAATTATGACGCCCGCCATTGAAGAAGATGCCGTAGAAGTTGGACGGGTCGAGATAGTCGTACTCGTAGGGAGCGATGAAGATGTTGTTCTTCGCGCCACGCAGGCCGTCCATCCAGTCTGCACCGGGAAGCTGGCGGATGTTGACGGTGATCCCCAGGATTTCCTTGAGTTCGGCCTGGATGTATTGCGCCATGGCCGGGATGATGGCCCCATTATAGCCGCCCTCCTCGCGGATCCAGATTTCGATCTCCGGGAAACCCTCGCCATTGGGGTAGCCGGCATCGGCCAAGAACTGCTTGGCCTGCTCAGGATCGAAGGTGGCCTGGGCCACGACATCCGGATTGTAGCCGGGATAGCCGGGCGGCAGGATGGAGCCGGCCGGAATGGCAATGTCCTTGAGCACCGTGGAGGTCAGTTCTTCGCGGTCGATGGCATGGTAGAAGGCCCTGCGCACATCGACATTGTTGAACGGCTCTGACTCAAGGTCATAGGAGATGTAGGAGGTGGCAAAAACCGCATTCTTGCGGATGCCATCGGGCTCTGCCGCCATCGCCACCGGGACCTGTCCGGTGTTGAGGAACGAATAGTCGGTATCACCGGCAAGATAGGCCGGCAGCCCAACTTCGGGCGCGCCAAGGCTCGGGTCAACTTCGAGGCGGTCGATCTGCGCTTGCCAGGGGCCGGTATAGGTATCGGACTTGGTAAAGACCACCGCGTTGTTCGACTTCTCCCAGCTCTCGATTTCAAAAGGCCCGGAAGAAACAATAGTGTCGACGTTGAGTGCCCAGTCGTCGCCAAGCTCATCCACTTTGTGCTTAGGCACCGGGTACCAGAGGCTGGTGACGGAGGGGAGGTAGGGTTTTGGGGCAGTCGTGGTGACCTCGATGGTGAGGTCATCGACCGCGGTCAGGCCCAGAGTGGAGACGTCGGCAGTGCCCTCAGTGACTTCCTTCCAGCCCTTGATGCCGCCGGCAAAGTCCCAGTACCAGGCAAAGTCATAGCCCGACGTCGCCGCGCGCTGCAGCGCAAAGACATAGTCTTCTGCCGTCAGCGGTTCCCCATCGGACCAGACCAGTCCCTCGCGCAACTTGAAAGTCCAGGTGAGGCCGTCCTCGGACTGGCTCCAGCTTTCCGCTGCCATCGGGGTCAGCTCGAATTCCTTGTCGAACGTCGCAATGGGGACCTGCAGCAATTCGGCGAAGGTCGCCCTGTCATAGACGGTCTTCATATAGTCCATGTAGGTGCCGGTGGTGGACTGACCCGGTGCCACGATAGTGGTCTGGGCCAGGGCGGGCAGTGTCAGTGCTGTCGCGACTGCCAATGCGCCGACCAGTTTGGGCAAGATATGCATATGCTCCCTCCTTTAAGTAGAGCGGTGGACGTTCCCTGATGTGCCAGGCCCAATTCCCCCGGGCCTGTTCACTTGCTTTGCGGGCGCCCTCTTGATGGGCGCCGGAGGCCCATTGTTCCCTCAAACAATTTGCCAGATGACATATGTCTGACAAATTTGAAGTGCGGGTGCAAGGCTGATTGACTGCCAAGTCCGCAGTTTTGCAACGTTGCGACGCATCCTTGGGTGCAGTCTGTTTGCGAGGCGGCCGTAGTCGCCACGCGGGTCGTCAGTCACCGCGCCATGAGGTGTCCGGCTGCGGCGACGATGGTTTCGGCGTCGATGCCGAAATGGCTGTAGAGATCACGGACGGTTCCGGTCTGGCCGAAATGCTCGACCCCCAGAGCCACCGTGCGGTGCCCCTGGACGCTGCCCAGCCAGCCCAGTGTGGCGGGGTGAGCGTCGATGGCGGTGATGATGCTGGCGCTATGTGGTATCTGGGACAGGAGGTTTTCGACATGACTTCCGGCAGTCCTGTCGCCATGCAGGCGTCCGCGCTGCGCCGCCTGCCAGCCGGCATTGAGACGGTCTGCCGATGTGACTGCGAGCACGGCGACATTGCGCCGGTCACCACCAATGCGGGCGGCTGCCGCAATGGCCTCGCTGGCCAGCACCCCCTGATAGGCAATGACAACTTCGCACTGCGGTGTCGGTGGATTGAGCCAATAGGCGCCGCGGATGATGTCGGCGCTCAGGGTTTCGTCCATCTCGCGGGGGACCTGCTCAAGCATCCTGGTGGAAAGTCGGAGATAGACCGATCCGCCCGTAACGTCGCGGGGCCAGTCGGCGAGGTCCGGTCGGGCGTCGCCGCTGCGCTGCATGTAGTCGAAGGCCCAGTCGATAATGACTGACAGCTCGTCGGCAAAGGCGGGCTCGAAACTGGCAAGACCATCCTGCGACATGCCGATCAGGGGTGAGGCAATGGATTGGTGAGCGCCGCCTTCCCCGGCAAGCGATACGCCGGAGGGTGTTGCAACGAGCAGGAAACGCGCGTCCTGGTAACAAGCGTAGTTCAGCGCATCCAGGCCCCGCGAGATGAACGGATCATAAAGGGTGCCGATGGGCAGCAGGCGCTCGCCGAACAGCGAATGGCTGAGGCCGGCAGCGCCCAGCATCAAAAACAGGTTCATCTCGGCGATGCCCAGTTCGAGATGCTGACCCTCCGGCGTGAACCGCCACTTCTGGGTCGAGGGGATCGCCTCCTTTTGGAAGAGGTCCGCCATCTCCTGGGACGCGAAGAGGTTCCTGCGGTTGACCCACGCGCCCAGATTTGTGGAGACCGTAACATCAGGCGAGGTCGTGACGATGCGCCGCGCCATTTCGCTGTCGGTCTTGGCAATGGCGTCGAGAATGCGTCCGAAGGCGGCCTGGGTGGATGTCGGGCCGGTGCCGATGAACTGCGGGCCAATCGTGGGGACGGCCGGCGAGGTCAGGCGGCGCGACTGAGCGGTGTTGAACGGCACGGCCGCCAGAAAGGCTGCAAGGGCGTCTGGTTTATCCTGCCCTTCGAACCGGTCCCATTCGTGACCTTCGCGGATGCGATGGGCGCTGCGCAATTGCTCGATCTGCGCGCCGGTCATCTGGCCGGCATGATTGTCCTTGTGGCCGGCGAGCGGCGTCCCCCAGCCTTTCACCGTGTAGGCTATGAAGACCGTTGGCTCGTCGTTGCCGGCAGCCTCGAACTGGTCAAGCAGGCTCTCGACGCAATGTCCGCCCAGATTGGCCATGAGCGCCGCCAGTTCGTCGTCGCTGCGACGGGCGAGAAGCGCCGAAACCGCGCCCTGGTCACCGATTTCGTCGCTCAGGCGTTCGCGCCACGCGGCGCCACCCCGGAACATCAGGGCCGAGTAGAGCGCGTTGGGGCACGCATCGATCCAGGCCTTGAGGTGCTCGCCGCCCGCCTCGGCAAAGGCCGCGCGCTGCAGGGCGCCATATTTGAGCGTGACAACCTTCCAGCCAAAGGCCTTGAACACCGCTTCGATGCGGTCATACAGCCCTTCGCGCACCACGCCGTCCAGGCTCTGGCGATTGTAGTCGATAATCCACCAGCAGTTCCTCAGGCCATGCTTCCAGCCTTCGAGCAGGCATTCGTAGATATTGCCTTCGTCCAGCTCAGCATCGCCCGCCAGCGCAATCATGCGCCCTTCAGGCCGTTCCTTGCCGGCCCAGTCCTTGGCGCGAACGTAGTCCTGTACCAAGGAAGCAAAGGCCGAAAAAGCAACGCCCAAACCCACCGAGCCTGTCGAGAAATCGACATCGTCGGTATCCTTCGTGCGTGAGGGGTAGGACTGCGCGCCACCGAAGGCTCGAAAGTCGATCAGTTTTTCCCGGATCTGCCGACCCATGAGATATTGGATGGCATGAAACACCGGGGCCGCATGCGGCTTGACCGCCACGCGGTCCTCTGGCTTGAGAACGCCGAAATAGAGGGTTGAGAGCATGGCGGCCATGGAAGCTGAACTGGCCTGATGGCCACCAACCTTCACGCCGTCGATATTGGGCCGGATATGGTTCGCATGGTGGACCATCCAGCTGGCCAGCCAGAGTGATTTTCGGGTCAGAGCCTCGATGGCCTCGATGCGCCCGATCCCCTCGATTGCCATATCGTCTCTCCCTCCGATATGTCTGACATTACGGTTTGCGGTTGAGCAAATCCTGTCTATCTTGTGTGGTCTTTTGGGTGTTGGCGCAGGATATTGGCTAAAATGGACACTATTGGGGCGGATTCCGCCACTGACGCACTGGACCCGGTTGATCGTAGAATCCTGCGGGCCTTGCAGGAGGATGGGCGCATGACGGTGCAGGCGCTCGCCGACAAGATTGGGCTTTCGGCATCACCCTGCCTGCGGCGGCTGCGGCAGATGGAACGCAATGGCATCATTGCGGGCTACAGCGCCAATATCGAGCAAAAGGCGGTGGGCTTACCCGTTTCGGTCTTCATTTCCATCAAACTCGAACGGCAAAGGGCGGGCAACCTGGACGCCTTCGGCGCTGCGATCAGCCGTTGGCCGGAGGTTATGGAGTGCTATTTGATGACGGGGCAGTTCGATTTTCTGCTGCGGGTCGTCTGCGCCGATCTTGAATCCTACGAGCACTTCTTGCGTGAGAAACTGACCCAGCTCGAGGGTGTGGCCTCGATCGAGAGCAGCTTTTCTCTTGGCGCCGTGAAGTTCTCGCGCGTTCTGCCGCTGTAGAGCTGGCGGCGCTTTCCGGGGGCAGATCATCTGCCTGGTTCCCTGTATTCTGCGCCGTACCGCCTTGTGTCCTTAGCTTGACGTCCGCGTTTTTCACTTCACTATCGCGCCTGTCCTGTGCCACGGCTTCTTCATGAGCGAATTGAAACCCCCTTCCTTTGTCAGTGCGCAAATGGTGGCCGAACGGGCCGGGGTGTCGCGTTCGGCCGTGTCCCGCACCTTTACCGACGGCGCGAGCGTCTCCGAGGCGACGCGACGCAAGGTTATCGAGGCGGCCAATGCCTTGGGCTACCACGTCAATCACCTGGCGCGCGGATTGCGCGAACGCAGCAATATCGTTTGTCTGGTGGTGGCCGACATGACCACGCCAATCCGGGCACGCATGGTCGATGTGCTGACCCGTAAATTGCAGGCAGCGGGCAAGATCACCATGGTGATCAATACCGAGACCGACACGGAGAGCGTGTCTGCGGCCTTGCGGCAGACGCTCAATTATCGCGCCGACGCCACGGTGGTGCTCTCGGGCACGCCGCCCGCGTCGCTGATCGAAACCTGCCTCGCCAATGGACAGCAGGTGGTGCTGATCAATCGCGACGAGCGCTTGCAGGGGTCAAGCACGCTGGGCGTCGACAATGCCATGGCCGGGCGCGAGGCGCTGTTCCTGTTGCGCCGGGCCGGGTGTGAGCGGCTGGGGCTGATCACGTCCAATGCACGAACGGCGAGTCTCGTGGAGCGCGAGAAGGTCTTTGTCGAGGCGGCGGCGGCTGTTGGCCTGTCGGTGGTGGTCACCGAGGCAGGGCCAACGAGCTACCAATCGGGGCAAGAGGCGGCCCGGCGGGTGTTCGGGCGATCATTGCCGCCCGATGGCGTCTTCTGCGTCACAGATCTACTTGCCCTGGGTGTCATGGACGTGGCGCGCCTCGAATTTGGCCTCGCCATTCCCGATGATCTTTGCGTTGTCGGCTTCGATGACATTGAGCAGGCGGGCTGGGCCTCCTATCAATTGACCACGTTCAGGCAGCCGCTTGACCCCATGGCCGACGAGGTCGTTGACCTGCTGTTGCAACCCGAACGTGCCAGCTCCGAGAGGCGCATGATCGAGCCGATTCCGGTCTGGCGACGCTCGGTCCGTCCGGGCAGAAACTAGACCTCTCCTTGCCAGCGCAAGTGCTTGCCTGCCCGGCTTTTTGCAGCCTTGGGGCGGTGCCTTTTCATTGGCATCGACAGACGGTTGCAACAAATGGTGCAGCATATTGCACACGTGCGCAAATTTGTAATTGTCATCAAAGCGTTATGGAAGCCGCATATCTAGGCGACCCAACAGGGCGAAAAATGCACTTGTGTGCAATCGCTATTGGGTGTTGTCTTGCAGATGCGACAGCTCGTCGCGGCAGGCTCTACCCGACACAGATTGGGACGCTTTCCGCAGGACTGACGCACTGAGGGAGGAGGCCCATGAGGCGGATGAACCGGTGCCGATCCGGGCTCATCATGTCGGCTGCATGTCGATACGCTGCCTCCGCACTCGGCGATGATGGAGCGTTTCCTGGAAAAGTGGACACCACTTTTCGGTTCGGAAGCGCGCCAAGCAAGTTAGCGCGGTGACCACCCCGGTCGCCATGATGGGAGAAACAACATGAAACGTCGTGACTTCATGATTTCCGCTGCGGGTGGTGTGGCTGGTCTTGCCCTGCTGCCCCGCATGTCCTTTGCTGCCGAGGGCGTGATCGACTGGTACACCAGCTCGGACAGCAATATTCTCGATTTCTGGACCAATACGGTGAAGCCGGCCTTCGAGGCCGCCAATCCGGGCGTGTCGATCAATCTGGTCGATGCCGGTGATGGCGCCGGGATCATTGCCATTGGCGAGCGCGCCATTGCTGCCAAGCAGCAGGGTGCCGATCCGCAGGCCGACTTCTTTGAATCGGGCGACGCCCTGCTGCCTTCTGGCGCTATCGAGGCAGGTGTCTATGCCAATATCGCCGAAGCCGGGCTGACCAATTATTCCAAGGTCAATCCGCTGGCCATCCAGTCCGACTATTCGCTCCCCTATCGCGGCAGCCAGGTTCTGCTGGCCTATGACAGCACCAAGCTCAGCGCTGCGGATGCGCCCAAGAACTGGGACGAGCTGGTGGCTTGGATCAAGGCCAATCCCGGCCAGTTCGTTTACAATCGCCCCGACAAGGGTGGTTCGGGCGGCAATTTCGTTCGCCGCGCCATCCACCAGGCCAATGGCCTCGATCCGGCGGCCTTCACCGTCGACAACTATACCGAGGAGTTCGGCAACGAAGCACTCGGCAAGGCCTGGGCAATCCTCTCCGACATCGCGCCTTCGCTCTATGACGGCGGCGCCTATTCTTCGGGCAATACCCAGTCGATCCAGCTGCTCGCTCAGGGTGTGGTAACCATGGCTCCTGTCTGGTCCGACCAGGTGCTGCAGGCCATCGACCAGGGCGTGCTGCCGGCAGAAACCGGCCTGGTACAGCTTCAGGATCTGGCGCTGGCCGGCGGCTTTACCCGCTCCATCGTCATCGAGAACGGCGTCAACCGCGATGCTGCCCTCAAGCTCGCCGATTTCATCCTTTCCGAGGAAATCCAGAGCGCGATCCTGACTGAACTCGGCGGCTTCCCCGGCGTCAGCTGGGATTATGTCTCTGCCGAACTGCGCGAGCGCTTCGCCGACATTGTTCCCCTGACCATTCCGACCTTCCCGGGCGGGGCATGGGACGGCGCCATCAACGATGGCTGGTATCGCAATGTCGCTCCAAACGTTGATCGCAACGCGTGACCGACGCTGCTGAAGGGGCAAAACGCCCCCTGATCGAGGGCGCTGCGAGCAGGAGGCCAACTGGCCTTCTGCTCGTCGCCATCCCGGTGTTTCTGGTGGGCTGGCTGGTGATCTGGCCGATCATCAACGCTATCGGGCGGACGCTCTGGCGGCCGGACGCCAGCGGGACGATGGGCTTTGACCTCTCGAGCTACGTTTTCTTCTTTTCCGATCAGTATTCGATCAACAATCTCACCATCACGCTCTGGACGACGCTGATGTGCGCCATCCTGCTGCTGGTGATCTGCCTGCCCATCGCGCTCTATCTGCGCTTTTCGCATGGGCGCTTGCCGGCCTATGTGCAGGCGCTGGCGATTTTTCCGATGTTCGTGCCCTCGATCATCCTCGCTTACGCCTTCATCCGCGTGCTCGGCCCCAATGGCATGGTCGATATCCTGCTCAATTCGGTGGGCCTGCCCAAGATCCGCACGCCCTATCTCACCCCTTGGGGGCCGGTGATCGGGCTGGTGTGGGACAATATCCCACTCACGGTTTTGATCCTGCTCTCGGGGCTGGGCAATGTAGCCAACCACGCTATCGAAGCGGCGCGCGATGTTGGCGCCAATCGGTTGCAGGTGTTCTGGCACATCATCCTGCCGCGCATTTCCAATTCCCTGTTGGTCGCCATTTCATTCGCAGTGCTGGGGATATTCTCGTCCTTCACGCTGCCCTATCTGCTTGGCCCGGCGGCTCCCGAAATGATGGGTCCATTTATGAACCGCACCTTCCGCGAGGTGAACGACCCGCTCAACGCCATCACCCAGGCGGTCATCACCTTCGGCTTCTGCATTGCCTTCGGGTTGTTCTATGTGCGCTCGGTCGCACGCAATCAGGGGCAGTGAGATGGAACGCGTTTCGCCTGTGATCTCGGCCCCGGCAATGGCGCCCAATCGCCCGCCAATCGACTGGGCTGGCATCATCTTCACCGCGCTGCTGTCGGCGGCCATTGTGCTGCCGCTGATTGTGGTGGGTACCTGGGCTTTCACCGAAGTCTGGCGCTATCCCAATGTGGTTCCACAGCAGTTCGGCCTGCGGTTCTGGAATCAGACCCTCACTCGGGCCGACGTGTGGAGCGCGCTGACCATCAGCCTTCAGCTGTCCACCGTGGTCACGCTGTTGTCGGCCGCCATCTGCCTGCCTGCGGCCTATGCCTTCGCCCGCATGGATTTTCCGGGCCGCACGGTTCTGTTCTTCTCGTTCCTCGCCGGCCATGCCTTTCCTAAATTCGGCCTGTTGATCGCCATTGCCGCGATTTTCCTGCAGCTCAATCTGATCGGGACATTCTGGGGTGTGGTGCTGATCCAGCTGGTCGGCACGCTCCTCTTCATGATCTGGATCCCGGTGGCCGCTTTCCAGTCCGTGGACCGGCGCATGGAAGAGGCGGCGCGTGATGTGGGGGCCAGCCCCTTGCGGGTGTTCTGGTCGATCACGCTGCCGCAGGCTGGCCCCACCATTGCCGCGGCGGTGCTGCTCAGCTTTGTCGGCACTTTCTATGAAACCGAGGGCGCCTGGCTGATCGGCGCGCCCGGTATCCGCACCATGCCGGTGCTGATGATCTCCTTCATCAACAATCAGATGGTCATCCAATATGGCGCCGTGCTGTCGGTGATGCTCTGGGTGCCGTCCTTCATTGCTCTCATGTTTGCCCGCCGGGTCATCGGTGGCGGTGCCTTCGCCCGTGGTTTTGGCGGCTAGGAAAAACTCATGTCCGTTCTCAAGATTTCCGAAGTCTCCAAGATTTTTGCTGGCCCGACAGTCGCGGTCGACAAGTTCTCACTTGATGTGGCCGACGGCGAACTGGTTTGCCTGCTCGGGCCTTCAGGCTCGGGCAAGTCGACACTGCTGCGCATGATCGGTGGGTTCGAGCGCCCGACCTCGGGCCTGATCACCATCGATGGCGAGGACATCACCCACCAGCCGCCGGAAAAGCGGCCGACGGGCATGGTGTTCCAGAGCCATGCGCTCTGGACGCATATGAACGTGTTCAAGAACCTCGCCTTTGGCTTGAAGCTGCGGCGCCTGCCGGCCAGCGAAATCAAGCAGAGGGTCGAGGCCGTTCTCGAACTTGTGGGTCTGGCCGGTTATGGCGGTCGCGGCGTCAACCAGCTGTCCGGCGGCCAGCAGCAGCGCGTGGCGTTGGCGCGTTCGCTGGTGCTTGAACCCAAGATACTCTTGCTCGACGAACCCTTCGCGAGCCTGGATCAGCACCTGCGCGAGCGGCTGCGCGAGGAAGTGCGGGACATTCAGCAGCGCCTCAAGATCACGACGCTGTTCGTCACCCACGGACAGGACGAGGCACTGGCCATGGCCGACCGGATCGTGGTGATGCGCGATGGGCGCACCGAGCAGGTCGACCGTCCCGACATCATCTACCGCGAGCCGCAAACGCCCTTCGTCGCTGGATTCATCGGCACCATGAACCTGGTCGAAGGTGAGGTCAGCAATGGCCATTTCAAGCGGGCCGGTTTCGCCGTCGATATGCCGATTGCCGATGGACCGGCGGTTCTGGCGGTGCGTCCCGAGGCACTCGATCTCACGGCGGCCGAGCCCGGCACCGCCAGGGTGCATCGCGTCACCGACTATGGCACCCACGGCCTTGTCGATCTCGATCTCCGCGATGGAACGCGCCTCAAATCCATGGTTGCCCACCCGGACCTGTTCAAGCCGGGGCAGGGGGTCGATCTGCGGCCCCAGGCGGTATCGGCCTATCGCGACAATCAACGCGCCTATCGGAGCTGACATGGCAGAGCCGCTCCATATCGACCGCAATGGCCACCGCACCTGGCTCAAGTGGCACCGCGCGCGCCGCAAGCCATCCGATCCGGTCTTCACCGGAGCGCGGATTCTAGAGGCCATGCGGCTGGGGGCGAGTGTCGAGGTGGATCTGGTGGTCACCGCCGATAAGGGTTTTGCCGTGCTGCACGATCTGGCGCTCGACCACGAAACCACCGGCACCGGCTTGGTGGCGGCGACTGGCGATGCCGTCATCCGCCAATTGCACCTGCGCGGAAATAACGGGGTGCCGCTGGCGGACCGGGTGATGCTGCTCGATGATCTCTGCGCGCTGATGGAAGGGGGGCAGGTGCATCCTGATGCACTGCTGCAGCTCGACTACAAGGAAGACCTCGCTGCACTTGACCCGAAAACGGTGACGAACTTCGCCCGCAATGTCGGGCCGCATGCAGGCAACATGATTGTGTCGGGCGGAGACCTCCCGGCTGTCCTCTGCCTTGCCGAGGCGACCCCGGGACTGCGTGTCGGCTATGATCCCTGCTACGGTGAGTCGCTGGCGCGCCTGCAGGCCAGTCTTGATTATGATGCCTTTACCAGCGAGGCGCTCAGGGCCGCGCCCCAGGCAGCTTTCATATACCTCCACCATGAGATCGTGCTGGCCGCGGATCGGGCCGGTTATGACATGATTGCAGCCATCCACGCAGATAACCGTCAGGTGGATGCCTGGACCATTCGCGAAGTTACCCCCGCCAGCGTTGCACAGGTTGAGCGGCTGCTGGCGCTCAAAGTTGACCAGATCACCACCGACGACCCGGAGGGGCTCTACGCGGCCCTCACATCATGAGCACAGATTACGACAGCATTCTCGACAAGATGGTGGCCGCCGCGCGCGAAGCCGGCGTTTTGACCCAGGCCCATTTCAGGCGCTTTCGCGACCTCGAAATCGGGGTTAAGGGACCGGGTGACTTCGTCTCGGACGCCGACCGCGAATCCGAACTGCTGATCCGCAAGCGGCTGTTCGAGATTAATCCCGACTGGAGCCTGACCGGCGAGGAATTTGCGCCGGTGGATGGTGCCGATCCTGAGCATCGCTGGCTGGTGGACCCCATCGACGGAACCACCAATTTTCTCAATGGCCAGCATTATACGATCACTATTGCCCTGCGGCGTGGCAACCAAACTCTGTGCGGCCTGGTCTATGACCCGGTCGCCGATGAAATGTTCACCGCCAAAAAGGGCGGCGGTGCCTATCTCAATGGGGCACCCTTGAGCGTCAGCGGCTCCACCGACATTGCCATGATGTGCGTGGGGACGGGGCTGCCAACGCCCAATCTCAGCCTCCATCCCGGCGCTTACGCCCGCCTCGATGCTATTCGCGCCCCTATCGGGGCGGTGCGGATCGTGGGCAGTGCCGCCAATAGCTGCGCCTGGGTCGCGTGCGGGAGATTGACGGGCTATTTCGAGGAAACCGGCTTCGTCGACACAGCGGCCGGCATCCTCTTGGTCGAAGAAGCCGGCGGCGTCGTCACCGACTGGTGGGGCCGCGGGCCGGAGGTGTTCGAGCGCACGGGGTGTCTCGTCGTCGCCAACGCTGCGACCCATGCCTATCTGCTTGGCCATCTGCAAGCGGTGCCCATGAAGAACCCCGCGAGCTGATGTTCTGCCTCAGGGCATCAGCATGCCGCCGTTGACCTCGATGGTCTGACCGATGATGTAGCCCGACAGGCTTGCGCAGGCGAGAAACAGATAGGCGCCGATACAGTCATCGGTGGTGCCAAGGCGCCCCTGCGGGACTGTTGCCAATTGCGCCTTCAACTGTGCTTCGGTGGAGTAGCGTTCATGGAAGGGCGTCTCGATGACGCCCGGCGCCACGGCGTTGACGCGAATGCCGAAGGGGATGAATTCCTTGGCCATGCCGCGCGTCACGTTGGCAATAAAGGCCTTGGACGAACCGTAAAGGCCAGCGCCATTGCTCGCGCCATTGCGCGCGGCAATGGAGGTGGTGTTGATGACAAAACCACCACCGGCCGATTTCATATGCGGGAGGGCCGCGCGGGTGGCCGCCAGCACAGAGCGGCCGTTAAGGTCCATGACCGCTTCATAATGCTCGTCGGTCATGTCGGCATAGAGCAGGCGGGCCACCATGCCGCCGGCATTGTTGATCAGACCATCCAACCGCCCGAAGGCCTGGGCGGTTTCTTCAACTGCGCGCGCGATCTCCCCCGACTTCGAAGCATCGGCCCGCACTAGGTGCGCCTTGCCACCCGCAGCGACCACTGCATCGGCTACAGCTTTTGCCGCGTCCTCGCTGGAATTGTAATGCACGCCCACCATGGCGCCCTGCGCCCCAAAGGCTTTGGCTAGAGCCGCGCCTATGCCGGTCGAGGCGCCAGTGATGAGGACGGCCTTGTCCCTGAGTTCGGGGAGCGTCAGTACAGCCATGGTCAATCTCCTAAAGTCCTTCGCGCCCGCGGAAGCGGCGTTGGTAGTCGGGATCGTAAAGCGAACTCTCGCGAAAATCTTCCACCGCCAGCCCCTTGCCGACGAAGATGATGGCAGTGCGCTCGATGGTCGGGTCGAACCTGGCCTCGATATCTGCCAATATGCCGCGAATGATAACCTCACCTGGCCAGCTCGCATGGGCGACAATGGCGACGGGACAGTCATCGCCATAGAACGGGCGCAACTCGGCAACGATCCGACCCAGCGAGTGAATGGCGAGGTGGATGGCCAATGTCGCCCCCGTGGCGCCGAAGGCCGAGAGTGTCTCGCCGTCCGGCATGGGCGAGGCGCGACCGCCGACACGGGTGAGCACCAGGGACTGATTGACCGCCGGAATGGTCAGCTCGCGCCCCAGTGCGGCAGCTGCAGCAGCGAAGGCGGGCACGCCAGGGGTGAGGGTATAAGGAATCCCGAGACGGTCGAGGCGCCGCATCTGCTCGGCCACGGCGCTCCAAATTGACAGGTCGCCCGAGTGCAGGCGCGCGACGTCTTCGCCTGCCTCATGTGCGCGCACATATTCAGCTTCGATTTCATCGAGCGACATCGGAGCGGTGTCGACGAGCCTCGTGCCGGGGCCGCACCAGTCGAGCATCTCCCGGGGCACGATGGAGCCGGCATAAAGACAGACCGGGCAGCGGGCGAGCAGATCGCGGCCGCGCACGGTGATCAGGTCGGCGGCGCCGGGGCCGGCCCCAATGAAATGCACGCTCATGGCTTGCTCCAGCGCCACTGGGTGATCGGCATGGCGGGGCGCCAGCCGGTCATGGTGCCAAGCGGCGCAGCCTGCGCCACCGAAAGGCGAACCAGCTCTCCGCCATGTTTGGCATGCAAAGCCAAAAGGGACTGTTCCATTTCAAGGCTGACAGCATTGGCCACCAACCGCCCGCCGGGGCGCAAGGCAGAAATGGCGGCGTCCATGACACCCGGATCGGTTCCCCCGCCGCCAATGAAGATGGCGTGCGGAGGCTCCAGCCCGGCCAGAACATGGGGCGCAGGGCCTTCGACTACGTGCAGATCGGGCACACCGAAGGCGCGGGCATTGCGCGCGATGCGCTGGGCGCGCTCGGGTTCGCTCTCGATGGCGACGGCACGCAGGCTGGCATCGGCCAGCATCCACTCGATACCAATGGACCCGGACCCTGCACCAATGTCCCACAGCAACTCATGCGTGCGTGGGGCCAGCGCCGAAAGGGTCAAGGCGCGGATGTCGCGCTTGGTGATCTGTCCGTCGTGCTCGAACAACGTATCCTCGAGGCCCGGCGTCAGCGGCAGCACACGGGCACCCGGCAGCGGCGCGACCGTGATGGCGCAGATATTAAGCGGGTTTAGCTCAGTCAGGGTGAAGCCATCGGCCATTTGCGAGCGGATCTGTTCGTGCGGCCCCCCCAGGGCCTCGAGCACCGTAATGATCGAACGACCAAATCCCGCCTCGACCAGCAGCGCCGCCAGCGCGCCGGGCCCCTTTTCATCCGACGTCAGCGCCAGAATGCGGGCCGTTGCGTGCAGATGCGGGCGAATAAGATCGATTGGGCGGCCGTGGAGCGAAATGCTCACCACATCCTGCAAAGGCCAGCCCAGGCGCGATGCAGCAAGGCTGAACGCCGAAGCATGCGGGATGACATGCATCTGCGTCGGATCGACATGGCGCGACAGGGTCGCGCCGACCCCATAGTGGAAGGGATCGCCGGAGGCCAGCACGCAAACTTTACGGCCGCGCGCGGCAAGAACGGCGTCAACGGACCGGGAGAACGGCGTTTGCCAAGGATGCTGCTCACCCTTGATGGCTGGGGCGGCCAACTCGAGGTGCCGGGTGCCGCCAAAGACGATTTCGGCACCGGCCAATGCGGCCCGGGCGGCGGGGGACAGGCCATATAGGCCATCCTCGCCAATGCCGATAATGGTCAACCAGGCCTCTGGCATCAGCCGATACTCCTTGGCGAATAGACCAGCGGGTCCATGCCGGGACGCTCGATGATCCGGGTTTCGGCCGATCCGATAATGACGCAGGTGGCCATGTCGGCGGGCTGCTGATGGGCCTCGCCAAGCGGGCCGACGGCAAAGTGCTCGTCAGGGCGGCCAATGGCGCGGCCAAAGATCACGGGCGTGGTCACCGGCAGAACCTCGCGCAGCAGCTTGAACGCCGTGGCCAGTTGCCAGGGGCGGGCTTTCGAAATGGGATTATAGAGCGCGATGACCAGGCCCGCCTCAGCCACGGCGCGCAGGCGTCGCTCGATCAGGTCCCAGGGCTTCAGATTGTCCGATAGCGAAATGGCGCAAAAGTCGTGGCCCAGCGGCGCACCGGCGCGAGCGGCGACCGCCAGCATGGCAGTGACGCCGGGCAGCACGGTGATATCGAGGCGGCGCCAGGTCTCTGGCCCGGTTTCCACCGCCTCACAGATCGCTGCGGCCATGGCGAAAACGCCGGGATCGCCGCCCGAAACGACGCAGACAGTGGCGCCTTTCGAGGCCGCATCGAGCGCCGCGCGGGCCCGGTCGATTTCTTCGCGATTGTCGGAAGCGACACGGATCTGGTCGGGTCGCAGGTTCAACCGGTCGAGATAGGGGCCATAGCCAAAGAACTGCTCGCCGGCGGCAATGGCGTCGGTGGCTTGCGGCGTCGTCTGGCCCGGATTGCCGGGGCCGGTGCCGATGATCGTCAGCTTGCCGGTCATAGCCGCGCACTCCAGCCAGGCACCAGCACCAGCGAGAAATAGGGCGCGTCGTCGTTGGGCTTTTCAGTCAGGGCGATGGAGGCACCATTGTCCATGGTGCCACGTTCGACATAGACCGCTCCGTCGAGACGACCGGCATCGGCAAGTGCAGCCCGAACCTTGGGAAGGTTGCGCCCCAGCTTCATGATGACGGCGCCCTGTGTGTCGCTGAGACGGCGGGCCAGTTCGGCCTGATCCAGCGTTCCGGGCAGGATGGTCAGGATATCGTCGCCCTGCACCAGCGGCAGGCCCGCCGACGACCAGCACCCCGACATGGCGGTGATGCCCGGGATGACCTGGGTATCGTAGCGCGGCGCCAGCCGGACGTGGAGGTGCATATAGCTGCCATAGAACAGCGGATCGCCCTCGCTGAGCACAGCCACGGTGCGCCCGGCGTCGAGGTGCGCGGCCAGACGTTCGGCGGCTTCCGTGTAGAACCTCTGGATCTGATCGCGATAGCCGTTGTCATGGCGATGGATCTCGGTCGTCACCGGGTAGTCCAGCGCCTCCTCGACCTGGCCGGTGCGGAAATGTTCCACAACGATGGCGCGAGCATTACTCGGATTGCCGCGCTTGGCGAAAAAGGCCACAACATCGGCGCGCTCAATGGCGCGGACGGCCTTGAGTGTCAGCAGTTCAGGGTCGCCGGGGCCAGTGCCGACGCCGATCAGTTTTCCGCTCACAGGCCCGGCCTCGCCAAAGCATTGAGACAGGCCGAGGTGATGGCGCTGCCGCCCAGCCGCCCGCGGACAATGGCATAGGGCACGCCATAAGAGTTCTCGGCCAGCGCGTCCTTGGATTCGGCGGCGCCGACAAAGCCCACCGGCATGCCGATGATAGCGGCCGGCTTTGGCGCGCCGTCGCGCAGCATTTCGAGCAGGTGAAAGAGGGCGGTGGGGGCATTGCCGATGGCAACCACTGCGCCTTCGAGGTCCTTGTCCCACAAGTGCAAAGCGGCAGCAGAGCGGGTGTTGCCGATGGCCGCAGCCAGGTCTGGCGTTCTTGGATCGCGCAGGGTGCAGATCACGTCATTGTCTGCCGGCAGCCGCGCGGCAGTGACGCCGCGTGCGACCATTTCGGCATCGCACAGGATCGGCGCACCGGCATTGAGCGCGATGCGCGCCGCAGTAACAAAGCCGGGACTGAAAACGAAATACCGTGCGGCCTCGACCATGCCGGCGGCATGGATCATGCGTACCGCCAGTTCGGCTTCATCCTCGGCAAAGCCCGAAAGATCGGCCTCGGCGCGGATGATGGCAAAGGACTGGCGATAGATGCTGTCGCCTTCCTTGATGTAGTCGTATTGCGTCATCGCCTATCCTGGGAGGAGACGAGGGCGGCAGCAAGCGCGGCCTCGTCCAGAAACTGCTCTGGCGTATCGCCCGCCCGGCCATTGATGACAAGGCCAATCCCGTCGGCAGTACCAACCAGGGTCACATGAGCCGGGCGCGGATGAGCGCAACCCTTGGCGCAGCCTGACACATGCAGTTGCTGGTGCGCATGCAGCTGCGGGGCCAGCCGGGCGGCGATATCACGGGCAGCGATATGGCCCGAGGCGCAGCCCTGATTGCCGATGCAGGCGCTGACGCGACGTCGCGGATCGCCGGGATCGGTAATGAACCCCAGAGCCGCGGCCCGACGGATCAGCGCAGGGCTGGCGTTGTCGAGCAAAAGACAATGATCCGGCGCGAGGCGGATATTTGTGATCCCGTCGATCTGGGCCGCTTCCATCAAGGCGATCAAGATAGCGCCGTGCACCTGGCCGAACGGCAGGGCGATGGGAATGGTGTGTCCGTCGCGGAGGCGGAGCCGATCAGCGCCGTCGGCCAAGCTCCTCGCCAAGACGGCAGGCGAAGGTTCTGCGCGCGCGTCTCTCACAGGAAACAGGTCGGTCGCCCGGGCCTCGGGGCCAATGGCAGCCAAGGCGCCAAGCAAGGCAATCGCGGCGGCCAAGGCACTATCGGTGTCCATCTGCTGGGGCTTGCCGCCGCCAAGGGCGACGGCCCAGTGGTCCTTGCCAAGAGCGGTGAGGCGAATGTCGGCCTTGAACGTTGCCAGGGAAATCTGCCCGCCCCCATCCACCACAACGCTGACTTTGGGGCCAAGCCGGGCGGCAAAAGGGGCGGCATCCGCCCGCAATTGCCGGGCCAGCGGGGCAGGGTCGATGATCTCGTGTGGGTCAAGCCCGGCCAGAGGCGAGGTGTCGACAACCAGCCCGGTTTCGACAGTCAACAAGCGCGCCACCGCCGTTGCAAACGGCGGAGCGGTTTCTGGGCGCAGCCCGCGCACTTGCAGATTGCCGCGTGCGGTGACCTCGACCAGGCCGTTGCCGTGTTCTGTTGCCAGTTCGGCCAAGCCCGACAGCTGGTCGGGAGATATAACCGACCCCACCACGCGGATACGCGCCAAGAGGCCGTCGCCGGTCCGCATGGGGGCGTCTAGCGTTGGGCACGCGCCGCGCCGGGCGCTGCTCTGCGGGCCGAAAATAGCGTGGGCGTGATTCACTGGGCGCTCGATCATTGCGGATCGAACGGTTCTAGCAGCCGATGCAATGGAGCACTACTCCGGCTTGCGCAGCAGATAGGTATCCATGATCCAGCCATGGCGTTCCCGCGCCTCGGCGCGCATAACGACAATCTGGTCACGAACATCGCCCAATCGCCCGGCCACCAGGATTTGTTGAGCCGTACCGAGGTAGGCGCCCCAGAAAATGTCGAGATCGGGGTCGGCATCGAGAAAGGCCATGCGCCCGTCGAGCATGACCACGGTGTCGGTTTCCACCGCAGCCAGCTGGCGGCCAGGGGTGATCAGCACGGGTTCGCCAATGCGATTGAGGGCAATGCCGTGCGCGGCCGTCAGCGCCTGGATAGCGGTGATGCCAGGAATGACTTCGACGGCGATCGGCTCGGAGACATGCTCCAGGATGCGCAGCGTGGAATCATAGAGCCCCGGATCGCCCCAGACGAGGAATGCGCCAGTCCCGCCTTGGGGGACGTCTGAAATCAGCAGGCCAAAAATTTCAGCCAGCGCCATGTGCCACTCGGCAACGCCCCGTCCGTAGTCGGGATTGGCGGCATCGCGGCGCGGGACGGCATAGCCAATCTGGCGCGGATCGCTTTGGCGCACGAAACGGGCGATAATCTCGCGCCGCACGTCGGCCAACTCGCCCTTGCCAATGCCTTTGTCGGGCACGAACAGCACATCAGCGCGGTTCAAGGCCTCGATGGCTGCAATGGTCAGGTGCTCGGCACTACCAGTGCCGATACCGACAACGAGAATGGTCTTCATGGGCGTGCCCTGGCGCTGTGGTGCTGTCGGAATGGCAGAGCGCGGCGGCGCATGCAAGCGCGCCTAGTCTGCATCGTCCTTGACCGCCTCCATCGACACATGCGTGGACGTATGGGCGACATGGGGCAGGGCAGAGAGTTTTTCGCCCAGAACCTCGCGATAAGCAGCGATATCCTTGGTGCGCACCTTGAGCAGATAGTCAAAGCTGGAGGCGATCATATGTGCCTGTTCGACCTCGGGCAGGGCGCGCACAGCCTTGTTGAAGGCTTCCAGCGCCGCCTTGCGCGTATCGCTCAATCGCACCTCGACAAAGGCGACATGGGGCAGGCCGAGGCGGGTTGGGTCGATCACCGCGCGATAGCCCAGGATGTAGCCATCCTGTTCGAGACGCTTGATCCGTGCCTGACAGGGCGTCTTGGAGAGGTTCACCCGTCGGCTCAACTCCGCCACACTAACGCGGCCGTCGCGGGCCAGCTCTTCGAGGATACGGCGGTCGATCTGGTCCAATGACCCAAGACTGTCGGTGCTCATAGCGCTATATCCTAGTAGGTACTCCCATTTCATAGCATTCACCTGCCAAATCCCACAACATCAGGCGAAACGCCGTTTGACGTTCTGGCAGGATAGGGCACTTTCGAGGTGAAGCCATGCCTACTGCCCCACAGACCGCCCGCCATGCCCTCCGCAGCCTGCTCCATGCCGAAGAGGCGGTGCTGGTGCCCGACCTCATCGCCCGCACCGGACTGGACGCCGGCGCACGAGCGGCGATTTCGTTGCGCGCGGTAGACTTGGTCGAAGCTGTCCGCAACGGTGCCCGACCAGGGCTGATGGAGAGCTTTCTGGCCGAGTTCGGGCTCGATAGCGAGGAAGGGCTGGCGCTGATGTCGCTAGCCGAAGCCCTGCTGCGAGTGCCCGACAGCGAAACGATTGATGCGTTGATCCATGACAAGGTCGGGAACGGCGACTGGGCCAGCCACTTTCATGGCTCGACAAGCCCGCTGGTCAATTTCTCGTCCTGGGCGCTGAACCTGACTGCAGAGGTGCTGGGCGACCCCGAAATCGGGCCCAGATCGGCGCTGCACCGGGCTGTAGCGCGCCTGGGTGAGCCAGTCATACGCACGGCTGTGGGCCAAGCCATGCGGCTGATGGGCAGCCAGTTCGTCTTTGGGCGCAGCATCGACGAGGCGATTGCGCATGCAAAGGCTCCCGAGGCAGACGGCTATCGCTATTCCTACGATATGCTAGGCGAGGCGGCGCGCACTGCCGACGACGCCAGCCGCTATTTTCGGGCCTATCTACAGGCCATCGAGAAACTGGCGCCGCACTGCACGCGGGGCGTCGTGCGCGACAATCCGGGCATTTCCGTCAAGCTCAGCGCGCTCCACCCGCGCTACGAAGTTGCCCAGCGCGACCGGGTCATGGTTGACCTGGTGGAAGCCACGCGAAAACTGGCTCTGGTCGCGGCCAGGGCCAATATGGGTTTCAACATCGATGCTGAAGAGGCCGACCGGCTGGACCTGTCGCTTGATGTGATAGAGGCGGTGCTGGAGACGCCAGAGTTGGCCGGTTGGGACGGTTTTGGCGTCGTCGTCCAGGCCTATGGCAAGCGCGTGCTGCCGCTGGTCGATTGGCTCGATGCGACAGCCCAGCGGCTGGATCGGCGTATCATGGTGCGGCTGGTCAAGGGTGCCTATTGGGACGCCGAAATCAAGCGGGCGCAGGTGCTGGGCCTGCCCGGCTATCCGGTGTTCACGCGCAAGGCCGCCACTGATGTGAGCTATATCGCTGCGGCGAAAAGGCTGTTCGCTTCCAACTGGATCTATCCGCAATTTGCGACCCACAATGCCCATACGGCGGCGGCAGTTCTGCACCTGGCTGCGGCGGCGGGGCGCGGCACGGACAGCTACGAATTCCAGCGCCTGCACGGCATGGGTGAGCAATTGCATGCGGCCCTGCGCAAAGCCCATGCGACCACGACCCGCGTCTATGCGCCGGTTGGCGCCCACAAGGACCTATTGGCCTATCTTGTGCGACGGCTGCTTGAGAACGGTGCCAATGGTTCGTTCGTCTATCAGATCGCTGACGCCGACATTCCGGCCGCAATCGTGGCCGAGGACCCGATCGGTAAGTTACTGGCGCAGCAGGGAAACTTCGCCAATCCTACGATCCCTGCGCCGGGAGGGATATTTGTAGCGCGACAGAATTCGGCAGGCCTTGATTTGACGGACCCCGTGGCATTCGATGCCATGAACAGCGCGCGAGATCAGTTCATGACCCGGAGCTGGCAGGCGGGGCCGTTGGGTGCGATGGCGTCAGGCGATGGGGCGGCGCAGTTTGTTGTGAACCCGGCCAATCCCGATGATCAGGTCGGGTCGGTAGTCGCGGCGAGTGCCGAGCAGGTGCGTGACGCCGTGATGACTGCGACCGCGTCGCGCTGGGGTGCCGTGCTTGTTGCCGAACGGGCCGAAATGCTGCGCCGCGTTGCTGATTTCTACGAGGCCAACGCGCCAGAATTGCTGGCACTTTTGGCCCGCGAGGCGGGTAAAACCTGGGCGGATGGGGTGTCGGAAGTGCGCGAAGCGGTGGACTTCCTGCGCTATTATGCCAATGAATCCAGGGACTTGACCGGTATGCCGCGCGGGCCCTTTGTCTGCATTTCGCCGTGGAATTTTCCGCTGGCGATCTTTACAGGCCAGATCGCCGCCGCGCTGGCGGCGGGCAATCCGGTGTTGGCAAAGCCGGCGCCGCAGACCCCGCTGGTGGCGTTCCGGGCGGTGCAGCTGATGCATGCGGCGGGCGTGCCAGAGGATGCTGTGCAACTGCTGCCAGGCGGCGCTGAAATTGGCGCCGCGCTGACCGAAATCCCAGGCATTGCGGGGGTTTGCTTCACCGGCTCGCTCCCGACAGCACGCCGGATTGAGCGGGCCATGGCTGAGCATCTGGCGCCTCAGGCACCATTGATCGCCGAGACCGGCGGGCTCAATGCGATGGTGGTGGATTCGACTGCGCTGACCGAACAGGCGGTGCGCGATATCATTGCATCGGCATTTCAGTCGGCGGGCCAGCGCTGCTCGGCCCTGCGCCTGGCCTATATCCAGGAGGATGTTTATGAACGAACTCTGGACATGCTCAAGGGCGCGATGAACGAATTGGTGCTCGGTGACCCCGCCGCGCTCAAGACCGACATCGGGCCGATCATCGATATTCCGGCGCGCGACAAGATTGCGGCCTATATCGAAGCGCGCAGGTCACGGGTTTTGCATCAGCTGACGGCGCCTGAAAGCTGCACGTTCATCGCGCCGACCGTCATCCAGGTTTCTGGCATCGAGGACCTGCCCGAAGAGATTTTTGGACCGGTCCTGCATGTCGCGAGCTTCAAGGGCGATGACCTGGGCAAGGTCGTGGCGGCCATCAACGGTTCGGGCTACGGCCTGACATTTGGCATGCACACGCGAATATCGTCGCGGGTGAAGCGGCTGGCCCGGGATGTGCACGTGGGCAATATCTATATCAACCGCAACCAGATCGGCGCGGTCGTCGGCAGCCAGCCCTTCGGTGGCGAAGGCTTGTCGGGCACAGGGCCCAAGGCCGGCGGTCCGCATTATCTGCCGCGCTTTACCCTTGAGGGCAGCGACCTCCAGTCCGGTGCCATTGAACTGCCTGGGCCGACAGGGGAGAGCAACCGTCTCTATGTGGCGCCGCGCGGGACGCTTTTGTGCCTCGGCCCGACGCCGGAAGACTTTGCCGCGCAGCGGGCCATGGCCGAAAGGGCCGGATGCCGCTTCGCGGTGGGCGAGATGGATATCGACGAGCTTGTCACTGGCACCACATTTGACGCGGTCGCCTGGTTTGGGGATGAGGCGGGCCTCAAATCCGTCCGACTTGCGATGAGCCGTCGTGAGGGCGCGCTCCTGCCGATCCTCTTCAGCCCCGGTGATATTGGACGCCTGCAGGTGGAACGCCATGTCTGCATCGACACCACGGCGGCCGGTGGCAATGCTTCGCTGATGGCCTCGGCGTTCTGACGGAGGCAAGTCTGAACAGGCCCCCGCACAGTGCGGGGGCCTTGCTTTGGGTTTAGGGGCTCTTCCCCGCGATCAGCTCCTGGCGACCAGCGCCGCCAGCTTGGCCGGGATCGAGAGCAGGTCGCGCACCATCTGCACGCGCTCGGGCGTGTAATAGCCCTCGACATCGAGAATGTTCATGGTGGCGATCAACTCGTCCCCGAGGATGATGGGCATGTTGATCACCGACTGGCAGCCCAGCGAATTGATCAGCTCGTGGTCAAAGAACACCTTGGCAATGTCCTCGATGGTGTTGGCGACAAAATACTGGCGCTCCTTGTGCACGACATCGAACCACGGCCCGTAGTTGATCGGCTTGGTGCCCGATGCGGGATAGTTCACCGGGTCGCTGGTATAGGCACGACGGGCGACGTCAGCCCCCATGTCGACGGTCATCACGGTGAAGAGCTTTGCCCCAACCGTGGCCTGGGCCAAATCCTGCAAGGCCTTGAACGCTGCGTCCGCCGTCCTGGCAGTGGCAATGGCCGTGTCGAACGTGGAAAGGGCCTGAATATGGGTCGTCATTATGGATTGTCCTTGGTGGTCTGATGGGGCGGTTGGAGCTGAAGCTGCTACCCGCCCTCTGTCGCGGCGAGCAATTCGCGCGAATAGGGTTGTTTGAGGTCGCCTGCCTTGAGCTGGGCAACATCGGCAATCTCGACGACCCGCCCCTGCTTCATCACCGCAAGCCGGTCGCAGAGGAAGCTGACGACAGGCAGGTTGTGGGTGACCAGGAGAAAGGTCAGGCCCTGTTCGCGCCGCAGCCGCTTGAGAAGATTGAGAATCTCGGCCTGGACCGAAACGTCGAGCGCAGAGGTCGGTTCATCGAGCAGCATGACCTTGGGTTCGAGCATCAGGGCGCGGGCAATGGCGACGCGCTGTCGCTGACCACCCGATAGCTGGTGCGGGAAACGGAACCGGAAACGCTGGTCGAGACCAACGGCCGTGAGCATGGCTTCCACTCGCTCGCCGCGATTGCCGATGCCGTGGATGGCCAGGGGCTCGGTGAGGGCTGCGTCGATGGTCTTGCGAGGATGCAGGGAGCCATAGGGGTCCTGGAACACCATCTGAACCTGTCGCGAAACGCGGTGATCCACGCCATGGCTGCGTGGCTTGCCCATGATCGAGATGGCGCCGGTCCAATCGGGGGCCAGGCCGGCAATGGCGCGCAGGATGGTGGACTTGCCCGAGCCGGACTCGCCGACCAGGGCAAAGCTCTCCCCTTCGGCAATAGCCAGATTGATGCCGTGGACGACCTTGGTGTCGCCGTAGGAAATGTCGAGATTATTGAGTTCGATGGCGTTCATGTGCCGGCCCATTGTGTGCGGTCGAGCACGGGAAGTTCGTCGCGCGTTTCGTTGATGACCGGCATGGCCGCGAGCAGGCCCCGTGTATAGGGGTGCTGCGCGTTCGCCAGTTGTCCGGCGGCGCATTCCTCCACCACATGCCCGGCGTTCATCACCAGAATGCGGTCGCAATAGCGACTGACCAGATTGAGGTCATGGCTGATCAGGATCAGGCCCATGCCCTTGTTGCGCACCAGCTCGTCGATGATGTCGAGCACCTGAGCCTGTACCGAAACGTCGAGGGCCGAAGTGGGTTCGTCGGCAATCAGCAGTTCCGGCTCGGGGATCAGCATCATGGCGATCATGATGCGCTGGCCCATGCCGCCGGAAACTTCATGCGGATAAAGCCTGGCGACGCGCTCGGGGTCGTTGATGCGGACGGCATGCAGCATTTCGATGATGCGTGCCTGCACATCGCGACGCGGCAGCTTCTGGTGGGTGACCAGCGCTTCGGCAATCTGCTCGCCCACGGTCATCACCGGGTTGAGCGAGAATTTGGGGTCCTGCATCACCATGGAGATGCGCGCGCCGCGAATGGCGCGCATCTGCTTTTCGTTCTGATCGAGGATGTCGATACCCTCGAAATTGAGCTTGTCGGCGGTGACCAGACCCGGCTTGCGGATCAGCTTGAGGATGGAGCGCCCGGTCATGGATTTGCCCGACCCGCTTTCCCCGACAATGCCCAGACGTTCACGCCCGAGCGTGAAGGACAGGCCCTTCACCACTTCGACGCGGCCCGAATGGGTGGGGAAGGAGACGCGGAGATTTTCAACGGTGAGGAGGGGAGCGGTCATGAGATGGCTCCCACGGCATCACGTGAGTGGAAAGTGACTCCCATCCTTGCTCCCTCCCCTCGATGGGGAGGGAATGAGGGTGGGGTGGGCAGCGCGCCCTGATTTTGCGGAATCACTGGCAAGATCAACTTTTGCCCTCGCTCTTGGGGTCGAGCACGTCGCGCAACCCATCCCCGAGGAAACAGAAGCCGAGTGAGACGATGATGATGGCAAAGCCCGGCATGGTGGCCACCCACCACTGGTCGAGGATGAAGGTGCGGCCGCGCGAGATCATCGCGCCCCATTCGGGTAGCGGCGGCTGAGCGCCAAGGCCGATAAAGCCCAGGCCTGCGGCCGTCAGGATGACCCCGGCCATGTCGAGCGTGACGCGGATGATCATGGACGAGGTGCAAAGCGGCAGGATGTGCTGGACGATGATGCGGATGGGCCCGCCGCCAGCCAGTTGCACGGCCGAAATGTATTCGGCATTGCGGATCGTCAGCGTCTCCGCGCGGGCGATGCGTGCATAGGCCGGCCAGGAGGTGATGGCGATGGCGATGATGGCATTGTTGATGCCGGGGCCGAGTGCGGCCACGAAGGCCAGCGCCAGGATCAGCTTGGGCAGCGACAGAAAGACGTCGGTGAAGCCCATGAGAATGCGATCAATCCAACCGCCGAAATAACCGGCTACAGCGCCGACCAACAGGCCAAGTGGCGCGGAGATCAACGCCACCAGCAGGACGATGGTGAGGGTGATCTGCGAGCCCCAGACCACACGGGAGAAGATGTCGCGGCCCAGCTCATCCGTACCCATCCAGTTGGTTGCCGAGGGCGGCAGGAGACGACTGGTGAGATCCTGCCCAGTGGGCGAATAGGGCGCGATCCAGGGCGCGAAAGCAGCCGTGAGCAACAGCACCAGGATGATCACGCCACCCAGCACCGATAGCGGATTGCGCATCAGGGCGGTGAAGACGCGATAGGCGCGTCCGGCATTGGCCTGCCAGCGCGAGGCTGGGGAGTCGGCAAGGAGCCAGTCACGGGTGTTCATGGCCGGTTTCCTTCCGATCTGTTGTTCAGCGCGCGTGGCTCCACCCCACCCTCTGTCCCTCCCCATCGGAGGGGAGGGATGCGCAGGTCGAGGCGCTGGTGATCATCGCCTCCCTCCCCCTTGTGGGGAGGGATTGAGGGTGGGGGCGCAGCGGGCCGGGGGCGCACAAAATTCATCAGCGGGCCCTCGGGTCGAGGACGCGATAGAGCACGTCCGACACTTTGTTGATGACGATGAAGACGGCGCCGATGACCAGGGTCGATCCGAGCACGGCGTTCATGTCGGCATTGAGCAGGGCCGTGGTCAGGTAATTGCCGATGCCTGGCCAGGAAAACACGGTTTCGATCATGACCGAGCCCTCCAGAAGCCCTGCGTAGGAGAGGCCGACAACGGTGATCAGCGGGACGCGAATGGGATTGAAGGCATGGCGCCAGATGACGACGCGTTCGGGAACGCCCTTGACGCGGGCGGTGGTGACGAATTCCTGGCTCAACTGATCGAGCATGAAACTGCGCGTCATGCGAGCAATGTAGGCGAGGCTGAAAAAGCCCAGCACCGCAGCAGGCAGGATGATGTGGCTGACCGCGTTCCAGAAGATGTCGATCTCGCCCTGCAAGAGGGAATCGATGAGAATCATGCCGGTGACCGGCGAAACGAGACCATCGTAGAAAATGTCGAGGCGCCCCGGACCGCCGACCCAGCGCAGCCGCGCATAGAACAGCGCGAGCCCCACGAGTCCAAGCCAGAACGCGGGCACCGAATAGCCTAGCAGGCCCACAACCCGGATGATCTGATCGATCCAGCTCCCCTGGCGGGCGGCCGCCGTGACCCCGAGGGGAATGCCGATGACGCATCCAATGAGAATGCCCAGCGTGGCCATTTCAAAGGTCGCGGGGAAGAAGCGCGATAGATCCTCGATCACCGGGCGGCCGGTTGAGACCGACATGCCCAGATCGCCGGAAAAGACCTTGCCCACATAAGAAATGAACTGCTGCCAGAGCGGCAGATCAAGACCCATGGCGATCCTTGCGGCATCATATTGCGCCTGGGTGGCACGGTCGCCCACCACGGCCAGCACGGGGTCGATGGGGATCACCCGGCCGATGAAAAAGGTGATGGCCAATAGGCCCAGGAACGTCAGCAGCAGTGTGATCGCAAACCCGCCCACCGTTGCCAGCATGCGCTGAACGCGTCTGTGCGCCAGGGTCGGGCCGGGACTGGGCGGGGCACTCTGCTGGTCGATCGCCACTCGAAATCCCTTCGGAAAAACAAACTCTTATGTCCGCGGACTCGATGGGTCTGCGGGCGACAAAAGCTTCACATTTCGCTTTCACCATACAAGAAACTTTGCTTATATCAAAAAAATTTTGGTGGAGTGAGGCGTGGCGAAAGCGATGGCGACAAAGGAGGAAGGGCACCCCAAGGTGGGGGCGCTGATCCGTGCGCGCCGTCGTCAGCAGCACATGACACTGATGGCTCTTGGCGAAGTGGCGCAGGTTTCGGTGGGCTATCTGAGCCAGGTCGAACGCGACCATGCGACGCCCTCGCTGGGCACGCTGGCGCAGATCGCCAAGGCGCTGGGCGTCGGCATCGATTACTTCGTCTCGGCCCCCGCATCGCACAATGCCCTGACCCGGGAAGGGGACCGCAACCGCTTTTCGCTCGATGGCTCCTCGATCATCTATGAGCGCCTTGGTGCCGACTTTCCCGGCAACCAGCTCTCCAGCTTTCTCATGACGGTGCCGCCCGGCTATCAGTCCGAAACCGTGGCGCATGAGGGCGAGGAAATCCTCTATGTGCTCGAGGGCGAGATCACCCAACGCCTCGACGGCGAGGAAATGCTGATGAAGGCCGGCGACAGCCTGCACTTCCGCGGCAATCGCCCCCATTCCTGGTCCAACCATACCAACCAGCCTGCCCGCCTTCTCTGGACCGGCACGCTGGCGCTCTTTCGCTCCACGGCCCGGCCTCGCCCGGTCGTGGCGAAGCCCAAAGCCGGCGCCAACAAGCCGGTTCGTAAGAACCCCATCCCCAAGGAGAAACGCACATGAAACTGTTCCGCATGGCCCTGATGGCATCTGCCCTTGCGCTGCCGCTGGCATCGGGCGCCGTCTACGCCGCCACCCCCGCCGATGCGCTGGTGATCGCCCAGAATATCGACGATATCGTCGCGCTCGATCCGGCCCAGGCCTATGAATTCTCGGCCGGCGAAATCAACGCCAACCTCTATGACCACCTGGTGCAATATGCTGCCGAGGACACCACGGTCCTGGCTGCCGGTCTCGCCAGCGAATGGACGGCCGATGACGCGGCCAAGACCATCACCTTCACCATGCGCGAGGGCGCAACCTTCGCCTCGGGCAATCCGGTACGCGCCGAAGACGTGCTGTTCTCGTTCAAGCGCGTCGTGACGCTGAACCTCACCCCGGCCTTCATCCTCACCCAGCTTGGCTGGACCCCGGAAAACATCGACGAGATGGTCACCGTCGAGGGCAATACCGTCACCGTGAAGTGGGATGGCGATTTCGCCTCGGCCTTCGTGCTCAACGTTCTGGCTTCGCGTCCGGCCTCGATTGTCGATGAAGTGCTGGTGTCCGAGCACATCGAAGGCGATGACTGGGGCAATGCCTGGCTCAACACCAATTCGGCCGGCTCGGGTCCCTATGTGCTGACCGATTATCGTCCGGCCGAAATGGTCCGCATGACGGCCAATGAAAGCTATTTCGGCGGCGCGCCGGCCATGAAGCAGGTTTTGATCCGTCATGTGGCCGAGGCGGCAACCCAGCAGCTCTTGCTGACCTCGGGCGATGTCGACATGGCCAAGAACCTGACGCCGGACCAGATCGCCAGCCTGGGTGAAAGCGTCAAGGTCGAGGCCTTCCCGCAGGCGGCCGTGCACTTCCTCTCATTCAACCAGAAGACCGAGAGCCTCACCAATCCGGCCCTCTGGGAAGCCGCGCGTTACCTCGTCGACTATGACCGGATGACCGAGACCTTCCTCAAGGGCCAGATGGAAAAGCACCAGGCATTCTGGCCTGAAGGTTTCCCGGGTTCCTATGACGAAACGCCGTTCACCTACGACGTTGAAAAGGCCAAGCAGATCCTGGCCGATGCCGGCGTCGAGACCCCGATCACCGTCACGCTCGACGTGATCAATGCGGCGCCGTTCACCGATATGGCCCAATCGCTACAGGCCGGTTTTGCCGAAGCCGGGATCAATTTCGAGATCCTGCCGGGCACCGGGGCGCAGGTGATCACCAAGTACCGTGACCGTACCCACCAAGCCATGCTGCTCTATTGGGGTCCGGACTTCATGGACCCGCACTCCAACGCCAAGGCCTTCGCCTACAATTCCGACAACTCGGACGGCAATTACACGGCAACCACCACCTGGCGGAATGCCTGGGCAGTGCCCGAGGAGATGAACGAGGAAGTTCGTGCGGCCCTCGCCGAAGCCGACCAGGCCAAGCGCAATGAGATGTATGTCGAATTGCAGAAGAAGGTGCAGGCCGAAAGCCCGATCGTCATCATGTTCCAGGCGGCTTTGCAGATCGCCATGGCCAGCAATGTCGAGGGCTATGTGAACGGGTCCAACTCGGACTTCGTTTACTATCGCCTCGTGACCAAGAACTAAGAGTTCAGTTCGCTCGTTGCGGCGGCCAGGTCCCTCTGGCCGCCGCCTGCGGAGCCGGGTACTCCTCCTCCCGCTCGGCTCCGCCTCCCTTTTTTCGAGAACAATTCCATGAATTCCACGCTCGCCACCCGCCTCGAAAACCTGCGCCGCCGCATGGTTGAGACCGATACAGACCTCGTCGTGATCGGCCCGTCGAGCCATATGCGTTATCTGGCCGACCTGTCGCCCCATGGCGATGAACGTCCGGTGCTGCTGATGGTGAGCGCCACTTATGCCGGTTTCCTGATGCCGTCGCTCAATGTCGACAGCTCGCGCCAGCACACGGACCTGCCGTTTTTTCCCTGGACCGATGCGGATGGTCCGGGTGCGGCGCTCCAAGAGCTGCTTGCGGCCACCGGCATTGACCGCGCAGCGCCGAATATTGTGCTCGACGAAACCATGCGCGCCGATTTCGCGCTGCTGGTGCTCGATGCGCTCCCCGGCGCCAAGCGTCGCTTTACTGCCGACACCGTAGGCTATCTGCGCTCGCGCAAGGATGAGGACGAATATCGGCGCATCAAGGCGGCACACCTGCTCAATGATCGCGCGGTGATGGCAGCCTTCGCCGCCCTCAAGCCCGGCATGGCCGAGCTGGAGGTGGCCGAAGTCATCGGCAATTTCTACAAGGCCAATGGCGCCGAAACCGTTTTCTGTTCGGTCTGCTTCGGCCCCAACGGCGCGTTTCCCCATCATCACACCGGGGCAACGCAACTCAAGGCTGGCGACGCCGTGTTGATCGATACCGGCTGCCGGCTCGACGGTTATCCCTCCGATATGACGCGCATGGGCTATTTCAGCTCGGCGCCCGAAGGCTACGGCCAAATCCACTCCATCGTTGACCGGGCCGTCGAGGCCGCGCTTGCCGCCGCCGTGCCGGGCGCAAAGGCGAGCGATGTGGACAAGGCGGCGCGCGATGTGATCACCGCCGCCGGCTATGGCGCCAATTTTCTGCATCGTACCGGGCATGGCCTGGGCATTGATGTGCACGAGGCGCCCTATATCACCGGCACGAGCGAGACCGTGTTGGACGAAGGCATGGTGTTCTCCATCGAGCCGGGCATCTACCTGCAGGGCCAGTTTGGCCTGAGGCTCGAGGAGATCGTCATCATCCGCGGCGGCAAGGCGGAGATCTTCTCGGAGCTGCCGCGAACTGCGGTCGCAGCTGGCTGACAGGCTTCACCAATTGGCTGATCCCTCAACTCCCGCGCCAGCGGGCGTTGTCGCATCTGCCTGGATTGACTCGCATTCAACCAAATGGTATTCAAGCATGTAGTTGAATAGCAATAGGTTGAGCAATGAGCGATCCCCTCAGCACAACATTGGCGGCCCTGGCCGACCCGACGCGCCGCGCCATCCTTGCGCGGCTGGCGACCGGCGAGGCCAGCGTCAATGAATTGGCAGAACCCTTCGAGATGACGCTTGCGGCCGTCTCCAAGCACATCAAGGTGCTGGAAAATGCCGGTCTCATCACGCGGGGCAAGCAGGCCCAATACCGGCCTTGCAGGCTTCAGGCAGCGCCCATGCGCGACGTAGCGGGTTACCTCAACAGCTACCGCGGCTTCTGGGAACAGAACCTCGATCAGCTCGACAGCTATTTGACCACGCTCCAGACCCCACAATCCGACACCAAGAACTGAGGAGACTTGACGATGAATGACCAGAGCTTTCCCAACCCATTCAAGACCGAGCTGCCAACCGACGCGCCGCTGATCATCATGTCGCGCACCTTTGATGCACCGCTGGCGCTGGTGTGGACAGTGTGGTCCCGGCCCGAGCACATGGCCCAGTGGTGGGGTCCGCACGACACCAATCGCGTCGTGGAACTCGACCTGCGCACCGGTGGCAAATGGCGGGTCGTTTCCACCTTGCCCGACGGTTCTGATGTCACCTTCTTTGGCACCTACCTGGCGGTCGAGCCCAATACGATGATCCGCAACACGTTTGTGGTGGAGGGCATGTTTGAAGAAGACCCGCGCTTCTATGAAGAGCATCACTTTGAAGAGCGGGATGGCAAGACCCACTACCGCTCGGTTTCGAATTTCCCGGACTTCGAGATGCGCAATGCCACGGTCGATACAGGCATGGAGTGGGGCGCCAATGTCTCGATGATCAAGTTCGACGCCATTCTCGAGCGCCTGAAAAAAGAAGGCTGATCAGCCCGCTTCAAAGCGCGTGGCGCGGTATTCCAAAGGGGTCGCGCCACGTCTCTTGCGAAACACCTTGGCGAAGTAATTGCCATTGGCAAAGCCCGTCATGGCCGCAATGTCACCCACGCTCATCTCGGTTGCCAGCAGCAGTCGCTCGGCGCGGGCGAGGCGTTGGGTCTGCACGAAATCCGAGGGCGCCTCGCCCGTGGCCCGCGTGAAGCCGCGCACAAAATGCGCGCGGCTCATCTCCGCCACTGCCGCAAGCTGCTCAACCTGCAAGGGCGCGGCCAGATTGTCCTCAACATAGGCGATAACCCTGAGGATGGATGGGGGCAGGGGTGTTTCCGTGGGCGGGATCAGGCCAAAGACCCCATCGTGCAGGGTCGCCATGGCGTCGTAGGCGAGCGCGGAAACCCGGCCGGGGGTGGCGTCGTTCAGGGTCATAGCCCGTATCGCCGCGCCGGCCAGGCGATCAATATCGTCGGGGCTCAGGGTCAGCACCGGGCCGGCAGCGTCGAGAATTTCGCGCGCCAGCCGCAGGGCCTCCCGGCCATTGAGCAATAGCCAGAAATACTCCCAATGCCCGCCTCGCTCCAAGAAGTAGCGGTGCGCATGCGGCATGGTGACGAGCATGGTTTTGCCCGGCGTGAGTTTGTGAACGACACCGGCGTAGTCGAGCCTGCCTTCCCCATGTGTCGTATGCTGGATCACCAGAAAAGGCGAGGAACCCCGCTTCAGTCCGTCCCACGAATAGACCTCGTTTCGACGCTGTTCATAGCCGGCACTAATGGCCATGCAATGGAGCGGCGCCACGTGACGCGGCAGCGCCAGGCGTCGGATGTCGAACCCATGATCCAATAAAGAAGAAAGCACAAAATTACCCTCTTTCGCACAAGCTTTCTCTACACCGCCAAAGCCAGGGGCGCTAGCTCTAGGGCAATAGAAGGGGCCAGAGCGCCCGTGGAGGGACAATGTCGTTCAAAGTTACCGTTATCGGCGCCGGCTCGGTCGGGTTCACCAAGACCTTGATTTCGGACCTGCTCAAGGTCCCTGAATTCATCGATTGCGAATTTGCGCTCACCGACATCAATCCGCACAATCTCGACATGGTGCGCCAGATCATCGAGACCATCGTGTCGGTGAACAAGCTGCCTGCCAAGGTGACGGCGACGACCAATCGGCGTGAGGCAATTACCGGCGCACGCTACATCATGAGTTGCGTGCGCGTGGGCGGCCTGGAGGCCTTTGCCACGGACATTTCCATTCCGCTCAAATATGGCGTCGATCAATGCGTGGGCGACACCATCTGCGCCGGCGGTATTCTCTATGGGCAGCGCAACATTCCGGTGATCCTCGACTTCTGCAAGGACATCCGGGAAGTCGCCGAGCCGGGGGCGCTGTTCCTCAACTATGCCAACCCCATGGCCATGAACACCTGGGCTGCCGAAATGTATGGCGGCGTCAATGTCGTGGGTCTCTGCCACGGCGTGCAGCACGGCGCGCATCAAATCGCGCAGGTGCTGGGCGTCGATGACAGCGAACTGGACTATGTCTGCTCGGGCATCAATCACCAGACCTGGTACATCGACATTCGCGCCAAGGGCCGGAAGATCGAGAGCGACGAGTTGATCGCGGCTTTCGAAGCGCATCCGGTGTATTCCAAGCAGGAGAAGGTGCGCATCGACGTGCTCAAGCGCTTCGGGGTCTATTCCACCGAGAGCAATGGGCACCTTTCCGAATACCTGCCCTGGTATCGCAAGCGGCCCGAGGAAATCGACCGCTGGATCGACATGAGTGACTGGATCCACGGTGAGACCGGTGGCTATCTGCGCTACTCCACCGAGCGCCGGAACTGGTTCGAAACTGACTTCCCCGTGTTCAAGGAGCAGGCCAACAAGCCCCTGTCGCAGCACAAGCGCACCAGCGAGCATGCCAGCTACATCATTGAAGCCATGGAGACCGGCCGGGCCTATCGCGGGCATTTCAACCGGCGCAACAATGGCATCATCACCAATCTTCCCGATGACGCGATCATCGAAGGGCCCGGCTATGTCGACCGTTTCGGCATCAACATGATCGAGGGCATCACCCTGCCGACGGCTTGTGCCGCAACCTGTTCGGTTTCTGTCTCGGTGCAAAGGCTGTCGGTCGAGGCCGCGATGACCGGCAATATCGATACGCTCAAGCTCGCCGTGCTGCATGACCCGCTGGTGGGGGCCATCTGCACCCCCGACGAAGTCTGGGCCATGGTCGACGAAATGGTGGTCGCCCAGGCGCAATGGCTGCCCCAATATGCCGATGCCGTCCCGGCAGCCCGCGAGCGGATGGCCAAGTCGACGGTCAAAACCCGCGACTGGGACGGCGCTGCCCGCAAGCGCGTCCGCTCAGTGGAAGAACTGCGCGAGATGAGCGGCGCGCATCACTGAAGGTCCACCGGCGCTCCTCCCAGCGTCAGGAGAAAGGCCCCCGGTTCGCTGGGGGCCTTTTTGCGCTACGACTGGACGGGGCAGGCACATTGAAAAGTTATTCGCGACGCGATAGTATCGCGTTATGATAGTGTCGTTTGGCAATGCGGCGGCGCAGTCCGCCTGGGACCGCCGCTTCCGCAAGGGTGTCCCGAACGACATCATGAAGGTTGCCAATCGCAAGCTGACCCAAATCAACAGCGCCAAATCTCTCGAAGACCCGCGCATTCCTCCCGGCAATCGGCTGGAGCCACTTGCAGGTGGGCGCAACGGGCAGCACTCCATTCGCATTAATGACCAGTGGCGGCTGTGCTTTGTCTGGCGCGACGGCAATGCCTTCGATGTGGAACTGGTGGACGACCACTGAGGTGTATGATGGCTGATTTTGATCCGACCCATCCGGGCGAAGTGTTGCTCGAAGAGTTCATGAAGCCAATGGGGCTGACCCAGTATGGTCTGGCCAAGGCTCTCGGCGTGACGCAGGTGCGTATCGGCCAGATCGTGCATGGCAAGCGTGCCGTCTCCCCAGACACTGCCCTGCGTCTGTCGCGGTTCTTCGGGACCAGTGCCGAGTTCTGGATGGGGATGCAGGCGACTTATGATCTGGAAGTGGCCAAGGACAAGGTCGGGGCCGCCATTGCGGAACAGATTGCTCCCCATGCCGCCTGATTGTTTTTACCCAAAAGCTCCGGTTTTCTAAGAACACTCCTCGTCCGGCCACCTTGGCCCTTGCCGTGCTTGTTCGCCATTCATAGCCTGATCCCAACGGAGGGCAGGGCATGGATGAACCATCCCATTACGTCATTGTCGGTGGCGGTACGGCGGGTTGGATTGCCGCGTTCATCATTCAGGATGAGGCGCGGCGACGGGGACTGAACTTTCGGATTTCGGTCGTCGAGAGTTCGAAGATCCCCACGGTCGGGGTGGGGGAGGCGACAACGGCCGCCTTCCGCGTGCTGCTCAAGCATTTCGGCATCGACGAGTTCGAGTTTTTCAGGAAAACCGACGCCAGTTTCAAACTGGGCATTCGTCATGAGGACTGGCGGCGCAAGGGATTTACCTATTACGGGCCGATCGATGATCCGCATCAGGTGGTCAAGGCACCCAGCGGCGCGCCGAGCGACTATCTCAATGTCTATGCGGTGGCGGCGGGCCGACCCGTTCAGGACATGCACATGTTCCAGCCGCTGCTCGAACAGTGGAAGGCGCCCTACGCCCGCAAACCCGATGGCAGCCTGATCCCGCTCGGGCCATTCCACCACGCCTATCACTTCGACCAGGCGCTGGTGGGCAAGTTCTTTGCCAGCAAGTCGCAGGGGGTGGCGAAAGTCGACGCCCTGGTGGAAGGGATCGAGCGGAACCCGCAGAACGGAGAAATTGCCGCGCTGGTGCTTGAGGGTAATCAGCGGCTGGAAGGCGATTTCTTCATCGACGCGACAGGCTTTCGCAAGCAATTGATCGTCAAGGAACTGCAGGCGCCCTGGATTTCCTACGCCCATGAACTGCCCGTCAACCGGGCCCTGCCGTTCTGGATTGACGTCAAGGAAGGCGCCGAACTGCCCAATTACACGCGCGCCTGGGCGCAAAGTTCGGGCTGGATGTGGCAGATCCCGACGCGCACGCGTTTCGGCTGCGGCTATGTTTATTCGGATGAATTCTCAACGCCCGACGAGGCCAAGGCCGAAGTCGAAGCCGTGCTGGGGCATGAGATCGAGGTGCGCGGCGATATCCGCTTCCAGATCGGACGGCTGGAAAAGGCCTGGATCGGCAATTGCGTGGCGGTGGGACTGAGTTCGAGCTTTCTCGAGCCGCTCGAATCCACGTCCATCCATGGCACCATCGTCCAGATGATGCTGTTCGCGCAGCGCTACATGGACCGGCCGGACAGGATCGCTCCGGCCGCCCGCGACGATTACAATGCCCGCGTCGGCCGCCAGGTCGATGACTTCCGCACCTTCGTCAACACCCACTATGTCACCGAGCGCGACGACACCCCGTTCTGGCGCGAGGTGCGGGCCAATCGCATTCATCCCGAGACCAGGGAGCGGCTCGCGCGTTGGCAAAAGCAGATGCCGCGGGCCGAGGACTTCCCCAACTATCTCGGCGGTCTGCCCCATATCGAGACGCAGTTGCACTATCCGGTGCTCAATGGGCTGGGTCTGCTGGACCAGTCGCTCGCGCGCCGGGAAATGGCGGCAGACCCCAAGCTGCGGCAGTTCGCGCGTGAGACGTTCGAGGGCCTGGTCCGCGAATATCGCGCGGCCGCGCAGCAGGCGCTCGGGCATGCCGAATTTTTGCGGCTGGTGCAGGAAATGGGGTAGGGCCCCGGTCAGGCGATCTTGTTTTCGCGCATCTGGCTGGGGGTCATGCCATAGGCCTTGCGGAAATGGTCGTAGAACTGGGACTGGCTCGAAAAGCCGGACTGAAAGGCGATGTTGGCGATGGCCAGATTGCTGTCGAACAGCAGGCTGCGGGCCCTGATCAGGCGCATGCGGGTCACGAATTTCTGGATCGAGATATGCATGACCTTGGTGAAGAGGTTTGTCGCGTAATTGGGGTGGAGGCCAACCACATCGGCAATGTCTTCCACCGATAGCGGGTCGGTGATGTTCTCCACGATATGACGCACCATGCGGACCACATAGCGCACCGGGCTCGCCGTGCGGCTGCGGGTGGTGGTCTGTTCCAGCCAGGCCGGCAGCAATTCATCCCAGCCGGTGATGGCGGCGCGCCGAAACATCGTGCCGATCTCGGTCCTGACCAGATCCGAGCGGAGCGAATTGCCGCTGCGATAATCGGCATGCCAGCGCTCGAGGGTTTCAAGCCCGATACATTCGGGCGCCAGCTGCACCACGCCGCCGCCCATCAGCGTCTCGGTGAGACGGCCCAGTTGCGGCATTTCGAGAAACGCATCCATGGGCAGGTAGATATTGAGCTGGCGGGCGTTTTCGGCATTGCGCAGCCCGACGGTCTGATGAGGAATGCCGGCCCAAAAGGCGACCAGCCGGTTTGAGCCCATGGTCAGGGGGCCGCCGTCGAACACATAATCCATGGTTCCGGCGGTCAACCAGTTGAATTCGATATGGCCGTGCGTGTGCGGTTGGGGCATGATCTGGGGCGGAAAAGCGCGAATGCCGAAGCGACCAAATGCTTTTCCCGAGGCGTAGAAACTCCGGTCCGGGCGAGGCGTCGGGCGCGGAGCCTTCCCCTTCGCGCTCACCGGGCGGTCAGTTGTTTCTCCAAGGCTCATGCTTTTCACTTTCTTCTTAGAAAGCCGGAATTACTCACTATCATTCCGGATTGCTTCGCATCATGCAAGGGTTAGGCTTTAGCCATGCACGGAGGCATGGGCCGGAGAGGAGACACCGGCCAGGCAAGACCGCCTTTGCCCCGATTGCAATGGGAGGTTCTATTGAGAAAGCATATCTATGCCCTTGGCGGGGCAGGACTTTTGCTGTCCGTATCGATGTTGGCCATGCCAGCGCAGGAACTGACGGGCGAGCTGCCGGATCCGCCGGAATTCGCTGCACAGAGCGAGCCAATTTTTGTCAGCCTGTCCGACATTCTCGAATATCGCGCATTGCCCGAATATCATGAGCCAGACTGGGTCACCTCGAAATATGTCGACGCCGGCACCCTGCCGCCTGTCGCCGAGCGCCTGCCGGCAGAACCCATGGTCTACAAGACCGCCAACATGCCGGACGGCATCGGCGTTTACGGCGACACCATGCGCCACGTCATCGGCGGCCGGCCCGAGGGCTGGAATTATATCGGTGGCCAGAGCCAGGGCTGGGGCGGCATCGACATCGGGCTTTCCGAATGCCTGACCCGCACCGGACCGCTGTTTCAAGTCAAGGCGGACGAGCTGGCGCCAATGCCGAACCTGGCCAAAAGCTGGGAATGGTCCGAGGACGGTCACGAACTGACCATGCACCTGATCGAGGGCGCGAAATGGTCTGATGGCGACCCGTTCGATGCCGAAGACGTCATGTTCTATTGGGAGGACAATGTCCTCGACCAGAACGTGTCGCCGCTCAATGGTGCGACACCCGAGACGTTTGGTGTTGGCACGACGCTCGAAGCGCTCGATCCTTACACAATCAAGTGGACCTTCAAGGAAGTCCGGCCAGCGCAGTATCTATATGACATGGCCTATGGCCGGTTCTGCCCCGGCCCGAGCCATATTCTCAAGCCAGAACATCCGAACTATTCGGACAATACCTATGAGCAGTACAAGAACGCCTTCCCGCCCGAATACATGAACATTCCGGTGATGGGCGCCTGGGTGCCGGTGGAGTATCGCCCGGACGACATCATCGTGATGCGTCGCAATCCCTATTACTGGAAGGTCGACGAGCAGGGCAATCAGCTCCCCTATCTCAATGAGATGCACTACCGCCTCTCGACCTGGGCTGATCGTGACGTCCAGGCCGTTGCCGGTTCAGGCGACTTTTCGAACCTTGAACAGGCCGAAAGCTATGTCGAAGCGCTGCGTCGCTCGGCAGAAGAAACGGCTCCGGCCCGTCTGCAATTTGGTGCCCGCACGATTGGTTACGCGCTGCGCATGAACCTGTCGGGCAATGGTTGGGGCGAACCGGACGAGCGTGCTCAGGCCATTCGTGACCTCAACCGCAACCTCGATTTCCGCAAGGCGATCACCATGACGGTTGATCGGCAGCGCCTGGGTGAATCGCTGGTTCGTGGCCCGTTCACAGCCATCTATCCGGGCGGGCTCTATGCCGGCACGACCTATTACGACAAGGATTCGACGGTCTATTATCCGTTTAACCTGGAAGCGGCGAATGCCCTTCTCGACGGCCTCGACCTGGTGGATACGGACGGCAACGGCATCCGCAATTTCCCGGCCGGAACTGCGGGTGGTGCGGACGTTGAAATCACCCTCCTTGCCAATACCGACTACGGCACGGATACCAATCTGGCCGAAGGCGTCATCGCTCAACTCGAACCGCTTGGGATCAGAGTGATCGCCAACTTCCAGTCGGGTACAGCGCGCGATGACATCGCCCAGGCCGGCCAATATGACTGGAGCGTGGAACGCCAAGGCGCCGAAATGGTGTCGGTGGTGCAAGGGACGACCTCGCTCGCTCCGACTGGCCCGCGCACCAGCTATTTCCACCGCGCCGGCACCGATGGCACGGTCGATCTGCTGCCGTTCGAGTCGGAAATGGTAGATGTCGTGAACAAGTTCATCGCCACCAGCGACAATGCCGAACGTGCCGAACTGATGAAGCAGTACCAGCGTCTCTTCACCGAGAACGTCTACTCAATCGGCCTCACCCAATATCCGGGTGCGCTGATCATCAACAAGCGCTTCGCCAATATCCCGGCCGGTGCACCGATCTTCATGTTCAACTGGGCTGAAGACAACATCATCCGCGAACGGGTCTTCGTGCCGGAAGACAAGCAGGGCGATTTCGAATTGCATCCAGAAACACTGCCCGGTGCACCGGGCGGCGCTGGACCAGTCTGACGCAACGACGAGGGGCTGTGCGCTGGCCATTCGACCGGTGCGCAGCCCCTCACCCCAATCCTCTCCCCAAAGGGGCGAGGGGGCTGGATCGAGTTCGTGACTGGATCGAGTCAATGTCACCGGCCTGATCCCCTCGCCCCTTTGGGGAGAGGGGCGAGGTGAGGGGTCATCTGAACACTTCGAAGAGGCCAAGATGCTGCGATTTCTGACCATGCGCGTTCTGGGCGCAATCCCGCTGCTGTTTCTGCTCAGCATCGTAACCTTCGCGATCATCCAGGCGCCGCCCGGCGACTATGGTGACACGATCCGATCCATGCTGATCAACCAGGGCGGTGCCGCGCCCGACGTTGCCGAGCGGCAGGCCGAAATCTATCGCGAGGCAAATGGTCTCAACGATCCGATAATCGTGCAATATTTTCGGTGGATCTCCGGCATCGTGACCCGCTTCGATTTCGGGCACTCATTTTTCTACAACAAGGAAGTTGGCACGGTGGTGGCCGAGCGCCTGCCAGCGACCATTGTCCTGGCGTTGGTGTGTCACATTCTGGCTTCGTTGCTGGGCATCGGGCTGGGAATTGTTGCCGCCACCCGTCAATATTCCTGGATTGACACTGGCCTGGGCATCATCTCATTCCTGGGCATGACGATCCCCCGCTTCCTGCTGGCGATCATCCTCCTCTATGTCCTGGTCTTCCGGCTCAATGTGTCGGAAGTGGGCATGTTCTTTTCCGCCCGCTATGGGGGTGCGCCCTGGAGCTGGGACAAGTTCGTCAACCTTGTCCAGCATGTCTGGCCAGTGATCTTCATCGCCACCTTTGGCGGGCTCGCCTACAATATGCGCGTCATGCGGGCGAACCTGCTCGACGTGCTCAATTCCCAATATGTCGAGACCGCGCGCGCCAAGGGTCTGCCCGAAAGTGCGGTGATCCTGAAGCATGCGGTGCCCAACGCGCTGCATCCGCTGGTCGCCTACCAGGGCGTGGTGCTGCCCTATATGCTGACCGGTGAAATCGAGGTCGCCATCGTCTTCGGCCTCGCCACCGTCGGCCCGGCCATCGTTGGCTCCATGGGCGTCGGTGACGTCTATGTCACTGCCACCTTCATGCTGGTGCTGGCCACGACGCTGATCATTGGCAACATCATCGCCGACCTCCTGCTGGTCGCGCTCGATCCCCGTGTTCGCCTCGGAGGGAGCGCAGAATGACCAGCAAGGACACCCACTCCTCGGTCCCGTTGCCCACCGATGTTGCGGCCGGCCCCGCGCCGACCGCCGCCGTGGAGGCCGATGTGCCACCCGCCGCCAGCCGCCATGGCTCGGGCAGCGAAACCTATGCCACCCTCGTGTGGCGCCGCTTCCGCCGCTCCACCATGGGCATGATTGGGCTGGTGCTCGTGGTCATGCTGCTGGTCGTCTCGGTATTTGCCGATTTCTTCGCGCCCATGGACCCCAAGGAGCCCAACCTGCCCTTTGCGCCGCCCGACCTGATCGCCTTTGAAGACCCGGCCGGAAATTTCAGCCTCATTCCCTATGTCTATCCGATTGGCGATACCGGCGAATTCGATCCGGTGACGTTTCAGCCGCTGACCGGCGCCATCAAGGACAATCCGACGCCAACCGGCTTCTTCGTTGAGGGCTACAGCTATCATCTGCTCTGGTTCATCCCGGCCAATATCCACTTCTTCGGCTCGACCGACGGCCGGCCGATTCAATTGCTGGGCACTGACAAATTCGGTCGCGATATCCTCTCGCGCGGCATTGTGGGCTCGCGTATCAGCCTGATGATTGCCCTGGCCGTGGTGACCATAACCACCATTGTCGGCACCCTCGTCGGCATCACCTCCGGCTATATCGGGGGCGCGCTCGACGCCTGGGTGCAGCGCTTCGTCGAATTCGTGCTCGCCTTCCCGCAATTGCCGCTCTATCTCGCGCTGACCTCGCTGATCCCGGTGACGGCACCCTCCAACGTGTTCCTCAGCTTCGTGATTTTCGTCATGGCGGTGCTGGGATGGGCGCAATTGAGCCGGGAAGTGCGCTCCAAGACGCTGTCGCTGGCGCGCATCGAATATGTGCGGGCCGCCATTGCGGTGGGCGCATCGGACTGGCGCATCATCACCCGGCATATCCTGCCCAATGTCCTGAGCCACATCATTGTCGCCATCACGCTGGCCATTCCCAGCGTGGTGCTGCTCGAGAGCTTTCTTGGCTTCCTGGGCTTTGCGGTAAAGCCGCCGCTGGTCTCCTGGGGACTGATGCTGCAGGACACCGGCACCTTCTCGGTGATCGGCTCCTATCCCTGGATTCTCTCGCCGGTGATCTTCGTGCTGATTACCGTCTTTGCCTTCAACGCGCTCGGCGATGGCCTGCGCGATGCCGTCGACCCGTATTGAGGAGCCAGAAATGACCGAAAAGAACCTGGCGCCCTCCGAGCGTCACGACCTGGGCGGGCATGGCCGCGAACTGATCCTGGACGCGCGCAACATCGGCGTCGATTTCAAGGTGGAAGGCGGCATCGTCAAGGCGGTGCGCGACGTATCGTTCCAACTGCACAAGGGCGAAACCATCGCTCTCGTGGGCGAAAGCGGCTCGGGCAAATCGGTGACCGCCCGCACCATCATGAAGCTCCTTACCAAGCGCGCGACCATCCTGCCGCAGACCCAGATCACGCTCTCGGGCAAGGACGTGGTCAAGATGAGCGACCGCGAGATGCGCAAGCTGCGCGGCAATGACATCGCCATGATCTTTCAGGAGCCGATGAGCTCGCTCAATCCGGTCTATACCATCGGCCAGCAGATCTGCGAGATCATCCACCTGCACAACCGCGTCTCCCGCCAGGAAGCGATGCTACGGGCGGAAAAACTGCTCGAAGAGGTGCAGATCCCTGATCCCAGGGCGCGGCTGCACCAGTTTCCGCATCAGCTCTCCGGTGGCCAACGCCAGCGCGTGATGATCGCCATGGCGCTCGCCAATCGCCCCGACGTGCTGATCGCCGATGAGCCGACCACGGCACTCGACGTGACGGTGCAGGCGCAAATCCTCAACCTGATCAAGGACCTCAAGGACAAGTATGGCATGGCGGTGATCCTGATCACCCATGACCTGACCATCGTTCGCCAGTTCTCGGAATACGTCTATGTGATGCAGAACGGCCGGGTGCAGGAGCACAACCAGACCGAGGCGCTCTTCGCCAATCCGCAACATGCCTATACCAGGCATCTCCTGGCCTCCGAGCCCAAGGGCACGGCCCTGCCGCTTTCGGACGGGGAACATCAGACAATGCTGGAGGGCAAGGCGGTGAAGGTCACCTTCACGCTCAAGCGCGGCGGCTTTTTCAAGCCCGATTTCTTCGATCTCAAGGCCGTCGACAATCTCGACATCAAGCTCATGCGCAACGAGACACTGGGTATCGTGGGCGAGAGCGGTTCGGGAAAGACCACCTTTGGGCAAGCGCTGATCCGGCTGATCGGCAATCAGGGCGGGCAGATCTGGTTTGACGGCGAGCGCATTGACACCAAGGATCGCGCCGCCATGCGCCCCCTGCGCAGCCGCATGCAGATCGTCTTCCAGGACCCGTTTTCCAGCCTTAACCCGCGCATGTCGATCCGGCAGATCATCGAGGAAGGCCTGGTGGTCAACGGCATCGGCGCCAACCGGAACGACCGCATCGACCGCGTCCGGCAGGCGCTGCGCGATGCAGGATTGCCCGACACCATCCTCCAGCGCTTCCCGCATGAATTTTCCGGCGGCCAGCGCCAGCGCATCGCCATCGCCCGGGCCATTGCGCTCGAACCCGAATTCATCCTGCTCGACGAACCCACCTCGGCGCTGGACCTCAGCGTGCAGGCCCAGATCATCGACCTCTTGCGCAAACTGCAGGACGAACGGGGGCTGTCCTACCTGTTCATCTCGCACGACCTGAAGGTGGTGCGGGCGCTCTGCCACCGGGTCATGGTGATGCAGCATGGCAAGATCGTGGAGCAGGGGCCGGTGGGCGATGTGCTCACCAACCCCTCAACCGACTACACCCGCCGGCTTGTTCGCGCGGCCTTCGAGATCGCTGCGTGAGCGCTGCACACGGTCGGGCCAAAAGCACCAAAAGGTGTATTGACCTTCCCATTCTGGAAGGTTGCAGAAAGGCGGAGTCTGCTTTTGGAGGTACCCATGCGACCCGTTCTTATCGCCCTTGTCCTTGCGACCCTGACCTTGCCAGCAATGGCCCAGGACCACTCAGGCCATGACGCCATGATGGCCGCCGACGACACGCCCGCCACAATGGCCTTTCGCGATGCCAATGCCAAAATGCACACTGACATGGACGTGGACTATACCGGCAATGCCGACGTCGACTTCATTCTGGGCATGATCCCGCATCATCAGGGCGCGGTGGACATGGCGCGCATCGTGCTCGAACACGGCACTGACCCCGAGGTGCGCAAACTGGCCCAAGCCGTGATCGCCGCCCAGGAAGAAGAAATCGCCTGGATGAAGGAATGGCTGGAAAAGAACGGCTACTGATTGCTCGGCCGCGACACCGAATTGCGCACGATGAGTTCAGCGCGCAGCAGCACTTCGCGCGATGTGGGCTCTTCGCCGGCCAGTAGGGCCAGCAGCAGATCCATGGCAGCCTCGCCCATACGGTGGCGGGGCTGTTTCATTGTGGTGAGCGAGGGCGTGAGGAAGCTGGCAAAGGAAATGTCGTCAAAGCCCATGATCGAGAACTGCCTGGGCAGTTCATAGCGGCGGGCGTTGAGTGCGATCATCACGCCCATGGCCGTCGCGTCGTTGACGCAGAAAAAGGCCGTGGGCAGGGCGTCGCGCACGAACATGAGCTCGGCCGCGGCGCGTCCGCTTTCCGTGGTGCCGTCACCATCAATGACGAGACGCGGATCGGCCGTGAGCCCGGCGCCGGCCAGTGCCGCCCGGTAGCCCTCCTCGCGCAAGCGGCTGACCTCGCGGTGGGGGGCGTGCCCGATATAGGCAATGCGGCGGTGACCCTGCGAAATCAGGTGCTCGGTGGCAACGCGCGCCCCCTCAAAATTATCGACGCCCACGAACGGCACGCCCTTGCCGATGACCGGCTCGTTGACCGCAACCATGGGCGGTAGCCGCGCCGCAGGCGGGCTTTGGCTCAAGCCATAGGGCAGGTGGCCGGTGAACAGGATCAGCCCGTCGGCCTGGTTGGAACTGATGAAGCGCAGGTAATCGGTTTCGCGGCTTGGATCGTTCTGCGTATTGCCGATCAGCAGGCCATAGCCGCGCTTGCTGGCCTCGGTTTCAAGGCCGACCAGGATGTTCGAGAAATTCGGGTCGCCCACATCCGGCGCCAGGATCAGGATCATGTTGGAGCGCCGCATGCGCAGCGAGCGGGCCATGGCATTGGTGGTGTAGCCGGTGCGGGCAATGGCATCGGTGACGCGACGGCGGGTGGCGTCGGCCACTTTGGTCGGCTCATTGATGGCGCGGCTCACCGTGGCAATGGAGACGCCGGCCATGGCGGCGACGTCTTCAATGGTGGCCAGCTTTTCCTGCTGCACTTGGCGCTCCGCCCCTCCGCGCCGGATCCAAAAATCCAGCGCCCTCCTGCCCTTAGCAGATGCTTCTGGCGCCGCCAGAGGCATCCACAGGCTTGTCTTGTTTTCCCGTCTTGTAAACCTTTACACCAATCATGAAAACCTTTACATCACTGATTGAGCAAAGAGCTCCGCAGCAAGCGGACCGGCTCAGGGGAGGGGTCGGACGCATGGTCGATGCGCAGGAAACGAGTGTGGCACCGATTCTGTCGGCGCATCGCGTTTCAAAATCCTTTGGCGAAATCCCGGTGCTGTTCAGCATCGATTTCGACGTGCGCCCCGGTGAGGTTCACGCCATCATCGGCGAGAACGGCGCGGGCAAGTCCACCCTCATCAAGATCCTTTCAGGCATCGAGCAGCCCACCTCGGGCAGCATTGCTTTTGACGGCCAGACGGTGGAACTGCCGCCCGACGGCAAGGCCGAAGCCATGGGCATCGTACTCATCCACCAGGAACTGAACCTGGCCGAGCACCTGACCGTCGCAGACTCCATTTTCCTTGGGCGCGAACTCAAGCGCTTCGGTTTTCTCGACACCGGCGAGATGCGTCGTCGGGCCCGTGCGGTCATGGAAACGCTGCATGTCAGCGTCGACCCGGATGCCCGCATCAATACCCTCTCTGTCGCAGACAAGCAGATGGTCGAAATCGCCAAGGCAATCAGCCGTGATGCGCGCGTGCTGATCATGGACGAGCCGACCGCGGTGCTGTCGGTGAGCGAAACCCAAACGCTGTTCGAGCAGATCAAGCGCCTCACGGCCCGCGGCGTGGCCGTAGTGTTCATTTCGCACAAGCTCGACGAGATCATGGAATTGGCCAACCGCGTTACCGTCCTGCGCGACGGCCAGTTGATCGCCACTGTCGGTACCCAAGCGCTGACGCCCGATTCGATTGCGCAGATGATGGTCGGGCGCGAATTGTCCAACCTCTATCCGCCCAAGCACGAACCCAATGTCGATGCGCCGGTGGTGCTCCGCGTGCGCAATCTCGATGCGGCGACGGTCAAGAATATTTCATTCGACCTGCGCAAGGGCGAAATCCTGGGTTTTGCCGGCCTCATCGGCTCGGGCCGCACGGCGGTGGCCGAAGCTGTTGTGGGCCTGGCGCAAAAGAGCGCGGGCGAAGTTACGCTCAATGGCGAGCCAGTGAACTTTACCCGCGTGGCCCAATCGGTCGACGCAGGCGTGGCCTATATGACCAAGGACCGCAAGGGCAAGGGCCTGCTGCTCAATATGGGTCTGCGGCCCAACCTGACCCTATTGACGCTCAAGAACCATTTGCGGGCCGGTTTTCTCGATACGTCCAGTGAGGACCGTGCACTGGAGCGGGCGGTGCGGCGTTTCGATATTCGCGCACGGGACGCCTCGGTGGCGGTTGGTCGTTTGTCTGGCGGCAACCAGCAAAAGCTGATGCTGGGCAAGACCATGGAGAGCGACCCCGACATCATCATCATGGATGAGCCGACGCGCGGCATCGATGTCGGCACCAAGCAACAGATCTATCACATCATCGCCGCGCTGGCGGCTGAGGGGAAGGCGGTGATCGTCATCTCTTCTGAATTGCAGGAGGTGATCGGCCTCAGCCACCGGGTGGTGGTGATGCGCACTGGACGCATCGCGGGGGTGCTGGAAGGCGCCGAGATCACCGAAGAAGAAATCATGCGGTACGCCGCGGGCATCAAGCAGAGTGGACACGATGAGCGTATCAGCGCCTGACATTGCGGCAAAGCCGGCGCGCGGCTTCCGCCCAGACCTCAAGACCATTGGCCCATTGGTGGCATTGGCGCTGCTGATCCTGCTGGGCATTACGCTCAACGAGAATTTCCTGAGCTACAACAACATCACCAATGTGCTGGCGCGTTCGAGCTTCATCGGCATCATCGCCATTGGCGCCACCTTCGTGATTACCTCGGGCGGGCTCGACCTGTCAGTCGGCTCGATGGCAGCGGTGATTGCCGGCGTGATGATCATGGTGATGAACTGGCTGATCCCCTCGTTTGGCATCGGCTGGAGTGTCATCCTGGCCGGCATGGCCGCAGGCATATTGATCGGGGGCGCGGCCGGCATCGGCAATGGGTTGATGATCACCCGCGGGCGCATCGAAGCCTTTATCGTGACGCTGGGCACCATGGGTATCTTCCGCTCGCTGGTGACGTTCCTCGCCGATGGCGGCACGCTCTCGCTCAATTTCCAGGTCGCTGACGTCTATCGTCCTGTGTATTACGACGGCCTTCTGGGCATTCCCTATCCGATCCTGGTCTTTGCACTGGTGGCTATCGGCGGCGAGATCGTCATGCGCCGCACCTCGTTTGGCCGGCATTGCGCCGCCATCGGCAGCAATGAACAGGTGGCGCGCTATTCCTCGATCAATGTCGATAACGTCCGGCTGATCACCTACATCCTGCAGGGCATTCTGGTGGGCGTGGCCGTGCTTCTTTATGTGCCGCGCCTCGGCTCGGCTTCGAGCACCACCGGCGTGCTCTGGGAACTCGAAGCCATCGCCGCCGTGATCATTGGCGGCACCACCCTCAAGGGCGGCTATGGCCGTGTCTGGGGCACGGTGGTCGGCGTCGTCATCCTGGGCCTGATCGGCAATATCCTGAACCTGCAAAGCTTTATCAGCCCGTATCTCAACGGGGCTTTCCAGGGTGTCATCATCATTCTCGCTGTGTTGCTGCAGCGTGGCGGCCGCCGCGACTAAGCGAAAATAACAGGTTACTTCGCCCAAAAAGGGCACTTATGGGAGGACTGAAATGAAACTGGTAAAATCTCTATTGGCGACCGCAGTTGTTGCGGGCAGCCTCGGCGGCGTCGCCATGGCACAGGACAAGGTGACCATCGGTGTTTCGGTGCCCGCAGCTGATCACGGCTGGACCGGCGGCGTGAACTATTTCGCCCAGCAGGCCATTGATCGTCTGGGCGCCACCTATCCAGACGTCGAATTCGTGTTTGCCTCTGCACCTGACGCACCCAAGCAGATCGGCGACATCGAAGACATGGTCGCAACCCGCGGCATTGATGCTCTGGTCATTCTGCCCGGCGACCCGGACGCAATGACTTCTGCCATCAAGCAGGTCAAGGACGCTGGCAAGTTTGTCACCGTGGTTGATCGTCAGCTCTCGATCGACGGCGTCGAAGACCTCTATGTTGCCGGTGACAATCCGGGCCTGGGTGCAAACTCGGCGGAATACTTCAAGCAAGTCATGCCCGAGGGCGGCAATATCGTGATCCTGCGCGGCCTGCCGATCCCGATCGACCAGCAGCGCTTCGACGGCTTCATGGGCGGCATTGAAGGCACCAACATCACCGTGCTGGACGATGAATTCGCCAACTGGAACCGTGATGACGGCTTCAAGGTCATGCAAGACTTCCTGACTCGCTTCCCGGACATCAAGGGTGTGTGGGCACAGGACGACGATATCGCCCTGGGCGCTATCGAAGCCATCAAGCAGGCTGGTCGTGAAGACGAGATGTTCATCGTGGGCGGCGCAGGCATGCAGCAGATGCTGCAGCGCGTGCAGGCTGGCGACAAGCTCGTTCCGATCGACGTGAGCTACAGCCCCGCAATGATCGCAACGGCGATCGAACTGACGACGTCGCACTTCACCGGCGGCATCCAGGTTGCCGGTCGCTACATCCTCGACTCGACCGTTATCACTGCCGAGAATGTCGAAGAATTCCTCGACGCCGAAAGCCCGTTCTGATTTCGCGCCTCCGGCGTGATTTGAGCCGAGCTTGAATGGACAAATAGGGGCGCCCGGACATTCCGGGCGCCCTTTTGCTTTGTGCTGGAAGGGTTTGCCGTGTCGTCAGGGTGACATCAGAATCCCTGTATCACTCCGCCCGAGTTCCGCGGCGATACCCGCCTCCCTTGGTGTCGCCGGAGCTCACCAGATTTGCTCAGTTGACCGTGTGCTGGTCATCTGGAGCCTTCCATTTCCCGCTGAACGCGTGGCGTCTCCCACCCTCCCCGTTGAGGGGAGGGTAGCGACGCTGGGCCGAGAGGCCCAAGCAAAGCTGGGGAGGGGGCGTCGTGCCCTCCCAGAACGCGGTATTTTGGGACGCGCCGACACCCCCTCGGTCCTTCTCTCCTAATACCTCTCCACCGGAGAGGTTTGCCCTTCGGGGAGGGAGGCGATGGAACCGTGTCGGCGTGTGATTTTTTTGAACGCTGACACCATGTCGCGGGAACGTCAGGGCTGCTGTCGCATTTTCTGAGCGAGCTCCGGGCGGCGCCCGCCTTGTCTTTGGTGCCGCTGGAGCTCACCAGAATTGCTGTGTGGCCGCGCTGAATGCAGCGAGGGCCTGGGAGGACCCAGCCGCCCCCGGGCGTGACCCCGAAGACGGGCTGAGTGGGTTGCGGGCCTGGTGCAAGCGCCCGGCCCTCGTAAAGGCCTTTCGGACTATGCCGCTTCGGGCGTGTAGCCGGCTTCGCGGATGGCTGCTTCGGCCTTGGCCTTGTCGCCGGTGAAGGTGACCTTCTTGGTGGCAAGGTCGATGTTGACCTCGGTGCCGGGCAGCGCTTCTTCGATGGCGCCGCGGACGGTGCCGACGCAGTGGTTGCAGGTCATGTCGTTTACGGTCAGCGTAATCTTGTCAGTCATGTTCAGTGTCCTTTTATGGCGGGCCTGCCGGCCAGGTCGTCGAGAATGGGGCAATCGGGGCGGTTGTCGCCGGCGCAGCAATGCACGAGATGGCTGAGGGTTTTGACCATGCCTTGCAGCTCGGCAATCTTGGTTTCGAGCGCCGTGATATGGCCGCTGGCGATATCACGGACCTCGGCGCTGGCACGGGAGCGATCCTGCCAGAGCCCGAGAAGGGCAGAGGTTTCCTCCACCGAAAATCCCAGCGTCCGGGACCGCTTGATGAAGCGCAGCACATGCACCTCATCGGGGCCATAGACCCGATAATTGCTGTCGGTGCGCAGGGGCGGGTTTATGAGCCCGATCTGCTCATAGTAGCGGATCATCTTGGCCGAAACGCCGGACTGTTCTGCGGCCTGTCCGATGTTCATAGCTTCACCCCCTTGATGGTGCGCAGGCGCTGCGCATTGCCCACGACAAAGACCGAGCTCAGGGCCATGGCGCCCGCCCCGATCATGGGGGAGAGGAGAATGCCAAAGGCGGGGTAGAGCACGCCCGCAGCGACCGGGATCAGCAGGGCATTGTAACCAAACGCCCAGAAGAGGTTTTCACCGATATTGCGCAGCGTGGCATGGCTGACGGTGATGGCGTTTAGGACGCCCTTCAAATCGCCGCCCAGCAGGACGACATCGGCGCTTTCGATGGCCGCGTCTGTCCCCGAACCCACGGCAATGCCAATATCGGCTTCGGCCAGTGCCGGGGCGTCGTTGATGCCGTCCCCGACATAGGCGACGGTGCCAAGCTGCTTGCGCAGGGATTGGATGGCTTGGACCTTATCGGCCGGCAGCACCTCGGCGCGCACCGTGTCGATGCCAAGCTGGGCGGCAATGGCCTTGGCCGTGCGCGTATCATCGCCCGAGATCATCGCAGTCTTGAGGCCCATGCCGTGGAGGGCGTCGATCACCGCCTTGCTGCCCGGCTTGATCATGTCGGCCACCACCACGGCGGCGGCGAGCCTGTCGTCAACGGCGGCAAAGACCGGGGTCTTGCCCTCGCTGGCGAGCTTTTCGATGGTTTCCGCAAAGTCGGAAAAGTCGAGATGGGGCATATGACGTTGTGCGCCCACCGCCACCAACCGGCCATCAACCCGGGCAGTGACGCCCGTGCCGGGGTTGGAGGTGAACTCTGTGATCGTGCCAAGGGGCAGCCCGGCCTTTTCGGCGGCGGCGACAATGGCCATGGCAATGGGGTGCTCGGAGCGGCTTTCGACCGCCGCGATCAGCGCCAGCACCTCGTCATGCTCGAAATCGTCGTCGAGGATGAGATCGGTGAGTACGGGCTTGCCCTCGGTGAGCGTGCCAGTCTTGTCGAAAGCGACAATGCCGGCGTCGCGCAGCTGCTGCAGGGCCTCGCCCTTGCGGAAGAGAACGCCGAGCTGGGCGGCACGGCCCGTACCCACCATGATGGACATGGGGGTGGCAAGGCCCATGGCACATGGGCAGGCGATGATGAGCACGGCAACGGCATTGACCAGTGCATAGGTGAGACTGGGTTCGGGACCCCAGACGAACCAGGCGATGGCGGTCAGCACGGCGAGGCCGATGACCAGGGGCACGAAAATGCCGGTGATGCGGTCGACCACCGCCTGGATGGGCAGTTTGCCGGCCTGGGCGTCTTCGACCATGCGGATGATCTGGGCCAGCATGGTATCGGCCCCAACCTTGGTGGCGCGGAAACTGAAGCTGCCCGAGGTATTGAGCGTGCCGCCAACCACGGCGGCACCGACACCCTTGGACACGGGCAGGGGCTCACCCGAGATCATGGATTCATCGATATGGCTCTGGCCCTCGACGATTTCGCCATCGACAGCGATCTTCTCGCCCGGACGAACGAGCACGACATCGCCCACGCGAACATCCTCGATGGGCACCTCGATGGCCTCGCCATTGCGCTCCAGGCGGGCCGTCCTCGCCTGTTGCTGCATGAGCTGGCGAATGGCCTCGCCGGTGCGGCCCTTGGCCATGGCCTCCAGCCAGCGGCCGACAAGGATCAGCGTGACGATAACGGCGGCGGCCTCGAAATAGACGTAGCGGGTTTCCGCCGGCACCAGCTGGGGTGCGAAGGTGACGACGCTGGAATAGAGCCAGGCCGCGCCGGCGCCCAGGGCCACCAGCGAGTTCATTTCGGGGGCGCCTTGGAAGAGGGCCGGAATGCCGATCTTGAAGAAGCGCAGGCCCGGCACGAAAAGCACAAATGTGGCGAGCACGAAATAGCCAACCCAGAGCACATCCATGGACACCACGGACATGACCCACATGTGGAAGGGCATATGGAGGTGGCTGACCATTTCGATAAGGAACAGCGGCAGTGTCGGGATGGCGGCGATGATGACATCGCGCTTGAGAACAGCCGCATCCTCGTCGTGATGATGGGCGTGGTCATGGGCTGGCGCGTCGGGCAGGCGCAGGCTGGCCTTGTAGCCGGTCTTTTCGACAGCGCTGATCAGCGCCGCCGCATCGCCCCCCGAAACGGTGGCGCGTTCGGTGGCCAGGTTGACGGCGGCCGCTTCGACGCCCGGCACCTTGAGCAGGGCCTTCTCCACGCGATTGACGCAGGAGGCGCAGGTCATGCCGGTGATGTCGAGCGAAACGGCAGTGGATTTGGCAGTGTGGTGGACGTGTTCATTCATGGTTCTTCACCTCGTCCATCAGCATATGGACCTTCCTATCATGGTAAGGTCAAGGGCCTTGATGCAGAAATATGCGACCAGTTGGCACAGCGACAGTCTGGCGTCTAAAACTGCGGCGCGCAGGCTCCTAGATATTGGGTGTCAGGAGCACGGCCATGCAAACGGTACGCAACGACACCTACAATTTTGAAACGCCGGTCCTGTGCCAAAGTTGTGCGGCACGGCATCAAGGTATTTGTGGCGCTCTCAACCCCGAACAATTGCTGGAGCTGACAAAATCCACCCGCCGCGTCCGCAAGCAGGCGGGCGAAGAACTGATGGCCGACGCCATGCCGATCTCCAGCTATGCCAATGTGCTGCGCGGCGTGATCAAGCTTTCAAAGGTGCTTGAGGACGGGCGCCAGCAGGTCGTCGGACTGCAATTCGCCCCGGACCTCCTGGGACGCCCGTTTGCCGCGGAAAGCCGAGTGACGGCCGAGGCGGCCTCCGAAGTTGATCTGTGCATCATTCCCAAGCCGGCGCTGGAATCGCTGCTGACGCAAAGCGCGGCGCTCGAACACCGGGTGATGATGCAGGCGCTGCGTGAACTGGACGAGGCGCGTGACTGGATGGTGACCCTCGGGCGCAAAAGCGCGGCGGAGAAGGTCGCCAGCTTCCTCTATCTGATCGCCACCCATATCGACCCAACCGACCGCGAACCCGAAACCAGCTTCGACCTGCCGCTGAGCCGCGCCGATATTGGCGATTTCCTTGGCCTGACCATCGAAACCGTGAGCCGGCAGATGAGCAAGCTCAAGGCCGACGGCGTAGTCGAGATCGTCAATTACCGCCATGTGAGCGTCCCGGACCTGGCGCGCCTGCGTCTGCGGTGTGGGTGAACCGACCATACAGGCGAAGGTAAGGTAAAGACCCCCACCCTTGGTCCCTCCCTCTCCTTGATGGGGAGGGATCAAGGGTGGGGTGGTCACTGGCGCTGACCTGACGATTGAGCCTGCGAGGTCGAAACGCTGTTTGCAGCCGCTACCCCAGCACCCCATTTTCCATTGTCAGTACCCGATCCACTGTTCCCTCGGGGATAGCGGCATGGGTGACCATGATTACCGTGCGCCCCTGGGTGGCCGTGGCAAGGACCTTGAAAAAGGCTTCCTCGGTGTCGCGGTCGAGCGCATTGGTTGGTTCGTCGAGCAGCAGCACGGGGGCATTGGACAGCAGCGCGCGGGCAAGGCAGAGACGCCGCGCCTGACCGGCTGACAGCGTGCGCCCGCTTTCCCCAAGGATTGTGTCCAATCCCTTGGGCAGGGCGCGGACATGCTCGTCGAGCTGCGCCTGGGCGAGAGCCGCCCACAGGTCGGCATCGCTGGCTTCGGCGCGACCGATCAGCAGATTGTTGCGGATCGTGTCGATGAACACCGGGCTGTCCTGGCTGAGCAGGGCCATATGGGCGTGGATGGTGGTGCTGCCCAGTTGGGGCAGAGCGGTCCCGCCAATCGTGATGCTGCCCGCTTGGGGGTCGGCCAGGCGCAGCAGCAGGCGCAACAGGGTCGACTTACCGCTGCCGCTCGGACCGGTGATGGCGATGCGCTCGCCAGGGGCAACGGTCAGCGACAGGTCGTGGAGCACGGCTGGCAGTCCCGGATAGGCAAAGCTGATGCGATCAAGTGCGATGGTCCCCTGGACGGGGATCGGTAATGGGTGGCCCGGTTCGTCGACCGGCATGGGTTGCTCGGCCAGCGCCACCAGCCGCTCAGCCGCGGCCATAGCCTGGGTCGCCTTGCTGGTGCTGCGCACGATGAGGCCAGTGATCTCGAAACTGCCCAATACGGCGAGCAGCAGCCCGGCCATAACCGGGCCATCCACCATGCCGGCGTCGAGGCCGGAAAGACCCGCCCAGAGGGTGCCAACCAGCGCCAGGGCGGCGAGCGCCTGCACGGCAAGGTTGCCCAGCGACGTCACGGCGCCAAGCCGGAGCCGCAACCGCCTGGCCTCGGAACTGGTCTCGGAAAACGCCTGGGCCGCCGTCCCGAGCGCGCCGAGCAGCACAAGGTCGCCATGGCCATGGACGCCGTCGAGGACGCCCATGCGCAGTTCGGCCTGGGCGGCGACGCTGTCGCGACCCGCCTGGCGGGTGACCAGCACCATGGTGGCGGGAACACCAAGGGCCGCTGCGGCAAGCGCCAGCCCATAGGGCAGGGCGGCGGCGGGTAGCAGCCAGGTGAGAATGGCGGTCATCGCGCCCCCCACCACAATGGCCGAAACCAACGGACCGATGGCGACGAGAAAGGCGGTGTCCAGCGCATCGACATCGGCCGTGAGGCGCGACACCAGATCGCCGTGGCGGAGCGACCGATCAGGCAGGGGGAAGCGCGGGAAGAGACGAGCAAAGAGCCAGCCGCGCAGGTCCGACAGGAGCTTGAGCGTGGCGTTGTGGCCGACGAGGCGCTCGCCATAGCGCGCAAGAATGCGCACGAAGGAGAGCCCCCGCACCATGGCCGAGGGCACAAAGAGGTTGAACCCCAGCCCGGCGGTGGTCAGGGCAGTGGCGGTAATAAACCAGCCGGAAGTGCCAAGGAGAAATACCCCGGCCACGAGGGTGATCAGCGACAGCGTCAAGGCGAGCAACAGCGCGCCGCTGCGCTGGCGAAACAACGGGAGAAAGGTGAGGAGGGCCTTCATGCGACACCTCGCTTGCGCGCTGGCAGCGGCGTTTCGAGCAGCGTCCCCCCGGCGATGCGCCAGGCCTTGTCCATGCGGCTGGCAACGGCGAGGGAATGGGTGGCAACCACCAGCGTGCGGCCTTCCGCATAGCGGCGGATTGCGGCCATGATCTCGTCTTCCAGGCTGGCCTCGAGATGGGCGGTGGGTTCATCGAGCAGGATCAGGCCGGCGTCGCGCAGGAACAGCCGGGCCAGCGCCACGCGCTGGGCCTGCCCGCCGGAGAGACCGACGCCGTCCTCGCCGATCAGCGTATCGAGACCATCGGGCAGGGCGGCGGCAAAGCCGGAAACGGCGGCCTGATCGGCGGCGCGCTCGATTTCCACCCGCGAAGCGCCGGGGCGGGCGAGGCCGATATTGTGGGCGATGCTGGCGTGGACGAGGCGCGGCTTCTGGGCGAGCAGAAAGGTGCGGGCCCGCAACTCGGTCTCGGGCCAGTCGGCCAGCGGCCGGCCGTCAAGGGTCAGCACGCCCTCATGGTCGCGCAGGCCCACCAATGCTTCGAGCACTGTGGATTTTCCCGAGCCGCTTGGGCCGAGAAGGGCGACATGCTGCCCGGCGCTGACGGCGAGCTTTGCATCATGCAGCACGGCGCGCAGTCGGTCGGGTGTGCGCAGGGTGACATTGGACAGCGCCAGATCAATGGCGGCGCCGGGCCTTGAGGCGATGTCGGCGAGCGGCGCCGGGGCGGCGGGCAGGGCACCCAGCTGACGTTCAATTTCGAGGAGGCCTGCCTTTGCGGTGGCCCGGTCATGATAATGCGCCGCGAGCAGGCGCAGGGGATTATAGACCTCGGGCGCCATCAGCAGCAGGAACATGCCCAGTTGCAGGGTCAGCGGGCTGGTGCGCAGATGGAGAAAGTCGATGAAGGTGAGGCCAACGTAAAGGGCGATGCCGGCCACGCCGAGCGCGGCGAAGAATTCGAGCACGGCCGAAGACAGAAAGGCGATGCGCAGCACGCCCAGAGTGCGCCGGCGCAAGGCCTCGCTGGCCTCGACCACTCCTGCGGTCTCGGCGTCTTCGCGACCAAAAAGCTTGAGAGTGAGCAGACCCCGCAGCCTATCGGAAAAGCGTGCAGACAAATGGCTGAGGGCGCGGGCCTGACGGTCGGTGGCGACCTGGGCGCCCCAGCCGACCAGGGCCATGAACAGCGGGATCAGCGGCGCCGTGACGAGGAACAGCACGCCCGCGACCCAATCGAGCGGCAAGATGATGGCTCCAAAAATCAGCGGCAGCAGCGCGGCTTGCAGCGCCGCGGGCAGATAGCGGGCGAAGTAGCCGTCCAGCGCCTCGACCTGATCGACGATGGCCGACGCCGCTGCGCCGGAACCGGCACGGCCGGCCGCGCGGGGCGAACGTGCCAGCATATGAGAAAATAGTGTCGTGCGCAGGTGTAGCTTGATGGCTTCGGCCGCGGCAATGCCGGCCTGTTCACCCAATGCGCCCAGGCCAGCGCGGAGGAGCAGCAGACCAAGAATAAGGCCGATGGCCGGCAAGAGGGCGCTGGCGGGCTCGCCCATTTCGATGGCGCGACCAAGGACATCGGCCAGCGTCCAAGCCTGCCACACGAGCAGCACACCGCCCAGCAGCGGGGCAATAATGGCGATAATCAGCGGCATGCCGCCTTTGCCGTGCAGGCTGTTGAGGGCTTTTGCAGCGGTCGTTTCAGGCTTGGGGGTCACGCGAACTCAATAGGGTTGGGCACACTCATGGATGGCTTACTCCTACTCTATTGGCCTGGTGAATGTGACACCTTGATCTGAATCAAGGCGAAGGCCAGTCTCGTGCGGCATAGAACGGTCACTGGCGGCCCCTGCTCTGGCCGTCGCAACCAGAGAGCTAGAACGTGCCATGATCGACATGCTCGTCGTCGACCTCTCGCGATGGCAATTCGCCGCTACCGCGATGTATCACTTCATCTTCGTGCCGCTGACCCTGGGCCTCTCCTTCATGATGGCGATCATGGAGAGCGTCTATGTGATGACCGGGCGCGAAATCTGGCGCAAGGCAACGCTCTTCTGGGGCACGCTGTTCGGCGTCAATTTTGCCATGGGGGTCGCCACTGGCATCGTCATGGAATTCCAGTTCGGGATGAACTGGAGCTATTACAGCCATTATGTGGGCGACGTCTTCGGCGCGCCGCTGGCCATCGAAGGGCTCATGGCCTTCTTCCTTGAAGCCACATTCGTGGGCTTGTTCTTCTTCGGCTGGGACCGGATGAGCAAGCTGGGCCATCTGGTCGTCACCTGGCTGGTGGCCTTTGGCGCCAATTTCTCGGCGCTCTGGATCCTGATCGCCAATGGCTGGATGCAGAACCCGGTCGGCGCCAAGTTCAACCCCGACACCATGCGCATGGAAATCACCGACTTTGCGGCGGTGCTGTTCAACACCGTGGCGCAGGCCAAGTTCGTCCACACGGTCAGCGCCGGCTATGTCTCTGGCGCCATGTTCGTTCTGGCGATTTCCGCGCTGTTCCTGGTCAAGGGCAAGCATGTCGAACTGGCCAAGCGCTCGGCCGTGGTTGCGGCCAGCTTCGGCCTTGCATCGGCCCTCTCGGTCGTGGTGCTGGGCGACGAGAGCGGCTATGTCGCCACCGAGCACCAGAAAATGAAGATCGCGGCCATCGAGGCCTCGTTCCACACCGAGGCGGCGCCAGCGCCCTGGACCGTGCTGGCCATTCCCGGCGCCGATGGAGAACCGATCTGGTCGTTCTCCATTCCCTGGATGGGCGGCATCATCACCACGCGCTCGCTCAACGAAGAACTCGAAGGCATCCACGAACTGGTGGACCGGGCCGAAGATCGTATCCGCACCGGCGTAATCGCCTATGAGGCGCTACAGCAAATTCGTGCCGATGGCACCGATACCGCGGCGCGGGCGGTGTTCGACGAGCACTGGGCCGACCTCGGCTATGGCTTGCTGCTCAAGCGCTATCGGGCCGATATCGAGAATGCGACGGACGCAGAAATCGCCATGGCGGCGGCGGATACGGTGCCTGACGTCTGGCCCCTGTTCTGGACCTTCCGCATCATGATGGGGTTGGGCTTCTTCTTCATCGCCTTCTTCGGACTCTGGTTCTATCGCGCCTCGCGGGGCTGGATCGACACCAACAAGCCGCTGCTGTGGTTGACGGTGTTGCTCTTGCCCACGCCCTGGATCGCCATCGAAAGCGGCTGGTTCATCGCCGAGTTTGGGCGGCAACCCTGGGTGGTGGAAGGCGTCCTGCCCACTTTCTACGCTGCATCGAGTCTCAACGTTCTCGATCTGGTGCTGTCGCTGAGCTTCTTCGTGCTGCTCTACACCGTGCTGCTGGTCATCATGGTCATCCTGATGGTCCGCATCATCAAGGCCGGACCCAAGGAGAAGCTGTTCACGCCCGATGACGAGGACGACTTCGTGATCACCACCCTGCCGGCGACACCCGCAACCAAGGAGCTCGTATCGTGAGCACCATTCCACTCGACTATGAAGCGCTGCGGCTGATCTGGTGGCTGCTGCTGGGCGTGTTGCTGATCGGCTTTGCCATCATGGGCGGGCGCGATCTTGGCGTCGGGGCGCTGTTGCCCTTCGTTGCCCGGACCGACGAGGAGCGGCGCGTGCTGCTCAACCTGATCGGGCCGACCTGGGAGGGCAATCAGGTGTGGCTGGTGCTGGGGGGCGGAGCGATCTTTGCCGCCTTCCCGCCACTCTATGCCGCGAGCTTCTCTGGTTTCTACCTTGCGATGATCGTCATTCTCCTGGCGCTGATCCTGCGGCCCGTCGGCTTCAAGTTCCGCGGCAAGATATCCGATCCACGCTGGCGGGCGACCTGGGACTGGGCTCTGTTCATCGGCGGCTTCGTGCCGGCGCTGATCATGGGCGTGGCGGTGGGCAATGTGCTGCTCGGCGCACCCTTCCACCTCGATGACACCATGCGCATTTTCTACACAGGCAACTTCTTCCAGCTGCTGATGCCCTTTGCGCTGCTGGCGGGTCTGGTGAGCCTTGGCATGATCGTGACCCAGGGCGCGGCGGTGATCGCCGGCCGGACCGAAGGCGTCATCGCCGAGCGGGCGCGGACCTATGGCAGCCTGGCGGGTCTGGTGACCATTGTGCTCTTCGCACTGGGCGGCCTGTGGGTGGCAATGCTCAACGGCCATGTGGTGACCAGCGTGATCGACCCCAATGGAGCCATCAATCCGCTGGCCAAGACGGTGGAACTGGTGCCGGGCGGCTGGCTGCGCAATTACGGCACCTATCCATGGATGCTGGCCGCGCCGGTCATTGGTTTTGCCGGCTTGGCGTTGGCAGTACTGTCGCTGCGCTCTGGGCTGAAGCTATTGGCGTTGCTGGCGTCGAGCGCCGGCATCTTCGGCATCATCTCGACCGCGGGCCTGTCGATCTTCCCGTTCTTCCTGCCCTCCTCGACCATGCCCGAGGCCGGGCTGACCCTGTGGGATGCGTCGTCGAGCCATCTGACGCTCTTCATCATGCTGCTGGTGACGGCATTCTTCCTGCCGATCATCCTTGTCTACACAGCCTTTGTCTTCCGGGTGATGCGCGGCACGGTGACCACCGAAAGCCTCGGCAAGAACCCCAACGCCTATTAGGAGCCCGCCATGTGGTATTTTTCCTGGATATTGGGGCTGAGCCTGGCCTGCAGCTTCGGCATTCTGAACGCAATGTGGTTCGAAATGCGCGAGGATCGGCGGCTGGCGCGCGAACAAGGTAAGGAAAACCTTTCCGGCTGACGCATAGCTGTTGACCGTTTGGTCAAAAATCAATTGAGCCGGATTCTACGTAAGTAGAGTCCGGTTTTTCTTTTGGCATCAGATAGATAAGACGCTTTCGGGATCGCCTGCGCGTCACGCAAGCCCGCGACTGCCGTGCAAGGATTATGGCGGAATTGCCTCTTTCGTTTGCACTGTGTGCATAACGGATGTGCAACAAGTCCATCTACTAATCACGACCAGAGCGATCTAGATATAGCCCATCAAACGAAGGGGAACCGAAATGAACATCACCAAGAAGCTTGCCGACTTTGCCCGTTACCAGCGCACCCTGCGTGAGCTGAACGCTCTCGACAACCGCCAGCTGCACGACCTGGGCATCACCAAGGGTGATATCCGCGCCATCGCTCGCGGCACCTACGTCGCCTAATCAGCGACGGCCGCCGACAGGCGGCACCAGACTGACCGCAAGGTCTTCCGATGAAGGCGTCCTCCTGGGCGCCTTTTGTCGTTTCTGGGGGGCGGTCGAGAGGCATGGCTAAGGATCTGATGGATGCAACAGGCCCCCTCTCCCGCCGGCTCGCCGTCGACCTCTCCCCCAAGGGAGAGGTGAAGAGGGGCTTATGCGTCGCGCAGCGACACCTCTCCCTTGGGGGGAGAGGTCGGCCGAAGGCCGGGTGAGGGGGCCTTGCCTACCGCACCAGATCGGCCACGACACACTCCAGCGCCTTGACCAGATCGTTCGGCCGAATGCGGATTTGCAGGCCGCGTTGGCCGCCGTTGAGGAAAATCTCGTCGTACAGCGTGGCCAGTTCATCAAGGGCCGTGGGCACGAGCTTGCGCTGGCCCAGGGGGCTGATGCCGCCGACCTTGTAGCCGGTGAGACGCTCGGCATCGGCCGGCTTCATCATATGGGCTGACTTGCCGCCCAGGGCCGCCGCCAGCTTTTTCATGTTCACTTCCTCATCTGAGGGAACGATGGCGCAGATCGGCTTGCCATCAAGCTCGGCCATCAGCGTCTTGAACACTTCGGATGGTGGCACGCCCATGGCCTCGGCGGCCTGAAGGCCCACCCGTTCGGCATTGGGATCGTAGTCATAATTGGCAAGGCTGAAGGCAATGCCGGCCTTGGTGAGCGCCTGGGTGGCGGGCGTGGTCTTGGACATGGCCCTGTTTTAGGCGATCCACCAAGGCTGGCAAGCCTTAGCGATCAAGATCGAACTGGCGGACCCAGCGCGGGTCATCGGCTGGCGATTCATAATCATCAAGGCCCACATCCTTGAGCAGATGCGGCGCAAGGCGAAGCGCGCGCACGGCCCGGCGCTGGCGGCGCTGGCGAAGGTCGAGCGAGAAGGTCTCGCGCAGGGTGGGGACGGGCATCAGAAAGGCAAGAAATCCGGGAATTGTGAGCATCTCTATATTCACTGGCCTTATGACCAGTGCCTCCGGTGACGTTGACATGACCCAGAAGATGCGCCCTGATGTGCGCCACATCCAACTAAACCTCGATAATCACCCATAAGGAGGTTTGATCCATGTCGCTGCCCCCGATGACGGCGTTGCGTGCCTTTGAGGCGGTCGCTCGGCACCTCAGCTTCACGCGCGCCGCCGAAGAACTGGGCATGACCCAGGCAGCCGTCAGCTATCAGATCAAGCAATTGGAGGACCGGGTTGGCGCCCAATTGTTCCTGCGCAAGCCGCGCCGGGTGGAACTGAGCGAAGTCGGGGCCAGGCTGGCGCCGGAAGTGGGGCAGGCCTTCGACATTCTGCGCAATGCCTTTGCGAGCACGCGGGGTGCGGTGGACAATCAATTGTCGATCACCGCCGTCTCGACCTTTGCCAGTCAGTGGCTGGCGCAGAACCTGGGCCTGTTCCAGCTCGCCCACCCCCAGATTGCCGTGCGCCTCGACAGCAGCAACGATCTGGTCGATCTGTTGCATGACGATTTTGACCTCGGCATCCGCACCATGCCCGAGGGCCCGGTGGATGGGCTGGTGTCGCACCTGCTGGTCAAGGGCGACTTCACGCCCCTGCTCAGCCCGGCGCTGGCCGAGAGCATCGGCGGCGTTAAACATCCGGCTGACCTGCTGCGGCTGCCCATTCTCGACCCGCGCGATGAATGGCTGGAGCAATGGTTCGACGCGGCGGGTGTCGAGGGCTATTCGGCCGAGGGGCGGCCGGTGAGCATGATGGGCCAGCAGAGCCTTCTGGGCACCGCGGCCATGGCCGGTCGCGGCGTCGCCATGCTGACGCCGGCCCTGTTTCGTGACGAAATCAATGCCGGCCGCCTCGTGCAGCCCTTTCCGCTGCTGGCGGAGGCGGCTCGCGGCTATTACCTCGCTTATCCCGAGAGCCGCCGCAACGCGCCCAAGGTCCGCATGTTCCGCGACTGGATGCTGGAGGCTACGGCCTATATGCGCGCGCCGTCCTGACACGCGCTGTCGAGGCAGATCGCTAAGCCCCTCGCATCGGCAAGGAGGTCGACGTGCGGGCAGCAGAACTCAATTCCATTATCGTCAGGGCCAAGGCGGCGACCTATGTCGGCGGCGGCAGCAAGGCGCAACCGTCTCGGACCGGCTCGCACGACCTCGTCTGGTCCGAGGGCGACTGGCGCTATCGCGATAGCTATTTCGGGGGCACGGATTTTCTGGGGCAGGAGGTGCTGTGGCGCGACGCCGAACCGGTCTGGGCCATGAACTATTATGGTCAGGTGCGGCGACCGGACCTCATCGATGGCATGCGGGCCGGCGAAACCATCAAGTCGGCGCTGGCGGCAATGTATGCCGAAGGCCGATTTCTCGGTGGCTTCGACTGGTCGGGGCCGCACGGCCTCTACCGCGACCGGAGCGAAGGCAATGTCGCCAGCTTTCGTGGCCGCGAAGTCATCATCGTTGACGGGGCAGAGGCCTATGCGCTGGATTATATCGGCGGGCTGGTGAAGCCCTGAGGGCGCCGCGGCGCGCCGACTGTCTGTCGTTCATAAATACAAAAAGACCCGGTGATTGCTCACCGGGCCTTCCATTTTCCTTGGCGGGGAGGTGCCGCGGAAAACCTGCTGGTTGAGATCAGACGATGCCGCTCGAACCGGCCGCAATCTCGGGGCGGATCTCGGCGACCTTGGCGCGATAGCCAGAGGCTCGGTAGGTGGCGAGCAGGTCGATGGCGCCGCCCTGTTCCAAGCGGGCCATGGCCAGGATCGGCTCGACATCGGTGCGATAGGCGAGGCGCAGGGCCTGGGTGGCTGCGAGCGCATCATTGCCTGTCTGAGCGGCTGTGAGCCCCTTGCGATCCACCAGCAGCGCCTGGGCATAGGCGCGCTGCACATCGGCGGCCGAGAGCATCAGGGACTCGATGGGGTCGGTAACGTTGTGGCTCTGGTCCAGCATATGGGCGGGATGGAAACCGGCGTCACGGGTTTCGATATCGACCAGCTCGTTGAAGACGAGGAACAGGCGGTAGGGGTCGATGGAGCCGGCGTCGAGATCGTCGTCGCCATATTTGCTGTCGTTGAAATGGAAGCCGCCGAGCTTGCCGAACTGGGCGAGGCGAGCGACGATCATCTCGATATTGACGTTGGGCGCGTGGTGGCCGAGATCGACCAGACAGAAGGCCTTGTCGCCCAGTTCCTTGGCGATCAGGTAATTGGTGCCCCAATCCTGCACGACCGTCGAATAGAAGGCCGGCTCATACATCTTGTGTTCGGTATAGAGGCGCCAGTCATCGGGCAGGGCGGCATAGATCGATTTCACCGAGTCCAGATAGTGCTCGAACTGCGTGGTGAAATTGACCTGTCCGGGGAAGTTGGAACCGTCACCGATCCAGACGGTGAGGGCCTTTGAGCCGATGGTCTTGCCGATCTCGATACACTCAAGATTGTGCTCGATGGCCTGGTCGCGGGTTGCCTTGTCGGCGGCTGAGAGCGAGCCGAACTTGTAGCTCTGCAACTGCCCTTTGGCATCGGCAAAGGTGTTCGAGTTCATGGCATCAAAGCCAAGATTGAAGCGGCTGGCAGCTTGCTTCAACCGGTTCGGATCGGCCTTGTCCCACGGAATATGCAGCGAGACGGTATCGGTCGCCTGGGTCAACTGCGCGATGACGGCGCAGTCTTCGATCTTGTCGAAGATGTCACGCGGCTCGCCCTTGCCGGGAAAACGAGCAAAACGGGTGCCGCCGGTGCCAACGCCCCAGGAAGGAACGGCGACGGAAAAGGCCGCAACCTTGTCCTTGATGGCGTCGATATTGATGCCGCGCCGGTCGAGGCGCTCGCCCAGGGTATCGTAGTCCACATGAAGGTCCGCAGCGCGCTTGGCGTTTTCGGCCTCTATGGTGGATGGGTCGATGATGTGTTCGGTCATGATTTCCTCCAGAGAAGAAGCCCCCCTCATCCGGCGCTACGCGCCACCTTCTCCCCGAGAGGGAGAAGAATGGGCCGGTGCGCTCCTCTTATTCCTCTCCCACTTGGGGAGAGGGTGGATCGGCCGCAGGCCGAGACGGGTGAGGGGTAACTTCTCCCTTTAATTACCGCGGGAACGACTGGGCGTTGCCGGCGTCGACGTTGATGATATTGCCGGTGGATTTGGCCGAGGCGTCCGAAGCGAAGAAGTAGATGGCTTCGGCAATGTCTTCCGGGAACACGGACCGCTTGAGCATCGAGCGTTGGCGATACATTTCCTCAAGGCCGTCCTTGTCGGTCTTGTAGGTCGAGGCGCGTTGTTCCAGCCATTCGCCGGCCCAGATTTTCGAGCCCCGCAGCACGGCGTCCGGGTTGACGACGTTGACGCGGATCTGCGCTTCGGCGCCTTCGAGGGCGAGGCAGCGGGCGAGATGGATCTCGGCGGCCTTGGCGGTGCAATAGGCGGCGGCGTTGGGCGATGCGGCAAGACCGTTCTTGGACGCCACGAAGACGACATTACCGCCGATTTTCTGGGCGCGGAAGAGACGGAAGGCTTCGCGCGAGACCAGGAAATAGCCCGTGGACAGGATGTCCATGTTCTTGTTCCAGAGTTCAAGCGAGGTGTCTTCGATCGGAGCCGAAGAGGCGAGGCCAGCGTTCGACACCAGGATGTCGAGGCCGCCGAATTCGACCACGGCATGGGCGAAGCCGGACAGGACCTGTTCTTCCTTGGTGACGTTGATGTTCACCGGACGGACGAAGTCCTTGCCGAACACGCCGGAAAGCTCCTCGGTGGCATTGTCGAGCGCGGTCTGGTCGATATCGGCCAGGACGACGCAGGCGCCTTCGCGCAGGAGACGGGCCGCGGTGGCCTTGCCAATGCCGCCGGCGCCGCCGGTGACCAGGGCGATCTTGCCCGCCAGGGACTTGGGCTTGGGCATGCGAGCAAGCTTGGCTTCTTCAAGCAGCCAATATTCGATGTCGAAGGCTTCCTGCTCGGGCAGGCCCCGGTATTCCGAAACCGTCGAGGCGCCGCGCATCACATTGATGGCGTTGACATAGAACTCGCCGGAAATGCGGGCGGTGGCCTTGTCCTTGGCGAAGGTCAGCATGCCGACGCCGGGGATCAGGTACACCACGGCATTCGGATCGCGCACGGCGGGCGAATTGTCGTGTTTGCAGCGGTCGTAATAGGCCTGGTAGTCGACGCGGTAGGCGGCGATCTGGTCAGCAAGGCCCGCGATGACAGCGTCTACATCCGGGTTGGCCGGGTCGAAATCGATGACCAGCGGGCGGATCTTGGTGCGCAGGAAGTGGTCGGGGCAGGACGTGCCCAGGGCCGCCAGCGGCCTGAGGTTCTTGGAATTGACGAATTCGAGCACGGCAGCCGAGTCGTCGAAATGGCCCAGCTTGTGGCTGTCTTCCGAGATGAAGCCGCGGATCTTTGGCATCAGCTTGGCAGCGACGGCGCGGCGGGCGTCGGCATCAAGCGACTCTGTCGCTGCGCCACCGAAAATGGTCTTGCCTTCGGTCTGCTGCTCAAACCATTCGATGGCCTGATTGATGATGGAAATGGTGGTTTCGTAGCATTCCTTGGGCGTGTCGCCCCAGGTAAACAGGCCGTGGCTCTCCAGGATCAACCCCTTGGAATTGGGGTTCTCTTCGCAATATTTGCCCAGCCACAGACCCAGCTCAAAACCCGGCTTCTTCCAGGGCAGCCAGCCAATGCTGTCGCCAAAAATCTGTTGGGTCAGCTCTTTGGAATTCTTCGACGCTGCGATAGCAATGATCGCGTCGGGGTGCATGTGGTCCACGTAGGGGTGGTTCACATAGGCGTGCAGCGGGGTGTCGATGGAGGCAGCGCGCGGGTTCAGATTGAATGTCGCGTGCGGCAGGTAGCCCACCATCTCATCTTCGAATTCGACGCCGCGATAGAGACCCTTGAGGGCCCGCAGCTTGTCCATATAGAGCGTCGAAAAGCCATCGAGCTTGATCGAGGCATTGTCGCCGCCCGATCCCTTGACCCAGAGGACTTCGACCATCTCACCGGTCAGCGGGTCCTTCTGCATGATCTTGGAGGAGGTGTTGCCGCCGCCGTAATTGGTGACGCGCTTGTCCGAGCCGAGGAGGTTCGAGCGATACACAAGGCGCTCCGGTTCGGACATGGACGCGGCTTTGGCGTCATCCCACAGGTTCTGGAGGCGCTTGGGCGCAGTGGACATCGGATTCCTCCCGAGATTAGGGCAAAGACTTGGTTGGGCGGAAATGGGCATGGAACGGTCCACGCTGTCAATCGCAAACAATCATATCCAATCATCTTTGCGTGGTAATGACGGAAATATGCGGATTGGTGATTGACTCTGCCCGAGTTTGATGGAAGCAAATGCACCCAGGGAGTATCAGCATTGCACGAAATGGAACGCCACCGCGTCATATTGGCCGCCGCACAGTCCCACCCCGTGGTGACTGTGGCGGAGCTGTGCGAGGTCACTGGTTCCTCGGAAGCCACCATTCGGCGCGACATTGCGGCGCTGGATGAGCAGGGCAGGCTGCGCCGTGTGCGTGGCGGTGCCGAGGCCATCAACCCGCCGGCCCAGGGCGGGCTGATGGGGCGCCCCTTTTCGGTCAACGAAACGATCAACATTGCGCAAAAGCGCGCAATTGCGCGCGCGGCGGCCGAAATGTGCCGCGATGGCGAGCCGGTGATCATCAATGGCGGCACCACGACCTATCAGATGGTGCACCACCTGACGGGCAAGCGCCTCTCGGTGTTCACCAACAGCTTCGCCATTGCCGAATTCCTCATCCACAATTCGCGCAATTCGGTCGTCATTCCTGGCGGCACGGTCTATCGCGAACAGAACGTCATCCTCTCGCCCTTTGGTGGCGTGGTGGCGAGCCATTTCTACGCCAAGCGCATGTTCATCGGCTGCCAGGGCATTGGCGCCCACGGGCTGATGGAGGCCGACCCCATGGTCGTGCAATCGGAGCTGGCGCTGATCGGGCAGGCGGACGAACTCATCGTCCTTGCCGATTCCTCCAAATTTTCGGGACGCTCAAGCCTGATCCTGTGTGGGCTTGACCGAATTGCCGCCGTCATCACCGACAGCGGTATCCGCGACGAAGACCGCCAAATGCTGGAAACAGCAGGGGTGCGGCTCATCGTGGCGGACGCGACTGCACAGGCCGAAACGACCGCGGCCTGAGTAACCGGACTATTCAAAGACCAAGACCAGACCATCCCAGGGAGGGACCAAATGAAACTCTGGAAACTGCTCACTGCCACGGCCGCTGCCGCCGTGCTGCTCGCCACCCCGGCCTTCGCCCAGACGCGCATCGCGCTGGTGGTGAAGTCGCTCGGCAATGGCTTTTTCGATGCCGCTGCCAAGGGCGCTGAAGAAGCCGCCGCCGAACTGGGCGACGTTGAAGTGATCTACACCGGCCCGACCGCCGCCACGGCCGAAGCCCAGATCGAAGTCGTCAACTCGCTGATCGCCCAGCAGGTCGACGCCATCGCCATCTCCGCCAATGACCCGGACGCCCTGGTGCCCGTGCTGCAGCGCGCCATGGAACGTGGCATCAAGGTCATCAGCTGGGATTCCGGCGTTGCTGCCGAAGGCCGTCAGCTGCACCTCAACCCATCCGAGACTGCTCTGATCGGCGAAACCATCATCAAGCTGGCTGCCGACTACCTGCCTGAAGGCGGCGACGTGGCGATCCTCTCGGCTGCCTCGACGGCAACCAACCAGAATGCCTGGATCGAAGCTGCCAAGGCCGCCATCCCCGAGAAGTTCCCCAACATCAACCTTGTCTCGGTTGTTTACGGCGACGACGACTCGGTGAAGTCGACCGAAGAGGCTCGCGGCCTGATCGCTGCCTATCCCGACCTCAAGGCCATCATCGCACCGACCACCGTCGGCGTCGTTGCCGCTGCCCAGGTCGTGACCGACCAGAACCTGATCGGCAAGATCAACGTGACTGGTCTCGCCCTGCCGTCCGAGTTCAAGCAGTTCATCGACAATGGTGCGTCGCAGGCCGTGGCCCTGTGGAACCCGATCGACCTGGGCTACTCGGCCGTCTACCTGGCCAATGCCCTGGTTGAAGGCGCAGAAGCTGCCCCCGGCGCGACCCTCTCCATTGGCAAGGTCGGCGAAGTGACCCTGGACGACACCAATTCGGCCGCTATGGCCGCGCCGTTCCAGTTCGACGCCAGCAACATCGAAGAGTTCTCCAAGATCTATTGATCTTTGAGGCGACGCTCCATTCTTCTCCCCATCGGGGAGAAGGTGGCGCGCAGCGCCGGATGAGGGGGATTCTCGCCGCCAGTATGTGCGGAGAGCTTCCCCCTCACCCGTCTCGGCCTCCGGCCGATCCACCCTCTCCCCGACGGGGAGAGGAATAAAGGCGCCATCTCGGCGGGAATGAAAATGACCGACCCCATCCTGACCCTTTCGGGCATAACCAAGAGCTTTCCCGGCGTGCGGGCGCTGCATAATGTGTCGCTCGAGCTTTATGCCGGGCAGGTGACTGCGCTGATCGGTGAGAACGGCGCCGGCAAGTCGACGCTGGTGAAGACGCTGACGGGTATTTATCAGCCGGATGCGGGCGAAATCTTTCTCGGCGGCGGGGCGATTACCCTGCCCACGGCGCATTCGGCATCCGAACTTGGCATCACCGCCATTCACCAGGAAACGGTGCTGTTCGACGAATTGAGCGTCGCCGAAAACATCTATCTCGGTCACACCCCGACCAATCGTTTTGGCCTGATCGACTGGCAGGCCATGCGCCGCGAGGCGCAGGCAACGCTGGACTCGATGGCGGCCGGCATCGATGCCTCGATCCCGCTCAAGGAATTGGGCATTGCCAAAAAGCATCTCGTCGCCGTGGCGCGCGCGCTCAGCGTGGACGCGCAGGTGGTGATCATGGACGAGCCGACCGCGGCGCTGAGCCAGAAGGAGATCGAGGAGCTTTACGTGCTGGTCGATCTGCTCAAGGCGGACGGCAAGGCTATCCTCTTCATCTCGCACAAATTCGACGAAATCTATCGCATTGCCGACCGCTACACCGTGTTCCGCGATGGCGAAATGGTGGGCAAGGGCATGATCAAGGACACGCCGCAAAGCGAGATCGTGACGCTGATGGTGGGTCGCTCGGTCGACCAGATCTTCCCGCCCCGGACCGCCGCGATTGGCGAGACGGTGCTGGAGGTGCAGGGCCTCAGCCACCCGACCGAATTCGACGATGTATCGTTCTCGGTGCGGAAGGGCGAAATCCTGGGGTTTTATGGCCTCGTGGGTGCCGGGCGTTCCGAAGTGATGCAAGCCGTGTTCGGCATGACCCGGCCATCATCGGGCACCATCACGCTCGAGGGGGCGACGGTGTCGCCAAAGTCCCCCGCCGATGCGGTCGAGGCTGGCATTGTCTATGTGCCCGAGGAACGCGGCAAGCAGGGCGTGATCACCGGCGAGCCGATTTTCAAGAACGTCTCACTGCCCAGCCTCAGGAAAACCAGCAAATCCGGCTTCCTGCGCATGGCCGAGGAATTTGCCTTGGCGCGTACCTACACCGAACGCCTTGATCTGCGCGCCTCCTCGCTCAGCCAGAATGTGTCGACCCTCTCGGGCGGCAACCAGCAGAAGGTGGTGATCGCCAAATGGCTCGCCACCCTGCCCAAGGTGATCATCCTTGATGAACCGACCAAGGGCATCGACATCGGCTCCAAGGCTGCTGTGCACGAGTTCATGGGTGAACTGGTGGCGCAAGGCCTCTCGGTCATCATGGTGTCGTCCGAACTGCCCGAAGTGCTCGGCATGAGCGACCGCATCGTCGTCATGCGCGAAGGGCTGGTGATCGACACTCTCGAAAACAAGGGCCTGCAACCCGAAACGCTGGTGCGTCTGGCTGCGGGCATCGCTGAGGAGAAGGCCGCATGAACCGGCTCCTGAAATCCCGCGAACTCTGGTTGGCTTTGGCCATTCTGGCCGTGATCGTTCTGGTGACGCTGCGCTTCCCGCGCTTTTCGCAACCCGCCAACCTGCTGACCATCTTCAACGACACATCGATCCTGATGATGCTGGCGCTGGGGCAGATGGCGGTCATTCTCACCCGCTCCATCGATCTGTCGATGGCGTCCAACCTGGCGCTGACCGGCATGATCGTGGCCCTGACCAATGCGGCGTTTCCGTTCGTGCCCGTGCCGCTGTTGATCGCCGGCTGCGTGGTGGTCGGCGCTGCGCTCGGGGCCTTCAACGGCGTTCTGGTCTGGAAGCTCAATATCCCGCCCATTGTGGTAACACTGGGCACGCTGACCATTTTCCGTGGCCTCGCCTTTGTGGCCTCGGGCGGCACCTGGGTGAATGCCTCGCAGATGAGCGCGGATTTCATCCAGCTCCAGCGCGGCATGTTCCTCGGCCTGCCAATCTTGAGCTGGTTCGCCATTGTGGTGGCGCTGCTGGTCTATGTTCTGATGACCCGCACGCCCTGGGGCAGGGCCTTCTATGCCATCGGCGTCAATCCGGTTGCCGCGGTCTATACCGGGATCGATGTGGGGCGCACCAAGTTCCTGGCCTTTGTGCTTTCGGGCGCGCTCTCGGGCCTGGCCGGTTATCTCTATGTGTCCAAATATGTGATCGCTTCGACTGAAAGCGCCGGCGGCTATGAGCTGACCGTGGTGGCAGCCTGCGTCATCGGCGGCGTCTCGATTGCCGGTGGCATCGGCACGGTGGGCGGCGCCATTCTGGGCGCGCTGTTCCTCGGCGTCGTCAACAACGCCCTGCCGGTCATCGGCGTCTCGCCATTCTGGCAGATGGCCATTTCCGGCGCCGCGATCCTCCTTGCCGTGGTGCTCAATGCTTCGAGCGAACGCTCCAAGGGCCGCATCATTCTCAAGAAGGCAGAGGTGGCTGCATGAGCGACACGACCGTAACCGCCCGTCAACTCCCCGACCGCCTCGACAATCCGCTCAAATCGGCTGTGCTGAGCTGGGAGAGCCTGCTGGTGCTGGTGGCGCTGGGCATTTTCCTCGCCAACAGCTTTGCCTCGCCCTATTTCCTCAATGCCTGGAGCCTGAGCGACCTCACCTTCAACTTTACCGAGAAGGGGCTGATCGCGCTGGCCATGGCGCTGGTGATCATCACCGGTGAGATCGACCTTTCGGTGGCTTCGATCATCGCGCTGGCCTCCACCCTGATGGGCCTGGCGCTGCAATATGGCGCCGATACGCCCACGCTGGTGGCGGTGGGCGTGGGGGTTGGCGTGCTCTGCGGCGCGTTCAACGGCTTCCTCGTAACCGGACTCAAGCTGCCATCCATCGTCGTCACAATTGGCACGATGAGTCTGTTCAGGGGCGTGGCCTTCATCATTCTGGGCGACCAGAGCTTCAAGGGCTATCCCAAGGAGTTCTCCTGGTTCGGGCAGGGCTATGTGGGATGGGTGATCTCGTTCGAGCTGGTGCTGTTCCTCGTCGCAGCAGTGATTTTCTATGTGCTGCTGCACCGCACCGTGTTCGGGCGGCAGGTGTTCGCCATCGGCAACAATGCCACCGCCGCGCGGTTTTCGGGCGTGCGCGTTGATCGCATCAAATTTGTACTATTCTGCCTGACCGGCCTGATGAGCGGCATCGCTGCGGTGCTGCTGACTGCGCGCCTTGGCTCGACCCGGCCCTCGATTGCCGAAGGGTTTGAGCTTGACGTGGTGACCATGGTGGTGCTGGGCGGGGTGTCTATCCTTGGCGGTGCCGGCTCGATCATCGGCGTGGTTCTGGCCGCGTTGATCATTGGCCTCGTGACTTTCGGCCTGGGGCTGCTCAATGTGCCGGGCATCGTCATGACGATCTTCACGGGGTCGCTGCTGATCGTGGTGATTGCCCTGCCGATCCTGTGGAAGATGTGGAAGGAGCGCCGCGCATGATCGTGGATGATGGCTACGAAAAGCACGCCTTCAAGATGCGGCTCAACCCCGGCATGGCAGAGGAATACAAGCGCCGCCACGACGAGATTTTTCCCGAACTGGTCGACCTGCTGCACACCGCAGGCGTGAAGGACTATTCCATCCATCTCGACGAAGAGACCAATACGCTCTTCGGCGTATTGTGGCGGCGGGTTGATCACACCATGGCCGACCTGCCCTCCACCGAAGTCATGCAGCGCTGGTGGGCGCACATGGCCGACATCATGGCGACCAACGAGAAGAACGAGCCGATCTCGGTGGATTTGGCGCCGGTGTTCTGGATGAAGTGAGTGGGTCCTCTCATGGATAGATCGATGGCGTGGTCCCTTCTCCCCTGAGGGGAGAAGGTGGCCCGCAGGGCCGGATGAGGGGTTTGGCATCACGTTTCTGCTGATGAGCTTTCACCCCTCACCCCAGCCCTCTCCCCTGGAGGGGCGAGGGGGCGCAGGAGCCAGACCTAAAGAGCCTCGGTCAGTCGTGGCAAGCCAAGCTCGGCCGAATTCCGCATTCCCAAAGCATCTCCCACTGCAAAGATCGTCGGGGCCGAGGTTGGGAATGCTTGGACGGCTTGGACCGCCTCGGCAATCGTGCCGCGCCAGATCTGCTCTTCGGAACGGCCAAGGCTGCCCGCGATGATGGCGGGGGTTTCGGGGCTAAGTCCCTTGGCGGTCAGTTCGGTGACAATGCCGGGAAGGGTCCGGCGGCTCATGTAATAGACCGAGGTGGTCGCCGGATCGGCCAATGCGGTCCAGTTAAGCGTATCGGGCAGCACACCCTTGCGCGAATGACCGGTGACGAAACGCACCGACTGGGCGTGGTCGCGGTGGGTCAGCGAGACGCCGAGGCGGCTGGCGAGCGCGATGCCGGCAGAGATGCCGGGCACCACCGAAACGGCAATGCCATGACTTTCGAGCATCTCGATCTCCTCGCCGGCGCGACCGAAGATCATCGGATCGCCGGACTTGAGGCGGACCACATGCTTGCCCTGCCGGGCCAGCGACAGCATCATCGCATTGATCTCGTCCTGGGCGCAGCTCTCGCGCTGGGCGCGTTTGCCCACAAGCATGCGCTTGGCCTCGCGGCGGGCCAGTTCGAGGACTTCGGACGAGACGAGATCGTCAAAGAGAATGACATCGGCTGATTGCAGCGCGCGCACGGCCTTGATGGTCAGAAGGTCCGCATCGCCGGGACCTGCGCCGACGAGGGTGACCCGGCCAACGGCAGGCTGGGCGGCGAAGGTGACCTCCGCGTCCGCTGCCGCAGGGGCGCGATTGCCGAAGGCATTGTCGGCCAGCCGCTCCCAGAAGGCACGTCGCTGCGGACCGGCGGCGAGCCTGTCCATAACCGTATCGCGAACTTTTGCGGCCAGTTGCGCCCATTGGGTCAGCGTTTGCGGCAGCAGGGTTTCGATGCGGCGACGCACGGCCTGGCCCAGGATCGGCGCGGCCCCGGCGGTGGAAATGCCGACCACGACCGGCGAGCGATTGACGATGGCGCCAAACTGGAACTGGCAGAATTCGGGCCGGTCGATGACATTGTAGGGGACTGAAGCGGCTTTCGCGGCGGCGATGAAGGCATGGGCCCCGGCGTCGTCCTCGATGTCGGCAATGGCGAGGGCAGCGCCGGTGAGGTCGGCGGGTGTCCAAGGGCGGATGTGGAGATCGACAGACCCCTCACCGTGGCCCTCTCCCCGAAGGGGTGAGGGGACGATGGAGCCGCCGAAATGGTGATCGCCAAAACCGGCGGCAGAATGCGATGCCTCGCCTCGCCCCGCTGGGGAGAGATCGGCCCGCTGGGCCGGGTGAGGGGTGCGATGCTGCAGCAGACCGCTGAGCTCCTCGCAGGCCGCCTCCGCATAGACATCCACCTGCGCCCCGGCGGCGGCCAGCAGTTCAATTTTCCAGGCGGCAGGCTCGCTGCCACCGATGACGACCACGCGCTTGCCGTTGAGGTCGAAAAAGACCGGCAGGACAGCCAGCGGCGCGATGCGCTTGTTATTCCGCGGCGATGAGACGGTTTGCATCGACAATCCCCCTGATTTCGGCGCGGCAGGAGCCGCAATTGGTGCCGGCACGGGTCAGCGCGCCGACGGCTTCGACGGTGGTGCAGCCATGGCGGGTCACGGCTTCGGTAATGGTATTGATGCCCACGCCCATGCAGGAGCAGACAATGGCCCCGCCATCGGGTCGGTCGGCGCCGGGGCGGCCGGCCAGAACTTCGGAGGCGCTCAGATCGGTTTCGCCCAGCAGGTCGACTGCCCATTGGCGCGAGACAAGGACCGGATCGGGCGCGGTATAAAGCGCGGCGATGAGTTGGCCGTCCTCGATCAACACAAAGGCTCGGCGGCCGGAGCGCTCGTCGCGGATGGACTGGAACGCGGCCCTGGTGCCGAAGGTGGCGGCGAGGAAGTCTTCCCAATTGGCGGGTTCCTCAACCATGGCCAATTCGGCGCGCCAGCCCTTGGCCGCCGGGGCGAGTGCCCAATAATCCACGGCCAGGTTTGGTTTGTTTGCGCTCACCAAAAAACCGAAGAGCCGCACACCGACCGGTTCGGCATGAACCAGCGCCATCTTGAGGGCCGGCTGGTTGGAGACCGGGTCGACCTTGCTGGTCACCAGCGCATCAATTCGACCATTGGAAGCGAACTGGTCGGTCCAGTGCATGGGCACGAACAACTGGCCGCGCTGCTGTCGGTCAGTGACCAGCGCCCGCACCAGGGCCGAGCCGTGGCGATTGGAAAGCCGCACCAGATTGGCGCGCCGAATGCCCAGAGCATTGGCGTCGGCCGGGTGGATTTCGACAAAGGGCTCGGCCATGTGGGCCGAAAGGCGCGCCGCTTTGCCGGTGCGGGTCATGGTGTGCCAATGATCGCGCACGCGGCCGGTATTGAGCACGAAACTGCCCGGCGCCGGGGCGAAGGGCGGCGGCGGCTGGATGGGCAGGAACCGGGCCTTGCCATCGGGCGTGAAATAGCGGCCGTCGCCAAACATGCGGGCAATGGGCTTGGAGCGGACCGGCCATTGCACCGGCGGCATGGTTTCGTAGTCGGCGCCACCCAGCCCCGAGAGGTCGAAATCGCGGTTGCCGTCATTCTCGAAGGCGGACAGCGCGACATGCTCGGCAAAGATCTGGCCAGGGCTGAAATAGCCGAAGGCCTTGGCGTGGCCCAGGCGCCGGGCCACTTCCTTTATGATCCACCAGTCGGGGCGCGCCTCGCCGGGCAAGGCCAGGAAGGGGCGCTGACGCGAAATGCGGCGCTCGGAATTGGTGACCGTGCCGTCCTTTTCGCCCCAGCCGGCGGCGGGCAGGCGCACATGGGCAAGGTCCATGGTGTCGGTGGCCCGGTTCATGTCCGAGACCACAACAAAGGGACAGGCCTTGAGGGCGTCGCGCACCGCGTCGGCCTCGGGCATGGAATCCACCGGATTGGTGGCCATGATCCAGACCGCCTTGATCTCGCCGCGACCCATGGCCGCGAACAGGTCCACGGCCTTGAGTCCCGGCGCCTCGGCAACCCTGTCCGAACCCCAGAACCGCGAGACGCGGTCAACGGTCTCAGGCGCAAAATCCATATGGGCGGCCAGCATATTGGCCAGCCCGCCGACCTCGCGCCCGCCCATGGCATTGGGCTGGCCGGTGACCGAAAACGGCCCCATGCCCGGCTTGCCGATGCGCCCGGTGGCGAGGTGGCAATTGATGATGGCATTGACCTTGTCCGTGCCGGCAGCGGACTGGTTGACCCCTTGCGAATAGACCGTCACCACCTTGGCAGTGCGCGCGAAGAGGTCGTAGAAGCGGGTGATCGAGAGCGGTGACAGGCCAGTTGCCTCGGCAACCCGGGCAATATCCCAGTCCTCGGCAGCCAGCAGCGTCGCCTCAAAGCCCTTGGTATAGGCTGAGATATAGTCGCTATTGGTGACGCCCAGGTGGTCGAGATGGGCGAGGAGGCCCACGAACAGCGCGCTGTCGCCATCGGGCGCGACGGGAAGATGCAATTCGGCGATATCGGCCGAAACGGTGCGGCGCGGGTCGATCAACACGACCTTGAGGTCGGGGCGCGCCGTGCGGGCCGCAACAATGCGCTGATAGAGCACAGGATGACACCAGCCCAGGTTCGACCCGACCAGCACGATAAGATCGGCCTGTTCAAGGTCCTCATAATTGCCTGGAACGGTGTCGGAGCCGAAGGCGCGCTTGTGGCCGGCCACGGAAGAGGCCATGCAAAGCCGTGAATTGGTGTCGATATTGGCCGCGCCGATAAAGCCTTTCATCAGTTTGTTGGCGACGTAATAGTCCTCTGTGAGCAGCTGGCCCGAGCCATAGATGGCCACCGATTGCGGGCCGTGTTCGGCAATGGCAGCCTGAAAACGCGATGCCACCAGATCGAGTGCATCGTCCCAGCTGGCGCGCTCGTCGTTGATTTCGGGATGCAGCAACCGACCTTCGAGTGAGAGGGTTTCGCCCAGGGCCGAGCCCTTCGAGCAGAGGCGACCGAAGTTTGCCGGATGGTCCGGGTCGCCGGCAATGGTGACGCTGCCGTCTGCCTGAGGCGTCGCGAGCACGCCGCACCCGACCCCGCAATAGGGGCAGGTGGTCTTTACAGTGCTCGTTACCAGAGGTTGCGTCATAAGTGGTCCAAATGAAAAAGCCGCCAATCGGGAGTGACGCGCTGTTGCGGTCAGTCCGGATTGGCGGCTTTGCCGATGAAATCGCCCACCACTGGACGACGCTTGAGACTAGCGTGTTCGTGTGCCTTACGCAAAGGAAAATGCGCAAAAACGAAGCGATAAACCAATGTGCACATTTTATGTGCAAATGGCTTAAGCGCGCAGCAGCAACCAGGCGAGGCCCACACAGATCACGAGCAGAATTGCGCTCACCGATTGCCAGAAGCGAACGGGATTGCGCTGCGCCAGCGGCAGGTGGTCGAGGCTGGGCAGGGTCGGGTTGGGATGGCGCAGGTCGTATAGAAATTCGCTGATCGCCGTATAGCGCCGGGCCGGGTCTGGATTCACGGCCTTGTGCACGGCGCTGTCAGCCCAGGCGGGGATGTCGCGTCGCTTGGCAAAGCTTGGCCGATAGGTGAGACGCCTGCCTTGGGCGACGGCGGCGCCATAAGGCAGTTCGCCCGTCAACAGCTCGTAGGCTATGGCGCCGAGCGAATAGAGATCGGATTGTTCGGTGCCGCGCTGGCCGGCAAAATATTCGGGCGCAGCATATTGATGCGTGCCCAGAATGTCGTCGCTATCGGTCTGCGGCATGGCCTCCACCACGCCTGCAACCCGGACTGCGCCGAAGTCGATGATCCGGGCCGTGCCGTCGGGGTCGATCATCACGTTTTCGGGCCGCAGATCCTGATGGATCATGTCCTTGCGATGGAAGGCCAGCAGCCCTGCGCCAATCTGCTCGACAAGATCGCGCACCGTTTCAAGTGACGGGGTGGGATGGTCTTCCATCCACTGCCGCAGCGTCTGGCCGTCGAGATATTCGGTGACTGTATAGAGGGTCTTGCGCCCGACGGGGGGCGGAACGGCGGCCAGGACATGCGGCGAGTGGATGCGCCGCGCGATCCATTCCTCGGCAGCAAAGCGGCGCAGATAGGCTTCGCTTTCCTTGAGGTCCACGGACGGGAATTTGATGGCGACGCGCCGCCCCGATTCCACCTCCGTTGCCAGATAGACGTGACTGCGGCTTGATGCGTGCAACTCGCGCTGGATGCGGTAGCCGTCGAGCATGGCCGGCAGCATGGGCAGCGGCGCAGGCGGCAGGAGCGGACCGTCGCCGAGATCGCTCTGCTCGGTCAGCTCAGGCAGCGCATCCACCCGCAGGATCTGGATGGTCAGATTGTCGTCGCTGCCAGCGGCAAGGGCCGACGCGACGATGTTGCGAGCGGCCAGGTCGAGATCTGTTTCGCGGGCAATATGCGAGACGATGTCACGCGCGGAAAGCGCGCCATGCACGCCATCGGTGGTCAGCACAAAGGTGTCGCCCTGTGCCAGGGCAAGGCTGCGATAGTCGATTTCGATCGAGGGTTCGAGCCCAAGCGCGCGGATGAGATAGCCCTGGCCGCCTGCAATGATGGCGCGATGGTCCTGCGTCAGGGGTTCCAGACTGTCGCCGGCAAGTCGGCTGATCCGGCTGTCGCCAATGTGGAAGAGATGGGCCGTCTGGGCCTTGAGCACGAGAGCGGAAAAGGTCGTGACATAGGCATGGTCACGGTTTTCGATGGCCGCGCCCTGGGCCGCCAGCCAGGCATTGGTGGCGCCGATAACGCGGCTGGCCGCCGTCTTCACCGCCCAGGCTTCCGAGGTGCAGTAATAGTCGGTGAGGAAGCTTTTCACCGCCGTTTCGGCAGCGATGTGGCTGACAGGGCTGGGTGAAATCCCGTCGGCAATGGCAAGCGCTATGCCCTTGTGCAGCAAGGCAGCGCCCTCGGGGGCGAGGGCGCCGTGAAAATCCTGGTTCTGCGGTTTGCGGCCAGCCGATGAATATTGGCCGATGGTGACGCTGAGCTGGGTTTGGGCGGGCCTGTCGAGCATGACGTTGATCTCAATACGGCGCCGCGCAGGGATCGGCGAGGAGAGGGGACTACCAGGCGTTATAGGACAGATACTTGCCCGACATTTCTATTTTGACCCGATCCCCCTTGGGATTTTCGACGCGGCTGATCTGCATGTCGAAGTCGATTGCCGACATGATGCCATCCCCGAATTTCTCGTGGATCAGCGCCTTGATGGTCGGTCCGTAGACGCCCACGATCTCATAAAGCCGGTAGATGCAGGGATCGGTCGGCACCGCCTGCGTCCAGACCTTGGTCGGACTTTCCTGCAGCACCAGGGCGGCTTCCTGCGGCAAAGCCAGGTGCGCGGTCAGTGCCTCGGCCTTGTCGCTGGGCATGGCGTTCATGCCCATGGCGGCCGAATGGGTCCAAACGGGCGACATGCCGATTGCCTCGGCAATGCCTTCCCAGGTGAGACCAGCCTGGCGCTTGGCGGTCAGGATCATGGCAGTCACGTCTTCACGGGTCATATCCGTCATTCAATCTCTCCGTCCGGCAGGGAAAAGCGTGGCCCCGCCAAAGGGCGGGGCCTTTCTGTCTTATTCTGCGGGCTTGAGCGTAACCGACCCGGCGCCCTTGGTTGCCGGCGCACGGCTGGGCGAAGTGCGGTAGTGGGTGGCGTAGATCATGCCGCCCACAAAGGTCAGACCGCCGACGAGATTGCCGAGCACGGTGGGGATTTCGTTCCACAGCAGGTAGTCGCCCCAGGTGAACTGGCCGCCCAGCATGATGCCCGAGGGGAAGAGGTACATGTTGACGATGGAGTGCTCGAAGCCGAGGTAGAAGAAGACCAGGATCGGCATCCACATGCCGATGACTTTGCCCGACACGGTGGTGGACATCATGGCGGCAACCACGCCAGTCGAGACCATCCAGTTGCACATCACGGCGCGGATGAAGAGGGTCAGCATGCCTGAGAAACCAGCGGCGGCGTAGCCGAGCGTGCGCGCCTCGCCGATATGGCCGATCTTTTCGCCAACCGCATCGGGGGCATGTGAGAAGCCCATGGTGAAGATGATGGCCATGAAGACTGCCGTGGTCAGGGCGCCAGCAAAATTGCCGACAAAGACCAGGCCCCAATTGCGCAACACGCCACCCAAGGTCACGCCGGGGCGCTTGGCGATCAGGGCCAGCGGGGCGAGGGTGAAGACGCCCGTCAGCAGGTCGAAGCCCATGAGGTAGAGCAGGCAGAAGCCGACCGGGAAGAGCAGGGCGCCGATCAGCGGCTGGCCGGTATTGACGGTAATTGTCACCGCAAAGGCTGCGGCAAGCGCCAGGATGGCGCCGGCCATATAGGCGCGGATCAAGGTGTCCTTGGTGGACATGAAGACCTTGGATTCACCCGCCTCGATCATTTTGGCGGCAAGTTCCTTGGGGGCTACGTAAGACATGGGATCAGTCTCCGGTTTTGGGGGAGGGGGTAGTGGCGGCCTACTCGGCCGCCACCTGCAGGAGGATGTCGGGAGCGATGTAGATGAGCCCGTTCTCGACCCTGATGGGGTAGGTGCGTACCGAGCCTTCGTCGGCGCCCTGGGCCTCGCCGGTCTGAAGGTCAAAGACCCAGTTGTGCAGCGGACAGGTCACCGAGCTGCCGTGGACGATGCCTTCCGAAAGCGGGCCGCCTTTGTGTGGGCAGCGGTTTTCGATGGCGAAGACCTGGTTTTCCGCCGTGCGGAAAACCGCGATCTTGCCCGTGGGCGTGTTGACGCAGCGGGCGCCGCGAACCGGGATGGCTGTGAGATTGCCGAGTTCGATCCATTCGTTCATTTCTTGATCTCCACATGCGAGGGGGATTGCGAGTGCATCATCCTCACTCCGCTGCCACCGGAAGCCCGAACTCGGCCATGGCGGCAAACTCATGGGCATCCTTGCCGTTGACGCGTTCTTCCCAGGGATCGACCTGCGCGAACTGCTGGGAATAGGTGAAGCGCGCGGCGTAGTATTTGCGCTTCTCAAGATCGTCGATGATCGCTGCCTTGATGCTGTCGATGCCGACGCGCTTGGCCCATTTGTAGATGCGCTCGAGGTAATGACCCTGCTCGCGATAGAGCTGGGTGAGGGCGATGATGATCTCTTCGGCCTCATCCTCACTGTTGGCGTGGCCCAGCAGTTCGGTGCCCTTGATGTCGAGGCCGGCGGCCCCGGCAAAGTGGATGTCGTAGCCGGAATCCACGCAGATCACGCCGATGTCCTTGCAGGTGGCTTCAGCGCAATTGCGCGGGCAGCCGGAAACGGCGAGCTTGACCTTGGCCGGGGTCCAGGCACCCCACATGAACTTTTCGAGCCTGATGCCAAGGCCGGTGGAGTCCTGGGTACCGAAGCGGCACCAGTCCGAGCCGACGCAGGTCTTGACCGTGCGCAGACCCTTGGCATAGGCGGCGCCCGACACCATGCCGGCAGCATTGAGATCGGCCCAGACGGCGGGCAGGTCTTCCTTCTTGACGCCGAGAAGGTCGATGCGCTGGCCGCCGGTGACCTTGACGGCGGGAATGGCGAACTTGTCCGCCACATCGGCAATGGCACGCAGTTCCTTGGGATTGGTCATCCCGCCCCACATGCGCGGCACGACGGAATAGGTGCCATCCTTCTGGATATTGGCGTGGACGCGCTCATTGATGAAGCGGGACTGGTTGTCGTCCTCGTATTCACCGGGCCATTCGGAAACGAGGTAGTAGTTCAGGGCCGGGCGGCACTTGGCGCAGCCGCAGGAGGTCTTCCACTCCAGCTCCTGCATGACTTCGGGAATGGACTTGAGGCCCTTGGCGACAATCAGCCGGCGAACGGTGCCGTGATCATGCTCGGTACAGGGGCACATCGGCTTGACGGCGGCCGGGTTGTAGCTGTCGCCAAGGGTGATGGCCATGAGTTTTTCGACCAAATGGGTGCACGAACCACACGAGGCCGAAGCCTTGGTGTGGGCGCGCACGCCATCAAGATCGGTGAGGCCCTTGGCCACGATCGTGCCGGTGATCGTGGATTTACAGACACCGTTGCAGCCGCAGATTTCTGCATCATCCGGCAAGGCTGCAACGGCCGCCATAGGGTCCAGTGCGGCGCCCCCCTGGTAGGCCTGACCAAAGATCAGGGTATCACGCATGTCGCGTGTATCGGTGCCCTTGCGGATCATGTCGAAGAACCACGGGCCGTCAGCGGTCTCGCCGTAGAGCACGGCGCCGATGACCCGGTCCTGCTTGAGCACGAGGCGCTTGTAGATGCCCGAAGTGGCATCGCGCAGCACGATTTCTTCGCGGTCTTCAGCATCGGCGAAATCGCCGGCCGAATAGACCGAAACCCCGGTGACCTTGAGCTGGGTCGCGGTCTGCACCGGGCGGAAGGCCGCATCGACCTTGGCCAGTGTCTTGGCCAGGATCTTGGCCTGGTCATAGAGCGGGGCGACGAGGCCGTAGACGGTCTTTTCGTGCTCGACGCATTCGCCCAGGGCCAGTACGTCCGGGTCGGAGGTGACCATCTGGTCGTTGACGACGATGCCGCGTTCCACATGGACGCCTGCGTCCACGGCAATGCGCGTCTCTGGACGGATGCCAACGGCCATGACGACGATATCGGCGCCATAGACTGTGCCGTCTTCGAGGGCCACGGCTTCGACCCGGTCTTCACCGAGAATGGCCTTGGTCTGGGCCTTGCAGTGGACCTTGATGCCGCGCGCTTCGAGATCGCGCTGCAAAAGGAAGCCGGCGGCCGGATCGAGTTGGCGCTCCATCACATGGCCCATCAGGTGCAGCACCACCACTTCCATGCCACGGGCATTGAGGGCGGCGGCGGCTTCAAGGCCGAGCAGGCCCCCGCCGATCACCACCGCCTTGGCGCCGGGGCGCTTCGAGACATCGACCATGCGGTTGACGTCATCGAGATCGCGGAAGGCCATCACGCCGGGCAGGTCCTTGCCGGGCAGGGGAATGATGAAGGGCGCCGAGCCGGTGGCGATGATCAGCTTGTCATAGGGGGTCTCGCCGGTCTTGGAGATGACCACCTTGCGCTGCCGGTCGATGCCGGTGACGGTTTCGCCAAAGCGGGTATGAACGCCATGCTCCTGATACCAGGCGGCATCATGGGTGATGATCTGCTCATATTCCTTCTCGCCGGCCAGAACCGGGGAGAGCATCAGGCGGTTGTAATTGCCGCGCGGTTCGGCGCCGAACAGGGTGACATCGAACCGGCCCGGGGCTTCTTCGAAGATGTGCTCAAGGGCGCGGCCAGAAGCCATGCCAGCACCAATGACGACCAGTTTTTCCATAAGGTTGGGGCTCCAGTCTCGAAAAAACAAAAAGGCCGCCAACCGATGCGCCGGTGATCCCTTTGGAACCAGATCGCATCCGTTGGCAGCCTTGCCTCGTGACGCCCATCGTTGGGCGCCGATTATGACGAAGAGCGTCTTGGGAGGGCTCGTTCGTCGTCAACTTTGCAGGAACCGTGCCAAACTGATTTGGTCCCGAAAAGCTAGTGATTACAGAAGGTTAGATAGCACAGTGGAGTTTGGGCGCTGTTAAAAATGGTTACATCGTGAGCATCAGAGGTGTGCGTGATGAATTTGTGTGCACGCACATTCACTCCGCTGCGGCAACCGGCTGACCTTGATGCGCCCGCTTGGCCCGGATGTGGTCGAGCGTTGCCTGATCGGGATTGGCGCCGCCTTCATAGGCTTCGAGGAAATCGAGCAGCTCTTCGCGATAGGCGTAGTAATCCTTGTGCGCCAACAGGGCCTTGCGCGAGCGGGGTCGCGGCAGGTCCACCTCCATGACATTGCCGATGCGGGCGTTGGGCCCGTTGGACATCATCACCACGCGGTCGGCCAGGAGAATGGCTTCGTCCACATCATGGGTGACGCAGATGGCGGTGACCTGGGTGCGCGCCCAGACATCCATCAGCACATCCTGCAATTCCCAGCGGGTGATGCTGTCGAGCATGCCGAAGGGCTCGTCGAGCAACAGCAGTTTTGGCGACAGGGCAAAGGCGCGGGCAATACCGACGCGCTGCTTCATGCCATTGGACAATTCGGAGGCGGGCCGGTGCATGGCATCGCCCAGTCCGACGCGATTGAGATAATATTCGACCACGTCGCGCCGCTCGGCGGGACTGGCCTTGGGATAGACCCGGTCGACGCCCAGCGCGACATTCTCGCGAGCCGTGAGCCAGGGCATCAGCGAAGGCGCCTGGAACACGACGGCGCGCTCCGGCCCGGCGCCAACCACGGGCTTCCCGTCGAGCGCTATGGTGCCGCCTGAAATGTCATTGAGCCCGGCGACCATGGAAAGCACGGTCGACTTCCCGCAACCCGAATGGCCGATCAGGGTCACGAACTCACCCTTCTTCATCTGGAAGTCGAAGCGGTCGACCACGGTCAACGGACCCTTGGGGGTCGGATAGACCTTGGACACTTCGGCAAAGTCGAGATAGCTCGATCCGCCTTTGGCTCCCGCCGCGTCCGCATAGGCCTTGGGGAGGCGCGCCGACTTGCCGCGCGCAATGGGGACGACATTGGGCAGGGTCAGATCGGCCTCGCCCGATGGACTGCGCGCTGCGCCCACATCCATGAGATATTCGGTGATTTCGCGCCTGAGGGTGATGAAGCGGTCATCGCCGTTGAGCGCAGCGCGATCGCGCGGGCGCTCAATGCCAACGCGGAAATTGGGGCCAAGCGTCGCGGCGGGGCCAGGCGTCAGCGGAATGACCCGGTCGGCCAGGAGGATCGCCTCGTCCACATCATTGGTGATGAGAATGATGGTCTTCTTCTCGGCTTCCGAGATCAGGGCCAACTCGTCCTGCAACTTGGAGCGGGTGAGCGCATCGAGCGCCGAAAGCGGCTCGTCGAGCAGCAATACGTCGGGCTGCATTGCCAGCGCCCGCGCCACCGCGACGCGCTGGCGCATGCCGCCCGACAGTTCAGCGGGCCGGCGGTCAGTGGCGTGGCCGAGGCCCACCATGTCGATGTAGCGCTGGCGCAAGGCGATGCGCTCGGCGCGAGGCTTGGTCTTGTGGACCGCATTGACGGCGAGGTCGACATTGCCCGCCACGCTCAGCCAGGGCATCAGCGAATAGGATTGAAACACCACGCCTCGCTCGGGGCCGGGTCCATCGATTTCGCGGCCGCGATAGATCACGCCGCCGCGGTCAGGCTCGGAAAGACCGGCCATCAGCGAAATCAGCGTGGTCTTGCCGGCGCCCGAGAAGCCGAGAATAGCGACGAACTCGCCATCCTCGACGTCGAGATTGATGTTGTCGAGAATATCGACGCGCTTGGCGCCCTCGCCAAAATGCTTGGAAATGCCGGAGAGCTGGATAATGGGGGCCATGATCTGGTCCTATCGCTTGCCGGAGAAGGTAAAGGCGGTCTGCAGGGTGAACATGACCCGGTCGAGCAGGAAGCCGATGATGCCGATCGTGAGCACCGCCACGATGATGCGGGCGAGCGAGTTGGAGGAGCCATTCTGGAATTCGTCCCAGACGAATTTGCCCAGGCCCGGATTCTGCGCCAGCATTTCAGCAGCGATCAGGACCATCCAACCAACACCGAGCGAGAGGCGCAGGCCGGTGAAGATCAGCGGCAGGGCCGATGGCAGCACCACTTTGGTGATGGTGGTGGCGGTGGACAGCTGCAGCACCTTGCCGACATTGACGAGGTCCTTGTCGATGGAGGCAACGCCGAGCGCTGTGTTGATCAGCGTCGGCCAGAGCGAACAGAGCGTGACGGTGACAGCCGAGATGACCAGCGCCTTGGGAAAGGCATCGCTCGCATCGACATAGGTGGCTGACACCACCATGGTAACGATGGGCAGCCAGGCCAGCGGCGATACCGGCTTGAACAATTGCACCAGTGGGTTGAGCGCGCCGTTGAAGGGCCGGCTGAGACCAGAGGCAATGCCGAACGGAACGGCAATGATGGTGGCAATGAGGAAGCCCAGGCCCACGGTCTTGAGCGAGGTCACGATCTGGTCGAGATAGGTCGGCTTGCCTGTATAGGCGCGCCACTTGACGTCATCGGCGCGATTTTCCGCGACCAGCTCGGCATTGCGCTCATCCTGCCGGGTGTAAAAGTCGGCCTCCTTTTCGCGCTCGGCCACATGGTCCTGCCAGAGGCTGCCGGCCTGTTCCCACACCTGCACCGGGCCGGGAATGGCGCCCAGCGAAGTCTGCACCTGCGGTGCCAGGCTGGCCCAGGCGATGACGAAAACGGCAATGCCCATGAGTGGAAAAATCAGGCTGTCGCGCAATTCGCCCATTTGTTCGCGCGGGTCATCGCCGGCCGCGATCTTGAGCAGAGGCACAAGCCATCCAAGCCCAAGGGCGCCAAGCCAGGCCGCGGAGCGATTGATGGCGGTGAACAGTTTCTGCCGGCGGTCAGCCCGTGGGGCTGCGACTTCGCTTGCAAGGGTCATAGTCATTTTCCTCAAGGCTGGAGGGGGTGGCCGGCGCACCGGCCACCCGATGCTGTCAGTTGCTGGCCACCACTTCGGCTCCGACGACGCTGTCGCCGGTCTTGAGGCCGATGGGCAGGCTGTCGATATATGCGTTGGGGGCAGTGCCATCATAGGTGACGCCGTCGATGAACTCGGCGGTCGGGTCGCGATAGCCCTGGGTGTCCCAGGGAATATCGGCCTCGTCGATCAGGCCGTCTTCGACCAGGAGGCGGGCCGCTTCAAGGTAGAGATCGGGTTTGTAGACCGAACGGGCGATCTCGTCATACCAGCTGTCGGGCTGGTCTTCGGCGATCTGGCCCCAGCGGCGCATCTGGGTCAGGTACCAGACGGCATCGGAATAATAGGGATAGGTGGCGAAGTAGCGGTAGAAGACGTTGAAGTCGGGAACGTCTCGCACATCGCCCGCCTCATACTCGAAGGTGCCGGTCATCGAAGCGGCGATGACTTCGGCGTCGGCCCCCACATATTCGGACCGCGACAGGATTTCGACCGCCTCGGGGCGGTTGGCATTGTTGTCTTCGTCCAGCCACTTGGCGGCGCGGATCAGCGCCTTGGTGATGGCAATGGTGGTGTTGGGATTGGCTTCGGCAAACTCGGCGGTGATGCCGAACACCTTCTCAGGATTGTTCTTCCAGATGTCGTAGTCGGTGATAACCGGCACGCCGATCTTCTTGAACACAGCGGCCTGGTTCCAGGGTTCGCCAACCGCATAGCCGTCAATGGTGCCCGCTTCGAGCGTCGAGGGCATTTGCGGCGGCGGGGTCACCGAAAGATAGGCGTCGGCGGCGATCTGCCCCGAAACGTCCTCGGGAGAATAGTAGCCAGGATTGATGCCGCCTGCGGCCAGCCAGTAGCGCAGCTCGTAATTGTGAGTGGAGACAGGGAAAACCATGCCCAGGTTGAAGGGGCGGCCCTCGGCATCAAATTCTTCGATCACCGGCTTGAGCGCGGCAGCCGAAATCGGATGCACCGGCTTGCCATCGGCATCCATTTCCAGGTGTGGCTTCATCAGCTCCCAGACGGCGTTGGAAACGGTGATGCCATTGCCATTGAGGTCCATGGAGAACGGGGTGACGATATGCGCCTTGGTGCCATAGCCGATGGTGGCGGCCAGCGGTTGCCCGGCCAGCATGTGGGCCCCGTCGAGCGAACCGGTGATGACGCCATCGAGCAGCACCTTCCAGTTGGCCTGCGGCTCCAGGGTGACGAACAGGCCTTCGTCTTCGAAATAGCCAAGCTCATAGGCCACGGCGAGCGGCGCCATATCGGTGAGCTTGATGAAGCCGAATTTCAGCTCATCCTTCTCCACGTCGAGCATGGCGGCCGAGCTGGCGGTGCTCGCCAGAAGGCCGAGCGTGAGACCGGCGAGCAGCGGCATGAGGTGGTGGCGTGGCGGCGTGGGGCTGTTAGGCGCAGTCATCATCGTCTCCGTTTTGTGTCCACAAACCGGCGTCGGGCAGGGTGCTTCAAAATGCAAAAACCGCCAACCGATCCGCACGCCGATCAGAGATCGGGCGCTTGTCAGTTGGCGGCTTTGCCATGAAGCGCCCTGCATCGGACGCCGATATCCATGAGCCGTCTTGGGAGGAGCTCATTCGGCATTCACATTGCACGAAGCGTGCCAAGTCGATGCGGGGCGTATTTCCCGTTACGTGACAGGTGTTTGAATTTTCCGGTCTACCGGGCGGGTCCAGGGTGTTGCCTGACACGGCAGCACATGGGTGCCAGTAATGGCAATAATTTAGGCACCAATTACTGGTGCCTAATCTGCGCTCATTTGTGCGGCGATGTAGGAATCAAGGTCTGCCGGGTCAAAAACCGCGCCGTCAAAGAACTGGTTCGGGCCCAGCTCGAGGGCGCCATTGTAAGCTGCAATAGCATGGGCCTTCGCCTGGTCGCCTTCGCGACGATAGTCTTCGGCCGGCACCGGAACGTCCATTGATGCCATGGCGGCGCGATAGAGGTCCGGGCGGAAGGTGGCGGCGGCTAATTCGGCGTTGGCGGGGCCGGCGGCGATCTCGCCCCAGCGCACCATCTGGCTGTAGTACCAGAGGGCGTGGCTCTTCCAGGGGAAGTTGGCAGCCCCATCGTGGGGGATGAAGAAATCCGGGATCGAAACCTGCTGCACGCCGCCGTGGATTTGCCCGGTAAGCGCGCGCGAGACGATTTCGACCGGTTGATTGAGATAGGCCGGAGCAGCCATGATCCGGGCAGCCTCAAGCCGGTTCTCGGGCTTCTGGCACCACAGCGCGGCCCTGTAGGTGGCGCGGATGACCGATGCGACGACTTCGGGATTGCGCTCCGCCCAGTCGGCGCGCATGCCGATGGCCTTGTCCGGGCTCCATTGCCAGATCGACGATTTGGTGGTGGCGATGCGAGCGCCGTGTTTGGTGACGCCGACGCTGTTCCAGGGTTCGCCGACGCAATAGCCATCAAGGCTGCCGGCGCCCAGCGCCTCGGGCAAAAGGGGCGGGGGGAGAACCACGATTTCGACGTCACGATCCGGCACAATGCCACTGGCGGCCAGCCAGTAACGCAGCTCGTAATTATGCGAGGACGTCTGGTGCACGACGCCAAAGCGCAGCTTGCGGGGGCCGGTTCGCACAACCTGCGCCAAAGCCTTGCCGGCCGGGCCGGCCAGCAAATCGCCGGGTGCACCGGCATCGGCCATGGCAGACCAGAGATCGGCGCTGACGGTGATGGCATTGTTTCCGAGGCCCGTCATGACCGGGGTGATCATCGGGTTGGCAATGGGGGTGAGGCCCAGATTGGCGGCAATCGGCATGGGCGCCAGCACCAGCGCAATGTCGAAATGTCCCAGCGCCGTACGGTCCCGGATGTTGGCCCATGAGGACTCGCGGGTCAGGCCGAGGGAAAAGCCCTCTTCCTCGGCAAAGCCCATTTCATGGGCGAGCACCAGCAGAACGCTGTCGAGCAAGGGCAGAAAACCGGCGGTGAGGTGGGGACGGGACATGGCGATTTCCTACGGCCCAAGCAGATTGGCGGCGGTAATGAGGCTTTGTGCGATGTCGACCAGGCGACGGTTCTGGTTCATTGCGGTCTTGCGCAACAGCGCATAGGCCTCAGGTTCGTCCAGGCCCTTGGTCTTCATGATGATGCCCTTGGCCTGATCGATGATCTTGCGCTCTTCAAGCGCACTGCGGGCTTCTTCGAGTTCGCGGGTGAGGCGGGAAAAGGCATTGAAGCGCGAAATCGCCATATCGAGGATCGGCTTGACGCGTTCCTTTTTGAGGCCGTCGACCACATAGGCGGAAACACCCGCCTCGACGGCCTTTTCGATCATGGCGCCGTCCGAGCGATCAACGAACATGGCAATGGGTCGCTGGATGGCGCGACTCAATGAAAAGAAGTGCTCAAGCGTATCGCGCTTGGGATTTTCGAGGTCGATGAAGACGACGTCCGGGGTGGTCAACGCGATGGTTCGGCCAACTTCGTTGACGTCATGAATGACAGCGACACGATCATAGCCTGCCTCACGCAGCCCCTCCTCGATGATCGAGGCGCGGATGCGGTTTTCGTCGATGATCAAAATGGACAGGTCGGGTCTTTGCATCGAGGGCACTTATGCTTGTGCCCAGAAAAAGCACAAGTGCCCAAAATGCACATTTCCGATGCAAAATTGTTGGCGAGATCTCTAGGCCGCAGCGGAGATCGGGGCTACTTCACCTCGTTCCGCCAGCTGAACTGCGGAGAATAGCCCAACATGCGCTTGGCTTTGTCGATGGACAGCAATGTGCCGTTGGTCGAGATATTGCCCTTCTGTTCGACGCCCGGAAAAACCTCGGCGAGCAAGGAAATATTGGAGCGCGACATCACCGAATCCGCATTGGCGATGATGAAGGCCTCAAAGCCCTTGAAGTCCGCCTGAATGGCCCGGCGCACCGCCTGCGCACCGTCGCGCGCGTCGATATAGGCCCAAAGGTTCCATTTGCGCTTGTTGGGGTCGGCGTCGAAGCTCGGGAAAGCCTTGTAGTCCTCGGGGTACATGACATTGGAAAAGCGCAGGCCGACGATACGCAGGTCCGGGTCCCAGCGGCAGAACTGGGCGGCCATGGTTTCATCGAGCAGCTTGCCCAGCGAATAGGCGCTTTCCGGGCGTGGGAAATATTCCTCATCGACCGGCGCATAGGGTGGTGGTGTGTCGAACGGCAGGCCCAGCACAGTCTCGCTGGAGGCAAAGACCACATTCTTGATGCCAGCCAGACGGCAGGCCTCGAACACATTGTAGCTCGAGGTGACATTGTTGGAGAGCGTGCGCGCATTGGCAGCCAGCCCCGGCGCGGGAATAGCGGCCAGATGCACCACCGCATCGAAGGGGCCGGGTCGTTCATCAACGCCACCCAGGACCGCCCCCAGGACTTCGCCGAAATTGCTCAGGTCAATCCGAACGCTCGGGCAGATGGGTTCGCTGAGCGCCTGTTGGTCGATGTTGAGGACCTCGTAGCCATGCTCCACCAGGTCGCGCAGCACCGCCCGCCCGAGTTTGCCGCTGCCGCCCGTCACCAGAACCTTGGCCATGTGATCCTCCTGTTTTTCAACGCGAAATCGCTGCGCTGTTCGCCTCAGCCTAGTGCGAAATGTCCGCCCTGCCAACCGCGGTTTGGCATGGTTTTCGCGCGTTAACGATTGATGAACGCGAGCCTCAGCGCCGGTTCAAGCCGGCCGGCGCATAACACGCCTCGAGATTGATGCACCGGCATCATCAAGCGACGGCCCCCCGGCCGCCTAACCAACTTGAGGAGACCCGAAATGATCAAGCTATCCACTCTCGCCCTGTTGGGCATTGCTACGGCGGCCTCCGTGCTGCCATGCTCTACGTCCATCAGCGGGACATGAACTGACCGCCGCCAGTGCCCGGCACCAAGCTGAACGCAATCTGAACCCGCCCATCAGGGTGGGTTCAAGCCGGGGCGATTAAAACCAAAGCAACAGATCAATCCGTCCAGGGGGACACTCAAATGAACAAGGCCCAGGAAAAAGTTCTCGTCGCAACGCTGTGCGGCCTCATCGTCACCGCTGCCGCCGGCTTTGCCGTGCAGCCAGCCATGGCCGCGGGATATCAAGTGGATACGCTGGCCCAGGTTACCGGCATTGCCCATTGGGATCAGCTCAATGTCCGCAAATGGCCCGCCAGCTACTCCCAGCAGGTCGGCGCCTTCGAGCCCGGCGTCCACGTTTGGGTGGAGCGCTGCATCGAAGTGGAAAACAGCTCGGACTGGTGCCTGTTTGATCGTGGAAATACCAAGGGCTGGGTTAACTCCCGCTTCCTGACCGCCGTTTACGACTGGGACATCTGAGACCTGTCGTTTTTGCCTGAGTACTGCGTACCTCCTTCCCATGCATGTTGACTTTCTCCGGTGCTCTTGCTGTTCGTGGTAGACAGCAAAGCCCGGAGTTTTTTTCGCATGGACGCCAACCCCATTCTCGCTGAAGCCGTGCGTGGCAACTGGGTGGAAAACCGCCACCGCGGGGCCTTCATTATTGTCGATGCCGATGGCGGGGTTATCGCCTCGGGTGGCGACGTGGCGCGTCCCATTTTTCCGCGCTCGGCGATCAAGTCGATGCAGGCGCTGGCGATTTTTGACCGGCACGCGGTCGATCGGTTTCATCACAGTGCCGAGGAGCTGGCGCTGGCCTGTGCCTCCCATCACGGTGAGGATGAACATGTTGGCAGTGTTGCCCATTTCCTCGAACGCATGGGCCTGTCGGTCGCCGATCTGGAATGCGGCGCCCATATGCCGACCAATGGCAAGGCACGTGCGGCGCTGCGGGCGGCTGGCACGGCCCCGAGCGCCCTGCACAACAATTGCTCTGGCAAGCATTCGGGCATGTTGAGCGTGGCCCTGGCCATGGGTGTGCCGACTCAGGGCTATGTCGAGCGCGAGCACGACGTGCAAAAGGCCGTGCGGGCTGCGGTGGAATATGTGATCGGCGAGGACCTGACAGAAGATCGCTGCGGCACGGACGGCTGCTCGATCCCCACCTGGGCGGCGCCTTTGCGCGCCTGGGCGCTGGGCTTTGCACGCATGGCCACAGGCAAGGGCCTGGATGCCGGACACGCTGCCGGAGCGCAGAAACTGTTCGACGCCGCGACCAGTCACCCGCATCTGGTGGCGGGGACGGGGCATCTCGACACTTTGGTGATGCAAGCCTTCAAAGGGCGTCTCATGCAGAAGGGCGGGGCCGAAGGGGTGCAATGCGGCGCCATCCGTGACAAGGGCTGGGGCTACGCCCTCAAATGCGACGACGGCAACATGGCCGCCAGCCACGCAATGGTGGCGGGACTACTGCTCAAATATGCAGAACCGGACGCGGCCCAGCAGGAAGTGCTGGAACAATTCGCCCACCAGCCAACCAGGAATGTGCGGGGAGCAATCGTGGGCGAGATGCGGGCGGTCGCTTTTTAGAGCGCGAAGATCGCCTGGCTGCTGCAATTGCGGATGCGGTCGACCCGCGTCCCGTCCCAATGGAAGTCGTAGTGGTCAGCCTGAACCGGGGCCGGCATGAGGTCGGGCCAGAACAGCCCCGCGCAGTCTCCGCCGGGGCAACGCACGCTGGAATAAACGACGCCATTGCTGCCCGCACTACGAAGCTGCCGGGCCAGCGCCTGTGGTGGCGCATAGTCATCGGGGCGATGGCAATCCCGCAGGGGTCGCGCATCATGCAGGTTGATATCGAGACTGGTGACCAGCATGCGAAATTGTGACGTCCAGCCCGGTGGCTCGCTGGAGGCACGCATGACCCGTGCATGATGGTGGGCAACCTCGCGGATCGACACTTCCTCGCGGTCGCCCAGGCTGAAGACGCCGTAGCTGCCATCAGTGAAACGGCCTGGGCGATCATGGCTGACATGAACGAAGGGGGCCATGAGAAGGCTGGCGCCGGGCCCGCTAACACGACGATCCGGCGGAATGAGGTCAAGTCGCCCGAGATGTTCCCAGACTCGCGGATTGGTCTTGGATTCCGCCGAGGCGAGAGCTTCCCAATCGCTGGGATCGGCAATGTCCTCAAAAAGATCGATGGGCGGATAGATGGAGCGGATGAGCCGGTACGCCTTAGGCCAGACGATACGGGCCAGCCCCGGCAATTCGCGCATCAGCCGCCCCGCTCGGCGTCGAGCCATGAGCGCACGCGGGCGAGGGAAAAGATGTCGCCTGCCGCCATGATATCGACCGGCGTTTGACCGGCAAAGATCGCATTGGGCTTCTTCACCCAGGCGTAGCCACGCTCAGCGTCGGAAAACAGGTATCGCAGCCCCTTGTGGATGCCCATGAGCAGCGAGAGCCGCGTCGCCAGATCGCGATCAATGCGGCCCACTTCGCCCGCTTTCCAGCGGGCATAAGTACGGGCGGCAAGGCCGCCGAGAATATCGCGGGCCTGATTGTCCGACACCTGCCAGTGTTCGAACAGGCGAAGCACGGCCCGCACCATGGCATGGGCCTCGGCATCGGTGATGCGGGCCAGTTCCGGCGCCGATTGTGTGCGCGGGACTTCTACCAGCATGGCAATTCTCCTTTTGGCATAAAATAATGCAAGAAATGCCAAATGGCAAGCAGGCGGAGCGGGCGCTATACGCGGCGGAAGGGGCAGTCCAAATGTTTGAGTGTATTCCCACAAGACCTGCGGGAAATGCTGGTTTTAAAGGCAAATCCTGATCGAGGCGATATGTACATCGCCCACTCTGCTTGTTCCTTGCGCCGACGCACGGCTATAAAGGGCCAGATTTTTTGGCGATAGGTGATGCGGCATGCTCGTGGACGGCAAGATTTTTTTGGGCGTGAGCGACCGACCAGAATATCTCAACCTCAAATATGCCAATCGCCATGGTTTGATTACCGGGGCAACCGGGACCGGCAAGACCGTAAGCCTGCAGGTGCTGGCCGAGGGCTTTTCGGCGGCCGGGGTGCCGGTATTCGCCGCTGACATCAAAGGCGACCTGTCGGGCGTTTCCCGGCTGGGACAGGCGCAGGGGTGGCAGACCAAGCGGGCCGAGGACATCGGCTTTACCGATTTCATCGACGACGTCTATCCGGTGATTTTCTGGGACCTCTTCGGCACGCAGGGGCATCCGGTCCGGGCCACCATTTCTGAAATGGGGCCGGTGCTGTTGAGTCGTATTCTCGATCTCAATGACACCCAGGAAGGCGTGCTCAACATTGCCTTCAAGGTGGCCGACGAAGAAGGACTGCTGCTGCTCGACCTCAAGGACCTGCGGGCATTGCTGGTCGAAATCCAGGAGCGCGCCAAGGAGATTTCGGCCCGCTATGGCAATGTTACGACGGCGTCCATTGGCGCCATCCAGCGCACGCTGCTGGTGTTGGAGCAGCAGGGTGCCGATAATTTCTTCGGGGAGAGGGCGCTCTCCATCGCCGACCTGATGCGCACCGATGCCGATGGGCGTGGCGTTGTCTCGATCCTTGCCGCCGATCAGCTGATGCAGGCGCCGCGGCTCTATGCGACTTTCCTGCTCTGGCTGCTCTCTGAGCTGTTCGAGGAATTGCCCGAGGTGGGAGATCCAGACAAGCCCAAACTCGTATTCTTCTTTGATGAGGCACACCTGCTGTTCGACGATGCGCCCAAGGCGCTGATCGACAAGGTGGAGCAGGTGGTCAAGCTGATCCGCTCCAAGGGCGTGGGCGTCTATTTCGTGACCCAGAACCCGGTAGACATTCCTGAAAGCGTGCTCGCCCAGCTCGCTAACCGGGTGCAGCATGCGCTGCGTGCCTATACGCCGCGCGAGCAAAAGGCCGTGCGCGTTGCCGCCGAGACCTTCCGGCCCAATCCGGCATTCTCGACCGAGGATGCGATCACCCAGCTCGGCATCGGCGAGGCGCTGGTGTCGGTGCTGGAGGACAAGGGCGTGCCCTCCATGGTCGGGCGCACGTTCATTCGTCCGCCTTCCGCGCAGGTGGGGCCGATCTCGCCGGCGGAGCGCGATGCGAGCCTCGCCAATTCGCCGGTCTCAGGGCTTTACGATGTGGTGCTGGACCGTGAGTCCGCCTTTGAGGTGCTGCACAAGCGCGCCCGCGAAAAGCAGCTTGCGGACCAGCGGGCGAACTATGAGGAACAGCGGCGCGAAGAGGCCGAGCAATTGGCCAAGGAGCGAGCTCGTGCCGAAAAGGCGGCAGCGCCACGGCGCAGCACGCGGCAATCGCCAACGGAAGCCGCAATGAGTTCATTTGCCCGGACGGTGGCCAATAGGCTGGGGCGTGAGCTGGTGCGCGGTATCCTGGGTGGCCTGAAGGGGCGTCGCTGATATGGCCAGTTCCATGCAAGCGGGAATAGCCGTCGCCATTTTCGCCTCGGACAAAGGGCCGGGCGACCCCGAACGCGCCAGCCTGATGGGCGAAGTCGGGCGGGTCTTTGCCCGCAAGGGCGCGCGCATGCTGTGCCTGGCCGAGCAGGGGATCATCCCGGTTCCATTGATTACGGCGGCGCGCACCGCCGGGGGCGTGGTGGAGGTGGTGGCCGACGCCAGCATCGTGCTGCCGCAAGCCCTCAAGGACGTGCCGATCACCATATTGCCAGACCAGGCCGAACGGCTGGCCTACTTGGCCAATGCCAGCGTCGCCTTTGTGGCGCTGCCCGGCTCGCTGGCCTCCGTGTCATCGCTGTTCGGCGCCTGGGCGTCGGGCAATACACGACCTGTGGTCATGCTCAACCGGCATCGTGCTTTTGAAGTCGTAAGGGGTTTCGCTGCTGATGTACTGTCGGCGTCAGTGGCCAATCACGACCGCAACATCCAGTTTGCCGACACGGTCGAAGACCTGTGGAGCAAGGTTGCGTGGGTGAGCGAGCAGCGGCGCTAGCGGCTAGACGAGCGGTCCCAGGTCGGGACCTGCCGCGCGGCGGTCAGGGAACAAAGGCACCACATTGTCGGAATAGCGGCGGCCCTGATGCGGTTCAGGGTTGCGGGACTTGATCCGGTCGCGGCGTTCGGGGCCGCGATAACCAAGGCCCAATGCGCCGATAACGCTGCGATTGAGCAGGCGGGCCTGGACCCTTTGCAACAGATGACGCGGGGACATCGGCTTGACGACCACCTCGTCAATGCCGGCGCTGATCGCCTGCTGTCGCATCGGCGGGGTGATGGCGCGGGTCAGTGCAATGACCGGCAGTTCGCGCGAGACAAATGTGGGGTCGAGGCGGATGGCCTCGACCATTTCGTAAGCCGGGCGGCCTTCGCGGTCGAAATCCACCACCAGCATGTCGAGCGGCGCGATGCGCATATAGGCGAAGAGTTCGGCTTCGGTATCAAAAGGGCGAACACGCAGGCGCGAGTCGCCAGCCAGAACCATGGTCAAAACGGCGCTGAGGGCCGGATTCGCGGCCAGTATGGCGATGGTCTTGCCAGGTGTGGACACGGGTCCCCCTTCTTATCGTTAAAGCTTCGTTAACACGCCTCAACGGGGGAATGAAGAGCGTGGTTCCGGTTCTCAAGAGAGATCGAAAAGACAGTAAATTGGCCAAGGGGTGTGACGGGCCAGTCTGGCTGCGGCACACCGCCGGTTGCGCGAAATGTGCGCGCCTGATTGATTGCCGACGAAACGACCTGACGTGAGCCGGACCTTGCGACCCCTTTATCTGATCCTTGGCTTTGCCGCGGTGGCGCTGGGCGTCATCGGCGCCTTTCTGCCGCTGTTGCCGACGACGCCCCTGCTGATTCTTGCCGCAGGGTTGTTTGCCCGCTCGTCTCCGCGACTGGAGGCGTGGCTGGTCGAGCATCCAAGGTTTGGGCCGGTTCTCAGGGCGTGGCGGGAGAATGGCGCGATACCACGACGGGCCAAAGTGCTGGCCTGCGTCGGCATTGCCATCGGGGTCGTCTTCTTCTGGATCGGTGCGCGGCCGGGATACTGGCTATGGCTGGCAGGTGCGGCGCTTCTTGGCGGTAGCGCCGGCTATATCCTGTCGCGCCCGAGCAGCGCCAAGGCGGAATAAAAAACGGCGGGATTGCTCCCGCCGCTGATCATGCGAAGCGACGCTGAAAATCAGGCGGTGGCTTCTTCGAACATCTTTTCCACGTGTTCCCAGTTCACCAGGTTATCGAACCAGGCTTCGAGATATTTCGGACGGGCATTGCGGTAGTCGATGTAATAGGAGTGCTCCCAGACGTCGACGCCCAGGATCGGCTTGCCGCCATGGACCAGCGGCGATTCGCCATTGGCGGTCTTGGAGACTTCGAGCTTGCCGTCCTTGACCGAAATCCACGCCCAGCCGGAGCCGAACTGTGTGGTGCCGGCGGCGATGAAATCAGCGCGCAGCTTGTCGTAGCCGCCGAGATCGGAATCAACGGCTGCCTGCAGCTTGCCCGGCAGCTTGTTGCCGCCGCCATTGGGCTTCATCCAGTTCCAGAAGTGAACGTGGTTGTAGTGCTGGCCGGCATTGTTGAAGAGGCCAGCGTTCTTGCCAAAGCTTTCCTTGACGATGTCTTCAAGCGGCAGAATCTCGAGGCCCGAACCTTCCAGCAGCTTTTCGCCATTGGTCACATAGGCCTGGTGATGCTTGTCATGATGAAACTCAAGCGTTTCAGCGGACATGTAGGGACCAAGCGCATCATAGGCGTAGGGCAGGGGCGGCAGAGTGAATTTCGTGGTCATGGTAGCCTCCGTTTCTGGAATAGTTTGACGCGTCGTCAAAACCGGAACTGGTGAGAAGGTATAGGCAGATTGGCTTGGCGCAACAATGACGCCGGAGAAACTAACCGTCCAATCCTGCTGACTTTATTGCAAAGGCATAGCACTGGGCAGTTTCCTTGAGGCGATCAAAGCGACCGGACGCCCCGCCGTGACCAGCACCCATATTGGTCTTGAGGTACAATGGCGCGTCGCCGCTCTTGGTTGCCCGAAGCTTTGCCACCCACTTGGCCGGTTCCCAATAGGTGACGCGCGGATCGGTCAGGCCGGCCAGCGCGAAGATCGGCGGGTAGGCCTGTGCCGTCACCGCCTCATAGGGCGCGTAAGCGGCGATGCGGTTGTAGTCATCCAGCGAGGTGATGGGATTGCCCCATTCGGGCCATTCCGGCGGGGTGAGCGGCAGCGTGTCGTCGAGCATGGTGTTGAGCACGTCGACAAAGGGCACCTGCGCGATGACACCGCCCCAGAGATCGGGCTGCAGATTGGCGATGGCGCCCATCAGCATGCCACCGGCCGAACCACCATGGGCGACAATCCGGCCTTTGGTTGTGTAGCCCTGGGCGATCAGCATCTCGGCCGCAGCGATAAAATCGGTGAAGGTGTTGGCTTTATGCTCGCGGCGGCCCTGCTTGTACCAGCGATAGCCCTTTTCCATGCCACCCCGAATATGGGCAATGGCATAGACAAAGCCGCGGTCAACCAGCGAGAGCACGGAGACCGAAAAGGCGGCGGGCATCGACATGCCATAGGCGCCATAGCCGTAAAGTAGGGTGGGGTTGGACCCGTCAAGCTGTGTGCCCTTGCGATAAAGCAGGGTCACCGGCACCTGCTCACCATCGGCGGCGGTGGCAAAGAGGCGACGGGTTTCGTAGTCGGCGGGGTCGTGACCCGAAGGGACTTCCTGGGTCTTGAGCAGGGTGCGCGCGCCGGTTTCGAGGTCCATGTCGAACAACTGCTGCGGTGTCGTCGGAGAAGAATAGCTGAGCCGGAATACGGAGGTATCGAATTCGTAGCCGGTGGACATGCCCAGCGAATAAGCCTCCTCAGCAAAATTGACGGTCTCTTCCTTGCCGGTGCGCAGGTCGCGGGCAACGATGCGCGGCAGGCCGTCTTCGCGTTCCAGGCGCAACATGTGGTTCTTGAGCAGCGACACATCGAGGATCAACACGCCGTCGCGATGCGGGACAAGATCGACCCAATTAGCAGCGTCGGGCGCGTCAGCCGCAACGGTGACGATCTTGTAGTCCTCGGCGCCATCGGCATTGGTGCGGATATAGAGGACACCGTCGCGCTCATCGATCTCGTATTCGCGGTCGGTAACGCGAGGGGCAACGAGGCGCGGTTCGCCGCCCATTTCTGCATCAATCAGCCAGACTTCGCTGGTCTGATGGTCATGGGCGTCGATGATGATGAACTTGTCCGAGAGCGTCTTGCCGACGCCAACGAAGAAGCCGGGGTCTTTTTCCTCGTAGATGATCGGATCGGCGGACTGGTCGGTGCCCAGATCGTGACGGCGAATGCGGTAGGGCCGGTGGTTGTCGTCGTATTCGGTGTAATAGAGAGCGGCGCTGTCATTGGACCAGACATAGGAGCCAGCGGTGTCCTTGATGACCTCGGCGCTATCCTTGCCGGTTTCGAGATCGCGCAGCACGATGTCGTAATATTCCGAGCCCGCGCGGTCGGCGGCCCAGGCGAGTGTTTTGTGCGATGGGTCATGGCTGGCGCCAGCAAAGCCAAAATAGCCGTCCCCGGCTTCGATATTACAATCGAGCAGCACCGTCTCGGCGCCACCATTGCGGGGCGTGCGCACGATCTGGGGGTATTGTTTGCCCTCGAGCATGCGGGTGTTGTAGGCCCAGGCGCCGTCCGGGGAAGGGACCCCGGAATCGTCTTCCTTGATGCGGCCTCGGATCTCCCTGTAGATCGCGTCCTGCAGGTCGGCAGTCGGCTGGCCGAACTCGGCTTCGTAATAGTCGTTCTCGGCCTCGAGATAGGCGCGGATTTCCGCGTCGAGCGTCTCTGGCTTCTGCATCACCTCCTGCCAATTGTCAGCGCGCAGCCACGCGTAGGGATCGTCGCGGGTGACGTTGTGATGCCTCTGGCTGTGAGGAATACGCTTGGCGTTGGGCGGGATAGCCTTGGACATGATCTCTCCGCAATGGCGGCCAGTTGGACCGCGAGAATGTGCTGGCAGAGGACATAGGCCGCCCGACGCGGCATTGCCAGCCCCGGAAATGGTTGAAAACGCATGGCACTATGGTCGCACCCGGTCCGATTCCGCTTGTCCCGGGGTCCCCAATCGCTAAGGTCGCAAGCCTTATCCTAACTGAATCGCCAGAGAGCGAGAGAGGAGTGGCAGCATTGGGGCCGTCCCTTGATGCAAGCATAGGGCTTGTTGCCGTTGCGCCCTTCGTGGCTGCTATTCTGGCGCCGTTCATCCATCGTTTTGCCGGCGCCTATGCTGGGTGGATATTGGCCATCGTTCCCGCGAGCATCTTCGTGTTCCTGCTCAGCTTTGCCGAGACGGTGGTGCATGGCCATTCCGTTGCCAGCTCCATGGAATGGATACCGGCCTATGGCATCAACCTGTCGTTCTTCATCGATGGCCTAAGCCTGATTTTCGCGCTGACCATTTCCGGCATCGGCACGCTGATCATTCTCTATTCCGGCGCCTATCTGGCCGGACACCCCCATCAGGGGCGATTCCTGGGCTTCATGCTCGCGTTCATGGGCGCCATGCTGGGCCTGGTCCTGGCCGACAGCCTCCTCTCGCTATTCCTGTTCTGGGAGCTGACCTCGGTCACCTCCTTCCTGTTGATCGGCTTCGACCATTCCCGCCAGGCCGCGCGGCGCGGGGCCATCCAGGCTCTGGTGATCACCAATATCGGCGGCATGTTCCTGCTGGCGGGCGCCATATTGGTGCATCAGATTGCTGGCGTTTGGGAAATGAGCGCCGTGCGCGACATGGGCGAAGTGCTGCGGGGCAGCGGCCTTTACCTGGTGGTGCTGATCTGTTTCCTGGGTGCAGCCTTCACCAAGTCGGCGCAGTTTCCGCTGCATTTCTGGCTGCCCAATGCCATGGAAGCGCCGACGCCGGTGTCGGCATTCCTGCATTCGGCTACCATGGTTCAAGCTGGCGTCTACCTTCTTGCCCGCATGACGCCGTCGCTCGGCGGCACTGGCGTTTGGACCAATGTATTGGTCAGCTTTGGTGCTGTGACGCTGATCTGGGGGGCGCTGGGGGCGCTCAAGGAGACGGACCTCAAGCAAATCCTGGCACAGACCACAATTGCCTCGCTGGGCCTGCTGGTGCTGCTGATCGGACTCGGGAGCACCTATGCCATTGCCGGCATGGTGGTCTATTTCGTGGCGCATGCTTTCTACAAGGCGGGCCTGTTCATGGTCGCGGGCGCCGTGGATCACGAAGCCGGAACGCGCGAAATTACCGATCTGGGTGGCCTCGCCGACAAGATGCCGGTCACCTTCATCGGTGCGGCACTGGCGGCGCTTTCGATGGTCGGCCTGCCGATGACGGTTGGCTATTTTGCCAAGGAAGAAATGTATCTGGGCCTGATGAGCGGGCAATGGACGGCGCTGCTGGTGCTGGCCGTGCTGGTTGTGGGCAATGCCATGCTGGCCGGGGTCGCGCTGCTGGTGATGATCCGCCCCTTTCTCGGGGAAGCCGTGCCGACGCCCAAGAAGCCGCATGAGGCGCCAATCGCCATGCTGGCCGGTCCAGTCATACTGGGCGCTGCGGGCATTGTGGCCGGTATCCTGCCGGACTGGCTCGGCCATGACGTGCTGGTGCCCGGAAGCTCGGCCATTCTGGCACAGGCGTTGGAAAGCCACTTGACGCTGGCGCTCGACGTCACCTCGCCGCTGCTCTGGCTCTCCGCACTCACCTGGGGGCTAGGCGTGCTGGTTTACCGCCAGGCGGACGCTATCCGAACGCTGCTGCGCCGCTTCGACAATGCCATCGGCTGGACGGCCGACACTGTTTTCGATGCGGTGATGTTCGGGCTGATCCGGTTTGCCGGTGCCGTCACACGTTTCCTGCATCACGGACAGTTGGAATTCTATCTGGTCGTAGTGTTCGGAGCGATGGCGGTGGCGATGTTCGGGCCGATGCTGGCCTGGGGTGGCCTCGACTGGATCGTGCCGACGGCAGAACTCGGTGACTGGAGTCAACGGCTCGTGCCACCGGACCTGGAAATCTATGAATGGGGCATCCTGGGCCTGGCTGTGCTGGGCCTGATTGCGGTTCTTGTCGCCCCATCGCGACTGATTGCGATCCTCTCGCTTGGCGTGCAAGGCACTGCGGTGGCGCTGATTTTCCTGCTGTTCGGCGCGCCGGACCTGGCCTTCACCCAACTCATGGTTGAAATCCTGTCCGTCGTGATCCTGACCTTCGTGATGACGCGGCTGCGGCTCGACCAGCGCGACCACCGGCCCTTTGAGGACTGGTCGCGCGATGGCGCCTTGGCGGCGGTCTGCGGCCTCGGCGTAAGCCTGTTGCTCATGCTGGTGCTGAACGGCACGCTCGACACGCGGCTGTCGGATTTCTTCACCGCCACCAGCGTGCCGATTGCCCATGGGCACAATATCGTCAACGTCATCCTCGTCGACTATCGCGGCTTTGACACGCTGGGCGAGATTGCCGTGGTGATGGGCGCGGGCATGGCGATTCTGGCGCTGCTGCGGCGTCAGAAGAAGGTGGTCGGACCCTTGCCTGAACCGGCCAAGCCCAAACGGGTACGCAAGCCCAGGAAGGCCGCATCATGAATACGGTCATCTTTCGCACCCTGGCGCCGCTGATCGTGGCCACCATGCTGGTGTTCTCGGTCTATGTGATGTTGCGCGGACACAATGAGCCGGGCGGCGGCTTTATCGGCGGGCTGATTGCTGCTGCGTCCATCGCCGTCTTCGGTATGGCAGTGGGCGTGCGGGCCGTGCGCCGGGCCCTCCATTTCGATCCCATGGCGATTGCCGGGTTCGGAGTGGTGCTGGCGGCCTTTTCTGGCCTGCTGAGCCTGTTCACCGGCTCGCCCTTCATGACCAGCATCTGGCTCTATGTGCCGTTCGGCGGCAGCGAGATCCCACTTTCGACCCCACTTTTCTTCGATCTCGGGGTCTATTTCGTGGTGTTCGGCACGCTGTCGGCCATTGCCCTCTCGCTCGAGAGCGATCGTGAGGAGGATCTCTAGATGGACTATGTACTGGCGGCTCTTGTGGGCCTGTTCATCACCATCGGCACCTATCTGTTGCTGTCGCGCTCGGTGATCCGCATGCTCATCGGCATGACCATTTTCGGCAATGGCGTGAACCTTCTCATCTTTACGGCCGGCCGCGTCACCCAGGAGATCGCCGCCATCGTGCCACCGGGACTGGATGTGCCCGAGGGGCCAATCGCCAATCCTTTGCCACAGGCGCTGATCCTCACCGCCATCGTTATCGGCTTCTCGATGTTCGCGTTTCTGCTGGTCCTGGCCTTCCGGGCCTATCAGAGCCTCGACGCCGACAATACCGACACCATGCGGTTGGCCGAGCCCGAGCGCTCGCCCACCCCACCGCTGAGCTATTGACCCCATGGCCACTTCTTCCCCCACCACCGACCTGCCAATCGGCATGCTCGACACCGTGACGGCCGCTGCTGACTGGGTGATCGTGCTGCCCGTGGCGCTGGCCCTGATGGGATCTGCCGGCCTGCTGATGTTCCGGCGCAGCAATGGCACGCCGCTGATCGGTGCGCTGATCGTGGTTTGCGGCATCATTGCCTGCGAGGTCGCACTATTGCTCCAGGTGCTAGCCAACGGTCCGGTGAGCATGACCATGGGCAAATGGCTGCCGCCATTCGGCATCAGCCTGACGGCCGACGCCTTTGGCGCCACCTTCGCGCTGGCCGCCGCCATCGTGACCCTGATCGTGCTGCTTTACGCCGAACTCGACCGGGCAGAAGCCGACGGACGCGACGCGTTCCATTCCATGGTGCTGCTATTGCTGGCGGGCGTGACCGGCGCCTTCCTGACTGGCGATCTGTTCAACCTCTATGTGTGGTTCGAAGTGATGCTGATCGCCTCCTTCGGGCTGATCGTGCAAGGCAACCGGCCGATGCAGCTCGATGGTGCGATCAAATACGGGTTCCTCAATTTCCTCGCGACGACGTTTTTCCTGCTGGCGCTGGGTCTGCTCTATGGACTGCTGGGCACGCTCAACATGTCCGACATCATGCGCGTTGCTCCAGCGGCCAACCCGGCGGCCATGGCTGGTGTTGCTGCACTGCTGATGCTGGCGTTCGGAATGAAGGCGGCCGCTTTCCCGGTGAATGCCTGGCTGCCGGCCTCCTATCATACGCCCACCGCGGCTGTGTCGGCGCTGTTCGCAGGTCTGCTCACCAAGGTGGGGGCCTATGCCATGCTGCGGGCGCTCGTGGCGGTGCTGCCGGCCAGCCGGGAATTGCTCGAACCGGCACTCGGGCTTCTGGCTATCGCCACGCTGGTGATTGCGCCCCTGGGGGCCATCGCCGAAACCAACCTGCGCCGCGCCATCGGCTTTGTGGTCATTGGTGGCATTGGTGCTGTGATGGCGGGCCTGGCCATCCCTTCGCTCAACGGCATTGCCGGCTCAGGTCTTTATATTTTTCACGCCATCCTGACCATGACCGCGCTCTATATGGTGGCCGGTCTGGTGGAAAAGCGTACGGGGGCCGCCGACACGCGGCAGATGGGCGGGCTTTATGCAGCAAGCGCTCCCATTTCTATCCTCTTTCTGGTGCTGGTATTGGCGGCCGCTGGCGTGCCGCCTTTCCTTGGCTTCTGGCCAAAACTGCTGTTGCTCGAAGCCGGGCTTGCCGAGGGCGTTACGGGCGCTGCGCCAACCTGGCTGGGCACGGCCATGGTCTTTGCGCTGATGATCAACGCGGTGCTGACCCTGATCGCGGGGAGCAGGCTCTGGGCCCATGTCTTCTGGCGCTCCGGCCCTGAAGGCGAGGGCGCCGAACATGCTTCCACAAGCCTTGTGGCTCTCGACGGACGCGGACGGCTGGCCTTTGGCGCAACCGCTGTTCTGGTCGTCGGGATTGTCACAATTGGTCTCTGGCCCGGTCCGCTGATGGACGGGATCCGTGCCGGAGCCGCCGACATTGCCGACCCGGCGCGCTATGTGGCGGCAACGGGCCTAGCGGGAGACGCCCAGTGAGCACAGCTTTCCTTGTCGTCATTCTGGCTCTGATCTGGGCTGGCATCTCGGGAAATTTCTCCGGCCTCAACCTGGTGTTTGGCGGGCTGATTGGTGGTGTCGCGGTGCTCGTGCTGCGCGAGGCGCTCGTTGGGCCGCGAGCGTTCCGTCGCGCCCGGCGTATGTTGTCACTGGCCGTACTGTTTCTCTACGAACTGATGGTCAGCGCTGTGCGGGTAGCCATTGTGGTGGTGCGGCCAGATATGTCCAATGCGGTGCGCCCGGCCATTGTCGCGGTGCCGCTGACGGTGACGTCCGATGCTGAGATCACCCTTCTGGCCAATATGATCACGCTGACGCCCGGCACGCTTAGCGTCGACGTGTCGGCCGACAAGTCAGTGCTTTATGTGCACGCGCTGCACATGGTCGATCGGGATGCCATGATTGCCGACATTGCCAATGGCTTTGAGAAAAAAATCAGGGAGGCGTTTGAATGACCCCCGAGATATTCATCGAATGGGCCGCGCTCATCTCGCTGGTCTTGCTCGGACTGGCGCTTTTGGTGTCGCTGGTCCGCATCGTCATCGGTCCAACCTTGTCCGACCGAATTCTGGCGCTTGATCTGCTGACGGTCGTGGCCATGGGGTTCGTGGGCGCAATTGCTGTGCGGACGGGCCTGTGGCTCTTCCTCGACATCGCTATCGCTCTGGCCCTGCTGGGCTTCCTCGCGACGGTTGCCTTGGCGCGGTACATTTTGCTGCGCGGCGCCGGAACCCAGACTGCGGCAGGGGAGAACTCATAATGCTGGTCGGACTGGAGCTCTATATTGGCGGTGTGCTGCTGCTCCTGGGCGCAGCTTTTACTCTGCTTGCAGCCATCGGCGTGGTCCGCCTGCCTGATCTCTATACAAGGATGCATGCAGCATCCAAGGCCGGTGCTGTCGGCGGCGGGTTGATTCTCATCGCTGTTGCGGTCCTCAGTCAGGACGCATCTGTATCCATGCGAGCTGTTATTGGCGTGGTTTTCCTGTTGCTGACGACACCTGTTTCTGCTCACCTTCTGGCCAGAGCGAGTTATTTGTCCGGCTATAAGCCGTGCAGTCAAACTTTGATTGATGAACTCGCTTCAAACAACGAACAAAATCCCGCCACATAAACCGTCCCTAAGTTACATGATAAGACACGGTGTCGGGGTTGCGTAGACTAATGAACGGACCTAATAGATCAAAAAGGCCGCAACTGCCCTTGTTGCGACCCAATAAAAAACGGAAGGTTGAAATATGAACGACGATACCGGCGCGTTCGCAACTACAGATGCTGACCTCATCGAGCTCAGCACAGAGATTGTCTCCGCCTATGTCAGCCACAATGCTGTCAGCCCCGGCGACCTGCCCAAACTGATTGCCGAAGTACATGGCGCGCTGCGCGCCCTTCAGACCAATGAGACCCCGGCCCCGGTCGAGGAACTCAAACCGGCAGTGCCGATCCGCAAGTCAGTGGCGAACGACTACATCATCTGTCTGGAAGACGGTAAGAAGTTCAAGTCGCTCAAGCGTCACCTGCGCACGCATTACAATCTTTCGCCCGAGGAATACCGCGAGAAGTGGGGCCTGCCGGCCGACTATCCGATGGTTGCCCCGAGCTATTCGGCAACGCGCTCCAAGCTTGCCAAGGACAATGGTCTCGGTCGCAAGGCCGATTGATACGCCCCTTAGCGTAAGCACTATGCTGTCACAATGGCCGCCCTCGGGCGGCCATTTTCGTTTTGAATGCCCCTCCAACACAGAAAAGACGCCAGCACTTATCCCCGGGTGGCTAGCTTTCGGTCAAAGATAGGAACATTATCCTATTTACGACGGAGCGAACCATGTACAGCGAGCCTCAGACAGATTTTCGAGCGGCCTTTCAGCTTCCCGTCACGCCATCCACGGGCCCGACGGATCAGGTGGTACGTCTGATTTCACGGCACAAAAACATTCCTGCGCCAATGATTCTCAGTGCTTCCCGGTGCCGGGTGAATGTTGCGCGGGCGCGGCAACTGGCGATGTATTTGGCCCATGTAATCCTCGGAGAAAGCCTGACCGCCATTGGTCATGCCTTTGGAAGAGATAGGACAACAGTCTCCTATGCCTGCGCGCTGATTGAGGATCTGCGCGATGACCCGGCCTTTGACGCCGCCGTCACGGATCTGGAACTGGAACTTCAGAACGAGGCCTTACAGTGAGCGGAGAGGCAGCTTTGGTGCCCGATGCGATTGCCCGGCTGGCTGGCGGCAATCCTTCAGAGGCGTTTTTGGCGCCACACCACCTGGAGGCCGCGTCGCGAGTGACGCGCCTGTTCGAGCGGGCGCATCTGCGTCAGCGTGTAACGATGAGCTACGATCCGGCGCGGATCGGACGGAGTAGGGGCGGCGCTCAGGGCGATCTTTCCGACACCTCCGTGGACGCGCGCAAGAAGCTGTCGGCCGTTGCCAAGGCGATGTCGCCCGATTGCTGGGGCGTGCTGAGCGATGTCTGCCTATTTGACAAGGGCCTGCAGGTCATCGAGGTCGAAAGATGCTGGCCACGGCGTAGCGCCAAGCTGGTGCTGCGGATCGGGTTGGATCAGGTCGCCAGCCAGATGGGGCTGGGGGAACTGGCCGTCGGGCAGGGCGGGGCAGCGTCGCGTAGCTGGTTGCCGGAACGATTGCCGATGTTCTAGGACATGGCGGCATCTACGATGTCCGCGCTCGTCATGAAGAAGAGAGAGGCAATACCGAAACGAGATTTGCCATTGGTTTGGACGTGATTCTGAAGCCCTAGCCGAGGGCTGCCTTTGCTTCATTGCGGATGCGATTGACCATGGCTACCAATCCATTGGAGCGCTGCGTGGTCAGATGTTCGCGAAGGCCCAGTTCATCGAATATGGCGATGGCGTCGGTCTGGGCGATCTCGCCGGCCGTCCGATCCGAATAGAGTGCCAGCAGTACGGCAACCAGACCCTGAACGATCATCGCGTCGCTTTCCCCGCGATAGCGCAGCCCCGGCGCGCCATCGACCGAATGTGGCTCGGCAACCAGCCACACTTGCGACATGCAGCCATTGACCTTGTTGGCGGCATTGCGTTCCGCCTCGTGAAGCTTTGGCAAGGCCTGGCCCAGCTCGATGAGATAGCGATACCGGTCCTCCCAATCATCAAGATAGGAGAGGTTTTCCGCGATGTCCTGAAAGGGCTGAGGATGGGTCATGCGCCCTATCTAGGGGATGGTGCTGGTCTTTGCCAGAGCCGAGCTGGTGTAAAAAGAAAAGCCGCAGACACGGGGCAACGTATCTGCGGCAGGGGCCAGGGGCCTATGGAGTAGCGTCGCTTGGGGAAGTGACACGACCCCTGGAGTTTTGTCGGTGGCGCCGGTCACCACTGGAGCGGCATCGTCGTTAGATATGTCGCCCCGAATTTCTTGTTGCATCGCTGCCGCGGTTTCCGCGCGATGCCCTATCCCGCGTGGTCCGGTCGAGGCCTGGGGAGAGGAACCAGAAGTTGCGCTGGCTCAGCAAGCTTGGGGACGCCGACGTGTGGGGTGGATTGAAGGGCAGCGGTGACAAGCACCTTGCCGCCCAGACACTGAATCTCGCTACACTCGATGGACTGGATCTGCGCGGCAACGAACTGGCTGCCGCGCGCCATTGCCTCTCGCGAGAGGCTGGCAGCGGTTTCGCCCACATCCACGTCCATCCCGGGTCGGATGACCAGGAAGGCGAGGGTGAGCCAAAATGCAGAGCGCAGCAGAAACATTGTTCAAGGTCCATCGCGGCGGGACCATTTCCCGTCCGATGTCTTCACCTTAAAGGGCGCGAATTAAGCGCCGCTGGGACAAGTCGATAAAATTTGAGACAAATGCGATCAGTGCGCGGCGCGCCCGCAACCCCTTGTTTACGCTAACTGCCAAAACCGCCCCCAAAGCCCGCCAAACGGTCGCCGGGACGGCCGCATTTAAGCTCGTCTTAGCGGTTGCTGGACGACGCTCCAGCATGAAAGACCCGAACTCATTCGGGCAGCGCGGTTCATCAAAGAGCTGCAGTCCAGACCTCGGTGGTCGGAAAATACAGGCGTCGGTGAGTGAGTTTTTTGTGGATGCGTAGCTTCAATATACTGGGAGCCGACAAGCAGAGCGATCCCGCTTCGACGGGGTTGGGCAACCGGCCTGAAATGCTGCGGCGCAAGTCCATTGCCCACAACGCTTATATCCTTGTCGTCGCAGCGCTTATGCTGATGCCCCCGGCCATCTACGCGCTCGTATTGGGTGTTTCTCTCCCCTTCCTGCTGGCGACGATGGTGCTGGCCGGCGGGCTGGTGAGCCTCACTATGCATCAGCGCGGCCAGGTTGAATCTTCTGCGGCCACCCAGGTGGCAACGCTGATGGCGACTGGCATGGTTCTGACGCTGGCCGACCCCCGCCTGGGTGATGCCGGGCTCGCCATGGCCGTCATGGGGCCTGTGCTGGCTGCTCTCGTCGCCCGCACGATGCTGCGCCGGATGAGCTGGCTGGCCCTGGCGCCCGTGGCGGTTCTGGGCGTCGTTGCGTCCCTGCTGGGGCTGCCTTCGGCTCCCGTGGCGGATGCTTTCCTGCTTTCATGCGCGGCTGGCGGTTTCGCCATTGCCTTTGCTGTGGTTGCCCAAAGCGCCCACCGCATCAACGCTGCCTATGAAGTGCATGACAAGGCGCAGATCAGCGCCTATCGACACCTGATCGAGCATGTGCAGGACGCCGTGCTACGCTTCTCGCCCGATGGGTCGATCCTTCTGGCGTCGCGCTCTTCAGAATTCCTGTTCGGGTGCCCGCGGTATCAGATCGTCGGCGACAAGCTGAGTGACCGACTGCATGTGATGGATCGTCCATCATTTCTGACAGCCTTTGCCGATGCCGCCGAAGATGGCCGCAGTCGGACCATCGAAGTGCGCCTGCGTCAGGATGATCCGCGTGCGCGCAGCAATGTGCCGTGCTTTGTCTGGGCAGAAATGCAGCTTTCCCCCATCATCGAAGATGGCGCCCGCAGCACGCGTAATGAAGTCATTACACTGATCCGCGATATCTCGGCACGCAAGGACGCTGAAACCGCCATGGCTGAAGCACGCCGGGTGGCCGAGGATGCGTCGCAGGCAAAGTCCCGGTTCCTGGCCACTATCGGTCACGAACTGCGGACCCCGCTGAACGCCGTGGTCGGCTTTTCCGAAATGATGTCCAGCGGGATTGGCGGTGAGCTGTCGCCCACGCACAAGGAATATGCCGGTCTCATTCAGCAGAGCGGCAAACACCTGCTCGAAGTGGTGGGCATGTTGCTCGACATGTCGCGCATTGAGGCCGGCAAGTTCGAGATTCAGGCCGAGCACATGGACCCGACCGAAATTGTCCCTGCCTGCATTGCGATGGTCGATCAACTCGCCCACGAACAGAAGGTACAGCTGGTTTCGGAAATCGAGGCAAATCTGCCCACGATGACGGCGGATGAGCGCGTTTGCCGGCAGATCATGATCAACCTGCTCTCCAATGCGATCAAGTTCAGCCATGAGGGAGGCCTTGTGACGGCGGCTGTTAAGCGGCAGGGGCAGTCGATCAGCTTCTCGGTGCGCGACCGCGGCATCGGCATGGCGCCGGCGGCAATGGCGCGAATCGGCGAGCCCTTCTTTCAGGTGCAGGACGGATTGGCGCGCAAATATGAGGGCACCGGCCTCGGGCTCTCCATCGTCAAGGGGCTGGTGGAGTTGCATGGTGGTACCTTGCGCGCCATGTCTGAGATTGGTGCGGGCACAACCATCACTGTTTTGCTTCCTATAAACGGTCCGGCAACCAAACCGGGTGAAACTGCAGACATTCTTCCTCTCTTTTCCGAACCCGCGGCTGCCGCCCCCATTTCATGGCCAAACGAAAAAAGAAAAGCGCAATGACGGCTTCGACCTTCACCCAGCTGCCGCTTATGGCAGGCAGCGCCCTGCTCAGCACACTTGGCCGAGCGGGGATGTGGTCTTTTTCGCGCTACATGCGCGCGCCATTGGCATCAACCGGCCTTCTGGCCATGGTCACCATGACGGCGCTCGCCGGCAGCAATGCACTGTTTTTCCAGACGACCGAGCATCCCTCGCCGTTTTTTGCCCCATCGCGGGATGTCGTGGCGCCCTTGCCGACGCCGGTTGTCGAACGCCCGACTGAACGGACCAGCGCGGTTGAGACATTGCCCGCTATCCCGGCAAGCACAGAGACCACTGGCAGCGTCTCTGCCGCGCCCGCGCCGGTGATTCCCACTGCCCCGGTCGGCAATGCCGAAATGTTTGCCGTGCAGAAGAAGCTTTTTGAGCTGCAGCTGTTTTCCGGCAAGGTCGATGGCTACTACGGCCCCAAGACGGCCGAGGCGATCCGCGCCTTTGAGCTGCGGAACGGCATGACGCCGACGGGCGCCAACGATGCGGCGGTTGTCGAGGCCATCCTCGGCTCGGACGCAGCTGGGCGGACAACGACGCCAATTGCCCCGCAACCTCAGGCGGTCGCGCCCGCTCCCGTTGCGCAGCCGCAGCCGGTTGCAGTTGTGACCCCGGCACCTGCTCCAGCCGTGCATCAGGATCAGCTGGTAGCGCGACTACCGGCGCTGTCGCCGGCCGAGCAGGTGTTTGACGACGTTGCCCAGTCGGCCGCCGAAACAATTGATTCCATCATCGCCGCTGTTGATGGCTCGCGGGGTTCGGCGCCGTCCACGAGTGCGCCGCCGGTCCCGCGCGCCACGTTGCCAAGCCTATCGGCGCAGACGCAAACCCAGCCCATGCCTGCGCAGGTTCAGCCGGTTGCCCAGCCGCAGGCGGTTCAGGTGGCCAGCGCTGTCGGCGTGAATACGGCCGCCGTGCCGCCTGCAACTGACGCGGCCCTGGTCACTCAAATCCAGAGCGGCCTTGCCAGCCTCGGGTTTTTCCGTGGACCCATCGACGGTCGCCCCGGCGCCGAAACCTCAAGGGCGATCCGCGAGTTTGAGAACTTTCACCGCTACAAGATGACCGGTCAGGTTCAGCCCGATCTGGTGGAACTGCTGGTCAAGGCCGGCGCGACGATCTGACGTGGCCAGCCTGCGTAGCGATCTGTGGTGCATGGCCTTCGTGCGGCGCCACAACGATATGGGCAATATGTGCGTGGTGGCCAGGCGTGGTGATCCGATAGCGGGCCAGGTGTTCATCGAAGTCGATCATCTGGATGGCACGCGTTCGCTCTACACGCCCGCGCCCACCATCAGCCGCGGAGATGAAGCAGGGCCAGTGTTCCAGCGCCGCTTCCAACGGGTCGAACCAGGCAAGGTCCGTGAGCGCATCGAGCGGGAGATCGATTTCGACCCGGACCTGTGGGTCCTCAGTATCGATCAGCGCAGCGACGATCTGGATATCGATCTCGTGCGCGAGCCCAAGCCATAAGAAAAGCCCCCGAACCTGGTCCAGGGGCTTCTTGTTTCGGTGAAGCGGCCGTCAGCTGGCGCGGCGCACGCCGATCTTGGCGAGGGCCTCGATGGCCTGTTCGACAACAGGATTGTGTGCCGGGCTCATGGCAGCGGTACGCTTGCTGGTCTGGGTAAAGGGCTGGTGCTGCGGCTTGGAGAGTTCAAGCAGATTCACCTCCCCACGCCAGGCACTCATCAGATACGCCATAGACTCGGACGAGACGGCGCCGAAAAGAGTGGCAAAGTCGGCCAGTGCTCGCGATCGCTCGCTGTCGTGGCTGGTGGCGTGAATAAGCACTTTCAGGCCGTCATAGGCGGTGGCGCCAAAGGCCCGCAGGATGACAAAAAGGGCGGCGCCAGTCACGTCATGGGCAATCTGCCCACACCGCACTTCGTCAAGACCGGTGATCTGGGCCAGCAGACGCGTCACCTCGGGGCGACGGTTTTCTGAAAACAGTTTCATCAGCGCCTTGGTCAATTCGCCACTGGCCACGGAAAGCTGCTCAATGGTCCGGGAGATCGGGGCTGGCGGCGTCGTGCGGTTGGCAAATGCCTGGATGACCTTGACGCGATGAGCGTCGGACAGATCGAAAAAGGCTGGCGCGAGAAGGGCCGCGTCGAAATCATCACGGCGCCCCAGGGCCTCAGCGACAAGGTGATCCATCTGGGCGGAGCGGGCGAGGGCGCTGAGATAAGCGCCGCGCGGCGTGATCTGACCGTTGGCGGCCAGGGCGCGATAGACCTTGCGCGAATTCATCTGGAACAGCTTGGCCAGTACAACATTGGAGAGGTCGCCGCGTAGCGCCAGGGTGGCGCAGGCCGGGACATCGTAACGCGCGATAATATCGAGCATGGTCTGGTCGGAAAGTTCGGCTGCCCCTTCGAGGAAGGGGATGAGATCTTCGCCGATATTGTCGACCACCAGCCGCTCCAGCGCCGGCGAAAGCAGTTCGGCACGTCCCAGAATGGCAGCGCCCTTGGCGCGGGCCTGGGGGCCAGCCGTCGGAAACAGGCGCGCTGCCAGCACTTCGAATTGTTCCATTTCGGGAACCGTCGGCTTGCCGCGACGCGTATAGGCATCACAGGCCGCGATGAGCAGGGTGTTGGTGCGGTCAACGCCACCCGTCTCGATCAATAGCTGAAAGGTCTCGTAGGGCTGAAATCCAAGCATTTCCGGCGGAACCATCGACTCGTTCTGGCATCGAATTTGATGCGAGACCAACTCTTGCCGTCAATTCGTTAGCAGACTGTTAACCTTGACGATCTCTTAATGGGGTTCAGCGCGAGGGGCGTCGCGCCGGACTATGATTCACTGAACTCGCAGCCCCCACTAGGGACGGGGGAGCGGCACATGCAGGAGGTCGGCTTGGGAAAGCTGTTGAAGTTCGAGGGGCGGAAGAAATCTGCCAATGCTGGAATACAAAGCTCCGGCGACGCTCAGATCCTGATGTTTACCGGGGTGCGTTATGAACGCGGGACGCCGTCGCCACCAACCAATCACAGCGACACAAGGCGCAAGCGCAAGCGTGTCTAGCCTGGCCGGACCCTTGGTCCGCACAATTGCATTGACCGTCATGGCTGCATTGGCAGTCGGGTGCGTGGCCCGACCTGTGGGCGATTTCGGCCGAGCGCAACCTGGTGTTCTGCACGATACGGTCATGCCTTATGCTGGCGACCTGATTGCGACAAACCGCAAGGAACCGGTTTCCAACCTCAACCAGACCGATCAGGAACGGGAGATGCACGACCGCACCTGGCGGTTCCTGATTGCCGCGCATGGCCGCGACTGGATGTTCGACACCTCGGTTGAATTACAGCGCACCCGCATCGGTCCGGCCCGCGATTTTCGATACACGACGGAGCGCTATTACACATGGTTGCGCACCACGACCTATCAATCGTCTCCAACGCGCTACAGCACGGTCGGCCGCCATATCCAGGCCGATTTCGATACGCTGCCAACCACGTTCCAGTCGATCTGCGCGGTTCAGGAGGTTGACCGGCAGCGTCGGGTCGCGCTGGCGGAGTTGGGCGGCATCGAGCAAAGCGTTGCCGACAATGTCGCTGCACGTCGCACCGAAAATCAGTGGCATATCGAGTGGTTCGTTCGCGCTCTCAACTATCGCTACGACAGCTATTCCTATGCGCTCGACCACCTGCTGGTGGAAACGCCGCATGAGCAGTCGATGGGCGTCGATGAGAATTTGCGGCGCATGAGGCCCTGGGTTGATCGGGCCAATCGCGGCGATTTTTGCCTAAGCGGAGCGGGTGCGGGCTCGGGCAGCCATGTCACCATACCGTCGCGCTTCCAGACCATGGTGATGGACCGTGAGGTCGTGGTACCCAAATAGCACGTCTGGTCCAGCAGGGTTCCATGAGCGACGACTTAGCACCACCCCATCCGACTTTTTCACAGGCACTGAAAGTCTGGGCCAAGATCGGATTTCTCTCGTTTGGCGGGCCTGCGGGGCAGATAGCATTGATGCACAAGGAGCTGGTGGAGGAGCGGCGCTGGATTTCTGAGGCCCGGTTCCTCCATGCTCTCAACTATTGCATGCTGCTGCCCGGACCCGAGGCCCAACAACTGGCGACCTATGTCGGCTGGTTGCTGCACGGCTGGCGTGGAGGCGTGGCTGCGGGAGTGCTCTTTGTGCTGCCCGGCTTCGCGGTCATTCTGGCGCTGGCGACGGGATATGCCCTGTTTCAGCAGCTCGATTGGGTGGCCAGCATCTTTTTTGGCCTCAAGGCGGCTGTGCTGGCCATTGTCATCGAAGCGCTTATCCGAGTGGCGCGGCGGGCACTCAAGAATTGGGTCTCCTATGGGTTGGCGCTGGGAGCCTTTCTCGCATTGTTCGCTTTTTCGGTGCCATTTCCCGTGGTGGTGCTTGGTGCGGGGTTGATCGGCTACCTTGTCGCACGGCAACGCCCTGACCTGCTGGCGGGAGGCGGGCACAAATCTGCCGGCGCCGTTCCGCAAATGAGCGCGGTGATCGACCAGGACGTATCGCAGGTGGACCCGAGCTGGCGGCGTGCTGCCGCTGTGACCGCAATATGGGGTGGTCTCTGGGTTGCGCCCCTGGTGCCGGTGGTGGTGCTCTGGGGTTGGGATAGTTCCTATCTCGACATCATGGGCTTCTTCTCGCAGATGGCTGTCGTGACCTTTGGCGGCGCCTATGCGGTGCTCGCCTATGTCGCCAGTGAGGCGGTGGGCAATTTTGGATGGTTGCAGCCCGGGGAAATGCTCGATGGCCTGGCGCTCGCCGAAACCACACCGGGCCCGCTGGTCCTGGTGCTGAGCTTTGTCGGTTATCTTGCCGGGTTTCGCGATCCCTCGGGAGTGCCGCCGCTGTGGGGCGGGGTGCTGGGTGCAGCGCTGGCAACCTGGGTGACCTTCGTGCCTTGCTTTCTCTGGATATTCCTCGGCGCGCCCTATATCGAACGCCTCCGATCCAATCGGGCGCTGGCGGGCGCCTTGGGCGCCATCACCGCAGCCGTTGTCGGGGTGATCTTCAACCTGGCACTCTGGTTTGCGCTCCACGTGCTGTTCGGCGAAGTCGGGCGATTGGGCCGGGGGCCGCTCAACCTGCCGTTGCCGGCGTGGTCGACGCTGGATTTGCTGGCGGTTTTGCTGACGCTGCTCGCAGCATTTTCGCTGTTCTTCATGAAGTGGGGGGTGCTGCGGACGTTGGGGTTGTGCGCGGCCGCGGGGCTCTTGCTGCAAACCCTTGTCTGACCTCAGCGCGACTGCCGGCGCAGGTAAAGCCAGGCTGCGTGGGCGACCAAGAGACCGAAAAAGATGAGGCCGCCGACCGACCAGCCATAGCCAGCGCCCACATTTCCGGCGACGAAAGCCTCGATGCCGTTGAGAGCCCAGCTGGCCGGGGTCAGCCACAAAACGGGGCGATACCAGGCATCGGCGGGGATGAAGAGGCCAACTGTCGCGATGGCGACATAGAGGTTTAGGATCTTGAAAAGGCCCAGCGCCTGGACCTTGTCGCGGGAGAGGGCAGGGACCAGTAGCGTGACCCAGGAGACAGCCAGCGACATGGTCAGCACCGGCAGCAGCCATTGCTCGAAGGGCAGGGCTATGGCCTGGGCTGCGTAGATGAACAGAAATGCGTAGCCGATGACGAATAGCGTCGGCAGGGCAACGCGCGCCCAGAGGACACCCATGACCGAGGCCGGGCTGACCAGCAGCGCCTGGTTCACGCCGCTATCCATTTCATCGACGATGAGCATTGCGAACAGATAGCCCATGCCGGGCATGTAGCAGAGCAACAGCAGCAGCTGGGTATTGTGCCACCACTCGGGGTAAACACCCATGTGGCGAAGAATGGCGGCGGCGGCGGCCAGCACGAACAGCATGACCACGATATTGACCATGACACTGTCCCGGGTGATCGAGATGATGTCCTGGCGGACGACGGTGAGGATCTGGTTCATGGCTGGCTCCTATTCCTCGACGCGACTGAGTTCGGAGCTGTAGACGCCGACTGCCCAGCGAAAGAGCAGTACCCCCGCTACAGCGAGATAGGCGAACGCGTAGACGATATCGGCGAGGGTGACGGCTGTCGGATCGGCGGCCCAAAGCATCATCCGCAGCATGGCGTGGCCCGGATTGATGGCGAAGAGCAGCCATTGCCAGACGCCGGTGACGGCGCCGAAATGGGAGAGCAGCGGCAGGAACAGGATGATGGTGATGGGCATGGCGCGGGCGATGAAATGGTTCATCGAATTGGCGCCGGCCACGATCAGCAATCCACCCAGCACGCCGACAGCGCCGGTAAAGACCAGGGCGATGGTGAAGCGCAGGATCATGTCGATGGGCGGCACCCAATAGGCCACGGCAACCAGAAACAGGCTCCCCACGATGGCCAGAAGGGTCAGGGTGATGATCTTGGCGATGATGTAGTGACGCGCGGACGCCGGCGAGACGGACAGGGCCGACAGCGTGTTCTGGCTGCGCTCCATCAAGACGATGGAGCCCACAAAACTGGCGCCGACAATGGCGGGATCGAAGAACAGTACGAGGGTAAAGACAGTGGGTGGCGCGTCCGGCGGGAGCAGGGAGAGGAAAATGGCAAAGGCCAGGGTGGTCATTGCCGTGAAGGCATAGATGTTTTCCCGCGCCTGCAATTGCACGTCCCAGCCAACAAGGCGCCAGAGGATCGCGTTCATGACACGGCCTCGGGTTCGGCCTGGTCCAGCCGGTGGCCGGTGACGTCGGTAAAGACCTTGTCGAGACTGGCTTCCTGGGAGTGGATGCGCTCGATGCGTCCAGCCCGAAGCATGTCGAGAAAGCGCGCGTTTTCGCCCAATCCGTCCATGGCGAACTCTTCGACGGGGCCGGTTTCAGGCGTAACGGCAACCATCCGGCGGCCGTGGGCCGCCTTGAGCGCCTGTGGCCGGTCGAGGGCGGCAAAGCGTCCGTCGACCATGAAGGATATGCGGTCGCAGAGCTGGTCGACATCGTTCATGTTGTGGGTGGTGAGGACCACAGTCTTGCCGTCGCGGGCAAGGCCGGCGATCAGCTGCTTGACGATGCCGGCATTGACCGGGTCGAGCCCCGCGGTGGGTTCGTCGAGAAAGATCAGCTCGGGGTCATGCTGGATGGCGCGCACGAAGTTGAGGCGCATGCGCATACCCTTGGAGAACGTCTCGACCTTCTTGTCGGCATAGTCCTCAAGCCCCACCAGAGCCATCATGTCGCGCGGGTCGCGGCTCGGCCTGGCATACAGCGAGGCAAAGAAGGCCAGGTTCTCCCGCGCGGTGAACTTCAGATAGTGATTGGGCAGTTCAAAGCCGACGCCGATGCGCTCGAAATAGTCCTGCCCCCATTGGGAGAGGTCCTTGCCCAGGATAGTCACGCTGCCCGAATAGCTGCGCTGCTGCCGGGTGAGAACCTTTTGCGTGGTGCTCTTGCCGGCGCCCGAAGGCCCGAGCAGGCCAAAGATCTCCCCCCGTTGCACGGAAAAGCTGATGCCATCAACAGCCGGCTTGGCTTGGCCCTTGTAGGTATAGGTCAGGTCGCGCACCGTGATGACGTCGACTGTTTCTTCTGCCAGTGCCATGAACGGCTCCTTGACTTGTCCAGCGCTGCGCAGCATAAACAGACCGACGGTCGGTTTGCAAGGGGAATTGAATTGGCGCGGGCTTATCTCAGCGCGGAAGAGCGGCGAGAACAAATTCTCGATCACGCGCAGGCGTTGTTTTTCGAGAAGGGGTATGACCGTACGACGGTACAGGATCTGATGGCCGCGGCGGGTGTATCCAAGGGTGGATTTTACCACCATTTCTCGGCCAAGGAGGATGTGCTTGAGGCGATCAACGTTCGGCTCGCAGCCGTATCGGTCAAGGTCATCGAAGAAGTGTTGGCTCGCCCCGGACTTACAGCATTCGAGCAGCTCGATCAGAGTCTTCGGTCCATGCGCCGGTTCAAGCGAGAACAGGCCAGCGGCATCATCGCCGCCTTCGAGACCCTGCTGAGGCCAGAAAACATCTCGCTCTATGACCGGATCAACCGGGCCAATATCACGACCGTTCTGCCCCTGTTCGAGGCCATCATCGAGGCCGGTCGGCAAGACGGCAGCTTTGATGTGCCCGACGCGCGGATCGCGGCCCAGGCCATCCTGTCACTCGGAAGCATGTCACACGACACTGTGGCCAAGGCCGTTGCGGCGAGGGACCAGGCGGACCGTGCTGCAGCCAATGCGGCGCTTGAGCGCGCGCTGGTCTTCCAGGGCGTGATCATCGACCGCATTCTTGGTCTGCCGGATGGCAGCATCCAGTTTGTCGAGCCCGGCTTCGTCGATGCGCTGCTGCCGCCCGAGGGCTAGGACTTTTGCCCGCCGACCCCTATTTCTTGCCAGAATGAGGGGTGCCTGAGGGGGAAGCGAGACGATGGACGTGGTGCTTGGGGCGACGCTGCATGATCCGGTGGGGCGCCTGGCGGAGGCGATAGAGCGGTTGGCGCCACATCTGCGCGACGCGTTTTCCGCAATAGCCCTCAATATTTCCGATGCAACACTGCCCGACGTGGTCGAGGCGGCTGCGGCGCTTGGCGCCAAAACCATGATGCACGAAGCCAACGAAGCCAATATCGGCAGGTTTCGCCGCGATGCCGTGGCGCTGGCCGGCGATAGCCGGCCCGTACTCTACGCCGATTTTGATCATTTGCTGCGCTGGGTGGAGTTTGGCCTCGATGACCTCAGGCGCGTGATCGGCGCGGAGCCAGGGGCGGATATGCTGGTCGTGGGGCGCTCGGACCGTGCCTTTTCCACTGAACCGCGGCGCCTGCGCGAAACCGAACATTGGGTCAATCACACCCATGCGCTGCTGACCGGGGATCATTGGGACCTGATGTTCGCCATCCGCCGCCTGTCTCCGGCAGCAGTCCGGCTGATTGTCGCACAAAGCCGTGTGGATACGCTGGCCAGCGACGTCGAATGGCCGCTGCTGGCGCGTCGGGCCGGGTTGCGGCTCGGCTATGCGCAGTCCGAAGCGCTGTTCTACCGGACCATCGACGAGTTCGGCGCCGAAACAGACGGTGGCGACCAGGAGGCGCTGCAATGGATCAGGCGGCTGGAATTTGCCGGAATGCATGCTGCAGCAATGCGGCCGTTCCTCGACCTCAAGGCCAGTTAGCCCGGCGGCGCCACCGACTGGAGCCTCGCCAGAACTTTGGGTGCGAACTCGGCCAGCATGGCCACATCGCGCCATTGCGCGGCGTGGACTTCATCGAGCTGCGGAACAAGCGGCCGGGCCGGATCAGCGATAAACAGATATTGCAGATCGTGATGGACATGCGGTGGCTCGTTGCGGGACGGTTTGCCAGGCACGTCATGGCTATCGATAACGAAGGGCAGGTCGCCACCCTGGTGCCAGGGGTGGAGTGCGAGGCCGGTCACCGCCGTTTCCTCCACGGCTTCACGCTTGGCGGAGAGGTGGAAGTGGCTGACGGGCTCGTAGTGTCCGCCGGGCTGCAGCCAGCGGCCAATGGTGACATGATCGATCAGCAGCGTCTGGCAATGGTCGGGTGAAAGCACCACAGCGCTCGTGGTGAGATGCCCCGGAAAAGTGGTGCGCTGGTCGAGGCGGTGGCCTTGTTCGATTTGCCAGCGCAGGAGGGACAGATGCTCGCGCGGCTCTGCAACCTCGGCGAGGTAGCGACGGACGGTTTCAGCGAGGGCGGCGTCGAAAGTGTCCGGGCTCATGTTAGCCCTCCCTCGGGCCGCAGCTGATCTCGGACAGTTCGGCCTCGAAGCGGGCGCGCATGGCCTGGTGTGGTGCCGCGAGACGCACCAGAACGAAGAGCTGGTCGGTGCGCGATTCAACGACCAGCAGACCTTCGGCAATGTCGATTTGTTGCTGGGCCAGAAGGCGCGTCTGGGCGGCATTGAAAATGCCCAGTTCGACCGTTTGGCCGATACCGTCACGATTGGTGGTCGAATAGGTGACGACGCCTGCCTGGTTGAAGAGGGCGACCGACCAGAAGGCGTCGGGCAGGACACCGCTGAGGTAGGCTGGGCCCTGGGAAAGATCGAGTTGGCAGATGCCATAGCTCAGTTCAGGGTCGAGCCTGAGGGGGTTCGGTTCACCCGGCGCGATGGGGGGAAGGACCACGATGCGGTTCTCGGCATCCAGCGACGCGACGCGTGTCCAGGTGGTTTCCTCGGCAAGCAGCGGCAGCGTCAGAATGGTGGCCAAATGGATGATGCCGCCGAGCAGCAGGCCACCGATCAACCACAGCAGAGTGCGGGTCATGCGCAGTCCTCCAGAGTGATGGAGGGCATGGTGACATCCGAGGAGGCAAAGCTTGATAAGGCGGTGGTGTCATATAGCGTCAGCACCAGGCTGAACGGGCCGCTGCCATTGAGTTCCAGCCAGGTGTCCGGCCGCAATTGCGTGCCGACATGAATAGCCAGTGCGCCGTCGGATTGACGGATGATTTCGCTTGAGCGCAGGGCGGCGTCTGTGCCGGGCGCCGCCAGGTTGACCCAATTGGCATCGACGGCGGCCAGGGTCCAGAAGGTCGATACGGGGACATGGCCGTCCAGGCGATAGGTGCATCCGAGGTCGAGCGCGTCACCGTCGCTGTCGGTCGTCGCAACAAATTGCAGGCCCTCGCTGCGTCCCAGGTGCAGGGCCGCAGCGCGGGTGATGTGACCGTTACTATAGGGGTTGGGGGCGGGCGAGCCGATGTCGGGCCAGGTCGTCCAGGGCCCCAGGGACACGGCCCCAAACAGGCGCCCGTCGGTGAGGGCATAGTAGCTGAGACCAAACCCGACCGAGAGGGCCACGGCGATGCTCATCAACAGTCGCAGGACAAAACGCACGCTCAGCTTCTCTGCAATTGGGGCATGGGATGGCCGGTCCGCCAGCGTTACGAGTAGGTTAGGCTTGTAGCAATGGTGAGAGCAGGGCGGAAGGTGTTTCCGGGGGTGGATACGACCATGCCCCATCCACAATCAACTGATGCTGCCCTGCAAAGGGCAGTTTTCTGCACTTCGGTGCGCAGGTGCCCAAATGTACGCTGCGCTCCGGTTCTCGAAACCGACATTTTCGGCTGAACCTGAGCTGAATTGGTCCTAAAGTTGTCCGGCACCGCCCGAAGCAGTAGCGCTCGCCGTGTCCCCGGGCGGCGTCGCGTTATCGAGCGTGGCTTCGAGCCGGTCCACCAGATCGAGCAGTTTGCGCGCGGCGGCCGGCTTGAGGCTGGGCGGACGTTCGATGACCTCTTCGACATTTTCGAGGTCTGCATCGGCGATAATGGCCTGTGACGGCACGAAATCGACCCCGAACACCGGCAGCACTTCCACATTGGTGTGGGCATAGGCCATGAATTTCTGCCAGGCGATGGTCGGGAGCGTGCCGCCGGTCAGGTTGTTGGTGGTGCGGTAGTCATCGTTACCGAACCAGACGGCGGCGACATAATTGCCGGTGAAGCCGCAGAACCAGGCGTCGCGATAGGACGTGGTGGTGCCAGTCTTGCCCAGCGTGGGCACACCTTCGATGTCTGCCCGGCGACCGGTGCCTCCAGTAACCACGGTGCGCATCATGAGGTTCATATTGGCGACGGTCTGTTCGCTGAGAACCCTTTCGCGCGGGGCGTCCGGGTCGATCTCCCAGACCAGCTGGTCATTGAGCGTGGTCATGCGGGTGAGACCATAGGCCGGTGTCTTGTAGCCGTGATTGGCGAAGACCGCATAGGAGCTGGTCATGTCGATCACCGACACCGGGGCAACGCCAAGGGCCAGCGAGCGCGTCACATCGTATTCCTGCCGCAGGCCCATGCGGTAGCTGAGCTGGGCAATCGGCTCGCGCCCGGTCTTGATGGAAAGGGTCACCGGAACGGTGTTGATCGAGGCCGCAAAGGCGGCGAGCAGCGTGGTCTGCCCGCGATAGGAGCGGCCATAATTCTGCGGGCACCAATTGCCGATGCACACGGGCCGGTCCGAGATCGTGTCATTGGGCGTCAGGCCAAGCTGCTCGAAAGCCTCTGCATAAACGAAGGGCTTGTAGGATGAGCCCGGCTGGCGATTGGACACAATGGCGCGGTTGAACTGGCTCTTGGCGTAGTCGGTGCCCCCCACCATGGCGCGGATGGCCCCCTGGGTGTCGGTGACGACCATGGCGCCCTGTTCGACGCGATATTGTTCGCCCTGTTCGCGGATAACCGAGGTGATCGCCTCCTCGGCATAGGCCTGCAGGGTGGTGTCGATGGTGGTGCGTACGACGAAATTGTTCCCCGGTGCATTGTTGGCCTCGATCAGGGTCTTGGCCTCCTCGAAGGCCCAGTCGAGGAAATAATTGGGGGAATTGATATCGTTGGTACGGTCGATGGAAGCGGCCGGATGGCGCCGGGCAGCGGTAACCTGACCTTCGGTGAGGAAGCCCGAGGCGACCAGATTGGTCAGCACCAGATTGGCACGGCCACGGGCGGCTGCCAGGTCGACATGGGGGGCATAATTGCCCGGCGCCTTGAACATGCCGGCCAGCATGGCGGCTTCGGCGAGGTTGATGTCCTGCACGCGCTTGCCGAAATAGAATTCGGAGGCCGCGGTAACGCCGTAATTGCCGCCGCCCATATAGGCGCGGTCGAAATAGAGCTTGAGGATCTGGTCCTTGGAGTAGTTCCACTCCAGCCAGACCGAGAGGAAGGCCTCGACGATCTTGCGCTCGATGGTGCGCTCGGACGAGAGGAAGAGGTTTTTCGCCAGCTGCTGGGTGATGGACGAGCCGCCCTGGGTGCCGCGCTCGCCCTGCGCATTGCTGGCGAGGGCGCGCAGCGTGCCAACCACATCTATGCCGAAATGCTCATAGAACCGCCGGTCCTCGGTGGCGAGGGTCGCCTTGATCAGATAGTCCGGCATCTGGTCGAGGGCCACGCTGTCATCCGAGCGGATGCCGCGGCGCCCGATCTCCGTGCCGAAGCGGTCGAGGAACACCACCGAATAATCCTCGGCCTTGTTGAAGGCGCCGCGATCGATGATGTCGAAAGCGGGCAAGGCCAGCGCCGTCATCAGGACGCAGCCGATGGCACCGAAGGTAAAGGCGTCGCTGAGAATTTCGACAAGGAAGCGCTTTATCCCCGTCACGTGGAATCGTGACATAAAGTCCTGGTAGCGCGTGTAGCCCCGGCCAAGCGCGTGCCAGAACTCATAGAGGGACGAATCAAGCCATGCGTCAGCCGCCAGCATACTGCCCTTGGGCCGGCGCTTCTTTTCCTTGGTGTAAAACGGATCCTGCACAGTGAACCCCGACGTCCCCACTCGGGGGAGAGTTGTCCGCAAAACCCGGACAAGGCAACACAATCGCTGGAATATGATTGCAATGATCGGCCCGCAAGCGCAAACCGGCAACAACATGAACAGCATTCGGTAAAGATGGCATTCTGGGAAGAAAAAACGCTCGAACAAATGTCGACCGCAGAGTGGGAAGCGCTCTGTGACGGCTGTGGGCGCTGTTGCCTGATCAAGCTCGAGGACGAGGATACCGGCACGCTGATCACCTCGGATGTGCGTTGCCAGCTGCTGGACGGTGATACCTGCGCCTGCACCGATTATCCCAACCGGCAGACCAAGGTGCCCGACTGCATCAAGCTCACGATAGACAATGTGCGCGAAATTCCATGGATCCCGGTGACCTGCGCCTACCGGCGCATGGCCGAGGGCAAGGGCCTGGCCTGGTGGCATCCGTTGGTTTCGGGGGACCCCAACACGGTGGTCGACGTGGGCGTCTCGGTAAAGGGCCGGACCTTCCTTGAAACCGAGGTTGATCCTGAGACCTGGGAAGAACACGCGGTGGACTGGCCCGAGTATGAGCCGCCGGAAGTCCTATGAATTGAATTGCTTACCTCCTGTTAACCATGAATGTGGCTTGATGCCTGCACCGGGACGTGGCCCAGGACAGGCTTGATGAACAAAGTGACTGCGAGCGGCAATGATGGCCTTTGGGCGCGCATTCGAGGCGCGCTGGGACGTGGCGCCGATGCGCATGTGCCCGCTTATGGTCAGGCCGCCATTGCCCGCAATCCCAACAAGAAATCGCGCCTCGCGCAGCGGATCGACGAGGAAATGCGGCGCAGCTGGACCCACGCGGCCGAGCGCAATGTGTCGCTCTGCGTGGTGTCGCTCGAAATGGACGGCTATGCCGAATATTTCGCCGCCTATGGCCGTGACGCTGTCGAGGACAGTCTTGAAACCCTCGAAGGCACGATCACGGCGCTTCTGCCGCGTGAGACGGACCGGTGCCTGCGCAATGGCCAGTCGGGCTTCCTGCTCGTCTTGCCCGATATGCCGGCGCTGATGGCCCGGGACCTTGCCAGCCGTATCGCAGTGGCGGTGCGGCGCGAGGGGCTCGCCAATCGGGAGAGCCACGCGGGCCAGGTGACGCTGAGCACCGGCATTGCCGTGGCCAACCCGCAGGGCAACCTCGACCGGGCCGTGCTGGACGCCGCCAGCCAAGCCGTCAAGAAGGCGCAGCGGCGTGGTCTTGCCAGGCTCGAAGTGATCGACCTGCGTGGACGCAATGAGCGGCAGCGTAAGGCCGCCTGATCGGGCGGTTGCCTTGATCGTCCACACAAACTAAGAGAGCCGTCCCCGCGCGTATCGACGCGCTTGTCCCCGACAATGGACGGCCTCCATGACCCTCTCCTGCGGCCTCGACTTCGGCACGTCCAATTCCACGCTTGGCCGGGTGGGCGACAATGGCGCGCCGCAGCTGCTGACGCTCGAAGCCGGACAGCAGACCATGCCCAGCGTGCTGTTCTTCGGGTTCGAGGACGACCGCATCCACTATGGCCGGGCCGCCGTGGCCGAATATGTCACCGGCGCCGACGGGAGGCTGATGCGCTCACTCAAGAGCGTTCTGGGCACGGCGCTCTTTGCGGACACGACCCGCGTCAAAGCCAGGCGCCTCGGCTTTGGCGAAATTATTGGCACTTATGTGGGCGAACTCAAGCGACGGGCCGAGGCCGAACTGGGCCAGAGGCTGACACGGGTGGTCATGGGACGTCCGGTGCATTTCGTGGATGACGACATGGAGGCGGACAAAGCCGCCCAGGGACAATTGGAAGCGGCGGTGCGCGCCCAGGGTTTCGACGAGATCGCCTTCCAGTTCGAGCCAATTGCGGCGGCGCTGGACTATGAGCGGCAGGTGTCGGGCGAAAAGCTGGCGCTGATCGTTGACCTGGGCGGCGGCACCTCGGACTTTTCGCTTGTGCGGGTATCGCCGGAGCGTGCCGGGCGCGGAGATCGCAGCGACGATATTCTGGCTACCGCGGGTGTCCACATCGGCGGCACCGATTTCGACCGGCTGCTGGCGATGAGCCGGGTCATGCCCGAATTGGGCCTGGGGTCCCGCACGCTGGACGGCAAGCGGCACCTGCCGGTGGCGCCTTACAATGACCTGTCCACCTGGCACCGGATCAACCGGCTTTACGACGCCAAGGCACTTCGCGACCTGCGGTCCACGATGCGCGAGGCAATCGAGTCCGAGAAAGTCGAGACATTTGCCATGCTGGTCGAGGACCGGCTGGGGCACCGGCTGATCGGCGCAGTTGAGGCGGCCAAGATCGCGCTGTCCGATGAGGAGACCGTGGCATTTTCGTTCCCGGTGCGCGAGCGGACCATCGAGACGGCGATGAGCATCACCCATCTTGGCGCGGCCTTGGATGGGTCCATCGCAAAGCTCGAGCGGACCATTGCAGAAACAGTGCAGCTGGCAGGGGTGGGGACAGGTGATGTCGACAGCCTGATCCTGACCGGCGGCTCCACGCTGGTGCCCGCCGTGGCAAACCGGCTGAGGGCGTTGTTCCCGGATGCCGAGGTCATTCGCACCGATGTACTCGGCAGCGTCGGCCTGGGGCTGGCGTTGGAAGCACGGCGGATTTTCGGCTCCTGAGCGCGTCGTCGGGCCCCTGGCGGGCTGGCCCTAGGCAACTATTTCGGCCCAGAATGCTTGTTCGGTGCGGGGGAGGCGTTCGATGAGTCAAATCGCGTTCAAGTTTCGGCAGATTGCCCAGCGTATGTGGTTCCTGCCGGCGGCGTTTTCGCTGATGGCCGTCCTGACGCTGGTCGTCGCCTTTGGGATGGCGCGGCTGATCCCGGACAGCCTACCCTTCACACTGTCCTCCGAAGCGGTTGAGTCCATTCTGACCGTGTTGGCGACCAGCCTGCTTACGGTGGCGGTGTTTGCGCTTTCGACCATTGTCAGCGCGTTGGCCAGCGCTTCATCGCAGACCACTCCAAGGGCAGTTCCGCTGATCGTGGGAGACCGGAGCGCCCAGACGTCAATCTCGGTGTTTATCGGGGCGTTTCTGTTTTCCATTGTTGGCATCATTGGGTTGTCGGCCGGCATCTATAGCGAGGCCGGACGACTGTTGCTGTTCGTTGTGACGCTGGGCGTCGTGATGCTGGTGGTTGCGGCGCTGATCCGCTGGATCGGCCAGATGTCGGCCATTGGCCGCGTCGGGGAGACGGTGGAGCGGGCGGGGGAGGCCGCTGAACGCTCGTTTCGAGCGGTGCCGGGGCAAGGCCTTATGGAATGCCGGCCGCTGGAGGAACGCGCGGTGGGTGACCCTGTATTCTCGCGCAAGATCGGCTTTGTCCAGCATATCGACATCGCTCGATTGCAGGAGCTGGCCGAGGACAACGACCTGGTGGTGACAATCACGGCGCGACCAGGCGCCTATGCTGCGCCTGATCGACCGGTGGCACTTGTGGAAGGCTCTACCGACGAGCCGCTGGTCGAAAAGCTGGCTGGTGCCTTCGTGGTGGGCAAAGCCCGGACCTTTGACAGCGACCCACGCTTTGGCCTGATCGTGCTGGCCGAGATCGCCGGGAAGGCGCTGTCGCCCGGCATCAATGATCCGGGGACGGCCATTGCGGTGGTGGGTACGCTGGTACGCGTGCTGGTCGAGCGGCCCGAGGACGAGGGCGAGCTGAAATACGATCGAGTGCTGGTCTCCCCCCTCGACCCCAACGACCTGATGGCCGACGCCTTCCGCCCGATTGCGCGGGATGGGGCCGGAAGCATCGAGGTGATGCTGCGCCTTGTGGCGGGGCTCAAGACGCTTGTCCGCAGTCGGGACGATTTGAGCGAAGCGGCGCGCGGCATGATCAAGGACGCGGTGGAGCGCGGCACGGCGGCAATGAGCGCCAAGAGCGACAAGGCGGCGCTGAAGGCGGCAGGGGTGCTGGAATAGGTGCGCTTCATTTTCAAACGCTTGATTTCAAAAGATATTTAAGAAGTTATCCCCGCGTGACGCTGGTCTGGTAGTGTTCAGGCATAGTCGACAAATTGGGTCGATGGCGGGCGCGCTGAGCGCCTGAAGCGGAACATTCTCACATGGATAAAGACGACCCCGAGCGGAACCGCGATGGCGGATACGTGCCGTGGGAGGCTGTGCGGCTGGACTATCAGTCCGGGCACATGACCCGCAACGGAATTGCCCATCGCTATCGGCTGCGTCGCGGGCAGCTGGAAACGCGCGCCCGCACCAACAAATGGCTTCGTGCCGGCAGCCCCGAAGACATCGACCGGCGCATCCTGATTGCGCGGGTTCAGAACCTGCTGGAGCGGCAGATAGATCTATTGGAGGCAGAAATGGACAAAGGGACACGCGCGGAAAGCAAGGTGCTGAGCGACCTGGTGCGCGATCTCGACAAGCTGATCACCATCGAACGAGCAGATGCTCCGCACGACGGCCCAACCCGAAATCGTGGCGAGATTTCGGACCTGCGTAAAAAGCTGGAAGCGCGCATCGACGCGATTACCAAGGGACGCATTTGAGACAATGTCGACCCTGAACTCCGCCGTAAAGCGTCTGGCGAGTAGGATACCTGAAAGCGAGCTGGTGGACATTGCCTTCAACTGGCCGATCTGGGCGATGCCGCACCAGCTGCCGCCCGACGGCGATTGGACCACATGGCTGCTGTTGGGCGGTCGCGGGGCGGGCAAGACCAGAGCAGGCGCCCAATGGGTGCTTATGCTGGCCGAACTCGGCATCAGTCCGATTGCTCTGGTAGGCGAGACAATGACCGAGGCCGAGGCGGTGATGGTGAAGGGCGAAAGCGGCGTGTTGCGCATCTGTCCGCCCTGGATGGTGCCGAAACTGACCGGCAGCGTGTTGCATTGGCCCAATGGGGTCGAGGCCCATATCTTGCCGGCCTCGGACCCGGAACGTTTTCGCGGGCCGCAGTTTGCGGCGGCCTGGTGCGACGAGACCGGGAAATGGAAAAAGGCCGAGGCGGCTTTTGACATGTTGCAGTTTGGGCTGCGACTGGGTCCACGACCCCGGCAATTGGTGACGACGACGCCGCGGGCCACCAAGCTGATGAAGCGGCTGATTGCCGATGAGCGGACCGTGATCACCCGAGCGGCGACCAAGGTGAATAACCATCTGGCCGAAGCCTTTCTGGCGGCGGTGGTGGAACGCTATCGCGACACGGTACTGGGCCGGCAGGAGCTCGATGGCGAACTGATCGAAGACCGGCCCGATGCGCTCTGGCAGCGCAGCATGTTTCGCCCGCCCGACGGCGCCGTGGATGGCAGAATTGTCGTAGCAGTCGACCCGCCGGTGACGGGAACCGAGCGCTCGGACGCCTGCGGCATCGTGGTAGCTGGGCGGGCAGGCGAGGGGGCCGTTGTGCTGGAAGATGCCACGGTCCAGGGCGTGCGGCCAGATATCTGGGCGGCGCGGGCGGTGGCCGCCTTCCGGGCGCATGAGGCCGACTGCATTGTGGTTGAGGTCAACCAGGGTGGGGACCTGGTGGAGCAAATGCTCAAGCAGGTCGATGCCTCGGTTCCAGTGCGCATGGTGCGGGCGAACCGCGGAAAATGGGTGCGGGCTGAGCCGGTCGCGGCGCTCTATGCCCGTGGGCTGGTGTGCCATGTCGCGGGGCTGCATGCCCTGGAAGACGAATTGTGTGCATTCGGGCCGGATGGCAAGGCGGACGGGCATTCGCCCGACCGGGTGGACGCACTGGTATGGGCGCTGACAGAACTCGTGCTCAATGATGTGAGGCCGCGAGTGCGGGGCCTGTAGGCGGGGGCAGTTTCTCCTTCTCCCACAAGGGGAAGGAGAGCGGGGTCGCGGCCCAATCTCCGGTGGAGCGATATTTTGGCGAGAAAGCCGTGACAGCTGCGCTCGACGGGCGGAAGAGCACCCCCACCTAACCTCCCCGTGAAGAAGGGGGAGGGACCTATCGAGTTTGCCGGATTGCCGGAAGACCACCACTACTCCTCGCCCTGGCAAGGGGGAGGTTGGGTGGGGGTCGAACTATCGAGGAACAAGAATATGCCCAACTTCCTGAACCGCCTGTTTGGTGGGCGGACGAACGCGCCCAACGAAACCAAGACCTTTGCCGGGCACACCATGCTGACGCTGAGCCAGCTGGGGCCGGCACAATGGAGCGGACGGGGCTATGCGAGCCTGGTCAACCAGGGCTTCATGCGCAATCCGGTGGTTTATCGCTGCGTGCGACTGATTGCCGAGGCGGCGAACCGCGTGCCGCTGACGGTCAGGGTTGAGGGCCAGGCAGTGAGCGAGCATCCGCTGGTTTCGCTGTTGGCCAGGCCCAATGGACGGCAGTCGGGCGCGGAGGTGCTCGAGGCTGTCTATGCCTATCTGCAGACGGCAGGGAATGCCTATTTGCAGGCGGGAATTGTTGATGGCGCGGTGCGGACGCTGTTCGTGCTGCGGCCCGACCGGATGAGCGTTGTCGCCGGGGGCGATGGCTGGCCGGTGGCCTATGACTACAAGGCCGGGGGCCGGGCCACGCGGATTTCGCAGGAGGCGCTGCCCATTCCGGGCGTGCTGCATATGGCGCTGTTTCATCCGCTCGACGACCACTATGGCATGGGGCCGCTCGAAGCGGCGCAGACCAGTCTCGACATTCACAATGCCTCGGCCCAGTGGAACAAGGCGCTGCTCGACAATGCCGCGCGTCCATCCGGGGCGTTGGTCTATTCGGCGGGGGCGGGGAGCCTGACCGAAGAGCAGTTCAACCGGCTCAAGGAAGAAATGGAAACGCATTTTGCCGGGGCGGCCAATGCCGGGCGGCCCATGGTGCTCGATGGCGGGCTGGACTGGAAAACCATCGCCATGAGCCCGCGCGAAATGGATTTCATCGAGGCAAGGCACGCGGCAGCGCGCGACATTGCCCTGGCCTTCGGCGTTCCGCCCATGCTGCTCGGAATACCGGGCGACAATACCTATGCGAACCTGGCTGAAGCCAACAAGGCGCTGTGGCGGCAGACGCTGGTGCCGCTGGTGCTGCGGGTGAGCCAGGAACTGAGCGGATGGCTGGGGCCGGCATTCGAGGGTGCGGAAGTGGTGCCCGATTTCGAGGGCGTCGAGGCGCTGGCCGAAGACCGCGCGGCGCTCTGGGCCCGGGTGGGTGGGGCGGGGTTTCTTACGGATGCCGAGAAGCGGGAGCTGGTGGGGGTAGGTGGGGTGGAGCGATGAGGCAACCTGCTCATCTAGTGCTCGGGGCTCTGGAACGGGAAGTTCGACATGCGACTCTGTCACTCAAGTTAGACATTCTGATTGCTGCTCTGGAGCGACGGTATCGCCAGGACCAGCCACGGGCTCCCAAAGAGACACCGCAGGGCGGGCAATGGATTGATACAGTGGGGGCACCAGTTGCAGAACGGATCAGAACAGCCCTAGCGGCAAACCTAATCGCCGAACGAGTAGGTCTAGGTGATGCTGGGCTTGTAAGGCACTGCATATATCTGGACATGCTTGGCCGACAGCGCACAATTGAATTGAACGCCATAGTACCCTGTCGACCGACTTATCCCGCTGCGCCACTCTAGGAGTGCCAAGATGCAGTTGATTGAGAATATCTCGCTTTCGGAGCGAGCGGCGGTCGACTTCGGGCGGGCCCGATCGACCTTCAGGGCGGGCCTTGGAGAGGCGTTCGCCCTCGTTTGGGTGTCAGACTATCGCGAGCCAACCGGGGAGACAGTGGCGACCTTCACCGCTGGATATATGTGTGGCCCGGTCTACTTGGAGGGGCTCGCCGCGCCTTGGGCTTTAGCTCGGCTGCCGGACGGAGCCCATTTCTATTTCATGCCGCGTTTTCAATGGAGCGCTGGCAAGCATTATCTCATCGATAAGCCAGGATCGTTGTTTTCAATAGCATCCGTCACACCACGATCATGAATTTTGCTTGCTGCCACACTTGCCTCAGCCCAGCCCGCCTCCGGCGGGCTTTTTGTTGCCAGGAGGATCCCATGGACGATCTGACCAAAACCGTCATCGAGCGCGGGGATCTGGCGCATCTGGCGCTCTTCCTTTGGGCAAGTGGTTCGAGCGCGCTGCTTGTGTGGGCCTTGCGCGAAATGGCGCGGGTGAATCAACACTTCAACGACTTCGTGCAGGAGATCGCGCAGTTGAATCGGCTTTTCCGAAAGGAGGACTAAACCCATGGCGGACAAGCACAATCGCGAGGCGGCGCAACAGACGTTCCGGCAATTTGCCTGGAACCTGGCGGGGACGCTGGCGGACAAGCAGCGCGGTGCACCCAAGCCGCGCTCGGGAGGAACCAAGCGCGGATGAGCGGTATTCCAATCGGCGCAGATGGGCGCTTTGCCGGCTATGCCAGCGTGTTCAACAAGCTCGACTCGGGCGGTGATATCGTTCTGCCGGGGGCGTTTGCCAAGAGCCTCGCCAAGCGGCGCGGTCGCATTCGCCTGCTGTTCCAGCATGACCCCAAGGAGCCGGTGGGCACCTGGGAGAGCATGGCCGAGGACAGCCATGGCCTCTTCGTGACGGGGCGGCTGGTACCGGGCGTGCCGCGCTCGGATGCACTGCGGCGGTTGATCGAGAATGGGGCGCTCGATGGTTTGTCCATCGGGTTCCGAACGGTCAAGGCCAGCCGCCGCGATGGCAATCGCCTCTTGCATGAGATCGACCTCTTCGAGGTCTCGATCGTCACCTTTCCGATGATGGAGGATGCGCGCATCGCCTCCCCCCTCTCGGCCGGCGCGGCCATTGCCGCCGCCACCAGAACTATCCGCAACCGATAGAAGGACACCGACATGGATCGGATTGACGACGGCCTTGAAACCAAGGCCGGCGCAGGGGGCGATATTGCCGCGCTCTTCGCCGAATTTTCCTCTGCGTTCGAGGAATTCAAGGCCACCAACGACCAGCGCCTGAAGGACATCGAAAAGCGCGGCTCGGCCGATGGCCTGCTTGAGGACAAGCTCGAAAAGCTCAACCGCGTTATCGACGGCCACAAGGCGGCCATGGATCGGCTGAGCGCCGAGCGCAGCCGCCCGGCCATTGAGGGCAAGGGCGGCAGCGTGCCGGATGGCGAATACAAGGAGGCCTTCGCGGCCTATGTGAAGCGTGGCGAGGAAAAGGCGCTCTCGATCGGCGTCAATGCCGATGGCGGCTATGTGGTGCCGGGCGAGGTCGAAACCGAAATCACGCGGCTGATGACCCATATCTCGCCCATCCGCGCCATTGCCGGTGTGCGGCAGGTATCGGGCTCGATCTATAAGCGGCCGATCACGGTGACCGGGCCGCAGACTGGCTGGGTGGGTGAGACGGCGAGCCGCCCAACCACCAACAGCCAGACGCTGGCAGAGCTGAGCTATCCCACGACCGAGCTCTACGCCATGCCGGCGGCAACCAGCGCCTTTCTCGACGACGCGGCGGTGGACGTGGGCCAATGGATTGCCGACGAGGTCAACGCGGCCTTTGCGGCGCAGGAAACCACGGCCTTCGTGACCGGCGACGGCAGCAACAAGCCGACCGGTTTCCTGAATGCCCCCAAGGCGGCGGAAGCGAGCTGGAGCTGGGGCAATCTGGGCTATCTCGCTACGGGTGTTTCGGGCGCGCTGCCGGCCAGCAGCGCCAGCGATATCCTGATCGACCTGGTCTATGCCCTCAAGGCCGGCTACCGCCAGAACGCCAGCTGGGTGATGAACCGCAAGGTGCAGGGCGCGCTGCGCAAGCTCAAGGATGCCGACGGCAATTATCTCTGGCAGCCGGCAGCGGCGGCCGACGGGCGCGCCAGCTTCATGGGCTTTCCCCTGGTCGAGGCCGAGGACATGCCCAATATGAGCGCCGACAGCTTCTCGGTGGCCTTCGGCGATTTCCGCCGCGGCTATCTGATCGTGGATCGCCAGGGCGTCTCGGTGCTGCGCGACCCGTTCAGCTCCAAGCCCTATGTGCTGTTCTACACGACGAAAAGGGTCGGCGGCGGGATCGCGGACTATGACGCGATCAAGCTGCTGAAGTTCGGCACCTCGTGATCGCCGTGATCCTGGCCATCTGAAGGGGAGGGCCTGCGCTCCGGTGCTCACGTACTCATAGTACGCTCCGCTCCGGTGCTCGGTCCTCCCCTCCATCTGACTCAGGCTGACGGCGCTCACTTCGGTGCCGTGCCCAACACAACATCGGGAAAATAAGAGATGACTGCATATCTCCTGGCGGGACCCGCCGAGGAGCCGGTTTCGCTTGCCGAGGCCAAGGCTTTTCTCAAGGTCGATGACACAGCTGAGGACACGCTGATCACGACGCTGATCGGGGCGGCGCGGCTGCATGTGGAAGGCGTCACGGGCCGGGCGCTGCTGGCACAGAGCTGGCGGATCGTGCTCGACGACTGGCCCGAGGGGGGCGTGGTGAAACTGCCGGTATCCCCGCTGATGTCCGTGACCGGCATTGCCGCGATAGACGATAGTGGCGCCAGCCACGAGATTGCACTGGCGCAATTTGCGAGCGAACCGGACCGGCTGATCGTGCCGCGCGTCGTCACCGGCATGCCGATGCTACAGGCGCGCCAGGGGCTCGAAATCGACTATGTCGCCGGGTATGGCAGCGAGCCGGAGGATGTGCCGGTTGACTTGCGCCAGGCGCTGCTGGGGCTGGTGGCACATTGGTATGAGCATCGCGATGCTGTGATTGTAGCCGGGTCGGGGGCCATCGTGCCCTCGGGCTTTGACCGGGTCGTGGCCGGCTACAAGCGGGTGCGATTGTGAGCGGGGACAAGATTCCCGCAATCGGCACGCTGACCGACCGGGTGCAATTGAAGCGGCGCGAAAGCCTCGGCGACGGCGGAGGTGGGCATGAACGAATCTATGTGCCGGTGAACAACCTCTGGGCGCGGGTGCGAAGCCTGTCGGGTCGCCAGGGCACCAACGCCGATGGGCGCGCCGTGGCAATTTCCCACAGCGTGGTGCTGCGGTTCCGCAATGATGTCTCGCCGGGGGACCGGATCGTCTATCGCGGGCGCAATCTCGATGTGGTGAGCACTGCCGATCTCAATGGGCGCCGGGCCTATCTCAGCTGTGCCTGTAGCGAAACCAGTTTTACGGGGTAGGCCATGCATCCGATTGGAGCCTTGCAGGCGGCGTTGGTAGTCGCCCTGGAGGCCGACGTGACGCTGGTGGCGCTGATCGGGGCTGGTGGCGTGTTCGACGCGCCGCCGCGCGACAGGCCCGCGCCCTATGTGGTGATCGACCGGCACGACATCCGGCAACGCGATGGTGACGCGACGCCGGGGCAGGAGCACCGGCTGTTGCTCCATTGCTGGAGCGACCAGCCCAGCAGGCGGGCGGCGCTCGATATCGCCGAACGGGTTACTGCGGTGGCGCTGGCAGGGCTGTCGCCGGTGGGCCTGACGGTAACCCATGGCGAACACATGCGGACCGAAACGGCGATCGATACTGCAACCGGCCAGGCGCGTGCAGCGGTGACGCTGCGGTTTTTCAGCGAGTAGCGGCAGGTGGTGCAGGGCAGGGACCCCCACCCGGCCTCCCCCTGAAGAAGGGGGAGGAGTCCCACCTGTGCTTGGAACGGGATTGTGCCCGACTGCGAAGGTGCTCCTCCCCCTCCTCAGGGGGAGGCTGGGTGGGGGTATTCTTGACTTCAGAGGAGAACACAGAAAATGGCAGCCCAGAGCGGCAAGGACATGCTTCTCAAACTCGACCAGACCGGGTCGGGGAGTTTCATCACAGTGGCAGGTTTGAGAACGCGCAGCCTCAACTTCAATGCGGCTAGCGTCGACACGACCGACCAGGAAAGTGCCGGGCGCTGGCGCGAACTGCTGGCCGGGGGCGGGGTGAAACGCGCCTCGGTTTCCGGTTCCGGTGTGTTCAAGGATCAGAGCTCGGACGCGACGATCCGCTCGCTGTTCTTTGCAGGCACCATCCGCAGCTGGCAGCTGATCCTGCCTAGTTTCGGCACAGTGGAAGGGCCGTTCCAGATCGTGGCGCTGGAGTTTTCGGCGGACCACGCAGGGGAAGTGACGTTCGACCTGGCGCTGGAAAGCGCGGGGGAAGTGACATTCGTGGCGATTTAGCGCGGCAGCATTGGGGGCCTTTCTGAAAGAGAGAAACATGACCAACATTCATCGTGGTGAGATCGCGGCCGAGATCGGTGGCGAGGTGCGGACGCTTTGCCTGACGCTGGGGGCGCTGGCGGAGCTGGAGGCGCGGCTGGGAGGTGGAGATCTTGCAGGTCTGACCGAACGCTTTGGCGAGGGCAGGATTTCGGCCCGGGACCTGACGGCCATTCTGGGAGCCGGGCTGCGCGGAGGCGGCAATGCCCTGAGCGATGACGAGTTGGCGCGGATGAGCGTCGAGGGTGGTTTGCGCGGGGCAGCGGAAATCGCCGTGCGGCTGCTCAGGGCAACCTTCGGGGAGCCGGCATGAGGCCCTTTCCCTGGAAAGACGCAATGGGCTTTGGGCTCGGGGTGCTGCGGCTGCCGCCGCGGGACTTCTGGGCGATGACGCCGCGCGAACTGGCTTCTGCCTGGGGAGCGCTTGTTGGGGATCGGATCGGGCCTCTGGAGCGGCGCGATTTGCAAGATTTGATGGAGCGGTTTCCTGATGGCCGGTGATCTTTTTGGCGAGGATCTTCGCGATCAACTGAGCGATGTGTCGGTGGAGCTGGGGCGCATTGAGGACTTGGCTGACGGCGTGGCGAACTCGGTGAGCCGGGCCTTTCGTGGCGCGGTGATGGACGGAAAGTCGTTCCGTTCGGTGCTGAGCGATATTGCCGGGGCCTTCGCCGATATTGCGCTTAAAGCCGCGTTCAAGCCGCTGGGGACGCTGGTGGGCGGGCTGGTGGAGAACCTGTTCACGGCCACCAATCCGGCCTTGGGCGGTGTAACGCCCTTCGCCAAGGGCGGGGTAATCGCTTCGCCCAGCTATTTCCCGCTGGGTCGGGGGATGGGGCTGGCCGGTGAGGCCGGACCGGAAGCGATCATGCCGCTGCAGCGCGGCGCCGACGGACGGCTGGGCGTCGCCGGGGGCGGCGGCGCTGTGAATGTGACATTCAACGTGACGGCCAGCGATGCGCGCAGCTTTGCGGCGAGCGAGGCAGAGGTCAGCGCGATGCTTCTGCGAGCGGTGCGGCGGGGCTCCCGCAGCGCTTGATATTCAGGTGATGCCGGCCTGCAAGCGGCGGGGTTCTGCGCTTCCGGTGCTCACGTACCCAAGGGCCAAAACGAGAGATCCCAAAAATGACATTTCATCACACCCGGTTTCCGCTCGATATCGCGCTGGGGGCGCGGGGTGGGCCGGAGCGACGGACCGAAGTGACGACGCTGGCGGGCGGTGGCGAGAAGCGCAATGGGCGCTGGGCGCATTCGCGGCGGCGCTACAATGCAGGCTATGGCGTAAAATCGCGGGCCGACATGCAGGCGGTATTGGCGTTTTTCGAGGAGCGGCGCGGGCGTTTGCACGGGTTTCTGTGGCGGGACGGGCTGGACAATTCCTCCGGTGACGCGGTGCCATTGCCAACCGACCAGGTGCTCGGGACGGGCGATGGGACACGTACACAGTTCCAACTGGTAAAGACCTATGGCGCGGCGTTCGACCCCTATGTTCGCACCATTGCCAAGCCGGTCGCCGGCAGTGTGCGGGTGGCGTTGGGCGGAGTGGAACTGGTCGGCGGGTGGACTGTGGACGTCACCACGGGAGTGATCGGCTTCGACAGCGCGCCCGTTGACGGGGAAGCGGTAACGGCGGGGTTCCTGTTCGACGTGCCGGTGCGCTTCGACACCGACCGGCTCGATATCGAACTCACCGGCTTCGACGGGGCGGAGGCGCCCAGCATTCCACTGATGGAGATTATTCCATGAGGACGCTTCCACCGTCCCTTGCCGCACATCTTGAGCAGGGTGAAACCACCACGGCGCACTGCTGGCGCGTGCTGCGCAGCGATGGCGTGACGCTGGGGTTCACCGATCATGACCGGGCCGTACCGATTGAGGGCACGGAGTGCGTGCCGACCTTTGGCCTCGATGGTGGCGAGGTTCCTGTGCGGCTGGGCCAGCAGGTGGAGACCGGCGAGGTGCTCGGCGTGCTTGATAGCGCAGCAATCAGCGAGGATGACATTCTGCTCGGCCGCTATGACGGCGCGCAGGTGGAAAGCTGGCTGGTGAACTGGGCGGCGCCGGAGCAGCGGGTGCTGCTGCGCGTCGATACGATTGGCGAAATCGTACGCGAGGACGGGGTGTTCCGGGCCGAACTGCGCTCGCCGCAGCAGGCGCTCAATGTGACGCGCGGTCGGGTCTATCAGGGCCTGTGCGATGCCCAGGTGGGCGATGCGCGGTGTAGGGTGGACCTCGATCTGCCGGCACACCGGGGCACTGCTCTGGTCACTGCGATCATCGATGCCTTCCACCTGCGGGTGAGCGGGCTGACGGGCTTTGAGGAGGACTGGTTCAGTTTTGGCGTCGGACTTTGGTCGAGCGGCAGGCGGGACGGATTGCACGATGCGGTGCTGACGCATCGGCGCGAGCCCGAGGGCGATCTGCTGGGCTTCGCCAACCGGATCGGCGAATGGGTCGAGGTGGGCGACAGCCTGGAGATCACTGTTGGGTGCGATCGCCGCTTTGCCACCTGCAAATCCAGGTTCGGCAATACCGCCAGTTTTCGCGGCTTTCCGCATATTCCGGGCAGCGACTATGTGCTGCGCCATCCGCGCAGTGGCGACGCCATGGACGGACGGGCGGTGGTGCCATGAGCCCGGACCGTGTGGTCTTGGCAGCGCGGGCATGGTTGGGCACGCCCTATCGGCACCGGGCTTCGAGGCCAGGCGCCGGATGCGACTGCCTGGGCTTGCTGCGGGGCGTGTGGCGGACATTGTACGGCGCGGAACCTGCGGCCGTGCCTGCCTATCGGGCGGATATGCGCGCCGACGACAATCCCGAGGCGCTGCGCTTGGCGGCGGAGCGTTTTCTGAGTGCAGAGACGGGGACCCTTGCGGCGGGGCAGGTCGTGCTGTTCCGGCTGGGCGGGCTCGACGAACCCCGCCATTGCGGGATCATGGTTTCGGAATCGCGGTTCATCCATGCCCAGGAGCATCTGGGCGTGGTGGAGGCGAATATGACGCCCGGCTGGGCCAAGCGGGTCAGTGGCCGGTATCGGTTTCCTGCAGCGAGCTCTTGAGGCTGCCTGAACTTCCGCCTCATCCGGCGCGGCGCGCCTGACACACGAACTCCAAGGATCAAAAAGCATGGCGACACTGGCGCTTTCGGTGGCGGGGCAGTTTGTTGGTGGCGTGGTGGGCGGTCCCATTGGCGCAACTGTCGGGCGGGCGCTGGGAGCCTTGGCGGGTAGCGCTGTCGATGGCTGGCTGTTTGGCGGCGGCAAAAAAGCCGAGGCGCCGCTGTTTGATGTGCGCCTCGGATCATCCGCCGAGGGACTGGGGGTGCCGCGGCTTTATGGCTGGGGGAGGCTGGCCGGAAATATCATCTGGGCGCGCGAATTGGTGCGGCATGTCAGCGATACAGCGGGCTCGAAAGGCTTCGGCGGCCCGGAGCCGGAGCAGCCCGAGGAAGTGCTCGCCAGCTTCGCCGTCGGTTTTTGCGAAGGGCGCGTGGCGCGGCTGGGACGCATCTGGGCCGACGGACAATTGCTGGATACCCGTGGCCTTAATCTGCGCTTTTACCACGGGGACGAAGACCAACTGCCCGATAGCCTGATCGAGGCGATCCAGGGCGTGGGCAATGCGCCGGCCTATCGGGGACTTTGCTACCTGGTCGTCGAAAACCTGCCGCTCAGCCGCTTCGGCAATCGCATTCCGCAATTGTCAGCGGAATTGTGCCGCGTGGTGGGCGACTTGGAGCCGTCCATCCGGGCGGTCACAATTATTCCCGGCGCGACCGAGTTCGGCTACGACCCGGTGCCGCGCGTGCGAGTGTTGGGGCCGGGATATGGGGTCAGTGAAAACGCGCACCAGGGGGCCGGGCAAAGCGACTGGTCCTGCTCCATGGATGAGCTGCAGGCGCTGTGCCCCAACCTCGAACATGTGGCCCTGGTGGTCAGCTGGTTCGGCGATGACTTGCGATGCGGCCAATGCAGTCTTGGCCCGCGCGTCGAAGGCACCACAAGGACGGTCGAAGGGACCATCTGGAGCGTGGCCGGGATCGGGCGCGGCACTGCTACGGTTGTGTCGAGCCATAGTGGCGGCCCGGCCTATGGTGGCACACCATCCGACTCAGCGGTGCTGGCGGCCATTGCCGATCTCAAGGCGCGCGGCCTCAAGGTGACGCTCTATCCGTTCGTGCTCATGGATGTGCCGCAGGACAATGACCTGTCCGACCCCTATGGCGGCGCTGAACAGGCGGTCTATCCATGGCGCGGTCGGCTGACATGCCACCCCGCGCCGGGCCAACCGGGGTCGCCCGATGGGACTGTGGCGGCGGCCGCGCAAGTTGCTGATTTCGTGCCCGGATACCGGACGATGATGCTGCATTACGCCAATCTGGCGGTGACGGCAGGTGGCGTTGATGCGCTGCTGATCGGTTCGGAAATGGTGGGGCTGACCAAGGTGCGTGGGGCGAGCAATAGCTTCCCCTTTGTCGCGGCGCTGGTGGAACTGGCGGCGGATATGCGGGCGGTGGTGGGGCCGACGACCAAGCTCACCTATGCGGCGGACTGGAGCGAATATTCGGGCTGTCGGGTCGGCGGAGGGAAGTACTTTCACCTTGATCCGCTCTGGGCCTCGGACGACATCGATGCCGTGGGCATCGACAATTACATGCCCTTGGCCGATTGGCGCGATGGCGAGGCGCATGCCGATCTAGCACTGTCGCGCAATGGATATGACCTCGACTATCTGGCGGACAATATCGAGGCGGGGGAGGGGTTTGACTGGTATTATGCCAGTGACGCCGACCGCCGAGCGCAAATCCGTACGCCGATCACCGATGGCGCCCATGGGGAGCCCTGGGTCTGGCGGGTCAAGGATATCGCCTCGTTCTGGAGTGAACAGCATTTCGACCGGCCTGACGGGGTGCGCAGCAGCACGCCCACGGCCTGGGTGCCGGGCTCGAAACCAGTGTGGCTAACGGAAGTCGGCTGTGGCGCGGTCAACAAGGGCGCCAACCAGCCCAACATATTTGGGGATGAAAAGAGCGCCGAGGATGGCCGTCCGTATTTTTCCAGCGGCACGCCGGATGGGCTTATCCAGCGGCAAGTGCTGCGCGCACACGTCAAGCACTGGACTAATCCGGCGAAAAATCCGTCGGGCATGGTGGACCCCGAGCGACTTTACTGCTGGACCTGGGATGCCCGGCCATTCCCGGCCTTTCCCGCGCTGACAGCGGTCTGGGCCGATGGCGCCAACCATCGCACCGGTCACTGGCTGACCGGCCGGTTGGGGGCCATGGCCAGCGACGAACTGGCATCGGCGCTTGCCGGGGAACATGGCTGTTCGGTTTTTGCAGCGTCCGCCGCCCCGCTGATCGGGGGGCTGACAGTGTCCGGGCCGGGATCCGCGCGCGACGTCATCGAGCCAATCCTCGAAATGACCGGGCAGCGGCTGGCCGCCAGAAATGGCGCACTGGTCGGGGTGGTACAAGGCCCCGGTGTGGCGCTGACGCTGGAGCCGGACTTCTTGGCCGAAGTGGATGCGCCGGTACTGTCGCGGCGGCGCGGCGATGCAGCGGAAAAGCCGGGCCGGCTCAGCCTTGGGCATTTTGATCGCGAGCGTGATTATCTGGCAGCGACGTCGATGGCATTACGACCCGGCAACGGCCCGCTGGTGTCCGAGAACCTGCCGCTGGTGCTGGATGGACCCTCGGCCCGGCTGGCTGCGGAACGCCTGCTGGACCTGCGCGCGGCCAGTGGCGACCGGGTTGAATTTGCCCTGCCGCCTAATGCGATTGCGCTGGAGCCGGGAGACCGGATTGCTTTGCCAGATGTAGCGGAAGGCCCGTTCGAGATTTCGGAAATTCGCGATGGTTCGGTGCGCAGGGTGACTGCCGGTGCCGTGGTGCGTGGCGATGCTGTTGCGACCGGCGTGGATCGGCCACGGGGTAGCGCTGGCGTGCCAGTGCCGCCGGTGGTTCCGCTGTCGATCATCGCGCACCTGCCGCCGTTGCCAACGGACCCTGGCCGAAGCCGACTGGTGGTCGGCGCTTATGCCGATCCGTGGCCGGGACTGGTGCGGGTCAGCGACGAGGCCAGCGGATCGATCCTGGCCAGCCTGGTGCGTCCGGCGGTTTTCGGAGACGTGCTGACCGCCTTTGCGCCCGGTCCCCTGTCGCGGTGGGATCGGGGGGCGGGGCTTGAGATCAACCTTGGTGCCGGGCATCTGGCTGATGTCGATACCCTTTCAGCGCTGGCGGGCAGCAATCGCATTGCCGTCCAAACCGATGCCGGTGACTGGGAAGTGATCGGCTTTGCCCAAGCCGAACTCATCGGGCCCGGTCAATACCGGCTGACGCAGTTGTTGCGTGGGCTGGAGGGGTCGGACGCAGCCATGGGGTCGGTGTCAGCAGGCCGACGCGTTGTCGTGCTCGATGCGCGCGTCGCAATTCTACCGATTGATACGCACTGGATCGGGGAAAGCCGATCCTTGCGGTTTTCGGCCGGACAGGCGTCGGGGCTGATGGAGACGGTGTCGCTCGGCCTCGGCCCGGCATTGCCGCTGGCGCCGGTTCATCTGCAAGCCATGAGGCAGGCTGATGGCGCAATCGCGCTGCACTGGACCCGCCGTAGTCGGACCGACGCCGATGGCTGGGGCGTTGCTGAACCCATGCTGGAGCATGTCCCCGAATCCTGGCGGGTCGAAATTTTCGACGCCGGGATCGTGCGGCGCACCATCGAAACCGCGGTGCCCGTGGCCAGCTATGGCCTCGCCGACCAGACGGCAGATTTTGGCGGTCCGGCGCCAGTATTTGACTTCACGGTGCGCCAGATCAGCCTGGTGCTTGGGGCCGGACATGCCGCAATGGGGGCTTTGGATGAATGAGTCTCGGTTTGAAGTCTGCCTTGCCCATGTGCTGCGGCATGAGGGCGGCTATGTCGACCATCCTGCGGACCCCGGTGGGGCGACGAACATGGGCATTACCCGCAAGACGCTGGCCCGCTGGCGCAATGTTACGCCCTGGTGGGACCTGCCCAAATCGGCCGTGCGTGAGATGACGCATGGCGAGGCCGGCCAGATCTATCGGGCGCTCTACTGGAGCCTCTGCCGGGCCGAGGACCTGCCCACTGGCATGGATCTCGCGGTCTTCGACTATGCGGTCAATTCCGGGCCGGACCGGGCTGTGCGAACCCTGCAGGCGGCACTGGGCGTCGTTGTCGATGGGCGGGTCGGGCCGCTGACCGTCGGCGCCGCCAAACGGGCGAACGCGGCGTCGGTCATCAACGCCATCTGCGACCGCAGGCTGGGCTTTCTCAAGGCCCTGTCCACCTTTTCCACTTTCGGGCGCGGCTGGAGCAGGCGCGTCGCCTCAGTGCGGCATGCGGCGCTGGCCGCTACCCCCGCCACATTTTCACCCTCTAAAGGAGACACGATCATGGACGTCCTTTCGGGCTATAAGACTTACATCGTCGCCACATTCATGCTGCTTGCCGGCCTGGCGCAAATGCTGGGCGTGGACCTGCCGTCACTCGAAACCAGCTCGGCCGGCAATCTGATGCTCGAAGCGCTGGCGATCCTCTTTCTGCGGCGTGGGCTCAAGGGCGATATCGGGAAAGCCTGAGGGCAATTCTGTGGAAACCGGGCATGGCCTGCCGCATTCATGTCCCATTCAGTTTGCAGCCGCTATTGATGGGAGCATGAAAAACACCACTCCCAAACCTTCGGCCTCAATTGCCCTGGCGCTGGCCCTCGCACTCGCATTGGCGGGGACCGGCCAGTCCCAGGCACAGGCGTGTCTCGACAAACGCGAAATCCAGGAGGCAGTGTCTTCTGGTCAGATCCTGTCGCTCGATGCAGTATTGGCCGGGGGCGGCGTCGACCCGGACACTGAAATACTCAATGTTCAGGTCTGTGACGAAGGCGGTTCACTGGTATATGTTATCGGTGTACTCAGCCCGGATGGTCAGGCGCAAACCCTGACTCTGAGCGCTCAGTAGCGACAAGTCCTGGCGGGGGGCCTGACATGCGTGTTCTGGTTGTTGAAGACGATACCAATCTCAATCGGCAGCTCAAGGATGCGCTGACCGAAGCTGGTTATGCCGTCGATGTAGCGTTCGATGGCGAAGAGGGCCACTTCCTCGGCGACACCGAGCCTTACGATACGATCATTCTCGATATCGGCCTGCCGCAGATGGATGGGCTTTCCGTGCTCGAGGAATGGCGCCGCGCCGGAAAGACCACACCGGTACTGCTGCTGACGGCGCGGGACCGCTGGAGCGACAAGGTTCAGGGCATCGATGCCGGTGCTGACGACTATGTCGCCAAGCCCTTCCACATGGAAGAAGTGCTGGCGCGGGTGCGCGCCCTGGTGCGCCGCGCCGCCGGGCATGCGAGCAATGAAATCGTCTGCGGCGCGGTACGACTCGACGCACGCTCCGGCAAGGTGACGGTCGATGGACAGTCGGTGAAGCTGACCAGTCATGAGTTGCGGCTTCTTAGCTATCTCATGCACCACAAGGGCAAGGTCATCTCGCGCACCGAGCTGACCGAGCACCTCTACGACCAGGATTTCGACCGCGATAGCAACACCATCGAAGTGTTCGTGGGCCGCCTGCGCAAGAAATTGCCGGATGACTGCATCCAGACCGTCCGCGGACTGGGCTATCAGATCATCGGCGAGTGAACCGCAACAGGGCCGTCCATGGCTGACATGACGAGGCCCTGACATGCTGCGCAAGGGCTCCATCGCTGCTTCGCTGTTCTGGCTGTCCGCCGCCTGGCTGGTGCTGGCGCTGGTGACGACCGGCATCCTGCTTACCGATCTCTATTCTCGTGCTCTCGATACGACCCTGACCGAGACGCTGGACTTTCACGTCGAAAGCCTGACCGGGGCGCTGTTGGAAACCGGCGATCCTCAGGATCCTGATATCGCCCTGGCCGATCCGCGCTTCGAACGTCCGCGTTCGGGCTGGTATTGGATCATCCGCGAGCAGAACGGCGATCTCGTCAATCTTTCCACATCCGTGGTGGGTATCGAACTGCCCGGCGTCGGTGCGGTCGCCGATGCCCAGGGGCGCAGCACCGAAATCACCAATGATCCGTTTGGTACCCAATTGCGCATGGTGGAGCGCAGCGTGACGCTGGACGCGCAGAGCTACCGCATCACAGTCGCCGGCAACCTGACGGAAATCCTGGAGCTGGTGTCGGATTTTCGCGGGCAGACCTTTATCGTGCTGGGGGCAGTGGGCGTCATGCTGGCAGCCATGAGCGCTTTCGTTGCACGCATTGCCTTGCGGCCAATTGCCCTGCTGAGCCGCGCCGTGGAGGCGGTCCGCGAAGGTGATAGCGCGGAGGTGTCCGGGACCTATCCGACCGAGATTGCGCCCCTGGCCGAGGAGGTCAACGAACTGCTGCGCTCCAATAGCCAGATCATCGAACGAGCCCGCAACCAGGTGGGCAATCTCGCCCATGGGTTGAAGACACCAATCGCCGTGCTGCGCAACGAGGCGCACGCCCGCAAAGGCGCCTTGGCCGATGTGGTATCCAGCGAGACCGAGAAGATGAGCAATATGGTCTCGACCTACCTCGAACGGGCGCGCCTGGCGGCTCGGACGTCGGTCGTGGGCAAGAAGGCGGACGCGACCATGATCATGCTGCGCCTCACGCGGGTAATGCGCAAAATTCACCCCGACGTGACCATTGCCTTCCAACGCCCCGATGCCTCGCTGCATTGGTTCCGGGGTGACGAAGCTGACCTGGAGGAAATGGCGGGAAACCTCCTCGACAATGCCTGCAAGTGGTCAAAGGGCCAGGTCGGCGTGCGGCTCTCCAGCGAGCGCGGCGACAAGGGCACCCAATTGCTCGTGCGCATCGACGACAATGGTCCGGGCCTCAGCGAGGCGGACGCCCAAAAAGTGTTGCGCCGGGGTGTCAGGCTGGACGAGAAGACACCAGGCACGGGGCTGGGACTGGATATTGTCAAGGAACTGGTCGATGTCTATGGCGGCAGCCTGGAACTCAAGCGTTCGCAACTGGGCGGGCTGCTGGTGGAACTGCGGCTCCCCACCGCGCGACTAGGCGGGATGGTGCGGGGTTCAGGGAGCTGACGCACTTTCGCCGCATTACGACACAAGAACGAACACATCGCATCTAGAGGCCACAAAACTCATGAATCGCTTTTCGATCATCGCCCTTCCGATTGCCGCGCTGGTACTTGCCGGCTGCTCGAGCACCGGAACGACGCGTGTGGCACAGGCGCCGGTGGTGACGCAGCCCGCCATTGTTCAGCCGCTGGTGCCGACCTCCGCCCAGAATGTGCAGACGGCCAAGCTGACCACCAGCATCGCCAATGGCTTCGTCGATCCGTCAGCGTTGGCGCTGATGACCGCCAAGGATTCCAACGAAGCCAATAGCGCCCAGTTCTATGCCCTGCAGTTCGGTCGCCCGGGCGCGCCGCGTCAGTGGGCCGGCGACAAGGGCACGACGGGTTCGGTGGCCGTTGGCCCCTATGTTCGGGTCAATAACCTCGATTGCCGCGACTTCACCCACACCATCAAGATTGGTGGCACGGACTATGTGAAAAAGGGTACGGCCTGCCGCGAGCAGAACGGCGTTTGGAACGTCGTGCAGGGCACCGCGTAACCATCACGTTTGTTCGCGGGAAAAGGATTGTTTACCAAGCGTCTATAGGGTCAGGGACGACGTTGCTCCTGGCCCGAAGAGTATATGAACCAGCCCGCCCCAAGCATTGACGCTGCCGCGCCACAGACTGCGCGCCCATCGGCACGTCCAAGTGCCGCCGTTCGCCGGCCTTTTTGCGGCCTGATTGACCCGGTTCTCGTCAATGAACCCGTGCTGTTTGCTCTTCCCGGATCGGTGAGCGTCGAGGCGGCCAACGCCGCTTGGGTGTGGGTTGTGCGCGATCTCTGCCCCACGCTGATTTCCGTCGATGGCGTCGCCAATGGCAATTTCCGCGCCGACGATCTCGAACCGTTGATGCCAGATGTGCTGGCCCGCATGAAGGCCGCGCTGGAAAAGGTCGATCGCGACACCGAATCACTGCGACGCCTGCGTGCCCAGTTTGGCCGCGAAAACGCCCGCGAAGAGCTGGGTGTCGTGATGGCGGCCCTGCGCGCCCGGGCGCTGCTGCCCAAGGCACAGGGCTTTGGCAAGGCCGTCAATACCATGAGCGAGGAAGCCTCACTGGGCACCGCCTTGCAGTCCATGCCACTGCAGGACCCGCAATTGGCCGCCCTCCTGTTTCACGCCGCCGTGGGGCAGGTCGCCAATCCGACACGGCTGATTGCGGCCGTGATCAAGCTCTCCGGCAGCGCCACCGAAGCGGCCATCGCCCGTAATGGCTTTTCCCCAATGGTTGATGGCGTTCTGGGGCAGGCGCAGAATCAGCTCTGTCATCTGCAATTGACCGGGCCGTTCGCTGACATCGATTTGGTCTGCCGCAGCCTCGACAGATTCCATCGCCTGGTGCGTTCGCTCTCGGGATACATAGAATTTGCCCGGGGCAGCCGGACGACACAGGTCCTGTCCACGATCACCAAGATGGTGTCTGACCGGGTCGAACCGCGGCTCAAGGAGGTCGTGACCGACCTCAATCAGGCAATGCGTCGCCCCCGCGAAGGTGTGGACCGGATCGACAATGACAGGCTGCTGGGCGCGATCAATGGCGTTTATCTGCTTTCTGCCGTGCGCGATTCAAGAGATTCGCTGGCGTTGAACGCAGTCTTCGACCAGGCCTGGAGCCAAACCGGTCAGGCGCTCGAGCTGCATATCCAGCGCAATCTGGACCTGCTGCGTCAGAACCCGACAGACCCCATGACCGGCGCGCGCCTCGACGCTGCGATCAAGATGGCCGAGATCAGGTTCAACCCCGAATATGCTGATACCTTGAAGCGCGCCCGGGCGACGGCCGAACGGCGCGCCTGACGAGATCATCTAATCTTCGCTGGGCCTTATGTGAGCCAGCGCAGCACCCTTGTCCCTGATCGTCACGGGCCGGCCCGCCGATGCGGCCTGTGCGGCAACCAGGCCCATAGTGCCGTTGACCGATTGGCGCAGCACCACCCCGATAGCCTCCAGCGGATGAATGTCATCGGAGCTGCGATAGATCAGGGCGCCAGGCTCAAATATCCGCTGAACACTCGGCACGAGGCGAACGATCCTGGCATCCGGTCCAAACCGGCCCTGCAGGTAGTGCGGCAAGTCGTCGACCCCCGGTTGCGCACGTTCAGGAAGGGTTGCGCTGTCTCCAACTTGTGCCAGTGGCACGAGGGCGACGCGCTCCTGCGCCACGACCCCTGCGGCGGCTGGGGGGATGAGACCAAGTCCGACGCCTGCGGCGACATCACAAACGGCGAGCGGCTGCGGCGCTTCTGAGAGCACCAGCAATCCCGCCTTTGGCTGCGCATGAAACGGCATGTGCCATCGACGCCGAGGCGGGGCAGGGCGCTCCAAGAAACCAACGCCGCCATCAAGATAGGCCGGGCGTCCATCCGGGCGCGGTTCTGCAATCCCGGCCGGGCCATCTGCAGATTCGTGAAGCGGATCGATGATCGGATCATCGACTGCCTGTCGGGGGCGGCCGAGCAATTGGTCGATCGCATCAGCACCACTCTGGATACAGCCGCGCCGGGTAAAGTAGCCCGCGGCGCTGCCTGCCAATACGATGCCCTCGCATGTGCCGACGGCTTCAAGGCGCCCGTGATCATGGTGCCACTGGCTGGCGCCGCCCGCGACATGCCACAGGGTCAGGTCGGGCTGCCAGCCGCCGCAAACCAACAGGCGCTCGGCGCTCAGGCTCGGTCCCTCGCGGCCATCGATCTCTACCGACAGCGTGCCTCCTGCCCTGGCGATATCCACGGCGCCGGGCATGGCACCGGGTGATTGCACCATGCCGTAAGCGCGGGAAAATTGAATGAATCGCGACGCCGGATGGGGCCGGGCATCAAGGACGCGGTTGACCGCAATACCCGCGTCGCTGGCCAGCATGGCCAACCGGTAAGCCGGACTGCTGGACGTGGCGAACAATGCAGATTGCCCCGACCAAACGCCGTAGCGCACGGCCAGTTCATGGGCATCAAGCGTGCCGGTGACGCCGGGCAAGCGATTGCCGGCAAATATGGGAAGGCGCTCCAAGGCGCCCGTGGCAATGACAATGCGAGGTGCGGCGATGTCCAGCACGCGCCCCTGCGCGGTGCCGTTCAGCATCTCCACCTGGTGCACTCGGACCTGCCCGGAGCGGATGGCGAAGACCCGCGTCGCAGTCAGCGTGGTAACGGCTGCATTGGCTGCAACCTCGGCGCTGAGGCGGGCCATGCTTTCGTCGGGGCTGTCTTCGCCATCCTGTGTGCCGAACAGGCCCGAATTCCCACCGAGATAAGGACTGGCTTCCGCAAGGACAACCGAAAGACCGGACCGGGCGCCGGCCAGGGCGGCCGAGAGACCGGCGACGCCCCCGCCAATAACCAGCAGGTCCGCCGAGGGGCCAGGCGAGCCCGCGACAGAGCGCCATGGCCGATCAAGGGCATGCGCGTCATCGAGCAACAGGCCAAGCGTGCGGCCGGGCTGGAACAGCCGGGCCAGGGTGCCGGGCCGCCTGACGCCGAGCGTGACATATTCGGCGCCATCCTGTGCTGCGGTGCGTGCCATGGGCAAGGCGCGCTGCGGATCATTGGCAAGGCTGGCATGGCTGATCGCGGGGGCCGCGCGCGGTACGAGGCCAATCGGGTGGCCGCGACATAGGCCCAGTGTGTCGATGCCCGAGGCGAGTGCTGCGCTCAACACCGTGTCGCCCGCAAAGCCCGATATGATGCGCCCATCAAGCCGGAACCGCAGCGGACGGCCGCGATCAATAGCAGAGCCCGAAAACCCTCTGGCGACGCCCGCGGGGAGACGATTGTGCTGCGGTCTCATGCGGACAGCCTCGCGAGACCCGGCGCGTAGTCCCCAACCGGCGCCGCCTTGCCCGAGCGGTTGATGAGCCGCCCACCGAACCATGCAGCTTCGCTGGGCGAAGCCGCGCTGGCGAGCCAGCGCGCCAGGGCCGGGGCGACGAACGCCCCCGCGCATCCTAGCCCCGCAACCACATCGGCGCCGACGCCCGCGACCCGGCCAAAGGTTGGCGCGCCATCAAGCGTCATAAGGCCGTGAAAACTGGTTTGCCCGGCCTGCTCAACCTGCCGGTCTCGCCCAAGCAGCGCCTGCAAATGAGCCGAAAAATGCGCCAAGTCCCCCGGACCGAAGCCCGCAATACCGCCCTCGGCTTGCTGGGTGAGAAAGACGCCGGAATTGAGCTCCAGCATGACGCTGGCGGCCAGGGGCCGGGTGGGCGTTGTCAGAATGCTGGCGAAGCCAGTGCGCCGCAGCAAAGTCGGCCATTGCTTGAGCGGCAACCAGGTCATCAGCGCCTCGTCATCGGCCAGTATGGCCTGGCGCGCCAAATAGGTCACCCCATCCGCGACCACCCTGGCGGGGCCGTCGAGGCCTATGGAAACGCTCTGCGGCACAAGTCGCAGCACCGATCCCTGTTCGAGCCACCGGTCGAGACCATGTTCGAGCGCGGGACGATTGATGCGCATTGCGTCGCGCAGCACCAATCCGGCCCGCCCCTCGCCCAGCAAGGAGGGCGCCGCCGGTTCTGCCGCAATGCCAAACCCGAGCGCCATATGGCGCATGTGCGACAGCGCTTCGCTGTCCTGCTGTCCTTCGGCGAAAAAGATCGGATCGACTCGACTGAGCCCGCTTCGACCGGCAATGCGGGAAATGAGCCGGGCGGCTTCGGGCACGCTGTGGCCCAGCATCGCCCAGCTTTCCGGCCGGGTCATCGGCGCGACCGAGAGGTCAATACCCCGGATCAGCCGATAGCCAGCCTGACCTTCCCCAACCAGCATAACCTTGCGTCCATGGGCAGTCGCCAGCAGGCCCGCCAGCAGATGCGCCAGCGGCGTGGCGCCGAAGACGGCAAAGTCGAACTCGGCCTCGCTCATGCGGCAATTGCGCCCGCGACGACGAACCCCTGTGGCAATGCGTCCCTGCCTGGAGCTGCTGTTTTGATGGTTTTTCGCCGTATTCGGCTTATAGAGGACCATGCCTTGCCGCGTCGGGCAGACAAGCGTTTGGGGCCCATGATTTTTTGGTCTATTGCCATAGCCGTTACCGCCATTGCCTGCGCCGCATTGTTTTATGCGGCTGCGGGTCGAACGGTCAACGCGACCGGGCCGGAAATGGCCGATCCCAACGATCATTTTCGCCTGGCGTTGGCCGGCATTGAAGCCGATGAGCGCTCCGGCAAGCTCGATGCCGAACAGGCGCTGGCGGCCAGGGGCGAATTGGCGCGCGAAATGCTCCGCAGCCAAAGCGAGGGACGTGCCCGGGCCGATAAGGAATTTGGGCGTGTGCCTTTGCTGGTTGGCCTTGTCGGAATTGTAGCACTGGCGTTCGGGCTCTATGCCGTCCTGGGGCAGCCAGACCTGCCGGCGCAGCCGCTTGCCAACCGCCCCGAAATGGTGGCCCAGAGCATGGACCTGGGCGAAGCAATCTCCCGCATCGAGGCGCGGCTGGCCGAGGCACCCGACGATCTGCGCGGCTGGCAGGTCATCGCCCCTGCCTATGTTGAACTCGGACGTTTCGCCGACGCCGCCAATGCCTATCGGCGGATTATCGGCCTTTCCGAGCCGACCCCGGATCTGCAATCGGATCTGGCTGAGGCGCTGTTGTTTGAGGCCAATGGCGCTGGGTCCGATGAGGCGATGGCCCTCCTGAGGGCCGCCGCAACTGCCGATGCCAGCCATGTGCGCTCCCGGCTTTACCTTGCGGCAGAACTGATGCGGGCCGGCAATTACCCCGAGGCATCCGCCTTCTGGCAGCAGGCTATTGATCTGGCGCAGGGCGACGAGCCCTGGCTGCCGGCCGCAACCCAGGGCCTTGCCGTGGCCCTCAATGACGGCGTCGACGCTGCGGCCCAGCAGCAGAGCGAGATGATCCAGGGCATGGTTGGTGGCCTCTCCGAGCGGCTCTACGCGGAAGGCGGCACCATCGAAGAGTGGGCGCAGCTTGTGCGCTCCTACCTGGTGCTGGATGATCGCGACGCCGCGCAGCGAGCCTTTGACGCCGCCGTTGCCGCCTATCCTGCCGCGTTTGATCGCGGTGACCTTGATACACTCGCGCTGGGCGCTGGCCTGACGCTGAACGGAGATACGCCATGACCATGCCGGCCAACACCCGTCGCAAAGGCATGACCCGCAAGCAGAAGCGTCTGGCCGTCATTGCCGGCCTGGCTTTGGTGCTGGTCTTGGCGACTGCACTCGTGTTGACGGCACTGCGCGACCAGATCGTGTTCTTCTACGCCCCCAGCGACGTCGTCGCCCGCAACGTCACTCCGGGGCAACCCATCCGCCTAGGCGGTCTGGTCAAGGACGGCAGCTGGAGCCGCGACGGGCAGGAAAACACCTTTATCATCACCGATGGCGGGCATGAGATCGTGGCTCACTATGTAGGCATCCTGCCTGACCTTTTCCGTGAAGGGCAGGGCGTTGTCGCCGAAGGCAGCCTTGGCCCAGAAGGCCGGTTCGAGGCGAACAATGTGCTCGCCAAGCACGACGAAAACTACGTGCCCAAGGAAGTTGTCGAAGCGCTGAAAGCCCAGGGAGAATGGCGCCCGGAGGCAACTGGCCAGTGAGCATCGAACTCGGTCATTTTGCTCTGATCCTGGCCTTCGCCATCGCCCTGGTTTCGGCCATTGGCGGACTATTGCTGTGGCGGCGAGGTGAACGCCTGGCGCTGGTGCTTGGTCACGCATCGATCCTGCAATTCGTGCTGGTCGCGGTAGCATTCCTGGCTGTCGTGCAGGCCTTTGTAGCGTCCGATTTCAGTCTGGCGCTGGCGGCCAACCACTCCCATTCGCTCAAGCCGTTGATCTTCAAGATATCCGGCGTCTGGGGCAATCATGAAGGCTCAATGCTGCTCTGGGTGCTCATCCTGGTGCTGTTCGGTGCACTGGTCGCAACCTTTGGGCGCCGTCTGCCGTCCGACCTGACCAATCTGGTGCTCGGCACGCAGAGCCTTCTTGTCGCGGCCTTCGCGGGCTTTACCCTCCTGACCTCGAACCCGTTCGAGCGGCTGTCGCCCGCTCCGTTGGAGGGTGCCGACCTCAACCCGGTTTTGCAGGACATCGGTCTCGCCATCCATCCGCCGCTGCTCTATGCCGGCTATGTCGGCTTTTCGATATGCTTCTCCTTTGCCATCGCCGCCCTGGTGTCCGGGCGCATTGACCAGGCCTGGGCGCGCTGGGTGCGGCCCTGGACCATGCTCAGCTGGACCTTCCTGACCCTGGGCATCGCGATGGGGTCCTACTGGGCCTATTACGAGCTGGGCTGGGGTGGCTGGTGGTTTTGGGACCCGGTGGAAAATTCCAGCTTCATGCCCTGGCTGGCCGGCACGGCGCTGTTGCATTCGGCGCTGGTGATGGAAAAGCGCAATGCGCTCAAGATCTGGACGATCTTCCTCTCCATCATCACTTTTTCACTCTCGCTGCTGGGCACGTTCCTCGTGCGCTCGGGCATTCTGACGTCGGTGCACACCTTCGCCAGCGATCCGACACGTGGCCTCGTCATCCTGACCATTCTTGCCGTGCTGATCGGAGGTGCTTTCCTGCTCTTTGCCATCCGCTCGCCATCGTTGCGCCAGGGTGGATTGTTCGCGCCCATCAGCCGTGAGGGTGCACTGATCCTCAACAACCTGTTCCTCGCCACTGCCGTGGGCGCGGTACTGGTCGGCACGCTCTATCCGCTGCTGCTCGATGCGTTGACGGGCACGACGATTTCAGTGGGCGCGCCCTTTTTCAATTTCACCTTTGGCGCGTTGATGGCGCCCCTGCTGCTGGTGCTGCCGTTTGGTCCGCTGCTGGCTTGGAAACGGGCGGATCTGGTGGCCGCAGGGCAAAGGCTGATGGGCTTTGCTGCCCTCTCGGTCTTTCTTGCCATCCTGATTTCGGCGCTGGGCGGCACGTCGATTTCCATGGTGCCCATTGGCTTGCTTCTCGGCTTCTGGGTCAGCTTCGGTGCCATTGCCGAGGTGATCGAGCGGTCGCGCCTGGGCCGGATACCTTTGGGCGAGAGCCTGCGCCGGCTGCGGGGCTTGCCGCGCAGCATCTGGTCGACGGCCTTGGGTCATTTCGGCATGGGCCTGACCGTGCTCGGCATTGTCACCGTCTCCGCCTGGGAAACCGAGCTGGTGACAACGCTCAACCCCGGCGAGACCGCCGAACTCTCGGGCTATCTCGTTGCCTTTGATAGTTTCGAGCAGCAGCCGGGCGCCAATTACGTGGCCGATACCGGCGTCTTTACTGTCACGGACCCGGGTGGTGAAACTGCCACTCTTCTGGCCGAGCGGCGCACTTATGTCGCCAGCGGCATGCCGACCACCGAAGCGGCCATCCAGACCTATGGGCTGTCCCAACTCTACCTGCAGCTTGGCGAGCCGCTGGAGAACACCCATGTGATTCGCGTCTGGCACAAGCCCTATATCCTGCTGATCTGGATCGGCGCCTTGGTCATGGCCGGGGCAGGGGCGCTCTCCCTGACCGATCGCCGCCTGCGCGTCGGCATTCCCCAGCGTGCCCGCAAGGCCACCGCCGAGGCCGCCCAATGACCCTGCGCGCGCTATTTATGATGGTTCTGCTTCTGGTCTCCCCAGCGGTTCTTGCCGTGAGCCCCAATGAAATCCTGCCCGACGCGGCGTTGGAGCAGCGGGCTCGCGATATTTCCGCCGGCCTGAGGTGCCTCGTCTGCCAGAACCAGTCCATCGACGACAGCGATGCCGACCTCGCGCGTGACCTGCGCGTCCTGGTGCGCGAGCGGCTGGTGGCCGGCGACAGCAATAATGAGGTCGAGCAGTATATCGTCGACCGCTATGGCGAATATGTGCTGCTTAATCCGCGGCTTGGCGGTCACACGCTGCTACTCTGGGCAGCAGCGCCGCTGCTGCTTTTTGTCGGTCTCGGACTATTGCTTCTGGCCCGCCGGCGTACCCCGCCGGGCCCCGTGGAGGGACTGACAGCAGAGGAACAGGCAGCGCTCGATGCGCTCGAACGCGGCCCTGACGCGCGCTAGGCTCGCCACAATCTGGCCTGCAACATTGCCAAACCTTAATCTGCGCGCAACTTGATAGAAAGGCGCGTCGTTCCATACGTATCGCTACAAGCTGTTGAGAGCTTAACGAAGGAGATACGTTCCCATGCGTTCGACTGTTCTTTCGCGCACCCGTCGCTGGTTGGGCGCTTCCGCCCTTGCTATTCTGGTCGGTGCAGGCGGTGTTTCCACCGCCTATGTGCTTACCGGCCAGGCAGCCAATGCCCAGGTCCAGAACGCCGCCCAGATCGTGGTGCCGCAGGCCACGGTCCAGCAAGGTTTTGCCGACCTGGTCGAGGCGGTGAAGCCCGCCGTGGTATCCATCCTTGTCGAAGCCGAGGCTCCGGGCCGCACGGTGCAGCGCGGCGGCCGCGATTTCGATTTCGAGTTCAATTTCCCCGACCTGCCCGAGGATCACCCCTTCCGTGATTTCTTCGACCAGTTCGGTGGTGCCCCCGGCCAGCGCGTGCCAGGTGATGATGCGCGCCCACGCCAGTTCATGGCCGCAGGCTCGGGCTTCATCATCTCGGCTGATGGCTATGTGGTCACCAATAACCATGTGGTGTCCGATGCCACCAAGGTGACAGTGGTCTTCGAAGACGGCTCCGAGCAGGTTGCCGAAGTCGTCGGCACCGATGAGCGCACCGACCTTGCCGTGCTCAAGATCGAAGGCGAAGACCTGCCGTTCGTGACTTTTGAGAGCAGCGAGGCGCCAAGCCGCGTTGGTGACTGGGTGGTTGCCGTCGGCAATCCGTTCGGCCTTGGCGGTACCGTGACCGTTGGCGTCATTTCCGGCGCCGGCCGCGATATCGGCGGATCCAACTATGGCGACTTCCTGCAGATCGACGCGGCGGTGAACACCGGCAATTCCGGTGGCCCGGCCTTCAACACCGAAGGTGAAGTGGTTGGCGTCAACACCGCCATCTATTCGCCCAATGGCGGCAATGTCGGCATCGCCTTTGCCATTCCGGCCCGCACCGTCCAGCAGATTGTCAATCAGCTGATCGACGACGGCACGGTGACCCGCGGTTATCTCGGCGTCTCCATCCAGGACGTGAGCAAGGACATTGCCGACAGCGTCGGCCTGCCCAATGCCCGTGGCGCCATCGTGCGCGAGCCGACCGAAGACGGCCCTGCCGGGTCGGCCGGTGTGCAGTCTGGCGACATCATCACCAAGGTCGATGGTGAACAGATCGACGATGCCCTCGATCTCAGCCGTACCATTGCCAGCAAGGCGCCCGACTCCACCGTCGAGCTGACCATCTGGCGCGATGGCGCCGAAATCACCGTCTCGGTGACCCTGCAGCAGCTGGATGAAAGCGCCGTTGCGCAAACCCCGGAACAGCCCACTCCGCCACAGGCCCTGCCAGAGGCTGCGACCAGCCTGGGCATGACCCTTGTGCCCAATGGCGATGGCTCTGGTGGTCTGTTGATCCAGAATGTTGATGGTGACAGCCCTGCGGCTCAGCGTGGCTTTGCCACCGGCGATGTGATCCTCGAGGTCGACAACAAGCCGGTCGCCGCAGCCGGTGACTTTGATCAGGCCGTGCAGGCTGTTCGGGACCGTGGTCTCAATACCGTACTGGTCAAGGTGGCACGCGACGGCGAGTCCCGCTTCGTTGGCCTGCCCATCGAGTAAAGCTTAACGGCCCCGGGCACTGCTCCGGGGCCATTTTTGAAAGACGGAGCGTCAGCCGTGAAGATCCTGCTTATCGAAGATGACCGCGAAGCCGCGAGCTATCTCGTCCAGGCCCTCGACGAGGCTGGCCACGTCACCCACCACGCCGCCGATGGCGAAACTGGTTATGCCATGGCCTCGGGCATGGACTATGACGTGCTGATCGTTGACCGCATGCTGCCCCGCCGCGATGGTCTTTCCATCGTCGAAAGCCTGCGCGCCGAGGATGACAAGACGCCAGTCCTGATCCTGTCGGCTCTTGGCGAGGTCGATGATCGGGTGACCGGTCTTCGCGCTGGCGGCGATGACTATCTCACCAAGCCCTATGCCTTCACTGAACTCCTGGCGCGTGTCGAAGTACTGGCTCGGCGCTCCAGCCCCGCAGAAGCGGCCACCAGCTACAGCGTCGGCGGCCTGTCGCTTGACCGCCTGAGCCGCAAGGTCGAGCGCGATGGCGAAAATATCCTGCTCCAGCCGCGCGAATTCCGGCTGCTCGAATACCTGATGAAAAACGCCGGCAAGGTGGTCACCCGCACCATGCTGCTCGAAAATGTCTGGGACTATCACTTCGATCCGCAGACCAATGTCATCGATGTGCACATGTCGCGCCTGCGCTCCAAGATCGACAAGGGCCATGCCTCCCCGCTACTGCACACGGTGCGCGGCGCCGGCTATATGATCCGGGAGTAGGCATTGAGCCGTTTCGCCCAGGTCTGGCGGACCTCCACGGTTCGCCTCACAGCCACCTTCATCGCCATATTCATCGTCTTTGCCATCCTGCTGATGGGCTTTATCGGCTGGCAGTCGAGTGTTCAAATCCAGCGTCAGCAGACCGACGACATCGACCGCGAAATCCGCCTGTTCCAGCGCATTGAGGCCAATCAGGGCATTCGCGCGCTGGCCTTCGCCGTCAATCGACTGGCCACCCAGCCCGGCCCGGGCATCTATTTTCTAGGCGATGCGTCGGGCCTCTATTTGTTGGGTAACATCACCGACGTTCCTGCCGAAGTGGTGATCGAGCCGGGTGTCTATAGCTTCGAGTACGAGCGGCCCAACCCCCTGGGCGAGGAAGCCACCGGCCGGCAGCGCGAAGGGGTGGCGGTCGTTCGCTCGATTGAGCTGGGCAATGGCATGCGCCTGGTGGTCGGCCGGGACGTGGTCGAACGCCGCGGTTACTCCGCCATCATCCTCCAGAGCTTCCTCGTTGGCGTCGTCGGCATCATTCTCTTCTCCCTGATCGCGGGTGGCATCACCGCGCGGCGCGTTCTGCGTCGTATCGACACCATCCAGCACACCTCGACCAAAATCATGTCGGGCAACCTCTCTGAGCGCGTGCCAGTCACCGATCGCAATGACGAGTTCGATGCCCTGGCGACCAATCTTAACGCCATGCTCGACCGCATCGAGCAACTTCTGCAGGGCTTGAAGGAAGTTACTGACAATGTCGCTCACGACCTCAAGACCCCGCTGACCCGGTTGCGCAACCAGGCCGAGGCGGCCCTGCGCGATACGGCAACCGCCGAAACGCGGGAAATGGCCCTCGAAACCGTCATTGCCGAGAGCGACCGCCTGATCCAGACTTTCAATGCCTTGCTGATGATTGCCCGCGCCGAGGCCGGTGCGCCGTCGGGGGCGCTCACCGAAATCAATGTCAGCGACATTGTTGCCGACGTGGCCGAGCTCTATGGTCCGGTCGCCGAAGATGCGGGCATTGTGGTGGACACCAATGTCGAGCCTGGCGTGACCCTCAAGGCCAATCGCGAACTGGTTGGTCAAGCCATGGTCAACCTGCTCGAAAACGCGGTGAAATACGCCCGCCCTGAAGATGGCAGCTCCGGGCGGATCAGCGTCGAACTGCGCCGCGAGGCTGGGCGCGTCCGCATCATCGTGGCCGACAATGGCGCAGGCATTCCCGAAGCGGATCGCCAGCGCGTCCTGGAACGCTTTGTGCGCCTCGAAAAGAGCCGTTCCGAGCCTGGGTCCGGCCTTGGTCTGTCGCTGGTCAATGCTGTTGCGCGGCTGCATGGCGGCAGCCTTCGCATCGAGGACAATGCTCCCGGTGTACGGGCTGTGATCGAATTGCCGGCTGGCTGACGCCACGCCTTGCGGGGTGTGAGGGGGCAGGGTATGCCTCAAAAATGAGCACAATCCTTTCGCCGCTGCCGCCCGTCGACCACCCCAATTTCGATGCACTTCTGGCCGAGCTGCCGGAGGCTGATGTCGCGTCGCTGCGGATCGCCGCCCCACTTTTGGGGCCGCTTCTGGAGGCGGCTCCCTATCTGCTCGAGCTGACTCGCGAGCATTCCGGCTGGCTGGCCGAGGCGCTGAACGCCGGGCCTGACGTCGCCGTCGCCGCTCTGCTGGCGGACGTGGCCAAGTCTGGGCGCCGTGACGACGAGGCCGGTGTCGGTGCCCTGCTGCGTGCTGCCAAGGGCCGCACTGCTCTATTGGCTGCCGTTGCCGAGACCGGCGGCGCCTGGTCCACCGCCCGGGCCACTGAATCCCTCTCGGATCTGGCTGACGCGGCGCTCGAAGCCGCTCTCGACCTGTTGATGCGTCAGGCCTTTGAAAAAGGTCAGCTCGCGATCCCCGCGGAAGCTGCCACGGCCGCCAACTGCGGTCTTGCCATCTTTGCCCTCGGCAAGCATGGCGGGCGCGAGCTCAACTATTCGTCCGACATCGACATCGTCGCCTTTTTTGATCCGCAGAAGCCGGTTCTGGCCGATCCCTCCGAGGCGACGAAAATCTATTCGCGCATGGTGCAGAAGCTGGTCGGCCTGATGGAGGACCGGCTGGTCGGCGGGTATGTGTTCCGCACTGATCTGCGCCTGCGTCCCGACCCCGGCTCAACCCCCGTGGCCATTTCGGTCGATGCGGCGCTGGCCTATTATGAGGTGCGCGGCCAGAACTGGGAGCGCGCCGCCTGGATCAAGTCGCGGCCCTGCGCCGGTGACAAGGCGGTGGGCGAAGCCTTCCTCAAGGAGCTGGCGCCCTATGTCTGGCGCAAGCATCTCGACTTCGCCACCATCGCTGATATCCAGGCGATGAAGCGTCAGATCAACGTCTCCAAGAAGGTTGGCGACATCCGGGTCGAGGGGCATAATGTCAAGCTCGGGCGCGGCGGCATCCGCGAGATCGAGTTCTTCGCCCAGACCCAGCAATTGATCGCCGGCGGGCGGGACAAGGCGCTGCGGGTGCGCCCTACGGCAGAGGCGCTGGCCGCGCTGGCCGCGGCCAATTGGATCAGTCCGACGACCGCCGAAGAGCTGACCGAAACCTACTGGTTCCTGCGCGCCGTTGAAAATCGCCTGCAGATGCTGCGCGACGAACAGACCCATATCATGCCAGACAGCGCCGATGACGTGGCGGTGATTGGCCGGTTGATGGGCGAGGCCGATTTGGGGGTCTTCGAAAAGCGCTACCGGGCCGCATTGGAGCGGGTGGCGCGCTATTATGCCGAACTCTTCACCCAGGGCGAGACGCTGGGGTCCGACCACGGCAATCTGGTCTTTACCGGCAGCGACGACGATCCGGGCACTCTCGAAACCCTCACGGCCATGGGCTTTGCCGAAGCGCACAAGGCCATCGAGACAGTGCGCAAATGGCATTATGGCAGCTATGCCGCCACCCGCACCTCTGCGGCTCGCGCGCATCTGACCGAGTTGCTGCCGGCGCTTCTGCTGACCTTGGGGCGCGCCGGCAATGCCGACATGGCGCTGGCCCATTTCGACGATTTCCTGTCGCGACTGCCCGGCGGCGTGCAGCTTTTTGCGCTGCTTCGCAATCACGCGCAGCTGCGCACGCTCCTGGTGCAGTTCATGGCCTCGGCGCCGCGCATGGCCGAAGCGGTGATCCACCGCGCCCATGTCATGGACGGGTTGATCGACCCGGCCTTTGCCAATGATGTCACCCACCGGCATGTGCTCGTCGCCAAGGTGGACGCTTTCCTTGCTGAGGCCCGCTCCTACGAGGACCTGATTGATCGTGCCCGCATCATCGGCCAGGAACAGAAATTCCTTGTTGCGGCAGGCCTTCTGTCGGGCACCGTGACTGCCCATGGGGCAGGGGAGCAATTCACCGCCCTGGCCGAAACCCTGTTGCACCGGCTGTTTGATCGCGTGCAGGACGAGTTCGCCGTTCGCCATGGCCGCATACCCGGCGCCGAGATCGCCGTGCTGGCCTTCGGCAAGATGGCCAGTGGTGAGATGACCTTCACCTCTGATCTCGATTTCATCCTGCTCTACGATGCGCCCGACACCGAATCCGATGGGGAGCGCCAGCTTTCCACCCCGCACTATTTTGCCCGCCTGACCCAGCGCCTTGTCGCCGCCGTATCCGCTCCGACCGCGGAGGGCGTGCTTTACGAGGCAGACATGCGCCTGCGTCCCTCGGGCAATTCGGGGCCGCTGGCCACCAGCCTCGCGGGCTTCCGCGCCTATCACAAGGACAATGCCTGGACCTGGGAACACCTGGCGCTGAGCCGTGCCCGTGTGATCGCGGCGACTGGCGAGCTTGGTCGCAAGGTGGACGCGGAAATAGCCGAGGTCATGTCCCGCCCGCGCGATATCCGCAAGACCATAGAGGACGTTATTTCCATGCGGGCGCTCATGGCCAAGGAGCGCAAGCCGCGCCACGCGTTTGATCTGAAGCTGGCACCCGGCGGCCTGGTCGACCTCGAATTCATTGCCCAGTCAGCACAATTGGTCGCGGGCGCACAAGTCGACCTGCCACAGGCCACTACGGCGCGGGTATTGGCGCGATTGGGGGAAATCGGGCTGGTGCCCACCGGTCAGCGCCTGGCCGAAATCCATGGGGTCTATTCCACCGCATTGCAGGTGATGAGCTCGGCCCTGGTCAGCCCCTTCAAGGAAGAGGCCTGGACGCCCGCCTTCAAGGAACTGCTGGCGCACCTGTCCAATTATCCCGATTTCGGGCGGCTCGAGCTCGATGTCGCGCAGATGCAGCAGGAGGTGCAGGCCGCGGTGGCCGAATGGTACGATAAGGCTGCTGCGCTCTGACCGATCAGGCCGCGATCAGGCCGGCAGCGGCAGGATCGATGGGAAGCGAAATTGCTACGGTTGTCCCGAGCGTCGGACTTGAATCGATGGCGATGCGACCGCCGCTCAATTCGGCAATGGCGCGGGCAATCGAAATGCCGAGGCCCGGCCCGCCGCCCTCGCGCGCAAAGCTGGCATCGCCCAGTGCAAAGGGCTGGCTGAGGCTGGCGAGGCGCTCCTCGTTCATGCCGATGCCGGTGTCGCTGACTTCGATCACCACGCCATCGTCGGCGGCGAAGCTGGCCAGCGTGACCTTGCCGCCTGCGCTGGTGAAGCGCATGGCATTGTCCATGATATTGCCGACCATGCGAATGAACCCCAGGCGGTCGCCGCGCAGCACGGCGCCGGTGCCGGGGCGAATATCAAGCGTGATCCCGGCGCGCTGTGCCTGTCCCTGGAAGCGCTGCACCACGGCGCCCAGAACTTCGTCAAGCAGCACCGGATCCTGCCGCAGCGGCTTGCTGCCATTGTCCAGTTCGGCCAGGTCGAGAATGGCGGCGAAAGAAGCCAGCAGATGCTCTCCCGAGGCCTTGATGGTCTTTACATAATCGGCGTACCGCTGGTCACCCAGCGGGCCATAGGTCTGATGCTGCATCAGGTCGGCAAAGCCGATGATGTGGTTGAGCGGCGTGCGCACGTCGTGGCTGAGATGCGCGAGGAAATTGGTCTTGGCGCGGCTGGCCGCCTCGGCCTTGAGCTTTTCCTCATGATAGCGCCGCGCCAGAAGGCGTTGCTCGTCGCGAATGGCATGCAGCAAGGCGTCGGTGCGCTTGGTCTCGGTAATGTCGGACACCAGCGTCATGAACGCCCCATCGCCCAGGGGCCGTTCGTCGATCTGGAGGCAGGTGCCGTCTTCGCAGTGCAGTTCGAGCAGGCGCAGGCTGCTATCTTCGCGCACCAGCTTCATGTAGCCACCGGCGATCAATCGGCTCACGGCCTGATGGTAGGTGAGCTTGGTGTCGTCGAGGTCCAGGCGTTGGCGGTATTGATCATTGCAGACAATCAACTGACCGGTACCGGTCCAGCATGCCAGGCCCATCGGGATCGCTGCGGCCAATTGGTGGTAACTGTCGCGTTGCGCCGTATCGGGCATGCCGGTTCGGCGGCGTCGGGTTGCCGCCAGGGTAAACAGGCCAGCCAGCGCAAATGCTGCGGCGCCGCGCCCGGCAATGCCGGCAAGGGCGCTGGTCGGCGTGGCTGAAAGCGTAAGCGTGCCATGGGGTTCTGCCGTCAGCTCCAGCGACAGGGGGGCCATCGGTTCGCTGGCTGGGGCGGCAAGGCTCGCCTGCATCACCCCGCCAAACAAGCCTTCCGAGGCCTCGATGACTTTCCGTGCACCCTCGGGCGAGCGCAGCGCCAGGTCGGCCGCCAGCATCTCCCCGATGACCAAGAGGTCGCGGCGGACACCGGAGAATGTGCGGGTGGCGTCGTAGATGACAAACAGGCTGGCGGCGAGAAAAGCGGTGGCGGCGACGGCCGCTGTTGTGCGGGTGAACCGTTTGAAGGATGCGGTGCTCCTCGTCGGGCGGCGATGCTTGTTTTCAAATCCTGTGCCGACGCGGAATCCAAGTGCGCCGGCGCCGGATGCCCCCGACGACCGCATGAAATTCTCCATCCTTGAAAGGGATTTAGCCCCAAACCAAACTTGCCCTTAACAAGGTATGAATCAGGTCGCCCTGCGTTGTCCAGAGCGCCTTGCGGGCCGTTTTTGGTCGAAATGGAAAAAGCAGAGTCCGCTGAATCACTTAGCGGAAAAGAAAAATTCTTCCAAAAATTCGGGCTTCGTTCAGGCAGTCAAAGAAGGACCGGGGAGCGGCAGTCGCCACCCCCCAAAATGCCTCTATCCAGCCAGGATACGGTCGAGGATTTCCCCGACATTGCGGCTGAGTTTGTGCTGGTCCTTGAGCGCCTGCAGGGCCTCGATGCCGGCGGTGCGGCGTGACTGCTCCAGAGTGGGCAGAATGCGGAACCCGGTCAGGATGCGCGAAGCTACCTGCGGGTTGACCTTGTCGATGTCCACAATGGCCTCGGTGATGAACCGGAAGCCCAATCCATCGGCGCGAGTGAACTGCACCGGGTTGGTCATCGCGAAACTGCCCAGGAGCGAGCGCAACCTGTTCGGATTGGTGCGCGGGAAGTCGGGTGCTGCAAGGGTAGCGCGCATCCGCTCGATAACCCCGTCGTCGGTGGCCTGAGCGGAAGCTGTGAGCCACTTGTCGAACACCAATGGATCGCCGGCAAAGCGAGTGCGGAAATCGCCAAGCAGGGCAGGCGCGCCAGGGGTCCAGTTGCGCGCCGATATTGCCATGGCCGCGTAGCGCTCGGTCATGTTGGTGGCGTCATTGTACTGACGGTCGGCAAGTTCGGCGCCCCTGTCCGATCCCGTCGTCAGCAGGCCGAGCAGGCCATTGCGCAGCGAGCGGCTGCCCGCCTGTGCGGCGTCCGGGCTATAGGGTCCCGAGACCGCAAGGCCGTGATAAATCGCCTCCAGCTTTTCCGCCACCGGGCCGACGAGGGCCGTGACCAGGTCCTTGCGGGCGGCGGCAACCGCATCGGGGTTCACATCCTTGCCGATATGCCGCCCGACCACGGTATCGGCCGGAATGTCGATGGCCTGCGCCTTGTAGGCGGGGTCGAGGTCAGGGTTTTCCAGCGTGTCGACCAGAGCTTGGCGCAGCGCATCCACCTCGCCCGCGCTCCATGCCGTTCCGAGCGCCGCATTGGCGATCAGCGTCGTCGCTGCCGTCTGCAAGGCGTCCCAGCGATTGAATGGGTCGCTGTCGTGCCGGGCAAGGAACAGCAAGTCTTCCTGGCCAAGGTTGCTGGTCACTTTGACCGGTGCCGAGAAACCGCGGAACAGCGAGGGCACCGGCTTGTTGGCGACGCCGGCAAAGGTCAAAGTGACGCTCTCGGTGTCGAGCAGGATCAGATCGTCCTCAACCGTGCCGCCGGAAACCTTGCTCCAGCCCATCGGGCTGCCATTGGGGCCGATCAGCCCGAACCGCACCGGGATCACCAGCGGCTTCTTGGTGGCCTCGCCAGGGGTCGGCTCCACCTTCTGGCTCAGGGTCAGCGTATAGGTTTGGCTGGCAGCATCATAATTGTCGGAGACGTTGACCTGCGGCGTGCCGGCCTGCAGGTACCAGGTGGAAAACTGGCTGAGGTCACGGCCGCTGGAATCCTCGAACACCTTGATGAAGGCTTCGATAGTGGTCGCATCCCCGTCATGGCGCTCGAAATAAAGATCGGTCGCCTTGCGGAAGCCGGCTTCGCCCAGAAGCGTTGCCAGCATGCGCACGATCTCCGCGCCCTTTTCGTAAACCGTGGTGGTGTAGAAGTTGTTGATCTCGCGGTACTGGTCCGGCCGCGGCGGGTGCGCCAGCGGACCGCCATCCTCGGGGAACTGGCTGGTCCTGAGGTTTTGCACGTCGTGGATGCGCTGCACCGGGCGGCTGCGCTCGTCCGAGGTGAATTCCTGGTCCCGGAAGACCGTCAGGCCTTCCTTGAGACACAGCTGGAACCAGTCGCGGCAGGTAATGCGGTTGCCGGTCCAATTGTGGAAATACTCATGCGCAATGACCCGTTCGATGCCATGGTAGTTGGCGTCGGTCGCGGTCTCGGGCTTGGCGAACACCAGCCGGTCATTGAAAATATTGAGCCCCTTGTTCTCCATCGCCCCGAAATTGAAATCGGAGACGGCAACGATGTTGAACACGTCGAGGTCATATTCGCGCCCGAAGCGGCGTTCGTCCCAGGCCATGGAGCGCTTGAGGCTGTCCATGGCGTAGAGGCATTCGTCTTCCTTGCCATGGGTGCAGTAGATGCCGAGGTCCACCTTGCGACCGCTCATCGTCGTAAAGCTGTCGGTGATCGAGCCCAGATCCCCCGCCACCAGTGCGAAGAGGTAGGCCGGTTTGAGGAACGGGTCTTCCCAGACGGCAAAGTGCATGCCCTCGCCCGCGTCGCCGCTTTCCACCAGATTGCCGTTTGCCAGCAGCACCGGCGCCACGGCGCGCGGCGCGCTCATGCGCACCTTGAACGGCGCCAAAACGTCGGGGCGGTCGAGATAATAGGTGATGCGGCGGAAGCCTTCCGGCTCGCACTGCGTGCACCATGTGCCGCTCGAGCGGTAGAGCCCCATCAGCTTGGTGTTGGCCGCCGGATTGAGCGTGACCTCGGTCTCGAGCACGAAGCGGCGATGCGGCGGCTCCATCAGGGTCAGGCTGTTGGCATCGCTGACATAGGCTGAGAGCACCAGCGGCGCGCCATCCACGGCAATGGAATCGAGCTTGAGTTCATCGCCGTCGAGCACCAGCGGCGTGCCCGGCGCGGTCTGCTCGCGCGGTTCGATGGTCAGCTGCGTCCGCACGCGGGTGCTGTCCTCGAGAATTTTGAAATCAAGCTCTACTGACACGATCCGGTAGGGGGTCGGGGCATAGTCCTTGAGGTAGATGGTTTGTTCACTCTCGGTGCGCATGCAGCGGTCCAATTGTCATGGTGTTCTGGCTATAAGGTGTGGCCGTCCGGTGACAGCCGACTCTGCGTTCTCGTGTATCCTATGCGGCTCTCGACTGCATAGCATGACTCTTATGGCGTCAATTGAGACCCCATTGAGGAGGAGGCGCTAAGCAGCCGCCTGCACGACGTTCCTCTGATCCGTTTGGGATGCACGAGCGCCGGTTCCGAATTTTCCGCACGGGTACCCGCCGTCGGCCATCAATGCCTGGTCCTCAGTCCCGCTTGAGGACGCAAGGATATTGGCCATCGTCCTGAAGCCGTGAATGACAATGAGATGGTCGTACAAAATGTTGCAATGGTTTGAAAAACGGGTTGATCCCTATCCTCAGTCCGAACCCGTCGAGCCGCCCAAGGGCCTGCTTGCCTTCTGCCTGCACTATAGCGATGGCGCCAAGCGCTGGCTCGCGGCCATGACCATTCTGGGCGCGGCCATTGCCGCGCTCGAAATCATGCTCTTTGGCTTCATGGGCTCCATCGTCGACTGGCTGGGCTCCGCCAATCCTGAGACTTTCCTTGCCGAAGAAGGCTGGAAGCTCGCCGGCATGGGCGTGCTGCTGATGGTGGTGATCCCGCTGCTGCAGGTCACCGATTCCATGATCATCCATCAGGGCTTGTTGGGCAATTTCCCCCAGCGCATCAGATGGATGGCGCATCGCTATCTCATCCGCCAGTCGATGAGCTACTTCCAGGACGAGTTCGCCGGCCGCATCGGTGCCAAGTTGATGCAAACGGCGCTGGCCGTGCGCGAAGTGGTGATGAAGGTGCTCGACGTCACTGTCTATGTGATCGTCTATTTTACCGGCGCTGTGGTGCTGGCCTTCCTCAGCGATCCCTGGCTGGCTGTGCCCTTCATTGTCTGGCTGGTGCTTTACCTCGGCCTGCTGCGCCATTTCATCCCGCGCCTGGGCAAGATTTCCGAGGCGCAGGCCGATGCGCGCTCGCTCATGACCGGCCGCATTGTCGATAGCTATACCAATATCGCCACGGTCAAGCTGTTCTCCCATTCCAAGCGCGAAGAGGGCTATGCCCGCGAGGCCATGGATGGGTTCCTGGGCACAGTGCACCGTCAGATGCGCATGGTGACGCTGCTTCAGGTCTCGATCACGCTGATGAACTGCACCTTGCTGTTCGCGGTCTTCGCCGTCGGCATCTGGCAGTGGCTGGGCGGCAACATGACCCCCGGTGCCATTGCCGTGGCCGCAGCATTGGTGCTGCGCTTCCAGGGCATGAGCCAGTGGGTCATGTGGGAAATGTCGGCGCTGTTCGAGAATATCGGCGTCGTGCGCGACGGCATCTCGTCCATTTCGCTGCCGCGCGTCGTGGCCGACAAGCCCGAGGCCAAGCCGATCGGCACGGTCAATGGCGACATCAAGTTCGAGAACATCTCGTTCCACTATGGCAAGTCCAAGGGCGTCATCGAAGGGCTGAACCTGCATATCCAGCCCGGCGAAAAGATCGGCCTGGTCGGGCGTTCAGGCGCCGGCAAGTCGACCATCGTCAACCTGCTGCTGCGCTTCTACGACCGGCAGGACGGCCGCATCCTGATCGACGGGCAGGACATCGCCGAGGTCACGCAGGACAGCCTGCGCGCCAATATCGGCGTCGTCACCCAGGATACGTCGCTGCTGCATCGCTCGGTACGCGAGAATATTCTCTATGGCCGCCCCGATGCCACTGAGGAGATGATGATCGCCGCCGCCGAACAGGCCGAGGCCACCGATTTCATTCCCGGCCTCACTGACCCCAAGAACCGCAAGGGCTACGATGCCCATGTCGGCGAGCGGGGCGTGAAGCTGTCCGGGGGGCAGCGCCAGCGTATTGCCATTGCCCGGGTGCTGCTCAAGAACGCCCCGATCCTGGTGCTGGACGAAGCCACCTCCGCCCTCGATTCCGAGGTGGAGGCGGCCATCCAGAGCCAGCTGCAGCGTCTGATGCAGGGCAAGACGGTGATCGCCATCGCCCACCGCCTTTCGACCATCGCCATGATGGATCGCCTGGTGGTCCTCGATAAGGGCCAGATCGTCGAGCAGGGCACCCATGCCGAACTCGTCAACAGCGGTGGCATCTACAGCCATCTCTGGGCGCGCCAGAGCGGCGGCTTCCTCGATCTCGACGAGGCAGAGGAAGCGGCGCAGTAACTTGTTCACCTCTCCCTTTGGGGGAGAGGTCGACGCGTAGCGTCGGGTGAGGGGGCCTTGTAGCCTTGCCGAAGGCCCCCTCACCCGGCTCGCAAGAGCGATCCGACCTCTCCCCCAAAGGGAGAGGTGAAGACAAACCTACAACCCAAGGAGAACCCAGATGGGTGACACCAATACGATCCGACTGATCCCGCATCCCGCTGCCGCAACGGCTGCCAGACACACCCAATCGGACCGATACCGAACCTGACCGAGCCCGGATATCTCGCTCAGGCGCGGCTCAATAAAAGAGCAGAACAATGTTCAACCGCGTCGTCGCCTATTTCGACAATCTCTATTCGCCCGTAGCACTGGCCGAAAACCGCCAGCCACCCATGGGCCTTTCCGCCTTTGTTGGCTATTTCATCGGCCAGTTCCGCGCCGCTTTCATCCTGCGCATCATTCTCGTATCCATCGGCTCTGTCGCTGATGCGCTGATGCCGGTGTTTGTCGGTCTCGTCGTGGGCATGCTGGCCACCACCAATCCCGGCGAAATCTTTGACCTGCACAGCCAGACCCTGCTCTGGATGGTGTTTGTCATCGTCCTTGTCCGGCCGCTGACCTTCCTTATGGACACGCTGATCCGCAACCACGGCATCGTTCCAAACCTGGTCGATCTCATCCGCTGGCAGAGCCATTGGCATGTGATCCGGCAGAGCTGGACCTTCTTCCAGAATGACTTTGCCGGGCGTATCGCCAACAAGATCATCCAGGCCGGCGAAGCCATCGAGATCGGTGTGAACCTCACCATCGACGCAGCCTGGTATGCGCTGGTTTTCGTCGTCGTCGCCATCGTGGTGCTGGCCGGTCTCGATCCGGTGCTGCTGGTGCCGATCGGCGTCTGGCTGTTGCTCTACGCCGTGCTCTTCACCATCGCCATGCCGCTCATTGCCCGCTATTCCGAGACGCTCTCGGAGGCCAAGTCGGTGATGACCGGCCGGATCGTGGATAGCTACACCAATATCCAGACCCTCAAGACCTTCGCCACCGGCGGGCACGAGGACCGCTATGTGGCCGATAGCGTGATGGATCACGCGGTCGAGTTCCGCAGGCTGATGCGGGTCTTCACCTACATGTGGTCCGTGCTGTTCCTGCTCAACGCCGGCTTGGTGGTCTCGGTCACTTGGCTGGCGCTGACGGGCTGGAACAATGGCACGCTGAGCGCGGCCGCGGTGGCGACCGCCATCCCCTTTGCCCTACAGATCATGAACATGAGCGGCTGGATTCTCGAAATCGGCTCCAACATTTTTCGTCAGGTCGGCACGACGCGGGATTCGATGGATACCATCGCCCAGCCCCTGACCATGCTGGACGCGCCCGAGGCACCGCCGCTTGCGGTGGCGTCGGGCGAACTGGTCTACGACAATGTCAGCTTCAACTACTGGCGCGGCAAGCAGGGCTCGGTCATCGACGGGTTCAGTCTCAATGTCGCGCCGGGCGAGAAGATCGGCCTTGTCGGACGTTCGGGCTCGGGCAAGTCTACGCTGGTGAACCTGGCCCTGCGCATGTTCGATGTGCAGGACGGCGCCATCCGCATTGATGGGCAGGATGTGCGGTCGGTCACCCAGGAAAGCCTCCGCGCCGCCATTGGCCTTGTCAGCCAGGACACATCGCTCTTGCACCGCTCGGTGCGGGAGAACCTCAAATACGGTCGCCACGACGCTACCGACGAGGAGATGATCCGCGCTGCCGAACAGGCCAATGTCCACGACGTCATCATGGGTCTGTCCGATCCGCAGGGCCGTGCCGGTTATGATGCCCATGTGGGTGAACGTGGGGTCAAGCTCTCGGGTGGACAGCGCCAGCGCGTCGCCATCGCCCGGGTGCTGCTCAAGAACGCCCCGATCCTGGTGCTCGACGAGGCGACCTCAGCGCTTGATTCCGAAGTCGAGGCGGCCATTCAGGAACAGCTGACCCAGCTCATGCGCGGCAAGACGGTGGTGGCTATCGCCCATCGCCTCTCGACCATTGCCGCCATGGACCGGCTGGTGGTTCTCGAACAGGGCCGGATCGTCGAAGAGGGCACCCACGCCCAGCTGCTGGCCTCGGGCGGGCACTATGCCATGCTCTGGGAGCGTCAGTCTGGTGGCTTCTTGGACTTGGAGGCGTCCTGAAGGGCCAATCGCGCCAGTGGCGCGATTGAAGCCGACAAGGCCATGAGGGCTCCGCCCGAATGGCGGGGCGTCCGGAAGGGCCAATCGCGCCAGTGGGGCGCTTGAAGCCGACAAGGCCTTGAGGGCTACGCCCGAATGGCGGGGCGTACTGAAAGGCCAATCGCGCCTGTGGCGCGATTGAATCCGATAAGGCGCTGAGGGCTACGCCCGAAAGGCGGGGCGTCCTGAACGGCCAATCGCGCCAGTGGCGCGCATGAAGCCGACAAGGCCATGAGGGCTACGCCCGAATGGCGGGGCGTCCTGAAAGGCCAATCGCGCCGGTGGCGCGATTGAAGCCGATAAGGCCATGTGGGCTACGCCCGAATGGCGGCGCACGAAATACTGGGGCGGAACCTGTTTCCGCCCCTTGGCTATCCTGCTTCGCGACCTTCGATGTGCCGCAGCGCCCGCTCGCGCTTGAAATACTCATCGAGCTGATCCGGCTTCATCGGGCGTCCGAACAGATAGCCCTGCATGACGGTGCCGCCCAGCGACACCAGTGCCCGCAGCTGCTGCTCCGTCTCGATCCCTTCAAAGACGCAGGAAATGCCCAGGTTTCGGCAAAGATCTACCATGGTCTTGACGATGGCGCGGCTCGCCGGATCATTGGTCACCTCGGCCACGAAGCTGCGGTCGATCTTGATCCGGTGCAGCGGCAGTTTCTGCACATGCGTCAGGCTGGAATGGCCAGTGCCGAAATCGTCGAGCGCGATGCGGGCGCCTAGGCCCAGCAGCGTCAGCAGCGACTGGTTGGCTTGCCGGAGGTCGCGCATCACCGCCGTCTCGGTGATCTCGAAATCGATGCGGCATGCTGATTTATGCGCCCCGAACAAGGCAACGATCTGTTCCATCGCCGTAGGCGAGCCAATGTCATTGGCCGAAAGGTTGACCGAAAGCCGGATGCCACGGGGGAGGCCGGCACACGCCACCAGCGCCTTGCGCAGGACCACCTGGGTCACCCGGTTGATCTGGCCGGTGCGCTCGGCCAGCGGAATGAAATCCACCGGCGAAACTTCGCCCAATATGGGGCTGCGCCAGCGCGCCAGCACCTCAAAGCCCGTCGTTTCACCCACCGAAACATCAAACTGAGGCTGCACCAGAATGTAGATCTCATCGTCCAGGTTGGCCGTGTCCAGCAGATGTTCCATATGCCGGGTCTGCCGCAGATCCTGCAGGTGCCGGTCGTTGAACAACACGCATCCGCCACGCTTGTCGCGCTTGGCCACCCACGTCGCATAATCGGCATGGTCGAACAGGGTTTCCGCTGTTTCGTCTGGGCCGGATGCCGCCATCCCGACGGACGCACTGATGCGCACGACGCCGAGGGGCATGTTGAACGATGGCTTGAAGGCTTCGGCAATAGCCTGCCCGTAGCGCAAATGCGCGGCCTCATCGCCCTGTTCCTCGGTGACCAGGGCAAAATTGTCGCCGTCGAGCCGCGCCAGCACCGTCCCTTCGCACAGGGCCTGGCTCAGCCGTTGTGCGACCTCGACAAGCACCAGGTCGCCAGTAATCTGGCCATAGATTTCGTTGACCGATTTGAAATTGTCGATGTCGATGCGGGCCACGGTGACCGACCGGCCTTGTTCGGCGGCGCTGGCCAGGAACTCTCTCAGCTTGCGCTCGAAGCTGCGACGATTGGGAATGCCCGTCAGGCTGTCTATATTGGCCAGCCGATGATTTTCGTCGAGCAGCCGTTGCGTGTCGATCTGGCGCTGCGCCATCGCGCTGCGCGAGGCCACCAGATCGGCAAAATCCCGATTATTGCCGAGCAGAATGATCAGCAGCACGGCAATCACAAGCGCCAGGTTCACCGCGATGGCCATCAGCGTTTCCTGGCCGGATGCCATGAAGAAGGCGGTGAAGGGACCCAGCACGCAAATGCCGACTGCTAGCGCCGCTGCCCTGACATGCATCAGGCAGAACATGCAGCCGATGGCGGTGATCCCCATGTAGAACGCGATCTGCGATTTCAGATAGGCGTCGCCATAGGGAAAAATGCTGAAGCTCCAGGCCGTAAAGCCGAGCGCCATGGCCGAGCCGACCCAGATCATCGCATTGAGGTTGCTCCGCGCTTCGGCGGCTCCAATCGCGTAGCTTCGTGTGAACCACCACATCGCCGTGCGCACGGCGCTGAGCAGGACCAGCGCGGCCGGGATATAGACAGTCAGTTCAATCGGGGCGACGCGAAAATGCGTCCAAGCGACGATCAGCGTGTTCGTCACCAGCATGGCGTACAACAACGGAACCTGCCGTCTGAGGGCGCTCCATTGTGCAAGGGCAAGATCTGGCGTGTCGGCCGGCGCCGAAATGATACTGGTGATGCGCCGGAATGCGGACATGAAACGGCCCCTCATCAGGCCAACCTATCCGCGGAAATACTAATTTATCGGAAAAAACGTTTACGGATTCCGCGCGTTCTGCCGACGGACGACTGACGCCACGGCACCCGATGAACGATCTGGTCCGCCGTCGCCATTTCACATTGAACGACATTGTAACGTTGCATTGAAATCGATTGCAGAGGCTGGTATTGGCCAGCGCATATCGGCTGACGTCGATCCCGGAGGAATAATTCATGGCCATCGTTGCCCACAATTCGGCCCTCGCCCTGAGTGGCGAATTCAACCTGTCCGCGCCAGGGCGCGAGATCGCAACGACGATGGCGCTGCCCGGCGACGTGCATCATGCGCTCCTGGCCGCCGGCCTGATCCCCGATCCCTATTTCGGTGAAAACGAAAAGGTGGTGATGTGGGTCAACGAGACGGCCTGGTCCGTCGAACGCCGGTTCACCGCTTCCGCCACCGACATTGATGGTTTTCTGACGCTGACCCTTTCCGAGGTCGACTGCATCGCCACCATCATTCTCAATGGCGAAGAGATCGCCCGCACGGACAACAGCTTCGTGCGCCACGACTTCGATGTGACGGGCAAGGTCAATGCTGGCGAGAACACACTGCGCATCGACTTTGCCGTCGCGCCCGACATCGCCAAGGCCCGCGCCGATGCTCATCCCTTCCCAATCCCCTTCACCTATAATTACCAGACCAATGGGTTGAAGGGCATCCACATGAACTTCATCCGCAAGGCCGCCTGCCATGCGGGTTGGGACTGGGGCATCTGCCTCATGCCCATCGGCGTCTATGGCACCATGGCCCTGCGCAAGGCGCGCCTGGCTCGCCAGGACAGCGTCCAGGTCGATCAGGCCCATGGCCAGAATAGCGTCGAACTCTCGGTAAAGACTCGGCTTTTCGCCTTTGCTCACGGAGAGGTTGAACTCGAGCACACCATTGATGGCCAGGTCGTCACCGACAAACTCGTGGTGCAAAAGGGCGAAAACGTCTTCACCCACAACATCACCATCCATAACCCGCGCATCTGGTGGCCGGCGGGGCAGGGGGATCAGCCGCTCTACACGCTGAGCACCAATCTCGAAGGCGAAATCACCACCCGCCAGATCGGCCTCCGCCAGCTCGACTGGGTGATCGAGAAGGACGAGATCGACCACTCCTTCAAGTGCCGCATCAACGGCCGCGACATCACCATGATGGGCGCCAACTGGATTCCCGCCGACGCCATTCCGTCACGCGTTAATCCATCGGTCATCCGCGACCTCCTGGAGAGTGCCCGGGCCGCCAACATGAATATGCTTCGCATCTGGGGCGGCGGCCAGTATGAGCCCGATTGGTTCTACGACCTCTGCGACGAGCTGGGCATTCTCATCTGGCACGACTTCATGTTCTCCTGCATGAGCTATCCGTCGGACCGCGCCTTCCTCGCCTCGGTTGAAACCGAAATTACCCAGCAGGTCCGGCGCCTTTCCCACCATGCCTCGATTGCGCTCTGGTGTGGCGATAACGAAGTCATCGGCTCTCTCGGCTGGTACCCTGAAACCAAGGCCGACCCGGGCCGCTACATTGCCAACTACGACCGGCTCAATTCCCTGCTGCACCGCATTGTTGAAGACGAAGACCCGGCGCGCCGCTTCTGGCCATCGTCGCCTTCACTGGGCTACCTCGATTTCTCCGATGGTTGGCATTCGGACACGCGTGGGGATCTGCACTATTGGGACGTGTGGCACTCGGCCAAGAGCTTTGATGCCTACCGCAGCATCAATCCGCGCTTCGCCTCCGAATTCGGCTTCCAGTCGTTTACCTCGATGAATGTCATCGAGACTTTCGCCGAACCCAAGGATCGCAACCCCTCTTCGCCGGTGATGGAAAACCACCAGCGCAACAATGGCGGCAATGCGCGCATCATCGAGACGATGAACCGCTATTTCCGCTTCCCGCGCGACTTCGAGCAGATGGTGTTCCTTTCCCAGATCCAGCAGGGTCTCGCTATCAAGACGGCCATTGAATACTGGCGCTCCACCAAGCCCCGCTGCATGGGCACGCTCTATTGGCAGATCAACGACATCTGGCCGGTGGCCAGCTGGTCGAGCCTCGATTATGGCGGCCAGTGGAAGCTGATGCACTACATGGCGCGCCGCTTCTACAATCTCGTCAACGTCGTCGCGGTGCCCGATGCCGAAAACACCCAGATTGCGCTCAGGGCCATCAACGACACGGGCAGGCCGGTGTCGATTGCGCTCGAAGTGCTGGCGGTCAAGGTAAGCGGCGAGAGCCGCACCGTCTTTTCGGGCAATTGCGCCGTGGGCGCCGATGCCGCCATCACCGTCAGCACCATCGCCATTCCCGATATCGCCGCTGATGAGTTCCTTTACTTCACCTGGAAGGATGCACAGGGCAACGTGCTGGGCGCAAACGACTATTTCCCAATGCCCTACAAGGCCTACGAGCTGGCCGCCTCCACCATCAGCGCTACCTGGACCGACCGGGATGGCAAACCCGTCCTGACCCTGGAGGCCAGCTCTCCGGCTTTCTTCGCGACTGCTACGGTCGATGTCCCGGGCTATTTCTCCGACAACGCGATCACCCTGCTGCCCGGCCGGCCGATCGAACTGACCTTCATTCCCCGCCATGGGGCTAGCGTCACGTCAGAGCAACTGGCGGCGTCGCTCAAGGTCCGGCATCTGGCGGAGACGTTTTAGGTCTTTTGACCGCAGGTCGATGCTGTTGCAGGCCTCCCGCCCCTTGTGGGGCGGGGCCGAGGGCGAGGGTATCGGCATCTCCTCCGGCCAAGGTGTGGAGGCGGGTGAAAAGAGCGCCATTCTGTAAATCCGTCGCTCTTCCATACGAGTTTTGCCTCCAGTCATTGACTTGGGGCGGACACTGGCTAAGGCTTGCCAGCGGCCTTATTCCCTCCGGGCGCTGGAACTTTTCATGTCTGACCCGTACTCCCCACCTGCCGAGCACCGTTTGCTCGGTATCGGCCTGGCGTTGGCCGCTTATCTGATGTTCACCGGCATCGACTCTTCGGCCAAGTGGCTCGGCCTGGTTGGCATTTCCTTCGTCCAGATCGTCTTCCTGCGCTACGCGATCCATATGGTTTTGGTCGCGACCATCCTCCTGCCGCGCCATGGCCGCGGCATGGTCCGCTCCGGCAATCTCAAGCTGCAGCTCTTTAGGGCGCTGGCCCTGCTCGGTGCCACGCTGTGCAATTTCCTGGCCGTGCAATATCTGCCATTGACCGTCACCGGCTCGATTGCCTTCACCGTTCCGCTGCTGATCTGCGCGCTTTCCGTGCCGCTCTTGGGCGAGCAGGTTGGCTGGCGCCGCTGGAGCGCCATTGGTGTCGGGTTCCTCGGCGTGCTGGTTATCGTCCGTCCCGGCACCGACGCCTTTCATCCTGCGACCCTGCTGTGCCTGGCCGCGGCGCTCAGTACGGCCTTCTACATGCTGCTCACCCGCAAGGTATCGGCCCACGACAGCGCCGCCACCAGCCAGTTCTATGTCGGCATCTTCGCCACGCTGGCGCTGCTGCCGATCGTGCCATTTTTCTGGAGCCTGCCGTCCTCGCCCGATGGGTGGTTCGCCTTCTTTGCGATTGGCATTTTCGGCTTTCTTGGGCACCAGTTGATCACTGTTGCCTCCAGCCGCGCCCCGGCCACGGTCATCGCGCCGTTCTCCTATTTCCAGATATTCTACCTCGCGACTGCCAGCTGGATAATCTTCAACCAGCCACCCGATTTCTGGCTCTATGTCGGCGCGCCCATCGTCATCGGCTCCGGCCTCTATATCTGGCTGCGTGAGCGCAAGTTGGCCAAGCCGGAAACCGTTGTAGCGACTGAGCGCTAATCTTCGTCCACCTCGTCGAGCGGGGCCGTCTTGGCGGCCTCGCCGTGGGTGATTAGCCGGGCACTGCGCTGCCCGGTCAGGTAAATCCATAGCCAGCTCATGGCGATGATGATGCGCGTACGCGTTTCGACGAGGAAATAGATATGAGCCAGGCCCCATATCCACCACGCAAACCAACCCTTGAGGGTGAACGCGCCGAAGTCGATCACCGCGGCACACTTGCCAATAGTGGCAAGGTCCCCGGCATGCTTGTACCGAAAGGGTAGGGGTGACCGATTACCCGACTGCCGGCGCCGGATAACTTTTGCCACATGCTGCCCCGCCTGCTTGGCAGCCGGCGCTACTCCCGGCACGGGTTTGCCACTGTCCTGCGCAATGCTGGCGACGTCGCCGATTACAAATATCTCGGCATGCTCTGGTACCGAGAGGTCTGGCCCTACCTTGATGCGCCCCGCCTTGTCGCCCTCAATCCCCAGCCACTTCGCCACCGGTGATGCGGCAACGCCGGCTGCCCAGATCACCGTCCGCGTTTCGATCCGCTTGTCGCCAAAGCTGACGCCCTCGGCGTCGATGCCGCTCACCATCTGCCCCAGTTCGACTTCGACGCCGCTCCCCAGCAGTGACTTGAGCGTATAGCGCGACAGCGCGTCCCGGAATGTCGGCAGCACCCGGTCGCCGCCCTCGATCAGCAACACGCGCAAATCCTCGGGGCGGATGGTGTGGAACTGACCGCGAATACTGGCGCGCCCGAGTTCGACAATGGCGCCGGCCATTTCGACACCGGTCGGACCAGCACCGATGATCGCAAACGTCAGGAGGGCCCGGCGACGCTCGGCATCGCTCTCGCGCTCCGCCGCCTCCAGCGCCAGCAACAGCTTGCGGCGGATAGCGGTCGCGTCCTCAACCGTCTTGAGGCCGGGCGCGAAGGCCTCCCATTCATCGTGACCGAAATAGGCATGCTGGGCGCCGGTCGCGAGCACCAACGTGTCATAGGGCTGGCTGGTGCCGTCTTCGAGCAGCACTTCGCGCGCGGCCTTGTCCACGCCGATGACCGTTGCCATCAACACGCGGGCATTGTCCTGCTGGCGCAGCAAATGCCGGATCGGCCAAGCCACTTCCGAAGGGCTGAGCGCGGCGGTGGCGACCTGGTAAAGTAGCGGCTGGAACAGGTGATGGTTGCGCCGGTCGATCAGGGTGAGGTCAATGTCGGCGCCCTTGAGTGCCTTGGCCGCCGCCAGTCCACCAAATCCGCCACCCACGATGACGACCCTGTCCTTGCGCTCTGCCATGCGATCTCCCTGCTGGCGCGAGCTGCAGCGGGCCTGGTCGCTGGCTAGGGACTCAGGCGGGCGCGCCAGTTTGCAACATAGGTATCGAACCCGTCCACCTGCAGGTCGCCAATTGCATGGCTGCTGCCGGCCTCGGGCATCGTTCCGCCGAACAACAGGCTGGCGCCCAGGCTGGTTCCGGTCGCATCGCCCGAGGCATGGACGGGAACACCCGATAGCCGGGCCAGTGCTGCGCCGAACAAGCCATTGCGCGCCAGCGGCCCCTCCAGGGTAATGCTGCGGCCCAGCCCGCAAAGATCGAGGCAGGCTCGCGCCACCAGTGCCAGATAGAGCGAGGCCGCCGCCGTCCGCTGCCCGGCACTCAGGCTTGCGGGATCAACCGTCCAGCGCCCGGCATTCCCGCCAAAGGGGCCAACCCCAGGCGCGAAACTTGGCAGCGCCTGCACGTCATTGGCAATCACATGGGCAACGTCCGCGGCGCTCGGTTCGGCGATCTCGGGCACCAGCACGTCAAACTCTCGCCCGCCCATGAACCGTGCTGTTGGCACCGGACGACCGAAAGCGTCGACATTGGCGAGACTGTCCCGCGCAGGATCGAGCCCTGCAGTATCGCCGCCCACCGTCATCAGAATGGTCCAGGTGCCGGTCGAGACAATGGTGAAGGGTGCGTCCTGATGCCCAAGGTGCGGTAGCAGCGACGCGTTGGAATCGTGGATGCCGCAGGTCACCGGCGTCGTCTCCGGCAACCCGGTCTCGGCGGCAATCGCGGGCCGCAGCGTCCCAATAACCGAGGCGGCCGGCTGCACCCCTGGGAACAGCTGCCGCCAGCCCATGGTGTCCACCAGGCTTGAGAAATCACCCTTGTCCGGCGCCCACAGATCCGTATGGCACCCGAGCGATGTCACTTCGCTCGCCAGCGTGCCGGTCAGCCGCCAGGCCCAATATTGGGGATAGGGGATAATGGCCGTCACCCGGGCAAAATCCTCGGGGAACGCCCGGGACTGCCAGAAGATCTGTGCGCCCCAGTTGAGGCCGTTGGGCAAGCGGGGCGAAAGCGTCTCGGCAAAGCCCGGTCGCATGCGCGCATATGCCTCTTCGGACGCCTCGGGTGCATCACTCTCATAGTCGAGCACCGGCAGCGCTAGTTCCTCACCTGCGAGCAATGCCCCGGTCGCGCCATGGGTGGTGATGGAAATACCGTCGATCCCATGCGCGGCGTGGAAAGTGCGCAGACACCCTGCGATAAACGCCCAGAGCCGCTCCACATCGGCATGCGGATAGGGGCCATCGCGTAGCACCCTGTTGGGCGTACCCTCTGCAGCAAGCTGGGCACGCGTCGCGCTGTCGATCAGCACCACCTTGGCATTGGTCTTGCCGATGTCGATGACGGCGACGTGGCGAGGTGTGGTGGTCATGGCCGGGCCCGATGAGGTGACAGTGCTGGGGCTTTAGCCCATTTCACCCCATCGCGCCACAGCTGACATGTTAGTGCACTACTTGATCACCAGCACCGGGATATCGGTATGCGCCAGCACCTCGGCAGTCTGGCTCCCAAGCAGCAGGCGCCCCAGGCCCCGACGGCCATGCGAACCCATGACCACCAGGTCCGCCCCGATCTCCTTGCCGGCATGCAGGATGCCCTCGGCGGCGGGACTATTGGCAATGTGCATGCCCGCAATTGTCGTTCCCGCTTCCGCGGCCACCGCATGGGCATCAGCCAGGATCTTTTTGGCAGACTCGGCCTTGGCCGCTTCCAGGTCCTCGATGATCGAGCTGGTATCGACCATCATGATCTCGGCGCCGGGCGCCACGATGACGGACGGTTCGGTAACAGTGACCGCGGTTACCTTGCCGCCGGCTTTAGCGGCAAACGCAATCGCATGACGCAACGCCTTGGTGCTGAGATCAGAACCGTCGATGGCGCAGATGATATTGGCATACATGGCGAACTCCTTTGCCCCTTCATGTTCACACTCTGGACCAATGAGCCGCAAAACTCTTTGATCCAGATCAGGCCAGCGTTGCAACGTTCTGCCCTTCAACCTATCTCAAAGTCATGGCCCAGTCATCGCCGCTGCTCGGATTGGGCCTCAATTCGGGCGTGGTTTTCTTGCTGCTGTTCTGGCTGGGTCTTGACCAGTTGGTCATTCCGGTAGAGGAACGCCGCCTTGAGTGCGCCGTCGGGCCAGCTTTCCGCGACTATGCGGCAACCACCCGGCGCTGGCTTTGATACGATTTTGGAGCAAAAGCCCCTTTGACGCAGGCTGCCACAGACATTGCGACCCCGCTGGAGGGCGCCCGCCGCTTCTCGGTTGCACCGATGATGGACTGGACGGATCGGCACTGCCGGTTCCTCCATCGCCTGCTGACGCGCCACAGCCTGCTCTTCACCGAAATGGTCAACTCCGGCGCCATCGTCCATGGCGACGCAGAACGCCACCTGCGCTACGAGGCGGTAGAGCATCCCATCGCCCTGCAATTGGGCGGCTCAAACCCCGTCGAGCTGGCCGAAGCGACACGTATCGCCACGACCTTTGGCTATGATGAAATCAACCTCAATGTCGGCTGCCCCTCTGACCGCGTGCAGTCGGGGCGTTTCGGCGCCTGCCTGATGGCCGAACCGGATCTGGTCGCCGATTGCGTCCGGGCCATGCGCGATGCGACCGACCGGGCCGTCACTGTGAAATGCCGCATTGGCATTGATGATCAGGACACTGAGGAAAGCCTCGACCGCTTTGCCGACACCATGGTCGCCGCAGGCGTCGATGCGCTTTACGTGCATGCGCGCAAGGCCTGGCTGCAGGGGCTGAGCCCCAAGGAAAACCGCACCATTCCGCCGCTCGATTATCCGCGCGTCTATCGACTTGGTGCGCGCCTGGCGCCTTTGCCCACCATGATCAATGGCGGCATCGAGACGCTTGAACAGGCCGAAGAACATCTGGCCCATATGGATGGGGTGATGTTGGGCCGCGCCGCCTATCACGATCCCATGCTGTTGACTGAGGTCGATGCCCGCATCTTTGGCGATGCCCATGCAGTGCCGGACTTGTCCGAAATCATGCAGAAGATGGCCGACTATGCTGAAACCCAGCTTGCCCAAGGTGCGCGCCTCAATGGCATTGCCCGCCACATGCTGGGTCTCGCCAATGGCCGTCCGGGCGCCCGCCAGTTCCGCCAGATCATGAGCGTCGATGCCTGCCGCCCCAATGCCGGTCCGGAAGTCTTCTTCCGCGCCCTTGCAGTGGTCCAAGATCGGGCGCTGGCGGGTTAGAGCGTTTCCCGCAAAACTGGCCACGATTTTGCGGTGCGGAAACGCGGCACCACAAAGACCCTAATCCACGAGCTCGAGCGAATTCTGCGTCACGCTGTAGCTGCTGAGCGTTTCGAGGAATGTCATGCCGAGCAGGCTGGTTTCCAAGGCGCCCGGCTCAGTGACAAAGGCGGTGAGATTGCGCCGCAGGATGCCGCCCACCTCAATACTGTCGAGCCGCGTCCGCGCCGCCAGCCCCTGCCCATTGGCCGTGGAAACCGGCACCGTATAGCGCAGTCCTTCGACGTTGACCCCCGCTGCACGCGCATCGGCGATGGTCAGCACCACGGCACTGGCGCCGGTATCGAAGATCATCGGTGTCGTATGGCCATTGATGGTGGCATTGACCTCGAAATGCCCGCCGCCCCCACGCCGGAAGGTGGCTGTGCCTGCGTCAGTGTCGACGAGCGCCACACCCGGCTGGAATTCTCCCGCCACCCGTCCGGCAATCCCCACCAGTTCGTCACGATAGGCATAGGTGACCATGGCTACGCCAAACAACCCTGCCCACAAAAGCAGGCCGCCGACCAGTTCGGACGCCTTGTGGCGGCGGGTGAACAGGCCGCCGGCGAAAATGATGAGCAGGATGACCAGTGGCAGCAATTGCGCGGTCTGCATCTGGGAAAGCCCGACAAGGCTGCCGGCATCGGAACTGATGAGGAAAACAAGGCCCGCTGCAACGACAAGGGCGATGCCGATGAAGATCATGCTGTGTTGGCCCTTTCGCGACACGTTTCCAAGGATAAGGGGTGAGCACGCGGCATTTTCAAGGCGTCAGGCAAAGATCAGTAGGATGGCCAGCGCCGCCACTTCGCTCAACCCGGCCGCCGCGCCGATGAGGTCTCCAGTCTGTCCGCCAACCAGTCTGCGGCACAGCGCTGCCCATCCCAACGCTACCAGTCCCACCGCCAGCAGCGCGACGACTACGCCCAAAAGGCTCGATGCCGGCGCACCGATCACAAACACCAGCAGTGCCGCCAGCAGTGCCCCAACCGCAAACCGCGATGCGGGCAACATGCCTGCCGTCGCCGAAGCGCCATCCACCCGTGCCGGCGGGAGGGCCACCGCAATCCAGAGCGCGCCGGATCGCCCTGCAACATTGGCGGCAAGCCACAACGCCGCCGCTGCCAGTGGGTTGACCGCCGCCACGCCGCCGATGGCAGTCACGCGCAGCACCAGGAACAGGCAAAGCGCCGCCACGCCATAGGTGCCATGGCGGCTGTCCTTGAGAATTTCGAGCCGTCTTTCGCGCGTCGCGCCGCCGAACAATCCGTCGGCCGCGTCGGCCAGCGAATCTTCCATCATCCCGCCACCGACGACCACCATGGCCCCCACGGCAAGCGCCGCGGCAAAATAGCCCGGCAGTCCGAGCCACACACTGCCCACGAGCAGAATCGGCACGATTCCCATGATCACCGAGGCAAAGGGCAGGGCCATCGCGATGCGTCCGAGGTCGGGGCTTTCATGCGGCGCATCGCCGGTCGGCAGCCGCGAAAAAAACCGCAGCGCCATCACCAGGTCGTCCTTGAGGCCAAGCCCGCCGCGGGCGGGCTCGGGGCGATAGGCGTCCCGGCTCTCAGCCGCGATATCGTCCTTGGCGCTGGTTTCTTGTGCCCCGTCCGTCAATTGCTTTTCGCTCCGTTATGGGCAACAAGACCCCGCCTTCCTAACATATCGCGCCGGACCTGCCATGCCACTCAATCCCGCCTTTTCCGACATCGTTGAATTGCTCGTGGCCGTGCCCGATGGCGATGAGAAGGCCGTGGCCGCCGTGCGCGAGCGCGATGCTCAGTTAACCAAGCCGCCAGGCTCGCTCGGCCGGCTCGAAGAGCTGGTTGAATTCTTGGCTCGCTGGCAGCACCGCTCCAAGCCGCGCCTCGATAATCCCATGGTCACCATTTTCGCCGGCAATCACGGCGTCACTGATCAGGGCGTGTCGAGCTTCCCGCGCGAAGTCACGGCGCAGATGGTCGCCAATTTCACCAATGGCGGGGCCGCCATTTCGCAGATTTGCGCCCTGCACGAAATCAACCTGCGCGTCTTTGAACTGGCGCTCGAATTGCCCACCGGCGATATCACCCGCGAAGCGGCCCTGGACGACCAGATGTGCGCCGCGACCATCGCCTATGGCATGGAAGCGGTGGCCGGCAAGCCGGACCTGATCTGCATTGGCGAAATGGGCATCGGCAATACCACCATCGCCGCAGCCATCAACGCCGCGCTTTACGGAGGCACCGGCGCCGACTGGGTTGGTCGCGGCACCGGCGTCGACGATGCGGGACTTAAGCGCAAGGCAGACGCTGTGGATCGCGCCCTGGCCCATCATGCCGGTGAACTCGACCACCCCCTCGCCATTCTCGCCCGCCTCGGGGGGCGCGAAATTTGCGCCATGCTTGGGGCGCTGGTGGCGGCCCGCCACCAGAAGGTGCCGGTCATCGTGGATGGCTATGTGGCCACGGCCGCGGCCGCTATCGCCCATGCCGTCAACCCGGCGTCGATCAATCATTGCCTGTTCGCCCATGTTTCGGCAGAAAGTGCCCATGCGCGCGCGCTCCAGGAAATGGGCCAGACCGGCCTGCTTGATCTGGGTATGCGGCTGGGTGAAGGCAGTGGAGCAGCGCTGGCCGCCGTCATGGCTAAAACGGCCCTGCACCTGCACGACAATATGGCGACCTTTGAAAGCGCCGCCGTCAGCGGCAAGTCGGACTAGTCTGCGACCGCCGGGCGGCCGCCAAATCCGTCCGGCCCCGGCACCACCGAGAGTAGGTCCACCTTCATTTTCTGCCGGAACCGCAGGACGGCTGATGCGGCCAGCCGGTTCAGCGTGTCGATGTCGCGCTGTTCGACGGCAGCGTTGAGCGCTGCGTGCTCGACGAGGAAATCGAGGATATATCCCTCCGCCAGTTCCTGTCGCTGCTGGTCGCCCATCTTGAGAAAGTTGGGGTCGTTAGCAAAGGCGGCGCGCAATTGCCGCTGCACCGGCGCGCTATCGATCTTGGCGGTGTAGGCACCATTGGCGGCCACCCAGTTGAGCACCCAATAGGCGGTCAACGCGTCCGCGACATTATTAGCTTTCAGCCCGTCAGCGCTCACCAGCTCAAGCCAGATATCCACCGGTGCCCGTTCGGCAAATGCGGCGCTTAGTCGATCTCTGGCCTCAACGCCTGCCGACCAGCGGATATTGTCGAGAAAGCTGCGCTGCAAACGCAGGGACACGGTGGGCGAGGGGCGATAGCTGGTGTCGAATTCCGCCGCATCACGCGCACTGGCGGTAACCACGGTTTCCGTCCCTGCCGGCTCAACATCCTGGGCCGAAACGGCCAGCGGCGTCAGCAGCACGAACAGGGCGGCGGCAATTGATCGTTTGTTCATTGGGCACTCCAGCCGCAGATTGTCGCGGCGAAAGCGGCAACATTGGGATGCTGCCCGACCCGCCCCCGGCCAATCAACCCGCTTCCGAGTAGATTTCCAGCCTGTTCCGCTTTTCCACGACCGGGGCCAGGGCGTCCATGACCCGGGCCCGCGGGAAGGTTGCGATCACTTCCGTGCCGAAGCGGAGTTTGGAGAACAGGTCGAACCGGCCCTGGTGCAAGTCCATGATCTTCTGGACGATGGGCAGCCCGAGGCCTGCGCCCTGCTCGGCGGTCTTCTGGGCCAGCGAGCCCTGGCCAAAGGACGAGAGCACGGTTTCGATCTCGTTTTCGGGAATGCCCGGACCATTGTCCTTGACCGAAATCAGCTGTCCGCCATCGCCACTGCGCTGCACCACCAGCACGATCTTGCCCTGCTGCGGTGTGAACTTGATGGCATTGCTCAGAAGGTTCAGCACCACCTGGCGGATAGCGCGTTCGTCGCCCCATAGCTTGGGCAGGTTGTCGCCAATGCTGAACACCAGCTCGATGCTCTTGGATTTGGCACGCAGCTCCATCATGCGGCGGCAGTCGGCGGCAATGTCCACCAGCGACACCACCTCTTCATTGAGCTCATATTTGCCCGCTTCGATGCGGCTGAGATCAAGCAATTCATTGATGAGATTGAGCAGGTGCTGGCCGCTCGAATGAATGTCGCCAGCATATTCCTTGTACTGCGGCACCTGGTGCGGCCCCAGCAGCTCCGATTTCAGCACTTCGGAAAAGCCGATGATGGCATTGAGCGGCGTACGCAGTTCGTGGCTCATGGTCGCGAGAAACTGGCTCTTGGCGATGTTGGCCTGCTCGGCATGCCGCCGTGCTTCATCCGACATATTGCGCGCTTCTTCCAGCTCATAGATCAGCGTGTCCTTCTCGGCCTGGTGCGAGATGGTCTCGAGCTCAGAGCTGTGCAGCTGGCGTGCCAGATAGAGGAAGAATATCTCGCCGCAGATGGCGACCGCCGCCAGCGTGATATTGAGCGTGCCGCCCAGTGCCGCCAGCGATATCGACACCGTCGTCGTCACCGGCAAGGTGCTCATCAGCGTGGCGGGGGGCAGGGTGTGGGTCGCCACCGCATTACTGGCGATACTGACCAGCACCATGGCAAACATGACCGGGGCAAGAGCTTCCGGGTCGGTGACAAGCGTAAACAGGGCCAGCAGGGATAGGGCCAGGCCGCCAACGCTTTCGGCCGCCACGAAACTGGTGGTCCAGCGTGCCGCGTTGAACTTGGCCGGGTCAGAGGTTTTGAAGCGGCGCGCGGTCAGCACCACGACGAGGAGGCTGGCAATCACCAGCCCCGCCCAGATCGCCGTCGCAGTGACCGGCACCCAGAAGCTTGCCACGATGGCCAGTATGGAAACGATGGCCGCCATGGGCAGCGCTGCGCCAATCCGTGAATCGGCATAGTCATGCATCAGCTCGAAATCGAAATCAGCGCGCGTGCCGGAGCTTGAGGTCAGCCGCTGCCGCGCCTCTAGCACCGTTTTTTGTGCTGCTCGCTTGCCGTCACGCCCGGATTTGGCGCGGGAATCGGCGTCGGGAACCGGCATGGACGTCGTACTCGTTACTCGATGATGCGAACAAAAACGCGCTCGCTACGCTCAAGAGAGACCTTATGGGGGCCGTGGTTAACAGGGGGTGAAACGCAGCGGCGCCATTCGGGCGGATCAGCCCCCAGAAAGCGCTGGCGGCCCGTCATTTGCTAGGGTTAAGATGATCTTGCCCGTTCCGATACATTGCAACGGGCAATTTTATTGCGTCAGATCGGTCGCTATGGCACTAAACTCGTCGCCGAACTGAGCAGATCGGGCCTCAGACAAAATCTGATTTCTAGGGACGGGAATGGCATTGGACAAGATTGACCGTAAAATCCTGACGCTCCTGCAAAAGGATGCGACCATGCCGGTGGCCGAAATCGGGCGCAAAGTTGGTCTGTCGACCACCCCTTGCTGGCGCCGCATCCAGAAAATGGAAGAGGACGGCGTCATCCAGCGGCGCGTTGCCGTGCTCGACCCGGGCAAGGTCAATGTTGGCGTCACCGTTTTTGTCTCGGTCAAGACCAATGAGCACAACGACGCCTGGATGCGAAAATTCGCCGGAGTTGTCGATGAATTCCCCGAAGTCGTTGAATTCTATCGCATGAGCGGGGATGTCGACTATCTCATGCGCGTCGTCGTGCCCGACATTGGCGCATATGACACCTTCTATAAGCGGCTGATCGGCAAGATCAATCTCACCGATGTCAGCTCCGCTTTCGCCATGGGGCAGATCAAATACACAACCGCCCTGCCGCTTGATTTCGCGATCATCTCCGACGACGACAAATAGCGCCATGCTTGTCGGTTTCGAGCATGTCGGCATGACCACCAGCGATATGGATCGCGCGGTGGCCTTTTATTGCGATCTGCTTGGCCTGCGTCTGGCCCTGCGCAAGCCCAATGGCAGTGGGAGCGAGCTAGCCTTTCTTGACGCCGGTGGCGGCATGCTCGAAATCGTCGCGCCCGCCGCCGGGGTCGGGCGCTTTCGCGACGTGCCAATGTCCGAAGCCGGCATGCGTCACCTGACGCTGGCCTATGACAATGTCGATGCCATGATCGAAAAGCTGGAAGCCGCAGGCGTCGAAATCGCCGAGCGCCCCCGCGACGCCCACAACCCCGAAATGATCCGCCGCGTCGCTTTTGTGCGAGATCCCGACGGCGTGCTTGTCGAACTGATCGAGCGGGCGCCGGGGCGCTAGGACGACTTGCGTGGCCGACCGCCTCGGAGCCCGTTACGCCGCGCTGCGTCCGCCTTTGCCACGGAGCGAGACTGGCCGCCTCTGCGTCTAGCGTCCATGAACTTGGCAGTGCCAAAGATGCCTTGCATCAGACCGGCGACGGTGTAGTCGATATCCAGTGTCGGCCAGTGAAGGCCGGTCTCGCCGACCAGTTCGACTTTGGACAGGTCGTCAACCGATGCGTTTTCCAACCCTTCAAGCATGGTGGCTGGAGCCATGAAGGCCGCGCCCGTGTCCATCTCGATGACAATTCGGCCCGAGGCCGCGTCATATCGGACCGACACCGGAACCGGCTGGCTCAGGCGTTCTGCAGCGCCGCGTTCCACGGCTTCCGAATAATGTCGGTCTTCAAACTCGATCTCACCCATGAATTTTTGTCCAGCGCTCCAGGAAATCGGCGCGATTGAGGGCAACCACCATCAATGCTCGCGCAGCGTCTCGCTTGCTCATGCCTCTAATGGAAAGAACGCGCAGGTTCAGCATATCGATGCGGGCTTCTCCGTCAGACGTGGACATGGGCCGGCTCATGATCGTTGAGATAGATCACGAAGCGCATCCCACCCTCACGACGGATGGTCACCAACAGGAATAACCCAAGTAGTTGGGTTTTTCAATCACTACCCACCCGTCACGCTCATATGCCGCGCGACCGCCGGCGCCTCATGCGTGCGGTCCAGCACGAAGTCATGGCCCTTGGGCTTGATGATCATGGCGTGGTCCAGTGCCGCGTCGAGCGCTGCAGCGCCGCCCTCACGCCAGGCGTCGCGCAGATTGACCTGATCGTCCTGCCCCAGGCACAGATAGAGTTGCCCGGTCGCGGTCAGCCGCACCCGATTGCAGCTCTCGCAGAAATTGTGGCTCATCGGGGTGATGAAGCCCAGCGTGCCGCCGGTTTCGGCGACGTGCACATAGCGGGCCGGGCCACCGGTGCGCTTGTCGAGCTTGGTGAACGTATAGCGTCGCGCCAGCCGCTCATGCAGTTCGCGCAGCGGCAGGTAGGTATCGACCCGGTCGATGCCCACTTCGCCCAGCGGCATGCCCTCGATCAGCGTCAGCCCCATGCTCTTGCCATGGGCCCAGGCCAGCATCGGCTCGATCTCGTCGTCATTGACGCCGCGCATCGCGACCATGTTGATCTTGATCGCAATGCCCGCAGCCTGCGCCGCACTTATCCCGTCAAGCACATCCTCGATCCATCCCCGTCGGGTGATCTGGCGGAATCGTTCGGCGTCGAGCGTATCGAGCGACACATTGATCCGGCGCACTCCGGCCTCGTATAGCCCGGCGGCGTGTTTGGCGAGCTGGCTGCCATTGGTCGTCACGGTCAGTTCATCGAGACCGCTGCCGATTTTCTGGCCCAGGCTGCGCACCAGCGCCATGATATCGCGGCGTACCAGCGGCTCGCCGCCGGTGAGGCGGATCTTGGTTGTGCCCCGCGCGATGAAAGCGCCGGCAATCGCCTCCACTTCTTCAAAACTCAGCACATCCTTCTTGGGCAGGAAGGTCATGTCTTCGGCCATGCAATAGACACAGCGGAAGTCACAGCGGTCGGTCACCGAAATGCGCAAATAGGAAATGCGTCGGCCGAAGCTGTCGATCAGGGGGCGGTGCGATTGGGGCAAAACAGTCATGGGCCTAGTCTAGCCACGATGGACACCGGCGCAAAGCGCCACAAAAGCAAAGGGCCGCCAAAATGGCGGCCCCTGCAGGAAACTTTGTTCGGATCAGTGGTTGACCACGATCCGGGCGCCGACCTGGACGCGCTCGTAGAGATCGGTGATGTCTTCATTGGTCAGGCGGATACAGCCCGACGAGACGGCCTGGCCGATGGACCAGGGCTCCGATGTGCCGTGCACGCGATAGAGAGTGGAGCCAATATAGAGGGCGCGGGCGCCAAGCGGGTTGTTCGGGCCGCCGGGCATATAGGCCGGTAGGTCTGGAACGCGCTTGCGCATGGCCGGGGGCGGGGTCCAGCCGGGCCATTCTGCCTTGCGGGTGATGCGGTGGGTGCCGGACCAGGTGAAACCGTCACGGCCAACGCCGATGCCGTATTTCATGGCCTTGCCGTCCTCAAGCACGAGATACAGGCGACGTTCGCCGGTCTCGATGATGATCGTGCCGGGCTTCTGGGTGGTTTCATAATTGACCACCTGCTTGCGGATTGGGCTGCCGCCGCGGCTGGCGGTTGCCGAGCGTTCCTCGAACTGGTTGGTATCGGGATTATACCACAATGCTGCGCTGGATGGCAGGACAGTGCTGATCGACAGCAAGACGGCCATGCCAATCGCCAATGCAATTCTAATGATGCTCATGCTTCCACTTGGCCTCTGAATGCGCTGGCTTGATTCGTGCCCGCGACTATTTGCGCTGTTTACTTCGAATGCAAAGTTCTCGAAAGAGATGTGCCCGGTTTCGGCCACATGTGCGGCATCATCGCCTTATTGTGTTGCTAGGCGGTTACACCTGTTACTCACCAATGCGCGATCACGCGACCAAGGTCGGCTTGACAGCGGGCGCGGGGGCCTGCCAAACCCCGCCGGAATGCAACAGGAGTGGCGTCATGAGTGAAGCGCTCAAGCGCGAGGCGGCGGCTCGGGCCGTGGCGGAAATCGCGTCCGGCATGAAGGTTGGCCTGGGCACGGGATCAACCGCGCGCCATTTCGTCGAACTGCTGGGCGAACGGGTTGCTCAGGGACTTGATGTGGTCGGCGTTCCTACCTCCGAGGCCACCGCCCAACAGGCCCGTCAATGCGGCATCCCTCTGTCGGACCTCGATCAATTGGACCGGCTGGACGTCACCGTCGACGGTGCCGACGAAATTGACGCCCACCTGAACTTGATTAAGGGCGGCGGCGGAGCTTTGCTGCGCGAAAAGATCGTGGCGGCATCCTCGGACGCCATGATTGTCATTGCCGATAGCTCCAAGATTGTGGAGACGCTCGGCCGCTTTCCGTTGCCGGTTGAGGTGAACCGCTTCGGGCTGGGCGCCACGCGTCGTTCGGTCGCCATGATCATGGAGCGTCATAAGGCCCAGGGCGAGCTCAAGTTGCGCACCACTGCGGATGGCATTCCTTTTGTGACCGACGGTGGACACCTGATCCTCGATGCTTTTTTTGGCCGCATTTCGCAGCCAGAAGCGCTCTCGCGCGAGCTTTTGGACATTCCGGGCGTCGTCCAGCATGGACTGTTCCTCAAAATGTGCCGCAAGGCTTATGTGGCGACGCCGAATGGCGTAGAAACACTTCTCACGGGCGAATGACCAGGGTGGAACGGGACAAGATGGCAATCTGGAATATTGGAAATTGGGCGCGTGGCGCCAGGATCGTGGCCATGGCTGCCATGGTTGCGGGTAGTGTCAGCGTGGCCGCCCCGGTCATTGCGCAGGAAGTGGCGCCCGAACAGCTCGCGCTGGCGCGCAAATATATCGACCTGACTGACCGTGGCGCCGTCTTTGAGACCACCGTGGTCGAAATCGGCATCGACACCATGCGCCAGATCATTACCCAGAATCCTGAGATTTCCGATCAGACCAATGCGGTTATCGGCGAAGTGATCAAGGGCTACAATGGCCGCAAGGGCGAACTGCTCGACCAGTTTGCGCGGGTCTACGCGATCTCTTTCTCGCTCGAGGAACTGACCGAGATCGTTGCCTTCTACGAATCTCCCACCGGCCAGAAGCTGGCGCAGGCCAATTCGGACCTCAACACCGATATCCGTCGCGTACTGCAGGTCTATACCAACAATCTGCGAACTGAATTCTTCGCCAAGGTGCGCGCCGGGCTGCGCGAACAGGGCGTCGAGCTCTGATCGCTCCGGTCGACTGAATACGGACCCCGCCTTGTGCGGGGTCTTTTTTTATGCGAAGCGGACACTATATCCATCGTCATTAGACGATGAACGGCGAGTGCCGCATCAAGCTGGAGCAGGGGGCTTCTATGAACTTCGACTACGACCTGATCGTCATTGGGGCCGGCTCGGGCGGGGTACGAGCTGCGCGCATGGCCGCTACCTACGGCGCAAAGGTCGCCATTGTCGAAGAATTCCGCGTCGGCGGCACCTGCGTCATCCGCGGCTGTGTCCCCAAGAAGCTCTATGTCTATGCGTCCCGCTTCAAGGATCAGTTCGACATTGCCGAAAGCTTTGGCTGGCATGTGGACGCCAGTTTCGATTGGCCGACCCTGGTTGCCGCCAAGGAAAAGGAAATCACCCGGCTTGAGCACGCCTATGCCAGCAATCTCGAAAAGCCAGGCGTAGAGATCATCCGTGACCGGGCTGTAGTCACCGGACCGAACGGCATTCGCCTGGTGCGAGATGGTCGCGAACTGAGCGCCAAATATCTGCTGGTGGCTACTGGCGCGCATCCCTTTGTGCCCGACATTCCCGGCGCCGAACTCGGCATCACCTCCAACGAAGCGTTCGATCTGCCGGCCCTGCCTCATTCGATCCTGATCGAGGGCGGCGGCTATATTGCTGTTGAGTTTGCGACCATTTTCGCTGGCCTTGGCGTCAACACCACGCTGATTTATCGCGGCGACTGCATCCTGCGCAGCTTCGACGACGACATGCGTCGAGGCCTTGAAGCGGGCCTCATCGATCGCGGCATCCGCATCATCTATCAGACGACCATCAAGTCGCTCGCACAGACCGGCGCCGATGTCACAGCTACCTTCAGTGATGGCGTTTCGGCGCCCTATGGCGCCGTCATGTTTGCCACCGGTCGCCGTCCCAATATCACTGGACTGGGCCTCGAAACCGCCGGCGTCGCCCTTACCGACGGCGGCTCCGTGGCTGTCGATGAATATTCCCAGACGTCGGTGCCTTCCATCTATGCGGTGGGCGACGTCACCGGCCGCGCCCAGCTGACCCCCGTGGCCATCCGCGAAGGCTGGTATTTTGCCGAAACGGTGTTCAACAACAATCCACTCAAGGTGGACCACTCGGTCATTCCCACGGCGGTCTTTGCCGAGCCCGAAATCGGCACTGTGGGACTGACCGAAGTCGAAGCGGCCACCCACGGCGACATCGACGTCTATGTCTCCCGCTTCCGCCCCATGCAGAACACGCTGTCCAATCGCACCGAGCGGATGATCCTCAAGCTGATCACCGACAAGGATGAAGGCAAGGTTCTGGGCGTTCATATTCTTGGGCCTGGCGCTGCCGAAATGATTCAGCTCGTCGGCATTGCCGTCGCCATGGGCGCCACCAAGGCCGATTTCGACCGCACCATTGCGCTGCACCCATCGGCCGCCGAGGAACTGGTAACCTTCAAGGCCCCGACTTATGTCTACCGCGAAGGCAAGCGGGTTTGAGCCTTTCTCCTTGGCACGGGCGCTCTGGCTTGGTAGATCGCCCGCACCCTTCCTGCATGGCCTGAGCGAGACAGACGATGACCACCTGGACCCCCGATAGCTGGCGCGCAAAGCCCATTTCCCAGGTGCCGGCTTACCCCGATCCTCTGGCCTTGGCCGAAGCCGAGCGCCAGCTCGCGACATTCCCGCCGCTGGTCTTCGCAGGCGAAGCCCGCGACCTAAAGACCCGTCTGGCGGCCGTGGCGCGTGGCGAAGCCTTCCTGCTGCAGGGTGGCGACTGCGCCGAAAGCTTTGCCGAGCACGGCGCCGACCACATTCGCGACTTCTTCCGCGTATTCCTGCAGATGGCGGTTGTGTTGACCCACGGCGCTTCCAAGCCCGTGGTCAAGGTCGGCCGCGTCGCAGGCCAGTTCGCCAAGCCACGCTCTGCCGATACAGAGACCATCGATGGCGTCGAGCTGCCCTCCTATCGCGGCGATATCATCAACGATATCAGCTTCACCGAAAAGTCGCGCGTTCCCGATCCCGACCGCATGCTCCAGGCCTATCGCCAGTCGGCCGCCACCCTCAATCTGCTGCGCGCCTTCTCCATGGGCGGCTATGCCGAGCTGACCCGCATCCACGAGTGGACCGTGGGTTTCATGAAGGGCTCCAACTGGTACCCGCGCTACGAGGAAGTCGCTCGCAAGATCGACGATGCTATCACCTTCATGGGTGCGCTGGGTCTGACGCCGGAAAATACTCCGGCTCTCCGGCAGACCAGCTTCTTCACCAGCCACGAAGCTTTGCTTCTCGGCTACGAGGAGGCGCTGACACGCCGCGACTCCATCTCCAATGACTGGTACGCCACTTCGGGCCACATGCTCTGGATTGGCGACCGCACCCGCCAGCCCGACGCAGCTCACGTCGAATATTTCGCCGGCATCAAGAACCCCATCGGGGTCAAATGCGGCCCCTCGCTCAGCAGCGACGACCTGCTGCGTCTGCTCGACCGTCTGAACCCGACCGACGAGGCCGGTCGCATTACGCTGATCAGCCGCTACGGCTCCGACAAGATTGCCGATCACCTGCCACGTCACATCGAGACCGTGCAGGAGGCCGGTCGCACCGTCGTCTGGTGTTCCGATCCAATGCACGGCAACACCGTCAAGGCCTCCACCGGCTTCAAGACCCGTCCATTCGAGCGGGTCCTATCCGAAGTGAAGTCCTTCTTCGAAATCCACCGCGACATGGGCACCTATGCCGGCGGCGTGCATATCGAGATGACCGGAGACGACGTCACAGAATGCGTTGGTGGCGTTTCGGCGGTGACCGAAGCAACCCTTTCGGACCGTTACAACACCTATTGCGACCCCCGCCTCAATGCCAGTCAGGCCCTTGAGCTGGCCTTCCTCGTTGCAGAGGAAGTGCATGCGCAAAAGCCGCCGCGCCGGCAGCTGGCCGCAGGCGAATAAACCTGCCGGTCTGCAATCCAGCGTCCCGTCTCTGCCGCTTGCCCTCATGGGGGTGAGCGGCTAAGTCTGGCGCCGCATCCGGCGCATTGTCGGGTGGCCATGTTCCTCGCACCAGGCCAGGCATAAATTGACCGACCAGCTCCGCATCGCGCTCGCCCAGCTCAATCCCAAAGTCGGCGATCTGCCGGGAAACCTTGCGCTGGCCCGCAAGGCGCTGGACGATGCAAAATCGGCCAAGGCCGATATCCTGATGCTCTCCGAGCTGTTCCTGACCGGCTATTTCCCCGACGACCTGCTGTTCAAGCCGCAATTCGTCAAGGATGCTATCGCGGCGGCCCGGGCGCTGGTGGCCGATACGGCTGGCACGGATGTCGTGCTCATCCTGCCCACCATTTGGATCGACGTCACCGGCATGCACAATGCCGTCCTCGTAGCCGAGCACGGAGAAATCACCGCCATCCGCTACAAGCGTGAGCTGCCCAATAGCGACGTCTTCTACGAAAAGCGCTATTTCGAAGCTGGCCCCTTGCCCTTGCCGGTAACCATCAAGGGCGTGTCGGTGGGTATCCCGATCTGCGAGGATGTCTGGCACACCGCTGTCTGCGAGCACCTCGCAATGCGCGGCGCCGAAATCATGCTCTGTCCCAATGGCTCTCCGTATTGGACCAATAAGCAACATATCCGCAAGGATCTGGTGCGCGCCCGCGTCGCCGAAGATGGCGTGCCCATGCTCTATCTCAACCAGGTCGGCGGGCAGGACGAACTGGTGTTCGATGGCGCCTCCTTTGCCATGCAACCGGGCGACAAGCTGGTGATGCAGGGCAAATCCTTCGAACCCGATTTCATCGTCACTGACTGGACCCGCACCGACGCCGGCTGGACCTGTGACAATGGCCGGATTGAAGAGCTGACCTCAGTCGAGGAAGCTCCCTGGCGCGCCTGCGTGCTCGGCCTGCGAGACTATGTGCTCAAGAATGGCTTTTCCCATGTGGTGCTGGGTCTTTCGGGCGGCATCGACAGCGCCGTGGTTGCGGCCATGGCCGCCGACGCCTTCGGGCCGGAAAAGGTCCACGCTATCATGCTGCCCTATCGCTACACCTCCGAGGCGAGCATCCGCGACGCCCGAGAGTGTGCGGACCGGCTCGGCGTGCGCTACGACGTCGTCGCCATTGGCGATCCGGTTGACGGCGCCCTCAATCAGTTGCAGCCGATCTTCGGCAACCGGCCCATCGACACCGCCGAGGAAAACATTCAGTCGCGCATGCGTGGCACCATCCTCATGGCTGTGTCCAACAAGCTGGGGTCCATGCTGTTGACCACTGGCAACAAGAGCGAAATGGGCGTCGGCTACGCCACCATCTATGGCGACATGAACGGCGGCTATAATCCGCTCAAGGACATGTTCAAGATGGACGTCTATGCCCTGGCGGCCTGGCGCAACCAGAATATGCCGGGCGATTGCCTTGGCCGGGCAGGGGAGGTCATCCCCCAGGCCATCATCGACAAGGCCCCGAGCGCAGAACTCCGGCCTGACCAGACCGATCAGGACAGCCTTCCACCCTATCCGGTGCTGGACGATATCCTCACCTGCATCGTCGAGGACGAAATGGCCCTGGCCGACATCGTCGCGCGCGGTCACGATGCGGCGCTGGTCAAGCGCATCGAACGCCTGCTCAACATTGCCGAATACAAGCGCCGCCAGTCGGCGCCCGGTCCCAAGATCACCCCTCGCGCCTTCGGTCAGGGTCGCAAATATCCCATCACCAATGGCTACAGGGACGGAACCGTCGGATGAGCGTCACCGTTCGCTGGGCGCCGTCCCCTACCGGCAAAATTCACTTGGGCAACGCCCGTCCGGCACTGCTCAACTGGTTCTTCGCCCGTCGCCACGGTGGTCGCTATGTGCTACGCATGGACGACACCGATCTGGCACGATCCAGTCGCGAATTTGCCGATGGCATCGAGGCGGATCTGCAGTGGCTGGGCGTCGAGCCGGACCTGCTGGTGCGCCAGTCCGACCGCAATGCCCTTTACGATGCCGCCCGCGATCAGCTCATTGCCGCCGGCCGCCTCTATCCCTGCTACGAGACCGAGGAAGAGCTTGATCGCAAGCGGGCCCGCGCCCGTCTCCTTGGCAAGCCGCCGATCTATGATCGCGCTGCGCTCGAGCTCACCGCCGAAGACCGCGCCCGGCTCGAAGCCGAGGGCCGGACGCCGCATTGGCGCTTCCGTCTCGATGGCCGCCCGGTCCATTTCGACGACCTCATCAAGGGTCCGCAGACGGTCAATACGGCGTCGATGTCCGACCCGGTGCTGATCCGCGGCGATGGCACCTATCTCTATACGCTGCCCTCGGTGGTCGATGATATCGACCTGGGCATCAGCCATGTCATTCGCGGCGAGGACCACGTGTCCAACACCGGCACGCAGATCGAGATCTTCGAGGCGCTGGGCGGCAACGTGCCGGTCTTCGGGCACCACAATCTCCTTACCGACGCTTTGGGCCAGGGCTTTTCCAAACGTCTGGGCAGTCAGTCGATCAGCGATTTCCGCGCCGAAGGCTACGAGCCGCTGGCCATTGCCATCGTCGCGACGCTGACCGGCACCAGCCTGGCCATCGAGCCCTATGAAAGCCTCGACGCCATCGCTGAAAAGCTCGATTTCTCCATGGTTTCGCATGGCTCGGCGCGCTTCGATCCGGCCGAGCTCGACACGCTCAATGCCCGCCTCCTGCACACCATGCCCTATGACGTCGCCGCGCCGCGATTGTCGGCACGTGGTCTCGAAGGCGAGGCCATGTGGTTGCTCCTGCGCGAAAATCTTGCGAAATTCCCCGAAATCGCCGAATGGGCCAAGCTGGTCACAGGTCCTGTCGAGCCCGTCGTAGCCGATGAGGACCGCGACTTCCTGGCGCTTGCCAAGGCCCTGCTGCCGCCCGAACCCTGGGACGAGACCACCTGGGGCCATTGGACCAATGCGCTAAAGACCTCGACCGGTCGCAAGGGCAAGGCCCTGTTTTTGCCGCTGCGCATGGCACTGACCGGCCGCCATGACGGGCCGGAACTTAAGTCCCTGCTCGTCCTGCTTGGGCGTAAGGTGTGTCTGGACCGACTACCCTGACGGTTTTTTCCCCGAACTGGACGATCCGCAGCTCAGGCTCTGCCTGAGCGGTCGGCTGCCGCGCCACCTCGCCCGGGCCTGCCGGTCGCGGACGGGGCAGGGGAACGTCCACCAGTGCCACGCTTGCAACAGGCTCCACCGAAGCCGTCTGCACCGGTACAACGCCGCGCGGGTCGCGGACGGGCAAGGGAATGCGCTCACCATTGATGTTGAGCATCGCGCGTCCGCTGCCGTCGGCCGCGCTGGTAATCGTCACCGAACCGTCGGCAACGGGCGTGGCCTTGCAGCTGGCCGATTTGTCGAACGCATTGCGATAAGCAAAGGCATTGGGCAGGCTGGTATAAGACACCCCGTTCATATTGCGCATTTGCTCCGGCTCTTCGCCTGGGTTGGCGTAATAGTAGAGCTCCACCGCTGTATTGGGGCACATCTGCTGGCAGGTCATGGCGTCATTGCCGATATAATCGGGCAGCGTGGCGTAGCTGATAGGCCAGAAATAGCCGTCGCTCAGGCGGACGCAGACGGTGCGCACCGTATTGTACCCCTGATAGCCCCAATAATCCCCGCCATCGACGAAATCACCATTGGTGAAGTCATCCTCGGAGGTGGTGCCGAAGATCCGGTCGAACACATTCTGCCGGTCCTGGGTGAACGTCGCGCTCGACCCTGAATTACAGCCAAAACGCGCCATCTCCTGCAAGATTGCCTCGCGTTGCTGGCCCACGGCATTGGCCGTTTCCACCGACTGGCTCACCTGCGCATATTGGTCACGCAGAGCGAGCACGTCGCGGGCAATCAGCTGGCAGGCACGCGTCAACTGTCGACCGGCCCGCGCATCGTCATTGCACCCGTCGCGAATATAGCGGCTTTCGGCCTGCTGAACCTGGCGTTGCAATTGCCGGGCCGCGTTGGAATTGCTGCCCATCTGGCGAAATTCGCTATTGCGGTCGAACTGGGCGAGGGCGCCTTGCAATTGGGCGCACTGTGCTGCCTGCGCATGGGCGGCCTCGACGTCCAGCGCCAGTACGATTGTCGCCAGGACAAGCAAGACAAGGGGCCGAAACCCGGTCGAAGTGAAATTCACGCCATATTCCCGTTTTAGGGCCGCAACCGCTTGAGCCCTCTGGCCCTTAGGATATCACTAAGGTCCGTGGCAACATTATAGCGGTCGCTGCGGTCGGGCGGTAGCGCGTCCGGGCAACACCCGCCAAGGAGACCTCCACATGAAACTCGCCACGCTGCGCAATGATCGCCCCGATGGTCAGCTTGTGGTCGTCTCCACGGACCTGGCACGCTATGTCTCCGCCGGTCGAATTGCCCCAACGCTGCAGGCTGCGCTGGATGACTGGGACCGCACCGTTCCGGCCCTTTCCGAGCTTTCCCGCCAGCTCGATGCCAGTGAAATCACCGGCCAGCCTTTCGACCCCGCCACAGCCGAAGCGCCGCTGCCGCGCGCTTTTCAGTGGATCGATGGCTCAGCCTATATGAGCCATCTCGAACGTGTCCGCTCCCTCAAGGGCAGCCGTGACCATGAGCTGCAATCCATCCGACCGCTGCTCTACCAGGGCGGCTCTGATTCGCTGTCGGCCGCCCACGCGCCCATCATCATCCCAAGCGACGATCTTGCGCTCGACTTTGAAGCTGAAGTCGGCGTCATTCTCGGGCCGGTGCCCATGGGCGCCACCCGTAGCGAAGCGGCCGCGGCCATCCGGCTGGTCACCGTGCTCAACGACGTGTCTCTGCGCAAGCTGGTGGCCGACGACCTGCAGAACGGCTTCGGTTTCTTCCATTCCAAGCCCTCCACCAGCTTCGCGCCGGTGGTCATCACGCCTCAAAGCCTGGGCGCGGCATGGGCCGACAATCGCTTGCATCTGCCCATCCGCATCGAGGTCAATGGCACACTTTACGGCCAGCCCAATGCCGGCATTGGCATGCACTTCGACTTTGCCGATCTCATCGTCGAGGCTGCCCGCACCCGCAAGCTTGCTGCGGGCACCATCATCGGCGGCGGCACCGTGTCCAATCCACACGACCAGACCCTGCCGCTCAAACCCGACGGCATCGGCTTTGCCTGCATCGCCGAAGCCCGCACGGCTGAAAAGGCCAAATATGGCCGCGCCCGCACGCCATTCCTCAAGCCCGGCGACAAGGTCCGCATCGGCGCCGTTGCCGCCTCCGGCCAGTCGCTTTTCGGGACGATTGATCAGCCTGTCACGCTCCTGGCTCACGGATAGATAACTTTCACGTGTGCCCGTTGGGCTTGTCACAAACCCATGTAACTGTTGCCCAGTGGGACGAGGGGCCCGCTCCGGTACACATCAATCCTCGAGGGACTTACTTGATGCATTTCCGAATGGCCTCAGTGCTTTCCATTGCCATTGTTCTGGCGGCTGGTGCCGCTGCCGTCTTCGCGCAGGACGCATTTGTTCCGCCCGCCACGCCCGAAGAGGCTGTCTCCACGCGTCAGGCGCTGATGCGCGAGGATGGCGGCATTTTGCGCAGTCTGGGTAATTTGTCCGGTGCTGAAGCCGTCGCCGCCATGACCACCATTCGCGACAATTACAGCCATATCCCGGCACTGTTCCCTGAAGGCTCGATTGTCGGTGATACCGATGCGCTTCCCGCCATCTGGGAAAACTGGGAAGCCTTCACCGCCATCGTCGACACCGGTGTCGCCGCTGCCGAGGCCGGCATTGCGGCTGCCCAGGCTGGAGACGCAGCCGGCTACACTGGCGCCGTGCAGACCCTCATGGGCACCTGTGGCCAGTGCCACCAGCAGTTCCGCTCCTAGAGCAAAGTTTCCATCGCCTCCAAAGCGATTGGGCGGCCTTCGGGCCGCCCTCTTTTTGTTCCGAACGTTTTCGGACTTGATTTCCTTGGGCTGCGCGGCCAATCTCCGCGCCATGAAGACCACATGCACCATTACCTGCTGCATTATTACCTGCTAACCCAAGCGTTGGCGGAGCGGTCTTCTTCATCCTGAATTCTTGCAATGGATAGAGGCTCCCGCCAGAGCAATCGATATTGTCTGGCCCACAGGACCTTCCATGACCACGGCAAAGCCGCAGCTTTCTCTCTACAACACGCTCACTCGCTCCAAAGTGCTCTTCGTGCCCGAGGATGCGAACAATGTGCGGCTCTACGCCTGCGGCCCGACGGTCTATGACTTCGCCCATATCGGCAATGGTCGCGCCGCAATCGTGTTCGATCTGCTGTTCCGCGTGCTGCGCCACACCTACGGCGCCGATCACGTTACCTATGTCCGCAACATCACTGACGTCGACGACAAGATCAACGCCCGCGCCCTGCGCGACCACCCCGATCTGCCGCTCAACGCGGCCATCCGCAAGGTCACCGAAACCACCGCCGCGCAATACCAGAAGGACACTGCCGCGCTGGGGTGCCTGGAGCCGACCATCCAGCCAAGAGCAACCGAAAACATCGACGAGATGCAGAAGCTGATCGGCTCATTGCTCCAGCGCGGCCATGCCTACGAAGCCGGCGGCGAAGTGCTATTTGCCGTGGATTCCATGCCCGACTATGGCCAGCTATCGGGGCGCAATCTCGAAGACAACCTCGCCGGCGCCCGCGTCGCCGTGGAAACCCACAAGCGCAATCCCGCCGATTTCGTCCTCTGGAAACTTTCCAGCGCTGAAGAACCCGGCTGGGACAGTCCCTGGGGCCGCGGCCGCCCCGGCTGGCATATCGAATGCTCGGCCATGTCCGAACGCTATCTGGGAGAAACCTTCGACATCCACGGCGGCGGCCTCGACCTGATCTTTCCGCACCACGAAAACGAAATCGCCCAATCCCGCTGCGCCCACGGCTCCCACGCCATGGCCAACGTCTGGATGCACAACGGCTTCCTTCAGGTTGAAGGCCAGAAGATGAGCAAGTCCCTGGGCAACTTCTTCACCATTCACGACCTCCTCGAAACCGAGGCCTTTGGCGGGAGAAAGTGGCCGGGCGAAGTCCTCCGGCTGGCCATGCTGATGACGCACTACCGTGAGCCGATTGATTTCTCGCAGCGGCGGCTGGAAGAGGCAGTGAACCTCCTCGAAAAGTGGGAACGGGCTGCCGCAGATGCTGAACCGGCAACCGAAGTCTCACCTGATCTTGTCGAGCGCCTGGCCGACGATCTCGACACGTCTGGCGCCATTGCCCGTATCCACGCCCTGATCATGGACGAAGGCCGCGCCGCCGATGGCCTCGCACTCGCCGGACTGATGGGCATAACCGTCAAGCGTGACGTGCAGGTCGATGGCGCCGTCGCCACCCAGGTTTCTGCCCGATTAGCCGCCCTCAACGCCAAGGACTTCGCCGAAGCCGACCGCATCCGTAACGACCTCGCCGCCCAAGGCATCGCCCTTATGGACTATAAAGACGAGACGGGCGCCCGCCAGACCAAGTGGGAGGTCAAGCGGTGACCCTCCTGCCACGACCTGTCACGCACCCCGGCGCAAATCGCCGCTCCTCAAACCGGAGCAGCAATCATGCTTGATCACGTTGGAATTCTCGTCGCGGACTGGACCAGGGCGCGTGCCTTTTACGATGCCGCCTTCGCCCCCCTCGGCATCACCATGCTCAACCAAGTGCCGGTTGAATATACCGGCGGCGTCAGGGTCGGCGGCTATGGCGCCACCTCGCCCGATTTCTGGCTGACCGAAGCGGCCCAAACCGGCCCCGGCCGCCACTACGCCTTTGCGGCAAAGTCGCGCGCCGAAGTCGATGCTTTCCATGCAGCCGCCATGGCCGCTGGCGGCCAGGACAATGGCGCGCCGGGCCTGCGCGAACACTATCATCCCACCTATTACGGTGCCTTTGTCATCGATCCCGATGGCAACAACATAGAAGCTGTGTGTCATGCCCCAGGGTGAAGCCCATACCGGTGGCTGCCAGTGTGGCGCGGTGCGATTCCGCGTCACCCGGCTCGGCCGCCCCTCTATCTGCCATTGCCGCATGTGCCAGAAGGCCTTTGGCGGCTTTTTCGGGCCACTGGTCACCGCGCATAATGCCACCTGGACCCGCGGCGAGCCCAAGTGGTTCCAGTCGTCCAATGCCGCGCGCCGTGCGTTCTGTGGCGATTGCGGCACTCCACTGGCCTATGAAACCCGCTTCGGGCTCGAACTGGCCATCGGCGCCTTCGACGATCCGACGGTCGCCGCGCCGCAAATCCAGGTCAACCTGGCCGATAGGCAGCCCTTCTTCCATGGACTGACGAGCCTGCCGGAACGCCACGATGTCAGCGACGAGTGGCGCGACTTCATGGCTGGCATTCATTCCAACCAGCACCCCGATCACGATACCAACGACTGGCCACCCCGGGAGGACACCTGATGGATCGCTACAAGGCCGAGGTCAGCGGCGGCTGCCAATGCGGCGCCGTGCGCTATCACGCCACTGAAATGATGGACAATTCCCACATCTGCCACTGCCGCATGTGCCAGAAAGCGGTGGGCAATATCTTTGCCGCGCTGGTGGCCGCCCCGCGCGAGGCAATCACCTGGACCCGCGGCACGCCTGCCCGGTTCCGCAGCTCCGAACATGTCGACCGCGGCTTCTGCGCTCAATGCGGCACCCCCCTGTTCTACGAGGATGTCACCGGCAATCGCGTCAATTTCACCATTGGCTCACTCGACCACCCGGAACTGTTCCCGCCCCATGCCAATACCGGCAATGAAGGCCGCGTGCCCTGGTTCGATACCTTGCCCACCATCGAACATGGTGGTGCCACCGAGGACGACCGCGAGGAATGGGCCAGCGCAATTCTGGCCACCAATCACCAGCATCCCGACCACGACACGGCCACCTGGCCACCCAAATCGTCCGACTGAGTTTCGAGTAAGGCCCTACCATGTCCCGTGAACGTCTCTATCTCTTCGACACCACCCTGCGCGATGGCGCGCAGACTGCCGGCATCGAGTTCTCGCTCGAGGACAAGATCGCCATTGCCGGCATGCTCGAAGAGATTGGCGTCGACTATGTCGAGGGCGGCTATCCCGGCGCCAATCCGGTCGATACTGCCTTCTTCGACAAGCCGCGGACCAGGAAGTCCATTTTCACCGCCTTTGGCATGACCAAGCGGGCAGGGCGGTCTGCCGCCAATGATCCGGGCGTGCAGGGCATCATCAATTCGGCAGCCAGCGCCACCTGCTTTGTGGCCAAGGCCTGGGATTATCAGGTCGAGCTGGCGCTGGGCTCCACCACCGACGAACACCTTGAAGGCCTTGCCGATACCGTTCGCGCCGCGGTTGCCGCCGGCAAGGAAGCGCTGATCGACCTCGAGCATTTCTTCGATGGCTATAAGGCCAACCGCACTTATGCGCTGGCCTGTGTCCATACCGCGCTCGAGGCCGGCGCCCGCTGGGTGGTCCTCTGCGATACCAATGGCGGCACCATGCCATCCGAGATCAGGGATATCATCAAGGATGTGATGACCATCGCCCCCGGCGACCGGCTCGGCATCCACCCGCATGACGATACCGGTCAGGCCGTGGCCAATGCCCTGGCGGCCCTCGAAACCGGGGTTCGGCAGATCCAGGGCACACTCAATGGCCTGGGCGAGCGCTGCGGCAATGCCAATCTGGTGACGCTAATCCCCACGCTGGTGCTCAAGCCCTATTATGCCGAGCGCTTCGAAACGGGCATCACCCCCGAACACCTCGCGCGCCTCACCCACATTTCGCGCGCCTTCGATGATCGCCTCAACCGGGCCCCCGCGCGGCAGGCGCCCTATGTCGGCGCTTCGGCCTTTGCCACCAAGGCCGGCATCCACGCCTCGGCGCTGCTCAAGGATTTTTCCACCTACGAGCACGTGCCGCCCGAAAGCGTCGGCAATGAGCGCGCCATCATGGTCAGCCAGCAGGCCGGCAAATCCAACCTGCTGACGGCCTTGGCGCGCCACAATATCGAACTCGAAAAGGACGACCCGCGTCTCGAAAAGCTGCTCGCTACCGTCAAGGACCGCGAATCCCGCGGCTATTCCTATGATGGTGCTGACGCCTCCTTTGCGGTCTTGGCCCGCCGCGTGCTCGGCACGCTGCCCGACTTTTTCGACGTCGAACACTACCGCACCATGGTCGAGCGCCGACACAATGCCATGGGCGACGAGATCACTGTCACCGAGGCCGTGGTCAAGATCCGCGTCGATGGCGAGCTGCTGATGTCCGTGGCCGAGGGCAATGGCCCGGTCAACGCGTTGGATCAGGCTCTGCGCAAGGACCTGGGCAAGTATTCGTCCCGAATCGAAGATCTGGAATTGGCTGACTTCAAGGTGCGTATCCTCGACGGCGGCACGGGCGCGGTCACCCGTGTACTGGTCGAAAGCCGCGACGGCAGCGGCGAACGCTGGGTAACCATCGGCGTTTCGCCCAATATCATTGATGCCTCGTTTGAAGCTCTGTATGAATCAATCACATACAAGCTGTTGAAGACTGAAGCGGCGCAGGATTCGGCATAGGGGGCAAAAGGGGCGTGATCGGAAAACTTGCTATCTGTTTTCCGCAATGATCAATCTCCTTTTCAAGACATGGCCCGGCGAGATGATCGCCGGCTGAACGAATTTCCCGGGAGGGCAAACTGGCCGAAACTGCTCCGAAACGACCTTTGGCTCTGACTATCGGAGCTGCGGCAGTCACTCTTCTCGTCATACTCGGCGTGCTGTCCGGCCCGTCCATAGTATCGTGTTTCAATAGTGCCGATGGCATGGGGCAGTGCCTGCGCGGCAAGATGACCGAAGTCGGTCTCATTCCGGCCGCGCCTGCGCCAGCGGTCGCTGAGGTTGAGACCCCTACTGACGGCTCCGCCGCTTCGGTTGAAGTGGCCATTCCGCCCGAACCCGCGCTGGATGTGACCCCGCCGGCTGACGCTGCGGCCAATGTCGATCAGCTGGTGGCGGCCACCTTTGGCCTGCTACGCGCCGAGCCCGACGGGTCGGTGGTTATTGCCGGTAGCGGTGCTCCTGGCAGCAAGGTCCAGGTTTTCGCCAATGGCGAATTGCTCGGCACCGTTGAGGTTGAGGCGAGCGGCGACTGGGTGTTCGTGCCTGATGCGCCCTTGCCCGTGGGTGGCCTCGAAATCACCTTGGGTGAAGAAGGCAAGCCCGGCACCGCCGAAGATTCCTTCATCGTTGTCATCAATGAGGACAAGACCTCCCAGCCGCTTGTTGTTGCCAGCAAGCCGGGCGAGGCCAGTGAAGTGCTCCAGGGACTGACCGCCCCCACCCAGATTGCCGCCGCGCCCGAACCGGCCACGCCGGTCGAGCCTGCCACCGAACCCGCAACGCCGGCCGTCGCGCCGGAAACTGCCGTGGCTGAAGCCGAAGCCGAGCCCGTTGCCGAACCTTCGGCCATGATGGCGGCCACTGAGCCGGCAGCGCCAGCGCCGCAACCTGCGGAAGAGACTGCAACCGAGACGGCAGACGAACCCGCCACGGAGGTCGCAGACCTGCCCGAGCCGACCACGCCACCTGCGCCGGCAGCCGATGCGCCAGCAACGGCGCCCGCTCAGGCAACAACGCCTGACACACCGCCTGTGGCAGAACAGCCGGCTGAACCAGTGACCACGACGCCGGATGAGCCCGCCGCCCCGGATGCCGCTGCTGCACCAGCTACCCCAGAGCCTGCGCCGACACCCGATTCGCCCCCCGCTCAGCTTGCCGATGTGGCGCCCACCATTGACGCCATCGAAATTGAAACGGACCGCACCTTCTTTGCTGGTGCAGGCCCGGATGGTGGCATCATTCGTCTCTATGTCGAGGATGCCTTCGTCGCCGACGCGACCATTGAGGGCGGCCGTTGGCTAGTCGAGGCCGGCCCCGTACTCGATAAGCCAAGCCAGCGCGTCCGTGTCGATTTGTTGCAACCCAATTCGGCCGATGTGGTCGCCCGCGCTGAGGTGGACTTCGTCGTCGATGTTCCCTCAGTCGAAGAGCCGGTGGTCGTTGCAGACGTGCCGGCGCCCGTCGAGACGGCGCCAGAGGCTCCCGCAGCGGTCACCGAACCTGAGGCGACTTCAGCGCCTGCAGCGCCCGAGGCAACGCCAGCACCGGCTGAGCCACAAACCGCTGTTGAACCCGCTATCGCTCCGGTCACGCCCCCGGCAGAACCCGTTGTCGCTGCGACAACAGAGCCGGCCGCTGCTGCTGCACCAGCGGCAGAGCCTGCGCCAGTTGCCCAGCCTGCCGAAGAACCCGCTATGGCGGTTGCCGAAGCAGCGCCTGCGGATGAACCCGCTCCCGCGCCTGCTGCCGAACCGGTTGCGACGTCCACGCCGGAACCGGTTACGGCACCGGCGGCCGAACCGGCGGCAGTTGCCGAAGTGGCCCCGACGCCGGACGCCGCGCCAAGTCAACCGGCCGTGCCCACCATGGTCGCGGTCTCGCTCGGTGATCCCGAGGCCCAGCGGTTCGTTTCCGGCAAGGCCATCATTCGCCGTGGCGACAATCTTTGGACCATTGCCCGCCGGGTTTATGGCGAAGGGTTGAAGTATACGACGATCTACGAAGCCAATACCGGCCAGATCCGCAACCCGGATCGCATCTACCCGGGCCAGGTCTTCGATCTGCCTGAAGGCGTGCTGGCACAGTAATCCACGAAAAAACGGCGCCTTCGGGCGCCGTTTCTGTGTGCCTATTGATTTTCCTTGCGAGAAACCCCATCTTCCATCGCAATCCACCGATCAATCGGAATTGCGCATGCCGGTTCGCACCGGCGTGCTGACGAGCAAACGAGTGTTGCCCATGCATGACGATGACATTGCCAATATCATGCGGGCCCTCGGCCATCCCGTTCGCCTCGAGATTCTGCGCATTCTGGCTACGCAGCAGCAAGGCCAGTGTTGCTGCGCCGATGTCACAGACAGCCTCACCCTGGCCCAATCCACCGTCAGCCAGCACATCAAGGTGCTGCATGACGCAGGCCTGATCGAACGCAAGCCGCATGGCACGCGCAATCGCTATTGCATCCGCCATGATCGGCTTGCCGAATTGAATCTGGCCTTTGGCGGCCTCCTCACGGGGCTGGCGCCTGTCGCCGCCAACACGGAAACGGAACTGGCCTGATGGCTGACAACAGCACTGAAAAGAAGCCCTCCGTTAGCGCGGAGGAAGGATCGGTATTCTCTACCATCCGAAATCTCTGGTCCTATATGTGGCCGGAAAACCGGCCTGACTTGAAGCTGCGAGTGGTCCTGGCGCTGTCGGCGCTACTGGCCAGCAAGGTCGCCACCACCTTCATTCCTTTCGCCTATAAGGGCATTATCGACAGCCTTGACGGCACCACGCCGGATTCCACGCTGATCCTGGGACTCGCCGTCCCGCTGGTTCTGGTCATTGCCTATGTGCTGGGCAACATCATCGACGCCGGCTTCCAGCAATTGCGCGACGTCCTGTTCGCCAGCGTCGGCCAGCACGCCGTGCGCAAGCTCGCGCTCCAGACTTTCCACCACATGCACCGCCTGTCGCTGCGCTTCCATCTGCAGCGGCGCACTGGCGGCCTGTCCCGCGTCATCGAGCGTGGCACCAAGGGCATCGAAACCATTGTGCGTTTCGCCATGCTCAACATCGTGCCCACCATCGTCGAATTCATCGTCGTGGCGGTCATCTTCGTCTGGCTGTTCGGGGTAAGCTATCTCGGCGTTCTGGTGGTGATGATCTGGGCCTACCTCTACTTCACAATCAAGGCCTCCAATTGGCGCATCGCCATCCGTCGCGACATGAACGACAGCGACACCGACGCCAATGGCAAGGCCATCGACAGCCTGCTCAATTTCGAGACGGTCAAATACTTCGCCAACGAGCAGATGGAAGCCCAGCGCTTCGACAAGGCCATGGCGGGCTATGAGCGGTCGGCCATCCGCATCTGGACCTCGCTCGGCTTCCTCAATTTCGGCCAGGCGGTCATTTTCTATGGCGGCTTCCTGATCATTTCGATCATGGCCATCATCGGCGTCATGAACCGCACGCTGACGCTGGGCGATTTCGTTCTGCTCAACACTTTCCTGATGCAGATCTACCGCCCGCTCAACTTCATCGGCTTCGTCTATCGCGAACTGCGCCAGGGTCTCACCGACATCGAGGAAATGTTCAAGCTCCTCGACCAGGACCCCGAAATCACCGACCGGCCCGAGGCAGCGCCCTTGGCTGTCACCGGTCCCGTGGTGCGTTTTGAGGATGTGAGCTTCCACTACGATGCAGATCGCCCGATCCTCAAAGGCGTCAGCTTCGAAGTCCCGGCCGGCAAGACCGTTGCCATTGTTGGCCCGACCGGCGCCGGCAAATCGACCATCTCGCGGCTGCTGTTCCGCTTCTATGATGTCACTGGCGGCCGCATCACCATCGATGGGCAAGACCTGCGCGACGTCACCCAGGAAAGCCTGCGCTCGGCCATCGGCATGGTGCCGCAGGACACTGTGCTGTTCAACGACACCATCGGATACAACATCGAGTATGGCCGCCCCGGCGCGTCTCAGGACGATGTACGCGAGGCCGCTGGGATGGCGCAGGTCGGTGCCTTCATCGACACCCTGCCCAAGGGCTATCAAACCCCGGTCGGCGAACGCGGCCTCAAACTCTCCGGCGGCGAGAAACAACGCGTCGCTATCGCCCGGACCATCCTCAAGGCTCCCTCGATCCTCATCCTCGACGAGGCCACTTCGGCCCTCGATACCAAGACCGAGCGCGACATCCAGGCGGCGCTCGACGAGGTTTCGCGCAATCGCACCACTGTCGTCATCGCCCACCGCCTGTCCACGGTCGTCAATGCCGACGAAATCCTGGTGCTGCGCGAAGGCCGGATTGCCGAGCGCGGCAATCACCAGGCCTTGCTTAAGCAGGATGGCCTCTACGCCCAGATGTGGAACCGTCAGCGCGAGGCCAGCGAGGCCGCCGAACTGCTGGCACGCACGCAGGAAGACCCGGACGGCTTCGTCAAGCGCGGCATGCCAGCGGCCGAATAGGTCAGCGCGCGAGCACTGTGAGCATGGCATTGACGGTGAGCACGCCGATCATTGCCATGCCAAGCCCCCAAAAGAACGACCGCAGCTTGCTGATGCCGGCCCAATAGCTCAGCGTGAAGCCGGCCCGTGTGACGGCATAGATGAGCGCGGCGCCGGTCACGACCACACTGTCCACGCCTGCCACCAGCAGCACCATGGCGGCCGGCACCACCATGCCCGCCGATTCCAGGTTGTTCTGCAAGGTGCGTGCTGCCCGTCCGGCAAAGCCCTCGCGGCTCAGCGGCGTTGCCCGGTCAGTAAAGATAAACGCCAGCCCTTTCGAGCCGACCGTGTTGAGGTGCTGCACCGCGGCCGACAGGAAAACAAGGGCGCCGGCGGCGAGAAGGGCAATCGAGGCATTCATGGGACTATTCCTGGCTGGTTGTGCGGGGAATATTGTGGTTCAATGATGCACCGTCAACGCGCAGAAAAATGCGCCGATTGTGCAGAAATGTTCAATGCAGCCAGCTGATCTCACCATTGTCGCCGCCCTCGAAACCGCTGGCACCTTCACCGGCGCCGCCCGCCTGCTGGGCGTCGCCCACACCACCGTGTCGCGAAAGCTCAAGGATCTCGAAGCCCACTACGGCGCGCGTCTTGCCGACCGCCGCGACGATGGCGTCATCCTCACCGCCGAGGGTGAACGCCTGCTCGAAAGTGCCCGGCGTATCGAGGCCGAACTGGCCGGGCTCGAGCGCGACATCACCGGTCGCGATCACCGGCTGACCGGACACATCAAGCTCACCACGGTCGATGCGCTGGCCTGGCTTTATATGCCCGTCCTGGGCCGGTTCCGGGCCCGTCATCCGCAGATCGACCTGGCGCTCGAGGTCGGTTCGGAACTGCGCAATCTCTCCCGGCGCGAGGCCGAAGTCGCCCTGCGCGCCACCAACGCGCCCGACGACCACCTCTATGGCCGCGAAGTGGGCCAGCTGGAGTTCTTCGCCTACGCTCGGGCCGATATCGCGGGTGACGACATGATGCCCTGGCTCGAATACGGCAATCGCGATTGCAGCCAGCCCGCCTCGCGCTGGCTCCGCCGCCACCATCCGTCCGTGCGCCCCGAGGCCAGCGTACCGACCCCTTTGATGATGCATCGCGCCGTAGAATCAGGCCTCGGCGCTGGCCTTGTCCCTTCGGCCCTGGCTGAACAGTCGCCGGGCCTGGTCCGCCTCTCCGACGCGCCTGCCTTCGCCATTTCCATCTGGCTACTGACCCCCATGGAACTGCGCCAGACCGCCCGCATCAGGGCGCTGTTTGAGGCTTTTAGCGAAGAGGCGAGGCCATGAGCGTTTCCTTGCTTCCGGCGGCCGATAGCGACAAGCCGGTCATCGCCAACCTCATCCAGCTCTACCTCTATGACATGACCGAGTTCATGCCGTTTCCCGTTGGTGCGGACGGCCGGTTTGAATACGGCTTTCTCGATCGTTTCTGGAGTCATCCGTATTTCATCATGCAGGGCAGGGAGATCGCTGGCATGGCCCTGGTTGTGGACGAGTGCCCGCTGACAGGCAGGGCCCCGTGCTGGTTCATGGCCGAGTTCTTCGTCCTGAAGGCCAATCGGAAACAGGGCGTCGGCAAGGCAGCGCTCGACCTTGCCCTGGCCGCTCATCCAGGCCCCTGGCACATTGCCGTCCCCCATGCCAACGGCGCAGCGCAGGCTTTCTGGGGCAGGACGCTTGCCGACAGGTCAGTGCCCCCGCGCGATATCCACTTCGACGGCGACGACTGGTCGCTGTACGCATTCGGGGCCTGAAAAGCAGAAGGCCCGCATCGCTGCGGGCCTCTGTTGTTCTGTGTGGGGGCGGAGCCTTACTCCGCTGCGTCCTGGCGGCTGACCACGGTCACGCCGTTGGCTTCCTTTTCCTTCAGCCCGGCGTCCTTGGAGACGATATAGCGCTTGGCGCTGTCCGCGTCCTCGGGCACTTCCAGCGCCATGCCATCGAACCCCGCAGGCACCGCGACGGCCTGGCCGCGGCGGAAGGGGCTGGCAACCCAGTTGCCAAGAGCGCCAAACAGGGAGCCGAACCAGCGGATCTGGCTCCACATCACGGTGGGGGCGGTGATCATCACCGGCACCATGATCAGCGTCAGGGCCGTCGAGAAGAACAGGCCCGAGACCAGCGCCGCCGACAGGTGGATGAACCACGAGCCGGCAAGGCCACCCACCACCACTTCGCGGCGGATGAAGTCGAACTCGACATTGGCCCACATCGGGATCACGCCCAGCGCCGTCAGGAACGCCGTCAGCAACACCGGGCGCACGCGCTGGCTCACGGTCAGCAGCATGGCCTTCACTGCTTCCACATTCTCGTGGCGGTGATAGTCGTTATAGGTGTCGATCAGCACGATGCCGTTCTTCACCACGATGCCCGCAAGGGCCACGATACCGAGACCCGTCATGATGGCCGAGAAGGTCATTCCGGTCACCAGCATGCCCAGGAGCACGCCGGCCACCGACATCACCACGGTCGTGAGCGTCACCAGCACCTGGTAGAAGCTGTTGTACTCGAGCAGCAGCACGAAGAAGATGATTGCCATGGCCATCATCAGCGCCTGGCCGATAAAGGCATTGGCATCGCCCATCTGCTCCTCGGCGCCGCCGAACTCCACCGAAATGGTTTCGGGGAAGTTCTGTTCGTCAATCCAGGCCTGCAGCTCGGCCACCTTGTCGGCGGCATAGACGCCTTCAGGCAGGTTGGTCAGGCCCGCAGCCACCGCCATCGTATAGACCTGGTTGCGGCGCTGGATATTGGCGACCTTGGGCACAGCGACGCGCTCGATGAAGTTGCTGACCGGGATCAGCCCCTGCGCCGTTGCGATCCGCATGGAATCCAGGGCGTCGAACGTGCGCTCGTCCTCGGGCAGGCGAACGCGGATATCCAGTTCGTCGCCGGTCGCCTCATCACGATAGGCGCCCAGCTTCACACCCGATGTCACCAGCTGCACATAGGGCGCCAGCTCGCGCACGCCGATGCCATATTTGCCCGCTTCGGCACGGTCGATGGTAATCTGCCAGTCAATGCCGGGGGAGGGGCGACCATCTTCGAGGTCGACCACTTCGGGCCAGCTGTCCAGATGCTCATGGATCGCGGTGACGACCGGAACCAGGTCGTCATAAATCGTGCTTTCCACCCGCATATTGATGTCCTTGCCGGCAGGCGGGCCATTTTCGGCCGCCAGCAACTGGATATCGAGACCGGCAAAGCCCGCCACGCGCTCCCGAATTTCGGCAAAGATTTCCGTGGCTGGAACGCGGTGGTTCCAATTGGTCAGCTGCAGCTGGAAATTGCCGATGGTGTCGGGCGGTGTGGTGCTGAATGCGCCAGTCGAACCGAACTGCATGATCACGTCCTGGACGCCATGCACCTGGATCAGCTCGCTTTCGATTTCCACCAACATATCGCGGATTTCTTCGGGCGAATAATTGCCACGGCCAACCACGGCCACGGTCGCGAACTCGGGTTCGGATGCCGGGAAGGCTTCCGAGCCGGTCGGATTGGTCGCATAGGCCACAAAGATCGTGATGATGATGCCAAAGCCCACGGCCAATGTCGGCAGTGGCCAATGCAGCAGCTTTTCCATCATCCGCACATACAGGCCCGTCAGTCCGCCGACCTTTTTGGCGTCGAACTTGTCTGGGTACATGACGATGTCGGCCTTGGCCTTTTCCTTCTCGTCCACATGGGTCGAGGCGATGATCGAGCCGATCACCGGCATGAAGATCAGCGCCGAAATGAAGGATGCGACCATCACGATGATCACGATCATCGGCAGATAGCTCATGAACTTGCCGATGATGCCCGGCCAGAACAGCAGCGGAATGAAGGCGCCCAGTGTGGTCGCGGTTGCGCCCACCACCGGCACGAACATCTTGCGCATGGCCATGATGAAGGCTTCCTTCTTGGGAATACCCTCCATCAGTTTTCGCTCGGCGTATTCCACCACCACCACGGGGTCGTCCACCAGCACGCCCACCGCGATCACCAGGCCAAACATCACCATCATGTTGATGGTCATGCCCAGGCCCTGGGCAACGAGAAAGGCCATCATGAACGAGAGCGGGATAGACATGCCGATCATGATCGCTGGGCGCACGCCCAGGGTCGCGACGCAGGTAATCAGCACCAGCGCCACGGCGGTCAGAACGGCGGCTTCCAGCGAGCGGAACAGCGCCGTGGTCGTCTCGGCCTGGTCAAGGAAGAACGAATAAGTCACCCCGGACGGCCAGTCCTTGGCCACTTCCTCAGTCACCGCGCGCACCTTGTCGGAAACGTCGATGATATTGGTGCCCAGCTTCTTGGCAATGCCCAGGATCAGGGCAGGGGAACCGTTTACCTGGGTATATTCAGTGGCGTCGGCCAGCGTGCGGGTAATCGTTGCCACATCGCCAAATGTGACAATGGTGTCCCCATCGGTCTTGAGCGGCAGGCTGAACACGTCCTCGGCCGTGGTGATAAGGCCCGGCACTTCGACATTGAACGAGCCTTGTCCGGTGTTGAGCGTGCCCCCGGCAACAACCATATTATTGCGCGACAGGGCATCGAACAGCTGGCTTGCGGTCAGGCCATAGGTTTCAAGGCGCAGCAGGTCGATGCGGACTTCGAGCTGCTCCTTGCGGGCGCCCGAAAGCACCGCTTCACGCACCTCGGGAATGCCTTCAAGCGCGTCCTGCAGCAGTTCTGCGCGCCGCACCAGTTCCTTTTCAGGGGCATTGCCATAAACGGCGACCGAGATGATCGGCATGCCGACCAGGTCGATTTCGCTGACCACGGGGTCATTGGCATCGTCAGGCAGCTTGCCCTTGATCGCGTCGATACGGGCGCGGGTGTCGGCCAGCGCCTGATCCTTGTCGGTATTGATGTCGAACTCAAGGAACACCGAGGCATGGCCGGTCGTTGAGGTCGAACTGATGTTGTTGAGGCCCGGCAGGCCCGACAGTTCTTCCTCGGCCGGCTTGGCGAGCAGGTTTTCCGCGTCACGCGGCGAAACGCCTGACTGGCTGATCGAGACATAGAGATAGGGCACGTCGATGGCCGGGAAGCTTTCCTTCGGCATCGAGGTATAGGCGGTCGCCCCGGCAACAAGGACGATAGCCATGATCGTCAGGACGACACGCGGCATCCTGAGGATTTTTTCGATGAGGTCGAGCATGGCTGGTGTCCCTAGCTGGCAGCGGTTTCAGCAGCCGGGCTGGCTTCAACAGCCTGTCCGGCATTCACATTTTCCTGGCCGATCGTGATCACGTCCGAAATCGCTGGCAGCCCGGTCACCCACACGCCCTCGCGCGCATCGCTCACGATGGTGACCGAGTGGAACGCTACCACGCCATCTTCAACCGTCCGCACACCCAGCACGCCCTCGTCATTCAGGGTCAGCACCGACTGCGGCAGCAGGTGGCCCGGCGCGCTGCCGATGGTCACGATGGCTTCTGCGGTCACGCCGTCGCGGATGGCGAAGTTCTCATTGGGAATTTCGATTTCGGCCGGGAATGCGCGGGTGGCATTGTCCGCAACCGACGAGATATAGGTCACCGTGCCCTCGACGCTCTGGCCGGTCACGGTCTTGATCGTGGCGTCCAGTCCCGTGCGGGCCAGGCCGATATGGGCTTCTGGGACCATGCCGATGAAGAGGATCGGGTTGAGCTGCACGATGGTCGCGCAGGGCGAGCCGGCGTTCAGCATCGCCCCTTCGGTTGCCACAGGGTCCTGCACCAGTCCGGCGACCTTGGCGACGATTTCGGTGCGGTCGAGTTCTGCCTTGGCATTGTCGAGTGCCGCAGTCGCCTGGCTGACGCCGGCCTTGGCCTGGGCCAGTGCCACTTCCACCGCGTTTGCAGTGTTGACCGCCGCCAGCCCGCGCTCGCGCAGCCCGGCGTTGGTGTCAAAGCTCAATTGGGCCTGCGCCAATGCGGCCTCGGCCTGCGCAACACCGGCTTCGGCCTGGGCAACGGCTGCAGCGCGCGTGCCCTGGTCAAGCGTGCACAGGGCATCGCCCACTTCGACGCGCTGGCCCTTGCTCACATGCACCACATCGACCGCGCCCGCCGTTTCCGCGACAGCAGTAACCGTTGCCTTGGCCTGCGTGCGGCCGCGCAGCGGCACTTCAATCGGCATGGCTTCGGCGACAAAACGCTGGGTCCGCACGCTCTGTAGCGGTGCATTGGCGCCGGTCGTGGCTTCATTGCGCTGGGCAATGGTCAATGTCGGGTCGACGGCTGGCTCGTGGTGGTCCGCCAGCACGCCCGCGTCGGCGAGCGCGGTGGCAACAGGTCCATGCTCTTCGCCCTCGATCACCGAAATGATCGGGGTCTCACCATTGCCAGGTCCTTGACCACCTTGGACAAGGGTTCCGGTTGCCAGCCAACCACCCGCCAGAAGCAGGAGGACAAAGGCCAAGCCATAGGAAAATAGTGCACGCATAGTTGAATTCGCCCCTTATTCAGCCGCGTCTTTTCGTGGCTCGGCTCGCGCCATTGTGATCAGTTCGTGCATATGGGTGCGAAAATGCTGTTCCGCAACCTCCAATACTGCACGGCCGTAGTTGATGACCCACTTGTCTGCTGCATTGCACTCGTGTTCGGCAGTTGCCTCGTCAAGTTGCTTGCGGCCATCGATCGACCGCTGCAGGAATTCGTTGCACCGCTGCTCCACCAGTTCGCGCGGCAGAATGTGCGCAAACCGGGCAAACATCAGGAAGGGGCTGCGGAACATGTCCTCGCCCAGCGGCTCGCTCAGTTCGTCGGCAAAGGCGGCGCGCCCGGCATCGGTGATGGTATAAACCTTGCGGGCCGGCTTGCCGTCCTGCTGTTCGGTGCGGCTGCTGACCAGCGCTTCATCTTCGAGCTTGGCCAGCGCAGGATAGATCGAGCCATAGCTGGCCTCGACGAAATAGGCGAAATTGCCTTCCGTGCACATCCGGCGGATGTCATAGCCACTCGCATCCCCGTTATAGAGAATGGAAAGGCACAATGTCCTGACGTTCATAGGCTTGGGTCCTTCGGCCATATTCTGGTCCGATATATGCCGGGCGTATATATGGATGAACCGCCTGCTGCAAGCTTAACGGAAGAAACAACCGCGCAGATCAGTTAAGCAGGCATTGCATATCCCGCCGCAAGCCCGTGTGAACCAATAGAATTCTCTATTGCCGCGCTGAAAACGCGGCCAAACGTCACGATCCCAGCAGTCGCCGCATTTCCGCCGCACCCGTTTCGGCAAGGGCCAGGCTCGCCGCAGCGACGAAATAGGGGTTGAGGAACTTCAAGTCCCCCTTGCCATAGCTCATCGGTGCACCATCCAGTGTCACGACCGCACCACCGGCCGCTTCAAGCACGGCCTGCCCAGCGGCGGTATCCCATTCGCAAGTTGGGGTAAAGCGCGGGTAAAGCTGCGCATCGCCTCGCGCCAGAAGGCAGAATTTCAGCGACGAGCCGACCGACACGTCACTTTCCACGTCCAGCGTCTGGCACAATTGTTCAAGCGCCGCGTGCCCATGGCTGCGGCTGGCCACGATGCGCGGGCGCGGCAGCAGCCCCACCATGATGGCGCGACGATCAACGACGACCCCCTCGACCACCTTGCCCGTCCAGGCGCCGCTCTCGTCGCCCACAAATATCTCGCCGCTGGCCGGCGCCAGCACCACGCCCATGATCGGGCGGCCGTCTTCCACCAGCGCAATATTGACGGTGAATTCGCCATTGCGCTTGATGAATTCCTTGGTGCCATCAAGAGGGTCGACCACGAAATACCGCGCGCCCAGCACCGGGATGATCCCTGCCGCCACACTCTCTTCGCCCAGCACCGGCAGTCCTGTCCCTTGCAGATGCTCGATGATCACCGCCTCGGCGGCGGCATCTGCCTCCGTCACCGGCGAGCCATCGTCCTTGGTCACCACATGGATGGGGCGATCATAGACCGCGCAAATCACTGCCGACGCCGCAATGGCAGCCTCGACGGCCAGGTCGGTCAGCGACAGGGCAGGGGCTTGGGTCTGAAGGCTCATTTCGTCCCGCCGATCATCACGTCAAGGCCCAGGTCCAGCGGCTTTGCGCCCATGGTGATCTGGCTGGTGGATATATAATCGACCCCCGTTTCGGCAATCGAGCGCACCCGCTCGAGCTTGACGCCGCCCGAAGCCTCCAGCCGGGCGCGACCGGCGTTGATGGCCACAGCGTCGCGCAGGGTGTCGTTGTCCATATTGTCGAGCATGATGATCCGTGCCCCGGCCGCCAGCGCCTCTTCCAGTTCGGCCAGCGTCGTCACCTCGATCTCGATGGCCACCAGATGCCCGGCAAACGCCTCGGCTGCCGCATAGGCCGCGCCGACGCCTCCGGCCACCGCAATGTGGTTGTCCTTGATCAGGATGGCATCGCCCAGCGCATAGCGGTGGTTGGACCCGCCGCCACACCGCACCGCATATTTCTCGAAAGCGCGCAGCCCCGGCGTGGTCTTGCGGGTGTCGCAAATGCGCGTGCCCGTTCCGGCGAGGGCGTCGGCATAGGTCCGCGTCAGCGTCGCAATGCCGCTCAAATGGTTGAGAAAATTAAGCGCCACCCGCTCTGCCGACATTACCAGCCGCGCCGGCCCCGACACCTCGGCAACCAGTCCTCCAATTTCCACCCGGTCGCCATCGGCCAGCCTGGGTACAAAACTGACCCCGTCGCCCACCAATCGAAACGCGGCCGCCGCCAGGTCGAGCCCTGCAATCACCCCGGCCTCGCGCGCCGACAGTGTCGCACTGGCCCAGGCATCGGGCGCCAATGTCGCCTGGCTGGTCAGGTCACCTGCCAGTCCCAGATCTTCCTCCAGCGCGGCGGCAACGGCGCGCTCGACGGTCAGGCGCGGCAATTGTGCGGGCAGGGCGGTCATCTGGGCTCACCGGATTATTCGATCTCGGCGTGATTTACGCTGCGCGCCCGGCGCTGACAACCGCGGGCAGGGGCATGGTTTTGTGCGTCTGCCGCCTAGCGCAGCAAACTCTGCCCCCCGTCGATCCACACCGGGCTGCCGGTCACGTGCCGTGCGGCATCCGAAACCAGAAACGCAATGACATCGGCAACATCTGCCGCCTTGCCCTTGGCCCCGCCGGTCAGCGGAATATCCCCCTCGGGGAAATTGACCGGAATGCGTGTCTTGTCGGCGTGCCGACGCACGGTGCTGTCTTCAATCTCGCTTTCAATGGCGCCGGGGCAGACCGCGTTGATGCGGATTTTGCGCCGCCCCAATTCCAGCGCCAGCTGCTGCACCATTGCCAGCTGCGCCGCCTTGGTTGCCGAATAGGCACTGGCGCCCGGTGTGGTGAAGGTGCGCGTGCCATTGATCGATGACACCACCACAATGGCCCCGCCACCCGCGGCCACCAGCGCCGGCACCGCATGATGAATGGTGAGATAAGTGCCGCGCAGGTTAACGGCGATGGTCTTGTCCCATTCCTCCGGCGTCAGATCCTCAATCGGCGCCCAGACACCGTTGATCCCCGCATTGGCCACGACAATATCGAGCTTTCCAAATTGCCCGAGCGTGTCGGACACCAGCGCCTTCATCGCCGCATCATCGGTGACATCTGCCACCGCAGGGTGGGCCGTGCCCCCGGCTGCTTCGATTTCGCGCGCCGTCGCCTCGACTTCCGCGCGCGTCCGGCTCATCGCTACCACTATGGCGCCCTCGCGCCCCAGCTTCAGCGCCGTCGCCTTGCCGATGCCCGATCCCGCGCCGGTGACCAGCGCCACCTTGCCGTCCAGAAATGCCATTGCCCGTCCTCCGTGTTGCCTGGGGCAAACGCCAAACCCGGATAATGGTTGACCCGATACTTGTGCGGATTGCTACAGGCGCTTGGGGTGGTCGGCCTCGATAATGCCACGCGTCAGGCTGCCGATCACTGGATAAAGCGGGATCAGGCACGCTTGCAGCGCGTGGTAGAGGTCAGGCTTGCCCACGAACAGCCGCGAGGTTGGCACCAATTGCTCGGTCAATTCGCTCCGCCAGCCGCCCCGCTCGTGGTCAATCACGTGGTTCTCGGCAAAATCCCAGAGCTTGCGATACCAGATCTGATAATAGTCATCATGGTCATAGGCGCCGATATAGGCAGCGGCCCCAATGGCCTCGGCCACCGGCCACCACAGCTTTTCGCGCATGATCGGCTGGTTGTCCCAGTCGAGCGTATAGAAAAACCCGCCATGCTGCTTGTCCCAGCCCAGCGCGATGGCCTGGCGGAACAGGCCGCGCGCCGATTCCGTCATCCAGCTGTGTTCCTTGCGGCACAGCACGAACAGTTGGAACAGCAACCGCGCCCATTCCAGCGCGTGACCCGGCGTCGTGCCCGATGGGCGGAACATTTCCGATCCCACGTAATTCTTGTCGAGCGTCCAGTCCTCATGGAAATGCTCGGCCACGCGATAGTCGAGCCTTGCCGCATTGCGGTTGATGATCAAGTCGGCGATCCGCGTCGCTTTATTGAGATATTCCTTCTCGCCGGTGGCCTCAAAGGCGGCCATCAGCGCCTCGGTCAGGTGCATGTTGGAGTTCTGGCCGCGATAGGTGCTGATCGGCCGCCAGTCATTGGCAAATTCCTCGCGCACCGCGCCGACCTTCTTGTCCCAGAAGCGCGTCTCGATCACCTCGGTTGCGTCGGCGATCACCTGGTCGGCCAGCGGATGCCCTACCAGCTTGGCGCTGGCCCCCGCCAGCAGCACAAAGGCGTGGCCATAGGCCTGCTTGCTGTCATCGACATGGCCATCGTCATCGAGCGACCACACATAGCCGCCATGCCGCTGGTCCCGGTGCTTCTCCCACAGGTAGCGCATGCCATGATCGACGATCTCGTCCGAACCCGGCCGCCCGATCAGGCTGCCAATAGTGGCGCAATGGATCATGCGCGCCGTGACGTGGATTTGCCGCACCGCATTGTCCGGCGTCACCGGCTGTCCGTCATCGGTGAGTTCAAAAAAACCACCTTTGGGATTGATCGATGCTGCCTCGAAAAAATCGAACAACCGGCTGGCCTGCGTCATCAGATACTGCCGGTGAAACGGGCGCTGCTGCCAAGCGCCCCAGTTTGTTTCTGGCAGGGTGATGCGGTCGTTGCTCATGATCTCTCCCGTCCGGCGACGCGCGGTCGCCAGCATGTCTCGCGACGCGTTCTAGCCAATACATGAGAACGTTGCAATTTCCGAACCGTGCCAAAGGCAAATTTGCTCCAGTGGAGCAAATTTAGGCGAGGAAGCCATGAGCGCTGGGCGCGATTGGCCCGGAGCTCTGTCAGATGCGATGCGACTCCTCCCCCTCCTCAAGGGGGGTGGGTGGAGGTTCTTGCTCTCAAACCCGCCTATACCACTCCTCGACCCGCTTCACCTCATCCGCCGACCCCAGGATCACCGGCACCCGCTGGTGAATGTCGGTCGGCATAATGTCCAATATTCCCTGCCGGCCGGTCGTGGAGCGTCCACCGGCGCCTTCGACCAGCCAGGCCATCGGATTGGCCTCATAGAGCAGCCGCAACCGCCCTCCCTTGCTCGCGGTCTCGCTATCGAGCGGATAGAGAAAGATGCCGCCGCGCATCAGGATGCGGTGAATGTCGGCGACCATCGAGCCTACCCAGCGCATATTGTAGCGCTTGCCTGCGGGCCCGGTTTCCCCGGCCACGCTCTCCTTCACATAGCCCGTCGTTGCCGCGTCCCAGAAGCGCTCGCGTGCGGTATTGATGGCGAATTCGCCCGATGCCTGGGGCACCTTTGCTTCTGCCAGCGTCTGCTGCCAGCGCCCATCGGCGTCGAGTGTGAACACGCTGGTCGCCCCGCTGATCCGCACCACAAGGCTGGCCGCCGGCCCGTAGGCCACATAGCCGGCGGCCAATTGGTCGCTTCCCTTCTGCAGCAGGCCGCCCGCGCTCGGCAGGATCGAAAAAATCGTGCCCACAGTTGCATTTACGTCGAGATTTGAAGATCCGTCCAAGGGGTCGGTGGCCACAATGAACCGCCCCTGACTCGACACATCAACGGCTTCATCCAGCTCTTCCGAAATCAGAATCGAGATGGCCGTATTGGTCCGCAAGTGATTCAAAACAATGTCGTTTGTGATCACGTCGAGCGCCTTCTGCGCCTCGCCCTGCACATTGTCCGAGCCGGCCAGCCCGGTCTGCCCGGCAATCGGCGCCAGTTGCAATATCCCGGCAATTTCCGCCCCCGCCGCCGCCATCGAAGTCACGGCGCTGGCCAGTGCATGGTCATGGGTCTGGGTGGTCAGCCACTGGGCGAGGTCGGTCATGCGCATACTCCTGTGTCGCTCCCAGAAGCCCCAATCGCATCAACCATACAAGGCCGACTTTCGGTCTATCCCTCCCGCGCCAGGTCGGTCAGCAGCCCGGCGGCGACGGTTAGCCTCGACACGGTGATCCCGCCCTCGGTCAATTCCTTGACCGAGGCGACAGTGCGCGCCACGGCGACGGAGTGGAGCGCGACAAACTCTTTGAGGCTGCCCGTCGACAGCACATCCGAGGTCAGGTCCCGCAGCGCGCGCATCAGATTGGCCAAGGCCCGGTCCAGTGCCATGCGGTCGAACCGGTCGCCCAGCACGATGGCGCGTCCATCTTCGATGATGCGGAACAGGTCGAACAGTCCTGCCACCCCGAAATAGGCCCGCGCCGCCTCCAGCGTGTCGACCCCGCCGCGCTCGGCAACAAGCACGATGTCGCTGGCATGGCTGAGGAAGGGCAGTTCGCCAATGCGCCGCGCCAGTGCATCCGGCACGCCATGAGCCATCAGCCCGTTGACACGCTCCTCCAGCGCCTCGCGCTGCGCGTCCGGCAGCAAGCCCTCGGCGGCGGCCAGTTGCACCACGCCGGCCTGATGGCGCGCCACAAGCCCGGCGAGTCCCCCGGTCACTGCGCCATTGCGCAGGAACCACAGGGCCTCCTGCCGCAACAGTGCCTCGACCTGGGCATAGAGCGCCAGCTGCACCGCGCCCGGCACGAGGCCGTCGAGGTCATCGATGGCGCTGTTGAGCGACGTCAGTCCATAGGCGTCGCGCACTGCCGCATAGGCCAGTGCCACCTCGCCAGCGCTGGCGCTGGTCGCCGCAGTCAGCTCTGACACAAAGGCCGGCCCGCCGCGGTTGATCATCGCATTGGCCAGCACCGTCGCAATGACTTCGCGCTTCAGCCGATGCGTCTCCACAGCCTCAGGATAGGCGCGGTGCAGCGTTTCGGGGAAATAGCGGAACAGTTCCCCGGCCAGGTAGGGATCGTCGATGGCGGTACCACCGAGCAGGTCATCGAACAGCGTCAGCTTCGCGTAGGCGAGGATAACGGCCAACTCAGGCCGCGTCAGCGCCTTGCCCTCGGCGGCTCTGGCGTCCAGTGTCGCGTCGGCGGGCAGGAATTCCACTGCCCGGTTGAGCAGGCCGCGCTTTTCAAGGCCCTCAATGAGAACCCTGTGGTCTGGCAGCTCCGCCAGCCCGGCCCTCTCTGCCAGCGAAATCGCCAGCGTCTGCAGGTAATTGTTCCGCAGGCACAGCGCAGCGACCTCGTCCGTCATGGTGGCGAGGAACGCGTTTCTGTCCTCCATGCCGAGCTGGCCTGAAGCCACCACCGGCGCCAGCGCAATCTTGATATTGACCTCAAGGTCGGAGGAATTGACCCCTGCCGAATTGTCGATAGCGTCCGTGTTGATCCGTCCGCCATTGAGCGCATAGGCCACGCGCCCGCGCTGGGTCACGCCCAGGTTGGCGCCTTCGCCCACCACCTTGGCTCGTACCTGATCAGCGCTGATGCGGATCAGGTCATTGGCTCGGTCACCAACCTTGGCGTCATCTTCATCCGCCGCCTTGATATAGGTGCCGATGCCGCCGAACCAGAGCAAGTCCACCTGTGCCATAAGGATCGCCCGCATCACCTCGGAAGGCGTCGCCGCATCCTTGTCGATCCCGAGGAGCGCGCGCATTTCGGCGCTGAGCGGAATGGATTTGAGGCTACGCGAGAACACGCCGCCGCCAGCCGAAATCAAACCGCGCTCATAGTCCTGCCAGCTGGACCGGGGCAGGGCGAAAAGCCGTTCCCTTTCGGCGAAACTGGCCTGTGCATCAGGTTTTGGATCAATGAAGATGTCGCGATGGTCGAATGCCGCCACCAGCTCGATTGCGGGCGAGAGCAGCATGCCATTGCCGAAGACGTCACCGCTCATGTCGCCCACACCGGCTACCGTGAACGGCTCTTTCTGGATGTCGCGATCCAGCTCGCGGAAATGCCGCTTCACCGCTTCCCAGCCGCCGCGCGCGGTAATGCCCATCTTCTTGTGGTCGTATCCGGCCGAGCCGCCCGATGCGAAGGCATCCCCCAGCCAGAATCCGCGCCCCGTGGCAATCGAATTAGCAAGGTCCGAAAAGCTGGCCGTGCCCTTGTCGGCGGCCACCACGAGATAGGGGTCGGGCCCGTCCCGGCGCACTGTATTGGCCGGCGGAACGACATCGCCCGCCATCAGGTTGTCGGTCACATCGAGCAGCGCGCCGATGAACACCTTGTAGCTTTCCGTGCCCTCGGCCATGAACGCCTCGCGCGCCATGCCGGCGCTCAGCCGCTTGGGCACGAACCCGCCCTTGGCGCCGACCGGCACGATAACCGCGTTCTTGACCTGCTGGGCCTTCACCAGCCCCAGCACTTCGGTACGGAAATCCTCAGGGCGGTCCGACCAGCGAATGCCGCCACGGGCAATCGCCCCAAAGCGCAGGTGCACACCCTCGACACGCGGCGAATAAACCGAGATCTCGCGATACGGCCGGGGCGCCACCATGCCATCGACCTTGGCGCTGTCGAACTTGATCGCCAGTGCCGGTCGCCGCCTGCCATCGGCATCGCGCTGCCAGGCATTGGTGCGCACCGAAGCCTCGATCAGGTTCTGGAACCGGCGCACGATGGTGTCCTCGTCCAGCGACGAAATCAGCTCAAGCTGGGCCGCGATAGTCCCGCGCGCCGCTTCTGCTGCCGCCTCCCGCTCCACCAGCGCCGGGTCGTGCAGCGCCGCGAACAGCGCAACCAGTCCCCGTGCCGCCTGGTTCTGCGTCACCATCACCTGCGCCACATAGCGCTGCGAATAGGACGTGCCGACCTGGCGCAGATAGCGCGACAACGCTCGTAGCAGTGCCGCATCGCCCCATTCGAGCCCGGCCAGCGTCACCAGCGTATTGAGCTGGTCGCTTTCTGCATGCCCGGCCCACACCGCCAAAAGTCCGGCCTCGATGGCCGGTCCCCGCGCCAGCACATCGACACTGGCCTCCTCGTTCAGCTCAAGCACCATGTCGTGCAGATAGCGCTCGACACCGTCGCGCGGCACGATGGTATAGGTGCGCTCATCGATCACCCGGAACCCAAAATGCTCCAGCATCGGCACGCGATCCGACAGCGGAATGGCCGTGCCTTCGTGATAGAACTTGAGGCCCAGCGTGCCGTCCGTGCCGCTGCGGGTCACCAGCCGAATGGCGATACCATCCTGGCCCAGACCCTGGAAAACGCCGATATCGCGCAGCGCATCCACTGCATCATTGCGGCTCTGATAGGCGCCCGAAAAGGCCTGCTTCCAGTCATTGACCGCGCCGGGCTCCGGCGCTGCGGCCATCAGCATGTCCGAGAAATCGTGCGTCAGCGCTTCCACACCGGTCTCCAGCGCCCGCCGCTCCGGCTGCGGCGTCGGCCCGCCATTGCGCCCGATGATCACATGCAGCCGCACCAGGTCCCCCTCGGGGAAATGCGGGTAATAGGCCGATACCCGGCCATCATAGAGATCGGCCAGATAGCGCGTGATCCGCGCCCGAACCGCGCCGTCATACCGGTCGCGCGGCACATAAACCAGTATCGAGACAAAGTTGTCGAACCGGTCGATGCGCGGCAACACCCGCACCCGCGGCCGGTCATAAAGCCCCGCAATCGCCTCCGCGAATTCTGCCAGCTGCGTGGTTTCGATCTGGAACAGCTCGTCGCGCGGATAGCTGTCGAGCGCCCCCAACAGCGTGCGCCCCGCATGGCCCAGCGGATCGAACCCGGACTGGCGCATCACCTCGGCAATCTTGCGGCGGATGATCGGCACATCGGTGTGCGGCGTCGCCAGCGCCTGGGCGGTGTAAAGCCCCACCACCCGCAATTCGCCATTGGCCTGTCCGTCGGCACCAAAGAGCTTGATGCCCACATAGTCCATATGGGCCCGCCGATGCACGCGCGAGCGCACATTGGCCTTGGTCACCAGCAGCGGGTCCGGCCCCTGCACAAAGGCCACCAGTTGCGGGGTGCTCTCTACGTAATGCGGCCCGCTGCGCAGTACCCGCAGGTTTTCATCGCGCAGTATGCCTAGTCCGGTGCCTTCGACCGGCACCAGTTCGTTGCCCTCCAGGCGATATTCGCGCAGCCCCAGGAAGGTGAAATTATGCTCGGTGAGCCATTCGACGAAGTTTCCGGCCTCGTCCCTTTGGCTCGGTTTTAGCGCCGACAGGCCGGCTGTGGCCCGGCGCACCCGGTCGAGCATGGCTTGCCAATCGGCGACGGCATGGGCGGCATCGCGCAGCGTCGTCTCCAGTTCGGCCACCAGCGCCTGCGGGTCCGCAACCGGATCGCTCTGGATATGCAGCATGCTCACGGCCGTGCCGCCATCGGCAACCACCTGTCCGCCGGACACATGCAACACGGGGTGGGCAAATAGCCTGATCGCGCCACCCATGGAGCGCAGCGCTGCCAGCGTGCTGTCGACGATGAAGGGCATGTCAGGACAGACAATATCGAGCACCAGCGGTGCGCCAGCTTCGGCTGGCGGGGTCGCCACGACGCGGGTCACGTCCAGGGGACCTGCGATCAGCCGCTCATGGCTGGTGGCCAGCGCCTCGATCAGCGCGCCCGCATCATGCCGGCTCAGGTCGTCGGGATCTATTGCTGCAATGGCAGAGCGAAGGAACAGCAACAGGCTCGCATTTTGGCCCGCCCTCGCTCGCGCGCGTTCCTGATATTGCGCTTCAACTGCAGTCGTCATGCCGTGCTCCCCGTGACTCGCACCGCCTACCTTAGGCGCAGCGGATGACAGTGTCTGCACTCCTTCCGGCTAGCTCTCATCAAGCGCCAGAGCGGTCTCCTGCCGACGTCCGGCGCCCCCACTTTCCCCGGCAAAGGCAGCCTTTTTCGCAAAACCGACACAATCAGGTAAAGCGTTTCGCGATTCCCCCGGCCACCAAGAGGTTTACGACTTGTTAAAGTCTATCAATCTGGTAGTCTTTGGCTCGGTTCAAACGCAGGTGCACCCATGCCAAAGCTTTCGCAGTACGCCTCCTATATGGCTCTCGCAGCCGCACTGTTTATCGGTTTTGCCGTTACGGTCATGGCCGGCATGTCGTTCTGATCCTCATCGTATATTGCTCATAAGTTTAAATGGCGGCCCATTGGGTCGCCTTTTTTCTTTCTAAAATTGAAATCTGCGCCGTTTTTGTATTGATGTGCGCGGCGGTGTGAAAGTTGGCGACGATCTGTTTCTGATATTCAGCCGCAGGGCGCAGATCGCTGGAAAAGAATTTCCAAATCTTCTGATTTTCACCCGATGTATATTTCTCTGCCTCGCGGATCGTCGCACGCGCCAACCTTGCGATACTATACCAATCAAGTAGCGTATTAAGGTCATCAACGAGGAGGGTTTGAGATGAAAACCGCCGCTCGCATTCTGGCCTATACCGGCTTGGCCACGGCCTTGCTGTTCAGCGCCGTCGTCACCACCATGGCGCAGTCCCGCACCCTGACCAATGTCAGCTATGATCCCACGCGGGAGTTCTATGAGGACTACAACCAGCTCTTCGCTGCGCACTGGCTGCAGCAGACAGGGGAGGCCGTCGCCATCCAGGCCACCCATGGTGGCTCGGGCGCCCAGGCCCGTTCCGTCATTGAGGGACTGCCCGCCGATGTGGTGACGCTTGCGCTCGAAAGCGACATCAATGCCATCGCCGATCAGACCGGCAAGGTGCGTGACGACTGGCGCGGTACGCTCGCCAATGCCAATGCGCCCTACACCTCCACAATCGTCTTCCTGGTCCGCAAGGGGAACCCCAAGCAGATTGCCGACTGGGACGATCTGGTTGCCGATGGCGTCGCGGTCATTACGCCCAATCCAAAGACTTCGGGCGGCGCGCGCTGGAACGTGCTGGCCGCCTGGGCTTGGGCGCTGGCCCAACCCGGCGGCAACGAGCAGACGGCGCGGGACTATCTGGCCCGGCTATTCCACAATGTGCCAGTGCTCGACACCGGAGCGCGCGCTTCCACCATCACCTTTGCTCAGCGCGGGCTGGGCGACGTGTTGATCGCATGGGAAAACGAAGCCCTTCTGACGCTGGCCGAACTGGGGCCCGATCAGTTCGAAATCGTCACCCCCTCTGTCTCCATCCTGGCCGAGCCCTCAGTGGCGCTAGTCGATGCCAATGTCGATGCCCGCGGCACGCGCGATCTGGCCGAAGCCTATCTCCAATATCTCTATTCGCCCGAAGGTCAGTCTCTGGCCGCCAGCCACTACTTCCGGCCGTCTGACACGACAGGCGTCGATCCCGCCGCGCTGGCTGGCTTTGCCACGCTCAATTTGGCCCGCATTGATGATTTTGGTGGCTGGCGCGAAGTCCAGCAGACCTTCTTTGATGAAGGCGGCATCTTCGATCAGGTGTTCGAAGGCAATTTCTGACGTGCTCTAAGTCGTTCGCCGAAATACACATCGGCGGACGGCCTCGCTCAATGCACTGTGGCCGGCTCGATGGGACTTGCCGATCCATCCCCGATATCGGGCCCGGCCCAGAACACCACATAGAGCAGGTCCTCGCCGCTGGCATCGGTGATTTCGATGGAGCGCGGCGCGTCCATTTCGCCGCCTTCCCCTGCCACCTTCTCGATGATGGCCCGGCCCATTTCGGCAGCCGTCTGCTCGGCGGCCTCGATATTGGGGTGTTCGCTGCCCTTGTCATCGCGGATCAGGGCGTCTTCGGTGCGGTAGTGGAAATAGTACTTTGGCAAGTTCAGTCCCCGTTCTCCGGGATCAACGTCAGGATGCAGGAAATGTTGCCTGCGTCTCAAACGTGTCCAGTCTGCCACCGCGGCGCTGTTCAGTCGACCCCGTCCAGATCACGGTAGCCATGCCGGCTCCACATCAGCGGGCTGCGTTCGGCATCAGTTTCCGCTTCGACAATAGCGCCCACGAACAGCACATGCGTCCCGGTTTCCACCGCGCCGATCACCTCGCAATCGAGCACCGTCACCGCGCCGCGCAGCAAAGGCTGGCCCGACGGCCACGCGTCCCACGCGCCCAGCTCAAAGCGATTTTGGGGCACCACCTGGCCAGCAAAGGCATCGGCAATTTCCCGCTGCTCGCTCGCCAGCATGGCCAGCGAAAAACCACTCGTCTTGGCGATCAGGTCGGCGAGCCGGCTGACAATATCAATCGAGATCAGGATGGCCGGCGGTTGCGCCGATAGCGACATCACCGAAGTCGCCGTTCGCCCAACGCGTTCCGTGCCTCTGCGCGCCGTTACCACATGCACACTCGACGCCAGCCCCGACATTGCGGCGCGAAACTCGCTGTCGCTCACGGTAGGCCGTCGAAGCGGCCGCATGGCCATACTGTCGGGAAGATCGAAATCGGGCATGAGGGTAGTCATTACATTCACTTACTCAACGGAGCAAACCAGGAGGGGCGACCGGCGGTTCTGTGCCGAACCCCCCTCCCTTGATCCCTCCCCCAGTGGGGAGGGAGACGTTGACCCCGGCACCTCAGCTCCGCGCCTCCCTCCACCTTGCGGGGAGGGAAGCCCGACAGGACTTTGCACTTAGCCAAGTCCGCTGAATCGAGCAGGGTGGGAGTGAGCCGCCGGCGTCAGGATTCAATGGTGAGCGCACGCCCCCCACCAAGCGTCCTCACCCCAGGTTGGCCTCGGCCAATTCATAATTGGCCAGCTTGTCGAGGAAGTTGCTCACATAGTCCGGGCGGCGATTGCGGAAATCGACATAATAGGAGTGCTCCCACACATCGAGCCCCAGCAGCACCTTGCCTTCACCGGTCGCCAGCGGATTGGAGCCATTGGCGGTCTTGGTGGTCTTGAGCTTGCCGTCCTCGCCCAGCACCAGCCAGGCCCAGCCTGAACCGAACTGGGTGGTCGCTGCGGTCTTGAAGCTGTCCTTGAACGCATCCACGGAGCCGAAATCGGCAACAAGCTTGCTTTCCAGCTTGCCCGGCAGTTTGCCGCCATTGGGGCTCAGCGCCTGCCAGAAGTGAATATGGTTCCAGTGCTGCCCGGCATTGTTGAACACCGGGGCGAGGTCCGCCTTGTCCTTGGCAAAGGCAATGATCTCTTCGAGCGACTTGCCGGCCAGGTCGGTGTTCTTCTCGACAAAGCCATTGAGCGCCGTCACATAGGCCTGATGATGCTTACCATGATGCAATTCCAGGGTTTCCTGGCTCATGCCGGCATTGGCAAGTGCGGCGGGTGCATAGGGCAGGGCGGGCAGGGAGAAGCTCATCTGAGGGGTCCTTTCGGCACCGGCTTGCAAGATCGTGCAAGGCGGGTTAATTTCCAAGCGATGACTTTGAAAACTCTTTCGCCAGATATGTCAAGCTCGAGCTTGGAAAATACCGCCTGGTCGCCACGCAATCCGGCCGAGCGGATTCTCATGACCCTCAAGATGCAGGGCTCCCTCTCTGCGACAGCCCTCGGCGACAGGCTGGGGACGACAAGCGAAGCGGCCCGCCAGCAACTGGCTCGCTTGGCCGAGGAAGGCTTGGTCGAAGCACGTAGCGCTTCGGCGGGCGTTGGGCGGCCGACCCAGCTCTGGGGCCTCACTCCCGCGGCCCAGTCCCGTTTCCCCGACACCCATGCCGCCTTGACGGTGCAACTGCTCGACATTGTCCGCACGCGCCTTGGCGATGAGGCGCTCGACGCCATCATTTCGGTCCGCGAGGCCGACACCCGCTCCGCCTATGTGGCAGCGGTCGAGCCAGCGCCCGACCTCAAGGCGCGGGTCGCTGCGCTGGCCGATCTGCGCAGCCAGGAAGGCTATATGGCCGCCTGGACCGAGCAGCCCGACGGATCATTGCTGCTGATCGAAAATCACTGCCCCATTTGCGCTGCCGCCACCGCCTGCCAGGGATTCTGCCGAGCCGAACTCGAAGTCTTCCGATCCGTACTTGGCCCCGATGTCGAGGTTGAGCGCCAGGAGCACATCGTTTCCGGTGGCCGTCGCTGCACCTATTCAATCAAGGCTATCACCCATGCATCCACCTGATCGTCCGCCCGTCGGCACCCAATTGCACCGCATCGGCTGGGAGACGCCCGAAGGGCTGGACGAAGCCATGATCCGTGCTGTCGTCGATGAATTTTATGCCCGGGCGCGCCGTGACGATGTCATCGGTCCGGTGTTCAACCGCGTCATTCCCGATCCTGAATGGCCAGCCCATCTCGACAAGATCACCGACTTCTGGAGCTCCATGCTGCTCGGCACCGGGCGCTATTCCGGCCGCCCCATGCCCAAGCATATGGGCATTCCCGAACTTGCCGATGCCCACTTCATCCGCTGGCTGCGCCTTTTCCGCGAAACGGTTGAGGAGACATGTCCGCCCGATGTGGCGGCCCTTTTCATCGAGCGCTCCGAGCGCATCGGCAATTCGTTCCGCATGAATATCTCCATGCGCCGAGGCGAGGATATTACCCGGCTCTCGCCGCTCCCGCGTGAAGAATCCCCGAGTTGGAAGCCGCCGGCCTGAGGGGTGCATGGTCTGTCGGCATCAGCCCCATTCGGGCAGGCTCGCCAGAAAATCCAGCACTGCGCCGTTGAACAGCGCCGGCCTTTGCACGGGTGCGAAATGGCTGACCCCATCGAGCGCAACAAGCCGCGCGCCAGGGATCGTCTCGGCGATGTACCGTGCGTGTTCGGGCCGAATGAACTCGTCACCTGAAGCCTGGGCCACACAGACCGGCACATCGATGCTGGCAAGGTCAGCGGCCGAATAGTTCGGCTGGCTCGATTGCATCACCTGCAGGGCCTGCCCCATCGCATCGAAGCCATCAGGGGTGGGGGAGAGCACCGCATAGTCCTTCTGATGCCGCGCCAGGCAATTGCCGATGACATCAGTCATCTCGAATGGCCAGGTTCCACTCGCGTCGACATTGCAGGCAAAGAAAAACACGCCTGACACGCGGGCCTTATGCGCCCTGGCCAGCGCCAGCCCCGTACAGGCCCCGTCGCTCCATCCCACGATCACGGCGCGTTCGACGCCGATATGGTCGAGCAGGGCGGCGACGTCCTCCCCATATTGCTCATAGGAAAACGGGCGTCCGTCCCACGAGCTGCGCCCCTGGCCGCGGCTGTCCATGGCGATGACGCGATAGCCTGCCGCAATCAGCGGCGGCACCTGATGCCCGAAATTGCCCGCATTGCCCATGCCGCCATGCAGCAGCACCACCGCCGGCCCCTCGCCGTAATCGCCAAACCAGAGTCGAACCCCGTCCCGCTCCAGCACTCCGCCGCCTCCCGGCAACGGCGGTGGTCCCCCGGCCGCAAAGCGGGTCAGCTCGTCATCGGCAAAGTCGCGGTCCATGCTGTCCTCCGGTTCTTGCCCTTATGACGAACGAAGGTCGCTATTTTCGACAGCCGGACGCTAGGCCAATAGCCCCAGCCCCGCCGGAATATCCCGCTCGAACACCAACACCCCGTCCACGACGGTCAGCCGCCCCTGATGAACGGCAGTGCGTCGCGCCGCCACATCGGGCGGTCCTGCCGCCTGGCTCCGCTCGTCCCATTCGGGATGGGTGAAATAGAACAGCACCGCGTAATCCTTGAACGCGACCACATCGGCGTGGCGCACAAAGCGCCGGTCGGCCTCGTCCTCGCCTGGCTCGTTTCCGATGAGGCCCTGCCGCTTCCACAGCCGCGCATCATCGGACCGATGGACGCCCTGGCCGTGCCATTCATCAACGATCAGCCAGTAATAGCCGCCCAGCTCGAAGACATTCGGCCCCTCATGCGGGTCGCCATAGGGCGATCCGGCCAGCACCCGGCCTTCGACCTGCCACTCGAACAGATCCTTGCTCGACGCGCTCCATGTGCTCGATCCGGCACTTTCGTCCTTGTACCACATGCGCCACAGCCCGTCGGGACACCGATACACGCAGGCATCGATGACCCGTTGGCTGGACAGCCGGATTGGCCCGATCCGCTCCCAGCGCGCCATGTCGGCACTGGTGAAATGGGTGATGGTCCGCGTTATGCCGCGCCAGTCATCGGGCACCCCGGTGATATAGCTGAGGAACATGTGATACTGCCCCTCCGCGTAAATCACCTCCGGCGCCCAATGCGTGTTGCCGCCCGGTGCATCCCCCGGCGCATCCAGCCCCTCGACAGTACCGCGATAATGCCAGCTTGCCCCGCCATCCACGCTCATCGCCAGCCCGATGGGCGAGCCGTGGATCCAGGTGAATTTCGGACCCTCCGCGCTGGGCCGGCGATTGGTGTAGAACATCCACCATTCATTGGTGCCCTGGCGGCGCACCACCACCGGGTCCGCCGCGCCGTCGTCCACTGGATCACGAAATATGGGTGCGCTCATACCCCTTCATAGACCCGCACGCTGCGCCCGTCAGCCCTGTCCACCAGCCGCCCGGCCTGTCCCACGCTGTCGGTGGCCAGATCGAGCATGCCCGCATCGGTCATCAGCTTGCCGGCGCCCGCATCATCGGTGGACAGCACCGAAGCCTTGAGCAGCCGCGAATAGGGATGCTCTGGATTGTCCAGCACCGTGCGCGCATCGCCCATTTCCACGATCCGCCCGCGCTGCATGATGATCAGCCGGTTGGAAATGTAATAGGCCGTCGCCAGGTCATGGGTAATGTAGATCACCGAGACCTTGAGATCGTCGCGCAGGCTCTTGAGCAGGTTGACGATGCTCATCCTCAGGCTCGCATCCACCATGCTGACCGGCTCATCGGCAATCAGCAGTGGCGGATTGGGGATCAGCGCCCGCGCAATGGCGCAGCGCTGCAATTGCCCGCCGCTCATCTCGTGTGGAAACCGCCCGCGCACTTCTTTCAGGCTGAGGCCCACCTTCTGCAGCGCTTCGTCCATCGCCCGATCGATCACCGCCTTGTCGCCGGTGTCCAGAAACCGCCGCGCCGTGGATTCGAGATAGCGCTCGATCTGCTTGAGCGGGTTGAATGCCTCGAACGGATTCTGGAACACCGGCTGCACATGGCTCATGAACTTGAGCCGCGCAGCGCGCCCTGCATGCCGGTCCACCTTTTCGCCGCGGAACAGGATTTCCCCGCTTGTCGGGTCCTCCAGCCCCAGGATCATCCTGGCCAGCGTTGTCTTGCCCGAACCACTCTCCCCGATGATGGTGAAGATTTCCGGGTTCTCTGCGCTCAGCGAGAAATTGGCGTCCATCACCGCATCAATGGTCTTGCGGCCAAACAGTCCGCCCATGGTGAAGCGCTTGGAGACATCGCGCACATCAAGCAGCGTACTCATGCCATCACCCCCGCCGGTGCGGTCGTATTGACCAGTGGTTCAACATCCTTCCAGCGCCAGCAGGCAGTGCGGTGGTCCGGTCCCACCACTTCCATTGGCGGCACCTCCTTGCGACACTTGTCCACGGCCAGCGGACAACGCGGGTGGAACCGGCATCCCTGCGGTGGATCGGCCAGGTTGGGTGGCCGTCCCTCCAGCGCCGGGCGCTGCTGCGTGTCACCGATGCGCGGCAGGCTCGCCACCAAATGCGCCGTATAGGGATGCTTTGGCGCAAAGAACATGTCGCGCGTCGGCCCTTCCTCGACCAGCCGCCCCGCATAGATAATGCCCACCCGGTCGGCCACATTGGCATGCACGCTCATGTCGTGGGTCACGAACACCACCGAGGCGCCCATTTCCGTCTGGATGTCGCGGATCAGTTGCAGCACTTCCTTCTGCACCACCACGTCCAGCGCCGTCGTCGGCTCGTCGGCAATGATGAATTCGGGGTGGCACACCGTCGCCAGCCCGATGGTCACGCGCTGCCGCATGCCGCCCGAAAGCTCGTGCGGATAGGCTCGCAGCACGTCCGGCGGCAGCTTCAGCCGGGCGAGATGGTTCACCACCCGCTCTTCAAACGCCTCGCCCTTCAGCCCCAGCGGCCGCTGCGCAAAATCCTGGAATGTCTTGCCGATCCGCCGCACCGGATTGAGCACGCTCATCGAGCCCTGCATGATGTAGCTCAGGTGCTTCCAGCGCACCGTCTCGATCTGCTCGGGCGTCGCATGCGCCACATCGATCGGACCATTGCTGAAATTGTACTTCACCGTGCCCTGCACCACCCGCAGCGGCGGGCGGATGGCGGCGGCCAGCACCTTGATGAAGCTGGTCTTGCCCGAGGAGCTTTCCCCGGCAATGCCATAGACCTCATTCTTGCGCATGGTCACGGTGATGTCGTCCACCGCCCGAACCTCCCGGCTCACGCCGAAATAGTTCATCTGGTAATAGGCCTTGAGGTTCTCGACCTCGAGGATGACTTCGTTTTCCCGGGTCATTGCTCAGGCTCCCATGCGGCGCAACCGGCTGCGCGGGTCGATATATTCGTTCATGCTCATGGCCAGTAGGAACAGGCCCAGGAACGTGATGACGATCAGGATCACCGGAATGACCAGCCACCACCACACGCCCACCACCATGGCCGAATGGCTGTTGGCCCAATAGAGCACCGTGCCGATGGTCGGGTTATTGATATTGGTGAAGCCCAGCACGGCCAGCGTCACTTCCATGCCGATGGACCACAGCATGTTGTTCATGAAGGTCGCAAATACGATTGGCATCACATAGGGCAGGTGCTCTTCGAGCAGCACCTTTCGCGTGCTCATCCCGGCAAACACCGCATGGCGGGTAAATTCGCGATGCTTGAGCCCCAGCGCCACCGAGCGGATCAGCCGCGCGTCGAACGGCCAGCCGAAGCAGGCCAGGATCAGCGCCATGGTGAAGCTGTCCATGTGGTTGCGCAGCACGAAATAGAACAGCACGAGGATGGGAAAGATTGGCACGGCCACGAAGATGTCGTTGACGAACATCAGCACACGGTCGACCCAGCCACCGATATAGCCGGCGGCCAGCCCCACGGTGATCGAGATGATGCGGCTAAGCACCGCCACCGTGATGCCGAACTGCAGGCTGTTTTTGAAGGCCGCGGACAATTGCCAGAACATGTCCTGCCCGCGCGAATTGGTGCCGAACCAGAACTGGGCCGAGGGCGGCTGGTCGGGGATGGTCATGTAGATCAAGCTCGGGTCTATCGGAGAGAAGAACGACAGTCCGGCAAACACCACCATGATGCCGACCAGCACCAGGCCGATGGCAAATTCGACATTGTAGCGAACGAGATCGCGGAAAATGGAGAACATGGCGACTACTCCGCCCGCACGCGTGGATCGAGCAGCGGATGCAGCAGGTCCACGATGAAGATTGCCGTAGCGACGGCGGTGATTGAGACGGTGCAGACGGCCAGCACGGTTGAATAGTCACCCGCGTTCACCGCATCGACCAGAAGCGAGCCAATTCCGGGATAGTTGAAAACCTGCTCGGTGATGATCGTGCCCGAAAAGACGCCGCCGATCACCATGGCCAGGGCCGTGATCTGGGGCACCAGCGCATTGCGCATCACATAGCCCCCCACGATTGTGTCGCGCCGCACGCCGGCGAGTTCGGCATAGGTCACATAGTCCTCGGTGACGATATTGCTCACCAGCGCCCGCATGCCGATGAACCAGCCGCCAAGACCCACAAGCACCAGCGACAGGGCCGGCAGCAGCGAGTGTTGCAGCACCGAGAGCATGAACGGCAGCGTCCAGCCGGGGCGCACATCCATGGCAAAGCCGCCCGAGATTGGCAGTACCGGCCAGAGAAACCCGAAGATGATCAGAATGACGAAGGCCACGATGTAATAGGGGATCGGCTGCAGGCCCATGGTCACGATGCCGAAGGCCTTGAAGAGCCGGTTGTTCTGAAAGTAGCCGGCCAGCCCACCCATGAGATTGCCGACAATAAAGGTGATGAAGGTCGAGGTCAGCAGCAGGCCCAGCGTCCAGGGCAGGCCGCGCATGACCAGTTCCATCGCAGGGGTGGGAAACGCCATCAGCGAAGCGCCCAGGTCGCCACGCAACAGGCGTGTCCAGAAATTCCAGTATTGCTGGTGCATCGGCTGTCCGGTGCCGAACATTTCGGTCAGCGCAATGCGGGTGGAGGCGATGGCCTCAGGGGAGAGGTTGGATCGCGCCGACAGTCGCCCGAGCACCTGCTCTACGGGATCGATCGGTGACAGATACGTCACGAGGAACATGGCGGAGACACCGAAGAAGATCACCGCAACAAGTTGCAGCACCCTCTTTCCCGCAAACCAGAGATAGCTTTGCATTCATTCTCCTCACGCCCGCCGATGGGTCTCGCGGGCCTCTGCCGTCCTGTGCATGGTTGGCCCACGCCTCTGGCAGAGATTTCACCTCAACTCGGCCAGGAATGTCACCACGAGAATGGTGCCGGACCGCAAACACAGTTCCGCGACGCCGCGCGGCATGGAGGAGGAGCTTTGGCTAGGCCTCTCGATCCGTCCTCACTATGCCCCTCCACCATTCGGAAGGAGCCCAGAGAAGGCGGAAGGGGCGTGATGTGCCATCACGCCCCCTTTTTGACGACGCGGCTTGGGAGCCGCGCCGTCTGGGAGAAGTTAGCTGGCCACCGGGCTGATCTGGGTGAAGATGTAGCGGCCGTTGGACCAGTTGGTCACCGGGTTGGCATAGTTGTTGTTCGCGTCCGGCCAGCCGGTCCAGTACCGGTTCGACTGAATGGAGAACACGTTGTAGGCCATGATCGGAATGTTGGGCATTTCTTCGAGATGCAGCTTCACGAAGTCATGGCCATATTCCACGCCCTTGGGATCGTTGAAGTCGATACCGCGAATTTTCTCGATGATTTCGTCGAGACGCGGGTCTTTCCAGCGCATCCAGTTGCGATCCGGCTGGGATTCGCCCGGCGCGGCGACATAGGCCGAGTGATAGCTGTCCATGAAGAAGCTGAGGTCGGGGTGACCGCCCCAGGTTTCCACGGCCCAGGCAATATTACACTCGTAATTACCCACGCGCTGGCGGCCCCAGGTATCGGCATCCACTTCGGCGCTGGCGCCGATGCCGTTCTGGGCCCAGGTTTGGGCAATGATCACGCCGAGACGGTTGACCACGCCTTCCTGAGGCACCATCACCGAGAATTCAAACGGCTGGCCGTCCGGCATCATCCACTGGTTGCCATTCTTGGTGAAACCGGCAGCCGTCAGCAGTTCTTCGGCAGCTGGAATATTCTGCTTCCACCAGCCATAGCCAAAGGCGTTGCGCACGGCGGCTTCGTCGGTCGGAACCGAGTCACCGAACTGCGGGCGCACCATGTCGGCGATCTGCAGGCCAACATTGGGATCATACGGCTTCACCTTGGAGGTGCCCGTGTCGATCTCGTAATTGGTCAGGAATTCCTGCAGGGGTGCATGGTAATCGCGCGGATGCGTACCTGTTGGCGGCACCGAGATTGCCGAGAGCGTTGCCGCGCCGCGATAGGACGCCATCGACATCGCCCGTGCATCGAGCATCAAGGCCAGGGCCCAGCGGACGCGCTTGTCCTGGAACTTGGGGTTCTGGTGATTGAAGATCGCCATGACCAGCGTCGGATCGGGGTGGGCATAGGGGAAGCCCGGGAACCAGCCCTGGATTTGCGGATCCTGCTGGACCACCGAGAACGTGCCTTCCGGCGTCAAGTCATGCACCATGTCGAGATTGCCATTGCGGATCTCGATCAGGCGATTGTCGGTCGAAATATTGTTCCGGTAGATGACGTACTTGGGCTTGGGCTCCGCGATCATGCCCATGGCCGTGCGTTCCCAGTCCTCACGCTTCTCCCAGATATACCAGGTGCCGTTCGGGTCGAACGAATGCAGCGTGTAGGGGCCGATGGAGACCGGGGGGTTGGCGTCGTAGCTCAGAATGTCTTCGACGTTTTCATAGACATGCTTGGGCATGATCCAGGCGGCGGTCCAACGCACCGAGAACAGCGTATGGAAACGCGAGTTCGGCTTGTTGAGCTTGAAATGGACCGTGTACTTGTCCGGCGCGGTGACTTCGGCAACCTGTACCGAGAAGGCGCCATTGTAGGGTGTGCCGGGGGTGGAAGCCTGCTTCTGCACGGTGAACACCACGTCGTCGGCGGTGAATTCCACGCCGTCGCTCCAGTAGATGCCCTGCTTGAGCTTCACGGTCATTTCCGAGAAGTCTTCATTGTACTGCCAGACATCGTCTGCCAGCGAGTTGTAGACCGCATTTTCGCTGGCGCCCTCGATGCCCGCATCAGGGTCGATGAACCACAGCGTATCGGTGGTCAGGTTGTGCAAGCCATTGCTGGTGCCATTGCCGGCGCCCACGGCCCACAGGTTGAACCAACCTGGATTACGGATGATCCCCTCGGGGTTGTGAACGATAACCGTTTCATTGCGCGGGAACTGCGTCAGGTCGGGTGCCGAGCCTTCGGCCTCCTGGGCCAGGGCCAGTCCCTTGCCCGCTACCATCAGCGCGCCAATGGCCGTCGTGCCGATCAGAAAACTGCGTCTATCCATCGATGTCCTCCCTTGTGAAGCGCCTTGTGGCGTTTCGTTTCTCAGGGCTCCTCAACCCTGCGATAAGTCATACTTAACTAGGGGTTTTCGACTGTCAATGTGTTTTCTGATGTAAATCCATAACCATGATACAAAATGCAGTGAGGCACGCCCGGTCAGGGCGTGCCTCATGCAGTAATTGGTGTCAGAACCCGTTCATCAACGGGTTCCGGGACCGTGTTCAGGCCTCTGGCGTCAGATCTTGACCCGCACCATCTGGTAGGAATACGGCGGCAACACGACGCTGAGCTTGCCCCCATCGACCTTCGCGCCGCTCCCCTTCTTCGGGGCCACCTCGTCCTGATTCTTGGCCGTATTGACGGCCTTGAGGTCAGGGTGTGTCATCACCTGGTGGTCGATTATGCTTGCGTTATCAAAGCCTTGCAGGCTGACCTCGGTCTCGATGCTCTCGCTGGTGTGGCGGTTGACCAGGAAGAAGCTCAGCGTTCCCTCATCTTCATTGTGAACGCCCGAGACGTCGACAAACGGCGTGTCCGCGGCATGGGTCGTCTCATAACCAGGCGAGCTGGTCTTGAGCTGCAAAGCCGTCCCGCGGCCAAAAACCGAAGCAAAATAATAGGGATAGTAGATTGTCTGCGCCCACGCCGGCCCGCCCTTTTCGGTCATGATAGGGGCAATCACGTTCACCAGCTGGGCAATGCAGGCGATTTTCACCACGTCCGAACGGCGGATGAAGGTGTTGAGGATCAGTCCCACCATCAGCACGTCTTCGAAATTGTAGATATCTTCCAGCAACCCCGGTGCATGCGGCCAGCCGCCATTGCCATCAAGGATCTCACGATCCTTCTTGTTGGAGTGATACCAGACATTCCATTCGTCGAATGAAATATAGATGTCTTTGTTGGAGCGCTTCTTGTGCTTGACCTGCTTGATGGTCGAGGCAACCGTCTCGATATAGCGGTCCAGTTTGTGGCTCAGCCCAAGGTAATTGGGTGTATTGTCGTCACGATTGGCGAAATACATGTGCAGGCTGATGTGGTCGACATGCTCATAGGTGTGCTCGAGCACAATGCGCTCCCAATCGGGGAAGCTCGCCATGTCGGAATGAGATGAGCCACAAACGATCAGCTCAAGTGACTTGTCGAACATGCGCATGGCCCGCGCCGTGTTGGCGGCCAGCTTGCCATACTCGTCGGCATCCTTGTGACCGACCTGCCATGGCCCGTCCATCTCATTGCCAAGACACCACATTTTGACATTCCACGGCTCCTTGCGCCCGTTCTTGATGCGCAAGTCGGACCAGTAGGAGCCGCCCGGATGATTGACATATTCGAGGAAATTGCGGGCATCATCGACGCCGCGAGAACCCAGGTTCACCGCCAGCATCATCTCGGTGCCGACCGTGGCGCACCAATCGGCGAACTCATGCACGCCAACGGCATTGCTCTCGGAAGTATGCCAGGCCAGGTCCAGTCGCGTCGGACGTTCTTCGCGCGGGCCGACGCCGTCTTCCCAATTATAGGCCGAAACGAAATTGCCGCCAGGATAGCGCACCACCGGCACATTGAGTTTCTTGACCAGCTCGACGACGTCGCCGCGCATGCCGTCCTTGTCGGCGCTCGGATGATCCGGCTCATAGATGCCTTCGTAGACAGCGCGGCCCAGATGCTCGAGAAATGCCCCATAGACACGATCATCAATTTTGGCGATCGTGTAATCCTTGTTTGCGACAACGGACGCTTTCACTGGCCCCTCCACTAATTCGGTTTTTCTGATTTATATCATTGATGCTGTTTTAGCGAGCGTCGAATTGGCGCGCAAGGGGTGCGCGAGATCATTTGTGTGATTTATTGCGTGCTTGATCCAGGCGTGCAAAATCCAACAGATGCCGCGTTTTGGACCTGCTTAACGCTTTGATTTAGAAGTAAATTTCCAAAAGGCTATTGGGCGGTCTGCAGGCGCAGGATGATGTCCTGGTCGTAATTTCCAAAACCGCGGCCAAAGATATTGATGCCGCCCGGATGCTTGGCGTCGGGCTTCACCGCGATGCGCAACCGGATCGAATGATGGTTCGCCAGATCCAGGTCATGCAGCGACACGGGGGAGATTTTCATCCCGTCCACATAGGTCCCGTCCATGGTGACGCGCCAGCTCTTGAGCTTGCCGTACTGGCTCCCCTTCAGCTTCCACCAATCCGGCGTGTAGACGCCGCGCTTGTCACCAAAATCGCCGGTGGAGAGCCACGTGCCGATTTCGGTGCCGTTGACTGAGAGCGTAATGTCGCTGGGCCAGTCGGCGGAGGTGCCCGGCACTTCCGAGCTCAGTTCCATGGAAAACTCCATGGATTCAATGGTGTTCTGCGCCAGCTTGGCATTGTTGGGAAACTGGTATTCGAGGAAGCCCCGCGTAAACCAGATCAGCCCCGCCTTCATGCGATCCGGCTCGAGATAGGTGTCCGGCACATCGAGCAGGCCGATAATGCCTTCTGTAGAGCACAGCCCGCAGGGCGATGAAATCTCACAGCTTGTGTAAAGCCCCAGGGGCATCGAGACTTCGATGGTATTGGCGCGCAGCGGCTTGATGTCGTCCTTGAACATCACCAGCACTTCGTCAAAGGTCGAGTGGCAGATCTTCTGATTGCCCTTGCGGGCCTTCTGCGTCTCGGTGCGGATCAGCCCCGCGCCTTCCAGGATTTGCAGGTTTGTCGACACAGTCGACTGTGGCAGGCCAAGCTTTTCGGCAATGTCATTGCCGTTGAGCGGTCCCTCTATATGGAGCAGCTTGAGCATCTTCACCCGAATAGGCGAAGCCAGCCCCTTGAGAACGTCAATACCCTCTTCGGGGTCGATAACCAGAAAATTGCGGCTCATGACAGGAATGCAACGCTGCTCGTAAGAGAATGAATAAATTGTCTATCAGGATTTCTGAACCAATCAACCCGAGGGCGGTGGTTTGTGGATGTGATTCCGAAATCCAGATGCACGGAATGCGACTAAGGCATAACTTCCCTTAGCAAGGCCGAACTGGTCTGGAAAACTTTTGCCGCGTGGGGACGCGGCCTGGCGTGCGGAAAGAACCGCCGCCGCAACGGGAGAGATCGATGTCTGACGACAAGGCCACCAGCCTGCGCGAAGCGGCACTGCATTTTCATGAGTTTCCCAAGCCCGGGAAGCTCGAGATCGTGGCGACCAAGCCGCTTGCCAATACCCGCGACCTGTCGCTGGCCTATTCGCCGGGCGTTGCCATCCCTTGCGAGGAGATCGCGGCCAATCCGGCTGATGCCTACAAATACACCTCCAAGGGCAATCTGGTGGCGGTGATTTCCAACGGCACGGCGGTGCTGGGGCTTGGCAATATCGGGGCTCTGGCGAGCAAGCCGGTGATGGAAGGCAAGGCGGTTCTGTTCAAGAAGTTCGCCGGCATCGACAGCATCGACCTTGAGGTCAACGAGCAGGACCCCAAGCGTTTCATCGAGATTGTGGCGCCGCTCGAACCCAGCTTCGGCGGTATCAACCTTGAGGACATCAAGGCCCCCGAATGCTTCGAAATCGAGGAAGCGCTGCGCGAGCGGATGAACATTCCGGTGTTCCATGATGATCAGCATGGTACCGCGATCATCGTGGCCGCTGCCGTGATCAACGCCATGCGGCTGGTCAAGAAGGACATTGGCAAGGTCAAGATCGTCACCTCTGGGGCAGGGGCGGCGGCTATTGCCTGCATGAACATGCTGATCGCCGTCGGGGCCAAGCGGGAAAATATCTGGATCGCCGATAGCAAGGGCCTCGTGACGAAAAAACGCGACAACTCCGTCGATCGCTGGCGGGGCGCCTTCGCACAAGACACCGACGCCACCGAGCTTAGCGCGGTTATGGCGGGGGCGGATATCTATGTGGGCCTTTCCAAGGCCGGGGCGCTCAAGCCCGAGATGATGAAGGACATGGCGGCTAATCCACTAATCCTGGCGCTCTCCAATCCCATCCCCGAAATCATGCCCGAACTGGCCAAGGCCGCGCGGCCCGACGCGCTGGTCTGCACTGGTCGCAGCGACTATCCCAACCAGGTCAACAACGTCCTCTGCTTCCCCTTTCTGTTCCGCGGCGCCCTCGATTGCGGCGCTACAATCATCAACGAGGAAATGAAGGCCGCCGCGGCCCACGCCATTGCCAAGCTGGCGCATGAACCTGGCTTGGAGGCGACCAGCCACGGCGTGCCGGCCATTTTCGGGCCGGACTATCTGATACCAAATCCATTCGACCAGCGGCTGATCCTGCGCATTGCGCCGGCTGTGGCCAAGGCGGCCATGGACTCTGGCGTCGCTGCCCGACCGATCACCGATTTCGATGCCTATCGCGATCAGCTCCGCCGCTTCGTTTTCCGCTCCGGCCTCGTCATGAAGCCGATGATCGAGCGGGCGCAGTCGTCGGGCAAGCGCATTGCCTTTGCCGACGGCGAGGATGAGAGGGTGCTGCGGGCGGCTCAGGTGATCCTTGAAGATGGTCTGGGCAAGCCCGTCCTGATCGGTCGACCCTCGGTGATTGAATCACGATTGGAACGTTTCGGCCTAACCATCCGTCCCGGCACGGATTTCGAGGTCATCAACCCCGAAGACGATCCGCGCTATCGCGACTATGTCGCTGAGTTCCATGCGCTGGTGGGGCGCAAGGGCGTAACGCCCGATACCGCCCGCACCATTGTGCGCACCAACACCACCGTCATCGGCGCGCTCAGTGTGCGGCGCGGCGATGCCGATGCCCTGATCTGCGGTTTGCAGGGGCGCTTCATCAAGCATGCCCGCGATATTCATTCCGTTATCGGGGTGGCGCCTGGCGCGCGCCAGCTCTCGGCGCTCTCCATGCTGATCCTCAATCGCGGCGTGTTCTTCCTGGCCGACACCTACGCCAATATCGACCCGACCGAGGACGAGCTGGTGTCCATCGCGTTGCAGGCGCGCGATCACCTCAAGCGCTTCAACATCGAGGCCAAGGCAGCACTGCTGAGCTATTCCAACTTCGGCTCGCGCGATGGAGAGAGCAGCGAGAAGATGCGGGCGGTCTACGACCGTCTCAAGCGCGACGCACCCGATCTGGTGGTCGAGGGCGAAATGCAGGGCGACCTGGCGGTCAATTCCGAATTGCGCGAGCGTTACATCCCGGATTCGGTGCTCAAGGGCGAAGCCAACCTGCTGATTTTCCCCAATCTGGAAGCGGCGAACCTGTCGATGACCCTGCTCAAGGAGCTCAACAACGGCCTCCACATCGGCCCGATCCTCATGGGTACGGCCAAGCCGGCTCACATTCTGGCGCCCACGGTCACCAGTCGCGGTATCGTCAATATGGCCGCAATCGCCGCAACCGAGGCGGCGGGATAGGCAGGCTGAAGCGCCGCCCGGCCAGGTGGCCTCGCGGATTGGGGGTAGAGCGGGGTCCCGAGACGGCCTCCGTCTCAAAGGATAGGTAAAAAAGCGAAACGAAAGCCGTCTCGGGACGCTAGCCATTCGCGCGTAGCGCTTATGGCCTTCTCGCCTCAAATCTCTCCACCGGAGAGATTTGCCCGGCGGGACGGAGCGAAGTTTCTCGTTAGGGGGGGCCTTGCTGGACTGTTCCGGGGACAGCAGCCAAGTGCTGCCCACAGTATCCGGACTATCATCCAGTGCCTCCCGGACCGTGGCGGCAAGCGACTGCCCCACGCCCGGCTTTCCCTCCCGCAACCGTTCGCTGCAGTCCGCCCTTTCACGGGAGAGATGGGTGGGAGTATGGGGGAGGATTTGGGTGCGGGGATAACTTTTGGCCTGGCGCGTAAGCTCCGCTATGGTCGTCACAAACACGCGTTCCAGAGGAGAAAAGCCCATGTCATTCCGCGCTCTGCTGACCGAAAAATCCGAAGACGGCACAGTGTCATCGACTGTCCAGACGCTCTCCGATGACCGGCTTCCCGAGGGCGAGGTAACAGTCGATGTCGAATGGGCGGGGCTCAACTACAAGGACGGGCTGTGTCTGACCGGGCAGGGCGGTTTGGTGCGAACCTATCCCCATGTCGCCGGCATCGATTTTGCCGGCAAGGTGAGTAAGAGCAGCGACGTCCGCTATCGCGTTGGTGACCCCGTCGTGCTGACCGGCTGGCGCGTCGGCGAGGCCCATTGGGGCGGCTATGCCGAGCGGGCGCGGGTCAGGGCCGATTGGCTGGTGCCCCTGCCGGGAGCGCTGACGACACGCGATGCCATGATCATGGGCACCGCCGGTCTCACGGCCATGCTGGCCATCAATCGTCTCGAAACCCTCGGCATTTCTCCAGCCAGCGGCGAGGTTCTGGTGACCGGTGCCGCAGGCGGCGTCGGCTCCATCGCCGTGGCCCTCCTCAGGCGCCTTGGCTACACAGTGGCGGCGCTTTCGGGTCGCCCGCAACATGCGGACATGCTCTTGGCGCTGGGCGCCGCCAGCATTGTGGATCGCGCCGAGTTCCTGGCCCAGCCGGACAAGCCGCTCGAAACCGCAAAATATGCGGCCGCCATCGACTGCGTCGGCGGCGATGTGCTGGGCAAGCTGCTGCGCCAGATCGCCTATGGCGGCGCTGTGGCGAGCCTCGGCAATGCGGCAGGCATGGGCCTCAACACCAATGTGCTGCCGTTCCTGTTGCGCGGCGTGACGCTCGCCGGCATCGACAGTGTCATGCAGCCATTCGAGGCGCGACAGGCCGCCTGGGCGCGTCTGGCTGGGCTCTTCGATTTTGGTGCCTATGCCGATAATGTCGAGGAGGTTGGCCTGGAGGCGCTGCCCGAAAAGGCCGGGCAAATCCTCCGCGGCGAAGTGAAGGGCCGGGTGCTGGTCAATCCTGCGGGCTAGATTGCTCTAGGCGATCAGCGCCTGCTCGGTGGCTTCACTGCCAAAAAGCGCGGCGATCAGGTCCGACTGGGTGACCATGCCCCTCAGGACGCCGTTGTCAGCCGATACGGGCAGGTGGTGATGCCCGGAATCGAGCATCAGCCGCATCACCAGCGCAATCGGCATGGCTTCGGTGACAGTCGCCACATGGGTGGTCATCACGTCACGCACCTTGCCGCGCAGCGGGCGGTCAGAATTGGTCATGGCGCGCAAGCGCCATCCAAGCCCCGATGAAGCATGCACCGGACCCCATTCCGCTTTCTCGAGGAGATCGGTCTGGGTGAGAATGCCCACCACCCGGCCAGCCGTATCGACCACCGGCAAGGCCTTGACCCCATGGCCACGTAGGGTCCGCAAGGCCACGCGCAACGAAGTGCCCGGCTGCACCCGGGCAACGTCACGGGTCATCACCATGGCGGCGGTAATGCCGCCCGAGCGGCGGGCAAAGGCCAGCAGTGCCGCCCGCTCCAGCATGTCTTCAAGGTCCACCGGATCGACACTGACCACTTCGTCGCGCTCACGAATGGCCGATTTCAGGTCGTCGACCGAAATCCCCAGGCTCACCGTGGGCGAGAAGGGCACCACCTTGGCGTCGGCCGCGGGACTGGCCACGGGTTTGTGCGGATAGTCCTTGCCGGTCAGCCGGTTGAAGGCCATGGCGGCCAGAAGCAGCAGCACCGAATTGATGCCGACGGGCCAGGCAACAAAGCCATAGCCCAGTTCAGCAATCGCCGGACCGCCGATCACGGCAGTCAGCGCCACCGCGCCGCTGGGCGGGTGCAGGCATTTGAAGGTCAGCATCAGCCCGATGCTGACAGAAACAGCCAGAGCGGCCGCCACCGGGGTACCACCTAGCAGCAACGCGCAACTAACCCCGACCAGGGCCGCCAGGCAATTGCCCACAAGGATCGACCAGGGCTGCGCCAGCGGGCTCGACGGCACCGCGAACAGCAACACTGCCGACGCCCCGATGGGCGCCATCAGCAGCGGCAATTCCGGTCCCTGGCCCAGCGCCAGGGCAGTGATGCCAGAGGTCGCCAAAATGCCCACGAAGGCGCCCACGGCGGCACGCAGCCGCTCGAGAGGACTGACGGCAACCATATTGGGCAGAAAGCGGGCAAGGACACTCATGGCGCTTCCCCTAGCATCGGGCGCCATTCCGCTCAAAGCGCACGAATGCGTTCTTGTCTGGCATTGCGCAAAAAATTGCTTCCTCCGGGGACATTTATGCACAGGGCCGTGGGGGACGAAGAGGCGGGTAGTCCTGACCGGTATCGTTTACGGCCGCGCCCGCCAAGCGCGGACACTTTCAAATCTATTGACTTGTATGGAAGATCGGACAATCTTGTGGCCAATCTGAGCGGGGAAAACCTCTCAGGAACGGCCGGAGACACGTCATGGACCCCTCGAGGTCCAGCCAGGGTATGTGGTAAAGCGTGAGCTACGCGGTACGTCTGCTGTCTGACCGATGCTAAACCACGGACAGTTGCTCGTATCGACCTTCTGAGTTGCCCGCAAAATGATCTCAACCGTGCGGTCGCGGTTGGCGGGACGAACCTTCCCAGCAGCACCGCACCAGCTTCGCCCCAATGCAGGGCATGAGAGTGCGGGAGTAAGGGATGGAGACGGTGCCCGGTGCAGCTTGCACCGAACTCGAACGCTATCTGTTCGACCTCCAGGGCTATCTGGTCATTCCCAATGCGCTGTCACCCGCCGAGGTGGCTGCCTGTAATGTCACGCTCGACCAGCATCAGGATTTCGTCGGCGACGGCTGGCACGACAATGTCCGCCTCTACAACGATGCCTCCCGTCAGGAAGGTCTTGTCCTGCAACAGGTCTATGAAGCCGGCCTGGTCTGGGAAAGCCTCATCGATCACCCGTCCTGGTTCGCCAAGGCGGTGCATTTCATCGGCTCGGACGACCCTGAAAATTTCGATGGCCACCACGGCCCCGCTTTTATCGACGAGTGCTTCGCCTCGGTGCGCGGACCGGGCCAGGCGCTGCGCCTGCATTCAGGCGGCCATGTCGGCACCATCCGCACGCAATACCGCTTCCATGCGGGAAAATTTCACTGCGGGCAGGTCAATGTTCTGATCGCCCTCAATGACATCGGCCCCGGCGACGGCGCCACCATGGTCATTCCCGGCAGCCACAAATCCAATCTTCGTCACCCCCAGACGGTCCCGGTTGACAAGCGCGACGCCCAGACCTCGGTGGATGGCATTGCCGGCGCGGTCGAGGTGCATTTGAAGGCCGGCGACGCGCTGATGTTCGTCGATGCCATCATGCACGGCTCGGCTCGCCGCACCAATCCGGGCCAGCGCCGCATGACCGTTTATCGCTATGGCCCCAGCTGGGGTTATTTCCGGCATGACATGATCCCCAGCGCTGCGCTGCTGGCGCGGCTGACGCCCGAGCGGCGACGGATCGTCATGCCCCACAAGGCTCCTCTGGCCGCCAACGGTTAGGTGGTCGGGAGGAGAAGAATTTCGCTGACCCCTGCCGAGAGGTACGTAAGTCAGTGGATGAAAAGGCTGTTCGCCGGTTGAGGACCCGGCGACGAGCTGACCAAGAAGGCTCAAGGGAGGAACACAATGAGCAAACTGACGAGAAGAACTTTTCTGGGTGCATCGGGATCGGTGCTGGCGCTTGCGGCCATGGGTCGCCCGGCTTTTGCCCAGGCCGCCGAAATCCGTCACTTCTGGTGGGGTAACCCGGAGCGCGACAAGCGCACCTTTGCCGTCATCGACATTTTCAACACCAAGAATCCCGATATCAAAGTCACCGGCGAAACCCTTGGTTTTGGTGACTATTTCACCAAGCTGACGACCCAGATCGCTGGCGGCAACATGCCCGATGTGATCCAGCAGGGTTACGGCGTGCTGTTCGAATATATCGCCAATGGCGCCGTCGTTCCGCTGGACGATTATGTCGGCAAGAGCCTCGACATCTCCAAGATGGACCAGAGCGCCATCGATGCCGGCACCGTGGATGGCAAGTTCTACGCCCTCTCCATTGGCGCCAACAGCCACATGGCCATGTTCAACACGCGCCTGTTCGAAGAAGCCGGCATTGTCCCGGGCACCGATTTCGACCCCTATGGCTACACCTATGACGAGCTGGCCGAATTTGCCGCCGCGATCAAGGAAGCCACCGGCGTTCCGGGCACCGATGACAACACCGCCGGCTACCAGAACTTCTCCGACTTCGTCGTCCAAAAGGGCGCCATGCTCTACAACGAGGATGGCTCCTATGGTCCGACCCAGGAGATCGTCGAGGAATACTGGTCGACCTGGGAAAAGATCCGCAACGCCGGCGGCACGCCTCCGGCGCCGGAAAGTGCCGGCCTCGCTGGTGTTTCCGATCTGGCCCAGATGGGTGTGGTTACGGGCAAATCGGCCATGAGCTACCTCTGGAGCAACCAGTTGGTTGGCTTGCAGGGCCTGACCGAAGACATGCTCGGCGCGGCAATGTATCCCAACACCCCGGACATGGTGCCCGGCTCCATCGTGCAGCCCAGCCAGTTCGTCTGCCTCACCCGCGACAGCGCCAATCCCGAGGCCGCCACGGCCTATATGAGCGCCTTCGTCAACGATCTCGACATGACGGCGGTCCTCGGCCTCGAACGTGGCATCCCCAGCCAGAGCGATGTGCGCGCTGCCCTGCAGCCCAAGCTGACCGATGTCGAAGCCCGCTCGGTCGAGTTCTTCGACAAGATTCAGGGCAAGACGGCTGTTCTGCCGCCGCCGCCCCCAAGCGGCTCGAACGAAGTGGAACAGACCTTCCAGCGTCTGGCCGTCAACGTGTTGCTCGGCGAGCGCTCCATCTCCGACACCGCCAGCGACTTCCTCGCTCAGGCCAAGGCCATCCTGGCCCGCGCCTGATCCCCAGGGGACAGCGTCGCCTCCAGGCGGATTGGCGCTGTCCTGATAACCCGGTCCGTCGCCCTCTCTCCCGCGGGGCGGCGGATATCTCCCCGGGATGAGGCGGCACCTGCCATTGGTCGCGGCAGGTGCTGCATCCGGTTATAGTTTCGCCAGGGCGAGACGACCTTTTTTGGAGCCACGCGTGCAAAAATTCTTCCGCCGCAACTTTGCCGGCTATGCCTTTCTATCGCCGTGGCTGATCGGTTTCTTCCTTCTGGCCATCGGGCCAATCCTGGCGTCGCTCTATCTCAGCTTCACCAAATACAATGTCGTGCGCCCGCCGCAGTGGATCGGCATCGACAACTTTGTCTACATGTTCCAGTTCGACCAGCGCTTCTACAAGGCGCTCCAGGTCACTTTCCAGTTCGTCGTGATCTCGGTGCCCCTCAAGCTGATCTTTGCGCTCGGCGTCGCCATGGCGCTCGACAAGGGTATCCGCGCCATCGGCTGGTATCGCGCTCTGTTCTATCTGCCATCCATTCTCGGCGGTTCGATTGCCGTGGCCATCCTCTGGCGCCAGCTGTTCAACTACGATGGGGTCATTAACTCCATCCTGCGCCTCTTTGGTGGCGACGGACCTTATTGGCTGGCCGACCCGAAGTTTTCGCTCTGGACCTTGATCGTTCTCGCCGTCTGGCAGTTCGGGTCGCCCATGCTGATCTTCCTCGCCGGCCTCCGCGCCATTCCGCAGGAACTCTACGAGGCCGCCGAGATCGATGCCGCCGGGCCGGTGAAAAAGTTCTTCGCCATCACCGTGCCGCTGCTGGCGCCGGTCATTTTCTTCAATCTGGTCCTCCAGATGATCGAGGCCTTCAAGAGCTTTTCAGGCGCTTTCATCATTTCCGGCGGCTCGGGCGCGCCGCTCGATAGCCTGCTGTTCTTCACCGTCTATCTCTACAACGAGGCCTTCAGCTTCCTGCGCATGGGCTATGCCTCGGCGCTGGCCTGGGTTCTGCTGTTCATCATCGCCGCCTTCACGGCCATCGCCTTCTGGACCAGCAAATACTGGGTCCACTACGAAAACGAGAGGGGCTGAGGGAATGGACTTTAAATCATCATACCGTCCCGAATCGGCCCATTTCGTGGGCACCTCCCTCCCCTTGATGGGGAGGGTAGCGGCGCTAGGCCGTCAGGCCGTAGCAGAGCTGGGTGGGGTGGCACTCAACCAGCAGTTCGATGCGCGTGGCTCCACCCCACCCTCGGTCCCTCCCCATCGAGGGGAGGGAGGCGCAAGAACCAACAGTGTCAGGAAGGTTTGGCCATGACCACCACCATGCCCACCCAAACCACCGCCGACATCGCCCATGCGTACCGGCAAGAAAAAGCCCGCCGCGCCCGCCGTGCTGGCTTGCTCAAGCACATCTTCCTGATCGCGACCTCTCTGGTCATGGTCTATCCGCTGATCTGGATGCTGGCCGCCTCGCTCAAGCCCGACAACCAGATTTTTGGCGATCTGGGCCTGTGGCCCAGCCAATTCCAGTGGGAGAACTATTCGGAGGGCTGGAATGCCCTGCCGGTCAGTTTCACCACCTTCTTCTGGAATTCCACCGTCGTCACCGTGCTCTCGGTGATCGGCAATGTCATTTCCTGTTCCTTCGCGGCCTATGCCTTTGCGCGTCTCGAATTCACCGGCAAGACCATCTGGTTCGCGCTGATGATGATGACCCTGATGATCCCCTATCACGTGGTGCTGATCCCCCAGTACATCCTGTTCCTCAATCTTGGCTGGGTGGACAGTTACCTGCCGCTGATCGTGCCAAAGTTCCTCGCCGGCGACGCCTTCTTCATCTTCCTGATGATCCAGTTTTTCCGCCAATTGCCGCGCGAACTGGACGAGGCGGCGATGATCGACGGCTGCTCGCCATTCAAGATCTATTGGGCCATCATCATGCCCTTGAGCCTGCCGGCCATGGCCACCGCGGCAATCTTTTCCTTCATCTGGACTTGGGAGGATTTCCTGGGGCCGTTGGTCTATCTCAACGACATGAAGGACTACACGGTGCCCCTGGCGCTGCGCAGTTTCATCAGCACCGACGGCGTCAGCCAGTATGGCCCCATGTTCGCCATGTCGATCCTCTCCATCCTGCCCATCCTGCTGTTCTTCCTCATCTTCCAGCGGCTCATCATCCGCGGCATCGCGATGAGTGGGCTGAAATGATGAGCAGGGCACAATTCTTCACCTCTCCCTCTGGGGGAGAGAGCCTGCCCTCGGGCCGCGACCCGGGGGTCGGCGCGCAGCGCCGGGTGAGGGGGCCTTTGCCGCCGCGCCAGCCAAAAGGCCCCCTCACCCCAACCCTCTCCCCCAGAGGGAGAGGGAGCCAACCGTGCCCAACACAGACGACAGTTCGACCGGAGTAGTCATGGCATCCGTTACCCTTTCCGAAGTTCGCAAGGCCTATGCCGGTTTCGAGGTCGTTCACGGCATCGACCTGCACGTGCAGTCGGGCGAATTTCTCGTGCTGGTCGGGCCATCCGGCTGCGGCAAGTCCACGCTCCTGCGTATGATCGCCGGTCTGGAAGAGATCACCGACGGCACGATTTCGATTGGCGACCGTGTCGTCAACGACCTGCCGGCCAGCCAGCGCAATCTCTCCATGGTCTTCCAGTCCTATGCGCTCTATCCGCATATGAGCGTGCGCAAGAACCTCGCCTTTGGGCTGTCCAACCTGCGCATGCCCAAGGACGAAATCGCCCGCCGCGTCGCTGACGCCGCCCGCATCCTGCAGATCGAGGAACTGCTCGACCGCAAGCCGCGCCAACTCTCCGGCGGGCAGAAGCAGCGCGTCGCCATCGGCCGCGCCATCGTGCGCGAACCCCAGCTGTTTCTCTTCGACGAGCCGCTGTCCAACCTCGATGCCGAATTGCGCGTGCAGATGCGCGTCGAACTTGCCGGCCTTTACAACCGGCTGGGCACCACCATGATCTATGTGACGCACGACCAAACCGAGGCCATGACCATGGCCACGCGCATCGCCGTACTCAACAAGGGCAATCTCGAACAGGTTGGCACGCCCTTCGAGCTCTACAACAATCCGCGCAATCTCTTTGTCGCCAGTTTCATCGGCTCGCCCAAGATGAACCTGCTCACCGGCACGATGAGAGGGCAGGGGATCGACCTACCCGATTTGGGCACATTGCCGGTCACGCTCGACGCCACCGGCGTTGTCACCGTCGGCATCCGTCCCGAACACCTCGCCATCGGGGCGCCAGGCGATGTCTCGGTCGAGGGCACCATCACCCTGGTCGAATATCTGGGCAGCGAACTCTTCGTCTATGTCGCCCTGCCTGGAGGCCAGACCCTGATGGCCCAGGCGCCGGGCAATGCCCAGCATAAGCGTGGCGAGGCGGTAATGCTCAGCTTCCGTGCCGCCGATGCCCATTTCTTCAATGCCGAGGGTCTTCGCATCGAGGCGCAGAGTTGAGCCACCCGCTACTCACTGCCCTCCGCGCTCTCGATGTGGCCGACAAGGTCGGCCCATTGGCCAAACCCGCCGACACGGCGCTGCTGGCCGAATGGCAACGCTCCGGCGTCCGCTTCGTCTCAAGCGCCGACCAACTGACCAGCCGCTATTATGACGCGGTGCGTGAGCTGTTCGATTGCATCGCCCCGGCTGCCGACGAAACGCCTATCCTGCACGAAGGCGGCATCTATCACGGCTGCTGGCTCGAAAGCACCGGCACTATCAATGCCGAACTCCTCAGCCGCTTCCTGCCGTCCATCACCACCGCGACTTACGCGGCCTTTGCCCGCTATCAGCGAAGCGATGGGCTGTTCCCTTACAAGATCACCCCACAGGGTCCGGGTTTCAACCAGATCCAGCTGGTCACGCCGCTGGCCCGCTCGGTGTGGAACCACTTCCGGCTCAACCGCCTCGATACCGATTGGCTCAGCCACATGTTCGGCGCCATGGCCCGCTACGACGCCTGGCTCGCCCGCCATCGCGACACTCTGGGCACCGGCGCGGTGGAGGCCTTCTCCACGTATGACACCGGGCACGACCTGTCGTCTCGTTTTTGGCATGTGCCCGACAGCCCCTTCGGAAACGATCCGACGCGCTACGATCCCGACAATCCCATCCTGCCGTTCATCGCGCCGGACCTGACCGCCAATGTCGCCTGCCAGCGCGATTATCTGGGCGCCATGGCCGATCACCTTGGCGGCGACGGCAACGCCTGGCGCGACAAGGCCGAAGCCAGCCGGACCGCGCTTTATGCGCAGTGCTTTGATCCCGACGACGCCTTCTTTTACGACCGCGACCGCCATGGTCGTCTGGTTCGCATCCAGTCCGACAATCTGCTGCGGGTCCTTGCCTGCGAGATCGGCGACGCCGGCAAATTTGCCGAGGCGCTGGACCGCTACCTGCTCAACACCCGCAAATTCTTCGCCAAATTCCCGCTGACCTCGATTGCGCTGGACGATCCCAGGTTTGACCCCAATGCCGGCCAGAACAGCTGGGATGGTCCGTCCAATTTCCTGTCCATCATCCGCGCTGCCCATGCCTTCGAGCATCACGGGCGCGATGTCGAACTGAGCTGGATCATGCAACCTACGCTGTCGGCGCTGTTTACCGCCGACCGTTTCCCGCAGACGCTTAACCCCTATACCGGCGCCGCCGGGTTCACCGAAAAATACGCGCCGTCCATCCTCTGCCTCCTCGATTTCGTCGAGCGCTTGTCTGGCATCCTGCCACGTCCCGATGGCGCGATTTGGTTCACCGGCCTTATTCCCAAGCCCGCGACCCACCGCTACGAGCTTTGGGAGACCGCCTATGCCCGGCGAATAGACGGGGTTGAGTTTGAATTGCTCAATACTGTTGAAAGCAGCGAAATCCACCGCAATGGCACGCTCCTTGCGCGCTTTCCCGCAGGTCTCCGGCTCATCACCGACCGCACTGGCGCGCTGGTCGAAATCGTCGGCCTCACCAGCCGGACGGTATCGGGCAATCTGGAATGGGACGGCCAATCCATCGCTTTCGCCATTGCCCCCAACGAACGCCAGCGATTCGAGGCTGGCGCATTCCTCTCCACCAGCTCTCCCGGACTGGTCCTGCCCAGCTACGGGTGAAATTTGTCGCCAGATTAGACCCCCACCTTTGATCTCTCCCCACAAGGGGGAGGGAGACGATGAACTCAGGCGCCGCAGTCTTGCGCCTCCCCCCCTTGTGGGGAGGGTAGTGCAGCTCGGCCCGATGGGCCGTAGCGAAACTAGGGTGGGGGTGTCGCGCGATGGGTGGGGCACACGCTGGGCACCCCCACCAACCCATCTTGCCCGTCCCCATCACCCGGCGTAGCCTCCCTGACAGGACAGTGACAGGGAGCGGGCCTAAGCTCCTCCCCACGAACGCAACGACGTTCGCAATTGTTCTTGGGAGGATCTATGAACAAGCTGCTTCTCGCGGCGCTGGTTACCGGCGCCCTTTTCACCCCCGCATTGGCTGCCGACTACACCATTATGGCGCCAGCCGGCCCCGGCGGCGGCTGGGACCAGACCGCCCGCACCATGCAGGATGCCATGCAGACTGAAGGCATTTCGGGCAATGTGCAGGTCACCAATGTCCCCGGCGCCGGCGGCACAATCGGGCTGGCCCAGTTTGCCACCCAGGAAAATGGCAACCCCAACGCCCTGATCGTTGGCGGCTATGTGATGGTCGGCGCCATCCTCACCAATATGTCGCCGGTCTCGCTCGACAATGTCACGCCCATCGCCCGCCTCACCGGTGAAGCCGTGGCGCTGGTGGTTCCGGCCAACTCCGACATCATGACCGTCGACGATCTGGTCGCCAAGCTCAAGGCCGATACCGGCGCCGTTGCCTGGGCCGGTGGTTCGGCTGGCGGCGTTGACCACATTGCCGCCGGCCTCATCGCCAAGGCAGTTGGTCTCGACCCCACCCAGGTCAACTACATCGCCTATTCTGGTGGCGGTGAAGCGCTCGCCGCCATTCTGGGTGGCCAGGTGACCGTTGGCGTCTCCGGCGTCAGCGAATTCGCTTCGCAGATCGAAGCGGGTGAACTGCGTCTGCTGGCGGTTTCGACCGACACCCGCGTGCCGGGCTTTGACGCCCCCACGCTGATGGAAGCCGGCGTCGATGTGGCCGTGCAGAACTGGCGCATGGTTGCCGCTGCTCCCGGCATCACCGACGAGCAGAAGGCTGCCATCACTGCCGACGTGAAGGCCATGGCAACGTCCGCCACCTGGAAGACGGCGCTTGAAACCAAGGGCTGGGTTGACACCTACCTCGATGGCGACGCCTTTGCCGCTCAGCTGGCCGCCGACACCGAGGCGACCGAAGCGATCCTGAAAGACATTGGCCTCGTCCAATGACAACTGGCTCCTCCAGCCGCGAGCGCCGCCCCGATGGGGCGGCGCTTGTCATAGCGGCCATCCTCGCCGGCCTTGCTGTGGTGATTTTCTGGCAAACCAGCCAGATGCGCCTGCCGCCGCTCCAACAGCGTGTTGGCCCCACGGTCTTCCCCTATGTGATCGCCAGCGGCCTTGTCCTGCTTGCCATCGGCACCGTCGTTTCAGCCATGCGCGGCAGCTTTCCAGAACGCAGCAAGGATGACTACGCGCCGATCTTCTGGATCATCGGCGGGCTTGTCGGGCAGATAATGCTGCTCTCGGTGGCCGGTTTCTCCATTGCCACCGGCGTGCTTTTTGCCTGCACGGCAAAGGCATTCGGGCGCGGACCTATCTGGCAGACCGCACTCATTGGCGCCGTGTTTTCCTTTGTCGTCTGGTTCATCTTCGCCAAGGGCCTGCAATTGTCATTGCCCGCCGGTCCGCTTGAGCGCCTGCTGACCACGGGGAGTTTCTGATGGAAACCTTCGATCTCCTCGCCCAGGGCCTGATTTCGGCCCTGCAGGTTCACAACCTCATTTACGCGCTGATCGGCGTGACCCTGGGCACTGCCGTGGGTGTTCTGCCCGGCATCGGCCCGGCGCTGACCGTGGCCCTGCTGCTGCCGGTCACCTATAAGCTCGACCCCGCCGGCTCGCTGATCATGTTTGCCGGCATCTATTATGGCGGGATGTATGGCGGCTCGACCACCTCGATCCTGCTCAATACGCCGGGCGAAAGCGCCTCCATCGTCACCGCCCTCGAAGGCAACAAGATGGCCCGGCAGGGCAGGGGCGGACCGGCCCTCGCCACCGCCGCCATCGGCTCCTTCGTTGCCGGTTTGCTGGCAACGCTCGGCCTCGCCTTCATCGCCCCCTTCGTCGTGAAATTCGCCCTGGCCTTTGGTCCTTGGGATTACTTCGCACTGATGGTGCTGGCTTTCGTCACCGTTTCAGCGGCCTTTGGCGACTCTGCCCTGCGCGGGTTGACGGCCCTGTTCATCGGCCTGGGCCTGGGCCTCATAGGCATTGACTTGCAGACGGGCCAGACGCGCCTCGCCTTCGGGATCATGGACCTGCTTGACGGCATCGAAGTCACGACCATGGCCGTTGCCCTCTTTGCCATAGGCGAAACGCTCAAGACCGCCTCGGACCGCGACCAGGTCAATGCCGAGGTCACGGCGGTCAAAGGCTCGGTCTGGATGACCCTGGAGGACTGGAAGCGCTCCTGGGCAGCCTGGCTGCGCGGCACTTTCATCGGCTTTCCCATCGGCGCCATGCCGGCTGGTGGTGCTGATGTGGCCAGCTTCCTCTCCTACAGCGCCGAAAAGAGCTTTTCCAAAAAGCCCGAAGAGTTCGGCCATGGCGCCATCGAAGGCGTGGCCGGCCCCGAAGCGGCCAACAATGCTTCTGCTGCCGGAACGCTGGTGCCGCTGTTGACGCTGGGCCTTCCGACCACGGCCACCGCCGCGATCATGCTGGCGGGCTTCCAGCAGTTCGGTCTGCAACCCGGCCCGCTGCTGTTCGCCAACAATGCGCCGCTTGTCTGGGCTCTGATTGCCAGCTTGCTCGTCGCCAATTTCATGCTGCTGGTCCTCAACCTGCCGCTGATTGGGCTTTGGGTTCGTCTGCTGACCATTCCCAAGCACTGGCTCTATGCCGGCATCCTGACCTTTGCCACGCTCGGCACCTTGGGCGCCAATGGCGCCATGTCCATGGGGTTCGGGCCGGTGCGGATTTCCTTCGAGCTGGTGCTGTTGCTCGCCTTCGGTGTGCTCGGCTATCTGCTGCGCCGCTTCGGCTATCCCATCGCCCCGGTCGTGGTTGGGCTGATCCTTGGCCCCATGGCCGAGCAGCAATTGCGCCGGGCGCTGGCGATAAGTCAGGGCGACCTGCTGGTGCTGGTGCAATCGCCGGTGTCCATTGTTCTCTATGTCGTTGCCATCGTGGCCGTGGGGCTGCCGGTGATCATGCGCATGCGCGGCAAGGGTGGCGTGCTCAGCCAATTGGCAACCGACGAAGACTGACCAGAACCTGCGGACGCAAGTCGGTCTCGCCCTTGCCACCTGGTGGCGGGGCGGGACCGAGTGCTTTCTAGCGCAAGGTGAGGCTCAGGGGACGCGAAGGCGGGGTCGGATCAACCGTTCCACCACCGCCACCGACAAGCGACTGCGGCGCCTCGTCCCGTCCCTCGAAGGCCGAGTTGATGTCCTGGCAGAACTCCGTGGTGTTGTCGGGGTCAGTCAGCGCGCATTCGGCCTTGTAATTGCCACGTGTGTCGCACTCCAGTTCGTCGTCGCCGTTCGGCAGCTGATACTCAAAGCAGATCAGGTCATTGTCGTCAGCCATGGCGATGCTCGGGGCCAGCGGAGTCAGCGCAAGCAGTGTGCCAATGGTCAGTAGCGTGGCGCCCGTGGCCCGCAGATTGGTGATGGTCATGTCGGTCTCCTCAATAGTGCGGGGTCGCGCCCCACCTGTTTTTTGATGACCGCAAGATGCCCGGGCGGGCTTGAACCAAAGCTGACCCCGAAATTCATGCGCCATTCACGGCGCGGTGCACGAAAAAGCCCGGCAACCAGGGAGGGACTGGTGCCGGGCTTTTCATATCGGTTTTGTCGCTGGGCCCGGGAGGGAGGAGCCTGGCCCCAGCGCTTGTTCTGGTCGCTCAACGCCGCGAGGCGGAGATTAGAACTTGCCGATGTTGCGGAATGCGACCGGGTCGATGCCCAGGTTGTCCAGGTGCTTGGCCTTGGGCGCCCGTCCGGCTTCGACTGCCGCCGACACAGCAGCAGCGCTGCCGAACACGGTGGCAAAAGTGTCGAGGGTCGCAAAGAACTTGTTCTTGCGCGGGGTGCTCATTTTCAATCCTTCCAGTTCAACCCGGACTGCCCGGGTCGTTTCCATGCACACAAGATGGTCCTTACCCGACCAAAACAGTAGGGGTTGATTGGTCACCCCAGCCATGCGCTGAGCGAAAATCTTCTCGCGCCGTCACCTGGTCATGCCCAGAGGTCATGGCTTGGGCGAAACGATTTCCTGCCAGGTGTCGAGAAAGCGCTGCCGCCGCAGCGTATCGAGCGCCACCAGAAGGCCGGGGCCCAGCGGAATAGGCTGGATAACACCGCGCCCCCGCGCCGCGATGGCTTCGCTGGTCCATTCGCCCGCGCCCTCCGGTACCACCGAGCCCAGCGCTGTTGGCCCAGAAGCAACCGATTGACCGGCGGGCGACAAGGCAAAGTCGACGAAGGCCTTGGCCAGCTCTGCGTTGGGTGCATTGCGCGGGATCAGCATCGAGCGGGTCAGCACCAGCACATAATCGTCGGGCACCACGATTTCGATGGGCGCGCCCTCGGCCTGCCGGGCAAAGGCATAGGAGCCCAGCACATTGTACCCCAGCGCCAGCGTGCCCTCGGCAACACCGTTCAGAATGGCCGGACTGGACCCCGAAAACTGCGCATTGACCCGCCCGAAGGCACTGGCCAGCCGCCAGAAAGTCGAGGAAATCGTCTGGTCCTGCGCCGCCAGCAGGTAACCCACGCCGGACAGCCCGATGTCATAGGTGGCAATCTTGCCTCGGAAGCGCTCGGTCTGGGTTTCCAGCAGCTCCGCCAGCGTCAGATGGGTGCGCGGCACCTCATCGTCGCCAATGAGCCCGCGATTATAGATGATCACCGCCGGCTCGAAGGTGAAGCCGAACACCTCATTGCGCCAATGCGCCCAGTCGGGCAGGGCACCCAGATAGGGACTGTCATAGGCCAGCGCATATCCGTCATTGGCGAGTTTCAGCTGCAGGTCCGAGGCCGAACTGATCAGGAGGTCGGGGTCGCTGTCGAGCGCATCGGCCAGAAACCCCTGGAACAGCGGCAGCGAGTCCGTTTCCTCATAAACGACGGTGACATCGCTCCGCAGGGTCTGGAACGCCTCGATGAAATGGGCAAAGAGCGGCGTATCCGTCACCCCCAGAATGGTCAGCACCGTGCTGTCCGAGCCATCCCGCGCGGGATAGGTCGTGGTCGCCGCTTCCGCCGGCGTGCCGGAAAGGAGCATCGCGCCGCTCAGCACCAGCGCCGCGGCAATGCCCAGCATGCCCGCTTGGCCCCCCGCCCGCCTCGGTGAAGGCAAGGTGATGGAAACCGTCAACCCGCCACCGGCGCGATCCAGCAGGGCCAGCCGCCCGCGATGGGCCTCGGCAACCCGGGCCACGATGGAAAGACCAAGCCCCGAGCCGATCTTGCCGGTGCTCGCCTTGCCGCGCTTGAACCGCTCCAGCACGCTGGACTTCTCCCCTTCCTCAATTCCCGGCCCCCGGTCGCTTACCGTGATCACAAGGCTCCCGCCCTCGAGCCGCCCGGCAATGTCGACCGCGCCATCCGTATAGACCAGCGCATTGTCCACCACATTGCGCATCATCTCGCGCAGCGCAACGCGGTCGCCGCGCAGTGGCGCATCCCCGGCCTCGGCAGCCAGGTCGATATTGAGCCGTCGCGCCTGATCCGGGTCGAGCCTTTGCCGTACCTCCTCGATCACTGCCATCAGGGTCGTTGTGTCCAGCTCCTGGTTTTCCATGCGGTGGGAAATCGTCGCTTCCATCAGGAGCTGGCTGACCAATTGGCTAGCCTGCACGGCCCCGGTATGGATACGACCCACCCGCCGCCGCAGGGCCTCGGGGTCGTGCTCGTCCATCGCTACTTCGGCTTGGGCGCGCAGCGAAGCCAGCGGCGTGCGCACCTCATGCGCTGCCTCCGCCACCAGCCCGCTCACCCGCTCCATCGCCTTTTGCAGCCGCGCCATGAAGCCATTGAGCGCCGAGATCAGGTGATCCACCTCCTCTGGCACCGGCACCGTGATGGGCGAAAGATCGTCCGGCGCCCGCGCCCGCAACTCGTGTTCAAGCTGCGTCAGCGGCGCGAACATGCGCGAAATGCCGAACCACACCAGCGCCACCGCCAGGAGCGTCAGTGCCAACACCGGCAGCACCGCGTTCGACAGGATTTCAGTGGACAGCGCCTCGCGCTGGTTCTGCGTTTCCGCCACATGAATAGTGACCCATCCGGTGTCGCTCGGCGTCGAAATCAACCGCCCGACGCTGGCCACTCGCACAGTCTCACCGCGATAGAGCATGTCGGTGAAGGCCGGTTCGGCTGATAGCGTCTCGCCCATCTGCGCGGCAAGATCCTCATAGCCGGTAACGGTGCGCGCATCCGGGTCTTCTACCGCATAAAACACCCGGTCCTGCCCCGAGAACATGGCGAAGGCGGCAAAGGGGATTTCCACCACCACCGCCTCATTCTCCACTTGCACCGCCCCCGCAATGGTCAGCGCCGACGCCGCCAGCAGCCGGTCAAAGGCCCGGTCCGACGCCCGCTCGGCATAGTCGCGGATAAATACGATCAGCACCACCGACGCCGCCAGCAACAGCGCCACCGCCAGCGCAAAAATGCGGCGGCGAATGGAGAAGGATTTGGTTGTCAAGAACAGGCGCCCCCACCCTTGATCTCGCCCCAAAGAGGAGAGGGAGACGATGAACACTGGCATCTCAGCCTTGCGCCTCCCACCCCTTGATGGGGAGGGATCGAGGGTGGGGTGAGCCACGCACACCGCGTTGACGTTTGCCGCAAATCGCGGGTCCTCGCCGGCCAGGGGATCAATGCCGACCGAAAGTCACTCATTGACCCGCACCACATAGCCCACGCCACGCACCGTGCCGATTTCCACATTGGCGTGCTCAAGCTTCTTGCGCAGCCGCGAGATGTGCAGCTCCAGCGCATTGACCGAGACATTCTCGTCGAAATTGAACAGCTGGTTCATCAGTCGTTCCTTGGCGACCACCTTGCCGGCATGGGCCACGAGAATTTCCAGCAGCCGGAATTCGCGCCGTCCCAGCTCCAGCGCCTTGCCGCTTACCGCTGCATTGAGGCCCGCCAGGTCCAGTTCGAGATTGCCCACGCCCACCGTGCTCGACGCCTGCCCGCCGGTGCGCCGCAACAGCGCCCGCAAGCGCGCTTCCAGCTCCCTGAGGTCAAAGGGCTTCACCAGATAGTCGTCGGCGCCCAGATCGAGCAGGCTGACCTTGTCGTCGATTTCCGAGCGGGCGGTGATGACCAGGATAGGCGCGTTGAACTTGCGCTTGCGCAGCTCGGCAATCAGGCTGATGCCATCGCGATGCGGCAACATGAGGTCCAGTGCCACCGCGTCAAACGGTTCGGCCTCGGCCGTGGGCACCACGTCGTCGCCATCCTTGACCCATTCGACCGAGTGTCCCGCCGAGCGCAGGCGCTTTTCAATGGCCTCGCCCAAGTCCTCATTGTCCTCCACCAACAATATCCGCATGCGTCCTCCTGTGAGGACACTAGAGCATTGGGCGGCGCGTTGGGAGTTGGAATTCCGGCCTATGTACAGGGCCGGGACGTCGCCGCCCCGGCCCGGAACCTTGAATGGCCTCAGTGCGCGGCGACTTTGGTCCGCTGAGGCTTTTCGAGCCTGCTCGGTTCGATCTCGACCCGGAGGCCAGTGATCCGGTCGAAAAGGTGCAGATCGCGCTGGTCAAAGCTCAGCGTCACCTGCCGGCCTTCATAGGGTTCGTCGCCGGGTGGCAGCACAACCGCGATTTCGCTGCCCTTGAGCGCGCAATAGGCAATGCGCGAACCGCCCAGTTCCTCAACCAGCTCGACTGTCGCCTGCAATCCATCGGCGCCTTCGGGCATAAGGGTGATGGCTTCGGGGCGAACGCCCACGGTCAGCGGGGTACCTTCCGCCAGCCCGGCGAGGCGCAGCATGGGGCGACCCCCGGCTACGTCCAGCGTGACCTGGCCATCGGCACCCATCGTCGCCTCCATCAGGTTCATGGCCGGTGATCCCATGAAGCCGGCGACGAACACCGAGGCAGGCTTGCGATAGACTTCGGCGGGTGTTCCCACCTGTTCGATCCGCCCCGCATTCATGACGATCAGCATATCGGCCAGGGTCATCGCCTCGACCTGATCGTGGGTCACAAAGATCGACGTGGCCTTGAGGCGCTTGTGTAGCCGCTTGATCTCGATGCGCATCTGCACCCGCAGCAGCGCGTCGAGATTGCTCAGTGGCTCGTCGAACAGAAACACCTCCGGCTCCCGCACGATTGCCCGGCCCATGGCCACGCGCTGCCTCTGCCCGCCTGAAAGCTGCGCCGGGCGGCGGTCGAGATAATCGGTGAGATTGAGGATGGCAGCCGCTTCCTGGATGCGCCTGTCGCGCTCGGCCGCCGGCATTTTCGCAATTTTCAGCGGATAGCCGATGTTCTGGCGCACGGTCATATGCGGATAGAGCGCATAGTTCTGGAACACCATGGCACAGCCCCGGTCGGCCGGATCAATGTCGTTCATGGTGACGCCGCCAATGGTCAGCGTGCCCTCGTTGATGTCTTCGAGCCCAGCGATCATGCGCAGCAGCGTGGACTTGCCGCAGCCCGAGGGTCCGACCATCACGACGAAGCTGCCATCGGGAATGGTCACGTCCACGCCATGCAGAACCTGCTTGGCGTCATAGGTCTTCTTCAGGTGCTTGAGAACCAGATCAGCCATCAGATGTCTCCCACAAGGCGTTGGCGCAGACGCTCGATGGCAGCGACGTCCATGCCGATGCGTTCGAGGTAAGCCGAGGCCGAGCCATAATTGGTTTCGATATGGGCAATGGTCGCCAGCATGGTGGCCGGTTCTGAGGCCAGCATCGGGCGGAAGGCTTCGATATCGGCCCCACGGGCAACCGCATGGGCGATGATTTCCTCGACCATCGGGGCAATCATCGGCCCGGTCAGGGCGTAGTCGTCAACGATCAGCGTCGCCTCGACGCCGGCAACCGCCAGCAGCAGCGCCGAAACAATACCCGTGCGATCCTTGCCGGCGGTGCAATGGAACAGCACCGCGCCTTCGGGCGCCTCAGCAATAATGGTCAGCACTTCGGCCACGGCACTCTGCCGGTTGTCGAGCGCCAGCTTGTAGAGTTCGAGCAAGATGTCCTGGCCCGGCACTGGGGTCGGCGCCAATTGGTCGAACAGCGAGACATTGTGGTAGCGCACGGCCGGATTGGCATGGAACGGATTGGGCTGGGTTTCGAGTTCGCCGGGGTGGCGCAGGTCGATGACCGTGGTAACGCCTTCGGCCACCAATGCGCCCATGCCCTCGTCATCGAGACGGTGCAGCCCATCGGCCCGCAGCACGCGCCGCCAGCGGGTTTCGCCCGAGGGCGTGGCATAGCCGCCCAGATCGCGGACGTTGAAAGTGCCTTTGACTGGCAGATGGCGGTTGAGATGAATGTTCATCAGCGGATTCCCGATTTCATGAAGGACTGGATGACCTGGCGCTGCAGCACGATGTAGATGACCAGCACCGGCAGGCTGGCCAGCGTCGAGGCAGCCATCAGCGGCCCCCACTGGTTGCCTTCCGAGGTCATGAACATCTGGATACCGATCTGGATCACACTGTTGTCCGCGGTGCGGGTCAGCAGCAGGGGCCAGAAATACTCGTTCCAGGTCGAGATGAAGATGAGGATGGCCAACGAGGCGATGGTGCCGCGCAGATTGGGCACCATAACGCCCCAGAGGATGCGCCAGCTGCCGGCGCCGTCCATGCGGGCGGCCTCCACCACTTCCTTGGGAAAGCTGCGCATGGCCTGGGCCAGCAGCAGGATCGCCAGCGCCGAAGCAAAGTTGGGCAGGATCAGCGCCGAAATGGTGTCGAGCAGCCCCATCTGCGCGATCAGCAGATAATTGGGGATCATCACCACCTGGAACGGCACCAGCCAGGTCAGCGCCACGGCAGTATAGACCAGGCTATCGAAGCGAAAGCGCCAGCGGGCGAAAGCATAGGCGGCAAGAAGTCCTGTCAGCAGCTGCACCACGGTCGTGAGCGCCGACACCACCAGCGTATTGATCAACATGCGCAGGATCGGAATGCTGTCGAGCGCATAGGTGTAGTTCTCGAGCGACATCGTGGTCGGCCAGAGGCTCGTTTCGAAAATGGCATTGGCCGGGCGCAGCGAGGTGGCGACCATCCAATAGACCGGGAACAGGCAGACGATCGAGAGCAGCACCATGACCAGATGGCCGGCGGCGCTATTGAGCCCGATACCCTCTGCGGCCTTGCGGCGGAGCGGACGCGCCAGGGTAAGCTGCGCCTTGATTGCATCAGTTGTCATGGAACGAATACCTGTCGATGAGGCGGAACAGCACGAAGGCGAGGGCGCCAAAGCCGAGGAACAGGATCACCGCCGCAGCCGAGCCCCAGCCGACCGACATGGTCGAGAAGCCGAAATCCCACAGCAGGTAATAGATGTTCGTGGTGGCGCCGAGCGGACCGCCGCCGGTCAGCACATTGATATAGCCAAAGCTCCACTGCGCTCCGAGCAGGATCGTCATCATCACGAGGAACAGCACTGAAGAGCTGAGCAGCGGCAGGCGGATGTCCCGGATGATCTCCCACTTGCTGGCGCCATCCATGCGGGCAGCCTCCAGTAGCGCCGGATTGATATTGGCATTGGCCGCCGAAAGGATCAGCGTCGAAAAGCCGATCAGCTTCCAGCCCGTGATGGCGATGATCGTCCAGATGGCGACCTTGGGATCGCTGAGGAACTTGACCGGTTCGGCGCCGAACCACTCGATCAGCGCATTGACCATGCCGTAGTTGGGATCGAGCAGCCAGCGCCACACGGCGGCAGCAACCACCGGCGCAATGATCATCGGCACGAAGATGATGGCCCGGTAGATATTGCGCAGTCGCGGCGACAGGTCGTGCGTGTAGATGGCCAGGGCCAGCGGGATCAGCACCGCCAGCGGCAATAGTCCCAGCACATAGATGCCGGTGTTGCGCAGCGCCTGCCAGAACTTGGGCAGTGCGAAAATGCGCTGGTAATTGTCCCAGCCCACAAAGGTCTGGGGGGAGGTGGGCAGCATGTTCCACTGGAAAAAGCTCAGGCGGAACGCGTCCACCAGCGGCCAGTAGATCCAGACCACCAGCGTCAGAATCGCCGGCGCCAGATAGAGCCAGGGCGAGAAGCGGGCCTGATTGATCCGGCGTCGCTGAACTGGGGCGGAAGCGGCTATGGCCATTGTCCGATCCTTTTGAGTTGAAGGCCCCCACCCATGATCTCCCCTCACAAGGGAAGGGAGATGCAAGGCTGGGGCGCCGCGGTTCGTCGTCTCGCTCCCCCTGAGGGGAGGGAATGAGGATGGGGTGAGCAACAGTCGTCGCTCTCACCCCGGTTGCCCTAGGGCATCAGCGCCTGGGCATTGGCCTGGGCATCGATCAGCGTCGGCTCGATGTCGGCGCCACCGAAGATCGACATTTCAACGGCGTCCATCATGGTCTTGACGACCTGGCGATAGTTCGGGCCGGGCATCGGGTCCCAAGGTTCGAGACGATCAAGCTGCTCGAGGTTGGGCTCGACCAGCGGGTGCTCGGCAATCCAGTCCTTGAGGTATTTCGGATCATCGACGATGGCCGGACGCAGCGGCAGGTAGCCGATCTGCGAGGTGATGATGGTGTAGCCGTATTCGGACGTCAGGAACTTCATCAGCTCCCAGGCGGCGCGCTGCTTGAGCGGGTCGGCGGTGTGGATGGTCAGGGCCGAACCCGAATTGTTCGGGCGGGTCGGCTTGTCGCCAAAGCGCGGCATGGTGGTGGCGCGCAGCTCGTAATTGCCCTCGGCGCCAGACACCAGCGAACCCTGCAGGGCGCTGGTCTGCAGGTACATGCCCAGATGACCCGAGGCCATGCCCTCCATTGCGCCGCTATAGTCGTAGTTCTCATAGACGCCGGCGTCGTAGAGATCGCGCAGCATGGCGACGGCCTCCACCGATTCCGGCTCGGCGAACTTGAGCGTCGTGCGGTCGCGCGAAATCACTTCGCCATTATTGGAACGGACCACGCCCTGGAACAGCCAGTCGACGGCGCCCGGGCCGGTAATGCCGCCGGTGAAGCCTTCAGCGTCGGTCTTTTCCTCGATGGCGAGGGCCGCTTCCTTCACCTCTGCCCAGGTTTGGGGCGGATTATCGGGGTCCAGCCCAGCGGCGCGGAACAGGTCGGCATTGTAGAACAGCACCGGGGTCGAGAAGGTATAGGCCATGCCGTAGGTCTTGCCGTTGAGCACGCCCAGCTTGGTGCCATTGGGGTGCATACCCGCCATATGGGCTTCAAGTTCACCATCGGTGGTGATGTCTTCGAGTGCCTTGGCGCCAAAATTGGTCACCGAGAAATCGAGATCGCTGAACACGGTCTGCACCAGATCCACCGGTAAGCCGGCGGCCAGGTCAGCCTGGATGCGGCTGCCATCGGCGCTGGAATAGGGCACACCTTCAACGGTCACATTGGGATTGGCTGCCATGAACTCGTCGATCAGGTTCTGGGTGGCCTGACCGCCCAGACCTGCGCTGGCGAGGTTGTAATTGTAGAAAGTGATGGTGACGGGCTGGTCAATGGCGGGCGCCATCTGGGCCAGCACCGGGGTCGACACGGCGAGCGCCAGGGCGCCCAGCAGGAAGGACTTGCGGTTCATCGCAATACTCCAGTTGAGGATAGTGAGGGGGCGCCATTGCCGGCGCCCCGATTGGGGAAACTGCGGGGCCTATTCGGCGGCCACGACCTGGTTCTCTTCGTATTTCTTCAGCATTCCGGCGAAGTCGGCGAAGCGGAAGCTCATGACTTCCTTGGGGTCCTTGCGCAGCGGGGCGAAGGTAATGGTCAGGCCGGATGGACGCAGGGTGCCGATGGCAAAGGACGCGCCTTCGAGCATGCGCAGGCCTTCGTGCAGCCACAGCACATCGGTAGGGCCGTGGTGGCCGATACCGACCACGACGGGGATACCGTACCAGTTGGACACGCGGTCATAGTGAATATGACCCGATACCATGCCGATGACATTCTTGCCCTGGACGGCCAGGCGCAGCGCCTCGGTGTCGGCAATCGAGAGTGATTCCCATTCCATCATCGGGTTGTCGTCCAGCGCCGGGGCGTGGTGCATCACGATCAGCTTGGGCAGGTCGTCGTGGCTCGCCAGTTCGGCCTCAAGCCACTCCAGCTGGCCCGGCTCGAACGAACCGCCAACCTTGTTCGGCGCGGAGGTGTCGATGACAATGACATGCACGCCGTCGATCACCTGCGCATGGTCATAGGGCGCCATTTCATGGTCGGTCTTGCCGAGCACGGCCGGGTAGAAACCCTCGCGCTTGTCGTGATTGCCCAGGGCAAACAGCACCGGCATCGAAAGCTCGGCCTCGGCAAAGATTGCCTTGAGGGCTTCATAGCTCGCTTCGTCGCCGCGATTGGTCAGGTCGCCACTGGCCACGATGAATTTAGGCTGCGGCACCAGCTTCTTTACGTCGGCCAGGATGGCGGCAAGGGTCGCATTGGTGTCGGAATAAAGGTGGTCGTCTGCGACATTCGGGTCGCCGACGTGCAGATCGGTGAGGTGGACGAAAGTGACGAGGTCGGACATGGCGCTCTCCTGCGGCATTAAGGCTGAAAATCAATGACTTTCGGCGATTTTTGGATCCGGTGGCTTAAATTGGGACATTTCCCTCTTGCGCCGGAACTGATGCCTAGCTAGCCTTCCAACATGACAGGTGAATGAAGGTTCATTCAGTTTATGGACGTAGTCCCCGACAAGCGCGAACGCATCATCGCTGCCGCCTCAAGACTGATCGTGCGCAATGGCCTGCAGTGCTCCATGGCCGCCATTGCCGAGGAGGCGGGCGTTGCCACCGGCTCGCTCTACAATTATTTCGAATCCAAGGAAGCGCTGGTGCGCGGCGTCTATGGCCGCATGGCCGAGCAGATGACCGAACGCCTGTCGGTGCCGCCCGATCCGGCGAAAACGCCCGCCGAGCGCGTCCGGCACTACATCGCCGAATATGTCGATTTCATCTGGATCGACCCGCAGCGCGCCCGGCTGTTCGATTATCTCGAAAACAACCCGTTGATCACCCTGGCCGACGCCAAGGACATCTTTGGCGCCTTTGTCGATTATGCCATCGATATGATCAGCGACGGGCAGGCGGCGGGGGATATCCGCGCTGGGTCGCCCACCATGCTGGCCAGTTTCATGCGCGGCGCCATTCGCAACGCGCTCAAGCGCCGCCGCTACAATCCCGCGCCCCTGTCAGACGAGGAGCGGACGCTGGTGGCCGACATGTGCTGGAAGGCGATGGTCTCAGAGCGCATCTAGGGCGTTTCCCGCAAAACTGCCCTGTGTTTGCGGTTCATAAGTGCAGCAAGAAAGACCCTAGTCTTTCACCGGCAGCCTGCGCAGTGCGCCCATCAGCTGCTGTCCCCAAAGGCTCGCCTGACGGGCAAAGCCATTGCGCTCGAACCACGACGGATCGGCATGGTTCGCCAGCATGGCCGCGGCCAATTGCTTGCCTTCGCGCACGATGCGGCGCTCGTCGAGCGGCTGACCGGCATTGGGTACGCGCATGGCTGCCTCCATCATGGTTGATGAAACCTTAACGGCGCGCGTCGGTCTTGTCAGCACACGCCTGCCAGCATGGTTTACGCGGGGGCCGGGCAGGGCGGCAGCCTTGTGGGTACTCAAGGAAATGGGCGTCGAAAATCAGGCCGCGCCTCACGCTGCGGCCGACAACCAGAACCGCTGACCTCTCCTATTTTGAAGGGATCGTCGGCGGCCGGATCGAGCGCTTCTGGGCGGCGATGCGGAACGGCGCATTGACTGCGCCATAGCCGGCATAGCGGCCCCGGCGCTCGACAATCTCGAAAAAGAACCCTTCGCCAAAATTGGGCGTATAGAGCTGGAAGAACTCGCCCCCCGCGTCGCGGTCATAAAGAATATTGCATTCGGCCAGCCGTGCCACGAAATCAGCATCAAGGCTCAGGCGTGCCTGTAGATCGTCATAGTAATTTGCCGAAATCTGCAGCGGTATCAGCCCATTGGCCTTGAGCGCCTGCGCCGTCGCGAAAATATCAGCACTCGAAAAAGCGATATGCTGGACGCTGGAGCCGAAGGTTTCGGCGATGAAATGACCCGCCAGCGTGCGGTGGCTTTCCGCGCCGTTCAGTGTCAGCCGCAGGCTGCCGGCGCTGTTCTCGATCACCTGGCTGCGCACCAACCCCGAGGGATCGACCACATCCACCATGGGCCCTTTATCCACCACGAAAATGGCGCGGTAAAACAGGATCCAGGTCAGCATTTCCTCGTAGTTCATGGTCTGGGCGATGTGGTCGAAGCCCATCAGTCCGGCGTCATTGCCGCTGCCCGGCTCCGCCTCGAATTCCACGTCCCACACCCGCTTGAGGTCGGTGTGCTCGTCGAGGAAATAGATCACCCCGCCACCCACGCCGCGCACGGCGGGAATGGCCAGCTCGCCGGGCGCCACACGCTGGGCAAAGGGTTGCGCATCCAGCGCCTTCGCCCGCGCCAGCGTCGCCTGCGCGTCGTCCACCAGGAGGCCCATGGCATAGGCCGATGTGCCATGCGTCAGGTAAGCGGCATGCGCCAGCCCCTCGCGCTCGGTATTGACCACGATATTGATCGCGCCCTGGCTGAACCGCTCGACGCTCTTGCTCTTGTGCTTGCCGGTGCGGGCAAAGCCGAGCTTTCCCAGCATGGCGCGGAGGGTATCGGCCTCCGTTTCGTCGGCGGTAAATTCAACGAAGGACACACCTTTTACCGAAACCCGCGGGGGCAGGGCGGGCACCTTGGGCGCCACGGCCGGCTCGGCCTCGCGCACCTGGTCCATCAGGAAAATCAGCGACCGGTGCCCGTCGAGCGCAATGGTGCGCGGCGAGCCGGAGCGGAACTGGTCGTTGAAGATTTCGAGCGACAGTGGTCCATTATAGCCGGTGGCCGCCACGGCGCGGGCAAAATCCACCACCGGCAGGTCGCCTTCGCCCGGCATATTGCGGAAATGCCGGCTCCAGTAGAGCAGGTCCATGTCCAGCGCCGGCGCATCGGCCAATTGCACGATGAAAATCTTGTCGCCCGGAATCGAACGGATCGTGTCCGACGAAATACGCCGCGACAGGCTATGAAAACTGTCAAGGATCAGCCCGACATTGGGGTGGTCGGCCCGCCGCACCACCTCCCAGCTGTCGCGATGGTCGTTCACATGGCGCCCCCAGGCCAACGCCTCATAGCCCACTTTCAGCCCGCGCTTGGCCGCCCGCTCTCCCAATTCCCGAAAATCCGCCGCCGCCCGGTCAATGCCTCCCAACGCCGCCGGCGCCACGCTCGAACACACCAGCACCAGTGGCGCGCCCAGCTCCTCCATCAGGTCAAACTTGCGCTCCGCCCGATCAAACGCCTGCCCCCGCTGCGGCTCGGGTAGGCCCTCAAAGTCCCGAAACGGCTGGAACAGCGTAATCTCCAACCCCAGGTCCGCCACCATCCCACGCACCTCGGCCGGGCTCCGGTCAAAGGCCAAAAAGTCGTTCTCGAAAATCTCGACCCCATCAAACCCCGCCGCCGCAATCGCTTCGAGCTTCTCGCGCAGGTCCCCGCTGATAGAAACGGTAGCAATAGAGGTTTTCATGGCACCTATCCGGAGCGAACTAACTAGTTCGTACAAAAATAGATGGTGGCGCGGCCGGGGTCAATGAGGGGAAGGTGGGAGGGAGGGCAGAGGCGGAGATAGCAGAGGCAGAGAGAGCAGAGGCAGAGAGAGGCAGAAAGAGAGGGAGAAGCAGCAATGGGCAGGAAGTGGATCGGCAGCTTTTGGCGAGGGCCCACTGTCCCGGATGTTGGCCTGACAGAGGCGATTTGCACCGCTCAATGCAGCTGGCTTGACCACGCCATTGCGCCTTCGTGAGCCATCCAATATACAGCCGCCGTCATCCGGTGCCGATCGGGATCACCATCCTGGGACGCTCGGAACCACAAATTGGAGCACCGCGTGCTTGCCAATGTGAATCACCCGACACGACTGGTGCCCATTGCCTTCATGGCCGCAATTGCGATTGGGACAGCCCTGCTAATGCTGCCGCTGTCTCATGAGGGACCCGGTTATGCACCTTTCCTGACAGCCCTGTTTACCGCGACCTCGGCGGTCTGCGTCACAGGCCTCATCGTTGTCGATACTCCGGTATATTGGTCCACCTTTGGCCAGGTGGTGATCCTCGTCCTGTTCCAGATCGGGGGCTTCGGGATTATGGCGGCCGCCACCCTGTTGGGTCTGCTGGCTGGCCGGGGATTCCGGTTGAAGGACCGGCTGCGGACACAGGTGGAACGCAGCTTCTTTGAGATGGTGGACGCCCGGAGCGTGCTCCGCTTGATTCTGCTGGTCACTGTGACCGTCGAAGCGACATTGGCCCTGGCGCTTACCCTTCGCCTGCATTTTTCCTATGGCCAGGACTGGGCGGTGGCCGCCTGGCATGGACTTTTTCACGCCGTCTCCGCGTTCAACAATGCCGGCTTTTCGACCTACTCCGACAGCTTGATCGGGTTTCAGAACGATTGGTTGTTCCTGATGCCAATCATGCTCGCGATTGTTTTCAGCTCCCTCGGGTTTCCAGTGATCCATGAGCTTCAGACCCGGGCTACCACGGACCATGGTCGACCCTGGACGCTGCATACCAAGATCACGCTCCTCGGAACCGCCATTTTCCTGGTCGTCGGATTTGTGACTGTTCTGGCCGTGGAATGGAATAACCCAGACACGCTGGGCCCGATGGGTCTGGGTGGCAAACTGCTCAACAGTGCCTTTCAATCCGTCACCACCCGCACCACCGGCTTCAATGCGCTCGATATCGGTGCTTTCAACGACGAAACCCTGGCAGTTACCTATTTGCTGATGTTCGTCGGTGGCGGCAGTGCCGGAACCGCCGGCGGGATCAAGATCACCACCTTCTTCGTGCTCGCCATCGTTGTGTGGTCAGAGGCGCGTGGCGAGCGAGAAGCGGCCCTGTTCGGCAGGCGCATCAGCACATCCATCGAACGCCAGGCGCTGAGCGTGGTGCTGCTGTCCCTGGCGTTGATATCCTTGGGAACCATGGTCATTCTGTCGGTAACTGAATACCCGCTGGTGGATGTGCTGTTCGAAACGATTTCGGCCTTTGCTACGGTCGGGCTTTCGACCGGTATTACCGGCCAACTGCCACCCGTTGCCGAACTGGTCCTGATCGTGCTGATGCTCATCGGCAGAGTGGGAACCATCACCATAGCCACGGCCCTTGCCCTCGGCAGAGGACGAAGCGCACTACATTATCCAGAGGAGCGCCCTATCGTTGGTTAAACTCTCCAATCGCACCAAAGCCGAGACAATCCTGGTTATTGGTCTCGGTCGTTTCGGAAGCTCGGTCGCGAGTTCGCTGGTACGCATGGGACACGAAGTGCTCGGCGTTGATGAGAACGCGGCGATTGTCCAGGACGCGGCGAGCCAACTTACCCATGTCGTGCAGGCCGACTGCGCCAATCCCGAGTCCCTGCGTCAGATCGGCATAGGTGACTTCAAGACTGTTGTTATCGCCATCGGCGGTGACCTTGAGGCGAGCATTCTCACCGCTCTGGCGGTCATCGAGGCCGGCGTTCCGACCATCTGGGCCAAGGCCAACAACGAGCGGCACGGCAAGATACTCAAGAGTATCGGGGTCAAGAACGTTGTCTATCCAGAGGCGCGCATGGGGCAGATGGTGGCCCATATCCTCACCGGCAAGATGATGGACTTCGTTGACCTGGATAACGATTTTGCCATGGTCAAAACGCGCGCGCCCCACGATCTTGTCGGCAAAACACTCGAACAGGCCAAGGTCAGGCAGGAATACGGTGTGACCATTGTCGGCATCAAGCGCTCCGGCGAAGACTTCACCTACGCTCAGGCAAATACGGTTGTGCAGAAGGACGATCTGCTCATCGTCCTGGGCGAAACCCAACTGGTCGAACGCTTCGCCTCCAGAACTTAGACCGTTTCACGTTTAGCTGAACGCGCTGCCCTTTTTCCTCCCTCCCCCTTGTGGGGAGGGTAGCGACGCTAGGCCGACAGGCCATAGCAGAGCTGGGGTGGGGGTGACGCGACCTCCAAAGGCTGCGAGCAAGAGGGCATGCCGACACCCCCACCCTCGGTCCCTCCCCACCAGGGGGCGGGAGGCGATGGAACCGCGTCCGCCTGAGTGTGAAATGATCTAGTTTGGGCCCGGCGGCAAAAACGAGGTGACCGGGTTTTCCCCGGATCACCCTCGTTCCCGCCGATAACACGCGGCATCCGTGCGGACGGGAAGCCCTATTCGCCAAGCGCCCCCGGCTTGGCCACATAGCGCAGCACCATTTCCACGGTGTTTTGTTTCAAGCGTTCCAGCATGTCCGGCGCGCCGAAATCGCGGGCGAAGAGCCGTGAGAAGGTGGCGCGGTTCGACACATTGAAAAAGCACAGCGCACTGATCTGCCAGTGGATTTCCAGCGGATCGAGGCCGGGGCGGAACTGCCCTTCGACCAGGCCCCGCTCATAAAGGTCCTTGATATGGGCGATGGCGGTGACATTGAGGTCACGCACCACGCTCGAGCGCTCCAGATATTGTCCGTGGTGGATGTTCTCGATCATCACCATGCGGATGAAATCCTCGTGCTGGTGATGGTGGGTGAAGGTGAACTCAACCAGTCGCCGCAGCCCATCCACGGCAGAAAGGCCCGCGATATCGAGTTCGGCTTCGCCCTCGCGCACCGTGGCATAGGCGCTTTCCAGCGCGCTGAGATAGAGCCCTTCCTTGTCGCCGAAATAATAATAGATCATGCGCTTGGACGAGCGCGTCTTGGCGGCGATTTCGTCGATGCGCGCGCCCGACAAGCCATTGAGCGCGAATTCCTGGCTGGCGACTTCGATGATGTTCTGCCGCGTCCCCTCGGGGTCCTGCTGGCGCGTCGAAACCTTTCGCGCCGCCTTGCGCACCTCTGACCCGCTCTCCGACATGGGCACAATGCCTTTCCTGGTCCCGCCCGCAATTGACCAAACTAACCAGTTCGTACATTGTGGTGCAAATCGCCTGACGTTCTTTTACCGGGCAGTCGTAGGCGAAAACAAGGGCGGATACCGGCCGCCCCGAGGAGCTTTGCTGTGTCAACTCAAGAGGATCGCGTCCGTGACGCTTTTGCGGACATTGATGCCGAACGTCCGCCCATCGTCAGCGACGGCACCACCACCGTCCGCATCGGTCTTCTGGGCCGGGGCATCGGCTCGTCGCTCTCCCCGGTCATGCACGAGACCGAGGGCCGCCGGCACGGCCTTGCCTACCGCTACGACCTTATCGATTTCGACCGCCTGGGCCTCTTGGATGAGGATCTCGAAGCGGTGCTTGATGGCGCCCGCGCTCGCAATTACTGGGGCCTCAACGTCACCTATCCGTTCAAGCAGGCCATCGTGCCAATTCTCGATGATCTGGCCCCCGAAGCCGATGCCATAGGCGCGGTCAATACCGTCGTCCTCCGCGAAGGCGCCTGCATGGGCCACAACACCGACTGTTGGGGCTTTGCCCAAAGCATGCGCACCGGCCTTGGCGCCGTACAACTCGACCATGTGGTGCAGGTTGGCGCCGGCGGGGCAGGGGCCGCCATTGCCCATGCGCTGGTGCAACTGGGCACCATGTCCATTGACATCGTCGATGCCGACCTCGGCAGGGCCGAGGCTCTCGCCGCCCAGGTGGCGCGCACCACAAGCGCCCGAACCCAGGCGCTCACCCCCGATCAGCTCAGCGAAGTCATTGGCCTCGCCGCCGGGGTGGTTAATGCGACGCCCGTGGGCATGGAAAAACACCCCGGCCTGCCCTTTGATCCGGCGCTGCTGCGCCGGCGGCAGTGGGTGGCTGACCTGGTCTATTTTCCCCGCGAGACCGAATTGCTCCGCCGCGCCGCCGCAATCGGCTGCCGCACCTTGCCCGGCGGCGGCATGGCCATCTATCAGGCCGTCCGCGCCTTCCGCCTCTTCACCGGCATCGAGCCCGACAGCACCGCAATGGGCAAGACTTTCGCGGCCTATGCCTAAGGCGCAAGCTTCCCGGTCGAAAGCACATGCTCGACGCCGGAATTGACGTGGCGGGCTAGCATGGCAAGGGCGCCCTGAACATCGCGATTAAGGGCCATGTCGAACAGCGCCCGATGGTCCTCGACCACCCCGGCGCCACGAAAGCTCACCGCCAGCGTGTGATAGCGCAGGAACCGGTCAAATATTGCGGCGTGCAGGTCCAGCAACACCTGTGATCCGCAGGCCGAGATCAGCGCGTTGTGGAAGGCAAAGTCATAGCGCACCCAATTGACGGTATGCCGCTCCTGGCCCGCCAGCAGCCGCTTTTCGGTCGCCGCCAGCTTGTGGTGCGCCGCCACGATGCGCCCCTCCCACTCGAGGTCCCCACCCGCCAGTGACAGACCAAGGGCATGGCTTTCGAGCAGCAATCGAAGGTCGGCAATCTCGCGCAGGTCCTGCACGGTCACCGGGGCAACCGCAAAACCCTTCTGTCCCTCTGCCACCACCAGCGATTCGCTCGCAAGCCGGTTGAGGATTTCGCGCAGCGTGCTCACCCCCACGTCATAGCGCTCCCGCAGCGCGTCAAGACGCAGTTTATGCCCGGGCGCCAGCCGGCACGCGATAATGTCCTCGCGCATACGGAGATAGGTCGCCTCACCCACGGTGGGGATGGCTGCTTCGTTCAGGTCACTCATGGATTACATCTGGCAAAATCAAATTTATCTGCTAAATATCAAAAAATGAGAGAAAAGGAAAGCGCGCCGATCTTTCCTTCTTGCAGGCCGTTGACATGAACGAACTGTTTCGTACAAAGTGAGCGCAAGCTGGTGGCGGGAGGTCATCGGCCTCAGGCCACAGGGGTCTGAGCGGGGCCGTTGCCCCCAAGGCATCGGGCCGGCACCAGCCGATCGGTCTCGGACCAGCTGATGCGCAACCAGGAGATGGAGTGCAGGGCACTCCAGGGAGGAACATTTATGACCATTTCGCTTTCGCGTCGCGCACTCATGGTGGGTGGGCTTTTATTGGCGGCGGCCTTGCCGGCAATGGCACAGGACAAGCCGGTTCTGCGCTTCTCTGCCGTGTTCTCCGAGCAGGACATCCGCGCCGAGATGATGAACCTGCTTTCTGCGCAGGTCGCAGAGGATGTCACCATCGAGACCTATCTGGGTGGCAATCTGTTCAAGCAGGGCACCGAGCTTGTCGCGCTCCAGCGCGGTAACCTCGAGATGGGCAATATCGCCCCGCAGGACGTCTCAAACCAGATCCCGGCCTGGTCGGTTCTGACCTCGGCCTATCTCTTCCGCGATGCCGCGCATCTGCGTGCGTTCTTCAACAGCGATGTTGGCGCCGAATTCAAGCAGATGGCTGAAGATCAGCTTGGCATCCACATTCTGGGGCCGACCTATTTCGGCGCCCGTCAGGTGGGTCTGCGCGGCGACAAGCAGATCACCACCCCGGCCGATCTGGCCGGTGTCAAGCTGCGCATGCCCGGCGGCGATGCCTGGCAGTTCCTGGGTCAGTCGCTGGGTGCCAATCCGACGCCAATGGCCTATGCCGAGGTGTACACGGGCCTCCAGACCGGCGCCATCGATGGCCAGGACAACCCGCTACCCAACGTCGAGAACATGAAGTTCTACGAAGTCATGGACCAGATCGTTCTGACCTCACACCTGGTTGGCTATGACCTCCTGGTCATCTCCAAGGCCGCATGGGACGCCATGAGCCCGGAAGACCAGGCCGAGTTCGAGGCAGCCGCCAATGTGGCTATCGACTTCAGCCAGGAAGAACATCTCAAGCGCGAGGCCGAGCTGGTCGAGCGGTTCAAGGATGCCGGGCTCAAAGTCTATGAACCCGACCAGGATGCCTTCCGCTCCCACGCCCAGCAGATGTATCTCGACTCTGACTTGGCCAAGGACTGGCCCGAAGGCGTGGTCGACCGTATCAACGCCCTCTGATTGTCATTCTGACACGGCGGCGGCGCCCATGGCGCCGTCGCCATTTTTACGGCATTTTCGGCCTGTCTGGCCGACCAAATGCGGAGTCCTTCATGCCCACTTCTCTTGTGCGTATCGGCACTTGGCTACACGCCAGGGCGGAAAACCTGCTGGCGCTGATGCTCGGCATCATGTTCACCGTCTTCATTCTGCAGATCGTTTTTCGCTACCTGCTGAATTTCCCCATCGGCTGGACCCATGAGGTCAGTGTCATCATGTGGATATGGATGGTGCTGTTCGGCTCGGCCTTTGTGGTGCGCGACAGTGAAGAGATCCGCTTTGATATTCTCTATGGCGCCGCGCGCGGCCGGTTGAGGCGCGCCATGGTGGCGACCACTGGGCTGATTTTTGTGGCGCTGTTTTCCATCTCGCTGCCGGCGGTGGTGGACTACATCACCTTCATGAAGGTGGAAAAGACCGCCTATCTCGATATCCGCTTCGACTATCTCTATTCCATCTACGGTATTTTCGCCCTCGCCATGATCGTGCGCCAACTCTGGCTGACGGGACGCGCCGTCTGGGGCAAGGACGAAGAGAGCTTTGATCCAACCAGGTCAGGGTCGGGCGTATGACTGTTTCTCTGGCGTTTATGGTCGCCCTTGGGCTGATCACCTTTCTCGCGTTCTTCGGCCTGCCCATGGGCCTGGCGATGATTTCCGGCTCGATCCTCTACCTGCTGATGCGGGGGCAGGACATGGGGATTGCTGCTGAGCAGTTTCTCAACGGCATGTATTCCAACTATATCATGCTGGCCGTGCCGCTGTTCATTCTGGCCGCCGAAATCATGAACTCCGGCTCGCTCTCGGATCGCCTCCTCAAGTGGTGCGATGCGCTGGTCGGGCGTTTCCGGGGCGGGCTCGCCCAGGTTAATGTGCTCCAGTCCATCGTCTTTGCCGGCATGAGCGGTTCGGCCGTGGCCGACGCCGCTGGCTCGGGCAAGATGATGCAGCACATGATGACCAAGGACGGCAAATACACGCCCTCCTATGCAGCCGCCCTGACCGCCGCGACGGCGGTGATCGGCCCGATCATCCCGCCCTCCATTCCCATGGTGCTCTACGCTTTGGTGGCCGATACCTCCATCGGCTACCTGTTCCTCGGCGGTGTCGTTCCGGGCCTCTTGATGTCCGGCTTCCTCATGGTGCAAATCGGCGTCACTGCCCGGCTCAAGAAATTCCCTGTCGAGCCGCCCGTACCGCTGCGTCAGCTGCCCAGGATGACCTGGGAAGCCTTGCCGGTGTTGATGATGCCGGTGGTTTTGATGTGGGGCATTTATGGCGGGGTCACCACGCCCACCGAGGCCGCTGCGGTTGCCGCCGCCTACGCCTTGGTCGTCTCCATCGTCGTCTATCGTAGTGTCCGCGCCCGCGATTTCTATCGCTCGCTGTTGCTGAGCGCCAAGACCACGGCCTCCATCGGCATGCTGATCGCCGGAGCGCTGGTGTTCAACTATGTGGTGACCATCGAGAATATCCCGCGCAGCCTTTCCCTGCTGCTGCTGTCCTGGGACCTTGACCCGTTGATGTTCCTCATCATCGTCAACGTCATCCTGCTGGTGCTCGGCTGCGTGCTCGAAGGAACGACGATCCTCCTGGTTATCGTGCCGGTGCTCATCCCGACCGCGCAGGCATTGGGCATCGACCTCGTGCACTTCGGCGTAGTCGTGGTTGTCAACATCATGCTTGGGCTGATCACGCCGCCCTATGGGCTATTGCTGTTCATCATGACCCGCATTTCCGGCTCGCCCATGAAGGCCCTGATCAGCGATGTAATGCCCTTCCTGATCGGGCTGCTGCTGGCCTTGGCGCTCTTTACCTTCGTGCCCGAGACCGTTCTCTGGCTGCCCAAACTGTTCGGATATCAGGGGATGCTGCTGTGAAGCCGATCTATGTTCTCAATGGCCCCAACCTCAATCGGCTGGGCAAGCGCGAGCCGCACATCTACGGCAGCACCACGCTGGCCGAGGTTGAGGCCAATTGCCGTGCGGCAGCGGGCGATTGCCCTGTGGTCTTCCACCAGACCAATAGCGAAGAGGCGCTGATCAACTGGGTGCATGAGGCCATCGATGAAGCGAGCGGCATCATCATCAACCCTGCCGCCTTCACCTTCACGTCCCTGGCCCTGCTCGATGCCCTCAAGATGGTCGAGGCGCCCGTCATCGAGCTGCACATCTCCAACATCCATAAGCGCGAGCAGATCTACCATCGCTCCTACGTCTCGATGCGCGCCGACGCCGTCATCGCCGGGCTCGGTGCGCGCGGCTACGCCACTGCGGTCAAGGCCATGCTGGACATGATTGCGGGGTAGGAGACCAGGACCAACCGCCAGTAAACTGATGTCTACGCTCCCGTTCTCGAAAATCGACATTCTCGGCCGAGCCTGAGCTGACTGGCGACTGGTCCTAAACGGCCTTCTGGGACAAAAACCAGGCGACCAGCTGCGCCGAGTTGGATACCCCAACCGATCGCGCCAGCCGAAGCCGATGCGCTTCCACGGTGCGTTGGGACAGCCCGATCTGTTCGGCGATCACCGCATTGGTCTTGCCCTGGGCCACCAGGGTCAGGATTTGCCGCTGCCGCCCGGACAGCTTCAGGGTCGTTTCCGTCACCGGCCGGCTCATCGGTTCAAAGCAGTAGAGCGCCGCCGCGAATGGATCGCTCTTGTCGCGCGAGCGCCCATTGACCTGGCACCAGAAGCGCTTGCCATCCGCGCCGGCCATGATCCGCTCGTCATAATAGACGGCGCCGCCCGGAAGGTGATGACGCCACATTTCGCCGGTGCGAACAAAGTCGGCAATGGCCGGGTAAAGCCGGGAGAAGCTTGTGTCCACAAGGTCAGCCCGGCGATAGCCAAACAGCCCTGCGAACTCCTCGTTGCAGTCGCGGATGATGCGATGCATGGCAAAAACCATGGGCACGGGAATGTCGGCCAGAGCGAATTGAACCGGTGCAGTCATGTCGTAGAAATACGACTAACCACTCCCGCCCGGCAAGTCCTAGCGTTGGCGAAAGAACACCAAGGGAGGAGGACCCGGCATGCGCAAGGTTCGATCAAACGCCGCAGAGGCGCTGGCCGATGTGCTGGCTGACGGCATGACAATCATGTCGGGGGGCTTTGGCCTCTGCGGCATTCCCGAAGCGCTGATCGAGGGCATCGAGGCCTCGGGCGCCAAGGGGTTGACCGTCATTTCCAACAATGCGGGGGTCGATGGCATCGGTCTTGGCCGCCTGCTCGCCACGCGTCAGATTAGGAAGATGATTTCCTCCTATGTGGGCGAGAACAAGCTCTTTGCCGAGCAATATCTCTCGGGCGAACTGGAGCTCGAATTCAACCCGCAGGGAACATTGGCCGAGCGCATCCGCGCCGGCGGTGCCGGCATTCCGGCCTTTTTCACCAAGACCGGCGTCGGCACCCTGATTGCCGAGGGCAAGGAAGTGCGCCGCTTCGGCGAGGATGACTATGTGATGGAAACGGGCCTTGTCGCCGACGTGTCGATTGTGCACGCCTGGAAGGGCGACCCGGAAGGCAATCTGGTCTACCGCATGACGGCGCGGAACTTCAATCCGATGATGGCGACGGCCGGCAAGGTGACGATTGCCGAGGTCGAGCACCTGGTCGAGACCGGCAGCTTTGATCCCGACCATATCCATACGCCGGGCATCTTCGTGGACAGGCTGATCCATGTCGCCAACCCGACCAAGCACATCGAACAGCGCACCGTGCGCCAGCGCGGCGAGGAGGTGGCATAATGGCCTGGACCCGAGACCAGATGGCGGCCCGCGCCGCCCGCGAACTTCAAGACGGTTTCTACGTCAACCTCGGCATCGGCATCCCGACGCTGGTGGCCAATTTCATTCCCGAGGGCATGGACGTCCGCTTGCAGAGCGAAAACGGCATGCTGGGCATGGGCCCATTCCCCTATGCCGGGGAGGAAGATGCCGACCTCATCAATGCCGGCAAGCAAACCATTACTGCCCTGCCGGAAACCAGCTTTTTCTCCAGCGCCGACAGTTTTGGCATGATCCGGGGCGGCCATATCGACCTCTCCATCCTGGGCGCCATGCAGGTGGCCGAGAACGGCGATCTCGCCAATTGGATGATCCCGGGCAAGATGGTCAAGGGCATGGGCGGCGCCATGGACCTGGTCGCCGGCGTCAAGCGCGTCGTCGTGGTCATGGAGCACGAGGCCAAGGGCCAGGCCAAACTGCTGCGGGAATGCAATCTGCCGCTCACCGGCAAGCGCGTGGCCGATCTCGTCATTACCGATCTGGGCGTGTTTTCCATCGCCCGCCGCGGCGAGACTGACATGCGGCTGATTGAACTGGCCGATGGCGTCAGCCTTGATGAAATCACCGCCAAGACCGAAGCGCGGTTTACCCTTGCCTTGGAGGAGAAAGCCGCATGAGCAGCATCGTCATTGTCGGCGCCGCCCGCACCCCCGTCGGCAGCTTTCTCGGGCCATTGAGCGCCGTCCCGGCCCATGATCTGGGCGCCACGGCCATCAGCGCCGCCCTCCAGCGCGCCGGTGTTTCGCCTGACGACGTCAATGAAGTCATTCTGGGCCAGGTGCTCACCGCCGGCGCCGGCCAAAATCCGGCCCGGCAAGCCGCGGTGAAAGCCGGCATTCCCAAGTCCGCCACGGCTTTCGGCATCAATCAGGTCTGCGGTTCCGGCCTGCGCGCCGTGGCGCTGGGCATGCAACAGATCATGAACGGCGATGCCGATGTCGTCGTGGCTGGCGGACAGGAGTCCATGTCGCTCTCGCCGCATTGCCAGGCCCTGCGGGCCGGGGCCAAAATGGGCAATATCAGTCTGGTCGACACCATGGTCGTCGATGGGCTGATTGACGCCTTTGGCGGCTATCACATGGGCATCACGGCCGAGAACGTCGCCCGCCAGTTCGGCATCTCCCGCGAACAACAGGACGATTTTGCCCTCGCGAGCCAGCGCAAGGCGGCGGCAGCGCAAGCCGCCGGGCATTTTGGCGCCGAGATCGCGCCGGTCAGCATCGAGACCCGCAAGGGCACGACCATGATCGACCTGGATGACCATCTGCGGCCCGAAACCAGCGCCGAAGCCCTGGCAAAACTGCGCCCCGCCTTCGACAAGCAGGGCAGCGTCACCGCCGGCAATGCCTCGGGACTCAATGATGGCGCGGCGGCATTGGTGCTCATGCACGAGGACGAAGCCGCCCGCCGCGGTCTCTCGCCACTGGCGCGCATCGCCGGCTGGGCCACCGCAGGCGTTGATCCTGCGATCATGGGCACCGGCCCGATTCCCGCTTCGCAAAAGGCGCTTCGCAAGGCCGGCTGGTCTCTGGACGACCTCGACCGTATCGAAGCAAACGAAGCCTTCGCGGCCCAGGCTTGCGCCGTCAATGCCGGCATGGGGTGGGATCGCGACATCGTCAACGTCAACGGCGGAGCAATTGCCCTCGGCCACCCCATCGGTGCCTCGGGCGCCCGCATCCTCGTCACCTTGCTCCACGACCTGAACCGCAACCGCCTCAGCAAAGGCCTCGCTACCCTCTGTATAGGGGGCGGCATGGGCATAGCCATGTGCGTGGAACGCCTCTAGCCATCAAGGCTGGCGGCACACATGACGATCTACAGGCGTGCCGCCAACGAGAGCGACCACATCTCCGCCACCGCAGACCAGTTACACCGCTGATTTGATTTAAGGAAATTTTGGCTGGGGAACCGGGACACTCCCAATGTCGAGAGTAGTGTAGTTTGTTCAAGGAATTAGCAAGGTGGGCGTCAAAAAAATGGGCCAAAGTGGGCCACCTTTTTGGAGCAGTCGGATAGCACTTTCACGCAGACTGAATGGCCGCGATGACCAGCGCCACCACTCCCCAGAGTAGGAACATGATCAGCACCCGAGGCAACAAAGACAACAGTCTGACTGGCCACCAAGGTGAACGCCACCAACCGTCTGAAACAATCCTCAGCACCTCCGATGTTGTCCAAAAGAACTTCATCGAGACAAGGGCCGAGAAGGCTGTCAGCAGCGAAAGCCCAATTGTCACCGATGTATTGTCCTGAGCGAATGGAACTACCGGTGTGTTTGGTAAAAAACGCCAACCGAGAAACACGGCTACCCACAACCCAACCAGCGTCAGTATATGGTTCGCAAAGTCGAAAATGGCTTGTCAGAGTCGACTTTCTGAACAACTGCCGCTTTGTCCACAGGCCAACCACTCTGCCACCACGTTACTAGACTACGCACGCCGAATACGGATTTCACCGCTATCGTGCCAAAGAACGACTCGAGTGCTTTTCTCATGGGTAAAGTTTAGAAAATATCGACACGGTCTGCCAGCGCAGATCGGACGGCAGCACGCGTGGGAAGCGGCTTATGAAAAACCTTAATAAAGGTAATTTGGGCGCTTGGGCGCTCATCATCATCGCAATATTGCTCACTTTGATTCTACTGACCGCGTTTGCATGGTTGCTAAATCAAACTTCTACCTGCCCTGACGGGCAAGAGCTCATAGATCGGTTAGCTTGCCTCGAGCCTAACGCGATTGGCGACACATCTGCCGGTGCATTTGCGCCAGTAGCGTTCATCTGGTTGGTAACCGCCGTATTGCTACAGCGAAGCGAACTTGCCGCTCAGCGACAGGAGCTCAAGGACTCTCGAGAGGTGGCTGAGGCTCAAGTCCTAGAGGCAAGGAACAACGTGGCCTTCATGGCTGAGCAAACGCAGCTACTCGTTCAGAGAGATAAGGCTGAGAGGCAAGAGCAGATCGACCGGGAGCTTCGGGATTATGAGCTGCTGCCGGTTCGGTGGACACGAAGTTAGGCTAGCTTAGCTTGCTCTTCGTATTCCACGGGGCTGAGATAGCCCAGTGTCGAGTGTCGGCGCCTCGGGTTGTAGAAGCGCTCGATATAGTCGAACACATCGGCCTTGGCATCGTCCCTGGTGCGATAGACCTTGCGGGCGGTGCGTTCGGTCTTGAGCGAGGAGAAGAAGCTCTCCATCGCCGCGTTCTGCACCTCAAAACGATCCGCTGGATCGTTTTGTCCGCTGTCGCGGATCGGCTTGAACTCCCAGACATTGCCGGACCGGCTCATCGAGCAGGTGATGCCGTGA
>NZ_JAMZCU010000003.1:458806-750349 GCF_024273195.1 Devosia ureilytica | reverse complement strand
GACGGATGTGGTGACGGTGACGATCACCGGCACCAACGATGCGCCGACGGTTGATGGAACTTGTGTCTGGCTGCCAAGCGATCCATCGCAACAGACACCGGGCTATAGTGCGGGCTATCCTCTGTTGGTGGATGTGCCGACAGATCTTGACGGCGAAAATGTCTCCGTCACCGCGACCAATGCACCGACTGGCGTGTTTTACTTCGATGGGGCAAACTACGTCGCCGTGACCGCCAATACGGTGCTTTACAACAGCGCGACCGGATTGAATCTGTTGGATGACCTCGTCTATCGCCCAACTGCGACGGTGGCCGACACGCCGACGACCGTGCTTAATCTGTCCGCTTATGATGGGACTGCCACTACCGCCTATTCCGTCACGATCAATGAGCTTGCGCCCGCAGCAGTTCCTGGCCCGGTGGGTAGCAAGAACAATGGCAGCCAACCGCTCACATCGGGCAATGACGCTTCGATCGTCCAGACATTGCAAGAACCCTTCGTCTCGGCAATCAACGCAGATCCTTCCGACGGAAGCATCACCCTCTACACCAATTTTCAAAGCCAGAATAATCTGGGAGCTTCATTTACTGGTCCGAATGGGCAAGTTTACAATGAAGTTAACCCCGCAGATCAGGGAGGCTTGAACCTCGAAAAGGAAGTAGCGGTTTTCATTACTGTCGATGGCATTCAGTTCCAGGCAGTATTTAGAACCGCAAACGACGACAATACCTGGAATTACGACCCAACCACTCGCCTGATGAGGGCCGTGATCGATTTTGATCTCATTACTCGGGTTACCGGCGGGCCACAGACACTCGCCCAATACCTGGCAACAGCTGCAGGCTCAGTGTCAGCAGGAGACAATTGGACGATCACATACGACGACAACAAGGGCGGCAACGACCAGGCGCGCTACTTTGGATTTGAGATATCGGTCTTTGATCCCGGCAACCCCGCGATCACTGTTGCTGGCGACAACCTGAAGGCTGACTTGATCTACGGCACATCGGGAAATGACAATTTGGCGGGTCAAGGTGGTGACGACCGCATCATCGGCCGCGGCGGCAATGATATTGTCAACGGCGGTGCAGGCAACGATAACCTGAACGGCGGTGCCGGTAACGACACGATCGATGGCGGGGCGGGCATCGATATACTCGATCTGTCAGATGCGACCGGTTCGCTCAATGTCACGCTCGTCCAGAGCGCGAGCAACACCACGCTCAACCTGACCGGAGTGGGACTAGGCACCGACACCTATCGCAACATGGAAGGTATTACCGGCGGTGCGTTCAACGATACGCTTACCGGCTCAAGCGGTGCCGACCATTTGGATGGCGGCTCAGGCAACGATATCCTCACCGGAGGCGATGGCGATGACATCCTGATCGGCGGGCTCGGAAACGACGACCTTTACGGTGGAACTGGGGAAGATATCTTCGTTTTCACCGACACCGGGGCTGGCAATGTCGACGATATCTACGACTTCGTTCTGGCTGATGATGCACTTGATTTGTCTGGCCTTTTTGGACCAGGCGTCGATCACGCTGCGGTCGGCGCGGCTCTGGGCGTGGACAACAGCACCACACCAAATGTGTCGACAGTTACCTTTGACGGAGCCGAAGTCGTCAATCTGGTTGGTACTTATGCTGACAATGATGTCATTAAGGTAATTGTCGATGGCCAGGAGTTCGCTCTGACCATCTAGTCGCATCAGCCTGGAAGGCCAATAACCAATCAACGGAAGGGCCCGCTCGTGAGCGGGCCCTTTCTCTTCAATGCAGATTGGCCCTTCGCACGCACCTAAATCCCCAGTCCCGGCGACACCGCCGACAGATCACTTGGCATGGCCGTCGTGGACCGGGTGCCGCCTGAGAAGCCGTGGATGTAGTTTTTGCCGGCGGCGAAGCTCATGATGGGGAGGTATTGGGCGTAGGCGGTGTCGCGTTGCAGGCGGTTGGTGACGTTGTCGAGGACATAGGCGCCCGAGGCGGTGTGAACCACCAGAACGGCGTGGAACAGGCGGCGGCGGGTGTCCTGGAGGACGACCATCTGTAGCTGGCTATCGGCAACGCCGAGGCTGCGCAGCAGCCAGTATTTGGCAATGGCGAAATCTTCGCAGTCGCCGGCGCCTTTGAGGGCCATTTCGTTGGGGGTGGCCCAGTAATCGCCGGTGCCCCAGACATTGAGGTCTTCGCGGTAGCGCATGGCGCTATTGACCTTGCGGTTGACCAGGTCGAGCAGGTCTCGCTCCGACAGGTTGTTGGCCTGACTGGCGACACTGCGCAATTGGCGGGCGAAATTTGTGTCGCAGCCGCGCAGGCCTTCGCTGGCGCAATTTTCCGAAAACAACCCCGTATAGTCGCGGCTGCGGGCTGTCTGCCACTTGCCGGCGGCCGGCAGGCGGGCGGCGGAAATGGCCACCGATTTGAAGACCCCCAGGCTTGCCGGCGGCCTGCTGGTGAATGTCGGCAGGAGGGTGGTTGAGGGACGCGGTGTCGGCAGGGATACGCTCCGCTCCGAACCGGCAATGGTCACTGCCAGTTGACCGGCAGCGGGCGTCTGTGTCGCGGCAAAGGAGGGGCCGCTTGTCGTCAAAACGACCAGTGCAAGGGCGATAGCGGTGATGCTCTTGAGGGACATGTGCCTCTCCATGTGCTTTGGAGAGAGCATGCCGCTTTCGCGCTAAGACTATGAAAATAAAGATAGTTTTGTTTCGGTAGATTTTATTGCTACAATTTTATCGAGTCGTGGACAGCGAAACGCCTGGTTCGATAAAATTGTTCGCGCGGAACTCAGGGCAAGTTTAGTCCTTTCGGGCATCACGGTGCTCCATTCTTTCGGAGACAGTGCATGGCGACGGACAAATCGGGTTGGCCGGAAGGCGATGAGCCCAAAAATGAGGATCGTCGTGTCAGGAGCACGCCTGAGCCGCTCAATATTGACCCTGCGGATATTGATCCGGCGCTCGGCACCCTTGCCTGGACCCGCTTTGCCACAATTTTGGATGCCCAGAAGTCGAGTGGACAGGAGGGCGCGCTTCTGGTCGTTGACCTCGACCAATCCAGCCGCTCTATCGTCACCATGACCGACGAGAACCGCAATGAGATCCTGCCGCTTCTGGCGGATGCCTTGCGGCGGGCCATTCGCAGCAGCGATCTTGTTGCGCACCTGGATGCCTGCCGGTTCGCCGTCCTATTGCGCGGCGCAGCGCAGGAGACCGCCGGCACAATTGCCGAGCGCATTCATGAATCGGTCGCCAATACCGTATTCCTGATGAGCGAAGGGATCGCCGCGCTGTCTGTGGATGTCGGCGGCGCCTTTTTTGGCCCGGACAGATCTATCGACGGCGAAATCCTGCAAGTGGCCATCGCAAATCTCCATACGGCTCAGCACTCGGCCGTGCGCACGGAACTCGGGTAACAGGTTTCGCTTGCCGTTGGCGCGCCCACAGCGCCGGGCGCAGCAACGTCCGAGTGCCCGATCCTTGGTGGTGGCGGTCGCCCCTCGTCAGGGGCAGGGCCCTTCCGATGCGGGCGCCTCTGTGCGTGCCGGCTAGGTGTTGGCCCAGCCGCCGTCGACAAGGAACTGCTGGGCGGTGATGGCGGCGCTGTCTTCGGCTGCGAGGAACAGGGTCATGCGGGCAACGTCATCGGGGTAGATGCGTCGGGTCAGCGCCTGGCTTTGGTCGATCAGTTGTTCGGCGGCGGGATCGACCCATTCACTAATCTGGCGCTCGGTCATGACCCATCCGGGGACCAGGGTGTTGACACGAATGCCATGCCTGCCCAATTCGCGCGCCATGGAGCGGGTGAGGCCATGCGTTGCTGCCTTGGCGGTCTCATAGAGCGGCAGGCGCGGCACCAAGATCATCCAGCTGATGGAGCCCAGATTGATGATCGAACCGCGTCCGGCGCGGATCATGCCCGGCGCAACCGCTTGCGTGGCGAAGAAACTGTGCTTGAGATTGGTCCCCATGCGCTGGTCCCATTCATCGGGGGTCACATCGGCCCAATCGTGCCGCTCGTCGTGGGCGGCATTGTTGACCAGCACCAGCGCGTCGCCATGGGCCTCGGCAAAGCCTGCAATGGCTGCCTGATAGGCGGCGATGTCGCGCACATCGCAGGAGACGAAGCGTACTTGGTGTCCAGCCTCGGTCAGCTCGGCGGCAAGATTTGCACCGGCTTCGGCCTGAATGTCGATGAAGCCAACCCTGGCCCCCTGGGCGGCGAATTGGCGAACCATAGCCTCGCCGATGCCGGATGCACCACCGGAGATGACGACGGGTGTGTCGGTGAGGCTGGGATAGAGCGCGAAGGGCATGATCTGACTAAACAAACAGGCTCGCATGCTTGGTTTCAAGCACGGGCAGGTGGTCAAGAATACTGCTCAGGTGTTCAGCCATGGCAGCGCGGGCGGCCGGGACGTCACGGGCATCAATGGCGGCCATGATGGCGCGATGCTCACGCACGCGACGCTTCATGTCGGCCTCCGTTTGCAGGGTCAGGTTGCAGACCCGGTCCATATGCGACTTCATGTCGGCAATGGCGATCCAGGCGATGCCGACACCGGCGCCCTTGGCAATGGCGATATGAAACGCCTCGTCATGCTCGCGGAAGCCAGCATGGTCCAGCTTATCGGCATCGATCTCCTGTTGGGCAATCAGCGTCTCGATGCGCTTGCGCTGCCAGGGGTCGAAGCTTTGCGCTGCGCGCTCCACAACTGAATTTTCGACGGATTGACGCACAAACAGCGCCTCGGTCATTTCGCTGGCCGAAATGCGGGCCACGACAGTGCCGCGATGGGGACGAATTTCGATCAGGCGCGAATTGGCCAGGCGAATCATCGCCTCGCGCACCGGCTGGCGTGAGACCCCCAGGCGCGTGGCGATGTCCTGCTCCGAGAGGCGCATGCCGGGCGGCATTTCGAGCTCCACGATGGCGCGTCGCAGGTCTTTTTCAATAGAAGCAGCGGCGCTTTCTGCCGTCTCGGACGTCGGGAAATCCAGAGTCATATGACAACACACTCCGCCCATTGACATCCAGATTCTGGATGCCATACGGTACCATACAATTCCATACAGGTTGCGCAAGTGCGACCCGGATCGACAGGGAGGGGTGGGCCGGAGCCCACAGATGCGATGACCATTCAGCCGCGCTTTCAGGACAATTTCGTTGCACCGAACCTTAGTGATGCGCGGCTTGCCAATCAACGCACCTATCGCATGATGATCGACGGCGTCTCCCGGGATGCCCAGTCGGGCGAAACGATCGCCCGTACCAGTCCAGGGCATCGCCAGAGCGTCATCGCCAACTGGCCGGCCGGCGCGACCGCTGATGCGGAGCTGGCGATAGCTGCTGCCCGCAAGGCCTTCGACACGGGCCCCTGGCCGCGCATGAGCGGGGGTGAGCGCTCCAATATCATGCACAAGGTTGCTGCCGGCATTCTCGAGCATCTGGATGAACTGGCGCTGATCGAATGTCTCGAAACCGGCAAGCCGCTGCTCCAGGCCCGTGGTGAGGTCGATTTTTGCGCCGATATGTGGCGCTATGCGGCGGGCATGGCGCGCGGGCTGGAGGGTGACACCCACAACGCCATTGGCGAGAACCGCCTTGGCCTGGTGCTGCGCGAGCCGGCGGGCGTGGTCGGCATCATAACGCCCTGGAATTTTCCCTTTATCATCGTTTCCGAGCGTGTGCCGTGGGCGCTGGGCGCGGGCTGCACCGTGGTGGTCAAACCCAGTGAATTCACCTCGGGCACGACGGTCCGACTGGCTGAAATCGCGCTTGAAGCGGGCGTGCCGCCGGGTGTGTTCAATGTGATCACCGGCACAGGCCCGGCAGTCGGACAAATCCTCGCCGAAGATCCGCGCGTCGACGTGCTGGCCTTTACCGGCTCAGTGCGGGTCGGCACGCAGCTGGCCTCTATTGCCGCTGCCAATATCAAGCGCGTCGGGCTTGAACTCGGCGGCAAGGGGCCGCAGATCGTCTTTGCCGATGCTGACATCGAGGCCGCCGCCGATGGCATTGCCTACGGCGTCTATCACAATGCCGGACAATGCTGCATTTCGGGCAGCCGGCTGATCGTTCACAACGACATTCGTCCGGCCCTTTTGGATCGGTTGCTCGAAATCTCCAAACGGCTGCCTTATGGCGATCCGCTGGCCGAGACCTCGCGCTATGGCGCCATGGTGTCGGACCAGCATATCGACAAGGTTGCGGCTTATGTCGAACGCGGGGTGGCCGAAGGCGCCGAACTGTTGCTCGGGGGCAGCAAGATGGGCGTCGAGGCGGGCAATTTCTTTGCGCCGACGGTGTTCGACAAGGTGCGCCCGGACATGGCCATCGCCCAGGAGGAAATCTTCGGGCCGGTGCTGGCAACCATTGGTTTCAACACGGCGGAGGAGGCCGTGGCCCTGGCCAATGGCACGGCTTACGGGCTTTCGGCCAGCGTCTGGTCACGCGATCTCGAAACCGCCATCCAGACGACGCGGCGCATTCGGGCCGGGCGCTGCTGGATCAATTCCGTGATCGATGGCACGCCGGAAATGCCGATCGGTGGCTACAAGAAAAGCGGCGTGGGCCGCGATCTCGGCCGCTATGGCTTTGACGAATATTCGCAATTCAAGGGTCTGCACATGACCCTGGGACGGCCGCAGCCCTGGTTTGGATACTAGGGGCGGACGGAAAGAATTGGTCGCGCCTGAGGAGGGGCGGGACCGATGCGGGGTCCGACGAGACCCACAGCTCAATTATGGGAGGGAAACCATGACGTTGAAGAGTTTGAGCACGGCCCTGTTGGCCGGTTGCGTGATGTGTGCCGGAATTGGTGGTGCCATGGCGCAGGACCAGGAGCCGGTTTCGGCCACCATGATCATCTATCTTGATCCGAGCGTGCAGTTCTTCAACCCGGTGGTGAAGGGCGCGCAGGATGCGGCAGCGGCATTCAATGTCGACCTCGATGTCCAGTATGCCAACAACGACCCGGTGCGCCAGAACGACCTGATAGAAAGCGCCATGGCGACCGGCGTTGACGGCATTGCCGTTGCCATTTCGAGCTCCGATGCCTTCGACGACAGCATCTGCGCTGCCGTCGAAGCCGGGATCATCGTCATCGGTTTCAACAATGACGACCTTGAAGGCGCCGCCGGCAATTGCCGCCAGGCCTATGTGGGCATGGACGAGTTCGCCTCGGGCTATGAACTGGGCCAGCGGATGATCGCCGAATTCGACCTCAAGTCGGGCGATACCGTGTTCAACCCGCGTGAAATCCCCGAAGCCAGCTTCGCTGTTGCCCGTGGCGGCGGCATCGAAAAGGCCATGAGCGAGGCCGGGATCACGGTCGAGACCGTGCGCGCCGGACTTGATCCTGCCGAGGCCCAGAACATCATGGCGCAGGCGCTGATTGCCAACCCGAACATCAAGGCCGTGTTCGGCACCGGTTCGGTAACCTCGACAGTGGGCGCGGGCGCTATCCGCGATGCCGGTGTCGATGTGCCGTTTGGCGGGTTCGACCTGGCGGTGGAAATCGTCGAGGCCGTGGAATCGGGCGCCATGTTCGCCACCATGGATCAGCAGCCCTACCTGCAAGGCTATCACCCCATCGCCATGATCGCCCTGGCGGCGCGCTATGGCCTCACCCCCACCGATGTCGACACCGGGCAGGGTGCTTTCCTTGACCAGTCCCGCATCAGTGCCGTGAAGCCGCTGATCGGCACCTATCGCTGATCAATAAAGACCCCGGCCATGTCCTCCGGCCGGGGTCACTCTTTTATTGGACCTGGACATGACCGTGACCGAACTTTCCAATGATCGCGCCACGCCGCAACGGCGTTCGGCAGCGGACTGGCTGCACCACCTGCTGAGCATGCCGGCAGGCGCCATCCTCCTGGTGTTTCTCGTCGTGCAACTGGCCTGCATCATCGCCGGCTTGATGTTTCCTGACGACTTCCGCTACCTCTCATCGGCCAATATGGGCATCATGATGCGCTCGGTGCCGGTGCTCGGGTGCCTGGCGCTTGGCGCCGGCATCCTGATGGTCGCGGGCGAGTTCGATCTTTCCATCGGCTCGGTCTATACGTTCACCGCCATTATCATGGCGATACTGGTGGGTAATGGCGTCGATGCCTTTATGGCTGCGCCGGTCGGGGTGCTGATCGGGGCCGCTATCGGGCTGATCAACGGGGCGCTGACCCTCAGATTCAATCTACCGAGCTTTATCGTGACACTGGGCGGCTTGCTGTTCTGGCGCGGGGCGGTGCTGCTGATCAATGGCGCCGTGCAGGTGCGGTTCGATCCCAACCCGGTGTTCGACGCGATGTTCGCGGGCACGCTGTTCGGCCTCAACGCCGCCTTCGTATGGTTCATCGGGCTGTGCGTGATTTTCTACCTGCTCCTGCATCGCCACCGCTTCGGCAATCATGTGTTTGCGACCGGCGGCAATCGCTCGGCGGCCACGGCCATTGGCGTCAATACTGCTCGGATCAAGCTCATCGCCTTTGCCATTGCGGGCGGGATGGCCGCGTTCGCCGGCATTCTTGCGACCACGCGGGTGGGCAGTGTGCAGCCGGGGCAGGGCGCGGGCCTCGAATTGCAGGCGATTGCCGCCTGCGTGATCGGCGGACTGTCGCTGCGGGGCGGGCGCGGGTCGGTGCTTGGCATCTTTCTTGGGGTGATGCTGATCTTCACGATCACCGATGTGCTGCTGCTGATGCGCGCGCCGGGCTTTTATCTCGACATGTTCATCGCCACGCTAATCGTTGTGGCCTCGATCTTCAACCACGGCCTCGATCGCCGGGGAGGAGCGCTATGAGCCTTCTGGCCCTTCACAACGTCAACAAATCCTTCGGCCCGCTCAAGGCGCTCAATGACCTCAGCTTCGAGATCGGTGAGAATGAAGTGGTCGGGCTGCTGGGCGACAATGGCGCCGGCAAATCCACCACGGTCAACCTGATCTCGGGTATTCACCAACCGACTTCGGGGCACATCTCGGTGGATGGCAAGAAGCAAAGCTTCACCTGCCGCCGTGATTCCGCCGAGGCGGGGGTGGAGACGATCTACCAGAACACCGCGCTGGTGGATTCGCTGTCGATCTCGCGGAACATCTTCCTTGGACGCGAGATTGCCAATCGCTTCGGCATGCTCGACCTCAAGGCGATGCGCGACATCTCCATGCAGGTGCTGGAGAGTGCCGTGCATATTTCAGGCATCGATAGCCCGGATAAACTGGTGGGTGACCTTTCAGGGGGACAGAAGCAGGCGGTGGCCATTGCCCGGGCGGTGTTTTTCAAGCGCCGGGTGCTGTTGCTGGATGAACCGACTTCGGCACTGTCGGTGCGCGAGACAGAAGCTCTGCTGGGCCAGGTGCTCAAGCTCAAGGCGGAGGGCGTGTCGAGCGTGTTGGTGACACACAATCTCTATCACGCTTACCAGGTCTGCGACCGGTTCGTGATCATGAGCCACGGCACCAAGGTGCTTGACGTGCGCAAGGCCGACACGACCATCGAGGAGCTAACCCAGCACGTCGTGCTGACCTAGCCCCAAAGCAGGATCGATTACCGGCGTTGGCTAGACGCCGGTAATCATCGAGACGATCTCGTTCTTGTCGGTTTTGGCGGTCTCGCGAATGCCGATCTGATTGCCGCGGCGCAGCACGCAGATGCGATCCGAGAGGCGGAACACCTGATCGAGGCTGTGGCTGATGATCAGCACGCCGATATTGCGGGATTTGAGCGCGGCAATGGTCTTTTCGACCTTGGCAGTTTCGGCGACGCCGAGGGCGGCGGTGGGTTCATCGAGCAGCACCAGTTTGCGGGCCCAATGGGTGGCCCGCGCAATGGCGATGCCCTGGCGCTGGCCCCCGGAGAGATCGCGGATGGTGGCATGGGCCGAGGGAATGCGGACGTCGAGTTCGGTGACCAGCCGCTCGGTTTCCTCGATCATGGACTTGCGGTCGAGCAGGCCCATGGGCCCCTTGGTCAGCTCGCGGCCCAGGAAGAGGTTCATGTAAACTGGTTGCTGATCGGCCAGGGCCAGGTCCTGGTAGACCACTTCAATGCCGTGTTCGCGCGCCTTGGTGGCGCTGGACATGGAAATTTCGTGCCCGTCGATCTGGATGGCACCAGAGGTGGGTGCGTGAACGCCCGAGATGATCTTGATCAGCGTTGATTTACCGGCGCCATTGTCGCCCACGAGGGCGACGATTTCTCCGGCCTTCACATCGAGCGAAAAGTTCTCGATGGCAACCACGCCACCAAAGGTTTTGCGGATATTGTTCAGCGCCAGCACGGGAGCGGATTGCGTGGTCATTATGGTGCTCCCTAAACCGGCCAGCTGGCGGTTTCGCCAGAGCTGTTCTCGATGGTTTCGACCTTTGGATTGCCGGTGGAGATGCCGGAGACGCCGACCACATAGGCACGGGTGACAAAGGCCTGGCCCCGGAAACCGAAGACCGCGGTGTCGCCTGGACGGGGCTGGTGTGCCGTGCCGGCGTCGATCATGGCATAATAGTCGATGGCGGAGGGCGGCGGAATTTCGACCTCGAGGAGGGCCGATGCGTCGGTGGTGGGTTCGGGCGAGACCAGTGCCTTGACCGGATAGTCGGGGAAGATCGGGTCGATATAGAAGCCGCCGCCGAAGCAATAGGCTTTGCCGCCCGAGAGGTGGGAAACCTCGGTGAGGTAGAGCATGGCGGGTAGTTCGGGCAGGTCCTCGACCACATGCAGGGCCGTGGTGCCATGCAGGCCATTGCCAGGCTCGCATTGGGTCGCGCCGGCTTCGGCCAGCCCCTGCAAGAGAACCGAGGAGGTGGTGCCGGGGGCGTTGATCTCGATGGTGCGGCGGCCCGCCTTGTGGAGCGCCTCGGCAGCACGGGAGAGGGTCGAAAGGTTCGGCGTTGGTTTGACCTTGCGGGTGGCGTGGTCGAACAACAGGGCCGGGAACGTGGTGATGCCGGCAAAACGTCCACCTTCGACACGGTCGAGGCCTTCGGCGACGGCGACGATTTCAGCGGCGTCGAACCCACCTTCGTGGCCGCGATAGAAGGTGTCGCCCTCGGCCTTGATGCGCGCGAGGAGGTTCTGCCGGTAGCCCGCTTTGTGCGCGGCCTGTCCGGCTTCGTGGGCTTTTTCGGCGTTGAAGACAGTCCAGAAATCAGGCCGGAAAGTGGCTGCGGCGGCATCAGCCTCGGCGCGGGCAACCTGGGAAAGGTGCCCCAGATGGGCCACAGGCATGCCCGCCCGATGGGTGGCGCGCGCGCAGGCCATGTCGACGGCCACGGACTTTTCAATGCCGCCGCGCTGCACGGCCTGGCAGAAGCTTGAGGATCGACCCGCCTGCTTGGTCATGGCGAAAATCTTGAGGCCGTTGCGGTCGGCCTCGGACTTGAGGGTGCGGGCATTGGCCTCGACGGCGTCGAGATCGAGCACATAGGAATTGGCGGGAATCTGCCCGGACTGGTGCAGGGCCATGGCAGCGGTAATGAATTGTGGATTGCGGCGGCGCAGGACGTCGAGAAACATGGGAAGCCTCCTCAGCGGCTCTTTTCGCGCAGCGATATGGCCACTGCGACGAGAATGATGAGACCGCGAACGATCATCTGATCGGATACCGAGAGCCCCATCAGAATGAGGCCGTTGTTGAGCATGCCCATCATCAGCGAGCCAACCAGCGCGCCGATGATCGAGCCTTTGCCGCCATTGAGCAGGGTGCCGCCGACAATGACGGCGGCAATGACGGTCATCAGGTCGGTTTCGCCCAAAGTGTATTTGGCGGCCTGCAGGCGCCCGGCATAGAGCAGGCCTGCCAGCCCTGCGAGGCCGCCGCTGATCATGAAGACCATGATGCGGATATTAGGCACCTTGATACCGGTGACCTGGGCGGCGCGGGCATTGTCGCCGGTGGCCAGAACATGGGCGCCGAAGCGGGTTTGGCGATAGACAAGATGGCCAATGGCGACCGCGACGACGGTCCAGATGACGAGAGATGGTACGCCGAAAAGACTGCCGGAGCCGAAAATGCCCGTGAATAGCGGGTCGGTGACTGGGATGGAGCGGAGCTGGGTGAGAGAGCGGCCGATGCCGGCGATCAGACCCATGGTGGCGAGTGTCACAAGAAAAGAGGGCAGGCGCAGCCAGGCGATCAGCGCGCCATTGATGGCGCCGATGAAGAGGCCTGCGCCGATGCCGGCGAGAATGCCGAGCGGAAAGGCCGCCGCGGGCATGGCGGCCATGGCCATCGCAGCGCAGAGGGCCGAAACGGCAACGATCGAGCCGAAGCTGAGGTCGATTTCGCCGGCGGACAGCACAAAGACCAGGCCAATGGCCATGATCGTCGCCGGTGCTGTCTGCAAGACGATGTTGACGAGGTTCCGCTGGCTCAGAAAGCCACTGTCCCGGAGCACGATGGCGAAGAACAGGAAAATGGCGAGGAAGCCGACATAGACCACATATTGCTGGAAGTTGACCCGCGCCAGGGCGGATCGGAACGGGTGCGCCGCGGGGGCGGCAGTGCTGGGTGTGGGCATGCGATTTCCCTCGTTTGGAAGATGTCGGGCGGACCGTAATCCGCCCGACTGGAGCACCTTACTGCGCGCCGAGCACCGAGGCCGGGGCGTCGCGGTGCAGCGACTGCTGCCAGCCTTCGGCAATGTTGTCGGCGGTGACGGTCAGGGCCGGGGCAACGACGAATGCGGGAACGTCCTGACGCAGCAGGCCCTTGAGACCTGCCGCTGCCATGGCGCGACCCAGTTCATAGGCCTCGTCAGCGACGATACCGGCGACATTGCCGCCCTTGACCATGTCGAGCGCGATGGGCTCGGAGAGGTCGAGGGTGACGATCTTGGTCGAGGTATTGCCGGCGCCGCGCAGAGCAGCGAGTACGCCGTCAGCGGGCTCGGCCCAGGTCACATAGATGCCGTCGAGGTCCGGGTTCTGCAGCAGCATGGCATTGGCCAATTCCTCGGCGCGGGCCGGGTCGGTGATGCCCTGTTCGGCGACGATCTCGATATTGGGATAGTCGTTCTCGATGGTGGTCTTGAAGGCCTGGTCGCGCTGGTTGGTGACGTAGTAAGCGGCGTCGTGGAAGATGTAGCCCACCTGGCCTTCATTGCCGATGGCTTCGGCAAGTACGTCGGCAGCCTGCTTGCCCATCTGAAACAGGTCGTCGGTGACGATGGCGGCGTAATCGGTGCCGTGGACGTAGCCGGCCGGCAGGTTTGAGAGGAATACAAGTTCCACACCGGTCTCGACGGCCTCGCGGAAAGCCTCGGCAGAGGTCACGGGATCGAGCGGCAGCGACAGGATGACATTGGGCTGGGCCGCGAGGGCCGTTTCAATGTCGGAGCGCTGCTTGGCAGCATCGAAACCTGCATCAGTGGTGACCACGACATCGACACCAGCGCGAGCGAATTCGTCATTGGCTCCGGCAGCGACAGCGTTGATGAAGTCCGAGGCGGTGTGCCAGAGCAGGGCCGCCTTGTAGCCCTTGCCGGTGAGGGCGGCGATGTCGGCGTCGCTCAAGGTGACTTCCGAGCTAAGCGTGGCGCTTTCCCCGTTCGGTCCGATGGTTTGGGCGTGGGCGATTGTGCTCATCAGTGTGGTGGCCAGGAGGGCCGCCAGCATGGTGGTCTTCTTCATTTTCGTCTCCCTTAAAGACAGTCGTTCAGTTCCCTTCCACCCCGCAGAAGCGGGTCATGAAATCGGCGAAGGCCACCACTCCGGCGAGGTATTCCTCGACGCTGACGCGCTCCTCGAAAGTGTGGCAATTGCGAATGTCGCCGGGGGCGCAATAGACCGCCGGGATATTGAGGCCGTTGACGAAGAACGGTGTCTCCGACCAGAACGGCGCCCCTTCGACGCCGCCGCGTCCCGGCATTGCGCTCGCCACTGCGCTGCCCAGCATGGCCAGGGCAGGATGATCGCTGTCGATCTCGGTGGCGGTGCCGCCAAGGGCATGGTCGCGTCCGGCGGGGTAAGTAATTTCCATCGTGATCTTGGGGTCGGTGATGGCACCGCGAATGACGCATTCCAGTTCGGCGGCGGCGCTGTCGAGACTTTCCCCGGGCAGCAGCTTGCGGATCAGCGAGAGGGTGCAGCGCTCGGGCACGGCAATGAAGCCGCCGCCATTGAGCGTTGTGATGAGCAGGGAGCCCTTACCGACCAATGCGTGTTCGGCGCGGGCCGAAATGGTGTCCGAATGCGCCCAGAGCGCGCTCATGACGGCATGGCTGGCCTTGAGCGCGTCGTGCCCCAGTTCGGGCACGCCGAAATAGGCGGATTTGCCGGTGATGGTGATGTCGGCGATGAAAAAACCGATCTGGGCGGGGTAGACAGCGAGGCGGGTCGGCTCGGTGTATACAACGAAATCGGGGCGGGGCAGGTCGCCCGAAGCGATGCGGGCGGTGTGGGCCTTGACCCCGGCCGAGACGCCGCTGCCAGGCTGGCCGCTTTCTTCGTCACCGACGAAGGCGAAATCAACGTCTCCCTTGAGGCGGATGCCGGCGCGGTCAAGGAGGGTGAGGGCGGCGAGGCTGGTGCAGATGCCCGCCTTAAGATCGCCGGCGCCACGGCCCCAGATTTCATCTGCGATGATGGGGGCGCCAAACGGATCCTCACGCGGATCGCCGGCCCAATGCTCGCGCCAGCCATCGACATGGACAGTGTCGGTGTGGCCGATGAAGAGGAGCCGCCTGCCATTGCCGGCGCCCTTGCGGGTGCCTGAAATATTGGGACGACCGGGCAGGAAGTCGATTGTGTCGAGGTTTTCAATGCCGCGTTTGCGCATCTGTTGGTCGAGGTAGCCGACCACATTTGCTTCATTGCCGGTGATGCTCTCGTGACTGATGGCGCCGCGCAGAAGGGCGATGGCGTCGTCCCGATCAAGCGCATCGCGCAGGGTTTTGGAGAGGGCGTTCATTGCAGGGCCTCGCGCATCGAGACGGCGTTGGCTGGTGGCAGCGAAATGCGGGATTCAGGGGTTCCGGCGCCAAAGACGGTGTTGTGCAGGTGGCTCAAGCCGATGGCGGTAGCGCCGACGAGAGCGGCGTGATTGCCCAGTTCGCTGGCTTCAACGGCCACCGGATAAGGGAAGCAGGAGGGCAGCACGGCCTTGACCCGCTCGACCAGCTCGGTGCGACTGCCGATGGAGCCGCCCAGAATGACCTTGTCGGGATTGGTGATGGCGGCAATGGCGCCGATGCCGCGAGCAAGCAGGCGTGCGGTGTCTTCGAGCACCGCCCGGGCATGGGGCTCGCCGGCATTGGCGCGCTCAAAAATAGCGGGGACGGTGGCATCAAACCCGGCAAGCGCGCGGTAACGCGTCACCATGCCATAGGAGGCGACCTGCCGCTCGAAGGCGCCGGCGCGAAGCGATTCAGGCTCGAAAGGATCGGCGCCGAAGGGGAGGAACCCCAGTTCGCCAGCGGCATTGGCGGCGCCACGAACCAATTGGCCATTGACCATCAAACCGCTGCCGACGCCGGTGCCCAGCGCGATATAGGCGAGGTTGTCGAGGCCCTGGCCGACGCCGAGCCAGCTTTCCCCAAGCACGGCCAGATTGACGTCGTTTTCGAGCATGGCCTCGAAACCCAAGGCCTGTTCGAGCGCCGCTGCGACGTCGAAACTGTCGAAGCCCACGATGTTGGGGGCCAGCAGCACGCGGCCGGTATCGGGTTGCGGGGCGCCGGGGACGCCGACCACGGCAATGCGCAAGCGGGTCGGATCAACGCCGCCCTGGGCCGCGGCCTCGCCGGTGAGGCGGGCGATCTGCTCGATGACGGCGCGGCCACCCTCGGCATGGGTGGGCTCGGTGACTTCGGACAAGACCCGGCAAACCAGGTCGCAGACGGCGACGCGGACCTTGGTGCCGCCGAGGTCGACGGCGACGATATAGGCGGCGGAGGGGACGATTTCATAGGTGACCGCAGTGCGGCCGATGTGGCCGCTGGTGCGGCCGGTTTCGCTGACCCAGCCTTCGTCTTCGAGCTGGCGCATGACCTCGGAGATGGTTTGTTTGCTCAGGCCAGTCTGCTTGGCAATCGAGGCCCGGGAGATCGGGGCGTTCTGCACGATCGCCTCAAGAACGGCGCGCAGGGAGAACTGGCGGGAGATGCGAACAGCCTGGGTCAAATCGATAGCCTTAGTTAGTTCGGTCAGCGAACGAACTATTAGGCCAATCGCGTTTGGAGTCAAGCAGCAGGCAAAGAATGGGTGTGAAGGCGGCCAGAAGGCGGTCCTGGCTGCCCAGAATGAACACAGCCTGAACGGGTTTTCCGTTCAGGCTGTGCTGGTCATGGATAAAGGGGCCTCAGGCGGGCCGACCGGCGCTCACCGGCGGCGGCGTGACGCTGCCCCGCCGGCGATCAGCGGGTCGAGGCGAGACCGTAGATGGTCTCAATATCGTCGAGCAGCAGATTGCCCGCGATGATGCCACCGGCAGTGTTCCAGACGGCGTCGGACACGGCGTGGACCTTGCCGGCCTTGACGACCTCAAGGTTCTGCCAGAGCGGGTCCGCCAGCCAGTCAGCGGCCTGGGTGTCGCCCTCGCCATTGCCGGTTTCGTAGGTGAAGTAGAACAGGCGGTCGCCTTCAAATTCGGGAATGCGTTCCTTGGTGATCTGCTCGGCAAATTCATCCTTGTCCTGGCTGGCCGGACGATGGAAGCCGAGCTGGGCCAAAAGCAGGCCCGAGAAGCTGTCCTTGAACATGATGCGGGTCTGGCCGGACATGAAGCGGGCGATGGAAATTTCCTCGGCGAGGTTGTCGCCGAGCGCTGCGGCCACTTTGCCGACGCGGGCGTCGAAGGCGTCAAGGGCGGCCTGGCCTTCGGCGGCCATGCCGGCAGCGTCGGAATAAAGGGCCATGTTGATCTTCCAGTCGCCGCGCAGGCGTTCGGAAATCACTGTGGGCGCAATGGCGGAAAGTTGCTCGTAGATGTCCTCATGGCGCTGCTTGGTGCCCAGGATCAGATCGGGTTCGAGCGCGACCAGCACTTCGAGGTTCACTGCGGATTCTTCACCGACGACGGTGACGTCGGCCATGTCGGCGGCGATGTGGTCGTACCAGGGATTGCCGAGCCAGGATTTGACGGCGCCGACGGGCGTGATGCCGATGTCCAGCAGGGCCTCGGTGCCCTCATTGGTCAGCACCACGATGCGCTGCGGGTGATCGGGCACATCGGTGACACCCAAGGCATGGGTGATTTCGCGGGCGAATGTCGGTGCCGCCATCGCGCTGAGGAGGAGGACACTCGCAACAATGCGACGCATGATCATGGCATATTCCTTCACTAACTTGACAACGGACGTCAGAAATCCGATGGCTGCAATCATCAGAATTTAATCTGACTGTCAACATCATGTTTGGTGCGCACTTGGCGGATATCACCATTGCAACACAGACCGGCCATGCGGCCGTGTCGCGCCGGGTCTGGACCTATGCAGGTCTGGGCATGGTGCTGTGCCTTACCATGCTGGGGAGCCTTGTCTTTGGCTACAAGGTCTATTCGCTTGCCGATGTTTGGTTGGCGCTTAGCGCCAATGACGGCAGCGAAACGGCAACGGTGATTGCCGGGCTCCGACTCCCACGTGCGATCATCGCGCCGCTGGTGGGGGCGGCGCTGGGCATGGCCGGGGTGGTGGTGCAGACCCTGTCGCGCAACCGCATCGCGTCGCCTGATACGCTGGGTCTCAATGGCGGCGCATCGCTGGCGGTGGTCGTGGCGACGGTAGTGTTCGGTGTGCAATCGCTGGTCGGTCTGTCGCTGGCCGCGGCGCTGGGGGCGCTGGTGACCAGCGTCGTGGTATTTGGCGTGGCGGCGGGCGCGGGCGGCTTGTCGCCGCTCAAGATCGTTCTCGTCGGCGTGACCTTTGCCAGCCTCAGCCATGCGGTGGTGGAAATCATCCTCACCAGCAATGAAGCGCAATTGCAGCAATTGCTGTTCTGGCTGTCGGGGGCCTTTGTCGACCGGCCGATCAGCCTCTTTTACAACGGGTTGCCGGTTGTGGTGCTCGGTGCTGCCATTGCCTTTGCGCTTTCGGGGGCGCTCGATGTGCTGCATGCCGATGACTCGACGGCATCAAGCCTGGGCGTGCCGCTGGTGCTGGTGCGTGGCTTGGCATTCCTCGCCGTCTCGCTGCTAACCGGCGCGGCGGTGTCGATGGCCGGGCCTGTGGCCTTTGTCGGGCTGGTGGTGCCGCATCTGGCGCGACGCCTTGTCGGGCTGCGGCATCGCCATCAGCTTGCCGCCGCGGCATTGTCGGGCGCCATTTATGCGACGCTGGCCGACATTGCGGCGCGCTTCGTGATTTACCCGGTCGAGGCGCCGGTAGGGGCGATTACCGCCGTGGTTGGGGCAGTGACGCTGCTGGTCCTGCTGAAGCGGAGGCTGGCATGAGCGTCGACAGTTTCAGTAGCCGGGGATTTCCGGCCGGGCCGGTGACCCTCGCTGTTGCACTTGTGACGGCAGTGTTTATCGCGCTGTTCCTTGCCGGTGTCGGCTTTGGCTCGACCTGGATGCCGCTTGAAACGGTGGCCCATGTGTTGCTGGGGGGTGGGGAACGAGCCGAGCGGCTGGTGGTGCTGCAATTGCGCATGCCGCGCGTGGCCGCCGCGGCGCTGGCCGGTGGCGCCATGGCGTTTGCGGGCTATCTCTTGCAGCGCATTACCCGCAATGAGCTGGCCTCGCCCGGGGTGCTTGGCGTGGTGGATGGGGCGGCGCTGGGCGTGGTGCTGTTCATGGCCATCTTTTCGGACGAGGCCAATGCGCTGATGGTTTCGGTGGCCTGGCAGCCGCTGGCGGCGGCGATTGGCGCACTTGCGGCAATTACGCTGGTGTTCATCCTGTCGGGGCGGCAGGCCTCGTCGGCCATACGCCTCTTGCTGTTCGGCATTGCTGTTGCGGCCGTGGCCAAGGCACTGACAACGATTTTCATGCTGGTCGGGCCGATTTATCAGGCCTCGCAGGCGGCGCGTTGGCTGGCTGGAGCGGTCAACACCATCAATTGGAGCGAGGTGCAATTGATGGCGGCGGTGCTGACGCCAACGGCCATTGTTGCGGCGCTGGCTGCGCGGCATTTGCCACCCGCCGATCTCGACGATGTTTCGTCGCGCAGCATCGGGCTGAACCTGCCGATCTATCGCGTATTCATTTTCTTTCTGGCAGCGCTGTTGACGGCTGGCGCGGTAGCCTTTGCCGGCGGTGTGGCCTTTATCGGACTGATCGCGCCGCATCTGGCGCGGCTTCTGGTGGGACGGGCACGGGCCGCGGGGATTCTCGTTTCGAGCATGCTGGGCGCCATCATGCTGGTGGGGGCGGACCTTTTGGTGCGCGTGGCCTTTGCGCCGCTCGAAGTGCCGGCCGGGACAGTAACAGCCGTAATCGGCGCGCCCTATTTCCTGTTTCTCCTCATGCGCAAGGACAAGACCAATGGATGAGCGTGTGGCCAGCCGTATCGAGGTGAAAAACCTGACACTGGGCTATGGACAGGACCTGGTGCTCGATGCGCTGGACCTGCCGATACCGGCCGGACAGATCACGGTGCTGGCCGGACCGAACGGCTGTGGCAAATCCACATTGTTGCGGGCCATTCGTCGCCTGCATGCGCCGCAATCGGGTGCAGTCCTGCTCGACGGCGAGGATATTGCGCGCCTCAAAGGCAAGGCGCTGGGGCGGCGGATCGGGCTGTTGGCGCAAAGCCCAAGCGCGCCGCTCGATATGACGGTGGAGGAACTGGTGCGGCTGGGGCGCTATCCGCATCAGGCCATGCTGCAGCCATGGAGTGCGCGCGACGACGTGGCGGTGGCCACGGCCATGGCGGGCACCGGGGTGGCGCATATGGCGCAGCGGCGCATTGGTTCGCTTTCGGGCGGGCAATTGCAGCGGGCCTGGATTGCCATGGTGCTGGCGCAGGAGAGCGACGTCATCTGCCTCGACGAGCCGGTGAACCACCTCGACATGGCGCACCAGCTCGATTGCCTCGAACTGGTTACCAGGCTCAATAGGGAAGAGGGGCGCACCATTGTGCTGGTGCTGCACGATCTCAATCTTGCGGCGCGCTATGCGGACCAGTTGGTGTTCGTGTCGGGCGGCAAGGTGCGCGCACGGGGGGCACCCGAGGTGATGATGCGGGCCGACCTGATTGCCGAGGTGTTCAATGTCACCGCCGAGATCATTCTCGATCCAGTGCATCAGCGACCGATCTGCATTCCGCATCGGCGGGGGTAGGGATTTAGGTCGAGGCATTGGGGACTGCTAAAAGATTGGCCCCTCACCCTGGCCCTCTCCCCGGAGGGGCGAGGGGACGCAGGAGCCGCGGGGCCGGGCTGTGATGCGGGCTAGACCGTTTCACGTTTAACTGAATTCGCGGCCCTTTTACCTCCCTCCCCCTTGTGGGAAGGGTAGCGACGCTAGGCCGACAGGCCCAAGCATAGCTGGGGTGGGGGTGACGCGACCTCCAAAGACACCGAGCCAGAGAACATGCCGACACCCCCACCCGAGTTGCGCTAGGCTGCTGCGCAGCCAGCTTCACTACCCTCCCCACAAGGGGGAGGGAGGTAAAAGGGCCGCGAATTCAACTGAACGTGAAATGATCAGGCACTCTCCCCGGAGGGGCGAGGGGCAGCGGGTGCCGCGTGGCCGGGGCGTGTGAAGCGGGCTAGAGACGATAAATCCGTTTGGCGTTGGCGTGGAACAATTTGGTCTGTTCGTCAGTGCTGGCGCCGCTGACGATCTGGCGGGTGGCGGTGACCCAGTCGGTGAGTGAGCCGCCCAGGGTCACCACCGGATGGTCCGAGCCCCAGACAACGCGGTCCCAGCCGAAGCTTTCGATGATGTGCTCGACATAGGGACGGATGGCATCAAGGGTCCAGCCCCTGCCGGCATAGGCCATGATGCCGGACACCTTTGCGACCACGTTTGGCATTTGCGCCATGGCGGCGATGTTCTCGCGCCAGGGGCTGAGAGTGCCCACGGTAATATCCTGCGCGCCGCAATGATCGAGGATGAAGGTTACGTCGGGACACTTGGCCGCGAGCGCCTGGCCGATGGGCAATTGGTCGGGGCGGAGGCAGAGGTCGAAGGTCAGGCCATGGGCGGGCAGGCGGCGGAGGTTTTCGGCAAAGTGCGGCGTCTGGCTGAGGCTGTCGGGCACTTCGTGGAGGATGCGGCGCAGGCCTCGGACGCCGGGAATAGCCGCCAGCGCTTCGAGCTGCATGGGGAAACCGGGGTTTTCGGGGCGGCAGGCGGCGATGGCGCCGGTGATGCCATCCTGTCCCAGGACAAAGCGGGTTTCGGCCTCAATATCGGCCTGATCAACATCGACCTCCATATGGAGCGCGGCCTCGATGCCCAGCGGTTTGGCCTCGGTCCAATAATCCTCGATGGTCCAGCGACCCTTGAGCGGGTGGCTGCCGGAAATCCAGGGGTAGGAGAACCGATCCGGGTAGATCAGGTGCAAATGCGTGTCGATAATCGGGATCATGCTCATTCCCCTTGGCACATCTGGTGCCGGAGTGACTTATCAGCGTGCTGGCGTCAACGACGGACGCCGAGGCGGCTCATCTTTTCGCTCAAGGTGCGGCGGGGGACCTGCAGGGCCTCGGCCACGGCGGCGATGGAATCCTGGTGGCGGTCCAGTTCGGCCTCGATCAGGTGCCGCTCATAGGCGGCGAGCCGTTCGGCAAGGCTTGCGCCGGAAGTGGTGGGCACGCGCTGGCCCAGAATATCGCCGATGGAGCGCCCGGTGGCGCCAAGGCCCAATGCAAACCGGTCGGCGGCGGCCTTTAATTCACGAACATTGCCGGGCCAGGCGTGGGACAGCAGCGCATTGATATCGGCCGGATGCAGCGTCGGGGCCGGGCGGCCAAAGCGGCGGGCGGCTTCGGACAGGAAATGATGGAAGAGGATGACGCAATCATCGCCCCGGTCGCGCAGGGGCGGCAGATCCAGCGTGGCCATGTTGAGGCGATAATAGAGATCGGCGCGGAAACGTCCGGCCTGGCTTTCAGCGCTGAGGTCGACCTTTGAGGCAGCGATGATGCGCAGATCGAGCGGGATCTGCTTGTTGGAGCCGAGGCGCTCGACCTCGCGCTCCTGAATGACGCGCAACACCTTGGCCTGGGCGAGGAGGGGCATGGATTCGATTTCGTCGAGCAGCAGGGTCCCGCCGTTGGCGTATTCGAATTTGCCGATACGCTGGCCGGAAGCGCCGGTGAAGGAGCCGGCCTCGTGGCCGAACAGTTCGCTTTCGATCAGCTCGGCTGGAATGGCAGCGCAGTTGACGGCGACAAAGGGCCCCTTGGCGCGGGGCGAGAAATCGTGGAGGCACCGGGCCACGACTTCCTTGCCGGTGCCGGTTTCACCCAGAAGGATGATGTCGGCGGGGATGGCCGCCAGTTCGAGCGCCGAGCGGCGCAATTCCTGCATCACGCGGGAGGCGCCGACGAGGCGGGTGGCGAGTTCGGTTTCCCCGCCGTCGAGCTTGCGGCGGAGGTCAGCCAGTTCGCGTTTGAGGCGCGCCTGTTCGGCGGCGCGGGAAATGGAATTGACCAGCTGGTCGGGCACATAGGGCTTTTGCAGGAAATCGAAGGCACCGGCCCGCATGGCTTCGACGGCCATGGGCACGTCGCCGTGGCCGGTGATGAGGATGACCTCGGTGGGCAGGCCGCGTTCGGCAATCGAGCGCAGGAGATCAAGCCCCGAGAGGCCCGGCATGCGCACATCGGTCAGGACGATATGGGGATGGCGATCATCAATGACGGCCATTGCTTCCTGGGCATTGGCAGCGGTGGCGGTGTCGAAGCCGGAGAGGCGCAGCCATTGCTCGAGCGCGGTGCGCACCATGTCTTCGTCATCGACGATCAGGACAGTGGCCTCGATTGTCTGGGGGCTCATGCGGACACTCTCGCGGATGGTTTGGCGACGCCAGCGGTACGCGCCGGCAGGGTGATGGTGAAGGTGCTGCCCTTGCCGGGGCTGGAGCGCACGGTGAGGGCGCCGCCGCTGTCGCGGACCAGGCCATAGGAAATGGCCAGCCCCAGGCCAAGGCCCTTGCCGGCGGGCTTGGTGGTGAAGAAGGGGTCGAAAAGCGTCGCCCGGTCGGCCTCGGCAATGCCGGTGCCGGTGTCGGAAATGGAAATACATGCGGTGCTGCCGTCGCTGGAGACGCCGATGGAGAGAACGCGCAGGGGCGCATCCTCCATGGCGTCGGCGGCATTGGCGATAAGGTTGATCAGCACCTGTTCAAGATGCACCGGGTTGGCGGCGACGCCGATGGGCGGGTGGGGGCGGCGATATTCGATATCGACGCCGACCTGGCGCAGGCGGTGATCGGTCAGATCAAGCGCATTGGCGATGGTGGCGCCGGTGTCGGCGGCCATGGTGACCCGGGTTTCCTTGCGGGCAAAATTCTTGAGGTGGCTGGTGAGGGTCGCGAGACGTTCCACCACCTTGTCCATGGCGGTGAGCACCGGCCCCAGATCGCTGCCGCCGCGGCGCTGTTCGAGGAGCCGGGCGCTGGCCATGTGGGTGGCAAGGGCGGCAACGGGCTGGCTGACCTCGTGGGCCACTCCGGCGAGCGCCTGGCCCAGGCTGGCGAGCTTGGCCGCCTGCACCAGGCCTTCCTGGGCCTCGCGTTCGGCTTTTTCGGCGCGGATGCGCTCGGCGATTTCGGCACGCAATTGCTCGTTCATGGCGTGCAGGTCTTCGGTACGCTCGGCGACGCGATGTTCGAGCTGATTGTGATCGGCGAGGCGCTGGGCAACGAGGCGCCGGCGCTGTTCAAAGAGAACCACGATCAGCAGCAGGGCAGCGCAGGCGAGGGCCGCGGCAGTGGCCATGGTGAGGGCGCCGCCATAGAGCGGGGCCAGTGGCGTAAAGGAAAGCAGGCGCCAGCCATGCTTGGGCAGGCGCAGTTCCTGGAGGACGAAATACCCCGTGGTTTCGGGGTCCGGGCCGGCGAGCAGGGCAAATTCGGCACCGCGCGAATTCCAGCGGTCGGCAATGATGCCGGTGTTGTCGATGCCGTTTTCGCCGTAGCGCAACTGGGAGGCAATGGCGCCATAGCGCGAGAGCGGAATGGTCTGGAGCGGGCGGTATCGCCAATCCGGGCGGGTCGAGAGGATGACAACGTCGTTGAGATCGACGATGCCGATCAATTCGCCCGAGCGCCACCAGGCGGCTTCGATTTCTCCGAGGTTGATCTTGGTGACCGCTACGCCCAGGGGACCGTCCGGTCCGTCAACACGTTGCGACAGGAACAGGCCGGGCACATTGGTGGAAATACCGAAGGCGTAATATTCGGACCGCCCGCGCGTCATGGCATCAGCGAAATAGGGGCGGAAGGAATAATTGGTGCCCACGAGACTGGTCAGCGTCCACCAATTGCTGGCGGCAACGACACTGCCGGTGTCTTCCATGAGAAAGATTTCGCTGGCCCCGGCGGTTTCGTTGAGCTGGCTGAGAAAGCCATTGGCCGCGTCGATGGCCGCGGGGTCGCCGGGATTGTCGAGCGCGGCGCGGGTTTCGCGGGCCTGGGAGATAGCGACAGGCAGGTAGTGGAAGCGCTCGATGATGGCTTCAAGCGTGCGATCAAACAGGGCGAGACGGCGCTGGGCCTGAAGTTCGACATCGCGCACCGAGGCGGTGAGGGTCATTTCGAACGCCACCCAGAACACCACCAGGACCACGGCAAGCCCAGCGCCGACGGCGGGAATGTGCCGCCGCGCCATCAGGCCTCGCCATGTGGTGCTGTTTTCCGCCATGCCACTCCTCACTCGGCAAGATTTTGCCTGAACTCACGCAGATCATCGGCAATATCTTGCCGGATCAGTTAACATGATCCGCGCTGATTGCATATCTGCCTTGCTTTTTTGCCTTGGCATGGCGTTTGCAACAGAGCAGGCAACCCCGGGGAATTTCGGGGGTGCTCCGGGGAGGTTTTTCGGAGCCATGTCATTTGGGAGGATATCCAAGACCATGAAGACCCTATTCAAGACCCTTGCCATTGGCCTTGTGGCCAGCTCGGCCCTGAGTGCAGTGGCTGTTTCCGCACAGGACTACCCGACCCAGCCGGTGACCATCGTGGTGCCGTTCTCGGCCGGTGGGCCGACCGATACCGTGACCCGCCTCGTGGCTGCGGCCATGAGCGAGGACCTGGGGCAGCAGGTCGTGGTGCAGAATGTCGGTGGCGCTGGCGGCACGTTGGGCGCCGGTCAGGTGGCTGCGGCCGCCAATGACGGCTACACGCTGCTGCTGCACCATATCGGCATGTCGACGGCCCCGGCGCTCTATGCCAGCCTGCCGTACTCACCGATGGAAGACTTCGCGCCGATTGGCCTGGTCACCGAAGTGCCGATGACCATGGTGGCCCGCAAGGATTTCGAGCCAGCCTCGCTCGAAGACCTGATCGCCTATGTCAAGGAAAACGGCGAAAACGTCACCTATGCCAATGCCGGCATCGGTGCGGCCAGCCAGTTGTGCGGCCTGCTGTTCCAGGATGCGCTCGACATCAAGCTGACCGAAGTGCCCTACCAGGGCACCGGTCCGGCCATGACCGACCTGCTGGGCGGCCAGATCGACATGATGTGCGACCAGACCACCAATACCACCAGCCAGATCCAGGCCGGCGAGATCAAGGCCTATGCCGTGACGACGCCGGAACGTATCGCCGTGCTGCCTGACGTGCCGACCATGGCCGAAGGCGGGGTGGAGAACTTCAATCTCTCGATCTGGCACGGTCTTTATGCACCGGCCGGCACGGATCCGGCGATCATCGAGCGGCTGACCTCGGCGCTGCAGGCAGCGCTGGCGGACGAAAATGTCGGCAACAGCTTTGCCGAGCTGGGCACCTATCCGGTGCCGGCAAGCGAAGCGACCCCGGATGCGCTGGCCGAGAAGCTCGAAGGCCAGACGGCCCTTTGGGCTGAAGTCATCGCTGCAGCAGGCGTTGCCGCGCAGTAAGCGCATAGCGGGCGTCGCGACCACGGGTTGCGGCGCCCAACTTGATCCCGATGCTTGTCCATCGACAGGGCAGGGTTGCGGGACCTCCGGCGGCCGCGAACGGTCGGTCGGTAAGAATTTAGGGGGACTACATGGCACTCAACGCGTCGCGCAATGATCTGGCGGCCGGGGCAATATTTGTTGCCTTTGGCGGCTACTTTGCGCTCGAGGCCTTGCGCTACGATTTTGGAACGCCGTTCCGCATGGGGCCGGGCTTCATGCCGGTGTTGCTGGGGGGAATCCTTGTGGCCCTGGGCATTGCTGTCGCTGCCAAGGGCGTAGGCAAACCGGATGAGGCGGCGGCGCCACCGTGGCCCTGGCGCGGGCTGGTGCTGGTGTTGGGGACAATCCTGTTCTTTGCCGCGACCTTCCGCGGCCTCGGCTTCATTCCCGTGGTGTTGATTGCCGGACTTGCCACGGCCCTGTCGAGCACACGGAACTCCATGCTTTCGGCGCTGGTGATCTCGGTTGGCCTGTGTGTCCTTTGCCTCCTGATCTTTGTGGTCGGACTGGGCATGATCGTGCCGCTGGTCGGCCCCTGGCTGCGGTTCTAGGAGCGGCGTGATGGATCTTTTCTCTTCCCTTGGACTTGGTTTTTCGGTCGCGCTCGACCCGTTCAACATTCTCTATTGCTTCGTGGGTGTGCTGCTGGGGACGCTGGTTGGCGTGCTGCCCGGCATCGGGCCGACAGCCACCATCGCCATGCTGCTGCCGATCACCTTCTCGCTCAATGCCGAGACGGCGCTGATCATGCTGGCGGGCATTTACTATGGCGCCCAGTATGGCGGATCGACCACGGCCATTCTCATCAATCTGCCGGGCGAGAGTTCGGCGGCCGTGACCGCCATCGACGGCTATCAGATGGCCCGCAAGGGTCGTGCTGGTCCGGCGCTGGCGGCGGCAGCAATCGGTTCGTTCTTCGCCGGTTCGGTAGCGACCTTCCTCCTCGCCGCCTTTGCGCCGCCGCTGGCCCGGGCGGCCCTCAATTTCGGGGCGCCGGAATATTTTTCACTGATCGTGCTGGGGCTTCTGGTGTCCATCGCGCTGGCGCATGGATCGATCATCAAGGCGCTGGCGATGATCGTGCTCGGGCTATTGCTGGGCATGGTGGGGCAGGACATTTATACCGGCACGCCGCGCTTCACCTTCGGGCTGCGCGAACTGTTCGGTGGGCTCAATTTCGTAGCCGTGGCCGTGGGCGTGTTCGGGGTGGCCGAAATCCTGCGTAACCTCGAAAATGAGCATGAGCGCGAAGTGGGGGTCAAAGCGGTCAAGAACCTCTGGCTGACCCGCGATGACATCAAACGCATCATCTGGCCGGTGCTGCGGGGCACCGGCATTGGCTCGGTCCTCGGCGTCTTGCCGGGGGGTGGCCATATCCTTTCCGCCTTTGCCTCATACTCGGCCGAAAAGCGCCTTTCCAAGCATCCCGAGGAGTTCGGCAAGGGCGCCATCGAGGGGGTGGCGGGGCCAGAGTCGGCCAATAATGCGGCTGCGCAAACCTCGTTCATTCCGCTGATGACGCTGGGCATTCCGGCCCATCCGGTGATGGCGCTGATGATCGGGGCGTTCATCCTCCAGGGGATCACGCCCGGCCCCAATGTCATCAATGAACAGCCGGCGCTGTTCTGGGGCATCATCGCCTCAATGTGGGTGGGCAATCTGCTGCTGGTCATCCTCAACCTGCCGCTGGTGGGGCTGTGGGTGAAGATGCTCTCGATCCCCTATCGGGTGCTGTTCCCGGCCATTGTGCTGTTTGCCTGCATCGGCACGTTCTCGATCAACCAGAATATCTACGACATCTATGCCATCGCCTTCTTCGGCATTGTTGGCTACCTGCTGATCCGCTTCGGCTGCGAACCGGCGCCGCTGCTGCTGGGCTTTGTCCTGGGGCCGCTGCTGGAAGAGCATCTGCGCCGGGCGATGATCATTTCGCGGGGTGACCCGACGATCTTTGTCACCCGACCGATCTCGGCAACGCTGCTGGTGCTGGCGCTGGCCGCCGTGCTGGTGGCGGTGCTGCCCTCCATCCGCAAGAAGCGGGCGGAGGTGTTTGTCGAGGAGGATTGAGGGGATACCCCCATCCAGCCTCCCCCTGATAGGGGGAGGGGCCGATCGAGTTTGTCTCGAACCTAGAAGCCCACTTTCTTCTCGTCCCCCTTCTTCAGGGGGAGGACGGGTGGGGGTGATCTGCGCTAACCCAGGCGCCTTCTTACCGCCTCGATCCCCTGGCTCGTCGGCATGGCAGGCCGGTATTCCAGCCCGACGCGGCCGCTGTAGCCATTGGCGAAGAGCCAGGCGAGCGGCGTCTTCAAGTCGAGATTGCCGGTGCCGGGATCATTGCGGCCTGGATGGTCGGCGACATGGACGTGGATAATGCGGTCGACGCGACCGGCGACAACCTCCTCGGGCACCTCGCCCATAACGAGCGAATGGTAGAGGTCGTAGACAATGCCGATTTCGGGGCGGGCGACATCGTCGACAATGTCGAGAGCTTCCACGGTCGATGGCAGGAAATAGCCCTGGTGGTCGATCAGGGTATTGAGCGGTTCGACGCCCAGGCGGATGCCTGAACCCTTGAGGATATCGGCGGAGGCCGCGAGGCATGCCGTGAGCGCCGCGCGCTGATCGGTGCGGGACACGCCGGGCAGGTCATTGCCGGCCTGGGCGATCAGTACTTTTGCACCCAGACGCCGGGCGACATCGACCGAGCGCTTGAGGCCTTCAAGGAAGGCCGCATGATTGGCTGGATCGGTGAGGGGGATAATCGGCTCGGCGACAAAGCCGGAAAGGGGCAGGCCGGTCTCGCTGAGCGCGGCTGCGACGGCGTCGAGATCCTTGTTGCTCCAGAACCAGAATTCGACCGCGTCGAGGTCCGAGGCCTTGGCGAGCCGGATGCGGTCGCCGATGTCCTCGGCTTCGTCGGCAAACAGCCATTCGATACAGGCGGAGAGTTGCATCAGCGGGGGCCCACCGTTGAGGCGTCGACCATATGCGGGCGGCCGGCGAGCGACAGGGTGCTCTCCCGGCGCGGGGCAGAGGCGATGACCTTGCCGGACTTGATAACGGCGAGGCGGGTCGCCTTCAGGCGAATGGCTTCGATGGGGTCGGCGGCCTGGAGCAGAACCATGTCGGCCTTGCAGCCGATATCAAGGCCGTAGCCATCCAGATGCATGATCCTTGCCGGGCCGTTGGTGACCAGATCGAAGCATTGGCGCATGGCGTCGCGGCTGGACATGTGGCCGACATGGAGACCCATCGAGGCGACTTCGAGCATGTCGGCCTGGCCAAGCGAATACCAGGGGTCCATGACGCAGTCGTGGCCGAAGGCGCAGGTGATGCCATAGGTCAGCATTTCGGGGATTCGGGTCATGCCGCGGCGCTTGGGATAGGTGTCGTGGCGGCCCTGGATGCCGATGTTGATCAGGGGATTGGCGGTGGCGCTGACCCCGGCCTCGGCCATCAGCGGCAGGAGCTTTGAGACATAGTAATTGTCCATGGAATGCATGGAGGTGAGGTGTGAGCCATTGACGCGCCCCCCGAGCCCAAGGCGCTGGGTCTCGTAGGCCAGGGTCTCGATGTGGCGGCTGAGCGGGTCGTCGGTCTCGTCGCAGTGGAGATCGACCAGGAGGCCGCGGGTGGCGGCGATTTCGCACAGCGCTGTCACGCTGGCGGCGCCATCGGCCATCGTGCGCTCGAAATGGGGAATGCCGCCGACGACATCGACGCCCATGTCGAGGGCACGATTGAGGAGGTCCACGGCGCCGGGATAGCGATAGTAGCCATCCTGCGGGAAGGCGACCAGTTGCAGGTCGATATAGGGGGCGACCTGTTTCTTGACTTCGAGCAGGGCTTCGACGCCCAGCAGCCTGTCGTCGCAGATATCGACATGGGTGCGAATGGCGAGCAGGCCCTGCGATACGGCCAGATCGCAATAGTCGAGGGCGCGCTGGATGACCGCCTCGTGGGTGAGGAGGGGCTTCAGTTCGCCCCAGATCTGGATACCTTCGAGCAGGCGCCCGCTCTCGTTGTGGCGCGGCAGGCCGAGAGAGAGGGTGGCGTCCATGTGGAAGTGGCAATCGACAAAGGGTGGCGCCACCAGTTGGCCGGATGCGTCGATGGTTTGGCCGGCCTCACCGGGCAGATGAGGCTCGAGCGCCGCGATGCGGCCATTCTGGACGCCGATGTCCATGCCGGTGCGGCCGTCGGGCAGGGTGGCATTGGTGATTTTCAGGTCGAACATTTTTCGTCTCTTGTTCTTTTTCGGTTCCAGCGCATCCCTCCCCGTTGAGGGGAGGGATTGAGGGTGGGGTGTCGGCCGACTGGCGTCACGGATATCGACACCCCCACCCTAGCTGCGCTACGGCCTGACGGCCAAGCTGCGCTACCCTCCCCTCAAGGGGGAGGGTGAAGAAGGGAGTTAGTGCCGCTGCCCCTTGGTCCAGGGCTGGAGCAGGGCGCGGGGATAATCGGCTTTTCGGGCGACGAGCACCAGAGCCAGAATAGACAGCAGATAGGGCAGCATGAGGAAGACCTGGCCGGGCACCACCTGGCCGATTTCGGCCTGGAGGCGGATCTGGAAGGCATCGAAGGCGCCGAACAGGAGGGCGCCGAGCAGGGCTTTGCCCGGCTGCCAGGAGGCGAAGACGACGAGGGCGATGCAAATCCAGCCGCGGCCATTGACCATGCCGAAGAAGAAGGCGTCGAAGGCCGACATGGTGAGGAAGGCGCCGCCCAGGGCCATCAGCGCGGAGCCGACCACGACGGCGCCGATCCTGAGGCCGATGACGGACAGACCCTGGGCCTCGACCGAAGCCGGATTGTCGCCAACGGCGCGGATGGAGAGGCCCAGCGGGGTGCGGTAGAGCACGAAGGCGACGAGCGCGACCAGGAGCAGCGCCAACCAGGTCAGGGCGGTCTGCGAGAAGAGAACCGGTCCGAAAAAGGGCAGGTCGGAAAGGCCGGCAAGGTCGAGTGACTGGAACGGCACGATGCGGGGCGGCGAGGACACATCGGGCAGGGCCGTGCGGTAGGTGAAATAGCTGGCGCTGGTGGCAAGCAGGGTGATGCCGATGCCCGAGACATGCTGGGACAGGCCAAGGACGACGGTGAGGAAGGCGTGGAGCAGCCCGAAGGCTGCGCCGGTGAGCGCGGCGACAAGGACCCCGCCCCAGAGACCAGCCCCGAGATAGACAGCCAGCCAGCCGGCCATGGCTCCGGCGACGAAAATGCCTTCGATGCCGAGGTTGAGGACGCCGGCGCGCTCGCAGATCAAGGCGCCGAGCACGCCGAAGATCAGCGGTGTGGCGATGCGGATAGCAGCGGCCCAGAAATTGGCCGAGCCGAAAATGTCGAAAAGGACGTCCATGGCTCAGGCCTCCACTTTCGGATTGGCGGGGGCAAGGCGGAAGCGGAGGAAGAAGCTGCCGACCAGGACGCAGAGGAGGCTGAGCGCGACCACGAGATCGGCCAGATAGTTGGAAATGCCGGTGGCGCGGCTCATGGAGTCGGCGCCCACAAAAACCGCGGCGATGAAGATGGCGGCGAGCACGCTGCCGATGGGCGAGAGGCCCGCAAGCATGGCCACGACAATGCCGGAATAGCCAAATCCGGGTGACAGGTCGGCGGAGAGATAGCCCTTGACCCCCGCCACTTCACCGACGCCGGCGAGGCCGGCGAGGCCGCCGGAAATCAGCGCCACCTTGAGCATGGTGGCATCGACCGGAATGCCGGCGAAACGGGCCGCGGGCTTGTTTTCGCCCACGGCCTTGATCTCGAAACCGAGCACGGTCTTTTTGACCATGAGCCAGAGCAGCAGCGCCGAGACGAGGCCGATGATCAGCCCCCAATGAGTGCGGAGGCGCGGGACGAGCTTGTCGAATTTGGCTTCGGCCAGCAGCGGCACAGATTGCGGCCAGCCCATGGACAGCGGGTCCTTGAGGGGGCCTTCGATGAGCATCTGGATGAAGAGAATGACGACGAAATTGAGCAGCAGGGTGATGACCACCTCGTCGGCGCCGAAGCGCTGCTTGAGCATGGTGGGCACCACCATCATCAGTCCGCCCGCCAGGAAGCCCGCCAGCATGATGGCCGGGATCATGATGGGGCCGGGCAATTGCAGGAACCCTGAGCCGACAAGCACGGCGGCCAGTGCCCCCATATAGAGCTGGCCTTCGGCGCCGATGTTCCAAAGACGGGCGCGAAAGGCGACGGTGGCGGCAAGGCCCGTCAGGATGAGCGGGGTGGCGCGGTTGAGCGTTTCGGAGAGGGCGAACATGGAGCCAAAGGCGCCCTGCGCCATGAGCACATAGGCCTCACACGGATTGGCTCCCGCCGCCATGACCGGAATGGCGACAAACAACAGGGCAATGGCGCCGGCGAGCAGCGAGACGAGGAGACGCAGGCCGAGGGGCGCGTGTTCGCGCGGTTCGAGGCGGAGGCTCATGAGGCAAGGGTCTCCGGGGTGTGGGTTTGGCCTGCCATCAACAGGCCGACGGTGGCACGGTCAAGCGTCTCGGCGGGGCCGGCATCGGTGATCTCGCCGGCATGGATGACGAGGAAGCGATCACTGAGGGCAAAGAGTTCGTCGAGGTCTTCGGAAATGACAAGAACCGCCGCGCCCCGATCCCGGGCGGCAATGATGCGCCGATGCACCTCGGCCTGGGCACCAATATCGAGACCACGGGTCGGCTGATTGGCAAGAATGACGCGTGGCGCGCGCTCGAGAACGCGGGCGAGGATCAGCTTTTGCACATTGCCGCCCGAGAGCAGACGGGCTTCGGCATCGGGGCCGGGACAGCGCACATCATAGGCGGCAATGGCGGCCGTGGCGCGGGCCCGGATGGCTTTGGCATCAATGAAGCCATAGCGCGAGAAACCGGGCGAGCGAACCTCCTCGATGGCGATGTTGTCGGCAACGCTCATGGTGCCAACAACGCCGTCATGCTGGCGATCTTCGGGCATGCGGGCGACACCCGCTGCCACGAGGCGGCGCGGATCGGCGCGAGTGACAGGATCGCCATAGAGCCGCATGGTGCCGCTGTCCGGCACGGCGAGGCCGGAGATCAATGCGGCAATGGCGGATTGACCGTTGCCCGAGACACCGGCCAGCCCGACGACTTCCCCGGCGCGCAGATCGAAACTGACGCCATGGAGGGCCGCGCGATGGCCCGGTTTCCCCAGGCTCACGGACTGGAACTCGACAAGGGCCCGGCCCCTGGCGCCCGGCGTGCGGGTGACTTCAGCCACGGCCTTGCCAACCATGAGGTCGGCAATGGCGCGGCGGTCAGCCTGGGCGGTGACCAGTTCACCGGCCTGTTCGCCGGCGCGCAGCACCATGATGCGATGGGAGACCGCGAGCACTTCGCCCAGCTTGTGGGAGATGAAAATGACGCCAAGACCATTGGCGGCCAGGCGCCTTAAAACGGCGAATAGGCCCTCGGCCTCCTGGGGGGTCAGGACGGCGGTAGGTTCATCGAGGATGAGCACGCGGGCGTCGCGGTAGAGCGCCTTGAGGATTTCGACGCGCTGCTTTTCGCCCACGGTCAGGCCATCGACGCGGCGGTCGAGATCGACGTCGAGGCCGCTTTCGGTGATGATCTTTTCGACCTTGGCGCGGGCTGCATGGCGGCGGCCGAAGGAGAGCAGGGGCTCGGTGCCGAGGCGGATGTTGTCGAGGCCGGAGAGGTTTTCGGCGAGGGTAAAGTGCTGGTGCACCATGCCAATGCCGGCGGCAAGCGCGGCGCCGGGCGAGCCGGGCGGCAGGGTGGTCATGACGTCGCCCCCGGCGGCAACGCGCACCGTGCCTTCGTCCTGCACGTAATGCCCAAAGAGGATGTTCATCAGCGTTGTCTTGCCAGCGCCGTTCTCGCCCAAAAGGGCGAGGATTTCGCCTTGGTGCAGGTCGAGGGAAATGGCGTTGTTGGCGATGAGCGTGCCGAAGCGCTTGGTGATGTCGGTGAGGGAGAGCAGGGGTGTGTGGCTTGTCATGGGCTCCTGCTCCTGGACTTTGGGGTGTGTGGTCGGTCCATGCCCCCACCCTTGATCCCTCCCCACGAGGGGGAGGGAGACGATGAACACTGGCGTCCCAGTCCCGCGCCTCCCTCCCCTTGATGGGGAGGGATTGAGGGTGGAGTGCTTTTGACCCGAGAGCCGATTGCTTTGGTGCCCCCACCTAGCCTCCCTCTGATAGGGGGAGGGACGGATCGGGTGTGCCTCAAATCTGGTTGCAGACACCGAAGCGGCTCCTCCCCCTGTTCAAGGGGGAGGTTGGGTGGGGGTGCTTACTGCGTCGAGCTGGGTTCGCTGTCGTTGATTTCGACCACGAAGCTCTTGTCGAGGATCTTGGCTTCGACGGCCTTGGCAGCGGCGACGGCTTCGGGGCCGGCGAGGGCCTCGTCGACGACCATGGAGGAGCCGCCATATTCCATGAAGGCGTAGATGCCGTAGTCGGAAGCAGTGAAGCTGCCGGCCTTCACATCGGCAATGGCCTGGTCGATCATCGGGGCGCCGTGCCAGAGGGCGGAGGCGAGGATGGTGCCGGGATAGTCGGCGGCGGTGTCGATGACATTGCCCACCGCGAAGATGCCGCGTTCCTTGGCGGCGTCAGAGACACCGAAGCGCTCGGCATAGAGGATGTCGGCGCCGGCATCGACCATGGCGAAGGCGGTTTCCTTGGCCTTCGGGGGATCGTACCAGGAGTTGATGAAGCTCACCGAGAATTTGACATCCGGGTTGACCGAGAGGGCGCCCGCCATGAAGGCGTGCATCAGCCGGTTCACCTCGGGAATGGCATAACCGCCAACCATGCCGATGCGGTCGGTTTCGGTCTTCATGCCGGCGATGATGCCGGTGAGGTAGCTCGGCTCGTGGATGAAATTGTCGAAGGTGGCAAAGTTGGGTTCCACCGGCGGCAAGGATGAACCCATGAGAAAGCTGATTTCGGGATAATCGGCGGCGACGGTGCGGGCGGGCTGCTCGACGCCGAAGGCTTCGCCGACCATGAGGCCAACGCCCTGCTCGGCATATTCGCGCATGACGCGCTCATAGTCGGTGTTGGCAATATTTTCGGAGTAGACATAGTCGATCTCGCCAGCTTCTTCGGCGGCGACCAGCGCATTGTGCAGGCGGCTGGCCCATTGCTGCTCGACCGGCACGGTCCAGATGGCTGCAACCTTGAGCAGATCCTGCGCCCAAGAGGCGCCAGTCAGGCTCAATGCGGTGGTCAAGCTGAGCGCCGCGATCAACGTGCGGCGGGTGATATTGGTCATTTGCGTCCCCTGTTGCTTGTTTGTTGTTCAGAACTCCCTAGTGTCCATTTATCGGGCAAAGGGAGGGATTTGGAAGGGGTCAGTTGGGCTGTCCCCAGGCATTGATTGCGTTGGTCGCCAAGCACCCCCACCCTAGCTTTGCTACGGCCCGTCGGGCCTAGCGTCGCTACCCTCCCCACAAGGGGGAGGGAGACGATGAACATTGATGGCTGTGCCTGCGCCTCCCTCCCCTTTGATGGGGAGGGACCGAGGGTGGGGTGCTATTTGTGCTCCCTGCTCCAGAAACAAAAAAGCGCGCCGGGGGGCGCGCCTTTGGAATTTTCAGCGGAAGGCCGGGATGACGTGCCTGCCGTAATTGGCGATGATTTCTTCCTCGTCGCCACTATCGAGGTAGATGTTGAACTGGGTGACGCCCGCCGCCTCCAACTCGTGGACTTTCTTGATGTGATCCTCGGGTTCCCCAAGGACACAGAAGCTTTCCACGACATCGTCGGTGATGAAATCGAGATAGGGATTATCGGCCTGGCCGTGCTTGGAATAATCGTAGCCGCGGCGCTTTTCGATATAGCTGGTCAGGCTCGAGGGCACCTTGTCGCTATCGGCGCCATATTTCTCGACAATATCGGCCACGTGATTGCCGACCATTGCGGGGAACCACTTCACATGTTCGATGGCGCGCTTCTTGTCGCCAAAGTAGGCGGGGGCGGCGGCCATGGAGCGGAAGCCTGACATGTCCTTGCCTGCGGCCTTGCCAGCTTCGAGGCACTGGTCGGTGAACCACTTGCAAAGGCCTGGATCGGCGATCTGCAGCACCACGCCATCGGCGCTTTCGCCGGCGGTCTTGAGGGCCAGTGGGCCATAGGCGGCCACCCAGCTGGGCATATCGTGGCCAACGGCCCAGGGGAATTTCACCGGGGCAGGGATTTCGCCATAAGTGACTTCCTCGCCGCGGACCATGGCCTTGGTCTTGTCGATGAATTCGGCGACACGCTTGAGGGTCGCGGGCTTCTTGCCCATGACGCGCATGGAAGAGTCGCCACGACCCACGGCAAGATCGAAACGGCCACCGGACTGCTTGGAAAGGGAGCCGAAAATGGAGGCGGCAACCGACCAGTCCCGCACGTCGGGATTGGTGACCAGCGGGCCGAAGCGCATGTCGGTGGTGTGTTCCATGCACATGGCGATGGCCGAGTAGCAATCGCGCCAGAGAATGTGGCTGTCATAGAACCAGCAATAGGAGAAGCCGGCATATTCGGCGGCGCGCACCAGATAGCGGGCGCGCTCGTGCTCAATGAATCCCTTGAAGGTGATGCCGAATTCCATCGCTTCCCCGCGCTCCCTTGTGGTTTTTACTGCGCATGACCTTGCCGGAAAACCGGATTCCACTGTTCCGGGTCATGCTTTGAAATTTGACCAGTCGATCAAATTTTTGGGCGGCTGAGGCACGAATGTCAATCGGGTATTTGCGCAGAAATACGCTCGACCGCGTCATCATAGACAATGAGAGGCTGGCCTGTCGGGGCGTCTGCGACAAGGCGGGCACGCACACCATAGACCGCCTCGAGCAAAGCCGGGGTGAGGATCGCGCTGGGCGGACCTTGGGCGGCCAGCTTTCCCGCGTCGAGCACCACCAGATGGTCGCAGAAGCGAACAGCCAGATTGAGGTCGTGGAGGGCCAGCAGCACGGTCATGCCCTCGGCGGCCTTGCGGCGCAGCAGAGCCAGCAATTGCAGCTGGGCGCGTATGTCGAGATGACTGGTAGGCTCGTCGAGCAGCAGCAGGCGCGGTTGCTGGGCAAGGGCGCGGGCGACGTGGACGCGCTGTTGTTCGCCGCCCGACAGGGTGTTGAACCTGCGGTGGGCAAAGCCGGTCATGCCGGTTTCTCCAAGGGCGGCGGCGAGGATGGCGTCGTCTTCGGGGCTCGGGGCGGATTGCCAGGCGGCCTCGAAGGGGATGCGGCCAAGGGCAACGACATCGAGGACGCTCAGGCGTTCCTCGGTGGCGGCGGACTGTTCGACGAAAGCCACCTGGCGGGCGCGATCCCGGCGCGGCATGGCGGGCAGGTCGAGCCCGTGGAAATGGGCGGTGCCGGTGGCGGGCGTGAGGCCGAGGAGTGCAGCCAAGAGCGTCGATTTTCCAGCGCCATTGGGGCCGATCAGGCCGGTCACCTGGCCCGAGGGCGCGGTGAAGCTGACCTTGGAGAGGATGAGTTTTTGGGCCTTTGTGACGGAAAGGCCGGAGACGCCGAGGCTCATGTGACCCTCCGGTAGCGGAGGAGGACGAAGAGAAACACCGGGGCGCCAATCAATGCGGTGATGATGCCGACCGGCAGTTCGCGCGGATCAAAGAGCGTGCGGGCGGCAGTATCGGTCCAGAGCATGAATATGGCGCCCGCCAGCATGGCGTGGGGCAGCAGGGCGCGGTGGCGCGAGCCAGTCATGAGGCGGACGGCATGGGGCACGACGAGGCCGACAAAGCCGATGGCGCCGCCAATGGCCACCATGATGCCGGTAAGGAGCGCGGTAGCGCCGAGGAGGGTCCAGCGCAGGCGGGGAACGTCGATGCCCAGGCTCGCTGCGGCGGTATCGCCAAAGGCGAAGGCGTCGAGGGCGCGGGCATAGGCAAGGATGATGGGGGTGCAAAGGACGAGCGCCGCGCTGGCCAGGGCGGCATCAAACCAGAGCGAGCCCGAGAGTGAGCCCATGAGCCAGGAGAGGATTTCGCGATAGCTGTCGCCGGTGGCGGACCAGAAGATGAGGAAAGAGGTGGCGGCCGAGGCGAGGGCCGCAATGCAGATGCCCGCGAGAATGGCGCGGCTGGGGGTGGCGCCGCCAAGGAGGCCGGCGATCAGCAGGGCCAATGCCAGGGCGCCGAGGCTGCCAAAAAAAGCACCGAGGGGCATGAGGAGGGTGAGGCCGACAAGGGCAAAGCTCACGGCGCCCAGCGCAGCGCCGGAGGAGAGGCCAAGAAGATAGGGATCGGCCAGTGGATTGCGGGTGATTGCCTGCATGACCGCGCCCGAGAGCGCCAGGCCCGCACCGACGCAAAGGGCCGTGAGAACGCGCGGCAGGCGCAGTTCCCAGACAATGGCGTCGCGGAGGCGCGAGACCGGGCTTTCGGGCAGGAGGCCGAGATGATGCGCGATTACCGACCAGACTTCGCCGGGCGTGATGTCGGCGGGGCCGAAGGTGACGGCAGCGATGGCGCTGGCGACAAGCAGAACGAGGAGGGCGGGGAGCGAGAGGCGGGTCATGACTGGATTGTGTGAGAGGATGCCCCCACCCGGCCTCCCCCTATTAGGGGGAGGAGAAGGGATAGCGGCCCTGTCAACAGGAGCTGACTCATTCCTCGAAGCTGATCCCCGCCAGTTGGCCAGCCAGGTCGGCGGCGGCGCTGGCGTTGCGGATGCCGGCTTCGGCGGCGGGGAAGGGGATGGTGAGATAGCGCTGGTGGATGACGGCGTCGAGCTGGTTGGTGATGGGATTTTCGGCCAGCAGCTGTTTCTTTTGTTCAGCGGAATTCCAGGCGGCATCGACGAGGATGATGACGTCGGGATTGGCGTCGACCACGGCTTCCCAGCTGGCCGAGGTCCAGCCTTCGTCCACGGCGCCAAAGATATTGGTGAGGCCGATGGCCTGCATGATCATGGCCGGAGCATTGCTGCCGGCACCGACATAGGGGGTCTTGGTGCCCGAGGAATACCAGAGCGCGGTGCGGCCGCTTGCGGGTGTGATCGAGGCGAGGATGGCGCGTTGCTCGGCGATCAGCGTCGCGGCCTGGTCCTCGACGTCGAAGATGCGACCCATTTCCATGATCTCATCATGAAGGCCGTCGAAGGTCAGCTTTGCGGGCTTGATCGAACGGCAGGCGGCAGGGGCGACATATGTGGTGACGCCGAGCCCGGCCAGGGTCGGGCGCTCGCCTGCGCCATCGGCGGCAAAATTGCTTTCCCAGCCGCCATAGATGAAGTCGGGTTCGGCTTCGAGCACCACTTCCTGGCTGGGGAGCTTGTCCGAGAGCACGGCGAGGCCTGAACCGGCCAGCGCCAGCTCGGGCGGCAGGGGGCCATCCTGGAAGCCGACGCCGATGATGCGCTCGCCGAGGCCAAGGGCCAGCACCATCTCGGTGGCGGTGGATTTTATGGTGACGACGCGCTCGGGGGGCGCGTTGAGGGTGATCGCCTGCCCGCAATTGTCGAGGGTGAGGGGATAGGTGGTGGCGGCAAGGGCGGGGTGAGCGAGAAGCCCGAGAGTTATCGTTGCGACCACAAGGTGACGCATGGGTTCAATCCTGACGCTGCTTGTTTTTGGTTTTCACTTCCGCCAGGGCGGCTTCGTAGCCGAGGCGGTAGGCTTCGGCACTGCCGAAGCGGAACATGTCGTCGTCACCGGTGCGGGTGAGGGTGCGCGCGCCGGGAGCGTCGAGCCCCAGGACGAAGCGGCCCAGCCCGCGCACCACGGCGACGGGAATGCCATTGGTCTTGCCCTTGACCAAGTCGGCGGCGCCAGCGATTTCGTCGGCGATGACGGCCTGGGTGACATGCAGCGGGCGGCCATTGGCGTCATTGCCGCCGCGCAGGTCGTCGGTCAATTGCACGCCGGCGGCGCCGATGGCCATGTCGGTCTGGCCGATGCGCCAGGCGCGACCGATGGTGTCGGTGATGATGATGCCGATATCGACGCCCAGCGTTTCACGCAGGCCGGCGCAGAGGGCGCGGGCAGAAGCGTCGGGATCGGCGGGCAGGCGCAGCGCCAGACCCTCAGGTACATTGGACATGTCGATGCCGGCGGCGGCCATGACGAGACCCTGCCGGGTTTCGACAATGCGGAAGGTGCCGCCCGGATGCACGCGCTCGGCAACGACGCGGACGGTGTCGGCGGTGATCGCCTGTTCGCGCTCGGCGGCGGGCACCTGCATGCCTTCGGCCTTGGAGATGATCTTAGAGGTGACGACCAGGATGTCGCCGGACTGAAGGGCGAGGGCGGGGTCAGCGGCCGATTGGGCGTTGATGGCGGCAGCGATCAGGGAGACGAGGTCGTCGTTGGGGGTGATTTCGGGAATGCCGGGAATACCCCAGACGGAGAAACGGGGGGTCATCAGACCATCTTCCTCAGACGCGGCAGGATCTCCTTGGCGTAGAGATCGAGGAAACGGCTCTGGTCGGTGCCGGGGGCGTGAAAGACCAGGTGGTCGAAGCCGTAGTCGATATAGGTTTTTATTTGGGCGACGTGTTCGTCGGGATCGGAGGAAACGATCCAGCGCTTGGCGACGCGCTCGATGGGGAGGGCCGCGGCGAGGCGTTCCATTTCCTCGGGGTCCTGCACGGAGTGCTTTTCCTCGGCGGAGAGGGAGAGGGCGGCCCAGTTGCGGGTGTCCTCAAGCGCGCGGTCAGCATCGGTATCGAAAGAGACTTTCACCTCGATCATGCGCTCATAGGGTTTGTCCTTGAGGGCGCTTTCGGCACGGCCGGCTTCGACATTGGGCAGGAGCTGATCGACATAAAGTTCGGCGCCCTTGCCCGAGGTACAGATGAAGCCGTCGCCAGCACGGCCGGCATATTTGGCATTGAGCGGGCCACCGGCGGCAATATAGATCGGCACCGGTTCTGCGGGCTTGTCGTAGATGGTGGCGCTGACGGTCTTGTAGTATTCGCCCTCGAAAGTGACGCGATCCTCATTCCAGAGCTGGCGGATAAGGCGCACGGCTTCGCGCAGGCGCGCCGAGCGTTCCTTGAGTTCGGGCCAGATCATGCCGGTTGCAGGCACTTCGTTGAGGCCCTCGCCGGTGCCGACGCCCAGGATGACGCGGCCGGGAAACATGGCGCCCATGGTGCCAAAGGCGTGGGCGACGACCGTTGGATGAAGGCGGAAGGTGGGCGTGAGCACCGAGGTGCCGAGCACGATGTTTTCGGTGCGGGCCAGCACCGCCGACATCCAGCCCGGCGCGAAGGGGGCGTGGCCGTCGGTATGCTTCCAAGGCTGAAAGTGATCAGAGACGAACACCGAGTCAAAGCCGGCCTGTTCGGCCTCGACGGCAAAGCGCAAAAGGTCATTGGGCGCAAATTGCTCGGCTGAAGCCTTGTAACCGAAGCGCATGGTCGTCCCTCCAGACTGCAGACGTCGATTTTTGATCGTTTGGTCAAAAATGATCGATAGTCAAGCTGCTTCATGCTAAAGCGCGGTGACGACAGATCATTGATCGGGATAAAGCCTATTCCGATTCTAGCCGGCACGGGGCCGGAACCACAAAGCGGACCTAATGATGAAAGTTATTTTCGACACTGATCCCGGCATCGATGATGCCATGGCGCTGCTCTATCTGAGCAAGCTGCCGGAAATCGACCTGCTGGGGATCACAACGGTGGTCGGCAATGCCGATATCGCCACCACCACACGCAATGCGCTGTTCCTGCGCCAGCAGTTCGGCATGACCGCGCCCGTGGTGCAGGGGGCCGGCCAGACGCTGGACGGGGTCGACAAGGCCGAACCGGTGATCGTGCATGGCGTCAACGGGCTGGGCGAAATCGATATTCCGGCGGTTGACGAGAGCGGGCTTGTGGCCGGCACGGCCAGCCAGTTCATTATCGACACGGTGAAGGCAAACCCGGGCGAGGTGACCATTATCGCCGTCGGGCGGATGACCAATCTGGCATTAGCGCTGCGCGATGCGCCCGAGGTGGCCACGCTGGTCAAGCAAGTCATCATCATGGGCGGCGCCTTTGGCTACCAGGGGCGCAGTGGCAATATGACCCCGGCGGCCGAAGCCAATATCTATGGCGACCCGGTGGCAGCCGACGAAATCTTTGCCGCAGAGTGGCCGGTCGTGGTGGTCGGCCTCGATGTCACCCATGACATTATTCTGGACACTGACTATCTCGCGGCGCTGTCGCGCGAGGTGGGCGAGAACGGCGAACTCCTGCGCCAGATGTGCGACCATTATGCGCGCTTCTACAAGGAGATCATGGGGCTTTCGGGCGTGGTCGGGCACGACCTGCTGGCTGTGACCTATGCGCTCAAGCCCGAATGGTTCGAGACGCGGCGCGGGCCGATCCTGGTGCTGCGCGACAGCATTGCCGTGGGGCAAACCATCCAGATGCCGGAAGATCGCAAGGGTGGGCACCCGGCCTGGGCCGGCCGGCCAAACCAGACGATCTGCATCGGCGTTGATGCCGAAAAGGTGCTGACCCATTTCCGCGAGACGGTTGCGGGTTGAAACCGGCCGCGCCGCGATTGTGATGCGGCGTGGCCCTTCGGATCATTGCGCTATTGCGGAAACCCCTTAGTGTCTTCTCCCAGTGGAGACGACCGATTTGAGCGGCGACAGCAGGCGGGCAGGGTTTGAAGAGGGGTTCCAGAGCAGCTTTGCGCTGGACGACGCCGTAGCGTTTCAACGCCTGATGCTCGACATTTATGGCGGGCGTTGCGCGGTGACGGGGCGCGTGCTGGCCGGGAGCGGGCAGGACGAGGCGCTTGAAGTGTTTTTGTTCCAGCCACTGGATCATGGCGGGGCCATGAGCCCGTCCAATGCGGTGGTGGTGGAGCCTGCGGTAGCGAGTCTGCTCGGCAAGGGCCTGATCCTGATCAGCGACGACTTCCTGGCGTTCACGCCGCATCCCGAAATCATCGGTGCACCCAGCGATCCGAGCGGGTCACGGGGGCGCCGTCTGTCGCTGCCGGACGCGGTTGCGTTGTGGCCCGAGCGGGCGATGATCAGCTATCATCGGAGCCTGTTTCGGGCGCAATGAATGGTGCGCAACTGGTTCTGCGGACTGGAAATGTCCAGGGTCGCGGCGCAGATTGGCGTGGCTGAAATCTCGCACCCGGACCCATCATGCCCTTTCCAGATATCGTACATCCAGCCATCGACGCCTATGAAAGCGCCGTGCCCATGCCGGCCGATTTTGCGGCCTTCTGGCAGGAAACGCTGGCCGAGGCGCGGGCCATTGGCGGGGCTGTCACCATGGTGCCGGCAGAGACGACGCTGAAGCTGGTCGACGTATTCGACGTGACCTTCCCCGGCTTTGGGGGGCATCCAGTCAAGGGATGGCTGGTATTGCCCAGGGTCCGCGAGGGGCGCCTGCCGCTGGTGGTGCAATATGTGGGCTATGGCGGCGGGCGCGGGTTTCCGCACGAAATGCTGCATTGGGCGGCCTCGGGCTTTGCCTATTTCCGCATGGATACGCGCGGACAGGGCTCGGGTTGGAGCACTGGGGCGACGCCAGACCCGGTGGGGTCCACCAGCCAGATCCCCGGGCTGATGACCAAGGGCGTGCTGGACAAAAACGACTATTACTATCGGCGGCTGTTCACCGATGGCGTGCGGGCCATTGATGCGCTGATCGGGGAAGATTTTGTCGACCCCGAGCGCGTTGCTGTCTGCGGCGGCTCACAGGGCGGCGGCATTGCGCTGGCGGTGGCCGGGATCGATGCACGGGTGAAGGCCGTGATGCCGGATGTGCCGTTTCTCTGCGATTTCCCGCGCGCCGTACGGGTGGCGGGGCGCGACCCCTATGGCGAGATCGTGCGCTTTCTGGCTCAGCACCGCGACAAGACGGACGTGGTGTTCGGCACGCTGCGGTATTTCGATGGGGTCAATTTTGCCCGCCAGTGCCAGGCGGCGGCACTGTTCTCCGTGGCGCTGATGGATGACATCTGCCCGCCCTCGAGCGTCTATGGGGCCTTCAAGGCGTTTGCCGGCGCCGACAAAACCATCATCGAGTATGAGTTCAACAATCACGAGGGCGGCGGGCCATTCCAGGACCGGCAGCAGATGGCTTGGTTGAGCAAGCGGTTTCTTTAGTGCAGTGGGAGAAGTGATCGGGTGAGGCAGGAACTTCGGTTCGTGCCCCGCCGTTGCATGGCCAGCGTCATTACCTCATTGATGGACTGGAGCTGCAGAAATGGCTGAAAAACAACTGGACGATCTCTTCCTCGATACCCTCAAGGACATTTACTTCGCCGAGCGCCAAATTCTAAAGGCGTTGCCGAAAATGGCCAAGGCCGCAGTGTCGCCGGACCTCAAGGCCGGATTTGAGAAGCACCAGGCGGAAACCGAAGTGCATGTGGAGCGCCTTGAAACGGTGTTCGAACTGCTGGGCAAGGCCCCGCGCGGCAAGACATGCGACGCCATTCTCGGAATTCTCGAGGAAGGCAAGGAAATCATGGACGAGTACAAGGGCACGCAGGCCCTCGACGCGGGCCTGGTTTCGGCGGCGCAGGCGGTGGAGCATTATGAGATTGCCCGCTATGGAACCCTGGCGACCTGGGCCAAGCAGCTGGGCCACAAGGAGGCGCTGAACCTTTTCCTTGAAACGCTCAAGGAAGAAGAATCCACCGACCTCAAACTGACGGAGCTGGCCAAGTCCGCGATCAATCTCAAGGCCGCCGCTTAGTCCTTACGTCGCGCGGACCATGTTCAAGAACACTGCCATGGCCGAGCAAATCCGGCAGACCGCCTATTTCCTCTGGGAGAATGACGGGCGACCTGAAGGCAAGGCCATGGACTATTGGGTACGCGCCAAGCAATTGCATCAGCGCCAGCTGGCCTATGACCGATGGCTGGCCGACGGAGCGCCGCTCGATCGCTCCGAGGTGCATTGGATTGCGGCGGAAAAGGACTTGAGCGAGGAATAAGAACGGGCCCCGAAATGGGGCCCGTTTTTTTTGATCGTGCGTGTGGAGGAGCCGGGCCACTCGACCGCAGGTCTCGTGGCCTGATGACCTAAAATCTCCCCACTGGGGAGATTTTGCTGCGCGAAGCGCAGCCGGTCATCAGTCCTTGGCGCGTTCGACGTAGGAATTGTCTTCGGTGAGGATGACAATGCGGGTGCCGCTGCCGATGTGCGGGGGGACCATGACGCGCAGGCCATTGTTGAGCACGGCGGGCTTGTAGGACGAAGAGGCCGTCTGGCCCTTGACGACGGGCTCGGTCTCGACAACTTCAAACGTGAGGCGCTGTGGCAGTTCCATGGAGAGGGCGACGCCCTCGAAGGTCATCAGGTGCACCTTCATGCCATCGGAGAGATAGGCGGCCTGATCGCCGATCACTTCGTCGGGCACCGAGATCTGCTCATAGGTCGCAGGCTCCATGAAATGGTGCCCCTCGCTGTCGGAATAGAGGTAGTCGTAGACGCGGTCGTCCACATCGGCCTTTTCCACCATTTCAACGGTGCGCCAGCGCCCGACAACCTTCACGCCATCGGAAATGCGGCGCATGTTGACGTTGGTGATGGAATTGCCCTTGCCGGGGTGGACGTTTTCCGCCGTCAGCACGACATGCAGGCTGCCGTCCTGTTCCACGACATTGCCTTTTCGCAGGGACGAGGCGATGACCTTGACCATAATTCTTCCTTGTTCGTTTCGATGGCGCGGTCTAGAGGCAGGGCCGTCCGGGCGCCGAAATATGCGTAGGTGGTGCGCCCGATACAATATTCCGCGCCCTTTCACCAGACCGGACGACAAGAAACCCGACAATGACGGCTTCGCACACATCGCCCGTTTCGCCCTGGTGGTCACCTGAGCGCCATGCCGACCGCCGCCCGGGGCTCCTGGCACGGACGCGGATCGACGCGGCGGTGCGAGGCTGGATGGCGGAGCGGGATTTCCTCATGGTCGACCCGCCGGGGCTGCAGCGCTCGCCGGGCAATGAGACGCATCTGCATGCCTTTGGCACCAGCATGATCGGCAATGACGGGTTGGGGCAGGGAATGTATCTGCATACCTCGCCCGAATTCACGATGAAGAAACTGCTGGCGGCGGGGGAGACGCGCATCGCCAGCCTGCAGCATGTGTGGCGCAATCGCGAGCGCAGCGCGCTGCATCATCCCGAGTTCACCATGCTCGAATGGTATCGGGCGGGCGCGCCCTATGAGGCGATCATTGCCGACACGCTGGCCATCATCGGGCTGGCTGCGGACGTGACAGGGATCGAGCAGTTCAGCTTCCGGGGGCGCGTCTGCGATCCGCGCGCCGCGGTGGAGCGCATCAGCGTCGCCGAGGCGTTCATGGCGCATGCCGGGATCGATTTGCTGGCGACCATCGATGGCGATGGCGTGCCCGATGGCGCGGCGCTGGCGGCGCAGATGGCGCGGGCCGGGATGGCGCCCAGCGCGGATCAGAGCTGGAGCTATCTGTTTACGCAGGTGCTGGTGGACAAGGTCGAGCCACAGCTGGGCAATGGACGGGTCACGGTGCTCGACCGCTATCCCGCCTCAGAGGCGGCGCTGGCGCGGCGGGTGCCGGGGGACCGGCGCGTGTCGGAGCGGTTCGAGGTCTATGCTTCGGGCGTTGAGCTGGCCAACGGCTTTGGCGAATTGACCGATGCGGGTGAGCAGCGGGTCCGGTTTGAAGCGGAGATGGATGAGAAGGCGCGGATCTATGGTGAGCGCTATCCGGTGGATGAGGATTTCCTGGCGGCATTGGAGATCATGCCCGAGGCGAGCGGGGTGGCGCTGGGCTTTGACCGGCTGGTGATGCTGGCGACGGGCGCGCAGCGGATCGAGGCGGTGTTGTGGGCACCGGTGGCGGAATGAGCCGGGGTGCGGAAAAAAGCTCCCTCATCCCAACCCAATCCCCTCCGGGGAAAGGGGGCGGGCCGGTGCCTGGGGACAGCGTGCGCGGCATCAAGACCATAGCCGATCTCGAAGCCGCCAATCTGGCACCCTTGGATTCAGGTCTTTCACGTGTCGCCGACAAATATGCCATCGGCATAACGCCCTCAGTGCTCGAGCTGATCGACCGGGATGATCCCAATGATCCGATTGCGCGCCAGTTCGTGCCGACGCTGGATGAACTGGTGACGACGCCAGACGAGCGCGCCGACCCGATTGGCGATCTGACGCATTCGCCGGTCGAGGGGATCGTGCATCGCTATCCCGACCGGGTGCTGCTCAAGGCGGTGCATGTGTGCCCGGTGTATTGCCGGTTCTGCTTCCGCCGCGAAATGGTGGGGCCGCAGGGGCTGGGGACGCTGAGTGGGGCGCAGCTTGATGCGGCCATTGGCTATATCGCCGCGCATTCTGAAATCTGGGAGGTGATCCTCACCGGGGGCGACCCGTTGGTGCTGTCGCCGCGTCGCCTGCGGGACCTGATGGAGCGGCTGGCCGGGATCGCGCACGTCAAGATCGTGCGTTTCCATACGCGGGTGCCGGTGGTGGAGCCGGAGCGGATCGATGCCGATATGGTGGCGGCGCTCAGGGCCAGCGGCAAGGTGACGTATCTGGCGGTCCACGCCAATCATCCGCGCGAGTTGACGGCGGCGGCGCGGGCCGGATTTGAGCTGCTGATGGCGGGCGGTATCGCTCTGATCAGCCAGAGCGTGCTGCTCAAGGGCGTCAACGACGATGTCGATACGCTGGCCGCCTTGATGCGCGGCTTCGTCGAAAACCGCATCCGGCCCTATTATCTGCACCACCCTGACCTGGCGCCGGGGACGGGCCACTTCCGCGTGAGCATTGCCGAGGGCCAGGCGCTGGTGAGCGCGCTGCGGGGCAGGATTTCCGGGCTATGCCAGCCGATCTATGTGCTCGATATTCCGGGCGGATATGGCAAGGCCGACATAGGGGCGGCGGCGATATCAGGTCAGGATGGGTGTTTTACCGTTCGGGACTGGCAGGGCGGGGAGCATGACTATCGCGAAGGGTAGGGCCTTCACCTCTCCCCCAAGGGAGAGGTGAAAAGGGTCAGTCCACCACGCGCGGGTCGACGTCCTTGGAATAATCCACGCCGCCGACGGCGAAGCCGAAGAGTTTCATGAACTCCTCGCGGTATTTGGGCAAGTCGGCGAGGTCAGCGAGGTTTTCGGTGTCGAGCACGGCCCAGCGCTTGGCCAGTTCGGCCTGCATGGCGGGGGAGAGTTCCCAGTCGTCGACGCGGATGCGCTCGGCTTCGTCGAGGACGATGGTGCCCTGGAGCTTGTCGCGGAACAGCCGGTCGATCTGCTGGATCGGGCCTTCGCCCAGACCCATTTCATCCTCGACCTTGATCAGCAGCGTGCCATAGAGCGGTACGACCGGGATGGCGGAGCTGGCCTGGGTGACGACGGCCTTGAGGGCGACGACATGGGCCGCGTCCTCGCCATGGGCGGCACGGATGGCGGCGGCGGCGCGATCGAGATCGGCCTTGGCCTTGCCCAGCGTCCCCTTGTGGTAGATTGGCCAGGTCAGCTCGGAGCCGAGATAGGTGTAGTTGAGCGAACGGAACCCGTCTGCCAGCACGCCGGCCTCGGACAGGGCGGCAATCCAGAGTTCCCAATCTTCGCCACCCATGACCTTGACGGTGGCGGCGGCCTCTTCCTCGGTGGCCGGTTCGACGGTGATGGTCGAGACTTCGCCGGTGCCGGTATTGAGCGTCTTGGAGGACACCTGGCTGCCATAGGGCTTGATGGCCGAGCGGTAGGTGACGCCGTCCTTGGGATCGGTGCGGACCGGGGAGGCCAGCGAATAGACGATCAGGTCAACCTGGCCGAGGGTCTCCTTGATCGCCGCGATGGTCTGGGCCTTCACCTCATCGGAAAAGGCGTCGCCTTCGATGGTGACGGCCTTGGAGCCGGCGGCGCGGGCGCGGTTTTCAAAGGCCCGGTTATTGTACCAGCCAGCCGAGGCGGGCTTGGTTTCGCCCGGCTCGCGCTCGAAGGAGACGCCGACCGTATCGGCGCCGGAGCCAAAGGTGGTGACGATGCGCGAGGCCAGGCCATAGCCTGTGGAGCACCCGAGCACGAGCACGCGTTTTTTATCCGAGGGGATCGGTCCCTTGATCACCACATGGTCGATCTGGCGCTGCACATTGGTGGCGCAGCCCGTGGGGTGGGCGGTGGTGCAGATGAAGCCGCGGATTTTTGGCTCGATGATCATGGGATTTTCTCCTCAGTTTGCCCAAGGCAATAGCTGGAATGGCGCGCGAGGGCTAGGGGGTGGTTGCCGACTAACACCTGCGAAAGCAACGGGANGGATTTTCTCCTCAGTTTGCCCAAGGCAATAGCTGGAATGGCGCGCGAGGGCTAGGGGGTGGTTGCCGACTAACACCTGCGAAAGCAACGGGATCACCCCACCCTCATTCCCTCCCCATCAAGGGGAGGGAGGCGCAGGACTGCGACGTCAGTGTTCATCGTCTGCCTCCCCCTTGTGGGGAGGGACCAAGCGTGGGGGTACCTTCATGCGGCGCCCAATTTCCGAATCTCATTCCGCCCTGGCTGGGCCTGCCGGGAAGATGCCGGACATGACGACAAAGCCGGGGATGCGGCGGACGCGGTCGGTCCAGCGGCGGAGGGCGGGGTAGTCCTGCCGGGATATGCCGCCTTCTTCGCTCAGCATCACATAGGGGAAGCAGGCGATATCGGCGGTGGTCGGGTGCGCGGGGCTGCACAGCCAATCGCGGCCCGCTTTTTCGCCGAACCAGAGATGCTCGTCCATCAGCCGGAAAATGCGGTGGGCGCCCTGTTGGGATTTTTCGATATCGAACTTGTAGTCGTAGCCGAGCGCCAGACGGGCAGCGGAACTGGTGGATGTGATGTCATCGGCCACGGCGTGCCAGCGCAGAACTTCTGCGGTAGTGGCGGGATCGTCGGGAAACCAGAGGCCACTCGCATCGTATTTTATCGCGAGGTAGGCGAGGATGGCGCCGGAGTCCGAGAGGACCAGGTCATCGTCCCTGAGTACTGGCAATTGGCCAAACGGATTGAGACGCAGAAAGGCGTCGGACTTGTGCTCGCGGCCGGGGAAGAAATCCACCGGCACGATGTCGTAGGGCAGGTTGAGGATGCTCATGAGCAAGCGCAGCTTGTAGCAATTGCCGGAGAGCTCGAAGTCGTAAAGGGTGATGGTCATGATTGTGTCTTTGCCCCGATGTGTTCCCTCCGCCTTGTGGGGAGGGCTGGGGTGGAGGTAGGCCGCGTGCGCGGTGCTTGTGACTCACCCCCACCCTCATTCCCTCCCCACAAGGGGGAGGGAGGCGATGGGGGCCTGAGATCGTTGGAAGTATTTATCATCAGATATCCAGTACCAGACGCGCGGACTTTGCACGGCTGACGCAGGTCATCATGCAGGTGTTGGAGGCCTTCTCGGTCTTGTTGAGATAGACGTCCTGGTGATCGACTTCGCCCTCCATGACGGTGGTGAGGCAGGTGCCGCAGGCGCCTTGTTCGCAGGACGAGGGGACGGTGAGGCCAGCTTCGCGCATGACTTCGAGAATGGTGCGGCCGGCGGGGACATGCAACGTCATGGCCGAGCGGGCCAGCTCGACGTCGAAAGCCGACGAACTGTCGATCACCTTGTCGTTCTGGAAATATTCGAAATGTACCGCCTCGTCGGGCCAGCCGAGTGCGGCAGCGGTTCTGGTGACCATTTCGAGCATGGCGCCGGGGCCGCAGACATAGACATGATTGGCGAAATCATGGGGGCCAAGGACCTCGTTGACGGTGCCCTGAATGGCCTCGCGGGCGAGACCCGAATGAATATGGACTGCGCCATGGAGCACGTCGAGTTCGCTCTTGAAGGCGGCGCTTTCCCCGGATCGGGTGAAATAATGCAGTTCGTAAGGCAGGCTGGACTGGTCGAGGAAGCGCGCCATGGACAGGAGCGGGGTGATGCCGATGCCGCCGGCGATGAGCACGGTGCGAGTGGCATCGCGGCGCAGCGGGAAATTGTTGCGTGGCTCGGAAATGGCCAGCACGTCCCCTTCGCGAACAGTTTCGACCAGTACTTTCGAGCCGCCTTTGCTGGCGCTCTCGGCCTTGACGCCGATGACGTAGGAGAGGAGGTCGCCCGGGCCGTTGGTAATGGAATACTGGCGAATGAGGCCGTTGGGCAGGTGCAGGTCGATATGGGCGCCGGGCTGGAAGGTCGGCAGGTGCTTGCCGTCGCGACCGGCCAGTTCGAAACCGATGACGCCATCGGCGGTCTGCCATTTGCGGCGGACCAGCACAGGCAGGGTGTTGCCGCGGGGTATGGCGATTTCGGGCATGGTGGCGAGGTCGGCGGAGACCTTTTCATAGGCCGGTTGCAGCGGCTCCGGGGCCGGTTTGCGGGCAGCGGCCCGTTCGAGGCGGTCGCGGAGCCGGGTCAGCAGTTCGTTGTAATGGCGCAGGATGGTGATCGGATCGCCGGAGGCCTGGGGCAGCAGGCCACGAATGACGGCGCGGCCGGCATCCACGGGCTGGACGAAATAGACGACCCCGTCGAGACGAACGGCCATGCCGGGGAGCAGGTCGGCGGGCTGGTCATCGGGGGCGAGACGGGCGAGGCCGGCCACGACATCCTCGGGTGCGGCATTGACCGGCACGGGGCGCAGCGCGAACCAATCGTGGTCCCCGGCACCGGGAAAGGGCACGAATGCCTGGTCGTCATTGGCGGCAGACCAGATGAGACCAAAGGCCTCGCGCATCGGGTATTTGCGGTTTTCAATGCGGCGGGCCGGGGCATCGGCGGGATGGGCCGGAATATAAGTGCAACCGGCGGACTGATTGGCATAGCGCCAGCCGTGGTACTGGCACTTGAGTTCCTGGCCCTCATTGATGCCGATGGAAAGGCGCACGCCACGATGGAGGCAGCGGTTTTCCCAGACGTTCACATGGCCATCGTCTGCCCGCCATACGGCCAGTTCGCGGCCGAGAAGCTGGCCCTGGTAGACGTGGCGGAAGGGCAAGTCGTCGCTTGAGGCGATGGGGTACCAATGGGGGTCGGAGAGGCTAAGGGGCATATTTCATCCGAGGTCTGATCGCGCCACGATCCAAATCTGGATTGCCAATCCACCCTGGCGTACGGGGCGGTAGCTCCCTCCCTTGATGGGGAGGGTTGGAGTGGGGAGGGCAGCGTGCTCCGTGCCCGCCGTCCCCCTACCCTCGGTCCCTCCCCACGAGGGGGAGGGAGGAAGGAGCCTGTGGCTCCCTGAATTCGTGCCATTCGAGCTTAACTCTCATGGCCTCCTCATTTCAAAACTCGCCACCGGACAGTTTTGCGTTGCTCGCCCACTCCTGGCCCGCAAGGGGGACGGAGGCGCAGGAGCCGACGCTAGCTCGCTTGGGGAATAACGCCATAGGTAATGCCCTTTTGGCTCAACCATCTCCGATAGGCGATGGCGCTTTTGTCGGCGCGAATAGGGGTTTCCGAACGCGGGTCGAGCGGCAGTTTCTTGGGATACTGGTTTTCGAGGATCGGCTTGTCCTGGCCGAAAATGGTCTGCTGGAAGCGGCGGAGATCGGTGATGGTCGAGGTTGAGTCAATCATCGATTGCAGCAGGTGAGCGCGACAGCGCTCTTCGGTCATGGGCTGGAGGAAAATGCCGATGACGTCGCGGCGGCTCTCGTCTTCGGGGCAGGATTTATAAAGCACCGAACAAAAGGGATGGGGCACGCGATAGACATATTCGACTTCCATGGCGCTCGTGGCCGACTTGGCGGCGCGCGGCTGCATGAAGCGGCATTTGGTGGCGAGGACCTCGTCGCGTTCCTCGGAAACCTCGACGTCGTATTCCTTGACCTCGGTGTGGGGTTCGGAGCCCAGAATGTCGGTGTGGACATAGGGAAAATGGCCCATGTCGAGGAAGTTTTCGACGGCGCGGGGGGCCGAGACATGGATGCCAATAGAGCCGCAGCTCATGTTGACGCGATCCGGTTCGGCAAATTCGGGAATGGGAAAGATATCGTCCGATGGGGTGCCCAGACACGTCCAGGTGTAGCCATAGGCGGTCTTGACGGGCAGGCGGTCGAGGATGGTTTCGGCGTCGATCTCGTCGCCCTGTTCCTCGTTCGAGCGCAGCCAGACGACCGGTCTACCATCGGTGTCGCGGGTCAGGGCCAAGCCTTTGTCGAGCAGGAGCGTGGTTTCGACGAGACCTATGGGCAGTTCATCGGTGGCGGCGACGACGTGCCAGAGATTGGCCGTGATCGGATCGGGGGCATTGGGCATGGGGGCAGTCTCAACTGTGTCAGACCAGCATAAACCGGTGTCCGCCGAGTGCCAGCACAAAGTTGCGGACAGGGTCATGCGCTGGGGACATGGTGGTGGACATTGGCCGCCCATGAACCTCATGGTGGGCGCACCTACGGTCTGTGAAGGAATTGCGTCGTGGAAAGTGAAGCGCCCCGTTATCCCGAAGCCCTGCTGCGCGAGCGTGTCGAGGCGCGGCTAGCCGAGGCAGGGGCCAGCGCGGCGTCGCGCTCTGCGGCCACGCGCGCCATGCTGCATGCCTCATTGGTGGGCGTGGACAGCCATGGCGTGCGGCTGACCGGGCATTATTGTTCCATGCTGGGCGGCGGGCGACTGAACAAGGACCCGCAATTGCGCGTCGAGCAGCGCGGCGCCGGCAGCGCAATGGTGCATGGCGATGACGGGCTGGGGCACTTCGCGGCTTTTAAAGCGGTCGAAGTCGGCATGGAGCTGGCGCGGGTGGCCGGGGTTGGCGCGGTGGGGGTAAAGCATTCGTCCCATCTGGGCGCCGCGGGGGCTTATGCCATGGCGGGGGCCGAAGCGGGATACGTGACCTTTGCGACAACCAATACCGATTCCGTGGTGGCGCTATTCGATGGGGCGCAGAAGTTTCATGGCACCAACCCGCTGGCCTTTGCCGCGCCGGTGCCGGGGCAGCGCCCGTGGCTGCTCGACATGGCGACCAGTTCGATCCCGCTCAACCGGGTGATGCTGCACCGTTCGCTCGACAAGACCTTGCCGGAGGGTGTGGCGGCGACGCCGGACGGGAAGATGACGACAGACCCCCATGCGGCAGAAATGCTGCTGCCGCTGGGCGGAGTCGATTATGGCTACAAGGGCGCGGCGCTGGCGGGGGTGGCGACGCTGTTCTCGGCGCTGCTGACGGGCACGACGCTCGATAGCGATTTCATCCCCATGTATGGCGGCGACGACATTTCGACGCCGCGCAACATGGGGCATTTCGTGCTGGTGATCGACCCGGACAAGTTTGCCGGGCGCGATGTGTTCGGGGCAGCGATCAGCCGGTATCTTTTGAGCCTGCGCAGGTCGGCCGTGCGCGACGGCGGCGCGGTGATGGCGCCGGGCGATCGGGAATGGGCCGAGATGGACCACCGAAAGGCCGAGGGCATTCCCGTCGATCCCGACACCATTCGTTTTCTGGGGCTTTAGGCTCGTTTCTTCCGCTGGTGCGAAACGGCGCTTACTTTTCCCGGTGGATGTCGAACGGGCCGATGGCCTGCGTCGTGGCCATGAGCTGGATCTTGTTGACGTTGACATGGGCGGGCAGCGAGGTGGCCCAGAAGATGGATTCGGCGATATCCTCGGCATTCATCGCCTTGGTTCCGGCATAGACATTGCCGGCCTTGTCTTCATCGCCCTTGAAGCGGACCACGGAGAACTCGGTTTCGGTCAGACCCGGCTCGATATCGGTGACGCGCACATTCTTGCCCTGGAGGTCCGAACGGATGGCGAGAGCAAAGTGCTTCACGAAGGCCTTGGACGCCGCATAGACCGAGCCGCCGGGATAGGCGAATTCGCCGGCCACCGAGCCAAGGGTAACGACATGACCGCCGCCCCGGGCGATGAGGCCGGGCAGCAGCAGGCGCACTGTATAGACCAGCCCCTTGATATTGGTGTCGATCATGGTTTCCCAGTCGCTGAGATCGGCTTCGGCCGCGGGTTGCAGGCCAAGCGCCAGGCCGGCATTGGCGAGTACAATATTGATGCCATCAAAGGGCGCAGGAAGGGCGGCGATGGCCGCTTCCATGGCGGCCCGGTCGCGCACATCGAGCGGGATGATGTGGCAATTGTCGTGGCCCAACTCGTCGCGCAGGGTCAGCAGGCGATCCTCACGGCGGCCGGTCGCGATCACCTTGCCGCCAGCAGCGACATAGCGGCGGGCCGCGGCGGCGCCGAAGCCGGAGGTGGCGCCGGTGATGAAAACGACAAAGCGGCTGGGATCGAGCAGCGAATACATGGGCCTGTCCAATAGGGGAAGATTGCGAACGGGCGCAGGGTGGACCGTGGCCCCCGGCCTCGTCAACCATAGGGAGGGGATGAGCCGGGTGATCACAGCTTGGCAACCTTACCAAGTCCTAACGTGAACCGGCGGGCCGATCATACTATCGTGGCCGCATATCAGAATTTTTTGCGGGACCAGATTGTTTTGAAGACTTTTGCGAAATGGCTGCTGACGCTGGTGGTGATCGGCGGCGCCGGAGCCGCAGGCTGGTGGTATTTTCTGGCGCCAACGCAAGCGAGCACCGTTCCTGACACGGTGAGCGTCGAACGCGGCGACATCGAAATGACAGTGCTGGCCTCCGGGGTGCTGGAGGCCAGTGCCCTGGTCAGTGTCGGCGCGGAAGTGTCGGGCACCATCAAGGCCGTGCATGTGACCTTGGGTCAGGAGGTGCGTCGGGGCGACCTCATCGCCGAGATCGACAGCCTCAACCAGGAAAATGCCGTGAAATCGGCCGAGGCGGCGCTGGCCGGGATTGAGGCGCAGCGGCGCAACCAGGAAGCGAACCTGGTGGCCGCCGAAGCCTCGCTGGTGCGCCAGCAGCAGCTGAGCGCCAATAGCCTGGTGTCCCAGACGGCGCTGGAAACCGCGCAGGCGGCGGTCGAGCAGGCCAAGGCGCAGATCGATCAACTCAATGCGCAATTGGCCCAGGCCGAACTGACAGTGGAATCGGCTGAACTCAACCTGGCCCGCACCCAGATCGTGGCGCCGGCAGATGGCACGGTGGTGGCGCTTCTGGTGGAGGAGGGGCAGACCCTCAATGCCAATTCGGCGACCCCGACCATCGCCAAGATCGCCAATCTCGACACCATGGTGATCAAGGCCGAGATTTCCGAGGCAGACGTGGTCAAGGTGAGCGCAGGGCAGAAGGTCTATTTCACCATTCTGGGCGAGCCCGATCAGCGGATCGAGGCGACGCTGCGCGAAATCGAGCCGGCGCCAACCTCGATTGCCGACGAGACGGCCAGCGCGGGCAGCGCGGTTTACTACAATGGATTGTTCGAGGTCCCAAATCCCGACCACAGGTTGCGCATTTCGATGACCGCCTCGGTGACCATCGTCCTGGCAGAGGCGCGCGGCGTGCTGACGCTGCCTTCGAGCCTGGTGGGGCGGCGTGGCCCGGATGGTGGCGCCGTGGTGACGGTTTATGATCCCCAGACCGAAGAGACACGCCAGGCGCGTGTGGAAATTGGCCTCAACAACAATATCAGTGCCGAGATCATCTCGGGTCTTGCTGAGGGCGAGCAGGTGGTCAATGCCACCGGTGCGCGGTTGACGACGGGCGGCGCCCAGAGCGCAAGTCGGTTCGGGGGGGCCAGTGGCATGGTGATGATGCGTGGCGGTGGCGGCTGATGAACCGCGCCTTTTCCGCCAAAGAAGGGGTTGGAACGCCTGCCCGGATTGAGGGCGCTCAATCCGACCAGCCGATTATTTCGCTGACCGGGCTGGAGCGCCGATTTCACGCCGGCGGCGAGAGCGTGGCGGTGCTCAAGGGCATCGACCTCGATATATATCGCGGCGAGATGGTAGCGATCATCGGCCAGTCAGGCTCGGGCAAGTCGACGCTGATGAACATTTTGGGGTGCCTTGATCGCGCCAGCGCGGGGCACTACCGGTTTGCGGGCAAGGACGTGGGCAAGCTCGATGCCGACGAATTGGCCGCGCTGCGGCGCGAGCATTTCGGCTTCATCTTCCAGCGCTATCAATTGTTGCCCGATCTCGACGCGGTCGAGAATGTGGAAGTGCCGGCGGTCTATGCCGGGGCCGATGCAGCGGCGCGGCGGGAGCGGGCGATTGCCCTCCTGACCCGGCTGGGCCTGGCCGAGCGGCTGGATCATCGGCCCAATGCGCTTTCGGGCGGCCAGCAGCAGCGTGTCAGCGTGGCGCGGGCGCTGATGAACGGTGGCGAGGTGATCCTGGCGGATGAGCCGACAGGAGCACTGGACTCGCGCTCGGGCAAGGAATTGATGGCGTTGCTCAAGGAATTGCACGCCGATGGCCATACGATCATCATCGTGACGCATGACCCTCAGATTGCCGCCCAGACAGAGCGGGTGATCGAGATTGCCGACGGCGAAATCATCGCCGACCGGCACAATGTCGAAGCACGCCGGGTGCAAAAGATCGACACCGAAATCAAGCATGCCGCGAGCTGGCGGCGCGGCCTCGACCGCACGGGTGAGGCGCTGCGCATGGCGCTGCGGGCGATGGGTGCGCATAAGCTTCGCACCTTCCTCACCATGCTGGGCATCATCATCGGCATTGCCTCGGTGGTGTCGGTGGTGGCGCTGGGGCAGGGCAGCCAGCAGACGGTGTTGGAGAACATTTCCTCGATCGGCACCAATACGATCAATGTCTATCCCGGTTCGGGTTTTGGCGACATGCGATCGGGGCGGGTGCGTACGTTGCGGCCCAGTGATGCGGAGGCGCTGGCCGAGCAGTCTTATGCCGACAGCGTGACGCCGCAAGTGAGCTCCAACGCCACAGTGCTCTACCGGAACACGGCCACCAGTGCCTCGGTAACCGGAGCGGGTGCAGACTATTTCCAGGTCAATGGGCGCACCTTCACGGCGGGGTCGGGGTTCGGCGCGGACAGCATTTCCGCCATGGCGCAGGAAGCGGTGATCGACCAGACGGCGGCCACGGCCATCTTCACCAATGGTGAGAACCCGGTGGGCCAGGTCATCATGCTGGGCAAAGTGCCGGTGCGGATCATCGGCGTCGTCGCCAATTCCACCGGTTTCGGGCCGGGCGGCAACAACGCCAATGTCTATGTGCCCTATACTTCGGCGATGAGCCGTATCCTGGGGCAGAGCTGGCTCAACGCCATCGCTGTGCGGGTGGCCGACACTTATGATACCAGCCAGGCGGAAGCCGAAATCACCGAACTGATGACGCGGCTGCACGGCGGCAGTACCGACTTTTTCCTGCAAAATACCGATACGATCCGCGAGACCATCCAGTCGACCACAGCGACGCTGACCATCCTGATTTCGACCATTGCGGTGATCTCGCTGGTGGTGGGCGGCATCGGGGTGATGAACATCATGCTGGTCTCGGTTTCCGAGCGGACCAAGGAAATCGGCATTCGCATGGCGGTCGGGGCGCGGCGCAGCGATATCATGCGGCAATTCCTGATCGAGGCGATCCTGGTGTGCTTTGCCGGTGGGGCGGCGGGTGTGGCGCTGAGTTTTGCGCTGGGGCAGGGGCTGACGGCCATCGTGCAAGGCGCGCGGCTGGCCTATTCGAGCGAATCCATCGTGCTGGCGATTGTCTCGGCGAGCCTGATCGGGGTGATCTTCGGCTTCATGCCGGCCCGCTCGGCAGCAAGGCTGGATCCCGTGGAAGCGCTGGCGCGGGAGTAGGGGTCTTCGGCGGAAATATTGAAAGTCTCAGCAAACACAGCACCGCCCTCGACGTGATCCAGAGGCCGCATGCGGTTTTCGCTGATGCGTCAACACGCCCTCGGGTCGGGCCCGCAGGTGGCGCGGTGGGTGCCCCAGGGGCCAGGGGCGACACGGTACGGGCTGGTTCAACCGTGACCCATCGGCCACGGCTGACATCCTAAAACCCAACTCTATCAACAGAGCGGGTAGCCCTTCCCTTGTACCCGCCCTAAACTCGCCATGAAAAGCCCGCCAGTTTGGCGGGGGCAGCAGGATTAACGCAATCTTTCTGCTCATGCGGCAATGTCGTTTTCAGCCCGGTTTGGTTGAATGCGTAAAAGGGCGGGATAGACCACTGCGAAGCGCGCGTCTGGTAACGAGTATTGGCGCCTTGTGCATCGGCCTGGCCTTGTCGGCCGGGGCGGTGATGCCGGCTGGTGCGTTCGAGCTGTTCGGGATGAAGTTCTTCGAGGACCCCAATGCGGCCGACGAAGATGCGGTGATCGTTGATCCACAGCCCTATTTCGTGACGTTTACCTCCAGCGAGGGTGGAGGCGTCGAAGCGGCGCTGCGCAATGCTTCGGCGCTGCTGGCGGACGAGGCCGAACCGGCATCAGGCGCGGCAGGGCTGATTGCCAAGGCACGTGGCGATTATCGGCGGCTGCTGGCAGCCCTCTACGCCGAGGGCCATTACGGCGGCGCGGTCAGTATTCGTATCGGTGGAGTAGAGGCGGCGAAGCTGGCGCCCGACGTCAAGTTGCCCGATCCGGTCGATGTGACCATTGCCGTGACCGCGGGTCCGCTCTTTACCTTTGGCTCAGTGTCCATTGCCAATCAGGCGCCGGCGACGAATGACCCCGACGATCAGGTGGATCTGCCGGTGTTGCGCGGCTTTGGAGCCGGAGAGGTGGCCCGCTCCACGGTAATCCTGCGGGCCGAGCAATTGGCGCTCGAAGCCTGGCGGCAGCAGGGCTATGCCAAGGCCGAGATTGTCGGGCGCGAGGTGGTGGCCGACCACGCGACCAATACAGTGGCGGCGGTGATCACGGTCAATCCGGGGCGGTTGGCCGCCTTCGGGCCAGTGCGGGTGACCGGCACGACCAATATGAACCCGGAATTCGTGGCCCAGCAGACTGGGCTGGCCGTTGGCAGTGAATATGACCCGGACCAGCTGGACCGGGCGCAAAAGCGACTTGACCGGCTCGAGGTGTTCCGCTCGGCGCGGCTTGAGGCCGCCGAAAGTATCGGAAGTGACGGGCTGCTGCCCTATGAATTGATCGTCGAGGAATTGCCGGGCCGGCGCTTCGGTTTTGGTGCCACCTATTCGAGCGTCGATGGGCTGGGGCTTGAGGGTTACCACCTGTGGCGGAACCTCTTCGGGCAGGCCGAGCGGCTGCGGCTCGACGCGCGGGTGGCCAGCATCGGCTATCCGGTCGACACCAGCCAGTTCGACTATTTTGTCGGCGGGACCTTCACCAAGCCCGGCTTTTACCATCCCGACGTGGATCTGGTGGCGACGGTGTCGGCGGAGCGGACAATCTATCCGCAATATACCGAAACCTCAGCTGGCGGACGGGTGGGGCTGAGCTGGTTCTTCTCGGACGAGCTGACATTGGAGGGTGGCGCCAGCTTCGAGATCGCCCGGTTTGACGATGATTTCGGCACGCGCGATTTCCAGACGGCGGGCGTCTATGCGGGCATCGTCTATGACGGGCGCGACAGCTCGGTTGATCCCACTGAGGGTTGGTATGCTGCGGCCAATCTTGAACCCTATTTCGACCTGCTGGGTGGCAAGCCCGGGGCGCGGCTGGTGGTCGAGGGCCGGACCTATTTCGGCTTTGGTGAGGATGATCCTTTTGTGCTGGCGGGACGGCTGAAGGCCGGTGCGGTGCTGGGACCGGACCTTGTCGATATTCCGCCTGACAAGCTGTTCTTTGCCGGCGGCGGGGGATCGGTGCGCGGCTATACGTTCAAGTCCATCGGCGTCGACGACGGCATGGGCAATATTACAGGTGGGCGCTATCTGCTTGAAGCCTCGCTTGAGGCGCGGGCCAAGGTGACCAACGACATCGGCGTGGTCGGCTTTGTCGATGGCGGCTATGTGGCCGCCGATACCTTCCCCGGTTTGGATGACCTGCGGCTGGGGGCGGGCGTGGGCGTGCGCTATTATACCGGCCTGGGGCCATTGCGGCTTGATGTGGCGGTGCCACTCAACAAGAAGGCGGGCGACCCGGACTATGCCATTTACGCCGGTATCGGTCAGGCGTTCTAATGGCCCGGTTCATCAACATATCGCGCCGTCGTCTGTTCATCGCTGCGCTGCTGCTGGCGCCTGCTGCCGTGCCGGTGGCGCTGGTGGCGCAGGACCTGAACAATGAAGAGCAGAAGGATTTCCTGACCAATTTCGTGCAGGACCGGCTGTCGTCGCCCGAGCGGCAAATCCGGCTGTCCAATATCGATGGCGTGCTCGGCTCGGATGTGTCCATTCGCGAGATTACCATTTCGGACGCCGAGGGCGTGTGGCTGCGGGTGAACAATGCCAGTCTGAACTGGAACCAGGCGGCACTGTTCGGTGGGCGGCTGGAGGTCAATTCCCTCAAGGCCGATTCGATCGAATATGTGCGTAACGCCATTCCCGTAGAGGGCGCGGTGGACCTGCCGCCGCCCGAAGCCGGCGGGCTGGAGATTCCAGAATTCCCCGTGGCGATCCAGATCGGCGAATTGGCAGTGCCCAGCGTCACCTTCGGGGAGGGCGTGTTCGGGCTGGGATCGGAAATTGCGCTTGCCGGTTCGATGACGCTGGAGGGCGGCAATCTCGATGCCGTGCTCGATATCGAGCGGCTTGATGGGCCTGGTGGCACGCTGGACCTGGATGTGGCCTATCGGCGCCAGGGTAATAGCATTGACCTGGGGTTGTCGCTGATCGAGCCACCCAATGGGGTGCTGGCGAACCTGCTCAATATCGAGGGCCGCCCGGCGATGGAGCTGACGCTCGATGGCGAAGGGCCGGTGTCGGACCTGACGGCGCAGATGCGCCTGCTCGCCAATGAGCGCGAGGCGCTGGCGGGAACCGCGACTATTGCGCAAAGCGCGGACGGCTTTGCGGTGACGGCAAATCTGGGCGGGCCGCTGTCGACGCTGGTGGCGGAGCCCTATCGAGAATTTTTTGGCGAGGACACACGGCTGACCGCTTCGGCGCTGGTCAGAAGTGCTGGTGGTTTCGATATTTCCAGCCTGACGCTGAGCGGCGGGCAATTGGGGCTGAGCGCGCGAGCGCAGACGACCCCGGACAATTTCCTGTCACTGCTTGATCTAACGGCAACCGTGGCCGACCCGGAGGGCGGGCAAGTGACCCTGCCCGTGCCGGGTAGCGCAACGCTGGTACAGGGCGGGCAATTGCAGATCGCCTTCGGCACGGAGGCGAGCGAGGCCTGGCAGGCGCGGCTCGATGTCGAAGGGTTTGAAACCGACGGCTTTGCGGCGCGGACGTTCGGGCTGGGCATTGGCGGCGTGGCGCGGAACCTGGCGGACCCGGCGAGCCGCATGGTGACGTTCAATGGCGATGGCGCGCTATCGGGGATTGATGCCGATCCTGGGGTCGAGGCCGCGCTGGGCGACAGCGTCGGCCTTGGAATTGCCGGGCTGTGGAATGCGGGCGAGCCGATTGAACTGGCGGAACTGCGCGTCGTTGGGCAGGCACTGGTGGCGGGGCTGAGCGGCCAGATCGACGGGACGGAATTTGACGGCCGTATCCAGATCGAGACGGACAGTATTGCGCCGTTTTCGGCAATGGCGGGACGCTCGCTGTCGGGCGCCTTGAACCTGGTTGCCGACGGCAAGGTCATGCCGGTGTCGGGCGGTTTTGACCTGATGTTCGATGGTACTGGCACAAATCTGGCGGTCGATGATGCGACCGCCGATGCGCTGCTGGAAGGAACGGTCAATCTTTCGGGGCGGCTGGCGCGAACCGAGGCGGGCATCACGGCGGAGAATTTTGCGATCACCAATCCGCAGGTGCAGTTCAGCGCCGACGGTGTCTATGCCAGTGAAACGGCTGATTTCGATATTGCGCTCGACCTGAGTGATCTGGGGCTGATCTCGGACGAGGCCAGTGGGGCGCTGGCTGTGCGTGGGTCGGCCCGCCTGACTTCGGCGGAAGACCCCTTGGTGCTGGTGCTGGATGGTCAGGTGCCCAATGGGCAGCTGGGGCAATATGGTTTGCGCGACGCCAAGCTGGGCGTGGCGGCAACGCTGCTCGATGGGACTGTCAGTGGCGATGTGACGGGTACGGCCATGCTCGATGGACACCGCGCCGCGCTGACGACGCAGTTCAAAACCGACGATGTGCAGCAAAGCCTGTCGGGTATCAGCTTCGAGATCGCCGGGACCCGGGTATCAGGCGGGCTGACCCGCATGGCCGAAACCGGCCTTGTGGATGGGCGGCTGGATGTGACGGCCAATGATGTGTCGCTGGCGGCGGCGCTGCTGCTGACGGATGCGTCGGGCGCGGTGAACGCAGCGATTGAGTTGACTCCGCAGGACGGCGAACAGGGCGCGGGGATCACCGCCAATGTCGCCAATTTGCGGATCAATGACATTGCCGTTGGCCGGGCAGATATTTCAGCGGGGATCTCGGACCTCTTTGGGGTGCCGGTGGTGAATGGCACGGCGACCGCCAGCGATGTGGTGGCGAGTGGCATCGTGGTCGACACCCTTGATGCCCGCGCCAGCCAGAACGGCAAAACCACCAGCTTTGATGTGCAGGCTGCGCTGGCGACGGGCACGGATGTGGATATTGCCGGCGCGTTGAGCCCGATTGCCGAAGGGTACCGACTGGCGCTGGATCGCGCCAACCTGGTGCAGGGGTCGCTCTCGGCGCGGCTGGCCAATCCGACGGCTCTGGTGGTGCGCGGCAATAGCGTAGCGCTGGATGCGCTGCGCTTTAATGTCGGCTCGGGTAGCATTACGGCGACGGGCACGGCGGGTACCGCGCTCGACATGGTCGTGGATATCTCGGATCTGCCGCTTTCGATTGCCAATGCGGTGGCGCCGGACCTTGGGCTTTCGGGCACGGTCAATGGCCGCGCGATGGTGTCGGGTGAGGCCAGCGATCCGCAGGTGAGTTTCGAGGTGCGCGCGGGTGGTATTGGCGCCAGCGCCATTGCGTCTTTCGGTATCGCGCCACTGACATTGTCGGCCAATGGCAGCTATGCCGCCTCGGTGGTGAGCCTCCAGAACCTGACGGCCAGCGGCAGCGGCGGGCTGTCGGTCAGCGGTTCGGGCCAGCTGCCACTTGCAGGCAATGGCGTGGCGCTGACGCTCTCGGGTTCGGCGCCGCTCTCGCTGGCCAATCAATTCGTGGCGGACCGGGGCGCGCAACTTTCCGGCACAGCCAATTTTAATGCCCGGATCGGGGGGAGCCTTTCAAGCCCGCAGTTTTCGGGCAGCGTTTCGACCAGCGGCGCTGGCTATGTCGATCCGGCGCTCAACCTCAGGCTTGCCGGCATTGCCGGACGCGCGACGCTTACGGGCACCAGTGCCAATGTGGAAAGTCTTACGGCGAACCTGGCCACCGGGGGCAGTGTGTCGGCCTCTGGAACGGTGGGTTTGACCGGCGGCATGCCGGCTAATCTGTCGGTGCAGATCAATTCGGCCCGCTATGCCGATGGAGAATTGTTTGTCGCCACACTATCGGGCGGCCTCAATCTCACCGGCAACTTGACTGGCGCGCCGGTGCTCTCAGGCAGTGTGCTGGTTGAGGAAGCCAATATCACCGTGCCGGAAGGCCTTGGTGGCGGGGCCGAATTGATCAATGTCGAACATCTGCGTACGCCGGCCGATGTGCAGCGGACGCTGGACCGCGCCAAGATCAACGAACGGACCGGCGTTGCTGCCGGAACCGGTGGGCCGCAGATGCAGCTCGACGTGACGGTCAATGCGCCCAACCAGATTTTCATTCGCGGGCGCGGGCTCGACGCTGAGGTGGGCGGTTCGGTACGCATCACCGGACCGATCAATGCCGTGCAGCCGGTGGGGGCGTTCAATCTGATCCGGGGGCGGCTGTCGATCCTCGGGCAGCGGGTGATCTTTGAAACGGGCACGGTGACGCTGGTGGGCGACCTTGATCCGCAGCTCAATTTCGTGGCCCGCACCGAGGGCGATGGCATTACCGTATTCGTGACGCTGTCGGGCCGGGCCTCGGCGCCCGATATCAGCTTCAGCTCCAACCCGACACTGCCGCAGGACGAGGTGTTGAGCCGGCTGATCTTCAACCGTTCGATGGGCGAGCTGTCGCCCTTGCAACTGGCGCAGTTGGCCGCTGCGGCGGCCGAACTGGTCGGCGGCGGTGGTGGCGGGGGACTGGTGGACAGCCTCCGGGGCGCGGCGGGCTTGGCCGACCTCGATGTGGTCACCGACGGCCAGGGCAATGTCGGCGTGCAGGCCGGCACCTATATTCAGGACAATGTGTATCTTGGCGCGACCGTTGGCTCGAACGGGCAGTCAAAGGTGACGATCAATCTCGATGTGACCGAGGACCTGACCGTCAAAGGTTCCGCCGGGCAGAACGGCGATACCAGCCTGGGCGTGTTCTACGAGCGGGATTATTAGAGCGTTTTACGTTTAGCTGAACTCGCGACCCCTTTGCTCCCTCCCCCTTGTGGGGAGGGTAGCGACGCTAGGCCGACAGGCCCAAGCAGAGCTGGGGTGGGGGAGACGCGGCTTCCAAAGACACCGAGCCACAGAACATGCCGACACCCCCACCCTCGGTCCTTCTCTCCTCAAACCTCTCCACCGGAGAGGTTTGCCCTTCGGGACGGGTCGAAGCCCACAAGGGGGAGGGAGGCGATGGAACCGCGTCCGCCTGAGTGTGAAACGACGTCGAGGGGAAGTGATCCGGCCCGAGGGCGGCGCTGTGGGGTGGGCGGAGCGGGTGCCCGCTACTGCCCGCCACCGCCGGTCTTTGCTGCCTTGGCTTCGTCCCACCACCAGGTGGTTGGGAAGCCATTGCCGAATTCGGGGAGAATGTCGGGGCGGCTGAAGCGGTCCCAGCGGGCAGTGCGGGAATAGGTGAGCGTATAGCCGGGCACCACATAGTGATGATGCAGTAGCACGCGGTCGAGGGCACCAACGATGGCCAATTGGGTTTCGCGGTCGTCGGCAACCACCAACTTGTCGATCAGGGCATCGACGCCCGGATCGGCAATGCCGGCATAGTTGCGCGAGCCTTCCTCGTCGGCACTGGCCGAGCCGAAGAAGAAGCGCTGCTCATTGCCCGGTGAGAAGGACTGGGCCCAGCTGGCATAGATCATGTCGTAGTCGAAGCTGCGCAGGCGATTGATATATTGCGGCGTGTCGACCATGCGCAGGGTGACGGCAACGCCGATCTGCCCGAGATTGGTGATCAGGTTCTGGGCAATCGGCTCCAGCGTCGGCTGGTGCATCAGGAGTTCGATTTCCAGCTGCTGGCCATTGGCATCGACAAGGCGGGTGCCGTCCAGCGTGTAGCCGGCCTCGCCCAGGAGATCGAGCGCGATCCGCAGATTAGCGCGCAGCTTGGTCGGGTCGCCATTCACCGGATTGGTATAGGGCTCGGTAAAGACCGAGGCGGGCACCAGATCGCGAATGCTTTCGAGCACTTCGAGCTCTTCACCGGTCGGCAGACCGGTAGTGGCAAAGGGCAGGCCGTAGAAGTAGCTGTCGATTCGGTCGTATTGTTCGTAGAAGACTGTGGCGTTCAGCTCCTCGAAATCGAAGGCGTAGTTGAGGGCCTCGCGGACGCGCTCGTCCTGGAATTTTTCGCGGCGCAGATTGGGGATGAAGCCGGTCATCGCGCCGCTGCCATTGTAGTCCTCGGCGAATTCTTCCTTGATGACGCGACCTTCGGCGACGGCCGGGAAATCGAAGCCGGTGGCCCAGCGGCGGGCGGTGTATTCGCTCCACCAGTCGAACTGATCACCCTTGAAGGCCTCGAACCAGACGGTTTCGTCGAGGAAGAATTCATAGACAAGGCGGTCAAAATTATTGGTGCCGATCTGGGTCGGGTGGTCGGCAGCCCAATAATCCTCGACGCGCTCATAGGTGACGGTGCGCCCGGCATCGAAACTGGCGAGCTTGTAGGGACCCGAGCCCAGCGGTGGTTCGAGCGTCGAGGCGCCGATGTCGCGGGTCTTGCCCTCAGCATTAGTGCCTTCCCACCAATGTTGGGGCAGCACCATCAACTCGCCCAGGATGTGGGGCAATTCGCGATTGCCCGTCTGGTCGAAGGTGAAGGTGGCCTGGCCGGGGGCGGTCACTTCTGCCGAGACCACATTGGCATAGTATTGAGCATAGATCGGGCTGATCTCGATGACCTTGTCGAAGGACCAGACGACGTCTTCGGCAGTGACGGGTTCGCCATCGTGCCAATGGGCGTCGGGGTCCATGCGGAAGGTGACCGAGCCATAGTCGTCGGCAACCATCATGGCTTCGGCCAACAGGCCATAGGAAGAGTTCACCTCATCCATCGAAGGGGTCAGCAGCGTTTCATAGATGAGGCCGAGCCCGGCCGCCGCATCGCCTTGGGGCAGGATGGGGTTGAATGTGTCAAAGCCGCCGCGGGTGCCCAGGCGTACCGTGCCAGTCTTGGGGGCATCGGGATTGACGTAATCGAAATGGGTGAAACCCTCGGGATATTTCGGGGTTTCGGTGAGGGAGTCGGCTTGAACCCAGACGCCGGTTGGTGTCTGCGCCATGGCGGGCAGCGTCGGGGCCAGCGCCAGCACGGCGGCCAGGCCGACGGAAGCAAGCTTGAACAATTGGGTCATGGCGCGGCTCCGGGTGATGTTTGGAGTGGATGTTATTCGCTCGTCGGGGCTTTGGGCAATGTGCCCGCACTCACATTCGGCGGCGCGCCGAGATCGAGGGCAGCGGCGAGCAATTGGCGGGTATAGGCCTCTTGCGGGGCCGCGAAGATGTCGGCGGCGAGACCTTGTTCCACCACCTGACCGTCGCGCATGACGATCAGGCGATGGGCGAGGGCGCGCACCACGCGCAGGTCATGGCTGATGAACAGATAGCTCAACTGCCGCCGCGCCTGGACGGCACGCAGCAGATCGATCACCTGGGCCTGGATGGAGACATCGAGCGCCGAGGTGGGTTCATCGAGGACGAGGAAATCGGGTTCGAGCACCAGGGCGCGCGCGATGGCAATACGCTGGCGCTGGCCGCCGGAGAATTCATGGGGGTAGCGGGCCGCTGTTGCAGGGTCGAGGCCCACTTCACGCAAGGCGGCGGCGACTTTCTCGGTCCGCTCGGTGCGGCTGAGGCGGGGCATGTGGACCGAGAGACCTTCTTCGACAATTTCGCCGACCGACATGCGGGGGCTGAGCGAGCCGAAGGGGTCCTGAAAGACGATCTGCATGTGCTTTCGCAGGGGACGCAGGGCGGACCAAGAGCGCGATTGCACGTCATTGCCGAGGAGCACGATCCGCCCGGTGGAGGGAATGAGCCGCAGGAGCGCATAACCGAGCGAGGATTTGCCCGAGCCGCTTTCACCCACAACGCCCAGTGTCTCGCCCTTACGGATCGAGAGGTCGACGCCATCGACCGCGCGGATGTGGCCGACAGTGCGGCGCAGCAGGCCGCGCTTGATCGGGAACCAGACCTTGAGGTCGGTTGTCTCGATGATGCGGGAGGCGTCGGGGTCGGGGATGAGCGGTGCGCCGCTGGGGGCGGCGGCCAGCAAGTGCCTGGTATAGGTGTGCTGGGGGGCGGTGAAGATGGTTTCGACTGGGCCGGTCTCGACGATCTCGCCGCCGGTCATGACGCAGACGCGGTCGGCAATGCGCCGGACGATGCTGAGATCGTGGGTAATGAACAGCATGGCCATGCCGTTCTGGCGTTGCAGGGTCTTGAGCAGATCGAGGATCTGCGCTTGTACGGTGACGTCGAGCGCGGTGGTGGGCTCGTCGGCAATCAGCAGCTTGGGATCGTTCGCGAGTGCCATGGCGATCATGGCGCGCTGGCGCTGGCCGCCGGAGAGTTGGTGCGGGAAATCATCGATCCGGCCAGCGGGATCGGGGATGCCGACGGCGTCGAGCAGGTCGAGGGTGCGGGCACGGGCCGCATTGGCGCGCAGGCCCTGATGCAGTGTGAGCACTTCGCCGATCTGCCGGCCAATGGTGTGGACCGGATTGAGCGAACTCATCGGCTCTTGAAAGATCATGCCGACCTTGTTGCCGCGAATGGTGCGCAGGGTCGCGGCATTGGCGCCGACCAATTCGGTGCCGTCGAAAGCGATCCGGCCGGAGACCGTGGCCGATGGGGGCAGCAGGTTGAGAACCGAAAGGGCGGTGACCGATTTGCCCGAGCCGCTTTCCCCCACCAGAGCCAGGGTTTCGCCGGGGGCGATATCGAACCCGATGCGCCGCGCGGCCTCGTTCGGGCCAAAGCCGATGGTGAGGTCGCGGAGGGAGAGCAGGGGGGCGCTCATCGGAAGGTCTTTCGGGGATCGAAGGCGTCGCGGACGGCTTCGCCGATGAAGACCAGGAGGGTCATGATGATGGCAATGGTGAAAAAGCCGGTGAGCGCCAGCCAGGGCGCCTGAAGGCTCGATTTTCCCTCGGCGAGCAGCCGCCCCAGCGAGGGGGCTGTGATCGGCATGCCAAAGCCGAGGAAATCGAGCGAGGTGAGCGTTGCCACGGAACCGGAGAGAATGAAGGGCATGAAAGTAAGCGTTGCGACCATGGCATTGGGCAACAGGTGCCGCCACATGATCAGGCGATTGGAGACGCCCAGCGCCCGCGCCGCGTTGACATATTCAAAATTGCGGCCGCGCAGGAACTCGGCACGTACGATGCCCACCAGCGTCACCCAGGAGAACAGCAGCAGGATGCCCAGCAGCACCCAGAAGCTGGGGGCAATGACCGATGAGATAATCAGCAGCAGGTAGAGTGCGGGCACCGAGGTCCAGATTTCGATGAGGCGCTGGGCGATGAGGTCGATCCAGCCACCGAAATAACCCTGGATGGCACCGGCGGCGACGCCGATGATCGAGGAGAGCACCGTCAGCACCAGTCCGAAGAGGATGGAGATGCGAAAGCCGTGGATCAGCCGCGCCAGCACGTCGCGTCCGCCGATATCGGTGCCAAGCCAATGGTAATTACCAGGGACGCAGAAGGTGTCGGCGCTGCCATCGGGGTAGCGCTGGCAGATTTGGTCGCGGGTGAGCAGCCAGCTGGGCGGATTGGCGCCGGGAAAGGCGATGTAGGTATCGACGGTGTTGTGATTGAAACGGATCGGCGGCCAGATCATCCAGCCATTGGCCTCGATTTCGTCGATATTGATGGCGTGGCGGAAATTGGTGGTGGCGAGGAAACCGCCAAACTTGGCTTCGGGATAATCGACAAGCGCCGGGACCAGCAGTTCGCCCTTGTACATGACGAGGATCGGCCGGTCGTTGGCGACGAATTCAGCGCCCAGCGAGATGATGAAAAAGAACAGGAAGATCCAGAGGCTCCACCAGCCGCGGCGATTGGCGCGGAAGTTCGCGAGGCGTCGCCGGTTCAGCGGGGACAGCCAGTGCGTCGGCTGCTCCGGAATGCCTTGTGCCGCACTCATACGTTGCGGCCTTCAAAATCGAGGCGCGGATCGACCCACATATAGGTGAGGTCCGAGACGAGACCGATCACAAGGCCAAGGAGCGAGAAGATATAGAGGGTGGCAAAGACCACCGGATAGTCGCGATTGACCACGGCTTCAAAGCCGAGAAGGCCCAGCCCGTCGAGCAGGAAGATGGTCTCGATCAGCAGCGATCCGCCGAAGAAGACACCGATGAAGGCCCCCGGAAAGCCGGCGATGATCAGCATCATGGCGTTGCGGAAGACGTGGCGGTAGAGCACCTGGTTTTCGGTCAGGCCCTTGGCGCGGGCTGTGACCACATATTGCTTGCCGATCTCGTCGAGGAAGGAATTCTTGGTGAGGAGCGTCGCGGTGGCGAAGGCGCCCAGGCCCATGGAAAAGATGGGCAGCACCAGATGCCAGAAATAATCGAGTACCTGCCGCCACCAGGGGAATGTGTCAAAGCCAGGTGAGGTCAGGCCGCGCAGCGGAAAAAGCGACCAGAAGCTACCGCCGGCAAACAGCACCACCAGCGCAATGGCGACGAGAAAGCCGGGGACGGCATAGCCGATGATGATGATGGTGGACGTCCAGACGTCGAAGCGTGAGCCGTCGCGCATGGCCTTGGCAATGCCGAGCGGAATGGAGATGGCATAGGCGATCAGCGTCATCCATAGCCCGAGCGAAATCGAAACCGGCATTTTTTCAAGGATCAGGTCGATCACCGAAATGTCCCGGTAATAGCTCTCGCCAAAATCGAAGCGCAGGTAATTGCCGATCATGGAAAAGAAGCGCTCGAGCGGGGGCTTGTCGAAGCCAAACTGCTTTTCGATGCGGGCAACCAGCTCGGGCGCCAGACCCTGGCTGCCGCGATAGCCGGTGTTGCCGTCCTGCTGTTGATTGGCAAGATCGCCGCTGTCACTGCCGGTGATGCGCTCCATCATCCCCGAATTTTGGCCGGTCATATTGGCCAGCGCCTGTTCGACAGGGCCGCCAGGGGCGAATTGGGTGATGAGGAAGCTTATGGCCATGATGCCGAACACGGTCGGGATCATCAGCAAGAGGCGGCGGATAATATAGGCGCCCATTCCGGCTCCGGTTGCCCCGTGTCACATCGAAAAAGTGGCTGCCGGCCATCCAAATCAGTGCCGGGCCCGGCTTTGATCCAATGCAACATTTCGATGACCACTTGGCAAGCCGCGCCAATGGCAAGCCTGCGTGATCGCGGGCGCGCAGACGCGAACGCACTTGCGAATGGCGGCTCAACTGTTCAGGATCACCGGCAATACGGAGCCATTCATGAAATTTGCCCCCATTATTCAGGTGAAAAACCAGTCGATCGCGCGGGTGCTGATCGTGGCGCTGCGCGCGCATGGGTTTCACCCGCTCGATCCGCGCGAGGGGGGATTGCCGGGGGTGCCGAACCTTTTCGGCCCAGAGGGGTTTATCGTTGAGGTGCCCGAGGACGAAGTGGCCGACGCCACGCTTCTGGCCACCGACCTGCTCAAGGACATGCAGGGGTCTGCCCCCTAAATCAGCCACATTGGTGTGGGAGACGGTTCGTAAATTCTACTTTGACGGCCATCTGGCGCAATTTTCTGCGCTTCCGGTGCTCACGCACAGAATGTACGCTGCGCGCCGGTGCTGGAAAACCACGCCAACTGGCTCGCCAGAGCGAATTTTCAGACAGTCTCTGAGAGCGGGATTGATGCGGGTCGGGCGATTGAACCATTCGGTGGCTTTGGTTATAAGCCGCCACAAGTGTTAATGTGCATTAAGCCTAGCGGCAGGAGTGATCAATGCAGGATTGGAAGCGCGGCGCTTCATCCGTAGCCGGCCTTACGGCCCTCGCCCTACTGGCGGCGGCCTGTTCTCCGTCCAGTCGGACCAATACCGCCAATCTGAACGTCGTGGGCCAGCCCCAGCAGTTACAGCCGGTGCAGAATTCCACCGTGCAGCAGACCTCGCTGCCGGCCATCGGCGCGACCGGCACGCCGGCCGCAGGTCTTTCTGGCCAGCCGGTTCTGGGTGGTCAGACAGCCACGACGACCACCACCACGGCGGCCCTTGGCGCCAATAGCTCGATCACCACTGTGGGCGCGCCATTGACGAGCGGCGTATCGACCGGCCCCGAGGGTGCCTGGAACGTTGTGGCCGCCGGCCAGAACTGCCGCCTCAACCTGCCGCTGACTGCCAAGACCGGCACCAATTACTACCGCGCCTCGGCGCCGGGCTGCACCGTGCCGCAGATCGCGTCGGTGACGGGCTGGCAGCAGGTGGGCAGCCAGCTTCAGCTCTATGATGAGAACGGCAATATCGCTGCTTTCCTCGCCCCTTCGGGCGGGCGCTACATCGGCACCATGGGCGGCGGCCAGGCCGTCTCCATGGCCCGCTGAGGTTTGAAGGCCGGTCCGCCAGGGCCGGCTTTTTTATTCTCAAGGACGCCCCTTCATCCCCTGTTCCGCCCCCGGGCTTGACCCGAGGGTCACTCTCAACGCAATGGGTGTGGCGATTGACCTTCGGGTCAGGCCCGAGGGCGGCCACGGATCAGTTCATGTCTTCAAGTACCACCGCACACAAGAATTCCGTTCTTGCCGCCTATCACGAGCTTGTTGCCCGGGGCGCCCTGACCCCCGATCCAGCACAGGTTGACGCGGCGCGGGAACTGGACCGGGTGCTGTCGGACCTCGTTTCTCACAAGCCCCGAAGGGTCTTCGGCTTTTTTGAAAAGCCGGCCAAATCCGTGCGCGGGCTCTATCTTCATGGCGAGGTCGGGCGCGGCAAGACCATGTTGATGGACCTGTTCTTTTCCGCGGTGCCACTGAGGGAAAAGCGGCGGGTGCATTTCCATGAGTTCATGGACGAGGTGCATGCGGGGATCGCCGCCTTCCGCAAGTCGCCGCGCGGCAAGGACGATGATGCCGATCCGGTGGCGGCGGTGGTCAAGCCGATCCTCAAGTCCGGGTTGCGGTTGCTGTGCCTGGATGAATTTCACGTGCACGACATTGCCAATGCCATGCTGCTCGACCGGCTATTCTCAAAGCTGTTTGCCGGCGGAGTGACGCTGGTAGCAACATCCAATGTGGTGCCGGACGGGCTCTACAAGGATGGGCTCAACCGGCAGCTGTTCCTGCCGTTCATCGCGCTCCTCAAGGAGAAGACCGTGGTTGCCGACCTGCCGAGCCAGCAGGATTACCGGCGCCTCAAGTTTGCGGGCCAGCAGGTCTATGCCTTCGGCAGCGGACCCGAAGTGCGCATAGCAATGGACAAGATGTGGTTGCGCATTACCGGGGGCGAACCAGGTTCGCCGGGGGTGGTGGAGAGCATTGGCCGGCAAATTCCGGTGCCGCTGATGGCTATGGGCGCCGCGCGGTTTGGTTTTTCCGATCTGTGTGAAAAACCGCTGGGGACGCGCGACTTCGTACGTATTGCCCATCAGTTCGATTCCCTGGTGCTCGACGATGTGCAGCAGATGGACCGCACGCGTTCGGATGCGGCCAAGCGGTTTATCCTTCTCATCGACTCGCTCTATGACCGGGGCGTCAAACTGGCAGCCAGTTTCGCGGTGCCGCTTGAGCAATTGGGCGCGGACGACAGGACGGCGTTCGAGTTTCAGCGCACGCTGTCGCGGCTGACCGAAATGCAGTCGGAGGAATATCTGGGCAAGGGGCTGCGTGATGCGGCGCCCGCCGAGTCGTCCCAATAGTATGACGTTTGCCCAAAAGGCATACCCCCATCGCCCATGAGCAAGGCAGATTCCGGGATTACGACGAAGGGTTCACTTGCCCGGCTGTGCTGACAGGGTTAAGACGTGCGCCAATTCAACGCAGTCCGGGATGAGGATTTATGGCGCGCAAAAAGATTGCCCTTATCGGTGCAGGTCAGATTGGCGGGACGCTGGCCCTGCTGACGGCGCAGAAGGAACTCGGTGACGTCGTGCTGTTCGACGTGGTCGACGGCGTCGGCCCCGGCAAGGCACTGGACATTGCCCAGTCCGCTGTGACCCAGTCCTTCGACGTCAAGATGAAGGGCACTTCCGAATACAAGGACATCGAAGGCGCCGATGTGGTGATCGTCACCGCCGGCGTGCCGCGCAAGCCCGGCATGAGCCGCGATGACCTGCTCGAAATCAACCTCAAGGTGATGGAGCAGGTGGGTGCGGGCATTTCCAAATATGCACCCAACGCGCTGGTCATCTGCATCACCAATCCGCTCGATGCCATGGTCTGGGCGCTGCAGAAGTTCTCCGGCCTGCCCGCCAACAAGGTGATTGGCATGGCCGGCGTGCTCGACAGCTCGCGCTTCTGCCACTTCATTGCCGATGAGCTGGGCGTCTCGATCGAAGACGTCAATGCCTTCGTGCTCGGTGGCCATGGCGACACCATGGTGCCGCTGCCGCGCTATTCGACTGTTGCGGGCATTCCGCTCACGGACATCGTCAAGATGGGCTGGATGAGCAAGGAAAAGCTCGACGAAATCATCCAGCGCACCCGCGATGGCGGCGCCGAGATCGTTGGGCTGCTCAAGACCGGTTCGGCCTTCTATGCGCCGGCTGCTTCGGCCATTGCCATGGCTGAGAGCTATCTCAAGGACAAGAAGCGCGTGCTGCCCTCTGCCGTACAGCTGAATGGCGAATATGGCGTCAAGGGCACCTATGTGGGCGTGCCGGTGGTCATCGGCGCCGGTGGCGCAGAAAAGGTCGTCGAGATCGCGCTCAACTCTGCCGAGCAAAAGGCTTTCGACAAGTCGGTCGGCGCAGTGGAAGGCCTGATCGAGGCCTGCAAGAAGATCGCGCCCAAACTGGCGTAACACAACAAGCCGCTGGTTCAGCCAGCGGCTTTTGGCTTTCCGGCTCCAGAAATGCCGGATGACAAACTGCCCACCCAAGGGGAAAACGATGAATATCCATGAACACCAGGCCAAGGCGCTGCTGAAGGAATACGGCGCGCCGGTTGCTTCGGGCGTTGCCATTTTCTCGGCCGACGAGGCTGAAGCGGCTGCCAAGTCGCTGCCCGGCCCGCTTTATGTGGTCAAGAGCCAGATCCATGCCGGCGGCCGCGGCAAGGGCAAGTTCAAGGAACTGGGCCCCGATGCCAAGGGCGGCGTGCGCCTGGCCAAGTCCATCGACGATGTGGTCGCGTTCTCCAAGGAAATGCTGGGCAACACCCTGGTGACCAAGCAGACCGGCGAGCATGGCAAGCAGGTCAACCGCCTCTATATCGAAGACGGCGCTGATATTGCCCGCGAACTCTACTGCTCGCTGCTGGTCGACCGCGCCACCTCCAAGGTGAGCTTCGTCGTTTCGACCGAAGGCGGCATGGATATCGAGGCCGTGGCCGAGCACACGCCCGAAAAGATCATCACGGTCGCCATCGATCCGGTGGCTGGCGTGACCGCTGACGATGTGGCCAAGATCAACGCGGCTTATGAACTCGAAGGCGCTGCGGCTGAAGATGGCAAGGCGCTGTTCCCGATCCTCTACAAGGCGTTCACCGAGAAGGATATGAGCCTTCTGGAAGTGAACCCCCTGATCGTGATGACCAATGGGCGTCTGCGCGTGCTCGATGCCAAGGTCAGCTTCGACAACAATGCTGCGTTCCGCCACGAGGAGCTCAAGCCCCTGCGCGATCTTTCCGAAGAAGACGCCAAGGAAATCGAAGCCTCCAAGTATGACCTCGCTTATGTGGCCCTCGACGGCAACATCGGCTGCATGGTCAATGGCGCAGGTCTTGCCATGTCCACCATGGACATCATCAAGCTCTATGGCGCTGAGCCTGCCAACTTCCTCGACGTTGGTGGCGGCGCCTCCAAGGAGAAGGTGACGGCTGCATTCAAGATCATCACTGCCGATCCGGCCGTGAAGGGCATCCTGGTCAACATCTTTGGCGGCATCATGCGCTGCGACGTCATTGCCGAGGGCGTGATCGCCGCGGTCAAGGAAGTTGGTCTTGAAGTGCCGCTGGTGGTTCGCCTCGAAGGCACCCGGGTCAAGGAAGGCAAGGAAATCCTCGATCAGTCCGGCCTCAATGTCATCTCGGCTGATGACCTGGACGATGCTGCCCAGAAGATCGTCAAGGCTGTGCAGGGCTGAGGTGATGCGAACCGGTCTCGCGCTATTGCTGGGCCTGATGCTGGCTGTTCAGCCAGCCATGGCCCAGGGCAAGACCAAGTCGTCGCCGGTCGAAGAGGCCGTGGCGGCGCTGGGCGTGTGCGAGAGTTTTGCCAAGGGTGACGTGATGGCGGTCGATGCCGCCATTGCCGCAGGTTGGGATGCCTATGACCAGGATGCGGAAAGCCCGTTCATCCGGTCCTATGCAGCCACCCGCGAAATCCCGGGCATGGGCTGGGGCGATGTGTTCGCCCTGGTGGAAAGCTATCCTCAGGCAACGCTGGGCTATTGCCGGCTCGATGTCGCCGAACCCAAGGGTGCTGGCGAGGCCGTGATTGCGGCCCTCGCGGCGCTTGAGCGCTACCAGGGCAATGTCGAGACCGAAAACGGGGGCAGCTACGCCAGCCTCAAGGGTTCGGACAATGACAATACCCTGCTGATTACCCATTGGGACGACGTCGGTTTCGTCATCCAGCTCACCATCATTACGCCGAAAAACGCTTCGAGCGAATAGTAAACCGCCCGTTCTGATGCGGGCATGAATGCGGCGCCTGGCGCCCGAAGACGGAAGAGAAACAGATGTCCATTCTCGTCAACAAAGATACCAAGGTTCTGGTTCAGGGCCTGACCGGCAAGACCGGCACCTTCCACACCGAACAGGCACTGGCCTACTTCGGCACCAAGATGGTGGGTGGTACCCATCCCAAGAAGGGCGGCGAAGTCTGGTCCTCGGGTGTCGATGGCACCGAATTGCCAATCTTCACCTCGGTTGCCGAAGGCAAGGACAAGACCGGCGCCAATGCCTCGGTGATCTATGTGCCGCCGGCCGGCGCTGCCGCTGCCATCGAGGAAGCCATCGACGCCGAGATCGAGCTGATCGTCTGCATCACGGAAGGCGTGCCAGTCATGGACATGGTGCGGGTCAAGGCCAAGCTCGAAAAGTCCAAGTCGCGACTGATCGGGCCGAACTGCCCTGGCGTGCTGACGCCGGAAGAATGCAAGATCGGCATCATGCCCGGCTCCATCTTCTCGAAGGGCTCGGTTGGTATTGTTTCTCGAAGCGGCACGCTTACCTATGAAGCTGTGTTCCAGACCACCAATGAAGGCCTGGGCCAGACCACCGCTGTCGGTATCGGCGGCGACCCGGTCAAGGGCACCGAATTCATCGACATGCTCGAAATGTTCCTGGCCGACGAAGCCACCAAGTCGATCATCATGATCGGTGAAATCGGCGGTTCCGCCGAAGAAGAAGCGGCCCAGTTCCTCATCGATGAGGCCAAGAAGGGTCGCAAGAAGCCAATGGCTGGCTTCATCGCTGGTCGTACCGCACCTCCGGGTCGCACCATGGGCCATGCCGGCGCCGTGATCTCTGGCGGCAAGGGCGGCGCTGAAGAAAAGATCCAGGCCATGGAAGCGGCCGGGATCAAGGTATCGGCTTCGCCGGCGCGCATCGGCGCGACGCTGGCGGAAGTGCTCAAGAGCTGATTGTTCGGGCTAACCTCGGGCTTGTCCCGAGGACCTTTCGGCCGCAAAGCCGGCAGCCCAAAACGTGTGAATGGCGGCCCTCGGATCGAGCCCGAGGGTGGCTCTGCGTGGTGATGGGGTTGGTCGCAAATGCGCGCCCTGAGCCCCCATTGCGACCAATGTCGGTCGCGCTTCGGTCACGGTTCGGTGCTAAGCCCGGACCGTGCCGGCCTAAAGCACAATTGAGTGAACCGCGGTGCCGTGCGGAGCGCCGCAAGTCTTAACAAGTTACAAAGGAAACGCGGTCAATATTCGCCCCACTTTATGGATGACCGCATTGGCACTGGCTCCGATCCTCGAAGCCGGTTCGTTGAGAAGGATGGCAGGGCGCAAGGTCCTGCGACACAAGCGATGACACGACAGGAAAAGAACGACGCGTTCTTGCTGACCTCGTTCCTCTATGGGGGGAACGCCGACTACATCGAACAATTGTATTCCCAGTTCAAAACCGATCCTTCCAGCGTGGATGAGACCTGGTCGAGCTTCTTTTCAAGGCTCGATGACAGCCAGGCCGAGGCCCAGAAAAACGCCGATGGCGCAAGCTGGGGCCGCAAGGACTGGCCGCCCGCCGAGGGCGGCGACCTGGTCAGCGCGCTGGACGGCGACTGGGGTAATGCTGCACTCAAGGTCGAAAAGGCCGTGGGCAAGAAGGCCGCTGCCGAGGGCAAGCCGGCGCCGAACGCAGCTGATGTGCTGCAGGCGACGCGCGACTCGATCCGCGCCATCATGATGATCCGGGCCTATCGCATGCGCGGACACCTGCATGCCGATCTCGATCCGCTCAAGCTCAAGACCGACGAACCGGCGCCCGAGCTGGACCCCAAAAGCTATGGGTTCACGGAAGCCGATTTCGGCCGCAAGATCTTCATCGACAACTATCTGGGCGTCGAATACGCCACCATCCCCGAGATGCTGGCGATCCTCAAGCGCACCTATTGCGGTACGCTGGGCATCGAGTTCATGCATATCTCCGATCCTGAAGCCAAGCAGTGGATTCAGGAGCGCATCGAGGGGCCGGACAAGGAAATCACCTTCACCCCCGAGGGCAAGAAGGCGATCCTTTCCAAGCTGGTCGAGGCCGAAGGCTTCGAAAAGTTCATCGACGTCAAATATACCGGCACCAAGCGCTTTGGCCTTGATGGCGGTGAGGCCACCATTCCGGCGCTCGAGCAGATCATCAAGCGCGGCGGTGCCATGGGCATCAAGGACATCGTGTTGGGCATGGCCCACCGCGGACGCCTCAATGTGCTGACGCAGGTGATGCAGAAGCCCCATCGCGCCCTGTTCCACGAGTTCAAGGGCGGCGCTTTCTATCCCGACGACGTAGAGGGTTCGGGCGACGTGAAGTACCATCTGGGTGCTTCGTCGGACCGCGACTTCGATGGCAACAAGGTGCACCTGTCCCTGACGGCCAATCCGAGCCATCTCGAAATCGTCGATCCGGTGGTGCTGGGCAAGGCCCGCGCCAAGCAGGACCAGTATATCGCGCCCGACGCCAAGTTGGTGAACATCGCCACTGACGGCAAGCCGGACCGCTCCATGGTGCTGCCCCTGTTGATCCATGGCGATGCGGCCTTCGCCGGCCAGGGCGTGATCGCCGAGTGCCTGGGGCTTTCGGGCCTCAAGGGACATCGCACGGGTGGCTCGATCCACTTCGTGATCAACAACCAGATCGGCTTCACCACGAGCCCGATGTATTCGCGCTCCTCGCCCTATCCGACCGACGTCGCCAAGATGATCGAGGCGCCGGTGCTGCATGTGAACGGCGATGATCCAGAAGCTGTCGTCTTTGCAGCCAAGGTGGCGGTGGAATATCGCCAGAAGTTCGGCCGACCGGTCGTCATCGACATGTTCTGCTATCGTCGCTTTGGCCACAATGAAGGCGACGAGCCCAGCTTCACCCAGCCCACGATGTATTCCAAGATCCGGGGTCACAAGACGACGCTGGAGCTCTATTCGGAAAAGCTGATCGGCGAGGGACTGGTCAGCCAGGCCGAAATTGACAAGCTCAAGGCTGACTGGCGCGCGACGCTCGAAGCCGAGTTCGAAGCCGGGCAGGATTATCGTCCCAACAAGGCCGACTGGCTGGACGGGCAGTGGAAGAGCTTCAAGCCGGCCGAGGATGAAGGTCCGCGGCGTGGCGAGACCGGCGTTGCCATGGAGAAGCTGGTCGAAATCGGCACCAAGCTGGCGCAGGTTCCAGCCGATTTCAACGTCCACAAGACCGTCAAGCGCTTCATGGACAATCGCCTGAGCGCCATTGAATCGGGCGAGGGTATCGACTGGGCGACCGCCGAGGCCCTCGCGTTCGGTACGCTGGTTGCCGAAGGCAATCCGGTGCGCCTGAGCGGCCAGGACTGCGAACGCGGCACCTTCAGCCAGCGCCACTCGGTGCTCAACGACCAGCAGGTCGAGGCCAAGACTTATACGCCGCTCAACAACCTGCATGCCGACCAGGCGCGCTACGAGGTCATCAACTCGATGCTCTCGGAAGAAGCAGTGCTGGGTTTTGAGTATGGCTATTCGCTGGCCGAGCCCAAAGCGCTGACTTTGTGGGAAGCTCAGTTCGGCGATTTCGTCAACGGCGCCCAGGTGGTGATCGACCAGTTCATCTCCTCGGGTGAGCGCAAGTGGTTCCGCATGTCGGGCCTCGTGATGCTGTTGCCGCATGGCTATGAAGGGCAGGGGCCGGAGCATTCGTCGGCACGTCCCGAGCGCTTCCTGCAGCTTTGCGCCGAAGACAATATGCAGGTCGCCAATTGCACGACCCCGGCCAATTATTTCCACATCCTCAGGCGGCAGCTGAAGCGCGACTTCCGCAAGCCGTTGATCCTGATGACGCCAAAGAGCCTGTTGCGCCACAAGCGTGCGGTTTCGGGTCTGGTGGAACTCGGTCCCGACAGTGTCTTCCATCGCCTGCTGTGGGACGATGCCGAGGCGCCCGGCCTGCCCAAGACCACAATCAAACTGGCTGCGGATGACAAGATCCGCCGCGTGGTGCTGTGCACCGGCAAGGTCTATTACGATCTGCTCGAAGACCGCGAAAAGAAGGGCATCGACGATGTCTATCTGCTGCGCGTCGAGCAGCTCTATCCGTTCCCGGCCAAGGCCGTGCTGGACGAACTCGGCCGTTTCCCCAATGCTGAAGTGGTCTGGTGCCAGGAAGAGCCGCGCAACATGGGAGCCTGGGCGTTTATCCAGCCCTATGTCGAGTGGGTTCTGGACCAGATGGGCCGCACCGGCCAGCGCGTGCGTTATGTCGGCCGTCCAGCCGCCGCATCGCCCGCGACCGGGCTGATGCGCACGCATCTGGCCCAGCTCCAGGCATTCCTTGACGACGCGTTCGCGCAGTAACCCGAGTAGATCAGTTCACCGTTTCGCTAAAACGGCGAACTGATCTAAAGTATTTTTTGTCGCGCTTCCGAACCGCAAAACCGTTGCCACTTTTGCTGGAAGCGCTCTTGAAGGACAATTCTCAATGTCGACAGAAATCCGCGTCCCGACCCTGGGTGAAAGCGTTACCGAGGCCACCATCGGCCAGTGGTTCAAGAAGGTGGGCGACAGTGTTGCCGCCGATGAGCCTATCGTCGAGCTGGAAACCGACAAGGTGACCATCGAAGTGCCGGCCCCCTCGGCTGGCGTTTTGGAAGCCATTGCTGCGCAGCCGGGCGAAACCGTTGATGTGGGCGCGCTGCTCGGCGCGATCGCCGCCGGTTCGGGCGCTGCTGCCTCGGCCCCGGCCGCTGCGCCTGCTGCGGAAGCCAAGACTGACACGCCGGCCAATAATGCGGCTGGTCCCGAAGTGATCAAGCCCGAGCCTGCGGCCCAGCCGGTGACTGCCACTGACCGCGCCCCGGCGCCATCGGCGCAGAAGATGATCAATGAAAAGGGCCTCGACGCCGACACTATTGCCGGTTCGGGCAAGGCCGGACAGGTGCTCAAGGAAGACGTGCTGGCCGCGCTGGCCAAACCGGCTCCTGCTGCTGCTCCCGCCCCGGCTGCTGCCAAGGCTCCGGCAGCGCCGCGTGCACCGGTTTCGGCTGACGATGCGGCTGGTGAAGAGCGGGTCAAGATGACCCGGCTGCGCCAGACCATTGCCCGCCGCCTCAAGGACGCGCAGAACTCTGCCGCCATGCTGACCACGTTCAACGAGGTCGACATGAAGCCGGTGATGGATCTGCGCAATTCCTACAAGGAGCTGTTCGAGAAGAAGCACGGCGTCAAGTTGGGCTTCATGGGCTTTTTCACCAAGGCCGTGGTCCATGCGCTCAAGGAAATCCCGGCGGTCAATGCCGAGATCGATGGCGATGACCTGATCTACAAGAAATATGCCCATATCGGCGTGGCCGTTGGCACAGAAAAGGGCCTTGTCGTGCCAGTGGTGCGCAATGCCGACCAGATGAGCATTGCCGAGATCGAAAAGGAAATCGGCAACCTGGGTCGCAAGGCCCGCGACGGCCAGCTCAGCATGGCCGACATGCAGGGCGGCACCTTCACCATTTCCAATGGTGGCGTCTATGGCTCGCTGATGTCGACGCCGATCCTGAATGCCCCGCAGTCGGGCATTCTGGGCATGCACAAGATCCAGGAACGTCCGGTCGTCGTCGGCGGTCAGATCGTCATCCGCCCGATGATGTATCTGGCGCTGAGCTACGATCACCGCATTGTCGATGGCAAGGAAGCCGTGACCTTCCTCGTGCGCGTCAAGGAAAGCCTTGAGGCCCCCGAGCGGCTGGTGCTGGACCTCTAATTCTAGCCACAGTTCTCAGATTTTAAGGGTCCGCTCCGGCGGGCCCTTTTGTTGTCACGTAATGGTGTGGGGATCAGGCGGGCCGGTAAGGTTGCTTTAGCATTTGGCGTCGATATGCATGGGGGCGTGGACGCGCATCAGGGGCGTTCTGGAGTGTTTGGCTTGAAATCAGGACTGGGTTTTTGGGGCATGGTGGCCCTCTTGGTCGCGCCGGTGTCAGCGCAGGAGCAGGCCAGCGCCGACGCGAGCCTTGTGGGCGAACTCATGGCGTTTCATGGTTCCAGGGCCATTGTCGATGCGATGACCACCCATTGCTACGAGACCACGGGGTTGGACAATGCCTATAAGGCGGCGGCCGAGAACTGGTATCTGCGCAATATCGGCTATCTCGATCTGGCGGATCGGGTGATTGCCCGGCTGGGCGGTGGAACCGAGGGCCAGCAGGAAGCTGCCGAGACCTATGGCGGCAGCCAGATTATGAGCGCCTATAACCAGGCCGCCGACAAGAGCGTGTTCTGCCGCACCTTTCTCGAGCAGGTCGATAGCGAGGCCCTCGATATCGACCAGCAATTGCCGGGCGTGTTGAAGCGAGCGCAGGACATTTCATCGTCCTGAGCCAGGGCCAAATCTTTGCCAGTTCGGGTTTTTTGGTGATCCAGGTGGACACGGGCCGCGTTGCGGATGGCAACAGGAGAAACCTATGTCTGTCGAACTGACCCTGCTCATCTGGAGCGCCGTGCTGGCCTGCACCTATCTTGGGGTGCAATCGACGCTCTACCGCATCGACTATGGGGTGGAGCACGCCAATAGCCAGCGTGACCATGAGCGCGCGCCCAACAAGTGGACGGTGCGCGGCGAGCGGGCGCTGAGCAATTTCCTCGAGACCTATGGCCTGTTCATCGCGCTGGCAGTGGCGACGGAATTGTCCGGGCGGTCAGATGGCTTGACGCAATGGGGTTCGCAGATTTGGTTCTGGGCGCGCTGGGCCTATCTGCCGGCCTATTTCGTAGATGTTCCACAATTGCGCTCGCTGATCTGGACAGTGTCGCTTGCCGGGCTGGTGCTGCTGTTCGTCGGCGTCGCGTTTTAAGCATTTGCCCGCGGCCTTGCTGATTGGGCAGGGGGCGATCATCGCACCTGCGTTGCCCATCACGCGGTGCTGGTGTAACGCTTTGCCTGCTTAATCGCGGCGGTGGCGACCTATGGACTTCCCTTGGTTCGAATTTCTGGGCTTGATGCTGGCCTTTGGTATCAATGCTGTGATTCCGGGCGCCGATTTTGCGATGGTGCTGCGCCAATCGGTGGTGCATGGGCGGCGCGAGGCGCTGCTGACCTCAGCGGGTATCGCGACGTCAATTCTGGTGCATGGGTCCTATACGCTGCTAGGCGTCGGCGTAATCGTCGGGCAGTCGCTGCTGGTGTTCAATATTCTCAAATGGGCCGGGGCCGCCTATCTGGTCTGGCTGGCCATTGCGGCGCTGCGCAGCCCGCCGCCGCAGCCGCCCGTGGTGGGCCAGGGGGAGGTTGCGCACAAGGGCGACATGGCGGCCTTTGCTCTGGGCTTCCTGACTAATCTGCTCAATCCCAAGGCGGTGCTGTTCTTCCTGGCCCTGTTCACCTCGCTGGTGTCGATCCACACGGCGGGGCAGATCAAGGTGATTTATGTGGGCAGCATGAGCCTCATGCTTTTTGCCTGGTTCGCATTGGTGTCGATTTTCTTTACGACACCGAAGGTGCGGGCAGGCTTTTTCCGTTTCGGTCGGTGGTTTAATCGGGTCACCGGCATTACATTCCTGGCGCTGGCGGTGCGTGTCGCACTGGCACAGCAGCGCTGACAAACTCTGTTGAGGCTCAAGACAATGGCTGACCAATTCGACCTTACCATCATCGGCTCCGGCCCCGGCGGCTATGTCTGCGCGATCCGTGCGGCACAGCTGGGCATGAAGGTGGCTGTGGTGGAGAAATGGGCGACGCTGGGCGGCACTTGCCTCAATATCGGCTGCATCCCCTCCAAGGCGCTGCTGCATGCTTCTGAATTGTTTGAGGAAGCCGGGCATGGCTTCAAGGCGCTGGGCATCGATATTCCCGCGCCCCAGCTCAACCTCAAGCAGATGCAGAACCACCGTTCCGAAACGGTGGCCTCCAATGTTGGCGGCGTGGATTACCTGTTCAAGAAGAACAAGATCACCGTCTTCCGCGGCATCGGCTCGATCCCCTCGGCCGGCAAGGTGCTGGTGACGCCGCAGACCGGCGCCCAGACCGAGATCGCCACCAAGAATATCGTGATCGCGACCGGTTCGGTTTCGGCCAATCTGCCGGGCATCGAGATTGACGAAAAGACCATCGTGACCTCCACCGGCGGGCTGACGCTGGACAAGGTGCCCAATAAGCTCGTGGTGATCGGCGCCGGTGTGATCGGGCTGGAGCTTGGTTCGGTGTGGATGCGCCTTGGCGCGCAGGTGACCGTCGTTGAATATCTCGACCGTATCCTGCCCGGCATGGACAGCGAAGTGGCCCGCCAGTTCCAGCGCATGCTGCAAAAGCAGGGCATGGAGTTCAAGCTCTCGAGCAAGGTCGCGGGTGTCGACAAGCAGGAAGACGGCACGCTCAAGGTCAAGGTCGAACCTGCCAAGGGTGGCGAGGCGGAAGTGCTGGATGCCGATGTGGCGCTGGTGGCCATCGGTCGTAAGCCGTTCACCGAGGGACTTGGCCTCGACCTTGCCGGCGTGGCGCTGGACGAGCGCGGCCGGGTGCGGGTCGACGCGCATTACAAGAGTTCGGTCGACGGCATCTATGCGATTGGCGACGTCATCGTCGGGCCGATGCTGGCGCACAAGGCCGAGGACGAGGGTATTGCTGTTGCCGAAATCCTCGGTGGCCAGTCAGGCCATGTGAACTACGCCGCCATTCCGGCCGTGGTTTATACCAACCCTGAGGTTGCCTCGGTGGGCAAGACCGAGGACGAGCTTAAGGCCGATGGCGTCAACTACAAGATCGGCAAATTCCCCTTTACCGCCAATGGTCGTGCCAAGGCCATGTTGGCCACCCAGGGCTTTGTGAAAATCCTCGCCGACGTCGAAACCGACCGGGTGTTGGGCGCGCATATCGTGGGCAAGAATGCCGGCGAGATGATCCATGAACTGGTGACGCTGATGGAGTTCTCTGGCGCGTCCGAAGACCTGGCCCGGACCACTCACGCCCATCCGACCCTGAGCGAAGCGATCCGCGAGGCCGCGCTGTCGCTGGGCGATGGGGCGATCCACATCTGACCCCATTACGGCCTCAAACGCCAAAGCCCCGGATGCAGGTCCGGGGCTTTTTGGTTTTCGGCGGGGGGAAATCAGCGGCCAAATTCATCATACAACATACGAATGATTGTATGTTGACTTGTCACTTCAACTTCCATACCAGTTTTATCCAAGGCTCGCCCATCGGTAAAGAGACGTGAGCCGACGGCAGGATGATCTGCCGTTTGGGCCGGTAGGGACCTATTGCCTCCCGGCCTTTGAAACACATTGGGAGGACAACCATGTTTCATCTGCCTAAGATGGCGGCTGTGGCCGTCATTGCATCTTCGCTCATGATTTCTGCTGCCAGCGCTCAGACGGTGCTGCGTTCGTCGGACACGCACCCCGATGGCTATCCTACCGTCGAAGCCGTCAAGAAGTTCGGTGAACTTCTCTCGGAAAAGACCGATGGTCGCTATTCGGTTGAAGTGTTCCACTCGGCTCAGTTGGGCCAGGAAGCCGACACGATCGAGCAGACCCAGTTCGGCGTGATCGACCTCAACCGCATCTCGATCGGCGCATTCGGCACCCAGGTGCCAGAGGCGACCGTGACGCAGCTGCCTTATATTTTCCGTTCGACCGAGCACTTCCACAATGTGCTGGATGGCCCGATTGGTGACGAAATTCTGGCGGCCTTCGATGCCGTGGACGTCGTTGCGCTGGCCTACTACGACGGCGGCGCGCGCTCCTTCTACAACAGCCAGAAGCCGATCAATACGCTGGCTGACATGGAAGGCATGAAGTTCCGCGTCATGGGTTCGGATATTTTCGTGGACATGGTTGCGGCCCTGGGCGGCAATGCCACGCCGATGCCCTATGGCGAAGTCTATTCGAGCATCCAGACCGGCGTTATCGACGGCGCCGAGAACAACTACCCCAGCTTTGATACTGCTGGTCATGCTGAAGTTGCCCAGTTCTACTCGCTGAACGAACACCTGATGGTGCCCGAGGTGCTGGTTGTTTCCAAGATTGTCTGGGATGGTCTCACCGCCGAAGACCAGGCCGCGTTCCGCGAAGCCGCCAAGGAATCGGTTGCTTACCAGCGCGAGCTCTGGGCCGCCAAGGAAGTTGAATCCAAGGCAAAGGTCGAAGCACTTGGCGTGACCATCAACGAAGTCGACAAGGCTCCGTTCATCGAAGCGATGAAGCCTGTGTACGAGAAGTATGTGACCGATCCTGCCCTGCAGGACCTGGTTGCCCGCATCCAAGCCACCGAAGGCTGATGCCTATTGCCGGGCCTGCCCTTGCGGCCGGCCCGGTTTCTTTTCCGAGGAGAATGAGCCGATGAAGAACGGGCTCCTGGCGGCAAGTCGCGTGCTGAGCGCGATTTCGACACTCGCGCTCTGGCTTGCCGGGACGGGTCTCGTGGTGATGACTGTGCTCGTCGCCTATCAGGTCTATATGCGCTACGTGGTCAACGCTTCGCCGTCCTGGACGGAAGGTGCTTCGATCATGATCATGAGCTGGTTCATCTTCCTGGGTGCAGCGGTGGGCGTGCGGGAGAAATTCCACATGGGCTTTGACGTGCTGCTCTATGTGATGCCGCCCGTGGCCAAGCCCTGGCTGCGCAGCATCAGTGACATTGCCATTTTTGCATTTGCCTTCGGCATGGTGTGGTACGGCAGTGAACTTGCCATTCGTGGCGCCAGCGTGCGCATTCCGGTGATCGGCCTGCCGCAGACTTTTACCTATCTCCCCATCGTGGTTTCAGGTGTCCTGATTTGCCTGTTCGTGCTGGAGCGCATGGCTTTGCGCCTGGCCGGCGAACCAGTTGACGCCGATTCCGTCGAGCCGACCGTGAACGAGGCCTGATCGTTATGGAATACTGGATTCTCTTTGGCGTTTTCGGTGGCCTGATGGTGGTGGGTACGCCCATTGCCTTTTCGCTCGGCATCGCCAGCTTTGCCACTATCGTCTATATCGGACGGCCTCCGGTCGTGGTGTTCCAGCAGCTGAACTCGGGCGTATCGCCGTTCACGCTGCTGGCTATTCCCTTCTTTATTTTTGCTGGCGACCTGATGATGCGCGGCGGCATTGCCGCGCGGATCATTGCCTTTGCCGGCGCCCTGGTCGGGCATATCCGGGGCGGGCTGGGGCAGGTCAATGTCGTGGCCTCGACCCTTTTCGGTGGTATTTCCGGTTCGGCCGTGGCGGAAGCTGCGGCTGTGGGCGGCATCATGATCCCACAGATGAAGGCGCGCGGCTATGGCGCCGACTATGCGGTCAACGTGACGTCGATGGCGGCGCTGATTGCGCTGCTGCTGCCGCCGAGCCACAACATGATCATCTATTCGCTGTCGGGCGGCGGGCGCATTTCCATTGCGGACCTGTTCACCGCAGGTGTCATCCCCGGCCTGCTGCTGGCGCTGTCGCTGATGATTACGGCCTATATCGTGGCGCGGCGTCGCGGATACCCCACCGAGCCGTTCCCCGGCTTTGCCAAGGCGCTGCAGTATTTCCTCGTGTCCATTCCGGGTTTGATGCTCATTGCCATCATTTTTGGTGGCGTGCGCTCGGGGATTTTCACCGCCACGGAAAGCTCCTGCATGGCGGTGATCTATGCCTTCCTCGTGACGCTGCTGGTCTACCGGACCATGAGCTGGTCGACCTTTGTGCATTGCGTCACTGGCGCGGTGCGGACCACGGCCATGGTGCTGTTCATCATCGGTGCGGCGGCGTCGTTCGGCTGGCTGATGGCTTATCTCAAGGTAGCGCCGATCCTGACCGAATTGGTCGGCCAGCTGACCAGCGATCCGCTGATGGTGCTGCTGCTCATCAATGTGCTGCTGCTGATCCTGGGCACGTTCATGGACATGGGTCCGCTGATCATCATCACCACGCCGATCTTCCTGCCCATGGTCACCAGCTTTGGTGTCGACCCGGTGCATTTCGGCGTCATCATGATCCTCAACCTGGGGATCGGGCTCAATACGCCGCCCCTTGGACCGGTGCAATTCGTGGCGGCGGCGGTGGGCAAGATATCCATCTGGGCCGCCATGCGCAGTGTCTGGCCATTCTATGGTGCGGGGCTGATCGTTCTCGGCCTCGTGACCTACATCCCGGCCCTGTCGCTGTGGCTGCCAAGCGTTTTCCGGTGATGCGATGTCCCTGATCGAAATTGCCCCCCCGGTCCGAAAGCCCAAGCTTGCCGAAATGGTGGTTGAGGCCCTGCGCAAGCGCATCGCCGCCGGTGAATTCGGGCCGGGTGAAAAGCTGCCCACCGAAAGCCAGATGACCACGCATTTCGGCGTCAGCCGGACGGTGGTGCGCGAAGCCATCGCCGCACTCGCTGCGGACGGCATGGTGCAGCCGCGCCAGGGGGCCGGGGTGTTCGTGATGGCACAGGCCAGCTCCGCTTTCAGCTCGATCGCGGGGGAGCGTTCAAACAAGATTTCGGTGGCGCTCAATGTGCTTGAAGTGCGCATGGGCATCGAGATCGAGTCCGCAGGCCTCGCCGCGCAGCGCCACAGCACCAGCCAGGTAGCGGCGATCCTGGAGGCCTGGAATGAGTTCGGGCGGCTGCTCTCGCAAGGCACGCCAACCGGCAAGACCGATTTCATGTTCCACCGCGCCATCGCGGCAGCGACCAATAATCCGTTCTATCTCGAAGTGCTTGATGCGCTGGGAAGCCGGACCATTCCGTGTGACGTGGCCTCGCCGTGGGGCACGGAAAGCGTGCTGACCTATGAATATCAAGTGGGTCTGCACGACGAGCATCGCCGTATTCTCAACGCCATATCTGCCCGCGACGCCGACGGCGCCCGTGAGGCAATGCGCGAACATCTATCGCGCAGCCAGGGCCGGTATCGCAGCCGCCTGGCCGAACAAAGCCAGAAAAACTAGGACCCGACATGACCACCGATTTCGACATTCGCTTCGCCATTGATCCCCTGACCGCATCGGCCATGGGCACTGGCGAACTGCGCGACAATTTCCTGATCGATGATCTGTTCGCCGCCGGACAGGTGCGCTGGACCTATACTCACTACGACCGCATGGCGGTGGGTGGGGCCATGCCCGATGGTGGCGCACTGACGCTGGACGCTATCAAGCCCACCGGCACGGCCAATTTCCTTGATCGTCGCGAAATGATCGTGGTCAATATCGGGGAAGCCGGCACGATTTCGGTGGATGGCGCCGACCATGCCGTGGGGCCGCGCGACATGCTCTATGTCGGCAAGGGGTCCAAGGACGTGCGCTTTGCAGGCGAGGGCGCCAAATTCTACCTGTTGAGCGCCCCGGCTCATTCGAGCTATCCGACGACGTTGCTGCAGAAGTCGGGCGCCAAGCGGCTGGACCTGGGGAGCAACGAGACTGCCAATGAGCGCTCGATTTTCCAGTATGTGAACGCCGACAGCGTCAAGACCTGCCAACTGGTGGTGGGCTTGACCCAGTTTGCGCCCGGCTCGGTGTGGAACACCATGCCAGCGCATGTGCATGACCGGCGCATGGAGGCCTATCTTTATTTCGACCTGAAGCCCGATGCCTTTGTCGTGCATCTGATGGGTGAGCCTGATGAAAGCCGGCACCTGATCGTGCGCAATGAGCAGGCAATCCTGTCGCCGCCGTGGTCGATCCACTGCGGGGCGGGCACTGGCGCCTATACGTTCATCTGGGCCATGGCCGGCGACAATGTCGACTATACCGATGTCGAAAAGGTCGAGATGCAGGACCTGCGCTGATGGATCTCAGCGCGTTTTCCCTTTCCGGCAAGACCGTGATGGTCACCGGCGCCAATACCGGCATTGGCCAGGGCATTGCCCTTTCCATTGGCCGGGCCGGTGGCAAGGTGATCGGGGTTGGCCGTTCGCCGATGGACGATACGGTAGCGCAGATGGCGGCCATCGGTGCCGAGTTTGTCGGCGTCAGTGCCGATCTCGGGTCCACCAAGGACGCGCAGGCGATGTTTGAAGCGGCCTGGGACGAGCATGGTCCCATCGATGGCCTGGTCAATAATGCCGGGATCATCAAGCGAGTCGACGCGGTGGATTTCACCGAGGACGACTGGGACGCGGTGATGGATATCAACCTGAAGTCCATGTTCTTTCTGTGCCAGTCCATTGGCAGGAAGGCCATCGCGGCGGGCCGCAATGCGCGGGTGGTCAACATTGCTTCGATGCTGAGTTTTCAGGGTGGCATTCGGGTGGCCAGCTACACGGCGTCCAAAAGCGGGGTGCTCGGCATTACCCGGCTGCTCGCCAATGAATGGGGCGCCAGGGGTGTCAATGTGAACGCGGTGGCGCCAGGCTATATCGAAACCAACAACACCGAGGCGCTGCGCAACGATCCAGACCGGTCGGCGTCGATCCTGGGGCGTATTCCGGCCGGGCGCTGGGGTGTTCCATCCGACATCGGTGACGCGGCGGTTTTCCTGCTGGCGCCCGCTTCCAACTATATGCATGGCGCCGTCATTCCGGTCGATGGCGGCTGGCTTGCGAGGTAATGAGATGACTGAACAAAAGCTTTTCGCCCAGCCCAATGAAACAGCATGGACCGAACTGGCACCGGGCAACACCCGCCGGGTGCTGATCCACACGCCAGAGCTGATGCAGGTGGAATTCGGCTTCGACAAGGGGGCGGTGGGCGCGCCACACAGCCACCCGCATATCCAGGTCAGCTATGTGGCCGAAGGCAGCTTTGAAGTGACTATCGACGGCAATGTCGAAGTGGTGGGGCAGGGTGGCAGTTTCATCGTGCCGACCGGGCTCGTCCACAGCGTCGTGGCGCTGGAAAAGGGCCGGCTGGTCGACGTGTTCACGCCCATGCGGCAGGATTTCGTCTAACCCAGTTCTGCCAGCATGGCGGCATAGTTCTCGCCGTGCTGTCCGGCCCAATTGGCCTTTCCCGGCGCGGTCAGGCGGCCGCGGCGGGGCGGGATGAAACTGTAAATCGTCCGCTCTGGCATTTCGTGCCATTGCAGGTTGAAGGCGGCGAACTTGGGAAAGAACTCCATATCGGAGTAGGGCAAGTGATCGTGTACCCACCAGGCCATGGCTTCCCAGTCTCCCGTGCGTTCATAATAGGGAATGAAGCGGTTGACCACGATGCAGGCCGTGGCGCCCATGTGGCCCTCAGCGTCTTGCCTGTCCCAGATATGGCCGGCGAAGTTCTTGGGGTTGGTGGCACAGTTGAGCTTATTGGCATTGCCGAAGCCATTGACCTCGGGCGAGCGGTAGGCCGAGCGCACCGAGATGCGGCCAAAGCGTTGCTGGAGGGGTTCGAGCAGGTCCTGACAGAGGCGCGTGCCGGCGGCGATGGCGAGGTCGGGATCGTCGGGCAGGTTCTGGAAGCCATGGATGGCGGCGATCTCGGAATAGAGAAAGTCGCGCATGAAAAAACTCTCACTCAGCCGGGTGCGACCGAAGTCTTCGAGGGCACGAACTGTGCGGGGCTGGCGCATGGGGCTTGTTTCCGACTGGGGCGACGGGCAGATGGTGATGGCGTAACGTTACGCTGCCAATCCGGTTTCGACGCAGGAGAGAAAACGCACCATGCTGGTCATCGCTTTCTACATCGCCATAACAGTCGAGGCCATGACGGCGGCACTGGCGGCAGGGCGGCGCAATATGGACTGGTTCGGGGTATGCCTGATTGCCTGCGTAACGGCGCTGGGCGGAGGCACGATGCGCGATATCCTGCTCGATCACTACCCACTGGTGTGGGTGCAGAACCCCTATGTGCTGCTTCTGGTGTGCGGGGCGGCGCTGGCCACTATTCCGCTAGCGCGGCTGGTGGATCGGCTGAAGTGGCCGTTCCTGCTGCTCGATGCGCTGGGGCTGGTGGTGTTCACGGTGATCGGCTGCAATATCGGCATCGAGGCGGGCGTGCATCCGATCATCGTCATCGTGGCCGGCATGGTGACGGGAACCGCGGGCGGCGTGTTGCGCGATGTGTTGTGCAACGATATTCCGCTGATCTTCCAGGGCGAGCTTTACGCCACCGTTTCGCTGATCACCGGTGTCATCTACTATTTCGGCCTCGTCGGTGGCCTGCCGGGGGACCTAGTGGTGCTGATCGCCATTGCGGTGGGCTTCACGCTGCGCGTGATGGCGCTGGTGTTGAAATGGGAAATGCCCAAGTTCGTCTTCGACCGGGAGATGCGCAAATGAAGCCGGTACGGATCGTGTTGTCGCGGCGCGCGGGATTCGACCTGCAGGCCGTCTCCGAGGCCATCAACGGACTCCCTGCGCACTCGGTGGCGCGGCCGGGGCCATGGGGCAATCCCTTCACCATCGATGCGGTCATGGCCGAGACGGGCCTGGGCAAGGATGCGGCTCAGGCCGAGGCGGTGTCGCGCTATGGGCGCTGGATGAGGGGCGAGATCGAGGCGGATCGTCCGCGCCCGGCGTTGGGCGATATCCGTACCGCCCTCGGGGGCAAGAACCTTGCCTGCTGGTGCCGGGAAGGCTCGCCCTGCCACGTCGATACCCTGATCAAGCTGGCCAATGACTGAGTGGCGCCGGCGGACCCAATCAAACCTTTTTCCCACGGAGACTAGAAGTTGCGACAGACATGGCGATGGTTTGGCCCGAAGGACCTGACCAGCATCAATGACATCATGCAGGCCGGCGCGACGGGTGTCGTGAGCGCATTGCACCACGTGCCCAATGGGGTGGTGTGGTCTCCCGAGGAGATCGCCAAGCGCCATAGCGAGATTGGCACCCGCAAGGATGGCTCGGCTTCGGGCCTGGTGTGGGATGTGGTGGAAAGCCTGCCGGTGACCGAGGATATCAAGAAGCAGAAGGGCGATTGGCGCGCCCATATCGAAAACTACAAGATTTCGATGAAGCATCTGGCGCAATCGGGCATCGAGACTATCTGCTACAATTTCATGCCGGTACTCGACTGGACCCGTACCGACCTCCGGTGGACCGTGCCAAATGGCGGGTCGTGCATGCGCTTTGATATCAATGACTTCGCGGCCTTTGACATTCATATTCTCAAGCGCCCGGGGGCTGCGGCCGATTTCACCAATGCCATTGCCGATGAGGCAGGGCGGCGGTTTGAGGCGATGAGCGAGGACGAAAAGCGCCAGCTTGGCCGCAATGTGACGATGGGGCTGCCGGGCTCGACCGAGTCCATGTCCCTGGAGGACGTCCAGGCTCACCTGGATGAATATGGTGCGATCAGCCGGGATCAGCTGCGCAAGCACTTCGTGGACTTCCTCGAAGAGGTGGTGCCGGTGGCCGAGGATCTGGGGATGCGGCTTTGCTGCCACCCGGATGATCCGCCGTTCGCGCTGCTGGGCCTGCCCCGCATCATGTCCACCGAAGAAGACTACAAGTATATTCTCGATGCGGTCGACAGCCGTGCCAATGGCATGACGCTGTGCTCGGGCTCGCTCGGCGCGCGCCCCGACAATGACCTGCCGGGGATGATGGAGCGCTTTGGCCCCAAGGTGCATTTCCTGCACCTGCGCAACGTCAAGCGCGACACCTCGGACATTGCCGGCTCGTTCTACGAGGCGGAGCATCTGGCAGGCGATACGGACATGGTGGCGCTGATTGCCGCTGTGCTCACCGAGGAGCGGCGGCGCAAGGCCGAGGGCCGCGCCGACTGGGAAATCCCCATGCGCCCCGATCACGGCCAGGACATCATGGATGATCTGGGACGGCGTTCGCAGCCGGGCTATCCGACCATTGGGCGGATGAAGGGGCTGGCAGAGCTGCGCGGCGTGATGACGGCACTCGAGCACGCTCAATGGGGTCTGCCGCAGGGCTGATTGGCCAGGGCTGGAGCAAAAAGACCGGGGCCATGAGGTGGCCCCGGTTTTGGGCGGACCCAGAAAAATACGCAATATTAAGGCGTAAGGCCCATGGTGCGGACCATGTCTGCGCCCAGAACCGCCTTTTCTCAGATTGATGGATTTGTCGACCGTGCCATTGGCGCGGACGGTCTGTCCGGTGCTTTGCGCGAAAAACTGCTGGGCCAGCAATTGGCATCGGTGGCGCTGATGGTGCCCGCCCTGATGGCCGCCTCGCTGATCGTCTCGGTCGTGTTCATGGTGGTGACGTGGGGACTGCCGAGCTTTGGTGTGCTGGCGGCCCTGCTCAGTGCCATCAATGTCATCCATCTCTATGCCACTGCGCTGGCGTCCCGCAGTCGACCCGCGCAGGTGGCCGGCCGCGCCGCGACACAAGTGGTCATGCTCGCCCTGAGCGTGGGTGCACTTTGGGCTGTGGTGCTTTCGGTACTGCCGGTTGAACAGGACATTGCTATCCGCACCGTGGCCTTGCTGGGTGCCGGGGGGCTGCTTTGCATCTCGCTGATCGCGCTGATCAACTATCCGCAGGCGCTGGCTTCGATGACTATTCCTATCGTCATCGGCTCATTGCGGGGTCTCACCGGTCTCGGGCAATCGGGCGATATCCTGGTGCAGGGGACACTGATCGGCGGCTTCACATTTATTCTGGTGACCGTGGTGTTCAACCATGCGGCCGCCTTCGTGTCGCTGCGGGCTTCGGAAATGCTGGTCGAGGAAAACGGGCAGATCATCGGGCTCCTGCTGCGCGAGTTCGAGCAGACGGCGTCTGACTGGGTCTGGGGGGTAGACGACACCGGTGTGGTCAATCGCCTGTCTGGCGGGTTTACCAAGTCGACGGGCGCCACCGAGGATGATCTTGTCGGGGCAGACTTCATCGCGTTTCTCCATCAGATCACGGCGCCGTCCGACCCGCTCGTTCGTGAAATCGAGCGCGCCATGGCAGACCGTGAAACCTTTCAGGACGTGGAACTGCAGATTGTCATCACCGGGCAGGAATGCTGGTGGCGGCTGACCGGCAAACCGGCGTTTGACGAGTCGGGCAAATATCTGGGCTATCTCGGCACCGGGTCGGACATCAGCGAGCGCAAGATTTCGGAGCGCCAGATTACGCTTCTGGCACATCATGACTCGCTGACGGGGCTGCTCAACCGCACCAAGTTCACCGAACAGCTGGCGCTGAACGTGGCGCGCCTTGAGCGCTATGGGACACCATTTTCGGTGATGTTCCTCGATCTCGACCAATTCAAGGGCGTCAACGACAGCAAGGGTCATATGGCCGGGGATCGGCTATTGACCGAAGTCGCCGCCCGAATCCAGCACGAGCTCAAAGAGGGCGATGTCGCGGCCCGTTTCGGTGGCGACGAGTTCGCCGTCCTATTGCCCAATGCAGGGGTAAAGGATGAGGTTGAGGACCTGGCGGCGCGGCTGGTGGCGGCCATGCGCGAGCCATTCCTGATCGAGCACGACATGTTCCTGATTGGCGCCAGCGTCGGTATTGCCATGGCGCCGGGAGATGGCATTCGCCCCGACCATCTGCTGCGCAACGCCGATCTGGCGCTCTATCGCGCCAAGGCAGATGGACGGTCGATGCTGCGCTTTTTTGAAAGCCAGATGGATTCCGAGCAGCGTGAGCGACGCTTGATCGAGGCCGATCTGCGCGGCGCCATCGCGAGACAAGAACTGGTGCTGCACTACCAGCCGCTGGTAAACGCCGCGGACGGACTGCCCACCGGGTTTGAAGCGCTGGTGCGCTGGAACCATCCGACGCGCGGTCTGGTGCCGCCGGCGGAGTTCATCGCCATTGCCGAGCAATCCGACCTGATCGTGGACATTGGCGACTGGACGATCAACGAGGCTTGCATGGCCGCAGCGGCCTGGCCCGAGCATCTGACGGTGGCGGTCAATCTGTCGGCCCGGCATTTCCGGCGCTCCGATATCGGACGGGTGGTGCAGCGCGCCCTCCAAAGTTCGGGCCTGGCGCCCAGGCGCCTCGAAATCGAAATCACCGAAGGCCTGCTGATCGAGAACCCCGAGGAGGTTATCGAGAAGCTGGGTGAGATCCGGGCGTTTGGCGTCACCATTGCCATGGACGATTTCGGCACCGGCTATTCGTCGCTGAGCTATCTGCTCAAGTTTCCCTTCGACAAGATCAAGATCGACCGATCCTTTGTCGTGGCCTCGACCAATGATCCGATTGCCCGCGATATCCTCAGGGCCATTGCCTCGATGGCCAAGACGCTCAAGCTCAAGATCACCGCCGAGGGTGTGGAAACAGCGGAACAGGCCGAGTTCCTGTCGGAAATCGCCTGTCACCAATTGCAGGGCTTCTATTTCGCCCGCCCGCTGACGCCGGAGGATTTGCCGGCCTATCTGCTTTCGACAGTCGCTGGTGGTGCAACAGAGCCGGTCGAACCGCTGCGAGCACTGGCGAGCTAAAGCGTTCCATACTCAGTCGGACGCGGTTCCATCGCCTCCCTCCCCCTTGTGGGGAGGGATCGAGGGTGGGGGTGTCGGCGTGTCCCCTGGCTCGGAGACTTTGGAGGTCACGCAACCCCCACCCCAGCTCTGCTTGGGCCTGTCGGCCCAGCGTCGCTACCCTCCCCACAAGGGGGAGGGAGCCAAGGAACCGCGAGTTCAGCTAGACGTGAAATGATCCAGGCTCTTTCAGTGTCGGCCTGTCCCAGGGGTCGCCCGCTCATTCCCGACCAAGGGGTGGGCGTTCAGTCTTCGAGGAGATAGCCGCCGGCGCGGGCCGGCAGGATGTCGCAGCCGACGATCTTGGCGACGGACGCGCCTGCGACGACATATTTGGCCGTGACGCGCGAGAGGATAAGCCCATCGGTTCCGGCCCTGAGCGGGGTGCGGCCGATGAAAGCCTCGGGACCGTCCATGGCGATGATGTCGGCAATGACATCACCCTTTTTCACCTGATCACCCAAATTGACGCGATAGGCGAGCAGGCCGGCCCGGTCGGCGCGCAGCATTTCGGTGGCCTCAAGAGAGGTGGGGCCGGGCGCTGGTGTGGCCACAGGAGGGGGTGCTGCGATGAGGCCACGACCGGCGAAGAAATCGTGCAGGCCTTGTGCATCTTCGCGGCCCATGGCGTCGTGGGTGTCCGCCTGGCCGCGATATTCGAGGGTTGCAGTCTCGGCGCCCATGGGGATGGGGAAACCGGGGTTGGCCTGCTGGGCCTTGCGGTAGAGGCCGGGCAGCACCTCGTCGAACGAACCGCCGCCGCTGTCCTCGGCGGTCAGCGTCGCGGCGACCTGCATGCGGTCGGCGAGGTCCTGCAGGCCCGGCATCAGGTCGGGCGAGGTGAAGATGTGCTTCAGGCTCTCGTCGTCGCAGTGCAGGTCGAGCACGATGTCGGCGTCGTGGGCTGCTTTCAGGATCAGGAGACGCAGGCGCTGGGCGGCGGTTGCCGGCTGCTGCTGATCGAGCCAGACGCCGACAGCCTTGCGGATGGTTGCGAGATTGGCCTGTGGATCATCGACCAGCTTGCCCGCAATGGCCTGGGCGATCTGGGGATAGAGGTCGGGCCAGCGGCGGTTGAAATTGACGCCGGTTTCAAGATCGTAGCGCCCGATATGACGGCGCAAGACGCGGGTGGCGAGGCCCAGCGGATTGACCGAGGGAAAGATTGTGAAACGGGCTTTGAGGGTTCGGGCGGCATCGGCGTCGCGCAGCATGGGCAGCAGATGGTGCAGGGCCATGGTGCCCGGCTGCTCGTCGGCATGGAGGGCTGCCTGCAGGTACACCTTGGTGGGCGCATCTTCGGGACCGGCGGTGTACCAGTATAGCGTAGTGGATTGGCCGGGCGCGTCGCCGGCGAGCACGGTGGAGTGCTGCTGAAAAGTCATAAGAAGAGTCCTTGCTTGGTCGCGCTTCCGAACCGCAAAAGTGGTGGCCAGTTTTGCTGGAAACGCTCTAGCGAAGCCATTTTGGAGCAAAACGCAGGCCGGGCTGCGCCGGAAGATGGCGCATCAGCCGCTGGTAGATGAGGCCGAAGAGAAAGAACACCACCAGCGAGACCAGGAGGAAATAGATCGCGGCGACGGAAAAATGCAGGAAGGCATTGTAGTCGCGCTCGAACAGAGTCTTGGCGGTGATCATCAGGTCGGCCTGCGGGCCAACCACCGGCAGGGCGAAGTAAACGATGGCCGTGGCGTGGAACAGGAACACCACCTCGTTGGTATAGGCGGGCCATGCGAGGCGAATAAGGTTGGGCCAGACCACGCGGCGGAACTGCTGGGTGCGGCTCATGCCATAGGCGCGGGCGGCCTCGATGGCGCCACGCGGCACGGCGCGCAGGGCGCCATAAAAGATTTCGGCGGTATAGGCGGCCGTGTTGAGCACCAGAACAAGCGGCCCCACGAACAGGGGATGCAGCACGAAGCCGGAAATGCCCAGGGGCTTCCAGACCGTGAGGTTGAGCGAGAGCGCCAGCGAATAGAACATGAAGAACTGGATGAACAGCGGCGAGCCGCGAAAGGCATAGATATAGCCGCGCGACAGGGCGTTGATCAGCGGATTGGGTGACGCCTTGCCCAGCGCCAGGAACACCGCCATGACAAAGCCAAGGGGGATGGAGGCGGCGGCAAAATAGATATTGAACGCAACCGCCGGGGCCATGATGGCCAGATCGTTGAAGAACCCATCCATCAGGCGGGCACCTCGCTGAGGATGCCGCGACCGGTGCGGCGCATCAGGGCTTCGAAGGCACGCTCGGAAAGCCAGGTGACGAGGATGTAAAAGACGAACAGCACGAGATAATAGCGCCAGCGCCAGTCATCGTGCACGAGACCCACCGTGGGCAAAAAATTAGGCGCGCCGAGCCGGTCGGCCCAGAGCACGATATCGGCAATCTGCAGCAGCGAGAGCAGCGAGGTGGCCTTGACGATCAGCATCCAGACGTTGGACAGGCCCGGCAGGGCATAGACCCACATCTGGCGGATATGGACGCGCCAGAGCACCTGGGCCGCGCTCATGCCATAGGCGCGCGCTGCTTCAAGCTGGCCGGCGGGGACGGCGCGCATGGCGCCATGAATGACATTGGTTGCAAAGGCCCCATAGACGAGACCCAGCGAGACGCTGGCGAGCAGCAGATATTCGGTGGTGCCCAGGAACCAGTTGGCCTCGCGGCAGGGCGGCCAAGGCGCGGTCTGGGCAGCGATGGATTCGACTGAACAGACCTGGGTGGAAACCAGCCATTCCACGCCCTGCTCGAAGGCGAGCGGAAAGAACAGGAAGAACAGCACATCCGGCACGCCGCGCACGATGGACGAATAGGTCGAGCCAATGAGGCGGAAGCCGACAAAACGCGAATTCTTGAGGGTGGCGCCGGTGAGGCCGAAGACGACGGCAAGCGCACCGCCCAGAAGGGCAGCATAGACCGTGAACTGGAAACTCGCGTACCAGGTCAGGTGCTTGCCATTGGTGATGTAGCCGGCCCAGAAGGCCAAGTCTTCGGACATGCCGCCGCCCCGCGGTTGGATGCTCCCCCCGTTGGCGGGAGGAGCAGGATTTTGTGGCTTATTCGGCGAAGAACGGGCCCATGCCGTCGAACCATTCGGCGATCAGCGCATCGACAGTGCCGTCGGCCTTGAGCGAAGCCAGGGCTTCGTCGATCTTGGCCTTGAGCGCGGTGTCTTCCTTGCGGATGCCAGCGCCCACGCCATTGCCGATCATCACTTCCTCGCCAACGAACTCGATGCTGCCGTTCGAGGCGGTAACAACCGGGTCCAGATAGGCGCCATCTGCCAGGATGGTGTCGAGGTTGCCGGCGGCAAGGTCGGCCATGGCCTGATCAGCGGTCGTGAACGTGACCACGGTATTGGCGCCGCCCAGGTTTTCCTCGGCATAGGCCGCCTGGATGGTGCCGCCCTGGACGCCAACGCGGGCACCCGAAAGCGCGGCGAAATCGAGGTTTGCGCCCGCAGCGGCGACGAAGCGGGACGGATCGGGCGGGAAGTAATTGTCCGAGAAGTCGATGGTTTCAAGGCGCTCGTCGGTGATCGACATGCCGGCCATGATCAGATCGTAGTTGCCGGCGAGCAGGTTCGGGATGATGGAATCCCAGTCGTTGATGATCCACTCGCAGGTGAGGCCTGCGGTTTCACAGATGGCATTGCCCAGGGCAATTTCGAAGCCGGCGGGTTCGCCAGCATCGTTGAGAAAGTTCCAGGGGGCATAGGCGCCTTCGGTGGCGATGCGCACGCTGTCCTGGGCGAAGGCAGGGGTGCCGAGCGCCAGGATGGCGGCTGCCGCCAGCATCATCTTCTTCATGGTTGTTCTCCGTTGGGTTTTCGGTTTTGCGGATGCGCCCGGTTTTCCGGGTCGGTTCCCAATGCCCTCACGCATGGTGGGCGGCATTGAGGAATTGCTTGAGGCGGGGGGAGCGGGTGGCGCCAAAGACTTCGGCGGGCGTGCCCTCCTCCTCAATCAGGCCTTGATGGAGGAAAATCACCCGATCCGAGACTGAGCGGGCAAAATCCATGTCATGGGTGACGAGCACCATGGTGCGGCCTTCATCGGCCAAAAGCTTGATGACGCGCAGGACTTCCACTTCAAGCTCGGGGTCGAGCGCGGAGGTGGGTTCGTCAAAGAGCATGACGCGCGGATTGATGCACAGCGCGCGGGCGATGGCGGCGCGCTGTTGCTGGCCGCCGGAGAGCTGGGCCGGATAAGCGTCGGCCTTGGCGCCGATGCCGACCTTGTCGAGCATAGCGCGGGCTTCGGCCTCAACCTCGGGCCGGGCGCGCTTCTGCACCACGAGCGGCGCTTCCATGACATTTTCGAGAATGGTCATATGGGCCCAGAGATTGAACGATTGGAACACCATGCCCAGCTCCGAGCGGATGCGGCGGATCTGGTTTTCGTCGCCGATGGCGCGGCCCTGGCCATTACCCTTGAGCGCAATGGCTTCGCCGTCGATGAGCACTTCGCCCTGGTCGGGGATTTCGAGCATGTTGATGCAGCGCAGCAGGGTGGACTTGCCTGACCCCGAGGACCCGATGAGGGAGACCACTTGCCCCTCGCGGGCAGCAAAGGAAATGCCCTTGAGCACTTCCAGCGCGCCGAAGGATTTGTGAAGATCGCGCAGTTCAACGACCGGCGATGCCCCCGCGATGGCGGGTTCAGCCTGCTTCATGCTCACCATTGGCCCTGTTCGGGCGCCTACCTGACCGGCGATTGCCTTATTAGGGCTGGCAATCTTGACCGATTGGTAGAAAAGCAGAAGTCAGTGAGATAGCAAGCGAAAAAGCGGGTTTTGCCCGCGTCGGCGTAAGGTGAGTGGCTCCATGTTCTTCGTTCTCTCAAAGGTGTTCTGGCTGCTCGCGCAACCGCTCAGCCTGGTGTTGCTGATGGTGCTGGCGGGATTGGTTCTGGTGCTGCTGCACCGTCGCCGCAGCGCCGTTGCTGCGCTGGCTCTGGCAGGGATATTCGTGGCCCTGCTCGGCTATACCAGCCTTGGGTATCTGCTGATCCAACCGCTGGAGGACCGATTTGCGGTGCCCGGGACTCCGCCGGAACGCGTCGGCGCCATCATCATGCTGGGTGGCGCCACCAACTCCCATATCAGTGCGGTGCGATCCATGGTGGCCATGAACGACGCCGGCGAGCGGCTGACGACCACTTTGTGGCTGGCCAATCGCTATCCAGAAGCCACGATAGTGCTGTCGGGGGGCGGGGGCGCCCTGGAGGGGTCTGCGGAAAGCGAGGCTGAAACGGCGGAGCGGTTTTTTATCGCTCATGGTATCTCGCAGGACCGGCTCGTGCTCGAAGGACATTCCCGCAACACGATTGAAAACGCGGCCAACTCCCGCCAGTTAATCGAAGAGGGGGCTGGCGATATCCTTCTCGTGACCTCGGGTTTTCACATGCCGCGATCCGTGGGTCTGTTCCGCGCCCAAGGCGTGCCGGTCATCCCATGGCCTACCGACTACCGCAGCATCGGCAATGAGGTGCTGGGTCCCGACCTTGCCAATCCCAGCCGCAACTTCGAGACGGCGTCAATTGCGATCAGAGAATGGATCGGGTTGCTGATATACCGGCTGACCGGGCAGATCGAAGAGGTTTTTCCAGCCCCATAAGCAAACGGCGCCTTTGGGCGCCGTTTGTTGAACTGGAAAACTCAGATCAGGTCCTGCGGAAGAGACCGATAACCAGCGAAATCACCAGGAACGCCAGGAACAGGAAGAACAGGATCTGGGCGATACCGGCCGAAGCGCCTGCAATGCCGCCGAAACCGAGAACGCCGGCGATCAGGGCGATGACCAGAAAGACGAGTGCATAATACAGCATGGTGGACTCCATGTTTCAAACTTGTCCACTCAACGCCCGCCACTTCGCCAAAGTTCCAGCCAAAAGCAAAAAGGCCAGCTTTCACTGGCCTTTAAACACTTTGATGCGGCTCGATCAGGCGGCGGCGCGTGACCCTTCGTCGAAGAATAGCGCCTGACTGATCAAGGCCTTCACCATCTCGGGATTGAACGGCTTGGTGACGAGGAATGTCGGCTCAGGCCGCTCCCCGGTCAAAAGGCGCTCGGGGAACGCGGTGATGAAGATCACCGGCACCGAATGGGTATTGAGGATGTCGTTGACCGCGTCGATGCCCGAGCTGCCATCGGCGAGCTGAATATCGGCCAGGATCATGCGGGGCCGCGTCTGGTTGAACAGGGTCACCGCTTCCTTGTGGGTGCGGGCGATGCTGACGACCTTGTGACCAAGGCTTTGCACCATCTGCTCGATGTCCATGGCGATCAGCGGCTCATCCTCGATGATCATGATCTCTGTTGCCACCTGACGGGAAATGTCGGTGGCTGCCTGGTCAATGAGGTCGGCGAATTCACTCTCGCTGCAGGAGAGGATTTCTGCAGCCTGGGCGTGGTTGAAGCCTTCTACCGCGACCAGCAGGAAGGCCTGGCGTGGAAGCGGGGCAAGATTGGCCAGGTTGGCAGCAGCGCGCTGCTCCCAGGCAAAGCTTGAGGAGGGTTCGGGGATGGAAACGGCCGAGGATGAGAACAGGGCCGAGAAAAGTTTATAGAGTGCGATCCGGTCGCTTGAGGCTTCGGGAAATAAAGAGATGTCGGCGATAAGGGCTTCGAGAGTGGCCGCTACATAGGCATCGCCGGAGGTTTGTGAGCCGGTTACGGCTCGGGAAAAACGCCGCAGATAGGGCAAATGCGGTGCGATCCGCGTGGACAATGACATAGACGATTACTCCCAGGTGACGCTTGTGGTTCTGAACCTCACAGTGCCCCAAAACGTGCGGGTCCAACAAAAGTTCCAAAGAGGCGGAACTTTTCTGCGCCAGCGCGCATTTGGGGTTGGCAAGATAACGATTTCCAAGACTGATCGGTCGAACTGGCATGAAGAAGGATAATCTGGTGACCCAGCAACGTGTGCGCATGCAGGCGGGGCGGGCAGACGATGGGCTCGGTCCTACGACCGATATCGGCTCGCGTTTGCGTGCGCTGTATGGGGCGGTTCAGGACGAAGGCGTTCCTGATCAACTGCTCGATCTGCTCGAGAAGCTCGACAATGCGGAAAAGGCCCAAGGTGGCAAATCGACCGACCAGGGTGGGGAGTAACGGCATGAGTGCCGAGGGAACTTCCTTCAAGCGCGAGATGCTCGCGACTTTGCCGAGCCTGCGAGCCTTTGCCGTTTCGCTGACCGGCAAGCATGACAAGGCCGACGATCTGGTGCAGGACACCGTGATGAAGGCCTGGGCCAAGCAGACCAGCTTTGAAATGGGCACCAATATCAAGGCCTGGCTGTTCACGATCCTGCGTAATGAGTTCTACAGCCAGATGCGCAAGCGCGGCCGGGAAGTGCAGGATAGCGATGGGGTATTCACCGAGCGTCTGTCGGTTCACCCGCCGCAATATGGTTCCATGGATCTTGAGGACTTCAAGGCCGCGCTGACCAAGCTGCCGGATGACCAGCGCGAAGCGATCATCCTGATCGGGGCTTCGGGCTTTTCCTATGAGGAAGCCGCGTCCATCTGTGATTGCGCCGTGGGCACGATGAAAAGCCGGGTGAGCCGGGCCAGAACGCGCCTGACCGAACTGCTCAAGATCAGCGGCGAATCGGATTATGGGCCGGACGCCGTGTCCGCTCAGGTCACGTCGGGCAACGGTTTCTGACGGAGGCGGCCCCGAATGGCCGCACGCAAATCCTCATCGGGGATCGGCTTGATGATCACGGGTGTGCCGGGCAGTTCCGGCACACCGCTCGACAGCCCGACGTCGGCGCTGAGGCCCAGCACAGGGATGCCGCTCTGGGACACCTGGCGGGCCAACTCGATCAGCTCGGGGCGATTGGCTTCCATTTCGATGATGGCGAGGCTGACCGTGGTCCAGGATGGTGTCAGTTTGTGCGCGTCTGCGGCGCCGGTTGCGAGCACAACCTGTGCGGCCCCCAGCGATTGCAGTACCGACTGGATGCCCAGCGCGATAATAAATTCGGTCTCGACAACGAGAACCGTTTGGCCGTCGAGCATGAGCGCGCTTTCCGCTTGTGAACCCACTTGATGGCCCGCTTGGACCAAACTGTCATTTAACTTTGACATGTCGGGAACAGTCAGTTGCGCCGGTGCGTTTGATTGAGCGACTTACCAAGCGTCAGGAAAACTCGTGAGTCTTGTCCTTCCTTCCACGGGGCGCCGGGTGCCCTGCGAACAGTGCCCCTTGCGCAAGAGAGCGGCCTTCCGCGATTTTTCCGCGGCGGAACTCAAATTCGTTTCCAGCTTCAAAACCGGCGAACTGACAGCCGAGGCCGGCGCGGTGATCCTCTCGGAAGGTGCTCACAGCGCCCATCTTTTTACATTGCTGTCCGGCTGGGCCTTCCGATTCAAGATGCTCGACGATGGCCGCAGGCAAATCCTGAATTACCTGCTGCCAGGGGACCTTGTGGGCCTGCAAGGCTCGGTGATCGGGGAAATGGAACACTCGGTCGAAGCGCTGTCGCCACTGGTGCTCTGCGTGTTCCAGCGCGACAGGCTCGATGAGTTGTTCCGCCACCATTCTGGCCTTGGTTTCGACGTGACTTGGCTGGCGGCGCGCGAAGAGCGGATGCTGGATGATCATCTGCTGAGCCTGGGACGGCGCACGGCGCTGGAGCGTGCCGCTTATCTCCTGGCGTTTCTTCACGAGCGGGCGCAGTCCGTCGGGCTGGGCAACGGGACCGTGCACATCCCGCTGACCCAGCAGCATGTGGCTGATACGCTGGGGCTATCCATCGTCCACACCAACAAGACGCTGCGCAAGCTGACCAATAAAGGCCTCATCCGTTGGATGGGGCGCAGTTGTGAAGTGCTTGATGCGCTCGAATTGCGCCGCGTCGCGGGGTGGGAAGGTCCGTTCGAACGCGTCCGGCCACTGATTTAGGGAGGAGCCTCAATGCTGCCACGGCGGACAGGCAATGCTGGTCCTGCTCACGATCTTGATACCGGTGGGTGCGGGAGATGAGCGTTTTGAGTGATGGGGCGCATAACGCAATTGCTGCCAAGCCTGGACGACGCGTAACACGGCGCTTGGCCGTGTGGGTTTCGCTGGGGCTGATCTGTCTTGCCGCGGTGGCCGCGCTGCTGCTCATGCAGGGCATCGACCGGCAGCTCAGAGACATCGCCGATACCTATGCCGTGCGCACGGCGGCGCGGGAGCTGGCCCATGCGCTCAGCCAGGCCGAAGCCAGCCAGCGCGGCTATTTGCTCACTGCCGATCCACAATTCCTGCGGCCCTATCGCGAGGCTGTTTCCGGTCTCGACCGGCGCGTCACCGCGCTTATGGAAATGACGGCGGATGATCCGGGACAGAGTGCGCGGGTCACAAGTATTACCGGCGATATATCGAGCAAGATGGCGGAAATGAACCGCACGGTCGAGCTGGTGACGTCGCAACGCAGCGACGAAGCGCAGACCCTGACCGAGACCGGCATGGGTGCGCGGCTGATGGCTGAGGTGAATGAAACCCTGGAAGATTTCATCGCCGAGGAAGATAGCAAGCTGGCCAATCGGAACCACGCCATCGACGAGACGCGCACAGGGCTGGTGGCGGCGCTGATCGCGGCCCTCGCCGCAGCGGTTATTCTGGCCTATGCGCTGTTGAAGCGAACCCAGAAGCAGGTCAGTGCGCTGGCCCAGCGACATCGCGGATTGCTGACGCAGAACGAGGCGCTGGAAATCGAGGTGGCCGCGCGTACCCGCGACATCGAAGAGGCCAGGGCCCATGCCGAACGCGAGCGGCAAAGGGTCGAAGCGCTGCTGCAGGACACCAATCACCGGATCGGCAATTCGCTGGCCACGGTCTCCTCGCTTCTGGCGCTGCAAGTGATGCGCAGCAAGTCCGAGCCCGTCCGCCTGGCGCTTGAAGCGGCGCGGCTGCGGGTTCACGCGGTGGCCTCGGCACATCGGCGACTGCGGCTGGGCGACGACCTGGAAACAGCGAGTGCCGACGAATTTCTCTCGGCTGTGCTGGAGGACATCGCAGAGACGCAGACCGATGGCGGACGCATCACCTTGCAGGGCGAATTGTCCCCCATTGAGGTCAGTGCGCGGGATGCGACGACGCTGGGCATTCTGGTGAGCGAACTGGTGACCAATGCGCTCAAATATGGCTTCCCCGGCGAGCGCAAGGGCAAAATAAACGTCTCGCTCTGGCGCAATGACGACGGCGTGCCGGTGCTTAGCGTCAAGGATGACGGGGTGGGGATGCCGCCGGATATGGCTGAAACCGAGGCCGGACTGGGTTCGCTCATCGTGCAGCAGCTCGCCGGACAATTTGGCGGCGAGCCGGCCTATGGCGTGCCCGAAGGCGGCGGGGTGGATGTGACCATTCAGATGCCGGAACTGGGGCGGGCGATGCCATCAATCGAGGATCAAAACCTTTGAAATTCAGGGCCGTTCTGAACCGGGATGGAGGCACGCTCCGCACCATGGAACTCGACGCGTTCTGCGCCAAGGCGGCCGAACTTTTCGAGCGCGAGGGGCATGGCCTTGAGTGCCGGATCGTGGCGGGGCAATCGGTGGAGGCGGAGCTGCGCGCGGCGGCGGACGATCCCGAGGTCGAGGCGGTGCTGGCCGGCGGGGGAGACGGCACGATCTCGGCAGCCGCGGCCTCGGCCTTTGCCAGCGGCAAGCCGCTGGCAATCCTGCCCGCGGGCACCATGAACCTTTTTGCCCGCGCCCTGGGCATGCCGCTCGACCTCGATCAGGCGCTGGCCGCCATTGCGCGGGGGCGCGTGACCAAGGTGGATATTGCCACGGCCAATGGGCGCCCGTTTGTGCATCAGTTCGGCGTGGGCATCCACGCGCGCCTGGTGCGCATCCGCAATGGCATGGTCTATAGCAGCCGCGTCGGCAAGATGATGGCAAGCCTTCGCGCCATTCTGGCGTCTGCCGTCAATCCGCCGCGGTTTGAGGTGGAACTGCACACTTCCAAGGGTGACGTGCGGTTCATCGCTTCAGGCGTGGCGATCTCGAACAATCCGCTCGATGACAGTCCCGTGCCGGTGGCCGCCACTCTGAATGCAGGAGTGCTGGGTGTCTATGTGGCCCGGAGCGTTGCGACCAATCAATTGCTTGGGCTGGCGCTCGATGTGATGACCGGGCGCTGGCGTGCCAATCCGGCGGTGCGCGAAACGGAAGTGAAGGACCTGGTGCTGCGATTTCCAAAGCGCAAGCGCGGTACGCATGCGGTGATCGATGGGGAATTGATCGACCTGGCGGCCGAGGTCATGCTGGAGGTCCATCCGGGTGGGCTGTCGGTGATCTGGCCGGCGCAAAATAATGTGGAGCGCGACGCCTAAATCGGACGTCGCGCCCCTTGGTGCTATTCGTCCTTGCTGTCGCGCAACAGCAGGAATGCGGCGATGGCCACAGCCGGCAGGCCGAGCCGCAGGAGCCCGGGCGTGCGCGCCAGCAGCGGCAGGGCCGTGATGGCGGCGGTCGAAATCAGGGCGCCTTTTTCGCTGGCGCGCCGCTTTTCGGCCAGATCCCGCTGGTGTCGGCCACGGCCGATCATGGAGCCCAGATAGACCGCAAGCGCCAGCAGCAGAAACACACCCGCCAAGATCAACGCCGCTATGATGGCGCCGAAAATATCGGCCAGGGCCATATAGCCGGCGGCGACCAGAAACGCGGCCGCGGCAAAGTTGAACAGGGCGATCAGCCCATAGATCAGCGCTGTCGATTTGGCGTGGGAAACCAGGTTTCCTGCCTCCAAACCGAGCAGCGCTGCGAGCGGGGCAAGCAGGCCCATGGTCAATGCCGGGTGAGAAGGGCCAGGACGAAGCCGACGCCGGCGGCCGCTGCCACGGCCGTCAGGGGCTTTTCGCGGATGGTGTCCTTGATCTGCTTTTCCATTTCGCCCGCCTGATCCTGCGCTTCACCGAGCATCTGCTGGCCTTTGGCCTGCAGGTGTTTCATCTCGGTGGTAGCCAGAGATCGGGCCTCGCCCATCTTTTCGCCGGTCAGCTTGCCGAGCGTGTCGGTGATGGCCTTGAGGTCGTTCTGAAGCTGGTGAACCTGCGCTTCAAGTTCTTCTTCACGGGTGAGGGGGGGCTTGGTGCTTTGGGGGGGTGTTGTCGCCGTCGTCGTCTTGCGACGGTTCGGGGCCATGTCGGAAGTGGTCGCCATTGGACGCTCCTTGTAATCGTGACCGCATAACGCGGCGCATTAGCGGCAAGTTCCCCCAAAGCGGGCTCGAGAGCATTTCACCGTGGAAATGCACCTCGAAAAAGATGTCCCGACAAGCCAAGCCTGCCGGGACAAAGGGCGCGGACCGATTTTGGGGGCGACCACCGGTCCGCTAGGGGCACATTCCATTAACCGGAATTCCAGAGGGATCTGGCGTGCCCGTTTCTGAATTCGAGCTGGCTAGATCCGTCCCATCAGGACCAGGATCAGCACCACTACCAGCACGGCGCCGAGAATGCCGGAGGGGAAGTAGCCGAAGCCACGCGAATATCCCCAGTTCGGCAATGCGCCGATGAGCAGCAGAATAAGAATGATGATCAGGATTGTGCCGAGCGTCATGAAACCCTCCTAGAAACTCGAAAATGCGGCGCGCTGTTCGACCCTAGACCAGCACGACCAACAAGGCGGTTGCTGCGGCCAGGATCAGCGAGGCCGGGAGGAGGGCCATGGCCACTTCAGCAAAGTGCGGCTGATGGTTCAGCATGTCGTCGCTCCACACAGCGGTGGTGGCGCGGGCTGAGCGGTCATACGTGCTCGACTGGTTGTGGTTCATTGTCGTGTCTCCTGCAACCCGGGATCGCCGGGCTTTTTCCTGGCAGCGCCTTGCGGACCGCGTGTCAGAAGAACGGAGAGAAGAAGATTTGGTTCCTTGGCGCGATTACTCGACGCGCAGCACATCGACCGATTGCTTGGTCTCGTGCGAGCCATGGGTGCGCAAGACGCCCACGATAGGCGAGATGTCGGCATAGTCGCGACCATGGCCGATCGAGATGTGATCAGGCCCCGCGATCATGGCATTGGTGGGATCGAACTCGACCCAGCCCACATGCTGCCCGCACCAGGCGCGCACCCAGGCATGCATGGCATCGGCACCTTCCAGGCGCGGCTTTCCGGGCGGTGGATTGGTGCGCAGGAAGCCCGATACATAGCCCGCCGGAATGCCAAGGCCACGCAAGCCAGCGATCATGACATGGGCAAAATCCTGGCAGACCCCCTTGCGCAGGGCAAAGGCCTCGGCAGGGCGGGTTTCGACATCGGTGGCCTTGGGATCGTACTCAAAGTCCTTGTGGATTGCCATGCAAAGGGCGGTGGCCATGGACAGTGTCGTGGGCTCCCCGCTTGTCACATCACGCACATAGTCGGTGATGGCAGGCACGATCTGGATGCGGGGCGAGGCAGCGAGGAAGTGCTGCGGACTGGCTGGTGCAATCGACCAGTATTGGGCGATCTCGCGCGCCAGTTGTGGCAGCGGCGGGGAGAGATCGGCGGGCGGGGTCAGGTCTTCGACCTGCACGCGTGCGGAGAGGCGAATGGTCAGTGCCTCATGCGGCTCGGTCATGGTGATGGCGGTGACCGAATTGCCAAAGAAATCGAGAAAGCCACTTTGGCGCGACGGACCCGGTTCGACCGCGAGCGAAGAGGCGATGAGGCGCTGAACGCCCGGCACGTTGGCGGGCGCAACGCGAATGTGGTGACGGCCGCCATGCACCGGGGCGTCATAATCATATTCGAGCGTGAGGCGGATGTCGTAGAGCATGGCGTCAGGTGAAATAGGCCGCAGCGATCAGACTGGACAGCATCCCGATGTCATTGGCGAGGGCGTCGAGCCTTTCGGGCGTCATGTCGCCGGGTTCGGCAATCACCAGATCCGTGTGGATTTCGAGGGCCAGCTTGGCGGCAGGCGAGAGCTGTTCGTCATGAATGCCGCCGGGCAGGGTTTCTACCTGGTGGCGCAATTCGGTCAGCTGGAACAGCACCGAGCGGGGATTGAGCGCGTCGAGCACCAGAAGGTCGACAACGCTCTGGGTACCGGCGCTGACCGAATAGCGGCGGCGATGGGACATGACGCTGTCGCCGATTTCGAGCAGCATTTCGAGCGAGCCATCAGGCGCATCGGGCGCGGTCAGCCAGGCGGTGACCCGCGCCATCTGGATCGCGCGTTCAAGCCGACGGCCCAGTTCGAGAAAGCGCCAGCCGGCAAAGCGATACATGTTCTCATGCACCAGGCCTGAGAACCCGGCCAGCTTGCGCAGGAGCACGGTCATGGCCCGCGTGGAATCGTCGCCGGTGCTGATGCGGGACGCAAAGCGCTGCGCGGTCTTTTGCAGATCGTTGAGCGCCAGCCAGCCATCGGGCGAGAAGCGGTCGCGGATCTGCCCGGCGCTATGGACGGCGCTGTCGATGGAGGCGAGGAGGCCAATCGGCATGGCCTCGGTTGCATCGACATCGACGGTTTCGAGAAAGGCGGCGCAATGCGCGAGGATCGGTAGGTCGGGTTTGGACAGTTCCGCCAGTCGGGCATTGTAGGCGCGCAGGATGCGAACGGTCGCTTCGCAGCGTTCGGCATAACGCCCGAGCCAGATGAGATTATCGGCGGCGCGGCTGGGCAGACTGCCGGGCGAGTTGCGGACCAGCTTTTGTCCTTCGCGCGGCAGCAGTGACACCTGTTCGACCGGCTGGGAGGACATGACCCAGACGTCGGCGGCCTGACCGCCGCGCTGCATGGCGAGGGCGGTGGTGTCGGTGGTGGAGCCGACGCGGGCGAAGCCGCCCGGCATGATGGTCCAGCCTTCGTTGGTGCGGGCAGCATAGACGCGCAGGGTGATCGGACGCGGTTCGAGTCTGCCATCGGTATAGACGGGGGCGGTCGAGAGGCGCACCGGCTCCTGACCGACATAGGCGCTACCCCCAGCGGCGATGCGGTTCTTGAGGTCGGCTTTCTGTTCGGCAGTCATGCTGGCGCCCAGCGCGGTGCCGCGCAGGTCGTCGAAGGGTAGCGCAGTCGAAAAGGCCGGGCCGATCATCAGGCTGTCGAAATTGTCGAGAACGAATTCGCGCTCGGCGCCCTGGCCGCACCACCAGGTGGCGATTTCGGGCAGTTCGAGGCCCGTGCCGAGCAAATGCTTGCACAGCCGCGGCATGAAGGCGGCCAGCGCGCGGGTTTCCATGATGCCGGTGCCCAGAGCGTTGATCATCGAGATCGACCCACCGCGCAGGGCCTCGACCATGCCGGGCGTGCCGATATGGCTGTCGTAGCGCAATTCGAGGGGATCAGCGAAGCTGGCGTCGAGCCGGCGCCAGAGCACGCTGACCGGCTTGAGGCCGGCCACGGTGCGCACCATGACCCGGCCATCCTCGACCACCAGGTCCTCGCCTTCGAGCAGCATGAGGCCCAGGTAGCGAGCGATATAGGCGTGTTCGAAATAGGTCTCGTTGAGCTGGCCCGGGGTCAGGATGCCAACCCGGCCCCCGTCGCGGCGGGCCTGGGCAAAGAGCGCGTCGCGGAAGCCGCGGAAGAAGCCGGCCAGGCGATTGATGTTGAGCCCCGAGTAGATATCGCTGAGCGCCCGCGTGGTGGCGACGCGGTTCTCCAGCGCAAAGCCGGCGCCGGAGGGCGCCTGGGTGCGGTCGCCCAGCACCCACCAGGCGCCATCGGGACCGCGACCAAGCTCAAAGGCGCAAAAGTGCAGATAGTGACCGCTGACCGGCTGCACCCCAACCAAGGGACGGAGGAATTCGCCGTTCTGGGCGATCAGTTCGGGCGGCAGCAGGCCTTGCTGGACCAGCGTGTTGCTGCCGTAGATGTCAGCGACAATGCGCTCGAGCAGATCAGCGCGTTGGGTCAGGCCGTGGGAAATCTGCACCCAATCAGCTTCGTCGATCAGCAGCGGAATATGGGCCAGCGGCCAGGCCCGTTCCTTGCCCTCGGCGCCGTCATACTTGCGATAAAAGACGCCGGCATCGCGCAGATATTGATCGGCACGCTCGAAGCGGGCGGCCAGCTCGGTCGGCCCCAAAGCGTCGAAAGCGGACATGAGCTTGTCCCAGCCCGGGCGTATGTTGCCGGACGGGTCGATCATCTCGTCCGGCACGCCTGGTAGCAGCCGATAGTCAGCGATGATGCTGGGTCCGGCCGGGGGCTTGCCGCGGGTCTGGTGATTCCGCGAATTCATGGATTACGTGAACCGTGGCGGCCGCCGGAGGTCAAGCGTCAACGGGAAGTCATCCGCAGGCTTTTCGGGGCGAAGGGGATAGGGGCCGGGGGTGTGGTTGTGCGGCACGAAGCGGGCGAGGCGGCGCGCTTCAGCCTCGTTGCCATTGACGGGGAAGGTTTCGTAGTTGCGGCCGCCGGGGTGGGCAACGTGGTAGGTGCAGCCACCGATGGCGCGGCCGGTCCAGGTGTCATAGATGTCAAAAACCAGCGGCGCGTGCACCGGCAGGTTCGGGTGCATGCCGGAGGCGGGCTGCCAGGCTTTGAAGCGGACCCCGCCGACCATGGTGCCATTGGTTGTCGACGGCTTGAGCGGCACCGGGCGCTGGTTGCAGCTGACGATGTAGCGGCCTGGATTGGCGGTTTCGAGCCGCACTTCCAGGCGCTCGACCGACGAGTCGACAAAGCGCACCGTGCCGCCGATAGCGCCCTGTTCGCCCATCACATGCCATGGCTCAAGAGCCTGGTGCAGCTCGAGTTTAACGTCCTCGACGCTGACTTCACCGCAGAAGGGGAAGCGGAATTCGCGCTGGGCAGCGAACCATTCAGGCTCGAAATCGAAGCCGTGTTCGCGCAGGTCGGCGAGCACGCCGAGAAAGTCCTGCCAGACAAAGCTCGAGAGCATGAAGCGGTCGTGCAGGGCGGTGCCCCAGCGGGTGAAATCGCCGGTCAGCGGCTTGTCCCAATAGCGTGAGATCAGCGCCCGGATCAGCAATTGCTGGGCCAGCGACATGCGCGCATTGGGCGGCATTTCAAAGCCGCGGAATTCGACAAGGCCAAGGCGGCCGGTGGGGCCATCGGGAGAGTAGAGCTTGTCGATACAGATCTCGGCGCGATGGGTGTTGCCGGTAACATCGACAAGCAGATTGCGGAACAGGCGGTCAGTGAGCCAGGGCGTGGGTGCCTCGCCTTCGCCTGGTGCCGGAACTTGCGCCATGGCGATTTCGAGTTCGTAGAGACTGTCGTGACGCGCTTCGTCAAAGCGGGGCGCCTGGCTGGTCGGGCCGATGAACATGCCCGAAAACAGGTAGCTCATCGAAGGGTGGCGCTGCCAATGCAGCACCAGGGACTTGAGCAGGTCGGGCCGGCGCAGGAAGGGGCTGTCATGGGGCGTTGCGCCACCCACGACGACGTGATTGCCGCCGCCGGTGCCCACATGCTTGCCATCGATCATGAACTTGTCGGCGCCGAGGCGGCAGGCGCGCGCTTCCTCATAGACAGCTTCGGTGGTGGCAACGCAATCGTCCCAGCCGGCAGCGGGATGGATATTGACCTCGATGACGCCCGGATCGGGGGCGACGCGGATGACGTTGAGGCGCGGATCGGTCGGGGGCGCATAGCCTTCAAGATGGATGGGCTGGCCGATTTCCTTGGCTGCCGCTTCGGTGGCGGCCACCAGTTCGAGGAAATCTTCGAGCTTTTCCACCGGCGGCAGGAAGACGCAGAGGCGGTGATCGCGCACTTCGGCGGTGACGGCGGTGCGGACCTGCCCTTCGATCTCGCTGATTTCCTGCTCGGTGATGTCCTGCTGCTCGGTGGCGGCAGTAAAATCGGTGGTGGCCTGCGCGCGAGGGTCCGCCTCAAGCCCGGTCTGGCGGGAGGCCAGCAGATCGTCGGGGTCGGCCAGCGGTACGCGTGGTGCTCCCGGATCAAGCGGGACGACATGCGGATAATCGGTGGCGTTGAGATGCTTGAGGGAACTGAGCGGCAGGCGATAACCGGCGGGGCTGTCGCCCGGCGCGAGGAACAATTTGCCGCGCCGTGTCTTCCACATCTCGGTCAGCCAGGGACTGGATGCGGCGGCGTTCCAGCGCTGTACCGGCAGGACATAGCCGGTCGGATTGGTCAGCCCGCGCTCGAACACCCTTGCGATACGCAGGCGTGCTTCGGGATCGGCAAGCTCGGAATTGGCCGGATCGACATTGGCCGGGAGGTTGGCTTCCTTGAGCAGCCACTGGCCAGGGTCTTCATAGGCCTCGGCAATGGTATCGCCCCCAAGGCCGAGGTTGCGCGCAAAGGCGTGGAGAAAGCGCTTGGCATCTTCGTGGGTGGCGCTGGTCTTGACCCCTTCACGGGCAACCAGACTTTCGTCTTTCCACACTGGCTTGCCGTCGAGCCGCCAGTAGAGCGAGAAGGTCCAGCGCGGCAGGGTTTCACCGGGATACCATTTGCCCTGGCCGTAATGCAGCATGCCATTGGGCGCGAAGCGCTGGCGCAGGCGGCGGATCAACGTATCAGCCAGCCCGCGTTTGGTCGGGCCGACTGCGCCGGCATTCCACTCATCGGCCTCGAAATCATCAATGGAGACAAAGGTGGGTTCGCCGCCCATGGTGAGGCGGACATCCTGTTCCATAAGCTTGGCATCGACCTGTTTGCCCAAGGCATTGAGACGCTGCCAGCTTTCGTCGGAGAACGGCTTGGTGATGCGGGGATGCTCGGCGACGCGGGTCACACTCATGTCGAAGGCGAAATCGACTTCGGCAAAGGAGGCGAAGCCGGAAATGGGCGCGGCATTCTTGTAATGCGGGGTGGCCGCCAGCGGCACATGGCTCTCGCCGGTGAGGAGGCCCGAAGTGGGGTCAAGGCCAATCCAGCCGGCGCCGGGCAGATAGACTTCGCACCAGGCGTGAAGGTCGGTGAAATCGTGATCGGTGCCAGCGGGTCCGTCGAGCGAGACGAGGTCGGGCTTGAGCTGGATCAGGTAGCCGGAGACGAAGCGCGCGGCAAAGCCGAGCTGGCGCAGGATATTGACCAGCAGCCAGCTCGAATCCCGGCATGAGCCCTTGGCATTGCCCAGCGTTTCCTCAGGCGTCCAGACGCCCGGCTCCATGCGCACGATGTAATTGACGATGGTTTGCAGCCGCGCATTGAGACCTGTGACGAAGGTGACGGTGTTCTGTGGTGTGCGGTCGATACTGCCCAGGAACTGCGCCAGGAGGGGACCGGCCGGCTCGGGTTGCCGGTAGATGGCGAGATCGTCGCGCAGATCCTCGGGATATTCAAAGGGCCAGGTTTCGGCGCTTTCCTCGACGAAGAAGTCGAAGGGGTTATAGACCGTCATGTCGGCCACCAGATCGACTTCGATCTTGAGCTCGGTCACCGGCTCGGGGAAGACGAAACGGGTGAGGAAATTGCCATAGGGGTCCTGCTGCACATTGACGAAGTGCAGCGATGGGCTGACCCGCAGCGAATGGCTCAGGACCTTGGTGCGCGAATGCGGCGCCGGTTGCAGGCGAATGATCTGCGGCTGCAAGTGCACCGGACGATCATATTTGTAGTGGGTGAGATGGTAGATGGCGGCTTTGATCGACATGCAGGTTTGTCGCTCGCTATTTGGCCACGAAAATAGGCTTCCCGATAAGGAGCTTAACGGGGATTTGGGCCGATGGATAGGCGGCAACGCGTTCGTCTTGCAGGCGGGGCCGACGGGCTATTCCAGCGCGTCAATTGCCTGACGTTGGCGCAGCATCTCGAGAAAGATGCGGTAGTCACGCTCGAACTGCGGGCGGGCGGCGGCATTGGGCGCGCGCGAGGTCCCGCCTTGCTGCATGGCGATGCAGGCCTGATCCAGGCTTGGAAAGAGGCCGGCGGCATTGGCGGCGACCATGGCCATGCCGAGAAGGGTGGCGTCGGGCGTGGCCGGTTCGACCACGGTGCAGCCGGTGGCGTCGGCGTAAAGTTCCATCAACAGCCGATTGCGGGTGTGTCCGCCCGTGATGTGCAGCGTGTCGATGGCATAGCCGCGAGTGTTGAGGGTTTCCAGGATATGGCGGACGCCGAGGGCAATGGAAACGCAGGTGCGCCAGTAGAGGCGACAGAGGCTGTCGAAATCGCTGTCGAGGGTCAGGCCGGAAATAACGCCACGGGCAAACGGATCGCCAAGCGGTGAGCGATTGCCGTGAAAATCGGGCAGGACATGGAGGCGGTCGGCCAGCGCAAGCCCTTCGGATTGGCGCAGTTCCATGACGCGCTCGCAGATGGCGAGGTGCTTGTCGCGGCTGGGTTCGCCACCTGCGCCATGCCAGCGAATGATATGGTCGAGCAGGGCGCCGGTGGCCGATTGGCCGCCCTCGTTGAGCCAGACGCCCGGCAGGACCGCGCCGAAATAGGGGCCCCAGACGCCTGAGGTGGGCCGCGCTTCGGCCGAGAGGGCCATAACGCAACTGGAGGTGCCGGCGATCAGCGCCAGATGTCGGTCGATGGTATCGACATCGGCAGCAAAGGCGCCGAGAACGCCCAGCGCGCCAGCATGGGCGTCGATGAGCCCGGCGCCAACCCGGCAGGCGGGCGTGAGGCCAAGTTGGTCGGCGGCCGCGCTGGTCAAGGGGCCAAGATCGGCGCCAACGGGGCTGGCCCGATCGGGCAGGGCGGCCTTGGCGATAAGATCATCGAGGCCGACACGGGCAAGGAAATCGTGGCGCCAGGGATCTGCGTCATGGCCGAGATAGGTCCATTTGCAGGTGAGGGTGGATTGCGAACGGGCGCGTGAGCCGGTGGCCTTCCAGGAGAGAAAATCGGCCAGGTCGAACATCTGTCCGGCGCGGGCCCAGCTTTGCGGCAGGTGGCGCTTGAGCCACATGAGCTTGGGCACTTCCATTTCCGGGGACATGACGCCCCCGGCATAGTGCAGCACCTCATGGCCGGTGCGGGTGCATTCGTCTGCCTCTTCCAGCGCGCGATGGTCGAGCCAGACGATGGTGTCCCATCGATCTTCGCCGTCCCGAGCGACGGTGACCGGGGCGCCGGCGGCGTCGCGAACGACGAGCGAACAAGTGGCGTCAAAGCTGATGCCGACCACGGCGCCGGGCTCGGCCCCGGCCTCGGCCATGGCGCCGCGCACGGCGGCGCTGACGGCAGCCCAAATCTGTTCGCTGTCATGTTCGGCGAAATTGGCGTCGGTGCGCCGCATGGCGATTGGGAATTCGGCGCGGCCCCGCAACAGGCCCTCGCGCGTGAACACACCGGCCCGGGCACTACCGGTTCCGACGTCCACTCCCACCAGGAGGTTTTGCGACACGCCGCCCTCTCTTTTCGGTCCGGCGAGACCTTAGCGGATGGTTCGGGGCGGGGCTAGGGGCCGAGACAGGCGCATGGTGCCATCTTCCCAAAACATGGCCCTGGGCAAAACGCTTCAAAGCGTGTCGGCCAGATAGTCTTGGAGCGTCCGGGTGGTCCCCCGTGCCCAGAGGGATTGAAGGGATTTGGTGAAGGCGGCGATGAAATCGGGGGCCTTTGCCAGATCGCCATAGATATCGGCCATTTCGAGCCAGGCCCTGGGATTATCTTTGGCCTTGTGCGCCTGCGCCGTGAGGCGGGCCCAGCTGGGGTCGTTGGGCTCGATGGTTGCACCGCTGTCGGTGGTGCCGAAGCAGTAGCGGCACCAGAGGGCTGAAACCAGCGCCAGGCCGGTGACGCCCTTGCCGTCGCGGATGCGATCCAGCGCCGAAGGGATGATGAATTTTGGCTGGCGGTTGGAGCCATCGAGCGCTAGCCGGCGCACCGTGTCGCCAATCTTGGGGTTGGCAAAGCGGCGCTCACAAAGGGCCAGATAGTCATCGAGGTTGGTGTCTGGCACCGGCGGCACGACGGGAAGGATCTCGTCGGCCTCGACCTTCTTGAGGAAGGCGGAAACGAGGGGGTGTTCCATCGCTTCATGGACGAAATGGATATCGAGCAGGCCGGCCGGATAGGCGATTGTCGCGTGGCCGCCATTGAGGATGCGGATCTTCATGTGCTCGTAGGGCGCGACATCGGGCACGAACTGTACGCCGACCTTTTCCAGCGCCGGACGGCCGGCGGGGAAATTGTCTTCCAGCACCCATTGCTTGAAATTCTCGCAAAAGACCGGCCATGCATCGTCAATGCCATATTGATCGGCCAGCAGCTTTTTCTCGCGCTCCGAGGTGGCAGGGGTAATGCGGTCGACCATGCCATTGGGGAAGGCCACGGCGGATTTGATCCATTGGGCGAGGGCCGGATCGATCAGGGCGGCGAGGCCCGCAACGGCGTTTTCGGTGACGTGTCCATTGCCGGGGATATTGTCGCAGCTCATCACCGTAAAGGGCGCAATGCCGGCGTCTCGGCGTTTCACCAGCCCGGCCAGGATCAGGCCAAAAGCGGTTTTCGGCGCGTCGAAGTGGGCGGCGTCATAGGCGATGTCGGGATGGGTCGGATCGAACTTCTGGCTGGCCGGGTCGATGTAGTAGCCGCCTTCGGTGATGGTCAGCGACACGATGCGAATGGCCGGATCGGCGAGACGGGCAATGACACCAGCGCTGTCGCCGGGCTTGATGTAATCCACCATGGCACCAGTGACATGAGCGGCGCTGGTGTCGGCCTCCTGCTCGACCACTGTCGTCAGCCAGTCCTGCGCACCCAGCTTTTGCCGCATGGCCTCGTCGGCCTCGCGAACGCCGGCGCCGATCAATGCCCAATCGTGGTCTTGGCCGAGATTGAACAGGGCATCGAGATAAACCGCCTGATGGGCGCGGTGAAAATTACCGACGCCGAAATGGACGATGCCGGCGCGGAGACTGGTCCGGTCATAGGCGGGCACCGATGCGGTGGTGATGGTGGGCAGGTGGGCGGCGGAGAGTTTGGTGATCATGGGTTAGATCCCGGATAGGGAGTGGTCAGGCCGTGAAAAATTTCCGTCCCCAAGGGGGAGGAAGGCGCAGGAACCGCCGCATGGGTGGAAGGGGCGCACACCTAGATCGCCTTGCCAGCTGCATCGAAGCGGTAGATGCGATTGGGGTCGGGCGTCAGGTAGACCTTGTCGCCATGCGCGAAGGTGCGGTCGCCGTCGGTACGCACCGTCATCAGGCCAAGGCCATCGACCTCGACATGAAGGAATGTATCGCTGCCCAATTGCTCGGCGACATTGACCGTCCCCGACCATTGGCCTGCGCCAGCGGTGGTCGAGAGCGTGAAATGCTCGGGGCGCACGCCGATGGAGTGGGCCTTGTGCTTTTCGGCTTCGGGGCCGTCGACGAAGTTCATCCTGGGCGAGCCAATAAAGCCGGCGACGAAGCGGTTGGCGGGTTTCTTGTAGAGGTCGAGCGGGGAGCCGAACTGTTCGACATTGCCGGCATTGAGCACCACGATGCGGTCGGCCATGGTCATGGCTTCCACCTGATCGTGGGTCACGTAGATCATGGTGGTCTTGAGCTGCTGGTGCAGTTCGGTGATTTCGAGCCGCATGTTGACGCGCAGCGCTGCGTCCAGATTGGACAACGGTTCGTCGAACAGGAACGCCTTGGGTTCGCGCACAATGGCGCGGCCAATGGCGACGCGCTGACGTTGGCCACCGGAAAGGGCGCGCGGGCGGCGGTCGAGATAGGACCCGAGATTGAGGGTTCGGGCGGCGTATTCGACCTTCTTGTCGATCTCGGCCTGGGGCATTTTCGCCATCTTGAGCGGGAAAGCGATGTTGTCGCGCACGCTCATGTGCGGATAAAGCGCATAGGACTGGAACACCATGGCGAGGCCCCGTCGCGCCGGAGGCGCGTCGGTGACGTCCTGGCCATCGAGCTTGATATGGCCCGAGGTTGTGTCTTCCAACCCGGCAATCAGCCGGAGCAAGGTGGACTTGCCGCAGCCCGAGGGGCCGACAAAGACGACGAACTCGCCGTCCTTGATGTCGAGCGAGATGTCCGGGATGATTTCGACTTCACCGAAGGACTTGTTGACGTGTTCGAGGGTAATCGAGCCCATTTTCAGTGGTCCTCTTGATGGCCGGCGGCGGAGGTTGGGGTGAGCACCACACCTCTCCCTCTGGGGGATCGGTCGGAGCGAAGCGACGGGTGAGGGGGGCTTCTCCATGCGCCGGGTTCGAGGAAGGCCCCCTCACCCGCCCCAAGGGGAGAGGTGAAGCAAGAGATGCCCATCACTTCACCGCTCCGAAAGTCAGACCGCGCACCAGTTGCTTCTGGCTGAACCAGCCGAGCAGCAGGATGGGGGCGATGGCGAGGAGGGATGCGGCGGAGAGCTTGGCGAGGAACAGGCCCTGCGGCGATGAGAATGACGAGATGAAGGCGGTCAGCGTGCCAGCCCGGCCCGAGGTCAGGGTGATGGTCCAGAAGGCCTCGTTCCAGGCGAGGATGACGTTGAGGAGCAGGGTCGAAGCGATGCCGGGCACTGCCATGGGCACCAGGACGTGGACGATCTCATCGTACAGCTCGGCGCCATCCATGCGGGCGGCTTCGAGGATGTCGACGGGAATTTCCTTGAAATAGGTGTAGAGCATCCAGATGATGATCGGCAGGTTGATGAGCGTCATGATCAGCGTCAGGCCATGCACCGTGTCGAGCAGGCGCAGGTCGCGGAAGATCAGGTAGATCGGGATCAGCACACCCACGGCGGGCATCATTTTGGTGGAGAGCATCCACATCAAAATGTCCTTGGTGCGTTTTGTGGGGGCGAAGGCCATGGACCAGGCCGCCGGAATGGCGATGACGAGGCCGAGCAGGGTCGAGCCGACCGAGACCAGGATCGAGTTCCAGGCGTGCTTTATATAGTCCGAGCGGCCCTGCACATCGGCGAAGTTTTCGAGCGTGAAAGTTTGCGGCAGGAAGGTGGGCGGGGCGGCAATGGCCTCCGCTTCGGTCTTGAATGCCGTGACAATGGTCCACAGGATCGGGGAGAACAGCAGCAGGGCGACGGCCCATGCCAGAATGGTGAAGCCGATTTTGGTCTGAACGGATGCGGTGCGGGCCATGGTTCAGCTCCTGACGCTGGAGTGGTGCGCGGCCTCACCTCTCCCTTTGGGGGAGAGGTCGGCGCGAAGCGATGGGTGAGGGGGCCTTGCCCACGCACCGGACAGAGAGAAGGCCCCCTCACCCGCCCCAAGGGGGGCGACCTCTCCCCCAAAGGGAGAGGTGAAGAGGGGCCTGTATTGACTGACACTACGCATCGAGGTTCTTCCCCACGGCGCGCATCAGGAAGATGGCGACTACATTGGCGATGATGACGGCCACCACGCCGCCTGCCGAGCCGGCGCCGATGTCGTTGGACAGGATGCCGGTGCGGAAGACGAGGAAGGCGATATTGGTCGAGGCATAGCCCGGGCCGCCGCCGGTGGTGACGCGGATTTCCGCGAAGATACCGAGCAGGAAGATGGTCTGGATGAGGATCACGATGGTGATCGCCCGGGCCATGTGCGGCAGGATGATGTAGCGAAAGCGGTTGATGGCCTTGGCGCCGTCCATTTCGGCGGCTTCACGCTGCTCCTCGGAAAGGGACTGGAGCGCCGTAAGCAGGATCAGCGTGGCGAAGGGTAGCCATTGCCAGGCGACAATGACGATGACCGAGAACAGCGGATATTGCGCGAACCAGTCGACCGGCTGCAGGCCAAAGGCCTTCCACAGGTGTCCCAGCATGCCGTAGCCGGGGTGCATGAAGCCATTCTTCCAGATCAGGGCCGCCACCGGGGGCATGACGAAAAAGGGCGAGATGACGAGGATGCGCAATATGCCCTGGCCCCAGATCGGCTGATCGAGCAGGAGGGCCAGGAAGGTGCCGCCGATCACGGTGATCAGCAGCACGCCGCCGACGAGCAGCAGGGTGTTGACCAGGGCTTGGGTGAAGCTGGGATCGCCAATGACATAGGCGTAGTTCCCCCAGCCGGCAAAGCCGGTCATCATCGGATTGATGAGGCTGTAGTTCTGGAAGGAGAACCAGATGGTCATGACCAACGGCACGATCATCCAGATGAAAAGCAAGATGACGGCCGGTGCCATCATGGTGCGCGCCAGGGTGCGGGTCTGCCGGGTTGCCATCCATTCCTCCCAGGGCCGTTCGTCGGGTCCGGTTTTGTCCGGTCCGCCGGTCCTCATCGGATCGCCACGCGGGAGGTGGCCATCGGATCAGGTCCGCAAGGTGTTGTATCGGTGGTGGATGGAGCCGTCCGGCGTCCTGAGGGGGACGATTTGCCGGGCGGCTCCGGTTCGGGACACGATGCAAGGGAGGACTAGCGGTCCGTGCACGGGCCCAGAGATTGGCGACCGGGAGGAGAGGTCCGGCCGCCGGAGCTTCGGAGGAAGCCTTACTTGATGTAGCCGGCGCGGGTCATGTCGCGGGTGGTGGCGTCCTGGGCCTGTGCCAGGGCGTCATCGGCCGACATCTGACCGGCGAGGGCTGCGGAGAACAGCTGGCCCACATTGGTGGCGATACCTGCGAACTCGGGGATGGCCACGAACTGCACGCCAACATAGGGCACGGGCTTCACCGATGGCTGGGTCGGGTCAGCGGCGTAGATCGAGCCCAGGGTCATTTCAGCGAAGGGCGCTGCTGCCTGGTATTCCGGGTTTTCGTAGAGCGAGACACGGGTGCCGGGGGGCACGTTGGCCCAACCTTCTTCGGCCGCCACCATTTCGAGATAGGCCTTTGACGTTGCCCAGCCGATGAACTGTTCGGCAGCTTCTGCATTCTGCGAGCTTGCGGGGATGGCCAGCGACCAGGCCCAGAGCCAGTTGCCGCGCTTGCCAAGGCCGGTATCGGGCGCCAGGGCAAAGCCAACCTTGTCGGCAACCGTGGAGTCATCGGGGTTGGTCACGAAGGAGGCCGCGACGGTGGCGTCGATCCACATGCCGCACTTGCCCTGCTGGAACAGGGTCAGGTTTTCGTTGAAGCCGTTGGACGAGGCGCCAGAGGGACCGGCGTCGGCCATCAGCGAGAGATAGGTGTCGAGCGTTGCCTTCCATTCCGGCGTGTTGAACTGGGGCTGCCAGTTTTCGTCGAACCAGCGGGCGCCGAAGGAGTTGGACATGGCCGTGAGGAAAGCCATGTTTTCACCCCAGCCGGCCTTGCCGCGCAGGCATACGCCGTTGATGTCATTGGCGCGATCGGTCATGGCGCGGGCCGCTTCACCGATGAATTCCCAGGTCGGGGCTTCCGGCATTTCAAGGCCGGCTTTTTCCATCAGATCGGTGCGGTACATGATGAACGAGCTCTCGCCATAAAACGGCGCAGCATAGAGCTTGCCATCGAGCGAGAGGCCGTCGCGGATCGGCGGGAGCAGGTCGTCGACGTCATATTCGGCGTCGGCGGCGAGGCCATCGAGCGGCGTGAGCCAGCCCTGCTTGGCCCAGATCGGGGCTTCGTAGGTGCCGATGGTCATGATGTCATACTGGCCGCCATTGGTGGCAATGTCGGTGGTGACGTTCTGGCGCAGGGTGTTTTCTTCCAGAACCACCCAGTTGAGCGCGATGCCGGTTTCTTCGGTGAAGGCGCCGGACAGGCCCTGCATGCGGATCATGTCGCCATTGTTCACGGTGGCAATGGTGAGCGTCTGCGCAGAAGCGGCGCCGGTCAGGGCGAGCACAAGCGCGCCCGCGAAAAGCGGTGTCAGTTTCATCTATTTCCTCCCAGAAGCCGAAGCGAGCATTTGCCTCAGCGATGGGCAAATGTTCACAAACTGAGCGGAAGAGTCAAGCGGGCTTGTGCGGCAATTCTTGCTACACGTGCGTCAAGGCATGTTCGGTTGGTCGCAGGCAGTTGCGCCCGACAATGGGCTATTGCTTGGAATATCGCAGGGCGGCAGGCGCAGTGATGGTGCGCCTAGGCCAGCAGCAATTCGGCCGTGCGTTCGTCGGTAATCAAGCCGTTGGCCAGCCGGCGTGTCAGCGCGGCGCGGATGGCAGATGCCTTTTTGTCCCCCATGGCGAGGGCAATAACGAGACCATTTTCACGGCTGGGAATGGGGGCGGAGGCGACGCGCTCATTGGTGAGGCCATCAATCAGCCGGCCCTCGGCATCAAAGACCCAGCCGCAAATTTCGCCAACGGCGCCGGCTTTCAGCAGGGCCTTGTGCTCGGCTTCGGACAGGAAGCCGTCGAGCAGCAGGGGGGCGTCGGCGCCGAGATGGCCGATGCCGACAAAGGTGATGTTGGCGTGGGCGGCCAGGTCGAGGGTCGAGGCGATCATCGGTTGGGTGTGGAGCATTTCGCGCTCCTGTGCCGACGAGGCAATGACCGGAAGCGGCATGGGAAAGGAGCGTGCCTTGACCGTATCTGCGACGTTGAAAATGACGTTGTAGAAAGCGGCAGAGCCGTCGGGTGCAATATTGCCGGTGAGGGATACGACCTTGTGGTGTGGACAGTCCATGGGCTGGAGTTGCTCGATGGCCGCCTTGAGCGTGCGGCCGGTGCCGATGGCCATGATGATGGGATCGGCGGCGCGCAGGCAGCGCTCGATTTCGGCGGCGCCGGCCTCGGCCACCCCGATGGTGGTAGAGGAACTGCCCGGGTCGGACGGGACGACCTCGCAGTGGTCGAGCGCAAATCGGGTGCGCAGACGTTCGGCAAGGTCGAGGCAGTGCCCGATGGGGTGGTCGAGCCGCACCTTGATCAGGCCCTCGGTGACCGAGAGTGATACCAGCCGCTGCGCGGACTGACGCGAGATCCCCATCTTGGCGGCAATCTCTTCCTGGGTGTTGCCTGCTACATAGTAGAGCCAGCCGGCGCGCGCCGCATCATCCAGCCGGGTCGCAGTATTGTCGTTTCGCGCAGCCATCAGCCCCTCGTCCAGAAGTTGTATCGATTATTCCGATACCGCGGCTGGCCGCAAGGGTGATTACCGCGTGCGCTGTCGGGTCGGCGGGTCGGCCATGCTGGAGAGTGCATTGCGGATGTCGCGCTCGGTGTCCTTGAGGTGGAGGCGCATGGCCTCCCCGGCAGCGCGGCCATTGCCATCGCGGATGGCCTCGAGAATGCGTTGATGCGCCTGAATGGTGTCAAACAAGGTGTGGCCGCGATTGGCATGGCCGCGCCGGCTGATCTGGATGCCTTGCCGCAGTGGGCTCGCCATGGCCTCAAAGAGATAGCCCATGACGCGATTGCCGCTGGCGAGCGCTATGGCCTCATGGAAGCCGACGTCGAAATCGTGGAAACGCCGGTCGGCCTCCGGGTCTTCGGCGCTGGCGGCCTCGACGGTATCGCGCATGCCTTGCAGGGCATTCTCCACGGCGGCGATGCCGGCGCGGCTGGCGCGCTTGGCGGCAAGCGTGGCGCTTTGCACCTCCAGCGACAAGCGGACCTCGACCAGGTCAAAGAGGCCCTTGGAGTCGTTGTTGAGCATAGAGGTAAGGAAGTCGGCGAAGGCGGCGCCGTCGGGTTCGCGCACGATGGCGCGCCGGCCGCGCGACAATTCCAACAGCCCGCGTCCCGCCAGAAGCTTGACGGCTTCGCGGATGGTCAGTCGGCTCACGGCATAGCGTTCGGCCAGTTCGGCCTCGCTCGGCAAGCTGGCGCCTGGCGCTAGCTCGTTCAGGATTTCATTGGCCAGATCATCGGCCACCGTGCTGGCGGCGCTGGTTTGATCGGGCCGGGATTCACCGGACGTAATTGTTCAAACTCCTCAAAGGTATCTGATACCTTTGGGCTGTTGTGGGCTCTTTTTTGGCCCGTGACAACGGCTCCTCCCTCAGGCTGGGGCACCATATCCATGGCTGAGTGAGGCGGCAAGCGGGCGTATCCTTTTATTGCATGAGTCGAAAAAATATACGGCCAACGCAACTCGATGCTTTACAGGCCTATCTGATTGTCTTAGCGTCCGGGCCTATGGGCTTGGGAGAGTCCATGGCGACAATAATGTCGTCCGTGCCGGAGGACTTCATGCAGATCCGAGCGGCGATGCCTCAGGGTGTCGACCCGACCAGATGCGGCGCCAAGCGGCGTCCGAAGTTGTGGCCTGATGGCCACGCTTAGGGCGGCCTGTCCGTAGCAGCTGCCTGATTTTCCCAAACCCAGAAGACCATAAAACAACCAATCTCGAATATTTTTAGGGAGTCGAGACGTGAAGGTTCTCAAATCAATCGCGACGCTGGTCGCTGCCGGTGCCGTTCTGGCCACCGCTGCCACTGGCGCCTTTGCCCAGGACAAGGGCCAGGTCGGTATCGCCATGCCGACGCAGTCGTCGCTGCGCTGGATCTCGGACGGCAATGAGCTCAAGACTGCCCTTGAAGGCATGGGCTACACCGTCGATCTGCAGTACGCAGAAGACGATATTCCGAACCAGCTGGCCCAGATCGAAAACATGGTCACCAAGGGCGTCAAGGCTCTGGTGATTGCCTCGATCGACGGCACCACGCTGTCGGCCGTGCTGCAGCAGGCTGCCGATCAGGGCGTCAAGGTCATTGCCTATGACCGTCTGATCCGCGAAAGCGGCAATGTCGACTACTACACCACCTTCGACAATTTCCAGGTGGGCGTGCTTCAGGCCAACAGCCTGGTGAAGGGCCTTGAAGAGCGCTTCGGCGACGACAAGCCCTGGAACGTCGAACTGTTTGGCGGTTCGCCGGACGATAACAACGCCTTCTTCTTCTATGATGGCGCCATGGCCGTCCTGCAGCCGATGATCGACGCTGGTGACATCGTCATCAAGTCGGGCCAGATGGGCATGGAACAGGTTGGTACCCTGCGTTGGGACGGTGCTGTTGCACAGGCCCGCATGGACAACATCCTGTCGGCAAACTACTCCGACGGTTCGGTCGTCCACGGCGTTCTGGCCCCCTATGACGGCCTGTCGCGCGGTATCATCTCGTCGCTCCGCGGCGTGGGCTATGGCTCGGGCGATCTCGCCTGGCCGATCGTGACCGGTCAGGACGCTGAAGTCCCCTCGGTCAAGGCGATCATTGCCGGCGAGCAGTATTCGACCGTGTTCAAGGACACCCGCGAACTGGCTCAGTACACTGCCCAGCTGATCGACACCGTGCTTTCGGGCAACGAGCCGGGCGGCCTGGACACCACCACCTATGACAATGGCGTCAAGGTTGTGCCCTCGATCCTGCTGACCCCGTATGAAGTCGACGCGACCAATTACGAAGAACGCGTGATCGCTTCGGGCTACATCAAGGCTGAAGAACTGCAGTAATCTGCAAGAATGGAGGGGCTCCGCCAAGCGCGGGGCCCCTTTCTCGATTTTTCGCAAGACCTCGCGCGCGCAACCTTCTAGTTTGAAGGGGGTGATCGGGAGGTCCGGTTCGTAGAGAGGCAGGTCCTTTCGTCGAGCCTATGACAGGTCACTGAAATGACAGGGTCAGCATGACCAAGACCATTCTGGAGATGCGCGGCATCACCAAGACCTTCCCCGGCGTGAAAGCGCTGTCCGATGTCAATCTGGACGTGCGGGAAGGCGAAATCCACGCCATCTGCGGCGAGAACGGGGCTGGCAAGTCCACCCTGATGAAGGTGCTGAGCGGTGTCTATCCGTCCGGGTCCTATGAAGGGCAGATCGTCTACAAGGGCGAAGAGCAGCACTTCAAGTCGATCAGCGACAGCGAACACAAGGGCATTGTCATCATCCACCAGGAGCTGGCGCTGGTGCCGCTGCTTTCGATTGCCGAGAACATCTTTCTGGGCAATGAGCAGGCCAAGGGCGGCGTGATCGACTGGGATGAGACCCGCGATGGCGCCCGCAAGCTGCTCAAGATGGTGGGCCTGAACGAGGACCCCGACACGCTGATCACCAATATCGGTGTGGGCAAGCAGCAGCTGGTCGAAATTGCCAAGGCGCTCTCCAAGCAGGTGCAGCTGCTCATCCTTGATGAGCCGACCGCTTCGCTTTCGGAGAAAGACAGCCAGGCACTGATCGATCTGCTGCTCGAGTTCAAGACCCAGGGCATCACTTCGATCATCATCAGCCACAAGCTCAACGAGATTTCCCGCGTTGCCGACCGGGTGACCGTGATCCGCGATGGCAGGGCCATCGAGACCATGGACACCCAGGACATCACCGAGGACCGGATCATCACCTCGATGGTCGGCCGTTCGCTCGATGACCGCTACCCGGCACGCACCCCCCAGGTGGGCGACGTCGTGTTCGAGGTCCGCAACTGGAATGTCTATCATCCGCAGCACCGCGAACGGCAGATCATCCGCGATGTGAGCATCAACCTGCGCAAGGGCGAAGTGGTTGGCATTGCCGGGCTGATGGGGTCGGGCCGGACCGAATTCGCGATGAGCGTTTTCGGCAAGTCCTATGGCCAGAAGATTTCCGGCGAAGTGTTCGTCAACGGCCAGAAGATCGATACGTCCACTGTGGACAAGGCCATCCGCAATGGCATTGCCTATGCCACCGAGGACCGCAAGACCTACGGCCTGAACCTGATCGACCACATCAAGCACAACACCACCATTGCCAATCTGATCGGCGTATCGAAATGGGGGGTCATTGACGACCTCGCCGAGCTCGATGCCGCCAATGACTACCGCAAGAAGACCAACATCCGCTCATCCAGCGTCTATCAGGTGGTGGGCAATCTCTCGGGCGGCAATCAGCAGAAGGTGGTGCTCAGCAAGTGGCTCTATGCCAATCCGGACGTGCTGATCCTGGATGAGCCCACCCGCGGCATCGATGTGGGCGCCAAGTATGAGATCTATACGATCATCAATCAGCTGGCGGCACAGGGGAAGGCGATCCTTGTCATCTCTTCGGAAATGCCCGAACTGCTCGGCATCACCGACCGCCTCTATGTAATGAACGAGGGCCGTATCGCGGGCGAAATGCCCACAAGCGAAGCGAGCCAGGAAAAGATCATGCGCTCCATCGTGCGCGCTGAAGGAAAAGCATCATGACGACCGAAACTGCATCGACCGGACCCGGCGCGGCGGCCCAGCCGACCCAGTCCCACGAGTTGAGCCTGGTGGGCGCGTTGCGCGCCAATATGCGCGATTACGGCCTGCTGCTGGCGCTGATCCTCATCATGCTGTTCTTCCAGTATTTCACCAATGGCGTGCTGTTCAAGCCGGTGAACCTGACCAATATCATCCTGCAGAACAGCTATATCATCGTGATGTCGCTGGGCATGCTGCTGGTGATTGTGGCCGGCCATATCGACCTGTCGGTTGGCTCGGTGTCCGGCTTTGTCGGGGCGCTGGCGGCCATGCTGATGGTCGGCTGGGACTTCCCGCCGGAGCTGGCTTTCCTCGCCCATCCGCTGATTGCGGGGGCTATCTGCCTGGTTGTTGGGGCGGCTATCGGCGCGGCACAGGGCTATATCATCGCCTATCACCGCGTTCCGGCGTTCATCGTGACGCTGGCCGGCATGCTGATCTTCAAGGGCCTGTCGCTGGCAATCCTGGCCGGCAAGTCGGTCGGGCCGTTCCCTGCTGAGTTCCAGATGCTGTCCGCCGGCTTCATCCCCGATGTGATCGGGCCGACGACGCTGCCCTGGCTGGCTGAAAATGGTCAAAACGTGGTCCTGCACACCACCACCATGGTGATCGCCATTCTGGCGATTGTGGGCATGGCATTCTCCTCGATCCGCACCCGTGCCCGTCGCAAGGCCCGTGGCTACGATGTCGAGCCGTTCAGCCTGTTCGTGATCAAGAATGTGGTGATCGCGGCGCTGGTGTTGTTCTTCGCCTATATGCTGGCGTCCTATCGCGGGCTGCCCAATGTGCTGGTGGTGATGGGCGTGTTGATCGCGGTCTTTGTGTTCCTGACCAAGCGCATGACCTTTGGTCGTCGCATCTATGCCCTGGGTGGTAACCTCAAGGCCGCGGCGCTTTCGGGCATCAAGACCGAACGCACCACGTTCTACATCTTTGCCATCATGGGCGCGCTGGCGGCCCTGGCCGGCATGATCTATGCCGCGCGGCTCAATTCGGCGACGCCGAAAGCCGGGCAGGGGCTGGAACTGGACGTGATCGCGGCGGTGTTCATCGGTGGCGCCTCGGCGCTGGGCGGCGTGGGCCAGGTGGCCGGCGCGGTCATCGGCGCCTTCATCATGGGCGTAATGAACAACGGCATGTCGATCATGGGCGTCAACATCGATTGGCAGCAGATGATCAAGGGCGTGGTTCTGCTCGCCGCCGTGTTCTTCGATCTCTACAACAAGAACCGCTCGGCCTGACCTTTCAGGAGCCGAATTTGAGGGCCGCCGGAGTGATCCGGCGGCCCTTTTTATTCAAGTGGGTGCTAGCGCCCTGCGTCCATGTGAGAGCGCCGAAGTTCGGGGTTGACGGGCAGCTCATTATGTAACAATGAAAGTTACATTATGAGCTGGGGATGTCCATGAGCGGCTTTGCACATATTGCCAATAGCTATGCGGAGGGCCCGCCAAAGCAGGTGCCGGGCCTGGCCGGCCTGCATCGGATGATGCAGTTGCTGCTGGCCGAACGAGTGCCCGAAACAGGTCGCGTGCTGGTGCTGGGGGCCGGCGGGGGCATGGAGTTGACGACACTGGCGGGGGCGCATTCGGGCTGGCAGTTCGACGGCGTCGATCCGTCGGCAGAAATGCTGGAAGCGGCGCGGATCGCGACGGTTGACCATGCAGAGCGGGTGCATTTGCATCGTGGCACCATAGAGGTGGCGCCGGAAGGGCCGTTCGACGGCGCAACCTGCCTGCTGGTGTTCCATTTCATTCCACGCGAGCAAAGGTTGGCGACCCTCAAGGCCATGCGGCAGCGCCTCAAGCCGGGGGCACCGCTGGTGCTGGCCCATATGAGTTTTGCGCAGGACGACGCCAGCCGGAAGCTCTGGATAAAGCGCCACGCGGCCTTTGCCGCTTCAAACGGGGTTGACGCGCTCAGCGCTGAGGCGGCCCAGCAGATGATGCTGGATCGGCTGCATTTCCTCTCGCCCGAAGACGAGGAGGCCATGCTGGCGGAAGCGGGGTTTGAAGGCGTGAGTCTGTTTTATGCGGCCTTCGATTTCCGTGGCTGGGTGGCATACGCCTAGGACTTGGACGCCGCGCCGCGGGCGCAGGCTTCGATATTATTGCCATCAGGATCGAGCACGAAGGCGCCGAAATATTCGCCTGCACCCTGCCGCGGCCCTGGTGCGCCATTGTCCATGCCCCCGTTCGCAAGGGCCGCTTCGTAGAAGGCGTGGACCATGGCCTGGTCCCTGGCCTGGAAGGCAACATGCATCTGGTTGATGCCGGCGCGCGACCCCTCGATCCAATAGGAGGGGCGGGTGGTGCCGATCCAGAGGTAGGGGATGGGTTCCTGGGCGCTCTTGCCGAACAAGAAGGCTTCAGTTCCATTGTCGATGGTCTGCAGGCCGAGTGCTTCGGCGATGGCATCGTAAAAGCGGCGGGCCTTCTTGAGGTCGGTGACGACGATACCCGTGTGATCGATCATGTGAACTCCTTGCTTTGCTGGAGACGCGTAATCCGTCGCAATCAGGCGCCCGGTGTCTAGCTTTCGATCTCGGCGTCCTTGTGGGCACCCCATTCGGCCCAGGAGCCATCATAGACGGCAACGTCCTTGGCGCCGGCCTGTTCGAGCGCCAGGGCAAGGGTCACGGCGGTGATGCCGGAGCCGCAGGAGGTGATCAGGGGCTTTTCGAGATCAATGCCGCGCTCGGCAAATAGGGCGCGCAATTGGTCGGGCGATTTGAGCTGGCCACCCTCGGTCAGAAGGCTGACCGGCACATTGAGGCTATCGGGAATATGGCCGGGTTTGAGGCCCCTGCGCGGCTCGGGGACTTCGCCGTGGAAGCGCGGGGCGGGTCGGGCATCAACGACCTGCGCCGCATGACTGCGCAAATTGGCTAAAACGGCCTCGAAATCGACCGTGGTGTGAGTATCGAAGCTGGCCTCGAAGCGCACTCTTTCGCGGTTCACGAGTCCTGATTGCAGCGGCCTGCGCTCGGCCCGCCACTTCGGCCCGCCACCCTCCAGCATGACGACGTTCTTTGCGCCGAAAGCTCGAAAGGTCCACCAGACGCGGGGCGCGCTGAAGAGGCCGATTTCGTCATAGACGACGATGGTCATGTCCTCCGAAATGCCCAGTGCGCCGACGGCGCGGGCAAATTCGGCGGGGCTGGGCAGCATGTGCGGCAGGTCGGTGGAGGTATCGGCAATGCCGTCGATATCGAAGAATACGGCGCCCGGAATGTGCCCAGCCAGGTATTCGGCCTGGGCATTGCGAGAGGCATTGGGGAGGTGCCAACTGGCGTCCACAACGACTAGGTCGGGGCGTGCCATATTGTCGGCCAACCAGGCGGTGGAGACGAAGGGCGGGGTCATGGGCAGGCTCCGGGCCGGGGTTCCAAACGGTGGTAGCCCCGCGCATGGTGCCGCGGCAAGCACCATTCGGCACCCGGACACAGCAGACTGCTAACGCGGCAGAATCATGAGGTCGCGCGATGCCATATGAACGGCAACCGCATCGCCACGGCTCGGCGGGACAGCGGACTGGTCGTTGAACGTATCCACATTGACCATGGTTCCTTGCAGGTCGACCCGCAGCCGAACCACCGAGCCGAGAAAGCTGACATCATGGATGGTGCCATCAAGCGAGATATCGCTTTCGGCGCGCGGCACGGGGGACAGCATTTCCGGCCGGATGGCAAGGCCGATCTCGGCTCCATTCACGATGCCTGACGGCAGACCGGGCAGGGTGATGGTGCGGCCCCCAAGGTTGGCCTGACCGGCGGCAGCGTCCGAGATGCGTGCAGGCAGGGTATTGAGCTGCCCGACAAAGGTGGCGGCAAAGCGGGTGGCGGGGCGATTGTAAATGTCGTGGGGCGTGCCAAGCTGCTCGATATCGCCCGCATTCATCACCACGATCCGGTCGGAAATGGACAGCGCCTCTTCCTGGTCGTGGGTGACAAAGACCGTCGTGATGCCCAGTTCACGCTGAATGGCGCGGATTTCCTGGCGCAGGGATACGCGGATCTTGGCGTCGAGGGCGGACAGCGGCTCATCGAGCAACAGCAGGCGCGGGCGCGGGGCGATGGCGCGGGCGAGGGCGACGCGCTGCTGCTGGCCGCCCGACAATTCATAGGGGAAACGCTTGTCATAGCCGGGCAGGCCAATGAGCTTGAGCATTTCCTCGACGCGGGTGCGGCGCTCGTCCCTGCCAATGCCAGCGACCTTGAGGCCGAAGGCAATATTGTCGCCCACGTTCAGATTGGGAAACAGAGCATAGGCCTGGAACACCATGCCGAGACGGCGCTGATTGGGTGGGATGGCGGTGATGTTCTCGCCATCGACGGTGATCGACCCGCGGCTCGGCGTCTCGAAGCCGGCGATCATCCTGAGGATGGTGGTCTTGCCGCAGCCGGAGGGACCGAGCAGGGAGATGAACTCGCCCTTGGCGAAGTCGAAGCTGACGCCCTTGACCACAGTGGTGGTGCCATAGGTCTTGGTGAGGTTTTCGACGCGGAGGAAGTGTTCGTCGCTCATGGGGTCAATCCGTGCGGGCCGAGGTGCGCGGCGCAAAACGCGCCAGAAGCTGGATCATGCCCATCGCCCCCCAGGTGATGATGAAGGAAATGATGGCCAGCGCCGAAGGCTCGTAGGCGCGGTTTGCCCCGATGTTTTGCAGATACGGACCAAAAGCCGGGCGATTGAGCAGGCTGGCAATGGTGAATTCGCCAATGACGATGGCAAAGGTGAGGAAGGCGCCTGACAGCACGGCCACCAGAATATTGGGCAGGATGATGCTGGTGATGATGCGCGCTGTATCGGCGCCCATGATCTGGGCGGCTTCGGTCAGGGTCTTGATGTCGATGGCGCGCATGCCGGTATCGACGGCGCGATACATATAGGGCAGGGCCAGGGTCACATAGGCGCAGGTGAGCAGGACGTCGGTGCCCAGCGCCGAGCCGGTGAAGGGAATGATCGAGCTTGAGTTATAGAGGCGAATATAGCCGTAGACCAAGACGATGGCCGGGATGATCAGCGGCAGGAGAGTGATGAATTCCATCAGCGGCCGGAGATGTGGCAGGCGCAGGCGCACGAAATAGACCGCCGGGACGACGACAAGAATGCCAACGACGATGGCAAACAGGCCGATCAGCGTGGAATAGCCGAACGTGGTCTGAAAACGCGGATCGGAGAAGACCGAGGCATAGCTGTCAAAGCTGTAATAGCCCCGCCGCATCTTGAGGGAGAACTCAAAGGTGGCAATCAGCGGCACGAGGAAATAGGCGGCGCCGATGCCGAAGACAATCCAGGCCCAGAGCTTGTTCGGCTTCATCGCATCCACCTTTCGGCGCGGGCGGAAATGACGAGGTAGATGATATTGGCGCAGGCGGTGATGACGATCATCCCCAGGGCCAGTGCGGCGCCAAGACCGGGGTTCTGCAGGGCGTCGCCGCGGATCTGGGCATAGAGCAGGATGGGCACGATGTTGAGTGAGGAGCCGGTCAGCGCATAGGCGGTAGCGATGGCTCCGAAGGCATTGGCAAACAACAGGCTCAGCGTGCCGAGGAAACTGGGCCAGAGAATGGGAAAGCCCACATGGCGCCAGAATTGCCAGGAGGACGCGCCAAGGGTCTGGGCGGCCTCGCTCCATTCCCGCTTCAATCCGTCGACAGCCGGAGCGATCATCAGGATCATCAGCGGAATCTGGAAGTAGAGATAGGTCAGCGTCAGGCCCCAGAAGGAGAGAATGTTGAACCCTGCGCGATAGATGTCGATGTCGAACAGGGCCTTGAGAATAATGGTGACGAGGCCAAGCCGCCCCAGGGTCGAGATGAAGGCAAAGGCCAGCGGTACGCCGGCAAAATTGGAGGCGACCCCGGAAAAGGTCATGATCGCGGAGCGCAGCGCATCGGGCAGGCGGCCGCGGATTATGGCCAGGGTGATGGCAAGGCCCGCAATGGCGCCGATCCCCGCCGACGTCGCCGAAATGCGGATGGAGATCCAGTAGGCGGCCAGAATCTGGTCGGTGAACAGGCCCGCGATATTGTCGAAAGTCAGCTGGCCGTCGCGACCGACAAAGGCAGCGCTCACCAGATAGAGCGTGGGCAGAATGAGGAACATCACCGCAAAGATGATGAAGGGCGCAACGCCGAGCCATTCAAGGTTAAGGCGGCGGATCGGTCGTCCTGGAGCGGGGATTTCGGTCATTGTGCGCCGTGACTGTGGAGGGGCCCGCAAGGCGCGGGCCCCTCGCGATGCTACTGAACGTTGGCGCCGACAGTGCTGTCCCAGCCGGACGTGATCACGTCCTTGGCAGCGTTCTGCTGCTCGATGCTGGGGAAGGCGGCCTTGGCATAGGCCTCAGCGGGCGGCAGGGCGTCGAGCAGGTCCTGCGGGATCACGCCGGCATCGGCCAGGGCATTGAAGCGGATCGGGTGGCAATAGCCTTCGAGCCAGCCGAGCTGACCTTCGTCCGAATAGAGGTATTCCATCCAGAGCTTGGCGGCATTGGGGTGCGGAGCATGGGCCGAGATGGCCTGCACATAGACACCCGCCACAACGCCATTGGCCGGCACGACGATTTCGGCCTGCGGATTGCCTTCAAAGCTGTCGCGCCAGGCGAGCAGGTTGTAGTCCCAGGCAATCAGAATCGGCGAGGTGCCCTGGGCGACCGAAGCGGCCTTGCCGATAACGGGGACGAAATTGCCGGCGTCATTGACCGCCTTGAAGAAGTCGAGACCGGCCTGGGCCGCGCCTTCGTCAGTGCCGGTCTGGGCAAGGCCAGCGGCATAGACGGCCTGGATGGCCTGGTTGGAGGCGCGCGGGTCGCCGGCGAGCGCAACGGAGTTGGCGTATTCTGGCTTGGTCAGGTCGGACCAGTCGGTGGGCAGGGTCGAGACCAGATCGGTGTTCACCAGCATGGCCATGGCGCCATAATAGTCACCATACCAATAGCCTTCGGCGTCCTTGGCGTCGGCCGGAATGTCGTCCCAGGTCGAGACCATATAGGGCTGGAGCAGACCTTCTTCCTTGGCCTGCGGGCCAAAGGCGAGGCCGATATCGAGCACGTCGGGCGCCTGCGGGCCCATGTTGCCGACATTGGCGCGGATGGCCTCAAGTTCATCGGCCGAGCCGGCATCGGGGTTCAGTTCGTTGACTTCGATGCCCGGGTATTTGGCCTTGAAGCTTTCGATGACCTTGCCATAGCCGCACCAGGAATGGGGCAGGGCGATGGTGGTCAGCATGCCCTCTGCCTTGGCGGCTTCATAGAGAGCGTCGATATCGGTCTGGGCGAAGACCGGGGCGGAAAAGCTCAGAACGGTCAGAAGAGAGACCGACGTGGTAAGGGCGGACTTGAAGGTCATTTTTGACTCCCTGGATGATCTTTCGCAGACGCCCGATTGTCGGTCGCTCCGGCGAACTCGGTGAGGGAGTAGAGAGGTGAGATGACAGCGCTATGACGGTTGGGTGACAAGGCCGGTGGCTGCCTGAGCAGTCAACCCGCCCTGAGGTTCAACAGCTTGCGTCCACCTCGTCCATCTGCCCGCATCTCCCAGCTGCGAGGGGACAGTGCGCTATTGTGACAGTGTTGTCCATATGGTCAAAAATCCCAAGCTTCCTGCACCTCGACGGGATTGAGTGAGCTGTTGCGAGCGACGTCCGGGGGGCTGGGATTGACATTTGCAGACCAGATGAAATCGGCACCCGGACAGATTGTGACGGGCTTCCCGCCTGCTGGAAGCCTAGATTGACGGTGGCGGGCCGGAGCTTTCGCGCAGCACCAGCTCGACTGGCCAGAGCTCATGCACATCAGCCTGCGGCTTGCCGGCGAGGATCTGCATGATCAGCTCGGCGATGCGAGTGCCGGCCTGGCGGATCGAGGAGCGCGTCGTCGACATGGACGGGTACATGTTGTCGGCATTGAGATAGGGGAATACGTCGTCATGGGCGATCATGGAGACGTCCTTGCCCAATTGCATTCCGGCCTGGCGAATGGCGCGGAAAACGCCAAGCGCGGTCATCATCGAGCCGGCCAGAAAGGCCGTAGGATGGGGGCGCAGCTGCAGCATGGACTGGGCGATACGGAAGGCGACTTCATCGGTGAAAACCGAATTGCCGATCAACGCGCGATCCACCGCAATGCCCCGTGCGGAAAGCGCTGCGCGATAACCCATTTCACGATGTTCGGCGAAAGTGCGCCCCTTGTCTCCGTTGAGCAGGGCGATACGCCGGTGTCCAAGGTCAAGCAGGTGGCTTGTGGCGCGTTCAAGTGCGCTGGTGTTGTCGATGTCCAGCCAGGCAACGGGCCTGCCGATATCGGTGCGCCCGTGCAGGACGAAGGGGATCTTGAGATCCATCAGCAATTCGGCGCGCTCATCGCGGATCGTGGGCGAATGGAGGATGACCGCATCGACCTTCTGGCTGGCGGCCAGACGGCGATAAGCGGCCAGTTCCTCCTGGTGGTTGGCGACTGTCGAGACCAGCATGTCGATTTCCTGGTTGGCCATATAGCTGCCAACACCGGACAAAAATTCGGACATGTGCGGACCAAGCTCATCGGCGCCGCGCAGCACAAGGCCAATGGCGCCGGCCCGGCCGGTGGCCAGGCGCTGTGCGCTGGCATTGGGGCGATAGCCAAGCGTGTTCGCGGCCTCGGCGACGCGAAGGCGCGTGGCTTCATTGACTTCAGGATAGCCGTTGAGCGCACGGCTGACCGTGGTTTGCGACAGGCCGAGATGTTCGGCGAGGTCTTTCAATCTCATGGCGGCGATACGGCCCCGTAAGGTCTGACGCTCCGGCCACAAGGGATTTGCGGTGCGAAAATTCCGGTTCGTTCAGCCATTAGGGCAGGCAGTCCCTTTTGAACAGGGGTTCCTGCCATTCTCCTCCTAAAGCTATTCAAAGCGATTTCAAATTTTGAAGCAAGAGGCCGAAATCGTTTCAGATAAATGAGGTGCGTACATCAGGGTCGGGGCCGCTATTTTCGCGGCCTCAAAAGCCTGTGGATTTTTAAAGCATTGAAAATAAAACGAAAATCGCGGCGTTTGCCGAGAATTTCAAAAAATCAGATGGAGTGGCGCTTGACAGATTTTCGGGGCTCTGTTTCCTTATCTTCCAAAGCGCTTTAAAACTGAACGACAAAATCGGTTCAGTGGGGTGCTTTTGAGGGGGAGGAGACCCGGTCCGGCGTCAACGCGCTGGGCCTGTTCAACGCGCCTCTCCCGTAACTGTTTCTTTCGGGAGGATTTCCAATGAAGATGAACAAGTTGCTCGTCGGTCTGTTGACGAGCGTAACGCTGGTGGCGGGCTCCGCCCAGGCTGCCGAGCTCTCCGTGGTTTCGGGCGATACCGGCAATGGCCTGGCGTTCCTGCAGTCCCAGCTCGACAAGTTCGAAGAGCAGACCGGCCACACCGTGACTGTGGTGCCGATGCCCTCTTCGACCACCGACCAGTTCGGCCAGTACCGCTTGTGGCTTGCTGCCGGCAACACCGACATCGACGTTTACACCACCGACGTGATCTGGGCTCCCCAGCTTGCCGATCAGTTCCTCGATCTGACCGAAGCCGCTGCAGGTGTCGTTGACCAGCACTTCCCCTCGATCATCGAGTCCCAGACTGTGGATGGCCGTCTGGTTGCCGTACCGGCCTTTACCGACGCACCGGCGCTGTTCTACCGCACCGACCTGCTTGAGAAGTATAACAAGGAAGTCCCGACCACCTGGGTCGAGATGACTGCCACGGCGCAGGAAATCATGGATGCCGAACGTGCTGCGGGCAATCCCGACATGTGGGGCTTCGTGTTCCAGGGCAATGCCTATGAAGGCCTGACCTGCGATGCCCTGGAATGGGTCAAGTCCTATGGCGGCGGCCAGATCGTGGAAGCCGACGGCACCATCTCGATCAACAATGAGCAGGCTGCCAAGGCCATCGAGATGGCAGCAAGCTGGATCGGCACCATCTCTCCAGAAGGCAACCTGGCCTATATGGAAGAAGAAAGCCGTGGCGTCTGGCAGCTCGGCAATGCCGTGTTCCATCGCAACTGGCCCTATGCCTACTCGCTGGGCAATGGCGATGACTCGCCGGTGAAGGGCAAGTTCGACGTTGCTCCGCTGCCGGCTGGTGAAGGCCCGGACGCACGTTCGGCGGCAACGCTGGGCGGTTGGAACTATGCGGTGTCCAAGTACTCGCAGGATCCCGATGCGGCAATCGAGCTGGCGCTGTTCCTGGCTTCGCCTGAAGTCCAGAAGGAACGTGCGATCAACCAGTCGAACCTGCCCACCATCGAGGCTCTCTACGAAGATGCCGACGTGCTGGCAGCGTCCCCGTTCATGGCCAATTGGAAGGAAATCTTCCAGAACGCCGTGCCGCGTCCGTCTGCTCCGACCAAGACCAATTACAACGAGGTTTCCTCGCTGTTCTGGAGCGCCGTGCATAACACGCTTTCGGGCAATGGTTCGGCTTCGGAGAACCTTGAACTGCTCGAGGCCGATCTGGCCGACCTCAAGGGCGACGCCTGGTAAGTCCTCCCAGGGCCCAAGCGAGCGGACGGCGGGGTTTCCCGCCGCCCGCTTCGCGTAAAGATCAAGCAATTATAAGTGGGTAGGGGACGAGATGGCGACTGAGACAATGGCGTCACCGGTTGTGTCGGCCGGAGCCAAGATCAAATCGGAACTGATGCAGCAGCGCGTCCGCGCAGCGCGCTGGTTCCTTCTTCCCATGCTGATCGCGTTGGCGATTGTGGCCGGATGGCCCTTGCTGCGTTCGATCTATTTCTCCTTTACCGACGCCTCGCTGAACAATTTGTACGGCGCCGAGTGGATCGGTTTCGGCAATTACCTGCGGTGGTCCGTGCTCGAAAGCGGGACGGTGCGCTATCGCGGCCTGCTGGTGGACCCGGCATGGTGGAACGCGGTCTGGAATACCGTGCGCTTCGCCTTCTGGTCCGTGCTTTGGGAAACCGTGCTGGGCATGATCGTGGCGCTGGTGCTCAATGCCGAGTTCAGGGGCCGGGGCATTGTGCGCGCCGCCATTCTCATTCCGTGGGCCATTCCCACCATCGTTTCGGCCCGTATGTGGGGCTGGATGCTCAACGATCAGTTTGGCATTCTCAATGACCTGGGCCTGCGCCTGGGCTTGTTGAGCCAGAAAGTTGCGTGGACTGCCACGGCGGAAACCGCAATGACCGCGGTGCTGGTAGTCGATATCTGGAAGACGACGCCCTTCATGGCGCTGCTGATCCTGGCCGGCCTGCAGATGATCCCCAAGGACATCTATGAAGCCGCCGACATCGACGGCGTGCATCCGGTCAAGCAGTTCTTCAAGATCACCCTGCCGCTGGTGCGTCCGGCGCTGATGGTGGCGATCATCTTCCGCGTGCTCGATGCCCTGCGCATCTTCGACCTGATCTATGTGCTGACGCCCAATAGCGCCGCAACCAAGACCATGTCGGTGCTGGCGCGAGAAAACCTCTTCGATTTCGACAACTTTGCGTATGGATCGGCGCAATCGACGCTGCTGTTCCTGATCATCGCCGCGTTCACCATCCTCTACATCTGGCTGGGCAAGGTGAATTTTGATGGGGGAGACCGCTGATGACCGCCAGTTTCGATCTCTGGAAGCTGACCAAGACGGCTCTGTTCTACCTGCTGGTCGTGGTGATCGTGGTGGTGTCGGTGTTCCCGTTCTACTATGCCATCCTGACGAGCTTCAAATCCGGTACGGACCTGTTCCGCATCACCTATTGGCCGACCTCGTTCAGCCTCCAGAACTATGAATCGGTGCTGCGGGTCGGCAGCTTCCCGCGCAACCTGCTCAATTCGGTGTTCATCGCCTCGGTTACGGTGTTGCTGGCGCTGTTCCTGGCGGTGACGGCATCGTTTGCTCTCAGCCGCGTGCGGTTCCGGGGCCGGAGCCTGTTGCTGATGACCATCCTGGCGGTGTCGATGTTCCCGCAGATCGCGGTGCTCGCAGGCCTGTTCGAAGTCATCCGCTTCCTGGGCATCTACAACACGCCCTGGGCGCTGATCTTCTCCTATACGATCTTCACCCTGCCCTTCACCGTATGGGTGCTGACCACCTTCATGCGTGAATTGCCGATCGAGATCGAGGAAGCCGCGATTGTCGATGGGGCGACGCCCTGGGTGATCATCACGCGCGTATTCATGCCGCTGATGTGGCCGGCGCTGGTGACCACGGGCCTTCTGGCCTTCATCGGCGCCTGGAACGAGTTCCTGTTCGCGCTGACGTTTACCTCGTCCAACGATACGCGAACCGTGCCGGTGGCCATCGCGCTGCTCTCGGGCGGCTCGCAGTATGAAATTCCGTGGGGCGCCATCATGGCCGCATCGGTGATCGTCACCGTGCCGCTGGTTATTCTGGTGCTGATATTCCAGCGCAAAATTGTGTCCGGCCTGACCGCCGGTGGCGTCAAGGGTTAGGGAGAAACAACAATGGCAAGCATCGAGCTTCGCAACATCCGAAAGTCCTTCGGCATCGTGAACGTCATCAAGGGCGTTGATCTCGAAATCCGCAAGGGCGAGTTCATGGTTTTCGTCGGCCCATCGGGCTGTGGGAAGTCGACGCTGTTGCGGCTGATTTCGGGACTTGAGGACATCACCTCGGGTGAAATGCTGTTCGACGGCAAGGTCGTCAATGCGCTGGCGCCGTCCAAGCGCGGCATCGCCATGGTGTTCCAGTCTTACGCGCTTTACCCGCATATGACGGTTTACGAGAACATGGCTTTTGGCCTGACCCTCGAAAAGGGCAAGGACAAGGAAGACATCCGCAAGCGCGTCGAAAGAGCCGCCGACATGCTGCAGATCCGGGACTATCTCGACCGGCTTCCCAAGCAATTGTCTGGTGGCCAGCGCCAGCGTGTTGCCATCGGCCGGGCTATCACCCGCGACCCCAAGGTGTTCCTGTTCGACGAGCCGCTGTCGAACCTTGACGCGGCGCTGCGCGTTGCCACCCGCATCGAGATCGCCAAGCTCCATGAGGGCATGCACGAGACCACGATGGTCTATGTGACGCATGACCAGGTGGAAGCAATGACGCTGGCTGACCGCATCTGCGTGCTGCGAGACGGGCTGATCGAGCAGGTGGGCACGCCCATGGAGCTCTATGAGAAGCCGGACAGCATCTTCGTTGCCGGGTTTATTGGCTCGCCCAAAATGAACTTTATTGCCGGGGAGAAGGCTGCCAACTTCGATTGCTCGACCCTGGGTATTCGCGGCGAACACCTCCAGATCAAGGATGACGGCATCTGGGAGGGCACCGTAATCCACACCGAAAACCTGGGCGCTGACGCCTATGTCTATCTCGAAATGGGCGCCGAAGAGCCGGTCGTGGTCCGCCTTGAAGGGGCTGCCCGCTACAAGAGCGGTGAAGTCCTCAGGGTTTCACCCATGCAAGACAAGGTCCACCGCTTTGACGAGGCCGGCAAACCGATCCGCTAGGCGTTGATTTCTTAGGGTGGCGGCCATGTGGCCGTCACCTTCTTCAAACACCGTGTCCCTCTCGGCGGGAACCTCAGTTGAGAAAACGGGGGTTCCCGATTTTGCGGGAATGACGCAGACAATCAGGCATTACCCCGGCGACTCCCTGCCGGGCACGAATATTAGGAGTCCATCATGCCGATCCGTACCCTGGTCTGGGGCGAGAACGTTCACGAACAGAAGAACAAGGTCGTCGCCGACAACTACCCCAATGGCATGCATAACCAGATTGCCGCGCTGCTCAAAGAGGACGCCAATATCTCGGTCAAGACCACGACGCTGCAGGAGCCCGAGCATGGCTGCAGCGAGGCGGCGCTGAGCGAAACGGATGTGCTGGTCTGGTGGGGCCATGCGGCCCATGACAAGGTTGATGATGTCGTGGTCAAGCGCGTCATGGAGCATGTCTGGCAGGGCATGGGGCTGATCGTGCTGCACTCGGGGCACCATTCCAAGGTGTTCAAGGGACTGATGGGGTCGCCCGCCAACCTGCACTGGCGCGAAGCGGGCGAACGCGAACGGCTGTGGGTGGTCAATCCCGGCCATCCGATTGCCAAGGGGTTGCCGCCCTATTTCGAGCTCGAATACGAAGAGATGTATGGCGAGCCCTTCAGCGTGCCGGAGCCGCTCGAAACCGTTTTCGTCTCCTGGTTCCAGGGTGGCGAAGTGTTCCGCTCGGGCCTCACCTATCGGCGCGGCGCCGGCAATATCTTCTACTTCCGCCCCGGCCACGAGACCTATCCCACCTATCACGACGCCAATGTCGGGCAGGTCCTGCGCAATGCGGTGAACTGGGCCTATGACGGCACCCGCCATTCCCATCTGATGAAGGCGCCGAACACGCCGGTTGCCCAAGCTATCGAGCCCATCGAGGAGCGCGGCGCCAAGCTGTCGTCGTCCGAACATGCCGGCCAGGTGAAAAGCTGATCTCCCCCCGGAGGCTCCCGCCGCAGGCGGGGGCCTCCATTGATTGAAACAGGGCTTCCGCCGCGGCGGGATCGACCCGTGCACATCTAGACGGGGCGGTGACCCCGAAGGAATAACATTATGCGTATCCTCATTCTGGGTACCGGCGGCATGGCCAATACACATGCCAAGAATTTCGCGGGCATCGAAGGGGTTACCCTTGCTGGCGGCGTCGATGTCGATCCGGCGCGGGTCGAGGCATTCTGCGCGGCGCATTCCATCGAGCGCGGCTTTGGCTCGCTCGATGCGGCGCTCGCCTGGGGCGAGTTCGACGCGGTGGCGAATGTGACGCCCGACAGCGTGCATTATCCCACGACTATGGCGGCGCTGGCCGCAGGCAAGCACGTATTCTGCGAAAAGCCGCTGGCGACCGACCATGCGCGCGCCATGGAAATGACCGAGACGGCCGAGCGGCTGGGCCTTGTGAACATGGTCAACCTGACCTATCGCAACGTTGCGCAGCTACAAAAGGCACGCGAGATCGTGCAGTCGGGCGCAGTGGGCACGGTCAAGCATTTCGAGGCCAGCTATTTGCAGAGCTGGCTGGTATCCAAGGCCTGGGGCGATTGGCGGACCGAAAGCCAGTGGCTGTGGCGCCTGTCGAAAAAGCACGGCTCAAACGGCGTTTTGGGCGATATCGGCGTGCATATCCTCGATTTTGCCGCCTATGGCGCAGGCAGCGATTTTTCCAAAGTGTTCTGTCGTCTCGAAACTTTCGACAAGGCCGAGGGCAACCGGATCGGGGAATATGACCTCGACGCCAATGACAGCTTTGCCATGACGGCGCAGCTCGAAAACGGGGCTCTGGGCGTGGTGCATGCTTCGCGCTGGGCAACCGGGCATTTCAACGAGCTGCGGCTGCGGGTGTATGGCGAGAAGGGATCGGTGGAGATCCAGCATCGCCATGACTGGTCCAAGTTGTTCACCTGCCTGGGGCACGATGCCGAAACCGGCACCTGGACCGAGGTGGATGTCGATCCTGTGCCCACCAATTATGAGCGCTTTGTCCAAGCGTGCCGCTCGGGGCAGAACCTGGAACCCAGTTTCCGGCATGCCACCAACATCCAGAAGGTGCTGGATCTGGCGACGGTCACCGATCGGGACAGGACAGAGCATCGGGTCTGACTGGCTCGGGCCACGTCCGTAGGGCGAAGCGAGTTACATTCGCCCTCGAGGCCAGGGCCTAGCGCAAGGGCCAGAGCGGGGCGAGCCAGCGTGCTGTTTTACCCCAACAAAAAAGGCCCCGGCAATGCCGGGGCCTTCCTCATTGGTCGCCTAATTAGGCGCGGTCGTCGACATAGACGATAACCGAACCGTCGGCCTTGGTCTTGAGGGTGACCACGTCCTCGGCGGCATAGCCCTCGGCTTCGAGCTTGGCCATGATGGCAGCATTTTCAGAAATGCTGGCGCTCAGGTCGGCCTGGGCATCTGCATTGGCAGCAAGCTCATTGTCGAGCGCGGCGGCATTGTTTTCAGCTTCGCCCTTGAGGGACGAGAGCAGCACAATGGTGATCTCGGTGTCTTCGGTTACTGCCGTGAAGTCGAAATCGGCGTTGCTCTTGAGAGCGGCTACGACCGAGCCATAGTTGTTGTCGGCCATGTCGCTGGCATTTGCGGCTGCATTTGCAGACGCATCGACGCCGGCACCAGCCTTGGCATCCAGAGCGGGCGTTTCAGCGGAAACGCCTGCACCAGCGTCCACGCCGACACCAACTGCGGCGTCCTGTGCAATGGCCGGCACCGCGCTCGATGCCAGAAGTGCTGCGATAGTGGTTGCAATAATAGTCTTTTTCATAGTTTCGCTCCTGTTGTGGGATGTGCCCCCCACTTGAACAGTCAGACAACGAGCGCTGGCGGCTGTGGTTGCGACCGGGTCGATCACAATCGGCTTTCTATTTTTTCGACGCGTTGCAACCTGCCGGGGCCGTACCAATTTCTATGATCAGAAAAAGGAGCGTCGCATGAGCATTGTCTGGGCCATCATCATTGGATTTTTCGCGGGACTGATCGCCAAGTGGATTACACCGGGCGACAAAAAGCCGAGCGGCTTCATTCTCACCACGGTGCTGGGCATCGTGGGTTCGGTGCTGGCGACATGGCTGGGTCAGCAGATCGGCTGGTATGGGCCGGGAGACGGGGCCAACTTCATCGGCGCCATTATCGGCGCTGTCATTATTCTGCTCGCCTGGGGGCAAATTGCGCGGCGCGCCTGAGCCTCGACCCTCGCCGCATGAAAAAAGGGCGCCCGATGGGCGCCCTTTCCGTTTCGGCTATGCCGAACCTTATTTCACGATGGTGACGCGACCATCGGTATAGGGGGTGTATTCGCCGCCCTGCTTGGCAATGTAGTCGGCCAGGACCTGTTCCAGCGGCGGGCCGAAATCATACGGGTTGTCGCCTTCGGCAAAGGTGCCATAGCCGTCGCCGCCGCCACGCATGTAGTTGTTGGTGACGATGGTGAAGGTTGCGTCTTCGTCAATCGGCGCGAAGCTGTCGCCCGACCCAACCATGACATCGCTGATGCGTTCGCCTGCGGGCTTGGTCAGATCAGCGGTGTATTTGAGACCGGCAACCTGCGGGAAGCGACCTGCACCGTTTTCGACATCGCTGACGCCGTTTTCGAGCGCCTCGATCACATCGGCACCCGAGAGATCGACGGTGGCGAGCGTGTTGGAGAAGGGCAGGACGGTGACGACTTCACCCATGGTGATCTCGCCCGCATCGATGGAGGCGCGGAGGCCTCCGCCGTTCTGGATGGCGATGGTCACGCCCTGGTCGGCAACACGGTCAAGCATGGCGTCGGCAACCAGGTTGCCCATGGAACATTCCATGGCACGGCAAACGTCACGCGAACCTTCGATGCTCTCGGTGGCGGTGCCGATGACCTGGTTCATCACTTCCTGGATGGGCGCGGCAAGGTCGGCCAGCTGGGTCTTGAAGTCTTCATTGCCGGTAACCGAGGCGTCGATCAGGTAGGGTTCGCCTTCGGCGCTGATGACAGTGCCGTCGTCGTCCCAGGTGATGGCGATGTCGCCAAGATACTTGCCATACTGATTGGCCTGAACCACCGGCACTTCAACCCCGGCAGGATTGGTCACCATGGTGGGGTAGGGGCCGGCTGCGTTTTCCGCGGTGTTGGAGAGAAGGGTATGGCTGTGGCCACCCACGATCACGTCCACCAGCGGGAGAGCGGCTGCCACTTCCATATCGACAGTATAGCCGATGTGGCTGACCAGGATGATCTTGTTGATGCCAGCCGCGTCCAGCGCCTCGGAGGCGCCGCGGACATATTGAACAACGTCGGTGAACTCGACATTGGGGCCGGGTGAAGCGATGTCGGGGGTGTCTTCGGTGGTGGCACCGATGATGCCGATCTTTTCGCCGCCCACTTCAACAACGATCGAGCCGTTGATCTTGCCGGCCAGGCTGGGGTCCTTGGAGACGTCGAAATTGCCACCGATGATCGGGAATTCGGCAGCTTCGATGAACTTCAGGAATTCCTCGGGGCCATCGTCGAATTCGTGGTTGCCGGTGCCGACAACGTCAAAGCCCATCTGGTTGAAAAAGTCGGAAACGACCTTGGACTTATAAGTGGTGTAGTAGAGCGAACCCTGGAAATTGTCGCCGGCAGAGAGCAGCAGCGAATTGCCGCCTTCGTATTTGGCGCGCGTGTCGTCGATGATGGTCTTGAGCCGGGCGATGCCGCCAAAGCATTCGCCGGCCGCATCGGTCTCGGCGTCGCAATTGGAATCGGTGCCGGTGATCGGGTCGAAGCGGGAGTGGAAGTCATTGATATGCAGGATGTTCAATGTGAACTCGGCATATGCGGCGCTGGAAAATCCGGCGCAGAGGGTAAGCGCGGTCGCGCCCAGAAGCAGTTTCTTCATCCCTGTTGTCCCTTTGTTGCTTTTTTCAGATCGACGTTAATCCTTGCCAGACCGGACCCAGACGCCTGAGGGCCCCGCCGGCTGCGTCAACGAACAGTTAATCAGGTAATTGTGACACTGAAAAGTGGACCTTTTGGTCAAATTTCCTGACACATGCAGCGCACCGGCCGCGTTTGCGTTGTCCGTAAACCCGCCCGCAAGAGTTAGAGCGTATTGCTGATGCCAATGCTCGCTTTGTCTGGATGCTGTTGATGAGTTTTGCCCTCGAAAGCCTGATGCGCGCGCCGCCTTCGACCCCATCGGTGGAGCGGCGCGGCGGGGGCATTTTCTCCTTCCTGCTGATCGGGGGCGGGGCCGCGGCCAGCTTTGTCGTGGTCAGCAGCGTCCTGGTGGGCCTCCTGCCCATGTTTGAGGGCTGGGTGGTGAGTGCAACTTGCTATGCAGCGTATATCGTGCCGGTCTATCTGCTGCATCGGCGCTTCACCTTTGCGTCCGACGTGGCCCATCGCCAGGCGTTGCCGCGCTATATGGCCGTGCAGGCCATGGCGCTCGTGCTCGCGACCCTGTTCGGTTTTGTCTTCTACGGTGCACTGGCGCTGCCGAGCCTGCCGGCGGCCATGCTGGTGATCGCGCTGACGTCGGGCGTCAATTATCTGATGCTCAAGGGCTGGGCCTTTGCCTTTGAACGTCGCCTGGAGACCGTGCCCGCATGAGCGGCATGCAAGCGGGCAAGCAACTTCTCAATGCTGTGCATGGCGCGCTGATCTTCGGCCGGCGCGTAAGGGCTATTGCCGATGCCTTGGCCGAGGCTATCCCGGATGGTCCGGGCCGCGTGCTCGATCTGGGCTGTGGCGATGGGCAGGTGGCGGTGGCGCTGATGCAAAGGCGGGCGGACCTGCGCCTGGAAGGCGTCGATGTCCTGGTGCGCCCGGTGACCCATATTCCGGTGACGCAATATGATGGCTCGGTGCTGCCCTTTGCCGACCGAAGCTTTGACCATGTGACCATTGTCGATGTCCTGCACCACACCGATGACCCGGCCGCAGTTTTGGCGGAAGCGGCCCGGGTGGCGCGGTTGAGCGTCGTGGTCAAGGACCATCTGCGCGAAGGTGTTCTGGCAGGGCCGACGCTGCGGCTGATGGATTGGGTGGGCAATCGGGGCCACGACGTGCGCCTGCCCTACAATTATCTTGATAGTGATCAGTGGGCGAAGGCGTTTGAGCGCGCGGGGCTGGCAGAGGCCCGACGTCAGGCGCATTTGCGGCTTTACCCGGCTCCGCTAAGCTGGGCCTTTGAGCGCAATTTGCATTTTGTCAGCCGGCTGGAGCACAGCAATCGCAGCTGATGGGCTTTCAATACCAGCTCACTAGGGTATTCTCCGCGCCGTTTGATTTGCGGGGAAATGCTCATGCGCAGTGCTTTGATTGTCTATGGCGGCTGGGAAGGTCACGATCCGGAGGAATGCGCCACCATTTACCGGCGCTGGCTGCATGAGGATGGCTATTCGGTGCGCACCGCCACCGAAACCAGTGCCTTTGCAGATCCTTCGATTGCCGATCTGTCGCTGATCATCCCCATCTTCACCATGAGCAAGATCGCCAAGGAAGAGGTGGAGAACCTGACCAAGGCGGTGCGCGGCGGCGTGGGCCTGGCCGGGCACCACGGTGGCATGAGTGACGCTTTCCGCGATTCGGTGGACTATCAGTTCATGGTGGGCGGCCAGTGGGTGGCGCACCCGGGCAATATCATCGACTACACGGTCGATGTGACCAAGCCCGATGATCCGATCATGGCCGGTATCAAGTCCAGTTTCCCCTACACGTCCGAACAGTATTACATGCATGTCGATCCGATGATCGAGGTGCTGGCCACAACGACCTTCACCGGCGAGCACGCGCCCTGGATCGAGGGCGCCGTGATGCCCGTGGTGTGGAAGCATCGCTATGGCGAAGGCCGGGTGTTCCACATGACGCTGGGCCATCAGGCCAAGGAATTCGAGAATTCCAACATGGCCACGATCATGCGCCGTGGTCTCAACTGGGCAGCGCGCGACAAGTAGGTTTCGCCGCTACCAGCGCAGCATGACCCGCCCGATGATCGCGCCGATCAGCGCGGTCAGGGCAATGCCCAGCGAGTACCAGACCGCCATGAACATCATGCTGGTCTCGCCGCAATAGAAGGCATAGGCGGCCGCGCCGAAACCGCCGGCCAGAAGGCCCGCCGCCAGACCCGCCAGTGTGGGCGAGGCGGGGGCGAAGCGGCGCATGGTGCCCAGCAGCATGCCCAGCAGCGGCGCGGCGGTCAGGATGATCAGCCAGGGGCAGACGAGCGCGGTGCCGCCCATCAACACGGGCATGGCCCAGTCGGCCTGCATCCAGCCCATTGTGCCTGCGCCAAGCGCAAGGAGCACCAGGGCGCCGGCGGCCAGCAAGGGCCACACCAGGCGCCGGTCGGGGCGTGAAAGGGCTGGCACCGCAACAAGGCCGAGGCCCCCCAGGCCAATCGTATAGGCGAGCTTGCCCCAGAACATCGAACTGCCCCAGGCGCCACCAAAGGGGCGGCCAACCAGCAGGTCGAGCACCAGCGGGCCGACCAGCAAAGTGGCCACAAGGCCAATGGCGAGGGCCAGGCACAGGCGCCGTTCGAGCGCGCGCGGTGGCACGGGCTGCAGGTCGGTGCTGAGGCGGGCGATGAGGTCGTCGGTCATTTCTCGCCTCCCGCAAAGCGCGCCATCAGTGACTTGAGGCCGCGATGTATCGAGACCTTGGCGGCTGTTTCGGTCATGCCGTGGCGCGCTGCAGCCTCGGCAATGCTGGCGCCCTCGATACGGGTCTGGCGGATCAGGTCGGCCGTCCGGTCGGGGACGGTGCCCAGAACCGCTTCGACATCGCGCCGATCTGCGGCATGGGCGCTGTCATCGCTGGCAAAGACAGGCGCATCGTCGTCGAGCTGCACGGTGGGGCGAATGGCGTGGCGGCGGACGTGATCGACGAATTTATGGTGCGCAATCGCGTGCAGCCAGGCCGTGAAGGGCCGGGTGCGATCATAGGTCATGCGCCGTGAATGGACGGCCAGCAGGGTTTCCTGCACGAGATCCTCCGCATGCGAAGCGTGGGCGGCGCTCAGGCGCCGCGCAAAATAGGGGCGAAGATGACGGCCGAGGTCGGACAGCAGCGCGCGATAGGCCGCACCATCGCCCTCGAGCGAGGCCAGCATCAGGCTGCGCAGGCGCTCCTCGATCGGATCAGACTTCACCATTGCATTCCATTCGTTGCGTCACGCATCAAGGTTACACAAGCCGTACCACTGTAACCAGAGGCCGGCTCCCACCGAATAAGCCATGACATTTCAGTGATGACCAGCACATGTGTGCCGGGCTAGCGTAGCTAATGGGGACCAAGCTTGGGGAGAACACCATGACGCCGCCGCAGGAATTGCCGCCAACGCGTGGCCCGCTTGTTTATCGCCAGTCGATCTGGACGCGGCTGACCCATTGGACCTGGGCCATCTGCCTGTTCTTCCTGTTGCTTTCGGGCCTGCAGATTTTCAACGCGCATCCCAATCTCTATGTCGGCCAGCAATCGGGTTTTGAGTTCAATAATTCGATCCTTCGCATCGGGGCGATCAATACGCCCGAGGGTCCGCGCGGGCAGACCACCGTGTTCGGACAGACTTTCGATACCACTGGCGTTTTGGGCATGAGCGGCTCGGCGGAGCGCCCGCAGTTCGTGGGATTCCCTGGCGCCGTGACCATTCCTTCGACCCGCGACCTCGCGACAGGGCGGGTGGTGCATTTCTTCTTTGGCTGGATATTCGTTGGGGCGCTGTTCATCTGGTTCCTTGCCAGCTTCATAAACGGCCATATGCGGCGCGACATCATCCCCAAGGGCGCCGATCTTGCCGGACTGCCCAGGGATGCGCTCGATCATGCGAGATTCCGTCTGCATCACGGGCGAACCTATACGCCGCTGCAAAAGCTCAGCTACTTCGCCGTGTTCTTCATTCTTTTTCCGCTGATCATTCTGACCGGATTGACCATGAGCCCGGGCATGGATGCCGCCTGGCCCTGGCTGCTGGACGTGTTTGGCGGCCGGCAGACGGCGCGCACCATCCACTTTGTGGTCATGGTGCTGCTGGTGCTGTTCTTTATTGTCCACATCATCATGGTGCTGCTGGCCGGGCCGCTCAACGAGCTGCGCTCCATGATCACCGGCTGGTATCGCACCAGCCCCGGCACGCTCGCCGCCAAGGGAGACAAGCCATGAGCCGCCTGATCATTGATCGCCGTCGCTTTCTCACGGGGTCGGCCGCGCTGGGGTCGACAATGGCCCTTGCCGGCTGTAGCCAGTTTGACTTCCTAGCGCAGCGAGACAACCCCATTCGCAACGCGATCGAGCAGGCCAATGTGTTGACCTATCAGGCGCAGCGGGCGCTGATCGGTGACCAGGTGCTGGCGCGCGAATACGCGGCCAGCGAAATCCGCCAGGGCATGAAGCCCAATGGTTCAACCGAGCCGACCACGGCCGAATACATGTTCCTGCGCGGCATGAATTTCGAGCCCTACCGGCTGACCATCAAGGGCATGGTGGACAAGGAGGTGAGCTTTTCGCTGGCCGAATTGCGCAACATGCCGGCGCGGTCGCAGATCACCCGTCATGATTGCGTAGAGGGGTGGAGCTGCATCGCCAAATGGACTGGCACGGCCTTGGGCCCGGTGCTGGACCAGGCGGGGGTGAAGCCGGGTGCGCGCTATTGCGTCTATCACTGCTACGACAATATCCAGCGCAGCATCTCGGGCGACATTCTCTATTATGAAAGTTCGGACCTGGTGGACGCCTACCACCCGCAGACGATCCTCTCCTATGGCCTCAATGACGCGGTGCTGCCGGTCAGCAATGGTGCGCCGATCCGCCTGCGCATCGAGCGGGCGTTGGGCTACAAGCAGCCCAAATATCTCCACACCATCGAACTGGTCGATGACCTCTCGCCCTTCGGACAGGGCAAGGGCGGCTACTGGCCGGACAATGGCTATGACTGGTATGGCGGGATTTAGCACTCAGAGATCCCGGCCCTTGGTTCCCCCACAAGGGGGAGGCAGACGATGGCACGGGCGATACGGTCTTTCGCCTCCTTGCCCTTGGAGGGGAAGGAATGAGGGTGGGGTGACAGAGGCAGGGCCTGCCCCGCACATCACCCATGCGCTTGCCGCGCTTGCCTTTTAGCGTCGTTTCGCCCATATGGAAGCCACGTCGCGGCAGAATGACCGCTGATGGACTTCTCTTCTTACTCAAGCGGTGAGCGGCGAAGTCAGCCCGGATAGTGCCTTAGTGGTCGTGTCTTCGAACCGAAAAACCGGTTCCCACTTTTTCTGAAGACGCTCCAAGCGCTCCGGGTTTGAGCCAGCACCCGCGCGATAATCCCTATCGCTCGATTGCAAAGTTGAAGACGCGCCTGTCGCACGAGCGGCGTGGCGCACGCGCGGTTTCGCGCACCACGAAAGACAAAAGTTTGACCGATTTCATTTCGCTCGGCCTGCCGACCATCATCACCGACAGCCTGACTGCCGGCGGCTTCACCGAGCCCACAAAAATTCAGGCCCAGGCCATCCCCAAGCTCCTTGAGGGCCGGGATATGCTGGGTATCGCCCAGACCGGTTCGGGCAAGACGGCCGCCTTTGGCCTGCCGATCATTGCCGGCCTCCTTGGCCTCACCGGTCGCCCCCGCCCGATGACCACCCGCGCGCTGATCCTGGCGCCGACGCGTGAACTGGCCGTTCAGATCGACGAAAATATCCGCAAGTTCGCCGGCTCCAAGATGAAGCTCGATACCGTGCTCGTCCTTGGCGGCGTGTCGCGCTACCACCAGGTGCAGAAGATCGCCAAGGGCGTCGATGTGGTCGTTGCCACGCCGGGCCGCCTCAAGGATCTGCTCGACGACGGCAAGATCCGCCTCAATGAAACGCGCTGGCTGGTGCTCGACGAAGCTGACCGCATGCTCGACATGGGCTTTATCGCCCCGGTGCGCGCCATTGCCAAGCAGATCGGCCTCAAGCGCCAGACCATGCTGTTCTCCGCAACCATGGCGGCCGAGGTCGAAGATCTGGCCAAGACGCTTCTGAAGGACCCGATCAAGGTCGAGGCGGCGCCGCAGGGCTCCACCGTGGTCAAGATCGACCAGCGCGTCATCCTCTCCGGCTCCAAGGCCAAGCGCGGCGTGCTCAACGACCTGCTTGCCGACGAGAAGGAAGGCATGGACCGGGTCATCGTCTTTGCCCGCACCAAACATGGCGCCGACCGCGTCACCAAGAACCTTGAAATCGACGGCCATGATGCCGCTGCCATTCACGGCAACAAGAGCCAGAATGCCCGCCAGGCGGCGCTCAAGGGCTTTGCTGCCGGTTCGGTGCGCATTCTGGTTGCCACCGATATTGCGGCGCGCGGCATCGACGTGCAGGGCATCACCCATGTGGTGAACTATGATCTGCCCGACGATCCCGAAAACTATGTGCATCGCATCGGCCGCACCGGGCGCAATGGCGCCTCGGGCATTGCCATTACGCTTTGCGATGGCACCGAAAAGAGCAAGCTGCGCGATGTCGAGCGGCTGATCCGCCGCACGCTGCCGGTCTCTGGCGATCTCAACATGGTTGAGGAAGCCACGGCCCCGCGCCAGCCGCGCAACAATGCTGGTCGTCCCGGCCCGCGTGGCGCGCGCAATCCCAAGGCCGAAGCGCCCCGCCGTCCCGCGGGCCCCCGTCGTCCCTTTGCCGAGTTTGCCAAGGAATTGGGTGGCAAGGGTGCTGCCGTGGCCGAGGGCGAGGGACGCAAGTCCGGCCAGGTCAAGCATGTGCGCCGCGATCCCGAAACCGGCAAGCCGGTTGGCAATCGTCCGGCGGGCGCCAAGAGCGGCAAGCCGCGCTGGAACAAGGGTCAGCGCGAGGCAGGCCGGGCGCGTCGTAGTTCAGCCAGCGCATAAAGCGCGAATCTCGTTAAAAGGATGGGCGGCCTTCGGGTCGCCCATTTTGTTTGAGGGGATTGAGTGATGACCAGCATTGCCATTGTCGGACCCGGCGCCATCGGCGGTACGCTTGCTGCCTGGCTGTCGCAGGATAAGCGTTTCGAGATCGCCCTTTGTGCGCGGACGCCGCTGGTGGATCTGGTGGTCGAAACGCCGCAAGGCACGCTGCGTGCCACCCCGACCGTGTGGACCGATCCGGCACAGGCTAAGCTGGTGGACTGGGTGCTGATCGCGACCAAGACCTATAGCGCCGACACCACCCGCCCTTGGCTCGAGCGGCTGGTGGGGCCGCAAACGCGCGTGGCCATCATTCAGAACGGGGTGGAGCAGGTGCGCCTGTTCGAGCACATGGTGCCCGCCGAGCGGCTGGTGCCGGTGATGATCAACCTGCCCGCCGCCCGCAGCGCGCCGGGCCGGATCGTGCAGAGCCGTGACGGTATCATCGCGGTTCCGTCGGGCGCCAATGGAGAGGATTTTGCCGCGCTGTTCGATCATACGAACATCGCGGCCAAGGCCCATGCCGATTTTGTCTCCCAGCTCTGGGTCAAGCTGTGCGGCAATTGCGCGTCCATTGTTCCGGCGTTGACGCTGCGGGCAACGGGACCTGTGTGGAGCGCTGACATGGAGGCCATTGTCCGGGCGCTGGCAGAAGAATGCGCCGCCGTCGGTCGTGCCGAAGGCGCCGAGATTGCCCAGAGCGTGGTCGAGAGCACAGTCGCCGCCATGCAGGGCATGAAGGAAGGCAGCGTCGGCGGGTCCATTCACGCTGATCGTCTGGCGGGCAATCCCATGGAGGTGGACGCGCGCAATGGCGTCATCGTGCGACTGGGCGAAAAGCACGGCATTCCCACGCCGGCCAACCGCATGCTGGTGACATTGTTGGCGGCCTCAGCCAGCCCCTGGGTTCAGGCGACCGAAGCCAGGTAAAGCACGTCGCGGGTGCTGGATTTTTCCAGCGTTCCCGGGGCCAGGCGCGCAAGGAAGCTCACCGCCCAGTCATCGACATTATATTTGCGCGCGGCGGCCATCAGCGCCTGCCAGCGCTCCTTGCGCTCGTCGAGCGGCATGTCCAGAGCCATGCGCAGGGCTTCGGCGGTTTCGTCGGTGTCGAAGGGATTGACCAGCAGCGCCTCGGGGAAAATCTCCGCCGCGCCGGCAAAGCGCGAGAGCACCAGAGCGCCGGGGTCGTCGGGGTCTTGGGCTCCGACAAATTCATGGGCGACCAGGTTCATGCCGTCGCGCAGCGGCGTCACGAGACCGACGCGGGCCATGCGGTAAAGGCCGGCCAGGCTTGGCTGGCCATAGGCGCGCTTCACATAGGTCAGCGGCTGCCAGTCGGGTTCGGCGAAGTGCCCCATGACACGGCCGCAGATGGCGTCGAGCGTGTCGCTGGTCTCCTGGTATTCCTTGATGCTGTCACGCGAAGGCGGCGCCACCTGCAGCATATGCACCGAGCGGCGCATGCGCGAATTATTGGCGAGCAGCTTTTCATAGGCCTCGATGCGCTGCGGCAGGCCCTTGGAATAGTCCAGACGGTCCACCCCCAGGATCAGCCGCTGGTCCCCCAGCGCGCGCTTCATGCGATGCACCATCTTGGTTGCAGCGGGGCTGATCGAAAGCCTCGCAAAGGCGTCGGGGTCCGAGCCGATGGGGAACGCTTCGATTTCAGTGCGGCTGAAATCAATGGCCTGCACCTTGTGCCCGCCAAAGGTGGACGGGGCCTGATGCTCGGCAAATTCGGTGAAGGCGGAAACGTCGCGCTTGGCCTGCATGCCGACCAGATCGTAGCGCGACAGGTCGCGCATCAGTTCCTCGTGGTGCGGAATGGCGTAGAGCGCATCCGCGGTGGGGAAGGGAATGTGCAGGTAAAAGCCGATGCGGTTGCGGGCGCCCAGTTGGCGCAGTTCGGAGGCAAGCGGGATCAGGTGATAGTCGTGGACCCAGATGATGTCGTCGGGTTTCAGCAGCGGCAACAAGGCCCTGGCGAATTGCTGGTTCACCCGCCGATAGCCCTCGTACCAATGGCTCTCGATGGTCGCCAGATCGAGCCGCAGGTGGAAGCTGGGCCAGAGGATGGAATTGGAGAACCCCGCATAATAGGCGTGGTGATCTTCCCGGGTGAGGTCGATCTGGGCAACTTCGAGCCCGTCGATATCCTCGATCCGTGCCGCCCTGGCAGGCTGCTCGGTGAGTTTGCCGGACCAGCCGAACCAGAAGCCCTCGCGTTCGCCCAGCACCTTGCGCAAGGCAACGGCAAGCCCACCTGCAGCGGGGCCCTTGCCGGGCGTGCGGTTCGATACAATGACGATGCGGCTCATGCGACTGGTGCCCCCGTGGTTATTTCAAAATTAGTGCGCGGTGGAGTCCGCTAGGATCGGCGCTTCCTCTGCGACGCCGCTGCTGGCGTGCGGGCGAGCGGCAATGTCCGCCAGCCCCTTGAGCAGGGCGTGCACGGAAGCGACATCGGCGATGCGCATGCGGGCAATGGTTTCGCCCGCGCCCAGCTTGATGCCGATACCCCCCATTTCCTGGGCCACGCGGAAGGCGTCCTCGTCGGTGGTGTCGTCGCCAATAAAGATCGGCGTGCGTCCGGCGAACGGCTCTTCCTGCATGAAGGCGCGCAGGGCGCTCCCCTTGTCGAAGCCGGCTGGCCGCGCCTCGATCACCATCTTGCCTGGGACAAGGGTGAAATCGGGGTGCTCGGCAATGGCTTCCTGCATGGCCAGAAGGCACTCTTCCTCCAGGTCAGGCGCTTGGCGGAAATGCAGAGCAACTGCGCCGTCCTTGGGCTCGAGGATGAGGTCGGGGTGCTCGGCCACGAGCGGCGCGATGGACTTGGCGATCGCGTCGGCAGCGGTGCTCACCGCCTCGTCCAGCTCAAGCAGCGTGCCATCCGCACGACGGCGCTGCGCGCCATGAGCCCCGGCGACAGCGAGATGGAGCGGCGACAGAAAGCGGTCGATGTCGGCGATTTCCCGCCCGGTAATCACAGCGAAGGCCTGGTCGAAATCGCGGGCCGTGCGGTCAAGCTGGTCGGCCAGTTCGGCGGGAATTTCAATGGCATCCGGTGTTTCGGCGATCTCGACGAGCGTGCCGTCGAAATCGGTGAAAATGGCGAGCAATGGTGCCGCGCCGCCGGGATGTGCTGTCGGTTCGGGCATGGCTACCCCCTCGGTTACTTTGATGGTCACAGGTTTTAACGCGGAGCGGGGCAAAAAGTTCGCGTCTCATGGCTGCCATGCGCCAAGTGGGATTTATGAACGGCAGGTTAATGGGGCATTGGTGCGGGGTTCAAACGGCAATGGCTAGAAGGACATCAAGGCGGGCGGGGCAATCCGATCCCGCCGAGCGTCAATATGAGGGTCCTTCAGATCATGTCACAGCTTTTGCTCACCGCGCTGTTCGCCTTGTCGATCAGCTTTTTGACTTTCGCCGCCTCCTTTGCCGAGGCGCCGCGCAGCGAATATTTGCCTGCTGTTGTCGCGCTGGACTAGGCTAGCGGGATACCCTTGGCGCCCTTGTCCTTCTGGTAGCGGTCCGAGAGATCGGCATAGAGCGCATTGATATCGTCGATGCGCGCCATCAGCGCTTCGCGGCTACTGCGATCGAGGCCCGCAATCATGTCCTGAATGCCATGGCTCGACCAGAAGTCGTTGCGGCGGTTGTAGAGATCGCGCTGCGGCGAGACCGTGCCGGTCTCGGGCTCAGGCACGGCATAAACGGCCTTGAGAATCTGGATATCGTACGGAATTGCGAAGCTGTCGCGGCTGTCCTGATGGCTGAACAGATAGTAGAAATTGTCAAAGCCCGACCAGGTGATGCCCGACAGGCAGAGCGAGCATGGCTCGTGGGTCGCCAGAAACAGGCAGTCCCTGGTGGCCGGGCGTTGGTCTTCGGGGATTTCGAAGAAGCGCTTGATGGCGTGCATTTCGCCATGCCAGAGCGGGTTTTCGATCTCGTTATTGGTTTCCGCGACGACGACCGACAGATCGGACTTTTTCAGGATTGCTGCGCCAAAAAGCTTGTTGCCATGGGCGACACCTTTGGCGGTCATCGGGGCGACATCCCTCTCGATGACGTCGAGAAGGCGTGAAATCAATGCGGCAGTGTCCAACCCGATCTACTCCGTGGCCTCGACCAGACCGATGAGCGGGACACCTGCCGCATCATGCAGCCGCAATCCCTGTTCATCGCGTTCATAAGATGCCACGGCGGCCAACGCAGTGAAATAGGCCGCCTCCTGATCCATGATCTGTGGGGCACAGGCCATGCGGGTCGCGGCAGTGGCGCCAAAGCTGATGCCGTCTTCCGTAATGCTGGCTTCAGTGAAGTAATTGTTGCACCCGCCCGACCCGCCGGCGCGATGGTCGGCGGCGATGGAGAGGGTTAGCGGGCGTGTGCCGGACACGGGTTTGCCCCCTATGCTGGTGACGGTCCAGAGTATCTCCACAAGGCCTGTGTCGGGTAGCGGCGGAGGGGGCTCTTCAAGGCGCTCTGGCGCGTAATTGACGACAATGGTTGGGGTCTGGCCGGCGCCAGGGGTAACCGGGGTCGGGACGGGATTGCGGAAGATGACCCGGCCGCCGCTGCTGATCTCTGCAACAAGGCCATAGCTGGCTGCGGTATTGAGCGCATCGTGGATATTGAGCACAAAGCTGATGGGGACCTGGCCCTTGGCAGGTATGTCCGCACTGGCGCCGGCCACGGGGCTTGCCGTCGGCAGCGTCACCAGGGTGACCGTCAGCCAGGCATCAGGCGGCAGTGCCATGCGCTCGCGGTAGCTCACACTGCCATCAATGGTGACACCCGCAGCCCAGACTGGAGACGCCAATCCGACCAGAAGCGCCGCGACGACGCGGATGAGATTTTGCATGCGCATGTTGGTCTCCATCCCTGTGCAAGCAAGACTACCTGAGGTCGCAAAAGGTTGCGAGACAACAGCGTATTTAGGGTTACGCCGCGGGCTGGGCGTCGCGGACGATCCAGGGGGTGTCGAAGTAGTGCTCTTCGAGATTGTTTCCCTCGCCGCCACGGTCGACCACCAGATAGGCACTGTCGCGTTCGAGTGGGCTGAGAACGCCATGCCAGGTGTTCATGGCGATGTTGACGCCTTGGCCGGGTGTGGGACGGAAGGCGCGTGGGCGAACAGGCTTGCCGCCGTCATCCTCGGCGACGATCACCAGCCAGGGCCCGTCTGAAAGGGGAAAGAACGCCTGGCTGCCGAGCGGGTGGCGCTCCACCATTTTTAGGGTCAGCGGCAGGGCGTAGGGTCGGCCCTCGAAAATGGAAATCAGTGGGCGCGAATGCACCCCGCCCAGTTCCACGCGTGCCAGGTCGTGGAAGCGCTCCGTCATCCCGGCGTTGATGGGATAGTGATGCGCGCCCTGTCGCTCGATCACTTGCCCGAAGGGGGCAAAGGCGTCGGCGGTGAGAGGCTCAATAATAATGCTGCGCGGCTCGCCCATGGTCAGAACGGCAGCTTGGCGTGACGATTGACGTCCTTGTAGAGCAGGTAGCGGAAGCGCTGCGGTCCGGCATAACAGGCCTGCGGGCAGAAGGCGCGCAGCCACATGAAATCGCCCCCCTCGACCTCGACCCAGTCGCGATTGAGGCGATAGACCGCCTTGCCCTCCAGCACATAAAGCCCGTGTTCCATGACATGGGTTTCCTCGAACGGAATGACGGCGCCGGGTTCGAGGGTGACGATGTTGACGTGCATGTCGTGGCGCACATCGGTCGGATCAACGAAGCGCGTCGTGCCCCAGGTGTTGTTGGTGCCGGGCATCCAGATGATAGGCTCATCCTGCTCATTGGCAACAAAGGCAGCGGGCGTCTCGATCCCATCGACGGCTTCGTAGCGCTTGCGGACCCAGTGGAAACGCGCCGGCTCGGTGGATTTGTTGACCAGGCTCCAGGCGCAGCCAGGCGGCAGAAAGGCATAGCCCCCTTCCTTGAGCAAATGTGTCTTGCCCTCAAGGGTGAGCGTCATCTGTCCAGCGACCACGAACAGCACGCCTTCGGCTTCTGGGTTCTCCTCTGGCCGTTCGCTGCCGCCGCCGGGAAAGACCTCGACGATATATTGCGAAAAGGTCTCGGCAAAGCCGCTCAGAGGCCGGGCGATCACCCAATGGCGGGCATCACGCCAGTGGGGCAGATAGGAGGTGACGATGTCCCGCATAACGCCGCGGGGAATAAGGGCATAGGCCTCGGTGAACACGGCGCGGCCGGTATGGAGGGCCATTTGGTCAGGCAGGCCGGCAATGGGGGAGGCGTAGGTGGACATGTTGGTCTCCGCTCACGCCTTGCGGCGCAGATCGCTGATGATGGTGCCGGCGGCAAGGGCTTCCGCCTCGTGGTCGGGTTCGCGCCAGGTTTCGGCTATGCCGGCCTGGTACCATTCGACCATGGGCGGCAATGCCAGAAGGCGGGCCGCGTATGCGTCAGGTACGGTTCCAAGCCTAATGCCATAGGTCTGAAGGCGGAGGGCCACGGGTGCATAGAAGGCGTCCGCCGCGGTGAAGCGAGGTCCAGCCAGGAAGGGTCCGCCGAAGCGCTCAATGCCCGTAGACCAGATCTCGGCAATGCGCTCCAACTCGCGGTCCAGGGCGGGGGAGCGGCGGTGCAGTTGCACGCGCAGACCGCAATTCATGGTGCAGACATTGCGCAATTCGGAAAACCCCGAATGCATCTCGGCTGCCACCGAGCGCGCGTAGGCTCGGGCGGCTCGGTCTTTGGGCCATAGGCCAGGGTGGGTCTCGGCCACATATTCTATGATCGCCAGTGAGTCCCAGACGCTGGTTGCGCCATCGACGAGCAGCGGCACGCGGCCTGTGGGCGAAAAGGCGCGGAATTTGTCGTGGCTGCCATGATCGACGAAGGGCTGAAGCTCCTCCTGAAAGGGCACATCCGCCATGCGCAGCGCCAGCCAAGGGCGCAGCGACCATGACGAGTAGTTCTTGTTGCCGATGACGAGCTTGAGCATTGGTCTTCTCCTGCACCTAGGGAGTAGCGCGGGGCAGGGGCGCGTCGCAAGCCGTCACGCGTCCACGCCGCGTTTGAGCCGGCTCAGCATGGCGGCGGCATAGGCCGCGTAGGGACCGATCCAGCGCTCGTGAATGGCGTGGACGGGCAGGGCGTCGAGATGGTTCCAACGCTCGCGGCCGCGTTTTTCCGCCACCACCAGCCCCGCGTCTTCGAGCACGCCCAGATGCTGCATCACCGTGCAGCGATCAAGATCGGGAATGAGATCGCAGAGCATGCCGGTGGTGCGCGGTTCAGTCTTGAGCAGATCGAGAATGCGCCGACGCACGCGGTGGCTGAGCGCCTTGAAGATCAGGTCATCTGCGTCGTCATTTGACATGTTATAAAAATATAACATATAATCGATGACGTCAAGGCAAGGAGATGTTCAATGCGTGCCGTTGTCGCAAAGGAAACCGATCTGGAACTGAAATTCCGCGTTTCGGGCCGGATCAATAAGCCCGTCCATCAGGTGTTCGAGGCCGTGGCCGACCCGGCCCAGCTTTCAGGTTATTTCACCACCGGAGGCGCCAAGGGGCGGCTGGAAACCGGTGCAACCGTCACTTGGGATTTTCACGACTTTCCGGGGGCATTTCCCGTCGAGGTAGTCGAGGTGGTTTCCGACAGCCGCATTGTGTTGCGCTGGGACGCGAGCGAGGCGACTGAACCCAGCACCACCGGCGAGGCGCCGCAGACTGTGGGCTACAAGACGACCGTAACCATGGAGTTCGCGGCGCTTGAAGACAATCGGACCCTGGTGACGATTTCCGAAACGGGCTGGCGCAAGACCCCGGGCGGGCTCAAGTCATCCTATGGCAATTGCGAAGGCTGGACCGGCATGCTGTGCGCCATGAAGGTGTATCTCGAGCACGGCATCAACCTGCGCGAGGGCTTTTACAAGTAGTCGTTAGCGCTTCGATAGGGTTACGCAATCTTCAACACTTGGCGCGATGATGCCCATCATGCGTCAAGTGTTGTTGAGTATCGGCGTTTCACCGCACCATTGGGTGCAGCACAACCTGCCCTGGCTGGCAGTGCTGGCCATAGTGTTCGGCTTTGATCGCGACGACGTCGCTCCTGGTGAGTCACGTCGCGACGATTGATCGCCTCGATCAGGGCAGAACGGCTTGCAATCGCAGCAATGCGATCCTCTCCACCTGTGCGCAGGCGGTGACGAATTCTTCGGCCGCTGAATTGGCGACGCGCTGCTCGAAATTCTCCAGAATCGACGCCTTGGTGTGATCGCGCACGGCGATGATGAAGGGGAAGCCGAACTTTTCGACATAGGCATTGTTGAGCGCGGTGAATTTGTCCCGCTCAGCATCGGTCAGCGCGTCAAGGCCGGCCGAGGCTTGCTCGGCGGTGGATTCCGCGGTCAGGCGCTTGGCGGCGGCGAGCTTGCCGGCGAGGTCCGGGTGGGCGCGGAGCACGGCCAGGCGTTCCTCGGTTGTTGCCAAGCGGAACTGGGTTCTGAGCGCAAAATGGAGACCGATGGCGGTATCATTGGCCGGTCCCATTTCCGCTTCCCAGGCGCGCTCGGCGATCCAGGGGGAATGCTCGAAGATCGAGCCATAGCGAGCGACGAATTCGGATTTGTCGAGTTGGCTGGGGATCACCTCCGGCGCCACATAGGGGTGCTCGCGGGCCCAGTGCTGGGCAATCTCCAGACGGGTCGGCACCCAGACCTTGTCGAAGCCCCTGATATAGTCGACGAACTTTTTGAGGCCCTGATAGCGCCCCGGCTGGCCGACGAGCCGGCAATGCAGGCCAATCGACATCATCTTGGCCGCGCCCGCCTGGCCTTCGGCATAGAGACAGTCAAAGCTGTCCTTGAGGAAGGTGAAATACTCTTCGCCATTGTCAAAGCCGGGCGCGGTGACGAAGCGCATGTCATTGGCCGAGAGCGTATAGGGAATGATCAACTGCGGCCTGCCGCCGATGACCCTCCAATAGGGCAGGTCGTCGTCGTAGGTGTCCGAAATATAGGCGAAGCCGCCGTGGTCGGCGACCAGATCGACCGTGTTGAGGCTCGACCGCCCGGTGTACCAGCCCAGCGGCCGGGCGCCCGTGGCAATGGTGTGGAGCCGCACCGCCTCGGCGATCTGGGCGGCTTCCTCGGCGGGCGGCATGTCCTTGTGCTGCACCCATTTGAGACCGTGCGATGCGATTTCCCAGCCGGCCTCCTGCATTGCCGCCAATTGGGCCGGGGCGCGCATCAGCGCCGTTGCGACGCCATAAATGGTGACCGGCAGGTTGGCCTCGGTGAACAGGCGATGCAGCCGCCAGAAGCCGGCGCGGGCGCCATATTCGTACATGCTCTCGACATTGGCATGGCGCTGGTCTGGCCAGGGCGCGGCGCCCAGCACATCGACGAGAAATGCCTCGGAGGCATTGTCCCCATGCAGGATATTGTTCTCCCCGCCCTCTTCGTAATTGAGCACGAACTGCACCGCCACATGGGCGCCGCCGGGCCAATTGGCATGCGGCGGGGTCTGGCCATAGCCATGCATGTTGCGGGGGTAACGATACATATGCGGGTCTCTTCAACGTCGGGTGGGAGACCAATGGTAAGCAGAAGGCGGGGTGGGGCGCTAGAGGCAGAGCGCTTCTGCCTGCGCAGTACCCCCGCCCTTGATCCCTCCCCACAAGGGGGAAGGAGACGATGAACCCTGCCGCCGCGACCCTGCGCCTCCCTCCCCTCGATGGGGAGGGACTGAGGGTGGGGTGACTTCACGCCTGCTGGTCCACAACCCCTTCCAGCTTTTCCAGAAACTGCTTCCAGCCCGCATGAGCGCCGCCATAGGCCTGTTTCTGTTCGGGGCGGAAGCCGGCCTGCTCGACGCGCAGATGCGTGCCGGTGGCGGTCGGAGTCAGGGTGTAGGTGACGACGCTCTTGAGAGCATAGAGCGGGTCGTCATTGGCGTGGTCCCAGGCGTAGGAGAGCGAGCGCTCGGGCTCGATGGCCAGCACTTCGCAATCGAGTATGCCGCCCCATTCGCCGCGCAGCTTGAACTTGTGGCCGACCTGAGCAACGAAATCATTGTTCATCAGCCATTCGGAAATCAGGTGCGACTGGGTCAGCGCCTTCCAGATCTTGGCGGCCGGCTGGGCGATTTCGCGCTCGACGATGACGGAGCGGGTTTGTGTGGCGGTGCTCATGGCGGGGTCCTATTTACTTGCTTTCTTGGTGGCGGCTTCGCCATTGGCCGTGGCAGCGGCCTTGATCAGGTCCTTGAAGGCGGCCTCGTCCATGATTTCGCCCTCGAAGAAGTCGATGGCGCGGCGGACATTGCCCTCCATGCTCGAATTGAACAGGTGGTCAGGATCGTCCAGCGATGCGCCCTTGGGGAAGGTGGTTTTTACCGAGGCCTTATAGACCTCGCCAGTGCAGAGCAGCCCATTGTGCGACCAGACCGGCTTGCCCCATTTCCATTCTTCCTCGACGTCGGGCAGGGCCTCGTGGATGACCCTGCGCAACTGCGCAAGCTTTTGGCCGCGCCAGTCGGGCAGGTCGGCAATGCGCTTGTCGATCAGCTCTTTTGGCGTGGCTCCGGTGGCGAGATCGGCGGCGCTGTTCTTGGAAAAGGTCATAGCGAGGTCCTCACATCTTTTCGCCGGACAGCCGGCTGGCCTGTTTCACCCAGTCGGCGAATTGGGTCTCGTCGATGGCATCATCTTCGTGGATGTCGAGATAGCGCACCCTGGCCTGTTTCGAGGTGCCCGGGGGCAGGGGGTCGAGTTCGGCGCCATTGTGGAAGGCGACCTTCACGTATTTGCTCATGCAGTGGAAGCTGACGAAATAGACGTCCTTTTCCAGGCCATAGAAGGGCGTGTTCCATTTCACTGCCTTCTCAACGCCGGGCACTGTGCCTTCGATGATCGCGTCGAGCGTTTCGCCGACGTCACGTTGCCAGCCGGGCATGGCGGCGATGTATTTCTGCACAATGTCATTGCCATAGCCTTTGGCGACCTGCGGGTTGCCGCCGGAGAGGCGCACCACGCCATCGGGGCCGGGTTTGAGCGGCGGGCGTATCGGCTTGCCTTCGGCCATGGCTCAGCTCGCCACGCTGGCCCGGCGGCGGGCGAAATAGGGCTGGAAGAACATGAACAGGCCCGAGAAAAGCAGGAGGAACAGCGGCAGGAGCGGCGAATAGGTGACGAGGGGCGGCACGCTGGCCTGGCCCATGAAACCGATAGCGACGAAGTTGGCGATGACGGTCAGCGTGAAGGCCATCGAGGTCCAGCGATGAAAGCTGCGGATGAAGCGGGTCATTGGTCTATCCTTTCGAGCAAATTTTCGAGGGCGTCGAGCCGCGCCTCCCAGAAGCCGGTCATTTCCCTGGTCCAGTCCATCAATGGCGAGAGGGCCTGCACCTGGGCGGAATAATGGGTCTGCCGGCCGGCATGGCGGTCCTGCACCAGGCCGGCCTGCTTGAGCACGGCGAGGTGTTTGGAGACCGTGGGCTGGGCCACCCCGGCCGCGCTGGTCAGCGTGCCGACGGTTTGTTCGCCCTGCCGGCAAAGCTGCTCGAATATGGCGCGCCGCGTCGGATCGGCGAGCGAGCGAAACAGGGCGTCCTGATGCGTATTCATGTCAATCCATTCATGATTGGCTATGAATGCAATCAATAGCCAATCATGAATGGATGTCAAGCGGGTCGGCCTCCTAAATGGCCCCAGGCAGTGACAGGCCCTCGAAATAGGCTTTGGCGTGTTCAAAAAAGATCGCGGGCGCCAGATGCAGCGCGCTGCCCGAGCGCACCAGGATGCCGAAGCGATTGGTGGGCAGTCCGCCATCGTTGAGAGGCTGGAAAACCAGTCGCCCGGCGGCGATTTCGTTCTGGGCGCCGATGGGGGTCATGATCGCGGCATAGTGGCCGCCCAACGCCAGTTCGACCAGCAGCCGGATCGAATTGGCTTCCACAAAGGGCGGGCTGATGCCGGCCGCGGATCTAAGGAAGGGTTCGATCACCTCGCGGATCGAGATTTCCGGCTTGCCGACAGCCAGCGGATGTTCGAGGCATTGTGCCATGGTGAGGCCTTCGACCCCGGCCAAGGGGTGGTTGGGTGCCATGACTGCGCCGATGGAGACATCGCGGCGGAAGGCGACATCCACCTGGCGCGGCGGCTTGGCAATGAAGCCCAGGCCGATGTCGATGCGTTCGTCCACGAGGCGTTCCACCACTTCGGAGGACGAGATGATCGAAATATCGAGCGTCAGTCGCGGATAGCGCTTGCCGAAATCGCTGATCAATTGCGGCAGGAAGGACAAGCCAACGCTTTCAACCGCGGCGATGCGGACCGATCCGGCGCGGACCCCGCGCAGCAATTCAATCTCGGACACCGCCGCTTCCATGGGTGCGACCAGCCGCCGTGAATGGCGGAAGAGGATTTCACCAGCCGGGGACAGCCGCAGGCGACGCTTTTCGCGTAGGAACAGGGCAATGCCCATCGCGTCCTCAAGTTGCGCAACCTGTCGAGTGATCGCGGACGAGGCGACATTGAGGCGGCGCGCCGCCTCCCGGATCGACAGGTGCGTGGCGACCGCATTGAAATAGAGCAGGGAGGGTTGATGGAACACCCGCGCCAGGAGGTTGGCGGAAAGGGCATGTTCGCGGGGCCGTTCGGGCGGAAGGCGCGGTTCCATGGAGCAATCCTCTGTTGCCGTTTCGGCAGCATAATGCTCCCAATTTGAGAGTATCAAGAGCAATCGCGCGTGCTATGGTGACGTTTGGGGAATGAGTTTATCTGCGCATGCCGCTGGCCCGAGGCCGGCTTCTGCCTCCGGGGTGGGCATGCCAAGGGAGCAGCAAATATGGCCGGCGGAGCCCTCACCACGCACGTACTCGACACCATGCAGGGCAAGCCGGCGCGCGGCATGCGGCTGGAGCTGCACTATGTGCATGGTGATCACACCCATCACCTTGTGGACAGCTACACCAATGAAGATGGACGGGTGGACCAGCCGCTGCTGAGCGACGAGTTCCAGCACGGCGAATATGAAATCCGCTTTCACGTCGGGCAGTATTTCGAGCGCATCGGCGCCGGGCCCGAAACGCCGTTTCTGGATGTCGTGCCCATTCGTTTCACTATCTCCGAAGACCGGCATTATCACGTGCCTCTCCTGGTCAGCCCCTTCGCCTATTCGACCTATCGGGGGAGTTGAGGCATGACGGCGGTGTTTGCTCGCGGACCCCTCACCCCATCCCTCTCCCCAAGGGGGCGAGGGGGCGATGGGTGCAGCTTCGGCGTCACAACAGTCTCCAGCGTTTCGGCTCCTGCGTCCCCTCGCCCCTTTGGGGAGAGGGTCAGGGTGAGGGGTCTCTGAAATGATCGAAACAACCAACGCCATCCGCTTCCTGCTCAACGGCGAAGAGATCATCCTCACCGATGTAGCGCCCGATCTGACCTTGCTCGACTGGCTGCGGCTCGAACGGCGCCTGCGCGGCTCCAAGGAAGGTTGCGCCGAGGGCGATTGCGGGGCCTGTACGGTCCTGGTCGGGCGGATGATGGATGACGAGATCATCTACGACTCGGTCACCGCCTGCATCCGTTTCGTGGGCAGTCTGCACGGCACCCATGTGGTTACCGTCGAGCATCTGCGCGGCGAGAATGGCAATCTCCATCCGGTGCAGCAGGCCATGGTCGATCACCATGGTTCGCAATGCGGCTTTTGCACGCCCGGTTTCGTCATGAGCCTTTATGGCCTCTGGATGCGCAATCCTGACCCCTCGCGGTCTGCCATTGAAAAGGCCTTGCAGGGTAATCTTTGCCGCTGCACCGGCTATGCACCGATCATCCGCGCGGCGCAGGCGATATCGAGCCATGGCCAGCCGCAGGGCGATCCGCTCTGGGCTGAGCGCATTGCGGTCAAGGAGAAGATCAAGGCCTTGCACGATGGCCGCCGGGTCGAGATTGGTGCGGGCGACAAGCGGATCATCATCCCCGCTTCGCTCGATGATTTTGCGGCGGTCTACGAAGCCAACCCGGAAGCGCGGATCGTGGCCGGGTCGACGGATGTGGGGCTCTGGGTCACCAAGTTCATGCGCAATATCGGCCCGGTGATCTTCATCGGCCATTTGCAGGAGCTGAAGCGCATCGCCGAAAATGCCAGCGAAGTGCGGTTTTATGCCGGGGTGTCCTATTCCGAGGCGACGTCCGTCATAGAGGCGAACTTCCCGCAGCTTGGTGAACTCTGGGATCGCATTGCCGGCGAGCAGATCCGCAACATGGGCACCATCGGTGGCAATATCGCCAATGGCTCCCCCATCGGCGACACGCCGCCGCCTTTCATCGCGCTGGGCGCCAAGCTGCATCTGCGCCGGGGCGAGCATCGCCGCGAAATCAAGCTCGAGGATTATTTCATCGCCTATGGCAAGCAGGATCGGCAGCCGGGCGAATTCGTCGAAAGCGTCACCCTGCCCCTGCTTCCGGCGGGCGAGACCTTTGCCGCCTACAAGATTTCCAAGCGGCGCGAAGAAGATATCTCGGCGCTCTGCGGCGCCTTCCGGGTGTTCATCAACCACGCCGGTACCGTGGGCATGGCGCGCATCGCCTTTGGCGGCATGGCGGCAACGCCCAAGCGCGCCAAGGCGGTCGAGGCAGCTCTCTTGGGTAAGCCCTGGACCATGGAAACCATCGAGGCCGCAATTCCGGCGTTTGCCGAGGACTTCCAGCCGATCAGCGATATGCGTGCTTCGGCCCAATACCGGTTGTTGGCCGCCCAGAACCTGCTCAAGCGGTTCTTCCTCGAAAGCCAGGGCGAAGGTGCGCGCCTCAAGCGGGCGGTGGCGTGATGAACAAGCAGACTGACATTTCGCTCGCCACGCTCCATGCACCCACCCGCCACGACAGTGGCCCCAAGCATGTGACCGGCACCGCTGAATATATCGACGACATGGTCGAGCCGGTCGGCACGATGCACGCCTATCTGGGGCTCTCGACCAAGCCGCATGCGGAGATCATCTCTATCGATCTCGATGCGGTGCGTGCCGCGCCGGGCGTCATCGGGGTGCTGACGGCTGAGGATATTCCGGGCGAGAACGACGTCTCTCCCAGCCACAAGCATGACGAGCCGATCTTTGCCGAAGGCAGGGTGCAGTTCTGGGGCCAGCCGATGTTTGCGGTGATTGCCGAGACACGGGACGCCGCCCGGCGTGCCGCGCATCTGGTCAAAGTCGAATATCACGATCTGCCGCATATCCCCGATGTCCGCGCTGCCCAGGCGGCAGGCGGCAAGCTGGTCACTGAACCGCTCAAGCTCGAGCGCGGGGACGTCGAGACCGGGCTTGCAGCTGCGCCGCGGCGCGCCAAAGGCGCCATCACCATTGGCGGGCAGGATCATTTTTATCTCGAAGGGCAAATTGCCTTTGCGGTGCCCGGCGAGGATGAGGACGTCACCGTCTATTCCTCGACCCAGCATCCGAGCGAGGTGCAGTTGATGGTCGCGCAGGTGCTGGCCATCCGCCACAATGCGGTGACCGTCACCGTTCGCCGCATGGGTGGTGGCTTTGGCGGCAAGGAAACGCAGGGCAACCTCTTCGCCGCCGTCGCTGCGCTGGCCGCCAAGAAATGGAACCGCGCCTGCAAGATCCGCCCTGATCGCGACGATGACATGAGCGCCACCGGCAAGCGCCACGATTTCGTGGTGGACTATGATGTCGGCTATGACGACACCGGCAAAATTCTCGCGGTGGACGCTGTTTATGGCACGCGCGGCGGCTTCTCGTCGGACCTCACCGGCCCGGTTTCCGACAGGGCGCTGTTCCACTGCGACAATGCCTATTGGTATCCGGCGGTGCGGGCGCGATCCGAGCCGCTCTATACCAATACCGTTTCCAACACCGCTTTCCGCGGTTTCGGCGGACCGCAGGGGATGATTGCGGCGGAGCGCTGGGTTGAGGACATCGCCTATGCGCTGGGCAAGGACCCCCTCGACATCCGCAAGGCCAATTTCTACGGCACCGACACCGACAATGTGACGCCCTACCACCAGACGGTTGAGGACAACATCGTCCATCGCGTCGTTGAGGAACTGGAAGCCTCCTCGGACTATCAGGCGCGGCGGCAGGCGGTGCTCGATTTCAACCGCTCCAACAACGTGCTGAAAAAGGGCATTGCGCTCACCCCGGTCAAGTTCGGCATCTCCTTTACCGCCACCTGGTACAATCAGGCCGGCGCACTGGTGCACGTCTATAAGGATGGCTCGATCCACCTCTCGCATGGCGGCACCGAGATGGGGCAGGGGCTCTATATCAAGGTGGCGCAGGTGGTGGCCGATGCCTTCGGGGTCAATCTCGACAGCATCAAGATCATGGCAACCTCAACTGGCAAGGTGCCCAACACTTCCGCCACGGCAGCATCGTCCGGCTCCGATCTCAACGGCATGGCGGCCTATAATGCCTGCGCCCAGATCAAGGCGCGGCTGACCGTGCATGCCGCCCAGCTCTACCAATGCGACGAGGCTGCGGTGGAATGGGTAGAGGGGGGCATCAAGGCCGGCGACACATTCGTGACGTTTGCCGAACTGGCGGCGTCGGCCTATCTGAACCGGGTCCAACTCTCCGCGGCGGGCTTCTACAAGACCCCGAAAATCCATTGGGATCGCGCCACGGGCCGCGGCCATCCGTTCTACTATTTCGCCTATGGTGCCTCGGTCAGCGAAGTGACGGTGGACACGCTCACCGGCGAGTACGTGGTTGATCGCGTCGATATCCTGCACGACGTGGGCAAGTCGCTGAACCCGGCGGTCGATATCGGTCAGATCGAGGGGGGCTTCATCCAGGGCATGGGGTGGCTCACCACCGAGGAACTGGTTTGGGACGACAAGGGTCAATTGCGAACGCATGCGCCCTCCACCTACAAGATCCCGCTGGCCTCCGACGTGCCGCCGATCTTCAATGTGCAACTGGCCGAATGGTCGGAAAACCGCGAGCCCACCATCGGCCGCTCCAAGGCAGTGGGTGAACCGCCCTTCATGCTGGCCATGAGCGTCGTCGAGGCCTTGGGCATGGCGGTGGCAAGCGTCGGCGATTACAAATTGGCCCCGCAGCTCGACACACCCGTCACCCCCGAGCGGGTGCTGATGGGGGTCGAGCGGATGAAGAGGGCGCGGGGCTCCTGACATGACCTCACACGCCGCGCTCGAAGCCTTTTTCGCGACCAATCCCGACGCGATTGCGTGCGAATTGACTTCGGTGCGGGGCTCCTCCCCGAGGGCCGAAGGCACGTTCATGTTGGTCAGCCTGGACGCCATCCTGGGCACCATCGGTGGCGGTGCGCTCGAATATATGGTCATCGATCATGCGCGCCGACTGATTTCGGAGGGCCGCGCCGAGGCCGCCATGGATGTGCCGCTGGGGCCGGAAATCGGGCAATGCTGCGGAGGCAGGGTCAAGGTCAGCTTGCGCTATGCAGATGTGAAGTTGCGCTCCGAACTGGCCGCCCGGATCGCCCATGATGACGCAAGTGCCTGTAATGTCTACATTTTTGGAGCTGGCCATGTGGGCCGAGTGCTGGCGCAGATCCTGTCACTGCTCCCGGTCAAGCTCGAAGTGATCGACACAAGGCAGGAGGAACTCGATAGCCTGGCGCCCGGTATTCCCAACCGCCGGGTCGCCATGCCCGAGGCCGTGGTGCGTGCAGCACCCATGGGCAGCGCCTTCGTCATTCTGACCCATGATCATGCGCTCGATTTTCTCATTGCAAATGAAGCACTTGCCCGCGCCGATAGCCCCTATGTCGGCATGGTCGGGTCGCGGACCAAGCGGGCCAAGTTTGCCAGTTGGTATCTGGAGCAGGGCGGCGATCCTTCGGCGCTCGAGCGATTGGTATTACCTATTGGCGCGCAAGGGCTTGGGGATAAACGACCTTCGGTTATCGCGGCACTGGCGGCGGCCGAAATTATGGTCCAGATTGGGAAACGGGAAGTTTTGATCGGGCATGTGTCCACCCCCAGCAACGAGGGGGTGGCGAGTGGATTCTGATATGCCCAATCGGCTCGAGTTGAGCGGCATCACCAAGCAATTTCCTGGCGTTCTCGCCAATGATCAGGTGTCGTTCGCCGTCAAGCCGGGCGAAATCCACGCGCTTCTGGGTGAAAACGGCGCCGGCAAATCCACCCTCGTCAAAATGATCTATGGCATTATGGCGCCCGATGCCGGCGAAATCCGCTGGAACGGCGTGCCGGTCGTGGTGCCCAATCCCAAGGCTGCCCGCAAGCTGGGCATCGGCATGGTTTTCCAGCATTTTTCGCTGTTCGAAGCGCTGACCGTGCTTGAAAATATCGCCCTGGGCATGGATGCGAAAATCCCCTCGCGAGAGCTGGAACAGCGCATCCGTGCGGTGATGCAGACCTATGGCCTGCTGCTCGATCCGCACCGCACCGTGGCAACACTTTCTGTTGGCGAGAGACAGCGCATCGAAATCGTGCGTGCCCTGCTGCTCGACCCGCAATTGCTGATCATGGATGAGCCGACCTCCGTGCTGACGCCGCAGGAGGTGGACCAGCTCTTCACCGTGCTGCGCAAGCTGGCCGCGGAAGGCTGTTCGATCCTCTACATTTCCCACAAACTGCATGAGATCAAGGCGCTGTGCGACACCGCGACGATCCTGCGCGGCGGCAAGCTGGTCGACACATGCGATCCCAAGCAGGAGACCAGCCGCTCCATGGCCGAAAAGATGATCGGCACCGGCTTGAAGGATATTATCAAGCCCGAGGGACGGACCTTCGGCGAGCCTAAGCTGGTGGTGAACCGGCTGCGCACCAAGAAAACTGGACATTTCGACGTGCCCGTCGATGGCGTGACGTTCACTGTTCACGCCGGCGAAATCCTCGGGATAGCCGGGGTGGCCGGCAACGGACAGAACGCTCTACTCGATGCGCTTTCGGGCGAAATCCGGGGCGAGGAACGCGATGCCATCACCATTGATGGCCTCGGCATCGGGCTGATGGACACCACTGAGCGCCGCCGGCACGGATTGTGCGCCGTGCCCGAGGAACGCAATGGCCACGCGGCAGTGGGTGACTTTTCGCTGGCCGATAATTCCGTGCTGACAGCGCGCGACCGGCTCGGCATGGTGGTGCTGGGACTGATCAATTCGGGGGCCGCCAGGACCTATACCGGCAAAGTGATTGCTGACTTTGCAGTCAAGGCACTTGGCCCCGCCTCGACGGCAGGGTCCTTGTCCGGCGGTAACCTACAGAAATACATCATGGGACGCGAAATCCTGCAAAAGCCTTCGGTTCTGGTGGTCAGCCAGCCAACCTGGGGCGTGGATGCGGGAGCCGCGGCGGCGATTCACCAGGCGCTGGTCGATCTGGCGGCGGCAGGCTCGGCCATTGTTGTCATCAGCCAGGATCTCGATGAATTGCGGGCCCTCAGCGACACTTTGGCGGTAATCAACATGGGGCAATTGAGTGCAGCGCGGCCGGTTTCGGCGTTCAGCGTGGATGAAATCGGTCTCTTGATGGGCGGCGTTCATGGCACCGAGGCCGCGGCATGATGCAGTTCCGTCTCGAAAAGCGCCGTGAGCCCTCAAAGGTCATGCTCTATGCGACGCCGGTTGCGGCGGTCGTGCTGACCATGATCGTGGGCGCCATCATTTTTTCGGCCATTGGCTATGACGGCGTGGGTGCAGTACGGGAAATTTTCCTGACGCCGCTAACCAATGCGTTCAAATGGCAGGACCTTGGGGTGAAGGCGGCGCCGCTGATCATTGTCGGGGTTGGGCTGTCCATCGCCTATCGCGCCAATGTCTGGAACATCGGGGCCGAAGGCCAATACATCATGGGAGGACTCGCCGCCACCTGGGTGGCGCTGGCGACCCACGGCATGGGCGGCTGGTGGACCCTGCCGGTGATGATGCTGGCCGGTGTGGCCGGCGGCGCTGCCTATGCGGCGATCCCTGCACTGCTGCGCACGCGGCTCAACGTCAATGAAATACTGACCTCGCTGATGCTGACCTATGCCTCGGTGCAACTGATCTATTATCTGGTCCGCGCCCCCTGGAAGGACCCGATGGGCATGGGCTTTCCCCAGACGCGGCGCTTTGCCAGCGAGGCGCTGCTGCCCAATATCCTGCCGGGGACCATTGTCCATGCGGGCGTGCCCATAGCCGTGATCGTGGCGCTCGTCGCCTGGTTCATCATGTCCCGTTCGGTGTTCGGTTATCAGATGCGGGTGGTCGGCGCGGCGCCCCATGCGGCACGATATGGCGGGTTTTCCGAGAACAAGACCATCTGGCTGGCACTGCTGGTCAGTGGCGCTCTGGCGGGTCTTGCCGGCATGCTGGAAGTGGCCGGGCCTTTTCAGCGCATGGTGCCGGGTTTCCCGACCAATTACGGTTTCACCGCCATCATCGTGGCCTTCCTTGGCCGGCTCAATCCGCTGGGCGTGATCTTTGCCGGCATTGTCATGGCCATCACCTTCGTGGGTGGCGAGGTGGCACAGACAACCATCGGACTATCGAGTTCGGCCACGGGTGTCTTCCAGGCCATGATGCTGTTTTTCCTGTTGGCCGGAGACATTCTGGTGCGCTACCGCCTCAAGCGAGTGGCGCCGCAGGGGGAGGCGCGCGCATGACGCTCGAACTCGCCATCGCCATTCTCGTCACCGTGGTTGGCGCCTCCACGCCAATCCTGATCGCCGCCATGGGCGAGCTGATCGTTGAAAAGTCCGGCGTGCTCAATCTGGGTGTGGAGGGCATGATGCTGGTCGGCGCCATTGCCGCCTTTGTCGTGCTGTTCACTACCGGCAATCACTATCTGGCCATTTTGGTCGCCGCAGCTGCGGGGGTGGCGACGTCTCTGATTTTCGGCTTCCTGACGCTGAGCCTTTCCGCCAACCAGACGGCGACCGGCCTGGCCCTGACTATTTTCGGCACCGGCTTCTCGGCGCTTGCCGGGCAGGGCTATTCGGCGCGCCCGGTAACGCTACTTGGGCCGTTGTTCCCGAGCGAACTGGCAGCTCATCCCATCTGGCGGGTGCTGTTCGGCTATTCGGCACTGGTGTATTTTTCCTTTGCGCTGGTTTTTTCTGTCTGGTGGTTCCTCAAGAAGACACGAGCGGGTCTCATCCTGCGCGCCGTGGGCGAGAACGACCTTTCGGCCCATTCCATCGGCTACTCGGTGGTGGGCGTGCGCTATATGGCGGTGATGTTCGGTGGCGCCATGGCTGGTATTGCCGGGGCGTGTTTCCCGCTGCTGCTGACCCCGCAATGGGCCGAGCGCATGACGGCGGGCCGCGGCTGGATCGCGGTGGCGCTGGTGGTGTTTGCTTCGTGGAAACCGTTCCGCCTGCTTGCGGGCGCCTATCTCTTTGGTCTCGTTATGACCATGGAACTCTATGCCAAGGCCAGTGGCGGGCCGCTCTCGGTCATTCCGGCCGAGCTCTGGGCGGCCATGCCCTATCTTGCCACGATTGCGGTACTGGTGCTGATATCCCTGCGCCGCGATGCGTCCACCAATGCTCCGGCCTGCCTAGGCAAGCCGTTCTTGCCCTCGAATTGAGGCGGCGCGAAACGACCGCTTCGATGAATAAATCCCGTCATTCAGGAGAAAACCAATGACCCTTAATCGTCGCAATCTGCTCAAGGCCGGTGTAGCGGCCGCAGCGCTGCCGCTGCTCGGCTCGCGGGCCTTTGCCCAGTCCGAACCGCTCAAGGTCGGTTTCATGCTGATCGGCACCGTCAACGACAACGGCTGGAACTTCGGCCACGCGACCGGCGCCAAGTTCATGAAGGACACGCTGGGTGACCTCGTGGCGGAACCGACCATCGTTGAAAACGTGCCGGAAGGCCCGGACTGCGAACGCGTGTTGCGCGAACTGGCCCAGTCCGGCCACAAGCTGATCTTCGCCACCAGCTTCGGCTATGGCGACTATGTCATCAAGGTTGCCGAGCAGTTCCCCGACGTGCGCTTTGAGCACGCCACCGGCTACCAGCGTTCGGACAATGTGGCGACGTACAACGCGCGCTTCCACGAAGGCCGAGCCGTTTGTGGCACGATTGCCGGCCACATGTCCAAGACCGGCAAGGCTGGCTACATCGGCTCCTTCCCGATCCCGGAAGTGGTCATGGGCATCAATGCCTTCGTGCTCGCAGCGCGCAAGGTGAACCCCGACTTCACCATCACCCCGGTCTATATCTCGACCTGGAACGACCCGGCCAAGGAAGCCGACACGGCCCGTGCCATGATTGATCAGGGTATCGACGTGATCGCTCAGCACACCGACGGTCCTGCTGCGCTGCAGGTTGCCGAAGAACGCGGCATTGTTGGCGGCTTCGGACAGGGTGCCGACATGAGCGCCTTCGCACCCAAGGCCCAACTGACCTCGATCATCGACCATTGGGGTCCGCATTATGTCAACGCTGCCCAGGCCGTGATCGACGGCACCTGGGAAACCGGTGACCGCTGGCCGGGTCTGAAGGAAGGTGAAGTGCAGATCGGGCCATATGGCGAAAGCGTCCCTGCTGACGTCGTCGCCGCTGCCGAAGCCGTCAAGAACGGACAGATCGATGGTTCGTTCAATATCTTCACCGGCCCGATCAACGACCACACCGGCGCAGAAAAGGTCCCGGCCGGCGTCATCATGACCGATGCAGAACTGCTCAGCATGGACTGGTACGTCGAAGGCGTCATTCCGCCAGCCTGATTGTGGCTGGGCGTGCGCTGAGGGTCGGCGCTTTGCCGGCCCATTCTTCTCCCCTTCGGGGAGAAGGTGGCGCGTGAGCGCTGGATGAGGGGGATGCTGCCAAGGGCCCTGAGTTCTTGGAATCATCCCCCTCACCGACTCGGCTTTGCCGAGCTACCTCTCTCCGAGGGGGACAAGAGTCAAAGAGGGCAGACATGGGCGATCTGGTCATTTTTTACGAATGGGCGATGTTTGCGGCGCGCTGGCTGCACGTCGTGACGGCCATCGCCTGGATCGGCTCATCATTCTATTTTATCGCGCTAGACTTGGGCCTGAGGAAAACCCCGAGCCTGCCGCCGCTTGCTCATGGCGAGGAATGGCAGGTGCATGGCGGGGGCTTTTATCACATCCAGAAATACCTCGTGGCGCCCGAATTCCTGCCCGAACACCTGACCTGGTTTAAGTGGGAAAGCTACGCCACCTGGCTCTCCGGGGCGGTTCTGCTGGCCCTGGTGTATTATATTGGCGCTGATCTGTTCCTTGTTGATCGTAATGTGCTCGATGTCCCCAGTTGGGCCGCAATCTTGCTCTCAGCGGGGTCAATTGTCCTCGGCTGGCTGCTCTATGACACCTTGTGCAAATCCCCGATCGGGCAATCGACCACCGGGTTGATGCTTGTGCTGTTCGCCATCCTTGTAGTGATGAGCTGGGGCTATACGCAGCTCTTTACCGGCCGCGCCGCCATGCTGCACATGGGCATCTTCACGGCAACGATCATGACCGCCAATGTTGCCATGATCATCATTCCCAACCAGCGGATCGTGGTGGGGGATTTGAAGGCCGGGCGGGTGCCCGATGCCAAATATGGCAAGATCGCCAAGCAGCGCTCGCTGCACAATAACTACCTGACGCTGCCCGTCATCTTCTTCATGCTCTCGAGCCACTATCCGCTGGCCTTCGCGACGCAGTGGAACTGGATCATCGCCTCGCTAATTTTCCTCGTTGGCGTGGTCGTGCGGCACTATTTCAACACCCGCCATGCCCGCAAAGGCAATCCGCACTGGACCTGGGCCGTGGCGGTGATCCTGATGCTGGTAATCGCCTGGCTCTCTACTGCGCCCAAGCTGCCCGGCGTGGACAATGCTGCACTGGTGACCGCGAGCGGCGAGAAATTCATGGCGACCGAGCACTTTGCCTCGGCAAGCATGACCGTTCTGACGCGCTGCGCCATGTGCCACACCGCCGAGCCGGTGTGGGAGGGTGTCTATGAGGCGCCCAAGAATGTCATTCTCGACAATGAAGTGGCTATCGCCAACCACGCCCAGCAAATTGCCATTCAGGCCGGCTGGAGCCACGCCATGCCGCCTGGCAATGTCACCGACATGACCGATGCCGAGCGGGCGTTGCTGGTGGAATGGTATCGCGAAGGGTCCGGCTCGTGACCCGCACTATACTGCGCGGACGGGTGCTTAGTTTTCATCGCGCTCCCGAAACGATTGATGACGTCGGGAGCCATCTCTATCTCGAGGATGGTGCCGTCAGCATCGAGAATGGTCTGGTCATCGCCGTTGGCGATTTCGGTGAGGCCGATACCACCGGCGCGCAGGTGATCGACCACCGGCCTCACCTGATCCTGCCCGGCTTCATCGACCTGCACCTGCACTATGTGCAGAGCCAGATGATGGCGGCCTATGCCGGGTCGCTGCTTGAATGGCTCAATACCTATACCTTTGTCGAGGAACAGAAGTTTGCCCAGCAGGGTCATGCCGATGCGGTTGCCGTGGACTTCTACGACGCGCTGATCCGCCATGGCACAACCACGGCTGTGGCCTATTGCTCAAGCCATCCGCGCAGCGTCGATGCCTTCTTTGCCGAGGCGCAGCGGCGCAACATGCTGATGGTCGGCGGCAAGGTGATGATGAACCGCAATGCCCCTGAAGGGCTCTGCGACACCGCCCAGTCGAGCTATGACGATACCAAGGCGCTGATCGCGCGCTGGCACGGGCGGGGCCGGGCGCTCTATGCCATCTCGCCCCGCTTTGCCATCACCTCGACGCCCGAGCAGATGGCTATGGCGCAGGCGCTGGTTGCCGAACATCCCGATTGCTATGTGCAGACCCACCTCAGCGAGAATGACACCGAGATCACCTTCTCAATGGAGCTTTATCCACGCTCGTCTGACTATACGGGGATCTACGAGGACTATGGGCTGCTGAGCCGCAAGACGCTGCTGGGCCATTGCATCCATCTCAACCATCGCGAAACGTCGGTATTGGCCGAAACCGGCGCGGTGGCGGTGTTCTGTCCCACCTCGAACCTGTTCCTTGGTTCGGGCCTGTTCGACCGCGAGCGCCTGATGAATAATGGCGTGCGCGTAGGTATTGCCACCGACATTGGCGGGGGGACGAGTGTGTCGATGCTGCGTACGCTCGACGAGGGCTACAAGGTGCTGCAATTGCGCAAGCAGCGGCTCAATCCTCTTGCGTCGTTTCACATGGCGACCCGCGGCAATGCCGAGGCGCTGGGGTTGGAAGACACAATCGGCTCGATTGCGCCCGGGCGCGCAGCCGATCTCATCGTGCTCGATGCCGGGGCCACGCCCACCATGCGGATGCGCCTTGCTACGGTGCAAACGCTGGTCGAAGAATTATTCCTGCTCCAGACGCTTGGCGACGACCGCGCCATCGCCGAAGTCTATGTGGCGGGCGCAAGGGCGAAGTCCACTTTGGTCGGGTTGTGAAGCAGGGTCGCAATGGCCTAAACCTTCATCACAAACGCGTATGGAGAGCCTTCCGCCATGACCGAATACCAGACTAAGTCCGGCCTGTCCGTGCATCCGCTGCTCGTGGACTTCGTGGAGAAGGAAGCTCTTGCGGGGGTGTCGGTATCGGCAGATCAATTCTGGGATGGCTTTGCGGCGATGCTGGCCGAGCATGTGCCCACCAATGCGCGGCTTCTGGCCAGGCGCAATGACATCCAGGCCAGGATCGATGAGTGGCACCAGAAATATGGGCCGGTCGCCAACAATGCCCAGGGCTATCAGTTTTTCCTCAAGGAGATTGGTTATCTGGTGCCCGAGCCGGGTGATTTCACCATTGAGACGGAAGGTCTCGATCCCGAAATCGCCAGTATCTGCGGCCCACAGCTGGTGGTGCCAGTCAGCAATGCGCGTTATGCTCTCAACGCCGCCAATGCGCGCTGGGGAAGCCTCTATGATGCGCTTTATGGCACCGATGCACTGAGCCGTGATGGCGATCTGGCTCCTGGCAAGGCGTATAATCCCGCGCGCGGCGCGGCTGTGGTGGCGCGGACGGCGGCGTTCCTCGACGAGGCTTTCCCGCTGACGAACGGCAGCCATGCCGATGTTACATCCTATGTGGTGGCTGAGCAGGCCGGGCTTGCCAATTTCGTCATCGACACCAAGTCGGGGCCGACAACCCTGAAGGACGCCGCGGCCTTTGTGGGCTATGCCGGTGAGGGTGATAAGGCCGAGATCGTTCTGCGGCACAATGGCCTGCATGCTGTGTTGGTCATCGATCCGTCGAGCCCCATCGGCGGCACCCATGCCGCCGGTCTCAGCGATGTTATTGTCGAGGCGGCGCTAACGACGATCCAGGACTGCGAGGATTCGGTGGCGGCGGTGGATGCCGAGGACAAGGTCGGCGTCTATCGCAACTGGCTGGGCCTGATGAACGGCACGCTGGAAGACACGTTTGAAAAAGGTGGCAAAACCGTCACCCGAAAGCTCAAGGCCGACCGTGAGTATCAAGGTGCCGACGGCCGGAAGCTGGTGCTCAAGGGCCGCTCGCTGCTGCTGGTGCGCAATGTCGGTCACCTGATGACCACCGATGCGGTGCTGCTCGATGGCAAGCCGGTGGGCGAAGGGCTGATGGATGCGGCGGTCACCGCGCTTTGCGCCATGCATGACAAGGGCGCCAATGCGCGCCATGGGGCGATCTATGTGGTCAAGCCCAAGATGCACGGGCCAGAAGAAGTGGCGTTCGCCTGCTCGGTTTTCGCTTCGGTCGAAGGGTTTCTGGGGCTCAAGCCCAACACGATCAAGATCGGCATCATGGATGAGGAGCGCCGCACCTCGGCCAATCTCAAGGCGGCGATCTACGAGGCGCGGCAGCGGGTGTTTTTCATCAACACTGGCTTCCTCGACCGTACGGGCGACGAAATCCACACCTCGATGGAAGCCGGCGCGGTCCTGCGCAAGGACGAGATCAAGTCCGAGCGCTGGATCAATTCCTACGAGGACCGCAACGTGCTGATCGGCCTAAGCTGCGGGTTCTCGGGCAGGGCGCAGATCGGCAAGGGGATGTGGGCGCGGCCCGACGACATGGCAGCGATGATGGACGCCAAGATTGGTCATCCCAATGCTGGCGCCAATACCGCCTGGGTGCCATCGCCGACGGCAGCGACGCTGCATGCGCTACACTATCACCAGGTCGATGTGTTTGAGGCACAAAAGCGCCGTCACAACCAGGCGCTGCCGGGACTCTCAGACCTGTTTTCGATGCCGGTGCAGGTCCCCTATTCGCTGAATCGCGAAGAGATCACGCGCGAACTGGAAAACAATGCCCAGGGTATTCTGGGCTATGTGGTGCGCTGGGTGCAGCAGGGTGTTGGCTGCTCCAAGGTCCCCGACATTAACAATGTGGGCCTGATGGAAGATCGGGCGACCTGCCGGATCTCCTCGCAGGCGGTCGCCAATTGGCTGCGTCATGGTCTCGTCAGTCGCGACGAGGTCACCGCGGTGTTCGAGCGCATGGCCAGTGTCGTGGATGAACAGAATGCCGGCGATCCGCTTTACCGGCCAATGGCCGACAATTTCCAGTCGGTTGCGTTCCAGGCAGCACTGGACCTGGCGCTGCACGGCGCCGACCAGCCCTCTGGCTATACCGAGCCGCTGCTGCATGCGGCGCGTCGCAAGGTGAAAGCGCGCGCGGCCAGCTAGAAGTGCAGAGCCCGCCTTTCGGCGGGCTCTTTCATTTTACTGGCAGGTGAAGCTCTCATGGCTTGCTTCGTCGTTGCCCGTGTAGCGTGCGATTGCCGGGTAGGGGCAAAGCTTGCGCGTGACGCCGATCAGTTCGGGAACATATTGGTTATCCGGCGTAGCCGTCGCCACCAGATGCGTGGGTGTCGTACCGTTCTCGACCCAATCGACCAACGCGTCAAAGGCGTCGAACTTGTCGGTTGCGGGGCTGCCCGAGCCGTGGCCCATGCCGGGCACGGTGTAGAGCGTCACGAAATCCTCGGCCATGCCGCCGTTGTTAGCGTCGAGTTTTTCGTACCAATTAATCGTGTCCATCACTGAAAACACCGGGTCGCTGTTGCCGTGGAAGACAATCATCTTGCCTCCGGCGTCACGGAATGCCGCCAGTTCTGGATTGTCCATGTCGGTGGGGGTCATGAATTCGACCGGTGACTCGGTAAAGGTCGCGTCGCTTGCCGTAACCGTGGCGTCGGTGTCGAAATCATAGTCGAGCAGGAACTGTTCCAGCGAGGCCGGATCGCCGCCCACTTCCACCGGAGGGTTGGAGAAGATCATGGCCAGCGAGGACGCCCCCATGGTGGCGATCAGTGGCATGTTGTTCCACGGTGGGATCGGGCTTTCCAGCTTCCAAAAGCGCCAGTCGCCGCTCTCAAGGCCGCGATCCCAGGCCCAGTTGCTATAGAGTGCTTCACCGGCCGAATTGGTAGGGCCGGCATGAATTCGACGCAACGCCTCAACCTGTTCGGCGCTGAGGCAGGCGTTGGTGTCGCCGGTGCCGCAGGCCAGGGTCGAAATGTCGAAAGCGGACTGGCAGGCGGGGCTATCGGCGATAATGCCGTCTTCCAGGCCATCCAAGCTATCACAGGCGCCCAGAATGGCATTGGATACCAGTTTCATGTCTTGGGGCGTAAAGGCGGTGCGGACATCGCCATTGACGGCCTTGAAGCTTTGAATGTCCCAGGCGTGCTGGATAGCGGCGCGGGGCAGGTTGAAGCCGGGATACGCCGCCAGGATGCCGTCAAAGGCCTCGGGCGAGCGGGTGGCCTGCACCATGGCATGGCGGCCCCCATTCGAGCCCCCGACGCCATAGCTAAAGGCGATCTCGTCGCCATAGTAGGCTTCCACCATATTGGTGGCGACGGGGTTGAGCTTCATGACCGCCCCATAGCCGTAGTCGCTGCGTGCTTCGGGGTCGAGACCAAACGCTGCGCCGCCGGCTAGGCCGGCTTCTGGATGGACTGAGCCATCGTGACCGGCGTCGCTTGAGACCACCGCATAGCCGCGCGCCAGTGCCGAGTCGGCAGGATCGGCATTGAGCAGATTGCCCATGGCCGGAACCACCGCGCCGTCATTGCCCCCATTGAACTGGTGCACGAATCGGCCATTCCAGTCAGCGGGCAGGCGCAACTCAAAACTCACCTTGTAGGCATTGCCGTCTGCGCCGATGCGTTCGCCGACATGGCCACGGACGAGGCAATGCGCGACAGGCGCATCTTCGCCCACCGGCGTAGCCGTAGCCTCCGCGACCGCCAGGTCCGCCGCCCCGAAGTCGTGGGTCGCGATATCAGCACAGTCGAGCGCCTGTGCCTGCGCCGCTCCGGCCCAGGACGCTGCCAGCAGCATCGCGCCGAGCGCGATGGAACTCCGCCATTGTCTTGTCATCTCTTCCTCCCTTGCATCCTCGATGCCCGAATATAGTTATGTAGAATAACAAATCTGGCAAGTGTGTCGGAAGGCACAGAGCGGTGAACGGCTAACGTTCTGGCGGACTGCTCGCAAAAGCAGATATTCTTCAAGGCCTTGTAATTTATCGTTTTAGCCTGGGCGATAGCGGCGGTTGTGGAAAAGCTCCGCACACATTTTTTGAGGGACGTTCGTCAGACCAGCCCATAAACCGGCAGTGTGATCGTGGTGCCGGCATGGACAATTTCTACGTCGTTCGCCACTAGAGTGGTGGCAGTACTGATCGGCTCGTCGGTGCCCATGTTGCGGGCGTAACGGGGATGGGCACCCGAGGTGATGAGCAGGCGCAGGCGATGCCCGGGAAGAAACGTATGCGCCGTAGCGTGCAGTGCGACGGTCACGTGCCAGCTGCCATCGTCTTCGATGGGTGTTTCGGGAGTGAGGCGGGTAAAGCCATCGCAGATATTGCGCGAGACACCGTCCGGTCCCACGTCGTTGAGGCGAACGAAGAAGTCGACATTGGGTAGTTTTGCGCGGGCCACGAGCTTGACCTGGCATTGGCCGATCACGGTCATTTCACGCGTCAGGACCCCGCCGGTATAAACCAGCACGTCGGGCCGATTTTCCAGTGGCGCATTGTCCACCGCACCGGCGCCGGTGAAGGCGAAGATGGCGCCGCCAAGATTGGGCGTCGGATCGGCCGGATCGTAGCGATAGGCGTCGCTTCCGGTTGACGCCGTTCCGTGCTCGACAAGGCTCCTGCCAGACCCGAGGGCCCAGGTTTGCGGCGTGGGCGGGCCTGGTGGATAGCGTTCGAACTCATGCCATTCATTGCGCCCCGAAATGTGGATGCGAACCGGCCGTTGACGCAGGCCGGACCGATCCCCCAGGAGCCAGGCGCGCATCCAGGCGAGGGTTTCGCGCAGGTTGTCGCGCTGCAACTCCTCGGCAATGTGAAACCAGGTGCCGATGGTGAGATAGGGACGGTGCCCCAGCTCCACCAGACGCTGATAGTCGGCCAGCAGCGGATCGACCATGAAGTCGTACCAGCCGGAAATGAAATGCACAGGCGGGGTATTTTCGGTTAGGCGGTGCCGATGGTCGAGGTCCGCCCAGAAGGCGTCATTGCCGATGGCATGCTCGAACCAGTGCCGCCAGAACCCGATTTGATGGCCTACGGCGGCCCTGTCGGCCTCAACGAGGGGCAAGACGGCGGCGGCTCGATCGGTGCGTCGCTCAATATCGCCCGAGAACATGCGCGCCGCTGTCGCCAGCGTGCGGGTGCGAAGGCCCTCGACCACCTGCACCCAGGAGAGCCAGAGGTTGAGGTGGAAGGCGCCGGCCGGGAAAACCACGGGGCGGAAATTTGCTGTGGTCACTTTTGTAGCCATTGCCGCTGTTTCGGGCAGGGCGTCGCAGATGGCCCATTGGGCATATCCGAGGTAGCTCGGGCCGGTCAGGCCGATGCGGCCGTCATACCAGGGCTGGCCCTTTATCCAGTCCAGCGTGGCAAGGCCGTCGGCCCGCTCATTGGCGAAGGGGTCGAACTGCCCACCGGATCGCTCGGTGCCGCGGCAAGCCTGAACCACAACGTGAAAACCACGCTCGGCATAGGCTTCGGCGACCGGGCCGAAGCCGCGGCGTCCATAGGGCAGGCGCATGAGAATGGTGGCGTGGGGGCCCGGGGTGTTGGGGGCGTAGTGATCGGTCTTGAGGAGCACGCCATCGGCCATTGGCACGGCGATGCCGCGCTTCCTGCGCACCCCATTGAGGCGCGGCGGCAAGTCTTCCACCCAGGCAAGATAGAGTGAAGGGAGGCTCACCGGTTCAACTCACGAAGTCGAATTTGTCGACGTCGAAGAGACCGCGATCCGTCATCTTGAGGTGGGGGATCACCGGTAGGGCGAGAAAGGCCACCTGCAGGAATGGTTCGGGCAGGACGCAATCGAGCGCCTTGGCGGCGTCGCGCAGGTGGTGGAGGTCATGTGCGACCTCTTCAAAGCTCTTGAGGCTCATCAGCCCCGCAATCGGCAGGGCCAACTCGGCCGTGACCTTGCCGCCATCGGCAACGGCAAATCCGCCACCCAGTTCGATGAGGCGATTGACCGCCACGGCCATGTCGGCGTCATTGGCGCCAACCACGGTGATGTTGTGGCTGTCGTGGCCGACCGATGAGGCGATGGCTCCACGCTTCAAACCGAAGCCGGTGACAAAGCTGCGGCCGATATTGCCGTTCTTGCCATGGCGTTCGATGACGGCGACCTTGATCACGTCCTGCTCGAGATCGGGCTGCAGGCCCTGATCAGTGTGAGCCAGGCTGGCCTCTTCGCGGAAAGTGAGGATAAGGCCCGGCCTGACGCCAATAACAGGAATGCTGTTCTGCCCCGACTTGGGCACGGTGACAAAGGCGTCGGGGGTGATTGGCTTTGCCTTCATCGAGGCGAGGCCGACTGGAGCGACCGGCTCACGCGTGTCGAAGAGTTCGGGTGTCACGAGGCGCCCACCGGCGATGACGTCGGACACGCGGCAGTCTTCCAGGCTGTCGAGGATGGCAATGTCGGCCCGCCAGCCCGGCCCCAACAGACCGCGATCCTTGAGGCCGAAAATCCGGGCCGCCGAATGGCTGGCAGCGCGATAAACATGGTGCAGCGGCCGCCCCTTGGCGATCAATCGACGGATGGAGCTATCGAGATGACCTTCCTCGGCGATGTCGAGTGGATTGCGATCATCGGTGCAAAGAGCGACAAAGCTTGATGTGTTTTCGTCGAGGATTTCAGCCAGGGCGTTGAGATCCTTGGAAACCGAGCCTTCGCGGATAAGGATGGCCATGCCCTTGCTCAGCTTTTCGCGCGCCTCGGCGGCGCTGGTCGCTTCGTGATCGGTGCGAATACCGGCCGCGAGATAGCCATTGAGCGCTTCCCCGCGCAGCAGGGGGGCATGGCCATCGATGTGGCTGTCCTGAAAGGCGACCAGCTTGGCGATGATCCCCGGATCGGCGTTGAGCACGCCGGGGAAGTTCATCATTTCAGCCAGGCCCAGCACCTTTGAGTGGTCGCGGAACGGCAGGAGATCGTCGATTTCCAATCGGGCCCCGGCAGTCTCGAACGGGGTTGCCGGCACGCATGAGGATAGATTGACCCGCACATCCATAATGGTGCGCTCGGCGCTGTCGAGGAAATAGCGAAGCCCCTCGACACCCAACACATTGGCGATCTCGTGGGGGTCGCAGAAGACCGTGGTGACGCCATAGGGCAGCACGCAACGGTCGAATTCCAGCGGGGTCACCAGTGAGGATTCGATATGGAGGTGCGTGTCGATGAAGCCCGGCACGGCGAAGCGCCCGGTGCCGTCAATCTCGGTCGTTCCTTCATAGCGGGCATGGGTACCCACGATGCGGTCGGCGACGATGGCGATGTCGGTGGCAGTCACCATCCCGGTAATGACGTCGAGCAGGCCGACATTGCGGATGACCAGGTCCACCGGTTCCTTGCCCTGCCCGGCCATGATCATGCGGGTGAGCAGGGCGGGGCTGGTCATGGTCTTGTTCTCATTACTGTTCATGCCAAAGGGTCGGCTTCCATGCGGTTGCCGTCAAGTCCCTGTGAGCGCAGGTCACGGAACCGCGACGCGCGGGTTTCGTTGCCCATGTAACGATAGACAAGGAGCCCCGCATGCAGACCTATGACCCCAAGAAGAATGCCACCGAGGTCCGTCAGGCCAATCCGCGCCGGATGAACCTGCGGGTATTGATCGGTTCGCTGATCGGCATCGTGGTGTTGTTCGCCATTCTCTATTTTGGTTTTGGCTTGATGCAGCCAGCGCCAAGCAGCTGACCATTTCAAGTCTTGCTCATCTAAGCGTTTTCTGTCCGTTGCGCGCGCCGGAACCGGTGTCGCAACCGCGTGTTGTGGTTGCAGCATTACAGCATGGGCAAGACCTGATGGACATCGGCAACGAAATTGGATGGGTGGACACCTATCTCCCTGGGCATATTATCGCCATCCGCCTCGCCATAGCGGCGATGTTGGGCGCGCTGATCGGGTTTGAGCGGGAGATGAACACGGCGGAAGCCGGCCTCAGAACCCACATTCTGGTGTCCGTCGCCGCCGCGCTCTTCACCATCCTCGCCTTCGAAATCTTTCATACAATTCAGGAGACCGGCCAGACCAATGCCGACCCGATCCGCGCCGTGGAGGCGGTGACGGCCGGCATCGCCTTTCTCGGCGCTGGTGCCATTTTTCGCGACCGTGGGAGCGTGCAGGGTTTGACCACCGGGGCGGGAATGTGGCTTGCCGGGGCAGTCGGCGTTGCAACGTCACTGGGCCACTATCTCGTCGCTGCGGGCACGGCATTGCTGGCGGTGCTGGTGATGGCGGCGCTGCGTGCCTTTGCCCATCAGATCATTCGGGGGCGAGGGGGAGATGGTTGAGACCGGAAGGGCCGCGGGGAGAAGCAATCAGGCGTGCCAGGCAACACTGAGGGACATGTGTCGCCGGCGATCTACTTCTCCCCCCGTACGGATGGCGACCGGGAGGTGCCGCATCCGCGCCCGTGCGCGAAATCTTGCAAGCAAGATCCGCGCTGGAGGATCAACGGCGGTGCAGACCGTTGATCTTTTCAAACGGCGGAGAGAGACACTTGGGAATGCAGGCTGATCCGAGGATCATCGCGCAGCATCACTCTCCGCCAATCGGCATGTAACCTGTGGACGCAGGAGTCACATGCCAACCGCATCCAGGCGCTGACTGCGCGCCCAGAAACTGACTATTGCAGCCGTCTCATGCCGATAGGCTTCGAGTTCGGCCTGCCGAAAGAATACCGCTGCGGCGCCTGCATCATGCAGCGCCTGGCGAGCGGCCCGGTCGATGGTCTGCGTCATGACGGCAAGGGGAACGCCCTTTTGCCGGAGCAGCGCCTGGTTGCGGGCAACGAACTCCAGGTTCGCACCGCTGTGGGCCTTGAGATCGACGATCACCAAGCCGGGCCATTCGCGGCTTGTGTCCGCCAAGGTCGTGGCCAGAAAGGCCTCGCCGGTGGCGACAGAGTCCAAATGCCTGACCTCGGGCGCACCATGTGCCAGCAACATGCGGGTCAGCAGGTGTGCAGAGTGCCCGTCATCATCGATCAACGCGATGAAGGGAGTATCGTCGGTTACAACGTTCAAGAGTCACCTCATCCCCGTGCCGCACGGAGGCCGAACACAACAAAACGCCATCGCTGTCCGAACGCCGAAGCGGCCTGGCCAGTGTGGTTTATACGGTTTGTAGAACACGCCCGGCGGGGCCTAACCGCTCGGGAAACATGTCGAGTTCGTGACATCGACGAGGGCGCATATGATTGATGCGGATCACTAGGGGGAGGCAAAATCGGGTAAAACGGGGGTAAGCCACCCTTGTGTTTTACATGTAAAGCAGCGCAAACTCTCCAAGAGCGGTAGGAGTTTGCGGGTGGCTGCGGCGAATGCGGACATCGAAGGGGTAAAACAGGCTCTGGCCCGTTTGCTGGCGTGGCCGGACCTCGCGCGCTCCCCGCAACTCGCCAATTTTCTCACCTATATTGTTGAACGCCGGCTCACGGGGGACGCCCAGGCGATCAAAGCCTATTCGATTGCAGTCGATGTCTTCGGACGATCGCCCGACTTCGACCCGCAGGCCGATCCAATCGTTCGAGTGCAGGCACGACGACTGCGCGCGTTGCTCGATCAGTATTATATCGGCCCGGGGGTTGATGATCCCGTGCGCATACAGCTGCCAATTGGTCGCTATGTTCCCGATTTCGTTGACTCGGCAACCGAGCCATCGGCAAAGCCGATCGGACGCGTAGCCGGTGTCCCGTCCGGCCCGCCGCCTGTGCGGGAACGGGGGCATGTCACCGTGTCCTGGTTTGTGCTGTTGGTGTTGGCGCTGGGCGCCACGGCTCTGACCTATGCTTTGGCCACCATGGGACCGCGTCAGGCACAGGTAGTCGTCGCCTCAACCGGCGCCATGCAGATGCCCAAACTGCGGATTATGGAATTCCAGAACCTGACGGGGGACAATAGTTTCACCCCCTCCATTGCCGCCCTTGCTGTCGAACTCGTGACTGATTTCGAGCCGCTTCTGATCGTCGACGTGGCGTTTGGCGGTCGGGGCAGCGTCATGGTCGAGACTGACCGGCAGGATGATTTCGTGCTTACCGGTATTGTTCGCAGCGATGTCGGAGTGGGCGAGAATTTCCAGTTCAACGCCATCCTGACCGATGCCGCCACCAATAATGTGGTCTGGAACTGGTCTGGGGTCGTTCCACGCGAGCGGATGGCTCAGCGTGGCGGCATTGATTTTGTCTCCCAGGAACTGATCCTGAGATTGGGTGGGCCGCGTGGTCCTCTGCATGTGAAGGCAAGGGAGTACCTGGCACGAAACGACATTGCCGGGCAGGAAAATTTCTATCTCTGTGGTCTTTTGTTCTCGATATATCGAACCTCGCCCACTGCAGGGGCTTCGGCCCGGCTCGATTCCTGCGTTCGCGCCTTGAATGCCGATGATCAAAAGAGCGGTAATGTCCTGGCGGCGCGGGCCAGCCTGCTGGCGGAAACGCCCCTCGAAGGTCAGTTGAACGCTGAAAGGCAGGCCGAACGCTTTGCTGACGCCGAGGCGCTGCTGGCGCAGGCGCTACAAGCGTCACCGACAAGCAGCTTTGTCTGGGAGCAGAGGGCGCGACTGCACGAGGCGTTGGGCCAGCATGATTTCGCCGAGTCCGATTATGGAACGGCGTTGCAACTCAACACCGCCAATATCGACGGCACGGCAGCGCATGCGCGGCATCTGGCCCTGATCGGTCAGTTGGATAGGGCGAGGGCATTGGCACAGCGGGCCATAGACGCCGTGCCGCCACTGGAAGTGCCTGACTGGTTCCAATGCGTTCCAGCTATGGCCGCACTTGAGGACAAGGCATTCGCAAAGGCCCAGCGGCTGGCCCTCGAATGTGGGCGCGTTGACACGGAGTTAGGGGCCGTCTTGTCCATCCTCATCGCCCAGGGGGCAGGCGATGTCGCCATGGTCGGACAGGTGCTGCCCACACTTCTCGAGGTTGCCAGCTTCCGCAGTGCCGGCATTATGACGCGGCTGCGACATCGGATAACCGATCAAGCTTTACTCGGTCGCATTGAAGTGGCGCTGCTCAACGCCGGTGTGCCAGACAAGAGCCTGGACAGCGCCTATTGATTGTCAGGCGTCCGGAGCAAAATGCTTGCGACACAGTGCGACAAAGCGGGTGCCGCGCTCCTCAAAATTCTTGAACTGGTTGTAGGACGGTGCTCCTGGGGAGAGGATGATCGTGTCAAAGCGTGCCTGGAGATCCGCCAGGAGCGCGATGGCCGCTTCGAGATGGGGCGCTTTGTGTACGACGATGTCTGGCGCGACCATCGCGGTGGCGCGCGCCAGCCTGTCGCCTGTCACCGGCAGGGTCACCAGGGTGGTGACTCCACGCTGGGCCAGCAATTCGGACAATTCGGTGTAGTCCTGTTGCCGTTCGTAGCCGCCGGCGACAAGGGCAATGCGCCGGCCGGGATAGGCCGCAAGTGCCGCCTTGGTGGCTTCGGGCGTTGTTGAGATGGAGTCGTTGACCACGGTCATGCCGCCGAAGAGGTGCTCTTCGAGGCGGTGCGGCAGCGGGCGGAATGCGGCGATGCCCTGGATGATGCCGTCGAGCGTGCCGCCAATGCCCAGGGTGATCTGCGCGGCCAGGAGGGCATTGTCGAGATTGTGGGCGCCCCGCAGGCGTGAATGGGCCACGGCCTTCTCGATCAAGGCACTGGTTTCCGGTGCCAGGTCAGGCAGCAGGCGGCGGTGGTCGCGCACTGCCTTGGCGACAAGCGCATTGCCCCGTGCGGCCTGCCCCAGCGCCACGGCAAAGACGCCGTCCCGGTCGATCAGGTTAAGCTTGTCGGCATAGTAGCGATCGACCGAGCCATGCCAGTCGACATGTTCGGCATAAAGGTTGGTCAGTGCCGCCAAATCGGGCAGGAAATTCATGTCCGCGGTTTGATAACTGGACAACTCAAAAATGATCACGGGATGCTTGTCGGCGATTTCGAGCGGGGCGAGCCCGACATTGCCGGCCAGGCCAGCATCAATGCCGGACCGGGTGACCATCAGGTGAACAAGGGTTGCCGTGGTCGACTTTCCCTTCGTGCCGGTGATGGCGATGACGGTGCGGTTGTGCCGATAGGCCGCGCCCCAGAGATTGAGGTTGGAGGTGACGGCAATGCCGGCGTCGCGGGCCAGATCAAACACCGGCTTGTAGCGCGATACGCCCGGACTTTTGACGATGAGGCCAAAACGATGCGCCTTGATGGCAGCCGGCAGTTCCGCGGCGTCGATCTGCTCGGTCTCAGGGATGTCGGCGGTGCCACTATCCACCGTCACGAAAACCTTGAGGTTCGGCTGGCGCGCCTTGAGAAAGGCGCGCGTGGACAGCGCTTCGCGCCCCGCACCATAGAGCAGGACGGGTGTATCAAACTGCATAGGCGGCCACCTTGGCGGCCAGCGCCGGGGGAATATGATGGTCGTGGCTGTCGGTCAGGCACTCGGCCATGGCCAATTGCAGCTTCTCCTCGCCATATTGGGCGAAAAGGTCTGCTTTGATGGCGCGAACCACGGCGTCCTCATGCCAATCGGCATGGCGCGTCAGCGTATAGAAGCAGGCAGCCGCTTCGAGGATTTCGCCGACACACTCCCATGGCTTCTGGCCGGTGAGGCCGGCAAGTTCGCGGAATGATTGTTCATTGGCCGGTTCATTGAGAAGGTTCTTGCCGAAAATCTTCAGCATCCGCTGCTTGGCCATGAAGGGCGCAAAGATCAGGAAAACGAAGTGACATTTCGGACATTGGCCGCACCATAGGTGACCATCATTGCCGGTCAGGCGAAAATTGCGATTGCAGCTCGAAAAGACGGCGTCGAACCGGCTTTCCTTGGTGAACAGCGAGGCAATCCGCGCTTCAGAATAGGGGCGTAGCAGCGAGAAATATTTGAGCGCGCCACCTGTCGCATTGGCCAATGTGTCGGCGATCAGCAGTTCAAAGCCTAGCGACTTGGAATATTGGTGATTGGTTTCGCGCCCGTCGAACACCACATTGCCCTCACTGGCCGAGCGCTCATTGGATAACACAATCTGGTTGTAGCCAAACAGTACTGCACACAGTGAGGCGATCATCGAATTGATGGCCGTCGAGGGGACATGGCCATTGTAGTAGCCCGGCAGCTGTCCGAGCCGGATCATTTCAGGGTCGAGCGTGCGGGTGACATAGACCGGCGGCGTGCCGATGGCGTCCACCGAGGTCAGGATCGGACCCTTGGGATTGACGGCAAAGGGGGTGAATTGCTGGCCGGTATGGGTGAGCAGATCGACGCTGACGAGCGAATCCTTGCCCCCGCCAATGGGCAGCAGGGTGCGCTCGGGCAGGGCAGGGGCCGGCTTGCGCTCGCTTGCGTCGTCGGGGGCGGTCAGCGTGAGCTTGCCGAAGCGGGCCAGGTCGTTGCGCGCATAGAATTCACCCAGGCCGTTCTCATAGACGTCGATGACGAAGGCACGCTCGGCTGCAGTCAGCGCAATGCCAGAGGCGTGAATGGCATAAGGCGCTCGCAGCTTGAAGTAGCTGACGCCGAGGACCAGTGCCGTCAGGCCGAGCAGCTTTTCAAACGCAGCTGAACCGGCTGTTTCTGCATCGGCGCCTTGCGGCAACAGCAGAGTTTCGGTGAAGTTCAGATCGTTGAGGGTATAGGGAAATCGCGCCTCGCCGGTGGCGGGGTCAAACGATGGGTGCTCGATACGGAAGAATTCGGTCACGGACTACTCGTTGGCTCTGTGCTCCCCATATAGGTGATTTGCGGCTGTGGTGGGAGTGGGGCGAGTCCAGCTCAGCTGCGCAGGATTTTTGCCATGGGCCGGCCCTTGGCCAGTTCATCCACCAGTTTGTCGAGGTAGCGGATGTCGCGCATCAGCGGGTGATCGATTTCTTCAAGGCGCACGCCGCAGATCACGCCCTTGATCAAGGATCTGGACGGATTGAGGCGTGGCGCGTTGTCGAAAAAATCCTGGAATGGTGTCTTGTCCGCGAGCGCCTGTTCGAGTTGCTGCTGCGAGTAGCCGGTGAGCCAGCGCGTGACCTCGTCCACCTCGTCCCTGGTCCGGCCCTTGCGTTCGGCCTTGGTGACGTAGTGCACATAGACGCTGGCCACACTCATGCCGTAGATGCGATGATTTTCGTAGTCCATGGGGGCAGAATAGCGCCAATAGCAGCGACCTGTCGATGGCGGGGAGGCCCGTTCGTCATTGAGGCAAGCGCCCCCGGAGATCGAACATGCTGCCCATTCTTACGGTTTTCAAATGGTCCCCCGACGGAGGCAAGGGCCTGGCGCGCGACATGCGGGCGCGCTGGGCACTGGAGGAGGTGGGGCAGGCCTATCAAGTGCGGCTCGTGTCGTTCAAGGGACTAAAGGCCCCCGAGCATCGGGCACGGCACCCCTTCGGGCAAATCCCCACCTTTGAGCAGGACGGGCTGGTGCTGTTTGAATCGGGTGCCATCGTGCTGCACCTGGCGCTCCGGCATCCTGGCCTGTTGCCGAGCGATCCGGACGGTCGGGCGCGGGCCATGATGTGGATGTTCGCGGCGGTCAGCACGGTGGAGCCGCCGATTGTCGAGCGGGAACAGTCAGAGTTCACCGACCGCGGCAAGCCCTGGTATAGTCCCGAGCGCTTCGCCTTCCTCGATGACGCAATCCGGGCGCGGCTGCAGGATCTTTCCGCGCATCTGGGCGAACGTGAGTGGCTCGATGGCGCATTCAGCGCTGGCGACCTGATGATGGTGCTGGTGTTGCGTCGCGCCGAGGCGCCGCTGCTGGCGGAATTTCCCAACCTTGCGGCCTATGTGGCGCGGGGGGAGGCGCGTTCTGCCTATAAGCATGCCTATGCGGCGCAAGCAGCGCTTTATGCGGGCGGGCCGCCGGAAGACTGGTAAGGCGCGCGGCTCAGGCGAGCCGCTCGAGCCGGCCCTTGCGCTTGACGATGTTCTTGTAATCCCACTGCACGATGCGCGCCTCTTCGAGCCAGCTGACCAGTTCGTTGGAATTGATCTGGCTGGGTGACGTATAGCGCTTTTCGGCGGCCTTGAACGTGCCTTCGGGTTCGAGGCCGGGTGTATCAAAGGACTGCCCGCTCCAGAAGAGGAGGCGGACCGGCCCCTTAAGCTTGGAATAGCCCACGAGCGGATTGCCATCGAGAAACCACACCGGATGAGCATGCCAGATCTTGCTCTCACCATCAGGAAGGGTGCGGTCGATAATAGTGCGCAGTTGGTCGCAGATCAGGCGGAATTGGTCGACCTGCCCGGCGTTGTATTCGTCGATGGTGGTGGGCTTGGTGGCAGTCATGCAGGCCTCCCTCAGGCTACAGGTTATACCAGCATGACGAGGGACGTGTGGGGGTTTCGACAGGGGCGTGGCAACTTCCCGGCACAGCCACTCGCGCGTTGCGCGTGTGGTCTGCTCGCCCAGATCTCCCCACTGGGGGAAATGGCCCTTTGGCCGGCTAGTAGATCCGCATCTGCATGCGCATGACGATGTCTGCGCCCAGGCGCTGGAAGCCGTATTCGCGCATGGTGCAGCGCCACTCTTCTCCCGATTTCTCGATGCGGAAGAGATTGTAGCGGGCCGGGTCGTCGAGGGTGCCGCCCTGGGCCGCGCTGGCAGCGGCAACACCGATGACCGGGACTTCGTGGCCCTTGCCGGGGATGTGGTGGATGGACGAGCGATGGGTATGCCCGTGCAGCACCAGTTCGGCGCCTTCATTGGTGATCACCTGGCGGAACAGGCGGTGGCCCTTGAGCCCGAAGGACGGGTGCTGCAACTCGGCATTGGGTGGGTGGTGGATCAGCACCACGCGGAAATAGCCGGCATCGCCGAGAAGCTTGAGGATGCGGGTGAGGCGGGCTGCCTGCTTTTCTTCAAAGCGCCCGATGGCCATGAAGGGCGGGGTGGGTACAGCGCTGGAGCAGGACACAATGGCCACGTCGCCAATGCGGCGCACAAAGGGGAAGGCCTCGCCCTCGACCGTCTCGCCGCGCAGATAATCGCCCCATTGGTCGCGGGCGTAGTCGAGAGCGCCGGGCACATAGGCATCGTGGTTGCCAGGGCAGACCGCTGTCTTGTCGGCGCCGCCGAGCGAGCGCAGCCAATCTCCGGCGCGCTCCACTTCGCTGTTCAGCGCCAGATTGGTCAGGTCGCCGGTGACAGCTGTGAAATCGGCGTTCTGTTCCTGCATGTGTGCGACGAGCCGAGACAGGGTCTCGGTGTTCATCTCGCCATGGCGCTTGAGCTTCCAATTGAGAAAGCCGGTCAGGCGCTTACCCAACAGATCACGCAGTCCCACCGCGGGCATGGGGGAGAGGTGGATATCCGATATGTGCGCTAGTGTGATCATCGCGGGGGTTTTGCCAGAACGGATGAGGCAAGAAAACGTTCAATCGTCACAACGCACGATTTTGTCGCGGGCCAAGCTCTGATAGCCAAGGGGCAGAGATGGAGCCAAGACCATGATGAATCGCTTCCAGCGCGTGCGCGCCAAGGTTTTCCTCACCCTCAAGGGGCTGTGGCATCGCATGACCGTGGGCGCCAGGGTGATGGTGGTCGACGGCGACAAGGTATTGCTCATTCGCCATACCTATGTGCCGGGCTGGCAATTCCCCGGCGGCGGCGTTGGACCAGGCGAGACTTTTGAGGAGGCCGGGGCGCGCGAAACGCTGGAGGAAACGGGCTATCGCGTCATTGGGCCGATGGAGTTGTTCGGGCTTTATCACAATTCGAGCCCGGTGACGGACCGGGACCATGTGGCCTTCTACGTCGCCAAGCGCTTCGAATTTGTCTCCGAGCGCAAGCCCGACCATGAGATTGCCGAAGTCGGCTGGTTCGACCGGCATAAACTGCCTGACAAGGTAACGCCCGCCACCAGCCAGCGGATCGACGAATATTTCGATGGCCAGGAGAAGCGGACGGTGTGGGGGTACTGAGGGCGCATCAATCGTCGAAGTTCCCCAGCCCCCCTTCATTGGGGAGGAGCGCATCGGGGTGCTCCCTCTCCTTCAGGAGGAGGTTGGGAGAGGGTAAGTTTGGCTACCCCAGGAACGGCAGTTCCGGCCCTATCGGAATGATCCGGTGGGGGTTGATGGTGGTGTGGCTCCAATAATAGTGGGTGCGAATGTGGTCGAGGTCGACCGTTTCCTTGACACCGGGCACCTCGTAGAGCGCTTTCAGATAGTGCGAGAGATTGGGGTAGTCGGCGATGCGTGTGCGGTTGCATTTGAAATGTCCGACATAGACCGCGTCGAAACGCACGAGGGTCGTGAACAGGCGCCAGTCGGCCTCGGTGATGGTGTCGCCGGTCAAATAGGCGGTTTCGCCCAGCAGATTTTCGACCCAGTCCAGTGCGTCGAACAGCTTTGAGACGGCCTCGTCATATGCGTCCTGGGTGGTGGCGAAGCCGGCCTTGTAGACGCCATTGTTGATGTCGTCATAGACGCGGGAATTGATCGTATCGATCTTTTCGCGCAGTGCTTCTGGATAATAATCGTCGGTGTTGCCGGTCAATTCGTTGAAAGCCGAATTGAACATGCGAATGATTTCCGAACTTTCGTTCGAGACGATGGTGTTGGTCTTCTTGTCCCACAGTACCGGCACGGTGACGCGGCCGGTATAGTCGGGGACGGCCTGAGTATAGACCTGCCAGAGGTAGTCCTTGCCGAGAAGGGCGTCGCCGCTCGAGCCTTCCTCTTTCTTGAAGCTCCAGCCGGTTTCGTCAGGCATTTTGGGAGAAACGACCGACACGTCGATCAAGCTGTCGAGTTCCTTGAGCTTGCGGAAAATAAGGGCGCGATGCGCCCAGGGGCAGGCGAGGGAAACATAGAGGTGATAGCGCCCGGCTTCGGCGCCAAAGCCACCCTCACCCGAGGGGCCGGGGCTGCCATCGGCGGTGACCCAGTTGCGGAAGCCGGATTGGCTACGGACGAATTTGCCGCCGGTATTGGCAGTGTCATACCACTGGGTTGACCACTTTCCGTCAATCAATCGTCCCATCTCAATACCCCTTTGGTCATCTTGCTGTCGGCTTTGGCAGGTCAAATCCCCAATAGCCGCATGGTTGCGGTGTGTGCCCCTATTTAGGGCGCGGGCGCCAAGGGGATAAGTGCGATGCAACGGAACAATGCGTTATGCATTTGGATCATAGCAGCGGGGGCGAGCGAGGAAATCGGTGGCATGAGCCCAATATTCCCATTTACCGCCAACCCGGTGGATGCTAATGCGAAATTAGACGTGGAGGCGTCCAGGATGGCGAAGGTCTTGCAGACGAACCGACGACCCTAAGTGGTTGTAATGAGCGGTATGCCCAAGGGCTGACCGCGCCTTGTCCTGCACATTCCCTTTCCTGGATCAGACCCATGACCACGCTCGTTGCGGCCGAGGCCGCTTCCACCCCTGTTGACGGCCAACCCCATGTGCGGCTCGCTACGCCCGCCGATGACGTGTTTGTCGAGGACCTGCAGGCGATTGCCTTTGGTCCGGGACGGTTTTCACGCACCGCGTTTCGGGTACGCGAGCGGTTCCCCATCGATCCGAGCCTGAGCCTGATTGCCGAAGTCGATGGCACGCCCTGTGGCTCGGTCTGGATGACCCCGATCAGTGTCGATGGCCAGAAGGGCTATCTGCTGGGCCCGCTGGCCACCCACCCCAATTTCCGCAAGCGGGGCGCCGGCAAGCTTCTGGCGCGCGAAGTTGCCCGATTGGCGCTGGCGCGGGGCGATGGGCACTTTGTGCTGCTGGTTGGTGACCAGGACTATTATTGCCCGCTGGGCTGGGACATCACCACACCGGGCAATATCCAGTTTCCCGGGCCGGTTGATCCCACGCGCGTGTTGCTGATGGCCGATGACAAGAGCCTCGCCAAATCGCTCAAGGGTAGCATTGCGGCCTTCGACGCGGGGCAGTGAGGCCATTTCTTCTTCCCTTACGGAAGAATGTGCCAAGAATCCTCCCTCATTTCCTCCCACAGGGAAGAGGGAATGAGGGGGGTGGTGCATGCGCAGAAAATGGGGTGTCAGTTCCAGTTGCCTGGCTTAGACTTTGGTCAATCCTCAAAGCCGAGCCCACCTTGACCATCGAGAACGACATTGTCGCATTGTTGAGTTCGCAGCTGCTGTCCGAGCCGCCACCGCTCGAGCCGGCGCGCGAACTGGTGCCAGACTGGCAGCCACTGCAGCCTTTTGAGCGCCCACCGGTGCCTGCGGCGGTGCTGATTGCCCTGGTGCGACGCCCCGAAGGTCATACGGTGCTCTATACGGAGCGTTCGCCGGATTTGCGCGCCCATTCGGGGCAGGTGGCGTTTCCCGGAGGCAAGATCGATGGGTCGGACGTCAGCGTTGCTGCCGCCGCGCTGCGCGAGGCTAATGAGGAAGTGGGTATGACGGCCGAGGACGCGGTCATCCTGGGCTATATGCCGACCTATTATACCGGCACCAATTACCTGATTACGCCGGTGGTCGCCGAGGTGACCCCCAGTGGACCCTTTGTGCCTAATCCGGGCGAGGTGCATTCGGTGTTCGAGGTGCCGCTGAGCCGAATTCTGGACGCAGAGGCCTATGGCCGCTTCCGCGTCAGTCGGGGCGGCACGGAACATTCGACCTGGCAGATCGATCATGACGGCCATGTGATCTGGGGGATCACCGCAAATCTGACGCGGCTGTTCCGCGACCTTGTAGTTGGCGAGGTGGCGGCGTGATCCCGGATCGGATCGAAAATGCCGAATGGCTGGTGCGACCCGCGGTGCAGACGATTTTTGCCGTGCTCGGCGGTGCCGAAGGGCAGACGCGCGCAGTGGGCGGTGCGGTGCGCGACGGCCTTATCGGTCGGACGCGCGAGCATGCCGATATCGACATGGCGACAGAACTGCTGCCGGTCTCGGTCATGCAGAAGGCCAAGGCGGCGGGGATCGACGCCTATCCCACCGGCATCGAGCACGGAACGGTGACGCTGCGGCTCGAGGATACAACGGTGGAAGTGACGACGCTGCGGCAGGACGTTGTCACCGATGGCCGGCATGCCCAGGTGCAGTTCGGCACCGATTGGGTGGCCGATGCCGAGCGGCGCGACTTCACGCTCAATGCGCTCTATTGCCATGCCGACGGGACGCTGTTCGATCCGCTCAAGGGAGTTGGAGACCTGGTCAACGGGCGGGTGCGCTTTATCGGCGATGCTGCCCGGCGCATTGCCGAGGATGGCTTGCGGGTCTATCGTTTCTTCCGTTTTTCGGCGAGCCACGGCGGTGAGCAGTTCGACCCAGAGGGGCTTGATGCCTGCCGCGATGCCGCCGAGGAAATCGACCATATCGCGCGCGAGCGCGTCGGCGCCGAAATGATGCGGATGCTGGCCTTGCCGCGGGTGGCGCAGACGCTGGGCGTCATGGACAAACTGGGGCTGCTTTGCATCGAGCCGGGCGCTGCCGCGGCGCTGCTGCGCTATGAGACGCTGGGCGGGCAGACCGCGACGGCGCGGCTGGCGCTGATGGGGCGCGAGGGGCTTGAACGCCGGCAGGGGGAATGGCGTCTGAGCAAGGCGATCATGACCCATGCCGACCATATTGCCGAGGCTGCGCAACTGCTGCGCCAGGGCGACATCGGGTGGGCCGCTTATCGGTTTGGTGAGGACGCGGTGGAGGGGCTGGCGGTTGCCGCGGCCGAAGAAGCGTGGCCGCGCGAACAATTGGCCGAAATAGCGCGGGACCTCGGACGGCTACCGGTCGCGCCCTTGCCGGTGAGTGGCGCCGATCTCGAGGCCAAGGGTATGAAGCCGGGTCCCGACATGGGCGCTGCACTGGCCATCATGGAACGCGCCTGGGTGGAAAGCGAATTCAGCCTCGGCAAGGCAGCGCTGCTGGAGCGGATTTTTCACTAGAGATAAGACGCTTCGGGCACAAAAGAGCCCCGGCGAACCGGGGCTGATCAATTGGTCTGGAGTCAGTGCTTAGTCGGTCGCCCCAGGTCGTCAACGTCGACGATACGTTCCTTGATACGCTCGACCATTTCGGGGCGCACATCCGTTTCGCCGTTAAGATTGCGCATGTTTTCGACCGCGCGGCGGACCACTTCGGCCACGGTTTCGGCTTCGGCGCGCCAAGTGGACCCTGGAATAAGCGTCCCGGAATCAAAGCGTTTCATTGCTGAACCTCCCTCGTTTCTCGCTCTGGACAGTCTGAGAAAACGCACGGATCGGATTTCGGTTCCCTATTCGTCCGGAAAAATTCCCATCTCGGAGAGACCTTCGATCCAGGTGGCTCCATCCCGGCGGATCACGGTGCGGGGAGTGATGCCGATCTCCTCGGCGATGGCCGCCGCCAATGGAGCTGAATGGGTCACCACCCAGACCTGAGTGCGCTCGGCGGCGCGCGCGATGGCGCGGGCAAGGGCCGGCAACAGGTCGGGGTGGAGCGAGGTTTCCGGCTCGTTCAGCGCGATGAAGGGCGGCAAGCGATAGGCCAGCAGTGCGCCAAGAAGCGCGAGAAATTGCAGCGTGCCGTCCGAGAGTTCGGCCTGCTCAAAGGGCCGGTGTGGCACTTCGGGGAAGACCATCGAGAAGCTGGCATCCCGCTGGGGCGGGGGAATTTCAATGCGAGCTCCGGGAAAGGCCTGGTCGATGGCGGCGTCAAGATCGACGGTGTCGCCCCTGATGTGACGCAGCGTGGCCAGCACTGCCCCGAGATTGCCGCCATCGGCATCGAGCGTGGGTGACGTCACGGCCAGTGAGGGGCGGCGCAACGGTGAGGCGGCATCAGTGCGGAAACCATGGTAGAAACGCCATTCCGCCAGCATGTGTCGCACGGCGTCGAGCTCGGGCAGGGTGCCTCGCAGGGCGGAGAGGGCGGTCTCGCTGGCCAAAAGCGGATGATCGAGTTGGCGCATCCGCCCGTCTTCGGCGCGATACCAGGCGGCTGGCCCCTTGCGCTCAAGCAGCGTGACGCTGCGTCGGCCGGGCAGGATCAGGCTTTCGGCCTTGATCTGCGGCTCCTGCTCGAACACGGCCTCGTAGCGGTCGCCGAAACCGACTTCGACCGAATAGCGGGGCACGAAGGCGGCTTCATCGTCCCCTGGCCGGAACGTGTCGAGCCCGACTTCGAAAACCAATCGAGGCTTATCAATGGCCTTGCGCGGCCCCGCCCACATGGCCGAGGCCAGTCCGCCCTCACGCGCCAGGTTGAGGACAATATCCCCCGTGGCTGCGGCATGCACCAATTCGAGGCCACGATAGAGATTGGTCTTGCCCACGCCATTGCCGCCGACAAGTACAGTCAAGCGCTTGAGCGGAAAGCGGATGGCGCGGATGGAGCGATAGCCGGTTATCTCGAGGTCGGACAGGGACATGGGGACTCGCGCTTTCGAGCGCCTAGAGCATCCTCACGCGACATCGCCAGTCAAGACCGGACCGTCACCGGACGCTTTCCGTCAGTTTCAATCCTTAGGGCCACTTCACCGCCGGGGGCATGGAGGAGAGGATGGAATTGACGTTGCCACCGGTCTTGAGGCCGAAAGTGGTGCCGCGGTCGTAGAGCAGGTTGAATTCCACATAGCGGCCGCGCCGTATCAACTGTTCGTCGCGTTCGGCCTCGGTCCAGGCCTTCTCGAAGTTACGGCGCACCAGCTTGGGATATATGTCGAGGAAGGCTTCGCCTACACCCCTCGTAAAGGCGAAATCGGCGTCCCAGTCGCCGGAATTGAAGTGGTCGTAGAAAATGCCGCCGATGCCGCGCGGTTCGTTGCGGTGGGGCAGGAAGAAATAGTCGTCGCACCAGGCTTTGAGGCGCTCATAGTCCACGCCGGGACGATTGTCGCAGGCCGCCTTCATGGCGGCGTGGAAGTCGAGTGTGTCCGGGTCAGTCTGGGTACGGCGATTGTCGAGCACCGGGGTCAGGTCGGCGCCGCCGCCCCACCATTGCTTGCCGGTGACAATCATCCGGGTGTTCATGTGCACCGCCGGAACATGAGGGTTCCAAGGGTGGATGATGAGCGAAATACCCGAGCTCCAGAAGGCGGTGCCCGCATCGGTGCCCGGCATCTGCTTGGCGAATTCCTCGGTGAAATTGCCGTGCACGGTCGAGATATGGACGCCGGCTTTTTCAAAAACGCGGCCATGCAGCATCGACATTTCGCCGCCGCCACCCGCAGCGCGGTCCCAGGGCGTGCGCTCAAACCGCCCGGCGGACATCTCGGCATGAGGGCCGATGACCTCGGTCTCAATGGCTTCGAGTTCGGCGCAAATGCGGTCGCGCAGGGCGCGGAACCAGGCGCTTGCTGTGGATTTTTTGGTGTCGATATCGGCGAGGAGGGTCATGAGAGGGGGGAATGGACCTTCAGATCGGTTCTGTAAAGTGTGTCACAAGGGAGCGGCGTCGGACAGCACCGGGAATGCTCCCGTCTGGCGCAGCGCTTCGCCCAATATCATCCCGCCTGCCAGGGCCATATTGATCGAACGCAAACCGGGCTGCATGGGAATGCGCAGCCGTAGATCACAGACCTGAGCCACGCTGTCGGGCACGCCGGCGCTTTCCCGGCCCAGCAGCAGGATGTCGCCGGGTGCAAAGGTTGCGGCATAGGCCGATTCGCTGGATTTGGTGGTGAGCAGCACCAGCCGGCGCGCCTGATGCTGTCTCCAGGCCTCGAAGGCGGCGAAGCTGGCATGTTCGGCCAATGCGGCCTTGTCGAGATAATCCATGCCGGCGCGCGCCAGATTACGGTCGGTCAGCGCGAAGCCGGCCGGGTGGATGACATGGACGGTGACGCCGAGGCAGGCACCGAGCCGCAGCAGGGTGCCGGTGTTGGCGGCGATGTCGGGCTGATAAAGGGCCAGGGCGATAGACATGGTGCATCCTGTCAGGCGCCTTGAGGGGCGGCGTTTGCGCAGTGCCTCGGGTATAGTGTCGCAGTTGTGGGCTGTCACGGTGCGCGCACTGGACAAGTTCCTGTGACAGTGCAAAAAGACCTGACCTGACGGGCCGCTTGAGGGCGGACGGCGGTCGAATCCGTTTACGCGGGCGACAGTGCCGGAGCCGGCCCCGTCAATTGTGCATCGTACGGGGATACGGACCTTGGCCACGCAAGCAGAACATTCATCTACCAACCGGCGGGACTTCCTGTTCGTTGCAACCGGCGCCGTTGGCGCGGTTGGCGCAGCCGCTGTGGTCTGGCCGCTGATCAATCAGCTCAACCCCGATGCCTCGACCCTGGCGCTCGCCAGTATCGAGTTCGACGTCGGCGCAATTCCCGAAGGGCAGTCGGTGACCATCACCTGGCGTGGCCTGCCGGTTTTCGTGCGCCACCGCACCGGTGCCGAGATCGAAGAGGCCAAGGCGGTTCCGCTGAGCGAGCTCAAGGACCCCGAGACCGACGAGGCGCGGACCAAGGAAGGCCATGAGGAGTGGCTCATCATGATCGCCAATTGCACGCATCTGGGATGTATCCCGGTGGGTGAATCGGGCGATTTCGATGGCTGGTTCTGCCCCTGCCATGGTTCGCACTATGACTCGGCCGGCCGTATTCGCCGCGGTCCCGCGCCCAAGAATCTGGTCGTGCCACCTTATGAATTCGTCAGCGATACGCTGGTCCAGATCGGTTAGTGGGGACTTTCCCGATGTCAGAACATTCCTCCTATACTCCCGGTAATGCCGTCGAGAAGTGGCTCGATGACCGCCTGCCGGTCGTCCGGTTCGCCAAAGAACATTTGATGGACTTCCCCACGCCCAAGAACCTCAACTATTGGTGGACCTTCGGTGCCATCCTGGTGATGTGCCTTGGCGTGCAGATCGTGACTGGCGTCATTCTCGCCATGCACTACACGCCCAATGTCGGCCTGGCCTTCGACTCGGTGGAGCATATCCGCCGTGACGTGAATGGCGGCCGCATCATCCAGGCCGTCCATGCCGTGGGCGCCTCGATGTTCTTCGTGGCCCTCTACATCCACATGTTCCGCGGTCTTTTCTACGGCTCCTACAAGGCGCCACGTGAGATCATCTGGATCCTGGGCGTGCTGATCTTCATCCTGACCGTCGCGACCGCCTTCATGGGCTACATCTTGCCCTGGGGCCAGATGTCGTTCTGGGGTGCCACGGTTATCTCGAACATCTTCTCGGCCATTCCGGTGGTCGGCGAAAACATCAAGCAGCTGGTGCTGGGCGGCTTTGCAGTCGGCAATCCGACGCTCAACCGCTTCTTCTCGCTGCACTACCTGCTGCCCTTCGTGATTGCCGCTATCGTCGGCCTGCACATCTGGGCCCTGCATGTTCCGGGCAACAACAACCCGATCGGCGTCGAGGTCAAGGAAAGCCGCGATACGGTTCCCTTCCATCCGTACTATACGATGAAGGACCTGTTCGCGATGGTGGTATTCATGATCCCGTTTGCGTGGTTCGTGTTCTTCGCCCCCGATATCCTGGGTCACCCCGACAATTACATCATGGCCAACAGTCAGGTGACGCCGGCCCATATCGTGCCCGAATGGTACCTGCTGCCGTTCTATACGATCCTGCGTGCCATCGACTTCAACGTGCTGTTCATCGACTCCAAGCTTGGCGGCGTGATCGCCATGGGTGGTGCGCTGGTCATGCTGCTGATCGTGCCGTGGCTCGATACGTCAAAGGTCCGCTCGGGCTCGTTTCGTCCGCTGTTCAAGTGGTTCTACTGGCTGTTCGTGATCAACTTCGTGGCGCTGACCTACCTTGGCGCGCAGCCGGCCGAGGCCCCCTATACGCACCTGGCCAAGCTCTGCACGGCCTATTACTTCCTCTACTTCCTGGTCATCCTGCCGGTGCTGTCGCGTATCGAAACGCCCAAGCCGCTGCCGACCAGCATTTCCGAGAGCGTTCTCGGCAAGGCACACGCATGATCGGGGCAAAAACCATGTTCAAGACCAAGATCATCATCGCCGCCTTCGCCGCACTGGCCGGGTTTGCTGGCCTGCCGGCCATGGCCGCCGAGGATAGCCATGCGACGCCGCACATCGAGCGGCAGGGCTGGAGCTTTGCCGGTATCTTCGGCACCTATGACGTGCACCAGCTGCAGCGCGGCTTCCAGGTGTTCCGGGAGGTTTGCTCGAGCTGCCACAGCGCCAACCTGATCTCCTTCCGCAATCTGTCGGAAGAGGGTGGCCCGGACTTCTCGGAAGCCCAGGTCAAAGCGCTCGCTGCAGAATATGAAGTGGAAGATGCAACAGCCGAAGGCGGTCGTCGTCCGGGTGTCGCCGCTGACCGCTGGCCGGCGCCGTTCGCCAATGACCAGGAAGCACGCGATGCCAATGGCGGCTCGTTGCCGCCGGACTTCTCGGTGTTGGCCAAGGCTCGCGGCGTGACCGATCCGTTCCCGAACTGGGTGTTCAACTACTTCACCGGCTACCAGGAAGGCGGCGCGGACTATATCCATGCCCTGCTCAATGGCTACCATGAAGAGGCCCCCGAAGGGTTCGAACTGGCTGAGGGCAAGTATTACAATGACTACTTCCCGGGCAAGGCGATTGGCATGGCGCCGCCGTTGGCCGAAGGCTCTGTAACCTATGAGCCAGGCGAGGATGGCGTTGCCGTTCCCGAGACGCTGGAGCAGTATTCCAGTGACGTAGCTGCCTTCATGATGTGGATGGCTGAGCCGCATCTGGTCAGCCGCAAGCAGACTGGTTTTGTCGTGCTGCTGTTCCTCGTGCTGTTCGCTGGCCTGATGTATGGCACCAAGCGCAAGCTCTGGGCTGGCATCGAGCACTAGGGGCCAAGCCCGCGAGGCACGGTCAAGGCATAATTTGAAAGGGCCCCCGCCGGGGCCCTTTTGTTTGGTTCCAGCGCCGTGAGGCCCTTGTCATGGCGCCCCGCAGTCGCGATATTGCAGAACGTTCGGGTTGTTGAAGGAGACTGCGATGTCCGCCGTTCGCCTTGCCGTTACTGTGGTCAGCACCGCGATTGCCATGAGCCGCCATCCGGTGGTGCGTGCCAGTGTGCAGGCTGTCGTCAACAATCCCAAGGCGCGTGAAACTGCAATCAGCACCACGCGCAATGTGGCCTACAATGCCGGCGTCATCGCCCGCCATGTGCTAGGCCGTAACAAGTCCTGACCTTTTCTCCCATTCAAGGCCATCCATGTCGCTCGACCTGAAGTCGCTCGTCCGCACGATCCCGGACTATCCCAAGAAGGGCATTCTGTTCCGGGACATTACGACCCTGATCGAGCATCCCGAAGGTTTCCGTGAGAGTGTCGAGCGCATCGCCGCCGGCTATCGGGGGGAGGGCATTACCCATGTCGCCGGCATCGAGGCGCGCGGGTTCATCTTTGGAGCGGGCGTCGCCATCGCGCTGGGCGCCGGGTTTGTGCCGGTGCGCAAGAAGGGCAAGCTGCCCGGTGAAACGATCGGCCAGAACTACGCGCTCGAATATGGCGTGGACACAATCGAGATACACGCCGATGTGGTCGGGCCGCTGCACAAGGTGCTGCTGGTCGACGACCTGATCGCCACGGGTGGCACGGCCATTGCCGCCGTGGGCCTGCTGCGCCGCACCGGCGCGGTTTGCGACGATGCGGCCTTTGTCATCGACCTGCCCGATATTGGCGGTGCGGCCAAGCTCAAGGCCGAGGGCGTAACCGTCTCGGCGCTGATGGCGTTTGACGGGCACTGAGCCCGTTCCCGCCTACCAGTTTTTGCGCCCGTCCATCTGCTCGATTTTGACCGCAGACCAGTCGAGGTCATCGATCAGCCGGAGATTGACGGCATAGATCCGTTCGGTTGGCATGGCCCCTTCGCCGCCATGCTGCTTGGGCGTGCCGTCGGCGTTGTAGAGCGATGCCCAATCCGGGCTGTCGCCCCAGGTCTGCATGCCGCAAGTGGCGCAGAAATGGTGCAGATTCACGCCGCGGGACGAGTAGGTGGTTTCGCCGCCGCGCGAGAGGAATTCAAGCTCGTCGGGGCGGTAATAGGCCCAGACGGCACCGGTGCGGGCACAGTAGCTGCAATTGCAGGACTTTGCTTCGCTCGGCTGGCTGGGCAGCGCGATCCGGGTGGCGCCGCAATGGCAGGATGCGGTCAGGGTCATTGCTGTCTCCTTCATTCTGATAGCGCCAGAGTGAAGCGAGCCAGCGACAGCGCCTGTCAGGAGGTCATGCCGCCTGCGTGACTGCCTCGGCCAGTTCCTGCTGCCGCTGATCCACGAGGCAGAACTGGTTGCCTTCGGGGTCGCGCATGACCGTATACGTGGGGAGCACGCGGTCTACCGTAGCGCCGACTTCCTTGAGGCGTTCCACTTCAGTGGCGCGGTCGCCAACCTCAACGTCGAAATGGACACGGTTGTTGTCGGGGCGCTGACCGTCGACATTCTGGAAGCATATGGAGGGGCCGGGACCGTCGAGCATGACGGTGCTGGGCGTGTCCGGGTCGAGGCCCAGGGCCAGGCTGATCGCGGCATCCGTGCCGTCGCCCTGGCGGACCTGGTACCCCTCCAGCAGCTCGGCCCAGAAGGGGGCCAGAACGGCCGGCTTGACACAATCAAAGACGATTTCGTGGATGGCGCCCATTTGCCGGTCTCCTTGTCGTTTGACAATTCGTTAATCGGCAATTGCGGCAAGACTGGTGCAAGTTCCCCGGCCGCAGGGGCCGGGGATAAAGTTGTGATCAAGGCTCGAGCTGTCCCGTTTCCGGCTTCTGCTCGGCGCTGACGTCGGGCTCGTTGCGTGTCTTCCACAAGGAGTAGAGAACGCCGCCCGCAAGAATGGCCAGCGTGATCACCAGCGAGAGCAGGGTGTCGATGTGGATGTGCAGGGGCACCAGGAAGATCTTGATGCCGATCAGCACCAGGATGATCGCCAGCGAAATCTGCAGGTAGCGGAAGCGGTTCATCGCCGCGGCCAGTGCGAAGTAGAGCGCCCGCAGGCCCAGGATGGCGAAGATGTTGGACGTATAAACGATGAACGTATCCTGGGTGACCGCAAAGACGGCAGGCACCGAGTCGACGGCAAAGATCAGGTCGACGACTTCGACCATGATCAGCGCCACCGCCAGCGGGGTCAACCAGGTGACGAGCTTGCCGGTTTTCGGATCAGGTTCCCTGACCGCAAAGTGGCGGCCGCGCAACTCATTGGTAATGCGGAAGCGCTTGCGCAGGAATTTGAGGACAGGGTTGGCCTCGATGTCCGGCTCTTCATCGGAATGGCTGAACATGCGAATGCCGGTGAACACCAGGAAGGCGCCGAACAGGAAGAGGACCCAGTTGAACTGGTAGACCAGCGCTGCACCCAAGCCGATGAGCACGGCGCGGAACAGGATGACACCCAGAATACCCCAGAACAGCACGCGGTGTTGATAGAGCCGGGGGATGCCGAGGAAGCCGAATATCGTGGCAATGACGAACATATTGTCCATCGCCAGCGATTGTTCGATCAGATAGCCGGTATAGAACTCCAGCCCCGCCGTCGCGCCGCGCTGGAACCACACCCAAGCGCCGAACGCCAGGGCAATCAAGACATAAAAGCCATAGAGCAGCAGGCTCTCCTTGGCTTCGATCTCGTGCTCATCGCGGTGGAGGATGCCGAGGTCGAAAACAAGCAGGCCAATGACGATCGCGATGAACGCGACCCAGAAATAGACGGGAGTACCGAGAAAATCGCCCGAAAGGGCGGCAAGAAGCGATTCCATCGCCGGACCTTCTCCATGTGAATTGTGGAGCAGTTCCGACATCGCCATAGCAAGGGGCTATGACCAGAGGGGCCCGGCACTGCCCCTCATAAATGCGCGAAAGGGCAACAAAGTTCAACCCCTGCTTTGGGGGAAGGCTAGCGCGGGGTGCACAACATGACGATGGCTTCGGCGGTTTCCAGCTGCAAGGCCGAGCCGAAGTTGGCATCGTCGACCAGGCGCCCGGCCTGGATGGCGCCATTGGCGCGCAAATTGCCGTCGTTAAAGCCGACGCCATCCTGATAGGGGGTCAGCGAGCCGGTGCCCGAATTGGGATCATTGGCGGTGCGCGAGGCCCAGCCATAGACCTCGCCATAAATGGTCAGGATGCCCGCCCGATTGGTGGTGGCGTCGCGACAGCTCCAATTGCCCTGATAGGCCTGGGCGAGAGCCGGCGTGGCGGACAGGGCGGTGAGGGCGAGGCAAAGGGCGAATCGGCGCATAGGCTGAGCATGCCGACCCGGCATGCCCCGATCAAGAGCGACGGCTGATCAGCTTTCCGAGAACGGGCACTTTGGTGAGCGCGAGCAACACTCGCAGTTTGGCCGGCATCTGATAGTCGCGCAGCTTGGAGAAGCCGACCAGGTCGGATTTATAGACCATCTCACCGTGCTGGTTGATTGCCACCAGGCGATTGAACAGAAGGCCCCAGCCCGGAATGGAATTGGACGCCCGCTTGCCGGTGACGGTCAGCGTATAGGTGACCGTGTCGCCGGGGCGGACCGGCGCCTTGAACTCCATGGAATTGACGCCGGGGGAGGGCCCTGACACGCCCGGCTCCTGCCCGAGGCCGCGCAGGCGGTCTTCTTCGGCAAACAGCGCATCGACCATTTTGCGGTGGCCGACGCTGACGGTGTGCCAGCCCGAAGCAATCAGCCCGCCAAAATGGCTCTGCTTGGCCAGCTCGGGGTCGACATGAAAATACTGCGGGTCGTAGAGAGTGGCAAAGCGGATGATCTCCTCGGCGGAAAAGGTGTGGCTGCCGAGCGGGAAATCCTCGTCGATGGTGATGTCCTCGAACCAGCGCGTCATGCCGGCACCTCCGCTTGGCGGCACTCGACCAGATTGGCCAGGCGCATGGTCATGACCGGCTTGTCCTTCTGGTTGCGGACGTCAAAATCCATGGTGACAATGCCCCATTGCGGATGGCTGGACGAGCGGCGCAACTCGGCAATGGTGACGGTGCCGCCAATAGTGTCGCCAACCATGACCGGGGTCTTCCATTTGAGGTCGTTGAACCCCAGGCCGCCGCAGGACGCGATCTTAGATAGGAAACTGTCGACCAGCATCTTGAGGCTCAACCCGCCGGTCTGCCAGCCGCTGGAGGCCAGGCCACCGAGCAGGCTCGTCTTGGCCGCTTCCTCATCGAGGTGAAATGGGAAGGGATCGAATTCGCGCGCAAAGGTGATGATCATGTCTTTGCTGACAGTGGTGTGGCCCAGGTCGATGACTTCGCCCACGGCGAGGTCTTCGAAATGACGCCGATCATGAGTGACAGGATTGGTCATTTGCTTGCCCTATACGTCAACGGTGCTTTTGCCACGAGTTTCTGTTCGGGGCAAGGCATAGCGGGCTAAAGGGGGCCCGGGGAACCCAGTTTGTGCGGCTTCCGGTATCACCCCCTCATTCCCTCCTATCAAGAGCGGGGTGACGCAGGCCCGAGCGTATCCTGTTCATCGTCTCCCTCCCTCTTGTGGGAGGGATCAAGGGTGGGGTGCTCTTGAGAAATGGCCATCGACTCCTGAGCAAACATTGACATCTCACCCGATCCCGCCCAATTGGAGCGCAACATTTTCCCGGAGATACCCATGGGCTTCAAGATGGGCATTGTCGGCCTGCCGAATGTCGGCAAGTCGACGCTTTTCAATGCATTGACCCGCACCGCCGCCGCTCAGGCAGCCAATTTTCCGTTCTGCACCATCGAGCCCAATGTGGGCGAGGTCTCAGTACCCGATCCGCGGCTGGAAAAACTGGCAGCTGTGGGCAAATCAATCAATATCCTGCCGGCGCGCATGAGTTTTGTGGACATTGCCGGCCTCGTGAAGGGCGCGTCGCAGGGCGAAGGACTGGGCAACCAGTTCCTGGCCAATATCCGCGAAACCGACGCCATCGCCTATGTGCTGCGCTGCTTTGAAGACCCCAACGTCATTCACGTGTCCAACCGGGTCGATCCGCTGGCCGATGCCGAGGTGGTTGAAACTGAGCTGATGCTGGCCGATCTCGAAAGCCTCGAAAAGCGCCGCGCTGGCGTTGAGAAGAAGGCCAAGGGCAATGACAAGGATGCCAAGCTGACGCTTGAGCTGATTGATCGCGCGCTGGTGCTGCTACGCGATGGCAAATCCGCCCGCTTCGTCAAGCGCGAGGCCGAGGAGGAAAAGGCCTTCGCCGAGCTGCAATTGCTGACCAGCAAGCCGGTGCTCTATGTGTGCAATGTCGATGAGGGTTCGGCCGCCACGGGCAACGAGCTGTCCAAGCGGGTGGAGGATTATGCCCGCTCGCATGACGCCGGCATGGTGATCATTTCCGCTGAGATCGAAAGCCAGCTGGCCCAGCTCCCGGATGCGGAGCAGGCTGAATATCTGGAATCCCTGGGTCTCGACCAACCGGGCCTCAATCGCCTGATCCGCGCCGCCTATGACCTTCTGCACCTGCAGACCTATTTCACTGTGGGTCCGAAGGAAACACGTGCCTGGACCATCCACAAGGGCGACCGGGCCCCGCAGGCAGCGGGCGTCATCCATACCGATTTCGAGCGCGGCTTCATCCGGGCCCAGACCATCGGCTATGAGGATTTCGTGACGCTGGGCGGCGAAGTGCCGGCCAAGGAAGCGGGCAAGGCGCGCGACGAAGGTAAGGACTATGTCGTCAAGGATGGCGACGTGATGCTGTTCAAGTTCAACGTTTAGTCCCAGACACAAGACACGTCTGGCTCATTGATCAAGGCCGGTGCCCCGCGGGTGCCGGCCTTTTACTTGCCCGGCCACCGCGATAGTCGACCAGATCGCCCCAGTTGCACTGCCAGCTGCCGTCGTCTTCCAGCTAGACGAATATGCCCACGATGTTTTGGCGCAGATGCGACAGCGCCGCGCTTTGGAATCATCAAACGACCGCAACGGGGCGACACCAGTCTTCTAGCTTTGTCCTGGTGTCTTCACCCTTACATTGTCCATCAACACCCACCGCCCGTCACCCTCGGCCTCTTTGCTTCTGGTTGCTGGAAGCTTGGCCAGGTCTACGTTACGACCAGCAGTCGACGCCTTCACCGACGCAGTCGCTGGAATGACAGCGCCAAGTGAAGAGCCTTCGGCGCAAGGCCGAGGGTGACGCGCGGAGGGTGTGAATATGGCGGGTTTTGACCCTTCGATCCCGTGGTTTCAACGTTCGAAACGGGGCGAGTCCTTGCCATCCGCCCTTGATGCGCTCCTCCCCCTATCAGGGGGAGGCTGGGTGGGGGTATCCAACAAGAAATTTATCCCCGGCCCCTCCACCGTCCCCCATATTTCCTCCATCACCCCGCGGTGGACGGACTGCAGCGAACTTTTGCGGGGGAGCCGGTGAGACTGGGTCGCTCCAGGGCTCGCCTGCCCATCGGATCACCTTGCGACGAGCGATCAAAAGGGGTCCGGATGCGCGGGAAAAACCCGGCGTTCCGAGGCGGCGACGTCTCTATTTATTCAAATTTACTGAGACGCACGCGCCTCGGGACACGTCCAACCCAGATACCGGAGGCAGCTATGCCGTCCGGCGATTGTGCGCGTCCCTAACCGGTCAAGCGTTGCAGTCGGAGGCTCGGCAGGGGCGACCAACGCGAAACCCCTGACGTCAAAAATTCTTAGAAAACCGGAAGAAGGGGCTTTGATGCCGGATTGCAAGTTTGGCGGCACCCGATAGCATTGAGAAAAGGCGGCCGGAGGAGCCGCAGGCCGGTTCTCGGCCACCAACGGAGCATACCCCATGGCCAATCCAAAAATCACCTTTATCGGTGCAGGCTCGTCTGTGTTCATGAAGAACATTGTCGGCGACATCCTGCACCGGCCTGCGCTGGCTGGCGCGGAAATCCGGCTCATGGACATCAATCCGCAGCGGCTCGAAGAGAGCGCGATCATTGCCGACAAGCTGATCTCGACGCTTGGCGCTTCGGCGACCGTAACGACCTATTCGGATCAGCGGGCGGCGCTCGACGGGACCAATTTCGTTGTCGTCTGCTTCCAGATCGGGGGCTATGAGCCATCGACGGTCGTCGATTTCGAAGTGCCCAAAAAGTACAATCTGCGCCAGACCATTGCCGACACGCTGGGCGTGGGCGGGATTATGCGTGGACTGCGAACTGTTCCGCACCTCTGGAGCATTTGCGAGGACATGCTGGCCGTCGCGCCGGATGCGGTCATGCTCCAATATGTGAACCCGATGGCCATCAACACCTGGGCAATCGCGGAAAAATATCCGAGCATCAAGCAGGTGGGATTGTGCCACTCGGTGCAGGGTACGGCCATGGAATTGGCCCATGACCTCGACATTCCCTACGAGGAGATCCGCTACCGCTCGGCCGGTATCAACCACATGGCGTTTTACCTCAAGTTCGAGCATCGCCAGCCGGACGGCACTTACAAGGACCTCTATCCCGACCTGCTGCGTGGCTATCGGGAGGGACGAGCCCCCAAGCCCGGCTGGAACCCGCGCTGCCCCAACAAGGTGCGTTATGAGATGATGACGCGGCTGGGCTATTTCGTAACCGAAAGCTCTGAGCACTTTGCCGAATATACGCCCTATTTCATCAAGGAAGGGCGCGAAGACCTGATCGAGAAATACGGCATTCCGCTCGATGAATATCCCAAGCGCTGTGTCGAGCAGATCGAGAGTTGGAAGAAGACTTCAGAGCAGTATCGTTCCGCCGACACGATCACGGTGAAGCCATCCAAGGAATATGCCAGCTCCATCGTCAATTCGGTTTGGACGGGCGAGCCTTCGGTGATTTACGGCAATCTGCGCAATAATGGGGTCATCACCTCGTTGCCCGACGCGGCGGCGGTGGAAGTGCCGTGCCTGGTCGATGACAATGGTCTGCAGCCCACATTTATCGGTGATTTGCCGCCGCAGCTGACGGCATTGATGCGCACCAATATCAATGTTCAGGAGCTGACGGTGCGGGCGCTGGTGGAGGAGAAGCGCGAGCACATCTATCATGCCGCCATGATGGACCCGCATACGGCGGCCGAACTCGACCTCGACCAGATTTGGAGCCTAGTGGACGAGTTGATCGCGGCTCATGGCGCCTGGCTGCCGGAATGGGCGCGGGGCGGCAAATAGGCGAGCGGGGTTATTCGCCCTTATTGCCGAAGAGCTTGCTCAGCATGTCGGCCATGGGGCCGGACTTCGGCAACTCGGCCTGGGGCTTGGTGTCCCGGGCCTGGCGGATGTGGCTCTGGGCCTTGGGGGCCGGCTTTTCGGCCTTTTGGGGCTCGTCGCTCTTCACGGCCAGCGCCAGCTTGTTCATGAAGCCGGCGTCGTCGCCATTGAGTAGGAGCGGCGCCTGGCGGGCGATTTCGTCGAGTAGCGGATCGAGCCAGGCCTTGTCGGCCTTGGCGAAGTCGCTCAGCACGTGATGGGTCACATTCTCCTTGCCGGGATGGCCAATGCCCAGGCGCACGCGCTTGTAGTCGAGCCCGATCTGGGGGTCGATGGAGCGCAGGCCATTGTGGCCACCATTGCCGCCGCCGACCTTGACGCGCACCTTGCCCGGCGCGAGGTCGAGTTCGTCGTAAAACACCACGATGTCGGCATTAGCGATCTTGAAGAAGCGTGCGGCCTGCTGGACGCTGTCGCCCGACTTGTTCATGAAGGTCTGGGGCTTGAGGAGCAACACGCGCTCGCCGCCCACGGTGCCCTCGGCCACAAGGCCGGAATGCTTGGTTTTCCATGTAGAAATGCCATGGGCCGAAGCCAGGGCATCGATGGCCATGAAGCCGATATTGTGGCGGTTGCCGGCATATTGGGCGCCGGGATTGCCAAGGCCAACAAGCAGTTTCATGGAGACGACCCTTACGAAATGAGTGAGGCGGCCGTGGGGCCGCCTCAGCAAAGCTGTCGCTGTAGCGGGAGATTACTCCGCGTCGGCAGCGGCTTCGTCGTCGGAACCGCCGGCTGCGTCGGAGGACTTGAGGCCCGAGGGAGCAACCAGGGTCGCGATGGTGAAGTCGCGATCGGTGATGGCCGGCGTCACGCCCTTGGGCAGGGTGACGGCGGAAATGTGCAGCGAGTCACCGATTTCAGTGCCAGTAAGGTCAACCGTGACGGCTTCGGGGATGGCGTTGGCCGGAGCAATCAGTTCCACGGTGTGACGCACAACGTTGAGCGTGCCACCGCGCTTCAGGCCGGGGCTCTTTTCTTCGTTGATGAAGGCCACGTGCACTTCGACGTGCAGCTTGGAGCTGCCCGAAACGCGCAGGAAGTCGATGTGGACCGGCTGGTCCATAACGACGTCAAGCTGGTAATCGCGCGGGATGACCTTGTGGATCGTGCCGTCGACGTCGAGGTCGAGCACGTGCGACTTGAAGCCACCGGCGTAGATGAACTTCAGCGCGTCCTTATAGGCCACGGAGACGGTGACGGGGGGCTTCTTGTCACCATAAATAACAGCGGGAACACGTCCCTGACGACGGGTTTCGCGAGCGGCCCCCTTGCCCACTCCGTCACGCGCCTGTGCCTTGAGCACCTTAGTATCAGCCATGGAAAGCATCCATTGGGTTGGTGTATGGCGTCATCTCAACGGCATACGCGCCCGTCCTCCAGGGGTGACGAGCGCTTCATGGCGGCGGGATATAGAGGAAAGGGCGGGCATGAGCAAGGGATTCCGGCCGCTGCTGCTGCCTTATGCCCCCGGCATGGGCAGGCATTGGAGGATTTCGACGCCGGTGCCCGGAAAGATCGTAAAATGGGGATGGCTCCTGAACATCTGCGCCGCTTCTTCGTGCGAGGCCGCCTCGACAATGACATAGGCTGTAATGGCATTGCGCGTGGGCGAAATACCATCGGGCGATGCCAGCAAGGTCTTGCCCAAAGGCGCGCCCATATCGACGATAACGTGCTGGTGCCGCTCGGCCCACTGGCCCCATTCGGTCATGGCGCGCTGGGAGCGGTCGGCCTTTTCGGCGTCGGAAAGGCTTGCCCAGGCCCGCTGCACTTCGGAATCCTGCGTGCCCATATAGAGTGCGAGAAAACGTGGCATATTGGCCTCCCTGCCTGAGTGTGGCCCAAGCATAACGCCGGAGGACGTTCGGAGGATAGCTTTGCTCGCCGCTTTCCTGGGGTCACCTCCCAGGCGACACTTCAGTCGAACAGGCTGGAGACGCTTTGTTCGCTGGCAGTGCGGGCAATGGCTTCGCCAATCAGCGGGGCGATGCTCATGCGGCGGATATTGGCCGCAGCCTTGGTCGCTTCGGTATCAAGGATGGAATCGGTAACCACCAGTTCCTTGAGCTTGGATGCGGCGATGCGCTCGGACGCGCCTTCGGAGAGAACGCCGTGGGTCAGATAGGCTGAGACTTGCTTGGCGCCAGCTTTGAGCAGGGCCTCGGCGGCGTTGACCAGGGTGCCGCCTGAGTCGACGATGTCGTCGATGAGAATGCAGGTCTGCCCCGAGACATCGCCGATAATGTTCATGACTTCGGAAACGCCGGCGCGGGGGCGGCGTTTGTCGACGATGGCGAGGTTGGCGCCAATGCGGCTGGCGACATTGCGGGCGCGCACCACACCGCCGACGTCCGGCGAGACGATCATGACGTTCTTGACGTCGTAATTGTCCTTGATGTCGCGGACCATGACGGGCGCGGCGGTCAGGTTGTCGGTCGGAATATCGAAGAAGCCCTGGATCTGGGCGGCGTGCAGGTCGAGGGTCAGCACGCGGTTGGCGCCGGCTTCGGTGATGAGGTTTGATACCAGCTTGGCGGAGATGGGGGTGCGGGGCGCTGATTTGCGGTCCTGCCGGGCGTAGCCGAAATAGGGCAGCACGGCGGTGACGCGGCGGGCCGAGGACCGGCGCAGCGCGTCGGTGATGATCAGCAGCTCCATCAGATTGTCATTGGCCGGATAGCTGGTGGACTGGAGGATGAATACGTCCTCGCCGCGCACGTTCTCGTGCACCTCCACATACACTTCCTTGTCGGCAAAGCGCTTGACCGTACAATCGGTCAAAGGAAGCTCGAGATAACTGGCGACGGCCTGAGCCAGAGGGCGATTGGAATTGCCGGTCACCAGCTTCATGCGCGCGATCCTGTCTCAACCGGTCCCTCGGGGGCGGGACCTTCCAGTTTCGCGGGCAGCTTTAGCGGGTCGTCTCGGACCTGACAACGGCACTTTGGGATGATCGGTAAATAAACCTCATGTCATTCCGATGACGGCGATCTGGCGGCCGGTTCGAGTGTGCTGGTGGGTGGCATAGCGATGGGAGAAATAGCGCTCGGGCGCGGCATAGGTGCAGGCACCGACCTGCTCGACGCCTGCGACCCCGGCGGCGTGCAGCTGTTCGATGACAAAGCCAGGCAAGTCGAAATGCGCTTTTCCACCCGACGGGGTGAAGAAGTGGTGCGCGCCGCCAGGATGGAGCGCGAGGAAATCGGCGCGGAACTGGTCGCCCACTTCGTAGTTTTCGCGCGAAATGGTGGGGCCGATGGCCGCGCGGACGCGCGATGGTTCGGCGCCCAGTGCGGCCATGGCGGCAATGGTGTTGCCAATGATGCCATCGGCCGCGCCACGCCAGCCGGCATGGGCCGCGCCGATGATGCCTGCCTCGGGATCAGCGAAAAGGATCGGCGTACAGTCCGCAGTGAGAATGCCCAGCGCCAGGCCGGGCGTGGCGGTGACCATAGCATCGGCATCGACAGAGCCGGGGGCGATGGGCGCGGTGATGGTCTCTACGCGAGTGGAATGGATCTGCTTGAGGATGACAAGCGGACCAGAGGCCAGCGTGGCCGCAATGGCCTGGCGGTTGGCGTCAACGGCAGCTGGGTCGTCGCCCATGGAGAGGGAGACGTTGAGCCCTTCAAATTCTCCCTTGGACACGCCACCGGCGCGACCGAAGAAGCCGTGACGGAGCATGGGCAGGGCGGCCAGGCCGGGCGCCTGTTCCCTAGGGACGCTCACGCGGTGAACCCCACAGGCGCGAGGCCGGGGCTATGCGCGCAGAAGACCTTGAAGAGGGTGCCCATCTGGTCCTGGCCGACGAGGCGGTCGTGGGCAGCGCGGATATCGGGCGCCGAGGCGGGGTTGGCGCCGGTGAGCGCGGCGGCGCGTTCGCCAATGCCGAGGCGCGCGAGGAACTGGCCCTGGGTCGCCAGCGGCTGGGTGGCGAGGCCGGTGCTGCGGGCGACATTGCCCAGCGCGCCGAAATCGACATGGGCCGAAAGATCGGTGTCGCCTGGGGCTTCGAGCACATCGGCATAGGCGTGGCGGCGGACGCCCTGGAGGGTGTCGCCGGTCTGGGTGGTGGCATAGCCATAGTCGATTGCCAGCACGGCGCCGCCCTGCCGGCTGACGACCTTGCCCAGCCGCGTCAGCACTTCGGCGGCAGCAAAACAGACTTCGAGCATGGTGTCGGGTTCGGCATTGGCGACGGCATCGGGCATGGCGGTGGCGGGAATGGGCGTGGGCGAGAGACCAAAGGCGCGCTTCCCCTCGACCAGCCCCACCTGGCGCTCGTGCCAGCCATCTGACTTGCGCACGAACTGGCGGATGGGCAGGGCATCAAAGAATTCATTGGCGATGACCAGCACCGGGCCAGCATCGAACGTCTCGAAGTCCTGCAGCCATTTGGGGTCGTAGACCTCGAGGCGAGCCTTCTGCTCGGCCATCAGCCCTGGGCTGGTTTCAAAAAGCCGAAGGTTCAGACCATCGCGAAAACCCGGGGCGCGACAGGCGACACGCAATATGTCGGCCATCAGCGTGCCGCGGCCGGGGCCGAGTTCGAGCAGGGTAAAGCTCTTGGGCTGGTCCATCTGCTGCCAGAGATTGACAAGCCAGAAGCCGATCAGTTCGCCGAACATCTGCGAGATTTCCGGGGCGGTGACGAAATCGCCCTTGGCGCCGAGTGGGTCGGCGGCGCGATAGTAGCCCTTGGAGGGATGGGTCAGGCAGAGGCCCATATAGGTGGCAACCGAGATGGGGCCGGACGTGCGGATCTGCAGGTCGATCTGCTGTTCGAGGGTGAGGGTTTCGGTCGAGGTCATGGGCGCAACGGGTTTTCGCGGCGGGTGGCCGCATAGAGAACGAGGACGAGGCCGCCCAAGAGAATAGGCAGGCTCAACACCTGGCCCATGGTGAGCCAGTCGCCATAGAGATAACCGAGCTGCACATCGGGCAGGCGCACGAATTCGACCAGGATACGCGAGAGCGCATAGCCAATGGCGAATATGCCGGCGACCAGGCCCGGCTTGCGCAGCGCATAGAAGATGTGGGTGGCGACACGGATGATGAGGAACAGCAGAAGGCCCTCAAGCGCGGCTTCATAAAGTTGGCTGGGGTGGCGGGCGACTTGCAATGGATCGGTGGGGAAGACGACGCCCCAGGGCACGGTGGTTGGCGCGCCATAAAGCTCGGCATTGATGAAATTGGCGATGCGGCCAAGGAAGATGCCGATGGTGGCGACGGCGGCGATCAGGTCGAGCCCGGAGAGCCAATTGCCTCCCCGGCGGATGCTGAAGACCACGACGGCCAGCATCAGCCCGAGCATGCCGCCATGATAGGACATGCCGCCGTCGAGCGTGTTGATGATCTGGCCCGGATTTTCGAGATAATAGGGCAGGTTGTAGAACAGCACATAGCCCACGCGCCCGCCGATGACGATGGCCAGCATGGTCCAGAAGGCAAAGTCCCAGATGTCCTTGGCAGGGAAGGGCGGGCGGCCGCGATGCCAAAGCCGCTCATTGGCCAGCAGCAGATAGCCATAGGCGGCGCCGAGCAGCACGCCGAAGAGATAGGCCAGCGCATACCAGCGAATGGCGATAGGGCCGATGGCAATGGCGATGGGGTCGATATTGGGGAAGGGCAAGGATTGTCTCCGCGGGTCCGACCGGCATGCCGTCAAATCATGGCAGCACCGTGAGTGCCGTAACCCGATGCCGCCGGCGGTTCAAGGGTGAGCATGAGGCGGTGCGGACATGGTTCGACGCCGCCCGGCCCTGCGGCTTACGGTGACACGGTGAAAAGCGGCTTTCGCCCCGAAGGTTTTAGTAAAGAAGAGGCGAAAGCCGCTTCCCACGATCGGGATTTCTGACGCATGCCTCGAGCGGCCCCCTTGCAGGTGCTCATCCCCTTGGCTGTCGGCGCAGACCTTGGGCCCGGATGTTTTTAGACATCCATCGCCGCCTGTCGCCATTCGCTTCGGTTGAGCGGCCGGTGGTCAGCTTACACGCCCCGCCCGATCGACACCGTGCGGCCCGTCTCCCCACCCGATGCTTCGTCGGCACCGCGTGTTGCCGGTGGGGATGGAGGGAAGTATGGGGGATGGTTGAGAGGCGGGGATAAGTTTCTTGTTGGATACCCCCACCCAGCCTCCCCCTGATAGGGGGAGGAGCGCATCGAGGTTGGTTCGCTCCACGGAAAGACCCAGAGATCGCGCCATTCCGGGTTATGCTGCTCGATCGGGTCTTGCTTCCAGCGGCTGTACCAGCGCTTGAGCGAGAAGCCGCTTGATGTCACGCGCCTTGGTGTAGCCCGACACCAGCCCTTCTCGGTGTTCATAGACGCGACGAACCAGGTCGCTGGTCACACCGATGTAGGTGCGCCCCCGACGCATATTGGCGAGGATGTAAACGAAGCCGCCCATTCCGGCTTCTTCAAGTACAGAGCCCTCGGGTCAAGCCCGAGGGTGACGGCCAGTGGGTGGGCGATCCTGGTGCACCCACCTGCTCCAACAGGCGTTCAACACGCGCGAGGGCATCTCAGGATGGGCCCGGGGTCAGGCCCGGGGTGACAGCCGGAGAGGGTGGAGACATCAGGGCAAAGCTGAAGCTCGGTGCCGACCCCTAACAAGCCAGTCCCGCACCAATCCGCCGCACTGGTCAAGTTCCTGCGTGTGCCCTACATATCGTGCAGAACAATTCTCACACGAGCCGGAGCCGTGCCATGAACCAGAGCAATCGGATTTTTGATGGGTTGGGGCGCGTCATGAATGAGGCGGCCGGGGTGGCTGACGGGGTGCGGCGCGAGGTCGAGACGGTGGTGAAGTCTCAGGCGACGCGGATCGTCAATGACATGGACCTGGTCAAGCGCGAGGATTTCGATGCGCTGCGTGAGCTGGTGCAGGTGCAGGGCGAGGAAATCGAGGCGCTGCGGGCGCAACTGGCGGCGCTTGCGGGCGATAAGTCCAAGTCCTGACGCCCGGGTCCCGGTTTGCGCGTAGCGGTCCTTTCCGACGTTCACGGCAATGTGCCGGCGCTTGACGCCGTGCTCGAGGATATGGCGCGCCAGAGCTTTGATGCGGTGGTGTGCCTGGGGGACCATGTCAGCGGGCCGATAGATCCGGCGGGCGCGGCAGAGCGGATCATGGCGCTGGGCGCCATTTCGATCCGCGGCAATCATGATCGCTGGGTGCTGGACCCATCGCGGCGCGCCGAGCCCTGGTCGGTGGATGTGTTTGCACGCGAATGCCTCGGTGCGGCGCACCTCGACTGGCTCGGGAGTTTGCCGGCCACGGCGAGCGTGGGGGACGCGGTGTTTTTGTGCCATGGCACGCCGGCGGACGACGAGGCGGCCTGGCTCGATAATTTCTACAATGGCCGAACCACGGTGCTGCCTTCGGAGGCTGAGGTTGCGCGCGAGGCCGTGGGCATCGTGCATCCCGTGATCCTTTGCGGGCACACCCATATTGCGCGCACGCTGCGGCTCCCGGACGGGCGATTGATTGCCAATCCCGGATCGGTGGGCATGCAATTGGTGCGCGGAACACCTGATGCGCATTATGCGGTGATCGAAAAGCGGCGCGGCGGCTGGCAGACCATGCTGATCGGCGTGCCCTATGATGCCGAGGCAGCGGCGCGCATGGCGGAGGCCAATGGCTTTCCGGGCTGGGGCGAGGCGATCCGCTTTGGCTGGGCCGGACCGGAGACGCTGGGGTAGGGGGTGGCCGCATGGCTCCCTGCGACGGAAATGCGTTTGGAGACCCCCACCCTGCCTCCCCCTGATCGGGGGAGGAGAAGAGGCCGTGGCCGAGGCAAGACAGTGGAAAGCGTCTAAACCATGGGAGATTTGCCATTCTGGTACAGCGTGCCGGACGGCGTTAATCTTTCGTTAACCAGCGCAGCCCAATCATCATCCACAAGAGATTGGAGTTCTCCCCGTCCCCCGCGTGCCCTGAATCAATGGCGCGGTGTAGGGTTCATCCCAAGGACGATTCGAGTGCCGTAGTTGCGGCGAAGTTTGTTTCTCCTGCGTATCCGACGAGCGGTGGCCATGTGGCTGCACTACCGACTAACGCCTTTTGAGGACGGACTTTTTCATGTCCCTGATTGAATACGAGCCCGATCGAGTGGCCCATCCGGTGGACCTGGTCGAGCACATCGCATCGATCAACGACTGGACTTTCGAGCGGCAGGACGCCGACGAAATCTCCATTTCCGTTCGCGGCGGGTGGAGCGACTATCACGTGTCGTTCAACTGGATGGAAGATCTGGAAAGCCTGCACATTGCCTGCGCTTTCGACCTTAAGGTGCCCGAGGGGCGCCGGGCCGAAATCAAGCAATTGATCAGCCTGATCAATGAGCAGCTGTGGATCGGCCATTTCGACATCTGGCACAAGGAAGGCGTGGTGCTGTTTCGCAATTCGCACCTGCTGACCGGCGGTGCCGATGTGTCGCCGCAGCAGTGCGAGGCGCTGTTGCGCTCGGCCAGCGATAGCTGCGATCTTTATTACCAGGCGTTTCAGTTCGTGGTGTGGGCCGGTAAATCGGCCGGCGACGCACTGAGCCATGTGATGTTCGAGACTGTGGGCGAAGCCTGATGACAAATTTGCGGGGCCTTGGGCCAGTGATGCTGGTGGGCGCCGGCAAGATGGGGATGGCCCTGGCGCGCGGCTGGCTCGACGCCGGGCTGCCCGCGAGCAATCTGGTGCTGGTTGATCCGGCGCCGAGCGCGGCGACCCAGGAATTTGCCCTAGACTATGGGCTGGTGGTGCATGGGGAAGCCGCGGGGCTTGAGCCCAATGTGCTGGTGCTCGCGGTCAAGCCGCAGATCATCGGTGCGGTGATGGAGGGCCTCAAGCCCGTCATCGGTCCGCAGACGCTGGTGCTTTCGATTGCCGCCGGTATTTCCATCGAAAAGCTCTCGGCGGGCCTCGACACGGCGCGCGTGGTGCGGACCATGCCCAATACGCCGGCGCAGATCGGCAAGGGGATCACCGGCGCGGTTGCCGGGGCTGACATTGGTCCCGAGGATCGCGAAGCTGTCGATGCGCTGTTGTCGGCGGCCGGGCAGGTGGCCTGGTTCGATGCCGAGGGCGATCTTGATGCGGTGACGGCGGTGTCCGGGTCCGGCCCGGCCTATGTGTTCAACCTGGTGGAGGCTCTGGCCGCAGCCGGGGTGGCGCAGGGGCTGGATGCTGCGGTGGCGATGCAGCTGGCGCGCCAGACGGTCGTGGGTTCGGCCGCGCTGCTGGAAGCCGATGCGGCGCCGGCGAGCGTGTTGCGGCAGAATGTGACCTCGCCAAACGGCACCACGGCGGCAGCGCTGGCGGTGCTGATGGCCGATGACGGCCTGACGCCGCTCATCGGTCGAACCGTCGAAGCCGCGCGCAAGCGCAGCGAGGAACTGGGGCGCGGTTAATCAACGCGGATGGCGTTGATGCTCCATACGCTTTGACACTGTGTCGCGAATGGACTGGATCCACGGGTGCAGGTCGCTATCGGCTTGATCCGTGGCGGCTTCGGCTCTGTCGAGCGCAAGCTGGGCGGAAATTAGATCAACGTGGCGGCCGGCAACGCGGTCGCGTTCCAGATAGGCCAGAGCCAGATTGGAATCGATGATCGTCCGCAGCTGGCTGGCATTGGTCAGGAGCGAGCCGATGCGTGCCTGGACAAGCATGGCAATTGCAAGGTCCAGGCGACGTTCGCTGTCACCCGTATCGGCAATCAAGCGCGCTCTTTGCAGCAGCACGGTGCCGTAGTTGGCCAGCACTTCGGCACGAGCGGCGGGAAACCTGGCCAGCGCCGGGTGGCGCAGGCAGGCATGGTATTGCGCAGCAGCATCCACGAGGCGGTTGGCCCCGATGTGGGTCATGGCGGCGGCCATGTGGGCGAGGATCTGGGCGCTATTGGCGTCGCGCGGGGCAGTCACAGTCACGGCAACCCCCTCGACGCCTGATTACAGTTTGGCCGTGAGACTCAATCGATCAAGCACCGGCCTGTCGGCGGGATCGACCATGCCGACCAGGAATTGCCGCACCACATGGGCGGCCTCGGGCGGCATCGCCTTGATCGCTGAATCAATGCGGCTGGCCTGGGTGGCCGACAGCTGGCCAAAAAATTCGCGGCCCTTGTCGGTGGCATGCAGCAGACGCTGCCGCCGGTCGGCGTGGCCGGTGCGTTGCTCGACATAGCCATTGTCGATCAGCTGGCGCAGCACGCGGGCCAGGCTCTGCTTGGTGATCTTGAGAATATCGAGCAAGTCGGCCACCGGCATGCCGGGCCGCAGGTTGACGAAGTAGAGGACGCGATGGTGGGCGCGGCCAAAACCCTGCCGTTCGAGCAGGGCATCGGCGTCGCCGGTGAAATCGCGGTAGGCGAAAAAGAACAGCCCCATGATGTCGAGCGGAAGGTGCGCCTGTCCCGCCAGCGAATTTATGTCAGCCTTGTTGACATTCTTTTGGTCCGCTGGCATGGTCCCTCCGTCAGCGCCGCCGCTTCGTCTTATCCCAAAGCCGTTCAGGTTTGCCAAGGGTATGACCCTGATGCATGATTGACGAAACAGCCCGTTCGGCAAGAACTGGCACAGACCACGGATTTCGGAGAGGAACAATGGCAGGCCTGCCTATGGACCAGCGTGAAGGCTGGATCTGGTTTGATGGCGAACTCAAACCCTGGAAAGACGCGAAGGTGCACGTGCTGACGCACGGGCTGCACTACGCCAGTTCCGTATTCGAGGGTGAGCGCGCTTATGGCGGCGAAATCTTCAAGTCGCGCGAGCACACAGAGCGGCTGATCCGCTCGGCGGCAACGCTCGATATGCCCATGCCCTATAGCGTCGACGAGATCGAGGCGGCCAAGGCGCTGGTGCTGGAAAAGAACAATCTGGTGGATGCTTATGTGCGTCCGGTGGCCTGGCGCGGTTCGGAAGAACTTTCGGTGCCGGCCCGGAACAACACGGTGCATCTGGCGATCGCCGCCTGGGTGTGGCCGAGCTATTTCTCGGTCGAGGAAAAGCTCAAGGGCATTCGCCTTGAGTGGAGCCGCTGGAAGCGTCCGAGCCCGGAAACCATTCCGTCCTCGGCCAAGGCGGCTGGTCTTTACATGATCTGCACGCTGTCGAAAGACGCGGCCATGGCCAATGGCTATTCGGATGCGCTGATGCTGGACTATCGCGGCTATGTGGCCGAGGCGACCGGCGCCAATGTGTTTTTCGTCAAGGGCAAGGACATCACGACGCCGACGCCGGACTGCTTCCTCAATGGCATTACCCGCCAGACGCTGATTGGTCTCGCCAAGGAAAATGGCTACACCGTCACCGAACGGCACATTATGCCCGAGGAACTGAGCCAGTTCGACGAATGCTTCCTGACCGGCACGGCGGCAGAAGTGACGCCGGTGTCGCTGATCGGGGAGTACAAGTTCACGCCGGGCGATGCCTGCCGGACGCTGATCGATGCCTATGCGCGGGCGGTGCAGCCCAAGAAGGCAGCGGCGGAATAAGGGTTTTCCGCGTTTGGACTTCAGAAGGCCGGGGTTTTTGCCCCGGCTTTTTTGTTTGTGGCTACATCCCCCTCACCGACTCGGCTTCGCCGAGCCACCTCTCCCCGAGGGGGCGAGGAATTAGAGGCGAGCGCCGACTCATTCTTCTCCCCCTCGGGGAGAAGGTGGCGCGTAGCGGCGGATGAGGGGGTTATTGCCACCGATCCCTTGCAGCGTCGTCTTCTTGCTTTGCCTCGACCCATCGCAGTCCGGCGGCTGTCTCCTCCTGTTTCCAGAAGGGGGCGCCGGTCTTGAGGTAGTCCATGAGGAAGGCCGCGCCGTCGAAGGCGGCCTGGCGGTGGGGAGCGAGGGTCATCACCATCATGATGGTTTCGCCGGGCACAAGGCGGCCGTGGCGGTGGATGATACCCGCATCAATGAGGCCGAAGCGGACCATGGCGGTGTTGCGGATGGCGGCGAGTTCGTTTTCAGCCAGCGCGGGATAGCATTCGAGGATGAGTGCGGTGATCGGGTCGTCTGGCCGCGAGCGAACGATGCCGGTGAAGGTGACCATGGCGCCGGCTTCGACATGGGAAGCCTGGAAGGCATTGGCCTCGGCACCCGGATCAAAGGGGTCGGCGGTGACGCGGATCATGGCTAGCCACCGGTCATGGGGGGCAGGATGGCCACCTCGCGGGCGCCGGCAAGCGGGGTGTCCCAGGGAACGATGCGGGCGTCGCGGGAGAGCTTGAAAATTGCCGGATTGGCCATGGCGTGGTCGAGGGCGTCGTCCTGGCTCCGAAGCCAGGCGACGAGATCGGCCAGGGTTCTTACGTCGGGGGGTGGGGACACCTCGTCGCTGGCGCGGTTGAGACGCTCGCGCAGCCAAGCGAAGTAGAGGACTTTCATTTGCCCACGCCCGACAGATGCGGCCAGGAGGCACGGAGATAATTCCATCCGGTCCAGAGGGTGATGGCGCCAGCGATCCAGAGCACGAGGTCCGAGACGAAAGACAGGCCAGGGACGATGGGTTCGGCGAGAACCAGGCCCAAGGCGATCAGCTGGATGGTGGTTTTCCACTTGGCGAGCTGAGTGACCGGCAGGACGACGGTCTTGTTGCCGAGAAATTCACGCAGGCCGGGAATGAAGAATTCGCGCAACAGAATGGCGATGGCCGGGATCATGTCGAGCGCGGAAAGACTGCCATCCCATGCGAAGGCGGCGATGAGAATGCCCACCAGCAGCTTGTCGGCAATGGGGTCGAGCATGCGGCCGAGATCGGAATATTGGTTCCAGGCGCGCGCGAGGTAGCCGTCAACCCAGTCACTGGTGGCCGCGACAATGTAGAGAAACAGGGCGACTGATCGCGCCGTCGTGTCGCCGGACATCACCAGGGCGGCAATGGGGATGATCGCCAGAATGCGGGCGATGGTGATGATATTGGGGACGAGAAAGAGCGGGTTCCGGTTCATGGCGCGAGAGAACAGGATGGCGGGGGAGGGGTCAAGCGGGATGTGTTTCTTGAGTGGATACCCCCACCTAACCTCCCCCTGATAGGGGGAGGGATTGATCGGGATTGGGGATAGGCCGGCGGCACCCCCACCCTGCTTTGCAACGGACTTAGCAAGCTAAGTCCTGCTCAGCTTCCCTCCCCACAGGGGGGAGGGTGCAGAAAGAACCGAACCGCCGCAGCCTGCGCCTCTCACCCCCTTGTGAGGAGGGATCAAGGGTGGGGGTGTTACGCAACCGCCTTCCTGTTGACTGCGCGGCGCTGTTCGACGGCCTCGGCGAGGGCGCGGAGGGCCGTGACGGTGGTATCCCAGTCGATGCAGCCGTCGGTGATGGACTGGCCATAGACAAGGTCCTGGCCGGGGACCAGATCTTGGCGGCCTGCAACCAGATTGGATTCGACCATGACGCCGATGATGCGCTTGTCGCCATTGGCCAGCTGAACACCGATGTCGGCCAGGACCAGGGGCTGGTTTTCGGGGTTTTTCGACGAATTCGCGTGGCTGGCGTCGATCAGGATGGCTGGGTTGAGACCGGCTTTCTTGGCGGCCATGGCGGCGGCATCGACGCTTTCTGCGTCGTAATTGGTGGTTTTGCCGCCGCGCAGGATGATGTGACAGTCCTCATTGCCGGTGGTGGCGGCAATCGCCGAGCGCCCGCCCTTGGTGACGGCCATGAAATGGTGCGGCTGGGCAGCGGAGAGGACGGCGTCGAGGGCGATCTTCACATTGCCGTCGGTGCCGTTCTTGAAACCGACAGGGCAGGAAAGGCCCGAGGCCAGCTCGCGATGGATCTGGCTTTCGGTTGTCCGCGCGCCAATGGCGGCCCAGGCGACGAGGTCGGCCAGGTATTGCGGCGTGGTCATATCGAGGAATTCACAAGCGGCGGGCAGGCCGAGATTGGCGATATCGAGCAGCAAGGTGCGGGCGGTGTGCAGCCCCTGGGTGATGTTGAAGCTGCCATCGAGATCGGGGTCGTTGATCAGCCCCTTCCAGCCCACCGTGGTGCGGGGCTTTTCGAAATAGACCCGCATGATGATTTCAAGGCGGTCGCCCAGCTCTTCACGGAGGGGTGCAAGGCGGCGGGCGTAGTCCATGGCCGCTTGTGGATCGTGGATGGAGCAGGGTCCGACAATGACGGCGAGGCGGTCATCGGCACCGGTCAGGATATTGTGGAAGTCGTGGCGGGCGGTGATCACGGTGCGCGTGGCAGCATCGGTGCGCGGATGGGTGCGCATCACGTCGATGGGCGTGGGCAGCGGTTTGATTTCAGCGATGCGCAGGTCGTCGGTGGATTTGAGCATTTGTCGGTCTTTCGAGGGTTGCTCGAAGCGGCCAACAAAAAAGCCGCCTCGGAAGTCGGGCGGCTGGCTTGCGGTTTGGTGTTTTGGTCTGGGGTCAGAACACGCGCGCGATAGCCTCCGCCGGGAGCGGATAGCTAAAATACCAAAAGAAGGTCGCGGCGTTGGTCATGGCGGCGATTGTTAGCGACGAGTGGCAGGCTTGTCGAGTCCCGACTTTGGTCGGGGTGGAATTACGGTTGGGCGTCCTGCCGCCCTCGGCTTGAGCCGCAGACCACCCCGACTGACACAGGTTGCCCAGAGCTGAAACCTTGCCCGCCAAGGCGGGCCCTCGGGTCAGGCCCAAGGGCGGAACGGTGTTTGACGGACGATGCGCCCTACAGCTCCGCCTTGCCGGTTTCGCCCATCTCGGGCTTGGCGCCGGTGGCCGCGGCGACCAGCATTTTGGCGCCGGAGACGAGCATGTTGGGACTATCCCAGACTTCGCCGTCGTCCGGCGTCACCTTGAGGAGGCGTATGCGGGGGTCGTGCTCATCGTCCCACCAGGCTCTGTCGAAAGCTTCCCAGAGTTCATGGATCTTGTCGCGGTCGTTGGACACTTCGGCTTCGCCTGCAATGACCACATATTTGTGGCCGCCATTGTCAGCCCAGGCGAGTGATACATGGGGGAACTTGTCGATCTCGGTGAGCTTGTGGCCTTCCAGGTCGGTGAGGAAATAGATGGCGTGTTCGTCGCGCCTGACGCGCGCCGACATGGGGCGGCTGCGCTGCTGCTCGCCATCCCAGGTGGTGAACATGCAGATATCGATCTTTTCAGCCAGCTTCCAGATGCGATCGACTGCTTCGTCTTGCGAGAGATGGTCGTTGTTGTCGTCGGTCATGTCCGAACTCCTTCAAACCGGTGGAAGGAGAACGGAACGGTGTGCCGCCGGTTGCCGACGACGCCATCACTTCTGCGATCAGCCGCCGGCGCCCTGGTAGTTGCGCAGGCAATGGCGCCAATGGGCCATTGCGATGAGGACAAACAGGGGGCCGACAAGCAGGGAAGCGAGGGGCGCAAAATCGCCCAGAATGGGGACGGGCTTGCCCAGCATTACCGCGGTGGGGATGAAGGCCAGGAAACCGAGCGGCGCGACGGTGATCATCATCACCTGTAGTGGCAGGGGAAAGATATTGAGCGGGTAGCGCGCCAGTTCCCAGAAGCCGAAATAGATCGCGAACAGGTGCCGCGAGCGCACCCAGATGAGCGCGGTCGCACCAATCATGGTCATGAGCGCGGCGGTCAGCATGGCGGCGCTGATGAGGGCAGCGAGGAAATAGAGGACGAGGCCGGGCGACCAGTCGATGGAGAGGCTGGAGACCGACCAGACCATCAGGCCGATGGCCAAGGCAATGTGACCGCCATATTCAATATTGAGACCGGAAAAGGCGAGAAAGGTCCACGGGCCAATGGGTTTGACGAGGATGGCGTCGAAGGTGCCGAGCCGAACCTTTTCCTCCATGTCGCGAAACTGCACGAAGCTGACGGCGGCGCCCAGGGCATAGGCGAGGAGGTGGAAGGCGAGCAGCAGAGCCATTTGCGGCCAGGTCCAGCCGCCAAGATTTTCAAAGCGCGCCAACAGCAGGGCGATGGAGGCATAGATGCCGGCGTAGCCAATGGCCTGGGCGATCCAGCCGATGAGCAGGGCGCCTCGATATTCCATATGGGTGCGAATATGGATGCCGACCAGATGGGGGATGACCCTGAGGATGCTGGACATGTTCAGCCTCCCTGCACGATCAGGCGATGGCGCATGCGGGACCAGAGCCAGGTCAAGATGCCGACCAGCGTGGCCAGCCAGATACAGCCGATGGCGAGATGCAGGCTGGCAGCGGGCAGGTCGAGTTTTCCAAGATAAACGGCGCTTGGATAATAGCTGACCCAGGCGAAGGGCAGATAGCCCAGGATCGCGGCCAGGGGCGCGGGCATGAACCAGAGCGGCACGACGGCGCCCGAGGCGACCGCCATGATGCCGCGCAGGAACCAATCCAGCGCAAAGGCTGTCAGGAGCCAGAAGGCCAGCATCGCGGTCAGCGTGGCAATAAGGAACATCATGCTCCAGGACACCACCCAATAGGCCAGGAAAAGCAGGCCATGGGCGACACTGGCCGGAGGCAGCAGACCAACCGCGAGGGCGACGATGACGGCCACGGGGAGAGTGATGCTCAGTTGTTCGAAGGCGTTGTTGCCCAATTGGTTGAAGAACAGCAGGGCCGGATAGTGAAGGGGTTTCAAAAGAAACGTGGTGACGTCGCCGGTGCGGATGGCGTCGCCGACCTCGCGGATATAGCGGGTGGTGTTCCAATTGAGCAGCGGCCCGGCGATGATCACATAGGTGACCATGTCGGGCAGGGTGACGCCATCGACCGTGCCCCGGCCAACAAAGGCTGCCGTCCAGACCGCGATGAAGGCAAAGGTGGCGACCAATTCGCCAAACATGCCGGACCAGACCTGGTTGCGGTAGGCCAGGCGCGAGGTGAAGGCTGTGGCGGTGAAGGCGGGGTAGGCGCTCAGTTTCATGGCGCCGACGCCAGATTTGGCTTGTTCAGGTAGAAGGTGCGGATCACCTCCTCGATGTCGGGCTCCTCGAGCTTGACGTCCTTGAGGCCGTGGCCGCGACCGAGTTCGCCCAGCACGTCGAGCAGGGAGACGGTTTCATCGTCGAGCACGAAATGCTTGGCGGCGCCCTCGTCTGCGGTCAGCGTTGCCGTGGTCAACGCGATGGGGCCGGGGTCGGTGGCAAATTCGAGGGTCAGGCGGCGGCGGGAGCCGAGACTGGCGCGCAGGCGGTTCAACTCGCCGTCGAACAGCAATTTGCCATCATCGACCATGATGAGGCGCGGGCAGATCTCCTCGATATCGACCAGATCGTGGGTGGTGAGAATGATGGTGGTGCCGCGCTCGCGGTTGATCTCTGCCAGGAATTTGCGCACCGCGTCCTTGGCAACAACATCGAGGCCGATCGTGGGTTCGTCGAGGAACAGGATCTTGGGATCGTGCAGCAGCGCCATGGCGATTTCGGCGCGCATGCGCTGGCCAAGGCTGAGCTGGCGAACCGGGCGATCGAGATAGGAGGCCATGTCCAGCATGGCCGTGAGATAGCGCAGGTTGTCGGCAAAGCGCGCCGGGGGAATGTCGTAGATGTGACGGTTCAGATCAAAGCTGTCGCGCACCGGCAGGTCCCACCAGAGCTGGCTGCGCTGGCCGAAGACCACGCCGATTTCAGCAGCATTGGTCATGCGGTGAGCATGCGGCTCGCGGCCGAGCACCGAGAGGGTACCGGCGCTGGGCGTGAGAATGCCGGTCATCATCTTGATCATGGTCGACTTGCCGGCGCCATTGGGACCGAGATAGCCGACAGCCTCGCCAGCATTGATGGCAAAGCTGATGCCGTCGACGGCCCGGATGTCGGTGTAATCGCGCGAGAACAGGCTTTTCAGCGCGCCACCGAAACCGGATTGGCGCTTGAGCTGGCGGAAGGTCTTGCCCACGCCAGTCGCGGAAATGATCGGTGACATCGGGTCAGCTCCCCTTGGGAAAAGGAGGCTAACCGATTCTTTGCGATCTGTGAGCGCGTTGGCTCAACCGGCCATGTTGAACTGCTGCAGATGGAGGATGCTCACTTCGCCGTCCCATTCAGGCCAGTGCTGACGGTGCAGTTCGACGAAGCGCTCGGTCCAGCGGACGATTTCGGCTTCGGTATCGAGTTCGTATATGGCGTAGCCGCCGACCATTTCCTTGGCCTCGGCAAAGGGTCCGTCGGTGATCATCTGACCCTTGCGGGTCGTGACGGTGCCCGCCAGCGCCATGCCGCCGGTCTCGGTCATTTTCGCACCCGCTTCCATGCCGAGCTGCACGATGGCGCCCATCAATTCGGGCGGCGGATTGATGGCGACCTCGGGATTGAGCGTCTTGACCATGGTGATGAATTTCATTGTGGGTCTCCCTTGGGGGTTATGCCGAGGCGACGATTGGGGCGGGCGGAATTCGACATTTTTGGCATTGAACGCGGCAATTGCTGATTGCGCGGTAGCGGGCAAGCCGGAATTGCGAGGTCGGCTCCTAGGGCGTCAGATATTCCCTGATCATGAGCCGGGCCCGGTGTAGCCTGGCCTTGACCGCTTCTCTCGACAGACCTTCGGCCTGGGCGATTTCCTCAATGGTCCGCTCTTCCAAATCCCGCTTGATCACTATCACCCTGTAGTGCTCTGGCAGTGACTGGATGGCCATGCCGAGATCATAGCGCAGATCAGGGTCTGGGCGCGCCGCGATGGCGGCCAGGCTTTCGGCGGCGGCCCTGCTGCGCAAGGTGCTGGTGGCCCAGTGCCCCAGGCGGGAACATTCGCGCTTGACGACCGTGAACAGCCATCCCGCCAGGGCGGCCGGACTGCGCAACGCCTTGATCCCGCCCGCCAGCACGGTCATGGCCTCCTGCACGGCGTCATCGACATCTTCCAGCTTGCAATTGCGCCGCGCGTAACGCCGGACATCGGACTGCGCATGTTCGAGCAAGCCCACGATGGCCGCATGATCGCCAGCCTGGGCGCGAATGACGAGATCCGTGCTTGATTGTGCATCCATGCGGCCCTGGGACATCGTCAATCCTTCAAGCGGCGGCCAATCATGGCGCAGGCCGGACACCAGCCAAACACTCCGGTGATCGCCAGTCCGATCCCCGCAACGGCAATGGTGTAGCCCAAGATTGGGTTGGGGGCGAAGGCAAATCCCCAGACGGCCATGGCGATGCCGGCGGCGACCCGGGACCGTTGTTCCCATTCATAGATGTTCTTGCGGTAGAGCATCGCTCTCTCCTGTTTCATGCAGCACCACAGCGATGCAGCTGCAAGTAAAGAGGAGAGGGACGGCCAAAACGGTTCGCGCGCCGCGTAAAATATTTCCCGCGGCGCCAAGTGGTGTTCGAGCACCTAGGTCCGATTGAAGTGATCGTAGATCAGCTGGGCCATGGCGGCGGAGATGGTCGGGACGGCCTGCAGATCAACGAGCGAGGCGCGGGAGACGGCTTTGGCGGAGCCGAAGTGATTGAGCAGGGCGCGCTTGCGGGTGGGGCCGATGCCTTCGATTTCGTCGAGGGGGTTCTTGACCACGTCCTTTTTGCGGCGCGAGCGGTGGGTGCCGATGGCGAAGCGGTGGGCTTCGTCGCGCAGGCGCTGGACATAGTAGAGCACCGGGTCGCGGTGGGGCAGCATGAAAGCGTCGCGGCCCTCGATGAAGAATTTCTCGCGCCCGGCGTCGCGATCCTCGCCCTTGGCGATGCCGATGAAGGTGACCTCCTTGGGCAGGTTCATCTCGGCAATCACTTCGCGCACGGCGTTGAGCTGACCGGCGCCGCCGTCGATAAAGACGACATCGGGCCAGTCGGGCATGCCGGTGTTTTCGTCCTCGGCGTCGGTGTCGCTTTCGGCGGCGAGGCGCGAGAAGCGGCGCGTGAGCACTTCGCGCATCATGCCGAAGTCGTCGCCGGGGGTGATGTCGGTCGATTTGATGTTGAAGGTCCGGTAGTGCTTTTTGGAAAAGCCTTCCTCGCCGGCGACGATCATGCCGCCCACCGCATTGGTGCCGGAGATGTGGGAATTGTCGTAGACCTCGATGCGGCGCGGAACGTCTTCGAGGGCGAAAACTTCGGCCACCCCTTCAAGCAGCGTGCGGTTTGACGCGCCTTCGGCCAGTTGGCGCCCAAGGGCTTCGCGGGCATTGTTGAGGGCGTGATTGACCAGATCGCGCTTTTCACCGCGTTGCGGGGTTTCGAGGCGCACCTTGCGGCCGGCGCGGGAAGATAGCGCCTCTTCGATGAGGGCAGGCTCTGCCATGTCGTGGCTGAGCAGCACCAGGCGGGGCGGGCTGCGATCCTCGTAGAACTGTACCAGGAAGGCTTCGAGCACTTCGGCGTCGGTGAGACTGTCGTCGGCCTTGGGTCGGAAGGCGTGGTTGCCCCAGTTCTGGAAGGCACGGAAGAAAAAGACCTGCACGCAGAACTGACCGCCTTCGTGATGAATGGCGAAGACGTCGGCTTCCTCCACGGAACGGGCAGTGGCATCGCCCTGGGACTGGATCAGGGCCAGCGCCGACAGGCGGTCGCGGATCAGGGCGGCGCGCTCGAAATCGAGATTTTCGGCGGCCGCGTTCATGTCGCGCTGCAGGTGGTCACGGACCGTCTGCGATTTGCCCGAGAGGAACAGGCGCGCGTCCTCGACCAGTTCGGCATAGCCCTCAAGGCTGATCTCACGCGTGCAGGGGGCAGCGCAGCGCTTGATCTGGAATTGCAGGCAGGGGCGGGTGCGGGCGGCGTAGAAACTGTCCGAGCAATTGCGCAGGAGGAACGCCTTCTGGAGGCTCGCAATGGTGCGGCTGACCGCGACGGCCGAGGCGAAGGGGCCGAAATAGTGACCCTTGCGACGCCGCGAACCGCGATGCTTGGTGAGTTCGGGCGCTTCGTGATCGCCGGTGATGAGGATATAGGGGAAGCTCTTGTCGTCGCGCAGCAGCACGTTGAAACGTGGCTTCAGCCGCTTGATGAGATTGGCTTCGAGCAGCAGCGCTTCGGATTCGGTTTCGGTGCGCACGAACTCCATGCTCACCGTGGCGGCGATCATGCGCTGGATGCGGACGGGCAGGCCTTCGGGGCGGGTATAGTTGGTGACGCGGGCCTTGAGGCTGCGCGCCTTGCCCACATAGATGACGCCACCATCGGCATCGAGCATGCGATAGACGCCGGGCGCAGCCGGGAGGGTGCGGACAAAGGCGCGGATGACGTCCGGGCCGGACGGGGGCGGATTGGTCATGTCAGTCATGATCGAGGCGTCGGGCCACGCTTGGCCGGATAGGTCAGGTGTTGTCCGCCATCGAGCGCCAGCATCTGGCCGGTGAAGGACGGCATCGAGAGAATGGCGAGGACGCCCTGAGCAATGGCTTCGGGGCCAGCATGGCGCCTGAGCGGCAGGTTGTCGACCGAAAGGTCGAACTCGGCCTGGGTTTGCCTGGCATTGGGCAGGACGGGCCCGGGGCCGATGGCGTTGACGCGAATGGCGGGGGCCAGCGTTTGCGCCAGGGTCTGGGTGGCCGTCCAGAGCACGGATTTTGACAGGAAATAGCTGAAATAGGCGGGGCTGGGATTGAGCACGCGTTCGTCGATGATATTGACGATATTGCCCGGGGCGCCTTCGGGCAATTGGGCGGCAAAATCGCGTGAGAGAAACACCGGCGCTTCAGCGTGGACAGCGAAGTGGGCATCCCAGAGCGCTTCATCGACATCGCGGGCGCTGTCTGGCTCGAAGGCCGACGCATTGTTGACGAGAACTGTCAGCGGGCCGAAGAGGGCCGCTGCGCGGGCAACAAGCGTGCTGCGCTGGCGGCGTTTGGCCAGATCGGCGCGCAGGATCTCGGCCTGGCCGCCCTCCGCCCGGATGCGCGAGCGCAGGGTTTTGGCGCCCTCGGCGTCGGAACGATAATGGATGATAACGGCATGGCCGGCATTGGACAGCGCCATGGCGATGGCAGCGCCGATGCGGTCGCCGGCGCCGGTGACAAGAGCGACGGCAGTGGACTGATTCGGCTGGATTTTGAGCGGTTTGGACATCGAGCGGACCATAGGCCGGAACGGGGGCGGGCTTCAATCGGGCTTGCTGCAGGCCCGCATCCTCGGCAGAACTAGACAAAGCCCCTGTCACCCCTTGGCAGCAGGTTTTGTGCTTTGTCCGAACTTAAAACGGGCGTAGCCTCATGGTGTTGCGGAGCGGGAGGCTTCGCGCAAAGAAGAGGGGGACTAGCATGGACGTAATCGTGCCCATCCTGGTGCAATTGATTGCTGGCGGTGCCGGCGGCAATGTCATCGGTCAATTGGCAAAGCAACTTAATCTGGGCACCGCTGGCAATTCTATTGTCGGCGCCATTGGCGGGCTCGCAGGCACCTGGCTGGCTGGCATGATACCGGGTCTCGATACATTGGTGGGTGCAGCCGCCGGTGCAGCGGGCACTGCCGGTTCGTTCGACTTTGGCGCCCTGGCCGGCCAGGGTGCTGCCGGCCTCGTCGGAGGCGGCCTGCTGACGGCCATCGCCGGGATCATCAAGTCGGCCATGGCGAAGAGCTGAAGCTTGCAATAGGCTTCCCACGCCCCGCGATCATTGCATTGCGGGGCGCGTTCACGTCCGAGTTCTCCATGCCGCATAATTTTGCTGTCGAGCGCGCTGACCAGGTGGGGCGCGCCATTGTCCTGACTCTCATCACCATCGGTGTCTTCGGCATCCAGGATGCTGTCGCCAAACTGCTGGTGCAGGATTATTCGCCGTTCCAGATCACCATGATGCGCTATTGGGGCTTTGCCGCGTTCGCGCTGTTTCTGGTGGCACGGCAGGCGCCGTTGCGGCAAGCGCTGCGCTCGCGAACGCCGAAGCTGCAATTGCTGCGCGGCGTGCTGCTGATGGCTGATATCTGGTTTTTCGCGCTGGCCTTGCAATCGGTGCCGCTGGGCGAATTGCAGGCCATTGTCATTGTCTATCCGCTGCTGGTGACGGTGTTTGCCATTCCCATATTGGGCGAAAAAGTCGGGTTGTTCCGGTTTGCGGCGGTTGGCGCCGGGTTCATCGGTGCACTGATCATCATGCGTCCCGGTGGCGTGCCGCTGGACTGGGGCGCTGGCTTTGCCCTGGCCTCGGCGACGCTTTATGCGCTCTACATCGTGGTCACGCGCAAGGTTGCGGCGATCGATAGTGCTGCGACCAGCATGACCTATGCTGCCCTTGTGGGATTGGTCTTGTCGGGCATCGTCGGCATGTTCTTCTGGCAGAATATGGGTTGGACGGATGTCGCGCTTGTGGTGGTAATCATGGCGACGACCTGTGCCGGGCACGGGCTGATGACCATAGCCTTGACCATGGCGCCGGCGAGCGTTTTGCAGCCCTTCAACTATTTCTCGCTGCCCTGGGCCATTGTGCTCAGCGTCGTGGTGTTCGGACAGTGGATCGATGCCATTTCGCTGCTTGGCGCTGCGGTCATTGTCGCGGCCGGCCTTGTGGTGATGGCGCGTGAGCGGGCAAAGCGTGTGCCAAAGGTGGGGCAGGAAGCGCTGCCCGCCGTCGAGTAAGGCGGTCTTGAACTGGCGGACCGCAAAGGGCATGTGTGCACAGTGTTGAGCGACGACGCTCCGACAGGCATGGGAGGCGCGCAATGATCTGGCTTATCGAGATTGCCCTGGTGTTGCTGCTGATTGGTGGCGGCTGGACCATGCTGACGCGCGGAAAGCAGAGCGACAAGCGCGACGCGCTGACCATGCGGCGGGTTGATGCCTATATCGAAACCATCCGCAGGGAACGTCGCTCGGCAGAGCTGGCGGCCATGAGCGACACTGAATTGCGCGACTTGCTGCATTCCGGTGCGCGAAACCTCAAGATCGCTGCTCAGCGCAAGAGCTGGATTGTGATGGGGACGGCAATCGCAACGGTGCTGGGCGCATCGGTTGTGGGCAGCCAGGAAGGCTGGCTGGGCTTTGGTGCGGTTGCTGCTATCGGCGCAATCGTGACTTACGGCGCCAATGAATATCTGGCGCGCCGGATGCGCGCGCCATTGGAGCGGCGCGGCGTCGATATCGACCGGTTGATGGTCGAATAGGTTCCAGACAAGGACGCCGCCCCCAGTGAGGGAGCGGCGCAGGATCGGTCAGTTGCCGATGCAGAAGTAGCCATTGGGGCCATTGAAGCAGACGCTGCCCCCGGAGTGGCCCGGATAGGTCGGCTGCGGGCGTGGGCGCGGGTTCCAGTGGGGTGGGCGCGGCGGACGCGGGCGCTCCCAGCCGTTATCCCAACCATTGTCCCAATCGTTATCCCAGCGGTCGTCCCAATGCGGGCGGCCAGTGCTGAGATAGTTTGCGGAAACCCAACCGTCCGGGCCGCGCTTTTCGACGTAGCACCAGCTGCCACGGCATTGCTGGACGTTCACAGGCTCGCCGCGGCGCAGCGTATCGACCACGCGATAGCCGGTTCCGGGGCCGGTGCGAACGTTGACATTGCCGGTGGCGACTGCGGGTGCGGCGGAAGCGGCCATGGTGGTGGCGATGACGGCCAGGGTCGCGAGACCGGAGGCGAAGAGTTTTTTCCTGAGGGTCATGGCGGAGGTCCTTTCCCTGTACTGTTGGCATTGATGCCTTGGTCTCAGAGAACCCCATTGCGCATGAACCCAAGCTGAACGAAGCGTTAAGGCTGATGTGGCCGGTGATCCAGGTGTTTGGTTGTCGTGTTTCCGATTCTCGGATCAAGTCCGAGGCGCAAAAACGGCACCGCGTTGCGGGAAACGCTCTAGAAGCGCAGCAGGTCGACGAAGCGGCCCAGGGCGTCGGCAAATTTCTTGCGGTGCTTGGGCTTGAGTTCGCCCATCAGCGCCTCTTCGAGCTGAGCCCAGTGATCGGCCAGGGCATTGCGAATGCGCACGCCGCGCTCGGTCAGGGCCAGGCCCGGCTCCAGCTCCGGCCCAACCGCCTGGCGGGTGATGAAATCGCGGCTGGCGAGGCGTTCGAGACGGCTTGAGAGCATGTCGGCAGACAGGCCCAGTTCACGCGCCAGGTCCGCCTCGGTGGTGCCGGAGCGGCCAAGCACGAACAGCACGGCGTCATCACCCGGCTCGAGGCCCTTCTCGACCACAGGCACCAGAAGCGCCTTGTGCGCGAGTTGTCCGGCTTCGATGAGCCGATAGAGCGCGGAGCGGGGGGAGGGTCTGGACATGGGCGGGAAAATAATCCGATCTCCTCGTCGCCGTCGATTGCGCATCCATCCTATCGTTAATCGCTCAACGACCAAGGGGCGTTATTGTTCACTGTGCGCAGATGAGTTATGCGTCGATTGACCACCATTGGGCGGCTCCCTGCTCATAATCGCAAGCGCGCCACGCTGTCGCTGTCATCGAACGGACCCGTCATGTCGCAGGATATTTCCCGCATCCGTGCCTTTGTGCAAGTGTTCGACGCAGGCGGTTTTTCGGCCGCTGCCCGGCAGCACGGGCGCTCCAAAGCCCTGCTCAGCAAATATGTCACTGATCTCGAGGATTACCTGGGCGTGCGCCTGATGAACCGCACGACCCGGCGGCTGAGCCTGACCGAGGCGGGGGAGGCCTATTACCGCGAAGCCTCGAGCCTGTTGCAGCAACTCGACGATCTGGACGCGACAATTGCCGACCAGACGACCGAGCCACGCGGCATGCTGCGGGTGTCGGCGCCGCGCAATTTCGGCGAACGCACGCTGGCGCCGGCGATCTTTGCCTATCTCGAAAAGTTTCCCAAGGTGACACTCGACCTGCGGCTGGAGGATCGCTATGTCGATCTGGTCGACGAGGGGATCGATGTTGCGCTCAGGATTTCGACGCTGGCCGATTCCTCGCTTATCGCCCGCAAGATCGCCGATATGCATGTGGTGGTGGGCGCTGCGCCGAAACTGATCGGCAAGGTGGGTACGCCCAAGCATCCCGAGGACCTGCGGCATCTGCCCTGTATTGTCGATGTCAACTTGCAGGGACAGTCGAACTGGCGCTTTACCGAGGATGGCAAGACCATTTCGGTGCCCGTGACCGGCCCGCTGCGTGTCAACTCGCCGCTGGCGGCGCGCACGGCGGCGGTGATGGGCCTCGGTTTTGTCGTATTGCCTTCCTATCTGGCCGAGCCGGCGGTGCAGCAGGGTGACCTGGTGCCGGTGCTGGCGGATTTCCTGCCGACCGGGCAAACCCTGCAGGCCGTTTATCCGCACCGGCGACACCTGGCCGGCAAGGTGCGGGCACTGATCGATCATCTGGTGGAGTGGTTCGCCACCCATCCCGTGCACTAGAGGCCCGACTTGACCAGACTTTCGGCGCGATTGATCGGTGTGGCACTGATCACACTGGGGCTGGCGCAGCCCGCGTTGGCGCATCCGCACATCATGATCGACGCCAGGGCGGTGGTTCGTCTCGATGATGCAGGCCGGGTCACGGCGCTGCACCACAGCTGGACCTTCGACACCGCCTTTTCGGTGTGGATGGTGCAGGGACTGGATACGGACGGCGACGGCACCGTCAGCTCGGCGGAAATGCAGGACCTGGCCAACGAGAATATGCTCGGCCTGGCCGACTACGGGTTTTATACATATGCCGGGGACGGCATGGATTTTGCCCCGGTCGGGGACCAGAAGATGGTCTATGCCGACAATCGGGTGACGCTGGATTTCACCATTACGGCGACGACACCACAGGCCGTGGGCGAGCGGTTTGAACTGGGTGTCTATGACCCCGAATACTACGTGGCGATCACGGTCAATGAGCCTGCCGATGTGACGCTGGAGAATGCGCCTGAGGGCTGCGCGGCGCGGCTTGAACCGCCCGTGCCAGTGGCCCCCGAAGTCGAGGAGCGGCTTTATTCGCTTGGACCAGATGTGCTGGAGCTGCCGCCCGATCTTGCCGCCGCCATGCGGGGTACGCAGGGGCTGGTGGTGGTGAGTTGCGGTGCGGCACCTGTCGCCGCGACCGCGATTGAGGCGGTTGAGCAGGTGGCCGCCGCCCGGCCAGCAGCGCCCTTTGGCGGGCCGCCGCCCGAAGTGGGCATCAGCTTGCCGCGCAGCGGGTTTTTCGGCTGGCTGCAGGCGCAGCAACGTGAATTTTATGCGGCCCTGACGGCGGCGCTGGATGCGCTGCGCACCGACTGGACGGCGTTCTGGGTGCTGGGCGGACTGAGCTTTCTCTATGGCGTTTTCCACGCTGCCGGGCCGGGGCACGGCAAGGTGGTCATTTCGTCCTATGTGCTGGCCAATGAACAGCAATTGCGCCAGGGCATCGTGCTGAGTGCGCTGTCGGCGCTGATGCAGTCGCTGGTGGCGATCGGCTTCGTGCTGGTGCTGGCGGGCGCGCTGAACCTGACCAGCACCGCGCTGGGCGAGGCGGCGCACTGGGTGGGCGTCGTCAGCTATGCCATGGTGGCGCTGCTGGGGCTGTGGCTGGTAGCGCGCAAGATATTTGGCTGGGGGCACAGCCATGATCACTCCCATGTTGAACATCATCACGATCACGATCACGACCATGGGCATCACGAGCATAGTATGCACCACGCGGTAGGCCCCGGGGATATTCGGGGCAATTGGCGCGAGCAGCTGGGCGTGGTTCTCGCGGTGGGACTGCGGCCCTGTTCGGGGGCACTGGTGGTGCTGGTGTTTGCATTATCGCAGGGCCTGCTGGCGGCCGGGATTGCGGCGGTGCTGCTGATGGGGCTGGGGACGGCGATTACCGTGGCGGCACTGGCGACCCTGGCGGCGACGGCCAAGGGCCTGGCCGGGCGGATCGGCGGAGCCGAGAGTGCGCTGGCCGGGGCGCTGGTGTGGTGGGCCGAATTGCTGGGCGCAGTTGCGGTGCTGGCATTCGGGGTGCTGCTGCTGATCGCCAGCTTCTGAGTTGGATCACCCGGATCGGCGCGACCCATCGCCGCCTTGCGGCCATGCGGTAACAGGCTATGGTGCGTCACCCTGGAACTTTTCCAAACTGGTCCCTGATGTCCGCGCAGCTTCCCCCTGACCATCCTCCCGTGCCCAAGCAGAAAATCGGCGTTCTGCTGCTCAACCTGGGTACGCCTGATGGCACTGATTATTGGAGCGTGCGGCGGTATCTGAAGGAATTCCTCTCCGATCCTCGGGTGATCGAGACCAACAAGTTCCTTTGGTGGCCGATCCTCAATCTGGTCATTCTCTCCTTCCGGCCGCAAAAGAGCGGGCATGCCTATGCCCAGATCTGGGACAAGGAAAAGAACGAAAGCCCATTGCGGGTGATCACGCGGGAGCAGACGGAGAATTTAGCACAGCGCCTCAAGGGCGAGGATATCGTGGTGGAATTCGCCATGCGCTATGGCAATCCATCGACCCAGAGCGTGCTCGAAAAAATGCAGGCTGCCGGGTGCCAGAAGATCCTGCTGGTGCCGCTTTATCCGCAATATTCGGCGACGACGACGGCGACGGCCAATGACAAGGCGTTCGACGTGCTCAAGACCATGCGCTGGCAGCCGGCAGTGCGGACGGCGCCGGCCTATTTCGACGACCCGGCCTATATCAAGGCCCTGGGCGATTCGATCCGGGATGGTGTCGCGGCGCTCGATTTCGAGCCGGATGTGGTGATCACCTCCTACCACGGCATGCCGGTGGAATATCTGCAGCGCGGCGACCCCTACCATTGCCAGTGCTACAAGACCACGCGGCTGCTGCGCGAATACCTGGGCTGGGACAAGGACCGGCTGATGGTCACCTTCCAGAGCCGGTTCGGGCCGACCGAATGGCTGCAGCCCTATACCGACAAGACGCTCGAAGCGCTGCCGGGGCAGGGCAAGAAGAAGGTGGCGATCCTGGCGCCGGCCTTTTCGGCCGATTGCATCGAGACGCTCGAAGAGATCGCCATGGGCGGCAAGGATAGCTTCATGGAAGCGGGCGGGGAGAAGTTCGCCTATATCCCGTGCCTGAATGCCTCGCCCGGCGGCATGGACTTCGTGGAAGCCATGGTGCGGCGGGAACTGGCGGGGTGGCTTTGACCTCCCCCTCGTTTACCCCCACCCTAGCTGTGCTACGGCCCCTGGCCTAGCGACGCTACCCTCCCCACAAGGGGGAGGGAGGGATGAACACCGGCGTTTTGGTCTGCGCCTCCCTCCCTTGATGGGGAGGGAATGAGGGTGGCGTGACATCACCATCCGCGCCCGACGAAATCGGGCGGGGTGACGTTGACCAGGCCCCGGCCCACGATATAGCTGCGCTCCACCCAGCCATAGTCGGGGATGCGGCACCATTGGGTGGAGCCCGAGGGCCAGAGCGGGTGGCCGGCGTCGCCGAACCAGGTGCCGCGGTCGCTGTCGCCATCGGTCTGGGTACAATAGTCGATGGGGATTTCCTGCCCCTCGCGGACATGGCCGAGAACGGCGAAGCGGGCATCGGGCCCGGCATGGACGGCGATAGTGCCGCCGGACACGCGGGCGGTGACGGTGATCGCGAGCGCGGGCGTGGCGAGCACAAGGGCGGCGAGCGCAGCGATGGCAAGGCGGGTGAGGGCGCGCATGGGGGCCTCCTGAGGAAATTTTCCCATCCATGCGGGATCGGCATGGCGACATCAAGACGTGCAGAATCGCCGCTTCGCCTTACGGCGTGCGGTGACACGGTGAAAAGCGGCTTTCGCCCCGAAGGTTTTAGTAAAGAAGAGGCGAAAGCCGCTTCCCACGCCCGGGATTTCGGACGCACGCATCGAGCGGCCCCCTTGCAGGTTGTTGCCTCGGATCACGGAATGGATACGCCCGGCGGTGGTCTGCCGGTGGGGCCTCGCGATGGCGCTTGGTCCCGATCTCAAGCCGTGCCGCCGACAACTGGCCGGTGGTCAGCATACACGCCTCCGCCCGGTCGACACCGTGCGGCCCAGTCTTCCCGCCCGACACCTCGTCAGTGCCGCGTGTTATCGGCGGGAACGAGGGCAGTATGGGGGACGCTGGATGGGGCGGGGATTACTTTCGGATTTGTGATTTTTTTTGAAGAGGATACCCCCACCCAGCTTCGCTACGGCCTGACGGCCAAGCTTTGCTTGCCTCCCCCTGACAGGGGGGGAGGAGCGCATGGTGGTGGCGTCCGGATCAGCAGAGAAACTCAATTCTACCCCTCCCCCTTTTCAGGGGGAGGTTGGGTGGGGGTGTTTCAATGCGGTGGGACAGCAGCGGCCCTCGCCACTCGACGACAGGTCTTATGGCCTTTTCAGATTTGCCCTTCAGGACGGCTCTCGGTCCACCAGCCAGCGGTCGTCGCGGTCGGACCAGGCGGCGGAATGGGCCTCGCGGAAGCGGGCGAGCGCCAGACGCGCTTCGTCGAGGTTCTGGGTCAGCGTGGCCTTGCCGGGCGCCTCGGGCAGGGGACGACGGAGGGCGCGGGCGCCCACTTCGCGCGACACCAGCCGATAGAGATCGGCCCGCAGCAGGCGCACCAGTTCGACCAGCAGCGGCGATGGCGAAACGGCGTCGGGCAGGGTCCGCAGCTGAGCTTCGAGCTGGTCGATCTCGATGGCGAGATGCCGAAAGGTGTTGAGCTGGTGAAAGGAAATGGAGCTGTGATTCAGCCGCCAATCTTTGCGCATGATGGATCTCCAAAAGTGGTTTGGGCCATTGTGCGCGCGGGGATCGGGGGCGGGGACAAGTCCTTTCCTGCCCTGCCACAGTCGCACCACTGGCGCGCCCGGCGCTGCGCAGCGTAGGATCATGACATCGGAGCAGGAGGCGTGGATGAGGCAAGGTGCTGGATGGGTCGCTTTGGGCGTGGCGCTGGCAATGGGCGGCGCGGCGGCGGCGCAGGAGGCAATGCCGGAGGGCTGGTTTCTCGAAGAATTTGCGCGTTCGGGCCTGACCGATATCTATCTCTATTGGCTGGACCCGGCGGTGGGCGGACAGGTGCTGCAGATCAGCTGCCAGGAGGGTTGGCCCGATGTGAGCATTGCCGCCTTCATGGACGAACCCGAAACCGAGCCGAAGGTGCTGAGCGTGGTCGCGGGTGACCGGCGGGTGGATATGGCGTCCCCGGTCAGCGGAGTGGTCAACGAGCGCTATTCGACGGGCGGCACGACACTGTTCACGCCGGAGGTGATGGACATCCTCTCGGGCCAATTCTCGGTGGAAGTCGACGGCGTGGAGCAGGGGCGCTACTCGGCCGCGGGCGCGGGAGACGAATTTGCGCGGCTGTTTGAGGCCTGCCCGGTCGATGGGGATGGGACTTAGGGGCGGGCGAGGTCGCTACGCATGGGCCGTCGTCTTGCTCGGATCGTCACCCTCGGGCTTGGGCCGAGGGCGTGTCGTTTCAGTGCAGAGCGCGGCATGGGTGGACGTGTCACCCCCTCCTAGCTGCGCTAAGGCCTGCGGCCAAGCTTTGCTTGCCTCCCCCCTCCAGGGGGCGGTGACGCGCCGGCGCATGCCGGACCTGCGGTGGACCCCCTCTGCTCCCGTATGCCGGACCTGCGGTGGACCCCCTCTGCTCCTCCCCCTGTTTCAGGGGGAGGTTGGGTGGGGTTTTCGCTAGTACCTCACCCCACGCTTCGCCACGATCTGCGCAATCTTCGAGCCGGGCCGTAGGCAAATTCGCTCCGGTGGAGCGAATTTAGGTGAGAAGGCCATGAGAGCTACGCTCGAATGGCGAGTGTCGCTGGCGCCGAGATACCGCCCGCGTTCGAGGATTTCGAGGACTGCCACTCGCGCATAGCTCTCATGGCCTTCTTGGCTTGAAAGGCTCCACCGGAGCCTTTCATCCGGCTATGCCGGACGGCCTGCGAAGCCCGCTGGGCGGGGTGTAGGTGTCGTCATCATCAAGCGGCGGGCCGCTGTTGGAGAGAAACGCGGTGGCATGAGGGGAGTGTGGCGCCGGAGGGTTCTGGTGTCCAATGAAGGATTTTTATTGGGGGGATAGGGCTAGGTGATTCAACATGAAAGGTCACAATGTCGCTCAAGAAGAATCAGCGAGACACACCTGATCCATCTAAAACGCTCAAAAATTCAAATTCAAATTCCTCAACCGATCGTCCGCTGGAGCTGAATATGAGCTCTTCAAGCGTGGTGTCCACGTAAGTTCCTCGAAGAGGATTGTATAGAATTATTCTATCTATTCCATTATCCCCCCCCAAGTTTGCCAGAGTCGCATAAGTTAGAGCTTGTCTGAAGTCTGTACTTCTAAACGATCGATCAACATATTTTATTTCTATTATTGTATCATCTACCCGAATGTCCCCTTGGCATTTTTCTAGCATTCCTAAACCGCGAAATTCGGGGAAAAACGTGACGTCTTTTCCACCGACTGACCTACAAAGCTCTGTTATGCGTTGCGCGATTGAGGTGACTTCGGACAACTCAGGCGCCGTGAGTCTAATTCCATCCGTGGAAGCATTTGAGCTTGTCTCGCTTGAGAGGAAGCGGGTGGCCTCGTCAAAGGCGACACTTAAATTCTCTTCGATAGGCGGCTTGTCGCCAAGCGCCGCCAATCGAAAGCCAACTTCGCTAATCAAGTCGCGTCTTGACGGTTCCGATTTCGTCTTAAGGGGTGTTTGCAACCGTTCATAGCCGAGGTTGAGGGTACGAAGAACTGCCTCCAAATTTGGGAGCGCAGAGCGCCAAAAACCTGAGAAATTGTGCGCAAAAGTTCGCTCATTGATCATAGCGGCAACTTGAAATCTGGCTGCTTCTCCGCTCGCCAATCGCGAACGATACTTTCGAAAGGATTGAACCAATCCTTTGCAAAGCCTCGCCAATGCTTACCTTCATCATTTAGGTAATATGAGGCTAGGATAAGTGCGCGTCGCTCCCAAAGGCTAAGTGTCTGAAATTTTTGCTTCTCCATCGAAATCCAAGCAAAGTTCTGCCAGTTGGCGAACGTAATAATCACGTCACGACGAACGATTGAATCGGTCGAGTTGTCGTAGCATCTGTGTAGATGCTCCTGATTCAGTGCACTCTTTTCCATCGAAATGATACGATTTGCGAACGCCAAATTTGCTGCTGATTGCAATACCTCGTGCTTATCCGAATATAAATCTCTAATTCTATCGCATATCTGAGACCTGGACTGGGAGTTGAGGTTTTTAAAGAATGACGCAATTGCTATGAAAACGTTCGAGGCGATAGGGTATAGGACATCCATATTGTCTAGCATGGAAATTGCCGCACCAAACTGGGCACTTTCCGATACGTGCCGGAGTGCGGAAATTATCTTCTTTGTCGTCGCGACATGAACTCTGGTTTGCGCCAACTGCTCGTTGAGTAAAGCTACAATGTCGATTGAGTTCAATTCGGATTTTAGAGCTTCGTAGTCTTGCTCAGCGTTTGATGAATACGGATCATATCTTAAGGTAAGTGACATTAACCTTTGAACAGGTGTCACAGACGCGCCGGCATCAACCAAAACATTCTTGTTTACTGCTATGAATTCTGCCCTTGTGAGAATTCTCGTTTTTGATTTCTGCAAGGACAAACTATCGTTTGAAAGAATTTTAGATACATTAAGGAGCGATGCATAAGCTTCATGCTTCGATGTGCAGAATATATGGTAATCATCGGCATATCTTGTGAAATTTATCTGGCTGCTTCTCATGTATATGTCTGAATTGACTAGGGCCAGTTCTGCCAAAATTCTGGATGCTGGTCCGCCAATGGGAAGTCCGCTTGATCGGGTCTGTGTTAAATTTCCCAGATAACCCATGATGCTTTTTCGTACCTTTGGGTCCGCGCCGATCAACTGCAGTGCATTCTCAATTTTGTGATGGCTTATCCTAGAGTAACAGTCTGCAATGTCGCAAACGACTATATATTCATGTTGTTCTGCTATTTCTGCCGAACGTCGCATGAAATCTATCCAACCAATGTCCCTCCTGAATGTGTCTCCGGACATGTAGTTTTCTCTGGATAGCCGATACGAGAAAATCTCTTTGTCAGAGAGTCTGGCGTCCTCTATTTTCTCAGCTACGGATAGGACATTTCCCAAGAAAAATGCGTTCCAAAAAGGGTCCAGTTGAGTTCCTTGACGGAAGCCAAATGTCCCAGCGGGAACGAGGGAACTTATGTCTTGCGGCGCATTAGCGGCAAAATTTGAATCGAAGTTTTCATGCGCTTCGACTAGAAGGGGCAGCACGCTATCTATTTTATCGTAGAGAATTCTATTCTCTATCGGAAACGGGAAGATATCGGTGTCCCCGTGTTTGTAGATATTCTCAATTGCGGCTCTGAAAAATTCTTGCACGCGCCGGCCCCCATAAGACTATCCTCATGGTAGAGCAGCAACCACCGGCTGTCATCCCGGCGTTGATCCGGTATCCATCACCCGCGTTCAGGATTGGCCCCGGGTCTGCGCCGGGGTGACAATTGAGTGTCCTGGGACGCGGTCGGTGCCCTCGTGGTTCGAGGCTTCGCTTCGCTGCGCGCCTCCCCATGAGGGCTGCGGGGGGCGTCCGCGGGACTTTCGGTTCTGGCTTCCCTCCCCCTTGAGGGGAGGGCAAGCAGAGCTTAGGTCCGTCAGGACCTTAGCGGCGCTCGGGTGGGGGTGTCAGCGCCTCCGGCAACCATCGAGATTTGCAGCACAATCCGACACCCCCACCCTAGTTGCGCTAGGCTGCTCCGCAGCCAGCTTCACTACCCTCCCCTCAAGGGGGAGGGAGGCCATGGAGCCGGGCGTTCTGTGGCTTAGGATACCTCCCCCTCGAGCGTATCCAGTTCCATCTCCCGCAGCCGCTTGACCTCGTCCCTGAGCCGCGCCGCCTTTTCAAACTCAAGGTTCGTCGCGGCTTCGCGCATTTCGCGTTCCAGGTCCTTGATGACCGTGGCGAGGTTGTCGCCGGTGACGACCTTCTCTTTCCCGTCCTTGCCCTTGCCGATGCTGATCGTGACGTGGTCGCGTTCGGCGGTGCTGTCGACGATGTCGTTGATGCGGGCTTTGACGGATTGGGGGGTGATGCCGTTGGCGAGGTTGTAGGCCATCTGTTTTTCGCGGCGGCGGTTGGTTTCGGCCAGGGCGCGTTCCATGGAGCCGGTGGTGCGGTCGGCGTAGAGGACGACCTTGCCGTCGACGTTGCGGGCGGCGCGGCCGATGGTCTGGATCAGTGAGGTTTCGGAGCGGAGGAAGCCTTCCTTGTCGGCGTCGAGAATGGCGACGAGGCCGCATTCGGGGATGTCGAGGCCTTCGCGGAGGAGGTTGATGCCCACCAGCACGTCGAAGGCGCCGAGGCGCAGGTCGCGGATGATCTCGATGCGCTCAATGGTGTCGACGTCCGAGTGCATGTAGCGCACGCGGATGCCTTGCTCGTGCATATATTCGGTGAGGTCCTCGGCCATTTTCTTGGTGAGGACGGTGCAAAGGGTGCGGTAGCCGGCCTTGATGGTCTGGCGGATTTCGTCGATGACGTCGTCGACCTGATGGGTGGCCGGGCGGATTTCGACCGGGGGATCGATGAGGCCGGTGGGGCGGATGACCTGTTCGGCGAAGACGCCGCCGGTCTGTTCCATTTCCCAGGAGCCGGGGGTGGCCGAGACATAGACCGATTGCGGGCGCATGGCGTTCCACTCCTCGAAGCGGAGGGGGCGATTGTCCATGCAGGAGGGGAGGCGGAAGCCGTATTCGGCCAGGGTCGCCTTGCGGCGGAGGTCGCCGCGATACATGGCGCCGAGCTGGCCGATGGTGACATGGCTTTCGTCGACAAAGACCAGGGCGTCATCGGGGAGATATTCGAACAGCGTCGGGGGCGGCTCGCCGGGCTTGCGGCCGGAGAAGTAGCGCGAATAGTTCTCGATGCCGGCGCAGGAGCCGGTGGCTTCCATCATTTCGAGATCGAAGAGGGAGCGCTGTTCGAGGCGCTGGGCTTCCAGGAACCGGCCGGCGCCGTTGAGCTCCTGCAGGCGCGCCGCCAGCTCGGCTTTGATCTGCTTGATCGCCTGGTTCATCGTGGTGCGCGGCGTCACGTGGTGAGAGTTCGCATAGACGCGGATGAAGGTGAGGTCGGCGCTTTTTTTGCCCGTTAGAGGGTCGAATTCGGTGATCGATTCCACCTCGTTGCCGAAGAGGGTGACGCGCCAGGCGGCGGCTTCATAGTGGGCAGGGAAGATCTCGACGGTATCGCCGCGCACGCGGAAGGTGCCGCGCACGAAGCCGGTGTCGCCGCGCTTGTATTGCAGGGCCACGAGCTTGGCGAGCAGCTGGCGCTGGTCGATCTTTTCGCCCTTCTGCACGTCGATGGTCATGGCGGTGTAGTCTTCCACCGAGCCGATGCCATAGATGCAGGAGACCGAGGCGACGATGATGACGTCGTCGCGTTCGAGGATCGCGCGCGTGGCCGAGTGGCGCATGCGGTCGATCTGCTCGTTGATGGTCGATTCCTTCTCGATATAGGTATCGGTGCGCGGGACGTAGGCCTCGGGCTGGTAATAGTCGTAGTAGGAGACGAAATACTCGACCGCATTGTCCGGGAAGAAGCCCTTGAACTCGGAATAGAGCTGGGCGGCGAGGGTCTTGTTTGGCGCCAGGATCAGCGCCGGGCGCTGGGTGCGGGCGATGACCTGGGCGGCGGTGAAGGTCTTGCCCGAGCCGGTAACGCCGAGCAGGACCTGGTCGGTCTCGCCATTCTCGATGCCTTCGACGAGTTCGGCAATGGCGGTGGGCTGGTCGCCGGCGGGGACATAGTCGGTGACGAGGCGGAAGGGCTTGCTCTCGCCGCGCTTGGCCGGGCGCTCGGGGCGGTGCGGCATCCAGGGGGCGGAGCCTTCCACCTCCTTGCGGCCATGCAGAATGATCTGCTCGAGCGCCTTGACGGTGGCGGTGACGCCGACCGTGGTGGCGCCCGACACGTCCTCGTTGTTGCGGGCCTTGTTCTTTTTCACCGAAGCGTCGAGCGCTTCGCGCAGCTTGGCCTGGGTCTCTGGATCGGCGGCGGCAGTGCGGGAGATATCGCGGGCAGTGAGCTTTTGGGACGGCATGTGGCCGAAGCCGGCCTGGGGCGCTTCGCCAAAACCCTCCACATCGACGCGGTCCACCGAGTTGATCTTGGTCTTGCCGGCCTTGGCGGACATGCCGGTGGCGGTGTCGTGGCTTGACTTGGTGGTGCGGCGCTTTTCGAGGGCGGTCTTTTTTTCGCCCTCGCGCCGGGCGGGCTGGGGCGCCGCTGCCTCCTTCTCTGCCGCGTCGGCCCGGTCGAGGGCGCGCTTGTTCTTCATGCGCTCGGCATAAAGCGGCTTGCTCGCCTGCATGTCCTCGGCCTTCTCGATTTCGGCAAAGAACTCGTCGATGGAGAATTCGGCTTTTCCCGGACGGGTGGATTTGGGGGCCATGGCGCGCTCGCAAGATCAGCAACAGGGGGGCGGTACAGATGATCCCATAGATGGGCGCTCTGTCACGCAATGTCAGCAGGGGAATGGATCACGAGTGTTAGCACGAGGCGAACGGAGAGGGAACAGGCGGCTGGGCGACGTCGTGACGCCGGATGAACCGGAGACGAACTGACAACCGGGAGCCGTCGCTTCGTACACATTATGCGTGAGACCGGAACCGAGCCCGCGCCACGCCATTGATGTCCCACAAGGGCGCTGAACGCCCAAGCTTATGAGGAGATGACAATGAACAGCGATCAGCCGGAAACCTACGGACTTCCCATGTCTGATGCCGAGAACAAGGCCCGGCAAGACGCCAATGATGCGGCGAGCCGCCTTCAGCACGATCTCGATGCCGTGAGTGAACGGGCTGCTCACGACGTGCAGAACCTCAAGCAAGAGGCGCAGCATCAGGTCGACAAGGCTGCCGAGAAGGCGAAGACCTTTGCCACAGACCAGAAAGACTTCGTCGCCACACAGGTCGAAGGCGTGGCCTCGGCGATGTCCCGGGTTGCCGACGAGCTTGACGGCGACCAGGCGACAACGGCGCGCTACATGCGCGATCTCGCCAACGGCCTCGAGCGCTTCGGCCAGCAGGTGAAGGGCAAGAATGTCGACGAACTGTTCGGTGAGGCAGAGCGCTTCGGCCGCTCGCAGCCGCTGGCCTTTCTGGGCGGTGCGGCCCTGGCAGGCTTCCTGGCCAGCCGCTTTGCCGGCGCTTCGGCGCAGCGCCGAGAGAACCCGGACAGTCGGACCAATTCCGGCGCGGTGAGCCCTTCGGGCGCGAGCTATGGCACCAGCGATGCCGGGGGCGCCGGCACGTCGGGTTCATCTGCCTATGGCCAGTCCAGCGGGAACTATGCGGGAGGTGGCAATGTCTCAGGTTAATCAGGACAGCTCACTTTCGACGCTGCTGTCTGGCCTGGTGAGCGATATTTCCGGGCTGTTCCGCAAGGAAATCCAGTTGGCCAAGGCCGAGACTTCCGAGAAGGTCGGCGAGATGATGGGCGGGGCAGTCTCCTTGCTGATCGGGGGCGTGCTGGCCCTTGGCGCCCTGGGCGTATTGCTCAGCGCCATCGTCACCCTGGTCGCGTCGATGTTCGTTGCCCAAGGCATGGACCCCACACTGTCGAACGCCTTGGCGGCCGGCATCGTCACCATCGTCGTGGGTATCATCGCCTGGATGTTCATCTCCAAGGGTTTGAACACGCTCAAGGCATCCAATCTCAATCTCAATCGGACCACGACTTCTCTGGGTCGTGACGCAGATATGGTCAAGGAGAGGCTCTAATGGCTTACGATGACACAAAGAATTCCGCCCAGTTGCAGCGCGAAGTCGAACAGCAACGGGCCCAGTTGGAAGATCGACTGGACACTATCCAGGAACGGCTGTCGCCCGGGCAGCTGGTGGACGAGGTCCTGGCCTATGCCAAGGGCGGCGGCGGAGAATTTTTCTCCGGCTTGCAGCGCAATGTGACCCATAACCCGCTGCCGGTTGCCCTGTTGGGCGTCAGCCTGGCCTGGCTGATTGCCAAACCCGTTCCGACAACGGCCGAGACTGACCGGCAGTGGGACAACAGCATCAATGCCCGTCGCGGGTATGGCGCGCATGGTCCCTATGAGGACTACCCGGTGGCCATCATTTCGGGCACCAGCATGCAGCGGGTATCGCATCAGAAGGACGAGCACGGCGCCCATGTCAGCGAGTTCATCGACGACGCGGGCAAAAAGTACCGTGCGGCGTCCGATGAAGCGGGTCGGCGGGCCGGGCATTTCATGGATGAAACCGGCAAGACCTATCGCGGCTTCACCGATCAGGCAGGTCAACAGATCCAGCACTTCCGCGATGAGGCAGGCAATCTGCTGGACGAGGCGAGCGGTTGGGCTTCTCACACCTGGCAGCGCGCGCACGACATGGTCGATGGCGCTCGCGAGGCTGTCAGCCACGGCATGGCCAAAGGTAGGGCCCAGGCCGAGCATGCCGGGCAGGTGGTTGGCGAGCAGTTCAACTCGCTCAACCAGACGATCATGCACCAGTTTCGCGATCAACCACTGGTCGCAGGTGCTCTGGCCTTTGCCGCCGGCGCTGCCTTCGGCTCGGCCCTGCCGCATACCAAGCAGGAGGATGAGCTGATGGGCGAAACCGCCGACGGTCTCAAATCCGTGGCTGCCGAGCAGGCTGAAGGGCTCTATCAGCAGGGCCGAGACAAGGCGGTCGAGCTTTACGAGAATGCTGCCACCGAAGCCGGTCGGACCTATGACCGCGCCAAGGAGAGCCTGACGGGCTCAACCGGCCACGACACGACCGACGGAAACCACTGACCATACAGGCTGCGGGTGCGATGTGCCCGCAGCTTTCTTGTTCTGAGGCGAACATGGCACCCCCGAATGATCCCGCTTGGACGGAGGGCCGCGGCAGGCAGGCCGACGAGCCGAAAGAAATTCCGAGGACCGGATGGAAGGACATTGCCGGGCGGCTGGCCAGGGCCATTGGCCAGAACCACATCCTGCTCACGGCGGCGGGGGTCAGTTTTTACCTGCTGCTGTCGCTGGTCCCGACATTGACAGCCTTTGTGTCCATTTATGGCCTGTTCAACGACCGTGCCAGCGTGCTCGATCAAGTAGAGCTGTTGCGGGGCATCGTGCCGCCGGGTGCTCTGTCCGTCGTTACCGAGCAATTGACGCGCCTCACCTCGGAAAGCAATGACACCCTTGGGTGGACTTTGATTGTGTCCCTCGGCATTGCCCTGTGGAGCGCCAGCGCCGGGGTAAAGGCGCTGTTCGAGGCCATGAACGTGGCTTATCGCGAACAAGAGCGCCGCAATTTCTTTCATATCATTGCATTATCGCTGTTGTTCACGCTGGGCGGCGCAGTGGCTGCGGTGCTGATCGTATCGGTTGTGTTGGTGATGCCCCTCATCGTCAGCCTCCTTCCCATGGGCGCGGGCCTGGAATGGACAGTGCGCATCGCGAGCTATCTCGCCATGCTCCTGCTTCTGTCCTTGATGATTGCCGCTCTTTATCGCTGGGGCCCGAGCCGCCAGCAGGCCAAGTGGCGCTGGATCACGCCCGGCGTCGTGCTGGCGGTGGTCGCCCTGGGTGCTGGGTCGGTCGGCTTTTCGTGGTATGTCGCCAATTTCTCCGACGACAACGCAGCCTACGGGTCGCTGGGGGCGGTGATCGGCCTGATGACATGGCTTTGGATATCGGCAACGGTGATCATCGTGGGCGCCATGGCCAATGCGGAAATCGAGCACCAGACGGCGCAGGATTCGACGACTGGCGCATGGGAGCCCCTGGGTCAGCGCGGCGCCTATGTGGCCGACCATGTCGGGGCGCCGTGGCCGGGCGAGGATGTCTCTCCAAAGGCTCATCGACGTCGCAACAAGGTGTCCCTGGGCGGCCTGGTTTTTGCGATACCTGCTGCGATGGTCATGCTGGCAGTCGAGCGTCAAAGACCCGGGAACGCGGGGCGGCGTCAGGATCAATCGACATTCAACTGATGCTGGCCTGCAAACAGCAGTTTTCTGCGCATCCGGCACTCACGTACCCAAATGCGGCTGCGCTCCGGTTCTCGAAAACCGACATTTTCGGCTGAGCCTGAGCTGAATGCCGATTGGTCTTAGCACGAGGCGAACAGAGCGCTAACAGGCCGCACCGCGGCGCGCGCAATCATGGCGCGACAATTGGGGATCGGGCCGGTCAATACTCCTGAGTTTTGGGTGGCAGCAAGTGGCCAGACAATAGCTGGCCTCAGGTCAGTTGAACGGTCTGCAGGTGCGGAAATCACGCGGAGATATTTCCATTCAATTTTAATGAACTCCACGGCTGTTTACTGTAACGCTTTGTTAACCTTGTAGATACCGACGCCTCTTCCTTATTAACATTTCCTTAAGCATGCAGGCGGGTGTCGCGCCGATCATGCGGGAGATTGTGGCGGATGAGTATTGCGGCGGTAAATACAGATCAGGCGGGTCACGGAAGCGTCCCGATTTTCTACGATGCTTCGCGTCGGCGCTGGTTCGGCTTTTCGTTGGTCTCCAGCGCCTTGGGTATTTTTGTCGCCGTTTTGCTGGGCATGCTGGGCCTGGCCATCGTCGAGACTCCCACCATTCGTCCCGTGCCGCTCGCAAGTCCGGTTGCTGCTGTCGCCAGCCTGCCGAACGAGCCGAGCGTCGATACGGGCGCCCTTGTGCGGCGGCCAGCCCAAATGCCATTGGCTGTCACTGCAACTGTCGTGATGGCCTCGACGCAGGGCGAAAGCACGGTCGATGCAGTGGTTGAGGCAGTGCCGGACCCGATTTCCTTGGCGGAAATCGCCGTCGCCACGCCACCCTTGCCGCGTCCGCGCCCGGCAGTAGCCCCCCTTCAACTGGTGCTCGCAGACCAGCATCAAAGGCAGCCGCCGCCGCCGGCCAGTCTATCCAGCCCCAGCTTTACGACGCTCGGCGGCGGGAATGGCGGGACTACGGTCACGTTGGGCACGAGCGGTTCCTTCGTGACCCTGGGACGCCCTCAGTCCGATGACATGGACCTGGGCGCTGTCGAGCCGACACTGCTCGACACTGTCCTCGGTACTTTATTTGCCGTGCTGGCGCCGCCGGTGGCCGCACAGGAGTTCACAGCATCGCCGGTCGATCCTGAAATTCAGGCGTTTCACGTCAACTGGGATCAGGCCAGCGCGTCTTCGCTGGCTGAGCACATTCGCAATATCGATATTCTGCTGCCCGAGTGGATCACACTGCGGGACGAACAGGGTGCGGTGACTGTTGAGCGAGGACAGCGCACACAGCAAACGCTGGCGCTGCGCGATGATGCTCATCCCGACCTTCAGATCATGCCGGTTCTGACCAATTTTGCAGACGGCGCATGGCAGGCAGAGCGCCTGCGGTCAGTCCTACGCTCACCGGAGGCAGCGAACAGGCTTGCTGCATCGGTCATCGCCTATCTGGTCGATAACGATTTCGATGGTCTAACACTTCGCTTTGTAGGCCTGGCGGTGGATGACCGGGCGGATCATCTCCGCTTCCTTCGCCTGCTCAAGCCATTGCTTGAAGCCGAGGGGCTGCGGTTGCAGCATGTGGTCAACATTGAAGGCGGCGCGTTGGACGCGACGCTTTTTGCTGATCTTGTCGATGTGCTCATCGTTGAAATCCAGGGCCAGACGACCATGGCCGGGTCACCGGGCCCGATGGCTTCTCAGCTCTGGTTCGAAGAGCGCTTGGCCTCCTGGCGGCGGCGCATATCGGCGGACAAGCTGGTCTTTGCCATTGCCAATTTTGCACTGGACTGGAAGGACGGCGAAACGGCAGAAGCGATCTCCGTGCTCGAGGCCTTTCGACGCGCCGAATGGGCAGGGGGCGAGATTGCCCTGGACGTCGAGGCCCTCAACAACCGCTTCACCTACACAGCGGAGGACGGCAGGCATACCGTCTGGATGCTCGATGGGGTCAGCGCCTTCAACCAGATGAGGAGCCTGGCGGCGGTGGCGCCGCACGGCATTGCACTGAACCGACTGGGAACTGAAGATGCGAGCATCTGGCAGATCCTGTCCGACCCCTATGGGGCCAGTGCCGCGGCGCTGGAACAGATCGACTACAAATATCAGATCGCCCGAAATGGCGTTGGCGAAGTCATCAAGCTCGTTGATTTGCCGCGCACGGGCAGGCGGTCGCTGAGCCTTGAGGCGGGGCTGATCCGCGCAGCCAAGGTCGATCTTATCCCGCGCGCCTATGAAATCGATCACTGGGGAGCCAGCGACGCCAAACTGGTTGCGCTGACTTTCGATGACGGGCCAGATCCGACCTTCACCCCGCAAGTCCTTGATATTCTGGCGCGCTATGACGTCTCGGCCACATTCTTTGCCGTTGGCGCGCAGATGCTGCGGCATCCCGAGCTGGTTGAACGTGTCGTGGCGGAAGGCCATGAAGTGGGCAGCCACACCTACTCGCATGTCAATATTTCGACCATGAGTGCGGATATGCTGCGCCTGGACCTCAATGCGACGCAGCGTGTGTTCGAAAGCATAACCGGCCGGCAAATGGCGATGTTCCGCGCGCCCTATGCGGTGGACGCAAATCCGATCACGCCCTCGCAAATCGCGCCTTTGGAGACCGTTGGCGCCATGGGCTATGTCACGGTCAACATGAATATCGATCCGGTTGACTGGTGGCTTCCCAACAAAGATCGCATCGTCTCGGATACGGTGGACGGCATTCTTGAGGGTGGCGGCAATATTGTCCTCTTGCATGACGGTGGTGGACCCCGCCAAGCCACAGTCGATGCTCTTCCCGAGATTATCGAGACGTTGCAGGCACGCGGGTATCGATTTGTCGCGGTCTCCGAGCTGATCGGCCTGAGCGCCGACGAGGTCATGCCTTACGCGCCGGCCGACCTTGGTTGGCAGACGCTAGCGCAGACGCTGGGATTTGCCCTGTTGCGCGAAGGCGAAAAACTCATTGTGGGGCTGTTCCTGCTGGCCATTGGGCTGGGCATTGCCCGCTCGGTGATCCTGATTACGCTGGCCGCTTTCCGGCGTCCGCATCGCCGCTTGCCGCCAGCGCAGGACGGCCTGCGCGTGGGTGTGATCGTGCCCGCCTACAACGAAGAAAAGGTTGTTCTCAAGACGGTGCAGTCCCTGCTTCAGTCCGACTATAGTAACCTCAAGATTCTGGTTGTGGACGACGGGTCCAAGGATCAGACATATGCGATCTGCCGCGATGCCTTTGCTGAGGAGCCGCGCGTCGAAGTGGTCACCAAACCCAATGGCGGCAAGGCGGCAGCGCTCAATTTCGGCTTCAGGATGCTCGATGTCGACGTCGTCGTGGCGCTCGATGCCGATACCATTTTCATGCCGGACACGATTTCCAGGCTTGTGGGTCATTTCCACGATGATCGCGTTGTCGCCGTTGCCGGCAATGCCAAGGTCGGCAATCGCCTCAATATGCTCACTCGTTGGCAGGCGCTGGAATATATCACCGCGCAAAACCTGGACCGGCGAGCCTTTGACCTGCTCAATTGCATCACCGTGGTTCCAGGCGCCGTGGGGGCCTGGTGGCGGGATACGGTGATCGAACTGGGCGGTTACAGTACCGATACGCTGGCAGAAGATGCCGACCTGACGATCCGCATTCTGCGCGCGGGATACAAGGTGACCTATGAAGAGGGCGCCATTGCGCTAACTGAAGCACCGGAAACGACACATCAGCTGTTCAAGCAGCGTTTCCGTTGGATGTTCGGCATGTTGCAAGTGACCCAGAAGCATCGCGGCGCCCTGGCTCTGCGGGATTCCAAGGCATTCGCCCTGATCGGCATGCCCAATATCCTGTTGTTCCAGATTGTCTTCCCCCTTCTGGCGCCGCTCGCCGATCTGGTGGCCCTGGGCATCCTGATCGGGCTGGGCGCGCAGATGATTACGGGATCAAGCGTGATCGGGCTGACCGAGGCGCTGATCTTCCTGGCGCTGTTCGGAGCCTTCATTCTGCTTGACCTGTTGGCCGCCGCCGTCGCCTTCTGGCACGAACGGCGCGAGGACTGGCGCCTGCTGCCCTGGCTCCTGCCGCAGCGCTTCTACTACCGGCAGCTGCTTTACCTGGTGGCGATCAAGGCCACATTGACGGCAGTGCGCGGGACGATGGTGGGATGGGGCAATTTGCAGCGCTCCGCCAGCGTTCCGGCGCTTGGTTCGGCCGGCGTGCAGTATCGCAAGGCCTGAGGTCAGCCGCCCGCCTTGGTCGCAAACCAAAGGGTGTGGCGGTCGCCCTTGCCGTTGTTGCGGGCGCGGACGGTGACTTCGTCAACCTGCATGCCGGTCTGCTTGAGGCGTTTGGTGAAGCGGGCGTCGGGGTGGGATGACCATATCGCCAGATGACCGCCCGGCGTCAGCGCGGCGCGGGCGGCGGCGAGGCCGGCGGCATTGTAGAGGCGATCATTGGCAGGGCGGAACAGGCCGTCGGGGCCATTGTCAACGTCGAGCAGGATGGCGTCGAACGGCTTGCCGGCACTGATGGCCGTCGACACATCGCCCAGGTGAATGCGGACGCGTGGATCGTCGAGGCTATCGCCGTGGAGCGGCGAAAGGGGGCCACGCGCCCATTCGACGATTTCGGGCACCAGCTCGGCCACCACAATCTCGCTGTCAGCGGCAAAGCATTTGAGCGCGGCGCGCAGGGTGAAGCCCAGACCGAGGCCACCAATGAGGACGCGCGCAGCGGACCGCGATCCGATGCGGGAGGCCGACATGCTGGCGAGTTGCTCCTCGGAATTGCTCATGCGGCTGTTCATCAGGGTGATGACGCCGGACATAACGGAGAACTCGGTACCGCGCTGCATCAGCGTCATCGGGCCGCCGCCGGGCATGGTGGTCTCGCCGAGTTTTTGCCAAGGGATCATGGGGTGTCCTTATGTGTTGGGCCAAGGTTACCCCCACCCGGCTTCTTCCTGATAGGGGGAGGAGCAGGGAGGTCAAGCCTGCTGGAGCGACGCGTCCACAATTGTCCAGATGTTGCACAGCCCGAGCGGGGGCGAGACGATCAGCATGCGTTGCGGGAAAGGGTCAAATTTTCGATAGACGCGGTCGAAAATGGGGCGAGCCCAACGTCGCGTTGGCAGAAGGCGAAGGGTTCGCCACGGGGACAAGTGAAATGAAAATTGCAGGTTGGGTGTTGAGCGTGTTGATCGCGCTGTTTCTGGCAGGGGCCTCGGCGGCGCCGAAATTCATGGGGATCGAGGCGGCGACCTCCACCATGGAGGTGGTGGGGTGGCCGATGAAATATCTGGTGCTGATCGGCGCAATCGAGGTGGTCTGCATGGTTCTGTTCCTCATTCCACGCACGGCGCTGCTGGGCGCGGCGCTGACCACCGGATTGCTGGGCGGGTCGCTGGCGGCCAATCTGCGGGTCGACAATCCGCTGTTCAGTCACACGCTGTTTTCGATCTATCTGGGGATCGCGGTGTGGCTGGCGCTTTGGCTGCGCGAGGAGAAGGTGCGGGCGGTGTTTCCGCTTGTGCGGTGATGGCCCAAAGCAAAAGGCCGGGCAGATCGCCCGGCCTTTTCAGGTTTAGTTGACCGCCCAGGTGGCGATGGGGGGGAAGAAAAGGATGATGGCCAGCACCACCAGTTGCAGCGCGATGAAGGGCAGCAACGCGGTGTAGATGTGCTTGAGGGTGATTTCCCTCGGGGCCACGCTCTTGAGATAGAAAGCGGCAGGGCCGAAGGGCGGGGTCAGGTAGGAGACCTGCATATTGACCGCGAACAGGATGCCGAACCAGATCGGGTCGTAGCCGAGCTGGATGACGATGGGCACGAAGATGGGCAGGGTCAAAAGGGCAATGCCGATCCAGTCCAGGAACATGCCCAGGACCAGGAGGATGAGCATCATCACCATGATGATGACCACAGGCGCTGCGTCGATGCCCAGAATGGCGTCGGCAACGAAGCGATTGCCGCCCATGAGGTTATAAACCCCCACCAGCACAGCGGCCGCGATGCCGATCCAGATGATCATGCCGCAGGTTTCAAGCGTGTGGACGAGACTGTCCTGCAGCATCTTGAAGGTCAGTTCGCGCCGGAACAGCGAGATGAGCAGCACGGCGGACACGCCAAGCGCGGCAGCCTCGGTGATGGAGGCGATGCCCCCATAGATCGAGCCCAGAACGACCAGCACGATGAACAGGGGCGCTGCCAGGGACTTGAGGGCGGAGCCCAGGGATTCCTGGGACATCTCCTCCTTGGTCATCGGCGGGCCAAGCGTGGGGTTGCGCCAGCAGATGAACAGCACATAGGCGACATAGAAGGCCAGCAGCAGCAGCGCCGGAGTGACCGCAGCCACAAAGAGGTCGGCAATCGAGACGCTGGCGACGAGGCCATAGATGATGAGCACGATGGAGGGCGGCATCATGGTGCCCAGCGAGCCGCCCGCACAGACGACGCCGATGGACAGGTTGCGATCATAGCCCAGGCGCAGCATCTGGGGCAGGGCCAGGATGCCGAGGAGCACGATTTCACCGCCGATGACGCCGGACATGGCGGCCATCAGGATGGCGACGATGAGCGTTTGCACGGCAACGCCGCCGGGCAAACGACCGGCCAGGATCCGCATGCCGCTGAACAGCGATCTGGCGATGCCGGAGCGGTCGAGGAGTGCGGCCATGAGAATGAACATGGGAATGGCGACGAGCGAATATTCGGTGATGAAACCGAAAATGCGCGAGGTCACCAGCGGCAGGGCCATGCCGCCAAACCAGCCGAAGGTGAAGATCAGGGCGACAAGCCCGGTGACCCAGGCCAGGGGCTGGCCGGTCAGCAGCAGCAGAAAGATGGCGGCGACCAGAACATAGGAGCCGAATTCAATACCGAGAGCGCTCAGGCCCATGATTATTTCTCCCCGGCGGTCGTGGACGGCGACGACACATCGCGCCGAATGGCCGCAATCAGGTGCAGCAGGGTCTGGACAAACATCACCCCAACGGCGACCAGGACGAGCATTTTGAGGAGGGCCGGGGTGGGTGGGTTCCAGGACGTGCCAGTGCCTTCAAGGCGCAGTTCACCAATGGGTGAGAACCAGGATTTGCCAACCATGATCCAGCCCGCATAGGCCAGGCCGGCAAAGAAGACGAGCGCGATGACCGAATTGACGATGTCGAGGAGGCGGCGGCGGGCCGGGGTGACGGCGTCGTAGAACATGCGGACGCGAATATGCTTGTCGCGGGCCAGGGCGATGGGACCGCCAATCAGGAAGGTCGCCGCGATCAGGAAGGTGGTGCTTTCGTGGGCCCAGAAGGTCGGGCTGTCGAACACGTAGCGCGCAATGACTTCGACGACGGTGATGACAAAGGCGGCAAAGATCGCCCATGCCAGAATATTGCTCGACCCTGCGATCACACGGTCGAAACCGGTGCGGATTTCGGCGTCCCCGTCCTCCACAGCGGCAATGATCTCAGCTTCTTTGGTCATGATTTCCTCCCCGATACATCTGCGCCCGACGAAAGGTCGCCGGGCGCAGCTTATCTCCGACAGTGAGCGGTACTAGAGCAGGTTGCGGCCCGTGAGATAGGCAGTGACCGTGTCGTAGTAGCGCTGGGTCATCTCGCTGCGCGAAGCCCAGTTCTGCCATTCTTCCTGCGCGATGCGACGGAACTTGGCGCGTTCGTCACCCGACCAGTTGATGATCTCGATCTCAGGATTGGCCTTGGCTTCAGTGACAGCAGCGGCGTCGAGCTGACGCACCGAATAGATGTGGTTGAAGCTGAACTGCCTGACCGAGGCGGTCAGGATTGCCTGCAGGTCTTCCGGCAGACCATCCCAGATTTCCTTGTTCATCGAAATGTCGATGAGCGGCAGCGAGTGGAAGCCGGGATAGAGCGGATAGGGGGCAATGTCGTTCATGCCCAGAGCCTGATTGGTCGCGAAGACGGTGTTGTCGGCCGCGTCCACAACGCCCTTGTCGAGCGCCGAGAAGATTTCCGAACCGGGCAGCGACACAGGGGCGGCGCCAGCCTTGGAGAAAATCTCGAAGACCATGCCTTCAGGCGCGCGGAGCTTGACGCCCTTGAGGTCTTCGACGGTGCGGATCGGCACGCCGGCAACAAAGGCTTCCGGCTCAGTGGCTGCTGCGCCGATGAAGTGGACGCCATAGGGCTCGACCAGTTCGGCATAGAGTTCATTGCCGCCGCCCGACTGCATGAAACCGAGCAGCTCGAAGGGATCGCTCCAGGCGCCGACGAGGTTGCCCATCATGGCGAAGGCGGGATCCTTGCCGGAGAAGTAGCTCGGGTCGGTCAGGTGGCCCTGCAGAATGCCGGCGCCGACAGCGTCGAGCGTATCGGTGTGCGGAACAACCGAGCCGATGGGCAGAACTTCGATGGCAATGCGACCACCGGAGAGCACGCCGACGTCGGCAGCCCACTTGGTCTTGTTGACGAAACCCGGTTCACCGGCAGTTTCAGAGGTCTGGAATGTCCAGTTGTAGTCAGCGGCCAGCGCTGCACCGCTCATGGCGACCAGCGAAACGGTTACGGCGGCGAATTTCGACAGGTGATTAAAAATCCCCATGCTTTCCTCCCATTGAGACGTACGTCTGATTGATTGTGCGATGACTCCCGACGTCGCAGCGCGCCAGAACTTGCATGGATTAAAAGTATGATCAATGGGCAAGGTCCGGCGTTTTCGCTTTTTTGCCCAACCAGTTTCAATGAAATCGATACATTTTCACCAGCAATCGGGCCTATCCCGCGAAATACTTTGCATTCTGGCGATGCGTGGTCCTACAAAATGCCGAGGGTTCGGGAGGGGGCTGACGATGACAGGCGGCGAGGAGATGGAGACCGGCAAAGGTGAAAAGTCCTCGGCGGTCGAGACATTGGTGCGCGAGATCAGGGCCATGATCGACCAGCAGACGCTGAGCGTGGGCGATGCCCTGCCATCTGAGCGCGAGTTGTGCGAGCGGTTCTCCACCAGCCGAAACACGGTGCGCGAAGCCATGCGCATGCTCAAGGCCTATGGCGTGGTGGACGTGCGGCCCAAGGTCGGCGCGACGATCATCGACAACCGCATGGCGCGGGCAATGGACCTGTTCACGTTCAATACGCTCGAAATCTCGCGCAAAACCTTTTCCGATATCCAGGGATATCGATCCCTCATCGAGGTCAATTCGGTGGACTCCGTCATGGATCTGCTGCGGGAAGTCGATCTGGTGGACCTGACAGCGGCCAATGAGGCGATGCGGGATGCGCTGACGATCCCGGAGGCGTCGGAGGCCGATTTTGCGTTTCACATGCGGCTGGTGCGCGTGCTTGACAATGCCGCGCTCGACGAGACCTACAGGATCATGAAGCCGATCATCATCCGCATCATGGAGAAGGGGAAGTCGCGTCAGGATTTCCGCACATCGACCTTTGAGCAGCACGCCGCCATTATCGACGCGCTAAGGGCGCGCGACCGGATTGGCTATCAATATGCGCTGAAATTCCACCTCAACCACGGGTTCAATACGTTCGGCGAAATGGATGGCGTGAAGAGCGCTGGCGATCAGAACAGGCCTGGCGTTTAAGGGTGCGTCAGGAGTTTTGCGCTAAGCATTGCCTTCATGGCGCTCAAGTTCGCGGAAGATTCAGTCAATCTCTCGGAGGTCGGTTTTCTGGTCGCCGACCCCAGTGATTTGTATCGTGAGTTGTTCCGCCGTCTGCTGTTCGGCTTTGGCGCCAAGACTGTACACGAAGCCACCAATGCCCAGACTGCGGCCCGGTTGCTAACCGACCGCGAAGTGGATTTCATGATTTGCGCAGTCGATCTTGCGGGTCCCGCGAACAAGGATCGTCGCGCCAGCAATGGGCTCGATTTCGTGCGGGCCATACGGCTCGACACCAAACATCCGAGGCGTGCCATTCCGATGGTGATCACAATGGGTACGGCGCGGCGCATCAGCGTCGGACAAGCCCGTGATTGCGGCGCCAATTTCGTGCTGTCCAAGCCAGTGGCACCGGTTGTGCTCTATGATCGCATCAACTGGATCGCCCGAAAGCCGCGCCCGTTCTGGGACAGCGCCACCTATTTCGGCCCGGATCGCCGGTTTCGAGAAGACGAACGTGGCGGCACCCCGAAGCGTCGGCAGGGCGATACCGAAAGCACAGACGGCGATCTGGAGGCCGACGATGCCGAATGAGGAAAACGGTCGCCTGGTGGCGGTCAAGACCAAGTTTTATCGCGAGGCGGTGCGACCCGGCGGCATCAACCGCAGCGGCGCCAATATGGCTTCGGATCGATCCGTTCGCGCGATGAAGGCGGACGTCGAAAAGCAGATCACAACAGCAGTGTCCGCGCTGCTGGCCTTGCTGAGAAACTGGGATGTGGGCCAGGCGGCACAGGGGTGCACCTGGGCGGCGCTGACGCGTGACCTGGCTGGGCTTGCCGGATTGCACCTGCTGACCGAGGTCGCGATGCATAGTTTTGATTGCCTTGACGCGGTCGTCATCGACGGCGCCGAAATGCGCCCAAAAGAGGCGGCATGCTATGCTGATGCGTTGGCCTTCGCACAACAGGACCAGTGCCGGGGGAGCGACCTTGCGCCCTTTGAACCCCTGCTCAGCGACCTTGAAAGACTGACCAGCCGCGTTATCGGCAGAGTTGCCGCAACGGCCAAGGCGGCGCGCTGACCAAAGCCAGCGCGTCGGGCATTCTGGTTAGCTGCGAGCCGGCATGAAGATGATGACGGCAAAGAGCAGGACACCGGCAAAGGCGACCAGCGAAGCGCCTGCAACGACCGGAACCATGGCCGTATTGCCGTCGAGCATCAGATAGAGCGACGCGCCCATGACGATGACGCCGATCACATAGATAAAGTACTGCAGGCGCGGCAGCGTGCCGTTGGCCTTGGCCGGATTGAGCGCCAGATAGGTGCCGAACAGAGCGCTCGTCACCCAGCCCAGCAGGTTGATATGCGCGTGGGCGCCCACGACGTTGTGATTGCCGCTCATCGACATGTAGATGCCGATGCTGATGCCGGCGATGAGAAACAGAATGGCCGTGCGGAAGTATACCTGTGCCAGATTTGGCATGCTGAAAGTCCCCCCAAGGTGCGCCGGGCGCCAGGATGGCGATTCGTGCGCACAATGAGAGAGTAGCGCTGCGTCGCGGGCCGGTACAGCGGGGCGAATATTGGGGAACCAAATGTAAAAAGACGCCGCCCCGAAGGGCGGCGTCCTGATCACTTGGCGGAGCGTATTCAGAAGGCCTGATAGCTCGAAATGGCGTTGTTGTAGCTGCCCAGTGCGGGCTTGTCGGTGGAGATGGTGGTGCAGAAGCCTCCATACCAGACGTTCTTGCACACGGTGACCTGGGCCCCGCCCTGAACCTTGATGGACGAGATGGAGTCATTCCAGCCGCCGGGCAGGTTGGGGTCGTCGGTGCCAGCGCTGACGCAGAACTGGGCGCCGGAGAAATTGTTGCCCTTGAAGAAGCACACCTTGGCCGGAGCGGGCGGCGGCGGAGGCGGCGGGGGGGCATCGCCGATGCCGAAGGAGAAGCTGGGGCCGCCAGGGCCGACGCTCATGCCGAAGTTGAACGGAATTTCGGTGTCGTCCGAGCCGCCGCCACCGCCGCCGCCCTCATAGGGTGCGAGGTAGTTCTTGGAGGCCCAGCCGTCGGTGCCCGAATTGCGGTCCACAAAGCACCAGGAGCCCTGGCACTGCTTGACATCGACCACTTCGCCGGCGGCCAGGGTGCCGACCTTGGCATAGCCGGTGCCGGGGCCGGTGCGGACATTGACTGCGCCGGTGGCAACGCCGGGAGCGGCTGATGCGGCAAGGGTGGTGAGCAGGGTGATAGCGGCAATGGTGGTGCCGAACGTGATGCGCTTGATGGTCATTTGGTTTCCCTCATTTGTTGTGTGACAAGCCGCTGCGGCAGCTCGTTTCTGAGGGCTATAAGGCGCTTCTGGCGCTGAACCGGCGCTGAATGGGGCATTTAGGCAGCCGTGGCAAAGCGCCCGAAAACCGGGCGGCAAAGACCGTTCAAACTGAACGGAGAACGCTCAGTAAACGCGGATGGAAGAAAGTTTGCGGGCCAGCAGCGGATCGAGCCTGGGCTGGCTGCCGGCAATACGCTCGCAGTAAGACTGGAAGTTGCGATCGCGGCAGATGGCGGCGCTGGTCTGGACCGTCACCTTGATCGAGGCGATGCGATTGTCCCAGCCCCAGGTGGCTAGATCGAGAAACACCTCGCCGGTGCCGGCGCAGAAGGAACGGCCCGTGTAATTGGTGCCTTCGTAAAAGCACATCTGGCCGCCGGCGAGATCGGGCCAGTTGTTGTCGGCGTCCAGCAGGGGCCAATGCGGGTCCTTGCCAAAATCGATGGCGGCCTTGCCGGTCCAACCGCGGCCACCTGGGCCATCGACCAGGCACTGGAGTTTTTGGCAGCGCAGCACCTTGATGGCGACCTTGCCGGGAATTTCGCCAGCAACGTCATAATGGGCACCGGGGCCGGCGCGCAGGACCAGTGTTTCGCGGCTCCAGCCATGGCTGCCGGCTTCGGAGGCGGATAGGGCAGGAGCTGCGGGAACAAGACAGAACGCGAGGGCTAGTCCAAGGGCGAGCAACGAGCGCATGGCAAATCCATCTGTGAAAGCGCCAGGAGGTTAGCGCGGTGCGGCGGCGGATGCAAAGCAAAGCGCCGCCCGGTGAGGGGCGGCGTTGCAGCCGATTGGATTGGGCCGAGTACAGAACTCAGCGGGTGCGGATCGAGACGATGTAGTCGTCGAAATCGCCCAGCGAGGAAGCGCTGGTTGTGTAGGTGCGGCAGGAGCGATAATTGGGCTCCGAACAGACCTGGACCTCATAGCCGCCGGGATTGTCGATGGAGGAAATCCGGTCGGCCCAGCTGCGCAGGTCGCGGGTCGATTCACCCGGATCCATGCAGAAGCTGTTGCCGCGGAAGCGGGTGCGATCATAGAAGCAGATTTCATCGTCAACCGGCTGGATGACCGGGGGGCGCGTGCCGGGGCGCTGCGGCTGGTTGCCGACGCCAATGCTGATCTGCGGGCCATTGGGTCCACCAATGGTGAAGCCGAAGGAAATGCCCGGATTGGACGGATTGACCGGACGGCCGCTGGCGCTGAGATAGCTCGATGATACCCAGCCGTCCGGACCGGGCTTGGAAACGTAGCACCAGGAACCCTGGCACTGCTGCACATCGACCTGCTGGCCGGCGCGGGCGACATCGACGACGGCATAATTGGTGCCAGGGCCGGAGCGCACGTTGACATTGGTGGTCACGGTGCCCGGTGCAGCCTGGGCGGCGGGCAGGAAAACCACGACGGCAGCGGCGGCGACAGCGACGCCGGTGGCCAGGTTCAGAAGTTTCTTACGTGTTTGACGATGCATGTCATGCTCCCTCGGCCTGGCTTTTCCGGCCCCGGACATCCGAGGCGACGCTTTTCGGCAGCCTTGCCATTTTGATTATGACTCCAGAAACGGAGTCGATGCGCAAAGAGTTCCGGCACAGCATTATTGGCGTAATCAACTTGTTACACCATAGCACCGGCCAGTGTCTTGAGCATGACTTAAGCAGGACCTGGCTGAACGCAGTCTGAACGAAACTGGTCAGCTGGTCGGGATGGGGCGCTTCTGGCCGTTGTCGTCGAGCGAAACATAGACAAAGCGCGCCTCGGTGACCTTGGTGCGGTCATCAAGGCGATTACGGCGGACCCAGGCTTCAAGGCCCACCGTGATCGAGGTGGTGCCGACCCGCTCAATCGAGGCGTAGACGCAGAGCACATCACCGACCTTGACCGGGGCGATGAAGGTCATGGCCTCAACCGCCACGGTAACCACGCGACCCTTGACCCGCTCGACGGCAGCGATGGCGCCGGCAATATCCATCTGGCTCATGACCCAGCCGCCAAAGATGTCCCCGGCCGGATTGGTATCGGCGGGCATGGCGAGGGTGCGGATGGTGAGCGCGCCCTTTGGTTCGGTGGCGTCAGTGTGCATCGGTCAGGGTCCTTTCACGGGCCAGCGGCCCACCGCTTCTTCCCAATGCTTGCGGCAGAGGGAAAGGTAGACGGACTTTTCAATCGAGACCTGGTCGCCATCGGTCAGGACGCGGCCGGACATGTCCTGGCGTACGACCATGGTCGCCTTTGATCCGCAGGTACAGATGGTGCGGATTTCGCGCAGCGTGTCGGCGACGGCCAGCAGTTCCATCGAACCGGGGAACAGCTTGCCCTGGAAATCGGTGCGCAGACCATAGCACATGACAGGAATGCCCAGCCGATCCGACACGCGGGCCAGTTGCCAGACCTGGTCGCGCGTGAGGAACTGGGCTTCGTCGACGAAGACGCAGTCGACCTTGGATTCCTCGTGATAGTCGCGGACGGACTGGTAGAGGTCGTCGCCAGCCGCATAGAGCTCGGCCTGTTCGGCAATGCCGATGCGCGAGGTAATGAGGCCAACCCCGCCCTCGGCATAGAGCGCGGAGGTAAAGAGCAGCGGGCGCATGCCGCGCTCGCGATAATTATAGGCGGCCTGAAGCAGCAAGGTGGATTTGCCGGCATTCATTGCTGCGTAGGAAAAGTAGAGCTTGGCCATGGTCGCGCCTGAAATAACGGCTTTAAGCTTTGGCGCAGGGTGGAGACGGGCGCGAGGTGAAATCGGACCCGCTCCACAAAAAAAGAGGCCGCCCGAAGGCGGCCAGGACCGAATGTTCGGTCGGGAAAGCCGGGGGTTGGCGGCCCGGGCCTTCCAATGCAGGTGCGGCGTTGGGGACGCGGGACCGGCAGGTCCTGGCAATGGGGGCGCCGGGACACGCAGACCCTATGTGTCCAAGATGACGGGTAAGTGACGGTGCAGACCTCATTTTAGAGATTGCCCACCAAAAGCCGTTCAGCTTGGGTTCAGGCACGGGAAACCAGAAATGACGCATTGTATTGTGCGGGAGAACACCATGAAGCGACTTGCCCATTTGGCCCTTGGACTTGCGCTTGGTCTGGCAGCGATTGTGCCGGCCAGTGCTTCGCCGGTCGGAATGTGGGAAATCGAAATGCGGGACTCGCGCTATGACGTGAGCCTATGCGGCGATGGCACGCAATTGTGCGCCGAACTGGTTTGGCTGGGCAATGGCGCCGACAGCCCAGAGAACCTGCCCTATATGAATACGCTGCTGATCGATCACGCCCGGCAGACCAAGCCCGGGCAGTGGAAGGGCGAGTTGCATATCTACGGGCAGCGGGCGGCGGGGACCATCTCGCAGGTCAGCGCCAACCAGATCACGCTCACGGGCTGCGTCGCCTTCATCATCTGCAAGACCTATCAGATGTATCGCTACGCGGAGTAGGCCCTCAGTTGACGATACGGGGCTCGTGCGGCTTGCGACGGGCCCAAAGAGCCGGAATGGCTTCCACCAGCAGAATGGCGGAAAAGATCAGCGCCGCGCCGGCATAGCCGACCATGGGCAGGCGTTCGCCAAGAATGACAGCGCCGCCCAGAGCCGCGAAGAGGCTTTCGGCCGAGAGGATGATCGCAGCATTGGCTGGCGGCACATGCTGCTGGCCGATGGCCTGAAGGGTGAAGCCGACGGCGGTGGAGAGCACGGCCGCGTAGGCGATTTCGACCCAGCCCAGCGAAATGGCCGCAAGGCTTGGTGCTTCAGTACCGAGCGCCAGGGCGCTGGCCGCCACGCCGGCAAAAAGGAAGCTGACAGCCGAGACAAAGATCGGCAGGCCGGTCATGCGTGCCACATGGCTGAGCAGGATAACGTGCAGGGCCCAGAAGATGGCGCTGCCGACGATCAGCCAATCCCCACCGTTGAAGCTGTCGAGACCGCCACCATTGAGGAAATAGATGCCGACCAGCGCCATCGGCACGCCGATGAAGATGATCGGATGCGGGCGGCTGCGGAACAGCAGGAAGCCCAGGAGCGGCACGAAGAACACGTAGAGCCCCGTGAGGAAGCCGCCATTGGTGACGGTGGTGGTGAGCAGGCCTGCCTGTTGCAGCCAGGAGCCGAGGAAAAACACTGTGCTCATGGCGAGGATGAAGAACCACTGCGTGCCACCGAGCCGGACGGCCTTGCGGCGCAATTCATGCAGGGCCAGCGGCAGAATGAGCAGGCCGCCAATGAGGAAACGGACACCGGAAAAGGTGAGTGGCCCCATGACATCCATGGCCGATTTCTGGGCGATGAAGGCAAAGCCCCAGAACATGGTGCACAGCAGGAGGAGGAGCGAGGCGAGGAGGCGGGACATTTTTTTGCTTTTCTGCAGGCGTGGTGGGCGTCATTCCCCGCCCTGTTCGATTCAACGGACTTGGCAATTGCCGAGCCCTATCTCGCGTCCCTCCCCACGAGGGGGAGGGCGGGGCCGGTGGATGGTCGAAACGAGGTGCTAGAGTTCGGCGTCGAGAGCCTTGATCAGCTGCTGGATTTCTTCGGGCGAGGTGTAGTGCACGAAGGAGAGACGAAGGACGCCGTGGTTGTACGGGTCGATGCCCAAGGCTTCGAGCAGGCGCACGGAGTAGAAATTGCCGCCCGAGGCCATGATGCCGTGGCTGGCCAGACGGCGAGCGAGGGCGATGCCGGGTTCGGCATGCAGGACGGAAATAGTGGGCGCACGCCGGGCCGGATCGGACGGGCCGATGAGGCGGATGTCGTTGCGGGTGCGCAGATAATCGAGCAGCGGTGTCGCCAGGGCAATCTCCTGGGCGCGCATGGCGGTATGGGCGCGGCGGAAAGGATCTGCGCCCCCGATTGACGGCGGTGCCAGCGCGGCGACCTGTTCGAGATAGTCGACAACGCCCGCAGTGGCGGCAATCTGCGCATGGTCGGGACCAGCGGGCGTCAGACGGTAGCGCAGCTTGGCGTCGTTGAAATAATGACCCTGATTGGGCAGGGCACTGGCCAGCTCTGGACGAATGGCCATCACGCCCTGATGGGGTCCAAAGGTCTTGTAGGCGGAGAAAAAGTAAATGTCGGCGCCCAGTTCGGTGAGGTCGGGCAGGCCATGGGGGGCGTAGCTGACGCCGTCGATGACGACCACAGCGCCGACAGCATGAGCGCGGGCGGCGATCTCGGCCACCGGATTGATGTCGCCGACGATGTTGGAGCAATGCGGGGCGGTGACGAGCTTTACCTTTTCGTCGAGCAGCGCATTGAGGGTGGCGAGGGAGAGGCAGGCGGTTTCTGGATCGACGCGCCATTCGCGGACTTCGATGCCGCGAGCAGCGAGGCGCCGCCAATTGCCGGTATTGGCCTCGTGATCCTGATTGGTGACGACGATGGCGTCGCCGGGTTTGAGCCAGGCGCCGAAGGCATTGCCGAGCACATAGGTGTTGGCGGAGCTGGATGGGCCGATGTGGATCCAGTCGGTCGAGACATTGAGGGCCTGCGCCAGACGCGCATAGGCATTGTCCATGGCCTGGCCGGCGGCTTCGGAGGCCGGATAGACGCCATAGGGCTGCACCTTGGTGGCGCGATAATAATGATCGAGCCGGTCGAGCGTCGTCTGCGCGGTATAGGACCCACCGCCGTTCTCAAAAAATGCCTGTCCGGCAAGGCTGGGTTCGGCAAAGGCAGGGAACAGGGCGCGAATGCGCGCAAGATCGAGAGGGAGATTGGTCATGAAGGGCCCGCCGGAAATGTTCTCCATTTCGTAGTCCAGACACGGGCAAAAGCAAACCCCGGCTGTTGAGAGCCGGGGTTCGGCGGTGCCGAGGCCAACAGGGTCATGTGGGCACCGCTGAGCGGACCGCCAACGAAGGATGGCCGGTCCGGTTGGTCTTTGGGTCGGGCCGCCGGATGCAAAACCGGCCACCACTTTTGCTGGCGGCCCGGTTGATGCCTGGGTCGGGCCGCCGGGCGCAAAACCGGCCACCACTTTTGCTGGCGGCCCTCGGCTTAACGGTTGCCCGGACCCATGGGGTGCTGGCCGCCGTGCTGGCCACCGCCGTGCTTGCCCATCCCGGCGGCGCGTTCGCCGTGCTCCGGCATCAGCTCGGCCAGCTGCTCGTCGGTGAGGCTGTCGAAGAAGGCTGCAAAAGCAGGCTGAACGGCTTCAAGGGCAGCCAGCTGTGCCGACTGGATGGCGATGCGATTGCCGAAGCGCTCGGACATGTCGGGACGCTCGGCCGTTTCACCCTCGGCGGGCGGTGTTGGGCGCAGGCCATCGGTTGCCGTCTCAAATGCGGCAGCAGCGGCGAGAGCATCGGACTTGAGGTCTTCGAGCAGCACGGACTGTTCATCGGTGAGATCGATGGCGTGGGTGAGACGCACAATGGCGATCTCGATGGCTTCGGCGCCGCGCTCAATGTTCAGGAAACCGCCCATGCCGCCCCCCATGCCGCCGCCCATACTGCCCTGGCGCATGCCACCGCCATGGCGGAAGCCGTGTTCGGCAGGATTGGTGTCGGCTGGCTGAGACTGGGTCGCGGGCGCTGTTTCCTGGGCCAGAGTCGGTGCCAAAGCGCCAAGGCCAATGGTGGCCGTCATCAGCGCCACGATGGCAGAGGTGGAAATGGTTTTCATGGTCGTTCATCCTTTGCATGGGATATCGCCGGTAACCGGCATGACGACGACCCTAGCGATGGCAAGCTCTTCACGACCTTGCGATGGGATGAAGATTTGGAGAGTTTGGTAATGTGGCTGAGATGATGGAATTGCGCATAAATCCATTCCCCCAAGCAGACGTGCTGGAGACATTCTGGCGTCGAGCCTGGGGGGACCCACCGCCGGGCAATTACGCTGCCGTGCTCGAGCGAAGCCTGGCACATGTGGCGGCTATCGACGGCGAGAGGCTGGTCGGGTTCGTCAACCTGGCCTGGGACGGGGGTGTGCACGCCTTCATTCTCGATACGGGGGTGGACCCGGACTATCGGCGGCAAGGCATTGCGTCAGCGCTGGTGCGTCGGGCCGCCGAAATTGCCAGAAACCAGGGGGTACACTGGCTGCACGTCGACTTCGAGCCGCATCTGGAGGGGTTTTACCGTGCGTGCGGATTTGGCCCGACGGCGGCCGGCCTGATGCGGCTCGATCAGTAAGGCGTTCAGCTCGAGATATATTCGCGCAGGGCTTCGGCCTCGTGCTCGACTTCGGCAATCTTGAGTTTGACCACGTCGCCGATGGAAATAATGCCCACGAGCACGCCATCGTCAGCAATGGGCATGTGGCGGATGCGCCGCCGGGTCATGCGTTCCATAACGTCGTCAATGGTGGTGGTGCGCTCGGCGGTGACGACATCCTTGGTCATGCAATCGGCAATGGAGAGCGAGAGGGCGCCAGTGGGGCTCTTGCCGAGCTGGCGGACGATGTCGCGCTCAGAGAGAATGCCGACAATGCGGCCCTTGTCCTCAACGATCACGACGGCGCCGATATTGTGGGCATTGAGCAGGGCAACGGCATCGGCCAGCGTGCCGGACTTGGAAAGGGTGTGAACGGCGACACCCTTGGTCTGCAGGATGGTATCGACATGCATGGGTCAGTCCTCCTGATAGGCGAGCCCAGTGTGAACCCGCCCCCAAGGCTCCGCAATAGGCACAAGGTCAAAAAGAAGGCCGACGCAAGCGCCGGCCAGTGGGTCGTCGGGGGTCAAAAAGTGCCTGGACTCAACGGCCGCCGGCCGGCCTGGCCCAGTCAGTGGGCCGCGGGGAGCGGGCGGGCGTTTTGGCAGGAAGGGCGCCGCGCCAGGCAAAGCGCGCCACCTCGAAAAGCAGGACAAGAACCAAAAGGGTCAGGGGCACCATGAAGACCGCAATCTGGGTATCGGGCTGATTGGCAAAATTGGCAGCCTGGGCCGGCGACACGCCAAGAATGAGCGCTCCGGTTGCAGCCAGTAGGACACCAAATGTGCCCAGAACGGCCATAAACCTGAAACTTTTGCGCTTGGGGGACGTAGATATGTGCATGGGATCGACGTCGTATCCTCGTTTCCGATGCTGTCACAAAATCACGCAAAAGCGGTTCGACTGTGAAGCGAAGGGGGACAGGACGGGACCATTTGAGGGCAGAACTGTGGCGGGCGCCTGAGCGCCCCATGCCGAGGAGGCCGAGCTATGCGTTTATTCTGGATGATGGTTCTGAGTGTTCTGATGTTGGTGCCAGTGGCGGCGCAGGACAATGAAACGCCTTGGCGCGAAACGGTGACGGGGCAGATCGAGGCGCTGCGCAGCGGCGATGGCATTGCCGCGCTCGGGTTTGCCGGGGCCGGGTTCCGGGCCGCCTATCAAGACCCGCAGAAATTCGTGGATGACGTGACGCGGTCCGGCTACGGGCCAATCGCAAGCTCGCGTTCTCATAGTTTCGGGGCTTTTCGCGCGGTCGCGCCCGGCGCCGTGGTGCAGGAGGTGGAGTTCGTGGATGCGGACGGACGCGTTTGGGAGGCAATCTATCAATTGGCCGACGAGCGCGACGAGGGTTGGCGGGTGCAAGGCGTGGTCCTGCGCAGTACCGCGGGCATTGGCATCTAGCCAGGCTGCAAAAACCGCTTCGCAGTTCCCGATCTGGCCGATAAAACCCATGCCCATAGAGCTGTTTACACGAGGCGAAGATGGGTTTTCTGTCCGAGGCATTGGGGCGCGTGGCGCCATCGGCGACCGTGGCGATCAGCCAGAAGGCGCGGGTGATGGCCGCAGAAGGCAAGGATATCATTGCGCTTTCGGCGGGGGAGCCGGATTTCGACACGCCCGAGAATGTGCGCGATGCCGCCAAGCGGGCCATGGACGAAGGCAAGACGCGCTATACCAATGTCGATGGTATCGCCGAGCTGAAGGAAGCGGTCGCCGCAAAGTTCCGGCGCGACAATGGACTGGACGTGACGGCGGCGGATTGTTTCGTCGGCTCGGGCGGCAAGCAGATCATTTTTAACGCGCTGATGGCGACGCTGAACCCCGGCGACGAGGTCGTGGTGCCGGTGCCCTATTGGGTGAGTTACCCCGAAATCGTGCGGTTGTGCGGGGCTGAGCCGGTGTTTGCGGTGGCTGATGCGTCAACCGGATTCAAGCTTACGCCGGACGTCCTGGAGGCGGCGATTACGCCAAAAACCAAGTGGCTGATCCTCAATACGCCGTCCAACCCGACGGGTGCGGCCTATTCTGCCAATGAATTGAAGGGCTTGGCCGAGGTGCTAATGCGGCATCCGCATGTGCATATCCTCACCGACGACATCTATGAAGTGCTGGTCTATGACGGCAAGCAGTTCGCGACCATTGTGCAGGTGGAGCCCCGGCTGCAGGCCAGGACCCTCACCATGAACGGGGTTTCCAAGTCGCATGCGATGACCGGCTGGCGCATCGGCTATTGCACCGGGCCGAGGCCGCTTCTGGCCGCCATGGTGAAGCTACAGAGCCAATCGACCACCAACGCCTCCTCGATCTCGCAATGGGCGGCCGTGGAGGCGCTCAACGGACCGCAGGATTTCCTCAAGGACTGGCGCGACGTGTTCCAGGCGCGGCGCGACCTTGTGGTCGCCGGGCTCAATGCCAATACCGGGCTCGACTGCCTCGTGCCGGAGGGGGCGTTTTATGTGTTCCCCTCGTGTCAGCGGCTATTGGGCAAGACCAGCGCGGGGGGCACCAAGCTTGTCACCGATGAGGATTTCGTCCTGGCGCTGCTGGAAGAAACCGGCGTGGCGCTGGTGCATGGCACCGCATTCGGCCTGCCGGGACATTTCCGGTTGAGCTACGCGGCGAGCAATGCAGAGCTGGAAGAAGCGGTGAAGCGCATCCAGGCGTTTTGTGCAGGGATTGCCTGAACCGCAGCGTTTTCTGGCGTAGGCCAAAAAAAGACCCCGCCCGAGGGGATGGGCGGGGCCATGAGGTCTTTGGCCGAAGCCGCTGACCTTGGAGGGACGGCCACCACGAGTGCCGTCGTTGAAATCATTATCCGACGCCGCCATTGGCCACGCAAACGCGCAATTGGAAATGCTGCCATGCAGATTCGATGAGCATTGCCGCGCCTATTGGGCCGCGGCCGGGGGACATCATGGCAAAAAAAAGAGGCTCCAACCGAAGTTGGAGCCTGATGATAGGGCCGAAGCCAAATCGCAAGTGATGGCCCGGATGCAAGGGAGGAGGATTTGCACCAGACCGGTGGATCGTCGCCGCGGGAGGAGGATGCGGTTTCGATCCGGTGTCGCAAGAAGCGGGTCCGAGGGAGGAGGATACGGAGCGGCTTCACCAGCGACAAAGCCAATATAGGTTTTGACCGGATGGTCAGCAATGCATGGGTCGTCATAACTGCTATGCATTAGGCACAGCGACAATCTGTCCAACAAATAGGCAAACCGACAGGCTGGTGACAGGTTGCGCCTAGAGCATTTCACCGTTTAGCTGAAACGCTGAAATGCTCTAGGTCTTTGTTTTGTCGCGCTCTGAACCGCAAAACCGTTGCCACTTTTGCTAGAAGCGCTCTTGGGCAAAAAAGAGGCCCCATCCGAGGATGGGGCCTGATGACTGGGCCGAAGCCAAATCGAAAGTGGGGCAGAGAGCAAGGGAGGAGGAGTATGCCGCTCTGCCATGGACCTTGGATCAAGGGAGGAGGAGATGATCCTTAGTCCGGTGTTGCGATACGGGGTCCGAAGGGAGGAGGAGATCGGAGCGCGCCTCAGCAACGAGGACATATATGAACTCTACCGGTTTGATAGACAATCCCAGAAGCGGCATGCCAGCTATGCGCTTTTGCAGGGGACGGTTATGCCGGAGAACAAAAAGAAAGGCCCCGCTCGAGGGGAGAGCGGAGCCCTAAGGGGGACAGATCAAGGATCTGTCAGGAGGGAACGCAGCGGGCGCAAGGGAGGGAGGAGAAAACACCCGCTGTGATGAGGCGCATATAGGGGTGGTCACCCGGTTCGCCAATCCGACTAAAGTTATGCCAGCCATGCGGCTGGTGCATGTGGTTGAGATTTATTCAATGAAAACAATGGAGGGTGCGGGCATGCGACCCGCTGCCACAGGGGTGCAGGGCGATTTTTGAGCGGCGTTGGGGTCGCCAGCGCTTAGGCGGCACAAGGGCCTGGGGACGTCGGTACATACCCTGGCCCCGCGATGTGGCAAATCCGGCACCCCCACCCCAGCTCTGCTACGACCCGTTGGGTCCAGCGGCGCTACCCTCCCCACCGGGGGGAGGGAGGGACAAACCCCGGGTCAGTGTGTAGCGGGGAGGCTGGTTCGGCGCCGCAAGGCGGTCGATGGCAGCTTGTAGCGCGCCCAGGCGGTTTCGTGCGGTGGTGGCAAATCCGGCACCCCCACCCCAGCTCTGCTACGACCCGTTGGGTCCAGCGGCGCTACCCTCCCCACAGGGGGGAGGGAGGGACAAACCCCGGTTCAGTGTGTAGCGGGGAGGCTGGTTCGGCGCCGCAAGGCGGTCGATGGCAGCTTGTAGCTCGCCCAGGCGGTTCTTACGGGCGGTGGGAGATCCCGGTACCCCCACCCCAGCTCTGCTATGACCCTTTGGGTCTAGCGTCGCTACCCTCCCCACAGGGGGGAGGGAGGGACAAACCCGGGTTCAGTGTGTAGCGGGGAGGCTGGTTCGGGGCCTCAAGGCGGTCGATGGCGGCTTGTGCTCGCCCAGGCGGTTTCTTGCGGGGGTGGCAAATCCGGCACCCCCACCCCAGCTCTGCTACGACCCGTTGGGTCTAGCGGCGCTACCCTCCCCACCCGGGGGAGGGAGGGACGGAGCTGGGTTCAGTATATGGCCGGGCGCCTGGTTCGGGGCCTCAAGGCGGTTGCTTGCGGCCTGGTGCTCGCCCTGTCGGTGTCTTACGGGCGGTGGTAAATCCCGGCACCCCCACCCCAGCTCTGCTACGACCCGTTGGGTCTAGCGGCGCTACCCTCCCCACAAGGGGGAGGGAGGGACGGAGCTGGGTTCAGTATATGGCCGGGAGCCTGGTTCGGGGCCTCAAGGCGGTTGATGGCGGCCTGTAGCTCGCCCTGGCGGTTTCTTACGGGGGTGGCTTTCCATGCACCCCCCCCCACCCCAGCTCTGCTACGACCCTGTGGGTCCAGCGTCGCTACCCTCCCCCCAAGGGGGAGGGGGGGACGAACCCGGGTGCAGTGTGTAGCGGGGAGGCTGGTTCGGCGCCGCAGGGGCGCGGGGGCCGGACGGGGGCACCGCCCCTGGCGCCGTGAGGGGGCACATCCGGCACCCCCACCCCAGCTCTGCTACGACCCTTTGGGTCCAGCGTCGCTACCCTCCCCACAAGGGGGAGGGAGGGACGAACCCGGGTTCAGTGTGTAGCGGGGAGGCTGGTTCGGCGCCGCAAGGCGGCCGATGGCGGCTTGTGCTCGCCCAGGCGGTTTCTTACGGGGGTGGCAAATCCGGCACCCCCCCCCACCCCAGCTCTGCTACGACCCGTTGGGTCTAGCGTCGCTACCCTCCCCACAGGGGGGAGGGAGGGACAAACCCGGGTTCAGTGTGTTGCGGGGAGGCTGGTTCGGGGCCGCAGGGGCCCGGGGGCCGGACGTCGGCACAGACCCTGGCCCCGTGATGTGGCAAATCCGGCACCCCCACCCTAGCTCTGCTACGACCCGTTGGGTCTAGCGTCGCTACCCTCCCCACAGGGGGGAGGGAGGGACAAACCCGGGTTCAGTGGGTTGCGGGGAGGCTGGTTCGGGGCCGCAGGGGCCCGGGGGCCGGACGTCGGCACCGACCCTGGCCCCGTGAGGTGGCAAATCCGGCACCCCCACCCTAGCTCTGCTACGACCCGTTGGGTCTAGCGTCGCTACCCTCCCCACAAGGGGGAGGGAGGGACAAACCTAGATTGAGTGCATAAGCCGGCCGCCTAGTTCGAAGCCTCAAGGCGGTCGATGGCAGCTTGTAGCTCGCCCAGGTGGGCGATGCGGGTGTAGCGCGGATGATCGGCGGGTTCCTCGGCGTGCTCGTAGGACCAGGTGAGATCGTGCGGCACGTGGGCGGCAAAGGCGCCTGCCGCTATGGCGGGAAGAATGTCGGACTTGAGGGAATTGCCGGCCATGATGGTGTGTTCGGCCCCCTCGGTGTGGCGGGCGAAAATGCGGCGATAGACGGCTTCGGTCTTGTCGGCCACGACTTCGACGGCGGCGAAATAATCCGCCAGGCCCGAAGCGGCCAGCTTGCGCTCCTGATCGAAAATGTCGCCCTTGGTGATAACGATCAGCCGGTAGCGATGCTGCAGGTGCTCGAGCGCCGCATCGACATAAGGCAGGGTTTCGAGCGGATAGTCGAGCAGTTCACGACCGGCGGCGAGAATTTCGGCAATGACGGTGCCGGGGACGCGATGTTCGGTGACCTCAAGCGCGGTTTCGACCATGGAAAGGGCAAAGCCCTTGGCGCCAAAGCCGTAGAACTGGAGATTGCGAGCGGTGGCGGTGATCAGACGCTCGGTGAGGTCGGGCGCATCGGTATAGTCGCGCAAGAGATCGGAAAAGCGTTGCTCGGTCAGGCGGAAAAACTGCTCGTTCTGCCAGAGCGTGTCATCGGCATCGAGGGCGATGGTGGTGATGCGGGGCATTTGGTGCTCTTCAGGAAGCGGAGGCCGTGGTGGATCAGTACCCCCACCCAGCTCTGCTACGACCCTGCGGGTCTAGCGACGCTACCCTCCCCACAAGGGGGAGGGAGGTGATGAGCATTGGCGCCGCGGTCGACGTGCCCCGAATTGATGGGTCAGAACGACCACTCACGGGCCTTGGAGACGAGGAAGTCGCGGAAGACGCCGACGCGCTTGGAGTTCTTGAGGGCTGGGGGGTAGACGAAATAGGCCTCGTAGTGGGGCAGTTCGATTTCGGGCAGGATCTGGACCAGGCCGTCTTCTTTTTCGGTAACATAGTCGGGCAGCATGGCGATGCCGATGCCGGCGCGGCAGGCCTGCATCATGCCATAGATGGCGTTGACGCGAAGGGCGGCGCGACGCGGGCTGGAATCGGCCCGGCCCATGCGTTCGAGATAGTTGATGTCACCCAGATAGGAGGGCACCGGCTCGCCAAAGCTGATGATGCGATGGTTGTCGAGGTCCTCAGGGGATTTTGGCATGCCATGCTCATCGACATAGGTATCGGCGGCATAGAAGTGGTTGTGGACAGTGAACAGCTTGCGCTGGATCATTTCCGACTGGTTGGGCCGGTGCAGGCGGATGGCCACGTCGGCCTCGCGCATGGCCAGGTCCAGTTCGGCGTCGTTGAGGCGGATTTCGAGCTGGATCAGCGGATAGAGCTTCAAAAACTCGTCGAGGCGCGAGGACAGCCAGGTTGAGCCGATACCCACGGTGGTAGTGACAATGAGCGGGCCGGTGGGGACGTCCTGGCTTTCGGACATCTGGGTTTCGACCTGCTGGAGTTCCCAGTGCATGCGATGGGCGGTGCGGAAGAGCTGTTCGCCAACCTCGGTCAGCACCAGGCCGCGGGCGTGGCGAATGAAGAGCTTGAGGCCCAGATCATCCTCGAGTGCAGAAATCTGGCGGCTGACCGCCGACTGGCTCATGCCCAGCTTTTCAGCGGCATGAGTGAAGCTGCCCGACTCGGCGGCCGTGTGGAAAATCCGTAGCTTGTCCCAGTCGAGCATGTTGGTGACGCTTTCTTTGTTTACTCTCAGCCAGGTCGAACACTGGTCCCATCCCGTGGCGAGGGAGGGGCAATGATTGTGACAGCAGCGTGACTTGGCCGGGTGATTTGCACGTCTATTCGGCCGCCTCTGCCAGTTCGTGCTCGGCCAGGAACCGCTCGGCATCGAGGGCCGCCATGCAGCCCATGCCTGCCGCAGTCACGGCCTGGCGGTAGATGTCGTCGGTCACGTCGCCGGCGGCAAAAACGCCGGGAATATTGGTTTCGGTCGACCCCGGCTTCACCTGCAGATAACCACCGGGCTTCATGTCGAGCTTGCCGGCAAAGATGGCGGTCGCCGGCGCATGGCCGATTGCGACGAAAATTCCATCGATGGGCTGCTCGTAGGTCTCGCCTGAAGTGGTGCTGCGCAGGGTGACGGTGTTGACCGAGGGTGGCATGGGCGTGCCGCCAACTTCGGCGACCTCGGTGTTCCAGCGCACTTCGATCTTGGGGTTCTTGAACAGGCGATCCTGCAGGATGCGTTCGGCGCGGAACTCGTCGCGGCGGTGCACGACGATAACCTTTTCGGCGAAATTGGTGAGAAACAGGGCTTCCTCAACGGCGGTATTGCCGCCTCCGACCACCAGCACCTGCTTGCCGCGATAAAAGAAGCCATCGCAGGTGGCGCAAGCGGATACGCCAAAGCCCTGGAACTTCTGTTCGGACGGAATGCCAAGCCACTTGGCCTGGGCACCGGTAGCGATGATCAGGCTGTCAGCGGTGTGGGTTTCGCCGCTATCGGTGTTGAGCACGAAGGGGCGCTGATCGAAATCGACCGAGGTGACAATGTCATTGATGATGCGCGTGCCGACATGCTCGGCCTGAGCCTTCATCTGCTCCATGAGCCAGGGGCCCTGGATGACATCAGCGAAGCCGGGATAGTTCTCGACATCGGTGGTGATGGTGAGCTGGCCACCGGGCTGCAGGCCCTGGATCATCACCGGTTCAAGCATGGCGCGCGCCGCGTAGATGGCAGCTGTATAGCCGGCCGGACCGGAGCCAATAATGATGACTTTCGCGTGCATCGCGACGCTTCTCCAATAGAGTCAGGAATTCTCCCTCTGTCCCTAGTTAAGGGGCGAAGGGGGATGGTTTCAAGGCAAAGTCACTCTCGCGGGGCAGATGCTCGCGCGAGTGGACAGGAAAGACACAGGAATCTGGGGTGCTGCTCAAAAAATGAGCGCTGGACCGTCGCGAATGGACGATCCAGCCGATCAGCAGGGTTTGCAGCGCAAGAATCGGACCGTGCCGATTCTCGGGCAGTCAGATGTAACGGATCTTGATGATCTCGTAGCTGCGGGCGCCGCCAGGCGCTGCCACTTCGAACGAATCGCCTTCTTCCTTGCCGATCATGGCGCGGGCGATGGGCGAGGAGATGGAAATGCGGCCCGCCGAGGCGTCGGCCTCGGGATCGCCAACGACCTGATAGGTTTTCTCTTCCTCGGTGTCCTCATCGATATAGGTGACCGTGGCGCCGAACTTGACCTTGTCGCCGCTCAACTTGCTGACATCGATAACGTCGGCCAGGGCGAGAAGGGTCTCGAGTTCCTTGACGCGGCCTTCGTTGAGGCTCTGCTGTTCCTTGGCCGCCGAATATTCGGCGTTTTCGGACAAATCGCCGTGGGCGCGGGCCTCGGCAATGGCGTCGATGATGCGACGACGCTCGTTGCTGGTGCGGTGCTCGAACTCCGCGGCAAGGGCCTTGTGGCCCTGAATCGTCATCGGAACCTTGTCCATAATCGTGCTGCCTCCAATGGGCTGGGCATAACAAATGCTGTCGCGCGTCCGGCTTCATACCGATCCGCGACAGTCCAGAGTGTGGTGTTGGGCCATGCCGCAAATGTGCGGCGCCCGGCAAAGCTTCTCCCTGCCAAACTCCGTTCGGCAACTGCTTCACGACAAGTCTTTCAGGGAGATGCCGGCCAGATTGCCCGCGCCGCGCCGTTCGGTCAAGCCAGTGTGCAACAAGCAGATAAGGTGTCCACATGCCCGTTCAAGAGCTGCGGGCATATGGTTCGCGGCCGCCCGCCGGTTCACATTGTCGTTGCGGCCTTGCCCTTGCCATGCCCAGACGATCTGGGAGGAGCACGGTCCGTCCAAGCGAGGAATGCCCATGTCAAACGTGAAGAAGTCCATTGCCGCGCTGATGCTCGGTGCGCTGGCTGTCACACCGTTGGCCCATGCGCAGGAGCGCAGCATTGAGAGCAGTGTGGGGGCAATTACCGCGCGCGTCCTGGCGGAGGGGCTCGACCATCCCTGGGCGCTTGCTTTTCTGCCCGATGGCCGATTTCTCGTGACCGAGCGATCAGGGCAGATGCGCCTTGTGTCGGACAATGGCGTCGGGGCGGAGATCGCGGGTGTGCCGCAGGTGGTGGCACAGGGGCAGGGCGGGCTGCTCGACGTGGTGCTGGCGCCCGATTTTGCCGAAACGGGGCGGCTCTATCTCAGCTTTTCCGAGCGCGCGGCCGATGCCGGAGCGCAAAGTGTCACCGGCACGGCGGTCATGTCCGCGCGGCTGGAACTGGACGGCGATGGTGGGCAACTCGTCGAGCAGGACGTGATTTTTCGCATGAACCGGTTTGACGGATCGACGCGACATTTCGGGTCGCGCATCGTCATCGGGCAGGATGGCAATCTGTTCGTGACGCTGGGAGAGCGGGGCAATGGCGCGCGGGCGCAGGACCCGGCGGACCTGGCGGGCGGGGTGGTGCGCATTGCTCCCGATGGCAGTGTGCCGGCGGACAATCCGCACATTGAGGGCTGGGCGCCCGAGTTCTGGAGCATTGGCCACCGTAATCCACAGGGGGCGACGCTGCGGGACAGCGACGGCGCATTGTTTGCGGTGGAGCATGGCGCGCGCGGCGGCGACGAGGTCAATTTGGTCCAGGCGGGCAAGAATTATGGCTGGCCGGAAATCGCCTATGGCACCGATTATGACGGTTCGGCCATAGGCGTGGGGCAGGCGCAGGCAGGCATGGAGCAGCCGCTACACTATTGGGACCCCTCGATTTCGCCGTCGGGGCTCGATTTTTACGAGGGCGATCTGTTCGCGGACTGGACGGGCGACCTGGTGCTGGGCGGGCTCAGCGGTCAGGTGCTGGTGCGGCTCGATATGGAGGGCGACGCGGTGGTCGGGGAGGAGCGGCTATTCGAGGGTCAGCTGGGCCGCATTCGCGATGTGCGCGTGGGGCCGGATGGCGCGATCTATCTGCTCACCGACGAGGGCAATGGGCGCTTGATCCGCATAGCGCCCGCCGACTAGGCCTAAAAAGGGCGTGCTCCGCTGCGGAACACGCCCCATCATAACATGTGTCGTGGATCAGGAGGCTTCGAGATTGTCGGCGGCGGACTTGCCGGTCCGCTTGTCCTTGACGATCTCGTAATTGACCTTCTGGCCCTCATCCAGGCCATTGAGACCCGAACGCTGGACGGCGGAAATGTGGACGAATACGTCCGCCCCACCCTCGTCCGGCTGAATGAAGCCATAGCCTTTTTGGCCGTTGAACCACTTAACGGTACCAGTTGCCATGATGCGCGTTCCCTCGTGCAGTCGCTGCTGGATCGGCCCCGACCATGCACCTGGCCAGGAACCTAGTTGATATCGAAATATCGGAAGATGACGTCAGCAGTTGCGAATGGAATTCGCGTCTTCAGATCAGTCGGCCGCAATATTCGATGGGGCGAAGCCTAGCTCGAAAAAGGCGAGGTATCAATATGTCGTGTAGGCGTGCAAAATCGCTCGGCGAAAACAGAAGTTTCACAGAGGCAGCAACGCGTTAGGCTTATTTGCATCCGGCGCCGTAGTGGCCCGGACGGGCCGAGGCGAACAGGCGTGGCGGTCAATCGGACAGGCGAAGTTTCGGCTGAGGATCGACCACTACCATTCTAGACAAGTCTGGGAGGATGGAAAGTGAACAATTGGTCACAGGCAGGCCTGCGCCGGATAACCAGCAATTTGCTTGCCTTTTTCCACGCTTTCCGGCACATCCCGCGCGCCGTCCAAAAGGGCCGGTTTTCTCGAAAGTTCCTCGTCTTGACCAAGGCGTTCTATTCTTCCGGCGATGTGATCGCTGACCGGCGCGCGGACTATGCCCGCATGCTGGCCGAGCAGGGTGACCATGCGGCCGCGGCCGAGCTGATGGGGCAGGCGCTGGAGCTGGTGCCGGACTGGGCCGCCGGCTGGGACCTGGTGGGCGGCTATCACGAAAAGGCAGGCAATGTTTCAAACGCCATCGCCGCCTGGCGGCAGCTGGAAGCGCTGGATGATGAAGGCGTGTTCGGCGCGCGGCTGAAACTGGCCTCGCACAATGCCGGGCCAGCGGGCGAAGGCACGGCTGTGGGCTATGTGGAAGCGCTGTTTGACCAGTATGCGCCGCAGTTCGAGGCAGCGCTGGTGGGCAAGCTGGGCTATCGCGTGCCGGACCTGCTCGACGCCATGGTCGAGGAAGAGATGGCGCGGCTTGGCATTGCAAGCTTTGAACGGGCACTGGACCTGGGGTGCGGCACGGGCCTGATGGGCGAGCGGCTGCGCGCCAAGGTCGGGCATCTGGAAGGCGTGGATATTTCGGCGGCGATGATCGCCGAAACGGCGCGCAAAAGCATTTATGACAGCCTGCAGAAGGCTGAACTGGTGGCGACACTCAATGCCCGCCGCGCTGATGCGGATCTGGTGACAGCCGCCGACGTGCTGATTTACTGCGGTGCGCTGCCGCCGGTGCTGACGGCGCTGGTGCCCGCGCTCCGGCCGGGCGGTCTGGTGGCGTTTTCGCTCGAAGCCCATGACGGAGACGAAGCGCTGTTCCTGCGTCCGAGCCTGCGCTATGCGCATGGCGTTGCCGCGGCGCGGGATGCGCTGGTGGTGGCGGGGCTCGAAGTGCTGCGCTTTGAAACGGCACAGCTGCGGTTTGATCGCGGTGCGCCGATCACCGGCATTCTGGTGGTGGCGCGCAAGCCCGCCGTCGAAATGACCGCCGCCAATGACGGCGTCGATGGCGGCGACGTCGCGGCCTAGCAATTTCTGTGCGGGCTTGGCAGAAGGGTTCTCCCCATTCGGAGCCTGCCATGAACGCCATTCGCCATGATTTTCGATCCGACACGGTGACCAAGCCGGGAGCTGGCATGCGCGCAGCCATGGCCGAGGCCGAGGTTGGCGATGACGTGTTTGGGGACGACCCGAGCGTCAACCGGCTGGAACAGCGAATGGCGGCGATGCTGGACAAGCAGGCGGCGCTATTCGTGCCATCGGGCACGATGTCGAACCTTCTGGCATTGATGAGCCATTGCGGGCGCGGCGACGAATTCATCGCCGGTCAGAAGGCGCATCTGTATGTCAACGAGGCTGGCGGCGCGGCCGTGCTGGGCTCGATCCAGCCGCAACCGATTGCACATCAACCCGATGGCACGATGGCGCTTGGCGACATCGAGGATGCCATCAAGCCGGACGATAATCACTATGCCCGCACGCGGGTGATTGCGCTGGAAAACACCTTTGGCGGGCGGGTGCTACCGATGGGCTACATGCAGGCGGTGGCCGGGATTGCGCAGCGACATGGGCTGGGGCTGCATCTGGATGGTGCGCGAGCCTTCAATGCCTCAGTAGCGTTGGGCATGGACATTGCCGACTTCGTCACGCCGTTCGATACGGTGTCGATTTGTCTGTCCAAGGGGCTGGGGGCGCCGGTTGGGTCGGTGTTGGTCGGTCGGGCGGACCTGATCGAAAAGGCGCGCCGCAACCGCAAAATGCTGGGCGGGGGTCTGCGCCAATCGGGCATTCTGGCCGCCGCCGGCCTTTATGCGCTGGAGCACCATGTGGCGCGGCTGGCCGATGACCATCGCCGGGCGCGGCAACTGGCGGAGGGATTGGCGCGGCATGCGGCCCTCAAGGTCGACATGCCGGACACCAATATCCTTTGGGTCAACGCCGATGCAGATATTGCCGAGCGGTTCGACACCTATCTGGCCGACAATGGTATCGCCGTGATCGGGCGCTATGGGCAACAGCGTTGGGTCACGCATCTGGACGTGGATGACGAGGATGTCGCCGGCGCGCTCGACGTCGTCAATCGTTTCTTTCTCTAGCATTGGCGATACTTTAGATTTCGCCTCGATAGTCTTTTGTTCAACATTCTCGGCAACGGCATGTTCAGAAGTGAGCACTACCGTTGTGGTGAACAGGGGAGAGAAGCGGTGCGGCCAGAGGACAGCATAGTCATGCGCGTGCTGGGCACGCTGGACGAGATCGAAGCGTGTGCAGATGCATGGCGCGAGATCGAGGTCAGCTGCGCCGACCCGATGGCCTATTTTCAGAGCTATGACTGGTGCCGCAATTGGGTGCGCCAGTTCGGCGACATCGGTCGACCCTATGTGATCACGCTGTGGCGCGAAGAGACTTTACTGGCGCTGTGGCCGCGGATGATCGTCGAAGCGGCGGGCATCAGGCGGCTGGAAACGCTGGGTGTGCCGCATAGTCAGTATTGTGGTGCCCTGGTGCGGCGCGGAACGTCTCCCAAGCTCGGCATCGCGCAGAAGCTGGAGGCGGCGGCGCTGCAGTCGGGGTGCGACGTGACGATTTGCCGGGCAGTGCCGGAGGGGACTGCGCTGGCGGGCTTCGTGGCAGACAAGCCTGAGGTGCGCGGGGCGGATAATGTCGCCTCGATGCTTGACCTGTCGGCTTTTGCTTCTGTCGAGCACTACACCAACGGATTGGGCAAGCTGCAGAAGCGCAACCGCAATCGGCGGCGGAATCATCTGGCGCGGCTGGGTGCATTGGACTTCGCAGTCATCTGGCCGAACGATCCACGGTTCGCTGAACTGGCGCGGCACTGTACGCAGATGAAGCGGCGATGGCTGAGGGAAACCCGACGCTACAGTGCCGGCTTCTCCATTGATGGTTACGACGACTTCCTTGCCGGATTGCCGGGCGACCCGGTGGCAGGAGAGGGCGCATGCCTGTCGATGCTGCGTGCGGGCGGCCGGGTGGTGTCACTGGAGATCGGATTCATCCGGCAGCGGCACTATTATGCCTATGTGGGTGGGTTCGACTGGGCGCTGCGCCATCTGTCGCCGGGCAAGGTGCAGATGGAAATGACCATTGCCTGGCTGATCGAGAACCGCATCAAGACGTATGATCTGCTGATAAATCCCGCTGACTACAAGGCCAGTTGGACAAACACGAGCGTCGTGGTGCGAACGCACGCGCAGCCGTTGACATGGAAAGGGCATGTCTATGCTTCGGCTTGGCTGCCCACCTTGCGACCTGCGCTCAAAAGCCTGCATGGCAGGTTGCCGACGCTGATCGATCGCATCACCAGTGTCCTGCGGCCCGCCGTCTGCCTGTTACTCTATGTCTGAGGGGCGCGGCAGCGCGGTGGATGCCGCTGTGGCATTGGTCATTCGGGTGGCGAGCGCGGCGCTGGTGTTCGGATTGCAAGTGCTGCTAGCCCGACTGATGCCGCCCGACGGCTATGGTGGCTTTGTGACCTTGTGGACCTGGATGCTGGCGATGGGGAGCTTTGCGTCGCTTGGCTTTGCCGAATCCAGCGTGCGGTTCCTGCCGCGCTACCAGATGCGGGGACGGGCGACGGCCATAGGACAGTATTGGGCCTTTGGACTGCTTGTAGTGAGCGGCGCTGGCCTGGCGCTGGCGCTGGTTGTCGTCGGCCTTGTCATTGGGCTGGGGGCAATAGACGGTCCCGGACTGACGGTGCTGGTGGTGGCAGCTGGTCTGCCGTTCCTGGCGGTCGAATATTACCTCGAAGGGGTGGCGCGCAGCTTTGGGTGGTTCCGCCTGGCGGCGGTGCCTGTCTACATCGTGCGACCTGTGTTGATCGGCGGGGTCTGTCTGACACTTTGGGCAAGCGGGGTGCGTCTGACCCTGCCGCTGGTCGGGGCGGTGCTGATCGGATCAATGGCGGTGGTGGCCATTGGCATGATGATGCTCCTGGCGCGGCGATTGCGAACTATTACGCGGGCGGAAAGGGCCTCGACCCCAAAACAAAAAAGACTTTGGCTCAGGGCATCGCTGCCGTTGTTGCTGCTCTCGGGGCTGGACGATCTGACCAACTATGCGGATGTGCTGGTGCTGTCGCTGCTGGCCGAGCCCGATGTGGTGGGTGTCTATTTCGCGGCGGCGCGCAGCCTGGCGTTGGCTGGTTTTGTTGCCTATGCGATGACGCTGGTTGCGGGCCGGCGCTTTGCTCTCGACCTCGCTGGGAAAACCCGCGCTGACCTGCAGGTCAGCATTCTCGAGAGCACGCGGCTGACCTTTTGGGCGACCAGCATCGCCGTGGGCGCCACGCTGCTGGTGGGGCCAGTACTGCTGGCAGCGTTTGGGCCGGACTATCTGGCAGGGCAGAGCGTCTTGTGGGTGCTCGGCGCCGGGATGATCGCGCGGGCGCTGTCGGGACAGGCTGGCGAAGTGTTGATCGTGATGGGCCGGCAGCGCGAGGGCGTGCTGGTGGGACTGGGTGTTCTGGCGATAACGGCGGCCCTGGCCATGGTTTTTGTGCCCGCCTTTGGCCTTGTGGGAGCGGCGCTGGCCAGCGCCGCGGCG
>NZ_JAMZCU010000003.1:0-458723 GCF_024273195.1 Devosia ureilytica | reverse complement strand
CGCCCCCCCCCCGCGGCGATGGTGTGCCGGACGCTGGCCCTGTGGGTGGTGCTTTGGCGCAGCGAGGGGCTGCGGATCGTGGCTATCGGCCTGCCCGCGCTCCAGGGGCGGTGAACGCTTAGCGCGGTTCGCTGGCGCGCATCAGGTGGACCTGGCCGCCGACTTCGGCGCGGCGGAAGGTGATGGATGCCAGTTCGTCGTCGTTAAGTGCGGTCTCGTGCCAGATAGCGTCGATGCTGGCTTCCTGACCCAGGTGGCGGTCGATGCCGATGAAGCGATAGGGCGTGGCGTCGTCAACGGCTTCGGGGTGTTCGCCGCCAGACCACTGATAATCGCCGCTTTCGGCGCTGGCCCAGAAGCCGAACACCGCCAGCTCCGCAATGGCATGGGCGGGGGTGGAGCTTTCGTCGGACTCGGTGGTGTAGAGTTCGGGCCAGGTTGGCACCTTGCCCTCGATCTCTTCCCACTCGGCGCTGTCAAAACCGGCGTAGAGGTCGAGGCAGGGGCGGCCGGTGCAATCGTCCTTGCTGGCCTGCTTGTCGGAGATGACGCGACTGCTGGCTTCGAGCAGCACGGCAGCATTGTTCATGATGGGCTGGAAGACGAAGCGCCAGGCCATGTGATCGCCACGCCCGAATTCCTCAACCGGAGCGGTGTTTTCGATGCCATAGGCATCGGCGGTATCGGCGTGGAGCACGGCGGCGAGATTGTAGTGGCGGACTTCGATGAAGCTCATCGGTGTGCCGTCCTCGCTGATGACTTCGCCGTATTGGATGGCGGTGCGGGTGCGAATGCCTTCGATGGCCTTGTCGGCGATCAGCATGGCTTTTTCGATGGGGCCCACCGAACCGCCCGGGGTCATCACCGTCAGATCGTACCATTGGTCGATCAGACGCACTTCGAGCGCCGGTACGTCCTCGGCGGTAAAGCCCGGAGCATAGACGAAGTCGTGGATCTGGTCTTCGAGCGGCTGGGCTGAGGCCAGGGCCGTGGTGGCGAGAAGGGCGGCAGTGGCGGCAAGTGTGCGGATCATTGGTTCCCCCGGGATGCGGTACCGCTAGATATCGCCCACTATGTGAACCGGAGATGACCGGAAAAAGGAAGGCCGCTTGACAGTGTCTTTCAAAAATGAGTTAGATGACTAACTAAATTTTGGGAGATGGAAGATGAGTGACAAAAAGTGGATGGTGCGGATGGACGCCGGGCGGTTCGGGCCCTGGGCAATTGTGACGGGCGCCAGCTCGGGGATCGGGCGCGAATTTGCCCGGCAGATCGCGGCGTCCGGGATCAATCTGGTTCTGGTGGCGCGGCGTGCAGAGGCCCTGGAGACAGTGGGCGAGGATTTGCGGCGTAGTTCCGGGATCGACTACCGCGTGATCGCGGCGGACCTCAGCGAGACCGGCGCGGAAAAGAGCATTATTGACCAGACGCAGGACCTCGAAATCGGCCTATTGGTGTCCGCCGCCGGGTCCGGGCAGCCCGGCGCATTTCTGGCCTTCGAGCCTGAGCAATTGCTGCGCCAGACCCAGTTGATGGGGGTGTCGCATATGCTGTTGACGCATCATTTCAGCCGCCGCTTTGCCGCCCAGAAGCGGGGTGCGACGTTGCTGGTATCGGCGCTGGGGGCGGATAGCGGCATCCCCTTCCATGCCAATCCGGCAGCGGCAAAGGGAATGATCAACGCGCTGGGGCGGAGCCTTCATGCTGAACTCAAGGAGCATGGCGTGGGGATAACGGTGCTGGTCGTGACCCCGACCGAGACACCCTTGATCAAGAAGATGGGGCTGGACGCCTCACCTATGCCGATCAAGCCCAGGTCGGTGGCGCAATGCGTGGCCGAGGCGCTGGAAGGCATAAAGCGCCGCAAGATGATGGTGATGCCCGGCCGTCTCTACCGCACCATGAATGCGCTGATGCCGCACAGCTTGGTGCGCGCGATGACGGCGAATATGATGCGGCAGAGTACGACATTCGTGGGTTAGGAGCGGCCATTGGCTGAGAACGGCAAACCGGCCCCTCGCGGCAAGCGCGAGCGGCTGACACAGGCGGCAGTTGAGCTGGCGCATCGGCAGGGCTATCGCAATACCTCGCTGGCCGACCTGGCGGAGGCCTCGGCGGTGCCGCTGGGCAATATCTACTATTACTTCAAGAGCAAGGACGATATCGGCCGGGCCGTGCTGGAGCAGCGTCTGGGCGAGGTTGCGGCCATGAAGCAGATGATGTCGGGGCTGCCGACGCCGCTAGAGCGGCTGCTGGGTTTTGTCGAGGCGACGATCAACAATGCGCCAACGGTGGCTGAAAGGGGCTGCCCGCTCGGGTCACTGAGCGCCGAAATGGCGCGGGAGCATGGCGAATGGACAGAACCGGCAAAGGGGCTATTGGCCGTGCCGATGGCCTGGATGGAAGGGCAGTTTGCCGACATGGGACACGCCGAAGACGCGGCCGACCTGGCGCTGCAGCTTCAATCGTCGCTGCAGGGCGCGTCGATCCTGGCGCATAGCCTGGGTGATCCGGCGCTGCTGGTGCGCGAGGGGCGGCGGCTCCAGGAGTGGCTGCGGGGGATGGAGGCTTCCCCGGCAACGACAGAATGAAGGTGAAGCACTGGTGCTTCGCTTTGCAACACTCAGCGGGGCGAGGGTGAGGGGGCGGCGCCCCCCGGGCTTCTGAGTCTTTAAGGGGCACGACACCCCCACCCCAGCTTTGCTAGGGCCTATCGGCCCAGCGTCGCTACCCTCCCCCTTGAGGGGAGGGACTGAGGGTGGGCAAAGCAGCGCCTTCACTAGATGTGAAAGGCTCTAGGCTGCGAAGTAGTCTTGCAGGGGGCGAACCTGGAGGCTGCCCTGCTTGAGGGCGACGATGCCTTCCACGGCAGCGAGGGCGCCGTCGATGGTGGTGTAATAGGGGATTTTCGCCAGGAGGGCCGTGCGGCGGATGTCGCGGCTGTCGGAGATCGACTTGAGGCCATCGGTGGTGTTGATCACCAGCTGCACCCCGCCGTTTTTCATCGAGTCGACGATATGTGGACGGCCTTCGAGCACCTTGTTGATCTTGGTGGCCGGGACATTGTTGTCGACCAGATAGCGCTGGGTGCCGCCGGTGGCGAGGATTTCAAAACCGGCCTCAACCAGGTGCCGGGCCATGTCGACGATATATTGCTTATCTTCGTCGCGGACGGAGATGAAGGCCTTGCCGGAGGTGGGGACCTTCTGGCCTGCGCCCATCTGCGACTTGGCGAAGGCCATGGCAAAATCGGTATCGAGGCCGATGACTTCGCCGGTGGACTTCATTTCCGGGCCGAGCACGGTGTCGACGCCGGGGAAGCGGTTGAACGGGAAGACGGCTTCCTTGACGGCGATGTGCTTGAGCTTCTTTTCAACCAGATTGAAACTGGCGAGGCTTTCGCCGGCCATGATGCGCGAGGCGATCTTGGCGATGGGTTCGCCGATAACCTTGGCAACGAAGGGCACGGTGCGCGAGGCGCGCGGGTTCACCTCGATAAGGTAGATGGTGTCGTCCTTATAGGCGAACTGCACGTTCATCAGGCCGCCGACCTTGAGGGCGAAGGCCAATTCGGTGGTCTGGCGCTTGAGCTCTGCAATGACCGCGGGCGAAAGGCTGCGCGGGGGCAGGGAGCAGGCAGAGTCACCGGAGTGAATGCCGGCTTCCTCGATATGCTCCATGATGCCGGCGACGAACACATCCTTGCCATCGCATAGCGCATCGACGTCGATTTCGATGGCGCCCGAGAGATAGGCATCGAACAGCAGAGGATTGTCCGAGAGGACCGAGTTGATCTGGCCGGTCTTGTCGTTGGGGTAGCGCTGGAGAATGTCGGGCGGCACGAGGCCGGTCAGGGTGTCCTGAACATAGCGCTCGAACTCGCTGGCCGAGTGAACGATGGCCATGGCGCGGCCGCCGAGCACGTAAGACGGGCGGATGACCAGCGGATAGCCGAGACGTTCAGCCACCAGACGGGCCTGTTCGAGCGAATAGGCAATGCCGTTCTTGGGCTGCGTCAGTTCGAGCTTGTTGAGAAGCTTCATGAACTGGTCGCGGTCCTCGGCCAGGTCGATGGCGTCGGGCTGGGTGCCCAGGATCGGCACGCCGGCCTTCTGAACCGCTTCAGCCAGGTTCAGCGGGGTCTGGCCGCCGAACTGGACGATGACGCCGTGCAGGGTCCCGTTCTGCTTTTCAGTGAGCAGGATCTCGATGACGTCTTCCTCGGTCAGCGGCTCGAAATAGAGGCGGTCGGAGGTGTCGTAGTCGGTCGAGACGGTTTCGGGATTGCAGTTGACCATGATGGTTTCATAGCCGGCGTCGGCCAGCGCGAAGGCGGCATGGCAGCAGCAATAATCGAACTCGATGCCCTGGCCGATGCGGTTCGGGCCGCCGCCGAGAATGACGACCTTCTTGCGGTCGGACGGGCGGGCCTCGTCCTCGACCTTGCCGGCGAAGGGCATTTCATAGGTCGAATACATATAGGCCGTCGGCGAGGCGAATTCGGCAGCGGAGGTGTCGATGCGCTTGTAGGCGGGGCGCACTTCGAGGCTATGGCGCAGCTTGCGCACGTCGGAGGGTTTCAGGCCTGCCAGCTGGGCGAGGCGTGCGTCGGAAAAGCCCATGGACTTGAGAAGGCGCAGATTGACCGCATCCTGGGGCAGGCCGAATTCCTTGACCTTGGCTTCCATGTCGACGATGCCGCGCATCTGCTCGAGGAACCAGGGGTCGATCTTGCAGGCTTCGAAGATGTCTTCGTTGGAGACGCCCAGGCGCATGGCCTCGGCCACATGGAGCAGGCGCGAGGGCGTGGGAGTGCCGAGAGCGGCCTTGATGGCGTTCTTGTCTTCGCCTTCGCCCAGGCCGGGAATGCCAACCTCGTTGAGGCCGGTCAGCCCGGTTTCGAGCGAACGCAGGGCCTTTTGCAGCGATTCCTGGAAGGTGCGGCCAATGGCCATGGCTTCGCCCACCGACTTCATCGCCGTGGTCAGGCGATTATCGGCGCCGGGGAACTTTTCGAAGGCAAAGCGCGGAATCTTGGTGACGACATAGTCGATGGTCGGCTCGAAGCTGGCCGGGGTGGCGCCGCCAGTGATGTCGTTTTCCAATTCGTCCAGCGTGTAGCCGACGGCCAGGCGCGCAGCGACCTTGGCAATGGGGAAGCCGGTGGCCTTGGAAGCCAGCGCCGAGGAGCGCGACACGCGCGGGTTCATCTCGATGACGACCATGCGACCGTCGGCCGGGTTGATGCCGAACTGCACGTTGGAGCCGCCGGTTTCAACGCCGATCTCGCGCAGCACCGCCAGCGAGGCGTCGCGCATGATCTGGTATTCCTTGTCGGTCAGCGTCAGGGCCGGGGCGACGGTGATGCTGTCGCCGGTGTGGACGCCCATCGGGTCGATATTCTCGATGGAACAGATGATGATGCAGTTGTCCTTCTTGTCGCGGACAACCTCCATCTCGTATTCCTTCCAGCCGAGCACGCTTTCCTCGACCAGCACTTCATTGGTGGGCGAAGCGTCGATGCCGCTTTCGCAGATATTGAGATATTCTTCGCGGTTATAGGCAATGCCGCCGCCTGTGCCGCCGAGGGTAAAGCTGGGGCGGATGATGCAGGGCAGGCCGATCACTTCAAGCGCCTGCAACGCCTCGATGGTGTTGTGGGCCAGCATGGAGCGCGGGGTCTCGAGCCCGATCTTCTTCATGGCATCGCGGAACAGCTCGCGATCCTCGGCCTTGTCGATGGCCTCGGCAGTGGCGCCGATCATTTCGACGCCGAACTTTTCCAGCACGCCCATCTTGCGCAGCGAGAGCGCGCAGTTCAGCGCCGTCTGGCCACCCATGGTGGGGAGCAGCGCGTCGGGGCGCTCCTTCTCGATGATCTTGGCGACCACTTCGGGGGTGATCGGCTCCATATAGGTGGCGTCGGCCAGGTCCGGGTCGGTCATGATCGTCGCCGGATTGGAGTTCACCAGAATGATCCGGTAGCCCTCTTCCTTGAGCGCCTTGCAGGCCTGGGTGCCCGAATAATCGAACTCGCAGGCCTGCCCGATGATGATCGGGCCTGCACCGATGATGAGGATCGATTTGATGTCGGTACGCTTTGGCATGGTGCTCGCTCTGGCTGTCTAATCACTGACCGGCGGGCGAAGTAGAGAATCGCCCGGACACACCCGTCCGCGCGAAACCCGCGTGGCTGTTGAGCACAGCAGCGCAGGGGAAGAGACCGAACATGGTGGTTAAGCGGGCGGTGTAGCGGAAGAGTCAGCGGAAGGGAAGGGGGTGCGAGCCGTGGCGCAAGAAGTCGCAGCAACTCAAGCATTAACAAGGCGCAATGAAAGGCGGGATTGCGAAGGTGAGATTGCGCGTTTGGATTGTGCGTCTCTTCAAAACTCCCCTTGGGTCCACAACCTGCCCTTTTGACGCAAATCCGCGCGCCATAGGCGTTTGCGGGCATCGGCGGTTTCGAGGTGGCGGTATTTGCCGCCGGAGAATTTGGCCCAGTCCAGCGCCATGCCCATGCCGACCAGTTCAGCGGCCAGATCGCGGCCATCGGGCAGGAAACACTCGCCGACCAACCGGTCATGAGAGAGTTCGGGCTTGATGCGGGCGGTGATCACCTGCCCTTTGCACAATTGCACAAGCGCCCATTTGGCCTTCTGGCCCCAGGGGTGATCCAGCTCGGGCGCATCTATCCCGGCGAGGCGGATATGAACCTTGTCGATGACGATGGTGTCGCCATCGATGACCCAGGCCTGGCCCCGCAGCACGGTCGGCGCCGGTGGGGCGGTGCGGGAAACCACCACCGTTGTCGTGGTGCGTCGCGTGGCGACAACAACGCGGCTTTGCTGGCGGGGCCGGTAAGGCTGGCGGCTGGCGCCCTTGCCGCCAAACAGCCGGATCAATAAGCGCATCAGCCCCATGTCTTCCCCCAAAAGACAGCGACCCGAAATTGGCCGCCAGCAAAGTCTTGCGCAAAACTGGCGGGATAGGAAGGGGCTGCGTATCAGGTTTATTTCCGGTGTCGCCCACACTCCGGCCGTCACCCTCGGGTCAAGCCCGAGGGTGACGCGTGGTAGCCGCGAGGTCTCTCACCCAATCCCCACAACCTCCACCTCTGTCTCGCCCAACACCGCCACGTCACCCACAGCCTTGCCCATCAGCGCGCGGGCGAGGGGCGAGCCAAACGACAGTGTCCCCGCCTTGGGGTCGGCTTCGTCTTCGCCGACGATGGTGAAGGTCTGGGTGCGGCCGTCGTCGCGTTCGATGGTCACGCGGGAGCCGAAGGCGACGATGTCGTTGGATGATGGCGCAGGCACGAGCTGGGCGGTGCGGAGGCGTTCGTTGAGGTAGCGCAGGTCGCGGTAGGGATTAGCGGCCTGGCGGCGGCGCTCATTGATGTCTTCCACGGCGAGGGCGGCTTCATAGGCCGTGGTCGCCTCGGCCAGTTGCCGTTCGAGCAGCGCCAACCCGTTGGTGGTCACGAGGTTCGGTCCCGCCGGGATGGGCTTTTCGGGCAGCATGGTTTCTGCGGCCGTCTCGGCGCTATCTTCCTTGGTAAAAGCAACGCTCACTGAGACAATCCTCGTTCCCGCTGAAATGAAGGCTGGCGGGCTCGCGCTTCACCGGCGCCCCCACAGTTGTCACATATGTAGGTGTTCTGGCGACGAGATGAAACGGCCGGGCGTGTCGCACCCCCTATCGAGCTTTGCACGGCCCTTTGAGCCTAATGGCGCTGCCTCCTCCTGCCCAGGGGGAGGAGGTGCGGAGAAAGGGTCGATGTTGACATGCAATGAAATCATTGCATATAAAAGGCAATGAAACGCTTGCATATTAGATGAGCATGGACGCGGACCAGTTGGACCGGATCTTCAAGGCCTTGGCCGATCCGACGCGGCGAGGGCTGGTGGATCGGCTGGCGACGCGGCCGGGGCAGTCGCTGTTCGAATTGTGTGCGGCGGCGGTGGCCGACGGGCAGCCGGCAATGTCGCGGCAGGCGGTCAGCCAGCATCTCGACATGCTGGAAAAAGCCGGGCTGGTGCAAGTGACATGGGTGGGGCGAACCAAGCTGCACACGCTGGACCTGACGCCGCTGCGGGCAGCGCAGGCGGCATGGCTGGGACGGCATATGTGAGGCCCCCACCTCAGCCTTGCCTCGACCCGTTGGGCGTGGCGGCGCTGTCCTTCCCCCGATGAGGGGGAGGAGGGGATAATGAGAAGGAGCAGGGACCAAAATGAAAATCTATGTGACGAGTGTATTTGTCGATAACCAGGCCAAGGCGCTGGCATTTTATCGGGATCTGTTGGGCTTCCAGGTGAAGCACGATATCGACATGGGCGGGGGCAATCGCTGGTTGACCGTCGTGTCTCCCGAGGCGCCGGAGGGAACAGAGCTGCTGCTGGAACCAAGCGGACATCCGGCGGTCGGCCCATACAAGGCGGCGTTGGTAACCGATGGGATTCCGGCGGCCTCGTTCATGGTCGAAGACATGGACGCAGAGGTGGCGCGGCTCAAGGGCAAGGGCGTGCAGTTCACGGTCGAACCGATGGATGCTGGGACGGTGCTGATGGCCGTGTTCGACGACACCTGTGGCAACCTGATCCAGATTGTTCAGATGAAAGGCTAGGACCAATCGGTCCGATGCTCACGTAGTCGAGTGAACGCTGCGCTTCGGTTCTCCAAAACCGATCCCAGTGTCCAGCAAAAAGCCCGGCCTTGCGACCGGGCTTTTTGCTTGGGGCGCGCCCGCTAGTGCAGGCGGCCGGACCATTCATCGACGTCCTTGCGGACCTCGTCCTTGGCCTTGCCGTAGCGCTCCTGAAGCTTGCCTTCGAGCTGCTCACGATTGCCGTTGATCTGGGCAATATCATCGTCCGTGAGCTTGCCCCACTGTTCCTTGGCCTTGCCGGAAAACTGCTTCCAGCTGCCTTCGATGCGGTTCCAGTCCATTGTGCTCTCCTCGGTTGCGTGTGTGCAAGATCAACGCGGGGAGGGGGTGGGCGTTCCGCAAAAGTGATCAGGGTGATGGTTTGCGGCGGCGCAAGCGGCTGGACAACGCGTCGAGCAGCACGCCGAAGCCGATGGCCAGAATGATGGCGAGGACCATGCCGAGCAGGGGCTGGGCACTGAACCACTGGCCGGCGAGATAGCCCATGGCCACGTTATAGCCCGCCCAGACCATGCCGGCGGCGAGTGAAAAGGGGAAGAAGCGCTGGTAGGCATAGCCGGTGCTGCCGGCGGTGAGATTGACCGCCAGCCGGGCGAACGGAATGAAGCGGGCGGTGAGAATGACCATGCCGGCGCGCGGGCCGAGGCGGCGGCTGGCCCAGCGCAGAAGGCGCGCCAGTGGGCGCAGGCGGGTTGCTTGCAGGCGGCGCACGCCGACCAGGCGCCCAATGGCATAGGTGAGACTGTCGCCGGCGATGGCGCCCATGCCTGCAACGAGCAGCAGGACCAAAGGACTTGTGCGGCGCTGGAGGCGGCCAGCGAGGCAAGGCCGACAATAACCACTTCGCTGGGAAAAACGGGAAAGACGCCGTCGAGGACCACCAGCGCCAGAGCGATGAGATAAATCCAGGGCGAGGCGGCGAGGGGCAGGATAAGGCTGGTGAGAATGTCCATGGTGACCGCAGCTGGTGGGCGGTTTACAGGACTAGCAGGCGACCGGCACAGCCTTGTGACGGGTGAAGGCTGCCAATCAGGCGGCGCGAGAGAGCACCTGGCCCTTAAGAGCGGCGAGAATATCGGCGACGCGATATGGCTTGGGGATGAACACGGCGCCGGCGGGCAATTGGGCCGCTGCCGGGCGGACGCCGCCCGACACCACGACCACGGGCAGGCCGGGGTGGCTGCTGGTCGCCAGACGCGCGAGGGCGAGGCCATCGGGGCCATCCCCGAGCTCGATGTCAGTTACCAAGGCGTCGATTTTCGTTCCGATGATGCGCGCAGCGGTGCGCGCGTTGCCGGCGGGCAGCGCCTGGTGGCCGCGGTCGGCCAGTTGATCGATCAGGTCGAGCAGCAGCATCGGCTGGTCTTCGACCACTAGAATACGCATTGTTTCGGTCATTTCAGGTTTCCCCTCGGCACGCGATAGGCAAGGACAGAAGGCCTTGGGGCGGCTTTCGTTGCATGACAACTGCGCATGGCTGCCAACATGGTTAGCATTTGGTTCAAATTGTTGGCATGCGCGGCCGCACAGTTCCCGAGAGCCTTGACGTTGTTCGCAAAACAAGGGGATGCCGGGACATTCGCTTAAGGGTTTCTGTGTAGGCTGGTTCTCGAAAGGGAGGTCGGGGCCGTGTCCAAGCGCGAGGTGATCCATCTGTCCGAAGTGGTCGGCGCGCTCAGCTTTGCGCTCGACATTACCGAGGGGCAGCCGGTGGGGCACAGCCTGAGGTGTTGCTGGATCGGCATGCATGTGGGCATGCGCCTGGGCCTGCCGCCGGCCGAGCTATCGGACCTCTATTATACGCTGCTGCTCAAGGATATCGGGTGCAGCTCAAATGCGGCGCGTATCTGCCAGCTCTATCTGGTGGACGATCTGAGCTTTAAGGGCGCCTATAAGGTCGTCGATAACAAGCTGCCCGAAATCCTGCGGTTTCTGGTGGCCAATACGGCGCGCCGCTCAGGCTTTGTCGAGCGGCTGCAGACGCTGGTGCATATTGCCCGCAATGGCGGTGAGATTTCGCGCGAGCTGATCGAAACGCGCTGCCAGCGCGGGGCCGAGATTGCCCGCAGCATGCGATTCTCCGAGGCGGTGGCGCAGGGCATTCTTGATCTGGATGAACATTGGGATGGCAGTGGCCAGCCCCTGGGCCTCAAGGGCCAGGAAATCTCGCTGTTCGGGCGGATCGCACTTTTGGCGCAGGTGGTCGATGTGTTCTTCATGCGCGGCGGGGGCGAGGCGGCGCTGGCCGAAGTGCGCGAACGCAGTGGCCGCTGGTTTGATCCGCAACTGGTGGCGTTTGTCGAAGAGATGGAGCGGGACAAGGGGTTCTGGTCGGCCATGCTGGCCAATGACCTGCCCGAGCGGGTGATTGCGCTTGAGCCCAAGGCGCTGACCCGGGCGGTGGACGAGGACTATCTGGACGATATCGCCGCCGGCTTTGCGCAGGTGGTGGATGCCAAGAGCCCGTTCACGGCGGGTCATAGCGACCGGGTGGCGCTTTTTACAGACCTGATTGCCGAAGAACTGGGCTACGCGCCGGAGCGGCGGCGCTGGCTGAAGCGGGCGGCGCTGCTGCACGATATCGGCAAGCTGGGGGTGTCCAACAGCGTGCTCGACAAGAATGGCAAGCCGGACGAGCAGGAATGGGCCGAGATCAAGCGTCATCCAGAGCTGGGCCGGGTGATCCTGTCCAAGATCGCGGCGTTTCGCGATACGGCACGGATCGCCGGTGACCATCACGAGCGGCTGGATGGGCGGGGCTATCCACATGGCATTGCCGACGCTGCCATTGATCGGGATACGCGGATCGTGACGGTGGCCGACATTTTCGACGCGCTGACGGCAGACCGGCCCTATCGCAAGGCCATGCCGGTGTCGGTGGCCTTCGGGATCATGGAAAAGGACTGCGGCAGCGCCATTGATCCAGAGATTTTTGCCGCGCTGCAGCGTGGTTTTGCGCGGCTGGAGGATGTGGCCGAACCGGTGGACGAGCAAGCGGCTTAGCGGGGGGCGTTCTAGCCAGACCCCCGCCCTTGATCCCTCCCCACAAAGGGGGAGAGGGTGAACTCGAACCTCACGGCCCTGCGCCTCCCTCCCCTTGATGGGGAGGATATGAGGGTGGGGATGATGGATCTATATATTCGCCCGATAGAGCGCGACGCGGATGCCGCCGTGGAGGACGGTTGGCAGGGGCGGCTCGAAGCGGAGGCCTGTGGCCTGGGCGAGTTGCTTGTCGGCGGTGATGATGCCGACGCGCCAGCCGGCAAAGCGGGTTTTCAGCACAGTGCCCAAGGTGCGGTGCAGGCCAATCAGCGGACCCTTGTTGCCGATGCGCGTACCATAGGGCGGATTGACGATGACCAGACCCGGCGGACCATCGGGCGGGGTGAGGTCTTCGACGGATTGCTGGGTAAAGCTCGTGTGGCCGGCGACGCCGGCGCGAGTGGCATTTTCACCGGCCATGCGGATGGCCCCGGCATCGCGATCAAAACCATAAAAGCGTAGGTCGACCGGATTGGCGGCAGTCGTGCCGCGCAGACTTTGCCAGGCCGCGGCGTTGAAGCAGGGCAGGAGCTCAAAGGCGAAGGTGCGGGTGCGTCCGGGATTGAGACCCAGGGCGATTTCGGCGGCCTCGATCACGAAAGTGCCGGAGCCGCACATGGGGTCAAGCACGGGTTCGGTGCCGGTGTAGCCGCACTGGCGCAAGAACATGGCGGCCATGGTCTCGCGCATCGGAGCCTTGGCCACACCCTCCTTGAAGCCGCGCTTGTGCAGCGACTCCCCAGTGGTGTCGAGGCTGATAGTCACCAGATCGTCCTCGATCCGCACCATCACGCGGAGCGCGGCATCCTCGGCAATGGGAGCGCCGAGCTCTTCGGCGATGGCCTTGGCGACGCGCTGGGCGGCGGCGCCCGCGTGATAAATGCGCGAGCGTTTGCAGCTGGCTTCGACATGTACCGGCACATCGGGGCTTAGGATTTCGGCCCAGGGGAGCTTGCGGGCGCGCTTGTCGAGCTGGGCCAGGTGCATGGCGCGAAATGATGCGACACGTGCCAGAATGCGGGTCGCGCCGCGCAGCTCCAGATTGGCGCGCCAGACATCGGGCCAGGTGCCCGAAAACAAGACACCGCCATCGGTGACCACCGCGTTGGCAAAGCCCGCAGCGCGCGCCTCCTCGGCAAGGGGAGCTTCAAGACCGGGGGTGGCAACGAGATAAATATCAAATGGGGTGGGGTTCATGGCGGAGCCTTAGCCCTGCGCACTGCGGCTGGCAAGTTTGCGTGGCGGGAGGGTTACCAAAGGCGTGATCCATGCTTATATCGCCAAATGGCGATAAACAATTGCCGATCCCATCACGAAAATCGAGAGTGCTTCACGATGAACGAATATGTGCCGCCCAAGGTCTGGACCTGGGACAAGGAAAACGGGGGAGCCTTCGCCAGTACAAATCGACCCATTGCCGGGGCAACGCACGACAAGGATCTGCCGCGGGGCGCCCATCCGATCCAGCTCTATTCGCTGGCGACGCCGAACGGGCAAAAGGTCACCATTCTGCTCGAGGAGCTGCTGGCCGCCGGCCGTGACGCTGAATATGACGCCTATCTGGTCAATATCGGCAAGGGCGACCAGTTCGGCTCGGGCTTTGTTTCGGTGAACCCGAATTCAAAGATTCCGGCGATGGTGGACTATGGGCCGAAAGAGCCCATCCGCCTGTTCGAAAGCGGTTCGATGATGGTCTATCTGGCCGACAAGTTCGACGCATTCCTCAGCAAGGACGTGGTCAAGCGCGCCGAAACCATGAACTGGCTGTTCTGGCAAATGGGCAGCGCGCCATTCCTGGGCGGTGGCTTCGGGCATTTTTATGCCTATGCGCCAGTCAAGCTCGAATACCCGATCAATCGCTATGCCATGGAAACCAAGCGCCAGCTCGACGTGCTCGACCGGCAGTTGGCCGAACATGAGTTCGTTTCCGGCAGCGACTACACTATCGCCGATATGGCCATTTTCCCCTGGTATGGCGGCATGGTGCTGGGCCGCGCCTATGATGCGGCAGAGTTCCTGGACGTGGGCAGCTATACCAATGTCATCCGCTGGGCCAAGCAGGTCGATGCGCGCGAAGCGGTCAAGCGCGGGCGCACCGTCAATGCCGCAAACGGGCCGGAGGACGAGCATCTTTATGAGCGCCACTCGGCTGCCGACATCGACAAGGTCGTCGCCCTGCGCAAGGATCGCGGCACGGTCTGAGCTCCATCGCCCTGGCACATATGCAGTCGCCCCCGATCAATCGGGGGTGACTTTTTTGTGGGATCGGTCGAAATCCGCCATCCTCGTTCGTCATTCTGGCAGAACGAGATGGAGGACATTCAATGCGTTTCATGGCCCTGGTCTACTTCGAACCCGGCGCGATGGATCATTTGAGCGCGGAGGATTTTCGCCGGCTCGATGATGCCACGATCGAACATGATCAACGGTTGCGGGCGAGCGGGCATTTGTTGTTTGCCTCGCCGCTGGCCGGGATCGAAACCGCCCGCAGCCTGCGGTTCGACAATGGACAACTGATTGCCACCGACGGGCCCTATGCCGAAAGCAAGGAAGTTGTCGGCGGTTTCCTGATGCTGGAAGCCGAGAGCATGGAGGCGCTGATGCCCTTGTTCGAGGATGACCCGATCCTCCAATATGGGCGCATGGAAATCCGGCCGCTGGTTGTGCATACCCACAGCCAGAGCGGCGAGGGACGCCCCGAGCCGTCTTTCTAGATCATTTCACCGTTAGTTGTTGATGGCGATGATGCCCCATTGGGTCTGGGCGCAATCATCATCGAGACACACATTGGTGATCCACACGGCGCCATTGCCGATACCGACCCCTTCGTCAGTGACGATCAGGTCGGCTACATCCTGATTGAGCAAGGCCTGCTGGGTATCGGGCGAGACCAGCATGTCGAAATTGTCGGCGAGGTCCTGTTCTTCGAGCACGTCATAGGTTTCGCCATTGGCGTTCACGGTCAGCGGGAAGAACGAATATTGACCCCAGGTTACCGGATCGCCGAACATCACCGCATCCTGAAGTAGTGAGAAAACTTCGAAGAATCCGTCGGCATTGCCGTGGATCGCCTCGATATTGGCGTGGATGTCCTCTTCGGACTGGGCGAATGCCGGCATTGCGGCGCCGGCCAGAAGCAGAGCGGACAGGAGCGCTGTAGCAGGACGAAGGAACATGGTGGGTCTCGAATTGGGGCGGCCGGTTGCCGGTCCGGTATCAGCACTCCAATTGGGTTTACTTGCAAGAGGTTGGGGCGCGAATACACCCCCTGTTAAGTCTGACCGGACCATTATGCTGCTTGCCCGAGGCATGGATTGCCTTCGCTGCCCCTGTTGTATTCGAGTTTGAGTAAGCCCCATGCGTCTGATTATCGGTGTCATTACCGTCTTTGCCTGTGTTTTTGGCGGCTACATGGCAATGGGCGGGCATGTGGAAGTGCTCTGGCAGCCGTTTGAATTCGTGATCATCCTGGGGGCCGCCATCGGCGCCTTCATCATCGGGAATGGCGGGCCTGTGCTCAAAGCCGTTCCGGCCATGTTCGGCACACTGCTCAAAGGGCCAAAATATAACAAGGCCGCCTATGTCGAACTGCTGGGCATGCAGTATTCGGTTTACAAGCTGATCCAGCAAAAGGGCATTCTCGGCATCGAACCGCATATCGAGGATCCACATAATTCGACCCTGTTCAACGCTTTCCCGACCTTCGCCAAGAACCACCACGCGGTGGAATTCGTGTGCGATTACATGCGCATGGTGACCATGGGGTCCAATAATGTGCATGAAATGGATGCGCTGATGGACGAAGAACTGGAAACCCATCACCAGGAGCAGGAGCGCCTGGTGTCGGCCATGCAGGCGATTGCCGACGGGACGCCGGCGCTGGGCATCGTCGCCGCCGTGCTGGGTGTGATCAAGACCATGGGCGCCATCACCGAGCCGCCCGAAGTGTTGGGCCACCTGATCGGCGGCGCGCTGGTCGGCACGTTCTTCGGCGTGTTTGTGGCTTATGGCTTTTTCGGGCCGATGGCGCAGTCGCTCAAGAGCACGTTCGAGGCCGAGTCCAAGTATTTCCTGTCTCTCAAGGTGGGTCTGCTGGCCCATATCGGTGGGCAGCCGCCAGTGATGGCCATTGAATTTGCCCGCAAGGCGCTGATGAGCGAAGTGCGCCCCACCTTCGCCGAAGTCGAGGCCGCAACGGCTGCCTTGCCTGCCACCAATTAGCGCCAGTTTGGCGCAAACGCTCCAGGACGGATAAGCCAGAATGGCGAATTACGATCAGCCGATCATCATCAAGAAGATCAAGAAGAAGGGTCACGCACACCACGGTGGGGCCTGGAAGATCGCTTACGCCGACTTCGTGACCGCCATGATGGCCTTCTTCCTGCTCATGTGGCTGATCAGCATGACCACGCCCGAGCAGAAGGAGGGGCTTGCCAATTACTTTGCCCCGGCTTCGCTCAGCATGACCACCAGTGGCGCTGGCGGGGTGATGGGCGGCAATGCCATGGACAATTCGGGCAACCAGATGTCCGGTTCTTCGGCTGATATTGTCGAAGACCGTCCGGCCTCTCCGCAGAGCTCCGACGAGGGCACCGTCGACACCCATATCGGTGGACCGGCACGCGAGCAGGGCAGTGAACGCCAGGCGAGCAGTGACAGTGAATTCAATCTCAAGTCGATCGACACCCAGGCCTTCCACAGCGCCGCCGCCAGCATCAAGCAGGCCTGGCAGTCGCTGCCGGAGGTTACGCCATTCATGGATAACCTGCTGATCGAGGAAACCGAAGACGGCCTGGACATCCAGATCGTTGATCAGCAGGGGCGTCCGATGTTCCCCGAGGGATCGAAATATCCACTGGAGCCGACACGGGCGGCGATTGCAGCGATTGGCCCGATCCTGCAGCAGCTCAATGCTCAGGTGACCATTTCCGGGCACACCGCGGCCGGCGGGCGCTATGACAATCCGCGCTATGGGCCGTGGGAGTTGTCGGCGGATCGCGCCAATGTGGTGCGCTCGATCCTGGGCGAGTTCGGCATGAGCGACGACCGCTTCAAGGCGGTATCGGGCCGGGCGACCGATGAGCCGTTCTTCCCGAACGACCCCTATATGTCGGCCAATGAACGGGTGCGGATCACGGTTCTGCACGCGCCGCCCCCGGTGCCGCTGGGCCTTCAGCCGTAAAAGTGCGGGGTTTTACGGCATATGCCGTTAACCCAGGCAATAGGTATGGCTGGGCATTTGCCCAGCAGATGCCGATCAATAAGGGCCGATTAAGAACTTAAAACGCAAGCTCATCTCCAAGAGCAACAGGCAGAAGCCTGGCTACGGAGTTACCATGCGTTTTGGTCGATCAACATTGTTTGCGTTCCTGTTGGCCTCGGTCAGCACATCTGTTCTGGCCCAGGACTGGGTTGCGGAGCGGCTGCGCGGTGGGGTGATGCTATTTGAGCAGGGCACCTGGGTTGCGGTGGAACGCGGCGACGTTGTTCTCGACGGGCAGAAAATTCGGACGTCGGGCGATGGTCGCGTCGAACTGGTCCGCGGCCAGGAGCGTATCGCGCTGGCCGGTAATACGGAAATCTCGATCCGCGACGCGGGCGATCAGAAGATGACCAGTGTCATGCAAACCCTGGGCAGCGTCACCATCGAAGCCGAGCGGCGTAATGTGCAGCACTTTTCCGTCCAAACGCCGGTGTTGGCCGCTGTGGTCAAGGGCACGCAATTTACGGTGACCTACCGCGATGGCCAAGCGCGCGTCGATGTGGATCGCGGAATCGTGCAAGTGCAGGACGATGGGCATGACATGGTCGTCGATGTTACGCCGGGCCAATCGGCAGCTGCCAGCAGGACCGCTCCGGTGGATGTTACCGGGCGTGGGTCGGACAAGATCGTTTATCTTATCGAGGGCAGTGTGGTGCCCGCTGCTGCCCGGGATGCCGTTCTGAGTGGGGCGCTTGCGGCGACGGATGCGCTTGCCGCCGTCAAGGACGGCGCCGTGCCCAATGCGCATGCCGGCGGACGAGGTGATGGGGTCGGCGCGGAGGTGCGGGCCTCTAACGGCAGTAATGGGGGCAATGGCGCTGCTGTTGGTGCAAGCGTCAGCCATGGCTCCAGCAGTGCTGGCGGAAGCGGTAGCGGTGTTTCAGTCAGTGTCGGGGCCGGCAGGAGTGACACCAACAGCAATGCTGGAGCTGAGGAACGTAATACGCCAGTCAGCGTTGAGGTTGATCATGGCGTGGTCGCGGTGGACGTTGACGTTGACGTTGGCAAGGCACCGAGTCTTCAAGTCGGGCTTGGGCGCTAGATCGTTTTTCAGCGTTGCGTTGAAACGCTGAACGGCTGCAAGTCTTTGTTTTGTTGCGGTTCGCTGGCGCGGCCCTTCGGGGCCGAACCGCAAAACGGGGTCACTTTTTGCGCGAAATGCTCTAGCCGACTTGATGCCGCCGCTCGACTTCTAGCAAGCCAGTAAGCTCCAGATCCGATATGGGCCGGCTGAAGTGATAGCCCTGCCCGGAAGTGCAGCCGGCCTCTGCCAGCCAGGCTGCCGTGGCTTCGTCTTCCACCCCCTCGGCAATGGTGGACTTGCCCATCTTGCGGGCCAGCTCAAGGATCGCAGAGAGCAGCAAGCGGTCTGCGTCCGAGTTCCGGTCGCGTATGAAGCTTTGGTCGACCTTGACCGTGTCGAAGGGCAGGTCGCGAAAGTAGCTCAACGACGAATAGCCGGTTCCGAAATCATCGATTGAAAGGCGGACGCCAAGGTTTCGCAGCCGCCACATGGCGTCGCGGACGCGACCAGCATCGACCAGATCCTGGCTCTCGGTGATTTCCATTTCCAGGCGGGAAGGGGGCAGGCCCGAGCGGTGGAGCGCAGCTTCGACGGTTGCAACAATGTCGGTTTGTTGAAACTGGATGGGCGAAACATTGACGGCCACTACGATCGGGCTCGGCCAGTGGGCGGCTTGCCGGCAGGCCTCTCCCAGGATCCAGCGTCCAAGATCGACAATGAGGCCCGTTTCCTCTGCAATCGGGATGAACTCGGCGGGCGAGATCAGTCCCAGCTCGGGATGTTCCCAGCGCATGAGACTTTCTGCACCATTGATCTGGCGGGTCCGCAAATTGACCTGCGGCTGGAACAGCAGGCGAAGCTGGTTGCGGCCAATGGCCTGGCGCAGGTCGCGGTCCAGCTTTTGCTGACGGTCCAGCGCCTGTTGATCGGCCAGTTGGAAACCGCGTGCGGGGATCTGCGTCATGCGAGCGCGGATCAGCGCGATTTCGGCGCGGTTCAGCAGTTCGGCACGTGAGCTCGAACCTGCTGCGTAGCCGGCTATGAGTTGGATGTGGAGGCTATGGCCATCCACGGTGTAGATGCCTGACAGCATGGCGATCAATCGCTGAGCCGCCGCGGTAAGCCGGTCGGCGTCACCATCATCAACGTCGGTCAGCGCAAAATTGGCCAATGCGGTCCGCGCCACAATGGCAAAGCCGCAGTGGGACAGGCGATGCGCGAATTGAACGAGCAGTTGTTCGACAATGTCATGGCCCAGCGTTGCCCGCAGTTCGTCAATGGACTGGATCTGGAGCAGCACCAGGGTCAGGCCCGCGTCAGTCTCAGGCAGGTCGAGCAGGCCTTGGCGTGACAGAAGCCCGGTGGCGGGATCGTGCGTCGCCAAGAATTGCAGGCGCTGCTGGGCCGTGCGGCGCGCCAGAAGGTGATTATACCCATTGTCAGCCAGTGCCAGCCCGAGCAGCAGCAGCATGCCGATGTGGAGGGTCGCAGTTTCGACGATGATGCCCAACTGGCCATAGGCGACGAGAGCCAGCAATTCGCCCAGGACCGCCGTGCTGAGGAGCGCCAGAGCGATAGTCAGAACGTTGACGCGTCGGCGGCGCGATACCAGCGCGAGGGCCCACGCCGCCGCGATGAGAATGCCAGGAAAGCCGCCCCAGTTGGTAAGGACGCGACCCGTTTTGAGAGTTTCGAGGGCTAATGCCTGCAAGAGCGGCCCAGGAATGATGCCGTGGCGCGGAACGGCGAAGAAGTCGCGCAATTCGATGGCACCGGCGCCGACAATGACCTGTTTGCCGGCCAACAGATCAGGGGCGATGCGGTTGTACAGCACGTCGGTATAGCTCAGCCGGGGTATGCTTGAGATATCGAGCGAGAAGTCGATCTCCAGTGCTCGGGGCAAGTTGGCCTGACTGCGCGCAAGCTGCACGGCCAGGGCCGGAATGGTGCCCTGTTCGTCGCGGGCGGCCACCAGAATGGCATGGGCGCGCGATGTCATGGGATCGAGCAGCACATTGACCAGTACGGGACCTGCGGCGGCTGCAAATTCGGGCAAGGGGCGTGAAAAACTCAGGTCGCTGCCGGCGCCGGTTTGAACGAATGCGGCAAGCCAGGCATAGCCGCCAGCTCGCTCAAGGGCCGCCGCGAAAATAGCGTCGTCAAACGGGGTGCTGGCGCTTGAAAAATCGATGTCGAACGCGACTTCATCGGCACCGGCTTGCATGAGTTTGTCCAGCAAATCGGCATGCAAGGTCCGCGGCCAGGGCCAGACACCGACCTCGGCGATGCTCCTGCTATCAATTTCAACATAGACCGTGTTGCCGCTGGTCGGGATGGTATTGGCCTCAAGCCGCCAATCGCCGAAACGGGAATCAAGCGACGCCAGCATGCCTCCCTGGCCCAGCGCCCAGAGCAGCAATATGGCCACCAAGGCGGCCCCGCGCCTTATCAACTGCCGCACATATCATCTCCCGATTCGCAGTTATTATGCGCGAACGGCACTGACAGCGGGTTAAGGCGGCTTTGGGGGGACACATCACGGAACGGATGCAATTGCAGCGCCGTTCCTCAAGTGTTCAGACAGAGGGAGCGGACCGGATCATGCTGCAATTGTTGCTTATTCTCGTCGTCGTCGCGCTGCTTGCCGGGGCGATGGGCTTTACCGGCCTTGCCGGCACTGCGGCGACACTGGCCAAGATTGTCGCCGGGATCATGCTGATCGGCGTGGTGCTGATCCTCATGCTAGCCTTCATGGGCCTTGCGGTGCTGTTTTAGAGGAAGAGCTTGAAGCCTTCGTGCGATTTCTCGAATCCAAGCTTTTCGTAGAAGCGGTGGGCATCCAGCCGGACCTTGTTGGAGGTCAGCTGGACAAGGCCACAGCCGGCGTGCCGGCATTGTTCAATTGCCCAGAGCACCATTTCGGACCCAAGGCCATGGCCGCGATGATCGGCGCGGATATGCACGTTTTCGAGCACGCCACGCTTCATGCCGAAACGCGGCAGGCCGGGAATGATACTGATCTGCAGGGTGCCGATGATGTCGCCGTCCTGTTCCGCCACAACCAAACGGTGATTGGCGTCGGCCTGGATTTCGTCGAAGGCGGCGCGATAGCGCGGATCCGTGAGGGTCGCCGGATCGAGCGGAGGTGTGTCGGCACCTCGCGCGTCGCCAGCATGGCCAAGCTGGAGCATGACCGGAATGTCGGCGGGGGTCGCGTCGCGGAATTTCGTCATGTCAGTTGTGTCTCGGGGCCATGAGTCGTGCCAAGCCTAGCACGGCGAGTGCGAGGATAGCGGGACCGATGGCAAGGACTGACCCGGCCGCCCAAAGCGCGCCGGTTGCGGCCCAGAGGATGGACGAAAAGGCTTCGCTCAGGGTCGCGGCGCGGGAGGCGACCTGACGGCGGCGGAACATGGAACGCTTGGCCGTGACGCGGAACCAGAGCTGAATGGCGGTGGCGGCGGCGGCGGCGATCAAAGCGCAGGTAGCAGTGATCAACGCCATGGGCCAGGACGCGAAGGCCATGAGCAGGAGCAGGGGCGCCAGAACCACACCAATGACGGTGAGCACGGCTTCGACTTTGGCGCGAAGGATTGTGCCTGGGGTCAGCGGCGCGGTGGCAACGAGGTCGTGGGCGTCCTCGCCGGAAATGGCCAGCCAGGCCAAGCCGCCGGCCAATTGCCCACAGGCCATGACCAATACCGGAACGATGACGACAAAGCTCCCGTCACCCGCGCCAGAACCATAATTGACCCAGAGCAGCAGGGCGGGGGGCACGAGATAAAGCAGCTGCATCAGGGTTTGCGAAAGCAGCCAGGGGTCGCGCTGGAGCAGGCGGAATTCCTTGCGGCGCAGGGCCTGGCGCTGCGTGGTGATGCTGAACGCGCCGGTGGAGGCGCGACGCTGGCTGCGAATGTGGTTGAGGCCGGCGGCAGAGGTTGCCAGATGACGATAACTGGGGGCAATGACGGCGATGGTGGCGGCGAGAATGGCCAGCGCGGCGCCCACCAGCAGAAGGGCCGGAAGCGGTTCGCCCAAGGCCGCGCGGGCCGGGAGCCAGAGGAAGCTCGTTGCGTCAGGCGCGGACGAGATGAGGGTGTCGGACTGGAAGATGGCCAGGCGTGAAAAGCCCTGGTGGGAGAGAATGGCGGCGGCCTGGATGCCGATGACGAAGCCGGCGCCGACGATGCCCGCAACAATCTGGGCAATGAGGCGGGTGCGGCGCGGACCGGTAAGGCGGAATAGCAGGCGGGTGATGGCCATGGCGATGGCCACCGAGAGTGCAGCCAGCGCCGCTATCACGAGGAAAGCAGAGAGCCAGTGTGGTCCGTCCTGAACGACGAGGGCAAAGACCAGCGGCGAGATCAGCAGGGCGCCCAGCGTTGCCGTGGTGACAAAGACGGCTCCGGCACGTACCGCAAAGAGCCGGTTGCTTGAGGCCGGAGAGGACAGGATGAGATCAAGGTCCGAGCGGCCGTAGTAGACCCGGGTGACGGATTCGAGCGCCTGCGAAAGGGTTACGGCCCAAAACAGCAGGCCCATGCCCGAGATCAGCACGAGCGCCTGCTTGTCGATGATGATGCCGGATGCGGTCCAGGGGCTGACAGAGAACCAGGCGATGACCAGCATCAGCGCATAGATCGTGCCACCACCGATGATCCAGCTGACAAGGCGAACACGGTGCCCGCCTGTCATCATGGCGAGGGCGTCGCGCCAGGCAAGGCGGAATTCGTGGGCGGCCAGCCAGGGCAGGGATGCGGGGGCGAGGTTCACGCGGCGTCCTGCCCCTGCTCGGTTCCCTCAGCGACCAGGTCGAGGAAAATTTCCTCCAGCGTGGTTTCACGACCGATGCGGGTGCGCAGCTCGGCCAGCGTGCCTTCGGCGATGAGACGCCCCTCCGCGATGACGCCGATACGCTCGGCCATGCGTTCGGCCACTTCGAGAATATGGGTGGTCATGATGACGGTGACGCCCGACGCGGTGCGTTGGCGCAGCACGTCCTTGACCTGTCGCGCCGAGCCGGCGTCCAGGCCCGTAAGGGGTTCGTCGAGAATGATCAGTTGCGGATCGTGGACCAGGGCTCCGGCCAGGGCGACCTTTTGCAGCATGCCCTTGGAGAAACCGCCGCACAGTTCATTGGCATGAGGGCGCAAGCCCAGCCAGTCCACGAGTTCGTGGGCGGCCGCGCGAGCGCGGGCGGGCTCGACCTGCCAGAGGCCGGCGACGAAATCGAGGTATTCGAGCGGGGTGAGGCGGTCGTAGACCATGGGTTCATCCGAGACCCACGCCATGCGCTGCTTGGCGGCAACCGGATCGGCAAGGGCGTCGATGCCGAAGATGGAAATCGCGCCTGCGTCGGGTTTTAGCAGCCCCGCGACCATGCGCAGGATGGTGGTCTTGCCCGCACCATTGGGGCCGAGCAGGGCATAGAATTCGCCTGGCCGGATGGTGAGATCGACACTCTTGACCACAGGGCGGTCGAAGGATTTGGCGAGGCCGGAAATGGCAAGGGCGGCGGGCATGGCGGGCTCCAGTGTGGGTGGAGACGCTATCCTCGCCGCCCTTTCGGGCCGATGAACGGCAATCGTTAACGAAATGGATCAGGCGAAGGCGAGGGCCTCTTCAACGATCGTCAACTTGACATCGACATTGCCCCGCGTGGCGTTGGAATAGGGGCAGATCTGGTGGGCCTTGTGGACCAGATCCTCGGCCTGGGCTGGCTCGAAACCGGGAATGGTCACCTTGAGCTCGACCGCGAGGCTAAAGCCGGCACCCCTGGCGTTCTCGCCGAAGGAAACGGCAGCGTCGATGGTGGTCTCGTCGGGAATCCTGATCTTTTCGCCACGGGCGACAGCCTTGAGGGCGCCCAGGAAACAGGCCGAATAACCAGCGGCGAAGAGCTGCTCGGGATTGGTGCCGGGGCCATCATTGCCGCCCATGGCCCGGGGTGTGTCCAGCGTGACGTTGAGCCGACCATCGTCGGTCTGGCTGGTGCCGGTGCGGCCACCCGTGGTGTGGGCATGGGCGGTGTAGAGGGCTGACTTGATGCTCATGAGAGGTATTCCTTGCTGGTGATGCAGGGTAAATAGGGCACAATTAAATTGTGCGCAATAGAATTTTGTGTGTTAGATTTGATGAAAGAGCGAGGTACGGGATGACCGGAAATCCGATGCCGACAATCGACCAGATGTTATGCTTTGCCGTGTATTCGGCGGGACATGCCTTCACGCGGTTTTATAAGCCGCGGCTTGATGCGCTGGACCTGACCTATCCGCAATATCTGGTGTTCCTCGTGCTGTGGGAGAGGGACAACCTGACGGTAAAAGCGCTGGGCGAGCGGTTGTTCCTCGATTCAGGAACCATCACCCCGCTGATCAAGCGGCTTGAGGCGCGCGGTTTGGTGCAGCGTCAGCGCGACGACGAGGATGAGCGGCAGGTACGCATTCGTCTCACGGCCGATGGGCGGGCGCTCAAGCAGCGGGCCGAGGCCGTTCCGCTGGCCGTTGCCAAAGGAACCGGGTTGAGCCAGGCGGGCGCCGAGGCGCTGCGACTCGAACTGCTGGCGCTGCGAGAGCGGTTGGACAGGGTAGACTAGCAAGCGGCGAGCGTCTGGCGCTCATAGTGACCTCGTCCGCAAGGGGCGATGAGAATGAGGACAGCAGGCTAGCGAAGCCCAACCGCATCGACCTGACCTGAGCGGCAGTCGCTGCCTGCGGGGTCAGCGGCGAGCATAAGCGCGGCAAAATCGTCGGGGCCAGTGATGGCGCCGGTGAGATTGATTTGCAGTTCGGTGATCAGGGTACGGTTGCCGTCCTGGGCGCAATCGAGGCTGACACGGTCGCCCGTGCCGAGTCCGAAGGATGTGTCGAAAGCGGTGCGGATCTGATCGAGGGTCAGGCGCTTGCCGATGTTGGCGGCAAAGAGTTCGGCGACGCTGGAAGTATTGAGCGCCAGCATCAGGTCGAGCGCGTCGGCATAATATTCGCGTTGATCGGCGCCATAACAGGTGCCGTGCTTGATCCATTCGTGGCGATCGAGGCCGGAGAGGCTGCCGGGCATGACCATGTCGAGATCGCGGCGCAGCGCGATGGTCAGGTCCAATTGCGGCAGGTCGCGCCAGCGGCCGTCGCGGCTGGCCCAGAGATCGCGCTGGGAGACGTCGCAATATTCATTGTCACGCGGTTGCGGCCAGAGGCCGTGCAGGGTGAAATTGGTCGCCTCGAAGGCATTGGGGCGCTGATTGCGGCATTCGCGGATGTGCTCGGCGGTTTCGCAAAAGGCCGGTTGCCAGTTTACGGCGAGGACATATTGGGTGCCGCGGTAGGCTTGCGGAGCGGTGGGTGCGTCGTGCGCCGGAGCAAGAGCAACGTCCGTGGTGCCACAGGCGATCTCGACCCAGCGCCGGTCCGGTTCAGCGCCGGGCACCACAATCCAGAAATGGGTTGGCGGCGTCTTGTTGGCGGCGAGGAGGTCGTAAGTCTGGCCCGGCTCCAAGACGACATTGCCGGGATTGGTCTGGCGGCTGATCGACTGGAAAGCGGGGCAGGCCTCCAATGCTGAAAACCTGCCAGTGAGCGGGACTTCGCCATGGGCCGCCGGCATAAGCAGGAGAGCCATCGCCAGAATTGTCGTCAGTCGCTTCACGCGTTCCAATCCCCCCGAAATATTGGTTTTGCGGCGCTTCGGAACCGTGAGCCACACATTGTCGTTCTTTTGCCACAGCCAAAGGAGGCATGGAATGTCTGATCCGGATCGTGAAACCGTTATTGTTGACCGCGGCGGGAGCGGCGCTGGCGCCATTATCGGTGTGGTCGTTGTGGTGGCCCTTCTGGTCATCCTCTACCTGGTTTTCTTCAATGGTGACGGCAGCGGCGGTGGAACCGTCGATGTCGATGTGCCGGCCGTCAGCGTCGATGTGGCGCCGGACGGGCAGTAGACTGGTCTGATGGTTTTTAAGGAAAGGGCGCCCTTGGGCGCCCTTTCTCGTTATGCAGGCGATCAGAGCGTGATGCGGTAGATGCCGAAACCGAGCTCATCGGTTTCCCCGGTCGCTTCGATACTGACGGCGGTGACATCGGCCACCTTGTCGGCGGCCTTGGGGCCGGTAGCGAACAACACGGTGGTGTCGCCAATCGGGGCGAGCGACCAATTGCTATCGGCTTTTGGATTGATCGTGCCGTTTTCGATGATGAAACGCACGATGATGTCGCGATTGGTATCGGGGCCGATGAAGATGATGTTGGCGGCACCGGTGCCCGGGAATGAGCCGCCGCCGCCCGCGCGATAATTGTTCGAGGCGATGACGAACTTGGCTGCCGGGTCGATGGGAGCACCATCGAACATCAGATCGATGATGCGGTTGGCATCGGGATTGATCTCTTCCTTGCCATCCGAGGAATATTTGGAGGGCTGGGTGAGGTCGATCTTGTAGGTCACCCCGTCGATCACGTCGAAATTGTAGGAGGGGAAGTCAGGGTTGATGAGCGCGGCGTCGGTGGCGCCGGCCTCGACCTGATTGAAGATGCCGGCCGAACGTTCGAGCCAGTTTTTCACGTCAGCGCCGGTGATGACCAGAGCCTGGATGGTGTTGGGATAGAGGTAGAGGTCGGCCACGTTCTTGATGGCGACAGGGCCCACCGGAACGTCGGTGTAGTATTCCGGGCCGCCACGGCCACCGGCCTTGAAGGGGGCCGCAGCCGACAGGATCGGCAGGCTTTCCCATTCAGTGCCCTTCATCATCTGCTCGATGTACCAGGACTGGGCCTGGGAAACGATCTGCACGGATGGGTCGTCGGCGACGAGCGCGAAGTAGGAATGCAGCGGTGCTGCCGTTTCACCGACCGGGCGGCGGATGTAGTCGAGCGTTTCCTGGTGTTCGGCGGCCACGGCTTCTTCGACGGTAGCCACGGACTCGACCGTGGGGACGTTCTTGTTGTCGACGCGCTCGACGATGGGGCGCGCCTCGGATGTGTGCGAGGCGACAGTCCACTTGCCATCGGCATCGACTTCGAGGAGCAGGTCGACCAGACCCATATGCGAGCCCCAGAAGCCGGGCATGACGGCTGGCTTGCCATTGAGGGTGCCGGCGACCGTATCCACGCCCTCGATGCCCTCGTAGTTCGGGCCGGGGAAGACGAGGTGGTGGTGGCCGGTGAGGACCACATCGATACCCTCAACCGCTGCCAGCTGCAGCGAGGCATTTTCCATACCGGGGACATGTTCGCCGCCGGTGATGCCGGAGTGGGAGAGTGCCACGATGATGTCGACGCCTTCTTCGCGCATTTTCGGCACCCAGGCCTGGGCAGCCTCGACGATGTCGCGCACCACGACCTTGCCGGTGAGGTGGGTCGCGTCCCAGGTCAGGATCTGGGGCGGCAGGAAGCCGATGACGCCAATCTTGATGGTGTGCTTGGCGCCCGAGCCGTCGGTCAGTTCCTTATCGAAAATGCGGTAGGGCGAGAGGTAAGTGTCGTCATTGGTCGGGTCTTCGCCCAGCTCGGTACCGCGCACCAGATTGGCCGAAACCAGCGGGAAATTAGCGCCTTCGAGGGCGCGGTCGAGGAATTCCAGACCATAGTTGAATTCGTGATTGCCCAGGGTCGCGGCGTCATAGCCGAGCGTGTTGAGCGCGGCGACGGCGGGGTGGATGTCGCCCTGGTTGAGGCCCTTTTCATAGGCCATGTAGTCGCCCATGGGGTTGCCCTGGATCAGGTCGCCATTGTCAAAGAGCACGGCATTGCCGGCTTCGGCGCGGATTTCTTCGATGATCGCCGCGGTGCGCGCCAGGCCCATGGTGTCGTTGGGGGCGTCGGCATAATAGTCATAGGGCAGGATGGCGACGTGGATATCGGTCGTCTCGATGATGCGCAGATGCGCCTGATTGGCCTGGGCCATGACGGCGAACGGGTGCATTGCGACCATGGCACCGACGCTGGCCGAGCCGGCGAGGAAGCTGCGCCGGGATATGGATGGGAAGAAGTTCATGATCGTCTCCAAATGAAGTGCCGCTTGGCCGGGGGCGTGCTCCCGGCTGCCGGCTTTCGGCCGGTTCTTGGCGCTTCCCCGTCCACGGGGAGCATTGCCGCTCATGCCCCCCGGAGGTGACGCTGGCATGACGGCTGGGTGGTGACGCTATGAAGTTTTTACCGACTGGTCAATTTATGACAGTTTGATGACGGTGATGCGCTGTTATGCGCGCCGGACGGGGCGCACCCCCACCTAACCTCCCCCTGAAGAAGGGGGAGGGATGGATCGAGTTTGTCACAAGCGCTGGAGCCTGCACGATCTGCTCCTCCCCCTTCTTCAGGGGGAGGTTGGGAGGGGGTGGTCGCTTCAGGCCTGAACCAATTTTGGATCCACCAGGGCGCCCTTGTGGCCGATGACGATGCCGGCGGTGCGGTGAGCGGCTTCGGCGGCATCGCGGAGGGATTTGCCGTTGAGGCGGGCGGAGAGATAGGCGCCGTTAAAGCTGTCGCCTGCGCCGGTGGCGTCTACGACCTTGGCGCCGGCGGGCGGGGCGATGCGGACGCGCTCGGTGGCTGTGGCGATCAGGGCTTCCTTGCTGCCGTCCTTGACCACCACCTCCTCGACGCCGAGTTCAAGATAGCGGTCGGCGGTATCGTCTACCGTCTTGTCGCCAAAGAGCGGGGCCTCGTCGGTGTGGGTGGGCAGCACGATATCGCAGAGGCTGGCAGCGGCGGTGAGCACACCGGCCATGACGCGGGGTGAGGACCAGAGGGCGGGTCGGAGATTGGTGTCGAAGGCAATCTTTGCGCCATTGTCGCGCGCCTTGACGATGGCGCCGAGCAGGCGGCCGCGGGCGCGCGGAGCCAGGATCGCGAGAGTAATGCCGGAGAAATAGACCAGTTCGGCGCCTTCAACGGCCTTGGCGAGGGCAGTCTTGTCATCGGCCAACAGCTTGGCAGCCGAGGTGTCGCGCCAATAAGTGAAATGCCGGTCGCCCTTTTCCTGATGGATCATGTAGAGGCCGGGGCGACGATCGGGGATGGTCTGAATGTGACCGGTGCCGATATTGTTGTCGTCGAGAAAGGCACGAATGTCATTGGAGTAGCGGTCTTCGCCCAGCGCCGTGACATAATCGACAGACCAGTCCTTGCCGAGCAGGGCCCGCAAATACCAGGCGGAGTTGAGCGTGTCGCCGGCATAGCCGAGGCGGTAGGTGCGATCTTCGCCGCCGCTCATCTCGATCATGCATTCCCCGATTGAGACGATGCGTCTGGTCACGAGTGATTTCCTCCCAATATGCCATGCGGGTTATGCCGGTGCGGGCTTGCCCCGGCAAGGGCCTCACATTAAACAGGCTCCTACCGCGCGCGAAACTTCCATACAAGATGACTTGGGCGCGCCGATCCGGGAGACCATCGTGACCAGTCCGCGCCTCAGCCAGAGCACCCTTGCCAATCTTACCAGCGGTATCGCCGTTCCTGCCTATGACCGGGCCAAGGTGACGCCGGGGATCGTGCATCTGGGGATCGGGGCGTTCCACCGGGCACATATGGCGGTTTATGTCGATGACCTCCTGGGCAGTGATCCGAGCTGGGGGATTGTGGGGGCAAGTCTCAGGCGGCCCGACACAAAAGCGGCACTGGAGCCGCAGGACGGGCTTTACACGATTGCCGTGCGCGATGCGGGTGGTACGCACCCACGGGTGATCGGCTCGATCCTGTCGGTAATGGACGCAAACACGCAGCGCGAGGCCCTGCTGACACTGATGGCTGATCCGGCCATTCGCATTGTCTCGCTGACAGTGACCGAAAAGGGCTATTGCCACGACCCGGCAACGGGGGAACTGGATCAGCGGCACGCCGATATTGTGCATGACCTGGCCAATCCGGGTACACCGAAATCGGCGCCGGGCATGCTGGTGGAGGCGCTGGCGCGGCGCATGGCGGCAGGCGTGGCCCCGTTCACGGTGATGAGCTGCGACAACCTGCCCAACAATGGCGAGACCGCCAAGCGGATCGTCACCAAGTTTGCGGCGCTGCGGGATGCCGCGTTGGGCGAGTGGGTGGAAACGGTGGCGTTTCCCTCGACCATGGTGGATCGCATCGTGCCCTCGACAACCGATGCCGACAGGACGGAAGTGACCGGGCTGATCGGGGCAGAAGACGCTTGGCCGATCATGACCGAGCCGTTCACTCAATGGGTCATTGAGGATCATTTCCCATCGGGGCGTCCGGCCTTCGAGACGGTTGGTGCCCAATTGGTCAAAGATGTGGAACCGTTCGAGCATATGAAGCTTCGCATGCTCAATGGCTCGCATTCGACCATGGCCTATACTGGCTATCTGGGTGGTTATGAATATATCGCCGAAGTGATGGGCGACGCGGCCTATGTAAAGTTGATCCACGGGCTGATGACCGAGGAGGCCATGCCGACGCTCGACATGCCGGGGGTGGACCTTGGGGCCTATCGGGATCAATTGCTGGAGCGGTTCCGCAATCCGGCGCTGAAGCATCGCACATGGCAGATTGCGATGGACGGCAGCCAGAAGTTGCCGCAGCGCCTGCTGGGGACGATCCGCGACCGGCTCAAGGCGGGGCAGGGGATCGAGCGGCTGGCGCTCGGGGTCGCGGCCTGGATGCGCTATGTGACCGGCGTGGCCGAGGATGGCAGCGAAATCGACGTGCGCGATCCCCATGCACTCAAGATGATGGCCATTGCCGCCGATGCCGGGGATGACGCGGAAGCACTGTTCGAGGGACTGGTGGGGCTGAGCGAGGTGTTTGGCTCGGATCTGGCGGACAATTCGGTTTTCCGCACAGCAGTGGTAGGCCATCTGGAGAGCCTGTTTGACGAAGGCGCGCGGGCGACAGTGGCGAAGGTTGCTCAATAACAGGAGGCTGCGTTCCTGACGCGCCCGACCCTCGATCTCTCCCCTCGTGGGAAGGGATAGAGGATGGGGGCGCCTTGCCATGGAACGAGTTCCCCCGCGCTGCACTTACTGCTAGCGTCCAACGTGAATCTGAAAGGCGGCGGCGATGAAGTGGCAGGGTCGGGAGCGCAGCTCCAATATTGAGGATCGGCGCGGACAGCGGGGCGGTGGCGGCCTTGGTGGTCTGGGCGGCCTCGGCGGCAATCGCGGCGGATTTCGCATTCCGACCGGCGGTCGCGGTTCGCGCGGCGGCATTTCGAGCCTGATCGGGATAGTGGTGGTGCTGGGCATCATCTGGTTCGCGACAGGGCAGAACCCGCTCGATATGCTGACCGGCGGGTCGAGCGTGGGACCCAGCTCGAGCGCGACGTCGACCCAGCTGCCTGCCGAGGGCGAGGATGAGCTGGCCGATTTTGTCGGCGTCGTGATCAAGGAAACCGAAGACCTGTGGAACGAGCAGTTCGCTGCTATTGGCGAGGATTATCCCGAGCCTGTCGTGGTGCTGTTTTCGGGTCAGGTGAATTCGGGCTGTGGCGTTGCGGATGCCGCAACCGGGCCGTTCTACTGCCCGGGGGACAGCAAGGTTTACATAGACCTCAGCTTCTACGACCAGCTGCATCGTCAATTCGGGGCGCCGGGCGACTTCGCGCAGGCCTATGTGTTGGCGCATGAGGTGGGTCATCACATCCAGAACCTGACTGGCGTGCTCCCCGACTTCAACCAGCGCCGTCAGTCGATGAGCCAGGAAGAGGCCAATGCTTATTCGGTGCGGGTCGAATTGCAGGCCGATTGCTATGCCGGGGTCTGGGCCAACTATGCGGGGCAGCAGAACCTGCTCGACAGTGGCGATGTCGAGGAAGCGCTGAACGCGGCCAACCAGATCGGCGACGACACGCTGCAAAAGCGCATGCAGGGCTTTGCCGTGCCCAAGACCTTCAACCATGGCACATCGGCGCAGCGCAAGGCATGGTTCGAGCGCGGTTTCACCTCCGGCAATCCTGGCGATTGCGATACTTTTTCGGGAAATATCTAGCGGGTAAGTGACCACAACCCGGACATGATGTAGGGCTGCCCTGGCAAACAGGGCGGCCCTTTTCATGACCATTCCGAAGATCCTGCATTTCACCTGGAAGACCAAGACGCTGACCAGGTTTGCCCAGAAAATCTGGGATGACTGGGCGCGGACACATCCTGATTGGGAAATGCGGCTCTGGGACGATGCCGATATCCGGGCACTGGTGGCGGACCACTATCCTGCGCATCTGGCGACTTTCGACGGCTATCCCTCGGGCATTTTTCGTGCGGATGCGTTTCGCTTTTTCGTGCTCCACAAGTTCGGTGGCGTTTATGCCGATCTCGACGTGGTGCCCAAGGGGCGGATCGACCGGCTATGCAAGGAAAGCGCCTGCTTTGTTGGGGCAGAGCCGGAAATCCATGTTGAGGAGAATGACGGGCGCTATCGGGGCATGCCGTTCGTTCTGTGCAATGCCTTCATGGGGTCCGAACCGGGGCATCCCTTCTGGCAGAGATGTCTTGACGCCATGGCGCGGTGCTCGGCGAGTTCGGATGTGGTGGATGCGACGGGGCCGCGCTTCGTCCATGGCGTGGCCATGTGTGCGCCCAAGACCGAACGGCCCGATGCGTTACTGCCGAACCTGTGGAGCCCATTGTCGGGCTGGGGCAGGCATTGCCCGACTTCAGAGGCCTATGCCGACGCCGTGGCCGCAGAATGCCGCGTGATTGGCCGGGGCGAACCGGCGCTAGTGTCACATTTGTGGCGCAACAGCTGGTTCATGCCGGTGTTCTACAAGGGGCCGCAGTTCTGGAAGCTGCCCAACAAGCTACAGTGGTGGTGGCGCGCACGGCGCAATCCCGCGCTTTCGGGGACGGTCTTTCCAGCGCCAAGCCGGAGCTATGCCGATCAGCGCATCGCGGTGCCCGCAGAATTGCCGAATTTGCACCTGGCGGTCGACCTGACCCACGGCCAAGCCGTGATGCCTGTGCTGGATAGGCTCTCCTATCCCGCGGATAAGTTGACCATTGCGACCTATGGCGGCGAGGCGCCAGGCGAGCCTGCGGCAAGGCACAATGCCATGCTGGCTGCCAGCCAAGGGAAGGGGCATTGCGTGCTGGTCGATGGGCGGCTCACGTCCATTCCGCCGGGCGTGCTGGAGGCCATGGTCGGCTGCGGCCGGGATGTGGTGACGGTGGATGTCGTCGGAGTGGATGGCGCGGATCGTAATGACGCGACGTTGCTCTACAATGCCGATATCTTCAAGGCGCTCTATCGTGCGGGCGCGCGGGAGCATGCCGTGGCGCTGCAAGCGAGCCGGAACGCACTGCCGCTACTGGATTTCCGCTATCTCAATGTCACGCCGATGACCGTGGTCGGCACGGACCTGCTGCTGGTGCGGGAACAGGTTGTAGCGGCGGGTGTGCGCTTTGCCGAGACGCCGTACAAATATCACCGTGGCGCGGGTGGCTTTGCGCTCATGGCGCGGGACAGGGGCTTCGAAGTCGCGGCGCTGCCCAGTGTGACGGTAGTTACAGAACGGATTTGAGTGGGCCGTCGGGGTGGCAAAACGGGCAGCGCGATGATCGCGCCGCCCGTGAAGCTATCAATAAACGGTCGGTTTAAAGGTTCAGCCGAAATCAGGCGGCTGCGCCGGGGGCCACATATTCGGGCTTTTCGGCCAGGCCTTTCTGCTTGCGCACCTGGTTGAGAAAGCGCGTGAACAGATAGTGGCTGTCCTTGGGGCCGGGGCTGGCTTCGGGGTGGTACTGCACCGAAAAGATCGGCTTGCCGTCCACGGCAAGGCCGGCATTGGAGCCGTCAAAGAGCGAGATATGGGTCTGGGTGACGCCAGCGGGCAGACTCTCGGCGTCCACGGCAAAACCGTGGTTCATCGAGGTGATCTCGACCTTGCCGGTCGTCAGATCCTTGACCGGATGATTGGCGCCGTGATGGCCCTGGTGCATCTTGGAGGTAGTGCCGCCGAGCGCCAGACCCATCAATTGGTGCCCAAGGCAAATGCCGAACATAGGCTTGCCGGTTTCCATCAGTTTCTGGATGGTGGGCACGGCATATTTGCCGGTCGCGGCCGGATCGCCGGGGCCGTTGGACAGGAAGATGGCATCGGGATTGTGGGCCAGCACATCGGCAGCCGATGCAGTGGCCGGAACAACGGTGACCTTGGCACCCTGATCGGCGAGGCAACGCAGGATGTTGCGCTTGGCGCCGAAATCGATGGCGACGACGTGGAAGTCCGGGTTTTCGAGCTTGCCATAGCCCTTATCCCACTGCCAGCCGGTCTGATCCCAGTGATAGGTCTGGGCGGTGGTGACTTCCTTGGCGAGGTCGAGGCCCTCAAGGCCGGGGAAGGCGTTCAGTTCGGCCATGATCGAGCCTTCGTCGAAGACGCCGGTCGGCTCATGGGCAATGACGCCATTGGGCATGCCGTTTTCGCGGATGCGGGCGGTGAGGGCGCGGGTGTCAATGCCGGCGATGCCCACGATATTGCGCTTCTTGAGCCAGGCATCGAGCTTTTCGGCGGCGCGGTAGTTGGACGGATTGGTGATGTCGGCCTTGAGCACGACGCCACGCACGCCCGACAGGGCCGCCATATTCACCGTCTCGATGTCTTCATCATTGGTGCCGACATTGCCGATGTGCGGGAAAGTGAAGGTGATGATCTGTCCTGCGTAGGACGGGTCAGTCAGCACTTCCTGATAGCCGGTCATGGCGGTGTTAAAGCAAACCTCGCCGGCGGCGTGGCCGATTGCGCCGAGACCGAAGCCTTCAAGGCGGGTGCCATCTGCCAGGATCAGAACTGCGGTCGCGGGAGTTTGCTGCCAGCCGGTCACTTTGGGTCTCCAAGCTCAGATGTTGAGGCGCGCGCAGTGAGAGCGGTGGCGGAGGGCCTGCCCAAGCGCGCGATGATGATGTCGGTTGAGGGGTCCTCATAGAAGGCCAAGGCGGCTAGCGCAAGTGGCGCAAGGCGCGTTTGTTGCCTATATGGGGGCAAGAATTTGCGGAACAAGGAGCCGGAACGGACATGCGCGACGACATCAGCGAAGGGCTCAAGCAGGCGCTCAAGGCCCGGGATCAGCGCCGCACGGCCACCCTGCGGTCGATCAATGCCGCCATCAAGGATCGCGATATTGCCAATCGTGGGGACGGCAAGGGGCTAGCCACCAATGACGAAATTTTGTCGATCATCCAGAAGATGGTGAAGCAGCGCGAGGAGAGCTTTGCCATTTATGCACAGGCCGGGCGCGCCGACCTCGCCACGGTGGAAAAGGAAGAGATCGATATTCTCAATGAGTTCCTGCCCAAGGGGCTGAGCGAGGATGAGGTGACGGCCGCCATTACGGCAGCGATTGCTGCGACCGGCGCGGAAGGCCCCAAGGACATGGGCAAGGTGATCGGCCAGCTCAAAGCCGACTATCCGGGGCGAATCGATTTCGGCAAAGTCAGCGGCCAGGTGCGGGCGGCGCTCAGTGCCTGAGCCGGGTCAGGCAACCAGCCGGATCGGGGCGGCGTGTACCTGGTTCCGTCCGGCTTCCTTGGCCTTGTAGAGCGCGGCGTCGGCGCGACTGAGCACTGACGAAAAGGGCTCATTGATCCCGCCGGTAGCCATGCCGGCGCTGACCGTGGCGATTTCGGCAACCTCGCCGATGGGCAATTGCAGCTCGGCAAAGGCCTTGCGGACGCGCTCGGCTGCGGCACGGGCCGTCTCCCAGTCGCGACCCGGAAGGATGGCGCAGAATTCTTCGCCGCCCAGACGCGCGATGATGTCACTGTGGCGCAGGCCGCTGCGCAGGACATCGGCAAATTGCTGCAGGACCTTGTCGCCATGGGCGTGCCCGTGGCGGTCGTTGATCTGCTTGAAATGGTCGAGATCGAACATGATCACGGCAAGGCCAGTGATCACGTCATCATCCCGGAAACGCTGGAACAGGGCGCGGCGATTGAGCACGCCGGTCAGCGCATCGGTATTGGCCTCGAGGTGGTGGCGGCGAGCGGCGCGGGCATGGTGCAGGGTGAGGGTGATGGCGCCTATACCGGTCAGGCCCACCAGCGCCAGAATGGAATTTATATACTCGGCCAAATTGTTGGGCGGACCATCAAGAACCCAGGCTCCATCGACGAGCAGCACCAGGGCGCAGCTCATAAAGGACGCGGACACCAGCATATAGAGGGCTGCATTGGCAATCATGGCCAGTCGACCTTCGCGACGACTGCGCCAGAATTCCAGACCGCACAGCAGCAGGAACAGCGCCACCGAAGCATTGAGCAGCATGGTGCCAAGGCCGGTGAGTCCGACCAGGAGCGCGGCAGATGTAGCCGCAATCGTGGCAAGGGCCAGAAGCAGCGAGGGACCAGACTGTTTTTTGTTGAACAGACGCGAGCCGGACAGCACGAAGGCGAAGCCGGCGAGCATGACGGCGAAGGTGACGAGCTGATAGGGCACTGAGTATGTGCCATTGCGCAGGCTGAGGGCGGCGACGGCTGCAACGATCAGGCCAATGCCGGCCGCGCCGTGGATGAGGTAAGTTTCGGCGCGCGAGTTGAGCCAGCCGATAACGAGCGCCAACACCAGGGAGGCACCTGAAAAAGCAATACCGATGAGCAGCGAAGTGTTGTCGATCATATGACTGCCACCACGGGCCGGTTTGGCCGGGTCGAAGTGACCTCTTAACGCGGAAGCGGCCAAGAGACCCTTACCCAGTTTGAGGCAAATGCCTCGATGGTGACTGAATGCTTACCCGGAAGCTGCTATTGCGCGGGAACGCCGACGGGCATGGGCGGGCCGGAATTTGCCTGCTGTTCCCAAAGCCCGGACCAGATGGCGATGATCGTGGCCAAAGTCAGCGAAACGGCACCGATCAGGGGCAGATATTGATAGCCCATGCCCGCGTCAAGCAGTCCGGCACCCAGGATTGCGCCGACTGCGATGCCGATATTGAAGCCGGCGGGAATCAGTGCCGAAGTCAGGTTCGGCGCGTCGGCCGCCCACATCAGCATGCGCGATTGCAGGGGTGAACCGAAGGCGAAGGTAGCGCCTCCCCACAGAGTTACGGCAACGAACATGGGCAGAGCATGGGGACTGGCGAAGAACAGGCTGACAAAGAGCGCCACCTGGAGGCTGAGAATGGTGATCAGCGAGGGCATCAGCCGCCAATCGGCAAGCCGCCCGCCAATAAAGACCCCAATGGTGGCGCCGACGCCATAGAGCAGCAGGATAGCCGGGATGGCTTCAGCGCCAAGGCCGGTGACGGTCAGCAGCAGCGGCGCGATATAGGTGAAGAGGCTGTATTGGCCAATCATGACCAGGATGGCGATGGAAAAGCCCAGATAGACCTGTTGCCGCCCGAGAGCCGCAAATTCGCGCCGGAAGCTGCCCTGGCTGGCGGAGGCGCCGGCATTGGCTGGTAGCACTGCTGCAATAACCAGTGAGGCCAGGAGACCCAGAATGCCGACGGCCCAGAAGGTGGCGCGCCAGCCAAAGGCCGTGCCGATCGCGGTGCCGCCGGGGACGCCCAGCACATTGGAGACGGTGAGGCCCGAAAGAATCAGCGCCATGGCAAAGCCGCGCCGGTCCGCGGGGGCGATACTGGTGGCGATGACGAAGGCAATGCCGAAATAGGCGCCATGCAGCACCGAGACGAATATCCGGGCGAGCAGCAGCAGCTCGAAATTGGGAGCAATGGCGCACAGAACTTGACCCAGTGTGAAGCCGATGCCGAGCAGGAGAACCAGCAGCTTGCGGTTCATCTTCTTGGTGAGGACCGCCAGGGCCGGGCCGCCTATGGCAATGCCGATGGCATAGCCCGAAACCAGATAGCCGGCCACCGGGATGGAAACGCCGATCCCCAGCGCCACATCAGGCAGCACGCCAGCGATGACGAACTCGGCGGTGCCAAAGGTAAAGGCAGCCAGAAACAGGGCAAAGAGTGGCAGGGACATGGGGTGAAGAACCTCAAGGGGGCAGGCTGGCTCATTTCATGGCGGCGCGTCCCGCACAATCCACAATTTGCCCGGATCATTTTAGAAAATCTATAGCGCATAGGCGCTTGGGCAATTCTGCGGGGCGCGCTAGGCTGGGTGCAGTGGATTGGGGTGTGGCATGCCGCACGGGGAGGCAGTAAATGGCGATTTCATCTGAAACCAGAAAGCGTTTTGCGCTTGCAACGGCACTGCGTGGGCTGCTGATGCTGCTCGCCGGGCTCTATGCGGTGATCTGGCCGGCGGAGGCGTTGACCGTTCTGGTGCTGCTGGGCGGGATATTGCTGGTGATTGACGGCGCGCTTGGCCTGTGGAGCCTGACCTTTGGCGGTGGCAAATCGGGCAACTACTGGTTCGATGTGATCGCCAATGCGGCTTCGCTGATTTTTGGGTTGCTGATCCTGATCAGTCCATGGCTGGCAACGCTGTTCACCGTCACCGTCATTTCAGTGATGGTCGGGTTGGCGGCGGTGTTCGTTGGGGGCATGCAGGTGACCGTGGTTGTGCGCGAGCGCGAGAGCTATGCGCGAATCTGGCCGGTTGTGCTCTCCGGCCTATCCTATGTCCTGCTCGGGTTGCTGTTCCTGCTGTTTCCGCTGTTCTCTGCGGCGGTGGGCGTTGTGATTGGCGGCATATTGCTGATCATCTTTGCCATCGGGCTATTCGGCTGGGCCTGGCGCCTCTATCAGGCCAGCAAGGCCTGAACCCAAGGATCGGGACGACCAGCATGACACATATATCCGCGCCAGGGCGTTGGACCGCCGAGCGCGCCAATGGGTGGTACGCAAACCTGCCTTGGCTGGTGGGTGCCAATTTCGTGCCCTCAACGGCTTCCAACCAGCTCGAGATGTGGCAGGTCGAGACGTTCGATGCACAGGTAATTGAGCGTGAACTGGGCTGGGCCGCCGAGTTGGGCATGAACACAATGCGGGTGTTTCTGCATGATCTGTTGTGGGCCGAGGACGCAGACGGGTTTCGCGAGCGCGTCGACCGCTATCTCGATATTGCGGCGGGCAAGGGTATCAGCACGATGCTGGTGCTGTTCGACTCGGTGTGGAACCCCGACGTGGCGCTGGGGCCGCAGCCGGAGCCGCGCCCGGGCGTGCACAATTCGCAATGGGTGCAAGGGCCGGGGCGGGCGCTGGCAGACCGGGGGCAATGGGGCCGGTTGCGGGACTATGTCGAGGGCATTGTCGGCGCCTTTGCCGATGACGAGCGCGTCCTGGTGTGGGATGTCTGGAACGAGCCGAGCAATCTCAATGGCGGGCGGTTTGCCGAGCCGGACAACAAGCGGGAGCTGGTTTCAGAGCTGTTGCCGCAGGTGTTTGAGTGGGCGCGGGCGGCTGGGCCGAGCCAGCCGCTGACTTCGGGCGTGTGGTCGGGCAAGACGCTCTATGATGACCCCCATGCCCGCATCCAGATCGAGAATTCCGACGTCATCAGCTTCCACGATTACCAGACACCAGAGAGGTTTGAGGCGAAACTGCTGGACTTGCCGCGCGACCGCCCCTTGTTCCTGACCGAATTCATGGCCCGCACACCGGGCAGCACTTTTGCGGGTATCCTGCCAATCGCCAAGCGCGAGAAAATTGCGTCATATTGCTGGGGGCTGGTCGCCGGGCGCTCGCAGACGCTTTATCCCTGGGATAGCTGGACCGTGTCCTATGTCGACAATCCACCCCACCCATGGTTCCACGACGTCTTCCACACTGATGGGACCCCCTATCGGGCCGACGAGGTGGCACTGGTCAGACAGGTGATGGGGCGCGATTAGCGGTAGGTCACTGCGACGCCCGCCACGGTGTCGTCCCGCCGCAGGATTTCGGCGTCTTCGGGCAGATTGATCTCGATCTGAGCGTTGGTCATCCATTCGGGCTCGAGATCGACTTCCGCGAGGACAGAGACAAAACTGGCCGCTTCATAGGGAACCTGCTCGCCCTGCGGGACGAGGGCCGCCTGCATGTTGTCGGGCGTGTCGCCACAGGTGCGCGTGAAGGTCACGAGGTCAAGCAGCCCGTCGGGGGACGGCAGGCGCTGGATCTCGGTGATCGAGCAGGTGGGCACCATGTCACTTACGACCCACAAGGTCGTGCCAATGGCCAAAGCCGGGCCCAGGGTAAGCGCCAGCAGGACCGGAAACGGCATCTTGGTCTTGGGCATGGTTGTGGAAAACTCTCTCGTGGTGACTTGGTGCGGAGCAGGTTTCTCGCATGCGCATCCGATTGCACCGAAAACCGCGTCGCACTTTTCGGTCAGATGCTTTAGATAACACAAATGCGCTTTACCGATACGTTTCTGGATGAAATCCGCCAGCGCCTGCCGATAACGCAGGTGGTGGGCGAGCACGTCCTTTGGGACAAGCGCAAGAGCCAGCCGGGCAAGGGCGACATGTGGGCCTGCTGCCCGTTTCATGCCGAAAAGAGCCCGAGCTTCCATGCCGACGATCGGCGCGGAATTTATCATTGCTTCGGATGCGGCGCGAGCGGCGACCACTTCCGGTTCCTGACCGAGAAAGCCGGAATGAGCTTTCCCGAGGCGGTGGAAAAATTGGCGGGCATGGCGGGTGTACCCATGCCGGCGCGCGACGAGCGGACCGAAAAGCGCGAAGCGGCGCAGCGGACGCTGATCGATGTGATGGAACTGGCCACGAAGTATTTCGAGGCGGCGCTGGCGCACAATATCGGGGCGCGGGCGCGGGGTTACCTGTTCGAGCGCGGCGTATCGCCAGCCAGTCAGGCGCGGTTCCGGGTCGGCTTTGCGCCCGACAGCCGCAATGGCCTCAAGGAGCATCTGGCGGGCAATGGGGTGTCGGCACAGGCGATGATCGACACAGGCCTCGTGACCAGCCGCGACGATGATCCGCTGACCTATGACCGATTCCGCAATCGGGTGATGTTCCCGATTACCGATTTTCGGGGCCGGGTGATTGCCTTTGGTGGGCGGGCGCTTTCGGCGGACGTGCCGGCGAAATATCTCAATTCGCCCGAGACCCAACTCTTTTCCAAGCGACAGACGCTCTACAATGGCTTTACCGCCAAAACTGCCGCGCGCGATGGCGCCAGCGTGGTGGTGGTCGAGGGGTATCTGGATGTGATCGCGGCGGTGTCGGCGGGGTTCGAGGGCACGGTGGCACCACTCGGAACGGCACTGACCGAGGAGCATATCCAGCTGCTTTGGCGGATGAGCGACAATCCGGTGTTGTGCTTTGACGGCGACAAGGCGGGCCTGAAGGCGGCCGAACGGGCCGCAGACCTGATCATGCCGCATCTCAAGCCCGGCAAGAGCGTTCGGATCGCGACGCTGCCCGATGGGCAGGACCCCGACGACCTGATCAAGGCGCAGGGGCGTGGCGCCTTCGCCGAGGTGATCGAGAAGGCGCGCAGCCTGTCCGACATGGTCTGGAGTTTTGAAACCGGCGGGCTGGTGCCCGAGGCTCCCGAGGAGCGCGCGGCCCTCCAGGCGCGGTTGCGCGAGCGCGCTAATGCCATTCAGGATTCCACTGTTCGTTTCCACTACCAGCAGGCCTTCGACGAAAAGCTGAAGGCGTTTTTTGCGCCGTTGCGGCAGGGCGGACGGGACAGCTGGCAGCGCGGCGGCAAGCCTGCCTATGGGCAGAGCGGTGCATATGGCTATCCCGGGCGTGGAACTCCGCGGCTGGTTGTTTCGGACACCTTGCGCAATTCCCGGCTATTGCGAACGGGGGCCGTGGCCGACGCCAGCCCCCGCGAGGCCACGATTGTGCTGACACTGGTCAATCATCCGGCCCTGGTCGAAGACCAGTTCGAAATGCTCGCGGCGCTCGATTGCGAAACGCCGGTGGCGCAGAAGGTGCTGGGCGACATTCTGGCGCTGGCGGTGCGACACCACGACATTTCGGCTGATGACATGCGCGCGGCCCTTGGAGCGCGCGGACACGGGCCGACGCTGGCGCGGATGACCGAGATATTGAGCCGGCAGGGCGTGTGGCAGGTGGGTGCGGAAACCGCCCTGGTCGACGCTGAGACCGGATTAAGCCATGCGCTGGCCTTGCATAACAAGAAAGTTCAGCTAAATAGGGAACTGAAGGCAGCCGAAGCAGCGCTGGGCGAAGACCCGAGCGAAGAAACCTTTGAAAGGCTGCGAGACATCAAGAACCAGATTACCACTGTCGATGGCACTGAGGCATTGATCGAAGGATTTGGTTCGCTATCTGGCCGCGCAACTCGCAGTTTTTGAGGGGGAACCCGAGAGGCTGGCGATGCTGCGCGATTTTGCGTTGTGACGAATCACCGTCATGATCCCCGATAGCGAACTAATTTCACTTGGGGCGTTAACGCTCCAGTGAACCAACCTTTACCTTGTCTTGAGTTGTCACCACCTATGACACAGCCGGGACCATCCGCCCATGGGTCCCGAGGAGTACCAGATGGCCACCAAGGCAGCGAACAAAACCAGCAAGGAAACCGAGAAGCCGGAAACCGGCGCCCCGGAAACTTCCAACGACAGCCCGTTGATCGATCAAAACGATGCGGCCGTCAAAAAGCTGATCAAGGTCGCCAAAAAGCGCGGCTATGTGACGTATGAAGAACTGAACGCCGTTCTGCCTGCGGACGAGACCAGCTCCGAGCAGATCGAAGACTTCATGTCGATGTTCTCGGAAATGGGCATCAATGTGGTCGACGAAGACGAGGTCGAAGAGACCGAAGTCGAGAAGGACGAAGAGGACGCCGGCCAGGAAGTCGCGACCTCGACCGGCACCGCCGTCGCCAATACCTCCAATACCAAGTCCGGTTCGGACCGAACCGACGACCCGGTGCGCATGTATCTGCGCGAGATGGGTTCGGTGGAACTGCTCAGCCGCGAGGGCGAAATCGCCATCGCCAAGCGTATCGAGGCCGGTCGCGAGACCATGATCGAAGGCCTGTGCGAAAGCCCGCTGACCTTCCAGGCCATCATCATCTGGCGCGAGCAGCTGGCGCAGGGCGAAATCCTGCTGCGCGACATTATCGACCTCGAAGCAACCTATGCCGGTCCCGACGCCAAGCAGGCGGCGCCCGAGGTGCATGTTGCTCCGCCCAAGCCCGAACCCGAGATGGCCAAGCCCGCCCCCAAGGCGGCGCCGAAGCGTGCATCGAGCGGCGATGACGACGACTATGTGCCTGAAGAGCCCGAGGCGCCCAAGGACCCGCAAGAGGACGAGGACGACGACGAGTTCGAAAACGCCCTGTCGCTTTCGGCCATGGAAGCCGAGCTCAAGCCGCAGGTCGTGGAGACCTTCGACCGCATCGCCGATGCCTATGGGCAGATGCGCGAAATGCAGGATCGTCATGCCGAGGATCGCACCGCAGCGGTTTCGGACGCCGAGGTGGACCGTCTCAATGCGCTGCGCGCCGAAGTCATTGCCGATGTGAAATCGCTATCGCTCAACAATGGCCGTATCGAAAGCCTGGTCGAGCAGCTCTACGACATCAACAAGCGCCTGGTACGCCTGGAAGGCCGCTTGCTGCGCCTGGCCGAGAGCTATGGCGTCAAGCGCGAGAACTTCCTCGAGAACTATTATGGCCGCGAACTGGACCCGAGCTGGGAATGGTCGCTGGAGAGCTTTGACGGCAAGGGCTGGGCGGAATTTGCGCGCCGCGAAACAGACACCATCGCCGACATCCGCAACGACATAGCCACGATTGCCACCGAAGCCGGGCTCGATATCGGTGAATATCGCCGCATCGTGCACAAGGTGCAGAAGGGCGAGCGCGAAGCCGCCATCGCCAAGAAGGAAATGGTGGAAGCCAACCTTCGTCTCGTGATCTCGATTGCCAAGAAATACACCAACCGCGGGTTGCAGTTCCTGGACCTGATCCAGGAAGGCAATATCGGTCTGATGAAGGCGGTCGACAAATTCGAGTACCGTCGCGGCTACAAGTTCTCGACCTATGCCACCTGGTGGATTCGCCAGGCGATCACCCGCTCGATTGCAGATCAGGCGCGCACCATCCGAATTCCGGTGCATATGATCGAGACAATCAACAAGATCGTTCGCACCAGCCGCCAGATGCTGCACGAAATCGGCCGTGAGCCGACGCCGGAGGAACTCTCCGAAAAGCTGCAGATGCCGCTCGACAAGGTGCGAAAGGTCCTCAAGATCGCCAAGGAGCCGATCTCGCTCGAAACGCCGATTGGCGACGAGGAAGACAGCAACCTGGGCGATTTCATTCAGGACGTGAATGCGATCCAGCCGATCGATGCGGCGATCCAGTCCAACCTGCGCGAGACCACGACGCGCGTCCTGGCGAGCCTGACCCCGCGCGAAGAACGCGTGCTGCGCATGCGCTTTGGTATCGGCATGAACACCGACCATACGCTTGAGGAAGTGGGCCAGCAGTTCTCGGTGACCCGCGAACGCATTCGACAGATCGAGGCCAAGGCCTTGCGCAAGCTCAAGCACCCGAGCCGGAGCCGCAAGCTGCGGAGCTTCCTGGACAATTAGGAGTAGCCGATGGCTACTTCTCGTCTCACGCTGACCTCTCTTCGCGCCATCATCCCGTTCAAGCTGGTGGTGACGTTTTCGGATGGGACCTTTGGCACGTTCAATGCGGCGCCGATGCTGGCCGAGCGGGGCGAGGGGACCGAACCCCTGCGGGATCGGGCCTATTTTGCCAAGGTTGATCTGGTCAATGGCAAGCCGATCTGGCCAAACTACTTTGACATCTCGCCGCTTTGGTTGCAGGAGGAGATGGACAAAAACGGTGCGCTGGAACGTCCCCGGCCCATACGCAGAACAAGACCTTAAGGAGGCCCCACCATGTCATTCCTGAAAAAGCTGTTTGGTGGCGGTGCAGCCAAGTCCGAACCAGCCGGCGATACTGTGATGGGCGAGGAAAGCTACAAGGGGTTTTCCATCAAGGCCATCGAGATGAAGGCGGGCGGCGAATTGCAGCTGGCAGGCATCATCGAGAAGGACATTGGCGGCGAGATCAAGACTTATCGCTACATCCGCGCCGAACGCATGAGTTCGCGCGAGGATTTGGTGGCGCTGGCGCTGAGCAAGGGCCGGCAGATAATCGACGAGCAGGGCGAGCAGATTTACCGCTAGCTCTCGTTTGACCCAAAATGAAGTGACGACCGCGAGCCACAAGGCTCGCGGTTTCCTGTTTGAAAGGACGCCAGAATGGCCAAGAAGCCCACCGCCCGCACTGAATTCGTGATGTTCGATATTGTCTATGAAGACGGCTCGCAGCGCTCAAATCGCAAGGTCGAGGCCAGCCTGCTCGGCGGGCTTGATGGCGACGAACCTGCGCGCGCTGCCATCGAGGAGCAAGATCGGCTGATTTCGGAAAAGTCGGGCCAACCGCCGCTGGAAATCAAGTCGATCAAGCGCAGCGGGAAGTAGGCGATGGCCCCCGAAAACCTGCAGCTGGGCAGGGATGTGGGGGTGCCGCAGCGTCCTGAGGATGCGGTGCTTGACCCTGTGCCCAATCCGCATCCAGACGTGAATTACGTCGCGCGCTATGTCGCGCCCGAGTTCACCTCCCTCTGCCCGGTCACCGGCCAGCCCGACTTCGCCCATCTGGTCATCGACTATGTGCCGGACCAATTTCTGGTCGAGAGCAAATCGCTCAAGCTGTTCCTGACATCTTTCCGCGATCACGGTGCCTTCCACGAGGGTTGCACCATCGATATTGCCAAGCGGATTGTCGAAACCATCAAGCCGCGCTGGCTGCGCATTGGCGGCTACTGGTACCCGCGCGGGGGCATCCCCATTGACGTGTTCTGGCAGACTGGTGCTCCACCGGCCGACGTGTGGCTTCCCGACCAGGGTGTGCCGCCCTATCGCGGGCGCGGTTAGATCACGTCACCGTTTCGTTGAAACGCTGAACCGCAAAACCGGGACCCCTTTTGCTGAAAACGCTCTAATCCAGCATGTCTGGTGGGCTGCGAGGGTCGTAGCGCTGTGGCGCGTTGCGCTGTGAAACGCGGAAGAAGGGGACGACGAAGGCCAATCCGGCCAGGCAGATCAGCAGAGCCTCGGCTTCGCCCGTCATGGCAAAGATGATGATCGGCGTGCCGACGAAGAAGGCCGCCGCAATGGCCATGATCACTTTGACCACCCGTGCGCGACCAGGCGAATAGCCGCTGGTAAAGGTGATGTTGCTTGCGGCGCCGCTCGCCACCAGCCTCTGATGGAAATCGGCCTTGAAGCGGTAATAATGCTGGGTCTGGTCCGCATCGGGGGTTCCCCCGGCGTCGGTATTGAGGATACGCAGGCGTTTGCCGTCGCGAAAGCGAATGATCATCTGCGTCATGTACCCCACCCTGGGTATGGCGTTCAGCAGCAGGTTGACGTCTACAATACTGGAGTAGGGGTAGGACACCGTGCCGCCGTTCCGCCCGACGACCAATGCGTCCGGCCCGGCCGTGACGCCCTTATCCTTGAGGCGCAGCACGAAGTTGGCACTGGTGACATAGAGGGGGTGATTGACTCCCATATACCCAAGCGGTTCTGCATTTGTCATCTGCGCTGCCCTCGCTAGATGATGCAGTCAAGCAGAAGTTGTGGAGCCCGTCACCTGACTTTGCGCCCTATGTGACGGGGCCCTTTTCAGCGCGTGGCGGGATCAGACATTGCTGTCGCTGGGGGTGTAGGCCCAAGGTGAGGCGGGGTTCGGTGCTGGCTGGGGTGCCTTCGCTTCGGCCTGGCGATGGATCTCGGCGACAAGGGCAGGGTCCAGCTTGAGCTTGATGGCGAGGACTTCTAGATAGGCCTGCTCGGCTGCGGTATCGGCGCTGATGGCGACCAGCGAGGCGGCGTAGATCTCGGCGGCGTGCTCGGGCGTGTCGGCGCGGGCGACAACCGCATTGACGTCAAGCGGGGTCGATAGCTCGTCAAATACCCAGGCCTTTTCCTCGGCGGAGAGCGGCATGGTTTTTAGACGCTCAAAGATCGCTTCCTTTTCTTCCGCATCAATGCGGCCGTCGGCCTTGGCGGCCGCAATCATGGCGCGCACCAGAGTCTTGCCCAGTTCTTCCTGGCCGCTGGCGTCCGCAGGCGCTGGAATGAAGGCATCCTCGGCCGGCATTGGCGGCGGGTTGGCCTGTCCCTGCTGATGGTTCTGCCAGGCCTTGTAGGCGAGGCCACCAACGGCGGCCAGTGCGCCCGCCCTGGCGGCATTGCCCAACAACTTGCCCGGCTTGCCCCCCGAGAGCAGCATGCCGACAGCTAGGCCGGCTGCGCCGGTCATTGCGGTGCGCTGCACGTTCTGGTCGGTTTGCAGGGACTTGAGGATTTGGTCGATGTTGAACACGGCGGCTCCCTTCCGAATTTCTGGGTAGATGGGTATGGGGCCGGCTCTTGGCAACGGTGCGCACCAATTTGTCGCGGTATCTCACACACCAAAAAGGCCCCGGGGGTGACCGGGGCCTTAGGATCCTGGAGGGAGGGCCAGGATCGGGGGTAGCTGGACCGATTAGTTCGTGGGCGCAGCGGGTTCAGCAACCGGAGCAGCTTCGGTTTCGGCCGGGGCAGCAGCCGGCTCGGTAGCCGGGGCGGCCTCAGTCATCGGAGCGGCATCAGTAGCCGGAGCCTCAACGGCGGGAGCCGGAGCGGTTTCAACGGCCGGTGCTTCGGTCATTGGGGCCGGAGCCATTGCCGGGTCGGTTACCGGGGATTCAACGACCGGGCTGCCGTTCACGTCGACTGTGGTCGAAGGACCGGAATTGGCCGAGAACACCAGATAGCCAATGGCCAGAAGGGCCAGGGCAACGATGATACCGACGAACCAGCCGGTGCCATTGCTCTCACGGGTATAGACGGTACGGTTGCCGTCACGGGTGTAAACAGTATCGCGTTCGGGGGTAGCCATCATGTGCTCCTTTGGTTTCACGCTGGCAAATAAACGCGGTCTCCGAGCACTGAGTTCCCGAAGTTGTGAAAGAGCCCAAAATATCCGGCGGACTTGGTTTTATTCTTTTTGATTCAATGCACTAAAGCGTTTGTGGGCGATGCCAAAGCCGTGATCGATTGTGGCTTTTTCAAGAAATCGTCATCGGAAGTCGACGCTCCACGGCAAAAGAAAAGGCCGGGCGCTGGGCCCGGCCTTCACCGTTTCGTCGATTGACGCCTGTTAGCGCGCAGCAACCGTGATCAGCGGCGTGATGCGGCGGATGGTAACGCGACGATTTTCGCGCTCCGCCGTCTCGGTGCGGATCTTGAGGTAGCGTTCGCCATAGCCCTGGGTGGCCAGGTTTTCCGGCGGCACACCGTAGAAGTCGGTCAGAACGCGGGCAATCGTGGCCGCGCGCATGTCCGACAGGCGCAGGTTGGAGATGTCCGAACCCACCGCATCGGTATGGCCCTCGATCAGGAAGGTCTCATTGGGGTTGCGCTCGAGCAGGGCAAGCATGGCGTTGGCCACACCGGACAGTGCTCGCACCTGATCGCGACCGATGGTGGCTGCGCCGGTGTCGAATGTGAGGTTACCGACCTCAAGACGACGCACGCTGTCACGCAGACGGGCCGACCGCTTCACCTCATCGATTGAATAGAGGCGGGCGACCTGCTCGACCGGCGGCTGGCTGAAGAAGATTTCAAGCTCGTCCTCATCGGCATAGCTGGCATCGAGCACGTATTCACGCACTGGAATGTTGAGACGCAGCGGCGGCAAGTCAGCAGCCGGATCGCGCCACTGGGCCAGATCGTCGTAATAGCGGTCATCGAAATAGGCCAACACGTATTCACGGCCATCAGGGGTGATGCGCGAACGACGCAGGATGTCGCCATTGCGATTGCGCACCGTGATGATCTGGGTGCCATCGGGACGGGTGATCACTTCGCGCACCCGATCATTGCTCAAGCGCTCGTAATAGATCTCGTCTTCCTGCGGATCATAGAAGCGATCCGTGTCCTGGCCGATCGAATTGACGATCAACTGGGTGCCGACCTGCAGGATAAGCTGGGTGATGGCATCGCCGGTATTGGTGGGTTCGGCGTTTGCCTCGACCACGGTCACGGGTGTCTGCTGAACACCGGTTTGTACCGTATTGTTGTCGCCAGACACATTGTTGGTGATGTTGGTGATGTAGTTGTTGGTAATCGTCTGGTTGATGGTCGTGTCGCCTTCAGCGGCCACTACGTCGCCCTCTTCGGCGGTGACGGCTGCCATCGGCTCAGCCGCCATGGTCCGGATTTCTTCCGACTGGGCTTCTTCGTCATTGGCAGGGGCCGGCGCGGCCGGTTCTTCGGCCACGGGTTCTGCCTGGACCTCAGGCTCGACCTCGACGGTGGCTTCGCCTTCTACCGGCTGCGTGCTTTCTGACTGGGCTGCATCCTCATCCTTGGCGCTGTCGAGCACCGGGGCGATCTGCTCCTCGGTCACGCCTTCGGGCAGGTCCTCGACCATTTCGGCTGGCTGACCATCAGAGGTGGTTTCTTCGACTGGCGCGGGCTGCTCTGCACCAGGGGCCGGGGCAGCGGGCTGCTCCTCGGCCGGCATGGCCTCAGGCAGGGGCGACAAGCTCAGGCCATAGTCGGCAACGCAAGTTTCGTTGTCGACATAGCCCAGGGTGCTGCAAATAGCGGTGATTTCGGCAAGCGCGGCGTCGATGCGAGCTTGCGCTTCGACCGGGTCGGCACCAGCAGCAAGATCGGCCACAGCGGCGTTGTATGCGTCCACCTGGGCAGCCAGCTGGGCTTCAATGTCAGCATCAGCATCAGCCTCAACGGCAACAGCGGGCTGCTCCACAGGCTCTTCTGCCACCGGTGCTTCTTGTTCGGCTACGGGCTCTTCAGCGGCCGGCTCGGCGGCGGGTTCTGCCGGAGCCGGCTCATCGGCTACGGGCTCCTCAACCGGGGCGGGTTCTTCGACCGGTGCAGGTTCTTCAACCGGCGCTGGTTCTTCGGCGACAGGGGCCGGCTCTTCGGCAACCGGCTCCTCGACCACAGGCTCTGGAGCCGGTGCAGGTTCTTCTGCCACAGGCTCTTCGGCCGGGGCGGGCTCGGTGACCGCTGCAGGTTCTTCAGCAGCAGGCGCGGCGGCTTCGGCCGCTGCCAGAGCGGCAATACATTCTTCCAGGCTTGCAAAGCCGCCGACGATGCAAAGCTCGGTCAGGGCAGTCTGTGCAGCTTCGAGGGACGCGGCGTCACCGGAGGCCTGAGCCTCCAGATACGCCTGATAGGCGGATTGAAGTTCCGCATCCTGAGCATGGGCGGCGATGGGCGCAAAGGCCAGCAGGCCGATGCTGGTTCCGGTGAGGAGCCAGTTCTTGAGGCGCATTGTTCTTATCCTTTTGTGCTTGAAACACTTCCTGCCGAGCATCGTGGGCTGTTCCTGAACGCTGTATGAACAGAGTCCCATGCCCGTACTGGTGGCCGACAGGCCCCGCATTGCCCAGAACGCGGGGATGAGCGATGGGTTCCGCCGCGGACATTATTGCAGACAGATCGTTGCATTGCGGCGCCAATGCGGCAGACTGGACGGAAGCCCGCCGGCGTGGCTATCCGCATGGCGTCGGGCCATGCTAGGCCGGTGCGTATGCAGCAGGCCGTTGACAGTATCAGTATCGCCACCAGGGGGCAGGGCCTTTACGAGGCCACGCGCGACCTGCGCGCCTTCGTTGCCGGCTCCGGGATATCGACCGGCCTCGTCACCATTTTTGTGCGCCACACCTCCTGCTCGCTGCTGATCCAGGAAAATGCCGACCCTGACGTACAGATCGATCTGCAGGGGTTCTTCCGGCGCCTGGTGCCTGAGGGCATGGATTGGCTGGTTCACACGACGGAGGGGCCCGATGATATGCCGGCGCATATCAAAGCCGCGCTGACCCAGACTTCCATCGGCATACCGGTCACGGAAGGGCGCCCGGTGCTGGGCACCTGGCAGGGACTTTTTCTCTTCGAGCATCGGACGCGGCCGCATCGGCGTGAACTGGTGTTCCACATCATCGGAGACTGACAATGGATTGGAGCAGCCTCGTCGGCTATTGGCCGTTCGTGCTGGGCATGATGGCGACCGGCATTGTGTCGGGCATAGCGGCAGGCCTCCTGGGGATTGGTGGTGGGGCAGTGATCGTCCCGGCGCTCAGCAATGCCCTGCTGCTGATGGGCTATGATCCCGAAGTGGTGCAGCATGTGGCGGTGGGCACTTCGCTCGCAATCATCATTCCAACCGGCGTCATGAGCGCACGAGCCCATCACAAGCGCGGAGCGCTGGATATGGAGGTGCTCAAGCTTTGGGCGCCGTTTATCGTTGTGGGCACCTTCGTGGGCGGGCTGATGGCCGGCTTCTATTCGGGTGACGTGCTGCGCATTGTCTTTGCGGTCATGGCCTTTGTCATCGCTGCCAATATCATCTTTGCCTTCCAGACCCGATTGATGGGGCACCTCAAGGGGTCGGCGCCGACACATCGTATCTCGGCATTTGTGGTGGGCTATATTTCATCGCTGATGGGTATCGGCGGCGGCTCGCTGACCGTACCGACGCTGGTGGCCTTCGGCCACAGCATGCACAAGGCAGTGGGCACATCTGCGGCCATTGGGGTGGCGATCGCCCTCTCCGGCACGGCGGGCTTCCTGATTTCGGGCTGGAGTGTCGAAGACCGGCCGCCGCTCAGTATCGGCTACATCAACCTTTTGGCGCTGGCTCTGGTGGGCGTGCTGGCCGCCGTCTGCGCGCCCTGGGGCGCGGCGCTGGCGCATCGGATGGACCAGAGGACGCTGAAATATGTGTTCGCCGCGTTTCTTATCGCGGTGGGGTTGAACATGCTGTGGAAAGTGGTGCTGGGGTAACGGGCCTCAGCGGCCGGTGCTTGCCATTTGAGCGTAGCTCTCATGGCCCCAAACCTCAAATCGCTCCGCCGGAGCGATTTGGCGGCGTAGCCGCCGGTTTGGGGTTGGTGGGGGCGCACTTGACTACGGTGGAATCGCCCCCACCGCCCAAGCCCCCTCTTGAGAGGGGATCGGGAGCTCACGGGCAGGTCGACACGCGACCCGCCCCTGAAATGTAACAACGCGCGATTGGCCGTTCGGGTTTGGCCAAAACATGGCGAAGTCGCGTTTTGTGCACCGATTAGTCGGCGCTGTTGTTCAAATCCCACGACACGTTGACGGTAATGGCAAAGCTCATCTCGCCCGCTTCGACCGGCACCGGTGCAGATGCCGACATCTCGGCACGGGCGTACATGGGGTAGGGCTGGGGCGCATCAAAGGTCTGCTGCTCGGAAATCGAAACAAGTTCGCCCAGTGTTGCATCGGCGACACCGGCATAGAGCTCGGCCTTGTCCCTTGCATTGGCGAAAGCGGCCTTGCGGGCTTCGTCGAGCAGCTCGGACGGGTCGGCAACCGAGAAGCTGACGCCATTGACGGTATTGGCGCCCACAGTGACGGACTTGTCGAGGATGGCGCCGAGATTTTCGAGGTCGCGCACCACAACCGTCACCGAATTGGATACCTGGTAGCCATTGATGCGCGGGGGCAGCGAATAGCCCAGGTCGTCGCGGGCGTCGGAATAGACATAGTTGGGATTGACCGAAAAGCCGGAGGTCTGGATGTCTCGCGCCTCGATGCCGGCTTCCTTGAGCGCGGCGATAAGCTCATTCATGGCGGTGGTATTGGCATCGAGCGCTTCACGGGCGGTCGCGCCCTGGCTGGTGACGCCCGAATTGATGGTGGCCATATCGGGAGCCGCGCGCACTTCGCCGCGTCCCTCGATGGCGATGGTGCCTGCATAGGCGGGCAGGACAGAGGCAAGCAGAGCGAAGGGGGCGAGGACGCTGAGGGCACGCATGGAAGACTCCTTGGGTCGAATTCGGGGCTCAGATGTCCCGAGGTATTGCGTCAGTATTGCGGCGCAGATGAACCGGAGTTGAACGAAGCGGGGTGGGGCTGGTGTGGGCAAAAAGTATGACTTATAAGCATCGGCGCTTGCTCTTGGCCCGTGGCGTGGGCTAGTCAAATGCTGACATGTCAGGGGGCTATTCATGAGCGTAAACGACATTCCCGAGGGCGTTCTTCTTGGACGGGCCATGGTGCCGGGATTTGATCATCCGCGCATCGTGACCGTGCGCGATGGCCAGTTGGTCGACATTACCGCCCGCGGCATGGCGACGGTGCGCGATATTGCCGAAAGTGGCCGCGCCGCCGAGCATGTTCGCACCGCTCCGGGCCGCGCCGTCGGCGAGATGGCGGGTGTGATGGCCAATGCCAGCGCCGGCTCGGACGACTTGCCGCGCCTTTTGTGCCCGATTGACCTGCAAGCCATCAAGGCATCGGGCGTGACCTTTGTGGTGTCGCTGCTCGAGCGGGTGATCGAGGAGCAGGCGCGTGGCGATAATTCGCGCGCCGAGGCGCTGCGCGGGGAAATCCTGGACCTCATCGGTACCGACCTTTCGCAATTGGTGCCAGGGTCGGACGCGGCGATGAAGGTCAAGGCGGCGCTGATCGAGAAGGGTGTGTGGAGCCAGTATCTGGAAGTCGGCATCGGCCCAGACGCGGAAATCTTCACCAAGGGCCAGGTGATGAGCGCGGTGGGTTATGGCGCCGAGGTGGGCCTGCACCCGATTTCGCGCTGGAACAATCCCGAGCCGGAAGTGGCGCTGCTGGTGACCAGCACGGGCGACATCATCGGCGCGACGCTGGGCAATGACGTCAACCTGCGCGACGTTGAAGGCCGCTCGGCGCTGCTGCTGGGCAAGGCCAAGGACAATAATGCCTCGGCTTCGCTCGGGCCATTCCTGCGCCTGTTCGAGGGCGCGTTCACGCTTGAGACCATCAAGCAGGCCGAAATCGCGTTGCGCGTGGAAGGCACGGATGGCTTCGTGCTCGAAGGCCAATCCAATATGGCGCAAATCTCGCGCACCCCGGAATCGCTGGTTGCGGCGACCCTGGGTGAGCATCATCAATATCCCGATGGGCTGGTGCTCTACCTGGGCACCATGTTCGCGCCGGTGAAGGATCGCGACGGCGACGGCAAGGGCTTTACCCACAAGCTGGGCGACGTCGTCTCCATTTCGACACCGACGCTGGGTAGGCTTACCAACGTCGTGAACCTCTCCACCAAATGTCCGCCCTGGACCTATGGCACCAGCCACTTGCTGCGTGACCTTGCACGGGCAAACCTTCTCTAAATTCGCGCCGCCTCCTCCCTGGCGCACCAATCGAAAGGCCTTTCCATGACGCAATTGCACAAGAACCTGATCGACGGCGAATGGGTCGGCTCGGATGGGGTCGAGAACATCAACCCCTCCAACATCCAGGAAGTGGTGGGCGTGTATGCCCGCGCCACGGCCGAGGAAACCAAGCGGGCAATCGCGGCCGCCAAGGCCGCTTTCCCGGCCTGGTCGCGCTCGGGCATTCTGGAGCGCCATGCGATCCTTTCCAAGACCGCCCAGGAAATCCTGGCGCGCAAGCAGGAACTGGGCGAGCTGCTGAGCCGGGAAGAGGGCAAGACGCTGCCCGAGGGCATTGGCGAAGTGACCCGCGCTGCGCAGATCTTTGATTTCTTTGCCGGGGAAGTGCTGCGCCTTGCCGGTGAAGTGCTGCCGTCGGTGCGTCCGGGCGTTGGTGTCGAAATCACCCGCGAGCCGATTGGTGTTATCGGCATCATCACGCCGTGGAATTTCCCCATCGCTATTCCGGCCTGGAAAATGGCCCCGGCGCTGGCCTATGGCAATACCGTCGTGATCAAGCCGGCGGACCTGGTGCCAGGGTCGACCTGGGCGATTGTCGATATTCTGGTGCGTGCCGGCCTGCCCAAGGGCGTCGTCAATCTTGTCATGGGCAAGGGTTCGGTGGTCGGGCAGACCATGCTCGACAGCAAGGACGTCAATGCCGTCAGCTTTACCGGCTCTGTGGGCACGGGCAAGCGCGTGGCGGCAGCGTCGATTGAAGTTGGTCGCAAGTTCCAGCTCGAAATGGGCGGCAAGAACCCGACCATCGTGCTTGACGATGCCGACCTCAAGGTCGCTGTCGAGACCGTGGCGCAGTCGGCCTTCTTCTCGACCGGGCAGCGCTGCACGGCGTCGAGCCGCGTGATCGTGACCGAAGGCATTCACGACGCATTTGTTGATGCCCTTTGCGAGCGCACCAAGAACCTGCGCGTTGGCGATGCCCTTGCCAAGGACACCGAGATCGGTCCGGTGGTCGACCCGAGCCAGCTCAAGCAGGACATGGATTATATCGACATCGGGCGTAGCGAAGGCGCCGAACTGCGCGCCGGCGGCAATCGCGTCAATGCGCCGACCGAAGGCCACTTCCTGCAGCCGGCCCTGTTCGTGGGAGCTACCAATTCCATGCGCATCGCCCGCGAGGAAATCTTCGGCCCAGTGGCGGCGGTCATCAAGGTCAAGGACTATGAAGAGGCCCTGGCCACGGCCAATGACACCGAATTCGGCCTTTCGGCCGGCATTGTCACGACCTCGCTCAAATACGCCACACACTTCAAGCGCAATGCCGAAGCCGGCATGGTGATGGTCAATGTGCCCACCGCTGGTGTCGATTTCCACGTGCCGTTCGGCGGGCGCAAGGGCTCGTCCTATGGCCCGCGCGAGCAGGGCAAGTATGCGGCCGAGTTCTTCACCGTGGTCAAGACGGCCTATACTGCCGCAGGCTGACCGCCCGGGAACAAGATTGTGCAGCGGGGCCTTCGGGCCCCGTTGTCGTTTCTTGGCGATGTCATTCCCGCGATTGGGCCGGGGAAGGCGTCGCCTGCTGGTTGTAACCTAAGCATGACCAAGCTTCCGGCAGCCAGAAGTGCAGAGCCCTCGGCTCAAGGCCGAGGAGGACGGGCGGTGGGTGGGCGGTACTGGTGGATATGTCTGGACGGCAGATCCCGACCCCGTTTCAGACACTGGCGCGGTTAATCCTTGATCGTGAAACCGTCTGCTTCACCACCCACCGCACGTCACCCTCGGGCTTGACCCGAGGGCTCTTCACTTGCTGATTTCGTCCCAGAGATCGCGCCATTCCGGGTTATGCTGCTCGATCAGGTCTTGCTTCCAGCGGCTGTACCAGCGCTTGAGCGAGGTTTCGCGCTGAATGGCCATGCCGATCTCACCAAATTGTTCAAAATAGACAAGCCGCTTGATGTCACGCGCCTTGGGGTAGCCCGACACCAGCCCTTCTCGGTGTTCATAGACGCGACGAACCAGGTCGTTGGTCACACGGCGGCTTTATTGTCTGCCAGGGCAAAAGCCGACAGACAGAAAACCACCCCATTCAAGCGTTCGCGGCGAACCTTTCATCGAAGGCGTAGCCGGCGCCGCGGACGGTGCGGATGGGGTCGGATTCCTTGCCGCGGTTGATGGCGCGGCGGAGGCGGCCGATGTGGACGTCGACGGTGCGTTCGTCAACATAAACGTCATTGCCCCAGACGCCATCGAGCAGCTGTTCGCGAGAATAGACGCGGCCGGGATGGCGCATGAGGTATTCGAGCAGGCGATATTCGGTAGGGCCGAGGTGAACATCGCGGGCCGCGCGGCGGACGCGGTGGGTGGTGCGGTCGAGTTCGAGGTCGCCGACCTTGAGGGCGGCGGTCACCAGGTTGGGGTTGGCGCGGCGCAGCAGGGCCTGGATGCGGGCGATCAGTTCGGGGACCGAGAAGGGCTTGACCACATAGTCGTCGGCGCCGGTGGAAAGGCCGCGCACGCGCTCTTCTTCTTCGCCACGGGCGGTGAGCATGATGATCGGCACGCGAGCGGTTTCATCGCGGGCGCGGAGACGCCGGCACAGCTCGATGCCGGAAATTTCGGGCAGCATCCAATCGAGCAGGATCAGGTCGGGAAGCTTTTCGGCGATGGCGTGCTGGGCCTCGTCGCCGCTTTCGGCCGTGACCACGCGATACCCTTCGGCTTCGAGATTGTAGCGCAGCAGGATGGCGATATCGCCTTCATCTTCGACAACGAGAATCGTCGCGGGCATGATGTGCTCCGTCATTCGGCGGCCTATGTCAGGTCCGACGCTTCAATTGTGCCCTCCCTCCTTGGGGGGAGGGCCGGGGTGGGGGTTGGGCCGCTGGCTCGGGGTTACCCGCCTAAGCCTTGATCTGCTGGCGCTGCAGTTCCTGGACGTCACTGGTCAGCTGCTTGCCGGTAGCAAGGTAATAGGCGCGCTCGGCGATATTGGTGGCGTGGTCGCCCACGCGTTCCAGGCTCTTGGCGCAGAACAGCAGGTGGGTGCAGGTTGTGATGTTGCGCGGATCCTCGAGCATGTAAGTGAGCAGTTCGCGGAACAGCGAGGTGTACATGGCGTCAACCTCGTCATCGCGGTTGCACACATCCACCGAGGCAGCGGCTTCGCGATTGCCATAGGCGTCGAGTGCGTCCTTGACCTGCTTGAGCACCAGGGCCGTCATGTTCTTGACGCCATTGTAGAAGGTGGGCTGCAGGTTGATGCCTTCAAGCTTCAATGAGCGGCGGGCCAATTGCTTGGCCATGTCACCGATGCGTTCGAGGTCGGAGGCAACGTGGATCGAGGTGATGATGGCGCGCAGGTCGCTGGCCATGGGCTGGCGCCGGGCGATCATGGAGACGGCCATTTCATCGATGTTGCGCTGCATGTCATCGATGCGCTGGTCGGCAATGATGGTGAGATCGGCCAGCTCGCGGTCGAGCTTGAGGAGCGCGCGGGTGCCGTTTTCGACAGCCAGCTCCACCTGGCCGCCCATTTCGGCAATCGCCTGGGCGAGCGTGGCCAGCTCGGCATTGTAGGAGGTAACGATATGGTCGGTGCCGGTGTTTGGCATGGTTGTTCCTCTCGCCTGCGGCTTAGCCGATGCGGCCCATGATGTAGTCCTGGGTCTGCTTGTTCACCGGGTTGGTGAAGATGTCTTCGGTGTCGCCATGTTCGATCAGATTGCCCAGGTGGAAGAAGGCGGTCTTCTGGCTGACGCGGGCGGCCTGCTGCATCGAGTGGGTGACGATGACGATGGTATAGTTCTCGCGCAGCTCGTCGATCAGTTCCTCGATGATGGCGGTGGCGATCGGGTCGAGGGCGGAGCAGGGCTCGTCCATGAGGATCACTTCCGGGCCGACGGCGATGGCGCGGGCGATGCAGAGGCGCTGCTGCTGGCCACCCGAGAGGCCGGTGCCGGGCTCGCTGAGGCGATCCTTGACCTCCTCGAACAGGCCCGCCTTGCGCAGCGAGGAGACGACAATCTCCTCAAGGTCGGCCTTGGATTTGGCGAGGCCGTGAATGCGCGGGCCATAGGCGACGTTGTCAAAGATCGACTTGGGGAAGGGGTTGGGCTTCTGGAATACCATGCCGATGCGGGCGCGCAGCTCGACCACGTCGAGGCTGGGATCGTAGATGTCCTCGCCATCAAGCTTGATCGTGCCGCCAACCCTGGCGCCTTCGATGGTGTCGTTCATGCGGTTGATGCAGCGCAGGAAGGTCGACTTGCCGCAGCCCGAAGGCCCGATGAAGGAGGTGACGGCGCGGTCCGGGATGTCGATGGAAATCCCATGCAGCGCCTGCTTGGCACCGTAGTGGACGGTGACGTCACGGGCGGTGAGGCGAAGCTGGCGCTCAAGGCTGTCGATGGGGTTCATGGCGGCGCTCACGGATTGCTGCGTTGTCATAATCTTGCTGGCAACCATATCCATTTTGGCGTTCTCCGTATTGGTCATGCGCGGCGCTCCAGGCGAGTGCGCAGGAAGATGGCGACGGCGTTGAGTAGGATCATCAGGCCCAGCAGGACCATGATGGCTGCGGATGTACGCGCTTCAAAGAAGTTTCGGTTTTCATTGCCCTGCCAGAGAAAGATCTGCACGGGGAGCGCCGTGGCCTGATCGACGGGAGATCCGGGGATCGAGGCAACGAAGGCGTTCATGCCGATCAGCAGCAGCGGTGCGGTTTCGCCAAGCGCCTGGGCAACGCCAATGATGGTGGCGGTCAGGATCGAGGGGAAGGTCACCGGCAGGACGTGGTGGAACACCATCTGCGTCTTGGAAGCGCCGAGGCCGAGCGCGGCCTGGCGCAGGGCGGGCGAGACGGCCTGAAGCGCCGCGCGGGTGGCGATGATGATGGTGGGCAGGGTCATCAGGGTCAGCACCAGGCCGCCGACCAGAGGGGCCGAGCGGGGCAGACCGAAGAAGTTGATGAATACCGCGGCACCGAGCAGGCCGAAGACGATGGAGGGCACGGCGGCGAGGTTGTTGATATTGACCTCGATCAGGTCGGTGAGGCGCGACTTGGGGGCGAATTCCTCAAGGTAGATGGCGCTGGCGACGCCGATGGGTACGGCCAGGACGATCACCACGAGCATCATGTAGAGCGAGCCCATGAAGGCACCGGCAAGGCCCGCCGAGGCAGGGGCGGCGCGGCTATCGACATTGGTGAACAGGCCCCAGGCAAAATCCTGGGTGATGGTGCCGTTCTCGACCAGGATATCGACCAGCCCACGGGTGTCGGCGGGAAGCTGCTGGCGGCTATCGTCGAGTGACCGATCGATGTTGCCCTTGACCCAGTTATCGACATTGGCCGAGGCAAGCAGGTCGAAACGGTGGGTCTGGCCCAGGAGCGACGGATCGGCCACGAAAGCTTCGCGCACGACATGGCGGGCATTGGTTTCGGGAATGGCGAGCAGGGCGCGGCTGTCAATCTCGAAGCCCTCGGGGGCGGCTTCGGTCATGGCGGCGGTAATGACATTGTTCCAGTTCAGCATGGCGACGTTGCGCTGCCAGGCCAATTGCGCGGCATTGAAATCGGCCGCCGACTGTCCGGCGATCTGCACCGGTGCCGGATCGACGCCGATGATCTCGGGATCGAAGGTGATGTCGAGATGCAGGGTTGCCTGATGGAAGGCGGGGATGCCCTTGCGCAGCACATCGGTGAACAGCAGGGCGACAAAGCCCAGGGCCGCGCAGATGGCGATAATGCCCATGATGCGGAAGATCTGTTCGCTGAGGTGGCGGCGACGCAGGCTGGCGCGGATCTGCAGCGTGCGCTGGGTCGGCTGCTTGGCGGCGGGAGCGGTTTGATCGGTCATTATTCGTACTGCTCCCGGAAGCGGCGCACGATGTAGAGCGCCACGATATTGAGAAGGAGGGTGATGACAAAGAGCGTCAGGCCCAGGGCGAAGGCGACCAGAGACTGCGGGCCGGCAAAGTCGCTGTCGCCGGTGAGCTGGTTGACGATGGAAACCGTGATCGTCGAGATCGGCTCGAGCGGGGTTCCGCGCAGCACCGGGCTATTGCCCGCCGCCAGCACCACGATCATGGTTTCGCCGATGGCGCGGCTGACAGCCAGCAGGAACGCACCGACAATGCCGGGCAGGGCGGCCGGAAGCAGCACATTGCGGATCGTTTCGGACTGGGTGGCGCCAAGGCCATAGGAGCCGTCGCGCATGGCTAGCGGCACCTGGTTGAGGATGTCGTCGCTGAGCGATGAAATGAAGGGAATGATCATGATGCCCATCACCAGACCGGCAGTCAGGGCGCTGGTGGCGCTGATGTCGACGCCGATGACATTGCCCACGCCAGCCAGGAACGGCCCGACCGTGACCAGGGCAAAGAAGCCATAGACGATGGTGGGGATGCCGGCGAGAATTTCGATGACCGGCTTGATCACCGCGCGCACGCGGCGGGGCGCATATTGCGACAGGTAGATCGCGGTCATCAATCCGATGGGCACGGCGACCAGCGAGGCTATTGCGGCAACCCAGAGGGTGCCGGTCAGCAGCGGCAAGAGGCCATAGTCGCCATAGTCCTGTGTCGCGGTGGTGGAGAAACTGGGGTTCCACACCGTGCCGAAGAAGAAGTCGACCGGATTGATGAACGAGAAGAAACGCAGCGCTTCGGAGGCCAGCGACAGCACGATGCCAATCGTGGTCATGATGGCCACGGCCGAGCAGAAAATCAGGAGGGTCGTGATGACCACTTCGACATCATTGCGGGCGCGCAGGCGGGGCGAAATCCTCGAACGCGCATAGAGCAGCGCCAGAATGGCCAGCCCGGCGGCAGCGGCGATCATGGCGAGGAAGGTGATGGTCTGGAAATTGCGCAGCGCGTCGGCGGCAGACTGCTCGAAGGGCTGGATTTCGCCGGCGACACCATAGCCCGAAGCCAGGGCGCCGATGCGCTGGATGGTGGCGGTGAGACCACCCTGGTCAAGTGCCGTCAGGATATCGACCGGAATTTGGGAGACGATGTAGCCGCGGGTGATGCCCGGGCCGAAGGCCATCCACAGCGCCAGGATGACCAACGCCGGGACTAGGGTCCAGATGGCGACGCGGGCAGCATGATATTGTGGCCGGGAGTGGACGTTGACGCCGGAATTGGCGGCGGACAATCCGCGTCCCTTGGACCAGCCCGTCTGATAGGACAAGCCGAGCAGAACAAGCAGCAGGCCAGCAATAATCATGGAATTCATGGACGCTCACCTTGCTGCGAGAGAGGGTCGGGCCGCACGCAAGGTGCGGCCCGGGTCGTTTGCTTACATGCCAGTGAAAGCGGACAGGACTTCAGCGGTCTTTTCGGCCGGCTGCGGGATCAGACCAGCGGCTTCCAGAGTGCCGCCATTGCCCGTCATCACGTCGGAGAGGAAGAACTGAACGTATTCTTCGATGCCCGGGATGACGCCGATGTGCTCGCCCTTGACGTAGAAGAACAGCGGACGCGACACGGGGTATTCACCGGCAGCGATGGTCTCGAGCGAAGGCGTGACGCCGTCAACGGTAGCAACCTTGAGAGTGTCGCGGTTCTGGTCGTAGAACGACAGGCCGAACACGCCGACGGTGTCGGGGTTGGCAGTCAGGCGAGCCAGAGTTTCGGTGTAGTCGCCAGCGATTTCAACGACGACGTCCTGACGCAGGGTCGAGCAAGCGTCTTCGGCGTGGCCTTCGGGCAGTTCGGCAGCTTCACAACCGGCCGAGACAACCTTCTCCTGGAAGACTTCGCGGGTGCCATGATTGGAACCCGGGATAGCCAGCATGATCGGCTGATCGGGCAGGGCCGCGTCAATTTCGGACCAGTTGGTGTAGGGATTGTCGACCATGACGCCATCGACCGGCACCTGAGCCGCAATGGCCTTGTAGACATGGAGCGGGGTGAGGGCAAAATCGGCCTTGTCGGACGAGGTGGCGAACACGATGCCGTCGAAACCAAACTGAATTTCGCGGATGTCGGAAACGCCGGCAGCGGCGCAAGCTTCGCGTTCGCTGTCCTTGATCGGGCGCGAGGAATTGGCGATGTCGATAAAGGTCTCGCCGATGCCTTCACAGAACTGCTTCAAACCGCCCGAGGAACCACCCGAACCAACGACGGGGGTTTTGAACTCGGGGAACACGGCGCCAAATTCTTCAGCCACGATGGAGGCGAACGGCAGCACGGTCGAGGAGCCGGCAATCTGGATGGTGTCGCGCGACTGGGCGTAGGCAGCGGTGGTGCCGAACGCTGCGAGAGCGAGAACGGCGGCACTGGCGTAGAGTGCGGTCTTCATGGAATGTCCCTTCCGGAATTCATTTGCAAACATGGCCAGCCAGCTTGTGGGCCGCCCTGTGACGCGGCAGACCATAGGAGCGCCTCGCGACAGTTTTATTGCAGTCGTATGACTGGTTTGTGACGATCTTAATTGTTGATGGTGATCAATAAAATTGGTCACCACGGTTGGATGTGGGTGCTTCGTGACAGCCGTTGTGACGGCGCAGAAAGACTTTTCCCCCGACTCCAGGCTCCCACTCTAGCGGCCCAGTGCAACAGTTTTCGGACGGCTAGCGGAGGAGCGGGCGGACCTCGGCCTGGACCTTGCGCATCAGCGGCAGGAAGTGGGCAATCATCCGCGACGTGGGGGCGCGGGCAGTCTGGGCACCGATATTGATAGCGGCGACGACCTGGCCGGCGGCATTGTAGAGCGGCACGGCAATCGAGCAGAGCCCGAGTTCGAGTTCCTGGTCGATAACGGCGAAACCCTGGGCCGCAACTACCGCCAGCTCGGTGGTGATGGTGGCCATATCAGCCTTGGTGCGCTCGGTATAGGCGACGATTTCGGAGCGGTCGAGAATAGTCTGGGCTTCATCGGCCGGCAGGGCGGCGAGGAGCGTGCGCCCCATCGAGGTGCAATAGGCGGGCAAGCGCGCGCCGGCGCCCAAATTGATCGACATGACCCGCCGTGTCGACGCGCGGGCCACATAGAGGATATCGGGGCCTTCGAGGACGGCCGCCGAGGTGCTCTCGCTGGTGGCGTGCGCCAGTTCCTCCAAAAAGGGCTGGATCAGCCTGGGCAGCGGCGTGGCCGCCAGATAAGAATGACCCAGATTGAGCACGCGCGGGGTCAGCTGGAAGAATTTACCGTCATAGGACGCATAGCCGAGATGGGCGAGCGTGAGCAGACAGCGCCGCGCCGTGGCGCGCTCGAGCCCGGTGCGCTGGGCCACATCGGTGATCGACATTCGTGCATGCTCCTCATCGAAACACTCGATCACCGCTAGCCCGCGCATCAGGCCATGGATGATGTCTCCGTCCCGCATGGGCGCTATCCGTTGTTTGTGCGACTAGCGAACAGAATAGAGCATTTGCTGGTATGGTGAAATGCGAAGATTGGGTGGGTGGTCGCTTGTTGCGCCAGGCTTGGGTGGAGCCCGGGTGGGCTGCTGGGTGCCCTGCGCGAGAACGGGGCGTGGTGCCACAGCGGCGCGCAGGACAAGCTCGCGGATGAAAGCCGGCGCGGTTGGCGGGGAAGCATTGCACAGAGCCTTTGACAGCCGCCACGACCCTGCTATGACGCGGGCGGGGGCCTATAGCTCAATGGTTAGAGCCGACCGCTCATAACGGTCTGGTTCCAGGTTCGAGTCCTGGTGGGCCCACCAAGATTTGCGGCGGTTTCCGAGGTTTCGGAAGCCGCCGTTTTATTTGGGTCCGCAGGGAAGCAGGATCGATAAACGCCTGGCCAGTAGCGATGGCGTAGATGGCGGCTGCCATCGACGAAAGAAACCAGGCCAAGACAAGAGCCTCACCGCCAGAAACAAGCCAAAAATCGACGGTGTGCGGCGTTACACATTTGACGGCTCTCAACGCCACTTGTTTACGCGCAAACACATAGCCGAACCAGTTTTCCTGGTTGTCAGCGTTTTGTCAGGTTCGGCTGGTTAAGGTGCGACGATGTTCACACGGTTCCTTCTTGTACTGCTGTTTGCTCTTGCGGGTGCGGAGGCAAGCCTTGCTCAGGGCAATGGAAACAGCGCCGCGCCCAGCTCTCAAGGCAATGGCAGCGGGACGGCCAGCGGCCGCGGCGATAGTCTTGGTATTGGGATATCAGATGGCATCGGGGCCGGCGGCACGAGTGGTGGACTGAGCAAAGTCAACGGCGAAGCAAGTTCGACTGCCCGAGGGGGGAATAACCACGGCCTTTCGGTGAAAAACGGCGATGGTGCGTTGCAGACGCTGACGCCCGATCAGGCGCTGGCTGTTGTGCGGACGCGGCAAGCGCTGCCACTGTCGGATCTGGCCGAGATTGTTCGGCAACGCAATGGCGGTGAAATCGTTGACGCAGAGCTGCTCAGGGTCGGACAGATGTTGGTCTATGCCATCAAGATGCTCGATCGGGACGACCGCCTCTCGGTCCAATATTTTTACGCGCGTTCCGGCCGCCCCATCGGAGAGTGAATGATGCGCATCCTGCTCTGCGAGGACGATGACCACATTTCTGAAACTTTGACATTGGCGTTGAGCAAATCCGGTTTCAGGGTCGAACGAGAGCGGGATGGCGACAACGCTCTCTATCGTGGCGAGACGGAAAACTTCGACGCCGTTGTGCTGGATCTTGGCTTGCCGCAAATGGATGGCCTAACCGTGCTCAAGCGGTGGCGAAGAGCCAAAAGGCTTATGCCGGTGCTCATTCTGACCGCCCGCGGACAGTGGGAAGAGCGTGTCGAGGGCATCGAGGCGGGCGCTGATGACTATGTCGTCAAGCCCTTCCACATAATGGAGATTGTCGCGCGTCTTCGCGCACTCATCAGGCGCAGCGGCGGACTGGCATCCTCTCGCGTGGAATTTGGTCCCTATGAGCTCGACGCTCGCACCCTGCAAGTCACTTTGGACGGTCTGCCGCTCGACCTTAGTCCCCAAGAGTTCAAGCTGGTCTCGTATCTATTGCACAATCGCGGTCGCGTCGTGTCGCAACTCGAGATAACCGAGCACCTTTATCGCCAGGATTATGAACGCGACTCCAATGCGGTTGAGGTTCTCGTCGCCCGAGTGAGAAAGCGCCTGGGACGCGATGTTATCAAAACGCGCCGTGGCTTCGGCTATACCTTGGGCGACGGCTATTGAGGCTGCACTCGCTCAATCTGCGGCTGATGGCACTCACGACGCTCTGGGTCATCGGATCGCTCGCCGCCACAGCTGTGGTTCTTCAGTATCTTTTCGTGTCGAGCCTGGAACGCGAATTGCGGCAAGATCTCGAGGCAGCCATGACGCGGATCATCGCCTTGATCGACCTCGATACGCCGCAGTCAGGCCTGTCCAGCCAACTGCCTGACCCTCGGTACGAAACACCGCTGGGCGGACGCTATTGGCAGATCGAGATACTGGGAACACAAACCATGCTCCGGTCGCGTTCGCTGTGGGACATGGTTCTTCCGGTGGCCCAGGATGAAACGTCCATGGGACATTTTGAAGACGGGACCGATTGGCACATCATCTATCATACGCGCACCATTGACGTCGGCGGGCAGGATGTCCGGCTAAGCGTCGGCGAGGATCACGGACCCGTTCATGCGGCGGCAGGCTTGTTTCTGTGGGACACCCTTCGGCTGTTCGCATTGCTTGGCGTGATCATTCTGTTGGCTGCATGGCTCCAATTGCGTCTCGGCCTCGCCCCGCTCGACAAGCTGAGGAAGGGCGTCGATGCGGTGCGACAGGGACGCAGCGCACGTCTGCCTGGCTATTTCCCCACCGAAATACGGCCCCTGGCAAATGAGGTGAATGCGCTTCTTGATGAGCGTGAGGCGAATATGGAACGAACCCGCCAGCGCGCGTCCGATATGGCGCACGGGCTCAAGACACCACTGGCGGCGCTTCATGGCATTGCGATGAGGGTTCGGGAGAAGGGTAATGAAATCGACGCCGACCTGCTCGATGATCTGGCCTTCGAGATGTCCAAGCGCGTTGATTATCAGATGCGCCTAAGCACCCTGCGCCTCCGCAACAGCGAGCACCGTGAGCGCGCGTCGCTCAACAGCGCCATCCTTCGGACAATTGCCGTTCTCAAGAAGACCGGAAGGGGCGAAGTGCTCCATTGGTTGGCCGATCTTCCACAGGATCACGAAGTGGATGTGCATCGGCAGGACCTGATGGAGCTGATCGGTACCACGCTCGAAAATGCTGCCAAATGGGCGCAGTCTCAGGTGACCATCCGCAGCGCAGCTACTGATGGAAGGGTGCAGATCGAAATTTCTGATGACGGTCCAGGCGTGCCGGCGGAAGCGCTGTGTGAGCTGGGTCAACGCGGCAAGCGGCTTGACGAGGCCACTCCGGGAAATGGGCTGGGATTGGCCATTGCCAGCGAGATTGTCGCCCTCAACCGCGGCCAGATCTCGTTTTATCGAAGCGAGTTGGGCGGGCTTTGCGTCAGCATCACCTTGCCGCTGGCCAATACATGAGCCCTTTCGGGCTTCCCCTGCCGGTCCCGCTCTTCATGGTTGAGCGTGGGAAGCAACAACGCTGTACCAGCCGCCAAGGCCATCAACCAAAACGCCACAAAAAACAACAAGTATACCATGTCGTGGACCTCCCGAGGGTGGGGAGTCCGGCGCAGGGCCGAGCTCCCCTCCAGATTTAGTCTTCGGTGCTGTCGTCGTCTTCGGCGCTGTCGTCACCGTCAGTGTCGGCACTCTTCTTCATCTGGCCAGGCGCGCTGTCCTTGGCATCGCCATCCTGCTGACCTGGCGCATAGTCCTTGGCCGGACCATCCTGCTGGCCAGGAGCAAATTCGCGCGCGCTATTGGCATCGATTGATCCATCGTCATCATCATTCTCGATGGCGGCGATCAAATCGGCCGTGGTCGTAATGGCCACGCAGCTGTCTTCCAAAGTAGCCACTTCAACACCGCAAACTGCGGCTGCCACATCTGCGGACAGATCGATGGTCTGGGGGACATCATCGATCTCTATGTTGAGTTCAGTGGCCAGCGCGTCGCTGATCCCGGACAGATCGACGCTGATGAGCTCTTCCTGAGCGATAGCCATGGTCGAGGTGGACATCGCAGCGGCGAAGGCAAGTAGAGAAAGTTTACGCATTGTTAGGTTCCTGTGTTGCAAGCCCCACGCCGTAAACGGCAGTTCGACCCTGTGGTTCCTATAAGTGATTGAATTATCAGTTATATTTTGGTGTCATCGATTGTAATCTCGCCGTCAGGTTCGCGGCCTGCCGTGGCCTCGCCTGCCGGTGGTGTTTTGGCGCAGGTGACGCTCGAAGCGCTGTCTCGAGAAGATGCAGCGCCTCAGGTGCGCCAAAAGCGGTGCTAGATCTCTGTTGCTGAGATTGCCAGCATTGCCATCGCGAACCACGAGCGCTCAATGACGGTCTTGGGAAAGTCGGCGTCGTACATTTGCTTGAGAGAATTGATCGCTGAGCCGATCAACACCGATCACGGCATTGCAACACTTGGTCTGCGCGCTCGTTTCCACTGCCCATCACGCAGGAGACCGAGAAATGCCGACCTACTTTTTTGACATCCACCAAGCGGACGGACGCGTGGATGATGATACGATAGGGGCCGAGTTCCCAGACAATGCCCACGCGCTCAAGGAAGCGGAGCGCGCATTGGGGGACATGGCCGCCGACGCCGCGCATGATCCCAAGGCCCAAGAGATCAAGGTCACTGTGCGCGACGATCTCGGGCAGATTGTCGGCTACAGAGCGGCCAATTTCGAGTCCGAGAACTTTGACGGGTGACCAGTGTACTGCAATCAGCGCCAGGGCGTGGCATTTGCCGGGCTCCGTTTAGGAGCCAACCGGTCGCTCACTGACAGGCGGCGGATGAGAAAATGCCCGCCGTCACACGAGCGGCGGGCAGATCTGTGGCACCAAGGCTTGCATCAGCCGAAATTGGCCAACCCCTGAACGCCTCTGTGGAAGCGGGCCAGCTTTGCGTAGAAGTCTTCAAGGATGTAGCGCACGTCGATGGTGTCATAGACCTTGATAGGCCGGTGCTGACCGGTATGCACATAGTGCATCTGTGGCGAGAATTCGGGCGCCGGGCGCCATTCTGAAACGCCGCCCATGGGGTTGAGAATGACCGATAGCGCCGGCGTGTCGCCGAGCGAACGATGCTCGATCGGGCCCTGATGGACACGCAGGTTCCAGTCGATCAACTGGTCCACCAGATACTTGCCGATCGGCCCCTTGTCCTCGCAGCGCTCCTGCAGTTCGGCATAGCTCACCGCCATCATGCGATAGACAGTGGACGGGATCTGCCAGACCTGGATTTTCGAGCGCATCACCACATTGGCCGCGGCAATATCGTTCATCAGGTTGAATTCGCGCCCCCCTGATGGCCAGACGCCGCCGCCGATCCAGACGCAGATGACATTGCGGTCATTGAGACGGGGTTCCATCAGCAGCGCCGAGGCCATATCGGTCAACGGGCCAAGGAATGCCACATAAAGGGGTCGATCATCGTCGCTCATGGCCTGATCGATGATCAGCTGGGCACCAGGCGAGGGCACCGGGGTGTTCTCGTCGGGCAGGGCCGTTGCGGCGCCATTGGCGACGGGGATGCGGCCTTCGAGATCCATCAGCTTGAGGAGATGATCGATCTCGACGCGGCTGTCTTCCATCGATGTCTTGGAGCGGTGCGCGCCGAAGTGGGCGGCGATGATGCCGTGGAAGTCGAAGGTCGGGGTCAGCAGCGCGTGGACGATGGTGAACTGGTCATCGGCCTCGTTCTTGGCGTCCGTATTCAGGATCAGGCGGGCGCGCTTTTCGCGGGGGAGAGTGGTCATTACTGTTCTCCCAAGGCGCCGAAGAGGGCTTTCTGGGCGATCTTCATGGCGCCGATAGCGTCGTGGCGGCTCTGGGCTTCGTGCAGCGCGTCGAAGTCGAGGCGGTCGAGGCCTTTGGCCGCGGCCTTGAGGAAGTCGATGGCGTGGGTGGCCGTCGCGACGGAGTCTTCGCGGAAGGGGAACTGGTCGAGCTGCCAGACGCCGTTCCAATTGTTCTTCTTGAGGACGTAGAAGAACTCGAACAGTTCGAGCGGATGCAGGCTCCCGGCGACGAGGTCATCGTCCCAGGAGCGGTAGTTATCGTTGACGTCCATGCCGAAGAGGCGGCCATGGTCGATGGCGAGCTGGGCGCTGTCAGCCGCGGATTCGCCGCCCATGATGGCGTGACCGAAATCGAGCAGGATGCCGACATTGGGCAAGCCGATCTTTTCGATGCCCAGAATGGTGCGGGCAACCGAGCCAAAGCTCATGCGCACGCGCGGTTCGCGCGGCTTGTATTCGATGACGAACTTGAGGTCCGGGTTTTCGCTCGCGAGCTGTCCGACACCGTCCAGCGAACGTTGCCACTGGGTCGAATAGTCAACCTGGAAGGGGTAGTCCCAGCCGTCCTGGCCTGGCCAGAGCTTCACATAGTCGGCCTTGTGGAAGCGGACGACATCGCAGGCGGCGGTGATCAGTTCATGCGCCTTGCGTCGAATGCCAGCATCGGGATTGGTGAAGGCACCCCTGACGAAGTCACGGGTATAGATTTCCGGGGTGATGCCGATGACGCCGAGCTTGTTGCGATCAAGCGCGGTCTTGATCTGCTCGTTGGAATAGTCACCGCCGAAATAGGGCCAGTTGAGGTCGACGACGGACAAGTCCTTGACCTGGCCGGCAAGGTCGATTGCCTCGATGATGTTGCGCGGCACGCCATAGCCGTCGGTGGCGTAACGGTCGAGATAGGTGGCAAAATGCCAGATACCGGCGCCGAAGCGTGGTGTGGTCATGGGTTTCCTCCGGAAGTCTGTTGATTGCTTATGGCCAGCGTCTGGGTCACCGCGGATTGCCAACGCTGGCGATGCTTCAGGGCTTCGGTCGCTTCCATCTGCGGCGCGAAATGACCGGCGGCCGGAACGCCCGGCATGGCGATGCCCAGTGCCGAAAAGGCGAGGGCCGCAGCACCAAGGGCACTGACTTCGGGCGCTGCGGCACTAGCTACGGGCCGGCCCAGAATGTCGGACTGGAACTGCATCAGCAGCGGGTTGCGCGAGGCGCCGCCATCGGCCCGCAACTCGCCCAGCGGCGCGCCCATATCGGCCTCCATGGCCGAATAGACATCGCCAACCTGGAAGGCGATCGCTTCGAGGGCAGCACGAGCCAGATGCGCCGGCTTGGTTCCGAGAGAAAGGCCGGTGATGGTCCCGCGCGCATCGGCCCGCCAATAGGGGGCGCCCAGGCCGACAAGGGCGGGCACGAAGGCGACGCCATTGCTGTCAGGCACGGTTTCGGCCAGGTCCGAAAGGGCCGCGGCGTCGGCAAGGCCAAGGAGTTCGGCGGCGAAAGAGGCGGTTTGCCCGGAAACGGAGATATTGCCTTCGAGCGCGTGCTGCACATTCCCCTGTTGGCTCCAGGCGATGGTGCTGGAAATCCCATGAGTTGACCGGACGCGCTTGGGTGTCAGCGCCATCAGCGAGGTGCCGGTGCCGTACGTGGCCTTTACGGTGCCGGGTATCCGCACGCCATGGCCAAACAAAGCGGCATGGGAATCGCCGATCATGGCGAGGATCGGCGTGCCGGCGGGGAGGGCGGTGACGCCTTGGGCGGTGACACCGAAATGGGTGTCAGAGGATTTGACCTCGGCCAGCATGTTTTGTGGCACGCCGAACAGCGCGCAAAGTCCAGCGTCCCAGGTCAGGGCCTCGGTATTGAAGAGCTGGGTTCGAGAGGCGTTGGAGTGGTCCGTGGCGTGAACCGCGCCGCCGGTGAGGTTCCAGAGCAGCCAGGCATCGACGGTTCCGGCGCGCAGTTCGCCCTTCTCGGCGCGTGCGCGGGCGCCCGGTATGTTGTCGAGAAGCCAGGCGATTTTCGCGGCCGGGAAGAGAGGGTCGAGGGCGAGGCCGGTTTTCGCCTCGATGGCGTCGGCATGACCCGCCGCGCGGAGCGCATCGCATATTAGGGCCGAGCGCCGGCACTGCCAGATGACGACGGGACCGATCGGTTCGCCAGTGGCTGCATCCCAGATCAGAATGGATTCGCGCTGGTTGGAAATACCAATGCCGGCGATCGTGGCGTTGCCGGCATTGGCGACGACTTCGGCGATGACTGCCTTTACGCCATCAAACAGCGCCGTGGCCGATTGCTCGGCCCAGCCGGGTTGCGGATAGGTGACGACATTGGGCACTGATGCCTGGTGATGCACGCGTCCGGTGGCGTCCACCAGCAGCGCCTTGGTGTTGGTGGTGCCCTGGTCGATGGCGAGGATCCACTCGCTGGTCATTTTTTCCGCGCGATGGTCTGGCGAACGGCATCGGCGATACCGGCGTCGTTGAGGCCGAAATGGTCGAAGAGCCAATCGGCCGAGCCGGTCGGCACGAAGCCGGGGAAGCCGAGGATGCGCATGGGCACTGGGTTTGTGCCGACGACGACTTCGGCGACTGCGCCGCCCAGGCCGCCGCGCACGGAATGCTCTTCCACAGTGACGATGGCGCCGGTTTCGGTGGCAGCAGCAATGGCCGCTTCGTCGAGCGGATTGACCGTCGCCATGTTGACCACACGGGCCGAAATGCCTTCGGCAGCGAGCGCCTTGGCAACCGCGACGGCGCGATGAACCATGGTGCCATTGGCGATGATGGTGGCGTCGACCCCCTCAATCAGAGTTTCGGCCATGCCGATCTCGAACACGGCATTTGCGGGGCGTTCGAGCGCGGGCACAGCCATGCGGCTGACGCGGACAAAGACCGGGCCGTCATAAGCGGCAGCGGCCTTGATCGCTTCCGCCGTCTGCCAGGGATCGGCCGGGACGATCAGCTTCATGTTGTTGAATAGACGGAGCCAGGCGAGATCTTCGATGGAGTGGTGGGTCGGGCCCAGCTCGCCATAGGCGACACCCGAGGACTGGCCGATCAGCTTCACATTGACATTGGAATAAGCGATGTCGGCCTTGACCTGTTCGAGCGCGCGCCCAGTGATGAAGCAGGATGCCGCGGAAACGAAGGGCAGCTTGCCGCCATTGGCCAGGCCTGCACCGACCGCGACCAAGGTCTGTTCGGCAATGCCGACATTGACCATGCGGTCGGGAAATTTTGTGCGGAAACCGCCGAGTTTTGAAGAGCCGACACTGTCGCTGACGACGGTGACGATGCGCGGATCGGCTTCAGCAAGGGCCTCAATCGTGGCGGCGAAGCTGTCGCGGCAGTCAAATAGATCGCTCTTTGAAGGGGCAGCAGCGCTCATCAGACAAGTTCCCGCATGGCTTGTTCGTATTGATCTTTGTTCGGCACACCATGATGCCATGCGACATTGTCGTGCATGAAGCTCACGCCCTTGCCCTTGAAGGTATTGGCGATGACGCAGAGTGGCTTGCCGCGGCCCTTCGGCGATGCCGAAAGCAGGTCGAGCAATTGCTGGTGGTCGTGGCCGTCGACTATTTCGACATGCCAGCCGAAGGCGCGCCACTTGTCATCCAGGGGGTCGAGCGAGGCTGTATCTTCGGTACCCGCGCCCTGCTGCAGGCGATTGCGATCAATGATGACGGTCAGGTTTTCCAGTTTGCGGTGACCGGCGGTGAGCGCCGCTTCCCAGTTGCTGCCTTCCTGCAATTCGCCGTCGCCGGTCAGCACGAAAGTGCGGAAATCCGCCTTGTCGATCTGGCCGGCAATGGCGATGCCGGTTGCAACGGGCAGGCCATGGCCAAGTGGGCCGGTATTGGTTTCGACGCCCGGCAGATAATTGCGGTTGGGATGTCCATTCAGCATGGACAGCGGCTGCATATAGGTCGCCAGGTCGGCTTCGGGAAAATAGCCGGCGCGGGCGAGGACGGAATAGAAGGCGCCGGTGCAATGGCCCTTGCTCATCACGAAGCGATCACGCTGCGGATCGCGCGGATTGCTGGGGTCGTAGCGCATGACACCGAAATAGAGGGTGGCCAGAATGTCCGTGGCACTGAAATCGCCGCCGGGATGCCCCAGTTGAGCCTCGTAGACCATCTGGAAGCTGCGCCGCCGGATCCAAAGTGCATGCGCGCGGAGTTCTGCGGCAATATCACTGCGCAAATTTGATACGGGCGAAGTCAATCCTACCTCCCAGGCCGCATTGAAACTGTCAGGCTGCGTTGATCGCGGTCCTGGCGAGCCGGAGCAAATACGCCCCCATCCGATTGATGTGATCGCCTTTGCCTCTTTGAGTGCTACAGCGCGTTTTGCTTTCGTGCAATAAGGAAAATTTGCGATTTCTGCGTTTTATTGCGTTCCAGGTTTCGGACGTCGCGCATTTTTCAGCGACATTGCGGCCGGAAAGCTCTATGCCTTGCGGGGGTGGGCGAGCACATGTCTCGCGTGCTGTTGAGCAGGAAGTAGTGGGGCGGAGAATGCAGAAAGTGAAGGGTTCCCGGCGGCGTGGTGGTGTTGATGGGGCAACCGGTCAGCCGCAATTGCTCGCCGAACCGCGGCGCATGCGCATATTGGAGTGGCTGCAAGAAGAGGGCAGTGCGCGCGTGCGCGACCTGTCCAGCGCCTTCGGCGTTTCAGAGGCGACTATTCGCCAGGACCTGGAGCGTCTGGATTCCGACGGCTACATAACGCGCGAGCACGGCGGCGCCTATCTCAAGTCCATCCCGCAACAGGTGCAGTCCATGTCGCTGCAGCATGTGCAGAACATGGACAAAAAGCGCGCAATCGGAATGGCGGCGGCGGCCCTGGTGGCCGACCATGACACACTGATCATCGACTCTGGCACGACGACGACGCAATTCGCCGAAAATCTGAAGACCAGACAAGAGCTTAACATCATTACCAATGCCCTGAACATCGCCCTTATTCTTGGCGCCAGCCCCACAAACACGGTCCACATGCCGGCGGGGCAGTTCAAGGCTCCAACGCTCAGTTTGAGCGGCGAGAAATCGGTTGAGTTTTTCGTTGGCATCTATGCGCAGAAGCTGTTCCTGGCCACGGCCGGGGTCTCCTTCGACGTCGGACTGACCTACCCGGCGATCGGTGACATTTACGTCAAGCGCGCCATGGTCAAGGCGGCTTCGCATGTCTACCTTCTGGCCGATTCAACCAAGATCGGCCGCGTCTCGTTCTCCGCCCTTGGTGGGGTGGAGATGGTCCACACGCTCATTACCGACGATGGCATCTCGGATAGTGATCGCGCTGAATTCGAACGGCGCGGTGTCGACGTAATCATCGCGCGCTAGCTGTGGGTTGCCGATGCTTCGACCTCCGATTGTTGGCGAAAGTGCATTGACAACCTTCGCACTCGTCCATAATCGTTAGCAATCGCAAGAAATCGAAAACAAAAATGCGAGCTTGCGACCGCTGCGAGAGCAGTCGGGAGGATTTGGAAGACTGGCGGCTCGTTTGATCGTGCCCGAGCGTGAGCTTGGGCGTGAGGCCGAAAGCGCGCCCTCATATCTCCTGAAGCGCCTCGCGTTTCGTAGGTTGACCAGCTGGAGGGCTGGCGACTGGCACAGGAGGAGAATATGGTTCGGCTTCGCCGTACTTTGGTGGCGTCCGTTATCGGCGCCATGCTGACAACCACCGCAATTGCGCAGACGATGACCGATGTCGGCACGCCGCGCGACGAGACCCTGATCGTGCAGACCTTTGACGGTCGTGCCGCGAACGCGTCCGCCCAGAACCCCATGAATGCCTATGCGATCTGGCGCGGCTTCCGCGAGCTGGGCTGGAGCTGGCTGTGGGAAATGGACACGGCAACGGGCCAATCCTATCCCGAACTCGCCGCCGGACCGGTGGAAGTGCTCAATGACGAGCACACTCAGTTCCGCGTCACGCTGCGCGAGGGGGTCTACTGGAGCGATGGCGTCGAGTTCACCGCCGACGACGTGATCTACTCTCTCGACACCTACACCAAATATCGCAGCCAGCTCGGCCGTGTTGCCGTGATCGCTAATTTCGTCACCAGCTGGAAGAAGATCGACGACTTTACGTTCGAGGTCGAAACCAGCCGCCCCTCCTATGACTTCCAGACAGTGATGGGCGTATACACCTGGGGCAGTCAGTTCGTGATCGTGCCCAAGCACATTTTCGAACCGCAGGGCGACGATGTCGTAACCTTCCAGAACACCAATGCGGTGACCCTTGGGCCTTACAAGATCAAGGAATTTGATCCCAACGGCTCCTGGCAGCTCTGGGAATTGCGCGAGGACTGGGAACGCTCCGGCTGGGGCAACCTGGGCGAGCCCAAGCCCAAATATGTGCTCTACAAGGACTTTGGTGCCGAAGAAACCCGGACCCTTGCCTTTGTTCAGAACCAGTATGACGTCGATACCTTCATGAGCCCGGACTCCATCCAGGCCGCCAAGGGTCGCAATCCCAATATCGAGAGTTTCTCGCCGACCTTCCCCTATCACGACATGAACGACGCCTGCTCCTACGGCGTCTACATGAACCTGCAGCGCGCCCCATTTGACAAACCGGAAGTGCGCTGGGCCCTGGCCCTCTCGCTCAATATGCAGCAGGTCGGCATCTCGTCGATGAGCGGCCAGTTCAAGGCCGGTGCCCTGCCGCTGGCAGACACGCCGATTACCAATCCGCTCTATTACGCCCCTCTTCAGTCCTGGCTTGAAGAGCTGACGCTGGCGGACGGCTACAAGCCCTACAATACCAATTTCGGTGCTGAGCTGACCGAAGCGCTGGCATCGCAGGGCGTCGACGCCTCTGAGCTCCCCACCGGCGACGATATCGAGCGGGGCTTTGGCATGGGCTGGTGGAAACATGATCCGGCTGAGGCGGCGAAGCTGCTTGAATCGGTGGGCATGAAGAAGGGGGCAGACGGCTTCTTCGCTCTCGAAGACGGCTCGCCCTGGGTGCTCGAATTCGTCATTCCTGGCGACTGGAACAAGGTTATCCAGCGCATCGGCTTCTCCATTGCCGACAGCTGGCGCCAGGCCGGGTTCAACATCAATACCCGCCAGGTGGACAACGGCGAATGGACCACGGTCCAGAACACCAATGCCCGCAACGAGCTGATGATCAACTGGTCCCAGTCTTGCACCTATAATTCAAACTGGCAGAATTCCTGGCGCCAGTTTGACGCGCGCTACGTCCTGCCGCCGGATTCAACAGACCCGCTCAACGGCAATTTCATGCGCGTCACTGACGAGCGCATTTTCGAGCTGGTTGCCGATAGCGCCAAACTGCCGACCGACGACCCTCAGTTCCTGGAAAACGGCCGGAGCATCGCGCAGCACCTGACGGAAGACATGCAGGTGATCAACCTGATGAACATTCCGACCACTATCCCGACCAACAAGACCTATTGGACCAACTTCCCCAAGCAGGACAACTTCTACGCTGCTCCCTACACCTGGTGGAGTTCATTCAAGAAAACGGTCGTCAATATCGAACCGACCGGTCAGCAATAGGCTGATGACGACTTGCGGGGCGGCCTGTGTCCTCCTGGCTGCCCCGCCTTGCGTCGCACCATAGCGGAGCGACACCTACCGGCTGTCATCCCGGCGAAGGCCGGGGTGACGCTCGAGGGTGTGAAGGCTCACGGTGCAAGCGACTTACTCATGTTAAGGACTGACCAATGGGTGTTATCGCCTTTGTCGCCAAGCGGTTCGGCCTCTACCTCGCCGTATTGTTCATCGGGCTGACAATCACGTTCATGCTGCCGCGCCTGATGCCGATCAATCCGGTGGATGGCTATATCGGGCAGATTCAATCGCGCGCCAATGGCACTCTGACGCCGGAAGCCATCGAGGAAATGCGCGCCAATCTTGAAGTGCTCTACGGCCTCAAGGGCGATATTTTCACCCAGTACCTGTCCTATCTCAAACGCGTCGTCATCGACTTCGATTTTGGCCCGTCCTTCACCTATTACCCGGCCGAAGTCTCGACCATGATCACCACGGCTCTGCCCTGGACCTTGGGTCTGTTGCTGACGGCCACGATCATTGCATGGCTTCTGGGCAATATGGTGGGGCTGGTTGCCGGCTACTTTCACAAAAAGAGGGCTGCCTCGATCCTCGAGTTCGTCGGCATTCTGCTCTATCCGATCCCGTACTACATCATGGCGGTGACGGTCCTGCTGCTGCTGGCCTATATCTTCCCGATCTTCCCCCTGTCGCCCACATTTCCGGTGGGCGAGATAACCTGGCCCAAGGTGGGAATGATCATCTATAACTCGCTGCTGCCGGCGATTACGCTGGTGCTGGCCGGATTTGGCTGGAACATTCTCTCCATGAAGGCGCTGGCTGTCGCCACCACGGAAGAGCCCTATGTCGTCTATGCAAGGCTCAAGGGTGCGTCGAACTGGACGCGCATGACGCGCTACGTGTTTCGTAATGCGCTACTGCCGCAAGTGACGGCGCTGGCCCTCTCGCTGGGCATGATTTTCAACGGAGCTCTGCTCACCGAGATCATTTTTTCTTACCCCGGCATCGGCCTGATCATGCGAACGGCCGCAACCGGCGGTGACTACAATGTGCTCTATGGCGCGATCACCCTGTCGATCCTTGCCGTCGCCACCGCGGGCCTGGTCATCGACCTCATCTATCCCCTTCTCGATCCGCGGATTCGCCACAAATGAGCATCGACAGCAAAAACGCCGATCCGGTCGCCTTGGTCATCACCCCTGCCGGGACCGAACCCAGCTTTGCCTCGGGCCTGGTATGGCTCGTAAACCCCCGCCTCGCCTTGGGTCTGATCATCCTCGCGGTAATGGGGTTGGGCAGTTTCTTACTACCGATCTTCGCGCCCGCCGATCCATCGATCCAGGCGACCTATATGCGCAATCTTCCCATGTCCGGTGCCCATTGGCTGGGCACCAACGCGCTGGGGCAGGACATCTTCTGGTTCCTGGTGTTTGCAGTTCGCAATTCACTGCAGCTCGGCATTCTGGTTGCCGTGGGCGTGACCATTGTCGCCACCATTGTTGGTCTCAGCGCGGGCTATATCGGGGGGACATTCGAACGGCTGGTGATGCTGATCGTCGATACATTCATCACCATTCCCCTGCTGCCCATCCTGATCATTCTAGGTGCCCTGATCCGCGGTAACACGTCGTTTTTCACGGTGGGTGTTATCATCATCATTTTCGGCTGGGCGTGGGACGCCCGAACGGTGCGTTCCATGGCGCTCTCCCTGCGGGAGCGGGAATTCATCAACATGGCGCGCTTTTCCGGCGCCAACACGGTGGACGTGCTGGTCCGGGAAATCTTCCCCTATGTGTCGGCCTACATCCTCGTGGGGTTCATCAACACCGTGCTCTTCGCCATCAACACCGAGGCCACTCTGGCGGTGATCGGCCTCTCCAAGGTCGAAGTGCCAACACTGGGCTCCATCATCTTCTGGGCCCTGAGCTACAACGCTCTCTTTACCGGGCAATATCCCTGGATCGTTGCGCCGATCGTGGCCACGGTGACGCTGTTCCTCGGTCTGTTCCTGACTTCGACCGGCTTCAACCAGGCCTTTGCAGCCAAGCGTGGTGTCTCATGATCCGCCTCAACGATCTCAAGATCAGTTATCGCATCGGCAGTCGAACAATTGATGCCGTTGACGGCGTTACTCTGACCATTCCCGATAATTGCGTTGTCGGCATTGCCGGCGAGTCCGGTTCGGGCAAGTCGACGCTGATGAAGGCAATCTATGGGGACATTCAGTCGCCCATGTATATTTCGCGTGGCAGCATCGACTATGGCCTCAAGGGTGTCGACGGCAAGCCGGTCACGGCCGGCAATGTTCGCAAGGAATGGTTCAAGTCCATTTCCTACGTGCCGCAAAGCTCGATGAACTCGCTCAATCCAGTGATCAAGATCCGCGAGCAATTCATCGACTTCCCCGGGACCGACAGCAACAAGAAGCGCGTGTTGGAAAAGGCACGGGCCTATATCGGCAAGTTGGGCCTGCCACCCGAGGCCATGGATTCCTATCCGCACCAGCTGTCGGGCGGTATGCGGCAACGCATGATGATTGCGCTTGCCACCTTCTTCCAGCCCGAACTTATCATTGCTGACGAGCCGACCACGGCGCTCGACGTGGTGGTGCAAAAGGACATCCTGATGCTGCTCATGGAGCTGCAAGAGGAGATGGGCAACACCATCCTCGTTGTCTCCCACGACATGGGGGTGCACTATCAGGTCACCCACAAAATGCTGATCATGTATGCCGGACGGGTCGTGGAATACGGCGACACCGACAGTGTCTTCGCCGATCCCCAGCACCCCTATACCAGGATGCTCATCGACAGCCTCCCCACAATTGGCGACGACAGCATGCGTGGGGTTCTTGCCAGTCAGGCCGGGGCCAGTGGCGACCGGGCTTATCGGGTGGAACCCAATCTGATCGAAGTCAAGCCGGGGCACTTCGTGGCTCAGTCCGAGGGAGCTTCGGTATGACTTTCATTCTCAAGACTGAGGGGCTGAACAAGGTCTATCGACTTGGCGGTTTCATGCGGTCCAAGTCGATTCAGGCTCTCAACGATGTGAACATCACCGTGGAGAGCGACAATCCCGTTGTCATCGCAGTGGTTGGCGAATCCGGCAGCGGCAAGACCACCTTGGCCAAGACGCTGCTGCGGCTGGAAACGCCGACCAGCGGCCGGGCGATTGTCTATGACCAAGTCGTCGCCGGGCAGGGGGCCATTCCGTCCCGCAAGGATTTCCTGGGACTGGTTCAGCCCATCTTCCAGAACCCTTTCGAGGCTTTCAGTCGCTATCGACCCGTCGACGCCTACCTGCACGAGACCGCACGGCGCGTTGCGGGCATGGACACGGTGCGATCGGAAAATGCCGTTGCCGAGGCGCTGAAAAGCGTCGGCCTCAACTACGAAGACGTCTGCGGAAAATACACCGCGCAGTTCTCCGGCGGCGAATTGCAGCGCATTTCGGTGGCGCGAGCCCTCATCCCCGATCCGAAACTGATTATTGCCGATGAACCGGTCAGCATGATCGATGCCTCGCGCCGCATGATCATCATCAACCTGTTCAAGCGATTGCGCGATGAAGCGGGGCGAAGCTTTGTCTACATCACGCACGATCTGGCGACGGCCTATTACATTTCGGACTACGTCGCCGTGATGAACAAAGGCCGCGTGGTCGAATTCGGGCCCGCCCGCAAGGTTATGTCCGACCCACAGCATGACTATACGCGACTGCTGCTCGGATCCATTCCCACCACCAAAACCCGTTGGCGGCCCCGTTTGCGCGCTGCCGGCTGAACCATTTCAAACACTGGAATTTGAGTGATGACCAAGTCAGCAAGCGCCACCGGTGCGGCCTCCCTTTGGGCCACCTACGAACTCTCACTGGAAGGGCCGAGTTCTGGCAATCCCTTCCAGGAGGTCCAACTGCGGGCCATCTTCCGGCACGGCGAGCGCGAAGTGCGGGTCAACGGCTTTTATGATGGGGACGGACAGTACAAGTTCCGTCTGCTGCCCGACGCAGCCGGTACCTGGACATACGAAACACTGAGCAATGCACCGGCTCTGGACGGCGCATCAGGCAGTTTCGAGGTCGGCGCGGCCGAGCCGGGCCATCACGGGCCGGTGCGCGTCTCCAATCGCCACCATTTCCGCCATGCCGATGGGACGCGCTACATCAACATCGGCACCACGGCCTATGTATGGAATTTGCAGGGCGACGCCGTTGAGGAACAGACCCTGGCAACTCTTGCCGAAGCACCCTTCACCAAAATCCGGATGTGCGTGTTCCCCAAGCACTACCGCTACAACCAGAACGAGCCGGACCGTTATCCCTTTCCGCTGATCAAGAAGGGTACCAGCACCTGGGATGGCAGCTTCAATGGTGGCAATGGCGCCTGGGAATTCGACTTCGAGCGTTTTGAACCGGACTATTTCCGGCACCTCGAAAAGCGCATCAATCAGTTGGCGGAAATCGGCGTTGAAGCCGATCTGATCATCTTTCACCCCTATGATCGCTGGGGATTTTCGCGCATGTCCCCGACCCAGGACGATGCCTATCTCAGATACCTGACAGCTCGTTTGGCGGCGCTACCCAATGTGTGGTGGTCCATGGCCAATGAATATGACCTGATGCAGAGCAAGAAGCCTGCCGACTGGGATCGGTTCATCCATATCGTGTCCGACAACGATCCTTTTGATCATCTTCTCAGTGTGCATAATTGCTTCGCGTTCTACGACCACAATCACCCGCGCATAACCCATTCGAGCATTCAGCGATCGGCGGCGAGCAATTCGTCGCTGTGGCGCGAGAAATACGGCAAGCCGGTCTCGATCGATGAGTGCTGCTACGAGGGCGATATTTCCGAACTCTGGGGCAATATCACGCCACAAAAGATGGTTCGCCGCTTCTGGGACGGTACCGTCAATGGCGGTTACGTTACTCATGGCGAGACCTATTACAACGAGAGTGAAACGCTTTGGTGGGCCAAGGGCGGCAAGCTGGTCGGGGAGAGCGTCGCGCGCATCGCCTTCCTCAGGCGCATCCTTGAAGAGGGGCCGGACGAAGGCCTTGATCCGGTCAAATCCACCGGCGCCTATCGCATCGCCATGGCCGGCGGCCTGGACAATGTCGTGCTCCAGCAATTGTTCTCGCCCCCACCGGGCGAGGAGGGCTGGTCGCGCGTTCAGGCGTGGTGGGCCACGGCGGGGCAGCCGCACCGCTACTACCTGACCTATATGGGCGAGAACCAGCCGCACGAGATGACCGTCGCAGTGCCGCCCGATGAGCACTATTCCGCGACCCTGATCGATACCTGGAACATGACCGAGACCAGGCTCTCGGACAGTGTGAAGCGGGGGGAGGTGCTCTACTTTGAGCCCAAACCCTATCTCGCCATGCTGTTCAGGCGCATTGACGGTTGAGGAGCTGAGCCATGACCACGATTGCACAATGGGACATGTTTGAGCTGGCCTTGAGCGGGCCATCCGAGGGCAATCCCTTCCTCGAGGTTAACCTGCATGCCATTTTCCGCCAGCACGGACGGTCAGTCCATGTGCCTGGCTTCTATGACGGGGAGGGGACCTACAAGGTCCGCTTCATGCCGGACAATATCGGGGAGTGGACCTATGAAACGCGCTCCGGCGCTGCGGATCTCAATGGCAAAAGCGGCAGCTTGAGCGTTTCAGCGCCGCGCTCCGGCAACCATGGTCCGGTCCAAGTGGCCAACCGCTTTCATTTTGCTCATGCCGACGGCACGCCCTTCCTCAGCTTCGGCACGACTTGTTACGCTTGGACCCACCAGCCGCTGGCCGAGCAGAACAAGACCCTGCAGACTTTGGCCAAGGCGCGTTTCAACAAGATCCGTATGGGAGTTTTTCCCAAGGACTACCCCTACAATGTCAACGAGCCGCTGCATGACGTCTATCAGCGCGACGCCTCTGGCGAACTCGACTTCGATCGCCCCAATCCCGAGAGCTTCCGGCACTTTGAAAATCAGGTGAAGGCGCTGGGTGATATGGGCATTCAGGCCGATATCATCATGCTGCATCCCTATGATCGCTGGGGCTACTCCGCAATGAGCGAAGAGCAGGACAACCGCTTCTTCGCCTATCTGACGGCGCGTCTGGCGGCCTACCACAATGTCTGGTGGTCGCTGGCGAACGAATATGACTTTCTGCTCGATGCCAAGCCCATGCACCAGTGGGATCGCTACTTCCACATCATCGAGGAAAACGATCCCTACGGCCACCTGCGTTCGATCCACAATGGCGACCCCGACGCCAATTACGATCATCGCAAGGCTTGGGTCACCCATGTCTGTATCCAGAACTGGGATGTGAAGCGGACGGCGGAATGGCGTGCCGCCTATGGCAAGCCGGTGGTCAATGACGAGCCCGAATACGAGGGCAATATTGTCCAGTGCTGGGGCAATATCTCGGCTGAGGAGTTGACGCACCGCTTCTGGACTACGGCCATGCGCGGTGGCTATGCCGGCCACGGCGAGACCTTCAGCCATCCCGAGGACCTGATCTGGTGGGCCAAGGGCGGGGAGCTGCATGGCCAGGCCTGGAAGCGGATCGGCTTCCTGCGTCAGATCATGGAAGAGAGCGTCCGTGGTGGTTTTGATCCTATCGACCCGCAGATGCGCTTTCCCTGGAACCGTATCTCGGGCGCACGGGACGGTGACACAACCATCATCTATTTCGGCGAGCATCAGCCGGTGATCTGGGCCAGCGGTCTGCCACAGGACGATGGCGAGTATGACGTCGACCTGATCGACACCTGGGCCATGACGGTCGAGCCCGCCAAAATCGTCCCCGCCCCAGAAAACCATCCCACCCGCCATGGCGCCCATATTCGCCCCCGCAAACCCGATGCTGCCTTTGCGGTGGAACTGCCAGGCCGCCCGCACCTGGCCATTCGCATTCGTCCGGTCCGGAGCTGAGCATGGCAAACCGGCCGAACTGGCCCATGGTCCAGCCTCGGGCCGCGTCATCGTCGACAATGACTATTCTGGTGATCCGGATGATCTGATCCAGACAGCGCACTACCTGCGAAAGCCCACGGTCGAAATACATTCTTCGTCCCCTCCCACTTGTCCGTGGGCGGGGCGGATCGAAGTTAGGTGAGTGCAGTTTCGTCAGCGCGGTATTGCTTGGCCCGCGTCGTCGAACAGCAGCGCCTTGGCTGGATCGACATCAAGGGCCAGGCTCTCGCCGCGCTTGAGCGCCTGATCACCTTCGAGCACTGCAAGCCAGGACGCGCCCGAGGGCAATTCGAGATTGACGATGGTCTCGTTGCCCAGTCGCTCCACCAGACCGACCCGGCCGACAATGGAGCCCGAGGCGGCGACCACCAGATCGTGCGGACGAACGCCAAGCGTGAGTTTATCGCCTGGCGCCACCTTACGTGAGGGCAGGGTGACAGGCACGCCCACGACATCGGGGCCGCTCACCGTCGCGATATCGCCCGAGACGCTGTCCGCGCTGACGCTGACGAAGTTCATCTTGGGCGAGCCGATAAAGCCGGCGACGAAGAGGTTGGCGGGGCGTTGGTAAAGTTCGATCGGGGCACCGACCTGCTGCACCACACCACCGTCGAGCACGACGATCTTGTCGGCCAGGGTCATGGCTTCGACCTGGTCGTGGGTCACATAGATCATGGTGGCGCCGAGGTCGTTGTGGAGCTTGGAGATTTCCATGCGCATGTCGACACGCAACGCCGCATCGAGATTGGAAAGCGGCTCGTCGAAGAGGAAAACTTCCGGCTGGCGCACAATGGCGCGGCCGATGGCGACGCGCTGGCGCTGGCCGCCCGAAAGCTGACTGGGCTTGCGGTCAAGCAGATGCTCCATCTGCAGAATGCGAGCCGCTTCACGGATCTTCTGGTCGCGCACCTCCTTGGGGGTGCGGGCCAGTTTCAGGCCGAAGCCGACATTGTCGTAGACGGTCATATGCGGGTAGAGCGCATAGGACTGGAAGACCATGGCAATGCCGCGGTCCCGGGGCTCCACCGCGTTGACAACCTTGTCGCCAATCCTGAGTTCGCCGCCGGATATGTCTTCGAGACCCGCGATCATGCGCAACAGGGTCGACTTGCCGCAGCCTGACGGACCCACGAACACCACGAATTCGCCGTGCTCGATGGTCAGGTCGATGCCCTTGATGACTTCGACTTTCCCGTAGTTCTTGCGCAGTTGCTTCAGTTCAAGCCCGGCCATGGTCGGTCTCCCTGGAATAGATCATTTGGTGTGCTCAACCCTTCACGGCGCCGGCCGTCATGCCGGCCACGATCTGCCGGTTGAAGAACAGGAAGACCAGCAGCGGCGGTATGGTGATGAGCAGGATATTGGTGAACAGCAGATTGTAGGCCGTGCTGAACTGGCTCTGGAAATTGTAGAGCGTCAGCTGCACGGTCGCATTGGCATTTCCGGGCAGGTAGTAGAGCGGGTTGGTGAAGTCATTGAAGATGCCGACCGACTGCACCACGATATTGGTCACGGTCACCGGCCAGAGCAGCGGCAGCACGACGCGGAAGAAGACATCGAGCGGGCGGGCGCCATCGATGATGGCCGCTTCGTCGAGATCGCGCGGAATGGTGGATACGAAGGCGCGGTAGAGAATGATGGAGAAGGGCAGGTTATAGGCCACTTCCACCAGGATCATGCCATGGAGCGTGCCGAAGAGCTTGAGGCCCTGCAAGAGCCAGATGGTGGGCACGACGGCGGGGGGCACCATGAGCCCGGCCAGGATCAGGAACTCGATGAGCCCGTTCCAACGTGTCCTGCGGCGCGCCAGCACGTAGCCAACCATAGCCGCAAAGATCACCAGCAGCGTTACGCTGACCACAGTGATGATGCTGGAATTGATGAAGGCCGTGATCATCATCCAGTTGCGCGTCTTGACCACCTCGAAGACGTTTTCCCACAGGTGGAAGCCAGTGGGCCAGGAGAAGTCGCGCAGGGCCGACTGCTGCCGATCCTTGAACGCCATCAGCACGATGAAGATGAAGGGAATGACGAAGACGACGAAGGTCGCCGCAATGGCGGCTGCGCCGCCGATGATGGAAGCGCGCTTTTTCATTCGTGACCCTGCTTGCGGTTGAGGAACATGGTCAACGGCACGACCAGCACGGCGATGAGGATGAAGAGCACGACATTGCCGGCGGTCGAGAGGCCATAAAAGCCCGCCTGATACTGCTTGTAGATCACCGAAGCGATGGTGTCGGAGGCAAAGCCTGGACCGCCCTTGGTCATGGCCCAGATGAGGTCGAACGTGCGAAGACCACCGATAAAGCTGAGAGTGATCACGGTGGATGTGGCGGGGCGGCAAAGCGGCAGCGTCACATACCAGAAGTTCTGCCAGGGCGTGGCGCCGTCAATGCGGGCCGCCTCGTAGTAGTCCCTGGGAATGGCAACCAGGCCCGCAATGTAGATGACGGTGGCCAGGCCCACGCCCTTCCACACGTCAACCAGCGCCACTGAATAGAGGGCCAGGTTCGGGTCGGTGAGCCAGCCGGGGCCGGTGATGCCGAAGATGGCCAGGCCCTCGTTGATCATGCCCTGGGTCGGGTGCATCAGCACGGTAAAGGTGATGCCGACGCCAACCGTCGAGACCAGGACGGGGAAGAAGATGACAGAGCGCAGATAGCCGCGCGCCACGATCTGGCTGGTCAGCATGACGGCCAGCAAAAGGCCCACGACGACCTTGAGACCGGATGTGACGACAGCGTAGATGACGGTATTGATCAGGCCCTTGATGAGAAAGGGCTCGCGCAGGAACTGCGCGAAATTGTCGAGGCCGATAAAGGTGGCGTCGAACAGTGTCCAGCGGGTCAGGCTGAAATAGAGCGAGGCGAAGGTCGGCGCCAGAAACAGCACCGTATAGACGATGGCAGCGGGGGTGAAGAACCAGCCCGGGTAAGGCGAACGCTTGATGGCCCGCGTTTCGGTCTGGCCGGGTGAACCGGCCATGGTAGAAGCGCTCATGTCTCCCCCTCCTTGCGCAAAGAAGTGACCTGGAATGCTGATAACAGCACTCCAGGTCGACCTATTGTCAGATCTTACCAGCCGGCAAGGCCGAGCTGCTGGGCCTGCTTGCGGACGTCCTCGTCGTAGAGGGCGGCTGCACTGGCGGCGTCGCGGCTACCTGTGCCAACTTCCACCAGGATCTGCTCGAGAGCAGGACCCTTGACAGGGGAGAGGAATTCGAGTGCCGGGGCGTTCTGACCCTGGCCTTCGAAATAGGGCAGCATGTCGGAGACGGAGGGCGGCACGTCGGCCGGGAGTTCGCAGCCGGCAACCATGTAGGGACCGGTGGCGCCAACGGCTTCATTGCGCACGTCGCAGCCCTCGGGGCTGGCGATAAAGGCGACGAAGTCCTTGGCCAGATCCGGGCTGGCAGTGTTCTTGGCAACGTAGACGGAGTCCGGCATCCAGGTTGTCAGGCCGTTGCTGTCGGCGCTGTCGCCGGGCTGGGCAAAGAAGCCGACATCGTTGAGGTGATCTGGAACGGTTTCCGCGATGGCGCCGATGGCGAAGGTCAGCATCGGGTAATGCGCGCCTTCACCGGTAGCGATCATGCGCACGCCGTCAGAATAGGTGGCAGCACCAAAGTCGGCGTTGAAGAAGCCGGCTTCGGCCGCTTCCTGCAGCTTTTCAAAGCCGCGCAGGGCCGCCGGGCTGGTGGCAAACTTGGCTTCGTTGGCGGTGAACTTTTCGGCGAAGTCCGGCTCCTGGGCCAGGACGTTGTAGAAGTCAGACAGCACGAAGAGCTGGCTTGTCCAGGTATCGGCATAGGTCTGGATCACGGCGACCTTGCCGGCTGCCTTGATCTTTTCGTTGTTGGCCATGAACTCTTCCCAGGTCTTGGGAATTTCGAGGCCAAGTTCTTCATAGATCGGCTTGTTGTAGAAAATGCCGCCGCCCATGGCGGGGGCAAAGGGGGCGCCATAGACTTCGCCACCAGCCGAAACCACGGACTTGAAGCTCTCCTGGACGCCGGCCTGGAAGGGCTCGGTGGTCAGCGGCAGCAGGTTCTGGGTCGGGTTGATGGCCTGGAAGAGCGAGCCCGAATTGTAGGAGAACACGTCGGCCATGGCGCCGGTGGCGAGGCGGGTCTTGACGATATTGTCACCTTCGCCGCCGCCGGGGCGCACTTCGATGTCGATGGTCACGTCCGGGTTCTTGGCCTTGTAGGCCTCGGCCCAGGCTTCCATCGTGGCGATGGACTGCGGGCCATTGTCGACGAGGATCGACAGGTAGCCCGACTGCTGGGCGCTGACGGCACCTGCCGACAGCATCAATCCCAGCGTGCTGGCGCCCATAAGGGCAATAAGTTTGGTCTTGGTCATGGTCTTCCTCCCATTTGGCCGCTGTTGCGGCCGGTTTAAAGTGGTTGCGCGCCTTATGGCGTGTTGGCGTTCACCTGCGACTTCTGGCGCTCCTCGCGCTTGGGTGCGGTGTAAGTGAAGGTGACGGTGTGCGTGCCGGCGTTGAGGGCGACATCGCTACCCGTCGAGACATTGGCGCCGTCGAGTTTTGCGTCGCGGTACTGCGGGGCCAGGCGCAGGACGCCCTTGCTGCCAGCGGGCACTTCGACCTCGTAGCGGACAGCTTCCCCCTCGATGACCCATTCGGCCCGGATGAGACCGGCAGGGCTCTCGTGGTGGGCCTTCACCGGTGACAGGTCGGGCAGGATGATCGGTTCAAAAACGATTGTCCTGAAGGCCGGGTCCCTCCTGTCGGGGCGGAACCCTGCGACGCCTTCGAGCAGCCACTGGCACACAGCGCCATAGGCATAGTGATTGTAGGAGTTCATCTGCGGATTGTAGATGGAGCCATCGGGCTGGATGGCGTCCCAGCGCTCCCAGATGGTCGTTGCGCCCATCTTGACCTGGTAGAGCCAACCGGGAACCTCTTCCTGAAGGAAGACTTCACTGGCCAGACCCCATTCACCGATCTTTATGAGGGCCGGCAGCAGGGCAGGGGTGCCGATGAAGCCCGTGCCGATGCGGCGATCAGCACGCTCGATGCTGTTCCTGAAATAGCCCTTGGCCGCCTCGAACTTGTCCGCAGGGATCAGGTCGTGGACGATGGCCAGCGCATAAGAGGTCTGGTCGTCATAGGCGAGACGGCCGGACGGCGTGATGAATTCGTTGGCGAAGGCAGTCTTCACCTCGGTGGCCATGGTGGCCATGCGGGCGGCGATTTCGGCCTTGCCCACGATGCGTGCGATTTCGCTGACGGCATTGGCGGCGATGTAAAGATAGAGCGTTGCGGCGGCGTCGTCGCCGATGGTCGGCAGTGGCTTGGCGCTTGGGCCCTTGGGCTGTAGCCAGTCGCCGAAGGAGAAGCCGCGGGCGCCCCATTCGCGCGGCGGCGATACAATCGGGCCGTCGCTGATCGACCAGACGAAGTCGACCCACTTGACCATGGAGGGCAGGACTTCATCGAGGAAAGCAGTGTCGCCGTAGTGCAGGTAAAGCTGCCAGGGCACCATCCAGATGGCGTCGCCCCAACCGGTCGAGCCATAGAAGCCGGGGTAATTGGTGGGGTCGAGACGGGTCGGGTCGGGGCAGACATGGGGCACGGCGCCGTCTTCGCGCTGGTCCACCATCAGGTCGCGCACCCATTTGCGGAAGAAGCCCTGCACTTCGCCGAGATAGGCGGCGGTGCCGGCAAAAACCTGCGCGTCGCCGGTCCAGCCCAGGCGCTCGTCGCGCTGAGGGCAATCGGTCGGCACTTCGATGAAATTGGCGCGCTGGCTCCAGAGCGTATTGAGGAACAGACGGTTCACCAGCGCATTGCCCGAGGTGAAGCTGGCCTTCTGCTCGGTCACCGAACTCATCGGGATCGAAATGATGTCCAGCAGCTTGGCATCACCCTCGATGGTGACGCGGGCATAGCGATAGCCCTGGAAGGTGAAGTAAGGGCGGTAGTGTTCGTCGCCGGTGCCGGCCAGCACATATTCGATGCGCGCGGCGGCCGTACGGTAATTGCCGTTGTAGAAATTGCCGTCCTGATCGAGCACTTCGGCATGCTCAACGGTAACCTTGGCACCGGCTGTGCCCCGGACCGTGATGGCAACATTGCCACCGGCATTCTGGGCGAAGTCATAGACCGTGCGGCCCTCGGCGTCGGTCCAGCTTTTTGCGACCGGGAGCGGAGCAAGTTCACGCACTGGCGTGGTCTCGTGGGCCACCAGGATTGAGGTGTCGAAATTCAGCGCTTCGGTGCCTGCACTTGCCTTGGGCGCGAAACGGGCGTCGAAGATTTCGCCGAAATAGATCCCGGACTTTCGGACCGGCAGTTCGCCGCTTTCCCAGCTATTGTCGGTCACCAGGACCGGTTCGGCCGTGCCGGGCGCTGCATGCAGTTCGGCAATGGCGGCGATCTTGTCGCCCCAGGTGTTGAAGATCGGGAAATTTCCCCACATCATCTGCGAACGCAGCCAGCCATCGGCCAGCCAGATTTCGATCCGGTTCTCGCCGGGCACCAGCAGGTCGGCAACGGAATAGGTCTGGTAGCTGAGGCGCGCGTCATAGCTCGTCCAGCCTGGGGTCAGCATGTCATTGCCGACGCGCTTGCCGTTGATGAAGGCGCGATAGAGGCCGAGAGCGCTGATCGTCAGGACTTCCGAGCCGCCGAGAGTGTCGATAACGAAGGTCTTGGCGACAAAGCTGGCAGGGGTTCCCACGCCGGCATCGGCCAGCGGGTGGATCATCCGCGCGGTCCAATTGTGCTGGGCCCGTGCTGCGCCCTGGGTGCGAACGGCTGCGGCGTTGGTCACGCGGATCTCCTCACGAATAAAGTCGCCTGGGGCGATCTTGTAGAATGTTCTACGTGTATCGTTCTACGTTTTTCATCTTTTGGCAATACCCTTTATCGAGCGGGCATCCGCGCGTATAAACGCGGTGAGCCCGGTTCAAAATCATTTGGAAAAACAGGGTTTTGGGAGGGCTTGATGGCACGGGGGGACGAGGGGAGACGGAGCGGGCGGGTCACCATCCGGGAGGTGGCAGAGGATGCAGGGGTGTCCGTTGCCGCTGTTTCCAAGGTGCTGCGTGACGCCTATGGCGTATCCGATGCCCTGCGCGCCAAAGTGCGGGCGTCCATGGACAAGCTGGGCTACCGTCCGCTGGCCTCGGCGCGGGGCATGCGCGGCCAGACATATACGCTCGGACTGGTTCTGCCTGACCTGCGCAATCCGTTCTTCGCCGACATCATGACCGGCGTGAACAATGCCCTGGAGCGCACTCAATATCAGGTGATGATGGGGATCAGTTCGTCATCGTCAAAGCTCGAAACGGGCGTCGTGGAATCCATGATCGACCGGCAGATGGATGGCATCATCCTGATCGGTTCGACGGAATCACGTGAAAGCCTCAACACCATTGCCGAAAAGAAGCCACTGGTGACTATCGGTCATCACGACCCCTCGGCTGAGGACTTCGACACGGTCAATAACAACGACCAGCAGGGGGCGCTTCTGGCCGTTCGGCATATGGTCGCTGCCGGTTACAGCAAAATCGCCATGCTGAGCCTGCAAGGCGAACCTTCGTCCATTCTGGCAGAGCGCGAAATGGGGTATCGACGCGGCATGATCGAGGCGGGTCTGGGCGGCACCATCAATATTGCAAGCGCCACGCAGGTCATGCGCGATGTGCAATTCGCGGCACGCCGCCTGCTGCAGGGCCCACGTCGACCCGACGCGATCTTCTGTTGGACGGATTTCATAGCCCTCGAGGTCATCAGCGTGGCTACCGAGCTAGGCCTGAGGGTGCCCGAAGATGTCGGCATCGTGGGTTATGACAATACGATGTATTGCGACTTTGCACAGAACAGCCTGACCAGCATTGACCAGTCCGGCGAATTGTTGGGCCTTCAGGCGACGCGGCTGGTGATCGAGAGGATCAATGGGCGGACAGCGGTCGAGCACTTCGTCGTGCCGCCTCGCCTTGTGGCCCGCCGGAGCACAAGCCGCTAAGGCTGGAACTGGTCAAAACAGCGGGACGACGGATGCGCAAAATGCCCGCCGTTGCGAACGCGGCGGGCAAAGCGTGGGGCCGTGACGAAAAAAACACGGGCTCGGGTACATTGCCATGTCTATCCACGATCGCGCGAATTCGGTGGCACGCGGATCACGTCGTCATATGGCAGTGACGACTTGAAGCGCCGTTGTCAGGCTAGCATTCCCGAGCTTCAGGCACCCAGACCACCATTGATCCCTGCGCTCGATTGGCCCACAGAAAATACGGGATGGCGGTGAGGTTCGATGTGTTTTCGCGCGGCGGCGTGGTTCGATAAAGCTGCTGAAAGTCGCTTTCGTCGAGGGCCGTTGCCTCGGCCTTGAGGGCGACGATGCCGTCGAACAGGTCCGGCCGGTTTTCGACACGCAGTTCCGCTGAGCGTGGCAGCTTCAGGCGCTGCACGCGACCACCCGGGTTGTCGACTTCTTCAAGGCAGTAGACCAGCGGTCCGCGCTTGAGGGCAACGCGTCCGGCATCCATGATGACGCCCGGATGGGCGTAGAGACGCTCCGGCGGCATGGGCAGATCGAGGGCAATGCTGTCGCCCTTCTGCCAGGTCCGGTGGATCGTCAGATAGCCGTTTTCTGTCTCGCTGGCATCGACGGCCTGGCCATTGACCGCGACCTTGGCGCCCTTGCACCATGACGGAATGCGCAGCTTGACGTCGAAGGCGGCGGGTGTTTCGGGATCGACATGGATGGCGATGTCGCCGGACCACGGATAGGTCGACACTTCGCGCAGACTGACGCGGTTTCCCGCAATCTCAACGTCCGAAGCAATTCCACCATAGAGGTGGAAGGCGACGCCATCCGGCGCAGTGGAGAGGAAGTATTGTCCCACTGACGCGACCAGACGCGACACGTTCATGGTGCAGCAGGGGCAGGTGTGCCATTCCCAGCGCGTTGGCGTGCCATCGCTTTCCAGCGGATTGGCGTAGAAATAATGTTCGCCATCGCGGCTGAGACCAGACAGCGCGCCGTTGAACATGGCGAGTTCAAGAATGTCACCATACTTGCCATCGAGATCGAGATGCAGCATGCGCTGCGCCCAGAAGATCAAGGCTACAGACGCACAGGTCTCCGCATAAGCGGTCTGGTTGGGCAGATCGAAATCGTGGGTGAAGCCTTCATTGTGTGCCGACGGCCCGAGGCCCGCGGTCACATACATCTTGGTTTCCATCACGTCGTCCCAGAGCACCTCGCAGGCGCGCTTGAGACCGTCATCATTAAGCTCGGCGGCGAGGTCCGCCATGGCGGTATAGAGATACATGGCCCGCACGGCATGGCCGACGACCTTATCCTGCTCGCGGACCGGCTTGTGCGACTGCGAATATTCGTAATTCGGGAAGACATAGGGCTGCCGTTTGTCGCCGCCACCCTCGCGCTGCTCACGCTCGATATCGAAATAGTGCGGCTTCTGGTTTCCGCGCTCATTGATCATGTAGGTCGCGAAATCGAGGTGTTTGCGCTCGCCTGTGAGGTAGTAGAGCTTCATCAGCGCCAGCTCGATTTCCTCGTGACCATCATAGCCGCGCCGCTGGCCCGGACCGGTGCCGAAGGTGGCATAGATATGGTCGAGATAGCGCTCCATCACATCGAGGAAACGCCGGCGCCCCGTCACCTGGAAATAGGCCACCGCCCCTTCGAGCAGATGGCCGGCATTGTACATTTCGTGGTTGTCGCGCAGGTTGGTCCAGCGCTTGTCAGGCTCCCGGCCGAGATACCAGCAATTGAGATAGCCGTCCGGCGCCTGGGCCTTTTCGAGATCGTCGATGGCGGCCTCGATCTTGGCTTCAATATCGGCGTCGCGGCGATGCGCCAGGGCATAGCTGGCCGCCTCGATCCATTTGCCGACATCGCTGTCCCAGAACACCTGCACCGTAAAACCGTTGGAATGGCGCGGAAAACGCAGCGGCGGCGGCGGATTGGGCAGTTTTAGCGAGTCGAGGATGCCGACTTCGGCGAGCTTCTTGTGCTGGCTGGGGACAGTTCGGTCGAGCACGGTGTCAAGACGCTCGTGCCAGAACTGGCCTTCGAGCTTGACCTGCGGAAAGGGAACGGGGGCGTAACGGGACATTGGATTGCCTTAGAGTGCGATGCCGGTTTCGGGATCGAAGAGGTGGACACGGGTCGGATCGATGCCGAGGCCGACACGATCGCCCGACGCGAGTTGGGTTCGCTCGGACTGGACCAATTGGAAATTGCCGTCGCGCGAGGTGAGATAGGTTGCCGACCCCGTGGACTCGACCACACCAACTTCGAGATGGAAGTTGGCATCGTCACCACGGACCTGCAGGTGCTCCGGGCGCACGCCGGCAATCACGGTTCGTCCCGGTTCAACGTTGCGCGCCAGCGGCAAGCTGCCGCCACCATCGAGCACTACCGAATTGCCGCTGTCGGCAATGCGGCCGGGCAGGAAGTTCATGGCGGGGGAGCCGATGAAGCCGGCGACGAAGCGGTTGACCGGCTTGTCATAAAGGTCGAGCGGGCGACCCTGCTGCTCGATGATGCCGGCGCGCATGACCACCACCCAGTCGGCCATGGTCATGGCTTCGATCTGGTCATGCGTGACGTAGACGGAAGTGGCGCCAAGGCGGTCATGCAGGGCGCGAATTTCCTTGCGCATCTGCACGCGCAGGGCTGCATCAAGGTTGGACAGCGGTTCGTCGAACAGGAAGGCTTTGGGATTGCGGATGATGGCCCGGCCCATGGCCACGCGTTGCCGCTGCCCGCCCGAAAGCTGGCGCGGGTAGCGTGACAGGAGTTCGGAGAGGCCGGTGGTGGCAGCCACCTCGGCGGCCTTTTTCCTGGCGTCGGCCTTGCTGACGCCATGCAGGCGCAGGGAATAGGTGAGGTTCTCCTCGACCGTCATATGCGGGTAGAGCGCATAGGACTGGAACACCATGGCGATGTCGCGATGACGCGGCGGCACCCCCGTCATCTCCTTGCCGGCAATGGTCATGCGGCCGGAGGTTATCGTCTCCAACCCGGCAATAGAGCGCAACAGCGTGGACTTGCCGCAGCCCGATGGTCCAACCAGAGCGACAAAGCTCCCCTTGTCGATGGTGAGCGACACATTCTTGAGCGCGTGGAAGTTTCCATAATGCTTGTCGATATCGATCAGCTCGATCTGTGCGGTCATTTCAGGGCTCCCGAGGTAAGGCCGGACACGATGCGGCGCTGCAGGATGACAAAGACGAGAAGGATCGGCGTCACATAGATGGCCGAATAGGCCATGATCGAACTCCAGTCGGTGGAATTGGGGCCGAGAAAGCCGCTGAGGCCAACGCTGGCGGGCTGCAGTGACGGGCTTTGGATGATCGACTTGGAATAAATGTATTCGCCGAACGCACTCATGAAGGTGAGGATGGCGCAGACAAGGATGCCATTACGCGCCAGCGGCAGGACGATGCTGAAGAACGCCCCAACACGCGAATTGCCGTCGACCAGGGCCGCTTCCTCAAGTTCGCGCGGAACGCTCATGAAGGTGGCGCGGACCAGAACAACAAAGAAGGGCATGGCCTTGGCGGCAGCGGCCAGCACCACGGCGGTTCGGGGGTAGTTGAGGAGGCCAATCTGGTTAAAGCCGACGAAGAGCGGCGTCACCATGACCGAGGCCGGTAACACCTGCAGCATCAGCACGCAGAACAGGCCGATGTCGATCCAAACATTGCGGTAGCGGGCCAGCACATAGGCGCACCCAGTGCCCAGGATCACGGTGATCGCCGTTATGCCGCCGGCAATGATCACCGAATTGAGCAGAAAGACCGGCATGGTCCGCCGTGCCCAGGTCTCGGGATAGATGTCGGGATTGGGCTCGCGGGGCCAGAATGTGGGCGGATTGGCGAAGATTTCCGAGCCGGTCTTGAGGCTCGTCACATACATCCAATAGAGCGGGAAGAGGTAGACCGCGGCCAGCGCCAGGGCGACGACCAGCAGGAACCACGGCGTATAGGTCCTGGTCATCCGCGCACCTCGTGGCGCGTCGAGCGCACATAAATGACAGATGCGAACAGGACCAGCAGGAACATCATCACCGACACGGTAGCCCCCTTGGCAAAATCGTAGAGCTGAAAGCTCAATTGCCAGGACCAGAACCCGGCGACATTGGATGTGTTGGCGGGGCCGCCCTCGGTCAGCGCCGGGAACAGGTCGAACTGCTGCAACGTGCCGATAAGGCCCAGCGAGAGGACGGCACCAATGGTGGAGCGCATCATCGGCAGGGTAATGGTCCAGAACCGCTGGAAGGCATTGGCACCATCAAGCTCGGCGGCCTCGTAGAGATCGCGCGGAATGGCTGCCAATCCCACCGAGAGCAGCAGCATGTTGAAAGCCAGGCCAAGCCAGATATTGGCGATGATCACCGCCCAGATGGAAAAGTTCGGGTCCGACTTCCAGAACACGTTGTTCTGGATGATGCCCAAAGACTTGAGGATGACATTGAGCACGCCAAAGTCGCCGGCCAGGATCCAGCTCCATATAGCGCCGACCACCAGGCCCGGCATGACCCAGGACACCAGGAACAGGCCTCGTATGGTCGAGGCGCCGGGGAAGTCCTGTGCAAAGAACAGGGCCAGGGCGAAGCCGAGAACGAATTGGCCCGTCATCGAGCCGAAGACGAAGACCAGCGTGTTGCGGGTCACCATCCAGAATTCGGGCTGCTGTACCACGGCAACATAATTGTCGAAGCCGACAAAGGGCCGGAACAGGACGCCCAGGGTGAACATGTCAACCTGCTGGAAACTCATCAGCACGTTGTAGACAAGCGGAGCGCCGGCAAGGGCAAGCAGAAACAGCAAGGCTGCGCCGACCAGCAAAATATCGAAGCCCACCCCGTCACGCAGGGCGTTGAGAAATCGCGTCACCGGACCCTCCAAAACCGTTGAAGAACATGCCGGCCGGAGCGAACCCCGGCCGGCCCAGTCGGGGAGGATTACTTCTTGATGATCGTGTCGATGGTGGCCTGAGCCTGGCTCAGGGCCTCATCCGGCGTCATCTGGCCGGTCAGTGCTGCCTGTTCGGCATCGTAGATGGCCTTGGAGATCTTCTGCCACTCCGGATGCGGACCACGCGGCTGGGCGTATTTGAGCTGTTCCTGGAACACTGCCAGCGCGGCGTCTTTCTTCTCGATGCCGGAGGCTGGAAGCTCGACGTCACCACGGGTGGGCAGGTAGCCGAACTCGGGGAACAGCCGGTCATCCTGGCTGACGAAATATTCGAGCACCTTGAACGCTTCTTCGGGGTGCTTGGTCGTCGACATGATGCCCAGGTTGAAGCCGCCCAGTGCAGAAGAGCGCTCATCGCCCTCGCCGAAGGTCGGCAGAAGGGTCACGCCCCAGTCAAAGTCTGCGTCCTCGACCATGCGGTCGATTTCCCACGGACCAGAAATGGCCATGGCGGCATTGCCCGAGTTGAACGTACCCGTCGAATCCCACTGGCCGAGCGAAAGCACGTCCTGGCTCAAAACGCCGTCATCGATCATGCCCTTGACCATGGAGAGCCACTCACGGGCGCCTTCGGTGTTGACGTTTTCATAGCCGCCACCCGACATCTGGATGACCGGCAGGAACTGGAAGGTGCCTTCCTCGTTGCCGCGTGCCGACAGGGTGGCACCGTAGACGCCTTCGGCCGGTTTGGCGAGCTTGCGGGCATAGTCCTCAAATTCCGCCCAGGTCTTTGGCGGGTTCTCGATACCGGCCGCGGCGAACATGTCCTTGTTGTAGAACACGCCGATGGTGTCGGTATATTTGCCCACACCATAGAGGCGGCCATCCCAGCTCACCGAGTTGAGCGGACCCTCGAAATAGGCTTCCGGATTGATGATGTCGCTCTGTGCGGCCATGTCCGTGATGTCGAGGAAGGCGCCGCGCGACGAGAAGAGCGCGAAGTCCGGGTTGTCCAGGCTGACGATGTCCGGAGCATTGCCGGTGGCATAGGCGCGCAGCGTCTCGTTGACGATCTCGTCGAACTGCAGAACCCGGTACTCGACATTGATCCCATTATCCATGGCGTCGAATTCGGCCGAGAAGGTATCGGACGGGCCGACCTGGTTGGCGCCGTCGATCGACCAGACGGTGATGGTCACGTCTTCTGCCTGAGCCGGTGTGGCCGCAACTAATGCGCCTAAGGCGAGACCCGCCAATAGACTGATCTTGGTAAACTGCATTATATCCTCCCTTGCGGCCTCGGCCGCGCTGCGCCGCTCGGGTTTCCTCTTCCCTTGCGGCCATTTCCTCGCTGCTACAGGCACGCCAATGCCTGTGGCAGCACTCCTCATACCTCCTGATGCACCTCCAGTTTGTCCGCGACGGGCGTTGCGCCCCCGCAGGATTGGCGCATCACGAGCTTGCATGGCAGCGTGCGGATACCCGGCTCGACTGGCTTGCCCTCGGCAAGTTCCAGGATCAGGCGTCCGGCCTCGCGGCCGAGTTCCTTGAGGTTCATGTCTATTGTGGTGAGCGGCGGGCGCGTCGCCGCTGCCACGATTTCCCAATTGTCGAAACCGATGACCGAGACGGCGTCCGGCACAGACACGCCACGCTCGCGCAGCGCATCAATGACCCCGCGCGCGATCTGGTCATTGCCGCAGAAAATCCCATCGGGCGGGTTGCCCTCGGCCCAGAGGCGCGCGACGGCCTCATGTCCCCAGGCCTCGGACCAGGCGCCATGCAGCACCGGGGCCTCATCGCCAGCCACCTCTCGGAATGCGCCGGCGCGCGTCCTCACGGAGGCGAAGCTGTCCGGCCCGGTGACATGGACGAGCCGTCGCCGACCGACGGCAGTCAGATGTAGCGTGGCATCGCGCGCGCCCTGCGCGTCGTCGGAGACGAGGGTAACCGCGCCTTCAGGGCCCTGAGTGAAGGCATAAACGACCGGCACGGCCAGCCCGGACAAATCCACCGGCAACTGCCGGTCAATGCGCTTGCCGGTGGCGATGATGCCATCGACCTGCTTGTCGAGCATGGCATTGACATGGACCGCGCCCAGCTCCGCATCATCTTCGATCCCGCACAGGAAAACCGACACGCCCTGGTCGACCAGCGCTTCGTTGATGCCTGCCATGACCGGCAGGGTGAATCGACCATAGGTGTCGTTGGTCAGAAGACCCACAGTGAAGCTGCGGTTCTGTGTCAGGGCCCGCGCCATCGCGTTGGGCCGGAAGCCGAGCGCTGCGGCCGTCTGCTTGACCCGCAGGCGCGTCGCCTCGGTCATCCGCCCCGTGTCGTTGAGCGCTTTCGAGGCCGTGGCAACGCTGACGCCAGCAACGCGGGCAACATCGTAGATGCGAATGCGCTCTGCCTTGGCCACGTCAGCATGCCTCACTGGTAAACCCTTTTCTCAGTCTTGATAAAACGGTTTCTCAATCACGGTCAATAGTCATACTTATATATTCACATAGCTGCCGCCGCGGGCCGCCTTGAGGTGGTTGAGGGCGTGAATTTGCCCCGTCATTTCAAGCGCGTCGCGATAGACCGGGTCATGCCAGCCCTCGATATCGATGGACCCGGACCAGCCCGCGAGGCGGAGTTCGGAGATGATGTCCGTCCAATTGCTGTCGCCAAAACCGGGCGTCCGCATGAAGACAAACGGATGCTTGCCGAAAATGCCGTGCTCGCGGATCACGTCCCAGCGGATGCTGGCGTCCTTGCCGTGCACGTGGAAAATCTTGTGCGCCCATTTGCGGATCTGCGGCAGCGGGTCGATGAGATAGACCATCTGGTGGCAGGGCTCCCATTCGAGGCCGATATTGTCGTCCGGCGTCTCGTTGAACATCAGCTCCCAGGCGTCGGGATTGTGGGCAATATTCCAGTCGCCGGTCTGCCAGTTGCCGTCCATGGCGCAGTTTTCGAAGGCAATCTTCACACCCTTGTCGGCGGCGCGCTTGGCCAATTCGGACCACACCTGGCGATATTGGGGCAAACTCTCGGGCAGGGGCCGGTTGCGAATGCGGCCGGTGAAGCCCGCCACGCAGGTCGCGCCAAAATGGTGGGCGTTGTCGATGCAATCCTTCCAGCCTTGCAAGGTCTGGCGGTCCATCTCCTGGTCTTCAAGCGGATTGCCGAACATGCCGATGGTCGAGATGGTGATATCACGATCGCCAATGGCGTCCTTGCAGCGCTTGCCCAGTTCAGCGATGTCCTGGCCATTGGTGGTCTGCCAGAAGAAGGGCTCGAAACTCTCGAACCCGGCATCCGCAATTTCGCCGATACGCTCGGCAGCCTTGCCGGCAGATGCGGAAATCATCGTGCCGACGCGGATGGATTTAGCGGGATCGCTCATCTCAAAATATCCTCAAACTGAAATGGTGATGCGCTGGCCGGTTCGGGCGCTTTCGATAGCGGCGAGAACCATGGCGAGGCTGTTGATATTGTCGCTGCCGGCCGTTTCCGGTGGGCGGCCGCTCTCGATAGCGGACAGGAATTCAGCAATGACGCTGGCATGACCATGGGTCTGGTCGGCATTGGCGGGCGGTGGCACCTCGATGTCCTTGAGGTCCCGGAAGAAGCCGGTATCGCCGGCAACCACACGGGCCTCGAAGCCGTCTTCGCCATCCCACATCAGCGTGCCCTTCGTGCCGATGATGCGCCAGGCGCTTTCCCAACTGGTATTGGCGCCTTCAGCGGCCCATGAGCCGCGATAGTTGAAAATCACGTCATCCTCGAATTCGAAGATCGCGTTTGCCGCCGCGCCATGCCGATACCAGGACCTTCGCGGATTGGTTTCGAGGCAATAGACGGCGCGCGGCGCCTTGCCGGCCATGAACCGGGCGGCATCGAGGGTGTGGATGGCCATGTCGAGCAGCAGGACATTGTCCATCTCCTCGCGGAAGCCACCGAAATGCGCGCCGATGAAGAAGTCGCAATTGAGACTCGTGATCTCGCCCAGCGCTCCGCTTGCAATGAGACGACGAATGCGGCGGACACCGGAAATAAAGCGGCGGTTCTGCACCACCGCATGCACCCGCCCCGCAGTTTTGGCCTGCGCAACCATTGCCTTGGCTGCATCAAGGCTCGTTGCCATGGGCTTCTCAGTCAGCACATGACAGCCATGGCGAAGACCTGTTTCCACCAGGCCTGCGCGCGCCACCGGCACGACAACGTCGAACAAGAGATCGGGCTTGGTCTGAGACAAAACGGCATCCAGGTCTGTGCCGATGAGCGCGTCTTTGAGGCCGAATTCGGCCGCGCGCGCTTCGGCATTGGCGCGGTCCAGATCGACGAGCCCAACGATCTTCACTCGCCCCTTGAGCAAGGCATGATCGGAAAGCGCCGACAGCCAGCCTTTGGACATGGCACCGCATCCGGCCAGAACCGCGGAATAGACCAAGAATTCCTCCCACTGGACTTTGCATCGCCCTTGCCGTCTTTTGCGGCATTGGACTGCAAGTCCCGTAAACGTTTACGACGCTATATTTGGAGCATTGCTCCTGTCAATACGATTTCGTAAACGTTTCCGGCGCTCATGCGGAGCCGCCAAAAGAAAGAGTAAAAATGACCGGCATCAGAGAGTTGGCGCAGCGACTGAATCTCTCCATCGGCACGGTTTCGCGCGCTCTTAATGGCAAGCCGGACGTCAATGAAGAGACTCGCAAGCGTGTTTCGGACGCCGCCGCCGCCATGGGCTACGTGCCTAATCAGGCCGGTCGGGCCCTGCGCAAGGGGGCAACCGGCATTGTTGGTTTCATGATGCAGACCGGGTCGCAGATCACCGGCGAGGGCGACGTTTTCTTCATGAGCGTCTTTGACGGCGTTCAGACGGTCTTTGCCCGTCATAAACTCGATCTGGTCGCGCTGCTCTGCTCATCCGAAGAAGACCCGGACGCCTATATGCAGCGCGTCGTGGCGCGCGGCTTTGCGGATGCGCTCATCATCTCCGCCACCAAGCGACACGATCACCGCATTGACTTCCTCCACAGCCGCAAGATCCCTTTCATCGCCCTGGGGCGATCGGAAACGGATGTCGGCCACCCCTGGCTCGACCTTGATTTCGAGGGCATGGCCGAAACGGGTGTGTCACGTCTGGTCGCCAAAGGGCATCGTCGCATCGGCATTTTCGCGCCGCTGGACGACACCAATCTCGGCTTCGTCTTCATCGACGCCTATCGCAAGAGGCTTGAAAGCCACGGCATTGCGTTCGACCCAGACCTTATCTTCCGCGCTCATCCCAATGAGCGCGGTGGTCACGACATTGCGCACGCAATCGCCGCCATGCCGGAAGGGCAACGCCCGACTGGGTTCTTGTTGACGAACGAAGCGATGACGCTGGGCTTCTATAACGGACTCTATGAGGTGGGCCTGCCACCCGGCGAAAAACTCGCCATCATTGGCCGCGACAGTCCGCAGGCGCATTTTCTTTTGCCAAAGCTCACCAGTTTCCACCTGTCACTGCGCGACTTAGGCATCTCGCTGGCGGAATCCCTGCTGGCCAGCATGCCTGAATATGCCGAGATGTACCCGTACGGCACCGTTCGCGAGATTGTTCCGCTCGAACTGTTGGAAGGGGACAGCGACGCGATGTGTGCAGACCAGGCAGGCCCGTAAAGCGCCGACCGCTCACGAGGGTCTGGTTCCCATTCAGGCGACGAGGGGCATTAGGTTGCGAAGGCGATCTTGGTCAAAGTCGCCATGGCGCATTTTTTCCGCCCGATCAGCCAGCGCCTGGTAGCCGAGGGTCGATGCGGCCCCCTTGAGTGTGTGCAGGGCGCGGTCCAGCGCTTCCTCGTCGTTTCTGGCGACGGCGGCTTGGGCTTCGTTGAGCAGGCCCATTGCGTCGCCGCAAAAGCGCTGGACCAGTTCATCGAAGGTTGCCTGGCCCAGTTCTGCGACGAGCGCAGCCTGATAGTCCAGATCGACCCCCTGTGGCGCCATCTCGGTCACGCGTGCTGGCGCAAAATCACGAAGCGTTCTGGCCAGCTTGTCGCGGGTAACCGGCTTGGCAATGAAGGCATCCATGCCAGCGACCAGGCATGCGTCGCGGTCGGAGTCGAAAGCGTTCGCCGACAGGCCAATGATGGGAACGTCATTTCCAGAGGCGCGAATGCGCCTCGTGCTTTCGATGCCGTCGAGCACGGGCATCTGCATGTCCATGAGCACCGCTGCATATCTGGTCCCGGCGACGCAATTTATCGCTTCCTCGCCATTCTGGGCGTAGCTGACGCTATAGCCCATTCGTTCGAGCAGACCGCCGGCAACCGCGCGATTGACGGCGTTGTCGTCCACGACCAGGACGTCGCCCGAGCAGTTTTCCGATCGTGGCGCGGCAACCGGTCCGGGGGCTTCCTGAACGTTGGTGCCGATATTGGTGACAGGCAGATCGACCCAGAACTTGCTGCCCAGTCCGGGCTCGCTGGTTACGCCGACCTCGCCCCCCAGGGCTTCGGCCAGTCGCTTGCTGATTGCCAGGCCAAGGCCGGTCCCGCCATGGGGCCTGGTCGTTGAGCCATCGAGCTGCTTGAATTCCCTGAAAAGGCGCGACATCTCGCCTTCGGTGATGCCCGGGCCGGTATCCTGGACAGAACAGACCAGACGGTCGCCTTTGACATCTGCCCGGACAGTGACGCTCCCCGAGGCCGTGAACTTGATGGCGTTGCCAATGAAGTTGATCAGGATCTGACGCAATCGCCCGCCATCGGTGCGCAGGGCGATCTGGGGATAGTCAAAGGTGATGCGCAACCCGGCGCTGCGGGCGCGGGGCTCCATGATGTTGCGGACGGATTCCATGATCTCGGTGAGGTCGAACGTGCGTGACTCGACGGTCATGGCGCCCGCCTCGAGCTTGGAATAGTCCAGTATGTCGTTGATGACGTCGAGCAGGACGTCTCCAGATTGCCGGATGACCTTGAGATGGTCACGCTGCTTTGCCGACAGATCCGTCGTTTCAAGGATTTCTGTCATGCCGATGATGCCGTTGAGTGGTGTCCGTATCTCGTGGCTCATGGTGGCAAGGAAGGTCGATTTGGCCTGGTTGGCCGCCTGCGCTTTTCTGGCGACGCTGGCATTGCGCCGGCTCAACAACTCGACCTCGCGGCCGCTTCGGGAGATATGCCACAACTGGACGGCCAGAAGCGAAACGATCAGGACAAACAATATTGTCAAGGCGGCCACGGCGGCGCCGATATGCCAGTATGTGTTGAGCGCTTCTTCGCGTTCTGCCACGCGGATGACATTGATTGCGGCATTGGCGGCAACCAGGAGCTTGCTGGTGGCCTGCTGAATGGCGCGCGCCGACGCCAGCACCATCTGGCGCTGACTCGCCAGGGTCGCGGGTTCTGCAGCGATCTTTTCCATATGTGGCGCAAGATCGAGAATGCCGTCGGTGACGGCCCTGGCATTGTCCGCAACGCCGGTAGCATCCTCGAAGGTTATTGCGTATTTGCCGCTGCCCAGCAGACCCATCCGGCTATAAAGAAGGTCAAAACGCAGGGTGATCTCATCAACGCCGGCGGCATCCTGGTCCAGCAGTGCCTCGACCAGAGCGGCCGCGCCCCGGTCGGCCTGGAAAGCTGCCCAGATGGCGTCCTCGCGCACGCTCTGGGCGGTGTATTCGCCCCGCTGCTGCAAGTCCGCAAATAGTGAAATGGTGGTGACGAGCAGGACGGCACTCATTGCCGAAAGGATGATGATCCCGGCGCCGACCCGCCGGGATACCATTCGCCTGGTTCTGATGATGCCGCGGGGCATGGGTCAGTGCACGGTGATCGAGGTGATCTGCCAGACCGAACGACTGAAATACACTTCGTTGTAGAGACCGGGCGCGACGTCAAAAGGGTAAATCAGGAAGAGGGGGCCCATATCGCGAACCGATAGCGTTTCTCCATCCAGCCGCGTTGCAAATATCACCGGATAGTCCAGGAAATCGCTCATGGGGATTTCAGCTGAATAGTCGTTCAACGCGGTCACGGTAACCACTGTACCTTGCGCACCCACCGCGTCGAACAAGGCGGAAACAAGCGGGCCACTGAAGCTTCGGGCGTCGTCGTACCAGGGGGTTTCGGTGGTTGTCGTGTGCTGCTCGAGCGCATCGATCATCGCCAGATCGAATTCAGCGGTGTCACCGATATTGGTGTTGGCGATATTGCCGCGGATCGTGAGTATGACCGGGTCGGTCGGCAGAGCGAGCTGTTCGGCCTGGACCAGACCGGGCGCGATCATGGCGAGGGCGGTGGAAAGCGTGATGAGGAGCAGGCGCATGGACATTCCTTATGCCGCAGACGTGAGAGGAGAAGCGTAGAGGGCTTCGATGCGCGGCCAGGCGCGGTCGAAGGCGGCGACACAGCCGGGATCGAAATGCGAACCGGCGCTGCGCTGAATTTCTTCCCTTGCGCATTCGATAGGCCAGGCGGGCTTGTAGCTGCGTTCACTGCATAGGGCGTCAAAGACGTCAGCAACCGCGGTGATGCGGGCGGCCAGCGGAATGTTGGCGCCGGAAAGGCCAAGGGGATAGCCCTTTCCGTCCCACCGCTCATGGTGGCCAGCGGCAACAGCGGCCGCCATGCGCACGAGATCGGAATCGCCATTGGCGAGGATATCTGCACCGATGGCGGCGTGGGTCTGCATCAATTCGCGCTCGGCGGGGTCCAGCTTGCCGGGCTTGTTGAGGATGGCGTCCGGGACGCCGATCTTGCCCACGTCGTGTAGCGGCGCGGCCAGATAGAGAACGCGGACAAAAGCTTCGTCCTGCTGCATCTCCTGGGCGATCAGGCGGGATACAGCGGCAACGCGGCCAACATGCTCACTGGTCTCATTGTCCCGGAACTCGATGGCGCGGGCCAGCCGGTAGACAATTTCTTCTTCGCGGCGCTGCAGGTGCGCGGTGGCAAGGGCAACTTCTTCAGCAAGGGATTTGGCGCGGCTGGCCAGTTCATTTTGCGCGGCGCGCAGGGCCAATAGATTGGCAACGCGGGAGCGCAGTTCGATGGGGTCGACCGGCTTGGCAAGAAAGTCCGTCGCACCCTTGCAGATCGCATCCAGCCTCAGCGAACGGTCCGCATCGGCGGTGATCATGATGATGGGCACATGCTGGTGCTGCGGCAGGGCGCGCATGGCCTGGATCAGTTCAACCCCGTTCATGCCCGGCATGAGAAAATCGACAATGGCCAGATCGCACGGTCCGGTCATCAGATATGCCAAGGCTTCGCCGGGCTCTGCATAGCCCTGGCAGGTCACCCCATCCATCTTGCCGACAATGCCACACAGCACCGCAAGATTGGTGGAATTGTCCTCGGCGATTACGACGCGCATTTCTGCCTCCAGTGATGCCGAACCTGTATTAAATTCTTTACCGGAATTCTACGGGATGTCCCACTTAGGCTTTCTGCGCACTTAACGAGATCGCGCGCCAGCCGTAAAATTTGATCCAATCCTTTGATTTTAAAGATGTCTCAAAAATAGTGGGCATATGCCCTGCTGGTGGGCGCTGAGTAAACATTCCTTAAACGTCGCAGTATATTAAATTGCGGTGTGGAACGAATTTAATGGACTTGCGTACTGCCCAGTCTCGCTTCTCACGCCGGACTACCCCTCATTTCCACACGCGCACACCTGCCGCTGCCCAGGTTTTCGCGCGTGACAAGGCAGCTTGGGACGCAGGCACAATGTCGCTGAAAACACGTTTGATAATCTCGCTGTCCATGCTGTCTGCCATCATCGTCCTGTTGATAGGCGCCGGCTTCGTTACCCTCAGCGTCTTGAGCGCTCAGTCCAACGGACTTCTCGTGCGACACATCCAGCCGATGCGTGAGCTCAAGATCATGGTCGATGCTTATGCGGTCGCCATCGTCGACAACGTTCACAAGACCAGGGCCGGCACAGTGTCCTGGCAGGACTCACAAAAGATCATGACCGATGCGCGGGGCGAGATCAGCGCCACGTGGCAGGCCAATGTTTCGCTGGAGTTGACCGATGCCGAACAAGAGCTTGCGCAGGTTATCCAGACGACCATGGCCGCTGCCGATGCGGCCCTGGTCGAAGTCGACGCTATCCTGCAGAGGCGGGACATCGAGGCCCTTGCCGATTTTGCCGAGAGCAGCCTCTATCCCGCCATCGACCCGGTCAGCACGGCCGTAAGTGACTACTTGGCCCTGCTCGAAAGGGAAGCGGTTGAGGTAATTACAGTGCAAGCCGACACAATGCAGGCGATCAAGTGGTCGATGGTGATCGTTGCAGCCATCGCATTGGGCGCAATCGGTTATGGCGCCTATGTCATCCTCAAGAGCGTTGCCAACAGGCTGCGCGATATGGGAACGGCCCTCACAGCCGTAGCCGCGGGTGACTTTACCAGCGTCATTCCCTTCTCAAACCGCAAGGATGAGATCGGCCGCATGGCCGCGGCGGCAGATATCTTCAGGGCAAACGGGCTGAAGGTGGTCGAACTGTCCGAGGCCGAGGCCACCCAGCGCGCCCGCCGCGAGGCGGATCGCGCCGCGATGATGGCGCAACTGCAGACCGCGTTTGGCTCCGTGGTGAGCGCGGCCAGTGACGGCGACCTCAGCCAGCGGGTTCCCACGACATTCGCCGACGCGGAACTCAGCACTCTGGCAAATGACGTCAATCGCCTGCTCGAAAATGTCGAGGAAGGACTTAGCGCCTCCGCGAAGGTTCTCTCGGCCCTTGCCCGTGCTGAACTCGATCAGCGGGTCGAAGGCCATTTTGGCGGCGCCTTCGGCCAGTTGCAGAGCGATACCAACGCTGTGGCCGACAAGCTCAGCGAGGTTGTGGGCGATTTGCGCGAGACTTCGACCGCCCTGCGCACGGCCACCGGCGAAATTCTGTCGGGCGCCAATGATCTTGCGGAACGCACGACCCGACAGGCCGCAACCATTGAAGAGACATCTGCGGCGATGGAGCAGCTGGCGGCCACTGTGGCGGCCAATGCCGAGACGGCTGAGGCGGCGGCGAAGCAGGCCAATGTTGCTGCAGATGCAGCCACCAAGACCGGGCAGACCATGACCGAGGCCAGCCAGGCAATGGACCGTATCAGTGCCTCTTCGCAGCGTATTTTCAACGTTATCGGCATGATCGACGATATCGCTTTCCAGACCAATCTGCTGGCGCTCAATGCGTCGGTGGAAGCGGCGCGCGCGGGCGAAGCCGGTGCAGGTTTCGCCGTTGTGGCCCAGGAAGTGAGGCGTCTGGCCCAGTCGGCCGCTGAATCGTCCTCGGAGGTGAAGGGTCTGGTCGAACAGAGTTCGCGCGAGGTCAGTGCCGGCTCGCAGCTGGTTGCTGGCGCCGCCTCCCAGCTCGCCAAGGTGCTGACGACGATCGAGCAAAACGCCGTGTCCATGCGGGTTATTGCCGGAGCCAGCAAGGACCAGGCCTTCTCGATTGCCGAAGTGACAACCGCAGTTCGCCAACTTGACGAAATGACCCAGCACAATGCCGCCCTGGTAGAGCAGACCAATGCTGCCATCGAGCAGACCGAGGGTCAGGCCATCGCGCTGGACGCGCTGGTTTCCATCTTCCAGCTCCAACGGCCCGCGGAGCGTGCGCCAATGGCGCAATTGCGAGAGCAGCGGACGCCGGCCAAGCAGCGCATTATGGCGCGCGCGGACAATCTGGCACGCGACTGGAGTGAATTCTGACCATGCCGGGGGAAAGTGCGATCCTCGCCAGGGTTGCAGGCATTACGGACCGTCTCAATCGCCTTCGCGCCATTGCTGCTGCGAGAAATGCGGTCGCTGCGACCATGGAACTGGAAGGCCTGGCCAATGCCGTGCGCCAGCTCGACCTTGCTCTGCGAGTGCACCTGGAGCGGGGTGAGCTCTTGGAGAATCATGATGAAATCATCGACTTTCTCGCTAAATCGAAGGCTGAATTGATCGAGCGCATTGACGAGCTCGGACTTTCTTCTCGCGAAAAGCGGCCCAAGCCCACTGACTAGCTTCACTTTGTTCAGGCTTGGCTGCATAAGTTCTGCTCCGGAATCGTGCGTGGCCAGCGGGGCGGGGGCGGGTGGAACAACAAGATATATTTCAGCCGATGGCTCGCCGCATGGCGGTGTCGGGCCTGCGGCAGAACAACGAACGCGCAGTGCTCACCGTCGTGGCGTCGGTGCCAGGCTCTTCAGCAGCGCAGATTGCACGGGCAACCGGACTTGGTCCGCAATCGGTCTCGCGCATTCTGGGCGAGTTGGAAAATGCAGGGCTCATCCGTCGCGGCGAAGCCAGGAAAGGTCAGCGTGGCCAACCTGCGGTGCCCATCTATATGTCGCCCGACGGCGCCTATTGCGTGGGTTGTGAAGTCGGATGGCGGCACATGCATATTCTCATCCGCAATCTTGGCGGAGAGATCCTTGGGGAGCACAAGCGTTATTACGCCTATCCCGACGCCGAAGAAATCCTCGCGGAGGTTGTATCACTGACCAAGCTGCTCCTGGGTCTGGTACCGCAGGAACACCTGGGACGCGTCGTGGGAATAGGATTGGCCATGCCTTCGGGCATTGCGCGGAATGCGAACCTGGTTGGGGCGCCCGAACATGTCGTTTCCGCATGGACCAATTTCGATCTGGCAGCGGAATTAGGAACAGCAATCGGCCAGCCGCTGTTCGTCTTTAATGACGGCAATGCCGGATGCTGGGCTGAGTTGGCCGCCTGGCCCGCCCCGCGTCCCGCCAACCTTGCCTACCTCCAGGTTGGCACCTTTCTCGGCGCGGGACTGATTGCCGACGGGCGCCTGTGGGAAGGACCCACCGGGAATTCGGCCAATCTTGGTTCAATGGTGGTTTGCGACAGCGCCGGCAATCAGCAGTTCGCTCACCTGACCGCGTCGATCATGGCGCTCGAAAAGCGCATGGCCGCCGCCGGCCAGACATTGCCAACTGGCAGGCCCGCCAGCTGGGACTGGGATGCCATGGAGCCCATCGTTTCGGACTGGCTCGATGAAGCCAGCGTGGCCCTTGCCCATGTGATCATCAACACGTCTGCGGTCATGGAATTCGGGACTGCCATCGTTGATGGTGTGATGCCGCGTCATATCGTCGAACGACTGGTCGAAAAGGTGCGCGAGCGCATCGCAGTGTTCCCGGTTCTAACGTCCGACAAGCCCACGGTGGTTATCGGGCGGTTGGGTGCGGATGCGCCGGCGCGAGGCGCGGCCTTGAAACCCATGTTCCGCAGATTGTTCTCGCGGGATTCAGCAGATCTGGCGGACTAGTCAGCGTTGGCGGCGGACGGACCAAGGTCTGATGCGGCGGCGACCAACGTCGTATATTTTTTGGTGCCCTTTGTCTGAATATTGACCCGACGAACGTAAATAGCTGTGGGCGATTTTGTCCGGTTTACTTGGATCAGCAACAGATCCTCGGGGAGTCGGAACATGTCGCAGCCACGCGTCTCAAGCCGTGAAGTTTTGACCAGGCTGCACGTGGCATTGGGCCGCCAGACAAAGGCAAGGTTGCGCCGGTTCTCGCAGGGGGAGACGGTCTATGAGCCGGGAATGGAGGATATTGTCGGCTATGTCGTCTCTGGCGCTGTCAAACAGGTGGTTCTGTTTCCTGATGGGCGATCCAATATTATCGGCCTGATTGAGGCGCCAGGTTTCTTCGGCAGGGCCTTCGGGGTGGCCATGGAATTCACCATCGAGGCCGCCAGCGATGTGGTGCTGGCATGTTTCGACCGGTCGTCATTCGAGACGCAATTGTCGACCGACCCGATCCTGGAACATCTCATCCTGATGGAAAATCTTCACCAGCTCGATGAGGCGCATGAACGCATTCTTGTTCTGGCCTGCCAGAGCGTTATCGAGCGCATCTGCACGTTCATGCTGCTCAAGTTGCTCGACGGCGCACCGTCCAGCGTGGTGCATGTTCCCATCAACCGGCGCGACTTCGCGGCCTATCTGGGGACGACCGTAGAAAGCGTCAGTCGCAGCATTCAGGCCCTTGTACGTCGCGGCACCATTGCGGTGATCGACAGCGCGAATTTTGAGGTGCTGCAGCGCGATGACCTGATCGCCATCTCGCGGCAGGACGAGGATAGTCTTCTCGAAATGATGCGGAGCCGCGGGCCCAAATATCCCGGCCGGGCTGAGGACCTGCCGCCCGTCGCATCGCGGCCTCATGACGTGGCCATCGCGGTCGAATAATGGAATGGGCGGCCCCCTCAGTCGGAGGAATGGCTTTCGCCCGCGAGTTGCACGCGATGGCGGGCTATGGCCAAAGGGTGTCCGGGCGCTATGGCTGGCATATGGCCAGGAACCGTCTCGGCGGGGTGCGGGACCGTGATCGCTAGCTGAGGGCGTTGGCGTCTTGTTGCTGATCCTGGCGGAGGCGGGATGCGATGACGACCTCGACCCTGTTGCGGGCCTTGAGCTTGAGCATCAGCCCGGTCATGTAGTGCTTGACGGTTTTCTCGCTGATATTGAGCTGGGCCGCGATTTCGCGATTGGTCCGGGCCTGCATCAGGTGACCAATGATCTGCTTTTCGCGGACATTGAGCTTGACGGCCTCGGCAAGGGCTTGCCGCCTGGCGCGTTCACGCAGGCCGTTCATCACCTGGCTGGCATATTGCCGCGTGACGAACAATTGCCCGGCCATAACGGTATCGATGGCCTCGATCAGCTCGGAGGAGGGGCTGCCTTTAAGTGCAAAACCGGTCGCGCCCGCATCGAGGGCCTTGAGGGCTGACTCAATGCTACAAAAAGCGGTGAAAACAATTACCTTTGTATTTGGCGCAGTGGCCACTATTTGGGCGATGGTGCGAAAAACATCGCCGGGCATGCTCAAGTCCATGATGATAACATCAGGATTATAGTCGCAGACCAAAGCCATGCTTGTGTCAGCACTGCTTGCCTGTCCAATGATTTGATGTTTATCACTGCTAGAGAACAACGAGACCATGCCTGCAAGTAAAACTGGATGGTCGTCAGCAATTGCGACTGTGATCGGCTTTGACATTTTGCTCCGCAGCGAAACTTGCGGCCCCAACTCCCTCAGACCCCTCAGTTTACGACTTTGCTAACGAATGGTAAATTCACTTATCCCTTATGTCGAAATTTTGATTAGCCTGAAGGGCAGCGTTGCTTACTCTTCACGAAAGGCCCGGGCGACCTGATCTGTGAATGGTTTGACGAAATAGGCAATTGCCGGCTGTTCCTGGGTGGTGACGAAGACCTCGACCGGCATTCCCGGGATGAGACCGCGTTCGCCCAGCTGATCGATGTCGCCGATCACCTCGGCTTCGGCAATGTAGTAGCTGCTCCCGCTTTGCTGATCGGTCAATGCGGCGGCCGAGATCCTTGAGACCAGCGCGGGGATTTCGGGCGTGGTGCGCTGGTCAAAAGCGCTGAAGCGTAGCCGCGCTTCCTGGCCGAGCAGGATCTGGTCGATGTCATTGACCGCGATCTTGAACTCGATCCTGAGGTCCGCATCTTCGGGCACAATGGTGAGGAGACGTTCGGCCGGGCTGACGACGCCGCCGAGCGTTGAAACGGCCAGCTCATTGACGGTGCCGCTGACCGGCGCGCGTATCAGTGTACGGCCCAGGCGTTCGGTCACCTCCGCCAGTCTGTCGCTCACTTCGGCGACATTGGCGGAGACCGAACGCAACTCGCGTTGCGACTCGGTGGAGGCCAGATCATCGATGGCCAGGATTTGCAGCCGCACTTCGCTGATCCGCGCGTTGGAGCGGGCGATGCTAGCGGTCAGGGCCCCCTGCGAGCCGAGCATTCGGGCCAGTTCCCGATCCGCAGCATTGATGCGCGTCTGCTCGATCAGCGCCTGAGCCGACAGGGAGTCAAGGCGGCCGCGTTCCTCAGTCGCCAGGGCCAATTCATCGGCAAGGGCGTCCGCCTGGGAATGTAGGCCGCCAATTTCCTGTTCGAGCTGCGCGACCTGAAGCAGGAGCTGCTCACGCTGGGAATTCCTGTTGCGACGGGTGCTGTCAAACAATTGCTGCTCGCCTTGCAGGATCAGGCCTGCCTCGGGGAAGCGCATCAGGAAATCGTCGGGGAAGGTGATCTGTTGGGCGCCGTCGCGCTCGGCTACCAGCCGGGCCTGGCGCGCCAGCAGCTCGGCAAGCTGCCAACCCAAAATAGATTGCTCGGTGCGAATTTGAACGTCGTCGAGGCGCAGAAGCACGTCGCCGGCAGTGACGAACTGGCCCTCCTTGACGTTGATGGCACGGATCACGCCGCCGTCCAGGTGCTGAATGACTTTGACACTTTCGACAACGAGGACCGTGCCGCCGGAAATGACGGCGCTCGAGAGCTTGGCCGTCGCCGACCAGCCCCCCAATCCGCCCAGCAACAGAATTGCAGCGACGCTGCCGACGATGACCCGCCCGCGCATCGAAAAATCCGGCACTTTGGTGTTGCTGCGTGAATGGGCGGCGCGCGGGTAGAAGGCTGCCAGGTCGATGGTGCTCATTGCGTGTTCCTCGCCGGTCTGGCGACGCAAATGCCACTGGCCCGGGGCTGTTCGGATGCTGGCCGGGTGCTGTTGGCCTGAATGATCATGCCAGTTCTCCAGACTGGAGACTGGGTTCGACGATCTTGAGCGCCTTTGCGCTGGCCTTGCGCTGGCCGGCCACGATCTCGTCCTTGGGACCGAAGGCACTCAGGCGGCCGTTCTGAATGACGGCGACCATGTCCACTTCCGCCAGGATGGACGGTCGATGGGCAACGACCACGGCAATGCCGCCGCGGGCGCGAATCTGCCGGATGGCCTCGTTCAGCGCCTGTTCGCCCTCGGCATCGAGGAAAGCATTGGGTTCGTCCATGATCACCACGAACGGATCGCCATAGAGAGCGCGGGCCAGGCCGATGCGCTGGCGTTGGCCGGCCGAAAGCGACGTGCCCATCGGCCCGAGCTGGGTGTCATAGCCATCGGGCAGGTGCACGATCATTTCATGCACGCCGGCGGCCTTGGTGGCGGCCACGATGGCGCGTGCGTCGCGCTCCGGGGCCAGGCGCGTGATGTTCTCCACAATAGTACCGTCGAGCAGGGCCACGTCCTGCGGCAGGTAGCCGACATATTGGCCGATCTTGTCTTCGTCCCATTGGGTGAGGTCGGCATCGTCCAACCGGATGTTGCCGCGCTGCGCAGGCCAGATGCCGGTAAGGGCGCGAACCAGGGTGGTCTTGCCACCACCGCTCGGCCCGATGACGCCAAGGCCCTGACCGGCCTTGAGTTCGAATGCCACTTCGGTCAGCAGCACGCGTCCCGTGCCGGGGGCAGCAACCGAAATCTTGTCGATCTTGAGCGATTTGGTCGGTGCCGGGAGGGCGAGTGGCTTGGTGATGCCGGCCAGGGCAACCATGGTATCGCGCAGGCGCTTGAAGGCCTGGCGGGCCGATACGACGCCCTTCCAATTGCCGATGGCCATGTCGATCGGTGCCAGCGCACGCGATGAGGCGACCGAGACCGCGATAATCGCGCCGGCCGACATTTGCCCCTGGATGGTAAAATAAGCGCCGCCCCCTAGAAGGGCCGATTGCAGCACCATGCGCAGCACGCGGGAAATGGCGCCATAGGTGCCCACAACGTCGCTGGCCCTGGTCTGCAGGGTCAGGTGATCCTGGTTGACCTCGTTGAAGCGCGACACGGCGCGTCCGGCAAAGCCCATTGCCTTTATGATGTCGGCGTTGCGGGCATTAGAGTCGGCTACGGCATTGCGCGCGAGATAGGCCTGCTGCGCTGCCAAGGCGAGCGTTCGGGATTTGAGTTCGGTGAGCACTGTCAGAAGGGTGAGGACGACAGCGCCACCAAGCGTGACGGCGCCCAGAACCGGGTGCAGGAAATAGACAAAGAGAATATAGAGCGGCACCCAGGGCAGGTCGAAAAGGGCGACTGGCCCCTGGCTGCCCATGAACGAGCGGATGGTGTCCACATCGCGTCCGCGCTCCAGGGCTTCCCCGGTGGAAAAGCCGAAGCGTGGCATGTCCACGCTGACGCGGTGGGCGATGGGCGCGAGCAACCGATCAAAGCGGGCGCCGATGCGCACCAGCAGCTGGCTGCGAACGATGTCGAACAATCCCTGAAAGAGATAGAGCCCGATCACCAGCACGGACAGGGCAGCCAGTGTGGGAATGCTGCCGCTGGTCAGCGCGCGATCATAGATCTGCAGCATGTAGAACGAACCGGTCAGAGCCAGCAGGTTGATGATGCCGGAAATCCAGAACAGGAAGACCGCGATCCCCTTGAACGCCTGGCGCAGCTGCTGGTCACCGTGGTGCTCAGCCAATGCCTTTGATGTGAATGCCATGATTTCAGCCCCCCATGAAATGACTTGAATAAAAACCCCGGCCGATGGGACACCGGCCGGGAAGTTGGAGGCTAAGGATTGAAGTCGTGGGCCGTTGGCGCATGGTTGCCCGCGAGGCAGATGCGGACCCTGGGTGCGGTGTCCCTGGCCGTATTCCCCGAGATGGGAGCGTCGCTGTCGCGGCTGTGGATCATGTCGTTGCCCATGCCGCCGCGCAGGTCTCCATCGCCGGGTCCAGCGAGTGCCGCGTCTGCTCCGTCCCGGTGATGATGAAGTCCGTTCCGGCAAAACCGAACACCAGGTCAGCGCCCGAGGTGCCCATGAGGACGTCATTCATCGGTGTGCCGGTGAAAGGCCTGAATATGGGCGCTGCCGGAGCGTCGTCATCGTCGCCGGTAACGATTGCCGGACAATCCGCCAGGTCGGTCTTGATATGGATAACCATGACACCCCCTCCAACGGCGCTCCCAAAGCAGCTCGGGGTTGGCCATCAAATACGCCACGGCGGGGACGCCGTAGCGCTCGACATTGGAATGATAGTGCCCAATGGGGAGGCCGAACGTCAGGTCAGAACGTCGGGTCAATTGAGGGTATCAAGGTCTGAACGGCTGTGGGACCTATGGGGGTATGAAACCTGGACTTTAGGACAGTCCTGCCGTCAGCAAAATTTGACGGGATTTCTCATTTGGATCGCGTGGATCAAACACTTGTTTCAGGCCAATCTCAGATTTCATTTCACAAACAGGTCATGTGGGCAAATAATCCGGGTTTGGGGCTGTGTCCCTGCGTAAATTTACTCCAGGCGGCGAGACAGTCGCTGGAGAGGGGTGTTCGCGATGGTCGGGTGGGGCGATCGTCTGAAGGGTCTGTTGCAGCGGTGGAACAAGCTCCCGCTTGCCAACAAATTTGCCCTGTCCGGCGCTACCATAACCGTGGCTGCGATGATCCTGAGCGGTGTGCTGACAACCACTGCGCTGACCGAAATTGTGCTGGCGCGCCGTGGCGGGGTCGTGGCTGCGGTCATCCACCATATGCTGGCAGACCGGGTCCAGGCGCTGCAATCTGATGGCGAGACGGGGGCGCGCGCAACGGCTGAACTCGACGCAATTATGGGCCAGCAGCCCCTGAGTTCGGAATTTCCCTATCTCGATATCTGGTTGCCCGACGGCACCATTCTTTATTCCAACGTTGCCGGCCTTGCCGGACAACAGATCGCGCTTCCTCCGCCCGTGCAGAGCGCCTTTTCGGGGCAGGTCGCGGTGGATTTCACTGATGTCAGCTCCGACGATTATGAGCACCATCATCTCGAGGGGGCCTATATCGAGATCCATTTTCCCCTGCGCGTGGATGGAGACATTGTGGCGGTGGCCCAGATGAGGGAAGTGACCACCGACCTTGAGCAGGATCTGTGGTCGCTCACCCTGTCGAGCTGGGTGATTGTTATGCTGGTCGCAACGGTCGTCATGGCTGGCCTTTTCAGCATTGTGCTCGAAGGCAGCCGTAAGATCGAACGGCAGGGACGGGTGCTGTCCCGGCGGCTGGCGCACTCCCACGCGCGTGCAGCGCACCATCGGGAACTCAAGGCCGAGGCGCAGCAGGCGTCGCGTGTCGTCACGCAATTGACCGACAAGCATTTACGCGCAATCGGCACCGATCTGCACGATGGTCCGGCACAGGCCATCGGATATGCCGTGCTTCGGCTCGACGCGATCCGCCGGCTGCCCAAGGCAGCCGAGAGAAATGTGATCGTTGCGGATGTCGAAGAAATCCTGGGCAATGCCGCGACCGAAATTCGGTCCATCGCAATGGCCTTGGTGCTGCCCGACATCGAGGAACTCGATGTATCACAGGTGGTCGAACGGGCAATCAAGCAGCACGTGCAGAGAACCGGCGCCGTCATTGCCGTGGACAGCGCGGTGGAACCGGTTCATGTTGCTCCCGAGGTTGCGGTGTGCGTCTATCGCTTCATCCAGGAAGGCCTCAACAACGCGTTTCACCATGGTCTGCCCGACGGACCGACCCTGACTGCCATGTTGCATGGAGGGTTGCTGAAATTGTCGATTACCAATGGGTATGTCGAAGATCCAAAAGGCACACCTGCCGACCATCTGGGCATAGGGCTTTATGGCCTTCGCGCCCGCGTACAAAGTATTGGTGGCAAGTTCACCTTTGTGCAAGGCGATGGAAAGACACGATTGGAGATGTGGCTACGAAATGTCTGAATGGCGCCGGTTGCCGCTGATATGATCAGGGTCGTGGTCGTTGACGATCACCCCATGTTTAGGTCCGGGCTGATCCAGGCGGTATCGGCAGAGGGCGATATTTCGGTTGTGGCGGAGGGCGATAGTGCCAATGAGGCTGTCGAGCTGGTTCGATCGCTTCGGCCCGACATCGTGCTGCTCGACCTGCATATGAGTGACAGTGGCATTGCGCGCGTCCGCGACATCCTGCTCGCCCACCCACCAATCCGCATCATTATCGTGACCGCGTCGGAGAACGAGACCGATATTACCCAGGCCCTGGAGGCGGGAGTATCAGGCTACGTGCTCAAGGGCGCGACAGGCCCGGAGATGCGGGGCATCATCCGCTCCGTCATGGGCGGCGAGAACTATCTTCCCAAGGACCTGGTCAGCCGCCTCTTCAACGTGCTCAAGGACAGTTCAGGGCCAGAGGACGATGCGATTAGCGCGAGCCTGTCGCGGCAGGAAACGCAGGTGTTGCATCTATTGGCGCGTGGTCTCAGCAACCGGGAGATCGGCGACCAGCTCGGCGTAACCGAGCGGACGATCAAGTTCCACCTGTCGAATGCCTTTGCCAAGCTCAAGGTTCGCAACCGCGTCGAGGCGAGCATGACGGCGCTACGGATCTGGCCTGATCTGAAATCCTAGGTCGGTCCTGGTGGGCCGCAGGGATCACCGGCTCATTTCACCACAATCCGGCGCCAGTTTTGCTGGAAGGGCTTCAGGGACTGTCGACAGTCCAGGGGCCAGCGCTTTCGGGTTTGCGCGTGCGTGCGGATTGTCGGCGGCGGGGGCTCTTGCTGTCCTGTGGGGCTTCTTTCTCAGGTCCGGCCTCGGGGGTAACCGCACGACCAGCAAGGCTGCGTTCCAGATCATGCGTGCGCTGCGCCAATACCTGGTATTGCTCGGCGATGAGAGACTCCGCCAGCGCTGCCTTGTGGAGCCTGACGGCCTGCTCCTGCAGCAGCCGATTTCGGTGAGACGTCACAAGCCCGACCATCAGGGCGGCCATCACCCAGGCAAGCGGTTCCGCCCAGGCTGCCTGAAAATACTCGGCATAGGTCATGTCCATCGGTCGCACCGGCCAGCCATCGAGATGGGAAATGGCAATGGCGCCCAGCGCCGCCAGCACGCCGCCCTGAACGCCGTATTGGGCGCTCAGCAGCATGACCACGAACAGGCAGGGGTGCACGGGCCAGGTCGAGAATGGGAGAAGGTCGAAATAGTGCAGGGCGGCCAGCCCGCCGAGCAGCAAGACACCTTCCGCAATAGCCAGTCCGTTGGAGCGATAGGGCAGGAATGAGGCTGGGGCCGGCCCTGGGGAACTGCCCGGATTTGCAGAATTGTCGTTGATCATGGAGTCCTCGTGGATGGGTTCCGTAAAGGCTCAACCCGAGACCGCCGGATTGTTGACGACGAAGGTGAGGCGATTGAGCGTGCCCAGGGTATGGCGCATCGCGGCGTAGGCCAGAATGCCGCTGATCATGGCGGCGAGCACATAGCCCAATCCCAGATAATCTGGATTGCGCAGCATGAGGGCGGTGCCCGCGGCGTTCAGCACCAGGAACAGCACTTGCAACCAAAGGTAGGCCTTGCCGTATTGGACGAAGAGCGTGACGCCGCAGCTGGCCTGGAACAGGAAGTGAAAGGCAGCGCCGATCAAGGCCAGGCGCAGCACCGAAATGGCGTCGTAGGGCAATCCGAGAAGGCTGGCGAGAAAGGGAGCGATGACGGCCAATACCGCGCTGATCGTCAGTTGGACGAGGAAAGCCGTGAATACGGTATCGACAGTGTCCTGCGCCAGGCTGGCACGTTGCGCCTCGATCTGGCGCAGAGTGCCGCCCGAGTGCACGATGTCCCGGTAATGGCGGTAATTGTCGAAGAAGTTGGTTTCCAGCCAGACCACCAGAATGGACATCACCGGCACGACCGAGAGATAGGCCATGAACATGGGGCTATCGTAGCGGACGGCGTAAAGCAGTCCTTCGCCGACGGCAGTGGCCTCCCCCGAGTTCCAGACGATCAGCTTGTCGATCCAGACTGCCAGGGCGCTGACAACACCTGCCGCCAAAAAGACTTTCGAGGTCGGGCGGATTGATCTGAGCTTGGAAGGCAATTCGTACAGGGGGATCAGGGGACCCGGAAATGTCCTGAGGATCAGGAAATTGAGAATGCAGAAGGAGATGGTGAGGCCGACGCTGAACCCGAGCAGCATGCCGTCCGACCCATAGCCCAGCGAGGCGGCCGCCGTGCCAAAGACGACCGAACAACTCAGCCCCAGGGCGAAGGCGGTCGTTACCGCCGCATATTGCTTGATGGCCGCGACGAACGCCATGGCAAGCCAAAGGTGGGACACCTGAATCACGCAGATCAGGGCAGCGAGGCCAAGGCCAAGCGGTAGCCGGATGAGGCCAAAGAACACGATCATGCCCCCGGCCAGGGAGAGCACGGTGGTGATAAACAGCGCCGCCAGATAGACGCCCCTGACCTCATGAAACTGGCGCTGGAACAGGATGCGCGACACGCGCAGCGTGACTTCGAGCGAGATCGGCGAGGTGATCACCAGTGACAGGGCGAAGCTGTAGATGACCAGGATGCTGAATACCTTGAGCTCGGTGGGGTCGAGGATTGGCCGGCCAAGCACATGCAGCAGCGCCAGCCCGCACATGATGACGATCCATGGGCCGGACGAGATCAATATTGCATGGCCGCCGGCCAGTGATCGTGAAGCCAGATTGTCCTGGCTGCTGAGTTTTTTCAGCGAGAAACCAATCCCGGCCATTATGCCACCACCTTGAACTGGGGCGCGAAATTGCGCGCGTAGAGGGCGCCATAGGCCGCCGAAACGGCCTCGGACCGATAGCTTTGGCTAATGCGCCGTTGCAGGCGCTGGCCGTAAGAGCGGGCACGCTTGGGGTCTTCGAGCAATTGGGCGATGGCCTCGGCCATCTCGTCATTGGCGCCGACCGGCGCCACCATGCCGCCGGGGCCAATGTCGTTGTTTTCGTTGGACCGGCCCTCGATGATTTCCCGGCAGGCCCCGACATCGGTGGCAACGCAGGGGATTCCGGCTGCACCGGCCTCAAGGATCACCAGGGGAAGCGCCTCGCTGATGCTGGTCAGAACCAGCACATCTATGCGGCCGATATAGTCGACAACATTGACCGGCCCCGTGAAGGTCACGGTGTCCGACAGGCCGCGCCGGGTGACTTCGGCCTGGCAGCTTTGGGCATAGTCGGGGTCTTCGTCCATCGGCCCGATGACAAGGGCCTGGAGGTCGGGAAACTGGTCGCGCAGCCGCTCGGCGACATCGATGAAGGACTGCACATCCTTGATCGGTGTGACGCGGCCGATGAAGCCAATGGTGGGCCGGTCGTGATCGACGCGTTTGACCTGGCCGAAGCGCTCGACATCGACGCCGTTGGGAATGACGCTGAGTTTGTGCGGCGCCGCGCCCAGGGCATATTGAAACGCCTGATTGGCCTCATAGAGCGCCGTGATTTCGGTGGCGGAGCCATAGGCAACCCGGGCAAAGCTCTCAAAGCTTCTGGCCCAGAGTTCGCGGATGTCCTTGCGGTCATCGGACAGATCAAGGCCGGTGTCGACGCTGTTGGAGATCCAGTCGGCCATCAGGATCTCAATGCGGCGTTCGTTCGAATAGATGCCATGTTCGGTGATCAGTGAGGCGCGGCCGGTGTCAATGGCGGCGCGAGCGCCAATCAGCCCGGCATAACCCGTTGAAACGGCATGATAGATGCGTGCCTCGGGGTAGGGGCATGTCAGCGCCCGGAAGAGCCCGCCGACCAGCGTTCGCCAGGCCCAGAAATATCCCAGGAAAGCTGCGTGCGACATGGAGCTATAGTGGTGGCACAGGGTCCGCCAGGCTTGGGGCGAGTTGAGCAGCGTGTCCAGGGACACGCGACGTCCCGGCGGTCCGAGCAGTTTCATCAGCTCGCCCAATTGCTGCGGCTCACCTTCGTTCAGCAATTGTCCGATCAGCTCGGCCATGGCCTCGGGGGTGATATCGGGCCAGGCCCGGGCGGTGCCAAGGTGATTGTCGTCCAGCCGCAGTTGCTCCACAGAAAGCAGGTTGCTCGGGCGGGCATACCGCGGCTCGGAGGTTGGCTCCCCGGGTAGAATGGCCAGCACGGAAAAGGTCAGTTCGGGGTGGGAGCGGATCAGCCAGTCGATCCAGGTTGACACACCGCCAGCGACGTATGGGTAGCATCCTTCTGCGATCAGGCAGACATCGGCGGTCCGGTTGGGCCGTTCGCCCGGCATCATGTTCGCGTCGCGCCACATTTCTGAAACTCCCCAATTTTCGGAACTGTCCCGGCCGGTGTCAGATCGTCTTGGGGCGCGCTATGGCGTCCTGGATCAGGTCGGTCCCAAGACCGGAAAGCTGGCGCTGCCGGCTCTTGCCCCTGGTATAGGCGGCGACCGCGGCAGCCTGTACGCGAACGCGTTGATCGGTGCTGCGCAGGGCAAGGGCCAGTGCCACTTCGACGAATTTCTGGTCGTTCTCGATGGCGAGGTAGGCGAGCAAGGCCTGCTTTTCCTGCATGGTGCCGGAGCTGAGCAGGGCGTCATAGGGACGGGGCAAGCGCGATTGCTGGCGCACCAGGCGCCCGTCAATAATCAGATCCACAAGTGTGACCGCGGGCGCCTCAAGCGGGGCGATGGTTCTGTACCACTTGTCCAGGGCATCGCTTTGCGGGCGCAAGTTCTGGAGGTCAGCGAGAGCCGCCGCTGCTGCTCCGATGGGACCGCCGGCAAAGGTGAGCAGGATGAAAGCCTGGAGCGATCCGGTCTCTATATTCATCCGCTCGAGCCCGACAACCACAAAGATGAGGGCTGCTATGATGCCGATATGTCCAAGGGCAATCGCACCCCAGCCCACTCCGCCCAGGGCGCAAGCGACCAAGAGAATTTCGCCGATCAGGGCCACGAGCTGCAGGGCGGTGATGGCGGTGCGGGAACGGTAATGCGGCGCAGCATCAAGGAGCATCGTCCTTGGATCGATCTGCACGTTCATCGCTCACTCCTGTGACTGCTGGCTTGCCCGGAGCATGCCAGTGGCCGACAGCATATGGAGCGTTGGCGAAGGGCCGCATTGATGGCCGTCAATGCCCGACTGGGTGGGCTGCTGTAGTTCGGTGGCTTGAGCGCGGTCTGTTCTGCGCCAGGTCCGAGTGGAGACGATGGGCACAAACGAACTCCCCAGTTCCCGAACCGACAGGCAGCATGCGGCGCCGTTCCTGGGGATGTCCGTGGCGTTGCAAATGACGCTCGCCGTGGCCGCCAATCCAGTAGCCGCGGCTCCGGCGCGGACGAGCCTGAACGAGGTGGCAAGCTGGGGGTATCAGCTCCAGCATGTGGATCGGGAGCTGGTCGCGGCCTCGCACTACGATTTGATGGTCATCGACTTTTCGCAGGATGGGTCGGCCGGAACGGCGTTCACCTGGGCTGAAGTCCAGGCCATGCGCCGCAAGCCGGACGGAAGTTCGCGCATTGTGCTTGCCTATCTGAGCATAGGCGAAGCCGAAGATTATCGATCCTATTGGCAAGACAGTTGGGCGGCGTCACCGCCGGACTGGCTTGGACAGGAGAATCCGGACTGGCCGGGAAATTACGCAGTGCGATTCTGGGATACGCACTGGCAAAGCGTAATCATGGGCAGTCCGGACGCCTATCTCGACCGCATTGTCGCGGCCGGTTTCGATGGCGTCTATCTCGACCGCATCGACGCATTTGATGTTGACCATCCCTCCCTGCCGCGCGCCACACGGATGCAGCGTATGGCCGAGTTTGTCTCCGCTATCGCCGCCTACGCACGAGGGTTCGAGCCAGGCTTTTTCGTCATGGGCCAGAACGGCGAGGAGTTGCTGGACAACACCGCCTATGCCGCCGCCATCGAAGGGGTCGGAAAAGAAGACCTGTTCTTCGGGATCGATGGCGACGACGCCATGAATTCCACTGGCGAACTGCGGGCGAGTCTGGGGCCCTTGCAGCGCTTCAAGGCCAGCGGCAAGCCGGTTTTTCTGGTTGAGTATGTCTCCACGCCCGACGCCATGGCACGGGTGCGGAAGAACGCGGCTGTGCTGGGCTTTCCGCTCTTTATCGGCAACCGGGAGCTCGACGATGTCCGATCCCGATAAAGGCGAAGCGCAGAAGCCAGAGTATCGGGCGGCCACGGCGATCCCCATGAGGCCGGATCGGACACTTCTGGCCATTGGCTTGCTGGCGGTTGCGGTGCTGGCCGGCTCGATTGCTATGCTGCCCAGTTCGGAGGAAAAGGCCGCCGGCCTGATGGCCGAGGGGCGCTATGCCGACGCGATCCAGATTCTGGCCTCCATCGAGGGCGATCGGCCTTTGGATGCCTATGAGGGCTACACGCTTTTCAAGCTCTACATGCTGACCCGACAGCCCCAGAAGGCGGTGGCATTGATCGACAATGAGCCGGCGTTGCAGGCCGATAATGCCTGGGCCCTGCGCCAGATCAGCGACCTGTTTCGCCAGGTTCGCGACCTTGGGGGCGAGGCCGACGCCTTGCGCCGTCTCTACGATGTCAGTCCCAACGACGCTGACTTTACGCGGCTCCGTATTCTCTACCGTTTACTGGGCGACCGCGCCCGTGAAGCCTCCTTGCTGCAGCAGGCCATCATGGCCGGCCGCTCAGACCCGAGCTTGCTGGATCGCCTGGCCTATTTGCAATCGGCAGATGGTTGGGGCGTTGAAGCTGCGGTCTGGGTTGCGCCTGCCGGCCAATATTCTGAACTCGTCAACACACTTCCGTTGCGGATCATGGCTCTGGCCGGACCCGCCATCGCACCAACCACCCAACCCGAGTAGGAACCACAATGACCATAGTGCTCGACGGAGCTTTGCTCGACTGGACCGCCGATGACCGGCTGGAAACGACGACCAATGCCGTTGCCGGCTATGCCGTCTATGGCCGGCTCGAAGCAGATGTCTTCTACTTCGCCCTAAGTTCGGCAGTGGCTATCGGGGAGACGTCGACGCTCTGGCTCAACACCGATGCCGATACTGCGACAGGCTATCAGGTTTGGGGCTTCGCTGCCGGGGCCGAATTCAATGTCAACTTTGGCACTGATGGGGTGCCGCGGCTCTATACCGGCGCCGATGGACAGACCCTGGTCGGGGACCTGACCTATGCCATGAGCGCGGACGGCACGGTGCTGGAGATCGCGCTGCCCAAGAGCATGCTGGGCGAAACCGTCTCCAGCGTTGGCATTATGGCGGACATCAACAATTCGGTGTTTTTGCCCGTCGACTACACCTTCGCGGCCTACACGATCAGCGCGCCTGTCGTGTCGGTCTATGATGGCCTGTTGACCGAATGGACGCCCGAGCAGCGGCTCGATACGCCGGCCAATGGCCTTGCCGGTTATGCCATCTATGGCAAGGTCGAAGGCGATGATTTTGTGTTTGGCATCAGCAGTGCCGTGCCAATCGGCGCCAATACTACATTCTGGCTCAACACGGACGGCGACCTCGCCACCGGCTACCAGATATGGGGCTGGGCCGGCGGTGCGGAGTTCAATGTCAATATCGATGCCAATGGTGTCGCGCGGCTCTATAGCGGTGGCGCGGGCGAAGTGCTGGTGGGCACCATCGAATACAAGATCGCCGCCGACGGCCTCAGCATGGAATTTGCCGTACCCAAGGCTTTGCTTGGTCCCTCGGTCACGTCGGTGGTGGTGCTGGCCGATATCAATGACGGTGTGTTCCTGCCGCCATCCTATGCCGCAGGTGGCTATGTGGTGGTGGATCCGGGAACTGTGCCGGCGGGACCATATGACGGGCTGCTGACGGAGTGGACTGCTGAGCAGCGGCTCGATACCGGGGCAAACAGCGTTGCCGGCTACGAGCTTTACGGCAAGGTGGAGAACGACAGCTTCGTCTTTGGTCTCGCCAGTGCCGTGCCCATTGGACAGAACACCACCTTCTGGCTCAACACCGACAGCGATATCGCGACTGGATACCAGATATGGGGTTGGGCTGGTGGCGCTGAATTCAACGTCAATATCAGCGCCGATGGTGTTGCACGGCTCTATAGCGGGGCTGATGGGCAAACCCTGGTAGGCGAGATCGACTACAAGATCGCGCCCGACGGGTTGAGCATGGAATTTGCCGTTCCGCGCAGTCTCATCGGTGCATCGGTCACCGCCGTAACCCTGTTGGCTGACGTCAATAATTCCGTGTTCCTGCCACCAAGCTACGCGGCCGGCGGCCTGACGCTGGTCGATCCCGCTTGGGTTCCTGCAAGCCAGTTTGACGGCGTGCTCGATGAGTGGACAGCGAGCCAGCGGCTCGAAACGCCGATGACCACAATCGAGGGTTATGAATTCTACGGCCAGTTCAGCGGCGAGGCTTTCCACTTCGGGTTCAAGAGTGCCGTCGCCATAGGGCCAAACACCACCTTCTGGCTCAATACCGATGGCGATACTTCAACCGGAACTCAGGTGTTCGGCTACGCTGGCGGGGCCGAGTTCAACGTCAATATCGGCGCCGATGGCATCGCCCGGCTCTATAGCGGTCAGGCTGGTCAGACGTTGGTGGGGGTGATCGACCACAAGCTTGGCCCCGATGGCATGACCATGGAATTTGCCATTCCGAGGTCGATGCTGGGGGCGGCGGTGACTGCCGTCAGCATTCTGGCCGACGTCAATGACAGCGTCTACCTGCCGTCCAATTACCTGTCGCCGGCCTATACGGTTTACGATCCAAGTGCGCTGCCTGCGGCGACTGAGACGGGCAATAAGATCGCCATCCTCTTCTCCCAGACCACGGCCGAAAACTACTTCAGCACGATGGCCTATTCGCAATTGGTGATGGCGGCCCAAAGCCAGGCGATGGCTGCCGGGATTCCGTTCGACCTCATATCCGAGGCGGACCTGGCCGATCTGTCCAAGATGGTCAATTACGACACGATCATCTTTCCCTCGTTCCGCAATGTTCCGGCCAATTATGTCCAGATCCAGGATGTGCTGACCAAGCTGGTTTACGAGTATGACGTCTCGCTTATCGCAGGCGGCGACTTCATGACCAATGATGCGGATAATAACAGCCTGCCGAACAACGCCTATGAGCGCATGGAAATCCTTTTCGGGATCAGCCGAACGGGCGGCGATTCAGGCGTGGTGGTCGAGGTTCATGCCACCGCTGCGGGGCACCCGATTACGGAGGGGTATGGTACGGGGGGCGCCATCCAGAGTTATGCGGGCGCGGCAACATCCTATTTCGCTGCCACCAATCCAGCTGCGGGTTCGGTGAGCGTGATTGCCGAGCAGACCGTTGGCGGCGCCACATATGCCGCCGTGCTGGGAAGCGTCACCGGCAGCCGTAATGTGCACTTCGCGACCGATGCCGTTCTGGCCGATGCCAACTTGCTGGGCCAGGCCATCGACTGGGTGAGCGAAGAGGCCGGCGGTCCAAGCGTTTCGCTGCACATGACGCGCAACGCGTCTCTGTTTGCTTCGCGCAACGATATGGATCAGTCGCAGGAAACCTATGACGTTGATGGCGGCATTTACGACGCCCTGATGCCGATCCTGCAGCAGTGGAAGACCGACTACAATTTTGTCGGCTCCTACTATGTCAATATCGGCTTTGATCCGCCGGATCAGGAGACGAACTGGTTCATCTCCTCGGGCTATTACGATGCCATGCGGGCCATGGGCAACGAAATCGGGTCGCATTCCTATTCGCACCCGGAAGATACCAATCTCCTGCTGCCTGACGTCATGACCCAGGCCTTGCTGACCGAGCGGATTGCTCAATATGCGGCGCAGCCGGGCGGTCCGGGTCCTGTTGGACAGGCGCTGGCGACGATGACACTCGAAGAGGTCAACGCAAAGCTGGCAGAAGTTTTGGCAGCGCCCGATCCGGACACGTTGAACACCTTGTCCAAGGCTTTCCTTGCGGCGACCTACACGTTCCAGTTTGCGACAGCGCGCGAGGTCCTAGAAGCCAATCTGGGCTATCCAGTCGGCGGGGCCGCAGTGCCAGGAATGCCGGACAGCCTTTATACTGCCGAGCAGATCATGCAGCACTACGACTATCTGTCGGGTGGTGCGGCCCTGGTCGGCGCGGGTTATCCCGGCGCCATCGGCTACCTTGCGCCCGATAGCCAGGAACAGGTCTATATCGCGCCCAATATGTCCTTCGACTTCACTCTGATGGGCTGGCTTGGCCTGACTGTGGAGCAGGCCGAAGCGAAGTGGGCGGAGGAATGGGCGGAGTTGAACGCCAATTCCGACATGCCTATCGTGGTCTGGCCCTGGCACGACTATGGCGTCACGGTCTGGCCACTGGATGAAGGGGAGACCTCGCCCTATAGCGAGGCGATGTTCACCAACTTCATCGCCGCGGCCTATGCCGCAGGCACCGAGTTCGTGACCCTTGCGGATCTCGCTGCCCGTATCAGGGCGTTCGAGCAAGCCGATTTCGCCTTCAGCGTCAGCGGCGATGTGATCACCATGACCGCGACACCTCAGACAGGACAGTTGGGCACCTTTGCCCTCAACCTCGATGACCTGGGCGGCAAGACCATTCAATCGGTCACCAATTGGTATGCCTATGACGCCGATAGCGTGTTCCTCGATGCCGATGGCGGCAGCTTTGAGGTGCTGCTGGGCACGAGCGCCGACGATGTCACCCACATCACCTCGATTGGATCACGGGCGCAGCTGATGTCGATCACCGGCAATGGCAACGACCTGGATTTCACCATCATCGGCGAAGGCAGGGTGGTGATAGACGTCAAGCAGGGGCCCGGCCTGGTCTATCTGGTTTGGGGGGCGAGCGTTGTTAGCCAGGTTGGCGATATTCTGACCATCGACCTGGGCGGCATTGGCAGCCACACGGTTGCCATCAGAGAGGTCTCCACCAATCTGGCGCCGACCGATATCGTATTGTCCAATCAGATTGTCCTGCCCGAGAATTTGGCGGAACGGACCAAGATTGCCGACCTCACCATTCTCGATGCGGATGTCGATCCGCTGCTGCGTTTGAATGTGGTGACCGTCTCCGACGACCGCTTCGAGATCGATGGAACGACCGGTGCGCTCTATCTCAAGGCGGGCCAGTCCGTGGATTTCGAGGCAACGCCAACCATAGAGATGACACTGACCTCCACGGACGGTGCGACGGTCTTTGCCAAGCCCATCAGCATCAGCGTCAGCAATGTGAACGATGCGCCGAGCGATATTGTGGTGTCCAACCAGGCCAGCATTGTGGAAGGAACGAGCCTGCGCACATTGGTGGCGGACCTGGCGATTGTCGATCCAGACCTCGTGGCCGAGTTCCGCAACAATGTGGTGAGTGTGTCTGACGACAGGTTCGAGATCGACGGAACCACGGGCTCGCTCTATCTCAAGGCCGGGCAGGTGATCGACTATGAGGCGGGCTCGACCATTGCCCTGACCCTGACGGCGACCGACGGCGCGCTCAGCTTCGCCAAGGCCGTCATCCTCACCGTTACCAATGTCAACGAGTTGCCCTCGGGCGCCCCCATCATCAGTGGAGCGGCCGTGGAGAATGTCACGCTCAGCGCCAACGTGTCGCTGGTGACCGATCCTGATGGCCTGGGAACGTTCTCCTACCAGTGGCAACGCGGTGACGGCACGGCCTTCACCAATATCGCTGGAGCTATCGCGGCGACCTATGGCCTGGTGCAGGCCGACACCGACCAGTTGATCCGCGTGGCGGTAAGCTATCTCGATGGCGGGGCAACGCTTGAAACGGTGTTTTCGGCGCCGACCAGCCAGGTTGTCGATGTTCTCGCACCCACGACGCTGGAGCCCCTCCTGGCCAATACCACACGCACCATAACAGCGGCAGAGCTGGTCGGGGGCGAACTGTCGGGCAGTTTCACCATCGACACGCTCACGGCATCGATTGGCACGCTGGTGGCAACAGGCGTGGGGGAATGGACCTACGCGCCGCCAGTCAACGACCAGACCCAGGTATCATTCACTTATACCGCGACAGCAGGCGCCAAGCTGGCCCAGGGAACGGCCGGGATGGACCTGCTGCCATCGAACACTGTGTATGGCACGAGCGGGGACGACAGTCTGGCCGCGCGGGCCAGCGCCGATACCTATCGCGGCTTTGAGGGCAATGACATCATCTCCGCCGGTGGTGGCAATGACATCATCTATGGCGATGAGGGCAATGACACGGCCTCGGGCGGTGGCGGTGCAGATACATTCCGCGCCACGCTCAATGACGGCAATGATGCCTATGCCGGCAATGCTGGACTGGATCTTTACGATCTGTCCGAAACCTCGGCGGCTGCACTTGTGAACCTGACGACCGGCACATCGACGAGTGCGCAGACGGGCAGCGATACCCTCGGCACCATCGAAAATGTCATCGGCAGCAGCGGCAATGATACGATCATCGGGTCGGGTGGCGCCAATGTGCTGGAGGGCGGAGCCGGCGACGATAACCTTTCGGGCATGGGGGGAGCCGATACACTGATCGGTGGCGATGGCGCCGATATCCTGAGGGGCGGCGCCGGGCGCGATGTGATGACCGGTGGGGCGGACAGTGATGTCTTTATCTTTGCCGCCGTTTCGGACAGCCGCAACACCGTCACGACGCGTGACGTCATCACCGACTTTACGCCCGGCGAGGATTATTTCGACTTCTCGGCGATAGACGCCAATACGCTGATCGGCGGCGACCAGGCCTTCACGTTCCTCGATGTCGAGGGCTCCGCCTTCACGGGCGTGCGCGGTCAATTGCGCTGGGTGCTGGAAGATCTGGCCGACACGGCCAATGACCGAACAATCGTGCTGGGCGACATGAATGGCGACCAGGTAAGCGACTTCCAGGTTGAACTCACCGGGCTGATCACTTTGGGGGTTGGCGACTTCATTTTGTGAGCCCCCGACGATGACGCACCCCACGTCATCGCGCAGATGCCCGGCTCCCCCAGCCGGGCATTTGCATGTTCGGCGCTCCGGCATTGACCACCATCAATGAGGGTACAGCCCGCCGAGCCTAGGCTGAAGACCTCAGAATTCAGTGCGACTGGAGAGGCCGGTATGTGTGGGATCATTGGAATTGCTGGTCGCGAACCGGTTGCCGATCGTCTGGTGAGCGCCTTGGCGCGCCTTGAGTACCGCGGCTATGACAGTGCCGGGATTGCCACCCTGGATCATGGCACTATCCAGCGGCGGCGGGCGCCGGGAAAGCTGGTCAATCTGGCCAATCGGCTCAGCCTTGAACCTTTGGAAGGGCTGACCGGCATCGGGCACACGCGGTGGGCAACCCATGGCGCTGCCACCGAAACCAATGCCCACCCCCATGCCACGCCACGCGTTGCGGTGGTCCACAATGGCATCATCGAAAACTATCGCTCCTTGCTGGTCGAGCTCGCGGTGGACGGCTACATGCCGACGACCCAGACCGACAGCGAAGTCGTGGCCTTGATGGTTACCCGATGGATGGATCTTGGACTGGCGCCGGTCGCGGCGGTGCAGGCCAGTGTCAGTCGTCTCCAGGGCGCGTTTGCGCTGGTCTTCCTGTTTCATGGCGAGGACCATCTGCTGGTCGCCGCGCGTCAGGGATCGCCGCTGGCCATTGGTTATGGTGCCGGCGAAATGTTCCTCGGCTCCGATGCCCTGGCCCTGTCGCTGTTTACCGACAAGGTGACTTATCTCGAGGAGGGCGACTGGGCCGTCGTCACGCCCGAAAGCGCCGATATTCGCAGCCGGGCGGGCGCTTCGGTGAACCGCGTGGTTCACCTGAGCAATGCCTCGTCCAATATCGTTGAGAAGGGCCCCTATCGGCATTTCATGCTCAAGGAAATTCATGAGCAACCCGATGCGGTGTCACGGGTCGTGGGCCAGTTCATTGATCGGGGCGCCGGGACCCTGGCCGTCCATACACCACTTTCATTTGACTTCGCAGCGCTGCCCCGGCTGACTGTTTCGGCCTGTGGCACGGCCTATCTCGCCGGGGCCGTGGGAAAATACTGGTTTGAGCGGTACGCCCGGCTACCCGTCGATATCGACGTTGCCTCCGAGTTCCGCTATCGCCAGCCGCCGCTGGAACCAAATGGGCTGGCCATGTTCATCTCGCAGTCTGGCGAAACGGCGGATACGCTCGCGGCCCTGCCCTATTGCGCGGACAATGGCCAGCACATCGCCAGCGTCGTCAATGTTGAGGAATCCACGATTGCACGGGAGTCCGGTTCTGTCTTTCCGCTGCGCTGCGGGCCGGAGATCGGCGTGGCATCCACCAAGGCCTTCACGACCCAGTTGACCACGTTGGCGTGCCTGTCGCTGGTGGCCGGTCGCGCACGCGGTGTGCTGTCCGGCGCGGATGTGGAAGCGCTGATCGAAGCGCTCAATCGCCTGCCCGGCGCTTTGGCGGAGGCCCTGCGCGCCGAACCGGATATCGCCGAAATCGCGCGAAGGCTGACCAAGGCGCGCAATGCGTTGTTCCTTGGGCGCGGCTCGCTGTTTCCGATTGCGCTGGAAGGGGCACTCAAGCTCAAGGAGATTTCCTATATCCATTCGGAAGGCTATGCGGCGGGCGAACTCAAGCATGGGCCGATTGCACTGGTGGACGAGACGATCCCAGTCATTGTCATCGCCCCTTCCGATGAGCTGACGGAGAAGACCATCTCGAACATGCAGGAGGTGTGCGCGCGGGGTGGCCGTATCATACTGATCACCGATGCGCAGGGAGCCGAGACCCACGGCGCCATGGCCGCAGAGATCATTGTCATGCCCCAGGTTCACCCCTTCATCGCGCCCATTGTGGCGGCAGTGGCGATCCAATTGCTCGCCTATCACACGGCGGTTCAACTCGGCGCCGATGTCGACCAGCCGCGCAATCTGGCCAAATCGGTGACGGTGGAGTGAGAGACGTATGGAAAGTGGGCGCAGACCCCCGCCTGCATGGGCAATGACCCTGCATCTTGCTTTCCAGATTTGGGCGGCCTAAGAGCAAGCCACGGTCTGCAGTTCACCGAGGCGTTGCCGTCCCAATTGGGAAGCTAAACCTGCTCAGAGATGATTTCGACACGCACCTCACCCCGGTGCCCCGTCGCAAGTCGGCAACCAGTGACACCGCTTAATGAGCGGGTGCGGGCACGCTCGAGGATGAGCCATGTCGAGACAAATCCATTCCCTGCACATCACCGATTTGTCCGCGTTTGCCAAAGGGCTGCGCGAGCAGATCGCCGCATTGGTCGAAACTCCGAGCCATGTTGACATGCTCAACATGCTGGCCCGGTCAGCCGGGTTTCGGAACTATCAGCATTTTAAGGCCGTGAGCGAGGATGCGCCGCCGGTTGATCCAGTCGACCTGACATTGGTGGAAAAGGTCAGCCGGCACTTCGATGCCGATGGCGTTCTGATGCGCTGGCCGTCGAAAAACAGTCTGCAGCCGCTGTGCCTGTGGGCGCTGTGGTCGCGGCTGGAGCCGGGGCGGGATTATGCCGACCGGGAGAATACCGAGCTGCTCAACGCCTGGGCGAGCTTTGGTGATCATGCGCTATTGCGGCGGGCTTTGGTGGACATGGGCTATGTGACGCGCACGGCCGATGGGCGGACCTATCGCCGGATCGAGCAGAAGCCGCCGGCGGAGCTTTCCGTTTTGCTGAAGCGGGTCGGGCCGAAACAGCCCTAGACGCGCTTGGAGATGCGCTGCATGGCCACGCGGGAAATCAGGTTGCCGATTTCCACGGACTGATTGTTCTGGATCCTGGCGAAACTGTTCGCCAGATTCATGCTCTTTTGGGCGGCTGCCAGTGCCTCGGCTCGACGCCCGCGCAGAAACTGCATCCGGTCATAGGATGAGAGTTCGTGCATGTTGAAGCGCGTTATTTTACCGGACATGGACATGCCTGGAATCTGCGCCGGAAATGCTGACGAGGCGTTAAGCGCAGCGTGAAGATGCGCGGCAATAGATCATCGGGGCTCTCCTTGAGCCTCGGTGACGAGGTATCGTGTCGATTGGTCCTACGCCGTCTTGGAGATGCGCTGCATGGCCATCTTGGAGATGAGGTTACCCATCTCGACGGTATTGTTGGCCTGGATCGAGGCGAAGCTATTGGCCATGTTGGCGTTTTTCTGGGCAATCTCGGCGGCGGCGGCCCGGCGCTCGCGCTGATACTGGATCCGCTCATAGGGAGAGAGCTGATGCATATTGTATCGGTTGATCTTGGTATCGCCGTAGGCCATGGCGAAAGCTTCGCCGATTATGGTTAACCCTGGGTTAAATGGTTAGCGAAGTGCTAACGGCTAATGCTGCATCACGACCAGGCCGGCGGCACCGGCCATCATGGCCCCGGCGGTCTTGTTGAGACGGCCGAGCGCTTTTTCGCTGCGGAACATTTCACGCGCCGCCGAAGCCAGCCAGGCATAGCCGCAGCCGATGATCATCAGCACCACGACCACGATGGCGGTCAGCTCGACAAAGGCCAGCGGGTTCATCTCGCCCAGTGGCACCACCGTGGGGAGAATGGCGAGATAGAAGACGATGGTCTTGGGATTGCCCATGGTCAGCGAAAATCCGGCGAGGAAAGTCCGCCATGGGTCTTCGTTCTTGGGCTTCATCTGCTCGGAGCCGGGGCGGGCGGTCCAGAATTTGTAGGCGATATAGAGCAGATAGGCCGCACCGGCCCAACGTACGATGGTGAAGACCGGGCCGAACCAGGTTGCGATGGCGGCAAGGCCGAAAACCGCGAAGAAAAAGTAGACCAGGTCACCAGCGAGAATACCCAGCACCATGGGGAAGGCGCCCTTGAAGCCGCCGCCAAGGGCGCGCGCGACGACCGCGGCCACGCCGGGGCCGGGCACCAGCACGGCAATGGCATAGGCGATGGTGAAGGTGGCGAGGGTGAAGAGATCCATGGCGAGGCATCCGGGCAACAGGGCGCGCGGACACTACGCCTCGGCTTTGAGATTTGCCAGCCCGCGCTTGACCCTGGCGCGCACATGACTATTTTCGGGCCATCGCAACCCGACCGGACGGTTCCCATGGATCGCACCCTCACAGCAATGCCGACCTGCCTTGCCCTTGAGGATTTGACGAACCATGCCTTCCGTGACGCTCTCGCGACTGACCTATTCCGGCCCTAGCGGCCAAACCCTTTTTTCCAATCTTGACCTGAGCTTCGGCACCGGGCGCACCGGGCTTGTCGGCCGCAATGGTGTGGGCAAGACGACGCTGCTGCGCCTGATCACCGGTGAATTGGCGCCCACGGCTGGCACGATCAGCGTGTCGGGACGCATCGGGGTGCTGCGCCAGCAAGTGCAGCCTGGCCCGGCGGAAACCATTGCCGACCTGTTCGATCTGCGTGCGGGTCTCGCACTGCTGGAGCGTGCGACGGCAGGAAGGGCCACGGCCGACGAGATCGCAGAGGCCGACTGGACGCTGGAGTCGCGTCTTGATGCGGCTCTGGACGCATTGGCGCTCGATGTCGGGCCCGAGACCCTGCTCATGAGCCTGTCCGGTGGACAGCGCACCAGGGCGGCGCTGGCAGCGCTGGTGTTTGGCGCGCCTGACCTCATACTGCTGGATGAGCCGACCAATAACCTCGACGCCGAAGGGCGGGAAGCGGTGACGCAGCTGCTGGCGGGCTGGCGCGGCGCAGCCATTGTCATCAGCCATGATCGCGACCTGCTCGATACCATGGACGCCATTGTGGAACTGACGGGGCTGGGTGCCACCAGCTATGGCGGCAACTGGAGCCAGTATCGGGAACGCAAGGCGCTGGAACTGGCTGCGGTGCAGCATGATTTCAATATCGCCGAACGGCAGGTGCGGGATGCGGAGAGGGCCGCCCAGGAGGCCCGCGAAAGGCAGGCGCGGCGTGACGCTGGAGGGCGTCGCAAGGCCGCCAAAGGTGGTGCGCCTAAAATTCTCCTCGGCGGCCTCAAGCGGCGCGCTGAAGAAACTGCGGGCGGGCTCAACCGGTTGGCCGAAAAACAGGCTGATACGGCACAGGTTCAGGCGGCGGAAGCGCGCGCCAAGATCGAAGTGTTGACGCCCTTTGCTTTGAAACTGGCGCCGAGCGGTCTGCCAACGGGCAAGGTGGTGCTGCGCGCTTCGGACCTCACCGGCGGCTATGATCCCGAACATCCCTTGATCGACAAGTTCTCGTTCGACCTGATCGGGCCGGAGCGGGTGGCGATCAGCGGGCCGAATGGGGTGGGCAAGACGACGCTGCTCAAGCTTCTCACCGGGGTGCTGGAGCCTCTGGCCGGTGACGTGCAGATTGGCGGGCCTATGGCATTACTGGACCAGCAGGTGGGCCTGCTCGACCGGGATCAATCCATCGTAGACAATTTCCGGCGGCTCAACCCGCAAAGCTCGATCAACGACTGCCGATCGGTGCTGGCCGCATTCAAATTCCGCAACGACGCCGCGTTGCAGACAGTGGGCACACTCAGCGGCGGCGAGATGCTGCGTGCGGGGCTGGCCTGCGTGCTCGGCGGCAAGACGCCGCCCATGCTGGTGGTGCTCGACGAGCCGACCAATCATCTCGACATCGAGGCGGTGGAAGTGGTCGAGGCCGGATTGAGGGCCTATGACGGCGCGCTGCTGGTGATCAGCCACGACCGTACGTTCCTCGACAATATCGGGGTGACGCGAGACGTGAGGCTGGGCTAGGGCAACCGAAAGTCTGCCCCTTCGTTCTTCGGACGAAAGGCAGGAAACCATGGCCAACACCGATAAACCCAATGTGGAATTTCACGATCCCGCCAAGAGACCAAGCCTGGATGACCAGGGGAGCGGTCCGGCCGAGCGTGCCGTGCTGGGCACCATGGGCATGGGTGGAGTGACCCGGCTGGCGATCGCCATCGTGGTGTTCATCGCGGTTTGCGGGACCGCGTTTTACCTTGTGAACGGGTAGGGTGCAGGTGCTCGCCAGAACGCGCTGACGCTCCCTTACCTGTATTACGCTTCTCGCGATCCCCCTCCCACGCGGGGAGAGGGGGTAGCCGGTGCCCCGGGGCGGATGAAGGACCTATGGCAGGCGAGCGAGACGTTCAGTCAGCAGTTTGTAGAAGCCCTCGGCATCGCCGGTGCGCAGCCACTGCGCGTTATAGGCGCGGCCCGTGACATGCCAATAGTCCACCACCGTCATGCCCACGGTCAGCTCGCTGGCCGTCTCGATTGTGACATTGCAATGCCGACCCTCGAACAGGTCGGGTTGCAGCAGATAGGCGATGACGGTGGGATCGTGCAGGGGGGCGCCTTCCCAGCCGTATTTTTCGAGATCGAATGTTTCCGAGAAGGTCAGCATGGCGTGGACAGCCTCGCCGGTGCGGTTGCCCAGCGCCCGGATCGCATCGAGCCGCGCCGGGGTCGACTGGATCATGTGGGTGACGTCGAGCGACTGGATTATGATCGGCGCGCCGCAGCGCATCACCACATCGGCGGCCTCGGGATCGACATAGATGTTGAATTCGGCGGCGGGGGTAATGTTGCCCACCTCGAAATAGGCGCCACCCATCATGACGATTTCCTGGATGCGCTCAGCGATTGCCGGCTGCTTGACCAGCGCCATGGCAATATTGGTCAGCGGACCCAGGGTACAGAGCGTTATGGTCTTGGGCTCGGCATTCATCAGCGTCTCGATGATGAAATCGACGCCATGCTGGGCCTGCAACGGGATGGTCGGTTCGGGCAGGTCGGGGCCATTCAGGCCAGTGTCGCCATGCACATGCTCGGCCGTGACCAGGTGGCGGCGCATCGGGCGCGAGCAGCCGGCATAGACCGGCACATCGGTGCGGCCCGACAGTTCGACGACTTTACGGGCGTTATTGGCATTGTGGTGGAGGCCTACATTGCCGGCCACCGCAACGACGCCCAGGACGTCCAGTTCGGCGGGCGAAGCCAGGGCGAGAAGGATCGCCACGGCATCGTCCTGGCCGGGGTCGGTATCAATGATGATCTTGCGGGACATGGAGCTTCCAGGAGACTCGAGTGAACGTTTCCAGGCGAGCTTATCCAAGCCGTCTCACCGGGTCGACAGACCAAGCAGTCGCAGCGGAACGAAAGCTGTGATCGGGGCGTTTCCGATCACCGCCAAACATATGGATCCGCAAATGCCTAAACGACCTGCCGGTGCTGCTGCGGCCGACTTCAACGAGAGCCAGTTTGAGCGGGTGCTGAACAATGCGGCACGGCTGGCCATGGTCGGCATCGGCTTTGCCGTGCTGTTAGTGATGTTGCAGGGCGGGCAGGTATTTCTGGCGCCCGTGACCCTGGCCATTGTCGTGGGCCTGATGTTCGGCCCGGTGGCCGACCGGGTGGAGAGCTGGGGCGTGCCGCCGGCCCTTTCGGCGGGTGTGGTGGTGCTGCTTCTCCTCGCAGTCATCGCCGGCTTTGCGATACTTTTCGCGGTACCGTTGAGCGAATGGGTCGCGCGGGGCCCGCTGATCTGGGAAAAACTGCAATCCCAGCTCGCGACCCTCAAGGAACCACTCGAATCTCTGGGTGATTTCCAGGAGCAAGTCGGCACCGTGCTGGGTACGGGCGACGCCATGTCGGTGACGGTCGAGGATGGCAGCACGGTGACCGGCATGGCGATGCTGGCTCCGGCGGTTCTCGCCCAGGTAGCGATTTTCCTCGCCAGTCTCTATTTCTTCGTCGCCACCCGCGACCACATTCGCATGTCAGTGCTCTCGATGTGCGTGACGCGGCGGATGCGCTGGCGCACGGCGCACGTCTTCCGCGAGGTCGAATATAAGGTCAGCCGTTTCCTGCTGTCGGTGACGGTGATCAACCTGGGCGTGGGCTCGGCGGTGTCGTTGGCGATGTGGCTCATCGGCATGCCATCGCCACTGCTCTGGGGCGCCATGGCAGCGGTGCTCAACTATATTCCCTATGTCGGCCAGGCGATCATGGTCACGGTATTGCTGGCCGTAGGCCTGGGCACACAGACCGAGTTGTTCAATATCTTGCTGCCGGTCGCCTGTTATGCGGGGATCAATTTCGTCGAAGGGCAGATTTTCACGCCGCATTTCATCGGCCGTTCGCTCACCCTCAATCCCTTCATCATCTTCCTTTCCATCACCTTCTGGATTTGGGCCTGGGGGCCGGTGGGCGGGCTGGTGGCGGTTCCGACGCTGCTGATTGCCCAATCCTTGCTCACCCATGCGCTGCCTAGCCGCCCGGTCATGCCGCGCCGCCCTGTGCGGCGCACGGCCCGAATGACAGACCGGGACGAACTGCTGGCCAATGCGGCGCAGGTCATTCGCGAACAGCGCGAGGATGAAGAGGAGGAAGGCCTCAAGCCGAAGCGCGAAGAGCCGCCGCAGGGCACCGGCCCCACCGGGATTGAGCCGGGCACAACCTGATCGCCAGGGCACAGCGCTGTCGGCTTGACGGAGCCCGCCGTGGGCACCAGTGTCGCTTCTGTGCAATACAGGGGCGAATGAATGGCGGGCGAAGTTTTGGCGCATGCGGCGGAGGCGGCCCAACACGGTGTCGATCTCGTACCGGTCGTGGCGCTGCTTGCGGCAGGCACCATTGCGGTGCCGATTTTTCGGCGCATCGGGCTTGGATCGGTGCTGGGCTATCTGGCCGCCGGACTGCTGCTTGGCCCATCGGGCATTGGTTTGATTTCCGATCCGGCCTCGGTGCTCGCCGCGGCTGAGCTGGGCGTCGTATTGTTCCTCTTCATCATCGGGCTGGAGATGGAACCCAGCCGGCTCTGGGCTCTGCGCAAGCAGATATTCGGGCTGGGTATCATTCAGGTCGCGACCTGTGGTGCATTGCTGACCGGTGTCGGCGTGCTTCTCGGCTTTGCGCCCCTCGTCGCCTTTGTCTTCGGCATGGGTTTCGTGCTGACCTCGACGGCCATCGTCATGCAGATCCTGGGAGAGCGCGGCGAACTGGCCACCGAGGGCGGGCAGAAGATGGTGTCGATCCTGCTGCTCGAAGACCTCGCCATCGTGCCGCTGTTGGCCGTTGTGGCGCTGCTGGCACCGTCCACCGACGATGTCAGCATGCTCACCCGGCTTGTGTCGCTGGGCATTGCCGTAGGCGCCATATTGCTGCTGATCATTTTGGGGCGCCGGGTGATGAACCCGTTCTTTTCTCTCCTGGCGCAGGCGCGGGTGCGCGAGGTGATGACCGCGGCGGCGCTGCTGGTGGTGCTGGGTGCGGCTCTGCTGTTCCAGGTCAGCGGACTGTCGATGGCCATGGGCGCGTTCCTGGCCGGCGTTTTGCTCTCCACCTCGACCTTCAAGCATCAGCTCGAAGCCGATGTGGAGCCGTTCCGGGGGCTCTTGCTCGGGCTGTTCTTTCTGGCCGTTGGCATGTCGCTCGACCTTGGCGTCGTGGGCGAGAACTGGCAGATCATCGCTCTAAGCGTCGTGGCCTATATGCTGGTCAAGGCCGCTGCGATCTATGTCATCGCGCGGGTGCTCAAATCGGGTCATGGCGAGGCGCTGGAGCGGGCGGTCCTGATGGGGCAGGGTGGCGAATTTGCCTTTGTGCTCTACACCACGGCTGCTGCGAGCGGGCTGATCGACGGGCCGACCAATGCCATTTTCACGGCCACTGTCATCATCTCGATGGTGATCACGCCCTTCGCCATCATCGGCATGCGCTACCTGATGCCCAGGGCTGCGCAATCTATGGACGGCGTGGAAACGGCCGAAGGGCTGTCGGGCCGGGTGCTGATCATCGGGTTCGGGCGCTTCGGTCAGATCGCCAGCCAGCCGCTGCTGGCGTTGCGCCATTCCGTGTCGATCATCGACAATGACACCGAGATGATCCGCGCCGCCGCCCAGATAGGCTTCAAGGTCTACTACGGCGACGGCACGCGACTCGATATCCTGCGTGCTGCCGGGGCCGGTACGGCCAATCTGATTCTGGTGTGCACCGACCAGAAGGAACAAACGTCTCGCATCGTGGAATTGCTGCGCGATGAGTTCCCGCTGGCCCGGGTCATGGCGCGAGCCTTTGACCGTGTCCATGCCATCGAGCTGATCCGGGCAGGGGTGGATTTCCAGCGGCGCGAAGTGTTCGATTCGGCGCTTGGGTTCGGCGGCGAGGCGATCCGCATGTTGGGCGCAGACGAACAACAGATCGAGGACGTCATTGCGGGGGTTCGCGAGCGCGACAGCGAACGCTTCGACCTGCAACTCAATGGCGATGACTGGCGGGTGGGGCGGCAATTGCTGATCAGCAATGCCCGCGAGCAGGCGCGTGAAGGCGGTGTCAGGGTGGATGAGGATGACGCGGAGGCCGCGGCCAGCCGGTCTGCGCAGCCCGTGCAGGGCAGCTAGTCGGGCACGGTGTGCCGGGGGGCTTTCCCATGCACAAATTAAGTGCAAGACTATAGTCATTCTGAGGGGAACATCGTCATGAACACTGGATTGCGATATGCCGCAAAAGCCGATCGTCTACGATGCGCCCACGCCCGAACCCCGCGCGACGACAGTTGAGGCCCTTCAGGCCGAAATCCTTGAAAACCTGATCTATTCGGTTGGCAAGGACCCCATTGTTGCCCGGCCACACGACTGGCTGAAGGCCACCATCCTGGCGGTTCGCGACCGCATCATGGATCGCTGGATGGAAAGTTCCCGCGAGACCTGGCGGACGTCGCACAAGCGCGTCTATTACCTCAGCCTCGAGTTTCTCATTGGCCGCCTGATGCGCGACGCGATGAGCAATGTCGGGCTGATGGAGCCGGTGGCCGAGGCGCTGAAAAACCTTAATGTCGATCTGGGTGACCTGATTGCCCTTGAGCCCGACGCAGCGCTGGGCAATGGCGGCCTTGGGCGCCTTGCGGCATGCTTCCTTGAATCCATGTCCTCGGTAAAGATCCCGGCCTATGGCTATGGCATTCGCTATGTGCATGGCCTGTTCCGGCAGGAAATGAGCGAAGGCTGGCAGGTCGAACTGCCCGAAGACTGGCTCGCCCATGGCAATCCCTGGGAGTTCGAGCGCCGCGAAAGCGCCTATGAGGTCGGCTTCGGCGGTCATGTTGAGCCGGTGACAGACCCGGATGGGACCGTGCGCCAGGAATGGCACCCCAACGAACACCTGCTGGCGGTGGCCTATGATACGCCTATCGTCGGTTGGCGGGGCAGCCGGGTGAACACGCTGCGCCTCTGGAGCGCGCAGCCGATCGATCCGATCCTGCTCGATAAGTTCAACTCGGGCGACCATATCGGCGCGTTGGAGGAAAGCTCCAAGGCCGAAGCCATCACCCGCGTGCTTTATCCTGCCGACTCGACGGCGGCTGGCCAGGAACTGCGGTTGCGCCAGGAGTTCTTCTTCTCCTCCGCCTCGCTCAAGGACATCGTGCGCCGCCACCTGCAGCAATATGGCGATCTCGGTTCGCTATCCGAAAAGGTGGCCATCCAGCTCAACGACACGCATCCCGCCATTTCGGTAGCCGAGCTGATGCGCATCCTGGTCGACGAGAACGGCATCAAATGGGCCAAGGCCTGGAAGATTGCCAAGGGCACTTTTGGCTATACCAATCACACGCTGCTGCCCGAGGCGCTGGAAAGCTGGCCGGTGGCCCTGCTGGAGCGGTTGCTGCCGCGCCATATGCAGATCGTCTATCAGATCAACGCTGACATTCTCACCGAAGCGCGGGGCAAGAAGGGCTTCAGCGATCAGCAGGTGGCGGCTGTATCCCTCATCGATGAGCATGGCGGGCGCCGGGTGCGCATGGGCCAGTTGGCCTTTGTTGGCTCACACTCGATCAACGGTGTTTCCGCGCTCCATACTGAGCTGATGAAGCAGACGGTGTTTGCGGACCTCCACAAGCTCTATCCCGAGCGCATCAACAACAAGACCAATGGCATTACGCCGCGGCGCTGGTTGATGCAGTGTAATCCGGGGCTGACCAAGCTCGTGACGGACCGCATCGGGCCCGATTTCCTCGACGATGTCGACAAGCTGCACCAATTGCTCGCCCATGCCGAGGACCCTGGTTTCCAGAAGCAGTTCGCCGAGGTCAAGCTCACCAACAAGAAGCGCCTGGCCAAACTGATCAAGGATCGGATGAACATCACCGTGTCGCCCGAGGCGATGTTCGACGTGCAGATCAAGCGCATCCACGAATACAAGCGGCAGCTGCTCAACATCATCCACGCCGTCGCGCTTTATGATGAAATCCGCGCCCATCCCGAAAAGGAATGGGTGCCGCGGGTGAAGATATTCGCTGGCAAGGCGGCGCCCAGCTATTGGAATGCCAAGCTGATCATCAAACTGATCAACGACGTGGCGCGGGTGATCAACAATGATCCGGCGGTGCGGGGCCTGCTCAAGGTGGTGTTCCTGCCCAATTACAATGTCAGCCTGGCCGAAGTGATCGTGCCGGCCGCCGACCTTTCCGAGCAAATCTCGACGGCGGGCATGGAAGCCTCGGGCACGGGCAATATGAAGTTCATGGCCAATGGCGCGATCACCATCGGCACGATGGATGGCGCCAATGTCGAGATGCACAAGGAAGTGGGCGACGACAATATCGTCATCTTCGGTCTGACCACCGAAGAGGTCGAGGACAAGCGTGGTCGCTCGGAAGTGCCGCGGGCCGCCATCGACAAGTCGCCGCGGTTGCGCGAAGCGCTGGAATCCATTTCCTCGGGGGTGTTCTCGCCGGATGACCCGCACCGCTATCGCGATCTGATCGGCGGCCTTTACGACCACGATTGGTTCATGGTGGCGCGGGATTTCGATGCCTATGCGGCGGCGCAGAGCAAGGTGGATGCCATCTGGCGCGACAAGAAGCGCTGGACCGCCATGGCGATCCGTAACACGGCCAGCGTCGGGTTCTTTTCGTCGGATCGGACGATCCGCCAATATGCGAGCGAAATCTGGGACGTGCCGACGGCGTGATTGTAGCGCGCGCGGAGCCGCCCTGACGAGAAGATCAGGTCCGTGCGCAGTTTTGTAGTTGGGTCGGCGCAGTGCATGTCGCGGGCCAGTGGGGGAGTGCGGGCGTGAGCGTGAGCAAGGAAATCTGGCAGGCCGATGGACGGGAAGTCGAGGCAATCGTGGCAGGTCGCCACAGCAATGCCTTTGCCTTTCTCGGCCTGCATGAGGTCGAGGGCCATTGGGTGCTGCGAGCCTTTGTTCCGCATGCCGAAACGCTCAACGCCTTCACGCTCGACGGTACGCTGCTTGGCCACATGATCCCGCGCCATGCGGCTGGGTTCTTCGAGGCCAAGGTCAATATCTCGGCGCGCCAGCCGATACGCTACGAGGCCAGGAACGCCGGCGGCAGCTGGAGCGTGTTCGATCCCTATTCCTTCGGCCCCGTCCTGGGACCGATGGACGATTATTACATCGGCGAGGGCAGTCACTTGCGGCTGTTCGACAAGCTGGGCGCCCACGAGATGGAGTTCGAGGGCATCCACGGCACGCATTTCGCCGTCTGGGCTCCCAATGCGCAGCGCGTTTCGGTGGTGGGTCCCTGGAATGAGTGGGACGGGCGACGCCATCCCATGCGCAACCGCCAGGGCATCTGGGAAGTGTTCATCCCGGTGCTGGGCACCGGCACGATCTACAAATACGAGATTGTCGGCCCCAATGGGCAGGTGCTGCCGCTCAAGGCCGATCCGTTCGCCCGGCAGGCCGAAATGCGTCCGCGCACGGCCTCGGTCGTGCCCGATCCGACGCCCTTCACCTGGACCGACCAGAAATACATGGAAGAGCGCGCCACGCGGGATTGGCGCCGCACGCCGATGTCGATCTACGAGGTGCACCTTGGCTCATGGCGCCGCCGGCCCGATGGCGGCTTCATGAGCTATGACCAGCTCGCCGAGCAGCTCGTCCCCTATGCGGCGGACATGGGCTATACCCATCTCGAATTCCTGCCGGTCTCCGAGCATCCGTTCGATCCGAGCTGGGGTTATCAGCCGACCGGCCTGTTTGCGCCCACGGCCCGATTTGGCGACCCGGCCGGGTTCGCGCGGCTGGTCAATGCGGCCCACGAGGCGGGGCTGGGGGTGATCCTTGACTGGGTGCCGGCACATTTCCCGACCGACGAATTCGGGCTCGCCCATTTCGACGGCACGGCGCTCTATGAGCACGAAGACCCGCGCCAGGGGTTCCACCCCGACTGGAACACGGCGATCTACAATTTCGGCCGCAAGGAAGTTTCGGGCTTTCTTACCAATAACGCGCTGTTCTGGTTCGAGCAGTTCCATATCGATGGGCTGCGGGTCGATGCCGTGGCCTCGATGCTCTACCTCGACTATTCGCGCCAGCCGGGCGAATGGGTGCCGAACAAGCATGGCGGCAATCAGAACCTGGAGGCCGTCGCCTTCCTGCAGCGGGTCAATGCCGAGGTCTACCGGGCTTTTCCCGGCGCCTTCATGATTGCCGAGGAATCCACGGCCTGGTCGGGCGTCAGCGCGCCGACCTATGCCGGCGGGCTGGGGTTCGGGTTCAAGTGGAACATGGGCTTCATGAACGACACGCTGCGGTACATGAGCCGCGAAGCGATCCATCGCCGGTTCCACCACAACGACATGACCTTCGGCCTGGTCTATGCGTTCAGCGAGAACTTCGTCCTGCCCCTCAGCCACGATGAGGTGGTCCACGGCAAGGGCGCGCTGATCTCCAAGATGCCGGGCGATGACTGGCAGCAGTTTGCCAATCTGCGCGCCTATCTCGCCTTCATGTGGGGGCATCCGGGCAAGAAGCTGTTGTTCATGGGCCAGGAATTTGCGCAGCGCGAGGAATGGAGCGAAAGCAAGTCGCTGGACTGGTGGCTGCTCGATGCGCCCAGCCATGAAGGCATGCGGCGGTTGGTCTCCGATCTCAACGCGGCCTATCGCAGCTTGCCCGCGCTTTACGAGCGGGACTGCGAGCCGGAGGGCTTCGAGTGGGTGATCGGCAATGATCAGGCCAATTCGGTGATGGCCTGGGTGCGCAAGGCGCCTGGGGCCGATCCGGTGCTGGTCATTTCCAATTTCACCCCGGTGCCGCGCAGCGGTTACAAAGTACCCATGCCTAAGGCCGGGCGCTGGGTCGAGCGGATCAATACCGATGCCGGCTGGTATTCGGGCGGCAACACCGGCAACCAGGGCGCGGTAATCGCCAAGGCTGTTGAGGGGCAGCATTGGCCGGCGGAGGCAGAATTATACCTGCCGCCGCTCGCAACCCTGTTTCTGAAATTCGAGCCGGCGTGAGACGGTTCGGTAGAGATACGACCCGGTGATATCCGGGCATAAGCGGAGGGACTTATAATGGCAGACTATCGAGTACCATCGCCGCTGGCGCGCGAGGCCATGGCCTATGTGCTGGCCGGTGGGCGTGGCACACGCCTGATGGAATTGACCGACCGGCGCGCCAAGCCGGCGGTGTATTTCGGCGGCAAATCGCGCATCATCGACTTTGCGCTCTCCAATGCCATCAATTCGGGCATCCGCCGCATTTCGGTGGCCACGCAATATCAGGCGCACAGCCTTATTCGCCACCTGTCGCGCGGCTGGAACTTCCTGCGTCCCGAACGCAATGAAAGCTTCGACGTGCTGCCTGCCAGCCAGCGGGTGCGCGAGGACATGTGGTATGCCGGTACCGCCGATGCGGTCTATCAGAACATGGACATCATCGAGGATTCGGGTGCGCGCTACATCGTCATTCTGGCGGGCGACCACATCTACAAGATGGACTATGAAATCATGCTGCGCCAGCATGTGGACACGGGCGCCGACGTCACCATCGGGTGCCTGGAAGTGCCGCGCATGGAAGCGACCGGCTTTGGCGTGATGCATGTCGATGGCCGCGACCGGGTGGTCGATTTCGTCGAAAAACCCAAGGATCCGCCGGGCATTCCCGACAAGCCGGACATGGCGCTGGCCTCGATGGGCATTTATGTGTTCGAGACCCGGTTCCTGATGGAGCAGCTGCGCCGCGATGCGGCGACAGAGGGTTCCAACCGCGATTTCGGCAAGGACATCATTCCCTATATCGTCAAGAACGGCACCGCCTGGGCACACCGCTTCCCGCGCTCCTGCGTCCGTTCGAGCAATGAGGAAGTCAGCTATTGGCGCGACGTCGGCACGATTGACGCCTATTGGAAGGCCTCGATCGACCTGACCGATATCAAGCCGCAGCTCGATCTTTACGACCGCGACTGGCCGATCTGGACCTATGCCGAGATCACGCCGCCGGCCAAGTTCGTGCACGATTTCGATGGCCGGCGCGGCTCAGCCGTCAATTCGCTGGTGTCGGGCGACTGCATCATTTCGGGCGGGCATCTGCAGCGTACGCTGCTCTCAACCGGCAGCCGCGTCCACTCCTACTCCATGCTCGAAGAGGCGGTGGTGCTGCCCTATTGCGACATCGGTCGCAACGCGCGGCTCAAGAAAGTGGTCATCGACCGCGGCGTGGGCATTCCAGAGGGTCTGGTGGTGGGCGAAGACCCCGAGTTTGACGCCAAGTGGTTCCGCCGTTCCGATGAGGGCGTGACGCTGATCACCCAGGCCATGGTCAACAAGTATCTGGCGGATCGATGATCGAAGTTCTCTCGGTTACCTCCGAGCTCTATCCGCTGATCAAGACGGGGGGCCTGGCCGATGTGGCCGGTGCCCTGCCGGGCGCGCTGAACGAAACCGGTGTCACCATGCGCACGCTGGTGCCCGGCTATCCGGCAGTCATGGGCAAGATGACCGGTGGGCGCGAGGTGGCCAGTTTCGATGATCTCTTCGGGGTCACCGGGCGGTTGATTGCCGGCCGGGTGGAAGGGCTCGATCTCATCGTGCTTGATGCGCCGGCGCTCTATGAACGTCCCGGCAATCCCTATATGGGCCCCGAAGGATGGGACTGGCCGGACAATTGGAAGCGTTACGCGGCGCTGAGTTGGGTCGCTGCCGAACTGGGTCATGGTCTGGTCGAGGGCTATCGCCCGCAACTGATCCACGCGCATGACTGGCAGGCTGGTCTCGTGCCCGCCTATGTCAAATTCGGTCCCTCATCGAGCCTCAAGACCGTCATGACGGTCCATAACATGGCGTTCCAGGGCACGTTCGGGGCGGAAATCTTTCCACAGCTCAGGCTGCCGGCGCATGCGTTCTCGGTCGAGGGTGTCGAATATTACGGCGGCGTCGGCTATCTCAAGGCCGGTGTCGAATGTGCCGATGTGGTGACCACCGTGTCGCCCACCTATGCCAGCGAAATCCGCACCCCGGCCTTTGGCATGGGTCTGGAAGGGCTGCTCAACAACCGTTCGGATACGGTGTTTGGCGTGCTCAATGGCATCGACATGGGCGCCTGGAACCCCGCAACCGACCCTGCGCTGGCGCAAAACTATACGGCCAGCACCATGCAGGCCCGGCAGGGTAATAAGCGCGCCGTGCAGGAAGCATTCGGGCTCGACGCGTCGGACGGGCCTCTGTTTGCCGTGGTCAGCCGCCTGACCTGGCAAAAGGGCATCGATCTTCTGGTGGCCAATATCGGCCTGCTGGTCGCGGCGGGGGCGCAATTGGCCGTGCTCGGTTCGGGTGATGCCGAGCTGGAAAATGCGGTGCGCAGCGCTGCCATGGAGCATCCGGGCAAGGTTGGTCTTGTCACCGGCTACAATGAAAAGCTCAGCCATCTGGTGCAGGGCGGCGCCGATGTGATGATGGTGCCGTCGCGCTTTGAGCCCTGCGGCCTGACCCAGCTCTACGCCTTGCGCTATGGCTGCATACCGCTTGTCAGCCGCGTCGGTGGGCTCAATGATACCGTGATCGACGCCAATGTGGCAGCTTTGCAGGCGGAAGTTGCCACCGGCGTTCAGTTTGCGCCGCCCAGCGAAACGGCGCTCGCCGACGCCATCAGGCGGACCCTGGCGCTCTATGCCGATGAGAAGTCCTGGAAGAAAATGCAGCGGCGCGGGATGAAGTCGGATGTGAGCTGGGAAGCCAGCGCCGCCCGCTATGCCCAGATTTATGCCGCCTTGATCGGATATTCGATAGATGACAGTGCAAGTGACTAAGACCACTCCCTTTGCTGACCAGAAGCCCGGCACGTCCGGCCTGCGCAAGCGCGTGCCTGTGTTCCAGCAGGCCAACTATGTCGAGAATTTCATCCAGTCGATCTTCGACAGCCTGGAGGGCTTTGCCGGCAAGACCTTGGTGATCGGTGGCGATGGCCGCTTCTATAATGATGTTGCGATCCAGAAAGCCATCCGCATCGCGGCGGCCAATGGCTTTGGCAAGGTGCTGGTCGGGCAGGGGGGCATTCTGTCGACACCGGCAGCCAGTCACGTCATCCGCCATAACCAGGCGTTCGGCGGTTTGGTCCTGTCGGCTAGTCACAATCCGGGCGGGCCCGACGGCGATTTCGGCATCAAATACAATATCGCCAATGGTGGTCCGGCGCCGGAGAAAATTACAGACGCGGTCTATGCGCGGACCAAGGTGATCGACAGCTACAAGACGCTGGATACGCCGGACATCGACCTCAACACCGTCGGTACGCAGATGGTCGGTGACATGGTGGTCGAGGTGATCGATCCGGTGGCCGATTATGCGGCCCTGATGCAGACGCTGTTCGACTTCGAGGCCATCCGCGCCATGTTTGCCGGCGGCTTCCGCATGACGTTCGACGCCATGCACGCGGTCACTGGGCCCTATGCCCATGCCATTCTCGAAGGGCTGCTCGGCGCGCCCAGGGGCACCGTCATCAATGGCGTGCCCTCGCCCACGTTCAACAATGGGCACCCGGACCCGAACCTGGTCTATTGCAAGGACATGCACGACCTCTTGATGACCGCCGACGGCCCCGATTTTGGCGCCGCCTCGGATGGCGATGGGGACCGCAACCTCATCATCGGCAAGAACCGGTTCGTCACGCCCTCGGATTCGCTGGCGCTGCTGGCCGCCAATGCGCATCTGGCGCCCGGCTACAAGAAGGGGATCGCGGGCATTGCCCGATCGATGCCGACCAGTGCCGCGGCCGACAGGGTGGCCGAAAAGCTCGGCATCGAGATGCACGAGACACCGACGGGCTGGAAGTTCTTTGGCAATCTGCTCGATGCCGGGCGCGTGACCATTTGTGGCGAGGAAAGCGCCGGCACGGGTTCGGACCATGTGCGCGAAAAAGACGGACTATGGGCGGTACTGCTGTGGCTCAACATCCTGGCTGTGCGCAAGCAGAGCGTCGATGCCATCGTGCGCGAGCACTGGAAGACCTATGGCCGCAATTACTATACGCGGCACGACTATGAAGAGGTCGACGCGGCCATCGCCGGCAAGCTGGTCGAGGATCTGCGGGCGCAATTGCCGGGCTTGCCGGGAAAGATCCTCGGCGAGGACCTGCAGGTCGCCTATGCTGACGACTTTACCTATCACGATCCGGTCGATGGCTCGACCAGTGCCAGGCAGGGTATCCGCATCGGCTTTACCGATGGATCGCGGATTGTGCTCAGGCTCTCAGGAACCGGAACCGTGGGCGCCACGTTGCGGCTTTACCTTGAGCGCTATGAGGCCGCCGATGGACGCCATGATCTCGACACCCAGCTTGCCCTTGAGCCGCTTATCGGGATCGCCGATGCCCTGGCCGGCATCAAGTCCAGAACCGGGCGCGACACGCCCAGCGTCATCACCTAGGCTTGCCTTGTCCATGAAACCTGAATTGGTGCCGCAAGGCGGCAGCGTGGAGAAGCTTGGCGCCACGGTGACCGCTGAAGGGGTCAATTTTGCCGTCTATTCGGAAAGCGCCAGTGTTATCTGGGTGTGCCTGTTCGATGAACAGGACAAGGAAATCGAGCGTTTCGAGCTCGATGTGCACCAGGACAATGTGCATGCCGGGCTGATCGCCAATGTCGGGCCAGGCGCGCGCTATGGGCTACGCGCCGATGGGCCCTATGACCCCGATCAGGCGCTGTTCTTCGACCCCAATAAGCTGCTCGTCGATCCCTATGCGCGGCACCTCGACCGGGTGTTCGTGCGCTCGCCCCGGCTGCGGCTGGCGCGTGAAGATGCGGTCGATACTGCCGATCTGGTCCCCAAGGCCATTGTCACGGCCGGCGGCAATGAGGTGGCGCATCCACGCAAGAAGTCGCCTTCGCTCTATTATGAGCTCAATGTGCGCGGCTTCACCATGCGCCACCCAAGCGTGCAGGGGCCGTTGCGGGGGAGCGTCGCGGCGCTGACCACGCGTCGAGTGATCGACCATTTCAAGCACCTGGGCGTCGATACCATTCAGTTGATGCCGACAGCGGCCTGGATCGATGAGGGCCATCTGCCCCAGCTGGGGCTGACCAATGCCTGGGGCTATAACCCGGTGGCCTATTTTTCCGTCGATCCGCGCCTGGCGCCGCGTGGCCCGCAGGAGATGCGGGTGATGACCGACGCCTATCGCAAGGCCGGCATCTCGGTGATCCTCGACGTGGTCTATAACCACACCGGCGAGGGTGACAGCCAGGGGCCGATCCTGTCGATGATGGGTCTTGATCCGCAGACCTATTATCGCTGGGTCGATGTGGATGGCAAAAAGCATCTCGTCAACGATACGGGCACTGGCAATACGCTGCGCTGCGATCACCCGGCGGTGCAGCGGCTGGTGATCGAAAGCCTGCGCTACTACGTCGAGGAACTGGGTGTCTCCGGCTTCCGCTTTGACCTTGCAACCATCCTGGGGCGCGAGCCGGGGTTCAACCCGGAAGCGGCCATGCTCAAGCTGATCAAGGCTGATCCGGTACTGAGCAAGTGTATCCTTGTTGCCGAGCCCTGGGACCCGGGTCCGGGCGGCTATGGGCTGGGCAAGTTCGGCAAGGAGTTTGCCGAGCACAACGACACCTATCGCGACGAAATTCGCGCCTTCTGGAAGGGCGAGAATGGCAAGATCGGCGCCCTGGCGGGCAAGGTGGCGGGGTCTTCGGAAATCTTCGATGTCGCGGGGCGCAAGCCAAGCGCCGGGGTGAACATGCTGGCCGTGCATGACGGGTTCACGCTGCGAGATCTCGTGACCTATCACGACAAGCATAATGAGGCGAACGGCGAGAACAATCGCGACGGGCACAACCACAATTCCTCATGGAACTGCGGCGTCGAAGGCGAGACCGATGATGCGGCCATCAACCATGCCCGCAAGCGCGACGTTCGCGCGCTTCTGGCGACCCTGTTCATGTCACGTGGCACCCCGCTGATCCAGCAGGGCGACGAGATGTATCGGACCCAGCAGGGCAATAACAACGCCTATGCCCAGGACAATGAGATCACTTGGGTCGACTGGGAAGGCGCCGATGGCGCGCTGGTCGATTTCGTCGGCGCCATCAACGCCTTCCGCAAGGCCCATCCTGCCATCAGCCACGACCACTGGCTCTCCGGGCAGGATCGCAATGGCGTCAAGGACGTCGTCTGGCTGCATCCCGACGGGCGCGAAATGAATGAGGGCGACTGGAACGACAGCAGCGCCTCGGTGCTCGGCATGCACTTGCGCTACAAGGATGACGAGGTGCTGGTGTGGTTCAATCGGCGCGTCGAGCCCGTTGTGGCGCGGTTGCCAGCGGACGATTGGGCTATCGGTATTCAGTCCGAGGATGGGTCCGAGGTGGCATTGACCGAAGGCACGGCCACCCTGCCGCCTCGCTCTGTGGTGGCGCTGGTGCGGCCGGCGGAATAGCCGTCCGCGCTACTCGGCGGCCTGAGCCTCAAACCCGCCGTGCTTTTCGATGAAGCCGATGATCTGGTCCAGGCTTTCGCGGCGCAGCAGGTCGGTAAAGACATAGGGCCGGCCTTCGCGCACCTTTTGGGTGTCGCTTTCCATCACCTCGAGGCTGGCGCCCACATAGGGGGCCAGATCGGTGTGGGTGATGACCAATAGATCCGAGCGGGAGATGGCCGGGCCGCCCTTGCGCGGGATCTTTTCGCCCTGCGCCACCGAGATCACGTAAATGGTGAGATCGGCGAGGTCGGGCGAGAACGTTGCCGCCAGATTGTCGCCGCCGCTTTCGATCAGGATGATATCGAGATCGGGGAACTTCTTGTTGAGCGCGTCGATGGCCGCCAGATTGAGCGAGGCATCCTCGCGGATGGCGGTGTGCGGACAGCCGCCCGTTTCGACGCCAACAATCCGTTCATTCGAGATAGCCTGGGCCCGCGCCAGGATCAGCGCATCTTCCTGGGTGTAGATGTCATTGGTGACAACGGCCATGGAATAGCGCTCGCGCATGGCCTTGAGCAGCATTTCGCACAGCGTCGTCTTGCCCGAGCCGACCGGCCCGCCGATGCCGATGCGCAGAGGTCCGTTGAGGCTCTTGGACATGGCTAACTCCTTGTCGGTCAAAGGAAACGCAGCGCAATAAGCGCCAGGAAGCCGATGCCGAGGAAGAGGCAAAGCGGCGAATAGACCCGAAGGTCGTTGATGCGAAAATTGGGTTCCGGGGTCACGGAAGCCCACCAGGGCGTGTAGCCGACAATACCGCGGGCTAGAAAAACAGCAGCAAAAACAAGGCCTACGAGGTTAAGCATCCACCCGCCGCTATCATGATCAGCCAGCGCCAGGGCAAAGCACCCAGCGGTAAAGGTGGCGACAGCGACAGCCAGCGAGGCCAGTCGCGGCGGCATGCGCTCGATGTCCTTGAAGCCCACGACCGTCTGGGCCAGCAGTTTTTCACTGCGGATCGGCCAGGTGCGGCCGAAGGCCCACATCAAGTGGGCGATGGATACGGCAAACAGGCCAATGAACATGAAGGACGAGAGGAGCATGTTCATGACCGGAAAATCCTTGTTGGCAGGGTTTCGTGCTGCATTTGCGCAATATCTGCGCCATAGGCGACGCTGCCAATAGCATCCAGTGCGGCATTGAGGCACAGCGCTGCCAGGTCGGCGACTTGCGGTTCCAGCCCGGCCATGATGGCGAGGCCGTCGCTCTGCCCGATAGGCACGAGCCGGACTGCCACCGAGACCTGGCTATGCACCGTGGCGGTGATGAAGGCGATCAGCGTGTCGTGCCTGTCGATGCCATGGGCGCCGGCCAGGGCGCCCACCGCGATGGGATAGGGACAGGGCTTTGGAAGGGTCAGCGGTGCTTCCGTCGGCCAGGCGGCGCTGGCGAGGACGAAGGCATTGCCGGTGAGTACGGTCTCGGCGTGACGCTCGCGGGCCGGGGTCAGCGCCAGGCAGAGATCGGCCAGTTCGGCCAGCTTTTGGCGCTCTTTATGCCCGGAGTGGGCATGCGCCAGAAGGATCGCGTCGGTCCTGAGGCCCCCATGGTTGAGGGTGCCGGCAATCCAGTTCTCCGCTGTCGCCCGGTCGGTCACCTTGCCCTGGACAATGGCGGTTTCCAGGCCCGCCGACCACGCGAACGCGCCTACCGGAAAGGCAGGAGACAACCAGGTCAGCAGTTTTTGCAGATCAGCGCTCACTTGCGGGCCAGAAGGGCGTGGCCGCCATCGCCATGGGCGTGGCTGTGATAGGCGCCATGCTCGGCAAAGAACGGCTCGGTGACCAGGCTGACTGTGGCCCCCAGACCCTTCAGCATAGTCTTGAGCACATGGTCGCGCTTGATCAGGATGCGGTCGGGCTCAAGCTGGGCGGGCGTGTGGCGATTGCCGATATGCCAGGCAAGGCGCAAGAGGTGGCCCGCGTCCTGGGCGCGGATTTCGTAGAGCAATTCCTCGGCGGCAATCACCTCGACCAGTTCACCGTTGTCGAGTTCGAGCGCGCCCTTGTGGTCCAACGTGACGGTGGCCGGAAAATCCACCATGACCTCGATGCCCTTCGCGCCGGTAAGCAGCTTGCGGCGCAAGCGGCGCTCATCATGGGCAAGGGTGATGGTGTCGATAATCGGGGACTTGCCGTGGTTGGCAGGAAGACAGGTGGTGGCGCGACGCATGGGGACTAACCGACAGTACTGAAGTAGCGGGTGATGAGAAAAGCCTGGTATGCGATGTGGATGGCCACGATGGCCATGTGGGCGCGCCGATCAGTGCTGCGCCACGCCCAAATACATAGCAGAAGGCCGAGTGGCACCTGACTGAAATAGCTCCAGTCAAACTGGTTCCAATGGGACTGTCCCTTGATGAAGGTATCAATGGTGTCGAGCAGGAAGGTGGCGGCAAGGATGCCGAAAAACCAGTGCCGGCGCTTGAGGAAGAAATCTTCGTAGCCGGTATATTCGGAGATGTTGTCGGGAGAGAGCAGGGCGGCCATCAGGAAGAGAGTGATGGCATAGGTCATGATGAAGAGGACAAGCCCGAAATGCCAGACTTCGATCCGGTGCAGAGCAAATTCCCACCACCAGAACAGGACCAGTTCGAGCAGGATCGAGCCCATCCAGAGCAGATGCAGGGCCGACACCTTGGCGCGGCTGGGGTGCTGAAGAATTCCCGCAAGTGTCATGAGAATTCGGGTAATGCCCAAGCCAATTATGGTCCCCAAAACGATGCGGATATGGGGAAACAACTGCTGGGCAATCGACTGGTCCATGAGCGATCAGGGCGTGTTGCTGGTTTCGGCACAGGTGGCGAGGGGGTCGGCATCCTCGTCCTGGGTGAGATCGCGCAATGTGGCCTCGCCCTGATGGCTCCACCATTCGTAAGGACCGGCGACGTAACGCGCGCCTGAGGCGGAGAGGGTGGTTGCAAAGACCAGGCTTTGTCCCTCGACCGGCAAAATTGCCAGGAAGTTGGGCGCGGCATTCACATACTGGACGCTGAGCGTCAGATCGCCGTCGCACTGATAGACAACGATGCGGCGCTCGATATCGCCCTGGCTTTCAAGGGTCAGTGTCAGGGCGGCCGACGCCGTCGTCGGTGTCGGCAACGCGGCCTCTGATTGGGCTTGAGCAATACCGGGGAGCGTTAGGGCGAGCAAAGGTAGTGCAGCAAGTGAAAGCGGCGGCTTGATCATCGCGTTTCTCCAGTGGGGTGAGTTGGGCCGTGCCAGGTCACCCCACCATCATGTCGTTTGCGCGACCACGCAAGCGGGTCAGAACAGGAAATAGCGCTGGGCCATCGGCAATACCGTGGCCGGCTCACAAGTGAGCAATTCGCCATCGGCGCGCACTTCGTAGGTTTCGGGATGGACGTCGATGACCGGGGTGGCGGTGTTGAGCTTCATCGACGCCTTGCCGATGCCGCCGCGGGTATTGGAGACCGGCACCAATTGCTTGTCGACGCCGAGGCGGCTGCGCAGGCCCGCGTCATGCGCAGCCTGCGAGATAAACACGACCGAAGAGCGACTGACCAGCTTGCCATAGGCACCGAACATGGGGCGATAGTGCATGGGCTGGGGGGTCGGGATCGAGGCGTTCGGGTCGCCCATGGGCGCTGCGGCGATGGAGCCGCCCAGCAGCACCATTTCCGGCTTCACGCCAAAAAAGGCCGGGTTCCAGAGCACGAGATCGGCGCGCTTGCCCACTTCGACTGAGCCGATGTGCTGGCTCATGCCATGGGCGATGGCCGGGTTGATGGTGTATTTGGCGATGTAGCGGCGAACGCGGAAATTGTCGTTGTCCCCGGTTTCGTCGCTGAGGCGTCCACGCTGTCGCTTCATTTTGTCGGCGGTCTGCCAGGTGCGGATCAGCACTTCGCCAACGCGGCCCATGGCCTGGCTGTCCGACGAGATGATCGAGAGCGCGCCCATATCGTGCAGAATGTCCTCGGCCGCGATGGTTTCCTTGCGGATGCGGCTTTCGGCGAAGGCTACGTCCTCGGGGATGGACTGGTCGAGGTGGTGGCAAACCATGAGCATGTCCAGATGCTCGGCGATGGTGTTGACCGTGTAGGGCCGCGTCGGATTGGTCGAGGAGGGGATGACATTGGGCAGGCCCGCGACCTTGAGGATATCCGGTGCGTGGCCGCCACCAGCGCCCTCGGTGTGAAAGGCGTGGATGGTGCGGCCCTTGAAAGCGCCCACGGTGTCCTCGACGAAACCGCTTTCGTTGAGCGTATCGGTATGGATCATCACCTGCACGTCATAGGCGTCGGCAACCGAGAGGCAATTGTCGATGGCGGCGGGCGTGGTGCCCCAGTCCTCATGCAGCTTGAGAGCGGACGCGCCGGCCAGGATCATTTCCTCGAGCGGCGCGGCTAGCGCAGCATTGCCCTTGCCGGCCAGCGCCAGGTTCATCGGGAAGGCTTCGAAGCTTTCGATCATGCGTTCGATGTGCCAGGCGCCGGTGCAGGTGGTGGCGAGCGTGCCATGGGCCGGGCCGGAACCGCCGCCGAGCATGGTGGTGACACCGCTCATCAGTGCTTCTTCGATCTGTTGGGGGCAGATGAAATGGATATGGGCGTCCATGCCGCCGGCGGTGATGATTTTGCCCTCGCCGGCAATGGCTTCGGTGGAGGGGCCGATGATGATGTCGACGCCGGGCTGGGTGTCGGGATTTCCGGCCTTGCCGATGCCGGCGATGAGCCCGTTCTTGAGACCGATGTCGGCCTTGTAGATGCCGGTGTGGTCTACAATCAGCGCATTGGTGATGACCGTGTCGACGGCGCCCTGCGCGCGGGTGCGCTGGGACTGGCCCATGCCATCTCGGATGACCTTGCCGCCGCCGAATTTGACCTCCTCGCCATAGGTGGTGAAGTCTTTTTCCACCTCGATGATGAGTTCGGTGTCGGCAAGGCGGATACGGTCGCCAGTGGTGGGACCGTACATATCGGCGTAGGTGGCGCGAGAAATCCGTGCTGGCATGTCGTGTCCCGTATAAACGCCCGGGGCAAAGGCTTCCCGGGGTAACTCTGGCTTGTCGCATCACGGCTGGCAAGAGCCGGGATGCGGGTGGAAGCCGGAGCGCCCCGTTCGATCAGTGTCGCGCGCGGGTCCGGCGATAATGGGCGACGGCGCTGTCGATCATCTGATCCAACAGCTTTTCGCCGGTCATGAGATCGGCGTCACTGCGCTGGGTCATGGCGACCAGCGAGACGCCGAGCAATTGCAGGGCATAGGCCTGCTTGGTCTGGCCGTTCTGGTGCGCCTTGTTGCCACGCGTCTGGAAGGAGTCCAGCAAGGCATCATAGGCCGCCGCAGTCATGGCCTGCTTGGCGCCGGTCCAGCTCTTTTGCTCAAGACTATCAGCCAGACTGGCGGCAAGGCTGCCGATCAGTTCCATGGCCTCGGAATCCTTGATCCCGTTCTGCTTGAAATCCGCAAGAACGGAAACAAAGCGTTGCTTGAACAGGGCTTCCTTGGTCGGCTCGGTGGTCATGGCATGGTCCTGAGAGTGGATCACCGCCCTTAAACCAGCTTTCGCCCGTCAGCGCCATGCTTGGGGGAGGCGAAATTGCGCTCCGCCAACAGTGTTATAAATCCCCCATCACCTGTTGCCGGAACCCGAAAATGCGCCGGTCGCCGCTCATGGGGACCAGGCGCACTTCGCGCGTCTGGCCTGGCTCGAAACGCACGGCGGTTCCGGCTGCGATATCAAGCCGCATGCCGCGCGCCCTGTCGCGATCAAAGCGCAGGCCGGCATTGGTTTCATAGAAGTGATAATGTGAGCCGACCTGAATAGGCCGGTCGCCGGTATTGGCGACTTCAAGCAGCACTTGTTCGGCGCCGGCATTCAGTTCGATATCGCCTTTGGCGGGAAAGACTTCTCCGGGGATCATGGCTTTGCCTCCTAGCCGCCGATTGCCAGCCAGATGCCGCCCATGGCGGTGGCGGCGCCGATGATGCGGGTCAGGGCCCGGCCGCTGAAGCGGGTCAGCAGGAGACCGGCGCCGATGCCCACCGCATGCAAGGCCGCCGTCGCGGCAATGAAGCCGAGTGCGAATTGCCAGGCGCCGGCGTTGCCCAGTTCGCCGCCATGGGCGTGGCCATGGAAAAAGGCAAAGAAGCCAACCAGGGCGGCAATGGCCGAGGTGGGTACCGGCAGAGCGAGGGCGATGGCGATGCCAATAAAGATCACGGAAGCCATGATCACCGGCTCGACGAAAGGCAGCGGCACACCTGCAATGGCCGCGCCAAAACCGAGTACCATGGTACCGACAAAAGCCGCCGGTACGATCCAGATGGCCTTTCCACCTTGCATCGCCGCCCAGACGCCGACGGCTACCATGGCCAGGATATGGTCCAGTCCGAGCAGCGGATGGCTGAAGCCGGCCACGAGGGAGCCGTGGGCCACTGGATCGACATGGGCAAAGGCGGGCAGAGTGGCCGCGAGGGTCAGAGCCAGGGTGAGCAGGCTGCGCTTGAGCATGGTTTGTCCTCTTAGCGGATCGGCTGGTGAACGGTGACGAGCTTGGTGCCGTCGGGGAATGTGGCTTCCACCTGAACGTCGTGAATCATCTCGGCTATGCCCTCCATCACCTGGTCGCGGGTGACGACATGGGCGCCTGCTTCCATCAGGTCCGATACAGCGCGGCCATCGCGCGCGCCTTCGACCACGAAATCGGTTATGAGGGCGATAGCCTCGGGATGGTTGAGCTTGACGCCGCGCTCGAGGCGCTTGCGCGCCACAACGGCGGCCATGGAGATCAGCAGCTTGTCTTTTTCACGGGGGGTGAGGTTCATTGCCGGGTCCTAGAGATGCCAGAGGCGCGGCAGGCTGCCGGCGCCGGTAAGTTCAATCAAAACTGGTACGATCAGGCGCCGCAAGGCAAGCCCGGTTTTGGCCATGGCCCGGATGACGAGACGCTCGCCATTGGCGCTGGCAGCAATGGCACTGTCGGCGGGCAGGAAGGCGCGCAGCCTGGCGCAGAGTGTCTCGGCTCGCTCTTTGGTTGCCGCGACATGCAGTACCGAGGCGAATGCCCGATTGCCGGCCAGCAGCGAGAGACTGGAGCGTTCAGCACTGTGTGCGCACAATTGGGTCGCCTCGGCATGGATCAGCTGGCCATTGCGACGAATGCGCCAGTTGTCGCGCAATAGCGCATCGCTGGCGTCCTCGCCCATGGCATCGCGGCCGAGCAGCACGGACTCGATGGCCGTCAACGTGGCGCCCCCGGCAAGGTCGACATCCAGTTTGCGGTCGAGCTTGCTGGCGGCAAAGAGGATGGTTTCCTGCGGCAACCAGTCAAGGTGAGCGTCCGCGCCCACCCGCAGATGCGTTTCGACACGCGCAAAGTCGCCGGTCGAGCGGTAGCTGCGTTCACATGCCTGGGTGGTGAGCACCAGATGGCCGCCAGCGGCGACGTCAGCGCTCCATTGCAGATGGTCGCCACCGGTAATGCCGCCTGCAGTGTTGATAAGCACGGCTTCAAGACTGCTCGAGTGCGTATTGGGCAGGCGGATCTTGCCGCACCCTTCCTGGAACAAGGTGTCGAGGCGCGTTCGGCTATCACCCTGCTTGGTGACAATTCGGCCAATGCCGCGCGCACGTTGCAGCGTCGGAGCAATCACGATTTCTTTCTGGGCAAATTTCACTGCAACGATCCTGCGATCACCCCGTTGTGGGAGTGAGCAAACGCTCTTTCAGAGATGATTTTCAAGAGGTTATTCAAATGACCATCAAATCCGCACTTTCCGTTATTGCCCTTGCCACCGGTCTGGTTGCCACCCCGGCTATTGCCCAGACCACCATGATGATCGGTACGCAGACCGTCGCCGAGGCCGATGTTGAGGCCGTCAAGGCCCGCTGCCTGGATCTCAAGACTGCTGCCGATACTCAATCGTTGGTCACCACTTCGGAAGGCGAAGAGGCTGATACCGACGCAGATACCGACGCTGACGCTGATGCAGAGTTGGACGCAGACGCTGAAGTCGATGCGGGTGAGGTTGCTGTCGATGCAGAGACCGAAACGACGCTTGAAACAGACGCTTCCATCGCGAATGCACCTGCAACGGACGCCGAAACGGCCACTTCGGTTGATCTGGACATCATTACCCTTGAAGAATGTGAGGCTGGTGGCTGGCTGGAAATGTAACTGGCTCAGACCTCTAGTCGACAGGCGCCCCGGTTTTTCCGGGGCGTTTTTGTTTACACCATCAGGTGCCGGCGTACTTCGGGCAGATCGAGGTCGCTGGCTGGCCCTGAATGCATGATCTCGCCACGGTCCATCACGTAGATGTCGTCGGCAATTTCGCGGCAGAAATCGAGGAATTGCTCGACCAGGAGGATGGTCATGCCCTTTTCGTCGCGCAGGAATTGCAAGGCGCGGCCAATATCCTTGATGATCGAGGGCTGGATGCCTTCGGTCGGTTCATCGAGGACAAGAACCTTGGGTCGGGTGACCAGCGCACGCCCGATCGCGAGCTGCTGCTGCTGGCCACCCGAGAGATCGCCGCCCCGGCGGCCCAGCATGGATTTGAGCACCGGGAACAGCTCGAAAATGTAGTCGGGAATGTTGCGGTCGGCGCGAGCCAGCCCTGCATAGCCGGTTTCAAGGTTTTCCTTGACCGTCAGCAGCGGGAAAATCTCCCGGCCTTGCGGCACATAGCCGATGCCCATGCGGGCGCGCTTGTAGGGTGGGGTGCGCTTGAGCACTTCGTCGCCAAAGGTGATGTCCCCGGCCGAAATGTGGTTGATACCGGTGATCGCCCGCAGGGTCGAGGATTTGCCAACGCCATTGCGCCCCAGCACCGAGGTGATGCGGCCCGGCTGGCAGGTGATGGAAATGCCCTTGAGCGCCTGGGCGGCGCCATAGTGCAGGTCGATCATGTTGATGGTGAGAGCGGCGGTCATCGTCCCAGATACCTTTCAATCACGACGGGGTTGGCGCTGACCTGGTCGAGCGTGCCTTCGGCCAGCACTGATCCTTCGGCCAGGCAGATGACCCGCGAACCCAGGTCGCGCACGAAGCTCATGTCGTGCTCTACCACCACCACCGATCTCGTGGTTGCAATCTCGCGCAGCAGCTTGGCGGTCTCTTCGGTTTCGCTATCGGTCATGCCGGCGACAGGCTCATCGACCAGCAGGAGTTTTGGGTCCTGGGCCAGCAGCATGCCGATTTCGAGCCACTGCTTCTGACCATGGCTCAGATTGGCGGCCAGTTCGTCCTTCCGGGCGTAAAGCCGCACGGTTTCAAGGATTTCGGTGATGCGCGCCACGTCGGCGTCGCTGGCGGTGTAGAACAGCGCTGCAAAGATGCCGCGCGGCTTTTTCAGCGCCATTTCGAGATTGTCCCAAACGGTGTGGCTCTCAAACACCGTCGGCTTCTGGAATTTGCGGCCAATGCCCAGATTGGCAATGGCGGCCTCGTCCAGCTTGGTCAGATCGGTGCGTCCATCGAACAGCACCTGCCCCGCATCGGGGCTGGTCTTGCCGGTGATGATGTCCATCATCGTGGTCTTGCCCGCGCCGTTGGGGCCGATGATTGCCAGCATTTCAGCCGGCTTGACGATGATCGAGAGGTTGTTGATGGCCTTGAAGCCATCAAAGGCAACCGAGACGCCGTCGAGATAGAGCATGGTGTCACTGGCTGTGCTCATGACCTTACTCCGCGGGCTTGGGTTGAGGATTATCGCCGAAACTGTCCGGGTCTTCCCCGCGCTCGATATCAGCGGACTGTGCCGGCGTCGGGGCCGTTGGCTGCTCGGCCTTGGCGCGGCGGGCCCCGAAGAATTGTGTCCAGAGACCGACAATGCCCTTGGGCAGGAAGAGGGTGGTGAAGATAAACAGCGCGCCCAGCGCAAACAGCCAGAACTCGGGCAGGGTGGTGGTGAACCAGGACTTGCCCAGATTGACCACAATGGCGCCGATGATCGGCCCGATCAGCGTGCCGCGCCCACCCACGGCGGTCCAGATGACCACTTCGATGGAATTGCCCGGCTCGAACTCGCCGGGATTGATGATGCCGATCTGCGGCACATAGAGCGCCCCGGCAATGCCGGCCATGATTGCCGAGACTGTGAATGCGAAGAGTTTCACATATTCAACGCGGTAGCCGAGAAACCGAGTGCGGCTCTCGGCGTCGCGGACCGCGACCATCACCTTGCCCAGCTTGGAATTGACGATCATCGAGCAGACCAGAACCGAGAGCGCCAAGGCAATGGCAGTGGCTGCGAAGAGAGCAGCGCGGGTGCCAGGAGCCTGCACTGGAGCTCCGAGGATGTCCTTGAAGTCGGTGAGGCCATTGTTGCCACCAAAGCCCATGTCATTGCGGAAGAAGGCCAGCAGCAGGGCGAAGGTCATCGCCTGGGTGATGATGGAGAGATAGACGCCGGTGACGCGGCTGCGGAAGGCAAAGAAGCCGAAGATGAAGGCGAGCAGGCCCGGCACGAAAACCACCATGGCCATGGCGAACCAGAAATTGTCGAAGCCCAGCCAATACCAGGGCAATTCCTTCCAGTTGAGGAAGACCATGAAATCGGGCAGCACCGGATTGCCATAGACGCCACGGCTGCCGATCTGGCGCATCAGATACATGCCCATGGCATAGCCCCCGAGCGCGAAGAACGCGCCGTGACCGAGCGAGAGAATGCCGCAATAGCCCCAGACCAGGTCGAGCGCGAGCGCGAGAATGGCATAGGCCAGATATTTGCCCATGAGCGAAACCAGATACGTCGGCACATGGCCGAACTGCCCGGGCGGGATCAGCAGATTGGCCATCGGCACCAGCGCGGCGACGGCGAGGAAAATGCCGATGACCCAGATGGCTTTCTTGTCCAGAGCGCGGAACAGGGCTTGGGTCAGCATGCGTTTGTACCTTTCAGAAAGGCGCCCTCACCCGGCGCTACGCGCCGACCTCTCCCCCAAAGGGAGAGGTGAAGAGGGCCGAGGTCGCGGAGCGACACCTCTCCCTGGGGGGAGAGGTCGACGGCAAAGCCGGCGGGTGAGGGGGCCTTAAGCCGCGTCGTCATCATTGCTCCACCGCCCTTCCCTTGAGGGCGAAGAGTCCGCGCGGGCGCCGCTGAATGAAGAGGATGATGAGAACGAGGATGAGGATTTTGCCCAGGACGGCCCCGGCATAGGGTTCGAGGAACTTGTTGGCGACGCCCAGGGTCAGCGCACCCACCAGCGTACCCCAGAGATTGCCGACGCCGCCAAAGACCACGACCATGAAGCTGTCGATGATGTAGTTCTGCCCGAGGTTGGGCGAGATATTGTCGATTTGGGTCAGCGCGACGCCGGCGAGACCGGCAATGCCCGAGCCGAGGCCGAAGGTCATGGCGTCGACAAAGGGGGTGCGGATGCCCATTGCGGAGGCCATGCGGCGGTTCTGCGTCACGGCGCGCATCTGCAGGCCGAGCGGTGTGCGGTTGAGGATCATGAGCAGCATGAAGAAGACGATCAGCGCAAAAATGACGATCCAGAAGCGGCCGTAGGTGATCGAGAGTCCGTAGAATTCGGTCGAGCCGGACATCCAGGTCGGCGCGATCACCATCTGGTTGGTCGGTCCGAAGATGGAGCGCACGGTCTGCTGCAGGATCAGCGACAGGCCCCAGGTGGCGAGCAGGGTTTCGAGCGGGCGGCCATAAAGCCAGCGGATAATGCCGCGCTCGATGCCCACGCCGATGGCGCCGGTCACGAGGAATGCCGCGGGCAGGGCAATGAGCAGGGAATAATCGATGAGGCCGGGGAAATTCTGGCGGATAATCAGCTGCACCATGAAAGTGGTGTAGGCGCCCAGCATCACCATCTCGCCATGGGCCATGTTGATGACCCCCATGACGCCGAAGGTGATGGCCAGGCCGATGGCGGCCAGGAGCAGGACCGACCCCAGCGAAATGCCGAACCAGACATTCTGCAAGGCCCCCCAGACGGCGCGCTCCTGCTCAAGGCCGGCAAGTGCTGCTTCGATAGCGGGTTGCAGTTCCGCCGGCGCGCTGTTGCGAGCACCATTGAGGATGGTGATGGCGCCGCGGCCGGCACCGGCTGTTACCAGCGGAACGGCGGCCTGGCGTTCCTCGATGGACGCCTCATCGTCACCCAGAATGGTGACGGCGCGCGCTGTCTGCATTGCCTTGAGTACATTGGCATCTGTTTCGGCGGCGATGGCTTCGTCGAGCAGGGGAATATTGGCCGGGTCGGGTTTTGCTAGAAAGCCGTTGGCGGCGGTGAGGCGGGTGGCCGGGTTGTCGCTCATCAGCGTCATGCCTGCGAGGGCGGCAGCGATATCGCGCCTGAGACCATTGTTGACGCGGATTTTCGAGAGGTCGGCATCGGCACCGAGTTCGACCGCCTCGCCGGTTATTGGATTGAGGTACGACGAGCCACGCTCGATCAGCACGGCCCCGGAGGTTTCCTCGAAATAAAGGGTGCCGGCTCCAAGCGCAGTGAGGGCGGGGACGACGGCGCTGTCCCCGGTGGCGGCAAGGTCGGTGACCAATTGCCCGAGTTCTTTGAGGCTTGCCTCACCCATGGCCGCGATGCCGGCGGGGATATCGATGGGGGTGTCCTGGGCGCGCAATGCGTTTGAGGGCAGCAGAAGCGACAGGATGAGCAGCACCACGCGCAGGAGATTGGTCAGCATCGCTTGGTCGTCCTTGTCGGTTCGGGAGAAGTTCCCCTCCCCTTGAGGGGAAGGGTTAGGGATGGGGGTGTCGGATCATCTCAGACCGCTAGAGCCTGATTATCCCTGGACACCCCCACCCCAGCCCTCCCCTCAAGGGGGAGGGGGCAAGTCGAACATGGGGCGATGTCGTGCCCCATGTGGGGTCGTTACATTGCCGAACCGCAGGTGCTGGTTTCGGTGTTGTAGTTGCCGCAGCTGATCGGCGCAGTCCAATCGGCTTCGAGCATCTTGCTCTCGGGCAGGAAGTCGGACCATGCGTCGCCGGGGACGAGGTCTTCGGTTTCCCAGACCACGAAGAACTGACCGTCGTCCTGGATTTCACCGATCAGCACCGGCTTGGTGATGTGGTGGTTGGGGAGCATCTTGGCGATGCCGCCGGTCAGGTTCGGGGTTTCGAGGCCAACGATGGCGTCGATGACGGCGTCGGCGTCGGTGGTGCCGGCGGCCTCGACAGCCTTAACCCAAAGGTTGAAGCCAATCATATGGGCTTCCATCGGGTCGTTGGTGACGCGGTCTTCCGAGCCGATGAAAGCCTGCCAGTCAGCGATGAAGGCAGCGTTTTCGGGGGTATCGACCGACATGAAGTAGTTCCAGGCAGCCAGGTGACCCACCAGCGGGGTGGTGTCGAAGCCCGAGAGTTCTTCTTCGCCAACCGAGAAGGCCACAACCGGGATGTCCTCGGCCATCACGCCCTGGTTGCCCAGTTCGCGATAGAACGGCACGTTGGCGTCGCCATTGATGGTCGAAACCACGGCAGTCTTCTTGCCGGCCGAACCGAAGGCCTTGATGTCGGAGACGATGGTCTGCCAATCGGAATGACCGAAAGGCGTGTAGTTGATCATGATGTCTTCGGCGGCCACACCCTTGTCGAGCAGGTACTGCTCAAGGATCTTGTTGGTGGTCTGGGGGTAGACATAGTCCGTACCGGCCAGCACCCAACGCTCGACGGAACCACCGTCTTCGCTCATCAGGTAGTCGACAGCCGGAATAGCCTGCTGGTTCGGGGAGGCGCCGGTGTAAAACACGTTGCGCTGGGATTCTTCACCTTCGTATTGGACGGGGTAGAAGAGCAGCGAGTTGAGTTCTTCGAAAACCGGCAGCACCGACTTGCGGCACACCGAGGTCCAGCAGCCGAACACGGCATCGACTTCATCGACTTCGATCAACTGGCGGGCCAGTTCGGCGGCCAGCGGCCAGTCCGAGGCAATGTCGACCACGACGGGTTCGAGCATCTTGCCCATTACGCCGCCCTTGGCATTCTGCTGTTCGATCAGGAACAGCATGGTGTCCTTGAGCGTGGTTTCCGAAATCGCCATCGTGCCCGAGAGCGAGTGGAGAATGCCCACCTTGATGGTGTCGTCCTGTGCCATTGCCGGCACGGCGGACAGCGAAACGCTGCCGGCCAAGGCCGCAGCGAGCAGAGCGCTCTTTGCGCTGAAAATGTTCATATGTTTGTCCCTCTAGAACTGTTGAGCCCCGAAGACACCGTTGGGAGGCGTCTGGTGTGGACTGTGGGACACATCTTAACCGGCGCCCTATACGTCGATTGACGTAACTCCCCGCCCGGCAGAAATCGCAACAGCAGCGAAAGCCCTGAAAAACCGCGTGATTTCCGCAAAATTCGTGCTATTCAAGCCTTGGCGATTTTTTGGGCAGCGCCCTGAATTGGTTAAGGCTTGAGCGAGTAATGGCACGGCAGCGGATCATTCCGATCAGGCGCGAGTATAATCGCTGGGTGGCCAACCAGACCTTGGAAGACTATGCGCTGCGCTTCACTGCCAAGTCGGCACGGCGCTTTTCCAATGATCGCATTTCGCAAACCGCCATCGGTGCCATTTCCTTCCTGGCGCTCGAGGCTATCGGCGGCGCCATCACGCTGAGCTATGGTACGACCAATGCGCTGATCGCCATCCTGATCGCCTCGATTGCGATCCTCCTGGTGGGCGTGCCCATTGCCCGCTATGCGACGCGGCACGGCGTCGATGTGGACCTGCTGACCCGCGGCGCCAGCTTTGGCTATATCGGCTCGACCATCACCTCGCTGATCTATGCCAGCTTCACCTTCATCCTTTTCGCCATTGAGGCCTCGATCATGTCGAGTGCGCTGCAATTGGCTTTCGGCATTCCGCTTTGGGCGGGGCATGTCATTTCGGCGCTGGTGGTCATTCCGCTGGTGACCCATGGCATCCGCATGATCTCGTCGTTCCAGATGCTGACCCAGCCGATCTGGATCGTCCTCAACGTCCTCCCCTTCTTCTTCATTGCCTTTATGGATTGGGAGAAGTTCGACCTGTGGCGCGCCTTTGCCGGGCTCGGGCAGCCCGAGGGCGCGGCGGGCACCATCGCGCCCTTCGACGTCGCCAAGTTCGGCGCCGCATCGGCGGTTATCCTGGCGCTAATGACCCAGATCGGCGAGCAGGTCGACTTCCTGCGCTTCCTGCCGGCAACGGGGGCGCAGAAATGGCGGCACAAGCTTGGCATTTTCCTCGCCGGGGCGGGCTGGGTCGTGGTTGGTGCGCCCAAGCTGATCGCCGGCTCGTTCCTGGCCTTCCTGGCGCTCTCGGCCGGCGTTGCGCCCGAGCATGCGTCCGAACCGGGCTATATGTACGCCGTGGCTTTTGGCTACATGATCCCCAATGAATTCGTGGCCATGATGCTGATGGCCGTCTTTGTGGTGGTCAGCCAGCTCAAGATCAACGTCATGAACGCCTATGCCGGGTCTCTGGCCTGGTCGAACTTTTTTTCGCGCCTCACGCATAGCCACCCGGGGCGCGTCGTCTGGCTGCTGTTCAATGTGGCCATTGCGCTCCTGCTGATGGAGCTGGGCATCTACCGGCTGCTCGAAGAAACGCTGGGCATGTTCTCGATCATCGCCATGGCGTGGCTGTGCACCATCTCGGCAGACCTGTTCATCAACAAGCCCCTGGGCCTGGCCCCGCCCGGCATCGAGTTCAAGCGGGCCCATCTTTATGACATCAATCCGGTCGGCGTCGGCTCGATGTTGATCTCGGCAACCATTGCCCTGGTGGCCCATTTCGGCGTCTTTGGCGAGATGGCCGCCTCGCTGGCGCCCTATATCGCACTGGTCGTCTGCTTCATCGCCTCGCCCACCATCGCCTGGGCCACCAAGGGCAAATACTATCTGGCCCGCAAGCCGCGAAAAGCCTGGGCTGACAAGACGTCGCTGACCTGTTCGATCTGCGAGCATCCGTTCGAACCCGAGGACATGGCCTGGTGCCCGGCCTACGCGGCGCCGATTTGCTCGCTGTGCTGCTCGCTCGATGCGCGCTGCCATGACATGTGCAAGCCGCATGCGCATTTTCGGGCGCAGACCCATGCGGTCGCGTCCAGCATTATGCCGCAATGGGTGATCGGAAAACTCCAGACCCGGCTGGGGCGCTACGGCATCTCCATGGGCATGGCCACCGCAATCCTCGGCAGCATTCTCGGGCTGATCTACTATTTCGCCATCGGCTCGGCCCCTCACACAGCCGATGTCGTGGGCGGCACGCTGCTGGTCGTGTTCTTTGTCTTTGCAGTCGCGGCAGGGGTGATGACCTGGTTCCTGGTGCTGGCCCATGACAGCCGCCTTGTGGCCGAAGAGGAAAGTTCGCGCCAGAATACGCTGCTGCTCAAGGAAATCGACGCCCATGGCAAGACCGACGCCCAATTGCAGCGCGCCAAGGAAAAGGCCGAAGCCGCCAATCAGGCCAAGAGCCGCTATGTCGTTGGCCTCAGTCATGAATTGCGCACCCCGCTTAATGCGGTCATGGGCTATGCACAAATCCTCGAACGTGATGCGCAACTGCCGGAAAACCGGCGCGGGTCGGCGCAGGTCATTCGCCGTAGCGCCGAACATCTGTCCGGGCTGATTGACGGGTTGCTCGATATTTCCAAGATCGAGGCGGGTCGGCTGCAGGTCTATTCGAGCGAAATCAACATTCAGGATTTCCTGGACCAGATCGTCGACATGTTCCGCCTGCAGGCCGAGGCCAAGGGGCTCGAATTCCGCCATGTTCGGGCCAAGGCCTTGCCGGTCTATGTGCGGACCGACGAGAAGCGGCTGCGGCAGATCCTCGTCAATCTCTTGTCCAATGCCATCAAGTTCACCAGCGTCGGCCACGTGAGCTTTGAAGTCAGTTACCGGATGCAGGTGGCGAGCTTTACCGTCGAGGACAGCGGCAGCGGCATTGCGCCGGCCGATCTCGACCATATCTTCGAGCCCTTCGTGCGCGGCGAGGCTGAGCGCAACCGCTTTACGCCGGGATTGGGGCTGGGCCTCACCATCACCAAGCTGCTCACTGAAACACTGGGTGGGGAAATCACGGTGTCCAGCAATGTGGATGTCGGCACCCGCTTTCAGGCGCGGTTGATGTTGTCAAAGGTGGAGCGCCCGACCAAGCGCCTCGCGCCGGTGCAGCAAATCATCGGCTACCAGGGCAGTCCGCGCACCTTGATGGTGGTCGATGATAATGATGACCATCGCGAGCTGATGCGCGAAATGCTGTCCCCGCTGGGTTTCATCGTGCTGACTGCCGTGGATGGCCCATCGTGCCTTGCCGCGCTCGACAGCGTTGCGCCCGATCTGTTCTTCGTTGATATCCGCATGCCGGGCATGAGTGGCTGGGCGCTGGTCGGCGCTATGCGTGAGCGTGGCATTACCGCGCCGATGATCATGTTGTCGGCCAATATCGGGGACGGGGCCAACCCAACCAGCGCCGATGCCGGGCACAGTGACACGCTGGCAAAGCCCTTTGATCTTAGCCAGTTGATCGACAAGCTGGGCGCGCATCTGGGTCTGGAATGGACCCATGAAGCGGCGTTGCTGACGGCGAAGCCGAAGGGGCGCCTGCGCTCGCCCGGTGCGGGGCACTTGCGCGACCTCGCCAGTCTGGGGCAAATCGGTCATGTGCGCGGGATCGATGCCAAGCTTGTTGAACTGGCGGGCGATCCACAAAATCAGCCGCTGGTCGATGCTCTGAGACGTCATATGCAGGATTTCGACTTCGACGGCTTCGCCGAGACGCTGGAACGGGTGGGCCATGAGCCGGATTGAGAAGGAACAGGATATCGTTCTTCTGGTCGACGACTCCCCGGAGTCGCTGGGCTTTCTCACGACGGCGCTGGAGCAGGCGGGGGTCACCGTGCTTGTGGCGCGCAGCGGCGACGCTGCCCTCAAGATCGTTGAGCGGGTGACGCCCGACGTCGTGCTGATGGACGCCGTGATGCCGGGCCTCGACGGCTTCGAGACCTGCCAGCGGATGAAGGCGCTTGCGCCGCTCACGCATGTGCCAATCATTTTCATGACCGGCCTGACCGAGACCGAGCATATCGTGCATGCGCTCGAAAGCGGCGGCGTCGATTATCTCTCCAAGCCCATCAATGTCGACGAGCTGCGGGCCCGCATTCGCGTCCACCTGGCCAATGCCCGCCGCGCCCAGAGCGCCCGCATTGCGCTCGATGCTGCCGGACGTCATCTGGTGGCATTTGGCACCGAGGGCGCGGTGTTGTGGTCGACCCCGCAGGCCAACCGTCTGCTCGAACGCTCCGGCGTTGACGCGGCACAGCAGCCGGAGATGTCGCGCTCCTTCGTTGCCTGGCGCTTGGGCGAGGGGGATCGATTGTCGCCTGGTGGCGGCTTTGAGCTCGATGTCGCGGCATCGCCCGGTCTGCAGTTTGCCTATCTCGGCGTTGTTGGGGGCGACGAATACCTGTTCCGGCTGGCCCGTGCCGAGGAAGCAGGGCAAGAAGAAATCCTGCGCCAGCATTTCGGCCTGACATTGCGCGAAAGCGATGTGCTGCTGTGGATTGCCCGGGGCAAGTCCAACAAGGACATTGGCGATATTCTCGGCCTTAGCCCGCGCACGGTGAACAAGCACCTCGAACAGGTTTACACCAAGCTGGGCGTCGAGAACCGGGCCTCCGCCGCCATCAAGGCCATTCAGGCCCTTCAGGCGCCATTCGAGCTGTAAGCCACGTCTGACCGGGTGTCGGCTCTTTCCATCACAAAATAATGCAGTTTCGATTTGACGGGAACTGCTGCCAGCCCCGTCCGTTGAGCAAGCGAACCGGCCGCGACGAGACGGTCCGGGCCCGCTAACGGCGGAACGCCAACAGAGCCTCCGCCAATAGAACGGTGGCTGGCCGGCAGAGGCTGACGCTCCTTTGTCGGTTGCCCCGGAGGGGCGCGAAACTTCGGTTTCGCGCCCTGTTTTTTGCGCCCATAGCGGGACCGCCGACCCGGGTTAGGGCGCCATTCACCATTATTTCAGCACTGCGGGCATGCAGCTTCGTACATTTGCGTAGTGTGCTTGAATTTGGCCACAGCTGGGTCGCATGGTCAGGTTGCCTTTGACCCGCGTGGAGCGTCCCATGCCACTACAACCCGATGCCACCGACCGAAAACTTCTGCGTGAGCTCCAGCGTGATTCGCATCGCAGTGTGCAGGTCCTGGGCGAAAGCGTGGGCTTGTCCCCCTCGGCCTGCCATCGCCGCATCAAGTCCCTTGAGGAATCCGGCCATGTTGCTGGCTATCACGCCGAGCTCGACGCGGCGCGTCTCGGCTTTACCATGCAATTTTTTATCGAGGTCGGTCTGACCAGTCAGAGCGAAGCGGCGCTCGATGCTTTTGAGGCGGCCGTGCAGGATATTCCTGAAGTCCTCGAGTGCCATTTGATGGCTGGACAGTCTGATTACATCCTGCGTGTCGTTTGCCGCGATCACGAGGACTTCGAGCTTTTGCACCGGCGGCTCAGCGCTCGTCTGCCCGGCGTGGCGCGCATCCATTCCAATATGAGCATTCGCCGCGTCAAGGCCCGGACGGGTCTGCCGATCTAGGCAGACGCGCTAAAACGCGGCGCGATGCCCAATATTTGGGCATTTGACTTTTATGGCGATGTTTTAGTCGGAATCTGCTTGCGTGTTGGATTTGGCTGCGCTTGATTTCTCCCCATAACAATATGGGGACGTCATAATCATGCTTTCACGCCGCCGTTTTTCCGCAGCAATGGCGCTGGCTGCGGGCCTCGCCGTTTCAGGCGTGGCGCTGCCTGCCTTTGCGCAGACCGATATCAAGCTGACGCTGGACTGGCGCTTTGAAGGCCCGGCCGCCGGCTTCCTCCTGGCCCAGGATAATGGCTATTTCGCCGCCGAAGGCCTTAACGTCACCATCGATACCGGCAATGGCTCGGTCGAAGCGATCCCCCGCGTGGCGACGGGCGCCTATCAACTGGGCTTTGGCGATATCAATTCGCTGATCAAGTTCCTCGACGAAGATCCTGCGCAGCCGGTCAAGGCTGTGATGATGGTCTATGACAAGCCGGTGTTTTCGGTGGTGGGCCGCAAGTCGCTGGGCATTACTGAAGACCCGAAGTCCCTCGAAGGCAAGAAGCTCGGCGCGCCGCCGCCGGATGGTGCCTTTGCGCAGTGGGCGGCCTTCAAGGAAGCCGCCGGCATCGACGACAGTGCCATCACGCTTGAATCCATTGGCTTCCCTGTGCGCGAGCCGATGCTGGCCTCGGGTGATGTTGATGGCGTCTTCGGTTTCGCCTTCTCGGTGATCCTTAATCTCAAGGCCAATGGCGTGCCGGATGAGGATATTGTGCCAATCCTGTTCGCCGATCACGGTCTCAACCTTTATGGCAATGCCATCATGGTCAACGAGACTTTCGCCGAAGAGAACCCGGAGGCCGTGAAGGGCTTCCTGCGTGCCCTGGCCAAGGGCTTTGCCGATGCTGTGGCCGATCCGGCCGCCGGCGCCGCTGCAGTGCTGGCGCGCAATGAAACGCTCAATATCGACACCGAGACCGAGCGACTCGAAATGGCCAATGAGATGAACATCAAGACCCCCTATGTGGTCGAGAACGGTTTTGGCGGTATCGATGAGGCGCGCCTTGCCGCCTCCATCGAAACGCTCAAAATCTCTATGGGCCTCAAGGGCAATGTCACCGCCTCCGACGTGTTCGACGCGCAATACCTGCCGCCCGCCGAAGAGCGCATGCTGCCGTAAGGCCACACGAGCTTCCTCCTTCTTCCCTCAACGGGAGAGGGAGTTCCCGGGTGATTAGGGACGCCCGGGCTATCCGCCCCGAGCCATTCTTCCGAGGGAACGGGAATGGTTTCGGGGCGGGTCCTTTTCCAGGCTATTGCGAGGCGATATGGCTACGCCATTGGTTTCAATTGAAAATGTCGACATGCGCTATGGTGGGCCGGAAGGCACGCTGGCGGTGAGCGGGCTCGATCTCAAGATCAATCGCGGTGAGTTTGTTGCCGTGGTGGGGCCGTCGGGTTGCGGCAAGTCCACATTGATGAAGTTGACCACGGGCCTTCATATCCCGCAGTCGGGTACGGTCATTGTCGCCAATAGCCAGGTGACCAAGCCCGTCTCAATTGTTGGCATGGCCTTCCAGAACCCGACCATGCTGCCTTGGCGGACGACGCTGGAAAATATCCTCCTGCCGCTCGAAATCGTCGAGCGGCACCGGCACCGCCTTCGCGCGCACAAGGCGGATTATATCGCCAAGGCCGAAGCCCTCCTGGAGACCGTCGGCCTCAAGGGTTTTGGCGAGAAGTTCCCATGGCAACTGTCGGGCGGCATGCAGCAGCGCGCCAATCTGTGCCGCGCGCTGATCCATGAGCCTGAATTGCTGATGCTCGACGAACCCTTCGGGGCGCTCGATGCCTTTACGCGCGAGGAACTCTGGTGCGTCATTCGTGATCTGCATGCCAGCCAGGACGTTACCATCGCCCTGGTTACGCATGATCTGCGCGAAAGCGTGTTCCTCGCCGACAAGGTGGTGGTGATGAGTGCCCGCCCGGGCCGCATCATTTCCGAGCATGTGGTGCCCTTCGAGCGGCCGCGTCAGCTCGACCTGCTCTACGAGCCGGCCTTCAACGAAATGGTGCAGAAGCTGCACGGGGAAATCGCCACCGCGAGGGCCGCAGCATGACCACGACCCAAATTGCCCCTCCCGTCGCCACGGCGCCGAAACCTGCCTTCAAGCTGAACTGGGTGCAGCTTTCGCCGGTGCTGTACACCATCGGCCTATTCGTCATCTGGGAGATTGGGGTGCGCCTCTCCGGCCTGCCACACACGATTTTCCCGACGCCGACGCGGGTGTTCGAGGCCATTGTCCAGTATTGGTCGCCCATCTGGAAGAACTCGCTGCAAACGCTCTACACCACGGTGCTTGGCTTCATCATCGCCATCGTGGCTGGCCTTGGCATTGGCCTCTTCATTGGCTGGTCAAAGACCATATATGCCGGGCTTTACCCTATCATGGTCGGGTTTAACGCCATCCCCAAGGTGGCGCTGGTGCCGATCCTCGTTATCTGGTTCGGCATCGGCACGGTGCCGGCAGTGCTGACGGCCTTTCTGATTTCCTTTTTTCCCATCGTCGTCAATGTGGCCACTGGCCTTGCGACCATCGAGCCGGAGACCGAGGATGTGTTGCGGGCGCTGGGGGCCAAGAAGCTCGACATCATGCTCAAGGTCGGCATCCCGCGTTCGATGCCCTATTTCTTCGGCTCGCTGAAGGTGGCAATCACGCTGGCCTTTGTCGGCTCTGTGGTAAGCGAAACCGTTGCGTCCAATTCGGGGTTGGGGAACATGATGGCGTCGGCCCAGTCCAACTTCAACGTGCCACTGGTGTTCGCTGGCCTCCTCATGCTCGCCATCGAAGGCATCGTCATGTACGCGCTGATGGCGTGGGTCGAAAAGCGCATGACCGGCTGGGCGCATCGGAGCACGATGTCGAACTAGCACGCAGACTGCCCCTTGCCCCGGTGCCCGTGTGTGACGGACAATGGGGCGAGGAGACTGCTTCGTGAGTGATACCAGCCATATCGTGGGCGGCGGCCCCAAGAAGGTTCTTTATACCCTTTCGACCATTGGTCGCATTGGCGTGGGCAAGGCGGCCAAAGCGCTGACGGCGAAGAATACCTGCAAGGCCTGTGCCTATGGCATGGGCGGGCAGCAGGGCGGCATGACGAATGAGCTGGGGGAATTCCCCTCGGTCTGCAACAAGTCTGTGCAGGCGCAGTCGACCGATATCCAGCCGCCTATCCCGGCCCCGATTTTCGAGCACACGATTGCCGATCTGGCCGAGCTTTCCGGTCGGGAAATGGAACAATTGGGACGGCTGGGCACGCCCCTGTTTCGCCGCGCCGGGGCCGACCGGTTCGAGCCCATCGACTGGGACACTGCCCTCGATCACGCCGCTCATCGCCTGGCAGACACCGCTCCGCAGCGCAGTTTCTTTTATTCCTCCGGGCGCTCGTCCAATGAGGCCGGGTTCCTGTTTCAATTGCTTGCCCGTGCCTACGGCACCAATAACGTCAACAATTGCTCCTACTATTGTCATCAGGCAACCAGCGAGGGGCTGAAGACCACCATTGGCACCGGCACCGCCACCATCGAGCTGGAGGATTTGACCGGCGCCGACCTGATCTTCGTGATCGGGGCCAATCCATCGTCCAATCACCCGCGCTTCATCCACATGCTCAAGAATTGCCGTGAACGCGGCGGGCAGGTGATCGTCATCAACCCGGCAAAGGAGCCGGGCCTGGTCAAATTCGCGGTGCCGAAATCGCCGATCTCCATGCTCAAGGGGGGCAGCGAGATCGCCTCGGATTATCTGCAACCGCGGATCGGGTCCGACATTGCGCTGCTCAAGGGGCTCTGCAAGGCGGTGCTGGAGCAGGGCACGGAGGACAAGTCATTCATCGCCGCGCATGGCGCCGGCTTTGACGCCTTTATTTCCGATATAGAGGCGCTGAGCTGGGCGACGATTACCGAGGCTTGTGGGTTGACGCAGGCCGATATTGCGCGCGTCGCGGCCGCCTATGGACGGGCAAAGCACGCCGTCTTTGCCTGGGGCATGGGCATGACCCACCATGTCCATGGCGTGTCCAATGTGGAAGCAATCGCCAATCTCGCACTGCTGCGCGGCATGGTGGGCAAGCGCTTTGCCGGGCTTCTGCCGCTGCGCGGGCATTCCAACGTGCAGGGCATCGGCACCATCGGGGTCAAGCCCGTGCTGGCGGGTGATGTGCTCAAGCGCATGGAAGAGACGTTTGACGTCACCTTCCCCAGGGAAACGGGGCTGGACACCATGGCCTGCATGCAGAAGGCTGCTGCCGGGGAGATCGATGCTGCGGTAATCATGGGCGGCAACCTCTGGGCGGCGACGCCGGACACGGCGTTCTCGACCCGGGCCATGGCGCAGATCGGTTTCAAGCTCTTTCTTACGACGACGCTCAACCAGGGGCATGTGCATGGCCTGGGCGAGGGTGAAGCGATGATTCTGCCGGTGGCGGCGCGCGATGAAGAGTGGGAGCCGACCACCCAGGAATCCATGTTCAACTTCGTGCGCCTTTCCGATGGTGGCATTTCTCGCATCGAGACGGTGCGTCCCGAAAGCTGGATTCTGGGGCAGTTGGGCAAGCGCATGCTGCCCGCTTCGCCCATCGATTTCGAAGCCTTTTCCGGTCACGCTCGCCTTCGCGACGCCATCGCCGCCATCGTTCCGGGCATGGAGGAATTAGCCGATATCGATGTGGCCAAGCGCGAGTTCCACATTCGCAATCGTGTGCTGCATGTGCCCAGCTTCGGCACGCCGGACGGCAAAGCGCATTTCGTGGTGGTGCCGGTTCCCGACACTGCGCCAGGCCAGCTGATGCTGGCCACCGTGCGCAGCGAGGGCCAGTTCAACTCGATCATCTATGAGGAAACCGACAGCTATCGCGGCAAGGCCGGGCGGCTTTCCATATTTCTCAATGGCGACGACATGGCCCAGCGCGGCCTGGACGAGGGGCAGGGGGTTAGCGTCACTTCCGATGCCGGCCAGATGCAGGGCTTTGCCACGCGGTTCGACCTGCCGCGCGGGTCGGTGCTGGCGTACTATCCAGAGGCCAATGTGCTGGTGGGGCAGGCGGTCGATCCGCGCAGCAAGACACCAGCGTTCAAATCGGTGAAGGTGGAGGTAGTCGCTCGATGAGCGCGGCATTCGACAGATTTCCCGATGCGACAAGGCAGTTCCTTGCCGGGATTGCAGCACACAACGAGAAAGCCTGGTTTGACGGCAACCGTGCGCTCTACGAGGCGGGCTATGTCGAGCCGGGCAAGGCGTTTGTCGCGGCTATCGGGCCAAGGCTTGCTGAAATCTCGCCCGGTGTCCACGCCGAGCCACGCATCAATGGCTCGATCATGCGCGTGAACCGCGACGTGCGCTTTTCCAAGGATAAGCGGCCCTACAAGGCGCATCTCGATTTCTGGTTCTGGCACGGCGAGAAGAAGGGTTGGTCCAGTCCCGGTTTCTACCTTCGCGTCACTGCGGACGAGGTTTTCATGGGTGTCGGTATTCATCAGTTCGACAAGGACATGCTTGAAAGCTTCCGCCACGCCATCGTGCTGCCGCGCTCAGGCAAGGCTCTGCAGGCAGCCATTGCCGCCGTCGAGGCCGCTGGCGCCTATGATATCGGCGAGAAAACGCGCAAGCGACCGCCAAATGGCTTTGCGGCCGATCCCGACCGGGCAGAATTCCTGCTGTTCGAAGGATTGACGGCGACAGTGAAGCTGCCCGCCGAAGTGGCCTTCGCGCCAGGGTTTGTTGAACTGGCGCTATCCCATTTCAAGGCCACTTGGCCGGTGGGAGCCTGGCTGCTGGCCGAGCTCTAGCGGCGCTCCTGATCGCACCGTAGCCAGCAATAGCCATAGGGCGGGATGTCCACGGGCTGCTCGGCAGGGAAGGGCGCCAGCGTGCCCTCGGTAGAGAGCATGGGCAGGTAACGCTCTATCGCGTCAATTTCGAGTTTGATCGATTTGGGTTTGGGGGAGAAATTGTGCAGCGTCACCACGCGCCCCCCGCGCCACTGGGAGACAAGTACCAGAACCTCATCGTCGCCAGTATCGATCAGGCTGGTTTCGCCCCAGCCGATTTCCGGTGCTGAACGACGGGTTCTGATCATCGCGGAAACCGCTTGCAGCAGCGAATCCCGGTTTCGGATCTGCTCCGCGACGTTGACGGCGTGGTAGCCAAATTTGCCGTTTGGCTTGGGCAGGTCCTCCCTGGGCTCCTTGCTGGGTGAAAACCCGCCATTGCGCTCATCGGCCCATTGCATGGGCGTACGCACAGCCTCCCGCTCGGGCAGGTTGAGGTTCTCCCCTAGCCCGATTTCTTCGCCGAACCACAGGACCGGCGTGCCGGGTAGCGCAAAGAGCAGCGAGTAGGCGAGCGACAGCCGCGTCTGATCGCCGTCGAACATGCCCGCCAGGCGACGACGCAGACCACGGCCATAAATCTGGTGTTCAGGCTTGGGGCCAAAGGCGTCGAAACATTCCTGCTGCTCCTGCTCGCTCAGCCGCTCCAGGCTCAATTCGTCATGGCTGCGAATGAAGTTTGCCCATTGACCAGTGCCGCCGGGCAGGGGGCGACGTTCCAATACCTGGCGCAGCGGGGCGGCCGTCTTTCTGGCGAAGGACAGGATCAGGTGCTGGTTGAGCAGGAAGTCGAAGACCATGCTCATCCGGTCGCCCTGATCATAATAGTCTTCGGTCCGGTCGTAGGAGATCGCTGCTTCCGCCAGCAGGACAGCACCGGCGCGGCGCCAGGCGAGGAAATCATGCATCCGCGTCAGCAGGCTGAAGTCTTCTCCCGCCTTTCCGGTCTTGGTCTGGACGAGGAATGGAACCGCATCAACACGAAAACCTGAGACACCCAGGGCCAGCCAGAAGCCCATGATCTTGAGGATCTCGTCCTGCACATCGGGATTGGCGCCGTTAAGGTCGGCCTGATGTGGATAGAAGCGATGCATGTACCAGGCGCCGGCCTTGCGGTCGTATGTCCAGACCGACTTCTGCACGCCGGGAAAGACAATGCCGTCTGTGGCATCGGCGGGTTTTTCGTCGCTCCAAATGTACCAGTCGCGAAACGGGGAGTCAGGCGACGAGCGCGCCGACTGGAACCACGGATGCTCGATTGACGTGTGGTTGACCACCAGGTCAATGATGACCCGCATGCCCCGATCCTTGGCGGCATGCATGAATTCCACGAAGTCGCCCAGGGTGCCGTGGCGCGGATCGACGCCGTAGTAGTCAGTGATGTCGTAGCCATTGTCGCGGTTGGGCGTGGGAAAGAACGGATTGAGCCAGAGGCAGTTCACCCCGAGACGTTCGAGGTAGTCCAGCCGGTCGGCCAGACCCCGGAAGTCGCCCACTCCATCACCATCGGCGTCCATGAATTTTTCGACGTCGAGGCAGTAGATGATGGCATTCTTGTACCAAAGATCAGACATGGATGCTCCTGTTTGCCACCTAGGCAACGAGAGCCTGCCCATGTCGTTCCGCCGGGCGTTGCTCCCGGCGACGGCATGGCCTACATAGGCGCCAATCTTCGAAACACCCCCAAGAGGTCTCGACGCCATGGCGCGCCAGTTCATCTATCACATGCACGGAATGAGTAAGTCCTATGCCGGCGGCAAGAAGGTGCTGGATAACATCCACCTCTCCTTCTACCCCGATGCCAAGATCGGCATTCTGGGCCCGAATGGCTCGGGCAAGTCGACGCTGCTCAAGATCATGGCTGGCATTGATACCGAATTTTCGGGCGAAGCCTGGGCCGCCGATGGCGCCAAGGTGGGCTACCTTGCCCAGGAACCGCAGCTCGATCCGACGCTGAACGTGCTGGGCAACGTCATGCTGGGCGTCAAGGAAAAGAAGGACATCGTCGACCGCTACAACGAGTTGATGATGAACTATTCCGACGAGACCGCCGACGAGGCGACCGCGCTGCAAGACCAGATCGACGCGCAGAACCTGTGGGATCTCGAATCTCAGGTGGAAGTAGCGATGGAGGCCCTCGGCTGCCCGCCCGGCGATGCCGAGGTCACCAATCTTTCCGGTGGCGAGAAGCGCCGCGTGGCCCTGTGCGCGTTGCTGCTTTCCAAGCCCGACATGCTGCTGCTTGACGAGCCGACCAACCATCTGGACGCCGAGACCACCGCCTGGCTCGAACGCCACCTGCGCGAGTTTGAAGGCGCGGTGCTGATCATCACCCACGACCGCTACTTCCTCGACAATGTCACGGGCTGGATTCTCGAGCTCGACCGCGGCCGGGGCGTGCCCTACGAAGGCAATTACACCGCCTATCTCGATGCCAAGGCCAAGCGCTTTGCCCAGGAAAAGAGCGAGGACGCGGCCCGTGCCAAGGTGCTCGAGCGCGAGCGCGAATGGATGGGCCAGTCGCCCCAGGCGCGCCAGTCCAAGTCCAAGGCCCGCCTCAAGGCCTATGATGAACTGGTCAAGATCAACGAGGCGCGCACCCAGTCCTCGACCGCCCAGATCATCATTCCGCCCGGTGAACGGCTGGGCCACAATGTCATCGACGTCGAAGGTCTCTCCAAGTCCTTTGGCGACCGCCTGCTGATCGACAATCTCAGCTTCAAGCTGCCGCCTGGTGGCATTGTCGGCATCATCGGTCCCAATGGCGCGGGCAAGACTACGCTCTTCAAGATGCTCACCGGCCAGGAAAAACCGGATGCTGGTTCGGTCACTGTCGCCGAAAATGTGCACCTGGGCTATGTCGACCAGAGCCGCGATGCGCTCAACCCGAACAAGACCGTCTGGGAGGAAATCTCGGAAGGCGACGAAGTGCTGCTGCTCGGCAAGCGCGAAATGAACAGCCGCGCCTACACCTCGGCCTTCAACTTCAAGGGTGGCGACCAGCAGCAGAAGGTTGGAAATCTGTCCGGCGGGCAGCGCAATCGCGTGCATCTGGCCAAGATGCTCAAGAGCGGCGCCAACGTCCTGCTGCTCGACGAACCGACCAACGATCTCGACACCGAAACCCTTGCCGCGCTCGAAGAGGCGCTGGAGGAATTTGCCGGTTGCGCCGTGATCATCAGCCACGATCGCATGTTCCTCGATCGCCTCGCGACGCACATGCTGGCCTTTGAAGGCGACAGCCATGTCGAATGGTTTGAAGGCAATTTCCAGGACTATGAAGCCGACAAGGTGCGCCGCCTCGGCGCCGATGCGGTCAATCCCAAGCGGGCGACCTACAAGCCGCTGACGCGGTAAGAAAAGAAAAGGGCGCGGCGCAAGCTGCGCCTTTTTCGCTTCCGGCCAACGCGCTGTCGGCGCACCGTCCGTTGGCATCTCAATGAACAAAATTGAGCCCTGATGGAACTTTCCAGCAAAAGCGACGTTGCTGGTCTTCGGCGGGATCGCGTTCCCGTTTCTAAAACGGGGCGTTTGAGCATATGGCTGAGGTTGACTACGCGCACATCTTCGCGGCGCTTCCCAGTCCGTTCATGGTGCTCGACAAGGATCTTCGATTTGTGGGCGCCAACGCCGCCTATGTTGCGACCACGGGTCGAACACTCGATGAGTTGCGTGGCCGATATATCATGGACATGTTCCCCAATCCGGGCGAGAGCGGAAGACGCCTTCTGCTGTCCCTTGAGCGCGTTGTAGCCACCGGCGAAACCGACACCCTGGCTTTCCTTCCCTATCCGATCCCGAAGGGAGACGGCACGTTTCAGAACCGCTATTGGACCGCCGTGCATGTGCCGGTGTTCGGTGATGATGGCGGTGTGGAATTTGTGCTGCAAAACACTGTGGACGTGACCGAACTGGTGCGTATGCGCGAGGCGGCAACGCTGCCCTTCACCTCGTTGTCGGCGGAAACCAGCCTCATTGAGCGCACCCGCGAAGCCGAGCGCGCAAGTGCTGATTTCCGTCGGCTGTTTCAGCAGGCTCCGGCCTTTTTCGCGGTGCTCTCGGGCCCCGAGCACATCTTCACTTTCTCCTCGGATTCATATGCGCGGTTGATCGGTGGGCGCAGCGTTATTGGCCTGCCAATCGCCAAGGCGCTGCCCGAAATGGTGGAGCAGGGCATCGTGAGCGTGCTCGACCAGGTCTATGGCGAGGGCATCGTCCATGCTGCCGAGGGCGCGCGCGTGATGTTGGAGAATGAACCCGGCAAGCCGGCACAGGAGACCTTCCTTGATTTCTCCTACAATCCGATCCGCAACGGCGCCGGTGATATCACCGGGGTGTTCGTCCAAGGCATGGATCGCACCGAATCCGTGCGCGCGGCGCAGCGCCAGCGCCTGCTGATCGACGAATTGAATCACCGCGTGAAAAACACGCTGGCGACGGTGCAGTCCATTGCCAGCCAGACGCTGCGCAATGCGACGGACATCTCGGCGGCCCGGCAGGCCTTTGAGGCTAGGATTATCGCCCTTTCCAAGGCCCACACCATGCTCAGCGACCGGCAATGGAATGACACCGAAATCGGCCATCTTGTTCGTCAGGAGCTGAGCGCCTTTGAGTCCGAACAGGTGCGCTTTGCCGGGCCCACGCTGGTCGTCAACGCCAAGGCTACGGTGGCGCTGGCCATGGTGCTGCATGAGTTGGCAACCAATGCCGCCAAGCATGGCGCACTCTCGACGCCCACCGGCACCCTTGCCGTTAACTGGCAGGATGGGGATGATGAAAGCCTCATCCTCGATTGGGTCGAACAGGGCGGACCGGCGGCCCGCGAGCCCGCGCAACGTGGCTTTGGTTCGCGATTGCTGCGCACCGTGGTAACTGGGGAAATGGGCGGATCGCTTGATCTGCATTATGAAGATACTGGGGTGACGGCACGTCTCGTTATCCCGCTCTCTGCCTATCAGGTTCAGGAGAACCAGTTTGTACAGTGATCGGCGCCGCATCTTTGTGGTCGAGGATGAAACGCTCGTTCTGATCAATCTTGAAGACATGCTCGGTGATTTGGGCTGGACTGTTGCCGCCCAGGCCATGTGGCTGGCAGATGCGGAGCGTCTCGCGGCGAGCATCGAGCCCCCGGACGCGGCTATTCTCGACGTCAATATCGGTGGCACGACAGTATTTCCGGCAGCCCGCATCCTGGCCGACCGGGGGGTGCCGATCCTCTTTGCCACCGGCTATGGACGCGATGGACTTCCCCCCGAATGGCAGGATCATCCGGTGATCGTAAAACCCTATACGCAGCGCGATGTCGCGACTGCGCTCGATGCGCTTGTGGGTTCTGCCAGCTAAACTGCTTTCCCCCTTTACCAAACCTCCATCGATCTGTGAAAAGCATTGGGTTTGCAGGCCTTTTTGCAATAGGTTGCAAACAAATGGGGCATCGCCCCGATCAGGATCGGTTCTTTGGGGGACTGTATGAAGAATTTTGTGCCGGGGGCGGCGCTTGTGATTGGCCTTGCCCTCGTCGCTCCGGCCGCCGCCGCGCCGGGGCAATGTTCCATGACGGGCTATGGCGAATTCGCCTGCGACGTGACTGTTGACGGTGGCGGTATCACCTTTGCGCTCCCCAGCGGGGAAACCTTCGTGTTCGCGCATGAGGCCGATGGCGAAGGCCTGGGCTATCTGATCGCCGCCAACCCGCAGCCGGGGCGCTATCCCGATGAGCTGGGCCGCTTCGTGCCGGTCGCGGATAATGCCGGCTGCTGGTTCGGTGAAAAAGACGAGATCACTTTCTGCGCCGCGCAGGAGCAATAGCCAACATGCAGGCCGAGCCCTTTGCCATTGATGTTGGCGGTGCCACGCTGACAGGGCTCGAGCAGGGCGAAGGCCTTCCGGTCGTGTTTCTTCATGCCGGGGTTTGCGACAAGCGCATGTGGCTCGACCAGATGCAGGCGGTTGACGACGCCGGCTGGCATGCAATTGCCTATGATCGGCGCGGCTATGGCGAGGCCACGAGCCCCGACGAAGCCTTCAGCCACCTTGATGATCTGGAAGCCGTGCTCGATGCGCTCGACATTCACGCGGTGGTGCTGGTGGGCTGTTCGATGGGCGGCGGGCTGGCAGTCGATTTTGCCCTGGCGCATCCGGGCCGGGTAATTGGTCTGGTGTTGATGGGCACCTCCGTCACCGGTGCACCCTGGACGGCCACGGCGGAAGAACGTGCCATTGAAATCGCCGAAGAGGATGCCTGGGAACGCGGCGACATCGACCTGCTCAACAAGGTGCAGGCGCATGAATGGCTCGATGGCCCGCGCACCCAGAGCGGTCGAGTTGGTGGTGCTGCCCGGACCCTGTTTCTGGACATGAATGCTGCCGCGCTGTCCAAGCCGCGACTGACGCAGGAAGAAGACGGCCCAGACGCCTGGGGCCGGATCGAGACAGTCACCGCGCCGACGCTGCTGGTCGTCGGCGATGAGGATTTTACCGCCATCGTCGAGCGCCATGAGACGCTGTCCGAGACCATGCCCAATGCCTTTGGGGTGGTGATCGAGGGCGCCGCGCATATTCCGAGCATCGAGAAGCCAGAACTCGTCAATTCCCTGCTGCTGCAGTTCCTCGACGCCTTTGACGGCGATGAAAGCGACGAGGATTCAGAGGCGTAGCGGCGCAACAGAATATGCCGCGCCGCCTCGTTAGCACTCTGATTCAATACCCTCACAGATTGATTCTGGTGACTGCCAGATTGATTCAACGCGTTGCGATTGCACGTTCAATAATCGACGCAACGCGCTGATTTATTTTAGTATTATTTCGTTCAGAAGTTCAGACTGCGATGATGCCGTCGAGATGGCGGTCAAGTTGCTGCGTGGGGACATTGGTGAGGTCCTTGTCCAGTTCGGCAACCACGGTTTTCTTGACATGGTCGGACAGGACCTTGCGCAGATTGCCCAAGGCAATCGGGGCGGCGGCAATCACCAGCCGGTCATAGGCACCGGACTTTGCCTTGCCATCCAGGACATCGGCCACCGAGCGCACGAATTCGGCCTCGCGGTGCTGTGCCGCGTCGGTCTTGGGCTCCATGGCGCTGCGCCCGGAGCCGACTGATGAATGGCTGCGACCGGGCCGGTCGCTATTGATGTCATGGGTCTGGAGCGGGGGAATGGACCAGTCCAGGCCCTTGATGGTGACGAGGCCTTTGCCAGGACCGGTGTGCTCCAGCACACGGGCCTGAGTGCCATCGGCGATCAGGATCCAGGTAACGGTCTTTTTCATTTGCTGCTCCTCGCATTGAGACTTGCCTGAAGCGCGACAAAATCATCGGCGCTTCAAATGGCAACGTCCGACTGGGTTAAAGGTTGGATCGGGGCCATCACCATTACAAGGGTTAACGATCACAAAGTCTGATTGGCCCAGGGTCGGGGGCGCTGTTAGACCGGCACGGCGCCCGACGCGGCGTGGAGTTTACCCATGACCCTTCCTGAACAGTCGCCCGAGATAGCGGCACCCGTCGCGCCGATACCGGCTGTCGATGCCAATGAAACGCGCAACGGCGTGATTGCCGCGCTGGCAGCTTACCTGCTGTGGGGGTTCCTGCCCATCCTGTTCCGCCTGATCGAGCAGGCGGGCTCCGTGCTCATCGTGGCCGAGCGAACCATCTGGTCGCTGTTGTTGCTGGCGGTGTTCATTGCTTTTGCCGGCGGCTTCTCCGAGGTCCGCGCGGTGCTTGCCGACTTCAAGCGCATGCGCATAATCGCGCTTTCCGCCGTGCTGCTGGTGGCCAATTGGCTGCTCTATGTCTGGGCGGTCGAAACCGGGCAGGTGCTCGAGGCCAGCTTTGGTTATTTCATCAATCCGCTGGTCAATGTGGCCATTGGCATGCTGCTCCTGGGCGAGCGGCAGAACCGGTGGCAAACCATTGCCATCGCTATCGCGTCCGTGGCCATACTCATTCAGGCCGGTGGACTCGGTCGTGTGCCAGTCATCGCCCTGGGCCTGGCGTTTTCCTTCGGATTTTACGGCTTCATCCGCAAGACGGCACATGCCGGACCGGCGACTGGGCTCTTTGCCGAAACCGTTGTCGTTGCGCCTTTCGCGCTGGCCTTTGTGGCATTCGACATTGCGACGCGAGGTATTGGCGTCCACGCCGATCCTGGCCAGATGGTGCTGCTGATGCTTACCGGCCCAGCGACTGCCATTCCATTGCTGCTGTTCGCCTATGGCATCCGCAGGCTGCGCCTGACCACCATCGGCATGTTCCAATATCTGGCGCCCTCGATCCAGTTCCTCCTGGCCATCACCCTCTTCGGCGAAGAGCTCAACGGCATGCGCCTCCTCAGCTTCGCGCTGATCTGGGTCTCGCTGATTGTGTTTTCATGGGACAGTTTCCGTCAGCGCCGCCGCCCCGCAGTCTAGCTGGGGACGGCTCAGGCCTCTGCGCTTGCGGTACGGATAACTTCGGCAATGCGCTCGAAGATCGCCGCATAGGGTGTCGCCTCGCGCCACACCAATCGGAGTTGCCGGCCGGCGGTCGGCTCGTCCAGCGCGTGGATGGCAATGCGTGGGTCGCTGGCTTCCTTGCGCAGGGCGATGCGTGGCAGCAGCGTAACGCCCTGACCATTGGCGACGAATTCCACAATCGTGGCCAGCGAGGTGGCGGCAAAGGCGTGGGGCTCGCGGTCGCCACTGAGCCGGCACGCCGAAATGGCCTGGTCGCGAAAGCAATGGCCTTCATCGAGCAACAGGATGCGCTCGGGCGGCAGTTCGGCCAGGGACACCGGATCATCGGCATCATCATCGCGCGGCGTGGCCAGCACGAAAGGATCGTCGAACAATGGGCTCACGACCAGCCGGGGTCCATTGGCGGGCGGATCGGTGGCGATCAGCGCAAGGTCGAGCCGCCCATCGTAGAGCGCGCCCAGCATGGTTTCGGTGCGGCTTTCGCTCACCGAAAAGCTGATGTCTGGCAGATTTTGCGTCAGCGCGGGATAGATACGGGGCAAAAGGTAGGGGGCGACTGTCGGGATCAGTCCGAAGCGTAGCGGTCGGTCGAGCCGCCCGGTGCGCCCGAGGGCAAAATCATCGAGCGTTTCGGCGGCCTTGATGGCTTCGCGCGCCAGCACCATGAAGTCGCGCCCGAAGGGGGTCAGCCGAACGCCGGTCTTCAGCCGATCGAACAGCGGCGTGCCGCAGGATGCCTCGAGCGTCAGGATCTGCTGGGACAGGGCCGGCTGTGACACCGCACAGGCTTCTGCCGCGCGACCGAAATGGCCATTTGTGGCCACCGCGATGGCGTAGCGCATCTGCTTGAGCGAGATCGTCATGATAACTTCTTCCTATCGTGAGAGGAAGATTAATCGATTGGTCTAATGAAGGCCAGATGTCTATAAGGCGTCAACACCTATTCAGGAGGCACCCGCCATGACCGATCCCAATCCCCAAGCCGATGCCGGCAAGTGCCCGTTCCCGCATGGCGGCAAGTCTGCTCCCAAAAACCGTGACTGGTGGCCCGAGGCGCTGGATGTGCAGGTGCTGCACACCAATTCTGCCCTGTCCGATCCGATGGGTGCGGACTTTGATTATGCCGAGGCCTTCAAGGCGCTTGATCTCGACGCCGTCAAGGCCGACCTCACCGCGTTGATGACCGACAGCCAGGATTGGTGGCCAGCCGATTTCGGGCATTATGGTGGGCTCTTCATCCGCATGGCCTGGCACAGCGCCGGGACTTATCGCATCACCGACGGGCGTGGCGGCGCCGGCATGGGCCAGCAGCGGTTTGCGCCGCTCAATTCCTGGCCGGACAATGCCAATCTCGACAAGGCGCGTCGCCTGCTCTGGCCGATCAAGCAGAAGTACGGCAATGCGATTTCCTGGGCCGACCTGATGATCCTGACCGGCAATGTCGCGCTCGAATCCATGGGCTTCAAGACCTTTGGCTTTGCCGGTGGCCGCGCCGATGTGTGGGAGCCCGAGGAGTTGTACTGGGGTCCCGAAGGCACATGGCTGGGTGACAGCCGCTACAGCGGCGAACGCCAGCTGGAAGAGCCGCTTGCAGCCGTGCAGATGGGTCTCATCTACGTCAATCCCGAGGGCCCGAACGGCAACCCGGACCCGCTGCTGGCGGCGCGTGATATTCGCGAGACATTCGCCCGCATGGCCATGAACGACGAAGAAACCGTGGCGCTGATTGCCGGCGGTCACACCTTCGGCAAGACCCATGGCGCGGGCGACCCGTCGCTGGTCGGGGCCGATCCCGAAGGCGCGGCGCTCGAGGACCAGGGCCTGGGCTGGAAGTCCACGCACGGCACCGGCATCGGCGCCGACGCCATTACGGGTGGCCCCGAAGTGACCTGGACGCAGACCCCGGTGCAATGGTCCAACTTCTTCTTCGAGAACCTGTTCGGCTATGAGTGGGAGCTGACGCAGAGCCCTGCGGGCGCCAAGCAGTGGGTCGCCAAGACCGATGACGCCGTCATTCCCGATGCCTTCGTGCCCGGCCGCAAGCATCGTCCGACCATGCTGACCACCGATCTGTCGCTGCGCTTTGACCCGATCTACGAAAAGATCTCGCGCCGCTTCCTCGAAAACCCCGATCAGTTTGCCGACGCCTTTGCCCGCGCCTGGTTCAAGCTGACCCACCGCGACATGGGGCCAAAGGCGCGCTATCTCGGCAAGGAAGTGCCGGCGGAAGACCTGATCTGGCAGGATGTCATCCCGCCTGTCGACCACCCGCTGGTCGATGACGCCGACATCGCGGCCCTCAAGGCCAAGGTGCTGGCTTCGGGCCTCGGTGTATCCGAGCTGGTTTCCACCGCCTGGGCTTCGGCCTCGACCTTCCGCAAGTCGGACAAGCGCGGCGGCGCCAATGGCGCGCGCATTCGCTTCGCCCCGCAGAAGGATTGGGACGTCAACCGGCCGGCCCAGCTCGCCAAGGTGCTGGCCAAGCTCGAAACCATCCAGGCCGAGTTCAATGCGTCTGCCGCCGGCGGCAAGAAAGTGTCGCTGGCCGATTTGATCGTGCTCGCCGGTGCGGCGGGCATCGAAAAGGCTGCCCATGCGGGCGGCCAGGCGATTTCGGTGCCCTTTACTCCGGGGCGCATGGATGCTTCGCTCGAGCAGACGGACGTCGCTTCGTTCGCCGCGCTCGAGCCGCGGACCGATGCCTTCCGCAACTATCTTGGTCCGCGCACCTTCATGCAGCCCGAAGAAGCCATGGTGGACCGCGCTCAGTTGCTCGGCCTCACCGGCCCGGAGCTGACCGTGCTGCTTGGCGGCCTGCGTGTGCTCAAGGCCGGTGTCAACGAGCATGGCGTGTTCACTACGCGGCCGGAGGTGTTGAGCAACGACTTCTTCCTCAATCTTTTGACCATGGACACCGCCTGGGCGCCCAAGGCCGACGAGGATGGCGTCTACGAAGGCCGCGACCGCAAGACCGGTGCGCTCAAGTGGACCGGCACCCGCGTCGACCTGATCTTCGGCTCGCATTCGCAGCTGCGCGCCTTTGCCGAAGTCTACGGCCAGGTCGATTCGGCTCCCAAGTTCACGAGGGACTTCGTTGCCGCCTGGAACAAGGTGATGAACGCGGATCGTTTTGACCTGCGTTGAAATCGCCGTAGCGAAAGTTAAAGGCCCGGGCGTTTGCCCGGGCCTTTTCATTCGGCGGCGATGGTCTGGCCGCTGCGCCAGGGTTCGACGCGTGTGCAACTGCGCATTGCGTAGCCCCAGGGAATGATGAGCACGAAGGGAACCGCAAAGGCGACGGCGAACAGGATGTCCCCCGCCGCTGGCGTGAAGCGCCCGCTTTGCCAGAGCGGCAAGGCCACCGAGACGCTCCAGATCAGTTTCCAGACCACCTCGAAGATCAGCAGCGGCAACATGCGCAGCGGCGTCATCAGGCCCAGCCCGCAGGTGAGGCCGAGCCCGGCCAGCAGCGCGTTGACCGCGCCGGTCATCAGCGGCTGGTCGGCCGCGCCAACAAGGACCTGGGGCCAGACGGTGATACCCAGTCCCACGAACATCAGCGCATAACAGGTCCGCAGCAGGTTGAGGCGGATGACGGACGGCTGGGTCATGCGAGAAGGCTCCGTATGGGGTGGCAGCAGGGTGTGCCGACTTATCCGCAACGCTGCCGGCAGTTACAATGACCGCGCGGGTCAATTGAATTGACCTTGGGTGTCATGGGGGGAGCATGCAGCAGGCATCGATTGCCGCAGGAATTGTGAGCGGGTTTGTCGCGTTCCTTGATGGTCAGGGTGTTGATGGCCGCGCGCTTGCAGCCACGGCCGGCATTGCCGGCGGCGTGCTGGTCGATCCCGACGCGCGCCTGCCCTTTGATCGCTATGCCGCGCTGGTCGGGCTGGCACACAAGACGACGGGCGATACGGGACTGTCGTTGCGCTTTGGCGCGGCTGTCGGCATGGCCGATCTCTCCATCCTTGGTCTGATCATGGAAGCCTCGGCAACCATGGGCGAGGCCTTTGTGCAGATGCAACGCTATGGCCGCCTGGCGCTGGCTGCTGATCCGTCGCTGCCGCCGCGCTTCGCGATGGAGCACCATGGGGAACGACTTTATCTCGTTGACCGGGGGCCCGATCCAGACAGTTTTCCCGAAATGACCGAGGAGGCGTTTGCGCAGCTCACCTGCGGGCCGCGGCGCTTCCTCACGCGGCCTCACGTCCTTTCCGTGCATGTCACGCATGAGGCGCCGCGACATGCGGAACTCTACGCTGAGATATTTGCCTGCCCTGTGCATTTCGGCGCCGTCTTCAATGCGCTGGAGCTTCCGCTCGACATTGCCGACTGGCCGGTGGCGCGAGAGCGCCGCTATGTCTTTGGGGTGCTGTGCGAAAAGGCGGAAAGCCTGCTGCGTGAGGCCGTGCCGGTCGCCAGCATCAGGGCGCTTCTCGATGCGGCCATCCGGGCGAGCCTTCACCAGGGGGAGCCCGGTGCTGACCCCTTGGCGCGGAGCCTGGGTTTCAGCCGGTCAACGCTGTTCCGGCGGCTGCGGGACGAGGGTACGAGCTTTGCGCGCGTGCTCGATGGGGTGCGACACGATCTGGCGTTACAATATCTGGCTGGCGGACGCAGCTCCCTTGCGGAGATCGCCTATCTGCTTGGCTTTTCCGAACCGGCTGCCTTGTCCCGAGCTTTTCAGCGCTGGACAGGTGAAACTCCGGGTCAATACCGCCTGCGCAGCCGCCTATCAGGCGTCAAAGATACAATTTGAATCAAATTGCGTCCCCCCGCTTCAGGCCCCACAAGCATGTGGAGGTCACTCTGTCCCGACACAGTGCGGCAGAAGCCGGGAGAATCGACCCATGACCGAGTTCGAAGAAGGCCACCGGGCATTCGCGAATTTCCGCGTTCTCAATGGTGAGGACAACCAGTTTGAGCGTGAGCAACTGTTCCGCACCACGGCGCAGCTTTTCAGCTATGTGTCGGATCGCTGCGACGACGATCAGGTCGCCCAGTATGATGAGGTGCTGTGCCAGCTGGCCGAGCTGGTCGAGGTCGAGGCGCGGGTGCATGTCGCCAAGCTGCTCGCCCCGCTGGAACGCGCGCCGGGCACCGTTCTGGTCAAGCTTGCCAACGACACCATCGAGGTGGCGCGCCCGCTGCTCGAGTTCTCCAATGTGCTGAGCGATGACGATCTCATCGATATCATCACCCGCCAGAGTGAAGATCACCGCGTCGCCATTGCCAGCCGCGCCACGCTGACCGAGCGGGTCGGTGAAGCGCTGGTCGAGCATGGCCAGACCGCGTCTGTCGTGCGCCTGGTGCGCAATCCCAAGGCCGAGTTCGACCGCGCCACGCTCGAGAAGCTCGTGCATCGCGCCACCCAGGACGCCGAAATTGCCGCCGACCTGCGTGGCCGTACAGACATCGACTGGAAATCGCTCCGCGGCGAGATCGATACTGTCGCTGGCAAGGTGCTGGAAACGCTCGGCAATATGGATCGCCACGTTGATCCGATTGCCGCCGGCAAGATCAATACTGTCGTTTACAATCGCATCCGCAACCGCGCCGGCTTCAACGCGCAGGAGTGGAAGGTTGCCTATAACCAGGTCAAGGGTCTGGCCGATCGCAAGCAGCTCAATGACCGGGCGCTGGCTCGTTTCGCCCGCTTCGGCTATGGCCACCATGCCGCGGCCGCCATTGCGGTCATGCTCCAGGTTGGCCCGGAAATCGTGGTCAAGTGGCTGGCCGGCCAGGACTATGTCGCCGTCATCGTGGCGCTGCGCGCTTCGGGCATGACGCCGGACCTGTTCGAGGCCATCGCCGCTACCTTGCCCTGGCGCGACCTGCCCAGCGATGCCGAAAAGAAAATGGTCCTCTCGCGCTTTGAGGCGCTGGACATGGACGACGCCAAGAACATCTTCGAACTCTGGCGTGCCCACTCCTTCCGCAAGCGCGCCATGGGCGAAGATCGTCAGACTGCCTGAGACTGTTGGCTGCTCCATCTTGACAATATACGGCTGTCACCGCCACTAGCAGGCATGAACTCTGCCAAATCCATGCTTGTGCTGGACGGTGTCACCCGTCACTTCGGCGATGTCGCTGCCTTGCAGGATGTGTCCCTGGAAGTGGGCGAGGGGCTGACCGTGTGCCTGGTCGGACATTCGGGGTGCGGCAAGTCCACGCTCCTCAGGTCCATTGCCGGCATTGAGACGCTGGATCACGGCAGCATATTGATCGACGGGGTCCCCGTATCCGGTCACGGTGTCTTTGTGCAGCCCGAGCATCGCCATGTCGGCTTCATGTTCCAGGACTATGCCCTGTTTCCCCATCTCAGCGTGCGCGCCAATATCGGCTTTGGTCTGTCCGGCCTCGCCCGGTCTGAACGCGACCTGCGCGTTGCCGATATCATCGAGCGCATCGGCATTGGCGCGTTGGCAGACCGGTATCCGCATATGCTATCCGGTGGTGAGCAACAGCGCGTGGCCCTGGCCCGCGCCCTGGCGCCACGCCCGCGGCTTTTGTTGATGGACGAGCCTTTTTCCAATCTGGACCGTGGCCTGCGCGACAAGGTGCGGCTGGAAACCATGTCGATTGTGCGTGACCTGGGCATGACCGCCGTGGTCGTCACCCATGATCCCGAAGAGGCTCTGGCAATCGGGGACATGGTTGCCCTGATGAAGAAGGGCCGGCTGGTCGAGGCCGGTAGCGGCGAGCGCATGTATGACGCGCCGTGGACGGCCTATGCCGCCTCGTTTTTTTCGCGCATTAACACCATTCCCGCGACATCGTCCGCCGAAGGCCTGCAGACGCCGCTGGGACGCTTTCCGGCGCCGGCCCTCAAGGAGGGTGTGCCAAAAGTGCTGTTGCGCCCACAGGCGATATCGCTGGCCGCCACCGGAATCAGCGCGCGGGTCATCGAGCGATCCGTTTTGGGTGAGCTGGAGGAGCTGTCGCTGGCCGTGGAAGGGCTGACCGCCCCGCTGATCATGCGCGGCACTGCCCGTCATGACGTTCGCCCCGGCGACGAGGTCTTTCTGCAAGTAAACGCCCGTCAGGTCATGGTTTTTCCTGACGACGATGCGCAGGATTGATTGTTTAGCATAATCAGTAGCTTAGAGTCATTCTAAGCTTGTTCGGTATAACTTGACATCGCGCCTCTACTATGACTTTTGCGCCCCATGAGCGCCGCGTCAGGGCCTCCCGCGCATTCGAAGTCAGTTAATAAGGGAATCAGCATGCGACACGTTTTCCGAACCATTTGCGTCACGAGCCTGGTGGCTCTGGGTGCGGCGATGCCGGCCATTGCGCAGGAGGTCAACATCTACACGACGCGCGAGCCTGGTCTCATCCAGCCGCTGCTCGACGCGTTCACGGCCGAGACCGGCATTGCCGTCAACACAGTATTTCTCGAAAGCGGCCTGATCGAGCGCGTTCAGGCCGAAGGCGACAGCTCGCCGGCCGATCTGCTGATGGCCGTCGATTTTGGCGCGCTGATCGATCTGGTGGATGCCGGTGTAACCCAGGCCGTGGATTCCGACGTGCTGGAATCGACTGTGCCGGCCTCGCTGCGGGATGCGGATGGTCGCTGGTTCGCCCTGTCCGGTCGGGCGCGCGTGGTCTATGCCGCCAAGGAGCTGGACCTCGACAGCATCACCTATGAGCAGCTGGACGATGAGCAGTTCCGCGGCAAGCTCTGCATCCGTTCGGGCCAGCACCCGTACAACACCGCTCTGTTCGCGGCCTATATGGCGCGCTACGGCGAAGAGGCCACCAAGACCTGGCTGGAAGGCATCAAGGCCAACCAGGCGCGCGCTGCGGCCGGTGGCGACCGTGACGGCGCCCGCGATATTGCAGCCGGCGTGTGCGACATCGCCGTTGCCAATTCCTACTATTTCGGCCTGATGGCCAGCGGCGCCGGTGGCGACGAACAGAAGGCCTGGTCGGATGCGGTCAAGGTCCTGCTGCCCACGTTCGAGGGCGGCGGCACGCTGGTCAATGTCAGCGGTGCAGCCGTGGCAGCGCATGCGCCCAATCGCGACGAGGCCGTGCAACTGCTGGAATATCTGGTCTCGGACGACGCCCAGAAGCTCTACGCCGAAGCCAATTTCGAATACCCGGTGTCCGAGACAGCGACGGTCCACCCGATCATCGCCGCCTTCGGTGACCTGCAGCCGGATTCCCAGTCGCTGAGCGATGTGCTGCCGTTCCGGGCGCGCGCCAGTGAGCTGGTGGACGAGGTCAATTTCGACACCTTCGGCAACTAGGATCGTGATGCGGCGCCTCAGGGCGCCGCAGTTTTCCATGGCAGATCATACCGCCGGCCGGCTGCCTGCCAGGCCGAACATCAGGATCAGTCTTTGGGCCGTCGTGGCAGGTGTCACGGCGGCTTTCGCACTGCTGCCGATAGCTGCAATTGCATTCATCGCGCTGGCCGACACCGGCTCGCTTTGGGGGCATGTCCTGGCCCATGTCCTGCCCCAGGCGGCCTGGAATACCTTTGTGCTGCTGGTTGGCAGCGGAATCATCGCCATGCTGGTGGGAACCGGCGCCGCCTGGATTGTTTCGGCTTATGATTTCCGGGGCAGGGGTGTTCTCGAATGGGCGCTGCTGCTCCCGCTCGCCGTTCCGGCCTATATCATGGCCTATGCCTATCTCGATATTCTGAGCCCGCTTGGTCCGGTGCAGGGCGTGGTGCGCTGGGTGCTGGGCTATTCGAGTCCGCGCGAGTTCCGCTTGCCCGACATCCGCTCGATGTGGGGCGCCATTCTGGTTTTCGGGTTCGTCCTCTACCCCTATGTCTATTTGACGGCCCGGGCGATGTTCCTGGCCCAGACGGCAAACGTGGTCGAGGCTGCTCGGACGCTTGGCGTGCCGCGCTCCGGCATTTTCTGGCGCGTGGCGCTGCCCATGGCGCGCCCGGCCATCGCCGTGGGCGTCTCTTTGGCCCTGATGGAAGTGCTCAACGACGTCGGCGCGTCGCAGTTTCTGGGCGTCAGGACCATGACGGCGGCAGTCTACACCACCTGGATCGTGCGGACCGACCTGGCCGGCGCCAGCCAGATCGCCATGGGCATGCTGGCCATGGTGTTGGCACTGGTCATGCTCGAGCGTTGGGCGCGACGGGACCAGCGGTTCGCCGCCAATGCGCAAAGCTCGCGGTCGATGCCGCGTCAACCGCTCAAGGGACTTCCAGCTTTGATCGCCCTGGCACTGGGTGCAGCGCCGATCCTGATCGGATTTGCCGGTCCTGCGCTTTATCTGATTGTTGCGGCCGTCAAGCGCCTGGAGTTTGCGGGGCTTTCCGCGAGCCTGGTGCGTGCCACGGTCAATACCGTCAGCATGTCTGCCATGGCGACGCTGGTCATCCTGGTCTTGGGCTTTGCTGTTGCCTATGCCGCGCGCCTGCACGCCGGGGGCTGGTCGGCCACCGCCATGCGGGTCGCGTCACTGGGCTATGCTGTGCCCGGAACGGTTCTGGCCATCGGCATTCTGGTGCCTGTTGCCGCCTTCGACCGCACCTTGAGCAGCCAGTGGCAATCCCTGACCGGATTGCCCGGGGGCTTGCTGCTGCTCGGCTCCGGTGCGGCGCTCGTCTATGCCTATGCGGCACGGTTCCTTGCAATTTCGGCCGGTGGGATTGATGCGGGACTGAGCCGCATCCCGCCGGCCTTTGATCACGCCTCGCGCACGCTGGGCCAGTCTTCCACCGGAACGCTCTTGCGCGTCCACCTGCCGTTGTCGCGCCCGGCCCTCACGGCTGCCGGGCTGCTGGTCTTTGTCGATTGCATGAAAGAATTGCCGGCGACTCTGCTGTTGCGCCCGCTCAATTTCGAGAGCCTGGCCACGCTGCTCTATGGCGAGGCCGCCCGCGGAACCTATGAGGATGCGGCGCTTGCCGCGCTGATCATCGTCGCCATCGGCATCCTGCCGGTGATCCTATTGGCCCACACTTCGCGCTCCGTTCGGTGATGGTGAGCGCTTATCTCTGAGCCTTCGAGGACGAGCAGGGCTTGTGAGACTTATCCCCGCCCCTCAACCATCCCCCATACTCCGCTCATCCCCACCGGCAACACGCGATGCCGACGAAGCATCGGGTGGGGAGACGGGCCGCACCGGGTCGCCGGGGCGGGGGCGTGTATGCTGACCACCGGCCAGTTGTCGGCGGCACGGCTTGAGATCGGGACCAAGCGCCATCGCGAGGCCCCACCGGCAGATTACCGTCGGGCGTATCCATTCCGTGATCCGGGGCAACAACCTGCAAGGGGGCCGCTCGATGCATGCGTCACAAATCCCGATCGTGGGAAGCGGCTTTCGCCTCTTCTTTACTAAAACCTTCGGGGCGAAAGCCGCTTTTCACCGTGTCACCGTAGGCCCCAGGGCCGGGCGGCGCGAAAGTATGCCTGAAAATAGGCTGGACCCCGTCCTCAAATTAGATATAAAGATATCTTTATATCTGAGGGCGCGATGAGCGGATTGAGTGAATTGGTCGGGGTGCTGAAGGCAGCGGGTGAGGACACCCGCCTGCGTCTGCTCGCGCTTCTGGCCGACGGCGATCATTCGGTCAAGGACCTCACCGAAATCCTTGATCAGAGCCAGCCGCGCGTTTCGCGACATTTGAAGCTTTTGGCCGATGCGGGCCTGGTGCAGCGCCACGCCGAAGGGGCCTGGGCCTATTACCGGCTGGCGCCGGACGGGCAGGGGGCCAATCTGGCGCGTTGGCTGACCGCGCGCATTGATCCCAACGATCCTGAGCGCCAGCGCGACCGGATGCGACAGACCGAGGCCCGCGCTGAACAGCAGGCGCTGGCCGCCGCCTATTTTGCCAAAGTCGCCAAAAGCTGGGACTTGCTCAAGACCCTGCATGTGCCCGAGGCGGCTGTCGAGGCGGCGGTGCTGGCTGAATTGGGCGGGCGCAGCGTTGATCTTCTGGTCGATCTGGGCACGGGCACCGGACGCATGCTCGAAGTGCTGGCCCCGGCCTATATGCGCGGCGTTGGCATCGATGCCAGCCGGGAAATGCTGGCGGTAGCGCGCTCGCGCCTTGCCGCATCGAAAGTATCACACGCCCAGGTGCGGCTGGGCGATATCGCGGCGCTCGACCCGGCCATTGGTCCAGCCGATGTCGTGGTCATCCACCAGGTGCTGCACTATTTCGACGATCCGGGCCGAATGCTGGCGCAGGCCCGGCGCCTGCTCAAATCGGGCGGGGAAATCCTCATCGTGGATTTTGCCCCGCATGACCTCGAATTCCTGCGCAGTGAACACGCCCATCGGCGTCTGGGACTGTCGCAGGAACAGATGAACGGCTGGGCGGCCATTGCGGGGCTTGAAGTGCTCTCGATGCGCGAATTTCCCAGCGACACCAAAGATCGCGGCCTGACGGTGTGCCTCTGGCACCTGGGTGACCGCAACACGACGGAACAGAGTAATGCTTGACGACAATCTGCGCGCCAGCCGCAAGACCGCCCACCAGCGTCCCGAATTGCAGCTGTCCTTCGAATTCTTTCCGCCCAAGACCGACGCGATGGAAGAGCGCTTCTGGGACAGCATCTCCAAGCTGGCGCCCCTGAGCCCGCGTTTTGTCTCGGTCACCTATGGTGCTGGTGGCTCGACGCGCGAGCGGACCCTGCGCATGGTCAGCCGCATCACCTCGGATACCGGCGTCGCTGCAGCGGCGCACCTGACCTGCGTAGGTGCGACCCGCGACGAGGTTGATGAAGTGGTGCGCGGCTACAAGCAGGCTGGCGTCAACAGCATCGTGGCATTGCGCGGTGACCCGCCGGAAGGGGTGGGCCAGCCGTTCACTCCGCACCCAGAGGGATATCAGAACGCGGCCGACCTAGTCGCTGGCATCCGCAGACAGGGGGATTTCGATATTTCGGTCGCTGCCTATCCAGAAAAGCACCCGCAAAGTGCGGATTGGGACGCCGATATCGACAATCTCAAGCGCAAGATCGATGCCGGTGCCAACCGCGCCATTACCCAGATGTTTTTCTCGAACGCCGACTATTTGCGCTATGTCGAGCGAGCGCAGAAAGCCGGCGTTACCGCGACCATCGTGCCGGGTATACAGCCGATCCACTCCTTCAAGCAGATTTCGGGCTTTGCGTCGCGCTGTGGTGCCTCGATACCTGCCTGGCTGGCGGAGCGCTTCGAGGGGCTGGAGGACGATCCCGAGACCCACGCGCTGGTTGCCGCTGCCGTGGCGGCCGAGCAGGTCACCGAATTGCTCGACGAGGGCGTCACCGAGTTCCATTTCTATACGCTCAACCGCTCCAATCTGGTGTTGGCGCTGGCGCGGCTTTTGGGGCGTCGACCCTAGGACAGCGTCCGTTCAGGTGGCGTTCAGGCTGGCTGGTCCAGGATTGGCGGAACCGCCCTTCATATTGTGGCCATGAAAAGGGGCGATGTCCCGGCCTCGGGCGGAACATGTTGGAAGTCTGAGTCTATGCCGATTGATCGCCGTATCGCCAATGGCCTTGCCTGGGCCGGTGCCTTTGTAGTCATTGCCATTCCGGCTGCCGATGCCGCATTGCGCCAGTTCGCGCCGCCAGCAGCCCCCCATGTGGCCGTGGTGGACATCGAGGAGACGGTCGCGCCAAGCCTGCCGACCCCCGCGGCGCAAAGGCCAAAGCCGGTTATCGTGGCCGACACGCCCGCGGTAGAGCCGGCCGTCACGCCAGCACAGCCCACGCCGCAACCGGCGTCGGCCCCCACGCCTGATCCTGATCCGGTGCAAACCGCGACCGCGACGCCGCGCGTGCCGGGCGCTGACGCGGTCGATAGTTTCCTTCAGTCCGGTCGCTCGCTGCCCAGCTATATAACGGGTGGCGGAACCGCAGCGCCGGTTGAGCCGGCCAGCGTGGCCAAGCCGGTGCAGCCCGCCGAGACCGTGATCACCCCGGAGCCGCAGGTCGTGGCAGCACTGCCGCGGACCCGTATTGTCACATTCCCGACCCCGGTATCGGAGCGCCCTGCCTCGCGTCCTCAGGTGCAAGCTGTCGCTCGTCCGCCTCTTGTCATCGACACGCAAGGGCCGGTAATCACCGCCGTCGATCTCGAGGATTGGGAAAGTGGGCCGCTCTCGGAATTTCTCGCCAGCCGCCAGGATGAAAGCCAGCCGGTCTCACCCGACTACGATGGCGACGGCTTCTTCCTCGACGAGGGCCCCAACCGGAGCAATCGGTCACAGCGCTTTCCCAGAGCCTATGAGGACCGCTATTATTCGTTTGAGTGACCAGCAGGGCGACCATGCTGATCTGGTCATGGACCCTGGCCGCCGAAGAGGGTAGTCCTTGTGGCCCGATGGGTAGATGAAGAGCGCAAAATGCTGTGTTGCGTCCGCAAGGCCGAAGACAATCGCGACGTTTGGCAGAAACTGGCCCAGTTTCTCGGATCGTTTTCGCAGCGCACTGGCGTTGCTGGTCAGGTCGCCAATATTCTTGATCCCGACAGCTGGCTGCCGGGCGGGCGCGATGCAGCCTTCACGCTGGCGCTGATTGCCCTTTCGGCCAAGATGGCGGTGGCCGATGGCGCGGTGACGGCTTCGGAAGTGCGGGCCTTCAACGCCACGGTCGAAATCGCCAAGGGCAGCGAGCCGCAGGTCGAACGGCTCTTCAACCTCGCCAAGCAGGATGTCTCCGGCTACGACGCCTATGCCCGCAAGGTGGCGCGGTTTTTCTCGGACACGCCTGATACGCTGGAACATGTGCTCGATAGCCTGTTCTTTATCGCCACTGCCGATGGTCTCGTGCACGAGGCCGAGCTCGATTATCTACGCGACGTCAGCGCGATCTTCGGGTTCGACGATGCGCGGTTCGAACAGATCGCGGCCCAGCACGTGATGCTCGAAGACGGTGTCGATCCCTATACGGTACTTGGCCTCAGCCATGATGCGCCGCCCGAGGAAGTGCGGCGGGTTTATCGGCTGCTGGTGTCCGAGCATCATCCCGACCGGCTGATCGCCAAGGGCGTGCCGGAGGACTTGATTGACGTGGCTACGGCGCGCATGTCGGCCATCAATATCGCCTATCAGGCCATTACCAAGCCCAAGGTGCAGCCGCTGCTCACTTGACGGCGGACCCAGGCTCGCGCACATAGGCCGCGCCAGTTGACCGGGTGACCGCTGGCGGATGGGTAACTGTCCGCTGGAGGAAAGTCCGGGCTCCATCGAAACACGGTGGCGGCTAACAGCCGCCGGGGGCGACCCCAGGGAAAGTGCCACAGAAAGTAAACCGCCCCGTCTCGACGGGGTAAGGGTGAAAGGGTGCGGTAAGAGCGCACCGGGCGTCTGGCGACAGAAGCCGCACGGTAAACCCCACCGGGAGCAAGACCAAATAGGGATGACGCGGGCTTCGGCCCAGCCTGTTTCGAGGCCAGATCATCCGGGTTGGTTGCAAGAGCGCGCTGGCAACAGCCGTCTCAGATGAATGGTCACCACGTCGCGGCAACGCGGCCCTACAGAACCCGGCTTACAGGTCAACTGGCGTTGATATTTCGGTGACTTTCCGTTTGATGACAAACGTTTAATGCTGCGGCAAGCAAGTGACATCTGCCGGCAATGCTGACGCAATGTGCGCAGTGGCAAGCTCCCGTTCGTTCACTTCAACACGGAGCCTTTCATGAAAAAGATCATTGCCGCACTCATCGCCCTGACCCTGGTCGCCGGCATTGCTGCACCGGCCTTTGCCGCCCAGACGGCCTGCAAATACACCAGCGAGGCCCTGTGCGGGGGCGTGGCCAAGTCGCTGCTCGATACCACCGACGACGATTGACCGCTGATCCCGCCGTATGTCCGGCGGGATTGTGCCCCTGAAGCCTAGCTTCGGGGGCCGCGTCGTTTGCGGTACTTGATCATGACGGAGGGGATCGCTAAACCGTCCAGCTTTCCTCCGCCGCATTCCGGCGGGCACACGCTTATGGAGACGAAGTCCGCGCGATGCCCCTGGCTACTCCCTATTATCTGATCGACGAGAATGCCCTGGCGCGCAATCTGGAGCGGGTGGACCAGCTCCGCGCAGCCTCGGGCGCCAAGTGCCTGCTGGCGCTCAAGTGCTTTGCCACCTGGTCGACCTTCCCCCAGATTGCGCCCCATATGGACGGCACCACATCGTCCTCGCTCAATGAACTGAAACTCGGGCGCGAGAAATTCGGCGGCGAAACCCATGCCTATTCGGTGGCCTGGTCGGACGGCGAGATCGATGAAGCCGTGGCCAATGCCGACAAGATCATCTTCAACTCGGTCAGTCAGCTTGAGCGTTTCGAGGACAAGGCGGCGCACCTGCCGATTGGTCTGCGCGTCAATCCGGGCGTCAGCCATTCCCACTTCGACCTCGCCGATCCCGCACGACAGTTCAGCCGGCTCGGTGAAAGCGAGCGGGCGCGGGTCGAAGCCGTGATGGATCGCGTCTCTGGCTTCATGCTGCATTGCAATTGCGAAAACGACTCGGTCGTCGCGTTTTCCGAGTTGCTCGACACTATTGAGACCCGCATCGGCGACCTGCTGATGCGGCTTGAATGGGTGAGCCTGGGCGGCGGCATCCATTTTACCAAGCCTGGCTACGACATCGACGGTCTTGCTGCGCGGCTCCGGGCCTTTGCCGAAAAGTTCGATGTGCAGGTCTATCTCGAACCCGGTGATACCGTGGTCACCGATACGACCACGCTTGAGGTCTCGGTGCTGGACGTGATCGAAAACGGCAAGGCCGTGGCCATTGTCGATAGTGCCGTCGAGGCCCATATGCTGGACCTCCTCGTCTATCGCGAAAGCGGCTCGGTGGCGCCCAATACCGGCCCCCACCACTACCAGATCGCCGGCAAATCCTGCCTTGCCGGTGACATCTTCGGGGACTTCGATTTCCCCGCGCCACTGTCTGTTGGCGACCGGATCTCGCTGCTCAATGCAGCGGGATATACCATGGTGAAGAAAAACTGGTTCAATGGCGTGGCGATGCCCGCTATAGCCATTCGCAGGAAAAACGGCGACGTCGAACTTGTGCAAAGTTTCGATTATGCCGACTATGTCGCCAGCCTGTCATAAACATGGCTGTCCCAGCCACCCGTTACAAAGGTGTTTCGTGCCAATTGAAGAAGAACGTTTTGATTATCGGCGCCGGAGGTGTCGCGCAGGTCGCTGCCTATAAGGCAGCAATGCACAATGATGTGCTTGGAGACATTCACATTGCCTCCCGCACCATGTCCAAATGCGAGGCGCTGGTCGCCGGCATACTGGATAAAAAGGCGCTCAAGCGCCCGGGTATTCTGGCCGCCCACCAGCTCGACGCCATGGATGTCGAGGCGACAAAGGCCTTGATCCGTCGGACCAAGAGTCAGATCGTCCTCAATGCGGGGTCGTCTTTCCTCAATATGAGCGTCCTGCGCGCCTGTATCGACACGGGCGTTGCCTATATCGACACGGCCATCCACGAGGACCCCACCAAGGTATGCGAGACGCCGCCCTGGTATGGCAATTACGAGTGGAAGCAGCGCGAGGAATGCGAGCGCAAGGGCGTCACGGCCATTCTCGGCGCCGGGTTTGATCCGGGCGTGGTCAATGCCTATGCGGCGCTGGCCGCCAATGCCTATTTCGACCGCATCGAGAGCATCGACATCATCGATGTCAATGCCGGCAGCCATGGCCGCTACTTCGCCACCAATTTCGATCCTGAGATCAACTTCCGCGAATTTACTGGCACCGTGTGGAGTTGGCAGGAGCGCCAGTGGACCGCCAACAAGATGTTCGAGGTCAAGCGCACCGACGACCTGCCGGTCGTGGGGTCGCACACCACCTATCTCACCGGCCATGACGAAGTGCATTCGCTCTCGGCCAATCTGGATGTGCCCAACATTCGTTTCTGGATGGGCTTTGGCGAGCACTACATCAATGTCTTTACGGTGCTCAACACGCTTGGCCTGCTCTCTGAAAAGCCAGTCGTGACTGCCGAGGGCCTTGAAGTCGTGCCCCTCAAGGTCGTGAAGGCCGTCCTGCCCGACCCGATGTCGCTGGCGCCGGATTATGCCGGCAAGACTTTCATCGGTGATTTGGTCAAGGGCGTGCGTGACGGTGTCGAGACCGAACTGCTGGTCTACAATGTGGCGGACCACGAAGAGGCCTTTGCTGAAACCAACAGCCAGGCGATTTCCTACACGGCTGGCGTGCCCGCCATTGCAGCGGCCATGCTGATTGCCAGGGGCGAGTGGGATTGCCATCGCATGGTCAATGTCGAGGAACTGCCGCCCGTGCCGTTCATCGACCTGCTCGGCAAGATCGGCCTGCCCACCCGCATCCGCGACGACAAGGGCGACCGCACCTTCGACCCGAAGGAATTCGCAGAGCGCCGAACGCCACCCGAGCGCATCGCCCGCGTCAGCGGCACCTGATCAAGACAAGCGGCCGGGACCTTTCCCGGCCGTTGCTTTTTCGAGCATGGTTTCATCCTCCAGGTCAGCCCCAGAAATCCGACGGTGAATGGACTTTACGACATCGTGTATGAATTAATTGACATGATGTCGGCTTTGGCATACTTGTTCCGTTGAGGCAAACGGGAGTGCACCGAAATGACGTTCAAAGAGATGATGGCCGGCGTGCAATTGCTCGGTGTAGTGGCCATCGGCGGTTGGCTGGGTTGGGACGCCCTTAATGGCGGCGCCACCGGCACGACGGCCGAAGTTGCCACAAAACTGCTCTGGGCGGTCGGCGGGATGATCGGGTTCAACATTTTTGGGACGATCATCGGCGCGATCCTGGTCTCCATTGCGCAGGGCGCTGAGCTGCGTGACGAGCCGGCCGACGAACGCGACCATGCGGTTGCTGCGCGCAGCCTGCGCAACAGCGGCATCGCAACTTCGATCCTCGCGGCGCTGGCGCTGATCCCGCTGGCGTTGGGCGTTGACGCCAATCTGGCGATCTATGCGCTGTTCGTGGCCCCGGTTGTGGGTGGCACCATCAATGCCCTTTCCGAGCTCTATTACTACCGGACGATGTAGTGCCATGGGGAAGGGACAACCGAACGTCACCAACAATATTCGCACCCTGCGTTTTCACGCCGGGGAGATGACCCAGGCGGCTCTGGCAGAGCAGGTTGGGGTAACGCGCCAGACCATCGTCGCCATCGAGCAGGGCCGTTATTCGCCCTCGCTGGAAGTGGCCTTCCGCATCGCTCATGCCTTCGGCGTGCCCCTGGTGGAAGTGTTCCAGTGGGTGCCGCCCGGGCCGGATCAGGCCTGACTGCAAATCAATAATCGAACCGATCAGGACGTTTGGGCACTTTGCGGTCATCGACCGTGCACGCCCACAGCATGGAGTGAAACCAAATGAAAGTTGCCGCGCAAAGGCGCTATGGTGGCCCGGAGGTCATCACTATTCAGGAACGTCCGACTCCCGTTCCAGGGGACGATGAGGTGCTGGTTCAGGTGCATGCCAGCACTGTCACCCTCGCTGACTGTGCCTTTCGAAAGGCCGACCCGTTCATCGTTCGCCTGTTTGCCGGACTGTTCCGCCCGAAGATCGACGTGCTTGGTGATGATATCGCCGGTGTGGTCGCGGCAGTCGGTCCGAAGGTGACGCAGTTTTCCGTTGGCGACCGGGTTCATGGGTCGGCGGGCGCCAACTTGGGCGGCATGGCGGAATACGCGTGCCTCAAGGAGGCCGGGGCGATGGTCAAGGCGCCCCCTGGGCAGGATCTCGTGCCCCTTGGCGGCTTGAGTTATGCCTATCTCACCGCCATGCCGTTCATCCGTGACGAAGGCAAGGTCAAGCCGGGTGATCGGGTGCTGATCAATGGCGCGGGCAGCAGTATTGGCGCCGTGGCCATTCAACTCGCGCGGTATTTCGGAGCCGAGGTGACCGCGGTGGCATCGGCACGGCATGAGACATTGGCGCGGGCGCTGGGCGCAGACCATTTCATCGACCGGCATGCAGAGGACTTCACCCGACGGCGGGACAGCTTTGATGTGATTTTCGACGCGGTGGGTAAGTCGAGCCATGCTCGCAGCGCGGCGGCGCTCAAGCAGGGCGGGATCTATCTGACCACGGTGCCAAGCTGGGGCATTTTCTGGCTGATGCTGACCGGTGGGCAGCGCGGCGGTAAACGCGGCAAGCTGGCAACGACCGGCCTGCGGCCTGAACTCGACAAGCGTGGGGACCTGGAAATTCTCAATGCTCTATTGGAACAGGGGGCCGTTCGCCCCGTCACCGACAGGACATTTCCCTTGGCCCGCATCGCTGAGGCGCATCGCTATGTCGAAACCGAGACCAAGGCCGGCGATGTCGTGGTGGTGATGCCGGTGGCCGAAGCTCCACTGCGCCTCGCCGGGCATGCAGCGGACATTGCGGGGTGAGGCAAGTGGGTCTGCGAACGCGTGGCGATCAGGCCTCGAAGGTGACCAGCACCTTCGTGCCTGGCCCTTCGCCATAGGCGACGCTGGCTTCGAGGCTATGCGCCATGGCCTTGACGATACGGCTCCCCAGGCCGGTGCCCTGGGGCTGGCCGGTGCCGCCCCAGCCGATGCCGTCGTCCTCCACCGTCAGGCGGACCTGATTGCTTTCGCGCTTCATGTGAACGCGAACTTCGCCCGGAGCGCGGTCAACATAGGCATATTTGAGGGCATTGGTGACCAGTTCGGTGACGATGACACCGAGTGAAGCGACCTTCTCGGTGGGCATGGGAAAGCCCTCGACCTCGACACGGATGCTGGCTGTTCGTCCGTCGGCCTGCAACGTGTTTTCCAGTTCGCCAACGAGGCTGTTGAGGTAGTCGCCCACCTGCACCGTGCGGACGTCGTCGGAGGTGTACAGGTGGCGATGCACACCGGCGATGGCCTGGATGCGGGCCTGCGTCTCCGAGAGCGCACGCTTGGCCTCGATGTCCTCGACGGCATTGGCCTGCAGACCAACAAGGGCGGCAACCATGGCCAGCGAATTGGCGACGCGGTGATTGACCTCGCCGAGCAGCATTTCGGCCCGCTCACGCGCTTCATAGACCTCGCGCTCCGCCTTGGCCTTGGCGCGGTTGAGGCGCACGTGATCAATCGCGTGATCGATGGAGGCGACCAGCAACTCCATGAATTCTTCGGACAGCGTCTTGGGCACAAAGTCAGTCGCGCCAGACTTCAGGGCGGCCACGGCGATGGCCGTCTCCTCGGACCCGGTGCAATAGACGACCGAAGGGTGATCCTCCATGCCTTCCATGCCCTTGAGCACGTCAAGGCCGGTTCCGGTGGGTAGGTAGTGGTCAAGAGCGACCACATCGACGCCACCGCGCAGGATGATTTCCAGGCCGGCCTCGCCGGTCGCGGCGTGCTCGAAAACATAACCACGGCGCAGCATGGCCTTCTCGACGAGCCGAGACAGGCCCGGATCGTCGTCAATGTAGAGGACATGTGGCGTGCGGCTCGGCATTTTTTGACTATTCGGCCTCAGGGATCTGCATGACCGAAAAGAATAGCCCCAACTGCTTGATGGCGTTGGCGAAGCCCTCGTAGTCCACCGGCTTGGTGATATAGACATTGGCGCCCAGATCATAGCAGCGCTGAATTTCGCGCTGGTCGTCAGTCGTCGTCAGGACCACGACCGGCGAGCGCTTGGTGTGCTCGTTGCTCTTGACCTTCTCAAGGATGTCGATGCCGGTCATGTCCGGCAGGTTGAGATCGAGTAGCACCAGCAGTTGCCGGCCCTTGTTGGCCAGTCCCGAACCATCCGGCCCGAGCAGATAGGCGAGCGCGTCGGTGCCATTGGCGAAGGGCACGATTTCGTTGGCAACGCCGGCGCGCCGGATATTCTTCTCGATGAGGCGGGCATGCCCTTCGTCGTCTTCGACCATGATGATGGTCACGGGCCGTGCATTGTTCATGCGCCGAAACTCCCCAGATAGCTGCGCGAGTCGCGCGGCAGATTGATGATAAACGTGGTGCCCTCACCCAGAGTGGAGGTCAAGGTAATGTCGCCACCCAGACTGCGTACAATTGTACGGACATGGGCCAGCCCGATGCCCTCACCGGGACTGGTTTGCGACCCTGAGCGCCGGAACAGCTCGAACACGCGTTCATGGTCTGCGTCGGCAATGCCACGCCCATTGTCCTCGACTTCAATGACCACTCGATTGCCCGGTACATGGCGCGCCCTGATACTAACCCGCAGGGGGCGTTCTGGTTCCTGATACTTGATAGCATTGTCGAGCAGGTTGCCCAGGATCTGCTCGAGCGACAGGCGGTCGGTGATCAGCTTGCCGACGCGAATGTCGGTGGTGATCTCGCCGTCGCTCTCGGATATCTGGTGGTGAACGGCAGCGGCGCCCGTTTCGGCGACTTCGCTCAACTCAACCGGCTCGGGGTTCAATCGGCGGCGGCCCTCGCGCGAAATCTTGAGAATGGCGTTGATCAGCCCATCCATTTTGCGCGTGGCGGCGCGGATGAAGGTAATTGCCTCGGGCAGATCTTGGGTTGCGGCGAGGCGCGCCTCTTCGGCAATCGGATCGGCTTCTGCCGGGGGCTGTGCCTCCATATAGGATCTGACCGCTCCGACACTGGTTTCCAGTTCCGCGGTAAAGCCCATGATGTTGACCAACGGCGCCCGAAGGTCGTGCGTGACGATATAGGCGAAGCGCTGGATTTCCTCATTGGCCTTGCCAAGATCGGCGGTGCGCTCCTTGACCCGCGCCTCCAGGCCCGAGTTGGCCTCCTCGACGGCGCGGCGGGCATTGGCCAATTCCTGGGTGTAGCTCAGAACCGCCCAGATGGCGCCGCCAATGACCGCAAAGATCACGATGGCCCCAACCAGGGAGACGATGCGCAGGAGGTCGGCTGTGGCGCGCTGGTCGGCGGCGCCCTGTTCAAGGCGCGCGTCGGCCGCGTTGATCAGGCCGGTAAAGAACGCTCCTGCCCGGTCCATCGCCTCTTTGGCTGTATCAACGCGGATGATTTCCTCCGCTTCCTGGTTCTGCCCGCTCTGCACCAGGCCAACGATCCGCGCCATCTCAGAAAGCTTGAAGGCGATGTCCTGGCGCAATTGGTTCACCGGTTCGGCGGCCTGCGGATAAGGCGCCAGAATGGCTTCGAGCGCAGCCAGTCGTTCGTCGATTGGCGGGACGGCCGCTTGGTAGCGGGCGAGATAGGCTTCATCGAGAGTGATGATGTAGCCACGCTGGTTGACAATGGCTTCCTGGAGGAGGTTGCGCAGATCAACAGTGGCAGTCCGCGCCTCGCGCGCCTCGATCACCTCGTTGAAATAGACCTGCGTTCTCTCGCCCAGCCATAGCGTCGTGCCAACGATGCCCAGCAGCGCCAGCAAGCCGACAAGCAGCAGCAGGGCTGTGGACCGCACAAAAGTCTTGCTGGTTATCGGCATGGTGGTCCTCGAGTGGCCTGACTTCTTCGCCCGAACCTGCGCGAAGGGCAATATGCATAGATTAATCCAAAGGCGGTTTTCGGCGACATTGTTGCCATTTGCACCGACCGCGAATGGGAAACAGAATCTTAAGCGTCGCCATGCAAGATCGGCAGCGAGTTTATGTAACCGGCCCGTTCTGGCCGGAGTGGAGTAGTAGCGGATATGGGCAAGCGTTCCCTGCCCGATACCGATGTTCCGGGCGGTCCGCATGTGCCCGTACTGCTGGAGGAAGTGCTGTCGGCCCTTTCGCCGGTCGATGGTTGTCGCATTGTCGATGGCACTTTCGGGGCGGGTGGCTATTCGCGAGCGTTGCTCGAAGCGGGTGCCAAGGTCATCGGTATCGACCGCGATCCGTCAGTTGCCCCGCATGTCGAGGCGCTGCAGCAGGCCTTCCCCCAGAGCTTCACCTTCGTGCCGGGCACATTTTCCGAGCTGGATACCCTGGTCGCTGACCATGGGCCAATTGACGCCGTCGTCCTCGATATCGGCGTTTCCTCGATGCAGCTTGACCAGGCTGATCGCGGTTTCTCCTTCATGCGCGACGGGCCGCTCGACATGCGCATGAGCCGCTCGGGGACGAGTGCCGCTGACCTCGTCAACGAGCTTGATGCCGAGGATCTGGCCAATCTGCTCTATGCCTATGGCGAAGAGCGCAAGTCCCGCCGCATCGCCCAGTTCATCGTTGCCGCGCGCGAGGAGGCGCCGATAACGACGACGCTGGAGCTGGCGCGCATTATCGAGAAGGCCATTGGCCGCAAGCCGGGCGACGCCCATCCGGCCACGCGCTCCTTTCAGGCGCTGCGCATTGCCGTCAATGGCGAGTTTGATCAGCTGGTCGAAGGTCTCTTCGCGGCCGAGCGACTTTTGACCGAGGGCGGACGGATCGCTGTGGTCGCCTTCCATTCGCTTGAGGACCGCATCGTCAAGCGCTTCTTCGATCCCGAAAAGGGTGGCCCTGCCGCCTCGCGCCACCTGCCGCAGCTCGAGGTCGCGCCGCGCCGCTGGAGCCATGTGTCCAAGGCCGTCAAATCCGGTGCGGCCGAGCTGGCGCGCAATCCCCGGGCTCGTTCCGCCGTGTTGCGTAGCGGCACACGGACCGGCGAAGTGGCGCGCCCCGTCGATCTCAAAGGCCTCGGCGTTCCTCAAATCCGGGGTGCCGCATGATCCGCAATCTCAACATTTTCCTGCTGTTTGCTTCGGTCGCTCTGCTGGCAGGCGTCTATGCGCTCAAGTTCTCGATTGAGGGAACTGCGTCGGAACGCACGGCGCTCATCGCCCAGATCGATGATCAGGAAGGCCAGCTGTCGCTGCTCAAGGCCGACTGGGCGGTGCTCAACCAGCCCGGTCATATCGACCCCATTGTGCAACGCCACCAGGTCGAACTGGCCATTGGGCCGGTGCAGCAGCAGCAGTTCGGGTCCTTCGCCGGCCTGCCGATGCGCCCGGTCGCGCCCGACACGGCGGGCATGGATGCGCTCTTTGCCGCCATTGCAGATGGTATCGACCCAATTGATGCCATCTTGCAGATGGAAGGGATCGAATAATGGCCGTCGCTACCGAAGATTTCGCCCCCACCATTGCGCTCGAAGGCGCCCGCAAGCAGCGCGGCAACCTGACCCAGGCGCGCATTCGCTGGATGATCCTGGCCGTGGTGCTTGGCTTTGGTCTGGTCGGCGGTCGTCTGGTGCAATTGGGCATGGTTGAGACCGACCAGACCATCGAGGGCCAGGCACGCGACCTCATTACCGCGACCCGCCCGCCCATTCTGGATCGTAATGGCCTCGAAATGGCCGTCGATATCCGCGTGCCATCACTCTATGCCGAACCGCGTCGGATCATCGATGTCGAGGAGGCGGTCAGCGCTCTGCGCTCGGTGCTGCCCGATCTCGACGAGACCTGGCTGCGCAACCGGCTGAGCGGTGATCAGGGCTTTGTCTGGGTGCGGCGCGAGCTGACGCCGGCAATTCAGGACGCGGTCATGCGACTGGGCATTCCCGGCGTCGATTTCATCACCGAATCCAAGCGTTTTTACCCAGCCATGAACGAGGCCGCGCATGTGCTCGGCTCGACGAATGTGGACAACCAGGGCATTGCCGGCATCGAGCGCCACATGGACAGCGAGTCCGTGGCGCTATTGCAGGACCTTGGCCTGGCGCGTGGCAATGCGCTGACGCCGGTGGAGCTGTCCGTCGATATGCGGGTGCAGCATGTGATGCACGAGCAGCTGGTGGATGCGATGACGCGCTACCAGGCCATTGCTGCTGCGGGCGTGATGATGGACATCCACACCGGCGAGGTCATTGCCCTTGCCTCGGTGCCCGATTTCAATCCGAACGAGCCAGCGACAGCGCTGGTCAAGGACAGCTTTAATCGAATCACCGCCGGCATCTTCGAGCCCGGCTCGATCTTCAAGACCGTGACCATAGCCGGTGCCCTCGATAGTGGTTCGGTGGCCATAACCGACCAGTTCGATGCGCGCTATGGCATCCGTTTCGGGCGCTACACCATCGATGATTTCCACGGCAAGCATCGCATCCTGACGCTGCCCGAAGTCTATAAGTACTCGTCCAATATCGGCACGATCCGCATCATGCAGACGCTGGGCAAGGACAATTTCCGCGCGTTTCTGGGGCGCATGAAATTTGACGAGCGCGTTGACTTCGAGCTGCCTGAAATGCGCGTTCCCACGGTGCCCAAGGAACTCTCCGAGGTTGGAGCCGCCACCGCGTCGTTCGGCCACGGCCTGTCGGTGTCGCCGCTGCACATGGTCACCGCCTATGCTGCCTTCGCCAATGGCGGCAACTACATCGCGCCCACGCTCTACAAGCGCGACATCGCCGAGGCCGAGGCGCTGTACGAGCGGGTCATCAGCCCCGAAACCAGCGATTCCATGCGCTATCTGATGCGCCTTAATGCCCTCGAAGGCTCCGGCTCGCAGATGAACAAGGCCGCGCAGGGCTATCGGGCGGGTGGCAAGACCGGCACCGCCGAAAAGGTGGTGGACGGGCGTTATTCGTCCAGCAAGGTCACCAATTTTTTCGCCTCGGCGTTCCCGCTCGACAATCCGCGCTATGCCATGGTCATCATGGTGGACGAACCCAAGGCCGAGAACCCGCAATCGGGGACCACGGCCGGCTGGAACGCCGGCGCCATTTCCGGCCGCGTCATCCAGCGCGTAGCTCCCATGCTTGGCGTCGCGCCTGACTTCAGCGAAGCCATCGACCAACAAATTGTTCCACCCGTTCTCCGTTAGATCGATCCAGAAGGATTTGACGTCGTGTCCATTAGCGTAACCCAACTGCTCGAAGGCTCAGGCGCCCGCCCCAAGAAGGGGCTTGGCGCCATCTTCGGGCTGAACTCTGATAGCCGTCGGATCGAGCCTGGCGATATTTTCTTCGCGCTTCCCGGTGCCAAGGTGCATGGCAATCAGTTCGTCAGCGATGCGGTTCAGCGTGGTGCGTTGGCGGTCGTGACGGATCACGCCCCTCCGGGCGATCCCGGTGTGCCGGTGATCATCGTCAAGGATGTGCGCGCCGCCTATGCGCGTGCTGCCAGCCGCGTGTTCGAGCCGCAGCCTGAAATTCTGGTCGCGGTGACCGGCACCAACGGCAAGACCTCGGTGGCATCCTTCGTGCGCCAGATCTGGGATCATGCCGGCGTGCCGGGCTCCAGCATCGGAACGCTGGGGATCGAAACCTCAAAGCGGATCATCGAAGGCGCGCTGACGACGCCGGATTCGCGCACGCTTCATCAGGCCATGCGCGCGCTTAAGGCGCAGGGTGTCGATCATGTTGCCATCGAGGCCTCCAGCCATGGCCTGGACCAGCGCCGGCTCGACGGTGTGCATTTCGAGGCCGTGGCCTTCACCAATCTCAGCCGTGACCATCTCGACTACCACAAGGACATGGATGAATACCGCAATGCCAAGCTGCGGCTGTTCACCGACCTTCTGGTCGACGGCGGCGCGGCCATCGTCAATGTCGATGATCCCGAGCACGAACAGTTCATGTTCGCGGCCCTCTCGGCCAGCGCCACGCTGCTCACGGTCGGGCGTGAAGGCGCCTATATGGAAATTCTCTCGATCGAGCCGGAAGGCTACGGTCAGCGGGTCGAAGTGCGCCACATTGGCGAGAGGGTCAGTTTCCACCTCAAGATTCCGGGCGAGTTCCAGGTTTCCAATGCGCTGATTGCGGCGGCGCTGGCCATGTCGGCCGGGGTCGACAAGGCCGATGCCTTTTCGGCGTTGCCCGAATTGGTGGGTGCACGTGGCCGGCTTGAGCTGGTGGCCGAGCATAATGGCGCCGCCATTTTCGTCGATTATTCTCACAAGCCCGAGGCCCTGCGCGTCGCACTGCAGACGCTGCGGCCCTATGCCAAGAACAAGCTGCATGTGGTGCTTGGCTGTGGTGGTGATCGCGACAAGGGCAAGCGCCCTCAAATGGGCGAAATTGCCAGCGACCTTGCCGATGTGGTGATAGTCACCGACGACAATCCGCGCACCGAAGATGCCGCGGCGATCCGCGCCGAGGTGCTGGCCGGGGCCAAGGGGGCGACTGAAATTGCCGACCGCAAGCAGGCCATCGAAAAGGCCGTCAAGGGACTCAAGTCCGGCGACGTGCTGCTGGTCGCGGGCAAGGGCCACGAGACCTATCAGATCATCGGTACCACCAAGCACCACTTCTCCGACCATGAAGTGGTCGCCGAAGCGATCAAGAAATAAGGTCACTGACCTGCCGCGCGCTGTCCTACGCCTCCCCCTGGATGGGGAGGCCTGGTGGGAGCGGTGGTCGATCACGATGTTTCGTTGTAAACGGCCCTCGACCCCAACCTTTCCCGCATCGGGGAGGGCGTTGCATCTCATGCGCGGCAAAACCTTATGACTCAACCCCTCTTCACCCTCGACGCCATCCTCGCTGCCACCGGCGGGCGGGCTGAGGGCGTCAGCGCCACGACTATCAATTCCATTTCCATCGATTCCCGCGAGCTTGGTCCCGACGCGCTGTTCGTCGCCATCAAGGGCGACCGCTTCGACGGGCATGATTTTGTCGATACGGCCTTGGGTAATGGCGCAGTTGCGGCGCTGGTGAGTGAAGGTCGCGGGACGGGCGATGGCCGTATTGTCGTTGCCGACGCACTGGAGGGATTGCGTGATCTGGCCGCCGCCGCCCGGCAGCGCAGTCGCGCATTTGTCGTAGGTGTGACCGGCAGCGTGGGGAAAACGACCACCAAGGAGGCGCTGAGGCTGGTCTTCGAGGCGGCCGGGGAAACGCATGCCTCGATCAAGAGCTTCAACAACCACTGGGGCGTGCCGCTGATGCTGGCACGACTGCCCGAAAGCGCCCAGTTCGGCGTGTTTGAAATGGGCATGAATGCACCCGACGAAATCCGGCCCCTGAGCCAATTGGTGCGCCCGCACGTGGCGGTGATCACCAATGTCGCTGCGGCGCATCTGGAAAAGCTGGGCAGTCTTGAAAACATCGCTCGGGCCAAGGCGGAAATCTTTGATGGCGTGGAGCCGGGCGGGACCGTGGTGCTGAACGCCGATCACCCCCAGATCACCATTCTGCTCGAGGCAGCAGCGGCTGCCGGTATCGGAAAAATCGTGACCTATGGTTTTGCGCGGGGTGTTGATTGGCAGATCACGGAGCCCGAGACGGCCGCCGACCACAGCTTTGCAACCGTCATGCGCGGTGATCAGGCGTATTCCCTGGTTCTTGGCGTGTCCGGCCGTCACATGCTTTCAAACGCGACGGCTGCACTGGCTGTGTCGCATCTGGCGGGGATCGAGGCTTCGGTGGCCCTGCGGTCACTAGCCGGGTTCGGCGCCCAACCGGGGCGCGGCGAACGGCTCAGCTTCGGGCCTTCGGACAAGCCGCTGCTGCTGATCGATGAAAGCTATAATGCCAATACCGCATCGATGGGCGCGGCGCTGGACGTGTTTGCCTCCATCCGGGCGCCTGATGGCCGCAAGGTCTTGGTGTTGGGCGATATGCTGGAACTGGGCGCGGCGGCCGGCGCGCTGCACGCGGGCCTGGCCGACGCCGTCAAAAACAGCGGTGCCGAGCGGGTCTATCTGGTCGGCTCGCAGATGGCAGCACTGGCCGCAAATCTGCCGTCCGGCATCGTCGCCGTCCATTTCCAGGCCGTCGCGGAAGCCGTGGACGTCATCATCGGCGACCTTGCCTATGGCGACGCTATTATGGTCAAAGGGTCCAACGGTGTCGGGCTCTCGCGTATCGTTGCCGAAATCAAATCGCGTTTTGCGCAGAGCTGACACACCCAACAGAGTAGCACACAGAAATGCTCTACTTCCTCGGCCAGCTCGGTGAGCAGATCGCCGCATTCAACGTCTTCCGCTACATCACCTTCCGTACAGCCGGGGCGGTGGTGACGGCGTTGTTCTTCGTGTTCCTGTTCGGACCAGGCATGATTGCCATGCTGCGTCTCCGGCAGGGCCGGGGTCAGCCGATCCGCGAAGACGGACCTGCCGGGCACCTGCTGACCAAGAAGGGCACCCCCACCATGGGCGGGTTGATGATCCTTTCGGGCGCGGTGATCTCCACGCTGCTCTGGTCGAACCTGACCAATGGCTATGTCTGGGTGGTGCTGTTCGTCACGGTGGGTTTTGGCGCCATCGGGTTCTACGACGACTACCTCAAGGTCAAGCGCATGAGCCATGCGGGCTTCGGCTCCAAGCAGCGGCTGATCCTTGAAGCGCTGATCGGCGGTATTGCAGCTTTTGCCATTTCGCAGCTGGCTTCGGGGTCCTATGGCACTTCGCTGCTGTTTCCGTTCGTCAAGGACCTGGCCCTCAACCTGGGCTATTTCTACATCCTGTTTGGCGGCTTCGTCGTCGTCGCGGCGGGCAATTCGGTCAATCTTACCGACGGGCTTGATGGTCTCGCCATCGTGCCGGTGATGGTGGCAGCAGCCTGCTTTGGCCTCATCGCCTATCTCGTGGGCTCGCAGAACTACGCGGACTACCTGCTGCTCAATTCCGTCCCCGGCACGGCCGAGCTCGCGGTGGTCTGCGGGGCGCTGATTGGCGCCGGGCTGGGCTTCCTATGGTTCAATGCGCCGCCAGCGCAGATTTTCATGGGCGATACCGGTTCGCTCGCCTTGGGCGGCGCGCTCGGCACCATTGCCGTGGCCACCAAGCACGAATTGGTGCTGGCCATCATTGGCGGGCTCTTCGTGCTGGAGGCAGTGTCGGTCATCGTCCAGGTGACCTCGTTCCGGCTGACGGGCAAGCGGGTGTTCCGCATGGCGCCGATCCATCACCACTTTGAGCATCTGGGGTGGACCGAAAGCCAGGTGGTGATCCGGTTCTGGATCATCTCCTTCGTTCTCGCGCTGATTGGTCTTTCCAGCCTCAAGCTGCGTTAGTCGTCAGGGTACCGAAACTTCCCCCGCAGTCTCCCCGTAGCTGTTGGCGACGAATGTTCGTCACAGCCATTTGGTGGTGCGCCTCAGGGCGTGCCACGAACCGAGGAGAACTGACGTGATTGCATCTGCACGCCTGGCCCTGACAGCCACCGCCCTTCTTGTAAGCGCCGCCGCCTCCACATCCGCCGCCCTTGCCGCTCCCGCTGTTGGCCTGGTTGGCGGCACGATGCTCATCATGTTCGATACCGAAACACGCGCCGTGTCGGGCACCATGGTCGTCACCGGCGTCGATGCGCTGGCCGGCATCGATGTGCGTCCTGCCGACAAGATGCTTTACGGCGTGACCCTTGGCGGCGAGGTCGTCACCATCGACACCGCCTCGGGTGCGGCTACCGTCAAGTCGACGCTTTCGGAAAAGCTGCCAAGCTACGAAGGCGCCATTGTCGATTTCAACCCGATGGCCGACCGCCTGCGCCTGATGTCGCTCGATGGCACCAATCATCGCGTCAATGTCGATGATGGCATGGTGACAGTCGATGGCTCGCTGGCCTACGAGGATGCCGACATGCACGCCGGCGAGACCCCCGCCATCGTTGCCGCATCCTACATCAATTCCATCGGCAAGCCCGAAGCGACCGCGATGTATGACATCGACGCGACCATCGTGGCGCTGATCCAGCAGATTTCGCCCAATGATGGCGTGCTGGCCGCTATCGGCAAGCTCGGAGTCGATGGTGGTTCGGCCTATGGCTTTGACATTGCCTCGACCGAGGACCTGACCAACACCGCCTATCTCACCATCGACAATGAACTGTTCACCGTCGATCTTGAAACCGGAGCGGCCGAAAGCCGGGGCGCCATCGAAGGCGTCGATGGCATGATCACCGACATCGCCATCCTCCAGTAGTCCCAATCCGGCAGGCGGGCGCTGAAACCTTTTGCGGTCCCGCTCGTTGCTTGCATCAACCTGTGACGCAGGAGTGGGCCTCGGCAAATGCCGGGGCCTTTCTTTTGCGGATTCGCAAAACGCAAATGCCCTTGGCAAATCGGTAACCAAAGCGCGGCTACACTGGGCGCCAGTTTGTATCGCGTATCCGGTCCGCCCCCATGATCTTCTCCCGCGCCGAAAAAACCCCGCTTGCCGAGTGGTGGTGGTCGATTGACCGCGAACTGCTCGGGGCGCTCATCATGCTCCTGGCCTGCGGCATGGTGCTCAGCTTCGGTGCCAGCCCGGCGGTGGCCGAACGCATCGGGCTCGACGAATGGCACTTCGTCATTCGCCACGCGATGTTTTGTCTGGTCGCCGTGCCGGTGATGCTTGCAACTTCTCTCTTGAGCCACCGCCAGGCGCGGTTTGCCGCCCTGGGCACACTGATCGTTATGACCGTGCTGCTCTGGGCGACGCTGCGCTTTGGCACCGAGGTCAAGGGCGCGCGGCGCTGGATGTCCTTTGCAGGCCAGTCGATCCAGCCCTCCGAATTCGTCAAGCCGGCCTTTGCCGTCATCGGCGCCTGGCTGATCTCGGAATATATGATTCATCGCAATGTGCCCGGCCGGCTGATCACCATGCTTCTGATGGGGCTGATCGTTGCGGCCCTGCTGCTGCAGCCGGACCTGGGGCAGACCGCGCTCGTCATGGCGACTTGGGCGGTGCTGCTGTTTTTCTCGGGCATTTCCTGGTGGATCATCATTGGCCTGGCCGGTGCCGCCGGCGGGCTTCTGGTGGGCGCCTATGCGTTCTTCCCGCACTTTGCCAGCCGTATTGATACCTTCCTCAACCCCGATGGCGGCGGCAATACCTATCAGATCGACCGCGCCCTGCAGTCGCTGATGGAAGGCGGCTGGTTCGGTCGCGGGCCAGGCGAATCCATCGCCAAGAAGCTCATCCCCGACGCTCATGCCGACTATGTGTTCTCGGCCGCTGCGGGCGAATTCGGCATTCTCTTCTGCATGGGCCTGGTCAGCCTCATCGCCTTTATCGTCGTGCGCGCCATGATCGCCGCGCAGCGGCAGACGAGCCTGTTTGCGCGCCTTGCCGCTTCGACCATTGCGGTGCAGTTCGCCATGCAGTCGGGCATCAACCTGGCGGTGAACCTCAATCTCATCCCGCCCAAGGGCATGACCTTGCCGTTCGTGTCCTACGGCGGCACGTCCATGCTCGCGGTGGCCTTTGGCATGGGTCTGATGCTGGCCATGACCCGCACCAAGCCTGAGGAGCGCATGGTCACAGGCCTTCCCACCTACCGCAGCGCCGTGGTAGCCCCCGCCGAATGAAAACATTCGTCCTCATCGCAGGCGGAACGGGGGGGCACCTGTTTCCGGCCATGGCGCTGGCTCAGGAATTGATCCGGCGCGGCCACGCTGTCGAACTGATGACCGATCATCGTGTCGCCAGCTATGGCGCCGATTTCCCGGCCCGGCAGATCCACATTGTTCCCGCGGCAACGCCCTCGGGCGCCAATCCGCTGAAACTGGCGGGCGCGGCGCTGACGATCATGCGCGGCATCGGCACGGCCTGGGGCAAGTTGCGCAAGGTGCGCCCCGACGCCGTGATCGGCTTTGGCGGCTATCCCACCTTCCCGCCGTTCATTGCGGCAAACCTGCTCGGCATTCCCGGCATCCTGCATGAACAGAACGCGGTAATGGGCCGGGCCAACCGGGCCCTGGCGCGCTTTGCCGATATCCTGGCCATGAGCTTTCCGAACACGCGCTTTGCCGATCAATCCAACCTCGAAAAGGTCGTAACGGGCAATCCGGTGCGCGACCTGGTGCGGCCTTTGGCCGGCAAAGCCTATCCACCGCTGGATGGTAAGGGCCCTATCCGCCTCGTCGTAACCGGCGGCAGCCAGGGCGCGCGGGCACTGTCCGACATCGTTCCAGCAGCGATTGCGCTCTTGCCCGACGACTTGCGCAACCGGCTGCAGATCGTGCAGCAGGCGCGCGCCGAAGACATCGACCGCGTTGCCGAGAGCTACCGCCAGTCTCGCACCAGCGTCGAACTCGCAGCTTTCATTCCCGACCTTCCGGCGCGCATCGCCAGTGCCCATCTGGTGATCGGCCGGGCAGGGGCCTCCACCATTACCGAACTCTGCGTCATCGGCCGGCCGGCCATTCTCATTCCGCTGCCCGGTGCGCTGGATTCAGACCAGAAGCACAATGGCCTCTTCATGGAAGAGGGCGGTGGCGGCTGGGTGGCCGAGCAGGCCACGCTTTCACCGCAATCGCTTGCCACTCGACTTCACGCGCTGTTGACCGATCCCCCCCGCCTGACGCGCGCCGCTGCGGCCGCGCTGTCGCTGGGACAACCCCGTGCCGTCGAAAAGCTGGCTGACCTGGCGGAGATGCTGGGCGGCAAACATACCCAGATCGAAGGGAGACCCACACCATGAAGATGCCCCGCAATATCGGGCCGGTTCATTTCATCGGCATTGGCGGCATCGGCATGAGCGGAATTGCCGAAATCCTGCATAACCAGGGCTATGTGGTGCAGGGGTCCGACGCCTCGCTCAATCCCAATGTGCAGCGCCTGCGCGACATGGGCATTACCGTCGAGATCGGCCAGAATGGCGATAATCTGGGCAAGGCCGAAGTCGTGGTCATCTCCTCGGCGATCAAGAAGGACAATCCCGAGCTGATCGCCGCGCGCGCCCGCGCCCTGCCGGTGGTGCGCCGCGCCGAAATGCTGGCCGAGATCATGCGCTTCAAGACCGCCATTGCCATTGGCGGTACGCATGGCAAGACCACGACCACAACGCTGGTCGCGACCTTGCTCGATGCGGGTAACCTTGATCCTACCGTTATCAATGGCGGGATCATCAACGCCTATGGTACCAATGCCCGGCTGGGCGGCGGTGAATGGATGGTGGTGGAGGCAGACGAAAGCGACGGTACCTTCGTCAAACTGCCTGCGGACGTTGCCGTGGTGACCAATATCGACCCCGAGCATCTTGACCATTACGGCGATTTCGAAGGGGTGAAGAAGGCGTTCCACCAATTCGTCGAGAATGTGCCCTTCTATGGCTTTGCGGTGATGTGCCTGGATCATCCAGAGGTGCAGGCGCTGGTGGGCGAAATCCGCGACCGTCGCGTCATCACCTATGGCCAGAATCCGCAGGCCGACGTGCGGTTGACCGATCTCGAAAACCGTGGCGGCGTGCAGCACTTTGCCGTCGAAATCCGCGACCGCATCCGCCAGACCAATCTGCGGATCGACGGGCTGGAACTGCCCATGCCCGGCATTCACAACGCCCTCAACGCCATTGCTGCCATTGCGGTGGCTGACCAGCTGCATGTGCCGGCCGAGGCCATCCGCAAGGGCTTGCGCGAGTTCACCGGGGTGAAGCGCCGCTTCACCAAGACCGGCGAGGTCGGCGGCGTTTCCATCATCGATGATTACGGCCATCACCCGGTGGAAATCGCTGCGGTGCTCAGGGCCGCGCGGCAGTCGGCCCGACGCGATGTCATCGCCGTGGTGCAGCCACACCGCTATAGCCGTGTCCATGACCTGTTCGATGATTTCGCCGCCTGCTTCAACGATGCCGACACCGTTATCGTCGCGCCGATCTACGCCGCAGGCGAGCAGCCGCTGCCGGGTGTTACCCATGAAGAACTGGTCAACCGCATCCGCGCCCGCGGCCATCGCGACGCCCGTGTCATCGACCGGCCTGAAGCACTGGCGCCCTTGCTCGCCTCGCGCGTGGCCGAGGGCGATTACGTCGTGTGTCTTGGCGCGGGCAATATCACGCAATGGGCGGCGGCATTGCCGGGCGAGCTTGAGGCCCTGATGGGGCAGGGCGAGTGATGATGGTGTTCATCGCTGCGCCCGAGTTCGCCCCTTCACCCCACCCTCATTCCCTCCCCATCAAGGGGAGGGAGGCGCAGGACTGCGACGTCAGTGTTCATCGTCTCCCTCCCCCTTGTGAGGAAGGATCAAGGGTGGGGGTATCTTTCCGCACACCTGGTTTTGTGAGGAGGACAACCCCATGACCAAACATGTCGCCGTGCTCATGGGGGGATGGTCCAACGAGCGCCCGGTTTCGCTCAGCTCCGGGGCTGGCTGCGCTGCCGCTCTGCGCAATGCTGGCTACAAGGTCACCGAAGTCGATGTGGGCCGCGACATCGCCAATGTGCTGGTCCAGCTCAAGCCCGACGTGGTCTTCAACGCGCTCCATGGCCCGTTCGGCGAAAGCGGCATGATCCAGGGGCTGCTGGAGCTGCTGGAAATTCCCTATACCCATTCGGGGGTGCTGGCCTCGGCCCTGGCCATGGACAAGCATCAGGCCAAGATCATGCTCAAGGCCGCCGGCGTGCCGGTGACCGATCACGTTATCGTGGGGCGGGCCGAGGCTGGCCGGGCCCATGTCATGCCGCCGCCCTATGTGATCAAGCCGATTGCCGACGGCTCAAGCTTTGGCGTGTTCATCGTCAAGGGCGAGACCAGCCATCCACCACAGGAAATCCTGCGCGACGACTGGAATTCGGGCGAAGACGTGATGGTTGAGCGCTATATCCCGGGGCGCGAATTGACCTGCGCCGTCATGGGCGATGTGGCGCTGGGGGTGACCGAGATCGTCACGGAGCTGAACTTTTACAATTACGAGGCAAAATACGCCAAAGGCGGGTCAGTCCACGTTATTCCGGCGCAGCTGAAACCGAAAATTTACGACAAAGTGCAGAAGATGGCTTTGGCCGCCCATGCGGCTCTCGGCTGCCGCGGCGTCACCCGTACCGATTTCCGGTACAACGATGCGGCGGGCGAGGACGGTGAACTCGTCTGCCTGGAAATCAACACCCAGCCGGGCATGACCGAGACATCACTGGTGCCCGAGCAGGCCGCTCACGCTGGGCATTCCTACGAAGAGCTGGTCTCCTGGATGGTGGAGGACGCGAGTTGCAACAGGTAAAGAGCGAGACCTTTCTCGCCGGGGCGCGATTGGTGGACCCGCGCGCGCTGCCTGTTCCAGTCCGCACGTCGCGCCAGCGGCTGACCAATCGCTTCAATCGCGCCGTGGTTCTGCACGGCAGGGCGATCCGCCGTGGCGTCATGATCGCGGCCGTGCTGGCCACGGGTCTGGTGCTCTATCAGGTGCGCGAACCCATCGGCATGCTGGCCAATACCATCGGCGGCATTGCCCAGGGCAATTTCGCCCAGGCGGGTCTTGCCATCGGCGAGATCGAGATTTCCGGCCAGACGCTGACCAGCGAGCAGCAAATTTTTGATGCGCTGGGCATCCAGCCGCATACCTCCACCCTTGCCTTCGACGTCGAAGCCGCGCGCCTGCGCATTGCAGAATTGCCGGCGGTGGACAGCGTTACCGTGGGCAAGACCTATCCGGGCGATGTGTCGGTGGTCATCACCGAGAAAACGCCGGTCGCCCGCTGGGCGGTGGACGGCATAACCTTCCTCATCGATGGCCGAGGCGACCAGATCGGGGAGGCGGGGGGCGCCTATGCCGAACTGCCTCTGGTGATCGGCGATGGTGCTGCCGACGATGCCTTGGTAATGATCCGCGCGCTCGATGGCTTTCCGCTGCTCCAGGACGGTCTCGTGGCTCTGTCGCGCATCGCCGACCGCCGTTGGGACCTCATTTATGACACCGGCCTCCGGGTGCAATTGCCCGAGCAGGGCGTTGCCCAGGCCATGGCCCATCTCGTGACCTATCAGAACGACTACCAGCTCCTTGATCGCGACGTTTCCACGATTGATCTTCGGATCGACAGCGTCGTCGCGGTGCGCCCTAACCCGACTGACGAAGACGCCGAACAATCATGATGACCGATGCGATGACTTCCCGACTGCGGCCGGTCCAGCCTGGCAAGACGACGCTGGTGGCGGTGCTCGATATCGGCTCCACCAAGATCTGCTGCGTCATTGCGCGGCTGGCACCGCGGCCCGAGGGGCGGGCGCTGCGCGGGCGGACGCATTCGGCCGAGGTGATCGGTTTCGGCTATGGCCCGGCTGCGGGCGTCAAGAGCGGCGTGGTCACCGATATCGAAAAAGCCGAGCAGGCCATCCGCAATGTCGTGGGCATGGCTGAACGCGCCGCCGGGCTGACGCTGGAAAGCGTCCTCGTCAATGTCACGGCCGGGCGCCTTGGCTCGGAAACATTCTCGGCTGCCGTCTCGCTCGACGGGCAGGAAGTGGAAAAGGCCGACATTTTCCGCGTGCTTAAGGCGGTTAATTCGCGCTCGGTGCGGCCGGAGCGCTCGATCATTCACGCGCTCCCCATCGGCTACGCATTGGATGGCCAGAAGGGCATTCGCGATCCCAAGGGCATGGTCGGCGAAAAGCTGGGTGTCGATGTTGCCGTGGTCAGCGCCGAAACACTCGCCATGCGCAATCTCGAACTGGTGCTGCATCGCTGCCACCTGCAGATCGAGGCGCTCGTCGCCACACCCTATGCCTCGGGCCTGGCGACGCTGGTCGATGACGAGGCCCAGCTTGGCGTGGCCTGCGTCGACTTTGGCGGCGCCACGACGACTGTTTCGGTCTTCAATGACGGGCACATGGTCTATGCCGATGCCATCGCCATTGGCGGACATCACCTGACCCTCGACATTGCACGCCAACTCTCCGTCAGCGTGGCCGATGCCGAGCGCCTCAAGACGCTGCATGGTTCGGTGCTGCCTGGTCAGGCCGACGAGCGTGAGATGATCCCGATCCAGCCGGTCGGGGCCAGCCATGACGAAGCGCCGGGGCAGATTCCGCGCGCCGTCCTCACCCGCATCATGCGTCCGCGCATGGAAGAAATTCTCACCGCCATCCGTGACCGCATGCAGGCGACCGGCATGATGGATGTGTGTGGCCGCCGCTTTGTGCTGACGGGTGGCGCCAGCGAGATGACGGGTCTGCCCGAAGTGGCGCGGCGCATCCTCGCCCGCAATGTCCGCAACGGCCGTCCCATGGGCATTGCCGGCCTGCCCGAAATCGCCAAGGGTGCCGCCTTCGCCACCATGGCCGGCATGCTGGTCTATCCCCAGGTCTGCGCCCAGGAATATGTCGAGCCCCGCGGTTCGCGGAAGCTCACAGGTACGGACGGCTATATCGCACGCGTCGGCAACTGGCTGCGGACGAGCTTTTAAGCGACGCTCTTAAGCTTCTCCGCACTCAGTGACGCGCTACGCCCCCGCATAGGCCTTCTGCAGATCAGCCACGATCAGCTTGCGCATGCCCAGCATGGCCTGCATGGCCCGGTTGGCGCCATCTCTATCGGGGCCGCCGAGTGCTTCGTGGAGTTGCTTGGGCACCACCTGCCAGCTAAGCCCGAACTGGTCCTTGCACCAGCCGCACATGCTTTCTTCTCCGCCATTCTCGACGAAGCGGTTCCAATAGTAATCGACCTCGTCCTGGCCGTCGCAGTCGATCACGAAGCTTACCGCTTCGGTGAAGGGGAAGCGTGGGCCGCCATTGAGCAGCATGAATTTTTGGCCTGCCAGCTCAATGACGGCGGTGAAGGCTGGCTGGTCGGGGGCCTGCCGGTTGATCACGTGAACCCGCGCGTCCTTGAAGGTCTCGGTATAGAACTTGATGGCATCGTCGATCCGGTCGTCGAACCACAGGCACGGCATGAGCTTGGTCATTGGGTTCTCCATCACATTTGCATAACTTAAAGGGTATATGACAAAATGGTTATGTTATGCCCAGCCGCCTGTCAAGCCCCGCGAAGCGGGCGTCACGCGTGGTTAACGTGCCCTGAATGCGTAACGCCGGCGTGTCGCATTTTGCAGAGAAGTTAACCGGACCGACTCACTTGTTAGGCTGGAGTTAACGAATGGGTGCGTAAATCTTAACCAACCACGCCACTATGGGGCCACCTATGACCATCAATCTGACCATCCCGGACATCCAGGAACTCAAGCCCCGCATTACCGTATTCGGTACGGGCGGTGCCGGCGGCAATGCCGTCAACAACATGATCGAGTCCGGTTTGGACGGTGTTGATTTCGTCGTCGCCAATACCGACGCACAGGCCCTGGCACTGTCCAAGGCGCAGCGCATCATCCAGCTCGGCGTCGGCGTTACCGAAGGCCTTGGCGCTGGTTCGCACCCCGAGGTGGGTCGCGCGGCCGCCGAGGAGAGCTGGGATGAGATCAACGATCATCTCTCTGGCTCGCATATGGTGTTTATCACCGCCGGCATGGGTGGCGGCACCGGTACGGGTGCAGCGCCAGTCGTGGCTCGCGCCGCCCGCGAGCAGGGCATCCTGACTGTTGGCGTTGTCACCAAGCCATTCAACTTTGAAGGCAATCGCCGCGCCCGTCTGGCCGAAGACGGCATTGACGAGCTGCATCGCCATGTCGATACGCTGATCGTTATCCCGAACCAGAACCTGTTCCGGGTCGCCAACGAAAAGACCACCTTTGCCGATGCGTTCGCCATGGCAGACCAGGTGCTGTTTTCGGGCGTCGCCTGCATCACCGATCTCATGGTCAAGGAAGGCCTGATCAACCTCGACTTCGCCGACGTGCGCGCCGTGATGCGTGGCATGGGCAAGGCGATGATGGGGACGGGCGAAGCCTCGGGCGAAGATCGTGCCCGACACGCCGCCGAGGCCGCCATTGCCAATCCGCTGCTTGACGATGTGTCCATGCAGGGGGCTCGCGGCCTGCTGATTTCCATCACCGGTGGTCCTGACCTGACCCTTTACGAGGTCGACGAGGCTGCCAGCCGTATCCGCGAGGAAGTCGACACCGACTGTAACATCATCCTCGGCGCGACCTACGATCCGAGCCTGACCGGTACGCTGCGCGTGTCTGTCGTGGCGACCGGCACCGACGCTGCCATGGTCCAGGCCATGGAGCCGGCCAAGCCCCACGCCTCACGCACCCCGCTTTCGGTCAAGCGCCATGTGCCGGCCGAACGTTCGGTCGTGCCACAGGCCGCCCTGCCGCCCGTGGCCGAGTTCGAAGCTGAGGAAATCGGCCATCAGGTCGAGGCCGCTGTGGCCGAAGCCTTTGCCGCGCATCAGCCCACCCAGTCCTATGGGCAGGAAGATGATGGCATCGTGGTCGAGCCCTACATGCCCGAAGCCGCGTCCATGGTCGAACAGGATGAGGCGCCAGTGCTCGACGAGCAGCCGATTCCCAGCGTTTACGTGCCCTCGCATGCCGCTCGCCCCGAGGGTCAGCGCCGCATGCCGCGCACCGAGGAACTTCCGGTTGTTGCGCGCCGGTCACAGGATGGGCACGAACGTCATGACGCCGAGCCGCGCAATGCACGGGCCCTGTTCAAGCGCCTCGCGTCCAATGTCGGACTCAATCTGGGTCCGCAGCAGGCCGAAGTTCGCGCCGAGCCGGCGTCCAGCATGGCCGACGACGCGGCCGCCCGCAGCGCCATTGAGGCAGGCGGCGCAAGGACTTCTCGCGTAGCACCCGCCAGCGAGGGCGCTCGCGGCCAGTTGGACAATCAGGGACGCGCTCCGGCCGCCCCGGCACAGAAAGAGCATCTGGAAATCCCGGCCTTCCTGCGCAAGCACGGTTGATCCGTTAGTGACCTTTTCTCTAAAGCTTTCTCGGTGCGGCTTCCGCACCGAGTTTTTTTTGGCTAACAGTGCGGTAAGCGCGATCGTCCGGGCGGAGCATTTCCAGGCATGAACAAACTTTCAACGCGCCAGCGTACGCTTGCCGGCGAGGTTAGCTTCTCCGGTTACGGCGTACATGGCGCGCAGCCGGTAACACTGACCATGGCGCCTGCTGCGCCAGACAACGGCTATACAATTCGTCGCGATCTGGGCAATGGCACCTTCACCAAGCCCGTGCCTGTCCACCATTCGCGCGTAACCCGCACGACCCTTTGCACCACACTTGATCTGGGCGACAGCGTTAGCGTCGCGACCGTCGAACATGTGGTGTCGGCGCTTTCGGGCATGGGTGTCGACAATGCCCTGATCACCGTTGATGGTCCTGAATGTCCCATCATGGATGGTTCGGCCCATCCCTTCGCCTCGGCCATTCTGGCTGTCGGGCTCGAAGTGCAGCCGGCCCAGAAGAAATTTCTCAAGATTGTCCGCGCCGTCACCGTTCGCAACAACGACGCCTTTGCTGCGCTTGAGCCCTATAATGGACGGGCACTCGACCTTGAGATCGATTTCGACTCCAAGGTGATCGGCCGTCAGCGGATGATCTTTGACTGGACCCCGCGCCGTTATTTCGAGGACGTTTCCCAGGCCCGCACCTTCGGCTTTGTGCGCGACGCCAAGATTTTGCGCCAGGCCGGCTATGCGCTTGGCTCCAGCCTCGACAATTCCATTACCGTGCACGATGACCGCGTCCTCAATCCGGGCGGTTTGCGCTACGAAGATGAGTTCGTCCGCCATAAGCTGCTCGACGCCGTCGGCGACCTGTCGCTGGGCGGATTAGCGATCTGGGGCAAGTTCCGATCCTACAAGGGTGGGCACGCGCTTAACGCACATGTGCTGGCGTCGCTCTTTTCCAGCGATGCCAACTATGAAATAGTCGATGCCGAAGATTTGCCGCTGGAGTTCGAAAGTTTCGAAGACCAGCCGGAAGGTCTTGAGGTTCATCACTACTTGCGGTCCGTTCGCTGATCGGGCTCCGGGGCCGATTGGCGGCGCCACAGTTTTGATCCATTTGCCACATAGGCCCGCAGTCTTCCTGCGGAATGATTTTGAACGGGGCAGTTCGTGAAGCTTGACGTTGTGAGCCAGTTTTCCAGCCGGGTGGTCCGGTTTGCTGCCATGGGCCTCCTGGCCGCTGCATTGACGGCTTGCGCCGGCGGCGGCCTGTTCGGCCCTCCCAAGCTTAAGGAACAGCCCATTGTGCCGGCTGCGGCCCTTTATCAGGGCGCGCTGGACGATATGGATCGCCAGTATTACCAGACCGCCATCGACAAGCTCGAGAAGCTGGAACGCCAGCATCCGCGCGACGCCCTGACCGAAAAGGGCAAGCTGATGCAGGTCTATGCAAACTATCGCATCGGCAAGTTCGATGAGGCGATCCTGGCAGCAGACCGATATCTGGCGCTCTATCCGTCCAATTCGGAAGTGCCCTATGTGCTCTGGCTCAAGGGCACGTCTTATTATGCCCAGATCAAGGACATTACCCGCGACCAGCAGCTGTCGCGCGATGCCATCGACACCTACAACCTGCTGATCAACAACTATCCCAAGTCCGAGCACGCGATCGACGCCAAGGAAAAGCTGCTGGTGGCCTATGACCAGCTCGCCGGCAAGGAAATGTCGGTTGGCCGCTATTACCAGGGCAATGGTCAGTACTCGGCTGCCATCAACCGCTTCCGCGAAGTTGTGGAGCGCTGGCAGACGTCCACGCATATCGAAGAGGCGCTCTATCGCCTGACCGAGACCTATCTGCTGCTGGGTCTGAGCAATGAAGCCATGTCGGCCGCGGCCGTGCTGGGCCACAACTACCCCTCGAGCGAGTGGTACAAGCGGGCCTTTGAAGTGCTCGGCAAGCAGGGCCTCGCGCCCCAGCTCAATTCGGGAAGCTGGCTGGCCGCCGTGCGCAGCTAGACCACCCAAAATTATCAATGTTGCTATTTTGTTCCGGGGCGCTATCATGCGTCCCGGTTCGTTTGTGGCAGCCTATGTTGTGGATGTGCGCCCGGTAGTGCGCCTTGTCCCGCGGGGCGATGCTATAAGCGGCATGGATCAGTGGTGCAGCCACGGGAAGTTCGCGCATGCTCAACGCGCTGTCAGTCCGCAATATCGTTCTCATCGACCAGCTCGATCTTGCTCTTGATTCGGGCATGACCGTGCTCACTGGCGAAACTGGGGCCGGCAAGTCCATCCTGCTCGACGCGCTGACGCTGGCGCTCGGGGGTAGGGGCGATGCCTCGCTGGTCCGCCAGGGGCAGGACAGTGGCCAGGTTGTCGCCGTGCTCGAACTGGCCGCCGATCATCCCGCACGGGCGCTGCTGCGCGATAATGCCATTGCCGATGACGAGGACGTCATCCTGCGGCGCGTGCAGTTTGCCGATGGCCGTACCCGCGCCTTTATCAATGACCAGCCGGTTTCCGCCTCGTTGCTGCAGAAGGTGGGCGGGCAGATCGTCGAGATCCATGGCCAGCATGATGATCGGGCACTGGTCGATGTCGCGACACATCGCGCCGCGCTCGATGCCTTTGGCGAGCTGAGCGCCGAGGCCAATGCCGTCCGTGAACTCTGGGCCGCGCTGGCAGAAGTGCAGCAGGCCGTCGAAGAGCAACGCGCCCAGGTGGCCGAGGCCGAGGCCGCTGAGGACTATGCGCGCCATACGGTCGAAGAACTGGGCAAGCTCAAGCCGCGGACAGGCGAGGAAGACGAGTTGGCCGAGCGGCGGCAGCAATTGCAACAGGCCGAAAAAGCCGCGTCCGACGTGGTCGAGATCGACGAAATCCTCAATGGCCCCAACGCGCCCACGCCTGCGCTGGCTTCGCTGATGCGGCGCTTGATGCGCAAGATCGATGGCGGCGCCTCGCTGTTCCAGCCGATTGTCGATGCGCTGGATGCGTCGCTGGTGACGCTGGATCGTACCACCGATGCGCTGGAGGACCTTCGGCGCGAGATGGCCTTTGATCCGGGGGAGTTGGAAGCGGTTGAGGAGCGGCTGTTTGCGCTGCGCGCTGCCGCCCGCAAGCACCAGACCTCTTGCGATGGCCTGGTCGATGTTCTGGCAAAATATGAAGCCGATCTCGAGACCCTGCAAAGCGGGGAGAGCCGCCTCAAGGGGCTGGAGGCCGAGGAGGCCACGGCGCGTGCCCGGTATCGCGAGGCCGCAGATATTCTGAGCGTCGGCCGCAAGGCTGCTGCTGTCGCACTCAGCACGGCTGTCGAGGCCGAATTGCCCGATCTCAAATTGGGTGCAGCAAGGTTCATCGTCGATCACCAGGCCGATAGCGACCGGGTCTCGGCGACCGGGTTCGATCAGATCGCCTTCCATGTGCAGACCAATCCGGGCACCACGCCTGGGCCGCTGCTCAAGGTCGCTTCGGGCGGCGAGTTAAGCCGTTTCCTCCTCGCTCTCAAGGTTGTGCTGGCAGATCGCGGATCGGCGCCGGTGCTGATCTTTGATGAAATCGACACCGGGGTTGGCGGCGCGGTGGCCGACGCCATTGGCCGTCGCCTGGCCAGGCTCGCCAGCACCGTTCAGGTGCTCACCGTTACCCACGCGCCTCAGGTGGCCGCCCGCGCCAATCGCCACCTGCTCATCGAAAAGCAGATGATCGAGGAGGGCGCCTTCATGCGGACCCATGTGCGGCCCCTGGACAAGGGTAGCCGGCAGGAAGAAGTTGCCCGCATGCTCGCCGGCGCCGAAATCACCAGCGAAGCCCGCGCTGCTGCCAAGAAATTGCTCGGCGCGGTGGGATAACCTTTTGCCGGAGCGCCTCGTTCCATTCCTCCCCCTATCAGGGGGAGGTTAGGTGGGGGTATCCTTTCCGGCATAATCTTGGTCTGAGTATCCCCATGTCCGATCTTTCCCTCAAAGACGTTTCCGATCTCTCCGAAGACGAAGCCCGGCTGGAGCTGGAGCGCCTGGCAGAGGCTATCGCGGCTGCCGATATTGCCTACCACCAGCAGGACAGGCCGGAGATATCGGACGCTGATTATGATGCGCTCAAGCGCCGCAATGACGCGTTGGAACAGGCGTTCCCCGAATTGGTCCGCACGGATACGCCGTCCGGGCGCGTCGGCGCGGCCCCGGCCGAGGGTTTTGCCAAGGTGCGCCATGGCGTGCCCATGCTCAGCCTCGCCAATGCCTTTTCGGACGAGGATGTCACCGACTTCGTAGCGCGGGCGAAAAAGTTCTTCATGCAGGACATCCTGCGTGATCCCGATTTCGCGCTGGCCTTTACCGCCGAACCCAAGATCGACGGGCTCTCGGCCTCGCTGCGCTACGAGAACGGGGTTTTCGTGCGCGGCGCGACCCGTGGCGATGGCGCAGAGGGCGAGGACATCACCGAAAACCTCAAGACCATTGCCGACATTCCGCATAAGCTGAAGGGCTCCGGCTGGCCTGCCGTGATCGAAATTCGCGGCGAGGTCTATATGACCCACGCCGAGTTCAAGCGGTTGAAGGATCATTCGGCCAAGTTCGGCGGGCAGGATTACGTCAATCCGCGTAACACGGCCGCCGGGTCGCTGCGCCAGAAAGACCCCAGGATCACGGCCAGCCGCAACCTCAATTTCTTTGCCTACGCCTGGGGCATTGCCGAGGACGCCGACGGCAATCCGACCCCGCCCGCCGACACCCAGGCCGAGGTGGTGCGCAAGTTCAAGGACTGGGGCTTTGCCACCAATCCGCTGATGTTGCGCACCGAAAGCGCCGAGGCCCTGATTGCGCATTACCGCCAGATCGAAACGCAGCGCGCGACCCTTGGCTATGACATCGACGGCGTCGTCTACAAGCTCGACCGGCTGGACCTGCAGCAGCGCTGGGGCTTTGTCGCGCGCGCGCCGCGCTGGGCCATTGCCCACAAATTCCCGGCGGAACAGGCGACCACAGTGCTCACCGGCATCGACATTCAGGTCGGGCGCACAGGGGCGTTGACCCCTGTGGCGCGATTGCAGCCGGTGACCGTAGGCGGCGTCGTGGTCGAAAACGCGACGCTGCACAATGAGGACTATATCAAGGGCATCGGCAACAATGGCGAGCCGATCCGCAATGGCGTCGATCTGCGCGTCGGTGACACGGTTATTGTGCAGCGCGCCGGCGATGTCATTCCGCAGATTGTCGATGTGCAGCTCGACAAGCGACCCGCCGAAGCCGCCCCCTTCGTGTTTCCCCATGTCTGCCCGGCCTGCGGGTCCGAGGCGGTGCGCGAGCTCAACGAAAAAACCGGCAAGCTCGACAGTGTGCGCCGCTGTACCGGTGAGCTGATCTGTCCGGCCCAGGCGGTGGAAAATCTCAAGCATTTCGTCGCTCGCGATGCGCTCGACATTGATGGCCTTGGCGACAAGCAGGTCACCCAGTTCTATGCCGAGGGCCGGATAGCCCGGCCGGCCGATATCTTCACGCTCAAGGCGCGCGATGAGCGGGCCATCAGAAAGCTCAAGGATGCCGACGGTTTTGGCCCGGTTTCGGTCAAAAAGCTGTTCGATGCCATCGACGCCCGGCGGACCCCCGAACTGGATCGTTTCATCTACGCCCTGGGCATTCGCCATGTGGGTGAAACCACGGCGGCGCTTCTGGCCAAGGAATTCGGCACGGTGGAAAAATTCCGCGACGTGGCCTTTGCCGCGGCCCACCATGAGGATGGCCATTCGGTATTTCCCGAGATCGGCGGCATCGGCGAGACGGTGCGTTCGTCGATCATGGCGTTTTTTGCCAATGATCGAAATGTGCAGGCGCTTGACGATCTCCTGGTCGAGGTGCAGCCGCAGCCCTATGTGGTTGTGGTATCTGCCGATAGCGTGGTGGCCGGCAAGACCGTGGTATTCACCGGCTCGCTCGAAAAAATGACACGTTCTGAAGCCAAGGCTATGGCCGAACGGCTGGGCGCCAAGGTGGCCGGATCGGTGTCGAGCGCCACCGATATCCTCGTGGCGGGCCCCGGTGCAGGGTCCAAGCTCAAGAAAGCCGAGGAGCTGGGGATCGAGGTCATCAGCGAAGACGACTGGTTCGAGCGCGTCGGCAAATAGCCGGTCCGGGAGGGGTTTATGCGAGCATTTCTGGGAGCGGCGATCATTTTGGCCCTGGCGCCCGGAGTGGCGCTGGGCAGCGACGCCGGCGAGCAATTGCCCGATATGCTCTATGCCGGAACCGCCACTGCCAACCGGGCGCTGTTCGATGAGAGCTGCGCTCAGCTGCATATGGATGCCTGCCTTGGCCTGGGGCTGATCGATCTGATCGGCGCCGTCGAGGGAGTGTCACAGGCCTTCTATCGGCATGGCGCGATCAGCCCCAATGTTCCAGCGGCCGCGCGATTGCTGGGGGTCGATGCCGGTGTGGCCGCCGGTCCCGCCAATCCGGCGCCCGAACCGCTGAGCTATGAGCAGATGCGCAGCATTCTCGCAGATTTTGTCATCGGGCTAGACCGCGCCCACGACAGTTTTGAAATGGCCGGGTCTGCCGGCAGTTTTGTCGTCCCCATCGACCCCTTGCGCGTTCGGCTCGATATTGATGGCGATGGCGAAGTGGGCGCTGGCGAAACCCTGGCCATGCTGCTTGGCGACGTCGCCGCGCTACCGCAGGGCAAGACCAAGGGCAACAAGACCACTGTGCCCGACGCAACCATCGGGTTCGACACGGCCGATGCCATCTGGCTGGCCGGCTATAGCCAGGTCGCGGCGGTGCCGGTTGACCTATTGCTGGCCCATGACTTTTCCGCGCTGTTTGCGGCCATCGGCCACCGGATTTTCCCCGAGGCCGGCCTGCCCATGCAGGATTATTCGCGCGGCGGCACGCTGATGATGGACCCGGAGACCGATACCTTCATTGCCGACCTCATCGCCGCCATCCACACATCCGACTTTCCGGTCGTTGATACGGAACGGTTCAAGGGCGTGTTGGCGCGGCTCAAGGCCGTCACGGCGCTGTCGCGGCGGAATTGGGACGCGATCCTTGCTGAAACCGACGACAATCGTGAACTGGTGCCCTCGCCGCGCCAGACCTCGCTGGTGCCCGACCGCACTGTGACCGAGGATCATGTCGCGGCCTGGATGGCAACGCTCGATACGCTGGACAAAATCCTGGTTGGCGAGCTGCTGATCCCGCATTGGCGGTTCCGCGAGGGCTTTGACCTCGCGCTTTATTTTGAAACGGCCACCGAGACCGACCTGGTCATGCTGTTCGCAGGGCAGGGGGCGCTGCCCTTCCTGCGCGACGGCCCGGTGGCCGACGCGCAAAGCTTTGCCGAAGGCAACCGGGTCTTTGGCGATCAATGGCCCGATTTCGCGCTGTGGTTCAACTGAGAGGTCCCAGCGCTAGATTGCGGCGGTTGCCTGCTTCAGCCAGTCCTTGACCATGCCCGAGACCAACGTCCCGATTTCGGCCCACACCCGCGCGTGGAAACTGTTGAGCCAGGTCCGTTCGGTCTCGGACAGCAGTGACTGATCGATCAGCCGCGTGTCGATGGGGGCCAGGGTGATGGTTTCGAATTCGAGATAGCCGGGAAATTCCGCGGCTTCCTGCACCACGATCAGGTTTTCGATGCGGATGCCATATTCACCCGCCTTGTAATAGCCGGGCTCGTTGGACAGAACATTGCCCGGCTCGAATGGGGTGGCATAGCGCGACGAAATGCCAATCGGGCCCTCATGAACACCCAGGAACGCGCCGACACCATGGCCGGTGCCGTGGTTATAGGTGACCCCGTCCTGCCAGAGATATTGCCGCGCCAGCACATCGATCTGGGCGCCGGACGTGCCGCGGGGGAAGCGGGCCATGGAAATGGCGATCATGCCCTTGAGCACCCGCGTATAGCGATCCTTCTGCTCAGGCGTCGCCGCGCCGGTGAACAGGGTGCGGGTGATGTCGGTGGTGCCAGACAGATATTGCGCGCCTGAATCCACCAGCATGATTTCGCCCGCGGCCAGCTTGCGGTCGGTCTTGGTGGTCACGCGATAGTGGACAATGGCGCCGTTCGGCCCTGCGCCTGAAATAGTGTCGAAACTGGCGTCGACGCAGGTTTCCTCCTCGCGGCGGAAGGCTTCGAGCGCGGTGACGATACCGATTTCGGTCAGTTCGCCCTTGGGGGCTTCGGTGTCGAACCAGCTGAGGAACTTTGCCAGTGCCACGCCATCGAGCCGGTGTGCCTCGCGCATGCCCGCCAGCTCGGCCGCGTTCTTGATCGATTTCGGCCCCAGCACCGGATCGCGCTTTTCGAGCAGGCGTGCGCCCGCATGGCGCAACGTATCGGCCACCGCGGCAGGCGCCGATTGCGGATCAACGATCACGGTAGCCTTGCCCGATCCCAACTGTTCAAGCGCACCGCTCAACGTGCTGGCTTCGGCAATCTGCGCGATGCCGTCGAGCGCCTTGGTCAACTCCGGCGTGATCTTTGCGGCATCGAGATAAAGCGTCGGTCGTCCCGCTTGGGGAACGATGGCGAAACCGAGCACAAACGGCGTGTTGGGCACGTCCCGGCCGCGCATGTTGAACAGCCAGCAGATGCTTTCGGGCAGGGTCAGCACAACCGCGTCGGCCTTGTCGGCTGCCAGCGTCTCGCGCAGGTCGGCGATCTTGTCGGTCGCGGTCTTGCCGGCGCGGTTGTGGCCGAGAAATTCAATGGGGCTGACCGGCGCCGCCGGACGATCATCCCAGATGGCGTCGACCAGATTGGCGTGCGGCACGACTTCGGCGTAGCCCGCCAACTTGTCGGTGACATCGCGCACTTCGCCGGGCGTATGCAGCCAGGGATCATAGGCCAGCTTGCCGCCCTCGGGCACGTAGAGCCGGATATCGGGGCTGACGCCGCCCTGTGTCACCTCATGCACGCTCACCATTTTGGTATCGGTCTGGGCCGGAGCCTGAAGGGTATAGCGGCTGTCAATGAACAGACCTGCGCCCTGCGGACCCACCACGGCCATGCCCGCCGAGCCGGTGAACCCGGTGATATAGGCCAGCCGCGCTTCGCTGGCCGGCACCGACTCGCCGCGGTGGGCGTCGGCGCGGGGGATCAGCACCGCATCGATGCCCGACTTTTGCATGGCTGCCCTCAACGAGACAAGGCGAGCTGCGACCTGGGAAGGGTCGGATTTCTCGGTAAAGTTCTGAAATGCAATAGTTTTTGAGGTGTTCTGGGTCATCTTTGGTCCTGGCCGCGTCCGGCTGCGCGATGCGCTCCGGGCATGGCTGTCTTGTTGTCTTGTCTCTGGTTTTGCGGCGGGCAAAGCCTATCTTGAAGGCAAGAAAACAGGAGACCTACAAAATGAGCAAGCAGAACAATCTCTTCCAGCGCGCCGTCAATGCCATCGTCGAAGGCCGCACCCGCCAGGCTGAACGTTTCGTCGCTCGTTTCGAGCGCGACCACGATCTGGGCCGCAAGGTAAACGACCGTTAATCCTGCCTTGCAGGAACGGCATGGCTGACTTGCCGGCAGGGCCCTTACAATGGTCCAGCGAACAGCCTAAATGGACGATGTCGGGCGGCAACAGATCGTCCGTCGCATGGAGTTAGAAAATGACTGAGAGCAAGAACGGTTTCCGCAGCGCATTGGGTGGTCTTATCGACGCTCGTGGTCGCGAAGCCTCCCGCCAGGTCAGCTATCGCATGCAGCATCAGCTGATCGGCGCCGTGACCAAGCGCCCCTGAGGCCGCTGCAACACCGCTGACGATCCTGCCGATCCCCGAAGCCCGCTTCGGGGATTTTGTTTTTTGTAGAGCATTTGGGGGCCAGGCTGCCTAACCACCCACCGCGCCGTCCTCTGGCCTGACCCCAGGGCGGCTCCGCGGCTGTGTAGAGCAGGAGCGCCCCTTATTCCTCTCCCCGTCGGGGAGAGGTGGCGCGGCGAAGCCGAGTCGGTGAGGGGGATTCTCCACCACGCTGAGAGCGCGGCACCATCCCCCATCCGGCGCCTCAGTTCTTCTCCAGCACCAGCGTCGTCCACTCCTTGCGCTTCAGATGGTCCTGCAGCGCAAAGCCGGCGGCCTCATAGGCTGCGATGACGCCATCGGCCTGGGTATTGAGAATGCCCGAAAGAACGGCCGTACCGCCGGCCTGTGTAATGGAGCCGATCCCTGGCGCCAGTTCGGTCAGCGGACCGGCAAGAATATTGGCGACCACCAGATCATAGGGCGCGCGCGCGGTGATTTCGGGATGGTCGAGGCCGGTGGCTTCTACGGCGTCGATCTGGTCCCCAACGCCATTTTCAATCGCGTTCTCGACGGTGGTGGTCACGGCAATCGGGTCGATGTCGGTGGCAAGGATCACCGCTTCGAGCCGCTTGGCCAGTGCAATGGCCAGCACGCCGGTGCCGGTGCCGATATCGATCATGCGGGCGGGCGTGCGCTGTTCCAGCAAGGCCTCTATGGCCTCAAGGCACCCGGTGGTGGTCTGGTGGTGGCCGGTGCCAAAGGCCTGGGCGGCGTCGATCTTCATCGGCGTCAGTCCCTCGGGAATGGGCCCGGTTTCGTGGCTGCCATAGACGTAAAATCCCCCGGCAATTACCGGCGCGAGCCCTTCGAGAGACTTGGCCACCCAATTGACCTCAGGGTCGATGGGCGCCACCGAGAATTCGACTTCGCCGCCCAGCACTTGCCGCGCCAGTTCGGCAAAGGCCGCGACGTCCGGGGGGCTGTCGCAGGTGGCCTCAAAGATCCACTCCCCGGTGTCTTCATTCTCATGGGCCGAGGCCGTCAGCGCCAGCTCGTCGCGCTCAGATACCGCATCCACCAGCGCATAGGCCTGGTCCTTGGTGAGCGAAACGGACAGTTGGTCAACGGACATGATGGGCCTCGGGAATTGGGGTGCTCTCCCTTGGGGGAGGAGTGGGGCCAAGTCAAGGATGGCAGAGCTTTGTGGCCATGGCACCCCGCCCTCAGTCCTCCCTCAAGTCTCTCCGCCGGAGAGATTTGCCCTTCGGGACGGATCGAAGCCCATCAAGGGCAGGGAGGCGCGAGACTGCGACGTTGGTGTTCATCGTCTCCCTCCCCCTTGTGGGGAGGGACCAAGGGTGGGGGTCTACTGAAGACCCTACAGCTTCACCGCTGTGCCCGAAATCGACACCATCAACATTGATCCACCCTGGCCGACCACTTCATAGTCGAGATCGACACCGACGACGGCATCGGCGCCCATGCGCTCGGCCTCGTAGCGCAATTCATCATAGGCCTGCCGCCGTGCGTCGCGCAGCGCGCCCTCATAGGCACCGGCCCGTCCGCCAACGATATCGCGGATACCGGCAAACAGGTCCTTTAAGATATTGGCGCCGACAATCACCTCGCCGGTAACAATGCCCAGATACTCTCGAACCGGGCGGCCTTCGAGAGTGGGGGTGGTCGAGATGATCATGATGTCCTCCTGATAATGGGAGGATGTGGTGCTTTCTATCTTGCGCGCAAGAGGATGCCCGACCGCCCTTGAAAGGCTCGGTCTCTCTATGACCCACCGCGCCGCCCTCGGGCCTGACCCGAGGGCCACTGGCCACATCGGGCGCGCTGTCATTGGTCCCCGGATCAAGCCCGAGGACGGCACCGAGATTGGGTGAGCACACCGCCTCACCCCTTCTTGATAAAGCTCTCCAGCACCTTCTTGGTGCCCGCCTTCTCGAAATCGATAGTCAGCTTGTTGCCTTCGATCTGGATGACTTCGCCATAGCCGAACTTGAGATGGAACACGCGCTCGCCCAAAGCGTAGCCGCTCGATTGGCCACCGAGGTCGACTGAGCGGGCGACAAGGTCGCCGTCGATGGTCAGCGGACCGCCGCCCTTGCGGTTGGACTGGTTGGCGCGGGCGCGCTGCCAGCCGGGTGTTTCATAGACGCTTTCAAACGGGTCGGCCTTGTTGAACCGGCTGGTCGCCCCGCCGCCATAGCCATAGCCGCCATAGGCCGAGCCGCGGTCGGTGACTTCAACCGCGTCGGGCGGCAGTTCGTCGATGAAGCGTGAGGGTATGGCCGACTGCCAGAGGCCGTGGATACGCCGGTTCTGCGCCGCCGAAATGCGCACGCGCTTGCGGCCACGGGTGATGCCGACATAGGCGAGGCGCCGTTCCTCTTCGAGGCCGGCGCGGCCGGTTTCGTCCATCGAGCGTTGGCTGGGGAAGGTGCCATCCTCCCAGCCGGGAAGGAAAACCGTGTTATATTCCAGTCCCTTGGCCGAATGCAGGGTCATGATGGTGACGGCGTCGCTGGCATCGGCGCTGTCGCGGTCCATCACCAGCGAAATGTGCTCCAGGAAGCCCCCAAGCGTCTCGAACTCCTCCATGGAGCGGCTGAGTTCCTTGAGGTTTTCCTTGCGACCTTCGGATTCCACCGATTTGTCGGCGGCCAGCATGTCCATATAGCCGCTTTCTTCAAGCATGTGTTCGACCAGCTGGTAGGGCGGAAGGCTCTCGCTGCGCCAGGCCCAATCGTCGAACTGGGCGACCAGCGAGCGTAGCGTCGTGCGCTGCTTGGGCTTGAGGTCTTCGGTTTCCACCATCATGCGCACGGCCTGCAGCAGTGGCACCCGCTGGTGGCGCGCCGTTTCCATCAGCATCTTGACCGTGCTGTCGCCCAGGCCCCGCTTGGGCACATTGATGATGCGCTCAAACGCCAGGTCGTCGGCCGGCTGGGCGACCAGCCGCAGATAGGCCAGGGCGTCGCGGATTTCCTTGCGCTCATAAAACCGCGGGCCGCCGACGACGCGATAATTGACCCCCAGCGTGATGAAACGCTCTTCGAATTCGCGCATCTGGAACGAGGCGCGCACCAGGATGGCCATCGAGTTCAGCGCCTCGCCCTGGCGCTGGTATTGCTCGATTTCCTCGCCCACGGTGCGGGCTTCTTCCTCGCTGTCATAGACCTGCGTGAACGAGATCGGCTCGCCCGCCTCGGCAATGTCGGTGAACAGCGTCTTGCCCAGCCGTCCCTCGTTATTGGCAATGATGGTCGAGGCGGCCTTGAGGATATTGGCGGTCGAGCGGTAATTGCGCTCGAGTTTGATCACCTTGGCGCCGGGGAAGTCGGTCTCGAAGCGCAGGATATTGTCCACCTCGGCGCCGCGCCAGCCATAGATCGACTGGTCGTCGTCGCCCACCACGCAGATATTGGCTTCCGAGGCGGGTTTGCCCTGCGCCAGCAGCCGCAGCCACAGATATTGGGCGGTGTTGCTGTCCTGGTATTCGTCCACCAGCATATATTTGAACTTGGCGTGATACTCGGCCAGCACCTCCGGGTTTTCACGGAACAGGCGGATGCATTCGAGCAGCAGGTCGCCGAAGTCGGCGGCGTTGAGCGTTTTCAGCCGGGCCTGATAATCGTGATAGAGTTTGCCGCCCTTGCCATTGGCATAATAGCCGCTGTCGGAGGCGGGTACGTCCTTGGGCAGCAGCCCGCGGTTTTTCCAGGCGTCGAGCATCCCCGCAAACTGACGCGCCGGCCAGCGCTTCTCGTCGATATTCTCGGCGGCCAGCAATTGCTTGATCAGCCGGATCTGGTCGTCGGTATCGAGAATGGTGAAGGTGGACTTCAAGTCCACCAGTTCGGCATGACGGCGCAGGATGCGGGCAGAGATAGAGTGGAACGTCCCCAGCCAGGGCATGCCCTCCACCGAGGCGCCGACGAACCGGGCGATGCGGTCCTTCATCTCGCGGGCGGCCTTGTTGGTGAACGTCACCGACAGGATTTCCGAGGGCCAGGCGCGCTTGGTCGTCAGGATATGCGCAATCCGTGTTGTCAGCACCCGCGTCTTGCCGGTGCCCGCACCGGCCAGTACCAGCAAGGGGCCGTCAATTGTCAGCACGGCGTCGCGCTGCTCGGGGTTCAGTCCGTTCAGATAATCCGGCTCGCGCCGGCCCAGCTGGCTGGTAATCGGCCCGGCTTGGGGGCGGGGCAGGGGGGCATTGTCGGCCATGCGCGCTTCTTGTTCCAAGGTCCGCGCAACCGGGGCAGCTGCACGGCCGAGCCTTGACGAATCTTATTTTGTTCTCTTTGGGCAATATAGGGATTGCGGCGGCGCCTGTATAGAAGTCCGGCTTGTCACGCCATTGTCATGGCGCTGTCATCGATCTGTTTTCCCCCAGGCCTAAGCGGTGCCTCGCATCATTCTGGGGGACCCAAATCATGACTGCTCACAAGCGTCTTGCCGTGCTCAGCGCGGCCCTGCTCCTGTCCACGGCCGGCGTTCAAGCCGCTCCCTATTTCAACCGCATTGCCAATTTCCCGGTCGCGCTCAACACGCCCGACGCCGAGGAAACCTCTGCGGAAATCATCACCGTCTCGGAAGACGGCATGACCCTGATCTATTCCGACAGCCCGGCCGGCGGCATCGGCTTTGTCGACATCACCGACCCCACACTGCCCAAGGCCAAGGGCTTCCTGGCGCTCGAAGGCGAGCCGACAACCGTTGTGGTGGATGGCGGCAAGGTGTTTGCCGGCGTCAACACCTCGGAAAGCTTCACGGCGCCCTCGGGCAATCTTTCCATGATTGATCTTGCGAGCCAGGCCGTGGAAGCCTCCTGCGATCTCGGCGGCCAGCCGGATTCGGTGGCCCGCAGTGCCGACGGCGCGCTGATCGCCGTGGCCATCGAGAATGAGCGCGACGAAGACCTCAATGACGGCGAAATTCCGCAGATGCCGGCTGGCGCTCTGGCGCTGCTGAATGTCACCGACGGCGTGGTCGATTGCGACAGCCTCAAGCTGGTCGATCTGACCGGGCTTGCCGAAATCGCCGGTGACGATCCAGAGCCGGAATATGTCTCGATCAACAGCCAGCACGAGGTCGTGGTTTCCCTCCAGGAAAACAACCATTTCGTCATCGTGGACGGTGAGAAGGGCGAAGTGACCGCGCATTTCTCCGCTGGTTCGGTCGATCTCGAAGGCATCGATACCGAGGACAATGGTTCGCTCGATTTTACCGGCTCGCAGTCCGAGCGCCTGCGCGAACCCGATGCGGTCAAGTGGATCGATGACGAGCGTTTCGTCGTTGCCAATGAAGGCGATTACAACGGCGGTTCGCGCAGCTTCTCGATCTTCAGCAAGTCGGGCGAAATGCTTTACGACAGCGGCGCCGCGCTCGATCATCTGGCCGCACAGTTCGGCCACTATCCCGACAAGCGCTCCGATGCCAAGGGCGTCGAGCCCGAAGGCGTCGATGTCGCCACCTTCGGTGAGGACACCTATCTGCTGATCGGCCTCGAGCGCGCTTCGCTCGTTGCGGTCTATAAGGACACCGGCGCGGAGGCGGAATTTGTCCAGGCGCTGCCCTCGGGCATTGGCCCCGAGGGTGCCGTGGCGATCCCGTCGCGCAATCTCCTGGTCACCGCCAACGAGACCGATCTGGGCGCCGATGGCGCTGCCCGGTCCCATGTATCGATTTTCGAGCTGGCCGATGCCGAGGCTCCGGCCTACCCGCATATCATCTCCGATCTCGATGCCGATGGCCGTCCGTTGGGCTGGGTTGCCCTGTCGGGTCTGGCCGCCGATGCCGACAAACCCGGCATGCTCTATGGGGTGTCCGACAGCTTCCTGGGCAACCAGCCTTCCATCTACACCATCGATGCCACCGCCCAGCCGGCGCGCATCACGACCAAGACCATCGTGACCCGCAATGGCGACCCGGCCCAGAAGCTCGACCTCGAGGGCATTGCGCTTGATGGCGAAGGTGGGTTCTGGCTGGCCTCGGAAGGCCGCACCGACCGCCTGATCCCGCATGCGCTCTATCGCGTGAAGGCCGACGGCAAGATCGCCAAGGAAGTGCCGTTCCCGGCCGAATTGCTCGCCGAGGAAATCCGCTTTGGTGCCGAAGGCATCACCATGGTCGGGGAAGGCGAGGACGCCACGCTCTGGATCGCCATGCAGCGCGAGTGGCAGAACGACGCCAAGGGCATGGTCAAGCTCGTGTCCTACAAGCCTGCCACGGGCGAATGGGGTGCGGTGAACTACCCGCTCGAAGCCCCGGCAGAAGGCGCCTGGGTTGGCCTCTCCGAAATCACCGCTCATGGCGACCTGGTCTATATCGTCGAGCGCGACAATCAGATCGGCGAAAAGGCCCAGCTCAAGGCCCTTTACAGCGTGCCGGTCTCCGAGTTGGTCCCCGGCGCGCTGGGCGGCGAATTGCCCACCGTCACCAAGACCCTGGTGCGCGATTTCATCCCGGACCTTACTGCCACCGGCGGCTATGTGCTGGACAAGGTCGAAGGCTTCGCCATCGATGCGGCCGGCACCGGCTTCGCGGTCACCGACAATGACGGCGTCGACGATTCATCGGGCGAGACCATGTTCTGGTCGTTCAACCTCTAAAGGTCACCTCCCTTGACCTCGACGGGCGGCCGGGCAATAGCCCGGCCGCTTGCTTTTACCGGGTGGGGTGACGCGCCCCTGTCCCCCACTCAATTCCGCCTCATCGGCCTTGCGCCTGCTGGCCAAGTGCCTACACTCGCGTCCGTTTCCAGCCGGGGCAGATCAGGCACAGTGCTCAATCGCATCTATATCGTGGTCGGCATTTTCGCCATTGTGGTGCTGGCCGGCGCCTTCATTGCGCCGCGCTTCATCCAGTGGGGCGATTATCGCGACCGCATGGAGGTGCTGGCGAGCGGGGTGCTGGGCGCCGATGTGACGATTCGCGGCGATATCTCGTTTTCGCTGCTGCCCAGCCCGCGTCTCGCCTTTGCTGATGTCGTGGTGGGCGATGCCGAAGCGCCGGCGGCGACCGTTGGTGCGGTCGAAGCCGAATTCGTCCTCATGGATTTCCTGCGCGATATCTACAATGTCACGGCCCTCAGCCTCGAAGCGCCGGTGGTCCATCTCACCGTGGACGAGAACGGCCTGTTCGGCAGCGGCGTCGACCTGAGCGGCGCTGGCAGCGGCGTGGCGCTTGGGCATGCGCGCATCTCCAATGGCAGCATTCGTCTGGAAGATCTGCGTTCGGCCGAGACCTTCACGCTTGAGCGCATCGATGGCGACCTGCAACTGGCCAGCTTTGTGGGGCCGTTCCAGTTTCAGGGCCGAGCCGATTATGGCGATGCGCACTACGACCTGCGGGTCAATTCAGGCAGTGCCGACAGCGACGGGGCGGCGCGCATTTCGAGCTTTGTGCGCGAGGCGCTTGGCGCCTTTTCCCTGACCGTGGAAGGTGTTCTCACTGCGGGCGCCGCGCCGAAATTCGAGGGCGACCTGACCTATCGGCAGGCGCCGCCCATGGCCGAACAAGCCGATGACATTCGCGGCGACCTGGTGCTGGAAAGCGCCATGACGGTTTCCACCGACCGCGTTGTGCTCAGCGGTTATACCCTCCACCCCGATGAAAACCGGGCCGGCATGCGTCTCACGGGCGCTGCCAGCATTCAGCTGGGCACGCGGCGCAGTTTCGATGCGGTGATTTCGGGCGGCGTCTTTTCCCTGCCGCCGCGCGATGCCACCGAGATCGTCAGCGAGTTGCCCTATGAATTCGTGCGTCTGCTGTCCGAAATTCCGGCGCCGCCCCTGCCGCCCATGCCGGGTCGGTTGGGGATCGACCTGGCCGAGGTGGGCCTTCGCGGGTTTGCGCTCCGGGAACTGCGGCTCGACGCAACGACCGACGGCGATATCTGGACGGTCGAACAGGCCGTGGCTCGTCTGCCGGGGGAAACCGAACTCCGGTTTTCCGGTTCGGTCAGCAATGAAGACAACATGGTTGGGTTCAAAGGTGATGTCAGCGTCGTGGCCGCGCGCCTTGAAGCCCTGGCGCAACTCTGGAAGCGACCCAGCGAGGACAATCCGCTGTTCAACATGCCGGGGGGGCTCCAAGGTCGCCTGATGCTGGCGGGCGACGCCTTCGGGCTGAGCAATGGCCGGTTGACGCTGGACGGCGAGGAGCACGGGTTCGAATTGCGTCTTGGCTTTGGTGCCGAACCACGGCTCGATACCGTGCTGCAATTGGGTCAGCTTGGTGCCGGTGAAACCCAGGCCCTTCTGGCGCTGGTGCCCGATGTCGTCGGCAATGGCAATTTTGCCATCAGCTTCCCCGATGGCAGCTTTTCCATCAACGCCGCTACGGTCGATGTGCTGGGGCTGCCTGCCGAAAATCTGGTGGCCGAGGCGCAATGGTCGCCCGCTGCCATACGTTTTTCCCAGCTCTCTGCTGACGATTGGGGGGGCCTTGCGCTCAGCTCAACAGTGCGCCTTTCGGGCGCCTTGGCCGAGCCGCGCATCACCGGCTCCGGCCAGCTGGGCGTGACCTCTGCCGACGCGCCGGGTCTCGCCGCGGCCTATGAGATGGTCGGCATGCCCTTTGGCTGGCAGCAGGCGCTGGAAGGCGCCTGGCCGGGTGACCTGCAATTCCTCCTGGCCGACGCCGAAACGGGGGCGGGTCAGGTGCTGACGCTGGGTGGTGATCTCGGATCGACTGCGCTTGACCTGCGTGCCGAAATGGCCGGAGGTCTCCCCCGATTGGGCCAGGATGAGTTGCGGCTGGTCGTGTCGCTGGAATCCGGCGACAGCGAGGCTGCGCTGGCGCAATTCGGGTTGGAGGCCGTGCCGCTCTTTTCCGGGGAGGGGGCGCTGATCGCCAGCCTTTTTGCCGAAGGTAACGCTGCTGACGGGTTCGATGGCCGGGTTGCTCTTAGTCAGGGCGGACAGTCGATGAGCTATTTTGGTGGCCTGCGGCTGGCCCCATCCGGTGAGATTAGCGGCGAGGGCACCATGGATGTGCTGCTCGACAATGCCAGCGGGCTGGCAGCGCTGGTCGGCGCGCGGGGCGCAAGTTTGCCGGCAATGGAGGCCAGCGCCGGCGTTCGCTTTGAGGGACTACGCAATCTTGCATTGAGCAATATTTCCGGGGTGGCCGGCGACGCCGGGTTCGGCGGCGACATTTCCATGCAGCGCCTGGGGCAATTGCCCAGCTTTTCGGGCGAACTCGCCATCGACAGGCTGGACGCATCCGGGCTGGCCGCCGCTGTCTTCGGAAGCGATGCCTTGATCGGCGCTGGAGACGGCGTGTGGCCGGAAGGTCCGCTGGCCGCAAATGCTGTCGAGCGCCCCTCGCGCGGCGATATCGCCGTCACCACGACGGCCATAACCGCCAATGGCAACCCGCTGCTGGACCAGACCGATTTCACCTATTCGTGGAGCCCGCAATCCGTGGCCATCAAGGCGCTCATCGCCGAGGTGGGGGGCGGCACCTTGGGTCTGTCGCTCGATCAATGCTGTGCCGGGTCTCTGGCTGAACGGAGCGTTTCCGGGCAGGTGACTTTGGCGGGCGTCGATCTCGACGCGCTGGCCCCCGAGGCCGTTGGTCGCGGCCTATCTGGTCGAGTTGACGCCGGGTTGCAATTCGAGGGGACCGGCGCGAGCTTGGCCGATACGCTGCGCAGCCTGACCGGCGAGGGTAATTTCTCCATTGCCGATTTCACCGTCGAAGGTCTGGCGCCTGCGGTTTATCCGGCCATCGCGAGCATCGAGGATGTGCTCAATACCGACGCCGATGCGCTCGAAACCCTGATCGGTCTTGCCTTGTCGCAAGGCGAATTCCTCGCCAGCGAGGCACAGGGAGCGTTCACCATTGCCGGCGGCACCGTGCGCCTGGCCAATTTCATTGTTGAGGGCGTGGGCGGGCGGCTGGCCGGCAATCTCAATGTCATGCTTGAGCGCCTGGGCCTCGACGGCACTTTCGTGCTGACCCCGCGCGATTATGTCGATCCCAGTGGCCTTGTTGAAACTGACAGTGCCCGCATCCTCACCCGGCTGGGCGGTACGATCATCGACCCCGTGGTCACGCTCGACCTCACCGAAATGGTTGCCGCCATCCAGGTGCGAGCCAATGAGCTTGAGGTGGATCGCCTTGAAACCTTGCGGCTCGAAGACGAAGCGCGGCAGCGCGCAGCGGCTCAGGAGCGCAATCGGTTGATCGAGGAACAACGCCGTCGAGCGGCTGCGGAAGAAGCAGCGCGGCTGGCGGCCGAGGAAGAAGCGCGTCGGCTTGAGGAAGAGCGCCTGCTGGAAGAGCAGGGTGATGCGGCTGACCCCGAAGCGCCCGTCGGGCAGCCGCTGGACCTCGGTTTCCAGCCGGGCGTGAACCAGCCCATCGGCAATGGCGTCAATCAGCCGATCCAGCTCATCCCGGAGCAATAGAGCGTTTTCCGGCGCAGATCAGCGCGGATCGCGATACCAGGCCAGCACGGCAAGCCGGACCGCCGATGACAAATTGGTGGTCTGACGATTTTCGTCGATTTCGCGAATGAGGCCGGCAAGGCTGAGCTGACGCGTGTTCGCCATGGCCTCAAGCCCGCGCCAGAACTCGGGCTCAAGCGCGATGGATGTGCGGTGTCCAGCAATGGAGAAAGAGCGCTTTTCCATGCCTTGATCCTGTGCGGATCAGGGCTTCTTGCGGAAGGCGTCGAGGCTGATGACCTTTTCGCCGCTGGCCTCTGCGGGCGCTGCGCCGTCGGCTGCCTCTTCAGTCTGTGCGTCGGCTTCCGCCTCTTCGGCGTCCCGCTCATCGGGGGCGGTGGCCGGATCGAACTGCAGGCCAAACTGCACCGAGGGATCGAAGAACCCCTTGATGGCCGCGAAGGGGATATGCAGCATTTCGGGCTGGCCATTGAAGCTCAGGCCGACCTCGAAGCTGCTTTCGGTGACCTTGAGGTCCCAATACTGGTTTTGCAGCACGATGGTCATTTCCTTGTCGTACTGCTTGAGCAGCTCTTCGCTGATGCGCACGCCGGGCGCACGCGTGGCGAAGGAGATAAAGAAATGGTGCTCGCCGGGCAGGCCGGTCCGTGACACTTCGGCCAACACCTTGCGCACGACGCCGCGCAGGGCTTCCTGGGCGAGAATGTCGTATCGCATGTGGTCTTCGGCCATGGTGCCTGTTCTCCTAGAGCGCTTCCAGCAAAAGTGGCTTCGGTTTTGCGGTTCGGAAACGCGATAAAACAAAGACTTAGATCATTTCGTGGTTTCCGCGAAACAGTGAAGTGATCCAGTCGTGCCGGATAGAATCCCGACGGCCCATATCAGCCCTACGTTCCGAGAGATTTCAAGGACAAAGGCGCGTGGAACGGCTGGCAAAGGGGATTGAGTGCAGGCTTCTGTTGCCAGGTGCCTGCGAACCCCGCCTGTCGCCCGGCTAGGAGCGGAGGACTTAATTCCCAGTGCTAGCACCGCTTACGCGGCGAGAGCGACCGGAGCCTTATGGTTGTCATTTGCAACTATAAGTTTCGGACCGATAACGGTGGTACCTCACCGAGCAAAAGCACACTCTTTACGCCCTCGTCGATCCTGTTTCGTCCCCATTGGCTCTTCCCCGGAGAGGAGGAGATGGTGGAGACGCCGGGTACTGCCCCCGGGTCCGATGGGTTTATTACAATGACCATTTATCGCCATAGCCCTTGCGGGCATTCCCTATATAGGTGACCCGATCGGCGGATGCAAACCGGCTGCGATCAATTTAGGGCAGGACACCTCCCGAGCCTCTTTCCGCTTCGCTCGACCAGCGGGGGGCGATAGGGTTGGCCGCCACACGAGGAGACCGATTATGGCGCTGACGCCGATAAGCGGCAGGGCATGCGATGGCTGCACGGCCTGCTGTTCCTTCCCGCCCATTCGCACGGAGGTGCTGCAAAAGCCGGCGAACACCCTGTGCCCTCATTGCACCATAGGGCAGGGCTGCGGGGTCTATGCGGCCCGCCCGGCGGTCTGCCAGGGCTTTTTCTGCGGCTGGTTCTTCCTGCCTGAACTGGGTCCCGAATGGCATCCCAATCACAGCGGCGTCGTCATCCGCTCCGAATATTTCTCGCAGGATACGATCACCCTCCTGGTCCTCCACCTTACGGCATTCCTCGTGTCCGAGGATTTTGCCGGCATGGTCGGCAGCTGGGTGGAAGCGGGCATTGGCGTCGAGTTCGAGCGGCTTGGCCCGCCGGGCTATCTGCCCGCCAAGATGCGGATGAACGAATTGCTCGAAGAGGCGGTCGCGGCCCGCGACTTGCGTGAAATGCACAAGATCTTCGCCTGGTCGCTGGCCCATATCGATCAGGATCACACCTGGGAGCCGGATGGCGTGGTCCTGCACACGGATCTGGCCTAGCCGTTCCACTTCATCCGCATATAGACCCCGCCCGCTTCAAGCTCCTCCAGCATCTGGGTGAGCCGCTTCTGCTTGGTCTCGTCACGCTTGGCCTTGTTGATCCACATCATGTAGTCGTTGCGCTGGTAGTCGGGCCGCGCGTCATATTTTTCGCGCAGGCCGCGCTCCGCCAGGCTATCCCGCACGAAGTCGGGCATGGGCTGGATGGGCCGGAACAGCTTGTTGGGTATGGGCGAGCCCAGAAGGTTGTGGTCAATATCGGTCTTGGATCGTCCCATCGGCGCCTCCTGCGTACAGCCGGCTGCTTTCTTAGCAGACGCCATTACAAGACGTGTCAGTTGAAAACGGTCAATCCGCGCCGAGCCGCCGACACCGAATCGCGCTAGATTTGGGCCATGCAGCCCTACCTGAAACTTCTCTCCGATATTCTCGAAACCGGCACCGACAAGTCGGATCGCACCGGCACCGGCACGCGTAGCCTGTTCGGTTACCAGATGCGCTTCGATCTCTCGAAGGGCTTCCCGCTGGTGACCACCAAGAAGCTGCATCTCAAATCGATCATCTATGAACTGCTCTGGTTTATCCGCGGCGAGACCAATGTGCGCTGGCTGCAGGAGCGGGGCGTCACCATCTGGGACGAATGGGCCGACGAAAACGGCGATCTTGGTCCCGTCTATGGCTCGCAATGGCGCTCCTGGCCGGCGCCCGATGGCCGCCATATTGACCAGTTGCAGGGCGTGATCGACCAGATCAAGGCCAAGCCCGACAGCCGCCGCCATATCGTTTCGGCCTGGAACCCTGCCGAAGTCGACAATATGGCGCTGCCGCCGTGTCATGCGCTGTTCCAGTTCTATGTCGCCAACGGCAAGCTCAGCTGCCAGCTCTACCAGCGCTCCGCCGACGGCTTCCTCGGCGTGCCGTTCAACATCGCTTCCTATGCGCTGCTGACCCATATGGTGGCGCAGGTCTGCGACCTCGAGGTTGGCGATTTCGTCCACACGCTGGGCGATGCCCATATCTATTCCAACCACTTCGACCAGACCCGCCTGCAACTCTCGCGCGAACCGCGCCCGCTGCCCCGGCTCATCATGAACCCAGACCGCAAGCGGATCGAAGACTTCGTGTTCGAAGATTTCGAGTTCCAGGGCTACGACCCGCATCCCGGTATCAAGGCTCCGATCGCGGTGTAGGGCCCGGTTTCTGTCGGTTTGGATTTACGCTCTCCACAGCCACGGAGCCGCCCTCGGGCGCGACCCGAGGGCCGGTCTTTGCCGGGATGCAATCATGTTTACCCCCTCGCATCCCATCCCTAAAACCAGCTAGAACTAGGCGCGATCCAGAGGGAGTAGGGTCTATGCGTCTATCTGCAATTGCGTGTGGTCTTCTCGCGTTCGCGGCGCCCGCCATGGCCAATGATACATCGGCGGTGCTGACCACAGGTGGGCTGGAGTTCGTCTCCCATGGCGAGATCGCCATGGAGCGCGAGGAGTTGTTCATCTCGAAAGATGAAATCCGCGTCGTCTATAGGTTCCGCAATGACAGCGACACCGACCATGACCTGCTGGTGGCCTTTCCCATGCCGGACATTGTCCCCAATCACTGGTCGCCGGTGGCTTTTCCGATGGGGCCCGCGGACAACCTGTTCGAGTTCGAGACCACCTTCAACGGCGAGCCGATTGCGGCGACGCTGCACGAATATGCCTATGCGGCCGGCGTTGACCGTACCAAGATCTTGCAAAAGCTCGACATTCCCATCGTGCCGATCAGCCAGGAGGCCATCGACGCTGTCGAGGCGCTGGATGATGATACCACCGCTCAACTGCTGCACCTGGGCCTGGCCGTGCCGGACGAATATGACGCCGGGGAGGGCCTGCAAACCCACCATTGGCCAAACTGGACCTATCGGGCGACCTACACCTGGGAGGCGACCTTCCCCGCGCGCGAACGCGTGGTGGTCGAGCATCGCTACAAGCCCAGCGTTGGTGGAACGGTGGGCGTGGCCTTCCTCTCCGAGCCCTATGAGGATTACGATCCGGCCGCCGAATACCGGCGCAAATATTGCACCGACGACGCCTTCGTTGCCGCCGTGCGCAAGACTCTGCCGAATCCAGATGAACCCTGGGGCGCGCCGTTCACCGAAAGCTGGATTTCCTACATCCTGAGCACCGGCGGCAATTGGGCGGGCGGCGGTATCGAAAATTTCCGGCTGGTGATCGACAAGGGCAGCACCGAGAATCTGGTCTCATTCTGCGGCGAGGGCGTCACCAAGATCGGCCCGACCACCTTCGAAATGGTCAAGCAGGACTTCTGGCCGCAGGACGAGCTGGAAATCCTCATTCTCGAGCGCTACGCGCTGGAGTGAAGGGTGAGGGGTTGGACTGATGTCCTCCCACCCACCGTTCCGCCCTCGGGCTTGACCCGAGGGCCGGTATAAACGAGGTGATCGCTTGGACCCGTCCTCGATCATGCCTGAGGTCGGTAGCGCAGCCAGGAATCCGCCTTTGCCCCAAGCCCTCACCATCCGCCCCGCCATCGCTTCTGACGCGACCACCATCGTCGAGTTCATTCGTGCCCTGGCGATCTACGAAAAACTTGAGCACGAGGCCCAGGCGACCGAGGCCGATATTGCGCGCGACCTGTTCGGCGCCGATCCCAAGGTGTTCTGCGAGATTGCCGAATGGGCGGGCAAGCCCGTCGGCTTTGCGCTCTGGTTCTACACCTATTCCACCTTCCAGGGCCGCCACGGCATCTGGCTTGAAGATCTCTATGTCAATCCGGCGATGCGCGGCAAAAGCATCGGCAAGTCGCTACTGGTACATCTGGCCCAGCGCTGCGTTGCCGAAGAGCTGGGACGGTTCGAGTGGTGGGTGCTCGACTGGAACGAGCCAAGCATCAACTTCTACAAGAGCCAGGGTGGAGTGATGCAGGACGAATGGACCAAGGTGCGCGTGGATGGCGAGGCGCTGAGGAAGCTGGGGCGTCAGGACTAAGGTCCGACCTTGGAGGGCGCATTCTGGCCGCTGCCAGCGTGTCCGCTCTGCGGCGCCCCGTCACGCGCCAAATGCCGCGCGAACATCGCAGTCATTCAGGCTGGGTTCAGGCAGGTTGTTCTAATGTGTCTCCAGCTTGGGCAAGGGTGCGGAGGACACGGTCATGAGCCAGACCATACGGACATCTCTAAGGGGACTTTGCTTTTTGGCGGGCTTTGCCCTCACGACGGCTTCCATGGCCGCGCCAATTGGCGACGTTTCGCCATCTCAGGATTGCTTTTCCAAGGCCGCTTTGCAGCACACTCTTGATAACGCCAAATGCGGTGCCCTGCCGCTCGAAATCAGGACGCCGTGCATCGTTCAGGCCATGCAAACCTACGTGGCCGCTACAGCAGCGTGCTCCAATCAGGGCAGCGGTCAGAAGTCGACCACACTCAAGCAAAATATCGACGCGCCATTCCTGCGACGCATCCGAAATTAATTCGACGTTCGCCGCGCGCCCGACGGGCCGTAGCAGCCGGACCGCATGGTGACGCTGATGGTCAGGGCATCGCGGCGCTGCAGCGTCGCGCTGCAACCCGGCTCGTCCGACCCCCACCAGGCCTCACCCTCGGGCCTGACCTGAGGGGGCTTCACTTGGCGATGTTCACGGCCACCAGGCGGCGAACATCATCAGCCTCGTTGGAATGGCCCAATCCTCCCCTTACCTTCCTCCGCCTTTCCCGCTAATTCTTCCCCATGACCATCATTTCCCTCATCGCCGCAGTCGCGCGTAACAATGTCATTGGGGCCGGCCAGACCATTCCCTGGCGCATTCCGTCCGATTTTGCCTGGTTCAAGCAAACCACCATGGCCAAGCCCATGGTCATGGGGCGCAAGCAGTTCGAGACCTTTCCCAAGCCATTGGCTGGGCGTCCGCATATCGTGGTGACCCGTCAGCATGACTATGCGCCCGAGGGCGTCCTGGTGCGCCACAATCTGCCCGAGGCACTGGCGGCGGCGCGGCGGCTGGCCGAAGCCAGTCTCGGTGATGAAATCATGGTCATTGGCGGTGGCGACATATACGCGCAGGCCCTGCCGCTGGCCGACCGGCTCTACATCAGCCACGTCGATCTGGCGCCCGAGGGTGATGTCCGGTTTCCCACTATTGACCCGGCGCAATGGCGGGTTGTGGCCACGCCGGACGTGCCGCGCTCGGACAAGGATGACGCCGCTTACGAGATAAGGGTTTACGAGCGCGTTCACGCCTCCGCGCATTGATTGGCCGCGCGCCTTGCCTATATATGGCATCAACGATTTTTCTCAGACACCGAAAGGAATGCGATGCCTTGGGAGAACAATGGTGGCGGAGGCGGCCGCAATAATGGCGGTCCGTGGGGCCAGGCGCCGGGTGGAGGCGGCGGCGGTCCACGCCGTCCGGGCGGAAACACTCCCAATCTCGAAGACATCCTGAACAGAGGTCGCGCTCAACTCGGCGGTGGTTTGCCGGGCGGTCGCTGGCTGATTGTCGGCGGCGCATTGGTCCTGGGTGCCTTCTGGGTGCTCAACTCCATCTACACCGTCAACGAAGCGGAAGTCGGCGTCGAGTTCCGCCTGGGTGCGCCCAAGCAGGAGCTGTCCACAGCGGGTCTGCATTTCCACCTCTGGCCGATCGAGACGGTCGAGAAGGTCAATACTTCACAGAACCAGACTTCCATCGGCACGGCTTCGGGCTCCGGCTCGCGCTCCAATGCTGATGATGGGTTGATGCTTTCGGGTGACCAGAACATCGTCGACGTGCGCTTTGCAGTGCTGTGGTCGGTGGGCAACCCGGTCGAATACCTGATCAATGTCCGCGATCCCGAGGAAATGGTTCGCAACGCTGCGGAAAGCGCCATGCGCGAAGTCGTGGGCCGTCGTCCGGCTCAGGATATTTTCCGTGATGACCGCGCTGGCATTGCCATCGAGGTGCAGCAGATCACTCAGGACATCCTGGATTCCTACGCAATGGGCGTTTCCATCCAGCAGATCTCCATCGAGAACGCGGCGCCGCCGGCGGAAGTGGCCGATGCCTTCAATGAAGTGCAGCGTGCCGAGCAGGATGAAGACCGCCTGCAGGAAGAAGCCCGCTCCTACGCCAATACCCTTCTGGGTGATGCTCGCGGTCAGGCCGCAGCCTTGCGCGAAGAGGCGGCTGCCTATTCCAACCGCGTGGTGCAGGAAGCAACCGGTGAGGCCGAGCGCTTCAACGCCGTGTATGCTGAATACGTCAATGCGCCCGAAGTGACCCGCAAGCGTCTGTTCCTTGAGACCATGGAACAGGTTCTGGGTGCCTCCGAAAAGGTGCTGGTGGAAAACGGAGCCGGCGGCTCGGGCGTCGTGCCCTATCTGCCGCTGCCGGAGCTTCGCTCCCGCGCAAACACGAGCACGGGGCAGTAAACCATGAACAATCGTCTTTTCATCATCGGCGCCGTCATCGTAGCGGCCCTTTATGTCCTGTTCTCGTCGATCTATGTGGTCAACGAGCGCGAGCAGGCCATTGTCATGCGTTTCGGCCAGATCACCGATGTCCGCGCCGAGCCGGGTCTTTATTTCAAGATCCCGACCGATATCGTGGATAGCGTGCAGATCATCGAGGATCGCCTGCTGCGCCAGGACATTGCCGACATGACCGTGCAGGTCTCGGGCGGCGCGTTCTACGAAGTGGACGCCTTCCTCACCTACAAGATCGTTGATCCCGTGCTGTTCCGTCAGCGGGCTCTGGGCCAGCTTTCGGTGGCACAGGACCGTATTGCGACGCGGTTCGACGCTGCCCTGCGTCAGGTCTATGGTCTGCGTGAATTCAACGCCGCTCTTTCCGAGCAGCGCCCGCAGATGATGACCGAGGCTCGTGATCTCATCCGCCCGGAAATGGCCCAGCTGGGCATCGAGGTCGTCGATGTGCGTATTCTGCGCACGGACCTTGCCAGCGAAGTCTCGGAGCGGACTTTTGAGCGCATGCGTGCCGAACGTCTGGCCGAAGCCGCGCTGCTGCGTGCCCGTGGTCAGGAACAGGCACAGAGCCTGCGCGCCATTGCCGAACGTCAGGCCGTGGAAATTGTGGCGGCTGCCACCCGTGACGCGGAAATCATCCGTGGTACGGGCGACGCTGATCGCAACCGCATCTTCGCCTCGGCCTATAGCCAGGACGCAGAGTTCTTCGAGTTTTACCGCTCGATGGAATCCTACCGGACTGCCCTTGGCACGAGCGGAACCACGATGATCCTGTCGCCAGACAGCGCCTTCTTCCGTTACTTCGGTTCGGATGGCGAACTGCCGGCAGCCAGCACGAGCTTCGCAACGCCACTGCCACAGCAATCCGCACCCGCTGCCGCCACCTCGGCGCCGAGCGAGCCGGCTCTTGATGGCCTGGGCATTGAAGAGTCCGTTACGCCCAGCCTGACGCTGGACGATGGTTCGGAACTCCAGCCTACGGTCGGCACGGAAGCGCCGCCCGTGGTCGAAGAGCCCGCGGCTGCGCCAGCGCAGTAAGGCGCGTCGCGATCAAACATAAGGGCCGGCGCAGTCACCTGCGCCGGCCCTTTGCTTTTCGGTGCTTGGGTGTCCGATCAGCGCACGAACTCGTCGTCGTAGTACCCCTGAAGGTAGAGCAGGGCGGTCAGGTCGCCATGATCGATGCGAATGCCGGCGGCGGCGGCCACGGCCGGCTTGGCATGGAGGGCCACACCAAACCCGGCAACGCCGATCATGTCGAGGTCATTGGCGCCGTCACCCACGGCCAGGGTCTGGATTGGGTTCAGACCGCGTTCATTTGCCAAAGCCAGGAGCCGGTCCCGTTTGGTGTTCTTGTCGACGATGGGCTTGGTGACCGTCCCGGTCAGGGCATCACCATCGAACTCGAGCACATTGGCAATCGCTTCATCAAAGCCGATGCGCCGGGCAAAATAGTCGGCAAAAAAGGTAAAGCCGCCAGACACCAGGGAGGTATAGGCGCCATAGGCCTTCATGGTCTGCACCAGCGCCCGCCCGCCTGGCGCCAACGTAATTGCCTCGCGGCGAATTTCTTCGATGACAGAACGCTTTAGCCCCTTGAGCAGGGCTACGCGGGTGTCCAGCGCCTCGGCAAAATCGAGCTCGCCACGCATCGCCCGGTCGGTGATTTCAGCCACTTGGGGTTTGAGATCGAGGGCTACGGCAAGCTCGTCGATGCACTCCTGTTCGATCATGGTGGAGTCCATGTCGGCCACCAGCAATTGCTTGCGGCGCCCCTCGGTCGGCACCAGATTGGCATCGACGGCCCTTTTGCCGATAATGTCACGCGCCACCTGCACCGCATCCGGCGCCTTGGGCTCGATAATATCGCAGGCAATACCGTGGTTTAGCCAGTTGAGTTCTCCCCCGGTTTGGGCCACCACAGCTTGGGCAAGGGCCGCGTCCAGTTCGGGGTCGGCAGGATTGGTGATGAGGGACAGAACCGGCATGGCGACAGCTACTTTCGGGAGAGTTCGGTGACGAGCCAAAGGCGCGCTGTGCTGATAGCGGGTCCGACTGCCAGCGGCAAGTCGGCGCTGGCGCTTGAGCGGGCGCGTTCCGGTGGCGGGGTCATCATCAACGCCGATGCCATGCAGGTTTACGACACTCTGCGGGTGGTTACGGCCCGCCCCAGCCCGGAGGATGAGGCGCTGGCCGACCACCGGCTCTATGGCGCTGTGCCCGCAGGCGAGCGGTTTTCCACCGGGCAATGGGTGCGCTCGGTTGAGACACTCATCGCCAGCCTCGATCCGTCACGCGAACTGATTTTTGTTGGTGGCACAGGGCTTTACTTCGATGCGCTGATACATGGATTCGCCGATGTGCCGGAGATTTCAGCGGCGTTGACCTTTGAAGTTCAACAAGAGATTCAGGCGCTGGACGAGCCGGAACGCATGGCACTGCTTCTGGCCGAGGACCCCGCAACAGCGCAGCGCCTCAAGGTTGCCGATCCGCAGCGGGTTACCCGCGCCATTGCGGTCAAGCGTGCGACCGGCCGGGCCCTGTCGAGCTTTCAGGATAGCCAGCAGCCTGGTCTGCTGGAGAATTGGGCGCTTGAGCGCATGGTACTTTCGCCCGACCGCGACGTCTTGCGTGAGCGGATTGCGCGCCGGTTTTCCGCGATGTTCGAGAATGGCGCCGTCGCGGAGGTCGAGGCAATCCGCGCGCAAAACCTGGACCCGGCGCTCCCCGCGATGAAGGCCATCGGCGTGCGCGAGATTTCCGATTGGCTCGACGGCGTGCATAGCCGCGAAGACGCGATCACGCTCGCCACCATCGCCACCCAGCAATATGCCAAGCGCCAGCGCACCTGGTTCCGCAACCGCATGGGCGACTGGCCGCGACTGGGCCTCGGAGGCGCGCCGCTCTAGGATCAATCACCAGTCAGCCCAGGGCGGCATCAGTTGAATGTCGAAGGGTCCTGGGCGATGCGCTGGAGCAAACCGAGCCGTTCGCGCATGGCGAAGCGGCCAACCAGCAGCACCGCCACGAAGGCAAGGCCCGCGGCAAGTCCCAGCCAGATGCCGACGCCGCGCAGGTTGAGCACAAAGCCCATCAGCCAGGCAACGGGAAGGCCGACGCACCAATAGCCGAAAATGGCCATGATCATGGGCACCTTGGTGTCGCTCAAGCCACGTAGCGAGTGCGCCGCCCAGACCTGGGCGCCATCGACGAGCTGGAACAATCCGGCAATGGCCAGGTAAGTCGCCGCGAGCACCAGCGCGCTCTGGTTTTCGGGCAGTTTGGGGTCAAGAAAGACCGATACGATTGCCGGACCGAAGAGCACGAACGACAGCGCCGAAATGCTCATGAAGGCCATGCCCAGCACGAAATTTGTCCATCCCGCCTTGCGAATGCCTTCGGCGTCCCGGCGTCCATAGGCGATGCCGACACGCACAGTGGCCGCGATGCCCAGGCCCAGCGGCACCATGAAGGCGAGGGACGCACATTGCAGCGCCACGGCATGGGCAGCCAGCTCGTCGGTGCCCAGGCGGCCCATGAGGATTGCGGCGGCGGCGAACAGGCCGACTTCGGCCAGAACCGTCAGCCCGATGGGCGTGCCGATGCGGAATATCTCGCGGAACCGCGGCCAGTCGGGCTTCCAGAAACGGATGAGAATGTTGAAGCGCTTGAAACGGCGATGCCGCAGCACATAGGCCAGCATGACGGCCAGCATGAACAGATTGGTCAGCACGGTCGCGATGGCCGCTCCGCGCAGTTCCAGCCGCGGCAGGCCAAAATGACCGAACATCAGCAAATAGTTGGCAACTGCGTTGACGATCACCCCGCCGACGGTGATCACCAGGATCACGCGCGTGCTGTCAAAGGTCGAGAGCAGCGAGCGCAGCACAATGACGCCCATGGCGGGCGCCAGCATCAGCACGGCAAGCTGCACATACTCCTCGGCGCGGGCCACCAGCACCGCATCCTGGCCGAGCCAGCCATAGACGGTGCGGATCTGCAGGATGATCGGAGCCAGCAGCAGCGTCAGCAGGATAGCCGCCCAGAAGCCCTGGCGAACCACACGGCGGATGGCCTTGATGTCGCGGGCGCCGCGCGCCTGCGCCGTCAGCGGGGCCACGGCACCAACAACACCGACGCCGAACAGAAACAGCGGCATGATAAAGCTCGACGCCAGCGTCCCAGCCGCAAGTGCCTCAGGGCCCAGCCAGCCCATCATGATGACGTCGGTTGCCTGCAAGGCGTTCTGCGCGATCTGGGCGATGACCAGGGGCCACGCCAGTGCAAAGGTAGAACGGAATTCCGCGCCCCAGCCCCGCAGGGATGGAGGCGCCGGCGGCGCCGGCATGGCCGACGCGACGTTGTCGCTCATTGTTTATTCTCTCACTCGCGCCCCATGCTGTAGTCCAATCCGCCCCCGCGCGAAAGCCGGGGCCAAATCTGCATGGGGCTGTTGATGAACATGTTAAGTCGAACGCTGATGATCTTCGCGGGGCTGCTGGGCGCTGCCGGTGTTGCTGCCGCCGCGGGCGCCTCCCATGGCGAAAGCCGCAATCTCTCGGCGATTGCCACCATTTTCCTGGCGCATGCACCGGCGCTGCTGGCGTTGGCCATGCTCGGCAAGGGCAGGGTGCTGTCGGTGGCGTCGCTGGTCCTCGCCCTGGGTGCCATGGTGTTTGGCGGCGACCTGGCTCTGCGCGAATGGGCTGGTCACGGCCTCTTTCCTGGCGCGGCGCCGCTTGGTGGTGGGGCCATGATCCTTGGCTGGCTGGGTGTAGCCATTGCCGGGGTGGCGGGCAAATCGCGCCCTTGAATTAACAAAGGTTAAAACTGCGTCGGAACCATTCACGGCGCCGTGCATTCTTTCGTGCGAGCAATTTCGTTGGAGGACTACATGCACAAGATCCTGATCATCGCCGCAACCACACTGTCCCTTGCCGCCTGCACCACCACCCAACAGGGTGCGACGGTGGGTGCCATTGGTGGCGGCATCATCGGCGCCAGCGCCACTGGCGGGAATGTCGTTGGCACGGCAGTTGGTGCCGGCATCGGCGCTGTCGCAGGCGCAGCAGCTGGCGAATTGCTGGGCTATTATGGCACCAGCCGTGATCGTTGCGTCTACGAAGAGCCCGATGGCGACCGCTATATTGCGGCCTGCCCGCGCGGCTAAAGCATACCCGAAAAACCGCAGCGCCCCCTGCGGTTAAGCGCCCCCAGGCGCCAGACACCCGGTTGGCCCCCCAGCCGGGTGTTCTCTTGAGCAAAGGGGGTATTCCGTGGCGCGGTGACAGCGGCCTTGAAAATGTCGCTGTAAACAGAGATAATTCGTTTCATACGTGCCACTTGTCTTGCGCTATCTGAACGACCGGCCTGCCCGGAAACTTGGCTACCTCCTGATCTCGTGAACCGTAAGTCTGGGAAATGCACACCCCGGATAAACCCTTCCGCCGCATCTGCGGCACAACAGACCAAGAGGACCATCCAGATGGCCGCCATCACCGGTACCGTGAAATTCTTCAACACCACCAAGGGCTACGGCTTCATCTCGCCTGACAATGGCGAGAAGGACGCATTCGTCCACATTTCTGCTGTTCAGCGTTCGGGCCTGCAGGGCCTGTACGAAGGCGACAAGGTCAGCTTCGAGCTGCAGACCGGCCGCGACGGCAAGATCTCGGCTTCCGAGCTGACCCTGCTGAGCTAATTGCTCGCATCGAGCCAATTACGCACATATGAAAGGGCCCTGCGGGGCCCTTTTACTTGCAATCGTGTGCAGCATCTGTCCGGCTGTAGACAATGACCGACTCAGATTGATGCTGACTGATATGCGTGATTTTCTTAAACACTGGAGCCCCCAGGTCGACACCGCTCCGGCGCTGCGCCAGGCGGGTGCCTTGCCCTATTCCATCGTCGAGGGACGCATGGCGTTCCTGCTGATTACGTCTCGGCGGAGCGGCAAGTGGATATTTCCAAAGGGCGCCATCGAGCCGGGGATGACCCCGTGGGAAAGCGCGGCGCACGAGGCGCTGGAAGAAGCGGGTGTGACCGGCGAAGTCTCCCAGTCCGTGGTTGGCAGCTATCGTGCCAGCGCCGGGGCGGACGGCAGTGTGTTGCTCGACGTCGATCTCTATCCCCTGCGGGTCACCCAGCAGCTCGACATCTACAAGGAAAAGGGACAGCGCATGCGACATTGGGCGACGCTATCCGAGGCCAAGCGGCTCCTGGCCGATCCGGTCCTGGGGCGTCTGGCCATGCGTCTCCACGCTCAGCATATCCCCAGCTAGAGCGCTTCATACTCAGGCGGACGCGGTTCCAGCGCCTCCCTCCGCACAAGGGGAGGGACCGAGGGTGGGGTGTCGGCATGTCCTTTGGCTCGGCGTCTTCTGAGTTCGCGTCACCCCCGCTCCAGCTCTGCTTTGGCCTGTCGGCCTGGCGTCGCTGCCCTCCCCACAAGGGGGAGGGAGACAAAAGAGCCGCGAGTTCAGATAAACGTGAAATGATCTAGGGCTAAAGATCCCGACGAGCCGCCTGCGCCTTACCCCAGGATGAGGCTTAGTCCGAAGTACAGCGCTGCCGAAACTGCGGCGGCGGCGGGTACTGTGATGACCCAGGCGGCGGCAATCGAATAGACATGCTGGCGCCGCACCAGGAGGCGCGTCTCCACCTGCCGGGCATTGGCCAGGGCCTCCTCGGGCGTGGCATTGAGCTGGTCGACATCGACCAGGCGCGCGTTGACCGGCACGGCGGTGCCTTCCATGTCGCGCCGCGAGATGTACTCACGCAGGAAGCCAACGCCGAACACCGCGCCGACAGCGATATGGGTCGATGAGACCGGCATGCCGAGCGCCGATGCGATCAGCACCGTCACGGCTGCGGACAGTGCGGCGCAGAAGGCACGGATTTCATTGAGCTTGGTGATCTGCTCGCCGACTGTGCGAATGAGGCGGGGGCCGAACAGAGCCAGCCCAAGCGAGATGCCGATGGCGCCGATCGCCAATACCCAGAAGGGCAAGGCGATGCCGGCCACTTCGCCATGGCCAGTCTGAATGGTGGTGACGATGGCTGCAAACGGGCCGATGGCGTTGGCCACGTCATTGGCGCCGTGGGCAAACGAGAGCAGGGCCGCCGAAACGATCAGCGGCAGCCGGAACAGATTGGCCACATGCTTCTTGCGGTTCTCCATGTGGCGAGACTGGTGCCGCACCCAGGGCATGGCGGCGACCCAGCCCAGGCAGCCAAATACGATGCCGAGCAGGAAAGCGATGCCCCAGCCCGGTTTCCAGACGCGGCTCAGGCCCTTGGTGGCAAGATACATGGCGAAGACGCCGGCCATCACCGCCACAAAGACCGGCACCCAGACACGGGCCGAGGTGATCTTGTCGAGGCGGGTGGTGATGGTGGCGCGGATGATCACGAGGAAAACGGCCGCCAGCAGCCCCCCCATGACCGGGGAGATGACCCAGCTCATGGCGACCGCGCCGATTGTTGGCCAGTTGACGACTGCAAAGCCGGCCGAGGCAATGCCTGCGCCCAAGACACCGCCCACCACCGCGTGAGTGGTCGACACCGGCGCGCCGACATAGGTCGCGAGGTTGACCCATAGCGCGGAGGCGAGGAGGGCCGACATCATCACCACGACAAAGGTGCGTGCATCCATTTCGGGAGAGATGAGCAAGTCCCGGGCGACGGTATTGACGACGTCGCCGCCGGCCAGGAGGGCGCCGGCAGCCTCAAAAATAGCTGCAATGATAAGGGCGCCCACCATGGTCAGCGCTCGCGAGCCGACTGCTGGGCCCATATTGTTGGCCACGTCATTGGCGCCGACATTGAGCGCCATATACCCGGCGATCAGCGCGGCTATGACCACGACATAGGTGCCGGGGCCCTGGCCGACCGCAAAACTGGCCCAGACGCCGGCCACCAGCAGGAACACCAGGGCGATGCCCGGCGCCGCCAGCGAGCGACTGAGGTCATGGGTGGCGGTTTCGAGGCCCGAAACCCGCTGCAGATCCTTGTCGAGCGCGCTTTTGCTCATGTCACCGGACTGTCATAATTGGCATTGGCTCCGCCCTTAGCATCTCATGGCGTGTCTGCCAGCCCCATTTGTCGGCTGCGAGCGCGCAATGCACGAGATTCCGCATGCTGCCATACTAGGACGGCTCTATGGCGGCTTGACTTCAGTCGGGCAGTGCTTTTATCAATGCGCACCAGATTTTATGGAGAGGTCCCGTGCGGGCACTCATTCTCGTAGTAGGTAGGCGCATCGGCAACGTGGGGTAAAACCCCGCGCGATAGCTGATGCGCCGAAAACAGGTCCCAAACGGGGCCTTTTTTATTGCCTATTTTTCCGCTGCGCGGGAGAGGCGGCAGCCAGGGACAGGCCCCAGCGGGGCAAAGAATAGGGAAGGGCTAAGACATGGCCGAGAAAATGACTGGCGCTGAAATGGTGATCCAGGCGCTGACCGATCAGGGTGTCGAACATATTTTCGGCTACCCCGGCGGCGCCGCATTGCCCATCTACGACGCCATGTTCCAGCAGGATTTCGTCCAGCACATCCTGGTGCGGCACGAGCAGGGCGCGACCCACATGGCCGAAGGCTATGCCCGCTCCACCGGCAAGCCGGGCGTGGTTCTGGTCACCTCCGGCCCCGGCGCCACCAATGCGGTCACAGGCCTCACCGACGCGCTGATGGATTCGATCCCGATGGTCTGCATCACCGCGCAGGTGCCGACCACGCTGATTGGCTCGGATGCGTTCCAGGAATGCGACACGGTCGGCATTACCCGCTCCTGCACCAAGTACAATTATCTCGTGAAGCGCGTGGAAGACCTGCCGCGCGTCATGCACGAAGCCTTCCTCATCGCCACCACAGGCCGGCCCGGTCCGGTCGTGGTCGATATTCCCAAGGACGTGCAGTTTGCGCTGGGCGAGTATTATAAGCCCGACCTCGATACGCTGCGCCACCAGAGCTACCATCCGCAGATGGATGGCGATGCGGCGGCCATCGAGGCGGCGGTCGATCTGATGCTTAAGGCCGAGCGGCCGATCTTCTACACCGGCGGCGGCGTCATCAATGCCGGTCCGCAGGCGTCCGAGCATCTGCGCGAGCTTGCCGAGCTGACCGGTTTCCCGGTGACGTCGACGCTCATGGGCCTTGGCGCCTTCCCGGCGTCCAATCCGCAGTGGATGGGCATGCTGGGCATGCACGGCACCTACGAGGCGAACCTGGCCATGCATGACTGCGACGTCATGATCAACATTGGCGCCCGGTTCGATGACCGTATCACGGGCCGCATCGATGCCTTCTCGCCCAATAGCCGCAAGATCCATGTCGATATCGATCCCTCTTCGATCAACAAGGTCGTGCGCGTGGATGTGCCGATCATTGGCGATTGCGAGCGGGTGCTGGCCGAAATGGTTCGCGTCTGGCGGTCGAAGACCAATCAGCCGCGCACCGAGGCCATCGCGCCGTGGTGGGCGCAGATCGAAAAATGGCGGGCGGTGAATTCGCTCGGCTACAAGAACTCGGACACCACCATCAAGCCGCAATATGCCATCGAGCGGCTTTACGAGGCGACGAAGAAGCAGGGCAAGGAGGTGTTCATCACCACCGAAGTCGGCCAGCACCAGATGTGGGCCGCCCAGCATTTCCACTTCGACAAGCCAAACCGCTGGATGACCTCGGGCGGTCTCGGGACGATGGGCTACGGCCTGCCGGCAGCTGTTGGCGTCCAGGTCGCCCATCCCGATGCGCTGGTGATCGATATTGCCGGCGAGGCTTCGGTGCAGATGACCATGCAGGAGATTTCGACGGCAGTGCAGTATCGGCTGCCGATCAAGATCTTCATTCTCAACAATGAGCGCATGGGCATGGTGCGCCAGTGGCAGGATCTGCTGCACGGTTCGCGCTACGCCCATTCCTATTCGGAATCGCTGCCCGACTTCGTCAAGCTGGCAGAAGCTTATGGCGGCAAGGGTATCCGTTGCGAGAACCCGGCTGAGCTAGATGCCGCCATCGCCGAAATGCTCGATTACGATGGCCCGGTGCTGTTCGACGTCATCGTCGAAAAGGACGAAAACTGTCTGCCGATGATCCCGTCGGGCAAGCCGCACAATGAAATCATCCTGCCCGACACCGCCAATATCGGGGACATCATCGACGAGAAGGGACGGCAGCTCGTCTAGGGCGCTGCAAGGAGAAACGCCATGAACGCACATTTGCAGCCCACCGGCTCGGCCTATTTCCTGACCCAGGAAACCCAGCAGTCGGAACGCCATACCCTGTCGGTCCTGGTCGACAATGAGCCGGGCATTCTCGCCCGCGTCGTCGGCCTGTTTTCGGCCCGAGGCTACAATATCGAAAGTCTGACCGTCAGCGAGACCGAACACGACAAGCGACTTAGCCGCATCACTGTTGTCGTCATCGCCACGCCCAAGACCCTGGTGCAGATCAAGCTGCAGCTCGAACGCCTCGTGCCGGTGCACAAGGTGCATGACCTGACGGCCGAGGGCGCTTATCTCGAACGCGAGCTGGCGCTGATCAAGGTCAATGGTACGGGCGACCAGCGCGCCGAGACGCTGCGGCTGGCCGACGCTTTCCGTGCCCAGATTGTCGATGCGACGGTGGAGAGCTTCGTGTTTGAAGTGACCGGCAAGCCCAGCAAGATCGACAGCTTCATTACCCTGATGCAGCCGCTTGGCCTGATCGAAGTGGTTCGCACGGGCCTGGCCGCGATTTCGCGCGGGCCGGAAGGCATGTGATCAGGTAACGCTGATCGCACTTATCACAAGGTTCGATTGGGCGGGGCGCCCAGTCTGGTGTATGGCAGGCTCCGGTTCTATCGGATGCCCGCCATGACACTGCTTTCCGTCAATCTCAATGCCGTCGCGCAGTTGCGCAATCGCCGCGATCTCCCGTGGCCGAGTGTTACCGGCATTGCTCGGATCGTGCTCGACGCCGGCGCCAGTGGCATCACCGTGCATCCACGCCCGGACGAACGCCATATCCGGCGCACCGACGTGTTCGAGCTCGCCGCACTTTTGCGCTCAGACTATCCAAAGGCCGAGTTCAATATCGAGGGCTATCCGAGCGAAGACTTTCTTGAGCTTGTCGAGCAGGTGAACCCGCAGCAGGTGACGCTGGTGCCTGACGATCCGGCGCAGGCAACCTCCGACCACGGCTGGGATTTCGCCGGCAAGGGCAATTACCTGACTTCGATTGTGCAGCGGATGAAGCGCCCCGACCGGCGCATTTCGCTTTTCTGCGATCCCGATGCCGGGGCAAATGGCATCGCCGCCGCCAAGGCGACAGGTGCAGATCGGGTGGAATTGTTCACCGGACCCTATGGCGCCTGCTTTGACGATGTCGCGCAGGCGGAGCGAGAACTGGCCGCGCTTGCCGATACCAGCCGGGCCGCACTGGCTGCCGGCCTGGATGTCAATGCGGGGCATGACCTGACGCTCGAAAACCTGCCGGCCTTTCAGGCCGCAGTGCCCGGCGCTGCCGAGGTATCCATCGGCCATGGGATCACCGCCGACGCCCTGTTGATGGGTTTTGCCGAGGCGACACGGCGCTATGTGGCGGTCTTGGCCGGGTAACAGCGCCGCGTCGTGTTGCCGGTCAGTCTCGGTAGTTGAACTCGCTCATTTCGCAGACATTGTTGCCGTATTTCACGAGATCGTCGCCATCTTCAAAGACGGCGCGAAAATCATACATGCAATATCCCGTGCCATCATCGATATTGATCACGACACTGTTCCCTGATGGCAGGATATTTCGACCAAGAATGTCTTCTTGCCAGGTGGTGGCATCTTTGTTGGATGCATAGAATTCAATGATGTCGTATGACGTGTAATTGTTGATGCGCACGCGACGATCAAGCGCATTTGCACTTGTCGTGCTGGCAAGCGCGACAGCAAAGGCCAGTGCGGCTATGTCGAACTTCATTAATTCTCTCCCAATCCCCCATGAAAGTTCTGATATATTGATCGCGCCAAAAATAAAGGCAAGAGCCATTACTTTGGCGGCTCCGCTTTTGTTTGATTCTGGTAAATTCGCGGCCTCGCGGCACCCTTGATTCTGACCGATACCTGCGTTGGCGCGCTGCGGCAGTCCCTACTGTTTCGGCCTGACGAACAGTGTGTCAGGCCTCAGCCCGGCAAAATGCCCATTTTGGGCAGCCACTCTGCCATTTCATTCGAAAATGCTGACATTTCTTATACTTACATCGGTGTGCCTGGGGCAGCTTTGTGTCCCCGGCTGACAAAGACGTGCCTTCTTGAGCTTATTCGGTGCAGGCACATATATCGCCTCAGTTACGTTTTGTTACTAAGGAGGGCATCGCAATGTCCAAGCTCAAGATCGGCGTCATCATCTCGTCCACTCGTCCCACCCGCTTCGGTGAAACCCCGGCAAAGTGGATTCTCGAGAAGGCCAATGAGCGCCCCGAGATCGCTGCCGAGATCGTCGACCTGCGCGATTTCGACCTGCCGTTCTTTGACGAAATGGCCTCCAATGCCTGGATGCCGTCGCAGAACGCCAATGCCGTGAAATGGCAGAACAAGATTTCCGAATTCGACGGCTTCATCTTCGTGGTGGCCGAATATAACCGCGCCATCACCGGTGCGCTCAAGAATGCCCTCGATCAGGCCTATGTGAACTGGAACAAGAAGGCATTCGGCGCCGTGGGCTATGGCACCGTTGGTGCTGCCCGCGCCATTGAGAACCTGCGTACCATTGGCGTGGAACTGCAGATGGTTTCGACCCGTTCGGCCGTCCACATTGCCGGCGCCGACTTCATGTCCGTGCACCCCGGCTTTGGTGGCACCAAGACCCTTGCCGAGATCGAAGGCTCGATCGGCAATTCCGCCAAGGACATGCTCGACCAGCTGGTCTGGTGGGGCACTGCCGCCAAGGCTGCTCGCGACGAGGAAGCGCTCGAGACCGCCGAAGCCGCCGAATAATTCGAAGACCTCCAAGTCCTCGTTTGCCAGGCAGGGGCTGCTCCGAAAGGGGCGGCCCCTGTTTGCGTTTTGAACTATTCGGTACAGTGGGTGTTGTGTGTGACCGGTGTCGGGTGTATAGCGGCGCCCGCCCTGAAACAGCGAGAGCCCCCAAGCTCATGACGCATACGGAAACTGCCGGCCAACCAGCCGGTGACGTAGCGACCAACCAGGCCGGCCACGTAAAGTCCAGCCTGCCAATCCTCGTACTCGGCGCCCTGGGCGTTGTTTTCGGCGATATCGGAACCAGTCCGCTTTACGCGTTTCGCGAGGCATTGCACGCCACCACGCACGGCGGGCAAACTGTGGCGGGCTATGACGAAGTGCTGGGGCTGCTCTCGCTCATCGTCTGGGCGCTGACCCTGATCGTGACCGTGAAATATGTCGGCTTCGTGCTGCGCGCCGATAACAATGGCGAAGGCGGCACCCTGTCGCTGATGTCCTTGGCCCGTCGTGCCGTCAAATCCAATCGCGGCGTTGTCCTGGCGCTTGGCCTTGTCGGCGCAGCGCTGTTTTTCGGTGATGCCATCATCACTCCGGCCATTTCGGTGCTCTCGGCCGTTGAGGGTCTGCAGGTTGTCGAGCCGCGGCTGACCCGATGGATCGTGCCGATCACCCTGCTGATCATCTGTGCATTGTTCATGGTGCAGCGCTTCGGGACCGGCAAGGTGGCCGCCGTCTTCGGCCCGGTCACCGCCATCTGGTTTCTCTCCCTGGGCGTCTCCGGCACGGTGCATATCATCGAAGCGCCGCAGGTGCTCTTTGCGATCAACCCGTTCTACGGCCTGACCTTTGTCATCAACCATCTCGGAATATCGCTGGTGGTGCTGGGTGCCGTCTTCCTGGCCGTGACGGGTGCGGAAGCGCTTTACGTCGATCTGGGCCATTTCGGGCGCAAGCCGATTGTCCTTGGTTGGCTGCTGATCGTGTTTCCCTGCCTGCTGCTGAATTATTTCGGCCAGGGCGCTTACGTATTGGCCCATCCGCATGCGGCGGAAAATCCGTTCTTTCTGATGCAGCCCGAGTGGGCGCGTATCCCCATCGTGATCCTTGCCACCATGGCGACCGTGATCGCCAGCCAGGCCGTGATTTCCGGCGCCTATTCGTTGGCGCGGCAGGCCACTAACCTCAACCTCTTTCCGCGCCTGAACGTGCTGCATACGTCAGAAACGCAAAGTGGCCAAATCTACATGCCGCAGATCAACACCATGCTGTTCATTGCGGTGATGGTGCTGGTCATCGGCTTCCAGAGTTCGAGCGCACTGTCTGCGGCCTATGGCATTGCGGTCACCGGGGAAATGCTCGTCACCGCCATCCTGCTGTTCATCATCATGCGCGGCATCTGGGGCTGGAAGCTCCTTTCGGCGCTCGCGGTGGTGGTGCCCCTGGGTCTTATCGACCTGGGCTTCTTCGTCGCCAACCTGGCGAAGTTCTTCCAGGGCGGTTGGGTGCCTGCGGTTGTCGCCACGATGCTGGTCATCATCATGGTCACCTGGATGACGGGGCGCCGGCGACTTGCCGAAAAGACCCGTCGCGATGAGGTGCCGCTCGAGTTCCTGGTCGAAAACCTCGCCAAGAAGAAGCCGACAACGGTCCCGGGGACGGCTGTGTTCCTCACCAGCGATGTCGAAGGCGCCCCAACCGCGCTGTTGCATAGCCTCAAGCACTACAAGGTGCTGCATGAGCAGAACGTCATCCTGACCGTTCGCACATCCACTTCGCCGCGCGTGCCCGACGATGAGAAGGTGACCATCGACGCCTATAACGAGTTGTTCTCGCGCGTCGTCGTGACCTTCGGCTTCATGGAAACACCCAATATCCCCAAGGCACTCGCCCTTGGTCGCAAGCTGGGCTGGAAGTTCGACATCATGTCGACCTCGTTCTTCCTGTCACGGCGTTCATTGAAGCTGGGCCAGAAGTCCGGCCCGCTGCGCTTCTGGCAGGATCGGCTGTTTATCCGCTTGGCGCGCAATGCCAGCGACGCCACCGAATACTTCCACATCCCGACCGGGCGCGTGGTCGAAATCGGCACGCAGGTGATTATCTAGCCCTGAGAAATTGGATCAGTGTGGCCGTGGCCTCACTTTTCCATGTCGGGGCAGACATAGGGCACCATGGCTGGTGCAAAGCGCTGCTCCTCGGCGCCGCCGACGAGCTTGAGATTGAGCACGAGTTCATCCGCATTCAGCCCCGAAATGTCGGCGCTGATGGTCATGCCATCTTCTTCCCAGGAAATCTCGGTCTCGGATACCTGCTGCCACTTGGACAGGCGATAGGTTTCCCAGCACGAATCCGACACCATGGTGCCGTCCGCTAAAAAGATATGCATGACGCCGGGCAGGGCGGAGGCTTCGTCCTGCTTGACCCAGACGCGGTTGAGCAGTGGGTTATCGTCGCGGACTTCGCCTTCCTCGGCGGCCGGTTCTGCTTCCTGGGCGAGCGACGGTACTGCCGCACAGGCGCCAACGCCCCAGACGGTCATCAGCGCGAAAATGGCGGCTTTGGTATCCATGTCGTTCTCCCGGGCTCCTGCCTCACTTGGTCATGGGCGAAGCAGGCTGCAAGAGTGAAGGTCCGATCGCGGCGAAATTTGGTTGCCGCCGTGATCTTGTGGAGGCATCAGGCGCGAATGCCCAACGCCTTGTCCCGGCCGTCAACGCGGCGCGCCTGCACCGGCCACAGGCTGTATTCACCATCGAGCAAGCGGGCGGCATGGACGGCCCAATTCGGATCGTCCAGCGCGCCGCGGGCCAGGGCGATGAAGTCGGCCTCGCCGTTTTCCAGAATTGCCTCAGCTGCGGCGACATCGCCGAGCAGGCCAACGGCCATGGTAGGGATGTCGGCACCCTGTTTCACGGCCTTGGAGAACGGTACCTGATAGGCGGCGGTCGAGGCGATGCGGCCTTGGGCGAAGCCGCCGCTGGAGCAGTCCACGGCATCGACGCCGCGCGCCTTGAGTTCGCGGGCCAGCACGACGCTGTCTTCCGGCGTCCAGCCGCCCGGCGCATTGTCGCTGACTGAGATACGGGCCAGCAGCGGCTTGTCTTGCGGCCATGCGGCGCGGACGGCCTCAGCGACTTCAAGCACCAAACGCATGCGGTTTTCGAGGCTCCCGCCATATTCATCCGTGCGGTGATTGGAGAGCGGCGAGAGAAACTGGTTGAGCAGGTACCCGTGGGCGGCATGAATTTCGACAGTGTCGAATCCGGCCTTTTCGGCGCGCCGGGCGGCGGCAACAAAACCGTTCACCACATGGGCAATGCCCGCGGCGTCGAGCGCGGTCGGCACCTGGAAATCGGCATTCTGTTCATCATGGGATTCCGCGCTCGGCGCGACGGGTTGCCAGCGTTCATAACCCACAGCCTGGCGCCCCTCCTGGGTCGCGAGGTCCTCGGCGCTATGCCAGGACACTGGCGTCGATGCCTTGCGCCCGGCATGGGCCAGCTGAATGCCAACCGCCGTTTCCTGGCTGTGCAGGAAGTCGACGATGCGCGCCAGCGGCGCAATTTGCTCGTCTTTCCAAAGGCCTAGGTCGCCATAGGAGATGCGGCCCTCGGCGACGACGCCCGTGGCCTCGACCATGACCAAGCCAAACCCGCCCAGTGCAAAGCGCCCCAAATGCACGAAATGCCAATCGTTGGCGACGCCATCAATGGCAGAATACTGGCACATCGGCGCCACAACAGCGCGATTGCGCAAGGTAAGACCGCGCAGGGCGATGGGCGAGAACAGCTTGGACATGAAATTTCCTTGGCCGGAGAATTGGCTGGGTCGACTGCGCCCTACATGGGCCATTTGTCCTTCATCGGCAAGTGCCGATGATTGAACGCTGTGTTGCGGCTTGTGCATATCCGTGGCTAGGCTTGGCGGTGAAGATTTTCCTGTGCCGGAGTCGCAAATGTCTGTCACCGCCGTCCGTTTTCGCGAACTGCTCGGCTTCGAGGATCGGGGCGTCACCCTGGTTTCAAGACAGGTCGAGCCGATGGGCGACTATGTCATTGAGCACCTTCGCCTGCGTATTGGCGATGAAGAGGTGCGGGGCATTCTCACACGTCCAGCGGAAGCGGAAGGGCCTTTACCTGCCATCCTCTACGGCCATTCGCACGGCGGCGGTTACGCCATTGGCGCACGCGAACTGCTTGACGGACGCGAGTATCTTGTCGGCCCGCTGGGGCCGGTATTCGCACGCGCCGGCTATGTGACGTTCTGCATCGACATGCCGGTCTTTGGTGAACGCGCCACTGTGACCGAGAGTTTTGCCGCCAAGGCGCTGCTCTGGCACGGCAAGTCGCTATTCGGGCAGATGCTGTGCGATCACGCCGCGGCGCTGACCTATCTTTGTGGGCGCGAAGACGTCGATGCGTCCCGCGTGGGGGCCTTCGGCCTCTCCATGGGGTGTGTCCTCAGCTATTGGCTGGCCGCCTTGGACAAACGGATTTCGGCGGTGGCGCATCTGTGCTGCTTTGCCGATTTCCGCACCATGATCGCCCTTGGCGCCCATGATGGTCACGGCATTTATCTCACTGTGCCGGGTCTGCTGAAGGAAGCTGATGGCGGGTCCATCGCCGCGCTGATCGCGCCGCGACCGCAATTGATCTGCGTGGGCGAGGCGGATCACCTCAGCCCGCCTGAGGCAGTGGACCGAGCCATGGAGGAATTGCGGCCCGCTTACGCTGGAGCGCCAGGCATGCTCGAATATGTCAGCGAGCCCGGTGTTGGTCATCAGGAGACCCCGAGCATGCGCGCCGCGGTCTTTGCCTTCTTCAGGCGGCATCTGGGTTAGGCGAAGCCAACCATTTCCATGGCGCGGCGCAACAGGTCTGGGTTGGTCCAGAGCATGTAGCCGCCAAAGGCCAGGGCCGCGACCAGCGCCACGCTGAACAGCTTCTTGATCACCGAAAAGATCAACCAGGCCAGGATGACGGCGCCGACGCCGAGCACGATGAGGCTTGAGGGGTCTGTTGGCATGTAAAGGCTCTGTTGTTCTGAATATTGCGGTCTAGGGCGCGGGCGAGCTCAGATTGTGTCACCTGGGAACAGGAGGCATCTGGGCGTAAGATTTGAACAACGTCCCTCATGCCTCCAACTCACACAGGACGCAAGCAGAGCCAACGTCCGCAGACCGCAGCTATGCCCAGCCAGATCGCGGATCGGGTGTTAGGGCGACGGTAGGACGGTAGGGCGGGGCGTCTGGTGCAGACCGGTGTCCCAGAGGCGGCGACGTCTCTATGTAGTCAAATTAACTGAGACCCACGCGCCTCCGGACACGTCCACATCACAACCGGAGGCCGTTTGGCGGTCCGGCGCAGCCGCTCGTTCCCGGGCGGGCAAGGCTTGTAAGAGTCCGTCATAATCTGGATTCTGGTGACGTAAGAAAGCCTGGATTTCCGGGGTTTTCTCAAGAACGCGCGGTACAGTTGGATTCTTTAGCCGCCATAGTCTGTAAAAAATGTCCGCCATAAGTTGTGAGAAAAGTCCGCCATAAGTTGGAGTCCATGCCGAGATGACGGGCATGAAAAAAGCCCGGCACCAAGGCCGGGCTGGGCTTCACTCGATGAAAGGTCGATGTCTATCCGATGCTTTCTCGCAGGTAGAGGAATGCGCCTTTCGGGAAACCCGGTTCCGGCCAAAGTCCTCGCGCGCGCAGTTCGACCAGGTGCCGTTTGGGGTTCACACCCGCATCTCGCGACAGGTCCCGCAGGCTGACATACCTGGATTTGAATGCGGCGTAGACCTTGTCATCGACCACACGCTGGGGACACCGGCGGCGCGGGTGCATGCGGATCTCGGTCGGCAGGTGGGCGTCGAGCGCTGTTTGCCACTGAGTTCGCGCGAACGGGGAGTGCAGGCGCCAATACGCTCGAATGCCTTCGGGAGAACATCGGTCATGCCCTCGAGGGGGCCAAAATCGCTCACGCCATGTCCGTTGCCAAGGTCAGTGCCGACAACCTGAAGGCCCTGGCCGACCTTCGGAAGGCTGTCACGGACGAGACAGGCAAGATCGCCGACGCAGTTCGACAGGTCGTTGGGGCAATTGCCTCAGCCTTGGCGATTGGGATTGGCCTTATTGCAGCCCGTGTGGCCGCCAATGCTCCGGGCCCTTTGGTTCTCGCGGTGATGGTAGTCGTCGCAGCCTACATCTTTGTAGTCATCTATTCAGGCCACAAGTTTGCGGCGCTGCAGCGGGGTCTGCGGGACATGTGGCGCAGTCAGATCTATCGCTTCTTGTCGCAGGACGAGTACCAGAAACTGGTTATACAGCCGAGCTTGGATGCGGAAAAGATACTGACGAAGGTGTCTTGGATCGGCGGTATCACCGTTGCTGCGACCTTTGCGGTAGCAGCTTGGGTCGCGCTTGTTCCGTTGGCATCATCCCCTGATAAAAATGCGATGCCCGAGGCTGCCCCCGTCGTTATACACGCGGCGCCAGATGTGACGCCCGAAACTCCACAAGCCGAACTGGCACCGGAAACGCAAGTGCAACTACCGTAGCACAAGGAGCCAGAGCTGGCACCTGCAGAGTCGCTGAGTGTTACTGGACAGCCATAAGGCGTCCGTCAGTGGCGCCTAGGCCATCCAACCGGGTGAGCCTGGACATCTGCCATGAATGTGGACCCCTACGCATTGAGAACCAAGCTGTGGTCCCCACCTCTTTGGTGCAGGGCATGACTGCTAAGTCCTCGACGCCGACAGTCGACCGCTAGAGCTCGAGGCGACTCAGCCCCCACCTATGTGGTCGCTAGCGATCAGATTGCAGCTCCCAAGAGCGAACGTGAGGACAGACACGTTGTTGGGGCCAAGTCGTTGCGGCTCTCAGTTGGAGAGTGTCAGGAACCTGATCTCCATCCGCAAAGCTTTCGTTAAATCGACTCGGTCATTTGCGTGCGCGCCCGAAACCCTGGACGCGTTACGCCGATGCCTAAGGCCGCCCTGACCTCGCGAATGATCTCCGATTTCTGCCGGCTGCGCCTGGCGAAAGTCCTAGAGGAAAGCGAGCGGTCCGCGGTGTGCAAATACCTGACGGATCTCCTTGAGCTACTAGCCTTCCCGCCATATCGAGGTCGTTGGATCGACTGGGCAATGGTGGGCGTCGCCGCCGGCATCGAGAAAGAACGACTGCAGTCCGCCCGGCATCAGCTCCAGCCTGTCTTCGATGCCGTATCGCGTGCCGTCGCCATGCAGGATGTGGCGCCTTCCCTTCGGACGCCATCGGAAGATATTCTGACCGCCAAGCTCCCAAAGACCCGATCGCGGTCCCGCTCCGGAGCGTCAGCGGCCGCAGATAAGCCGGCCCCGCGAAAGCGAGGCCCGAAGCCTAAGGCCATCGTCGAGTTTCCTGAACCGCTGTGGACCGAATGGGCGGAACCCGAGACCCTCTCCGAGGCCCTGAACTTGCACATGCGGCGCCATGGCGACACGGTCCGGCATCTGTATCTGGCACTGAATAGCAACGGCAATGCCAATGACCAGCGTACCCTGATGAAGTGGTGCACCGGCCAGCTATTTCCGCGTACGGTGCAGAGCCTGGCCGTCCTGGCGAAGGTAGAGCGCCGGTATCGCCTGCCCGAGGGCTACTTCAAGTTGAAGATACCGAACCGCGGGCGGGCAACTTACGGACACGGCCTCGAGGGTATCTCAGCCCATGAGCGTCGGCGCCTGGCCTGGCATCTGCCCGACGACTTCCTCAGCCGGTCGAAAGCTGAGCAGGACGAGATCCTGACTTGGGTGCGCCGCGTCATCATAACCGGATCGACCGACTACCGCCGCTATCAGGCCGAGGCCATGAAGCAGAAATATGCCGTGCGCTTCACCGCCTTCCTGGGACGCAAACGGAAGCCGGTCACCGCCAATGACAATCCGGATGTCGACCTCGATGACCTAAATGCAGAACTGCAGTCGGCCGTGGTCGATGCGCCGGCGGCGTTGGATCGGGAGATGAACGAACTCCTCCGCTTCAAGACGGCGACGCTGACCGCGTTTGGTTTCCAGCGCAACGGCGTCTGGAACGAGGAGACCGCATCGCAGAAGGTCGAGCATCTCAGCCTCATGTTCGGCTCCTTGGCGTCAGATCCCCGGAGCACGGTCAAGGGCTGCGGCGTACAGCTCGATAGTCTTTGCTTCGCCATGCTGGTCTTTCCTGCCGTATGGGACTGGTACCTGCAATGGCGGGAGCGTCGGCGCGGGTTCTACACGAAATGGGAAGTCGACATGCTGAGCGTTGTCCTAGGCATGACCCGTGCCGACACCGGTTGGATACGGCAGACGCCAGAGTTGGCCGATCGACTTCGACCAATTTCCGGCCTCATCTCCGACCACGACGTCGAGGTGGCCAAGAAGGACTGGGACGCTGCCTGCGAGACCTTCCACAGGCATGCCCGGCATCGGATCAAGGAGATCCAGCGCGTCGCCCGCGTACACCGCGATCCGTTTAAGCCCATCCTGCCGGTACTAGAGTCCGATAGCCCCGTTGGCGAATACCGCAAGATCACCGAGGAGATCGTTCGCCTGATGCCGGATGAGCGCCGGTATCCGCGCGCCGCCGCCGAGGCAGTCAGATCGTTCCTGCTACTGCGCCTAGGTATGCACCTCGGGCTGCGGCAGCGAAACCTGCGCGAGCTCCTGGTATGCCCGCGGGGGCGGATGCCGACATCGGAGCGGCACCTCGAGGACAGGAAAAGGGGGGAACTACGCTGGAGCGATCGCGAACAGGGCTGGGAAGTCCTGATCCCGGCAGTCGCCTTCAAGAACTCGACTTCATCGTTCTTTGGGTCGAAGCCTTTCCGGCTGGTGCTGCCGGACCTGGCCGGGCTCTACAACATGATCGATGCTTACCTCGACCGGCACCGCGCTCGGCTGATCGGCGACGCAACGGACCCTGGCACCTTTTTCGTGAAGTCGGTCAAGCGGACCAGTGCCGACGCATCGTACAACCAGAACACCTTTTACGAAGCTTGGCGCCTGACCATTCAGCGCTACGGGATCTACAATCCATACACCGGCCGGGGCGTGATCCGTGGCTTGCTGCCGCACGGCCCGCACAACGTCCGAGATGTACTGGCAACTCATATCCTCAAGCAGACAGGCTCATATGAGCAGGCCAGCTACGCAATCCAAGATACGCCCGACATGGTGGCCAAACACTACGGGCGCTTTCTACCCCAGGATAAGGCTGCTATCGCTGCCAAAATCCTCAACCGGGTGTGGGAGGCGGCCTGAGACGAGGAATTCAAGGTAGTCAAATGTCGGCTGCAATGCGCCCCATTTGAGACATTCAGCGCGCCTTAGCGAGGTCCCGAAAGCTGCTGGTCCGCTTTGCGAAGGTTGGCGTCTCAGGGGTGGAAAACGGACTGTCTGTTTATGGCTCAGTGGACAAGAAAAGCAGACGCCCGACGATTGGCAAACTTGGCGCGGGATAGCAGTGCGTCAGCTTCTGGCGGGCGTGCCGACGGCTCTATCGGGGCTGGCAACAGACCCGGTCGGTATTATTGGGCGGCCGACGGTGGCGACGCCGTATGGGAGCCCGTGCCGGAGAGGGGAATCCTTGCTCTCAAGCCAGCATCGACTGCTGGGCGGAGATACCCGCCGTCGCGCCCTGCGAAATGGCCGTGGTGACCGAGGCCATGGTTGGGTTGGCGAGGTCGCCGGCGGCGTAAATGCCGGGCATGCTGGTTTCGCGGCGCTCGTCGACCTTGAGGGCGATGCCAAGGGGCGTGGTGACCGTGACGAGGCCCAGTGATTCATGCAGGGTTGCGGACGGCCTGTTGCGCGGGTGCGCGAACAGGATATCGACTGCGACATTGGGGCCGGTATCGAGCTTGACGATGGCGTTGTGGCCTCCTTGACGGGCGATCTCGGTGATCCGGCCATCAACGATAGGTATGTTGCGGCGCGCCAGATCGGCCCGGATATCGGATGCGATGTCGTGACCATCGGCGAAGACTGTCAGCGCGTCGGTCCAGTCGTGGAACAGCCTGACCTGATTGTGCGATTGCGGGCCGGACCAGACGAGGCCCCAATGCTGGCCGGCAACTTCAAAGCCGTCGCAATAGGGACAGGGCACAATGGACGTGCCCCAGCTTTCGGCAAAGCCCGGAACAGCAGGCATCTGGTCGGCGACGCCATAGCTCAGGATCAGCCGGCGCGCCGCAAGGCTTTCGCCATCGCCGGTGAGGACGGAGAAGTCGTCGATGGCGCCACAGATGCTGTCGGCCCGGGCATTGACCAGCTTGATCGTGGGATAGCGCGCCAGCTGCTGCCGCGCCTCGGCCAGGATGTCCAGCGGTGGCTTGTGATCGTGGCCGAGCAGGCCATGCGAGTGGCCTGCGAAGCGGTTGCGCGGCAGGCCGGTATCGAGAACGGTGACCTTGCGGCGGGCGCGGCCGAGCTGGAGGGCGGCGGCGAGACCGGCAAAGCTGCCGCCGATAATGATGACGTCATCCATGGTGACGGGCTCCGTATTGTGGATGAGGAGTTGGGCCCGGTTGAACCTGCCCATTGCGTTTGGGAAACTACATGGTATCGTAATGCATGAATTACGATACTGTCAAGGACTTGAATTATCGTGACCGAAAACAGCCAAGGCCGGCGCGGCCGGCCCGCCAACGAGGCGCTTCGCCAAACGATCGTCGACACCGCGGGCGAACTCTTTGCGGAACTGGGTTTTCAAGCGACGACATTGGACAAGGTCGCGCAGCGAGCGAAGATATCCAAGCTCAGCATCTATAGGCACTTCGAGAACAAGGAGGCGCTGTTCGGCGCGGCCTTTGCGGCCCGCTGCCACCAGTCTCTACCACAGGTCCTTTTTGAAGGCGTCGATGGTTCGGCCGAAGATCAGCTCAGGGCGGTGGGATCATCCCTGCTTCGCACGCTGTTGAGCCCGGAAGTCCGCAGTGTCGAAGCTATGGTCATGGCCGACACGGCGAATCAAAAGTCGTTGAGCAAGCTCCATTACGAAGCCGGCCCGGCACACATCATCGCCCAAATCGAAGCTCTGTTGCGTCAGTTGCACGCGAAGGGGGGTCTGAACGTGCCCGATCCTCTCCGGTCCGCCCGCCTGTTCGCCGCGTTGTTCAAAGGATGCGACCTCCTGATTATCGCGCGCTTCGATGAGGCGAGAGCAGATGACGACAACGAAATCCAATCCTATTGCCGGTCGGCAATCGCAATGTTCATGGCCGCGCACGGTGGGGGTGAACACGCAGGCGGATAGCTTGGACGAGGCCGCGCTGCCATTGCGAATGGCAGCTTTCGAGAACCATGAGCCGGCTCGCGAATGACCGAAACGGGGTCGGCATCTGCCGGACCGGAGCGCGCCCCGAAACGGTCATCCAGGTTGCAATTGCAATTTCCCGAAAGTTGCCGGCCTGCCTACTAAATCGAGGCAAAACTGGTGAACTTCCGTCAGCTGACCCCATTTGGCCTGCCACATGCTTCTATCGCCCGTCAGATACAGGCGCCGCCCACGTTGCCTCGCGATAATAACTGCGAAGGCCAGGGCGGAGAATACTTGGCAATTCCCGCTTCTCTTCCAGATCGGCAATTGTCATGGCATTTGCCATCTCATCGGGTAGCGTCAGACGTCCCCTTCGCTCTGACAATTGCCAGAACAATGGGGGGCGGGTCGACGTGACAATGGCGTTCATGGACGCTGTGATCGCTATACGCTGTTTGAACCACTGCCGCTTGCCGCGGTTAGGTCGAGCACTATGCATCCGGGTCAAGCTTAACAAGACGCGCCGGTAGCTGTCGAAGCTAACACTCTTCACCCAATTCAAGGCGCGGTCGGCGCTAAGCTAGACTTGAGAATATGCCAGCGCAGCAATGCCAGCCAGACCAATCGGCACGCCAAGTGGCACCCGATTATTTAGGGCCAGCGTCTGCAAATGCGCCCGCGACGGCAAATGCGGCACCAGGTCGGGCCGTCTCATGAAGAAACTGATGGCGTTGGCAAGCACCAGGAAAATGACAGCAAAGGGCAGCAATCCCTTTACGCCAACCAGGATCGGGATAACCGATAAGAGTTTTACATCGCCCGCGCCCAGCTTTCCTGTCATCCAGAACCCAATTAGCAGCAGGAATAAGACGGCCGTGATGAGTCCAGGCTGCCACAGAGAAGCGGCTTGAAGGCCTTGCATATACTCCAGAGCGCGGAGCGATACGCCAAGGGCAAGCAGTTGAAGCACCTGTTCATTGCGGATTTTTTGGATTTGAAAGTCCGTAATGACAATACGACCGAGCACAAAAACGCTGGCCGCCATTAGAATGATCCAAGTCACGCCAACCAGCACATCCGCCCCCTGGCTAGCTACCGCTGCGCTACGCTATGGCTCGACCCCAGCAACTGGAGATTGTTGGCGACAGTCGCATTGTCAGGGTCGAGTTCGTATGCCTTGAGAAAGTTAGTGCGTGCCGCGATCAGATTGCCCCGAAGCAAGTAGGAATACCCCACATTGTTGTAATAGGCCGCGGTCCCACCGCTGAGCTTGTAAAGCTGCTCGTATGCCCGGTCTGCTAGATCGAAGCGGCGCAGCCGATCATATGATGCTGCCAGCCCGTTGAGCGCTTCGGCGTCCTTGGCATTGAGTTCGAACGCGCGCTTGTAAAGCGTCGCGGAGTGACCGTAGTTTCCGCGTCGAAAATGTGCCTTGGCTTCCGAGATCGCTTGATCAGAAGCGTAGAATTCGACGCCCGGGACATCCACAAGATCGCCCGCGCGTCCCCCGAATGAAGCACCCATGGTGCTGCAGCCGGCCAAGATCGCCGCGACGAGCACAAAAGCCAGCACGCGCTGAAGGTCGGTAGTGCGAATGTTGATCGGCATATGGTGGTGCTCCTGAGCCATTCCTGTCGAGTCTCACTCGCTAGAAGAATACGCCGCGCATGCGGATAATGACCGGTAACATGATGATCATCAATACTACCGGAAATACACAAAGACCAAGTGGCAAAACCATGCGGACCGGCAGGGAGTTCGCCTTCTCTTCCGCATTGAGGATGCGCTGGCGGCGCATCTCGGTGCTGTAAACCCGCAGGGCGTCGACCAGGCTTGTTCCAAGTTCCTCGGATTGGCGGAACAGAACGGCAAGCGCCTTGGCTTCATCCAGCCCGACACGATCGGCAAGGTCGTGCAACGCATCGCGCAGAGGTTTACCCGCGCGCAGTTGCAGCATGAGAATATTGAGTTGCACGCCGAGGTGCTTATGTGTTGACGCGAACTCAGTGCTGACGCGGCCAACCGCCGCCTCCAGGCTCATTCCAGCGTCCGCGCAGGTGATCATCATATCCATGAAGTCGGGGAAACCGCGCCGATGTTCTTCCTTGATGCCATTGGCGTAGACATCGAGCGCAATGGCCGGGATCACCATGAAGCCCAACGAGAACACGAGGCAGACGCCGAAAATGAGTGGCGTTGGAATTGCTGCGGGTAGCAAGGCCATGGCGGTGGAGAAGGTAACGAAGAAAGCGCCGGCCACCAGAAGAATACGTGAAAGCTGGAACAGAAAGGGTGCGGCGCGACCGTAGAAGCCCGCGCGGAACAATTGCTGCTCAAGAGCGTCAGTCCGTCCATTGCTCCGCTCAATGGCCCGGAAGTACGCTTCGATGGGCTTCTGCACCTGTAGGCGGCGCAGATGCGCCTGGGCTCCTAGTGATCTCCGATCGCCAAGGCCTTCCTCTTCCAGCGCTCGCTTGAGATGTGATTGGGTTTGGAAAACGGGCCGGAGCAAGAGTGCCATGGCAAGAAAAATAGTGACAGCGGCCAGAAAGACCAGCGCCATCACATAGATTTCGGCATTGCCACCCGCTACGATTGCGTTGATGAAATCAATTACCGCCATGTCAAAAATCGAAATTGACCATGCGATACATTATGAAATCGCCAAATAGGGCCCACACCCCGAAGACAGTAAAGACAGGCATAACTAGCGGATCATCCCAGACGGCGCCATAATAGCTCGGTGCGATCAAAAGCAGGATGCCAAACATGACCAGGGGGAAAAGCGACATCATGATTGCCGACATCTTCCCTTCTGAGGCCAGGGACCGGACTTTAAGTCTTAGTGTGTGACGCTCCCGCAGTGTTGCGCTCAGATTGCCGAGAATTTCGGCTAGGTTCCCTCCGGTTTTTGCCTGAATGCCCACCCCTACACTGAGAAGTTGCAACCCTTCAAATCCGACGCGCTCAGCCAGCTTTCGGATGGCAGTCTCCAATTGCGAACCGAAGCTCACCTCGTCAAAGACAATGCCAAACTCTGTCCCGATCGGATCAGGCATCTCGCGCGCAACCAGGCCCACGGCAACGGAAGTGGGATGGCCGGCTCGCAGGCTGCGCACGATCATATCAAGTGCGTCGGGTAGTTGCTTTTCGAACTTGCGGATTCGGGCGCTACGGGCGCGGCGCAGCATGACAAGAGGCAGTATGATGGCGACCACAAGCCCGACTAACAATGCGACCGGCAGCGGCAACCGTAAAAAGGTTAGGGCGAGGGCCAACCCGGTGCCCACCAATGCATAGGTCACGAAATAGGTGAGCGGCCGGCCTGTTCGACCCGACTGCACATACAGTCGATTGAGCCAGACTATATTCATAAGATAGTCGCCTGACACCGACAGGCCGCGCTCCGTCAGAAGGGCGGCCAGTGTCTCTTGCGGGTGTTCATCTGCCGCCAGGCGCTTCAGACGCCGGTTGATAGCCCTATGCGCACCCCGATCCTCAAACAGACGCCCCAGCGCTATGACCATCATGGCCGCGGCGGCCGCGGCCAAAGCGTAGATGACATAAAGTACGAGCTGTTCGGTGGCCATGTCAGTATGTCGTCCTGGGATTGAACGCGTCGGCCTCGAACGTAAGGTTCATGGCTTCGGCTTCAGGCGCAAATCTGGGTCGCACGCCTGTGGCCTGGAAATGTCCCAGAACCGCCCCCCCTTCGCCGGTACCGGTTCGCGAATACAGATAGATTTCCTGCATCTGCACCACCGTACCTTCCATGCCGGTGATCTCGGCAATGCTGGTGACGCGGCGTCCACCGTCGGACAGGCGCTGGGTCTGCACGATGATGTCTATGGCGGAAGCGATCTGACCGCGGATACTTTCTTGAGACATGGGCATGCCGGCCATGCCGATCATCTGTTCCAAGCGCGAGAGCGCATCGCGAGGTGTGTTGGCATGGATCGTGGTCATTGATCCTTCGTGGCCGGTATTCATGGCCTGCAGCATGTCAAAGGCCTCTTCGCCGCGCACTTCGCCCACGATGATGCGGTCGGGGCGCATGCGCAGCGCATTTTTGACCAGTTCGCGCTGACGGATCTCGCCCCGTCCTTCGATATTGGGCGGACGGGTTTCCAGGCGGCCAACATGGGGTTGCTGCAATTGCAGTTCGGCGGCGTCCTCAATCGTAATCAGGCGCTCGCGATCCGAAATGTAGTTGGACAATGCATTGAGCAGGGTTGTCTTGCCGCTGCCCGTTCCGCCTGAAACCAGGATCGACTTTCGCGTCTTGACCGCAATGCGCAGGAAATCGATCATGGGTTGGCAGATGGAGTTGAACGCCGCCAGGCGCTCCAGCGTATAGGGCCGGCGCGAGAATTTGCGGATGGACACCAGCGGCCCGTCTATGGATATGGGTCGCACAGCTACGTTGACGCGGGAGCCATCGGCTAGGCGCGCATCCACGAGCGGCGAGGATTCATCGACGCGCCGACCAACCCCGGCAACAATCTTGTTGACGATGCGCAGCAGATGGGCCTCGTCGCTGAAGCGTACGGGCGTGCTTTCCAACTGCCCGCCCCGTTCAATATAGACTTGGCGATGCGTATTGATAAGGATGTCGGCAATACTGTCGTCCTTGAGCAGCGGCTCGATTGGGCCGAGGCCCAGCATTTCGTCGGCAGTATCGGCCGCCAGAGCGTCAATTTCGGCGGCATTCATCGCAATGCCCTGGTCACGCACATAGTCGCGAACAATCGGACGAATTTCGCCCAGCAGTCCTTCCACGTCGATCGAATCGAGCGCGGCAAGATTGTATTTTTCAATGAGGAACGCGTGCAGGTCGAGCTTGAGTGACAGATAATTGTCGCTATGGCGCATTTGCTCGGCCGTGGACATCGTCGCGGGCGCGATGACATCAACGTTCGTCGGAGCATCGGCCTGCACCTGCGGATCATCGGCAGGACGGCTTTCGCCTGAGAAGCGCCCCCACATTGCCAATCCGTCCCTCCACACCTAGCCGCGCAAGATCATTGCACCAACGTAGTTCGTGAGCAAGTTTGCATGCCAAACGTGTCAACATCGCTAATGTCCGCCAGGAAAACGATGGCCGGGTCTTGGGATCACGGCCGCCTCTATTGCACAGAAATTGTCGCTGAACACAGGTGTCAAATCCTGCAAGTGCGTATCCTGGTATGCATGCTCGACGAAGACTCTCCATTGTCTTGTGTGTTTACCTGCATTTGTGATTGACAATTGCGCGCATAGTTAAAGGGCTGAATCATTCATGATTCCAACAAGTTGTCACCGACAGGCGGGAAGTCGTTGGGACCATGAGTGCTTTCCTGGTGCTTCAGGCCGATTGACGGCAATCCTTAACAGAGCGTTAATTTACCTCAGGGGGCAGGAAAGGGCGCGGTGCCCTTCCCCCGGAATCGCTCAATTAGGGAGTTTGGAACATGACTAAAATCGCAGAAATGGCTCGTCGCTTCCGGTCGGAAGATGAAGGCGCCGCAATGATCGAATACTCGGTGCTGATCGGCATCGTCACGGTTGCCGCAATCACGATGATCATCGCAGTTGGTGGCTGGGTCACCACTCAGTGGACTACCCTGGATACCAATCTTCCCGGCTAACAAACGCTGGCGGCGAGTGAAAGCTCGCCGCCTCCTGTTCAGTATCTGATTGGAGATCGATTCATGCGTATCGGAACAATCTTGATGCTCACGCTTGCCGTGGCGTTCGGTGTGGGCGCAGTCTTTCTCTCCAGCATTATACTGCAGAACCGCCAGCCCATCGCTGCAGCGGTCGCGACCGATGTGGAGGCTGAGGACACAATTGTTGTGGCAGCCGTGCCTTTGCGCTTTGGCGATCGCCTGACCGAAGAAAATGTCCGGGAAATTCCCTGGACGGCCTCGGTGCTGCCCGCCGGCAGTTTCCGTAGCCGCACGGAATTGACAGAGGCCGAGGAAGGCGAGCGCCAGGTGCTCACCGCCATTGAGGCCAATGAACCCATTCTCAATTGGAAGATCACTGGCGCTGGTCAACGCGCCACCCTGTCCGCTGTTTTGGCGGACGGCATGCGCGCCATCTCCATTCGCGTCAACGACGTGCTCGGCGTTGCCGGTTTCGTGTTGCCCGGAGACCGCGTCGACATCATGTTGACGCGCGAGCAGAACGACGAATCCTTTGTCGATGTGTTGTTGCAGGGTGTCAAAGTTCTCGCCATCGATCAAAGCGCTAATGATCGCGAGGAGAATCCGACCGTGGTCAAGACCGTGACGCTCGAAGTCGCGACGGTCGAAGCGCAGAAACTGGTGCTGGCCGCTGGCATTGGTCAATTGTCGCTGGCGCTGCGTGAAGCCGCCAATGGTGACCAGGAAACCACACGACGCATCTCGCTAACAGATCTCAATGGCGAACCCGCTGGTGAGCCCGTCGAGACTCTGTTAGTTGAAGAAGAGCTTACCGAAGTCGAAGCGAATGTTAAGGAAGTTGTGCCCAGCATGGCGTCTGCGCTTCCGTCAGTTGTGTCGGTTGGCGTGACAAGGGGTGTTGTGCGGGATACTTACGATGTCCCGATTTTCAGTCGCTAGGGGCAATTCGGGGCAACTTTGTCCCGACTGGGGGACGACGTATGCGAGACTGCAGAATTTCGGTACCAGGCTTTGCAAAGTCCATTCTCGGATTTGCTGTAACCGTGTTTGCGCTGATCAGCTCAGTAGCGACAGCGCAGGCCCAGGTTGTGGTCTATGACCTGACAACTACTTCAGTTCTGCGGATAAATCTTCCGCAATCGCAGTCGGTTACGGTCACGGTAAGCGACGCAGTGGGCGAACTGGTAGTCGCCAATCCCGAAATTGCCGATGCGCAACCGATTACCGACCAATCGCTCTACCTAGTGGGCAAAAATCTGGGGCGGACGACAGTCAGCCTGTTCAATGCCGATCGTCGACCCGTGGGCTTGATCGAGGTCGAGGTCGGCGTCGATACGGACGATATCGCCAGATCCATCCGTAGCGTCGTGCCGACGTCCAATGTTCAGGTTGGGACCGTCAATGGCCGTGTGCGCCTGACGGGTGAAGTGCCCGACGCCGAGACCCTGGCCCAGGTCATCGCCGTAGCCTCGCAATATGGCTCGGATAGCATCATCAATGCCGTGGCCATCAAGGGCGGTCAGCAGGTCAATCTGGAAGTGCGCATCCTCGAAGCGACCCGGACTGCAGGTAAGGAACTGGGCATCAACTGGCGCATGGGGCCAATTGCGCTCAATCCCGACAATCCTAACGAGGTTATCGGTGTCAATGGAGGTCCCGGCAATACGGCCGCAATGACTGGCCAAAATGTGTTTGCTGGCGACAATATAGGTGTCATTCGCAATGGTGCCCCCGGCTCTACGGCCGCGGGGACCGGGAATACCTTTGCGACGTTCATCACCAATATTATTTCTGGCACGGTCAATCTCGACCTGATCATCAATGCACTGGAAAGCAAGGGCGCGGTGCGCACGCTTGCCGAGCCCAATCTCACAACCCTCTCTGGGCAAGAGGCAAGCTTCCTCGCCGGCGGTGAAGTGCCGGTCCGACTGCTAGACGCCGACGGTCTTGGCACGATTGAGTATAAGGATTTCGGTGTTCAGCTGAAGTTCCTTCCGGTTGTGCTGAGTGGGGACCGTATCCAGATCCGTCTGGCTCCCGAAGTCAGTGAGCTGGCGGGCCTGACCGCCAATGGCGACCCCATTTTCAGCACTCGCAATCTGGATTCCACCATCGAATTGCGGGACGGCCAGAGCTTTGCCGTTGCCGGCCTTCTGCAGAGCAACAATGTGCGCGAGCAAGACCAGGTTCCCTGGATTGGGGATATCCCCATCCTGGGCACGCTTTTCCGGTCGTCGAGCTATCAGAAGCGCGAAACCGAATTGGTGGTAATCGTCACACCCCGACTGGTCCGCCCAAGCGTGCCAGGGCAGGTCGCGGTCTCGCCGCTCGACAGTGCACAGTCCAGCAATGATGCCGAGTTTTTCCTTCTCGGTCAGGTCGAGGTGACACGCGAACTGGTTCAGAAATTCGAGAATGGCGACGGCATTATCGGCCCATTCGGCCACATCGTGGATACGGAGTGAGCCGATGAGACACGCGCAAGCCTTCAACTGGAGAGTGCTCGGCAAGGTGATTGTCTTGGCAAGCCTGACGGTCACCCTTGCCGCCTGTACCTATGACCAGCTCAATCGCTCCGACCGCATCACCTTCGCCGGCGGCAATGCCGTGCGGGCCAATATCGAGCGCGAGACCGCCAATCCGTCCAAGCCCTCCATGTTTGCCATAGGCGGGTTGGGCAAGGACGGCGTGGTCATTCCCGATGAGACGGGCGAGGGCACGCCATGAGGTCCGGCCGCACCCTAGATCCGAAGGCCCGGGTTAGCGCGCCGCTGGCGCTCGCGTGAAAGTGGCAGGAGTGTGTAATGAACCCATTGAGGAGCACACTCGACCGGTTTAGCCAGGACGAAGACGGCGTAGCGCTGGTTTTCGTCACCATCCTTCTGCCCGTCATCGTCGGCTTTGCGCTGCTCGCCGTCGATATGGCGCGGGCCTACAATCTGCATAATGACTTGCAAAAGGCCGCCGACGCTTTCGCCTTGGCTGCTGCCGCAGAACTGGATGGGCGAGAAGATTCCATCGCCCGCGCCAATGACGCGATAGCCAATCTGCTTGAAAACCAGAGCCGGTTTTCCGATTCGGGAACTGTCACTCTCACTGAAGATGACGTTGCGGCGACATTCCATGCCAGCATCCCCGTCGATGACAGTGATTCCATGGATGGCTGGGGGCAAGCTGGGCCAGATACGGCCACTTATGTACGTGTCGTGGTCAACGACACAGATTTCACCTCGATCTTTCCCGCCAGTTTCCTGGGCAGCAGTAATACGTTGACCCTGTCGCCGGAAGCCGTTGCCGGCTTTACCGGCACCGTTGTCTGCGAGATGACGCCCCTCTTCATCTGCAATCCGTTCGAAGGCATGGACGTGTCTTTCCACGAGATCGTCAATGACGAGAATTTTTTCGGGCGTGGCCTGCGGCTGGTCTCCAATGATGGCGGTTCGGGGGGGGCGTGGGGGCCCGGCAATTTTGGTTTTCTGCGCCCCCAGGAAGAACATGGCTACGGCGCCCAGGATCTGGCTTCCGATATCGCACGATCGCACCTGCGCGAGTGCGTGTCGTCCAGAGGGCTGTATTTCCGGACGGGCGGTCCTCAGCCTGCCGTGCGCGACGCAATTAATGTGCGCTTTGATATTTATGGAGGGTCTTTTAAGTCTGATGATGTGACCATTCCACCGGCCCCGAACGTTCGAAAAGGCTATCAAGCGGGCAATGGCGGCGGGGCTAACGCCGCATGCAACACTGAGGAGGCAACGGACCTAAGCCTCTATAGGCATTTCACGCCGGACACCGCTTACCCCGATCTCGGAGGCAAGCTCGGCAACGGTCTCTGGGACTATGAGGGGTACCTCGCGGCGAACAATTTTTCTGCCGCCGACATGGCCGCCTTTGTCGATGCGGATGGGGCGGCCTATTCGAATGCCAATCCGCCTTCGCGATACGATCTCTACATCTACGAAATTGAAAACAATCTGGTGTCGCGCGCCTCGCTGGGCGGCGAAACCGGAGCGCCGGCTTGCAGCGCCGCTCCGGCCGTCGATTCGGATCGGCGCCTGATCTATGGCGCGCTGGTCAATTGCCTGGAACAGGCCGATCAGCTCAATGGTGCGAGTGGCGAGTCTGTGCCGGCGGTCGGCTATGCCAGCTTTTTCTTGACTGAACCGGTGAGTCAGGCCCGTACCGGCGGCGATATTCGCGCCGAGATAGTCGACATCGACGGTATCGCCGGGCGTGGTACGATGGAAAATTTCTCACGTGATCAAGTGCAGTTGTACCGATGAGTTCCATCGTGCAGCGGGTGAGGGCGACAGGGCGGTTTTGGAGGGAGGAGCAGGGCGCAGCTCTGGTCGAAATGACGCTCATCACGCCCTTCATGTTGCTGATTGCGGCGGGCGTTTTCGAGTTTTCCGGAATTATGCATACAAAGCTCATGATCGAAGCGGGCTTGCGCGATGGCGCACGATACATCGCCCGCTGCTACCGTTCAGATCCCGCAACCGCCTGCGAAAGTGCGGGTAGGAGCATTGCCGTCAATGGCCTTGCCCTCACGCCCCGGGTGAGCGACTGGACGACTGACCTCGTCCAGGTCGCCTATGAGACGACGCCCATCACCATCGACGAAGACGGCCTTCAGAATTACCGCTCCAATTCTGGTTCGGTACACGTCGTGCGGGTCAGCACCGACTATCCCTACATCGGCTCTGGACTTGCCGCCTATATCGGCCTGGATGATTTCACTCTGTCCATGGAGCACGAGGAGCGCGTGATCGGGTGGTGATCTGGCGATTCATCAAGGATCAGGCCGGCGCCACCATGGTCGAAATGACCTTGGTGATTTCGCTATTGCTTGTACTGGTCCTGGGCTTTGTGGATTTCGCCAATGCCTTCTATCAATGGAATGCCGCCAACGCGGCCGTGCAATTGGGCACGCGTTATGCCGCAGTGTCGGCGCCCATTGCGCAGGCCAGCATTCTGACCAACGCCGCCACAAACGACCCCGCCCTGATCGGCGAGACCATGCCAAGTGGCAGCTTCCGCTTTGTCTGCAACAGCGCGGGCTGCGGGCCAAATGCCGGGTTTGATGCAGCCACCTATGCTGAGCTGGTGACGAAGATGCAGGATCGGTTTCCGCAATTGGAAGACGACAATGTGCAGGTCATCTACGAGGCCACCGGGCTGGGGTATTGGACCCGCCCCGGCGGCGCGGTTCCGAGCATTTCAGTCAGCATCGAGGGCCAGCCTTTTGACTTCTTCTTCCTGCCGGACCTCCCCGGTTTTGATGGCATGCAGAACCAGATAACCATGCCCAATATGCAAAGCACACGGACGGGCGAAGACCTCTGGACGTGTGGAAACGACCGATCTCGTAGCCCTCCGGAATGCCAGGATTCCTGAGCAGATCGTGGTGGCCAAGTCTCAACCATGCAGTTGTACAAAAGAGTGGTGCCCATGCCCCCCAACAGGCCTCGCCCGACCAGATCCACCCTTGGCATCTATACGGAAGATGCCAACCTGGCGGCCAGTTTTTCCAAGCGTCTGTCCGCTTCCGATAGTCGAACGGCGATCCAGTCCACGCCCGAAAAACTGCTCTCCGGTGCGACCGACCCGTCCTGTCACGCGGTGATCATCCTCGACATTGGCAATGGCGCTTTACTAACGGATCCTCGCTTCAAGGTGCTTGGCGAAAAGCTGGCTGGGGCAGCGCTTGTTGTGGTTTCCGAGGCGCTCGAAGCCGACAAGGTGCGGCAGGTCATCAAACTGCGCGCTGTCGACTGGCTGCAAAGACCCTTGCAGGATCAGGATATCAGTGCGGCTCTGTTGCAGATCGCGGGCGGTGGTGCGCTGGCACGTGTAACGACAGTCATCGGCGCATCGGGCGGGGTGGGGGCCACTACGGTAGCGCTCATGGCGGGGCGTTATCTGTCTCATTCAGGCCCTGTGGCCCTGGTTGACCTCGATTTTCAGACCGGAAGCTGCGCAGCCTATATAAACGCGGAAAACGCTTTTGCCCTGGATGATGTCATCGCCAATCCAGATCGGTTGGACGCCGAATTGCTCGACTTGATCAAGGTCACGTATAAACAAGACTTTGATATCTATTCCTTCGAGAGACCAGACCTCTTTTTTGCCGCATCCGCCAAACGCTTTACCCTGCGGCTACTGGACCAACTTACGGCCCGTCATGGTCAGGTGATCATCGATTTGCCCAATTTGCGCACCCCATGGTTCGACGATGTTGTACGCCATAGCGACGACCTCCTCATCGTATTTGAGACCAATGTCGTGGGCCTCCGGCACGCCAAACAATTGTTGCGTTACCTTGAGGCGGTTCGTGGCAAAACCGGTATATCATTACTTGCCAACAAGACGCGTTTTAAGTTGTTCGGCAATACCATTTCGCGAGGCGACGTTGCAAGACTTCTCGATATGCAACAGTTTTATACATCCGAGCGTGATAGCGCCTTACATGAAGATGCCGTAAATCGAGCAATGATCCCATTTGAATCTTCCCCGCGCTCGAGATTTGTTAAAGACATGAATCGATATTTTAAGAAAATATTTTGATCGCGAATTTCAGCTGTTTTTACTATGTGCTCTTATGGATTTTTCTGTACATCGCCCGACACGTGACCGCGGTTGAGTTTGTGGCTTAGCACGGGAAATTTAGGACTCGGTTCGACCGCCAATCGTCTCGATGGGTTGCCTACGATGAATGGCTGCTTGTCGCTAATCGCCGGTCAACACCGGACAGACTGGAAGCGGCCCCAACTTTCCTAGACGACACATCCTCTGTCCACGAAGACCCTCTGAAAGCGGGAAGACCATTTCCCACACCGCAGGCGACATTCAAATCAATCACCTGCGACCTGTGTGATATCGGCTGTGATATCGGCCGATTGAATCGGTGCGGCACCTCGTGCCGGTATTGGTGCGCTGATTGGGTATCCTTTAAACCTATGTGGCGACCACCGGACCTGAGCAACACTGGAGTGGACGAGCTACAGGGCAGCGAAAAATCGCGTTTCAGTCTGGCGAGGAAGCCAGTGGTGGTCCCGCAGCTTTAGCAGTTGGAGCAGGGGGTATGCGTACTCCTATGAAATCTGCAGAAAAGAAAAAGGCCCCGATTTCGGGGCCTTTGAGTGATTGCTTCACCCTGAGGCGGACTGTTGGGTCCATTGAGGCAGGATGCGGGTGTGTGGGACCAACTTATATGGGCCGTTACATTACACCTCCGGCAAACCCGGCGCGGTTCGCTCCGCTGTCGTCCCGCAATCCTTGCAGATCATGCAGTACCAGCTGACCTTAAATGGAAGTCAGGGGGGTGCAGACACCCGTCTCTTCCAAGTTCACCTCACCCCTAAGAAGGGTGCGGCGGGCGACGACGAGCGCCAAGGGGCAGACGAGGCCCGTCTTGTCCCTATATACAGGGCAAAAGCCCGGAATCCATATTATGGCGGACTTTTCTTTCAAGTAGGCGTTCTGGAATCCAGATTATGGCGGACTCCTACAAGGCTGTTGCCCCTTGGTTAAGCCGCAAAATTCCGCTTGCCACGAACCGTACCGTACGGTACGCCCTTGTTAGGGAAGGCAGCGCGACATTTGCCGTCCTTTGAAGCGATGAGGTTCCCGTGGCCCTGGCCATCAAGGTCAACGAAGAGACTTTCACCCCCCGGCAGCAGGCAGTGCTGACGGCGGCGCTGGATTTGCTCGTCGAGAATGGCGACGGGCTCACCATGACGGCAGTGGCGCGGCGCGCCTCGTGCTCCAAGGAAACGCTTTACAAGTGGTTTGGTGATCGGGACGGCCTGCTGACCGCCACTGTGCAATGGCAGGCGGCCAAGGTGCGCATGCCCTTCGTCGACCGCAGCCATCTCAGCGTCAAGGCGCTGCGCGCCAGCCTCGAACAGTTCGCGCGCGACCTGCTGACCACCATTATCGGGGAAGTCTCGATCACGCTGAATCGCACGGCCATTACCCATGCCGCGCAGGAAAAGGATGATCTGGGCAATATCGTGCTGGAAAACGGGCCGATGGCCATTCGCCGGCGCCTGAAGCCGATTCTGGAAGCGGCACGGGATGCACGCTTGCTGCGCTTCCCCTCCAGCGAAGAGGCCTATCGCACCTTTTTTGGCCTTGTCGTGCGCGACGTGCAGATTCGTCTGCTGCTCGGTGACAAGGCCCTGACCCAATCCAATGTCGAGGCCAACATCGAAGCCGATGTGAAGGCTGCGGCGGACCAGTTCCTGGCCCTCTACGGGGCCAAGGCAAGTAGCTGAAACAAAAATCGCAAAATCTTCAGGGAGAACCCCAATGCGCGTTTATTATGATCGTGATGCCGATCTGAACATCATCAAGTCGCGGAAAGTGGCCATCATCGGCTATGGCTCGCAGGGCCATGCCCATGTGCTGAACTTGCGCGATAGCGGCATTACCGATGTCGCCGTTGGCCTGCGCCCGGGTTCGCCGTCGGCCAAGAAGGCCGAGGGTGAAGGCCTCAAGGTCATGAGCGTTGCCGAGGCTTCCGCCTGGGCCGACGTCATCATGCTGCTCACCCCCGATGAGCTTCAGGCCGACATCTACAGGGACCACATTGAGCCCAATATCCGCGACGGCGCCGCACTGGCCTTCGCCCATGGCCTCAATGTCCATTTCAACCTGATCGAGCCCAAGTCGACCGTCGACGTGATTATGATCGCGCCCAAGGGCCCGGGTCACACCGTGCGCGGCGAATATCAGAAGGGCGGCGGTGTGCCTTGCCTGATCGCCGTCCACCACGATGCTTCAGGCAATGCCCACGACATCGCCCTGGCCTATGCTTCGGGTGTTGGCGGCGGCCGTTCAGGCATCATCGAAACCAATTTCCGCGAAGAATGCGAAACCGATCTGTTCGGTGAGCAGGCTGTGCTCTGCGGCGGTCTGGTCGAGTTGATCCGCGCTGGCTTCGAAACGCTGGTGGAAGCCGGCTACGCCCCGGAAATGGCCTATTTCGAGTGCCTGCACGAAGTGAAACTGATCGTCGACCTGATCTACCAGGGCGGCATCGCCAACATGAACTACTCGATCTCGAACACTGCCGAGTGGGGCGAATATGTCACCGGCCCGCGCATCATCACCTCGGAAACCAAGGCCGAGATGAAGCGCGTGTTGCACGACATTCAGTCGGGCAAGTTCACCTCTGACTGGATGCAGGAATACAAGGGCGGCGCCTCGCGCTTCAAGGCGACCCGTCGCCTGGCCGACGAGCATCCGATTGAGGAAGTCGGCGCCAAGCTGCGCGACATGATGCCCTGGATCAAGGCCGGCGCGCTGGTCGACAAGGCCAAGAACTAAGTCTCGCAAAAGCGATGACAAGAGAAAGGCGGGTCTTCGGGCCCGCCTTTTTTCTTGGGTTTTGCAGAGAAAGCGGGGGCTTTCGCATGATTTTCATTCTGCTAGGCTAGTCTTGAGCGTCGTCAACCTCTGCCTTCCCAACAGGGAGACTGGATAGTGACTTTGACCAAGCGGTTCCGGCTCTATCTGATCAAGCCGTCGCACTATGACGATGACGGCTATGTCATCCAGTGGCGCCTCTCGCCCATTCCCTCCAACTCCCTAGCGTCTGTGCATGGTCTGGTGCGCGACGTGATTGATCGCAAGGCGCTCGGGGCGGAATGGGCGGTCGAGGTCGAAACGGTGGATGAGACCAATACGGAGATCGACACCCAGGCGATCATCACGGACTGCCGGAGCGCCGATGGGGCGCTGGTCATGCTGATCGGCGTGCAGTCCAACCAGTTTCCCCGCGCGCTCGATATCGCGCGCCCACTCAAAGCTGCGGGCGTCCAGGTGGCAATTGGTGGCTTCCATGTCTCCGGCGTCATTTCGATGTTGAACGGCGAGGATGCAGACTTCCAGAAGGCCAAGGACATGGGCATCTCCATGTTTGCCGGCGAAATGGAGGGGCGCACCGACGAAGTGATGGCCGATGCCGTCGCTGGCGCGTTGAAGCCGCTCTACAATTTCATGAACGATCTTCCGGGCATTGAGGACACGCCTGTGCCCTTCATGCCGGTCGAGCACGTGTCGCGTACGGCCTATAACCTCACCAGTTTCGATGCAGGCCGCGGCTGCCCCTATCAGTGTTCATTCTGCACCATCATCAATGTGCAGGGCCGCAAGTCTCGCCGCCGGTCGCCGGACGATATTGAGAAGATCATTCGGCTTAATCTGGCGCAGGGCGTGCACCGCTACTTCATTACCGACGATAATTTCGCCCGTAACAAGGACTGGGAACCGATCCTCGACCGGCTGATCCACATGCGCGAGGTCGAAGGGCTCAGCTTCAACTTTATCATCCAGGTCGATACGCTCTGTCACCGCATTCCCAACTTCATTGAGAAGTGCTCGCGCGCCGGCGTGACGCGGGTGTTTATCGGCCTTGAAAACGTCAATCCCGCCAACCTCAAGGATGCCAAGAAGCGGCAGAACAAGATCACCGAATATCGGGTAATGCTCCAAGCCTGGAAACAGTGGCGGGTGATCACCTATGCCGGCTACATCCTCGGCTTTCCCACCGACACGCCCGAGCGGATCATGCACGATATCGATGTGGTCAAGCGCGAGCTTCCCGTTGATATTCTGGAGTTCTTCTTTCTCACGCCCTTGCCGGGGTCCGAAGACCACCAGAAGCTGCATCGGGCCGGCGTCGCCATGGATGCCGATCTCAACAAATATGACCTCAACCACTACACCACCGGTCATCCAACGATGAGCAAGGCGCAGTTTGAAAAGGTCTATGCAGACGCCTGGAGCCGCTATTATACGCTGGACCATGTCGAGACGATCATGCGCCGGGCGGCGGCCTCGCATATCTCGACGTCGCAAATCCTCTTGCTGTGCACCTGGTTCATGGGCGCTCTCAAAATCGAGGGCGTGCATCCCCTCGAAGTCGGTTGGATCAGGCGCAAGTCACGACTCAACCGGCGCAGCGGCATGCCCATTGAACCGGCCCTGCTGTTCTACCCCCGATATTACGCTGAGCTGGGCTGGAAACTGGCACGCTGGGGCTGGCTCTATTTCCGCTTTGGGCTCAAGCAGCTCAAGGTCGAGCGGGACGAGAACCGCCACAGCTACACGGATCTGGCCATGTCTCCGGTTGACCTTGAAAACGAGAACGATCTGGAGCTGTTCAAGAGCAGCGACGCGCTCGCCTGGCTCGATCAACAAAAGCGCATCAGTGACGCCCAGCACAACATCACGTCGCCCGCCGCCGAATAGGCGGCTTCAAATCGTCGGGCTTCTGGCCTAGAACCGTCCGGCATTGATTTGGGAGACGTGAATGGCCTTGCCAGAATTTCCGGTCGAAGGTGGCTGCTCGTGTGGTGCGGTGCGCTACCAGCTAAAGGCCTCGCCCCTCAGCGTCTACAATTGCCATTGCAAGGACTGCCAGCGCTATTCGGGCGCCGCCTGGTCGATGTCGATGATCGTCAAGGATAACGATTTCCATGTGATCTCCGGCGAGACTGATCGTTACGACCGCAAGGCCGACAGCGGCAATGTCATTGGCATGCACTTCTGCGCCCATTGCCACACATGGCTGTGGAACGTGCCGCCGGCGGGTGGCATCAAGGTGGTGCGTGCCGGATCGCTCGACAATTTGGACTGGGCTGCGCCGGTGGGCAATATCTGGACCGACAGCAAGGCTGCTTGGGCCCAGATCGATGCCGCGCTGCCCCATTTCCCACAGGGCGCAGCCGACCGCGCGCCACTGTTCGACGCCTGGACCCGCTCCCATCAGGATTGAGACATGAACAAGCAAGATGAAATCGAGCGCGTCAAGCGCCAGGAACTTGAACTCGCGCTCCCGGCCTTCGACGAGGCGGTGGCCTTTGCCATCGGCACGGCCATTCGCGAGCGGGCGCTGGCTGAAGGTCTGTCGCTGGTGGTGGATCTGCGGACTTTTGACCGGCAGCTGTTCTTTGCCGCGACCCCTGGCACCAACTTGGACAACACCGAATGGGTGCGGCGCAAGATCAACGTGGTTCGCCGCTTTCAGCGCTCCAGCTATCGGATGGTGCTCGAGCGTGGCGAGGAGCCATTGCCGCCTCAGAACGGCGTTGATCCGGCCGATTATGTTATCGCCGGCGGCGGGTTTCCCATCCGCGTGCCAGGTGCGGGCATTATTGGTACGCTGACCATTTCGGGCCTGCCGGGCCGCAGCGATCACGGCGTGGCCGTCGATGCGCTCTGCGACCACCTGGGCAAGGCGCGGGCCGACTACGCCCTCCCGGAGCCTGCCAAGTGAAGCTGCCCTATCTGATCCTCGACGTCTTCACCCGTACCCCGCTCAAGGGCAATGCGCTGGCCGTGGTGCCCAAGGCGGACGGGCTGATGGACAATGAGATGCAGGCCATCGCGCGCGAGTTCAACCTGAGCGAGACGGTCTTCATCTGCAAGCCGCAGAACGAGCGCAACAGCGCCGCTTTGCGGATCTTCACGCCCTATCAGGAACTGCCCTTTGCCGGGCATCCGACGGTTGGCGCGGCGGTGACGCTGGGCCTTAACAGCCGCGCCTCGGCCATTCGCATGGAGGAAAAGGTTGGCCTGGTGACGGCTCTTTTCGAGCGCACTGACCGTCGCACGGGCGAAGCGCGGTTCACCCTGCCGCGCCTGCCCGCGCGTCTGGCCGACCTGCCTGACCGGCTGGGCATCGCTCAGGCGCTGGGTATCGAGGTCGATGACCTCGGTTGCGACGTCTTCAAGCCGGCAGTGTTCTCAGCCGGGGTAACCTTCCACCTTGTGCCGGTGCGCAACGCCACGGTGCTCAGGAGCATCACCCTCAATCGATCCGCCTGGGAACAGGTGTTCCACCACGATCATCACTCTGCCTATGTCTTTACGCTCACCCCCGAAGAGGGGGACAACGACATCGCGGCACGCATGTTCGGCATGGGGCTGGGCGAGGATCCCGGCACCGGCTCGGCAGCGGCGGCCCTGATTGGTCTTTTGGCCGAGCAGGAACTGGGCAATGGCCAGGCTGACTATGTGTTGCGTCAGGGCCATGAAATGGGCCGCCCCTGTCGCATTACTCTGCAATTGCGCAAAGAGAACGACCAGCTCGTTTACGGGGCCATTGGCGGCCACGCCGTGGTTGTGGGCGAGGGGACTCTGGACCTGGCGGATTGATCTATCGCGCGGCCGCGCTTGTGCTAATCTGCTTTCCGGGGACGCGCTGAAGGGCGGGTGCGATGGACATCGTTATCAATCTTCTCATCTGGATTCACATCATCGCCTTCGTGGCGGGCGGATCGAACTCGGTCGTGGGGCCAGTCATCGGGGCGCGTCTCGCCAGTGCCACGCCGGAACAGCGCACCGGCTATTTTGGGGTGATGAACACGCTCTCGCAGATCGGCAAGATTGCCATGGTGACACTGCTCGTCACCGGCCCGCTGGTGATGTTTCTCAAATATGGCGGGTTCGGCGGCGCATCGATCTGGTTCTGGCTCAAGATGGCGCTGGTGGCCCTGATGCTGGGCACGGTCATCTATGGTGGCATTCTGTTCAAGCGCTCACAGGCCGGGGATGCCGCGGCAGGAAAGCGGGCCGGTGTCGTGCACAGGGTAACGAGCCTTGCTTATCTGGGCGTGTTGCTGACGGCGGTGTTCGCCTTCAGCTGACGCAAAAAAGTAACTTTATCGGCCTGCGTGGACTTGCACCCTCGGGCGGATTCGCGCATTGTTTGATCAACGACAAGCGTACCAGAGCGTACCCGATGCAGCGCAACCGCGCCAAAGCCATTGCTATCGCACAGACCCAGGCCCATCAGGCCCGGATTCTGCTGGCTGCCGGCCTGCTGCTGCTCCCCGCGCTGCTTCTCCTTCTTATCAGCCCCTGATCACCGGCAGCTCGGTTTAACGAGCGGGTCGTCAGGGGATTGCGCCACAACCGAACATCCAGAAATGTCCGGTCCAGCGAGCCATTGCCTCGGGGCCGATAAGTAACAAGAGAACGACCATGTACGTCGATAGCAACAAAGAACGCGTCTTCATTTTCGACACCACCCTGCGCGATGGCGAGCAATCGCCTGGCGCGACCATGACGCTGGAAGAAAAGCTCCAGGTCGCCGAGGCGCTGGACGAAATGGGCGTCGATATCATCGAAGCCGGCTTCCCGATTGCGTCCAATGGTGACTTCGAGGCCGTAGTGGCCGTTGCCAAGCAGGTCAAGAACGCCACCGTGGCGGGTCTGGCCCGTGCCATCTCCGCTGATATTGACCGGGCCGGGGAAGCGGTGCGTCACGCCCGTAAGGGTCGCATCCATACCTTTGTTTCGACCTCGCCTATTCATCTGGCCCACCAGATGAAAAAAACTGAAGACGAAGTTATTGAAATCATCGCCCGCACCGTGGCGCAGGCGCGCAATCTGATCGACGATGTCGAATGGTCGGCCATGGACGCCACACGCACGCCCATGGAGTTCCTCAAGCGCTGCGTCGAAACTGCCATCAAGGCTGGTGCAACGACGATCAACCTGCCCGACACTGTTGGCTATGCCGTGCCGGAAGAACATTTCGCCATGTTCAAGACCATCATCGAAAGTGTGCCGGGCGCCGAAAAGGCGATCTTCTCGGTCCATTGCCATGACGACTTGGGCATGGCCGTCGCCAATTCGCTGGCGGGCGTGGCCGGTGGGGCGCGGCAAATTGAATGCACTATCAATGGCCTGGGTGAACGGGCTGGCAATGCGGCGCTCGAAGAAGTTGTCATGGCGCTGCGCACTCGTGGCGACGCCATGCCGTATTACACCGAGATCGACAGCACCCAGCTCTCGCGCGCCAGCCGAATTGTTTCGGCGGCATCCAATTTCCCCGTGCAGTACAACAAGGCCATCGTGGGCAAGAACGCCTTCGCCCATGAAAGCGGCATCCATCAGGACGGCATGCTCAAGAATGCCGAGACCTATGAGATCATGACCCCGGCCAGTGTCGGGATCAAGGAAACCACGCTGGTCATGGGCAAGCATTCGGGCCGTGCTGCCTACAAGGACAAGCTCAAGGAACTGGGCTACGAATTGGGCGACAACGCCTTCCAGGAAGCCTTCCAGCGCTTCAAGGATCTGGCTGACCGCAAGAAGCATGTCTATGACGCCGATATCATCGCGCTGGTCGATGACGAGGTCGGTTCGGTCGGTGATCGGATCCGCTTGGTGGACATGGAAGTTGTCTCCAAGACCGGCGGCGTGCATCGCTGCGACCTGACCGTCACCATTGACGGCGAGCAGACTGCGGTGTCGTTCGAAGGCACCGGGTCGGTGGATGCGATCTTCAACGCCATCAAGGCCGCCTCCGGCCAGAACCCGCATCTGGTCCTGTACGCCGTTGATGGCGTGACCGGCGGCACAGACGCCCAGGCCTCGGCCCATGTGCGTCTCGAAATGAACGGTCGCATCGCCTCGGGCAATGCTGCGGAACCCGACACGCTGGTGGCCTCGGCCCGCGCCTATCTCAATGCGCTCAACCGCGTGATGATCGAGCGCGGCGCCTCGGCGCAGGGTGCGCTGGCTGGCTGATCGCGCTGCCCCATGTTATAGGCCCCGGGTCAATCCGGGGCCTTTTTCTTGCGCCTGTGCAGACGGAGAAATGCCCCCACTTGCCTGGTGTGGGCGTCAAGAGGACTTTGGATGATGTCATGTTGAGCTGGGGAGAATGGCGCGGCGCATTGCTGGCGCTGAGCGGGTTTCTGGTCGTCGTCTTTGCTGTCATCATTGTCCAGCCCGGCCTGCCGGGCGAACTGCTGCTGCAATCGCTGCGCTTTCACCTCATTGCCTGCGGAATAGGGCTGGCGGCCGCGCTGGCCTTGGCCGGCGCCCGCTGGCGTGGCCTTCTCCTGCTCATGGTCATGCTCGGGTTTGGTGCGCACAGCGCCACCTATGTTCTCGACTTTCAGGCGCGGCGCGTGGACTACGCCTCGGCGCCACTGGCACAGTTTCGCTTCCTCAGCTTCAATGTGCTGACCGGTAACCCGCGCAGTGAGGAGCTGGTGGAGGCCATCATCGCCAATCCACCGGATGTGGCGCTTATCATGGAAACGCCGGGGATCGAGTCTCACCTGGATAGGCTCGCCGAAGTGTTTCCCTATCGCGCGGGATGCGAGGATACCGTTGTCTGCGACATATCCCTTCATTCGCGCTACCCGTTTGAAGAGGTTAGCGTGGCGGATTTGCCGCCGCTCGGGCGTGAACGGCTGATCATAGGCCGCATCAACGTCGATGGTCAGCGCGTCTCGGTGGCGGGCATCCACCTGACCAAGCCCTATTACGACAATGTCGCCGAGGTTGAACTTTGGCACATTGACCGGGCGCTGGATGGCATTGAAGGGCCACTCGTGCTGGCCGGCGATTTCAACTCGGCCTCATGGACCGAGCCGATGGCTTGGATTGGACGCGAGCAGGGACTGGCATCCGGCCCCACCCAGCCCGCAACCTGGCCGGTGCGCCTCGGACCGCTCGGCGTGCCTATTGATAACGTCTTTACACGCGGCGCCGCTCAATTGATCAGCCTCGAATCCGGGGAAAGCTACGGGTCGAACCACCGCCCGCTTTGGGCCACCGTTGGTCTTTACGGCGCGGACTGAGCGTTTTTCACCGCGATGGGCATGGCTTCGGCCAGGATATCGAGTATGCCCGGCGGGCCGGCGCTGATGCGGATGTGTTGATCAAGCCCCGGCGCGGCGGGTTTGCGGACAAAGACGCCCTCATGGGCCAGCGCTTCAAGAATGGCCAGCGCGTATGGACCATCGCGTCCGCAGTCGATGGCAACAAAATTGGTGGCTGAGGGCAGGGCCCGCAAGCCGTTCTCCGTCGCAATCCTGGCAATCCGCAGCCGCGCATCGGCAATAGCATCCACGGCCCAGCGCAGATAGGTCTGGTCATCCAGGGCGGTAAGTGCGGCGACCTGCGCCTGCTTGTTGACGCCAAAGTGGTTGCGGATGCGGTTAAAGGCGCCCACCAGGCGGCGATGTCCGATGGCATAGCCGCAACGCAGCCCCGCCATGCCATAGGCCTTTGAAAACGTCCTCAGGCGCAGAAGGTTCGGGCGTGAGGTGTCGAGGGCCAGCGGTATCTCCGGCGCTGTTTCCATATAAGCCTCATCGAGCACGATCAGGCAGTTTTCGGGCACTGCATCGATGAAACGGGCAATATCGGCGGCCGACCAGAACGACCCCATCGGATTGTCCGGGTTGGCCAGATAGACCATCCTGGCATTGGTCTCGCGCGCCTTGGCGGCCAGCGCCTCAGGGTTCTCGTGCACGCCACTATAGGGCACGAAGCGCAGGTCCCCGCCAAAACCGGTGACGTGATAATTAAAGGTGGGGTAGGCGCCCAAAGACGTGACGACGACATCGCCCGGCGCGATGAACAATCGCACCAACAGCCCCATCAACCCGTCGATGCCCTCGCTGATCGTCACTTCGTCATTGGCAATGCCAAGGTGTGCGGCCAGAGCTGAGCGCAGTTCATAGTTTTCGGGGTCAGGATAGGTCCAGACCTCAGGCGCGGCCTCGCGCAGCGCAGCGATCACCCGTGGGCTCGGGCCGAAGCCGGATTCGTTGGCACCGATGCGCGCGCGCGTCGCAATGCCGGTGCGCCGCTCGATGGTTTCGGGGCCGACAAAGGGCACGGTTTCGGGCAGGCTGTCGATGATGGCGGTAAATGGCGGGTGAGACACGGGATAAGCCTTGCGCTGCGATTCCACCCCGATCTTAACGTTCCGTGCCGCTGCTGCCAGCGCTATCGCGCCCCTCGATATCGTCCGTCCCCGGAGTTTTGCACAAAGCCAAGGGGGCTTGCTGTTTGCGACAGGCCCGTGTTCCGGCCCTTTCCGGGGCAAAATAAAGTTCTGCCAATTCGATTTAAATGCCGCGCACCCCGGCAAGGAGTCGAGAACTACGGGCGGCGCACCTTGAGGACGCGCCAACGAGGCGATTCTGCGACAATCTACATCTAAAGGAGACTGCGGTGCCTCCCACCTACGTGCTTGCGCGTGACCATCTACAGCGAGCCGCCACCATTCTGCAGGGGGCGGACCAGCGATCGCGTCAATTGCGTCACATCATTGAACGTACCATCGGGTTGATGGAAGAAATCCGCCCCGAACAGGCCAAGCCGGTCAGCAACGTTCTGGAACTGAACGATTATCGGCATTTGCGGCAATAGTGACTTACGCCCGGCCTGACAGCCGGGCGTTTTGCATGGCGCGGAGAGCGGCGCGTTGCAGTTTATCCACACAATCTGCTTTTGGGTGCTGGACAGGTCGGAATCGCTTTGGTAGAGAGGCGCCACTTCGGTGCCGGAGCTCTTCAAAAAGCTTCCCGGGTGCATAGCTCAGATGGTAGAGCAGCTGACTCTTAATCAGCGGGTCCAAGGTTCGAGCCCTTGTGCACCCACCAAAGTCCCTCCAAAATTCCTGATCAGATTGAACTCACTTCGGTGAGCGGGAACTGATTGGTTTCCGGCCTCAGGCCGGATTGCCAATTGTTCATCCATTGGAATTGGGCCGGATAGGTTCGGTTTCGTATGTCCTGCCTGACCCACCAATAACGCTATTTGGTGGCAAGTGTCTGACGGCCCCATCAGGAAGGAACCGCCCATGTCGCATCACCACGACGATCATCATGACCATGACCTGGGCTTTGCCCATGATCTGCCCAAAATGCTTGGCCGCCGCCGCCTGTTGGCCCTGATGGGTGGTGCGGGGCTGGTTGGCCTGACAGGCGGCGCGGCGGCGGCTCTCGAATGCGTTGCTTTGCCCTGGGAAACCGCCGGCCCCTATCCGGCCGATGGTAGCAATGTGAAAGATGGCCAGGTGGTCAATGCGCTGACCGAACAGGGCGTTATCCGCCAGGACCTGCGTGGCTCCTTCGGCACGCTGACCCCGGTCGCCGACGGACTGCAGCTCGACATCGAACTGACGCTGGTCAATGCCGATGGTTGCACGCCGCTCGAGGGCTATGCGATCTATCTCTGGCATTGCGACGCCACCGGCAATTATTCGCTCTATGATGTCACCGAGGCGAACTATCTGCGTGGCGTTGGCGTAGCCGATGCCGAAGGCAAGGTGCGTTTCACCACCATCGTTCCTGGCTGCTACGATGGTCGCTGGCCACATATGCACTTTGAGATTTTCGAGAGCGTCGAGGCGGCCGTCAGCGGGGACGCATCGCTGCTGACTGCGCAGATTGCTTTGCCGGAGGCGGAAAGCGCGGCCGTTTACGCCGCCGATGCCCGCTATTCCAATGGCACGCAGAACCTCGGTCGCATCACCATTGCGACTGACAATGTCTTTAACGACAACACCGCCGACCAGATCGCCCAGCAGACCTTGGCGCTGACCGGTGACCCGCAGGCGGGCTATGCCGGCGCCATCACCATTCCGGTCGACCTGACAGCCGAACGCAGTAGTGGCAGCATGATGGCGCCCCCTGAGGGCATGGGGGCTCCCGGCGGCGCGCCCCCCGAAGGCTTTGGCGGCGAACCGCCCGCCCTGCCGTCCAATGGCTAGTCGAGATTGCGGGGTGGCCACTGGCCGCCCTGTTACTTTCAGAGGCGTATTTCTGTCGCCAAGCTGTCGGATGGGCGCCAAATCCCCTTCAATTCTTGAACTTTCGTCGGGTTGAAGGCCTTGCCCCCTTGATGTGCACGCCGCGTGGCAGTAGCAGCGTGGCACTTCTCCGTGGTTTCCCCGCAAGGACACATCATGTTCGGTATCGACCCGAGTTTCTTTTCGTCACTTCTCCAGGTCATCATGATTGACCTTGTCCTGGCCGGAGACAATGCCGTCGTGATCGGTCTTGCCGCTGCCGGACTTGCCCCCGAGCTGCGGCGTCGCGCCATTCTTATCGGTATTCTGGCCGCGACCGGCCTGCGCATCGGCTTTGCGCTTATCACCACCCAGCTGCTCTCGCTTGGCGGCGGCCTGCTGATCGCCGGCGGTATCCTTCTGCTCTGGGTGTGTTGGAAGATGTACCGCGAGCTCACGGTCTCCCAGGAAGAAGAGGAAGAGGCGACTGAAGCCCTTTCGGACGCCGACTATAACGCCGATGGCAGCGTGGCCGGCAGAGCGCCGAAAAAGTCCCTTCGCCAGGCAGTCATCCAGATCATCATCGCCGACGTCTCGATGTCGCTCGACAATGTGCTGGCCGTGGCTGGTGCAGCGCAGCACCACACCGAAGCCCTGATCTTTGGCCTGGCCCTGTCCGTGGTCCTGATGGGTGTGGCGGCAACTTTCATTGCCCGCCTCCTGCATCGCTTCCGCTGGATTGCCTGGGTCGGCTTGGTCATCATCCTGTTCGTGGCCCTGCGCATGACGCTCGAAGGGCTGGGCGCGTTTGTCGATATCCCGGCCATTCCGCTGCTCTATACGCCGCATGAGCTGGGCGCTGCTGCCGCGCACTGACGCCTAACGGTGACGCCAATCACGCCAATGGCGTGATTGGCCTTCGGGACAGTTCGAATTTTGGTAACCAAGGCGGCAGGTTTGCTGCATTTGTCTGGCGGGGATAGGGATTTGCTCACCTCGCGGGGCTAGCTTTCGGCTGAATGTATCAAGCCGGAAGCGCCGCCATGTCCGCCACCGTTGGAATGACCCTGGATCAAACGCAACCTTTGTCGCGGACCGCGGATCGCGTTGAGGCGCCAACGCTTGTGTCGCGAAAAGTCGACGGACACGAATGGGATGCGGTGATCTCCGGGTTCGATTGCATCTGCCAGGAACAATTGTTCGCCTTCGCCTCGATCCGCTGGCCGGGCGTTGCGCCAGAACCGCGCCTGTTCGAGCGCAAGGGCCGGATTGTTGGTGGCGCGCTGGTGATGGTGCAGCAACTGCCGCTCGGGCTCGCCCAGATCGCAATTGTCAAATGGGGCCCGATGCTGGCCGATGTCCGTGCGACAGATGCGCCGGCTGTCTATGCTGGCATGGTCGAGGCGCTGATCGCCGAATATGCGGATCAGCGCGGCATGATGCTGTCTGTACTGCCGCACGCCAGTGTGCTGGATCATAACAGCGAATATCAGGCTTTGCGGGCGCGTGGCTTCAAGCGCGGCGCGCTGTTGCGATTCCCCGACCGCTATCTGGTCAATCTGCGCTTGAGCGACGAGGCGCAGCGCAAGAGCTTTGACCAGACCTGGCGGCGGCAGCTCAACAAGGCGGACAAGTCGGACCTTGTGTTTGAACATGCCGGGCCCGAGCGGCTGGACGATTTCAATACCCTCTATGCGGCGATGAGCGACCGCAAGCAGTTCGCAGACTATTCGGCCTTCGACACGCTCGATGCCTTGATGGCTATGGACGAACAGCTTCGGCCCGAGCTTTTCTTCGTGCGTCATGAGGGCGAACTGGTCGCCGGGGCGCTGATCTTTAAGGCAGGAAACCGGGCGGTTTATCTCTATGGCGCCACCAATGAGAAAGCGCTGCCGCTTCGCGCCGGCTATTTCATGCATTGGCATATCATTCGCTGGCTGCGCGATCACACGCGCGCCAATTGGTATGACCTGGGCGGCACGGATGGTTTCCAGGGGCTGCATCAGTTCAAGAAGGGCATGGTGGGCGATGCCGGCTTGATCCGGCCCGTTCCGCCGGTTGCCAATTATGCCTCCCGGCCATTGGCCTATGCCTTCGGGGCAGGGGCCTTTGCAGCGCGCGAACTCTTCGGTGAGTTGCGCCGTCGCGTCGAAATGCTGCGTCCTTCCCGTGCCCGGGCCGATCAGGCGCCGTCGCCCGTGTCTGCGGAATTCCAATGAGCCTGGCGCGGCGGCTGGCGTCGCAATCCACTGTCATCTTTGGCGGGCGCCTGTTTGGCGCTGGTCTCATCTTTCTGGTGCAGGCCTTTATCGCGCGCGTCTGGGGCGCAGCCATTCTGGGCGATTATCTCATCGTCATTGCGGCAGTGAACCTGATCGCCGTCGGCATGCCTCTCGGCTTCCAGACGATCGGCGCCTATTTCGCTGCTGAATACCGTGCCCGTGGCGACCGGCGCCAACTCATTGCCTTTGTCACGCGGGCCTATGGCCATGTCGCGCTGGTTTTCCTGGCGCTATTGCTGTTCGGTGCATGGCTATTGAATGTGCTGGGCCTGGGTGAAAACGTCGTCGCGATCTATTTCGTGCCGGTGGCGATGCTCGCCCTCGCCACGGCGCTTGTCTATGTCAATGGGACCGTGCTGATAGGGCTGAAGCGCCCCTTCGCCGGCTTTTTTGCCGATGGCATCTTCCGCCCGATGATGATGCTGGCAACGGTGCTCGGCTGCGCCGCGGTGATGAACTCGCCGGCTGAGGCCTTCGGCGCCATGCTCTGGATCACCGCCTTTGGCTATGTGGCCATTGCGCTGGTGCATCTGGGCTTCGTGATCGCCACATTGCCGCGCGTTGCTGATACAACCGAGGCCCGATCAGCCGAGGCACCCCGCTGGTGGCGGTTTGCTGCCCCCTGGGTGCTGATTACCCTTGCTACCGATTTCTTCTTCGACATCGATCTGCTGCTGCTGGCCAACCTGCTTGATCGCGAAGAACTGGCGATCTTCGGGGTCTGTACGCGAATCTTCGCGCTTGTCTCGTTTGGTGTCGCCGCTGTCTATGCAGTCATCTTGCCGGACATGTTCGAAAGCGAAGCCAATGCGGATCGCGCCGCCTTCAACCGCAAGGTGGGCGAGGCCAATGTTGCGGCGAGCGTGGTTTCGCTCGGGCTGTTCGTGGTGGTGTTGATCGGGGCCCCCTTCGCCCTGCTGCTGTTCGGCCCCGAATTCACCGCGGGCGCTTTGCCGCTGACGATCCTTTGCCTGGGCCTGGTGGTGCGTTCCGCCATGGGCCCCGCCTCCATGGTGCTTTCCATTCACGACCGCCCATGGGCCAGCCTGCCGGCCGTGCTGCTGGGCATGGGGACCCTGGCGCTGGGCAATGTGCTGCTCGTGCCGTCCTTCCACCTTGTCGGCGCGGCCATGGCGGCGATCATTGCCATTTCAGTTTGGTCGGTGGTGCTGTGGCTGGTCGCGCTCCGTACGGCGGGGATCGATGTGTCGATCCTGCACTGGTTCCGGGCGCGACGGGCACCGGCTGCTGCGGAGTAGGCCTCAGGCGCCAACAAGCCCTTTGAGCCGGTTCTTGATCCGGCCCAGCCGGCCCACATAGCCACTGTCATAGTCGACATCGGGCCGCTCATAGAATTTCTCGATCAGCAGGTAATCCTGCCCGAAGATGTGCTGCTCGAGCAGCGCCGTTTCCTTGTAGCCGTAACGCTTGAGCAGCATGCGGGCGACCTCGTTGTCGGGCCGCACGAAAGTATAGGCCTTGTGAAAGCGTGTGTTGTCCCAATGCGCGTCGAATTCGCGCATGCCGAACATGCCCAGCTTGGTCTGGCGATGGCTAGGGAAGACCCAGCTCCAATAGCGGAACAACGATCCGCATTCCGGGCCAGACACCATGGCGCCACCCGGCACGCCATCGGCGCACATCAGCATGATGTGCCAGGGGTCGATGGCCATGAGGCCCTTGAGAAACGGCTTGTTGAGCCGTCCGGCCTCGTGTTGCTTGAAGCGATCATTGTAGTGCGGCGACTGCACGATGACATCGCTCAGCTCGCGATGGACGAGGTCGATATCCGCATGGGTGGCGGCGCGAATGGTCATTTCGGCCATGGGCAGCTCCTGATGGCGGCCGGTCCGACACGCGGCCTTTGGCGAAAGACTATCCTATGGGGGTTAATGTCCGGTGCCGTGCCGGTTCGGCATAGACCCATGCCGGGAAAACCAAAGAGTCGCGGGTGCAAGGCCTTGCCGCCATGGGGGCGCGTCATTAGAACGGTTCCTGGGAGAGATAAGGGAGGATGACGATGAGCGACCAGCTCTTAATCCAGCCAAGCGCGGCCGCGATCGCGCGCACCCACACCACGGCCGAGCAATATGACGCGCTCTATCAGCGCTCGATCACGGACCCCGACGGGTTTTGGGCCGAGCAGGCCAAGCGTCTCGACTGGGTGAAATTTCCCACCAAGATCAAGAACACCACGTTCGAATATCCCGATGTCTCGATCAAATGGTTCGAGGATGGGGTGCTCAACGTTGCCGCCAACTGCATCGACCGGCACCTGGCCGAGCATGGTGACGATATCGCCATCATCTGGGAACCCGACAATCCCAATGACCAGGCCGAGTATATTTCCTATCGCACGCTGCACGAAAAGGTCTGCCGCTGCGCCAATGTGTTGAAGTCACTGGGCGTGAAGAAGGGCGATCGCGTCACCATCTACCTGCCCATGATCCCGCAGGCGGCCTATGCCATGCTGGCCTGCGCCCGTATTGGCGCGGTGCATTCGGTGGTTTTTGGCGGGTTTTCGCCCGACTCACTGGCCGGCCGCATCAATGACTGCGACTCTGCCGTGGTCATCACCGCCGACGAAGGTCGCCGCGGCGGCAAGACAGTGCCGCTCAAGGCCAATGTCGACAAGGCGCTGGAAGACTGCCCGGGCGTGCAGAAGGTGCTGGTGGTCCACAATACCGGCGCAGACGTTGCCATGAAGGGCAGCCGCGATGTCTGGTGGCATGAGGCCGCCGCAGGCGTCGAGCCGTTCAACGATCCCGAGCCGATGAATGCGGAAGATCCGCTGTTCGTCCTCTACACGTCGGGCTCCACCGGCAAGCCCAAGGGCGTGCTGCATACGACCGGCGGCTACCTCACCTACACCTCGCTGACCCATGAATTGAGCTTCGACTACAAGCGTGGCGAAGTGTTCTGGTGCACGGCCGACGTGGGTTGGATCACGGGTCACAGCTATATCGTCTATGGGCCGCTGGCCAATGGCGCGACCACGGTGATGTTCGAGGGCATTCCCTCCTGGCCCGATGCCAGCCGCTTCTGGCAGGTGGTGGAGCGCCACAAGGTCAATATCTTCCACACCGCCCCCACCGCGATTCGTTCGCTGATGGGCGCCGGCCCTGAATATGTCGAAAAGTACGACATGCCCTCGCTGCGCCTCCTGGGCACGGTGGGTGAGCCGATCAATCCGGAAGCCTGGATGTGGTACTACAACAAGGTTGGCAAGGGACGCTGCGAGATCGTTGATGCCTGGTGGCAGACCGAAACCGGCGGCCATATGATCGCCCCGTTCCCCGGTGCCATTGCCACCAAGCCGGGTTCGGCGACCAAGCCGTTCTTTGGCATCATTCCCGAGGTGCTCTCGCCCGAGGGCAAGGTTCAGGAACAGACCAAGGCGGAAGGCGTCCTGGTCATCAAGGACAGCTGGCCCAGCCAGGCGCGCACCATCTGGGGCGACCATGGCCGGTTCGTCTCGACCTATTTCGAGACCTACAAGGGCAATTACTTTACCGGCGACGGCTGCCGCCGCGACGAGGATGGCTATTACTGGATCACGGGCCGCGTCGATGACGTGCTCAATGTGTCCGGTCACCGCCTCGGCACGGCCGAGGTGGAAAGCGCGCTGGTGGCCCATCCCAAGGTGTCTGAAGCGGCCGTTGTCGGCTTCCCGCACGACATCAAGGGGCAGGGCATCTATTGCTATGTAACCCTGATGGCCGGCGAGACCAGCAGCGACGATCTGCGAGTCGAACTGCGCAATTGGGTGCGCAAGGAAATCGGGCCGATTGCTTCGCCCGACTTCATCCAGTGGGCGCCGGGCTTGCCCAAGACCCGTTCGGGAAAGATCATGCGCCGCATTCTGCGCAAGGTCGCCGAGAACGATTTTGGTGCGCTGGGCGATACGTCCACGCTGGCCGATCCCACGGTGGTCGACGACCTGATCGCGAACCGGCAGAACAAGCCGGCCTGATCGATTGACATTGGGCGGGGGCCAACAGGTCCCCGCTCTCCTCTTTGTTCTTGAAGCGCTTCTCTTGATGGCGGTCGCCGCTACGCCTTGATCGGGCGCGGGACCATTGTCTTGCCGCCATTTGCTGGGCAAGGTGCCGGTCCCGATTCACAGTCAGGTGGCCAGGTTTGCTGCGTTCCTTTCTCGCCCTCTTTGCCCTCATTGCCCTGTCGACCGCCGCATCGGCTGCCACGCTCGAGCAGATGGCCGGACAAATGATCATCGTCGGTTTCGAGGGCGATGGCACCAATGACGCCGGTGTCGGCGCGATCACCCAGGACCTTGCTGCCGGGCGGCTGGGCGGGGTGATGTATCTCAAGAAGAACGTCTCCAATCTTGCCACCGTGCGCGAGATGAACACCATGTTCCGCGCCGCCGCGCCCGATCTGCCGCCGTTCATCACGCTTGACCAGGAAGGCGGGGCAGTCGAGCGGCTGACCAAGGACGTTGGCTTTACCGAAATTCCCAATGCGGCGAGTGTTGCGGCGCGCAACGCGCCAGATGAGGCCGAGGCGATTTACGCCCGCATGGCCAAGGCCATTGCTGCGGAGGGCTTTTCGGTCAATTTCGGCCCGGTGGCTGATCTCAATACCAATCCCGAAAACCAGATCATCGCCCGCTTCGGCCGATCGTTTTCCGCCGACCCTGAGACCGTGATTGCCTATGATGCAGCCTTCATCAAGGCGCATCGGGCGGCGGGTCTGGTCACTGCGCTCAAGCATTTTCCCGGCCACGGCTCGTCCACTGCCGACAGTCACGAGGGCTTTGTTGATATAACCCGCAGCTGGTCGGAGGATGAACTGAAGCCCTATCGCGCCCTCATCGGCGCCGGTATGGCCGACATGGTGATGGTCGGTCATCTCTACCATGCCGACTATGCCGATGGGGACGGCGAGACCCCATCATCGCTGTCGCAGCGATGGATCGAGGGCGTTCTGCGCCAGGAGCTGGGGTTTGACGGGGTTGTCATCAGCGACGATCTCGAAATGGGCGCCATTCGCGATCATTTCAGCCTTGAAGAAACGGTGACGGGGGCGGTGCGCGCCGGCATGGATATCCTGCTGTTTTCCAATACCGCCGACTATCGCCCCGGGCTTCCGGCGGAGGTGCTGGCGATCCTTCTGGCCGAAGCGGCAGCCGATCCCGCCTTTGCCGCGCGCATTGAACAGAGTTATGCGCGCATCGTGGCGCTGAAAGCCCGGCTGGATTGATGCGGCTTTCCCCGGCTTTCTCCGCGTTGTTGTTTCCAGCGTCACTCTTGGTCGTTAAGATGAACGCCTGTGACCTGGAGACCCGAAGCTGATGTCGGAAGACCGCGAGATCCGGCGCGTTCGGGCGCTGTTCCTGTCGGATGTGCATCTGGGCATGAAGCCTATCCGTACGGCCCAGCTCATTGATTTCCTGAGCCAGCACGACGCCGAGACCATCTACCTGGTGGGCGACATTCTCGATGGCTGGCGCCTGGCCAAGCAGTGGCACTGGCCGGTGCAATACAATGCGTTGATCCAGCTCATGCTCGACAAGGCCGCCGCCGGTACGCGGATCGTCTATTTGCCGGGCAACCACGACGAATTCCTGCGCGAATATCTTGGCACCTATTTCGGTGAGATCGAACTTGTCGACCGCACCATCCACACCTCGGCGACGGGCAAGACCTATCTCGTCATCCATGGCGATCAGTTCGACGTGGTTGTGATGAATGCCAAGTGGCTGGCCCATGTGGGGGACTGGGCCTATAACGCCGCGCTGCGTGTCAACATTGCCATCAACTGGGTACGCCGTCGCATCGGCCTGCAATATTGGTCGCTCAGCGCCTGGGCCAAGCAGAAGGTGAAGAACGCCGTTTCAGTGATCGGGCGCTTCGAGGAAGCACTGGTGCACGAGGCCAAGGAATCAGGCGTCGATGGCGTCATTTGCGGCCATATCCACTTTGCCGACATTCATGATCGCCTGGGCATTCAATACATCAATACCGGCGACTGGGTGGAGAGCTGCACGGCCATTGTCGAGAATCATGATGGTGCGTTCGAGCTGATCAAATGGACCGAAATGGTCACCGGCGAGGCCCGGAAAACGAAATTGCGCCGCGCCCCGGGGCAGTAAGCCCGTCAATTGATCGTCACTGAGCCGTCACGCGACCGACGCGGAAGGCGGTCACCATTAAGGCAATGCGAGAAATCGTGGTGCCGCAATGGACCTCAATCCCAGCCTTGCCAGCCGTCGTATCCTAATCGTCACTGACGCGTGGCGACCTCAGATCAACGGCGTGGTGCGGACCCTTGAAAGCCTCGCCGGTCAGTTGCGCAGCTGGGGGCATGAGGTCAGTTTCCTCACCCCCGAACCATTCTGGACTGTGCCGGTACCCACCTATCCCGAAATCCGGCTGTCGCTGGTGACGCGGCGGACGGTCTATCTGCAGATGGCACGGGCGCGGGCGCATCACATCCACATTGCCACCGAAGGGCCACTGGGGCTGTTGGCACGGGGCTATTGCCTCGAACGCGGCAAGGCCTTCACCACCAGTTTTCACACCCGCTTCCCTGAGTATGCCGCGGCACGGCTGCCGGTGCCTGAAGAGTGGAGCTATGGCTATCTGCGCTGGTTCCATGATCCGGCCGCCGCGACCATGGTGCCCACGCCGTCCTTGCGTAGCGAGTTGGCGGCGCATGGGTTTTCCCATCTCAGCCTGTGGGGCAGGGGCGTGGACGGCGCCCGTTTCCATCCCGGTCCCAAGACCATGTTCACCGACCTGCCAGGGCCGCATCTGCTCTATGTGGGCCGGGTTTCGGCGGAGAAAAATGTCGCGGCGTTTCTCGCGCTCAATATTGCAGGCACCAAGATCGTCGTGGGCGACGGTCCAGACCGGGCGCATCTGCAGCGGGCCTATCCGCAGGTGAAGTTCGTGGGCTATCTGCATGGCGAGGACCTGGCCGCCGCCTACCGCAGCGCCGATGTCTTTGTCTTTCCCAGCCGCACCGACACCTTTGGAAATGTAATCACCGAGGCGCTGGCCTCGGGCACGCCGGTGGCGGCCTATCCGGTCACCGGTCCGCGGGACATTTTGACCGATCCGCGCGCCGGCACTTTGTCGGATGATCTGGAGCAGGCGGTGCGCCATTCGCTGCTGCTGGAGCGTGCGCATGCCAGGTCGCTGGGCGAGCAGTTCACCTGGTCTGCCAGTGCCCTGCAATTCTTCTCCGCCCTGGTCCCTGCGACAGTAAGGCAGCACCGCCTGGCAAAAGCAGTCTAGCGACCAGAAAGGCCCTTGCCTCGGGCGAGCATCCGAGTCAGTGGAGGACACGCGGCGCTTATTTCTCGCGCCCGGAGTTCTTTCAATGGCATCGGCCCTCTCGCGCTTGGATTCTCCCGAGCTGCGCGCTTCCATTTATCAGTTCACCGTCTATCTGCCGGGCGGCGTTGCCTCGGTGTTCCTGGGTATATGGCTAAGCGAACATGGCATTCCCGCCGACCAGATCGGGATCATCAATGCGCTGCCGACGCTGGCGCTGCTCTTGCTCAACATCATCGTGGGCCGTGTTGCGGACAAGGCCGATGACTGGCGCACAGCACTGATCTTTATTTCCATTGCCTCTGCGCTGGCGCCGCTGCCGCTGTTCTTCGTCTCCGAGTTCTGGGGCATTCTGTTGGTCTGGGCGCTGTGCGGCACCACCAATGGCCTGGTCGCGCCGGTGATCGACGCGGCCACTGTGCGCATGACGCGGCGCAATGGCACCGATTTCGGGGTTATCCGGGCCTGGGCAACCGTGGGCTATGTCGTCGGCGCGGGCGGGCTGGGGTTGTTTCTCAATATGCTCGGATCGGCCGCCTTCGTCTGGCTCTATGTGGCCATGGTGGTGGCGCGGGCTTTCCTCGCGTTCCTCCTGCCGCGGTTCCGGGCGCCCGCTCCGCAGGTGACGCTTGCAGCGACTGCACCCGAGGCTGTGGCGGCGCCGAGCCGCCTGCGCGATGCGCTGCAGCCCTGGTTCGTGCTGCCGCTGCTGGCCTTCGCACTGGTCAACTCCTCCAATGCCATCATTGGCAGCTTCGGGGCGTTGCTTTGGCATGAGAACGGCATACCGAGCTATTTCCTGGGGCCGCTGCTGGGGTTTGCCGCAGTGGGTGAAGCGGTGCTGATGTTCGTCTGGCGCCGGTTTGGCGGTCGGGTCACAGCTCGCAACATGATCCTTGTCGGTGCTCTTGCCGGGGTCCTGCGCTTCACCATCATGGCCTTCAATCCGCCGGTGGAAGTGCTGTTTGCCACGCAGTTGCTGCACGCCTTCAGCTTCGGCATGGGCTACTTCGGGGTCGTCCACTTCATTGCCAACTGGACCAATGAGGCCAATGCGGCCGAGGCGCAGGGTTTTGCCAATATGCTCAGCATGGCAGCGGCGATGACGGCACTGATCCTGTTCGGCGTGCTGGTGGAATTCTTCGGCGCCTACGCGTTCTTCTATTCTTCGATCACCTCGCTGCTGGCTGTTGGCTGCGTGTTGTGGTCGCTGAAGATGCGGCCGCCCAAGTCGTTGGCGGGATAACCGCTCTCTCACACTGCTTTCTGGACACGTTTGCCGTGCGCCCCCTTGCGCATGACAAAATTCGCCCTATAGTGAACCAGATGGTTCACTATAATCAAACTCGCTTCGACGCCTCCTTTGCCGCGCTGTCCGACGCCACACGTCGCGGCGTGCTGGAGCGGTTGGGACGGTCGGATGCGACGGTCACGGACCTGGCCGAGACGTTCGACATGACCCTCACCGGCATGAAGAAGCATGTCGATGTCCTGGTGCGTGCCGGCCTGGTCACCACGGAAAAGGTGGGGCGCGTGCGAACCTGCAAGCTTGGCCTGAGCCGGCTGGAAGAAGAAATGGCCTGGATAGACCGCTATCGCCAGCTTTGGACCGCGCGTTTTGACGCGTTGGATCTGGTTATCGAAGATTTGAAACACAAGGAGAAAACCGATGGACGAAGCCAAGGTGGGTGAACCCAAACCGGCCAAAATAGCCACGGATGTGAATCGGCATTCTGAGCGGGAACTGGTCATCACCAGAACCTTCGACGGCCCGGCGCATCTGGTTTTCGAGGCTTGGACCACGCCCGAATTGCTGATGCGCTGGTGGACGCCGAAATCCTTCGGCATCACCTTTATCTCCTGCGAGGCCGACGTGCGCACCGGGGGCAGCTACCGCTTCGTCTTCGGTCATCCCGATTTCGACCAGCCCATGGCCTTTTTTGGCAAGTATATCGAGGTGGTGCCGAACGAGAAAATCGTCTGGACGAATGAAGAGGGCGATGAGGGCTCCGTGACCAGCGTCACGCTCTCGGAAAAGGACGGCAAGACCTACCTTGTCCTATCTGACCTCTATCCGTCCAAGGATGCTCTGGACGCGGCACTCGCATCGGGCAGCACGGGCGCCTATCCCGAGCAGTTCGAGGCCCTAGACGACCTCCTGGCCGAGATTGTTTCAGGCACCGCGGGGTAAATGGCAGGGCCGTCAACGCTCGTGGGCTGACGCTCGGAAGTGGATGGTCCCAGCTTCGGCATCGCTGCTTGCCTGGCAGGGCAACACAATTGAAAAGGCCCCGGATCGCTCCGGGGCCTTTTTGTATTCACTGCCCGGTGGATCAGGCCAGCCGGCCGCTCGCATGGGCGAGGGTGGTGTAGACCTTGCCCTTGTCGGAGAGCAGGTATTCGCGGGTTTCGGCGGCTGGATTGGGGCCGGCTGCGGCGCGCTTCAGCAGTTGCTCGAATTCGCTCATATAGGCCTGGGCGGTGCGGGCGAATTCGGCGTCGCGCTGGATGCGCTTGCGGACTTCGTCATAGGTGCCCTGGCCGGTGAGCGTATAGATGCGGCGGGTGAAGACATTGCTTTCGCCGGACTGGTAGCGCGCCCAGGCTTCGCCCAGCGCTGCATCGTCGATGGAGCGGGCAATCTCTTCGCTGAGGCCGGAGAGGGCCTGTGGCGGTTGTCCACCGGCCTGTTTGGCCGAAGCATTGCGCAGCACGTCACGCAGCCAACCACCGCCTTCGGCTTCCGTCGCCTGACGCGGTGCGGCGGCAGGAGCAGGAGCGGCCGCGGGAATGGGCGCAGGGGCAGGAGCCGGCTGTTCGATCACAGCCGCACTGCGGATGGGATCAACCAGGGTCTGGCGAGGCGGTTCAGGGCGATAGGTTTCGCGCACGGGCTCGGGCTGACGCATCGGCTCGGGCTGGCGCGGCTGGTAGGTTGGTGCCTCGACGGCGCGCGGCGCGCGCTGCGGCGCCCGGCGGTCGGTGAGATCGTGGCTGGCCGGCTGTGAGCGCACAATGGCGTTGAGCTCGCTGAGGGCCTCGATCTGCTCGGCAACGACGCGGCGCATCGCAGCAGCGCTGGCGCGGGTTTCCTCGGGCAGCTCGTTGACGCCGCGCGCCAGTTCGGCACGGGTGGATTCGAGTTCGCTGCCCACTTCGCGGGCGGTTTCGCGCATGGCCTGGGCCGTGTCGGCGAAGCGCTGGGTGGCTTCCTCGATGGCACGCTGCATTTCGGTGACCATGCGCTGCTGGGCATCCTGCAGGGCCTGGTTGGCACGGCGGCCTTCGGCGTCGGCGGTTTGGTGGAACTCGCCCAGCTTGCCGGTGACTTCGCCCGAAGTTTCGTCGAGCGCCCGACGCAGCTGGCCGGTATTCGAGGCAATGGCATTGCGCACCGAGCTCGTGGATTCCGAAATGGTGTCGGCCAGCGAGCTGGTGGTCGAGGTGAGCACGTCGGTGACGCTGCCGGCGGTGGAAGACAGCACCTCGCTGACGCGGTTGGCATTGTCTTCGAGGGCGGCATTGACCTGGCCGGCCTGTTCGGAAAGCGCCATGCGCACCGTGGAGGAGGTCTGGTTGAGGGCGGCGGCCGCGGCCTCGGCGGCGCGCTGCACGGCATTGTCCATCTGCGAGACATTGGTGCTGAGCGCAGTGGTGAAGCGCTCATTGGTGGAATAGAGCGCGTCGTTGACGCTGTTGGCATTCTGTTCGAGCGCCTGGGTAACGCTGCCAATGTTCTGTTCCAGGGCCTGCTGGACCGTGGTCGAGGTCTGGGTAAGCGCTTCGTCCATGGCCCGGCGGGCGCCGATCAGGCGGCGCTCGGTATCGTTGACCGTATCGGCAATCGACTGGGCGAAGAGCCGCATGCGGCCATCGATATCGTCAGCGCGGGCCGCAAAGCTCTGGGCCAGGGCGTCCATGGCGCCGCGACGATCCTCGAGGTTTTCAAGCGCATTGGAGCTGCTGGCATCGAGCGTCTGAGCGGCCAGGGTAAGGCCGTTGGCCTCGGTGTCGAGCCGGCCGAGCATGGACGAGAACTGCTGGACCATGCCGGCAATGGTGGCCTGCAGGGCACCCACATGCTGGGTGACCATGGTGCCGGCCTGTTCGGTTTGGCCCAGGGCCTCGCGCATGGTGTTCGAGTAATTGGCCGTCTGCTGGGCAACGCTGGATTCAAGGCTCGCCAGATTGGTGGTCGAGGCGTCAAGCACGCGCTGCAGCAGCAGGTTGGAGTCGTTGAGCTTGTTGAGGGCGTTGGTGACATCGCCCAGGATGCGCGAGGTCGAGACCGACATGATCTCTTCGGCTTCTCGGGCGTTTTCGCCAAGGGCGTCGCGCAGCAGGTTGCCATGGCTGGCCAGGGCGTTTTCGAGCTGGGCTGATTTTTCGGTGACCAGATTGGCGAACTGGCCGGTGTGCTGTTCCACCGAGCGATTGATCGCGTCGAGGCGCGTTTCGATGGCGTCTGCGGCGTTGACGGCGCGCACCGATACCAGCTGGTCGATATTGGTGGCAGCCAGGCGGATCTGCTCGAGGGCGCCGCGCACGGCGGTATCCATGCGATTGGCGGTGTTTTCCACGTCGGCGGAAATCGCGCCGGTGGCCGCGGTGATGCGGGTGGCGATGGTCTCTTCGATCCGGTCTGCCCCGGCTTCGAGGTCAGCCATGGACTGGGTGATCGAGGTGCTGATCGAGGCGTTGAGCGCGGCGAGGCGCTCGGCGGTGATGTCGGCGCGGGCGGTGATCGCCTCGGGCAGGGTGCCCAGGCGCTGGTCGACCATGTCGGCAATTGCCTTGCGGGCGGAATTAACGCCGGATTCGATGAGTTCGGCAGCCTGGCGGGCACTTTCGCCAACGGTGACGCTGGCGCTTTCAATGCGGGCGGCAACACCGGCTTCGGCGTCGGAAATACGGGCAATGGCGCTATCGAGGCCGGCGCCCAGCGTTTCGTTGACGTCGCTGACCTTGCTGTTGACGCGGGTCGCCATGTCGGTGAGCCGGGTTTCCATGGTGGCCGTGACGTCGCGCAGCGAGCCATCGATACTGGCGCGGGCCTTTGCACTGTGCTCGTCAAGCGTGTCGGCCAGTTCGCTGGTGTGCAGGCTGATCGTCTCGCCCATCGAAGATGTGTGCGTGGCCAGGGTGTCGGACAGTGCCTGGGTGCGCCCGGCCAGCGCCTCGGACAGCTGCTGGGTGCGGTTGTTGACCGCGCTGGCCATTTCCTGGGTCCGCTCGTTGAGCGTCGATATTAGCGTGCCAGTGCGTTCGTCGATCTGGTTGGCGAAGTCGCCAGTGCGGGTTTCCAGTTCAAGCGAAAGCGCGTTGGTGCGCTCGGAAATGGTGCCGGCGAGGGCCTGGGTCCGCTCGTCGAGCTTGGAGACCAGCGTGCCGGTACGTTCGTCGATCTGGTTGGCGAAGTCGCCGGTACGGGTTTCCAGTTCGAGCGAAAGGGCGTTGGTGCGCTCGGAAATGGTCTCGCTCAGAACGCTGGTGCGCTCGGAGATGGTTTCGGCCATGCGCTGGGTGCGACCGGCAATGGCCTGGTCGAAGGTCTGCGTACCGGTCCTGAGCGTCTCGCCCAGTTCCTGCGAGCGCATGCGGATGGCTTCGTCCAGCTTGGCGCCGCCGCCCGTAAGGGTTTCCTGCAATTCGCCGGTGCGTGACAGGATGGCCTCGCTCACTTCAAGCGCGCGGCTGGACAGCACTTCGTCGAGCTTGCTTGTGCGGGCGTCGAGCGCCTCGCTGAGGCTCTCGGCGCGGCCATCGAGCGTGTCGGAGATTTCCTGGCTGCGATTGGTGATGGTTTCGGTGATCGCCTTGGTCTTGGCGCCGATGACGTCGCTCATTTCACGGGTGCGCTCGGCGACGATGTCGTTGAAGCGACCGGATTCCTCGTTAAGCGCCATTTCGAGCACATTGGCGCGGGCGGCGAAGCTCACGCCCTGCTTGTCGAGGCGCTGCACCAGGTCGTCGCCCTTGTCGCCGATGACATTGTCGAGGGCATGGAGCTTGTCGTCGAGCAATCCGGTGATTTCGGTCAGGCGTTGGTCGAACAGGCTGAGCGAATCCTGCCCGGCGGTGGAGAGCGTCAGGCGCGCACGCTCGGACGTGTCGTCGAGGGCGCCATTGATCTCGATGATCGCCGACTGCAAGCGGCTGTCGAGCGCATTGAGCTGGATCGACACGGATTCGTCGAGCTGGCGCGAAAGGGTGGCGAGCAGGAATTCGGCTTCCGACGTGCGGCTCGAAATGTCGCCTGAAACACGGGCGCCGATGGATTCGAGCGCTTCGCTGACTTCAAGGCCACGGTCGCGCAGCAGGTCCACGAGAGTGGTGCCGCCATCGCTGAGCAGGTTTGCCAGCGAGGCGGTGCGGTCCTCGATGGCCGAGGACAGGGCCAGCGTGTGGGTTTCGAGCGAGCCGCTGATGGTGGCCGCGCGGCTGTCGAGCGCCTGGGTCAGGTCCGCCATACGGCTATCGATGGCCGACGTGATTTCGAGCGTACGGTTCTCGAAATTCCGGGCGGTACTGGCCGCGTGATCGTCAAAGCCGAGCGCGAGGCGGCTGGAGCTGTCATCGAGCGCGGACAGGAAGTCAGTGGTGCGGTTGTCCACCAGGCCGACGAATTCATCGGCTCGTTCAGAGAAACCGGTGGTCAGCGTATTGCCAGCGGTTTCGAGTGCGCGCGTCAGGTTGCCGCCGCTTTCCACGATGGTTCCGGCGATGCGCTGGCTGATCATGTCGAGGTCAAACACCAGGCCCGTGTGGCTCTCGGTGATGGCCTCGCGGACGCGCTCGGTATTGGTCAGTACACTTTCGCGCTGGCTGGCGAGTTCGGCGATCAGCGCACGCATGCGCGATTCATTGTCCGAATAGGTGCGTTCGAGCGCGGTGACCTCGTTGTGGATCATCACTTCGAGTTCGCCGGCGCGGCTGAGGGCGCGTTCCAGCCCATCGCCGAGCGCATTGACTTCGCGGCGCACGGCCTGGCCCACGGAGGCGACCTTGTCGGCGGCAGTGACTTCAGGTTCGGCAAGGCGAATGGCGGCCTGGGTGATGGACGAGGCGGCGTTGCGCAGGTCGGCAGCACGGCGGAACAGGGTTGCCACGGCAAACAGGCCCAGCACCGGGACCAGCATGATCGCAAGAATGGCAATGAACTCGATCGACCCCACGAAGGTGCTGAAGTCGGCCATCTGGGTGCCAAAGCGCATCCAGGCGATGGTGCCCACGGCGGCAATCCAGAGCGTGGACAGCAGCAGTGCCAGCCAGGTGGGGGCGGAGGATGAGCGGCCCTGGAGGCTATAGAGAAGCTTTGAAGTCGAGACGCGGTCGTCGTTGGCGACCGAACTTGCCTGCTGGGCGATGCGGTCCGCAGCGCGCAGGCGCTCGGAGCGCGCCGGGTCCGGCTTGCGTTCCTGCTTCTTTTCCTGGGGCGCCTGGGACGGTGGGTCCAGATTGAACACGGAATCCTTGAGGGCATCCTCTACAGCCGAGAAGGCCAAAGCGGCCGGATCGTTCTGGGGGGTCGGATTCTTCGCCATACTCTTTACTACTCTCGCGTCGGCACTGCAGCTACACGGCGGACTTTACGAGCAGTCATAGGGGATTGGCCCTTTCTGGGCCTGTCGCCAAACCGGAACAATTCGATGCAATTGCCCCGTATCGTCCCCCCAACCCTCGCCGCCGCGCGCTGGTTCAAAGCTCATTCATACATTCAATTTTATGCAAACCGAACGGTTTCTTACTCAAAGGTTAATTTTCGGGTGGGAAACGTTAAGGAATGGAACCGTAAACAAAGGCGAAGATGTGGCTTAATCCCCTGTTCACGCCCGGCGATCTAACTTGTACCCAGGGGCCCTCGGTTTTGGGCTCCGGTTGAGTTAGGAGCAGCCAGAATGGCGCAGAGAGCACTTGTTGAAGACGCGCTTCCCGAAGCCCAGAAACGGTCCATGCGGCCCGTGGATCTGGTCCACCTGGCCAAGCAGTGCCTGGGTGACGAGCATCTGGAACTTGAAATCCTGCGCCTGTTCGACAGCACGCTGGCGACCTATTTCGGGCGTTTGAAACTAGCGACCAGCTTTGATGATCTCGCCATCAACCTCCATTCCATCAAGGGTGCCTCTGCCGGCGTTGGCGCCTGGGGTGTTGCCGACCTGGCCGCAGCGCTTGAAAAAGACCTCAAGGACGGCCGGCCCCTCAAGAGCGAACACATCGATGACCTGGGCATGGCCATTGAGGAAGTGCGCGACTTTGTCGCCCGCATGCTGGCCAACGAAGAAGACTGATCGGCCTGCAACGCTTTGCCTGAGATGACCTGACGATCACGCCAGGTTCAGGCACTTTCCCCGATTAATCGGCCATTAAGCATAATACCCGACACTTCCAGTCAAGCGCTGGAGGTTGTTATGCGTAGATTGTTGCTGAGTACCGCTCTTGTTCTTGCGGCTTCGCCGGCCCTGGCTGCCGACTATTTCTTTTCTGACCCGCCACCCATGTACGATTCCTACGACCAGCAGGGTTGGTCGGGCCAATATCTCGGCGCCACTCTTGGCGGCCAGAGCACCCGCATTGAATTGCCGGCCGGTGGCGTGCTTGAGGGATATGGTCTCATCGGGGGCATTTTTGCCGGTGTGAACTACGAGCAGGATTCCATCGTCTATGGCGCCGAAGCCGACGTCGAATGGAACAGCTTTGACCAGGCTGCCGCCTGTTCCAGCCCCGCCTGGTATTGCAGCGTGCAGGGCTCGCTTCGTGCCCGCCTGGGCTATGCTGTCGACAATTTCCATGTCTATGGCACCGCCGGTATCGCCGCTGCGACGGTGGGTGGCTATGGATGGACCGCAGGTCTCGGCGCGGAAGTGGCTTTCAGCGACGCGTGGTTTGGCCGCGCCGAATACCGCTATACCGCGCTGGGTGCTGCCAACGCCTGGTACGATCAGACCGAAAACGGCGTCATTGCCCACGCCGTCCGTGCTGGTGTCGGCTACCGCTTCTGACAATGACGAGGGGGCCCGGCCCCCTCAATTGTCTCGACGGCACGTTGCTGCCGGGCCTGCTCCGCCCTCGATCACGCAGGCGCGGTTTGACCGCATCCCCGACTTTCGCTTATAGAGCGGCCAGATGAAATCGGGCCGTTCCTGCTTGTGGCAGCGGTCGAACACTCCAGCAGTTTCCATGTCCCTGTCCAATGTTGCCGAGGTTTCGCCCCGGCCCACCGCTGAACCCTTTCGCCTGCGCCGTACGTTTGCGATCATTTCGCACCCGGACGCCGGCAAGACCACGCTGACCGAACGGCTTCTGGCTGCCGCTGGCGCGATCCAGCAGGCGGGCGCGGTGCGCGGCAAGGCCGGTACGCGCTCGACCCGTTCGGACTGGATGGAAATGGAGCAGCAGCGCGGCATTTCCATCACCTCCTCGGTGATGACCTTCGACTATGATGGTCTGACGCTGAACCTGCTCGATACGCCGGGCCACTCGGACTTTTCCGAGGATACCTATCGCACGCTGACTGCGGTTGACGCCGCGATCATGGTCATCGACGCCGCCAAGGGCATCGAGAGCCAGACGCTCAAGCTCTTTGAAGTCTGCCGCCTGCGCGACATTCCCATCATCACCTTCATCAACAAGATCGACCGCGAGGGCCAGAGCCCGCTCGACCTGATCGATGAAATCCAGGGCAAGCTGGCGCTGGACCTGACGCCGGTGCTCTGGCCCATCGGGCAGGGTGTCGATTTCGGCGGCTATATCGACCTCGTGGAAAAGCGTGTGCTCAATCCGCAGGGCAAGACGATTGCCGAATATGACCAGCTTGAAGACCTGCTCGACAACGAAGAGCTGATCGACAATCCGGTGTTCATGACGGCGCTGGAAACGCTTGAAATGGCGCAGGCCATGTTGCCTGAATTCGATCTCAAGACTTTCCATGAGGGGCATTTGAGCCCGGTGTTGTTTGGCTCGGCGCTCAAGGGCATATCGGTGGCCGAATTGCTGCGCACCTTGGGCGATTGGGGTCCTGAGCCGCGCCCGCAGCCGGCACTACCCGCGCCCATTCCGCCGTCGGACAAGAAGGTCACGGGCTTTGTGTTCAAGGTGCAGGCGAATATGGACGCCAATCATCGCGACCGCATCGCCTTCGTACGCCTCTGCTCGGGCAAGTTCGAGCGCGGCATGCGGTTGAAGAACGTTCGCTCGGGCAAGGACATGGCCGTGTCCAACCCGATGTTCTTTTTCGGCAATAACCGTGAACTGGCCGAAGAAGCGGTGGCGGGCGACATTGTCGGCATCCCCAACCATGGGACGCTCTCGGTGGGCGATACGCTGACCGAAGGCGCCAATATCAATGTGACTGGCATTCCGAATTTTGCGCCGGAAATCATCCGCCGCGTGCGGCTGACCGACCACATGAAGACCAAGCAGATGTCCAAGGCGCTGTCAGACCTTGCCGAAGAGGGCGTCACCCAGGTGTTCCGCCGCATGGTGGGCGCCGACTGGATCGTGGGCGTGGTGGGCCAGCTGCAGCTCGAAGTGCTGTCGGCCCGGGTCGCCAAGGAATATGGCGTGCCGATCACCTTCGAGAGCCTCGGCTTTGAAGTGGCGCGCTGGGTGGAAAGCGACGACCCGGACGAGCTCAAGCGCTTCATTGCGGCCCAGAAGGTCAACATGGCCGAGGATCGGACCGGGGCGCCGGTGTTTCTGGCGCAGAATGCGTGGTGGGCGGATCGCGCCAAGCAGGACTGGCCGAAAATCCGCTTCCTCACCACCAAGGAACGCCATTGACCGCCCCCGACCGCATCGCCGAATTTACGGCCGCCGTAGCCCAGACGTTCACCGACGGATCGCTCGTTCGGCTGAAGCTGGGCGGCTATCATGGCGAGGAAGCCGATCTCAAATCGGTCGAAGCGCGGCGGGTGAGCCTCAAGGTGGGCGACCGGCTGAGCTTTGTGTTCCGCTACAAGACCACCGACATCACCAAGAATGTCACCCTTGACGAAGCCATTGGTTTTCTCGAGCAGGGGCTGGCATCCGGCTACCGCAGCGCACGGCTGGAGACGACGGGTTTTGACCTGCAGTTCGAGCGGCAGAACGACAAGCTGCGGCTCAAGCGTACCGAAGTCAAAGGCCGCGAGGCGGTCGAGGCTAGCCATGACCGGACCAAGAACCGCCCGCTCACGGATATGTCGGCGCCGTGGCTGCATGCCTTGGGGATCACAGGCAAGGACGGCGTGGTGCGCAATGACGCCCAGGACAAGTTCCGCCAGATCAACAAGATGGTCGAAATCTTTGCCCCGCTGATTCAGGCGCTTAAAGCAGAGAATCCGCGCATCGTGGATATGGGCGCGGGCAAGGGCTATCTCGATTTCGCTCTCTATGACCATTTCGCCAAGGGAACCGACCGGTCCCTGGAAGTGATCGGGGTTGAGCTGCGTCCGGCGCTCGTTGAAGCGGGTAATGCGCTGGCGAAAAAGAGCCGGTTTGCCGGGTTGCGGTTCGAAGCGGGCAATATTCTCGACTACGACGCCAGTGGCGCCGATGCGGTGATTGCGTTGCACGCCTGCGACACGGCTACCGACGACGCGATTTTTCAGGGCATCAAGGCCGGGGCGGGGCTGATTGCCGTGGCGCCCTGTTGCCACAAGCAGATCCGCCGCGAGATCGAGGCAGGCACGTCCGACGACCGTCTGGATTTCCTGCTGCGGCATGGCACCTTCATGGAAAAGCAGGCCGAGATGGTCACTGACGGCTTGCGGGCGCTGCTGCTCGAGGCCAGCGGCTATCGCACCAAGGTGTTTGAATTCGTTTCGGACGCCCATACGCCCAAGAACAATCTGATCGTCGCGCAAAAGGGCAATGCAGGGTCCCGCGAGGCGGTGCTTGACCGGATTGCGGACGTGAAGGCTATGTTCGGCATAAAAAAGCACTATCTCGAAGGCCTGCTCGGCCTCTGAACCCGATTGTTACAGGCACACCATGACCAAGATCACCTATGTCACCAATTCCGGCGAGCGCATTGAAACCGAAGGGCAGAATGGCTCGACGGTGATGGAAACCGCGATCATGAACGCGGTGCCGGGGATCGTGGCCGAATGCGGTGGCGCCTGCACCTGCGCGACCTGCCATGTCTATGTCGACGACGCCTGGCGTGAGGTCGTCGGCGGCCCGTCGATGATGGAGGAAGACATGCTGGATTTCGCCTTCGATGTGAAGGAGAGCAGCCGCCTTTCCTGCCAAATCAAGGTCCGCGATGCGCTCGACGGTCTGGTCGTGCATGTCCCCAGCCGTCAGGGCTGACCCCGAAAGCGAGCAAAATTTTCGTCGGACTGGTCCGCCAAAGATTCATTTGGCGGCACACTCCGCCCGGTGCGCTCCCCATTCCAATCCGCCCGGCGCCGGGGAAATATAAAAGCTATTGATTTTCAAGCTCTTGTTGGAACAGCGTGGTTTGGATTATTTTCGTCCATCTCTCGAGCAGGACGACTATGGGACTTCTCAACACATTTCCGTTGAGCTTCAAGGTCAAGGGCAAACGTATCATCATCGTCGGTGGCACCGACGAAGCCCTGAACAAGGTTCGGTTGGTTGCTAAGACGACTGCATCGATAGAGATTTATTCCCGCCACATCGAAACTGATTTTTCCGGCTTTGCGGTCACTGTGTATGAGCGCGCATTGCGTGTCGAAGACATTGCCGGGGCTGCGCTGGTGTTTGTGGCCGAAGAGGGGGCGGACGCCGAGCTGGCCAAGGCCGAGGCGCGGCGCTTGGGCATTCCCCTCAATGTGGTCGATGTGCCGGGTGAGTGCGATTTCTACACACCCTCCATCGTTGATCGCGCGCCGCTGACGGTGGCGATTTCGACCGAAGGGGATGCGCCGGTCCTGGCGCGGCTGGTCCGGGCGCAGATCGAGGCGCTGCTGGCGCCGGGAATTGGCAGAATTGCTGCGCTGGCCGGTGGTTTACGTCAAAGGGTTGAAAGCCTGATTCACGACGGCGCGGCGCGGCGGCGGTTCTATGAGGACTTGGTTACCACGCCCTCGATAGATCATGCTGGGGCCGAAACGCTGCTTGCTGCCCATGCGGCCAAGGGCGCGGGGCAGGGCGTGGTCTGGCTGATCGGCGCCGGGCCAGGTGCCGAGGATCTGCTGACCCTGAGGGCTCAGCGCCTGTTGCAGCAAGCCGATGTCATCGTGCACGACCAGCTCGTGCCTGCCGCCGTCGTCGAGATGGGCCGCCGCGATGCCGAGCAGATTTGCGTGGGCAAGGCGCGGGGCCATCATTCGTTTTCGCAGGCCCAGATCAATACGCTGATCGTGCGGCTGGCGGGCGAGGGCAAGAAAGTGGCGCGGCTCAAGTCGGGCGATCCGATGATTTTCGGACGTGCCGGCGAGGAAATCGCGGCGCTGCGCAGGGCCGGCATCGGCTACGAGGTCGTGCCCGGGGTCAGTGCGGCGCTGGCGGCGGCTGCCGATACAGCGACGCCGGTGACCCTGCGCAAAGTGTCGAGCGGCTTTGTGGTCGCAACCGCGCATGGTGCCGATGACAGCGATCTGGCCCATTGGGCGGCCCTGTCGCAGTCGGGGCTGACGCTGGCGCTCTACATGGGCAAGGCCATTGCGGCCCAAGTGGCAGGTCGGTTGCTGGCGCATGGCGCAGCTTTGGACCTGCCCATCGGCATCGTGGTCAATGCGGGCCGTGCGGACAGCAAAGCCTATGCGGGGACGCTGGGCGCACTGGCCAATGGGGCTGTTGAATTCGTCGATGGTCCGGCTGTCATCCTCGTGGGCCAGGCTGTTGCCCAGGGTGTCTGGACCGAGGCCGCTGCGGCGGCTGCACATAATTTCAAGGTAGCGTGACTATGGAAATCCTGACTGGCAATGAGCTGATCTCTGGCGCCACCGTTTATCTCGACGGCGAAGGCAATTGGGTGGAAAACCTCCAGGCCGCGCGGCTGTTTGCCAAGGAAGAGCTGGCCGAGCGCGACGGCGCTCTGGCGGCAACCAAGGCGACCGGACGGGTCATCAGCCTTGAAATCGAAGAAGTCTCGCAGGTCGAGGGCCAGATCGTGCCCAAGCGCCTGCGCGAACGCATCAGGGCGGCGGGCCCCACCGCTCCCCTCTCTCTCAACGGGCAGGCGTATGATCGCCAGCACTTAGGTGAAGACGGGCATGTATCGATATGACGAATTCGACGCCGCTTTCGTAGCGGGTCGCACGGCACAATTCGCTGACCAGGTGAAGCGCCGCCTTTCGGGCGAGCTTTCCGAGGACCAGTTCCGGCCGCTGCGGCTGATGAACGGGCTCTATCTGCAGTTGCACGCCTATATGCTGCGCATCGCCGTGCCCTATGGCACGCTGTCGAGCCGGCAGATGCGCAAGCTTGGCCATATCGCCCGGACTTATGATCGCGGCTATGGGCACTTCACCACGCGGCAGAACATCCAGTTCAACTGGCCCAAGCTCAAGGACATTCCGGTGATCCTTGAGGAATTGGCCAGCGTTGAGATGCACGCCATCCAGACTTCGGGCAATTGCATCCGCAATGTCACGACCGACCAGTTTGCCGGTGCTGCCGCCGACGAGATCATCGATCCGCGTCCCGTGGCCGAGATCATCCGCCAGTGGTCGAGCCTGCATCCGGAATTTTCTTACCTCCCGCGCAAGTTCAAGATTGCCATGACCGGTTCGCCCAACGACCGGGCGGCGATCCGTTTCCACGACATTGGCTTGCAGGCGGCGACCAATGCTGCCGGCGATATCGGCTGGGAAGTCTGGGTTGGCGGTGGCCTCGGGCGCACGCCGATGATTGCCAAGCTGATCAACGCCTTCGTGCCCAATGAGCACCTGCTGGCCTATCTCGAATCCATCATGCGCGTTTACAACCGCTATGGCCGCCGGGACAATAAGTACAAGGCGCGCATCAAGATCCTCGTTCACGAGGAAGGTCTTGAAAGCATCAAGGGGCAGGTGGAAGCCGAATTCGCCGAGGTGCGCGGCGGTGTCCTGACGCTGCCCCAGGAAGAGCTCGACCGGATCACCGCCTATTTCGCGCCGCCGGACTTTGCGGACCGCGCGGGCGAGACGGTAGACGTGGCTTATCAGTCGATCATCGACCCGGCTTATGGCCGCTGGCTCGACAATAACCTGCATCCGCACAAGCAGCCGGGCTATGCGTCGGTGACGATTTCATTGAAACCGGTCGGCGGCGCGCCAGGTGACGCCACCGATACGCAGATCGACGTTGTCGCGGACCTGGCCGAAAAATACTCCTATGACGAGCTGCGGGTGACCCATGAGCAGAACCTGGTTCTGCCCCATGTGGCTGTGTCCGACCTGCGCGCCGTTTATGACGTGCTGGTGGCCCATGAGCTGGCCGAGGGCAACAACAACCTCATCACCGACATGATCTGCTGCCCGGGCCTCGACTTCTGCGCCCTGGCCAACGCCCGCTCGATCCCGATCGCGCAGGAAATTTCGCACAAATTCGCTTCGCCCGAGCGGCAGAAGGATATCGGCGATCTCAAGATCAAGATTTCCGGCTGTATCAATGCCTGTGGCCACCACCATGTGGGCCACATCGGCATCCTGGGCGTCGAGAAAAAGGGTGGCGAACTCTACCAGATCACGCTTGGCGGCGACGCCACCGAGGGGGCCTCGGTGGGCAAGATCATCGGGCCGGGCTTTGAGGCCGATCAGGTGCCGGACGCTATCGAGAAGCTGGTCGATTTTTACATCGCCCAGCGAACCGGCAGCGAAGAAACCTTCCTCGACGCCTACCGCCGCCTTGGCGAGGCGCCATTCAAGGAGGCATTGTATGGCAACGCTTAGCGTTCTTGTTCCTCTCCCCATCGGGGAGAGATGGCTCGGCGCAGCCGAGTCGGTGAGGGGGGCTCCCTCCGCCCCCGCTGAAGCATCCTCCTCATCGGGCGCTGCGCGCCACCTTTTCCCCGAGGGGGAGAAGAATGAAGCGGAGACCATCCATGCCAAAGTCTAATCTGGCATCTGCGCCGGTTGCGCATGAGAAGCTGAAGGCGCTGGGTATACTGGCGCTCAACGGCATGTTCGACGAAATGGATGCCGTCAGTGTGCTGCGCTATGCCATCAATGATGTGCTGCCTGGCGATCTGGCCATTGTGTCGTCCTTTGGCGCTGATTCCGCGGTGCTGCTGCATATGGTGGCGCAGGTCGATCCGTCGCTGCCGGTCTATTTCCTCGAAACGGGCAAGCATTTTGCTGAAACGCTGGCCTATGTCGAAACCCTCAAGAAAACGCTCGGGCTGCTCAACGTTCACGCCATTCATCCCAATTCCGATGACGTGAAGCGTTTCGACCCCAATGGCGATCTGTGGGAAACCGACCCCGATTCCTGCTGCCACATTCGCAAGACCGAGCCGCTGGAACCGATCACCGAGCAATATGGTGGTTGGGTTACGGGCCGGAAGCGCTACCAGACCAGCGAGCGCGGTGTGCTGCCGCATTTCGAATTGACCAGCGATGATCGTATCAAGGTCAATCCGCTGGCCTATTTCTCCGATGCCGATGTCACCGAATATCGGCAGGCCCACAACTTGCCCGAGCATCCGCTCTATGCCAAAGGCTACAAATCCATTGGTTGCGCACCCTGCACCTCGATTGTTGCCGAGGGTGAGGATCCGCGCGCCGGACGATGGCGCGGCCTCAACAAGAAGGAATGCGGCATCCATTACGACTTCAACGGAGCCATTGCTTCCCCGATGACTGCCGCCGCACGCCACACCCTCTGGAAAGAGGGCGCCTTCATTGCCGATCCGTTCAAGCCTTGGTCCGAGGGGACCAGGCCAGCCGATGCACGTTATGTGCATGTGCCTGTGAGCGAGTTCATCGCCAACCGGGCGGACTATCTCGCCAGCCCGCATCCGCTTGGGCTGCTCGTGTCGCCGGGCGACAATATCGAAACGCTGGTGGACGATCTGGCACGCTTTGCATCGATTGCCATTGCATTCCCGTCCTTCACCGATGGGCGTGGCTATTCGAGCGCGCGGCTCTTGGTCGAGCGGTTCAAATATGCCGGCGAAATCAGGGCTGTAGGCGATGTGCTTCAGGACCAGATTCCGCACATGCTGCGCTGCGGCTTCAACGCGCTGGTCGTGACCCATGAGCCGACCCGCGAGGCGCTGGTTGAACATCGCCTGCCGGAAATGGCGCTGTTCTATCAGCCGGTGGGCCTAACCGAGGTTCCCATGGGCACTCGCCCCTTTCTTCGCCGCGTCTCCTGAGGTAAGTGGAGCGCGTCTATCATAATAATTCCGGGTCATCCGCAAACGTGGGCGTCCCGTTTTCCTAAAACAGAGATTTCCGTATTGGCGGAAATGACACCGAGGCAGTCAGGGCGCCGTCGGCCAGCTTGGACATGATGAGAATGAGCACTGAGATCACCACCGATGTTGTCGTTATTGGCGCAGGTCCTTGCGGACTGTTTGCCGCCTTCGAACTCGGGCTGCTCGATATCAAATGCCATTTCATCGACATTCTGGATCGCCAGGGTGGTCAGTGCGCCGAGCTTTACCCCGAGAAGCCGATTTACGACATTCCCGGCTTTCCGGTGGTCACCGGCCAGCAGTTGACTGACAATCTGATGGCGCAGATCGCGCCGTTCTCGCCCGAATTCCACTTCTCGCGCATGGTCAATTCCATCGAGAAGCTGGAGGATGGCTCGTTCAAGCTGCAGACCGACGCCGATGAAACCTTCTTCGCCAAGGTTGTGGTGATCGCGGCTGGTGGTGGTTCATTCCAGCCCAAGCGCCCGCCGGTGCCCGGCATCGAAGAGTTCGAGAACACCTCGGTGTTCTATGCCGTTCGCAAAATGGAAGATTTCCGCGGTCAGGATGTGGTCATCGTGGGCGGTGGTGACTCGGCGCTGGACTGGACGCTGAACCTGCAGCCCATCGTTCGGACGCTGACGCTGGTGCACCGCCGCGACGCCTTCAAGGCAGCTCCGGCCTCGGTCAACAAGATGAAAGAACTGGTTGCCGACGGGAAGGTCAACTTCCAGCTCGGCCAGATCGCCAAGCTCGATGGCGAAGATGGCCAGATCAACCATGTGCACCTGACCACCGAGGCGGGCGATCTCTCCATTCCTGCCACGCGCCTCCTGCCGTTCTTCGGCCTCACCATGAAGCTCGGCCCGGTCGCCGATTGGGGCCTTGAACTCAACGACAACACCATCGTGGTCGATACCGAAAAGTTCGAGACCTCGGTCCCCGGCATTTTCGCCATCGGTGACATCAACTACTATCCGGGCAAGCTCAAGCTGATCCTCTCTGGCTTCCATGAAGCTGCATTGATGGCCCAGGCGGCCAAGGCGATCATCTCGCCGGGTGAACGCGTGGTGTTCCAGTACACCACCAGCTCCACCAAGTTGCAGAAGAAGCTCGGCGTCGCCTGACTTCTCTCCACCTCTCGATGTCACCCCGGCGAAGGCCGGGATGACAGCCGGTGGAGATGGAGGAAAGGCGTACTTGCGGCCCCTTCCATTAGCCGCTATCCCCTTCGCGCTGTTGAGGAGCGCCCCATGAAAATCAATGTTACCGACCAGGCAGGCGACGTGCACGAGCTCGAAGGGCTCGAAGGTTGGCGTGTCATGGAGGTCATCCGCGACTGGGGCCTCAACATCAAGGCCGAATGCGGCGGGGCGCTCAGCTGTGCCACCTGCCATTGCTACGTCGCCCCCGAATGGCTCGACGCCGTTGGTGCGCCGAGCGATGAGGAAGAGGACATGCTCGACAGCGTCGGTGACGTGAAATCGAACTCGCGCCTCTCCTGCCAGATCCTGTGCTCGGATGCGCTGGATGGCCTGAGCCTCACGCTGGCCCCGAGCGCCGCCAAGGACTTTTGATCCTTTAGAATTCCGATATCCGTCTAATACCGCGCCGCCCTCGGACTTGATCCGAGGGCCATTTCAGCATGCGCTGACGTCAGGCTCGAGGGCGGCGCTTTGGTCCATAACAGCTACGCGCTCTTTCCCGCGTCCGTAGTGACCTTCACCAACTCGCCGATGAAATCGCGCACCGTGGGCATTGGCAGCGTTTCATAGGGCAGGGGTCGTACGACGCGCATCGCGGCCATGCCGACGCGGACGGTCATCAGGCCGTTGACGACGCCTTCTCCAAGTCGGGCTGACAGCTTTGCGGCCAGGCCCTGGCCGACCAATTGCTCGACCACGCCATCGGTGAGCACCAGGCCACCGGTGACCGCCAGATGGGCAAGCACGGCGCGTGCCAGCCGCCAGAAACCGAAAAAGCCCGGACGGGCGCCGTAGAGCGCTGCGATGGCGCCGGCCAGGCGGACGCTCTCGTAGATGACGAAGGCGATGTCCACCAGCGCCCGCGGCGACACCGCCGTCACCAGCGCCACCCGGCGCGCGGAGGCCGCCGTCAGCGCCTTGGCGCGTGCATCGAGCGGGGCCATGAGGCTCCGTTCTGCCAGTGCAATCACCTCCGCGCCGTCAAACAAATGCGGCAGGGTGTCGGAAAGGGTCTGGCGGGCGCGGGCCATGTCGGGGCGGGGCGCATAGATGGCCAGCAATTGTTCGGTTACCGCCCCTGCGGTCTTGCGATCATTGTCGAGCACCGCCCGCGCTGCATCGGCCTTGAGCGCATCCAGAACCCGCAGGCGGCGGAGGGCCAGCATTTCCCGCGTGACAAGCACGACAATGGCCAACAGGAACACGCCAAGCACGCCCAGACCCAGCCAGCCCAGCCATTCATTGCTGGCAAAGAGATCGCGGATCAGCCGGTCGGCGGCCAGCCCGAGGCCGGCGGAGACGAGAATGCCGCCGCTGGTCCAGGCAAGGCGGGCGACCCAGCTGCGGCGGCGCGGGGGCAGGGGCAACAGGCCCGGTTCGGCCTCCGGCGTGAACACGGCCTCGATGATTTCGGCACGATCCGCCGCAAAGGCGCGGGGTGAGCGCGCCGCTTCGGATGTCGTTGTGGATGAACTGATGGTGCGGGCCACGGGTCGCTTCATGCCATCCAGTCTCCGATGAGATAGTCCAGCGCCCGATCCAGCCGGATATGGGGCAGGACGACATCGCCGGCCGCATTGCGGTCGAGTTTTTGCGGCGGTGTGAAGCGCAGAAAGTTCAAGGATACCGGCTGTCCGTCTTCGAACAAAGAATCCGGGCGCTCCGGCAAGTCGCCGGGAAACAAAGCGATTTCGGTTTTTCCGTCATAGCTGGTGCCATCGAGCACTTCGCCCTTGAGCGGCGTGCCGATGAGCGTCGGCAGGGTCTCGCCATTTTCCCGAATGGTGCCTTCGCTGGTGGCGCGGATGCCGGCCATGGCGATGGAGCGGGTCGTGGTCCCCGCAAAGCGAGCGCGCTTGCTGGCGCTGGCAACAAGCCGATTGAGGATGGCCCCCAGCCGGTCGTGGCTGGTGTGGTGGACGTGGTCGGCCTTGGTGGCGGCAAACAGAATGCGGTCGATGTTACGCACAAACGGCCGTAGCAGCGGATTGGCCTCGCCCTGCCGGAAACATGCCAGCACCGCGGTCAGCGCCGTCTCGAGATCGTTGACCGCCTCGGACCCGGCGTTGAGCGCTCGCAGCGTATCGACCAGCACCACCTGACGGTCGAGGCGGGCAAAGTGATCACGGAAGAATGGGCGCACCACCTGTGTCTTGTAGGCCTCGAAGCGGCCTTCGAGCATGGCATAAAGCATGCCATGTCGCACGGGGACGCCCGGCCGGGGCAGGGGCGCAAAGGTGAGGGCCGGCGAGCCTTCGAGGTCCCCCGGCAGGAGGAAGCGGCCCGGCGGCAGCGTTGAAAGCGCCCCATGCTCGCGGCTGCGGCGCAGGTAGGTGGTGAATGTCGAGGCCATGCGCTCGGCTTCGCTGTCGCTGGCATCCTTGGACACATCCATGCTGTCGAGCGCCTTGAGGAACTCGGCTGCTTCCTTGGCGTGTCCCGGCTGGCGGGCGCGCGCCAGGGCCTCGGCGCTCCACTCCGCAAAGCTCAGGCCAAGGAGCGGCAGGTCCAGCAGCCATTCCCCGGGATAGTCGACGATATCGAGATTGAGCGTGGCGGGCCCGGTCAGGCCGGCCCACCATTTGGCCGACTGGAATTTCAGGACGATCCGAAGTTGCGAGATCCGGCGCGTGCTTTCCGGCCACACGGGTGGATTGGCAGTCAGCGCCGCCAGATGCTGCTCATAGGCAAAGCGAGGGATGGTGGCGTCAGGGTATTCCGCCAGTTTTGCGCCGATGAACCGCCCATCGGCCAGCGGCGCAAATCCGGGCAGGCGACCTTGGGTCAGCAGATTGTGCACCAGGGCAGTGATGAAAATAGTCTTGCCGGCGCGGCTTAGGCCGGTCACGCCGAGGCGCAAAGTTGGCGTCAGGATGCCGGTGGCGCTGTCAGCCAGGTTGGAGAGGGCAATGCCCAGTTCGTCGGTGATGGTCGTCGGCGGCTGCGGCAAGGCTGTGTCCCCAGTGTCAGAACAAGTTAGGGCCCGGGCGGCGCATTGCAAGGGCATGTGTGGCGATGGCTTCGGCGCTGCCCGGGCGCAGCGGGAATTGTCACGGCAATGTCACGGCGCTGTCACCGCGATGATACGCCCCCGCCCTAGTTCGATGTCTGCCGTGCGCAGAGGGCGACGCGGCTCGCATCTAATGCGCATGGAGAATTTGCAATGAATCGTGTTGCACGCATTCTGCTGGCTGGCGTTTCCGCCTTCGGCATGTCCTTTCCGGTCCTTTCCCAGGACATCGTTCAGTCCGACAGCGTCTGGTACACCGATGCCGACGCCAAGCTGCAGGCGATGATCGCCACGCAGCCCAATACCGGCAAGGCCAAGAACGTCATTCTGTTTGTGGCCGATGGCCAGGGCGTCGGTACGAACTATGCCGTGCGCCTGTTCGCCGGCCAGTTGGAAGGCAAGCTCGGCGAAGAGCACGTCCTGCCTTATGAAGAATATCCCTATACCGCGCTGATCAAGACCTACAACATCAACGCCCAGACCCCGGACTCCGCTCCGACGGCCGGCGCCATGAATTCGGGCGTCAAGCAGGTGTTCAACACCATCAACCTCAGCGAAGATGGCCGCCACGACAATTGCGCCAGCGAAGAGGGCAACAAGGTTACCCTGTTCTCCGAGATCGTTTCGGAAAGCGGCAAGTCGGTTGGTGTGGTTTCCACTGCACGCGCCACCCACGCTACCCCCGCCGCCGTCTATGCCAAGACTGCCAATCGCAATTGGGAGGCAACGGCGCCGGAAGGCTGCACCGACATCGCCATCCAGGCCATTGAAGCCATGGAGGCCGGCACGCTCGACGTTCTGCTCGGTGGCGGCGCCCGCAATTTCGTCCCGACTGGCGTCAAGACCGTTCATGATGGCGATTCCAGCCGCAAGGACGATCTCGACCTGGTGGCCCGCGCCGAAGCGGCCGGTGCCCATTTTGTCAGCGACCTTGCCGGTCTTGAGGCTGCCGAGGCCGGTGCGCCAATGCTTGGCCTGTTCACCAATTCGGACATGAGCTACGAAACCGAACGCCCGGAAACCGAGCCTTCGGTTGCCGACATGACCGTTGCTGCCATCAAGGCGATGGAAGGCAATGAAGACGGCTTCTACCTGATGGTCGAAGGTGGCCGCGTCGACCATGCGAACCACGCTGGCAATGCCAATCGCGCCTTCATGGACGGCGTGGCCTTCGCCGAGGCTGTCGCCCGGGCCGATGAAATGACCAATGACGAAGATACCCTCATCATCGTCACCGCCGACCACGAGCACGCCATTGCCTTTAACGGCTATTGCGGCCGCGGCACGCCAATCACCGGTCTTTGCATGGGCGTCAACAGCGACGGTGTCGAGCATACCGGCGAGCCCATGCTGGCTGACGACGGCAAGCCCTATTCGGTCGTGGGCTACCTCAACGGCGCCGGTTCGGTTCTCACCGAACAGGCCGACGGTTCCTACTTCGGCACCCGCCCGACCGTGACCCAGGAAGAAGCCCTGGACGTCGACTACCTGCAGCAGGCACTCATTCCAATGGGCGGCGAAACCCATTCGGGTGAAGACGTCGCCTCCTGGGCCAAGGGTCCGTGGGCCCATCTGCTCTCGGGCACGCAGGAACAGAACTACATCTTCCACGTGATGAACCACGCCGTTTCGGCTGAATAAGCCCGCGGAAACCTTTGGGAGGCTCGTCGAAAGGCGGGCCTCCTCGTGCCGTTTTCAAGGAGAATGCGATGCGTCGCCGCCATTTCATTGCCGCAGCCGCCACGTCAGTGCTGGCCGCGCCCGCTTTGATCCGCGCTGCCTCGAGTGCAGAACTGGTCAGGATGCGCGAGCTCTACAATGCCGACGGGTCTTTCTCAGACTTTGCCATGGCCAACGACGGCAAGGCGGTGCAACTGGAGGGCTTCATGGCGCCGCCGCTAAAGGCTGAGTCCGCCTTCTTCGTGCTCACCAAAATTCCCATGTCCGTCTGCCCATTCTGTGACAGCGCAGCGGATTGGCCGCGCGACATCGTCTCAATCTATGCGCGCGACATCATTTCCGTGACGCCGTTCAATGTGCCCATTGCCGTCGGCGGTACCCTGCGCCTGGGCGACTACACCGATCAAGAACTTGGCTTCGTGTCGCGTGTCCGCGTCACCGAGGCCGAGCACTGGCGCGTCTGAAATGCTGACGGTTTCCGGCCTGCTGCACCGCTTCGACACCGCTGACGCCAATGCGCGCGCGGCCGTGCACATTCCCGAACTCTCCGTGCCCGCTGGGCGATTTGTGGTCATTACCGGCCCCTCCGGCTCGGGCAAGACCACTCTGCTTTACCTGCTGAGCGGCCTGCTGCGCCCCAGCCAGGGCAGCATCGCCTGGTCTGGCCAGGATATCGTCCCGATGCACGAGGGGCAGCGCGACGATTGGCGCCGCCGCCATGCGGGGTTCGTGTTCCAGAATTTCAACCTCATCGAAGAGATGACGGCCTATCAGAACGTGACCGTCGCAGCCTATTTCTCGGCCTTTTCCGACCGGCAGGTGCGTGGCAAGGCGCGGCAGCTTCTGGCGCAGCTGGGCGTGCCTGACGAAAAGCGCCAGATCAGCAGCTATTCCCGCGGAGAACAGCAGCGCATTGCATTGGCGCGTGCCCTTGTTTTCGATCCGCCGATCCTGTTTGCGGATGAGCCGACGGCAAGTCTGGACATCACCAATTCCAAGGGTCTGGCCGAACAGTTCCAGGTCCTGTCCAGGGCGGGCAAATCTGTCATCGTCGTCAGCCATGATCCTGTCGTGATCGGAGCCGCCGATAGCGTTATCCGGCTCGACCACGGGCGACTTGTCGCTCTCTCAAGCGAGGCAGTGGCATGAACCCGTTCCCCATCGTCCTGTCCCTGCGCCACCGGCAGCGGGTGACGCTGATCTTCTTTGTGGCGCTGATCACGTTTGCCGTGGCGCTGGGAGTCGCCATAACCACGCAGGAGCGCGCTGTGCGGCAAGGCAGCGCCCGGGCCGCCGACAAGTTCGACCTGGTCGTTGGTGCGCCGGGAAGCCCATTCGACCTGGTGCTGGCCAGCGTCTATGCCAGGCCGACCAGCATGGGTCTGGTGCCTGCCGAGGATCTGGCCCGGCTGATGGCGGAGCCGGAAGCTGACATGGTTGCGCCCATCGGGTTTGGCGACAGCATTGAAGGCTTCCCCCTCATGGGCACGACGGCTCAGTTTGTCTCTCATCTCTCGGGTGACCTGGCCGAGGGGCAGATATTTGCGCATGAGGATGAACTGGTCATTGGCGCCAATGTGCCGCTGAAGGTGGGAGACATTGTTCATGCCGCCCATGATGCCCTCGATTCCGAGGAGCATCTGCATGAAGGCAGCCTCACCATTGTGGGGCGGATGGCGCGCACCCAGTCGGCTTGGGACAATGCGGTCGTGGCGCCGATCGAACAGGTCTGGGAGTCACACGGCCTGCTCAATGGGCATGCGCCCACTGAGGAGGCGCATGAGGAAGCCGCCGAGGACGCGAGCGATGACCACGACGCCGAGGCGCATAACGACCATGCCGCCCCGGTTGGCCCGCCATTCGATCCGGCGTACCTCGCTGGCGTCCCCGCCGTGGTGGTCAAATCGGCCAATGTGCCCGCCGCCTATGGCCTGCGCACGGCCTATCGGACCAGTTCGACGCAAGCGGTGTTTCCGGCGGAAATCCTCGTACAGCTCTATGCGGTGCTGGGCGATGCCCGTGCAATCATGAGTTTTCTGGCGCTGGCCACGCAGGTACTGGTGGTTGCCGCCATCCTCTCGGGCGTCATGGTGATCCTGCAATTGTTTCGCACCCGCTTTGCTGTGCTTCGGGCGCTGGGCGCGTCGCGTGGCTATGTGTTCCTCGTGGCCTGGAGTTATGTCGCAATGCTGATTGCGGCTGGCGCCTTGGCAGGCCTGGTGCTGGGCGTGCTGGCGTCCTACGGAGTCAGCCGCTTCCTCGAATTGCGCAGCGGCATCGCTATTCCGGTCAGCCTGGCCTGGCAGGATGTGCAATTCGTCCTGGCGCTGATCCTGGTGGGGGCGGCCATGGCGGTGATACCGGCCGTCGGTGTGTTCCGACAGCCGGTCGTTGATGGCCTCAACTAGAGACCGGGCCTTGCGGCCCCGTGGTCATTGCGTCCCGATTTTGCCCAGATCGAACGGCGTCGTCTGGTAGATCTCGTTGATCCAGTTCTGGAACAACAGATGAGCGTGGCTGCGCCAGCGGTTTTCGGGTTCCGCACTGGTGTCGCCGTTGGGAAACAGGTTCTGCGGCGGTGGCGTATCGAGGCCGGCCTTGATATCGCGCTCATATTCATCCGCCAGTGAGCGGTTGTCATATTCCAGGTGATTGAGGAAATAGACGGCTCGCTCGTTGCGGTCACCCAGCATGCACAGCCCGATCTCGTCGTTGTCGATCAGCACTTCGAGATTGTCGCCCAGGCTCGCCCGGTCGATGTCATTGTAGCGCGACACCGGGATCATCGGACTGTCCGACAGACCCCGCAGGAAGGGTGAGCGCTGTCCGATCACCTTGTGGCGGAACACCCCAAAGGCTTTCTCATCCATGCGGTAGCGGCGCGCACCGTGGAAATGGTGCAGGGCCGCCTGGGCGCCCCAGCAGATGAACATGGTGTGATGCACATTGGTGCGCGTCCATTCCATGATCTCGAGCATTTCGGGCCAGTAGCGCACTTCCTCGAAGGGCATGTTGGCGATGGGGGCGCCGGTGACGATGAAGCCGTCGAACTTGCGCTCCTTCACCTCGTCCCAGGTCTGGTAGAAGGTGTTGAGATAGTCCTCGGGCGTGTTCTTGGACTGGTGGTCTGTGACGCGCACGAGGCTCAGGTTGATCTGGAGCGGCGTGGCGCCGATCAGCCGGGCGAACTGGGTTTCGGTGCGCTCCTTGTTCGGCATCAGGTTGAGCAGGCCAAATTCAAGCGCGCGGATGTCCTGCCGCTCGGCGCGGCTGGAATCCATGACATTGACACCCTCGTCTTCGAGGGTCTTGCGAGCGGGTAGGTTGTCGGGAATTCTGATAGGCATATCAGCCTCTTAAACGGGTGCAATGAGAAAGCGATTCAGGCTGGCGCGTCTCCCTCCCCTTGGGGAAGAAGCGCGCTAGCGCATTCGCGTCTCGATTGCGGCGGCGATCAGGTCGACAAATTCGTCGCCATCGCGTGCCGTGGCAAGGTCGGAGGCTTCCACCACATAACCGAAATTGTCCGCGAGCGTCTGATAGCGCGGCAGGCGATCATGCAGCAGCGCCTCAAAGCCCCAGGCGCCAAACCCGGCCGGGTCGACATCGCAGTCGTCCAGCACGCCATTGATCAGCTTGTATTCGGCCCATTTCTCCACCAGGAACTCGGGACGATAATACATCGGCTTGGGTGACTTCTTGAAGCGCTTCACCAGTTCGGTGGCGTCCTTGTCGGTGCCGCGGATATAGAGCAGCGCCGTATTGGCGGTGAGCGCCTGCACCACCGGGTCCTCGGGGTTTGCCGGATCAACGACTTCGATCAGCGAACCGCCGGTATCGGCGATGAAATCGTCATAGCCATAAAGCGCCTTGGCCCGCTCGATGAAATAGGGCACGTCGCAGAGCGCAGCGACTTCGGCGACCCGGTGCTGTTCCTGGCGGCGCTGGTATTCGGCCAGCGGCAGGCCGCCGCGCTCCACATCACCGGGCGTGCCCAGATAGGTCGAAAGCGGGTCGAGATTGTCGAACGTGATATTGGACGAAATGTAGATCGAGTCTGTGCGCAAGAGCTGGGCCAGGAAGGGAACCTTCATGGCCTCGCGCTTGAAATTGTCGACGATGAACTCGCCCATATAGCGCGTGCCGATGCGATAATCGGCCGAATAGTGAAACCAGTGATTGGTGCGCAGCATATTGGATAGCCGCGTCTTGCCCACGCCGGCCATGCCAAAAACCGTGACGGCACGGCGCGGCGCCTTCACAAACTCATCGACGCTGGAAAACAGCATAAACTGACGCTCCGCAGGGTCCAACATGGGCCCGTTGCCTGTGTTGCGTTTAAAGCAAGCCCGCGCCGATCTCAAGCAACCGGCAAAAACTGCCCCTTGCTCGGACTCATTTGCCGCCTTGTCGCCGCAATTTCGGCCCGTTCAGCCAAAAACATCAATGAAATCAAAGTGTCCGCCACTTGGCATTGCCCTTGCATCTGAAGTCCTGAACGCGCCCTGCGGCGCAACGGGGATTACGGAGTTACAGATGGGTATCTATGGGGCTCTTTCCAGTGCGGTGACCGGCCTGCGGGCGCAGTCGCATGCGCTGGAAAACATTTCGGGCAATATCGCGAACTCGCAGACCACCGGTTACAAGCGGATGGAAACGAGTTTCATTGACCTTATTCCCGATGCGCCGCTGAAGTCGCAGGTGCCGGGCGCCGTGCTGGCGCAGTCGCGCGCCACCAACAATATCCAGGGTGATATCCAGACCAGCTCCAACGAGACCTATATCGCGCTCAATGCGAATGGTTTTTTCGTGGTCGAGCCCAAGGTTGGCCAGTCCGACGGCAATTCGGTGTTTGCCGGCTCGAACTACTTCACCCGTCGCGGCGATTTTGAAATCGACAAGGATGGTCTGCTGGTCAATGGCGCCGGTTATTACCTCAAGGGCCTGCCCATCGATCCGGCCACCGGCAATATTTCGGGTTCCGTGCCCGAGGTGATCGAGCTGTCCAACGCTTTCCTGCCGGCCAATCAGTCGACGACCATCAACTACCAGGCCAACCTGCCGCAGCTGCCCAAGACCGCCAATTACAAGGCGACGGTTCACAATAGCGAGCTTTTGGGCTCGGAAATGTTCGCTGGTGGTTCGGCCACTGCGGCAACCAATGGCACGGCAGCCCTTGTCGCTGGCGCGGCGGCTATGCCGACCTTTGCTGATGGCGACACCATGACCATCACGGCCAATGGCATCGCGGTCGATTTCAACTTCTACGACAGTGGCGTTTCCGCGATGCCGTCCAGCGGCGTCGCCATCGACATTGCGGCGCCACGCACCGTCCAGAACGTGCTCGACGACATGCAGGCCGAGTTGCGCGACTTCGGTGGCGGGGCTGCCGAGTCGGCCACCGTGACGCTCAACGGCGCCAACCAGTTCGCGGTAACGCTGGGCGAGGATTATCACGCCAGCTTCTCCATCTCGGGTGTCAGCGCTGCGCTGGAAACGGCCCTGGGCCTGACCGACCCGCAGACCTCCACCGATCCGGTACTGGCCGCCGTGAACACGGTTTCGGCTGATGACGCCGATGACTTCGTGGCCAATTCGATCTCGGGCGGCGCCATCACCGTTTATGCCAGCAATGGCGCGCCGGTGAACGTGCAGTTGCGCTGGGCCAAGATCGACAGCGCAGCCTCTGGCGGCACGGACCGGTGGAACATGTTCTACCTTTCCGACAGCTCTGCCGTTGGTGGTTCACCGGCCTGGACCAATATCGGTCAGGAATATGAGTTCGGCAGCAATGGTTCGCTCTCCACCAGCGTTCCCCAGGCGACCATTGATGATCTGCGTGTCAATGGCGTGCTGATCGGCGATGTCGTGCTCGCCCACGACACCAATGGCGTGTCCCAGTTTGCCGACGTCAACGGCACGGTGACGGTGTCGACCCTCAACCAGAACGGCTATGGCGCTGGTGAATTCCTCTCCGTTGCAATCACCGACAGTGGTCGCGTCGTGGCCACCTATTCGAACGGCGAACGCATTGAAATGGCGCAGGTGGTGACCGCCCAGTTCAATGGCATCAACTCGCTCAAGCGCCTGGACGGCGGTGTTTACGAAGCCACCTCCGAATCTGGTGAGCCGATCTTTGATCTGTCCGGTTCCGGCGTTATCGGCGGTGCTCTTGAAGCCTCCAATACCGATATTTCCGACGAGTTCACCAAGCTGATCATCACCCAGCAGGCCTATTCGGCGGGCACCCGCATCGTCTCGACTGCCGATGAGATGCTGCAGGAAGCGCTGAACATGATCCGCTGACGCGGGACATGAGTACACGGTCCGGGGCGTGAGGCCCCGGGCCAGTTTCCAGTTTGAGGGCCGTTGATATGGGTCTGATATCGTCACTATCGAACGCTGTCACGGGTCTGAGGACCAGCCAGGATTCGATCACGATCCTGAGCCGCAACATCGCCAATTCGGGCACGCCGGGTTATCATCGGCAGTCGCTCAACATCATCGATTACAGCTCGATCAACAGTACCTATGCCCGCTCGGCGGGCGTTGATCGCGCCTTCAATCTGAGCCTTCAGGGCTACTACAATCGCCAGGTTTCGGACACCTCGATGTCCAATGTCACCGGCGACTACCTTAGCCGTCTCGAAGGGTATCTGGGCAAGCCCGGTTCCGCCGGTTCGCTCGACACCATGTTCGGCTCGTTCAAGAATTCCCTCCAGGCGCTCTCTACCAGTCCCGACGACTACCCGACCCGCGCCAATGTCGTGGCCGAGGCGCAGGCGTTTGCGCAGCGGCTCAACTCACTCTCCGGCGTCATCCAGCAGTTGCGGCAGGAAGCGGAAACGCGCATCGCCAATGACGTTTCAGAAGCCAATGCCATGCTCATCTCGCTCAACGAGGTGAACAATCGCATGCTCGATCTGGGCATGACAGACACGTCGCGCGCCCAGTTGCTCGATCAGCGCGACCGCCTTGTTGCGGCGGTTGCCGAGGTGATCGACGTGCAGGCCGAGTACCGGCCCAATGGTACGGTGGCGCTGATGACCCGCTCGGGCGTGGGCCTGCTCGATAATGGCTTCTCGACCTTCAAATTCACCACCGCCGGAGCGCTGTCCCCAACCGCTCAGGCCAGTTCTGACCCCGAGGCCAGCAAGGTCGGCACCCTGTCGCTGACGACGCCTTCTGGTCTCAGCATTGACCTCGTGCAGCAGGGCGTGTTGCAGGGCGGCGAACTGGCCGGGCTGGTGAATTTGCGCGACAAGATCCTGGTCGAGGCGCAGAACCAGCTCGACGAGATCGCGGCGGGTGTCGCCGCGGTGTTTAACACCATAACCACCGCTGGAACCGCGGCGACCGGCGGCGGCGGGGCAGAGGGGTTGTCGGCTGACATTTCCTACCTCAAGCCCGGCAATGACGTGTTGCTGAACTATACGCAGAACGGTGCGCAGCAGCGGGTGCGGATCATCAACAGCACCAATGGCGAGGATTTCATCGACGCCAGCGGCCAGCGGGTGATTTCAGTCGATCTTTCGGACTCGACGGCCGCCGCGGCGACCCTGCAGGCGAAGCTGCCGGGCCTCGCGATTACCAGCCCCAGCGCCGGCGTCTTGCAGGTGCTGGACGACGGTACCGGCGGCGCCATGGATGTCACCGGCCTCACCACCCGCGGCTCCGCCACTGGCACCCAGCAGGGCGAATTGGCCATGGCGCTTTTCGTCGATCAGGGCAATTCGGCCTTCACAGGCAATCTGGACACCAATCCACCCCAGATCATGGGTTTCGCGGCCCGTATTTCGGTCAATCCGGCGGTGATCTCGGACAATCGCCTTTTGGTGCAGTTCGATATCGACGGTACCCTGGGCGATGCGTCGCGTCCCCAATACATCCTCGATCAACTGTCGGCGATGACCTTTGTCTCCGGCACGTCCCCGACCGCCAATGAGGGGCGCCACCAGCTCAATGGCACTATCGAGCAGCTGATCGAACAAGTGCTCAACTATCAGGGCACGTCCATCGGCTCGGCCATGTCGGCCCGCGACAATCGACAGCTGACCCTGGACACCATCACAACCCAGATGGAATCCGAATATGGGGTCAATATGGACGAGGAAATGGCCCGTCTGACCGAATTGCAAAGTGCCTATGCAGCCAATGCCCGTGTGGTTTCGGTGGTCAAGGAACTGCTCGACACACTGTTTGCGTCGACTTGAGGGAGTAGTGCGTCATGATCGTCAATAAGTCGATGTTCCCGCTGCAGACCGGATTTTCGGTCATCTCCAAGATGCAGGATAAATTCGCCCTGCTGCAGATGCAGCTGGGAACCGGGGTCAAGGCACAGACGCTTTCGGACATGGGCCGGGACCTGCCGCTGTCGCTCTCGGTGCGCTCGCGCCTGACCACGATTGCCGGATACAATTCCAGCATCGAACAGGTCGACCTGCGCCTGAGTTTTTATGACAACGCCCTGACCCGTCTCGATGAAATCGAGGGCCAGGCCCGCAATTCGGCAGTGCAGGGCCAATATGGCTCGAACAATATCAACATGGCCACCATCTCCTCGCTTTCCAAGGCGCGGCTCGATGAAATGGTCACTCTGCTCAATGCTGACGTTGCGGGCCGCTACCTCTTCGGCGGCTCGGTCACCGACAAGGCGCCGCTGCCCACGACGGCCGAATTGCTTGATGGTGCGGGTGGCCGCGCTGGCTATCGCACGGTGGTGACAGAACGCCAGGCAGCGGATTTGGGCGCCCTGGGACAGGGGCGGCTCGAAACAACGATTACGCCCGCTCTGCCTGCCCTCCAGACCGATCCGGTTACGGTCTCGCTCACCGAGGATGGCGACCATCCGTTTGGCTACAAGCTGTCCACTGTTTCCGCCATCGGCGCCAATATCGGCGTCGTCTCCGATTTTGCGGCTTCGCCTGCCAATGTGGATTTCACCTTCCCGGGTGATCCGGCAACCGTGGCCGAGGGAGACAGCATTACTCTTGGGTTCACCTTGCCCGACGGCACGGAAACCCAGATCACCCTCAAGGCTGTCTCTGCGGCCAATGCTTCAGGCGCTACGGGTGAGTTTGTCATCGGGGACGACCCCACGACGGCCACCATCACCACGGCCACCAACTTCGACAACGCGCTCAAGGCATCGCTTCAGAAGTCTGCGGAAAGCGAGCTCAAGGCTGCCTCGACCTTTGCGGCGGGACAGAATTTCTTCAACGCGGCCGGCGAACCCGTGCTGCGCGTGGACGGGGTGGACCCATACACCGCCACCAGCCTGCGCGTGGCCACCAAGACCGATACAGTGATGTGGTATTCGGGTGAGACGGCGGCGGTTTCGGCCGTTGGCATGGGGCGGCTGACGTCGGCGCGAAGCGGCGGTGAAGTGACGCTGACGCAGAATATGCCGGTGTCTTCGGCCCATGGGTTCCAGATCAGCAGCGTCACCCCCGAAATGACCAATGCTGGCGCCTTTACCGCAGTGCGCAATGCCGGACCGCCGGCTGATATGACGGTGGAGTTTGACTCCGCGACCGCGGCCCTTGCGGCGGGCGACAAGGTCACTCTCACCTTGACCGAACCCAATGGCAAGACGCGCGACGTGACGTTGACAGCGGTTACGGGACGCGCTGGCCCAGGGCAATTCACGATCAGCACCGCGACTGTCGATGCGGATAGGGATGCCGAGAATGCCGCCAATTTCGAAAAGGCCATGCTGCGCTCGGTTACCGAGGCTGCTGCCGCAGCCGAAGGAAACCCCCGGCAGTCGGTGACGGCGGCGGTGGAGGATTCCGGGCGGGTTGCCTATGGCATGCAGGCCAACGAAAGCGGCTATCTGCGCATGATCCGCTCGATGGCAGCGATGACAGTCGAGACCTATCCCGAAATCGCCAACGCCGCCGACCCGAATTCGGTCGATCTCAACCCTGCCAAACAGCGCTTTGATGCCATGGCGCGACGCCAGCAGCTGGAGCTGTCCGAAGGGCGCAACGCCGAGCGTGGATCAATCGAACTGGTCACCATGGAATTGGGCGTGGCGCGTGCCGCGCTTCAGGCGGCGGGCGACCGGCACACCAATTACAAGGCGCAGCTCGACAACCTCCTCAGCGACGTGGAAACCGTCAGCAAGGAAGATGTTGCCATGGAAATCCTGGCGCTCCAGACCCGGCTCACCGCAAGCTATCAGGTGACCTCCATGGTCAGCCAGTTGAGCCTGGTGAACTACCTCTAAGGAGGGGGCCGCCGTATTGGGTTGGGGCGATAGCGTCTCTACACCCACCGCACCGCCCTCGGGCTCGATCCGAGGGCCATCCACAACCGCGACAATGCATGAGTGAATAAGCGGTCCCCGGGGCCGGCCCGAGGACGGCGTTGTGGGCACTGCGGGTGCAGGGCACACTCGATGTCTCGGCAAGCGCAGTCTCGATGTCTCCCAAAAGAAAAGCCCCGCATCGCTGCGGGGCTTTTCATTGGTCACGACCCATGCGGCTTACATGCCGCGCAGGCCCGCCGCAATCTGTCGATTAAGCTGCACCAGCACTGTCAGCTGATCGGCCTGGGGCACGCCCTCATAGAGAATTTCGCGTGTCTGGTTCATCACGAACATGCCCAGATTGGCGATGTTCTGACGGACTTCGGGGGGCAGGGGGCTATCGTCCTGCGTCACGGCAGACATGAAGATGGTCCAGAGCTTGCGATTGAACGTCAGGGCCGAACGCAGCTCTTCCTGGGTGGAAATGTCCCACTCATCCTTGACCTTCTGCAGGCCGGCGGCGGCCTTCATCAACAATGCTGACTCGCGCTGGCGTGGAGATTCAACGACTTTCGCCGTCTGTTGATACGCTTGGGCGCCGGTTTGATGCATGATTGAGCAGGTCCTGTTCGTATTCGATAAGCTTCTGGGACGCTTTCAGAGCCTTGTACAAGGAGCCGGTTAATATCTCGTTATTGATTTGGTCGACAATCGGTAGAGAACTGGGCACTGCGGCCACAAAGTCCCTCGACATTTCGTTGTAAGCCGCCTGCGCCTTGTTGCTGTCCTCGTCGATATACATCAGCTGCACGGCCAGATAGATGCGTTTGGCCGGTGTCGTCGCGGTTTCCGAGGTCAGAATATCCTTCTCGCGCAGGATCGGCGCATTGCCATCGATGAACAGGCGGGTGCGCTGGTCGGAATTGGTGATGATGCAATTGCCCACCAGCAGCTTTTCGCCAGGCTTGAGTTCGACCTTGAGCGCCATACGAGGGATCTCCGGGAGTGGGGGGAGGTGACAGACCTCTCTATCCTGTCATTGTGGCAAAAACAACGAAGGCGGGCCGCTGGCCCGCCTTCAAACGCGTCTTGGTAAGCGCTTTACTGCAGCAGCTGCAGGATCGACTGATCGGCCTGGCTGGCCAGCGACAGAGAGTTTTGCGAGAGCTGCTGGCGGGTCTGGAGAGCCAGGAGGTTCGCCGCTTCCGTGTTCATGTCGGCCAGCGTCAGGTTGCCCGCGCCGGTTTCGAGCGTATTGATCATCGCCTCGGTGAACTTCTTGCGGTTCTGCACGATCGAGAGGTTCGAGCCGAAGGTCGAGGCCTGCGAACGAACCTCGTCGAGCGCGGCCTTCATGTCGGTGAGAAGGCCATCGATGGTGACGTCGCTGTCGAGTTGTTCTTCTTCCAGCTGCGTCGGCACGCCCAGGTTGAAGGCGTTGATCGTCTGGTTATTGTCGGTCTGGATGTCAATCGCCGACGTGCCGGTCTCGTTGAAGGTAATGGTCAGCTTGTCGCCGCGCAGCAGGTTGATACCGTTGAAGGAGGCATCGTCCGAGAGCTTGTCGAGCTGGTCGCGCAGTTCATTGAACTGATCAGCCAGGCCGGCACGGACGGCATTGCCCAGGATGTTGCCATTGCCCGTTGCAGTGCCGTCCACCGCGCCGCCGGCTGTCACGCCATCAATTGTCAGGTCCTGGGTGGACTGGTTCTCGATGCGCAACTTGCCATTGTCGTTCGAGGCACGAATGTTGCCAAACAGGTCGCCGGTCTTGAGATTGATCTCGGTGACGAGTTCATCGACGGTCTTGGCGGTGTATTCTGTGGTTGTTGCCTGGGTGGGGGCAATGCCGCTAAAGCCGAAGTCGGCGAAGGTTAGAGCGGTACCACCGACACCGTTCGACATCGAGCCGTTGGAGATAGCGACGGCGGCGTCGCCGTAGGGCTCAACGGCTGGGCCCGTGAATGTCAGACCGTCGCTTCCGTCCACGCCAACCGTGACGTCCATGTCCGCTGCCGCGAAAGCGCCGTTCATCGCTTCAACCAATTCAGCGCGGGTCACAGCGTTGCCGTCGGCAACGTCCAGCGTGAATGCGCTGCCGCCGACGTCGACGGTAATCTGATTGACGCCTGCGGAGCCACGCACTTCAACCGCGACAGCAGCGTCGCCATTGACCTCGATGTCAAAGTCGATGCCGTCCAGAGCCTCGTTCATGTCAAAGGTCGCCGCACTTGCTGCGGAGAGCGCCGTAGTCGCCGTCGCACCCTTGATCAGGCCGACGGTTTCGGTGGCCGTTCCAAACGCGCCGCCTGTGAAGCTCAGCACTTTGGCGTCGGCGGTCGCCTGGTCGGTGGCGCCGCTGAGAATGTCGGCCGGGTCCAGCGTGTAGGATGCGGTCTGGAACGACTTGTCCTGACGAGCCTGGCGCAGGGTCGACTGCATTGATTCGAGGGTCTTGGTCATGGCCGAAAGGCCATTGTCCGCAGCTTCCAGTGTCTGAATGCCGTTGGCCATGGAATCGATCAGCGCGCTTAGATCGCTGGCGCGGTTGGTCAGGCCCTTGGCGGTGAACCAGCTTGAGGGATTATCCAGAGCCGAGTTGACCTTATTGCCGGTTGCCAGACGATTCTGGGTCGTCGACATCATGTCGGCAGTGCTCTTGAGCGAGAGAAGGTTAGACCGAACGGCCTTTGAAAGTGAGATATCCGACATCTAGTGCAATCCTTGCCTCAGGCCGCTCCGGCCCCTTGGTGGAAAGTGTTAACCGCCTTTTCTTAAAGGGGCGTTAACCATGCCAGTTGACTGCTCATAAACCATAAGTTTGCTGAGCGCCGGACGCGCAAAAGCAAGGGGCGGGTCTTGCGACCCGCCCCTTGTATTCTTCAAGCCGTAGCCTGGTCCGATTAACGGATGAGCTGCAGGATCGACTGGTCGGCCTGGCTCGCCAGCGACAGCGAGTTCTGCGACAGGGACTGACGGGTCTGCAGAGCCAGCAGGTTCGCAGCTTCCGTGTTCATGTCGGCCAGGGTCAGGTTGCCGGCGCCGGATTCGAGGGTATTGATCATCGAGTCGGTGAAGGTCTGACGGTTCTGCACGATCGACAGATTGGAACCGAAGGACGATGCCTGCGAACGAACTTCATTCAGGGCAGACTTCAGCTTGCCCAGTTCGAGGTCGATATTGGAGTCGCTGTCGAGGTCGGATTCTTCGAGCGTGGTGGCAACACCGAGGTTGGCCGAGTTGATGGTCTCGCCGTCCTTGGTCTGGATGTCGATCGAGGACGTACCAGTCTCGTTGAAGGTGATGGCCAGCTTGTCGCCACGCAGCAGGTTGATACCGTTGAACGAAGCGTCATCGGCGAGCTTGTCGAGCTGGTCGCGCAGTTCGTTGAACTGATCGGCCAAGCCGGCGCGAACCGAGTTGCCCAAGATCGAAGCGGCGCCGGTGCTGGTGCCATCGAGCGTGCCGGTGGCGGAGACGCCGTCGACAGTAAGGTCCTGAGTGGACTGGTTTTCGATGCGCAGCTTGCCGTTGTCGTTCGAGGCACGGATCTTGCCCGTGAGGTTGGTGTCGCCGTTGATTTCGCTGACGAGCTGATCAACAGACTTGGCGCCATCCGCACCGGCAGTTGCAGTGGCAGCGTCGAGGCCAGAAGTGGTGATCGTGCCGTCCGTGCTGGTGTCGTTGGCAACCACAGAAGAGATTGCAACGGATGAATTTGCGCCAGTGGTGCCCGAAGAGATTACGACGTCACCATCTTCATTCACCGAAGCCACAGCGTCGGTGTTGCCGTTCGCGGTGATTGCTGCGTTCAGGACTGTGACCAGTTCTTCGGCAGTTTCGATGGTGGAGTCGGCGTCACCCGCTGCATCAACCATCGCCTTGGTGACGGTGATTGCTTCATCACCGGCGCCATCAACGTTAAGGTTGAAGGTGAGGGTATCACCGGTGCCAAAGGTTGAGGCATTGGTGAAGTCGGCGGCGGCAAGTGTGGTGTTACCAGCAGTGGCGCTCTCAGCCGTAGCGCTGACCAACGAAACGTCGACTGCAGTGGTGCCAATCGCGCCGCCGGAGAACGAAATGTTGCCGCTGGTGAGGCTCGAGTCCACGGTATACGAGGACGTCTGGAAGGACTTGTCCTGACGAGCCTGGCGCAGGGTCGACTGCATGGATTCCAGGGTCTTGGTCATGGCCGAGAGGCCATTGTCAGCGGCTTCAAGCGTCTTCACGCCATTGGCCATGGAGTCAAGCAGGGCACCAAGATCGCTTGCGCGGTTGGTGAGGCCCTTGGCAGTGAACCAGCTGGAGGGATTGTCCAGAGCCGAGTTGACCTTGTTGCCGGTCGACAGGCGATTCTGGGTGGTGGCCATCATTTCGGCAGTGCCCTTGAGGGACAGCAGGTTCGAACGGACGGCTTTGGAAAGCGAAATATCAGCCATTTTGGCAGAGTCCTTTTCTAGGATTACGCATACTAAAACACCTCTCCTGAGGCCTGATCATCCTCAACTGTCAGCTTCTAAGGAACGGTTAAGTCGATGCCGAAATTTTGGGCAAAATCCGGAGCAGTATTGATCGGCTCAAACAGAAAAGGCCCCGGAAACCGGGGCCTTTGGCAGCATATCAACTTGGGAGGGTCTAGGAGTTCGTTAACTTAAGCCAGAAGGTCCTTGAGCCGTGCCTGGGACTCTTCGGGGATTTCCGAGGAGCCGATCCGGCGGAGCAATTCCTCCATGGACTGCGGCGTTGGGGCCAGCGTGCCGGCAATTACCGCTGCGGCAAAATCGGCCGTGCGATTGCGCTCGACTTCTATCGGCTGTTCGTCTCGCGCGGTCTGCCGTTCAAAGGGAAGGTTGCGGTCCTTATTGCCAGCCTTGGCGCTGGTGGGCGCTTTCTGGGCGCTGTCCTGCAGCAATGTGCGCTCGCCCATTGCCGGTCGATAACGGTAGTCCATCAGATTTGTCGCGCCCGACGATACGGGCTCTACGGCGAGGTTTGTAACCATCACGTTTCCCCGAATGCACCTATTCGCGGAAACCCTAAGCGGCGGCTCTTATGCTCGCGTAACCGGCGGGTTGCGCATTTAATTCAAATGCAGGTACCTATAACGCGCGGTTGATAGCGATGCCCTTGGCCGATGAACTGGCGTCGGTGGCAACCTTGCCACCAGCGCCATAGGTCTTGGCACGGTTCTGCTGGCCGACCATGCGCGCCACATCGGTAAGGACATCTTCAGTGACGGTTTTGGCCGTGGCCAGGACCCGCAGGTTCTCGGCCATCTGGGTGGCAAGGCTTTCGTGGCCGGCCCGCAGCCGGTCCATGGCCTTGGGTGCCTCAGCCGCCAGCCGCTTTCCCTGGCGCTGAATAGCCCGGGCAAAGGTCACATAATCCTGCGACAACCGTGTTTTGTCCGGCGTCAGCTGGCCGGCCTGGCGCAGATGGCCGGCGCGGAGCAGGGTGGTTTCCTGGTTCATCACATCGACCAATGCCGAAAGGGCGGTTTCGGCGCGGGAGCACAGCTCTTCTGCCGGCAGGGCATCAAGGGCGGCGAGGCGGGCGGCTGCGGTCATTTTCCGTACACTCCGGTACTTGCGATAATATTGGAATTGGTCAGGCCCCGGCTGGCATTGGCAGCTTCCTGCAGGGCGATCATCTGCCCCATCAGGTCATCGGCAATGCCGACGCCGCCACTTTGCGCCATGGTATTGGCCAGCTGTTCAGCCTGCATGGAGCGCCAGGTCTCCTCACCGAAGCCGCCGCCGAAATTCTCGTCCGACTTGATCGAGGCGAACATTTCCTTGGTCAGCATGTTGAGGAACACGCCCTCCAGGTCCTGGGCCTGGGTGCGGATGCGCAACAGCTGATCGGGCGAAAGGCTGGATCCGGTCTGGTCAATGGCGTTCATCACAGCACCTCGATCTCGGCCTGCAGGGCGCCGGTGGCCTTGATGGCCTGGAGGATGGCGATCAGGTCGCGGGGCGAAATGCCCAGGGCGTTGAGGCCATCGACCAATTGCTGCAGCGTCACCGATTCATTGACCACCTGCAGGGCCGTGTCGGATTGGTTGACGTTGAGATTGGTATTGGGCTCGACCGCAGTCTGTCCCAGGCTCAGCGGATTGGGCTGCACCACTTCGGGGTTTTCGGCAATGGTCACGGTCAGGTTCGACTGCGCCACGGCGACGCTCGACACGCGCACATCCTTGCCCATGACGATAATGCCGGAGTTTTCGTCGATGACGATCTTGGCCGTCTGGTCGGTCTGGACGATGAGCTGTTCGATATCGGTGAGCAGGTCGACGATATTGCCGTTGAAATTGCGGGGCAGGGTGAGGCGCACTGTGCCCGGGTCTTCCGGCACCGCCGTTGGCGCGCCGATGAAGTCATTGACGGCCAGCGCAATGCGCCGCGCCGTGGTCAGGTCCGGGTTGCGCAGGGCCAGCCGCAGCGAATGCTGCGAGCCCAGGTGAAAGTCTATTTCGCGCTCGATCAGCGCGCCCGACGAAATGCGGCCTGTCGTCGGCACGCCCGAGATGACGCTGGCGGCGTCGCCTTGAGCGCTGAAACCGTTGATCAGTACCGGGCCCTGGGCAATGGCATAGACTTCGCCATCGGCGCCGAGCAGCGGGGTGACGAGCAACGTGCCGCCTTGCAGGCTGTCGCTATCGCCAAGCGCGGCGACCGACACATCCATGCGCGAACCCTGGGTAGCGAAGGGCGGCAGGTTGGCGGTGACCATGACCGCCGCCACATTTGCTGTCCGCACGTTCTCACCCTGGGTGTTGACGCCAAGGCGTTCGAGCATCGATTGCAGTGACTGCTTGGTGAATGGCGAATTGTTGAGGCTGTCTCCGGTGCCGTTGAGGCCCACCACCAGGCCGTAGCCCACCAGCTGGTTCTCACGAATGCCTTCCATATCCACGATGTCCTTGATGCGCGCAGGCGCGGCATGGACGGGCGTGAGCGGCGCCATGGTCAGCGCGACGCTCAGGAGTGTGGCTGCGATGGTGCGAAACAGGCGCATTGGCATTCATCCCCGAATGATGCCGCTCCATCCCCATGGCGCGGCCTTCGCATCACTCAATGCCAGAAGTGTGCCAGTTCTCTGTACTTCCTCTATCTTGCTGATTTTGAACCGCTTTTTCCTTGTGTGCTGGGTTTGGCTTGGATCAAATTGGGTGTGGGCTGCAATTCTTGCCGGGCGCGTTAAGGCTCTGTTAACTCCGGTGGGCAGAATTTGCCGACATTGCAGAGCCTCAAGTGAGTCAGCACCCTTGCGCATAGACGCCACCAATCGATCCAGCGGTGTCGCTGGCAGGAGCGCCGCCGGCAAAGCCGGCAGTGGTCCAGCCTTCGTGCCCATTGGCGAGCAGGGCGCGGCACGGGTCAGCAGCACGGCGCCCGTTGCTCCTGCGGCGGGCCTTGACGCCATTTTGGCGCTGCAGGCGGTCGGGGACTTCACCGAGAGCCGCCGCAAGGCGGTCAAGCGCGGCAGTCGTCTGCTCGATTTGCTTGAGGAGATGAAGGCCGATCTTCTGGTCGGACGAACGGCGCCCGAACGCCTCGAAGCCATGGTCGGCCAACTTGGGGCTCTGCGCGAGCGCGTCGAGCCGGGGCTCGATGCCGTCATCGATGACATCGAGCTGCGTGTGCGGGTTGAACTGGCCAAGCTCGGGCGCTTTCCCCAGCTTTGATGCGCCCCCAAAAACGCGTTCGTCATCAAGATGTTGTCAGTTGCGCGCTATGGCGCTGATGCGCAGGGATTTCCTGCGTTAACGAGTGGTAACTTGTTTGCTTGCCCGCGGCGGGTCGGACGCATATATAGGCCGCCAAGGGCGCATTGGAGTTGAGTCTGCTGATGTCTTCGGTTGAACTTACGGATTATCGACCCAGCGAGGACGAGCCGTTCATGAACCCGCGGCAGCGGGAGTATTTCCGGAACAAGCTTCATGCTTGGAAGGACGAGATCTTGCGCGAAAGCCGCCTGACTCTCGAGGCCCTTCAGGAAGAGAGCCAGAACCATCCCGACATGGCGGATCGGGCGAGTTCCGAAAGTGATCGGTCACTTGAGCTGAGAACACGCGATCGCCAGCGCAAGCTGATTGCCAAGATTGATTCTGCGCTCAAGCGCATTGACGATGGCACCTACGGTTATTGCGAAGAAACGGGCGATCCTATTGGTCTGGCGCGGCTCGATGCGCGCCCCACGGCAACCCTGAGCCTTGAAGCCCAGGAATTGCACGAGCGCCGCGAAAAAGTCTATCGCGACGAATAGGCCTATTGCCGACAAAAACTGAAAAAGCCCGCATCGCTGCGGGCTTTTTTGTTGGCGCCAAGGCGTTCAGCGGCTCTGTGAGCGTTCCAGGTTACGGTCGTGCAGCGCCTGAATTTCCGGCGTCATCTCGCTGGCAAATTCGGCCATGTCGATAATCGGACGAATGTCGATATCACTGTCGGTGAGCATCGGGTTGGGGCAACGCTTGACCCATTCGACGGCCTCGTCCATGTCGCGTACTTCCCAGATCCAGAAGCCGGCGACCATTTCCTTGGTCTCGGCAAAGGGCCCGTCGATGACGGAGCGGTTGGAGCCGCTGAAATGCACCCGCTTGGCAAATTTGGTGGCCTTCAGACCATCGCCGCCCAGCATGATGCCGGCATTGATCAATTCCTCATTGTACTTGCCCATGGCCTCGAGCATTTCGGTGGTGGGCATGATGCCCTGTTCGCTGTCAGCGGTGGCTTTTACGAATACGACGACACGCATTTTCTCTCTCCTCAAACGCGAAGGCGGAATTGCCTTCCTGTCGAGCCGACGAGTGGTTGTCGGGAGCTTCGACATTTTTTCTTCTTCATTTTCGCGCGCCCGGACGAAAAAGCAAAGACGGGACCCGAAGGCCCCGTCTTTCCTGGTGATCTGGTGTGAAATCAGAAGCCGAAGACCGTGGTGATACCGGACTGGTTGTCGCCGTTCTGCATGCATTGTGCATCGGTGGCCTCGCCAAACTGGAACAGGCCGCAGCTGTTGTTGTTGCCGCTCTGGCTGATGGTGCCGTTGTGGCCGTCGCCTTCCTGCCAGATGAGGCCATGATTGCCAGAGCCATTCTGGTTGATGCCGGCCGAATTGCCCGAACCATTTTGGTAGGCATTGGCGCCGGTGCTGGACAGGCCTTGCATCAGCGAGAACATCTGCAATCCCATGCCCAGCGCCTGGGCCTGATCCGGGTCGGTGGGGCTGAAGCCGATGGCGATCTGGCCACCGGCCATCGCGGGGCTGGCGGAAATGCCGATCAGGGCGGCAGTGAAAGCGGCGGCGATGGTCTTGGTGAAGCGGGTGGTCATCTGAAGTCTCCCAATGTGATTTGCGGTCCCTGTGCTGGTCTCTCCAGCGCTTGAGATGACCCTAGAATCGGTGCCCTGAACCCATTTGGAGCGGCGCGTTCAGAATGTGTTCATGGGCGTCGTCCTGGGCGTGGTCCTGGGCGAGGCCCGGTCCAAAAAAAAGCCCCGCCGAAGCGGGGCAGTTGGGAAGGTTTCGGGTGTTGTCAGGTGTGCGCGGTCAGCGGTCCAGAGCAATTGAACTGCTGTCCGTCGCTGGCGATGGTGAAATCCACATCGATGGAAGAGCCGGCGTTGACGAGGACTTTGCCCAGAGAAACGGCGGTTCCGGGCGCCACCGTGAACTGCCCGCCCTGGCTGATATTGCTAGAGCCACCGGTGCTTTGGCTCCGAAGCGAGAAACGATAATCGCCGCTCATGGCCACTGGGCTCGTCAGAACGCCCTCAACGCTCATCATGCCGCGCTCGGTCTTGGTGCTGATGCCGCAATCGAGGACACCGGCGGTACCATTGCTGCCGGCCTGGGCCGCCACGCCCGCAATTGCCAGGGCACCGAGGGCGATAATGCCGATACGAAAACTGGAGTAAACCATTCTGGCCTCCTGTTAAAATGGGGAAGGGGCCGGCATTGAACCGACCCCGAAAACGTTGGTGTTACGGGCAGACCTGAACGAAGGCGCTGACGTTGTTGGAGCCGTGCTGGACCAGATTGGCATTGCATCCATTGCCCACCTGCACGCCGGCGGCGACATTGCCATTGCCGTCCTGGGTCAGGATGGCGTTGTGGTTGTCGCCGAACTGGCCCACGCCGGCCTGGTTATTCCAGCCGTCCTGCCAGACATCGCCATAGTTATTGTTGCCGTCCTGGCCGATGGCGGAGGTGTTGTTGCCGCCGTTCTGATTGGAAACGCCGGTGTTCCAATTGCCATTCTGGTAGGCGCCGAAGGTGTTGTTCCAGCCAGCCTGGCTGCCGCCAACGGCATTGCCGAAACCATATTGTTCGATGAACAGGTTGTTGGCCATGGCGGGCGCAGCGGCGCCGATGATGGCAGTGGCGGTCAGGGCGGTGATGAGAAGCTTGCGGATCATTTTGATGTCTCCTTGGGTTTGCTGCGGTCCCTCCGACCGCGTCGTTGATGGAGACTGTTTTAGGGAGGTGATTTGGAACCGTGCCTGAAGTGAAGGTTCAGATCGGGTTCATCTAGCAAAAGAGCGACGGAAATGATTCCGTCGCTCTCTACAACTTCCTGGAAATTAAAGGGAATTATCCGCCGTAGCGCCGCTTGAGATGCGCCTTGAAATGATCGGCGTTGAGTGGTTCGCCAGTAGCGCGGGTGATGAGGTCCGGGGTGGAATAGCGTGAGGCCTCGGACCACACCTTATCGGCGCGCCACTTGTTGATGGCGCCAAAATCGCCGCTGCGCATCTGCGAACGCATGTCGGGCAGGTCCTTCTCCATGGCCGTGGCGAGCTGGGCGGCGATCATTGCCCCCAGCGTATAGCTTGGGAAGTAGCCGAAGGCGCCGCCGGGCCAGTGAACGTCCTGCATCGGGCCGTCCTTGGGGTCGTTGATGGTCGAAATGCCTAGATATTCGACCATTTTGGCGTCCCAGGCCTCGGGGATCTGGCTCGCTTCCAGCTTGCCCGAAACCAGGTCCTGCTCCAACTCGTAGCGCAGGATGACGTGGAGCGGATAGGTCACCTCATCCGCGTCGACGCGGATATACCCGCGTTCGACGAAATTGACCTCGTTGAGTACATCGTCGATGTCCCAGCCGGCAATGGCCTGATCGCCCAGGTGCTGATGCACGAGCGGGAGCATGAACTCCCAGAATTCAGGGCTGCGGGCGAGCTGCATTTCGACGAACAGGCTCTGGCTTTCATGCATGCCCATGCCGCGCGCCTTGCCCAGCGGCCAATGCGACCAATCCTTGGGCAGGCCCTGTTCGTAAAGCGCGTGGCCGGTTTCGTGCAGCACGCCCATGAGCGAGGACAGGAATTCGTCGGTGCGATAGCGCGTGGTCATGCGTACATCGCTCGGGACGCCGCCACAGAATGGGTGGTGCGATACAGCCAGCGAGCCATGAGTGAAATCAAAGCCGACAGCGCGCATGGCGGCGAGGCCCAGTTCGCGCTGCTTTTCGATGGGGAAGGGGGCATTGAGAGATTTGCGGGGGCGCCGGGCCAGCTTTTGCTCCTGCACCGAAAGTGCAGTGGGAACGAAGTCCTTGAGAAAGCGCTTCAAATCGGCAAATACGCCGTCGATGTCGGCAGTACGGTTGCCGGGATCATATTGATCCATCAAGGCGTCATAAGGGGCGAGCCCCGTTGCTGCAGAGCGCAGCGCGGCCTCTTCGCGCACCAGCGACACCACGCCTTCAAGCGCGGGCAGGAAGCTATCCCAATCGCCCTTGGCCCGCAGTTCGCGCCAAAGCTGTTCGGAGCGCATCGTCGCAGCGGTGCGGCGTTCGACGAATTCGGTCGGCAGGCAGGTGGCGTTGACATAGCTGCGCTCGAATTCGACAAGCGCCAGCGTCTGGTCGGGACTCAAGTCTTCGTTTCGCGCCGCGTCGATCCAGTCGGCGATGTGAGGCGCCGTTGCCTGGGCGTGATACATGCCGGCCAGATTGGACATGGCCTCGGCCCGCTTCTCGCCACCGCCAACGGCCATGTGGGTGGCTTCGTCGGCACCCAGGATGGACAGTGCGTGTTCGAGGGACTCCAGCTTGCGACCGAGTTCATCGAGTTTCTGAAAAGACATGGCGGGCTCCGAAAGTGAGCCCGAGGTGTTCCACAGCTCTACGTGGAGGGCAAGAGTGCCAAGACCTCGATCATCTTCTCAAAATGGGGAGAGGCGCAGCTGGGGGAGCTGCGCCTCGTGGGGTTGGGGCTTCAGGCCTGGGACAGCAGAAGCCCCTTGCAGAAGGTCCGGGGCTTCTGCCGCCAGGACCGTGCCGCACCATTCTGGGACGGCCGGGGAGAGCGGCGGCGCCTATGGGGATAGGTGCGCCGCCGGAGGGAAATTGTTCGGCTAGAAGGGCAGGATGGCATCCATGGCCTGTTGGCCGTAGCGAGGCTGCTGCACATCGGTGATCTGGCCGCGACCACCGTAGGAAATGCGGGCCTCGGCGATCTTGGTCGAGGGGATGGTGTTATTGGCCTGGATGTCCGATGGGCGGACGATACCGGCAACGATGAGGTCACGTACTTCGAAGTTCACGCGCACTTCCTGGCGGCCTTCGATGACAAGGTTGCCATTGGGCAGGACCTGGGTGACGACGGCAGCAACCGATGTTTCCAGCGCCTCGCTGCGGTTCACCGAGCCGTTGCCCGCGTCCTTGATGCCTGAGCTGAAGTCGATGACTGCCTGCGGGTCGACATTGAGTTCTGCCGCGTCGGTGGCATTGGAGAAGACCGCCCCGAAGAGACCACCCATGCCCGCGCTATTGGTGGAATTGCGCGTGCGCTGGGTCTGATTATTGATCTGGGCGCTGTCGTCGATGATGACCATGACCGTCAGAATGTCGCCGACGCGATGGGCGCGCTCATCCTTGAAAAAGCCCTTGGCCGAGGTGCGGTAGAGCGAATTGGCCTGATAGGTGTCGGCAATCGGCTCGGGCATGGGCATGCGCACCGGCTGGTAGCCCGCCGTGGTGGTCGGATCGGCGATGGCGGTGAGGGCCGGGGCCTGGCCGACATTGGCGAGGCGATCCATGGTGCTGCAGGCGCCCAGGGCTGCGGTGAGGGTCAGGATGGTGGCGATCTTGGCGATGTTCATTTTCATCTGTCCCGAGTTAGAGGCCGGCGAGCGTGACGGGCGTGGAGGTAACTTCCACGGCGCCCGGCGCGATAACGGTGGCGCTGATGACGCGCCGGGAAATGAGGTTGAGGACCTGCATTGGCGCTCCAGTTGCAGCGCTGGTCACGGCCTGTCCCTTGACCGTCAGGGTCATCGGGCCCTCACGGTAGTAGATGGTGACGAGGTCATTCTTGGCTACGGCCAGCGGCTGGCTGACATCGGCGGCCCGCAGCAGCATGCCATCGCGGCTCTGGCGGTTAAGCGCCATGCCTACCAGCTGGTCCAATGAAGCCACGCCCTGGGCGTCGGCCTGCTGAATGGGAAGCGGGCGCATGACGATATGGTCGGGCCGCAGAACTGTGCCCGCGGGAAGTCCGGCAATCAGGTGCGGGGCTTCGATGCTGATCTCGATTGTGCCCGAAATGTCGAGCGGCGCTGCGATCCCGGCAAGCTGGAACCGTGCGGCAAAGGTGCCATTGCCCGGCAGGTAGCGGAGGCTGTCGAGGCGGGCTGGGACCTCACTGGTGGCGACATTGATCGCATCGATGGGCGTTGCGAACAGCATATTGGCGCTCATGCCCTGGCCCAGGATACCGCGACCGCGCAGGTCTTCGGCGATTAGTTCGGCGAGGAGGTCATGATCGACCGTCATGGCGGCTCGGGAAACGCGGACCTGCGCCAAACCGTTTTCCTCAAAGCGGGTGAGGCCAATGCGGGCGGTGGCGGAACGGACGGCAGAAAGTTCCACATTGCCAGTGGTTCCGGGCAGCGGTGAGCGGAACAGCGGCTGCTCGGCCAATACGCCGGCGTCTTCGAACATGTCGCCGACCGTGACAACCGGAGCGCTGACCATGATGTCGGCCCGCAGGACGGGCGCGGCCAGTGCAGCGCCGCTCAGAAGGGTCGTTGCGAGAGTGAAGACAAAGGTACGGAGGGTGTTCATCATCAGTCTCCTCAGCTCAGCTGGCTGGTGGCCTGCATCATCTGATCAGCACCGGAGATGACGCGGGCGTTCATCTCGTAGGCGCGCTGGGCAGCGATCAGGTCGGCGATTTCAGTCACCGAGTTCACATTGGCCATTTCGAGGTAGTTCTGCAGCAGGTCGCCGGCGCCGTCGGCATTGGGCACGCTGACCTGGGCGTTGCCGCTGGCGGCAGTTTCGAGGAACAGGTTGTCGCCCATGGACTCGAGGCCGGACTTGTTGACGAAACGCGCCAGCTGCAGCTGGCCGAGCTGGGTGGGATTGGTGTCCGTGCCGATGAAGGCTTCAACCGTACCATCGGGCGAAATAGATACGCCGCGGGCGTCGCCGGGAATGGTAATGCCCGGATCGACCGGATAGCCGGTCGAAGTGACCAGCGTGCCCTCGGCGTCGCGCTCGAAGGAGCCGTCGCGGGTGTAGGCGGTGCGGCCATCGGGCAGGCCGATCATGAAGAAGCCTTCACCGCGGATGGCGACGTCCAGCTCACCTTCGGTCAGGTTGACCGAGCCCTGGCTCATGACGCGCGGGGTGGCAACAGTGCGCACGCCCGAACCGATCTCGAGGCCGGCCGGTACCATGGTGCCCTGGTCGGAGGTCTGCGATCCGGCCCGTGTGATCTGCTGGTAGAGCAGATCCTGGAATTCCGCACGCTGCCGCTTGTAGCCGGTGGTGCGCATGTTCGCGATGTTGTTGGAAATGACTTCGACATTGCGTTCCTGGGCGCCCATGCCGGTCGATGCGATATAGAGAGCTTTCATGGCGTTTGGTCCTCAGGTTCAGGCGTTGGCGTCGCCGAGACGCTGGATGGCCGTGCGGCGCAGTTCATCCTGCTTCTGGGCAAGGGAGGCGGCGGATTCGTAGGCCCGCTGCACTTTGATCAGTTCGGCCATTTCTGTGACGCCCGAGACGTTCGAGCGTTCGATATGGCCCTGCATGACGCGGGTGTTGGCATTGATCTGCGGTTCGCCACCCGAGAACAGGTTGGCGCCTTCGCGCACCAGACCCTGGGCATTTGCAAATTCGACAATGCGGAGCTGGCCCTTGGGGCCCTGGCTGGATGACACCGTGCCGTCGGTTGCGATGGTGATGCCGACTTCTTCGGGGGCAAACTGGATCGGGCCGCCGGTGCCGAGCACCGGGTTGCCGGAGAGATCTACCAGAGTGCCCTGGTTGTTGAGCTGAAAGGAGCCGGCTTTGGTCCAGCGCTCGCCACCGGCGGTCTGGACGGCGAAGAAGCCTTCGCCGTTAAGCGCCACATCGAGCTCGTTGCCGGTCTGGACGACGGCGCCACCGGAGAGGTCGTGGATCGTGGCCCAGTCCTGCACATAGGAGAGTGGCTGGTCGAGCGTGGGGAAGTCATTGTCGCGAGCGAGCGGCATCACATATTCCTCGAACAGGACCTGCTCTGCCTTGAAACCAGTGGTGTTGAGGTTGGCGATATTGTTGGCCACCACATCCAGCTGGCGCTGCAGCGCGATCTGCCGACTGAGGCCGATGAGTTGCGCGTTCTCGATCATGACGTTCCCCGGTTAAGTCCCCGAGACGATCTGCTTCCCCAAGCTGGTCGCCTCGCACATTTACCTTGCAGTAACCGTGCCAGAGCGACAATTTTAATAAAATCAATAACTTAGTGAAACGTCCTGGTTCACAACCGGCAGACCTTGTTTGTGCAATCGGCAAAATCTACCCGGCAAAATCTGCCGCTTCAGGGCGCTTCGTAACCATTCATTAACCAACTGGGCCTTAGCTGGTCCACAAGCCGGAATCGACCGGAAATGCAGGCGTTTGGTAGGGCCTTTATATGGCTGCGGAAGCAGAAGCTGGCACAGAAGCACCGGCCAAAAAGGGCATCCCGAAGCTCTTCATCATCATTGGTGCGGCCGTTGCGGTCCTGCTGATTGCGGGCGTTGGGCTCTTCTTTTTCCTGTCGTCATCGGGCGGCGGCGAGGCTGAGGCGACTGATGCGCATGGCAGCACCGAGGCTGGCGCGGCGCATGATACCTTCATTTTCAACCTGCCACCCATGATGGTGAACCTCAATACGGACGACGAAGCGGCGTCGTTCATGAAGCTGACCATCGCCCTGGAGGTCGCAGATGAACACATGATGACTGAAATCCAGCCGCGGCTGGCCAAGGTCATCGACGCCTTCCAGGTCTACCTGCGCGAATTGCGCAAAAGCGACCTTGAGGGTTCGGCCGGCATCTATCGGCTGAAGGAAGAACTGCTGCGCCGGGTGAACCTGGCGATCTATCCGGCCCATGTGGAGAGCGTGCTCTTCAAGGAAATTCTGGTGCAGTAATGGCCGGGCCAAGCGATCAGGACAAGCTGAGCGACGACTGGGGGCTGGAAGATCTCGGCACTGCAAGTGCTGAGGCGCCAGCGGAAGTCGACGAAAGCGAAATGTCCGAAGACGAGCGCAATGCCGCTGCGGCCGCCGAATGGGCGGCGATGCTCGAAGGTGGTGACGGCGACGGCGAGGGCGGTGCTGACCGCGTTCTCAACCAGGACGAGATCGATAGCCTGCTCGGCTTTGATGCCAGTGCGGGCAGCAATGTCGAGCTTACGGGCGTGCAGGCGCTGATCAACTCGGCGCTGGTCAGCTACGAACGTCTGCCGATGCTCGAGATCGTCTTCGACCGCCTGGTGCGGCTGGCGACGACTTCGCTGCGCAATTTTACCAGCGACAATGTCGAAGTGACCATGGATTCCATTTCCTCGGTCCGCTTCGGCGATTATCTCAATTCTATTCCGCTGCCGGCTATTCTTTCGGTCATCAAGGCCGAGGAATGGGAAAATTACGGGCTCCTTACGGTCGATTCCAATCTGATCTATTCGATGATCGACGTGTTGCTCGGCGGGCGCCGTATCGGCGGCAATATCCGTGTCGAGGGGCGTCCTTACACGACCATCGAAATGGCGCTGGCGCGCAAGATGATCGAGATCATTCTCGAGGATACGCATCGCGCCTTCGAGCCCGTGACGCAGATCAACTTCAAGCTCGAGCGCATGGAGACCAACCCGCGCTTTGCCGCCATTTCCCGCCCGGGCAATGCGGCCATCCTGATCGAACTGCGCATCGAAATGGATGATCGCGGTGGCAAGATCGAAATCCTGCTGCCCTATGCGACCATCGAGCCGATCCGCGAACAGCTGCTGCAGATGTTCATGGGTGAAAAGTTTGGCCGCGACCCGATCTGGGAAGGCCATCTGGCAACCGAAATTTTCCAGGCCGATGTCGAGGTCGAGGCCGTGCTGCACGAGCAGGAATTGCCGCTGTCACGTCTCCTCAACTTGAAGCCGGGACAGACGCTGATGTTCGAGCGTGGTCCTAGCGACCCGGTGCGCCTCCGCTGCGGCGATGTCGAGCTGACAGAGGCCATCATGGGCCATATCGGCAATCATGTTTCAGTGCGGGTGACCAACCCGCTCAATCCACCCAAGGTCACCATGGCGGCCTTTGAGGCAATCGACGAGAAGATGGAAGGACGATGATGTTCGGGCTGCCACTTGGACTATTCGTGGAAGGCGCTGTCGCCATTCTGCTGGCCTTGACGATCGGCTATTGCGTCCTTCTGAACCAGCGCCTGAAGCGCCTGCATCAGGACAAGGACGTGATGCGGCAAATGGTGGCCGACCTGGTCAGTGCGACCAATCTTGCCAATCAGGCGATCAAGGAACTCAAGTCCACCGCTGTCGAGGCCGACCTGTCGCTGACGGCGCGTCTTGAGGAAGCAGAGCGCTTCGGCATTGAACTGGCCAATCACGTTACCGCCGGCACCGTTCTGATGGAGCGGATCGCCAAGATCACCAGCGTTGCTCGCCATAGCCAGGCCATCGAGCCGGTCGAGGCGCCTAACAACAAGGTGCAGAACGCTCTGGCCCAATTGTCTGAGCGCGTGCGTAGCCGCGGAGCCGCTGCGTGACCAATATTCGCCTGCTCCCGGTTGTCATTCTCGCCGTTGCGGCTCTGCTGGTCCTCAAGACCCTCGGCCTCGTGACCAATGGCGGCTATGTCCTTTCGGGGGTTGGCATTGCCCAGGCCGCTGGCGGCGGCTCTGGTCACGGTGGTGGCGCAGCGCCGGGCGAGACTGTCACGCTGCCCAATGAACCGACACTGGAAGATGCCGCGCCGACCATGAGTGATGGCACGCCGACCTTGGGAGAAGAGGCAGAAGCGGCCGGGCATGGCGCGCCAGCTGCCGAACACGGCGCGCCCGCCGAAGGCGAACCCGGGACCGAGGCTGAAGCCGAGGCCGGCGCCGGACACGAGGAGCCGGCCGGTAACGCTATTGCCGATGCCAATGCCTGCGATCCGCGTCCGGTTGACGAAGAAGGCGAGGCCGATACCAGCCAGGGCCAGTTGATGGTCATTCCCGCCGAATGTCCGCCGCTTGCTGATGCAAGGCCGCTGGTGCTGACGCCGGAAGGCGCCGATCCCCTCGGTGCAGGCGACTCCACCCTGACGGAACAGGCCCTGTTGGAGCGCCTTTCGGCCCGGCGGACAGAGCTCAATACTTACGAGCAGGAACTGGCCATGCGTGCCTCTTTGGTGGAGGCTGCCGAAAAGCGGATCGACGAACGTCAGCAGACGTTGCAGGCCATCGAAGATCAAATCGCCTCGCTGGTCGAGCAGCGCAAGGAGATGGAGGAGGGCCAGTTTGCCGGGATCGTGGCCATGTATGAAACCATGAAGCCCAAGGACGCGGCCAATATCTTCAATGCGCTTGATATCGAGGTGCTGCTGCGCGTCGCCAAGATGATGAGCCCGCGCAAGATGGCGCCAATCCTGGCCGAAATGGACACCATGCGGGCGCAGGAGTTGACCGTGCGCATGGCCTCGGCCAGCACTGATCCGCTCGACCAGATGGCCCCCGAGGATCTCGCGTCCTTGCCGCAGATCGTTGGACAATAGATAATTGCCAGATGTCCCCTTAGGGGGGTGTTAAGTTGCCCGACGCTAGGGTTGCTTCCAGATGATCCGCGTTCGTCCAGAAGGCGGCGGGGTCAGGAAGTGTTGTAACCCTCGCGTATTGAGGACTTCGGGAAGTTCCCCGTCCCCCATGCGCCGAATGATGCGTCGGGCGGGCAGAAGCCGGTGAAGACCGCAAACATGTCAGGCTGGAGGCGGGCAGTTCATGTCCTCCTCGCAACGGCAATGGCCAGTATATTGGCCGTTGCATCGCCTGCTATTGCCCAGGACCAGGGGCAGCTCTTCGCCACCGAGGAAGACGGCTACGGCCGGTTGATCCTGAGCTTTCCGTCCCTTGACGACCTCCCGCCCTATGATTTCCGCATCGAAAACGGCGTGCTCTCGGTAGAATTCGAGGCGCCGGTCGAGATCGTGCTGCCCGATGTCCTTGTGACGATGCCGAACTACCTCTCGATTGCGCGACAGGACCCGGACGGTCGTGGATTGCGGCTGGGCCTCAAGAGCGGCTTCAACTTCAACCGGATCGAGGCAGGCGAAAAGTTGTTCATCGACCTGCTGCCGCCGAGCTGGCAGGGCATGCCGCCGGCCCTGCCGCAGGATATCATCGACGAGCTCGCCGAACGGGCACGCGTTACAGCCATCAAGGCTGAGCGTGACCGCAAGGCGCGCATGGTCGCCGAGCTGGAGCCCAAGGTTGATGTGCGCGTGGGGCGCAACGCCACGTTCCTGCGCCTGCAGTTCGACTGGTCGGTGCCCACCGTCGGCGAGTTCAGCCAGAAGGGCGAACTGGGCGCTGCCACCTTCGAATGGCCGGTCGATATGGACCTGAGCGCGCTTGTCTCGAATTTGCCGGCTGAACTGGTGTCCGCCCAATCGGGATCGTCCGCCGATGGCGCAGCCGCGTCCTTCATTTTTGCCGAAGGCGTCACCCCGCGGTTCTTCGCGATTTCGCCGTCGCAATATGTGCTCGACATCGATATCGCCGGCCAGGAACTGCCGGCGCTGTCACGGGCTGATCTGGAAACCGAGGCCGAGGAGCTTGCCGCCGCGGCCCGGGCCGAAGCAGATGCCGCCGAAGCGCCTCAAATTGCCGCCTTGCAGGCCGTCGCATCCGAAACCGTCAGGCCCTTCGTCAGCGTTCTGGGCAATACCGTCAGACTGGTGTTTCCATTCGATCAGGATACTCCCGCTGCCGTGTTCCGGCGTGGCGACACGGTCTGGATGATCTTTGACACCGTGAGCGGCATCGAGGCGCCAACCGATTCGAGCGCCCTTGACAGCGTCGCCCAGGAATTTGCGGTTGTCTCCTCGGGCGACACCCAGGTGGTGCGGCTCGATCTGTCGCAGGATCGTCTGGCGACCCTTGGGTCTGAGGGCATGGCATGGGTACTGTCGCTGGGCGACATGATGCTGAGCCCCACCGAGCCGATGGTGTTGTCGCGCCGGCGCGACATCGAGGGCTCCTTTGAAATGGTTGCCGATATCGTTCGGCCCGGCCGGGTGCACGAATTCCGTGATCCGCTGGTGGGGGACGTGCTCAAGGTGGTCACCGCTTTCCCGCCCGCGCGGGGACTGACGCGGACGCTGGACTATGTGGACTTCGCCGCGCTGCGCAGTGTGCATGGCCTGGTCGTGCAGCCCAAGTCGGCCAATCTCGACGTTGCCATCGAAAGCCCGCAGGCGGTGATTTCGACAACTGGCGGTCTCACTGTTTCGGCCATCGACTCGCTGCGCAACACCGGTTCGGAAGCGCAGGAAGCGGCCCGGTCCGGCTACCTCGATCTTGGCTCGCTGGAAGAACGGAGCCCAACGGCCTTTATCGAAACGCGCGATCAACTTGAGCAGGCGGCGGCGGCCGGCGAAGGGCGCGACCGGGACATCGCCCGGCTGCGGCTGGCCCAGTATCTGGTGGGCAACCGCTTCGCGCTGGAGGCCATCGGGGTTCTCAACGTCTTGACCGACGAGCTCAAGGCCGTTGACCTGACCAGGGAAATTCGCACCACCTCGGCCATTGCCAATGTGTTGGCCGGTCGCCCGCGCGACGCCCTGCACATGCTCAACGCCGCCTCGCTGGACCAGGAAGTGGATGCACTGTTCTGGCGCACCATCGCCCGTGCCGAAACGCACGACTATCGCGGCGCCCGCTTTGATGCGCTGGAAGCGCGCGCCATTGCCGACAGCTATCCCGAATGGGCGCGCAACCGGTTCCGGCTGGCAGCTGCACGGGCCGCCGTCGAGGCGGGAGATCCGAGCCTGGCGCAAAACATGCTGGACGCCATCGACTTTGCCAGCATCAGTGCCGAAGACGCGTCGCTGCACCATTTGCTGGCGGGCCGTATCGATGAGGCCGAGGGACGCAACCAGGAAGCGCTGGACACCTACGGCCAGGTGATCGCCTCGGAAGTCCGCCCCACGCGGGCCGAAGCGGTCTATCGCACGCTACTGCTGCTCGACCAGGAAGGCCGGCTCGATCTGGCCAAGGGTACCCAGACTTTGTCGGCCGAGACATTGCTGTGGCGCGGCGACGCCCTCGAAGCAGACATGCAGACGCTCTTGGCGCAGCTCTATTTCCGCAATGGCGATTATCGGCTCGGCTTCGAGACGGTGAAGGCCGCCGTCGCCAGTTATCCCGACAGCCCCTCGGTCAACGTGCTGCGTGACCAGGCGCAGTCGATGTTCGCGGACCTCTATCTCAATGGTGTTGCCGACTCCATCGGTGCCGTGGAAGCCATGGCGATCTATTATGATTTCCAGCACCTGACCCCGCCGGGCGCCCGTGGTGATGAAATGATCCGCAATCTGGCGCGGCGGCTGGTGCGCGTGGACCTGCTGCCGCAGGCGGCCGAGCTTTTGCAGTACCAGCTTGATAATCGCCTGCGCGGCGTGGCGCGCACGCAGATTGCGTCCGATCTGGCGGTGATCTACCTGGCCGACCGCAAGCCGCAGGACGCGATCCGGGTCCTCAACGACACGCAATTGCCCGGCCTGCCGGAATCGCTTCAGCGTCAACGCCGCATTCTGGAGGCGCGCGCCATGATCGATGGCGGCCGGGACCAGCTGGCGCTCGACCTGGTCAGCAATATGGACGGCAAGGATGTGGAGCTGCTGCGGATCGACGCGCATTGGAAGGCTAGGCGCTATAGCCAGGCCGGGGAAATGATCGAGGCCATCTACAGCAATGAGCCGGCCGGCAAGCCGCTGAACATTGTGGCCCGCATGAGCCTGGTGAAAGCCGCTGTGGGCTATGTGCTCGCCAGTGACGATTTCGGCCTGTCGCGGCTGCGGGCCAAATTTGGCGAGCAGATGGTGGATTCGCCCGAGTGGCCGATGTTTGACTATGTCACCGGCCCCATCCAGGCGACGAGCCTGGAGTTCAAGCGGGTCGCCTCCGAAGTAGCCGCCGTGGACAGCCTGTCGGCCTTCCTCGCATCGTATCGGGAAACCTACTCGGGCGAGGGTGCACTGACGCCACTTAACCCGAGCAAGGAAAACGGCGGCGTGGCGTCGCTCTAGCTGGTAAAACTTCGGACCAGCGAGCCGGCCACCAGATACCAGCCGTCGACCAGCACGAAGAAGATCAGCTTGAAGGGCAGGGAGATGACGACCGGCGGGAGCATCATCATGCCCATGCTCATCAGCACCGAAGCCACAACCATATCGATGACCACAAAGGGCAGAAACAGCAGGAAGCCGATCTCGAAGGCCCGGCGGAGTTCGGAGATCATGAAGGCGGGGACCAGCAGTTGCAGTTCGATGGCTTCCGGTTCGGCGGGCGGTTCGGCCTCGGTGAGGTCGTAGAACAGCTCAAGGTCACGGTCGCGCACATTGGCCCGCATGAATTCGTGGATCGGCGCAGCGCCGGCATCGAAGGCCTCGGCGAATTCGATCTCCCCGGCCATTAGCGGCGCGATGCCCAGATCATAGCTCTGCTGCAGGGTGGGCTGCATGATGAACAGCGTCAGGAACAAGGCGAGCGAGACCATGACGGTGTTCGGCGGCGCGGTCTGGAGGCCAATGGCGGTGCGCAGCAGCGAGAGCACCACCACAATGCGGGTGAAGCTCGTCACCATCACCAGGATCGACGGCGCCAACGAGAGCAGCGTGATCAGCCCGATGAGCTGGATGGCACGCTCGGTCAGGGTGGTGTCGTCGCCAAAGTCGATTGAGAGATCCTGGGCATAGACCCGCCCGGTCAGGGCTATCAGCAGACCGGCGGCGACCAGGTACGGCAGGGCACGTTTCCAGCGCGGTTTGCGCGCCGGATCAGGATCGGTTGGCAGGATCGCCTGTTTCGTGCTCAAGCGCTTCGCCTTCGCTCGCCTTGTGGTTCTCGTCCTCTTTAGCTGAGTCGGCAGGGCTCCCGACCGAAATGTCCGGGTTTTGCCCCGTCACTGTGGGGTCCTGGACGCTGACGGGGCGCAACAGCCCGGTGTGGCGCAGCGAGCGGGTAACGCGGCGCGTGGCAACCTCAGGCGGGGCAGGGGGCGCGCTGTCGTGCGCCGGCTCCGCAACAGGTTCGGCGACCGGCGGCGCGGGATTTGCCGCTGCGGGCTTGAGGGCGCCAAGCTTGGGCAGGGCGCGGCGTTGCGGCGCGGCGGGCGCGGCCTCAACAACCGGAATACCGGATTCGACCACCACATCCTGGGGGCCGCCGGTGAGGATGAGGTGTTCGACATCGTCCCGGCGCACGATGATCAATTGGCGCTTCTGGTCGATCGCGAGGGTGTCGACCACCGACAGACGCCGATTGCGTCCCCGTGCGGCATTGCCCGACACATTGGACACCAGCTTGAGCAGCCATACCGCAAGAACGATCAGCACCAGCACAACGCCGAGTGCGAAGATCATGGTGAGGATGGTGTTGCCACTGCCGCCGAACAGGCCGGTTATGAATTGCACGGGCAAGGTCTCCAAGAGTATTCCGCGAGGCTAAGGCCATAGCGCGATTCCAGACGCGGCAATAGTCGCAGGGCGACACACATCGGCACTTCCTGCCTAGTGCAAGGTCAAATCTGCAAAATGCAACCCCAAACAGGGGTGTGCGAGGGTGAGGTTAACGCTTGATTAACCATTCACCCGGCAAGAATTGCCCAATTGCAGATGTTGCGGAGTTCGGCCCATGGGCCTTATGGACATGCCGGTCTTTTCGGCCCTGACCGACAAGATGCGCTGGCATCAGACCCGTCAGGGTCTGCTGGCCGAGAACGTCGCGAATGCCGAAACGCCCGGCTATCGCGGCCGTGACCTCAAGCAATACGACTTTGCCGACCGCCAGGGGATGATGAGCTCCTCGGCGGTTGTCACCGCCGTCACCCAACCCATGCATTTTTCGGCCTCTTCGGGTGAGGGCGGGGCATTCGACGCTCAGCGCATGGCCAATTTCGAGATTACGCCGGAAGGCAATGGCGTGACGCTGGAAGACGAGATGATGAAAGTCACCACCAATATGATGGACTATCAGGCGGCGACCTCCATCTACCAGAAATCTGTCCGCATCCTGCGCGTCGCGCTGGGCAAAAACGTCTAGAGCGTTTCGAGAAAAAGTAACCGCACTTTTTCGGTTCGGAAGCGCGACCAACAAGGAAGGCCTCAGGGGTAGCACATGGACTTCAATTCCTCGCTCCGCATCGCCGCAACGGGCCTGCATGCGCAGACGGCGCGCATGCGCGTCATCGCCGAAAACATCGCCAATGTGGACTCTGCCGGCACCGCGCCGGGCGAGGAACCCTATCGTCGGCGCATCCCGACATTCGAGTCCAGTTTCAACGCCGATGTCGGTGGTCGCGTGGTCGAAATCGGGCAGCTTGCCTATGACACGAGTGACTTTACCTCGCGCTTTGAGCCGGGCCATCCGGCCGCCGACCAGAACGGCTATGTGCAGTATCCCAATATCAACACGCTCATCGAAACGGTGGACATGCGCGAAGCCCAGCGCAGCTACGAAGCCAATCTCAACGTGGTCACCGTGACCCGCCAGATGCTCGGGCGCACGCTCGACATCCTGCGCGGCTGATTGAATTGAAAGGTCGCCACCATGGCCATTAATACCGCCTTCAACGCTGCCACCACCGCCTATGGCAATGCCAGCCGGCTGATCAACCAGGCCGCCAAGCCCAGTGCCGACCTGACGGCCAAGGCGCCTTCGGCGGGCGGCAATTTTGCTGATCTTCTGGCGCAGAATGTCCAGGGTGTGGTCGACCAGGGCAAGGCGGCCGACCAGATGGCGCTCGACTCGCTCAGCGGCAAGGCCAATGTGGTCGATATGGTGACGGCGCTGTCCGAAACCGAAATGGCCATCGAGTCCATGGTCACCATCCGCGACCGGGTGATCTCCGCCTATGAAGAAATCATGCGGATGCCGATCTAGTCTTCGATCTCTGAACGTCTCCGATCCGCCCTCGGGCCTGACCCGAGGGCCACCCACAACGCATTGGGTGTTGATAATGGTCCTCGGGTCGGGCCCGAGGACGGCCCGGAGGTGATGGTGGGTCCAGCGGTCTGCTAGACTGCTGATCGAATCGTTGGGGTTATCACCATGAGCGGCGCGGAAGTACTCGATATTGCCAGCCAGGGCATCTGGACGCTCATCATCGTTTCGATGCCGATGATGCTGGTGGGCCTGATCGTTGGCGTGGTCATCGCGCTATTTCAGGCGCTGACGCAAATCCAGGAAATGACCCTGGTCTTTGTGCCCAAGATCATCGCCATCTTTGTCACCATGCTGATCACGCTGCCGTTCCTGGGCGCTACCATGGCCGGTTACATGGATCGCGTGGTCGACATGATCATCGTGGGCGGCTGACGGTGACGCTCAGCCTCGATTGGCTGCCGGCCACTGCCTTTACCTATATCATCCTGTTTGCCCGTATCGCGGCTATGCTCATGTTGATGCCGGCACTGGGCGAGCAGACCATTCCGGTCCGCATGCGCCTGAGCTTCGCCTTGGCCTTCACCCTGGTGGTCTTCCCGCTGCTCAACGGGGTCATCCCGGCCATGCCCACCGAACTGGCAGGCATGGTGGGGCTGCTGTTCCATGAACTGGCCGTGGGGCTGATCATCGGCGCCATCGTGCGGATTACCGTCATGGCGACTACGGTCGCGGGCACTATCGTTGCTTTCCAGACTGGTCTGTCGGGCGCTCTGGCCGCCGATCCGACCCAGGCGGGCGTGCAAGGGGCGGTGTTTTCGAGCTTCCTGTCCTTCCTCGGCATTACGCTGATCTTTGCCACGGACCTGCACCACATGGCGCTGGCGGCGATCTACGACAGCTACATGGTGTTTTCGCCCACCGATCCGTTGATGTTCGAGGATGCGATGCAACTGGCTGTGCGGGCCGTGTCCGGCGCCTTTTCGGTGGGCGTGCAAATGTCGGCGCCGTTTATCGTCTTTGGTCTGGTGTTCAACCTGGGCGCCGGCATCCTGGCGCGCCTGATGCCACAATTGCAGGTCTATTTCATTCTGATGCCCGCCAATATCATTGTCGGGCTGCTGCTGTTTGCGATCCTGCTGACGATGATGATGGGGTGGTACATCACCTCGTTCGAAAATCACTTGGCGATGTGGCGAGGCTAGCCCATGTCGAGTGAAGCACCGGACCAGGACTCAAAAACAGAAGACCCCTCCCAAAAGAAGCTGGAGGACGCCCACAAGAAGGGCGATGTGGCCAAGAGCCAGGAGGTGACAGCCTGGTTCATGATGCTGGGATCAGCGGTGGTCTTTGCCATGCTCTCGCCCTGGGTCAGCAGCCAATTGGGCAATTCGCTCAGCCTGATCATCATGAATGCCGATCAGTTCGACGTTGAGGGCGCCGGCTTTGCCGATTTCTTCAATGGCCTGGCGTTTGCCATCATCGGAACGGTGCTGATCCCGCTGGGCGTCCTCATGGTTTGCGGCGTGCTGGCCAATCTGGTGCAACACCGCATGGTCTGGTCTGTCGATCCGATCACCCCGAAACTGTCGAAAATTTCTCCTGCCAGCGGCGCCAAGCGCCTGTTCTCGAGCGAGGCTCTGGTCAATTTCGGCAAGGGTCTGATCAAGATCTCGCTGGTGGGGGTGATCGTGGTGGTGGTCTGCTGGCCGGAGCGGGACCGGCTCGACACCATGATGACGGCCGACCCGATCATGATCCTCATGGATTTCCACGAAATCGGCATCAAGATACTTGGCGCTGTGCTCGCGCTGATCACCGCCATTGCCGCCGCCGACTTCTTCTATGTCCGCCAGAAATGGTGGAAGAAGCAGATGATGACCGTGCAGGAGACGCGCGAAGAGTACAAGCAGATGGAAGGCGACCCGCATGTGAAGGGGCGCATTCGTCAGTTACGCCAGGAGCGCGCCCGTGGCCGCATGATGGCGGCCGTGCCGGACGCGACGGTGGTCATCACCAACCCGACCCACTTTGCCGTGGCGCTCAAATACGACAAGTCGATGGGCGCGCCGAAATGTGTCGCCAAGGGCGCCGACGCGGTGGCGCTGCGCATCCGTGCCCTGGCGACCGAGCACGACGTGCCGATTGTCGAAAATCCGCCCCTTGCGCGTGCGCTGTTCGCTTCTGTCGATATCGACGAAACCATTCCGGGCGAGCACTTCAAGGCGGTGGCCGAAGTCATCGGCTTCGTGATGCGGCTCAAGCAGCCGGGGGGCGGCTGGCGGCCGAGTGCCTGAAGTGTTGCATGTTGAAAAGCCGCTTCGCCCTCCCAAGCAGGCGGTCCATTTGATAGACCTTCTTGTGTGTCCCGATTCGGGACGTCTAGATGCGCGCTGGAGCAGAACACGATGGCCTTGAAGCCGCTCGGCGAGGACAGCTATCCCGAACCGGTCATGGATGCAGGTCGCGGCGGCGCCGGGCTGTGGCGCGTGGTGGTGCTGGGCATCGTCCTTGTCGTGGTGGCCGTCGTATTTTCGCTCTTCGGGGATCGCATTTCACCTGAGCTGGTGATGACCTTTGTGGGCGTGCTGGCGGTGGCCGGAGTGTTCTTCCTGTTTGGTCTTGCCGCCGGGTTGTTCCGCTTTGCCACCAGCGAAGAACGGCGGACCTTGAGCCACGCCGTGGTCGACAGCCTGCCCTTTGGGGCGGTGGTTGCCGACCGTGAGGGCAAGATTTCTTACGTCAATCATCACTATGGCAGTTTTCCCGGAGCCATGACCAATGGCGTACCGGTTGGCGTGCCGCGTCTGTTCTCCGGCTATGCCGACGCCGGCGAAGCCATCTATCGGTTGTCGCGTGCCGCGCGTGACGGGCGTAGCGCCATTGAAGATGTCCGCGTGCCGGGCGGGCTGGGTGGCTCGCAGGTCGAAGCAGGGCGGGTGTTCTGGTATCGCGTGACCGTGCGGCCGCTGCCGCAGATCGAAGATGCGCGCAAACCGCTGGTCGCCTGGTCGGTCGAGGACATTACCCGCGACCGCGAGAACAACGAGACCGCGTTCCGCGACCTGCAGCGCGCCATCGATTATCTCGATCACTCGCCGTCCGGCTTTTTCTCGGCCGATGCGCATGGTCATATCCAGTATCTCAATTCGACCCTGGCCGATTGGCTGGGCTATGACCTTGCCGAGTTCAATGTCGGCCAGCTGGCGCTCAGCGATATCGTGCGCGGGGATGGCGCGTCCCTGCTCATGCGGGGCAGGGGTGACGGCGAAATCCGCACCGAGATCATTGATATCGATCTGGTGCGCCGCAATGGAACGGCCTTGCCCGTGCGGCTGCTGCATCGCGCGGCGCGGCTGGCCGACGGGGAACTGGGCGAGACTCGCACGCTGGTGCTCGATCGCTCGAGCGCGCCCGATGTCGAGGAAGAGCTGCGTGCCGCCGAAGTGCGGTTCTCGCGCTTTTTCAACGACACGCCATTTGCCATTGCCACGCTCGATGGCGAGGGGCGGATCGTGCGCACCAATGCGCCGTTCGGGCGCATCTTCCACTGGACGGAAGAGGACAAGAGCCTCGAGTTGCAGCCATTGCGTGACCTTATCGGCGAGGCCAGCCGCGACAAGCTGGTGCGTGCCCTGGCTGACGCGACGGCGCAGCGCTCCGAGGTTGAGCCGGTCGATGCCGTGCTCAATGCCGAGGGTGACCACGCGGTTCGCCTTTACATTTCGGCCTCAGAGGTCAGCGCCGGATCGCCCGAGCAGGTCAATGTCTACGCCCTGGACATGACCGACCAGCGCAAGCTCGAAGCGCAGTTTGCGCAGAGCCAGAAAATGCAGGCGGTTGGCCAGCTGGCCGGCGGCGTGGCGCATGATTTCAACAATCTGCTGACGGCCATCATCGGCTTCTCCGACCTGCTGCTGCTCAAGCACAAGCCGGGCGATCCATCGTTCAACGAGCTGATGCAGATCAAGCAGAACGCCAATCGCGCGGCGGGCCTGACGCGCCAGCTGTTGGCGTTCTCCCGTCGCCAGACCCTGCGCCCGCAGGTGCTTGAACTGCCGCTGATCGTTGATGACCTGACAGTGCTGCTCAAGCGCATGATCGGCGAGAAGAACAATCTCACGGTCGAACACGGGCGCAATATCTGGCCGGTGCGCGCCGACGTGGTGCAGCTCGAACAGGTGATCATCAACCTGGTGGTCAATGCCCGCGACGCCATGTCCGGTGGGGGTTCGATCACCATTCGCACGGCGAATGTGACGGAAGCGGAAGCCTCGCGGATGCGGTTCGAGGGCATGGTGCCGGCGGACTATGTATTGATCGATGTCGAGGACACGGGCACCGGCATGAGCCCGGAGGTCATCGCCAAGATTTTCGAGCCATTCTTCACCACCAAGGAGCTGGGCAAGGGCACGGGCCTGGGGCTTTCGACGGTTTATGGCATCGTCAAGCAGACCGAAGGCTTCATCTACCCCGTTTCAACCGTCGGTGTCGGTACCACCTTCAAGATTTTCCTGCCGCGCTATGTGCCGACCGCCGAGGAATCGGCTGCCAAGGCCGCTATTGCCGCGGCTCCGGTCAAGGATTTGACCGGTCACGAGCGCATCCTGCTAGTCGAGGACGAGGAGAGCGTGCGCGCCTTTTCGGCACGCGCCCTCAAGGCAACGGGCTACGAGGTGTTCGAGGCCGATGGCGGCGAAGAGGCGCTCGAAGTGCTCGAGGACCTCGACTATGCGGTCGACCTCATTATTTCGGACGTGGTGATGCCCGAAATGGACGGCCCCACCATGCTCAAGGTTATCCGTGAGAAGATGCCGAAGCTGAAGATCATCTTCGTCTCCGGCTATGCCGAGGAAAGCGTCCGCCGCGATATCGAGGACGACCAAAGCGTCGATTTCCTGCCAAAACCCTATTCGCTCGACCAGATCAATTCCAAGGTCAAGGAAGTGCTGCGGCGCATGGACAAGGCGGAGTAGGGCGCACACGATGCAGCACCCTCCCCTTGACGGAGAGGGGCGTTCCCGCTCGAAATCCAGCGTGTGACCGACCCATCCATCCTCCGCCGTCCAGGGGGAGGTGTTTGGCCGGTGAACGTTGAGAGCAGGAAATTCCATGACCGTCGTCCCCCGCATTGAAGGCCAGTCTGAGCTCAACGTTTTGGGTGAGCCGCTGCAGCCCTGCTCGCATGATCCGCTAACCGGTTACTTTCGCTCCGGTTATTGTGCCGCAGGGCCCGAGGGTGGGGCCGTGCATCTGGTCTGCATCGAGGCCACCGAGGCGTTTCTTGCCTATTCGTCCAGCGCCGGCAATGATCTCTCGACGCCCCGGCCGGAGTTCGGTTTTCCTGGCCTTGTGGCCGGCAATCGCTGGTGTCTCGTCGCGGGCCGCTGGGCGCAGGCGCAAAGTGCCGGCATGGCGCCGCGGGTGTATCTGCGGGCCACCAATCAGCGGGTGCTGGACCTTATTCCGCTAGCAACGCTCAAGACTTACGCGCTGGACTTGAACTAGCGATTCATGCCTGCTCGGCTGCCAGCAGGCGATCCAGGCTTTGAAAACTCATTTCCATCCCTTCAGCCATGCCGGTCGAGGCGACCATGTCGCGGTGGGCGAGGGAAGTGTAGGTCAGGGTATTGACCAGCTTCGTGCCGCGCTCTTCAAGCTCGAACAACAGTTCGGCGCGATAGGCCGGACCCATGACGCCGCTGTCGAAGACTTCCTGGCTGTCGATATAGCGGATGGCGTCGATCTGGTTGATGTCGCCCGAAACGGCCAGAAAACCTTCGCCACCCGGCCCGAGCCATTCGAAACGATAGCCACCGCCGATCCGGGCGTCATAGGTGCAGACAGGCATTGTCCAGCCATCCGGCCCGGTCAGCCAGCGGCGGATGAGGCTGGGCTGGGTGTAACAGGCATAGACCAGATGCGGGGGCGCGACGAAGCCGCGCGTGATGATGATCTGCGTGTCGGTGGGGGTCGTGACCGAGAGGGGATCGCCAAACTGCATCGTACGGGCTCCTAGTTCTTGCCGGCGGCGGCTTCGAGCTTTTGCAATTCGTCCAGCAGGTCGTCGAGGCGCCCGAACTGGGCCTGCCAGTATTTACGATAGTCGATCAGCCAGCCGGTTGCCTCAGCCAGGGGTTGCGCCTCCAGATGCACCGGACGCTTCTGCGCGTCGCGGCCGCGCGAGACAAGCCCGGCCTTTTCGAGCACCTTCAAATGCTTGGAAATGGCAGGCTGGCTCATGGCGAAGGGCTCGGCCAGTTCCATGACGCTGACATCCCCATCCCGCGCCAACCGCGCCAAAATGGCCCGCCGGGTCGGGTCGGAAAGGGCCTGAAAGGTGGCGTCGAGCCGCGCGCTGTCGTCCATACCAAACGATCCAGTTACAAAACCATATAGTTATTTATATGGTCGGATCAGGCTATCGGTCAAGCCAAGCCGCCGGGGACGGGCGTGCCGGGCGCGAGAAGGCCTTCATCGGCCAAAGTGGTCCAGAGCGCATTGGGGATCTGAATGTCCCACCATGCCAGAATTCCGTCCAGTTCGGCCGGTGAACGCGGGCCGGGCAGCACATTGCAGACGGCCGGATGGGTCAGCGGGAATTGCAGCGCGGCGGCGGGCAGGGGCACATTGAACGATTTGCAGACCGCCTCGATGGCACGTACGCGGGTCACCACATCGTCGGGCGCCTTGGCATAGTTGAACTTGTCGCCGCCCACCAGAATGCCGGAATTGAAGGGGCCGCCGACCACAATGGATGCCTTGCGCGCAAGGCAGGTGGTCATGAAGGGCTCGAGAGCGGTTTGCTCAAGCAGCGTATAGCGCCCCGCCAGCAGAAACACGTCCCAGTCGCCCAGCGCCAGGGCGTCCATGCACACTTCCCACTCGTTGACCCCCAGGCCGATAGCCTTGACGGCGCCGCTGTCGCGCAATTCGCGCAATGCCCTGTAACCGCCTGAGGCGAGTTGCTGCCAAAGCGGTGCGTTGGCCTCCGTGCCATGAGTGGCGACGCCGATATCGTGGACATAGAGAATGTCCACACGCTCAAGGCCGAGACGCTGCAGGCTGTCCTCGTGCGAGCGCATGATGCCGTCATAGGTATAATCGTAGACCTGATCGAAGGGCAGGGGATCGACCCAGTTGCCCTTGTCCTGTGCGGCCGGATCGACAGGCCGCAACCGGCGACCGACCTTGGTGGAAATCACCGGGCGCGGATTGGCGCCGCGCACCACGTCACCCATCAGGTGTTCGGAGCGGCCAAGGCCATACTGCGGGGCAGTATCGACATAGTTGATGCCCATATCGAGGGCGTGCGCCACTGTCGAGCGGGCCTGATCGGCCGGTACGGCAGAGAAAATCCCCGCAAGGCTCGCCCCGCCCAGGCCCAGGGTCGTGACCTCGAGATCAGTCTGGGCAATGCGGCGCTTTTCGAACGTGCGCGTGGTCATCGTCATCCTCCGTCAGGGCACCGGATAACTGACATGTTAGTTGGTGCGAGTAAAGCCGGGCCACAGCTATGGCACTAACCACGCGCACAACCCGCCCTCGGGCCTGACCCGAGGGCTATTTGGGAGCCTCGATCTGAACATTGTGCGCGAGGGTCGGGGCCCTCGGGTCAAGCCCGAGGGCAGTTCGGGATGAGACGCCGCGCCGGGCCGCCTCAGTAAATCCCTGCAATCACCACCGGCTTTTCCGCCTCAACGTGCACCGGATTGCGCAGCGGCAGGCCGAACTGGCTTTCCTCGATTTCGAAGGTGTCGCCGTTCTGGGTGGAAATGCCATCCGCAAAGCTCAGCGTCGCCGTGCCGAACATGTGCACGTGGACGTCGCCGGGCTGGCAGAACAGGTCATATTTGAAGTGGTGATATTCGAGGTTGGCAATGGTGTGGCTCATGTTGTCCTCGCCCGAGAGGAACGGCTTTTCCCACAACACCTTGCCGTCGCGAATAATGCGCGACTTGCCCTCGATATGGCGCGGCAGGTCGCCGACCCGCAGCTCTGGCCCAAAGGAACAGGCGCGCAGCTTGGAATGGGCCAGATAGAGATAGTTGATCCGCTCGGTGACGTGATCGGAAAATTCGTTGCCCAGGGCAAAACCGAGGCGGCGTGGCTGGCCATTCTGATCGATCACATAGATGCCGGCAATTTCAGGCTCTTCGCCAGCATCGAGCGCGAAGGACGGGGAGGGAATAGCCTTGCCCGGATTGGCGACGATATGGCCATTGCCCTTGTAGAACCACTCAGGCTGCACGCCCTTTTCGCCCGGGGCTGGTTTGCCGTTCTCGAGCCCCATGCGAAACATTTTCATGCTGTCGGTCAACTCGCCGGCCGGCTTTTCGCCATTGGCCTTGTGCATGGCGTCGCGGGTGGCCGCCGAACCAAGGTGGGTCAGGCCGGTGCCGGTGACATGCAGGTGCGCAGCGTCGGGATGGTCGATGGGTGCGAGCAGACGCCCCTCGCGGGCGAGCGCCAGCTTGTCCAATGTTTCGCCCAGTCCGGCCGCCTCGACAGTGGCGGCAAGGCCACCGGCACCCGCCAGTGCCTTTTGCACCAGTTCATAGACGCTCGAAACGCCGTTGACCCGGCGGGTGTCGCCCCCCCGGGTGACGCCGACGGCGCGGTTTCCCTTGTCATCGAAAAACTGGATCAGGTGCATGGGGCGGTCCTTGGCAAAGAATTTGGCCGCATAAAACGTGTCCGCAGCCAAACTGTCCAGTCAAAAATCATACTTTTGCAATCAGGCTGACGAGACGGGCAGAATCGCCCTATCAGCAGGCGAGCGCCGTCTCCGGTCTGGTTGTGCGATGTTCTTATTTTGTCCCTTGACGAGAGTGAAACAAAATGAGAACAAATAAAGCACGGAATAAAGACATTGGCATCAGCCGCCTCTCGTTGCACGGGTTTCGAGAGCGTGAAATAAGGAGACAGCATTATGGCAGCTTCGCCGCTTCGCGTTGTAGAGGGTGGTTCGATGGATAAGGATAAGGCTCTCGCGGCCGCGCTGAGCCAGATCGAGCGAAATTTCGGCAAGGGCTCGATTATGCGCCTTGGCGAAGCGTCCTCCATCGAGGTTGAGTCGATTTCAACCGGATCATTGGGCCTCGACATTGCGCTGGGCATTGGCGGTCTGCCAAAGGGCCGCATCGTCGAGATTTTCGGGCCCGAAAGCTCGGGCAAGACCACATTGGCGCTGCATGTCATTGCCGAAGCGCAGCGCAAGGGCGGTATTTGCGCTTTTGTCGATGCGGAGCACGCGCTTGATCCGATTTATGCGCGCAAGCTGGGCGTTAATGTCGATGATCTGCTGATATCCCAGCCTGACGCTGGCGAGCAGGCACTCGAAATCACCGACACGCTGGTGCGCTCCGGCGCCATCGACGTGCTGGTGGTCGACTCGGTTGCCGCGCTCACGCCGCGCGCCGAACTCGAAGGCGAAATGGGCGACAGCCTGCCGGGTCTGCAGGCCCGCCTGATGAGCCAGGCCATGCGAAAGCTGACCTCGTCGATTTCCAAGTCCAAGTGTCTGGTCATCTTCATCAACCAGATCCGCATGAAGATCGGCGTGATGTATGGCTCGCCCGAGACCACCACGGGCGGCAATGCGCTCAAGTTCTATGCCTCGGTACGCCTCGACATCCGCCGCATCGGCGCGCTCAAGGACCGCGAAGAGATCGTGGGCAACCAGACCCGCGTGAAAGTGGTCAAGAACAAGCTGGCCCCGCCCTTCCGTCAGGTTGAGTTCGACATCATGTATGGCGAAGGCATTTCCAAGACGGGTGAATTGCTCGATCTGGGCGTCAAGGCCGGCATTGTCGAGAAGTCCGGCGCCTGGTTCTCCTGGGACAGCCAGCGCCTCGGCCAGGGCCGCGAAAATTCGCGGCAGTTCCTCAAGGACAATCCCGAGATTGCGGCCACAATCGAACATGGTGTGCGCGAAAGTTCGGGCTTGTTGGGTGAAGTTTTGCTCGTTGCCGGCGGGGACGACCCCACCGACAGCGACGAGTAACCTCCCCGATCCCATGCTCACTCGTTAAGGCACCGGTCTTCCGGTGCCTTTTTCTTGTCTTTTGGCATCCCCGGACGGCTTCGCCATGCTGGACAGGCCCAAGGCCTGCGGGATAGAAAGCCCTCGAAATTTCTCTTTGGGCGCGTCCGCGTCCGCTCGCCATGAAAGCCTCTGCATGACCAGCGTAAACGATCTCCGTTCGAGCTTTACCGGCTATTTTGCCCGCAATGGGCATGAGGCCGTGTCGTCCAGCCCGCTGGTGCCGCGCAATGATCCGACCCTGATGTTCACCAATGCGGGCATGGTGCAGTTCAAGAACGTGTTTACCGGCGTCGAAAAGCGCCCCTATTCGACGGCGACGACGGCACAGAAATGCGTGCGCGCCGGTGGCAAGCACAATGATCTCGACAATGTCGGATTTACCGCGCGCCACCACACCTTCTTTGAAATGCTCGGCAATTTCTCGTTTGGTGATTATTTCAAGGATCGCGCCATCGAACTGGCCTGGAACCTGCTCACCAAGGATTGGGAGTTGCCCAAGGACAAGCTGATGGTCACCGTCTATGAGGACGATGACGAGGCAATGGAGCTTTGGAAAAAGATCGCCGGCCTTTCCGAGGATCGCATCGTGCGGCTCGGGGCCAAGTCGAACTTCTGGCAGATGGGCGATACCGGGCCGTGCGGTCCGTGTTCGGAAATCTTCTATGACCATGGCGACAAGGTCTGGGGCGGTCCTCCGGGCTCGCCCGACGAGGACGGCGACCGCTGGATCGAGATCTGGAACCTCGTTTTCATGCAGTTCGAGCAGCATGCCGATGGTTCGCGCACCGGCCTGCCCCGTCCGTCCATCGATACCGGCATGGGTCTTGAGCGCATTGCCGCCGTGATGCAGGGCGTGCACGACAATTACGACATCGACCTGTTCAAGGCGCTGATCGGTGCGGCGGCCAACGCCACCAATGCCGATGTGAACGGCCCGGGCAATCGGAGCCTGCGCGTCATCGCCGACCATCTGCGCTCGATGAGCTTCCTGATTGCCGAGGGCGTGCTGCCGTCCAATGAAGGTCGCGGCTATGTCCTGCGCCGCATCATGCGCCGCGCCATGCGTCACGCGACCCTGTTGGGCGCCAATGAGCCGGTCATCCACAAGCTGGTGCCGACCCTGGTGCGCGAGATGGGCCAGGCCTATCCCGAGTTGAGCCGTGGCGAAGCCATGATCGCAGAGACCGTGCGTCTCGAAGAGGGGCGCTTCCTCAAGACCCTCGGTCGCGGCCTCCAGATTCTCGAGGCTGAAACCGCCGATCTGGGAGATGGTGCGACGCTCGATGGTGCCACGGCCTTCAAGCTCTATGACACGTTTGGTTTCCCGCTCGACCTGACCCAGGACGCTCTGCGGTCGCGCAATATCAGCGTCGACCAGGCCGGTTTCGATGCCGCCATGGCCCAGCAGAAGGCCGAGGCCCGCAAGAATTGGGCCGGCTCGGGCGAGGCGGCCACCGACACGGTTTGGTATGGCCTTGCCGACAAGCTGGGACCCACGGAATTCCTCGGCTATGAGACCGAGACCGCCGAAGGTGAAGTCACCGCGCTTCTGGTGGATGGCGTCGAAGTCGATGCCATTGCCGCGGGGCAGGACGGCATCGTGGTGGTCAACCAGACCCCGTTCTATGGCGAAAGCGGCGGCCAGGTTGGCGACACCGGCACCATCAAGGGTGAAGGCGTGGTGGCTACGGTGTCCGACACCGGCAAGCACCATGGCGTGTTCGCCCACAAGGTGAGCGTCACCGAAGGCACGTTGAAGCGCGGCCAGGCCGTGGAACTCCTGGTCGACCATGGCCGTCGCAGCTCCATTCGGGCCAATCACTCGGCTACCCACCTGCTGCACGAGGCCCTGCGCCTGGTGCTCGGCGATCATGTCGCCCAGAAGGGATCGATGGTTTCGGCGGACCGTCTGCGCTTTGACTTTGTTCACACCAAGCCGATGACCCCGCAGGAAATGGCCGAGGTCGAGGATATCGCCAATTCCATCATCCTTCAGAACACCCCGGTCGAAACCCGGTTGATGGGCGTCGAGGAAGCAAAGGATTCGGGCGCGCGGGCGCTGTTTGGCGAAAAGTATGGCGACGAGGTGCGCGTTGTCTCGATGGGGGAACCCACTGGCAATGGTCTTGGCTGGTCGGTCGAGCTGTGCGGCGGCACCCATGTGCGCCGCACCGGCGACATCGGCCTGGTCTCGGTTGTGGCCGAGAGTGCGGTCGCGGCCGGCGTGCGTCGCATCGAGGCGCTAACGGGTACGGCGGCCCGCCATCGTGGCAATGCCAGCACGGCCATTGTTTCGTCAGCCGCCGGCCTCCTGCGCTCAGGCACACACGAGGTGCTGGACCGGATCGAGGCGCTTCAGGATCAGCTCAAGCGCTCCGAGAAGGCGCTGGCCGATGCGCGCCAGAAGTTGGCTTTGGGCGGCGGCGGTGAAGGCGGCAATGCCGGGGAAACCGTCAATGGCGTCACCTTTGTCGGGCGCGTTGTCGAAGGCGTCGCGGCCAAGGACATCAAGAGCGTGGTCGATGCCGAGAAGAAGCGCATTGGCTCGGGGGTGGTCATCCTCGTGCTCAAGGGTGAGGACGGCAAGGGCACCGTGGCCATTGGCGTCACCGATGATCTCACCGGCCGCTATGCTGCGGGCACGCTGATCAAGTCGGCGACGGCAGCGCTGGGCGGGCAGGGCGGTGGCGGCCGCCCCGACATGGCGCAGGGCGGTGGTCCTGATGGCCACAAGGCCGACGACGCCATCGCCGCCATTCGCGCGCTGCTCTAGCAGCGAGCACGCATTCCCAAGCTGAAGCCCCGCGCCATTGACGCGGGGTTTTTTGTGGCGTCCCCGGGCTATTGGCCGATGCGGAAGAAGAAGATGCGCGGCTTCCAGCGGATGGGGGTTCTCTCGGTCAGCACATTGAGAAGCCCCGCGCCCACGACCACCAGCATGCCGACGATGGCAATCCAATCGGGGTATTCGCCAAAGAACAGCGCTCCGAAAAGGATCGCCCAGATCAGCTGGCTGTATTGCACCGGCGCGATCAGGTTGGCCGGGGTCTGCTTGCTGGCCTGGATCAGCAGCAGGCCGCCCACGCCGCCTAACAGGCCAATCCCCAGCAGCATTGCCAATTGTTCAAGTGTTGGAACCACGAAGGTGGGCAACATCAGCACGAAATTGACGATAGCCGAATAAAGCACCTGCAGGCCGACGAGACTCACCCGGCGCTCCTTGGGTGCGACATGGCGCAGGACCGTGGTGGTGATGGCGCCGAACACGGCGCCGGCCATCATCACGAAATGGCCGGTTTCGAGTTCCCGCAGGCCGGGGCGGATGACCAGGACCACGCCCAGAAAGCTGATGAACAGCAGGACCCAGCGATGCAGAGCCACATGCTCGCGCAGCAGCAGCACCGAGAGCAGCGTGACAAATAGCGGCGTGGTGAAGCCAATGGAATAGACATCGGCAAAGGCGATGTGGGTGAAGGCGTACATCACGCAGGCCGTGCCCGAAATGGCGGTCAGGCAGCGCAGATGCACCAGCCAGGGGTGGTGCAGCTTGTAGGCGTCGCGCCAGCGTTCGCCGCGCTTTGTCAGCATGGCTGGGATGATGGAAAAACTGGTGGTGAAGAAGGCGATCTCAAACACCGACAGGCTCGATCCGGTGGTTTTGATCAGGGCATCGGCCATCGAAAAGATGGCATAGGCCAGAAAGGCAAATACGACGCCAACGGGCATCTCAAACTATCCAATGAAATGGGGAAGACTCGGAACGGTATGGCGTTACCATACAAGGAGTGCCGCCCCCCGTCATCAGGGGGCGGGCGGGATATCTACCGGCCTCGCGCCGGTCCATGCCGGGCCTATTATCTCGATGCGATTGGTCCAGAGATAACCCGAGAAGTTGGGCGGAACCTGCGCCAGCGTTTCAATATCGTCTATCCCGGCGGTGCCCGGGTCGCCGGCGTCATAGGGGCCAAGGAGGATAATCTCGCTTCCGGCATCGCTCATGCGTTGTTGCAAGAGGTTTGGCCAACCCCAGAGCCAGGGGGCAATATTGATGGGAATCATGACCTTGGTGTCATGGCAGGCGCCGGGCACGAAGCCGCTCCATCCCAGCGCCAGATATTGGCCAAGACAATCGACCAGCCCGCGCCGTGACCAGACCGCCAGCCCATCAATCGCGCCGGCCGCACGATAGGTCGGCTCGTCGCCGCCGTAGGCGCCCCAAACGGCGGCGCGCCATTCGGGGTGTTCCGCCATGAGCGTTCCGAGCATATCGCCCTCGCGCGCTTCGCGGCTCTTGAAATTGATCAGGAAGTGCTGCTCCGGCATTGCCCGCAGCACGTCCTTGAGCTCGGGCATCTGCCCAATGCCGGCCCCGCGAAAGGGGTAACTCTCGCCACCGTCGGCGGTATAGCCATAACCGATATCGAGCGCGCGCAGGTCGGCCATGGAATGGGACCGGGTCTCGCCACTACCCTCGGTACGACAGTCCACGGTCCAGTCGTGCAAAACGGCAAATTGACCGTCGGTTGTGGGATGCACATCAAGCTCGACGATGTCGGCGCCGGATGCGAAGGCGGCTTGCATCGAGGGAATTGTATTTTCCAGCAGGCCATGACGCGGCGGGTCGATACGTTCGGCGGTGCAGGTGTCACTATCGAGGTCGTCGCGGTTGAAGGTTTGGTGAACGCCACGATGTGCAATAAGCCGGGTGTCTCCACCGCTCGCAGGGTCAACCCGCCAGCTGGCGTTGAACACGTATAGTCCCGTGCCCAGCGCCAGAATAATGAGGCCGACCCAATAACGACGCTGCATGATTATCCCCCTGTTCGCGCGATCATTTACCAGCGAAACTAGTCATATTGCGGCGGCAGAATAGAGGCCAAGTCTGAACCGCTCATTCATGCTGGCTTCATCGTCCGCATGGCTTTTTAGCGCGCAGTCGCCGGGTCGTGGCGATGCTATTTTGGAGGGCATTCAATGAAATTACTGAACAAGGCCATTTTGGGCGCCGCTTTGGCGCTGGGACTGGCATTTCCAGCCTTGGCAGCCGAGCGGGCCATTATCGTGCTCGATGGGTCCGGCTCGATGTGGGCGCAGATCGATGGCGAAGCGCGCATCACCATTGCGCGCGAAACCCTGGCCTCGGTGCTGGCTGAATTGCCGGCCGATCTCGAGTTGGGTTTCATGACTTATGGCCATCGCGAGAAGGGCAATTGCGCCGATATCGAAATGCTGGTGGACCCGGCGGCGGGCACTGGCGCGGCGATTGCAGCGGCGGCTGACGACATCAACCCCAAGGGCATGACCCCGCTCAGCGATGCGGTCCGCCTCGCGGCCGAGGAACTGCGCTTTACCGAGAACAAGGCGACGGTCATCCTGATCACCGATGGGCTCGAAACCTGCGAAGTCGATCCCTGCGCATTGGGCAGCGATCTTGAGACCCAGGGCATTGATTTCACCACCCATGTGCTCGGTTTTGGCCTGTCCGATGAGGAAGGCCGCCAGGTCGCGTGCCTGGCCGAAAACACCGGCGGCAAGTATCTTTCGGCGCAGAATGGCGGCGACCTCGTCGATGCGTTGACCGCCACGGTGGCCGAAGCGGCCCAGGTGGAGCCCGAACCGGCGCCCGAACCGGAACCCGCCCCCGAACCCGAGCCTGCGGTTCTGGGCTACACGGTTGCCCCCACGGCATCGCTGACCGAGGGTGGACCCGATCTGGTCGACGACATGGCGGATCTCGTCTGGAGCTTCCACACGGTCGGTGCTGATGGCGCTGCCGGCGAATGGATCCGCACAGAATATCATTCCGGGGCCCAGATCGACATGGAGCCGGGCGACTATATCATGCGCGCCGAATGGGGTGCCGTCATGGTCGACCAGCCGATCACGGTTGTGGCCGGCGAGGTGATCGAGCCGCATTTCGTGCTCAACGCCGGCCTGCTCGTCGTTCGTCCCTTCTCGGCTGAAGGCGAGCCTGTCGCCGACGATGCAGCGGTTTCAGTTGCCTATCCTGGCGGTGGACCGACCACCGGCTATGGTGAAAGCACTTTCCGCCTTCCGGCCGGCGAGCAGACCCTGACGGTCACGATAGGCGCCGGCGAACATGTCGAGACCTTCGATCTTGCGGCCGGCGAAACCATCGAAAAGGACATTGTCCTTGGCGTTGGCCTGGCGGTGATCGATGCAAGCTATGTCGAAGGCATGGCGGTGGAAGATGGTGGCATGGCCGTCAATGTCTACAAGGCAGCCAAGACCATCGACGGATCGCGCGAGGAAGTGGGCTATGGCTTTGGCCCTGCCAATACGTTCGATCTGCCGCCGGGTGACTATGTCGCCGTGCTCAAGTTGGACGCGGCCTCGGTCGAGGTGCCCTTTGCGGTCAAGAGCGGCGAGCGCGTCGAGGTCATGGGCATTCTTGATGCCGGGGTCGTGTCCCTGACCATGCCCGAAACCGATGCCTTCAATCTTTATGCTGCCAAAAAGGACATTCAGGGGAATCGCGTCGAGGTTGGCTATGGTTTCGGTGCCGAGTACCAGACGACCCTGCCGGCGGGCGAATATGTTGCCGTGACGCGCTATGCCGACGATACCGTGACCGAGACACCGTTCAGCGTTTCTGGCGGCGAGCGCACCGAGGTCACCGTCGAAAAGGGCGCAGCCAAGACCAAGAAGAAATAGGCTTTCTCCCGGAGAATGGGAAAGGGGCGCCACGGGCGCCCCTTTGCTTTGTCAAACCCAACAAAAAGCCGGGGCATTGCCCCGGCTTTCTCGTTCAGATTGGTCTGGCTTACGCCATGGCCTTCTGCAGGTTCTGGTCGATGGCGTCGAGGAAGCCGATGGTGGTGAGCCAGGGCTGATCCGGGCCGACGAGCAGCGCCAGGTCCTTGGTCATCTTGCCTTCTTCGATGGTGTCGACGGTGACCTTTTCGAGCGTCAGGGCGAACTTGGCCAGCGCCTCGTTGTTGTCGAGCTTGGCGCGGTGGGCGAGGCCACGGGTCCAGGCAAAGATCGACGCAGTCGAGTTGGTCGAGGTTTCCTTGCCCTGCTGGTGCTGGCGGTAGTGACGGGTCACCGTGCCATGGGCAGCTTCGGCTTCCACGATCTTGCCATCGGGTGTGGCAAGGACCGAGGTCATGAGGCCGAGCGAACCAAAGCCCTGGGCCACGATGTCGGACTGCACGTCGCCATCGTAGTTCTTGCAGGCCCAGACGTAGCCGCCGGACCACTTGAGGGCCGAGGCGACCATGTCGTCGATCAGGCGGTGTTCGTACCAGATCTTCTTGGCCTCGAACTTTTCCTTGAATTCGGCGTCGTAGATTTCCTGGAAGATGTCCTTGAAGCGACCGTCATAGGCCTTGAGGATGGTGTTCTTGGTCGACAGGTAGCAGGGTACGCCGCGCGCCAGGGCGTAGTTGAAGCTCGAATAGGCGAAGTCGCGGATCGAGTCGTCGAGGTTGTACATCGCCATGGCGACGCCGGCGCCTGGGGCCTGGTACACTTCGTGCTCGATGACTTCGCCATCTTCGCCGGTGAACTTGATGGTCAGCGTGCCCTTGCCAGGGAAGCGGAAGTCGGTGGCGCGGTACTGGTCGCCAAAGGCGTGACGGCCCACGATGATCGGCTGGGTCCAGCCCGGCACCAGGCGCGGCACGTTCTTGCAGATGATCGGCTCGCGGAAGATCACGCCACCCAGGATGTTGCGGATGGTGCCGTTGGGCGACTTCCACATCTTCTTGAGCTTGAATTCTTCGACGCGCTGCTCGTCGGGGGTGATGGTGGCGCACTTGATGCCGACGCCGTGCTTCTTGATGGCATTGGCGGCATCCACGGTCACCTGATCATTGGTGGCGTCGCGGTTCTCGACCGAGAGGTCATAATATTCGATTGGCAGATCGAGATAGGGATGGATGAGCTTGTCCTTGATGGCCTGCCAGATAATGCGGGTCATCTCATCGCCGTCGAGGTCGACGACCGGGTTGGCGACTTTGATCTTGCTCATCGAATTGCTCCCTTGCAAATACGCTTTTCGGCCCTTGGCCAAGTTCGGCCGCCCGTATAGCACCGCCAGAGCAAAGCGCAAAGACAGGCTCGGCATGGGGGCTTGCCGGATGGGCCTGAGCTATTTGGCCGGCAGGGTTCTGACAAAAGTGCGGGCGCGGTCGATCCATTCGCCCAGCGCAGTATCGTCCTCGACCGCGTCGCCGCTGACCATGATGAAACCGCTCATGGACTTGCTGCCCATGGTCATGACGCTGGCGCCGGGCAGGGCCAGGGCGTCATCCATGCCGTCCTTGCCCACACGCACCAGCAGCGCCCCATCCTTCATGGGTGCCACCAGCATATTGCCGTGCAGCATGAAGGCGATGGCGCCGAACATCTTCTGCTCGCGGACAATTTCCTCGGGTAGCAGGAGCGCGCGGATGCGGTCCGCCAGGTCTTCCGATGCCATGCTCATGACTGTTTCTCCGGTCGATAGGTGTCGTGGCGGGGCAGGTGGGTGTCGATCAGGTCCCAGCCGACATGGCTGCGCGCAAAGATCAGCTGGTTTGGGGTGTACCACTCGTTCTGACCGGCAAAGAGGCCCGCTGGTACAATGTGGAAGGCGGGCGCCCGGGACGACTGCGCATAAACCGTGGTGCTGCAGACGGGGCAGAAGTGTCGCGTGAAGCTGGCGCCGGAATCGGCTGGTCGCACATAGCTTTTCGTTTCGCCGGTAACGCTGGTCGCACTGGCTGGAAACAGCACGACTGAGGAATGACCGCTGCCCGACGTCTTCTGGCAGTTCTGACAGGCGCATTGAAACATCGCGATTGGCCGGCCCTTGACCGCAAGCCTCACGGCGCCGCAATCGCAGCTGGCGACAAGGTCGAGTTCGGGTCGGTCCTGTGTGCTCATGCGGCGCAAGCTGGCATGGGCCCGTTTGGTCCGCAAGCACTGGCTTGCCATTGTCCATCGCAGGGTCAAAAGTGCCGCCGCTGTTGGAGTGAGCATGGCGCTGCATCCCGAATTTCCGCTTCTGACCGACCGGCTCCGTATGCGTCCCTTTACCCGGGGCGATGTCGATGCCGTGTTTGACTATCGCGGCCGTGAGGCCGTGGCGCGCTATCTGTTCGATCCGCCGCTCAGCCGCGACGAATGTGCGCTGGCCATTCAGCAGCGCACCAACCAGACGGGGCTGAGCGAGGAAGGCGACCGGATTGTCCTTGCCGTCGAGACGCGGGATGCCGGCGTTCTGGTCGGAGAGGTTTCGTTGATCTGGCGTTCGGTGGAGGCGCGGCAGGGCGAGCTGGGCTGGATTTTCCATCCCGACCATCAGGGGCGGGGTTATGCCAGCGAGGCGGCCAATGCGCTGCTCGATCTGGGTTTCGGTGCTGCTGATCTCCACCGCATTTTCGCCCGCTGCGACGCGCGCAACGAACCGTCCTGGCGGCTGATGGAGCGGCTGGGCATGCGGCGGGAGGCGCACTTTCGCCAGCATGCCCTGTTCAAGGGTGGTTGGGATGAGGAATTTTACTATGCCATCCTGCGTGATGAGTGGTTGTCGTCGCGCCATCCGGGCGATTTCTGAAGCGCTGTCAGCACCCCGTCAAATTGGCAAGATATTCTCCTCGCGAACAGGAACTTCGCAGGCAACGCAACGTTTGCCGAGTGTGCCTGTCGAACGCCCATGGAGGATGCCGGATCATGTCGTCATTGCGCCTACCCGTGGAGACCGCGCACCTCTTGCTTCGGCCCTTTGAACGCGGCGATGTGGACGCTGTCAGCCGCTACCACACGCTTCCGGCTGTGCAGCGCTATATCGAGCGGCCCACCCGCTATGACGAGGACGTCGCCGCGGCCATCGCCGTCATGCGCAAGCAGGTGGGGCTGCAGCGGCCGGGTGAAACGCTGACCCTGGCCATGGTACGCAAGGGCGATCACCGCCTGATAGGGCAGGTGAGTCTCAAATGGTCCGACGCGACCGCCAGCCAGGGTGAAGTGCGCTTTGCCATCGACCCGGCCCAGAGCGGCAAGGGCTATCTCACCGAGGCGCTGACCGCGCTGATCGATCTGGCCTTTGATCATTTCCGCATCCATCGGATCATGGTGCGCTGCGATGGGCGCAGCCACCATTCGGTCAAGCTCATGCAAAAGCTTGGCTTCCGGCTTGAAGCCCATTATCGCGAGCACGCGCTGTTCCAGGGCGAGTGGGATGAGGAACTGCATTTTGCGGTGCTCGACCGCGAATGGCGCCCCAGTGCCAAGGTGCTCGAATTGCCGTTGCGTGATCGCGTCGCCTGATTTGCCCGCCAGAGACATTTGGGATATGTCGCCGCCACTCTAGCTCATCGCGGATTGGCGGCACATGGCAGGCACCGACAGCTCACTCCCCATCACCCTGGCGCCCAGCCCGGCAATCATCCTGTGTGAGCCGCAACTGGGCGAGAACATCGGCGCGGCAGCGCGGGCCATGGCGAATTTCGGCCTGTGGGACCTGCGCCTGGTGCGCCCGCGCGACGGCTGGCCCAATGAAAAAGCCATTGCCTCGGCCTCGCGCGCCGATCACGTGCTTGAACAGGTTCGCGTGTTCGAAACCCTGGAAGAGGCAATGGGCGACCTGACGCTGGTTTACGCCACTACTGCGCGGTCGCGCGACATGCAAAAGGAAGTGCTTGGCCCCGAAACGGCGGCGGGCAGCATGGCGGCCCATATTGCCGGTGGGAACAAGGCCGGCCTGCTTTTTGGCCGGGAAAAGTGGGGCCTGCTCAATGACGAAGTGGCCATGGCCGATGCCATTGTCACGCTGCCGGTGGAAGCGGCCTTTGCCTCGCTCAATATCGCCCAGGCGGTGCTGCTGATGTCATACGAATGGCGCCGCACCAGCGAGGCGGGCCGGGCTCTGCCCTTTGGCGATGGCCTGGCCGAAGCCGCGCCGCGCAGCGAGTTGGTGGGCCTTTTTGAACATCTCGAAGGCGTGCTCGACCAGTCCGGTTTTTTCACCACACCCGACAAGCGCCCCAGCATGGTCAATAACCTGCGCACCGCGCTGACCCGTGGCCGCTTCACCGCCCAGGAAATCCGCACCCTGCGCGGGGTAATCTCTTCCATCGACCGGCGGCACGAGCGACCCAATCCGAACCGGATGAAGAAGGCGGAGAAAGACGAAGAGTAAGTCGCCTTCCGCGCTCTATCCGCCCCACCGCGCCGTCCTCGGACTTGATCCGAGGACCACTCGCCCCCGTGTCTGACAGAGGCCGCGAGAAAAGCACACTCTCCCTTTGACCCTTCATCGCCGAAATGCGATGAGCGGTGCACCATGAGCGCACACGCCCCTTCCGAGCCATCAAAGCTCGCCTTCACCTATATCGGTTTCCGCTTCTTCTGGCTGACCACGCTGCTGGTCAGCTTTGCAGTGCAGATCATGTCGGTGTCGATTGCCTGGCAGATCTACGATGTCACCGGCAATGCCTTCCTTCTGGGACTGGTGGGGCTCTGCCTGTTCCTGCCGGCGCTGCTGCTGATGCTGATCACCGGGCTGGCTGCTGACCGCTTCAACCGGCGCGGCATCATGGCGATCTGCCTGACGGTCGAGCTGGCCTGTGCGCTGGGGTTCCTGCTGCTGGCTAATGCCGAGGCGCACGAAGTCTGGCCGATTTTCGGCATTCTGCTCGTGCTTGGCACGGCCCGCGCCTTCTGGGGTCCGGCGGCGCAATCGCTGGCGCCCAACCTCGTGCCTTCCGAGGCGCTCTCCAATGCCATCACCGTCAATGCGTCGGCCTGGCAATTCGCCTCGATCACCGGCCCGGCTGCCGGTGGCCTGCTCTATGGCATTTCGCCCACTTTTGCTTTTGGCACGGGCGCCGTGCTGCTGCTCTGCGCCGTCGTCACGGTGCTGCTGATTCCCAGGCCGGTGCAGCGCCAGTCGCATCAGGCGACGAGCCTTGAGACCATTTTTGGCGGCTTCCGCTATATCTTCTCGAACAGGGTGGTGCTGGGCGCCATTTCGCTCGACATGTTCGCGGTGCTGATGGGCGGGGCGGTCGCACTGCTGCCGGTCTATACCAAGGATATTCTCCACGCCGGGCCGACGGAGCTGGGTCTTTTGCGCGCGGCGCCTGGCATTGGCGCCATTGTCATGGCGCTCTGGCTCACGCGCTTTCCCGTGCGCGACCATGCCGGCAAAATTCTCTTTCTGTTCGTGGGCCTGTTCGGGCTGTTCACACTCGTCTTTGGCTTGTCCACCACGGTCTGGATTTCCATTCCGGCGCTGGCGCTGGTTGGCGCCGCCGATATGGTCAGCGTCAGCATCCGCGAGACGATCATGCAGCTGTGGACGCCCGAAGAAGTGCGTGGCCGCGTCAATGCGGTCAATTCGGTGTTTATCGGGGCGTCCAACGAGCTGGGCGAATTCCGCGCCGGCAGTGTGGCGTATCTGATCGGGCCAGTGCCTGCCGTGGTCATTGGCGGGGTTGGAGCCATGGCTGTGGCCGTCATCTGGAGCCGCATTTTCCCGCAATTGCGCGATCAGCGGCACATCGACAAGCGTATGGCCTGAGGAAATAGGCGGTCGCGCTTGACTCAATGGGCATGCCCCACTATCAAGCGCCCACCTATCGGGCCTTTGGCCTATAGGCGCACCCGGGATCTCCTGAATTTTTAGGAATCTGTCGGCTCTTCGCAAGGAGAGCAAAGGAGGGCGCGATCCCATCAACTGTTGAGAAGGATACGCGATGTCGAAGCGTCATTCAGCAAAGTACAAAATTGACCGCCGTCTTGGCGAGAATATCTGGGGCCGTCCCAAGTCCCCGCTTAACGCACGCGCCTATGGCCCCGGCCAGCACGGCCAGCGCCGCAAGGGCAAGCTCTCGGACTATGGTCTGCAGCTGCGCGCCAAGCAGAAGCTCAAGGGTTACTACGGCTCGATCACCGAGAAGGCCTTCCGTCGTCTGTATGACGAAGCTGCCCGTCGCAAGGGCGATACCGGTGAAAACCTGATCGGCCTGCTCGAAGGTCGCCTGGACGCCATCGTCTATCGTGCGAAGTTCGTCCCGACCGTGTTTGCTGCCCGCCAGTTCGTGTCCCATGGCCACGTCATGGTCAACGGCCAGCGCGTCAACATCCCGTCCTACCAGGTCAAGCTGGGCGACAAGGTTGAAGTGCGCGAGCGTTCCAAGCAGCTCACCGTCGTTCTCGAAGCTGTACAGCTGGCCGAGCGTGACGTTCCTGACTATGTGGACGTCGACCACAACAAGATGACCGCGACCTATGTCCGCGTTCCGACCCTGACCGACGTGCCATACCCGGTCCAGATGGAACCGAACCTGGTCGTCGAATTCTACTCGCGTTAATCGCGGGTTCGACAGAACCAAATTGGAAAGGGCCGCTCCTGGGGAGCGGCCCTTTTGCTTTGCCGAGAGCATTTCACTGTCGGCTTGGCTATCGGGCCTCCGCCTCCCTCTCCTCAATGGGGAGGGGGCGATGGAGCCGCGTCGACCCAAACGTGAGACGGTTTAGAACTGCGCTGGTTGCCTGGGCACTGCGTCGCTCGTGGTTGGGACTGCTTCCTGATTGAGGAAGATCGGATCGTCATAGTCATTGGCGGCGATTGCGTTGGGTGGAATGTTAGCCTCGAATGCGCGCAGTCGCTTGAACACCGAGATCAGCGAAATGATTGTGGTCCAGGAACTGGCGAGGAATTTGAACGAGTCCTCAACCTGCCCAAACGCGTTGCTGACCTGCTGGAACAGGCCGAGCGTCAGTGCTCCTGCCACAATAGAGGGCCCCATGGCGATCAGGGGCACGAAGTTCGATCCCTGCAAGTAGGCGTAGCGCGCGATATTGAAGTAGAGGTAGTGGCGGTACAGCCGGAAATAATTGTGCTGCATGTTGATGAACAACTGCCGGACGGTGACGGGTTCTGCCCGATCGTGATGGTCTTCGCCATAGACCAGTTCCTTGCGGAACGCGGCTTCGACGCGCTGATTGTCGAATTCTAGCCCTGGCAGTTTCCAACCCACCGCTGCCAGCAGCACCGTGCCAAAGGCCGATGACACTAGCGCCACCCAGACAAGGCTTCCGTCAACTTGCCCGATGAATGGCAGTTCGGTGATGTTGGACGAAAGGTTCCAAAGCAGCGGCAAGAACACGATCAGCGTCATCACCGAAGCCACCAGCGACACGGCCAGACCCTCGACGATGCTGGAGAAGCGCTGCGTGTCCTCTTGGATACGCTGGGACGCGCCTTCGATGTGCCGCAGATGCTGCCAGTGGCTCATGTAGAAAAAGCTCATCGCCCGGCGCCAGCGGAAGAGATAGTGGGCGATAAAGAACGCGTTGATCACCAGCACCGTAATGTTGGGAATGAGCACATAGGCGACGGTTATGATTTCGCCGAGAAATTGCTCCAGCGTCACAGAGCCAGGCGTGGTGAGCGCAGACTGAATGAGGTTGTAGAAGGCACCATACCAATCGTTCAGCCAGGCACTGATCTGGACGTTGAAATAGACAATCTCGATAATGGTGACGCTGCCCACGACGCTCCACCAGTACCAGCGCCGGTTTCCGCCCCAATACCAGGGAATGCAGAACAGATAGCCAGACATCAGAACGTATTGGTAGAGCCATACCTTGTCGGAGGAGAAGAATGGCTCTGGGTCCGCCTCAGTGGGCGCAATGCCCAGCCAAGGCCCAAGGCTGATGACCGACTGCATTTGCGCGCCGAGGGTGAACCAGGCGACCATGACAAGAGCGACCCAGACAAGCGCCGAGGTGAAGAAAAGCCGTGGATTGGGAAAGAATGAGCGGAACACCGGGAGACTCCTGGGTGTCGGGACGATGGTGTCATCTAACTGTGGCAAACGGCTTAAAACAAGGAGCCGAAGTTAAGCTTTGGTAAGGTTGTGCACCGCCGCTTTGACTTTCATTACCGGCCAAGGGACGCTATCAGCTACGCAACGCCCCAAACGAGAGTTTCGCCATGACTGCGGTGATGGACGCCCCCGCCACGCCAGATGATGACGCCGATACTGGCGCCCATCCGATCTATGCTCATGCGCCGCGCTCGGTGGAGTTCAACAAGCTCAGGAAGCGCCTGATCCGCAATACCCGCGAGGCGCTGGAAAAGTTCGCCATGGTGCGGCCGGGCGAGAAGTGGCTGATTGCCCTATCGGGCGGCAAGGACAGCTATGGCCTCCTGGCCCTGCTGCTCGACCTCAAGTGGCGCGGCCTGCTTCCAGTTGAGCTGCTGGCCTGTAATCTCGACCAGGGCCAGCCGAACTTTCCCAAGCATATCCTGCCCGAATTCCTGACCGGCCTCGGCATCGAGCATCGCATCGAATATCAGGACACTTATTCCATCGTCACCGACAAGCTGCCCCAGGGCGCGACCTATTGCTCGCTCTGTTCCCGGCTGCGGCGCGGCAATCTCTATCGCATCGCGCGGGAGGAAGGGTGCACGGCGCTGGTTCTGGGGCACCATCGCGACGACAGTCTCGAAACCTTCTTCATGAACCTGTTCCATGGCGGCAAGCTTGCGGCCATGCCGCCAAAGCTGGTCAATGACGAGGGAGACCTCGAAGTGCTGCGCCCGCTGATCTATTGCGCCGAAGAAGATTTGCAGCGCTTTTCGGACGCAATGGCCTTCCCGATCATTCCGTGTGACCTCTGTGGCTCCCAGGACGGGCTGCAGCGCAATGTCACCAAGGCCATGTTGACCGACATGGAACGCGCGATGCCCGGCCGCAAGGACGTGATGATCCGCGCGCTGGGCAATATCAATCCCAGCCATATGCTCGACCCGCGCCTGTTCGATTTCGCAGGTCTTTCCATCAAGCCAAAGGACGCCTGAGCCCATGAATATCGATCGTCTCGCCGCCATCCTGAAACAGGCAGCGCAGGAGGAGATCATGCCGCGCTTCCGGCGGCTGGACGAAGGCATGATCAAGACCAAGACCGGCGCATTCGACCTCGTCACCGAGGCAGACGTCGGGGCCGAGCGGGTCATAACCGCTGCCATCAAAGCGCATCGGCCAGACTATCTGGTGATTGGCGAAGAGGCGGTTGCCGCCAATCCGAAACTGCTGGAAAGCAACCTCGACGATCAAATCGTGATTTTCGTCGATCCCGTTGATGGAACCTACAATTTCGCCGGGGGCCTGCCACTGTTCGCGGTCATGGCTGCGGTGGTGCAGAACGGCGAGCCCGTGGCTGGTGTCATCTATGACCCGCTGGGCGGCGATGTGCTGATGGCCGAAAAGGGGTGTGGCGCGTTTCTGGCTTTCCCCGATGGTCGCATGGTACGGCAGAAGTTTGCCGATGCTGTACCGCTCGAGGAAATGGGCGGTCTGGCCTCGACCTCATTCCTGCCGCCCGACGCACGCGCCCGGGTGATGGGCAATCTGGCCAAGGTCAAGATGTTCGCCAATTACCGTTGCGCCGGCCACGAATATCGTCTGGCCGCCGGGGGCAATGTGCATTTCCTGATGTATAACAAGCTCATGCCCTGGGACCATGTCGGCGGGGCATTGATCATGCGCGAATGCGGCGCTCATGTTGCCAAGTTCGATGGCTCGGCCTATCGCCCCAGCGATCTGGGTGGTGGCCTGCTGGTTGCCCCCGATCAGAACAGCTGGGACGAACTGCGCCGCGAGGTCTTTGCAGTCTGAGGCTGTCGCTTGGCGTTCAACGATCTGCCCCTTGTCACGACTCATAAGTATGTGCTTATGTGTAACGCATGAGCGAGATCGAAATCTTCAAGGTCCTGTCCGATCCCACCCGAAGGGCTATTCTCGAACGCCTTTCGGCGGGCGAGGCGACGGCGACGGACTTGCGGGAAGGCTTTGCCATCACCCAGCCAGCCATGAGCCAGCATCTGGCCGTGTTGCGCGGAGCTGGTCTGGTCAGCGAGCGGCGGGAAGGACGTTATGCGCATTATCGCGTCGATCCAGAAGGCTTTGCGCCGCTCCATGCCTGGTTGGCCCGCTATCGCGCCTTCTGGCCAAGCCGCATCGATAACCTGAAGGACCTCTTGAGGGAGATGGATCAATGAGCGAGACGGACGAACTGGTGTTTGAAACCGCGCTCGACGCGCCGCCCGAGATGGTCTGGCGGGCCCTGACCATCCCCGAATATATCGAGCGCTGGCTGCAGAAACCTGCCGACACACAGCTCGATATCGTCGCCTCGGACGAGAACAAAAGCCTCACATACCGCTGGCGGGATCCCGGTCAGGGCGCAGCTGCCGATCCGCAGGAAAGCCTTGTCACCTTCGAGCTGACGCCCCAGGCCGATGGCGGCACCTGGTTCCGCCTCACCCATGCCCCGGTCGCCGTGCCGGTGGCCGCCAATAACAACGAGAGGGCCGGGCCGGCCATGCTGCTGGCCGCCTGACCGCTCCCACTTCCGCCCCCATCGCCAAACCCAAGGAGATCGCCCATGCGCGACATGATGCAACTCGTCCCTATGGTCGTTGAAAATTCGAGCCGGGGCGAACGCGCCTTCGATATCTATTCGCGGCTGCTGCGCGAGCGGATCATCTTCGTCAACGGCCAGATCGAGGACAACATGGCCTCGCTGATCAATGCACAGCTGTTGTTTCTGGAAGCGGAAAACCCGGCCAAGCCGATCTATCTCTACATCAACTCGCCCGGCGGCGTGGTGACTGCGGCCCTGGCGATGTACGACACCATGCAGTTCATCAAGGCGCCGGTGGGCACATTGTGCATGGGCATGGCGGCTTCGGCGGCGACGCTGATCCTGGCGGCGGGCGCAGCCGGTCACCGGGCCTGCCTGCCCAGTGCGTCCATCATGCTGCACCAGCCTTCAGGCGGCTATCAGGGCAAGGTGACCGATATCATGATCCATGCCGAGGAAAGCCTCAGGCTCAAGCGTCTCACCAACACCATCTATGCCCGGCATTGCGGGCGCAGCTATGAGGAGGTCGAGGCGGCGCTGGAGCGGGACCGCTACATGTCCCCGACGGAAGCGCGCGACTGGGGACTGGTCGATCATATCTATGCCGACCGGTCCCAGTTTGAACTTCCGGGACCGGCCGAGGCGTGATGCCTAGTGGGCGTCCATCACCGGGGCGCCCTTGGCTTCGGCATATTGCTCGCCGACGCCGAACAGCCGGCCCTTCTCGGCGATCAGGATGAACACCAGCGCCACGGCGCCCATGGAGAAATAGCCCACAGCGGCCGGAATGGTGGTGCCGTTGAACAGCTGGCCGATATAGCCACCGATCAGCGCGCCGCCCACCGTCTGGATAAAGCCGAAGACCGATGCGGCCGTGCCGGCGACGGCGCCAAGCGGCTCCATCGAGAGCGAGTTCATGTTCGAGGCGGACCAGCCAAACGAGAACATGATGATGCACAAGAGGCCGAAGAACAGCCAGAGCGGCAGGAAGCCGGAGAGGGCGAAGGCCACCCAGATGCCCGAGACACCGGTGAAAGTCAGCATGGCGCCATGCGACAGGCGCCGCATGCCGAGCCGCCGCACCACCTTGGAATTGGTGAAGGACGACACCGCCATCAGCCCCGCCATGGCCGCGAAGGCGACGGGGAAATAGACGCCCAGCCCATAGATATCGACATAGATCTGCTGGGATGAGCTGATGAAGCCGAACAGCGCACCAAACAGGAACGTGCCGGCCAGCCCGTAGGAAATGGCCACGCGATTGGTAAAGACGATGCGGAAACCGTCAGTGACGCCCTTGAGGCTGAGCGGGCGGCGCTTGTCGAGCGGCAGGGTCTCGGGCAGGCGGAAGAAGGTCCAGGCCCAGAAAGCCGCGGCGAGGCCACCCATGAAGATGAAGATGGTCTGCCAGGGGCCGGTCAGCAGCAGCACCTGGCCGATGCTGGGGGCGATCACGGGGATGGCCATGAACACCATGAAGACCAGCGACATGACCTCGGCCATTTCGCGGCCCGAATACCGGTCGCGCACCACGGCGGTGGTGATCACGCGCACGCTGGCGGCGCCAAGGCCCTGGATGAAGCGCAGCACCAGCAGCATGGTGAAGCTGGGCGCAAAGGCGGCGAAGATGACCGCGACGATATAGACGCCAATACCAGCCAGCAGCGGCGCGCGGCGCCCGAACCGGTCAGTCAGCGGCCCGAAGGCCAGCTGGGCCACGCCCATGCCGATCATATAGGCAGTGATGACAAACTGTCGTTCGTTCTCGTGGCTGATGCCAAGGGCCTCGCCCATATAGGGCAGGGCGGGCAGCATGACGTCGATGGCCAGCGCATTGAGGGCCATTAAGGCGGCCATCAAAGCAATGAATTCAGGGCGCGAGAGAACCCGCGTAAAGTGATCGGACATGTTTGAAACTCATCAAAGCCGAAGGATGCCGGCCGAAAGGATTGGCCGGACCATGGACCCGTTGTTCATCTTTGGCAAGCCTTCAATCGGCAAAAGCCGATGGAAGCCCGAGCCGCTCAAATGGGCTCAGGCTGGCCTGAGCGCGAAATTGCCGTCGGTGCGCTCGTTGATCGGGATGTGAATCGCGGCGGATGCGAGGCCGAGCAGAATGCCGATGTACCAGACCAGGTCGTAGGCGCCGGTCATGTCATAAACGTAGCCGCCCAGCCAGACGCCGACAAAGGAGCCGACCTGATGGCTGAGGAAGGCGATGCCATAAAGCATGCCCATGTAGCGTGGCCCGAAAAACAGGGTCACGAGACCCGCCGTCAGCGGCACGGTGGAGAGCCAGAGCAGGCCCATGCCTGCGGCGAAGGCATAGGCGGTGATCTCGCTCACCGGAAAGAGCAGGAAGGCGGCAATCAGGATGGCGCGGAGGAAATAGATCGCGGCCAGCAACATCTGCTTGGGCAGGCGACTGCCAAGCCAACCGGACAGGAGCGATCCGACAATGTTGAAAAGCCCGATGACAGCAATAGTCCAGCTGCCAACTTCCGGCGACAGACCGCACTGCACCAGATAGGCGGGCATATGCACATTGATAAAGGCCAGGTGGAATCCGCAGACGAAAAAGCCGATCACCAGCAGCCGGTATGAGCCATAGCCCCAGGCGCGCGACAGCGCCTGCATGAAGGGCAGGTCGGCCTGGCCTGGAACAGATTCGGTGCGTCCGCGCAGGGCGGCCGAGAGTGGAATGATCAGCAACAGCAGGATCGCGATATAGACCAGCGCCATCTGCCAGCCGAAGGCGGAGATGAAGCCCTGGCCGAGCGGCGCAAATATGAACTGGCCAGCCGAGGAGGCCGCCGTGGCGATTCCGAAGACAAAGCTGCGCTTTTCCGCCGGCACGACGCGGCCGAAGGCGGCCATGACCACGCCGAATGAAGCAATGGCAATGCCGACGCCGGTGACGACGCCTGCGGTCAGCGTCATGGTCAGCGTATCGGGCGAGAATGCCATGCCGAGCACGCCCAGCGCATAGATGACACCACCCACGGCCAGTACGCGGCCCGAGCCATAACGGTCAGCCATGGCGCCGGCGAAGGGCTGCGCCAGACCCCAGGCCAGGTTCTGGATGGCCATGGCCATGCCCCATTGCTCGCGGCTGAGGCCCAGGTCCTCGGTGACCGGCAGGGTGAACAGGCCGAACGATCCGCGCGTGCCAAAGCCGATGGCGGCAATGATGCAGCCAGCAATGATGACGAGCGGCAGAGGGACTGCTGGGCGAACGGCTGTGACGGTCATGGCGGGAATCTCGAAAGGAGCTTCGCGCAATCTACGCCCCGCTTCTCATCACGCAAAGCGATAAAAGCTGATGCAGGTGATCAGAGTTTGTGATGGGAGGCAGTTCAAGGTCCGAGATTCCGCCCTCGCTGAATCGTCCACGGACTTGATCCGAGGACCATTCTCGACCTCGAGTTTGTTCCAGCTGGCCCTCGGCTCAAGTCCGGGGGCGGCGCGGTGGTGAGGATCAGGGCATCACAATTGAGCCAGAATAAAACAAGAAAGCCCAGCCTGTTAGGGCTGAGCCTTCAAAATCTGATTCAACGCTGGCGCGATCAGGCGCTTTGCTTGACCTCTAGGCCTGCCTGCTGGAGATGGGTCTGCAATTCGCCCGACTGGAACATTTCGCGCACAATATCGGCGCCGCCGACGAACTCACCCTTGACGTAGAGCTGGGGGATGGTTGGCCAGTTGGTATAGGCCTTAATGCCGTCGCGCAGTTCTTCGCTTTCGAGCACATTGGCGCTGGAATAGTCGACGCCGAGGTAGTTCAGGATCTGGACGACCTGGCCGGAAAAGCCGCACTGCGGAAAGTCCGGGGAGCCTTTCATGAACAGGAAAACGTCGTTGTTCTTTACCTTGTCGTCGATGAAGGCATTGATGTCGGTCATGGGAGGAGCCTTTCAAAAGTCCGGTTTCAAGGGCCGGCTGAATTCGCCTTTAAATAGGATAGGACTTTGCCGCTGTCGAGTGCGACGCATTGGTTAGAGCCTCGCCTTCACCCAGGGGTGAGCGAAGAATTGGTCGTTGGTGTCGAATAGCACCGCGTCCCATCCGGCCGTTTGCGCCACATCAATGACCTTCTGCGTGTCGTCGAAAAACAGCGGCGGCTGGTCAAAACGTCCCATTCGCTCATCGGCAAACGCAAAGAAGCCCTTGTGCGCCTTGGTCATGCCAATGCGGGCCGAATAGAAGATGTCCTCGAAAATTTCGCCCAGGCCCAGCGTTTGCCACAGCCATTGGGCGCGCATGTGGTCCTGGTTGGTGGCGATGAAAAGGCGCACATCGCTTCGGGCCTTGAGCGTGCGGATGGCGTCAAGCAGTTCAGTGTTCAGCGTGCTGTCGTTGGCCAGCCAGTACTGGGCGAACGCCATGGGCGAGCCTTTGTAGCCCAGGCCGGGGAGCCGCTTGTCCAGGGCCTCGATCAACGCCATCTCACCAATGACCACCTTCTTGATGAAGATGTCGAAGATGAACTCCTCGCGGAAGCGGTCGGGATCGACGCCCAGGTCAATCAAGAGATTTTCGTCCCAACGGCGCTGTCGATCCGGTCGGGCGTGATAGCCATGCACCAGCACGCCATCAACGTCGAAAACAAGGGCGCGGGTCATGCGTTGTGGTCCTGACGAAGTGCTTTTTTCAGGGGGTGGCGGATGCCCTTGCCAGCCATTGGCTCATCTTTGAAGCGGGCGATGACATGCAAATGCGTGTGGTCCACCGTTTGCCCGGCAACGGCACCCACATTCCAGCCGATCGTATAGCCGTCAGGCGCCCACGAACCCAATGCCTGTCGGGCGCCTTCGATGGCCATTGGCAGCTCGACCCATTCTGCCGCGTCCATTTCGAGCGGTGTCGTGCCATGTCGCCGCGGAATGACCATGGTCGAGTGAGGTAGGGCGGGGTCATTGCTCCTGAGGACGTAGAAGCGTTCCGTCTCGAAAATAGGTGCGTCGGATAGCAACTGATTGTGCAGGCAGAATCGGCAGGCTTGTTCGCTCATCGGCCCTTGCCCGGCATGGCGCCCAATCCGTTGAGCACTTCTGGCGGGATGCCGAGATCGAGGATGACGTCAGTGTGCCGGCGGAAGCCGATCAGTTCGCGCTGCACGAAATAGGCCCAGACGGCCTCACGTGCTTCAGCCAGCCGGTCCGCGCCCGATTTCAATTCCGCCAGCGCCTTGATGACGCGCCGTTCGGCGGCGCTCAGCGAATTGGCGCGCTCGGCCTGGATTTCATGATCGAGGGCTGCGGTGCCGGCCTCTGGCCGAACCATGCGGATCAGGTCGAGGGAATCGCGCAGCCCGGACACGGATCAGTCCGGGACGACTGTCTGGAGGGCCAGGGCATGCAGTGCGCCGCCCATGTCGCCCTGCAGGCTCTCATAGACCTGCTTGTGCTGCTGCACCCGGGTCTTGCCCCGGAACTGCTCGGATTTCACCGTGGCGGCCCAATGGTCGCCGTCACCGGCCAGATCGCGGATTTCAATATCGGCATCGGGCAGGGCGGCCTTGATGCGGCGCTCGATTTCGCTTGCGTCCATGGCCATGTGCTGTCTCCCGCTGTCGTAAATGGTGGCTGGGTCGAAACCTGAGCCGATGTCATTGATATGGCATGCGGAAGAAGCGTCTTCAACCAGCGCTATTGCGCAGGTGTCGTCTCTTGCTCAGGGGCCACTGTCGCGCCGATGCAGCATTCGGCGTCCAGCTTTGTGGCAAAATTGGCGATGATGAAATCGACGATAGGCCGTGCCTGTTCGGCCTCAGCGGTGGCATAGAGGCAGTCGAGAATATAGCCGCGGCCATTGGAGACCGTCTCTGTGTGCACCACGGTCAAGGGCACGCCCATGGCTGATTCCGGGCTGCTGCCGTCATAGATCAGCGCCGTGGCATCCTGGTAGGACGTTATGCCCTTGGCGCCCATGACAAAGCCCGGCATGATTTCGGCCCAGGAGGTGGCCACGTCGCCGTCATTGATCTGGTCCAGCGCAGTCTCGGCGGTCCAGCCGGTGTCTTCCACCGGCACGACCCGCATTTCGCACTGCAGGGGCGCCTCGGGGTGATTGATGACCAGGGGATCTGCGCCGCCGCCGGAGGCGATCATGGGTTCGGGATAGATCAGCGTATAGGGCAGGGCCGGCAGGACGGAGCGTGTGACAACCACGCTTTGCGCCGCCGCCAGTGCGGGAGAAAGGACAAGGCTCAGGACGGCCAGTGCCGCGACAGCATTGTACTTCATCATCAATTCCTTAGAAAACGCCGTTCTTTGAGCCAGCAAAGCGGCCCAAAGAACGGCGATCATATGGCAGTGCCGGTGAATTGCCAGCTTAGCCGTTCATATAGCTGGGGAACCAGCTTTCGTGGGCACCGGTCAGCGTGGCAACCGGGACGGCTGTTGCCGCGCCAAGCGTCAGCGTCGTTCCGCCGGTAGAGCCGATCCAGGGCGCGAAAATGCCCAGGGCCTCAGCCTCTTTCCACAGCGCTGCGATCTCGGGCCCCTGCGGGTCGAGATTGAGCGTCACCAGATAGCGGCCCTGATCTTCGCCGAAGAAGGTGAGGATCGGGTCATTGCCCTCGACGTCGGTCACCGTCGCGCCGATGCCGCCGGCCATGGCCATTTCGGCCAGCGCCACGCCAAGCCCGCCGTCGCTGAGGTCGTGACAGGCGCTGACCACGCCGGAGCGGATCAGCTTGCGCACGAAATCGCCGGTCTTCTTTTCGGCGGCAAGGTCGACATGGGGCGCGTCGCCATCGCGGCGGTCAAACAGGTCGCGCAGATAGACCGACTGGCCCAGATGCGTGCCGCGCTCGCTCGGGCCGCCAATAAGCAGGATCGGCTGGTTTTCGGCGGTAAAGCCGATGCCGACGCTCTGCTTCCATTCTGGCAACAGACCTACGCCGCCGATGGTCGGGGTCGGCAGGATGCCGCGGCCATTGGTTTCGTTGTAGAGGCTGACATTGCCCGAGACGATGGGGAATTCCAGCACGCGGCAGGCTTCGCCAATGCCCAGGACGGCCTTGACGAACTGGCCCATGATTTCCGGGCGCTCGGGATTGCCGAAATTGAGATTGTCGGTGGCCGCCAGCGGCTCGGCGCCGGTGGCCGTCAGGTTGCGCCAGCATTCGGCAACGGCCTGCTTGCCGCCTTCATAGGGGTTGGCCTCGCAATAGCGCGGATTGACGTCAGAGGAGAAGGCGAGGCCCTTGGTATCGTGGCCTTCGACGCGGATGACGCCGGCATCGCCGCCAGGGCGCTGCATCGAATTGCCCTGGATCAGCGTGTCATATTGCTCATAAACCCAGCGGCGCGACGAGCACTGATGCCCGCCGACCAGCGCCAGCAGCGCCTCGGCAACGTCCATCTGGGGCACATCATCCTTGGCCAGTGCGGCCGGAGTCTTCGGTTCGGTCCAGGGACGGTCATATTCAGGCGCTGCGTCGCCGAGGTCCTTGATCGGCAGGTTGGCGACTTCATCGCCCTGCCAGAACACGCGGAAGCGCAGGTCGTCTGTGGTCTTGCCGACCGTGGCGAAGTCCAGCTCCCACTTTTCAAACACCTTGCGGGCCTCGGGCTCCTTCTCGGGGTGCAGCACCATGAGCATGCGCTCCTGGCTTTCGCTGAGCATCATTTCATAGGCGGTCATGCGCTCTTCGCGCACCGGCACCTTGTCGAGGTCCAGTTCGATGCCGAGGTCACCCTTGGCGCCCATTTCCACGGCCGAGCAGGTGAGGCCCGCCGCGCCCATATCCTGGATGGCGATGACGGCGCCGGTCTGCATCAGTTCAAGGCAGGCCTCGAGCAGGCGCTTTTCGGTGAAGGGGTCGCCGACCTGTACGGTGGGGCGCTTTTCCTCGATATCGTCGCCGAATTCGGCCGAGGCCATGGTGGCGCCGCCGACGCCATCGCGGCCGGTCTTGGCGCCGAGATAGACCACCGGCAAGCCGACACCCTTGGCTTCGGAATAGAAAATCTTGTCGGTGTCGGCCAGGCCCGCCGCGAAGGCATTGACCAGGTTATTGCCATTGTAGCGGGCGTCGAACTCAACCTCGCCGCCAACGGTGGGCACGCCGAAGGAATTGCCGTAGCCGCCGACACCGGCCACGACGCCATTGACCAGGTGCCGGGTCTTTTCGTGCTCGGGCGCGCCAAAACGCAGCGCATTCATGGCCGCCACCGGGCGGGCGCCCATGGTGAAGACGTCGCGCAGAATGCCACCCACGCCGGTCGCCGCGCCCTGATAGGGCTCGATGTAGCTCGGGTGATTGTGGGATTCCATCTTGAAGACCACGGCCTGACCGTCGCCAATGTCGACGACGCCGGCATTTTCGCCCGGGCCCTGGATAACGCGCGGCCCCTTGGTCGGCAGGGTGCGCAGCCACTTCTTCGAGCTCTTGTACGAGCAGTGCTCGTTCCACATCGCCGAAAAGATGCCCAGTTCCGTATAGGTCGGCTCGCGGCCGATCAGGTCGAGGATCTTCTGATATTCATCCGGCTTGAGGCCATGGCTGGCGACCAGTTCGGGGGTGATGGCGATGTCGTTACGAAGGGTCATCAGGGGCAGTTCCGGGGCGGAGGTCAGGAAATGGCAGCCCGGCGCGCCAGCGCCCGGTCAATGCCGATGGTGATCAGGTAGAGAATGGAAAGGCCGATGGCGACCATGACCACATTGATGGCCACCTGCCCATAGCCCAGCTCGAACGCATTGAGCGTGGGGTAGGGATAGGCATTGGTCAGAGCGCCGCGCGCCAGCACATAGGCCAGGTAGACCAGCGGCGGCACCAGCATGGCCGGCAGGGCGGCATAGTCGAGCGCTCCATGCTTCTGCGTCACGCCCCACCAAAGGAGGTAGAAGATCGGCGTCACGTAATGCAGCAGGTAATCGCACACGAGAAACAGGCCTTCGGGCTGCCAGATCGGGCGCAGTAGCACATGGTAGAAAATCATCACCAGCGCCATGACGCCGGCCATCATGGCCCGCGTTGCCGGCTTGCGAAACCAGCTCAATCCGGCCCAACCGGCCAGCGCCGAGAGGTAGACCAGCGTGATCGCGATATTGGTCAGAATGGTGAAGAAGCTGAAGAACTGCACCAGCGCTTCGGGCAGGTTCATGCCATTGGCCAGATAGGCCGGAATGGAGATGGCGAACTGCAGGCTCAGCGCGACGAGGCCGAGGAGGAGGCCGGCCAATGTCATCGCGCGGTCCAGCATCATCGCTGCCTCACGCCACCTGCTGGAGAACGGTGGCGAACAGGGCCCGGCCGTCATCCCCGCCATGAGCGGCTTCGATCAGGTTCTCCGGGTGTGGCATGAGGCCAAGCACGTTCTTTTCGGCATTGAGGATGCCGGCAATGTCGTTGATCGAGCCATTGGGATTGGTCCCTTCGGCATAGCGGAAGGCGACGCGGCCTTCGCCCTCGATCTGCTTGAGCGTTTCGGCATCGGCAAAGTAATTGCCATCGTGATGCGCCACCGGGCAGCGGATGATCTGGCCCTTGGTGTAGCCCCGGGTGAAGTCGGTATCGGCGTTGGTGACCTCGAGCTTGACCTCGCGGCAGACGAATTTGAGCGAGGTATTGCGCATCAGCGCGCCCGGCAGCAGCCCGGCTTCGATCAGGATCTGGAAGCCATTGCACACGCCCAGCACTCTGGTGCCCTTGGCGGCGCGTTCACGCACCTTGTCCATGATGGGCGAGCGGGCGGCGATGGCGCCGCAGCGCAGATAGTCGCCATAGGAAAAACCGCCGGGAATGACGATCAGGTCGGCGTCGGGAATGTCGGCGTCCTGGTGCCAGACCACGGACGGCTTGACGCCCCCAATCTTGGTCAGCGCCGCGATCATGTCGCGGTCGCGATTGAGGCCTGGAAACACGATGACAGCGGCCTTCATCGGTCAATCCTTATCTCTGTCAGGGGTGCGCGAGGCCCTTGTGGTGAGTCTTGCTCAAAAAGGCAAGGGTCTGCGCGCGGGACACCGCTAAAAGCCCATGGAATGTGGCGCGAAAGTGGAACCCCGCCACATATTGGGTCGTTCCGCTATGTGATCAATGTGGGAGGAAAGACCATGCAACCCCAGACCCCGACAAAGGGCGCGCCCATGACCGTGCGTGGCGCCGATGGCAAGCCGCATCTGGTGTCGGACATGAAACGCGAGCCGCGCCCCGTGCCGCCGCCACGTATCCGGCCCATCGTGCCCAATATCTTTCACACGCCGGACTGAGCCTATCCAGGTCGCCATGAAAAAGGGCCGGTCACTGGACCGGCCCTTCGCTATTCTGCCGGCACAGCTGTGGTTGCCGGTTGCCGGGCAGTGCCGGGAAGATGCGCCCAGGCGGGTCGCTCAAACAGGAATTTGCCGAGGCCCAGTTTCTGGGTCATCCACCACAGCGCCAGCGGTGCGCCAATGGCGACGAGCATGGTGAGGAGGCTGACGGTATTGACCTCCTCGATGCCCAGGCGCAGCAGAATGGTGCGCGCAATGCCCATGGGCAGCACGAAGGCGACATAGACAACCAGCGATTTTGATCCCAGCCAGCGCAGCCAGCTCATAAAGGGCAGGCGCGCCAGAAGCGCAGCACCCACGCAGATGGCGGCCGAACCGGCAAGGGCCATGATCAGGTGCAGGCCGGGCAGGGCGCCCCAACCCATTTGGATATGCACCGGGTCCATGCGGAAGCCGGGCGAAAATACCATCACCGCGTTGACCACCGCCCAAAGGGCCAATACGCCCAGGGCCGGCAGCACATGATCGCCCGCCCAGCCCGCCAGGCGGAACAGCTGTGGCGCGAACACTGAACCGGCGTAGAAATAGACGAAGTACTCGGCAAACTGGTCCACGAGATAGCTACCGGTGTGGATGCTCGCCATCTGCAAGACGGCGGCAATTGCCAGTACGCCCCAATGCGGCGCCCTGGTTTCGTGGAGGAATTTTGCCACCAGGCCAAAGACCGCCAGCATGTAGATGAACCACAACACGCCATAGGGCTCGATAATGGCCCAGGCCAGCGCGCCTGCCGCGCCCGTCGGGTCACGACCGATCAGCGCTTGCTTGAAGACGATATGGATGACCGCCCAAAGCACATAGAAATAGAGGTAATGCACCACGCGCCGGTCGGCAAAGCCCTTCCATGGGCGCGCGATCACCTGGCCCAGGAACAGCCCCGACAGAAGAAAGAACTCCGGCATGCGGAACGGCATGGCGAAGGCAATGGTCCAATGCAGGAACCCCGCCTGGCCGGTATCCTCGCCAACGCTGGCCGCGCAATACATGGTGACCACGAGAAAAATGGACAGACCCTTGGCCATGTCCACCCAGTCTAATCTATTTGTATCGTTCGGCATTTTCCGCGTCCCTTTTTGCCAGACCGTAGCCCCGCCGCGTAAACACGGCGGTAAAGGTGCGCGCTGCGCAGCTCGGAAATCGCTCGCGTGGTAAGGAGAGTCTTGCCCAGATCTATTCAATGCGAAATGCCGTGGCCGCTTCAAAGTCGAAACTTGTCTTGTACCCAAGCTGAACCGCAGTCGAGCCGCTGCGCTCGAGATACCCTACAACCTGGTCGCATTTTATGCAGATCAGCCAGTACGGCTTGGGCTTGTTCAACACACTATCGGCATAGACCATGGGCGAATGAGTTCGCCACTTGATCGCGTCGGCTGTTTCTCCCGAATTTGCGTTTATCATGCGGATGTCGTTCTTGGCCGCCCATTCAGGGATCGCCATGTCGGGCCAGCCGACCAAATCCAGCTCCGGATTGAAGTCTGGTCCGGCATCCCTAGCGACGATGGCGTAGAGATCGTCCTTGGTCCAGACTGGATTGGCCAATCGCTGGCCAACAAGGGCGAGGCCAATCGCGACCTGGGGCACAAGCAACAGTATAAGGACCCAACGCCGGACCGGTGTGATCCCTGCCGTCATAGTGGCGAGGAAACACAACATTGTCATGAACGCCGCATGCCAAGGTGAGCGGCCGTAGATCACCGCGGCGGCGAGGGAGAAGCAAATAAGAAGGCCCAGAAGTGCCACGAGCAAGGCTTTTTGAGTGTGGAAAGCAAATGTCAGGGCTGCAACCGTCAGGACAGCCACCAGCGGACCGCGCCACGTCTCGAGCATCACGGCCCAACTGAGATTGTGGAGAGTGTCCACGAGCAAATCCCCAGTTTGGGGGCCGGTCGTCGGGTTGCCGAGACCAGATAATACGGCGATGGCGCCGAAGAACAGTGCCAGCAGCGAGGGCGCTAGCAGGTCAACGATGCGTGTGCCTTTACCGTGCTGGAAAACCAGCCAGAAGGCGAAGAACAAACCGGAGAAGAAATGCAGGCCGCAAGCGATCGCAAGAACCCATGTCGCCGCCAGTGACCGACCGCTTCGATCCAGCCAGAGGGCGGTCAGCAAGCAGGTGAAAACCAGCGCATAGGGGCGGAAGTGGTAGCCCCAGTAATGCAGCACGGCGAAGCTGAACAGAATGAGCGCCAGCAGAATGACTTCGCCCCGAAGCAGGCGGCAGAGCAGCACCGCGTTGAGGATGGCGATCCCCGTATTCAGATAGCGGGCCTGTCCGAAATCGAACACGCCTGACAGAGCTTTCAAAAGCCAGTGCCAGAGCGGTGGATGACCTTCGCCTGGCAAAATTAGCAGGTCGAGCGGATTGGTCGCCCCCGTGGCGAGCAGCCAGGCCTGTGCCTCGTCCACCCAGGGGTCATGGGCGACGACCAGTGCAATCTGCAGAATCGCATAAGCGGAAACGATGATCAGAGCGACGATTGTGTCCGCCCGGCTCGGTGACGTGACGCTGTCCGATGGCTCAGGCGACCTGGCGCGGAACCAGGCGTTCTTCAATCTTGACAGTGCCTGCATCGCCGCCCTCGTGATATTCAGCGTCCTCGTTGACCGTCCAGACGTCATGCTGGATCGCACCAGCCACGATGTTGCGGGCCGTTAGCATGCCCGTCATCATGGCATGGTCCTGATTGTTGTATTTGTGCATGCCGTTGCGACCGGCCAGATGCAAATTGCTGAAGCCAGCCTCCAAGCCCTCGGCAATTGTATCGACATTTAATTTGTAGGCATCATCGTAGACCGGATACGCCTTAGGTTGGCGAACCACCGAACCGTCGATGATGTCCTCCGAGCGAGCCAACCCGAGTTGGGATATCTCGCGCTTAGCCCGCGCGATGAGGTCGGCGTCATCCATGTCCCAGGTGTCGTCGCCGGCATTGCAGAAGTATTCCATCCCGTAGCAGGCAGTGTCGGCATCGGGGACCATGTCCGGGGACCAGGACTTGAAATTCTGTATCCGGCCGACCATCACTTTGGGGTCGTGAATGTAGATCCAGTTGTCGTCAAAACTTTCCTGGCCGCGCAGTATTAGTCCAACGATGAGGAAGTCCCGGTATCGCAACCCCGCGGCCGCCTGCGCGACTGCGGCGTCCTTGTCCGCGCCCAGTAACCGCACCAGTTCGTTGATGGCGGCGGTGGAGACGAGGTGATTTGCCGTTACCTTTGTTTCACGGCCGTCAGCGTCGGTTACAATGGCCACCCACTGTCCGGTCTGCTGGTGCTGAGTCAGGGCGGTAATTGTAGATCCCATCATCACCCTGCCGCCTTGGTCGACTATTTTGTCGCGGGCGCGTTCCCACATCTGACCCGGCCCCAGGCGCGGGTAGCGGAAGGAGTTGATCAGCGTCTTGATAATCTCGCCTTTGCTTTCGGGCTTCTGGCCGATACCAAAACTTTGGACAATGGCTTGATACAGATTGAGCCCTTTTATTCGCTGGGCTGCCCAGTCGGCGGAAATCTCTGAGCACTTCATACCCCAGACTTTTTCAGTGTAGGTCTTGAAGAAGATTTCGAAGAGCCGGCGGCCAAAATTGTTGACTACCCATTGCTCGAAGCTGACGACATTGCGATAGGGGCGCACCTTGGCCCATCCATAGGACAGAACACAACGCACTGCTTCTATGGGCCCCAACTTAATCAATGCGTCCATGGCACGCAGCGGATAGTCGAACAGTTTGCCATTGTAATAGATGCGACTTGAACGAGGACGCTGCAGCATCTCGTCGCCCATGATTTCGGTCCACCAGGCCTCGACTTCGGCGCTCTTGGAAAAGAAGCGATGTCCGCCAATGTCGAACCGATAGCCCTTGTAGTTTACCGTGCGGGAGATTCCGCCCACATACTCGGGATCGCGCTCGACAATGGCGACGCTTCGCCCCGCCTTGGTCAACTCATAGGCCGTGGTAAGACCTGCCGGACCGGCGCCGATGATGAGAGTTTCGACATGCATCAGGACACCATTGTTGTTCGAGCGCGGAGACGGTTCCGAAACCCGCCAGCGAAGGAAATGTGGCGATGGGCGAGGAAGGAATAGATGGTCACGAGACCCACGGCCCCCAGATGGGCCAGTCGCTCTATCGGCAGGGAAATTGGAAGGGTCAGAAGGAAGGCAAAGACCGGAAGGCCAAGGAGAGCTGCCAGGGAATAGGCGACGACAATGCGCAGCACGGCCGTGGAGATCGACACGCCTAGAAATGTCAAGAATTGCTGGTGCACCCTGCGCCCGTCAGAGCGAAAGACGAATCGGCGGGACAGCAGGAAATTGACGCTGAGTCCGCACGCCGCGCCGATGGCGATCGCTAGGCCGAGGGAGAGAGAGATATTTGCCGCCAGGAACTGGAGGCACAGCTGAACCGTCGCAACATCCACCACGGTGGCTGCTCCGGCGGTCAGCAGATATTTTGAAAATGAAGCCAAGTGCTATTCGTTCACGCCAGAGAGTTTAGACGTGAAGCTAGCTGGGTGTGGCTTAACAAAAGGTCACTAAAACATTGTCGGGTAACAGATCCGCAATGTTCTACTTGGGACCTGTCTGGTTTTAGACCGGCACGGAGGCATAGGCTGCGAAAAGCAGGCCCATGGAGGCAAAGAACATGACGGAGAGAGCGATCTGGGTTTTGCGCATAGTCATACGGTCCTGCGCCGGAAAGGGGCGCGAATGAGTTGTAGCCGGTAAGGCGTTAATTTGAGATTTCGACCGAGTAGTTTTCGATCACGGTGTTGGCGAGGAGCTTGTCGCACATCGCATTGATTTGGGAACGCGCAGTTTCCGCGTCGGTTCCCTCAACCTCGAAATCGAAAACCTTGCCCTGGCGCACGCCGGCAACCCCGGCAAAGCCGAGACTTGCCAGCGAGCCTTCGATGGCCTGGCCCTGAGGGTCGAGAACGCCGTTCTTGAGCGTGACGATGACGCGCGCTTTCATACCAGCTTCCCTAACTTACTGGACCAGGCGCGGACCGGTGGTCAGCGCATTGTCGTTCTCAACCAGGATGCCGAGGCGCTGGGCGACCTCACGATAGTTTTCGACGAGGCCGCCCAGGCCTTCGCGGAAACGGTCCTTGTCCATCTTGTTGCGGGTCTTGATGTCCCACAGGCGGCAATTGTCCGGGCTGATTTCGTCAGCCAGCACGATGCGCATCAGGTCACCTTCATAAAGGCGCCCGCATTCGATCTTGAAATCGACCAGCTGGATGCCGACGCCCATGAACAGGCCCGTCAGGAAGTCGTTGATGCGAACGGCCAGGCTCATGATGTCATCGAGCTCGGCCGGGGTGGCCCAGCCAAAGGCGGTGATGTGTTCTTCCGAGACCATCGGATCGCCCAGGGCATCGTCCTTGTAGCAGAATTCGATGATCGAGCGGGGGAGGCGCGTGCCTGGCTCGAGGCCGAGGCGCTTGGCCAGCGAGCCGGCGGCCACATTGCGCACGATCACTTCGAGCGGGATGATCTCGACTTCCTTGATCAGCTGCTCGCGCATGTTGATGCGGCGCAGGAAGTGCGTCGGGATGCCCAGGTCGTTGAGCTTGGAGAACACGAATTCGGAAATCCGGTTGTTCAGCACGCCTTTGCCGTCGATGACTTCGTGCTTGGCGCCGTTGCCGGCGGTGGCATCGTCCTTGAAGTACTGCACCAGTGTGCCCGGCTCGGGACCCTCGAACAGGATCTTGGCCTTGCCTTCATAGATTTTGCGTCGACGGTTCATGGCGAATCCGTTGCCTCGAAAAGGGTGGGGTAAGTTGGGCGCTTCATGCGCCAGAACGGCACAAAAAAGCAAGGCCTTTCCTTGCCGGCCCTTGCGCGGGTCATGCCGTCGCAGCCATGCCCGGGCCGTTGATTTGCGGCTGCGAACCGCCTATGTCCACACTCGAATGCCGATTGGACGGCAGCACAGCCAAGTGGGAGTGACCATGAGCGGGTTCGACGAACGCAAGAAGGGCCAGGAAGCCAAGTTCGCCTTCGACGCGGAAAAAAAGTTCAGGGCGGAAGCGCGCCGCAACAAGCTTCTGGGCCTGTGGGCTGCCGAGCTGATGAGCCTGGAAGCCGAGGCCGCCAAGGCCTATGCCACCGAAGTGGTCGCATCCGATTTCCAGGAAGCCGGCGACGAGGACGTGTTCCGCAAGGTATCCGGCGATCTCAAGGCCAAGGGCGTCGCTGTGAGCGACGAAGCGATCCGCGAAAAAATGCTGAGCCTGATCGCCACCGCCAGCGAACAGATCGCCTCTGAAGGCTGATCAACCTCATCGCACGGAAATGGAAGGCCCCGCCGGGATGACTGGCGGGGCCTTTTGCGCTTAAAGCCGCTGCATCAGCCTTGTGAACATCAGCAGCCCCTCCGGCCAGGGGCCGTGGCCGGAATGGACATTGATATGCCCGGCATTGCCGGCCTGATGAAAGTCCGAGCCCCAGGCGCCGGCGTAGTCAGCGGCGCATTCGAGCGAACAGAGCGGGTCGCTGTCCGAGATCACCAGCAGCGAGGGGAAGGGCAGGGGATCGCGCGGCACGAGGCCGAAGGCCCGGGCTTCCTCGGGCACGTCCTTATTGCTTTCAATGTCGGGGGGTGACACCAGGAACGCGCCCTTCACCTTGCCTTCGGGCAGGCGAGCGGCCGCCTGCACCAGCGCGATGCAGGCCAGCGAATGGGCCACCAGCACCACGGGGCGCCTCGCCAGTTCCACCGCCTTGACGATAGTGTCGGTCCAGTCCTCGGGATCGGGCTCGTCCCATTCGGCCTGCTCGACAATGGCAGCGGTGGACATTTTCTCGGCCCAACGCAATTGCCAGTGCCCCGGGCCGGAATTGCCCAGCCCCGGCAGGATCAGGATATCTGCGTCGGCTATTCTCATTGGCCAAAGACCCGCGCAAAGATCGTAGCGACATGCTTCAGATGATAGGCGTCGTCGAACATGGCGTCGATTTGCGCATCACTCAGAGTCACTTCGGGGTCGCTCTTGAGGTTCTGGGCAAAGAGGCCCGCGCGGTCGCCGCGATGCTCCCAGACCTTCATGGCATTGCGCTGCACAGCGGCATAGCTGTCCTCGCGGCTATAGCCGGCCTGGGTCAGCGCCAGCAGCACCCGCTGGGAATTGTGCAGGCCGCCGAGCAGATCGAGGTTCTTGCGCATATTTTCTGGATAGACCACCAGCTTGTCGATGACCCCGGTCAGCCGCGCCAGCGCGAAGTCGAGCGTAATCGTCGCGTCGGGGCCGATCATGCGTTCGACCGAGGAGTGCGAAATGTCGCGCTCATGCCAGAGCGCCACGTTTTCGAGCGCCGGGACCACCATGCCGCGCACGAGGCGGGCGAGGCCGGTGAGGTTTTCGGTCAGCACCGGGTTGCGTTTGTGCGGCATGGCCGAAGAGCCCTTCTGGCCGGGCGAGAAGAACTCTTCTGCCTCCAGAACTTCGGTACGCTGCAGGTGGCGGATTTCCACGGCCACGCGTTCCACCGAAGAGGCGATGACGCCCAGCGTCGCAAAGAACATGGCGTGGCGGTCGCGCGGGATCACCTGGGTCGAGACCGGCTCGATGGAAAGCCCGAGCTTTTCGGCCACATATTCTTCCACCGACGGATCGATATTGGCGAAGGTGCCGATGGCGCCCGAAATCGCGGCAGTGGCGATTTCGTCGCGGGCCGCGACCAGGCGCGCCCGGTTGCGCGAAAACTCGGCATAGGCTTCGGCCAGCTTGACGCCAAAGGTCGTCGGCTCGGCATGGATGCCGTGGCTGCGGCCGATGGTGATGGTATTCTTGTGTTCCAGGGCGCGCTTTTTCAGCGCCGCCAGCAGCGCATCGATGTCCGCGAGCAGGATATCGGCGGCATTCTTCAACTGCACCGACAGCGTCGTGTCGAGAATGTCCGATGAGGTCATGCCCTGGTGCACGAAGCGGGCTTCGGGCCCGACGATTTCGCTCAGATGCGTCAGGAAGGCGATGACGTCGTGCTTGGTGGTGCGCTCGATTTCGTCGATGCGCGCCACGTCAAACCCATAATCGCCGCGCTCGGCCTTGCGGGCGTTCATCACGTCCCAGATCTTTTCGGCGCTTTCCTTGGGCACGACGCCCAGTTCGGCCAACTTGGAGGTTGCATGCGCCTCGATCTCGAACCAGATCGCGAAGCGGCTTTCGGCCGACCAATTGGCAACCATTTCGGGACGGGAATAGCGCGGAATCATGGGTTTAGCCTTGCAAGGTCAGAGTTTGATTCAGTTTTTGGCGGAGTTACCCCCACCCTCATTCCCTCCCCACAAGGGGGAGGGAGGCGCAAGTACAGGCGCCGGTGTTCATCGTCTCCCTCCCCTTGATGGGGAGGGATCAAGGGTGGGGTGGGGCCACTGGCTCGATGCCCTGTTTAAACCACCATCCCCGTTGCCGCCTCGCGGATCGCCTTGATCCGCCCGGCATAGGCCTTCGGGTCATTCCCGCCGTAAACTGACGATCCGGCCACCAGCACATTGGCGCCGGCATCGACAATGGCGCGGGCATTGTCTGCCGTCACGCCGCCATCGACTTCCAGGTCAATGTCCCGCCCGCCGATCAGCGCCCTGGCCTGGCGTAGCTTGGCGAGACTTTCGGGAATGAAGCCCTGCCCGCCAAAGCCGGGATTGACGCTCATGATCAGCACCAGGTCACAATCGTCAATGACATGCTGGATGGCCGAAACCGGCGTCGCCGGATTGAGCGCCACGCCGGCCTTCTTACCCAGCGCGCGAATGGCTTGTAATGAGCGGTGCAAATGCGGCCCGGCCTCGGCATGCACGGTGATGATATCGGCACCACTCCGCGCAAAATCGGCCAGATAGGGGTCTGCCGGGGCGATCATCAGGTGCACGTCGAACACTTTGTCGGTCACGCCGCGAATGGACTTCATCACCGGCGCGCCAAAGGAAATATTGGGCACGAAATGCCCGTCCATCACATCAACATGAATATAGTCGGCCCCACCCTCGACAATCGCCTTCACCTCATCCCCCAGCCGCGAAAAATCCGCGGACAGAATGGACGGCGCAATGCGAAGCGGGCGCGTGACAGTCATGGGCACCTCGGCAGAAACGGATGCCGGTGCTGTAGCGTGGGAGAAGGGCAGGGGCAAGGGGCGGGGTGCACTGGGCGTCCCAATTGATGCGAGGGATGGCCCGCAGGGCGATCCGAGCAAGGCAAGCACCAATGCCGAGTAGAAAAGCCCCGGCAGGGGCTTCTCTGGCTCTAGTCTGACTGGGTCCTAGAACTCGGACCAGTCCGGGGCGATGGCGGCATTACCCTCAGTCCGTAGTGACCGTCTCGGCTGTCCGGTGCCAGCCGGTGCGTCGGTGTTGAGCCGGAACACCGAAATAATCTGGTCCAGTTCGACGGCTTGTGCCTCGGTCTGTTCAATGGCAGCGTTGGTCTCTTCGACCAGTGCGGCATTGTGCTGGGTCATTTCATCCATCTGTCGAACGGCGGTGGTGACTTCCGCTATGGCCGTTGACTGGCCGGTGCTGGCCGTAGCGATCTCCGCGATCAATGCAGAGTTTTCCCGAACGGCCGTGAGGATAGCCCCGAGCTTGTCTGCGGCACTTGCCACCAGCCTAGTGCCGCCATCGACTTCCTGCCCGCTCTGCTCGATCAGTTGCTTGACCTCCGACGAGGCCTGAGCCGCCGATTGGGCCAAACGCCGAACCTCCACGGCCACCACCGCAAAGCCCTTGCCGGCCTCACCAGCACGAGCCGCTTCGACCGAGGCGTTGAGCGCGAGCAGATTGGTCTGAAACGCAATGTCGTCGATCATGCCTATAATGTTGGATATCTTGGACGACGACTGGGTGATGCGCTGCATGGCGATGGTGGCGGCATCCATGACGTCGCGGCCTTCCTCGGCAATGCCTGCTGCGGAGCGGGTGCGCTCGGCGCCAACTTCGGCCTTGCGAGCGGTTTCAGTAACCGTGGTTGCCAATTGCTCCATGGCGGCCGAGGTTTCCTCGATTGTTGCCGCCTGACGCGTTGTGCGCTCGGATAAATCATTGGCGCCTGCGAGGATCTCGCCGGTGGCCGTCTTAAGCGCCCGTGAGGTAATGCGCAGTTGAGTGACGAGGTCGGTGAGTTTGTCGCCAACCAGGTTGGTGTCGTCACGCAGGGCGGCAAAGACGCCGCGATAGTTGCCTTTCATGCGTTGGGTCAGGTCCGTCCGGGCCAGGGCCGACAGGACGCCGCCTGCCTCGCCGAGCGCCGCATTGGTTGTTTCAAGTACGCCATTGAAATTGGCCGCGATGCGGGCGATGTCGGGGTCAGGGTAGGTGGCCTCGATCCGGCGGGTGAAGTCGCCACCGGCAGTTGCGGCAATCACACCATCGAATTCGCGCTGGAACTCCATCATCATTTCGGCGCGCATCTGGGCGGTCCTGACACGTTCTGTTTCTTCTGCGCCGAGGGCCGCAATCCGAATGCCATTCTCCTTGAAGACCTGAACGGCTGCGGCCATTTCGCCAATTTCGTCCTGTCGGCTCACGAAGGGCACGGTGGTTTCCAGCCTGCCGTCGGACAAGGCCGTCATGCTGGCGGTGATCCGGCGCAGAGGGCCGGTGGTGCGGGCGATCGCCACCCACAGCCCAATGGCCGCCAGAGCCAGGCCAAGCGAAAGCATAGCCGCGCCAACGCCCAGCGAGATCTGCGCGCTGCCAATGGCGTCAGTGGTTACCGCACCTGCAACGGTGACTGACGTTGTGGCCAGCTCAAGCAGGGTGTCAATGGCGGCCGTGGACTGGGCAACCCATTCCGACGCTGTCACTGGATAGGCGCCGCCTGTCGTGCCGGCTGCGTATATTGGCAGGCGCAGTGCTTCGAATGTGCCAAAAAATTCCTGGCGCACGATGGCCGCTGCTGCTTGCAATTCCGGCGCAGCACCTTCACGGCCCAGATAGGCCTCAATATTGAACCAGGCCTGCTCAACGCGGCCGCGATTGATACTGAGGGTGTTGAGCATTTGGGCGCTGATTGGGGCGCCTGATGCAATAATGCCGCCAATCAGCGCACGTTCGCGGCCAGAAAATTCGCTCATGGTCCAAACCTCGCCGCGCATGGTTTCCAACATGGCAATGCGCGTAGCGGTGGAATCAGCAACGAATTTGGCGCCCTCGCGCAAATTTTGCGAGGCTATGATCAGTCCGGTCATGGTTGGGACCCAGGTGGCCAAAAGCTCGGGCGGACGGGCCGTAAGGGGCTTTGCGAGTGCAGCGTCAGCTTCGACACGAAGGGATACGACCTTTTGCGCCGCGGTGGTCAGGGCAGATACCAGCTGCTCACGACCTTGGAATTCTGCCTGTGTCGCTACGCGCGCGAGCGCAGCGGTCAACGCAGCATCGCCTGCCTCCCGGCGGCCGGCGATTTGCTCTGAAACGGCAGCCGAGACCGGGGCCTCGGCGGACAATGCTGTGTTAGTGAGGCCACGCTCCAGCGCCCAGGCGCCTGCGCTGGTCAGCAGCAGATCGGACGTTTGTGCCGACTGGGCCATAAGGCCAGCGTCCCTGTGTCCGGCAAAGGCCGTGACGGCTTCTCGCCCCGCAAGCAATACCAAACCAACAGAAAGAAGGCAGACAATTCCGATCAAACTACTTTGTATGCTTAGTCGCTGGGCAATCATGGCCGAATCTTAGGCAATATTGAAGATGTCAATGTTTTGCGCCCGAGTGGTTAACGAACTGCCGTCACTCAGGTTTGCCGGCGCGGGTGGCTTTCCACACACCCGATTTGGATTCTGCGGCGAATGGTGATACCCCACGCGCGGAGCGGCCGTCCGGTCGCATACGCCTTCCAGGTTTTCGGCGAGGCGCAACTCAAGTTAGGAAAGTTTTTGCAGGTTCAGGTTCGCGACAATAATGTCGAACAGGCGCTCCGCGTCTTGAAGAAGCGTCTTCAGCGCGAAGGCGTTTTCCGGGAGATGAAGCTCCGCAAGTATTTTGAAAAGCCCTCTGAAGAGCGCGTTCGCCGCAAGGCAGAGGCTATCCGCCGCAATCGCAAGGCTGCGCGCAAGCAGGCCATCCGTGAAGGCCTGATCGCTGCACCCAAGCGTCCGCCTCGTCCCGGTTTTGCTCCGCGCACCTAAAGCAGGTCATCGTTTCGTTGAAACGTTAAGCTGCTCCAGGTCCTTGTTTTGTCACGCTTCTGATCCGCAAACCGTTACCACTTTTGCGAGAAGCGCTTCAGGCGCGTGTCTCTAGCGGCCGGGCCTTCTGGCCTGGCCGAGAGTTTCCATCTGCCGGTGCAGCCGGCGGATTTGCCGGGACCCAAGGGTGAGATTTCCCACCCTCAGCATGGCTCCGCGCAGGCTCACAGGCGCAGCCTGTTCCATTGCAAAGCGGACCGCCTTGGCGGTCGAGCCAAAACGGCGGGCGCCCTGGGCGCGTGCGGTTGCACTATCGCTCCCAAGGAAAAGCTCCCCGGGGGCATTCAGAATATCAAAAGTCATAAGTCGTCTTTCTTCCGGCTCGGGGCCGGCGGTCAGCGCGTCTTGCGCGCCAGGGGATAATCCTGCGCGTCATAAAGCGCGCGGATATGGTCACCCTCAAATCTATTGTCACCGCATTCGATGGCCATGCCGCGCAAAGCAGCGCCAGGCATGTCCTCGATGGCGAAGCGGATGGCTTCGGCAGCGGAGTGAAATCTGAAGTAGCGCTCATTGCGCGTCTTCAAAGTGGATACGCTTGAAAAAAGTTCTGCGGGTGCGGACCAGTCGAGGTCCGAATTCACCGCTTGTTGACGGCAATGCTGAAGACGCTTGCGCTGTCTTCAAACACGGTCTTCATGGCGGCACTCGGGGAGAGGTCCGCCTCTTCCACCACGCGCTCATTGCTCTCGCCCCAGGATTTGACCCGGTAAAGCACGGGTCCCTTGTCATGGGGCAGGCAGTTGATGACTTCGCAGGGACCCGAGGGTCGGTTGCTATGTCGCGGGGCCGAACGCAGTTCCAGCATCTGACCGACTTTATAGCGGTGCGGCATGGTGCGCTCCTTCAATCGTGATTATGGGGGCGTCGGAGACGCCCCCACGGGTGCGGGCCTTAGGCCAGCGAGATATTGATAGCTGACTCGCGACCATCACGACCCTTTTCGAGGTCGTAGTTCACCTTCTGGCCATCGGCGAGGCTGTTGATGCCAGCGCGTTCCAGAGCGGAGACGTGGACGAAAGCGTCCTTGCCACCGGTGTCGGGAGTGATGAAGCCGAAGCCCTTGGTGGAGTTGTAAAACTTAACGGTGCCGGTGATCATGGTTGGCGCCTTTCAGATTGGCTCGAAGCAAAGCAAGCGAGCAGGTTTCCCCTGCGCACTGCGCGGCAGGGGCCTATCAACGTTTGCAGTTCGGAAGGTAAGCCAAGCGTCCGGCAAGCCGGCAGGCTGAGTTCGCCAACAGTGGCAGAAACGTATGGCTGCACCATCTACCCCAATTGGGGTGAAGTCAAGGCAAAGGGCGGGTTGGCGGCCCGCTTGGCCTTTTGGCGGCCCGCGCGTACCTCCGGGTGATGCGGCCATGCGGCTCATTGCCTTCTGGGGTGGCTGCGCTAAACAGGGCGACGGAACTATGGAGCGTCGCGCGTGGAATTTTCCCTGCCTTTGGTGATCGGCGCCGGGGTGCTGAGCTTTCTCAGCCCTTGTGTGCTGCCCCTGGTGCCGCCCTATCTCACCTATATGAGCGGGGCGAGCTACGATCAGCTGCGCGAGGAGGCCAATTCCGGCTCGGTCGGCAGGCTCACCGCCCGCGTTGCGCTGACCTCGATCTTCTTTATCCTCGGCTTCTCGGTGGTGTTTATAACATTGGGAGCAACGGCGACCGCCTTCGGTCAGGTTTTTAGGCAGGTTTTGCCGGTACTGACCCCGATTGCCGGGGTTGTCATCATCGCGATGGGCCTGCACTTTCTGGGGTTTTTTCGCATCGGCATTCTCGACCGGCAGATGCGCCACAATGGTCCGGGCGTTGCTTCGGGTCCCCTGGGCGGGTTTTTGCTGGGCCTGGCTTTTGCGATTGGTTGGACGCCCTGCATCGGGCCGGTCCTGGCCGCCATTCTCTCGGTCGCCGCCAGCCGCGAGACTGCATGGGAAGGGGCTTCGCTGCTCGGTCTTTATTCCCTGGGCCTGGGCATTCCCTTTTTTCTGGCCGGCATCGCCATCGGCCCCTTCCTGACGTTTTTCAACAGTTTCAAGAGGCACCTGGCAGTCGTTGAGAAGGTGATGGGCGGATTGCTGGTGGTCACCGGCCTGCTCTTCCTCACCGGCAATTTCACCCGCATATCCTATTGGTTCCTCGAAACATTCCCGGTCCTGGCCACCTTCGGCTAAACTATTGGGAGATTTCCGTTTTGGGCCCCCATTCCGAAGCCGTGGATTAACCTTGCTCACGTTTTCGCGATCACATTGGCTGTCTGTGATGCCATGTTGAGGTCCGGTTTACCCCCCTGGGGCGAAAATGGGCATCGATTTCGGAAAACAGAGACGGTCGCGAACGTGAACAGCCAGTCAATCGCCCGAGCGGCGGATCAGACCGATGAAACATGGATTGAGGCAGCGGTTCCGCCAATGGCCCTGCGTCATGCGTTCTCCGTTGAGGTTTCGCACCGGATCGAGGATGTCGAAGCCCTCTGGCGTCGCTTCACCGCGTCCGGCGTCGAGTCGCCGGGCCTGAGCTATGATTTCATTCGCCTGTGGGTAGCCAACCGCGGCATTGCCAGCGCCGACCAGCACTATGTGGTCGGGTCGGTCGATGGCCAGCCCATCGCCATCCTGCCGCTGCACCGCAGGCGCGTCCTCGGCGCTCGCGTCTTCACCTGGTTCCCCGGCGCCCATACCGGATGCTACACGCCTGTCGCCGATATGGATCGGCTGGCGGCGCTCGGTCCTGGTGGTCGCGCTGGGCTGTGGCAGGCGATGATCGGCGCGCTCAAGGGCGCAGACCTGGCCTATCTGCGCTCGGTTCCCGCTTCTGTCGGTGGGCATCACGGTCTGTTTGACGAACTCGGGTCCAGTCTCGAAGTCGAAACCCTCTACCGGTCGGTGTTCACGTCATGGACCCAATGCGACAGTGAACAGCGCAGCCGCTCGCGCCGCAAGCATGACCGGCAGCAGGGGGATCGCCTTGCGGCCCTGGGCGATGTGGCCTTCGAGGTCATCACCGATCTCGACGACGCGCACGCTGCTGTCGACATCATGTTCGCGCAGCGCTCCGCGCGCTTCCGGGTGCAGGGCATTCGCGACACTTTCGTCGACGACGATCTTATCGGCTTCTATCAGGACGCCCTAGAGCCCAATTCAGGGCTCGATGTCCGCGTGCATGTGCTGCGGCTCGACGATGAGATCGTGGCGGTGCGCTACAATATTGTGCACGGCAGCCGCATGTTCTGCCTCATCTCCTCGATGAGCGATAGTGAGCGCATCCAGTCCGGTTCGCCAGGCAAGCAATGCCTGTTGCGCGTCATGCAGAGCGTGTTTGACGAGGGCATGGACGTCTTCGACATGGGCGCGGGTCATACCGACGAAAAGCGCCACTGGTGCAATGTGCAGGTACCGCTGCGCCAGCACTATGTCGGGCTTTCGCCGCTCGGGGCGATTGTTGCCAGGGCCCACCAGACCTATCAGCAGGTTCGCGCCAAGGCTAAAGGTAATGACACGATCAAGGGTCTGCGCCGCACGTTGCAGCAGTTCAAGGATCGCCTGCCGGGCGCAAAACCCTCAGATCAGCTTTAGGCTCCGCAGCGACGCGTGCCCTGATTTGCCGATGATGATGTGATCGTGCAGCACGATCCCCAGCGGCTTGGCTATATCGGCAATGTCCCGGGTCATGCGGATATCGGCCGATGATGGCGTCGGGTCGCCCGAGGGGTGGTTATGGACGAGAATCACGGCGGTGGCCGATAGCTCCAGCGTCCGCTTGATCACCTCGCGGGGATAGACCGGCGTGTGATCGACGGTGCCCGTCTGCTGCACCTCGTCGGCAATCAGCCGGTTCTTCTTGTCGAGAAACAGAATGCGAAACTGCTCGATAGGCTCGAACGCCATCTGGCTGTGGCAATAGTCGATCAACTGGCTCCATGAAGAGAGGATCGGCTTGTCGCTGTCGATGCGGTCGCGTCCGAAGCGCGCGGCCACGGACTGGATGACCTTGAGATGGGCGATGGAGGTCGGCCCCAGCCCCTTGACCTTGCCCAGCCGCGCCTCGCTGGCATTGAACACACCGGAGAACGATCCGAACTCGCGCAACAGCGTCTTGGCGAGGGCCTTGGTGTCCTTGCGCGGGATCACCAATTGCAGCGCCAGCTCGAGCAGTTCGTAGTCCTCGAGCGCTTCGCCCCCCAGCTTGAGGAACCGTTCGCGGACGCGCTGGCGGTGCCCGGCATGATCATCGACTTCAGGAGCCGGAAAGACGGCCTCGGCGAATGCGTCGGGCCGGTCGCTCATCATGCCGCTCGTTTGGCCAGGGGGTTGAAGAGGCCCGCAGGGGAGAGGGTGAAAACCTCGCAGCCCGTTTCGGTAATGCCGATGGAATGTTCGCACTGGGCCGAGAGCGTGCGGTCGCGCGTCACCGCGGTCCATCCATCGCTGAGGATTTTCACATGCGGACGTCCCAGGTTGATCATGGGTTCAATGGTGAAGATCATGCCCGGCTTGATGGGCACCCCGGCGCCCGGGGTGCCGAAATGGAGAATATTGGGCTCGTCGTGGAACAGCCTGCCCAGCCCGTGCCCGACGAAGTCACGCACCACGCTCATCCGCTCGCCCTCTGCCACCGCCTGAATAGCGGCGCCGATATCGCCGGTGGTATTGCCCGGCCTGGCTGCGGCAATGCCCGCCTCAAGGCTCTCATAGGTGACCTCGATCAGCCGCTCGGCCTTTCGCGAAATCTCGCCCACCGGATACATGCGGCTGGAATCGCCGTGCCAGCCATCGAGCACCAGGGTCAGGTCGATATTGACGATGTCACCTTCACGCAGGGGGCGCTCATCGGGAATGCCGTGGCAGACCACGTGATTGATCGAGGTACACACCGAATGCCGGTAGCCCTTGTAGAAAATGGTAGCCGGAACGGCGCCATGGTCGCGGGCAAATTCATAGGCTACACGGTCCAGCGTCGAGGTCGGCACGCCTGCCTCGACAAACGGGGTCAGCTCATCCAGGGCCCGGGCGGTCAGCGCTCCGGCACGGCGCATACCAGCAAAGCCCTCCTCGCCATGCAGCGGGATGACGCCGGGGGTGCGGCGGACTTTGGCGGCGGCGTCGACATAGGTAATCATGCATGGGTCTCCTGAATCCGCAAAATAGGAGCTTAAACCGGGCTTGGGAAGGGCAGCGAGGCGTTGACTTGGCTTGCTGGTGCGGGCATCCACATCTGCCTATCGGGGAAACGGACGCATGAGCGAACAAGACAACCGCGTAACCGCCGCCATGATCGTGATTGGCGATGAAATCCTTTCGGGGCGCACCAAGGACGTCAATATCGGCGCCGTCGCCGATTTTTGCACCGATCTGGGCATCGACCTCACCGAGGTCCGCGTCGTCTCCGATGAGATGGACAATATTGTCGAGGCAGTGAACGCGCTGCGGGCCCGCTACACCTATGTGTTCACCTCGGGCGGCATCGGGCCTACCCATGACGACATCACCGCCGACGCCATCGCCAAGGCCTTCGGTGTCGCCCTGCCGATCAATGCCCGGGCCCGCGCCATGTTGGAAAGCCGCTGGCAGCAGACCGGCACCGAGGTCAATGAAGCGCGGCTGCGCATGGCCCGCATCCCCGAAGGCGCCGATCTCATCGTCAATTCCGTCTCGGCAGCGCCGGGCTTTCGCATCGGCAATGTGCATGTCATGGCCGGCGTGCCGGTGATCATGCGCGCCATGCTCGAAGCGCTGGCGCCTACGCTCAAGGGCGGCAAGAAGATCAGTTCCATCACCATCAAGGCGGCCGTGGGCGAGGGGACTGTCGGCGGGCCGCTGGGCGTGCTGCAGGCGGAATACCCGGACGTCAAGATGGGCAGCTACCCGCAGATGGGCAATAGCCGCGTGATGACTGAATTGGTGCTGCGCGCCTCGGACGAGGCACGGCTGGCCGAGGCTGCCGAGAAGGTTCGGGCCATGGTCGCCGCTGCCCATGAAAAGGCCGGCATCGCCCCACCCGACGCGGAATGATTGGCGTTTTCGTCCGGCTTTGCTAAGGACGCACTCAACTTTTGAACTTGGGGCCATGCCCCGCCTGGAGAGCAGCATGAGCAACCCCAACCAGAAGTCCTTCCCCGTTACCTGGGACCAGTTCCATCGCGATAGCCGGGCGCTGGCCTGGCGCCTTGCGGGCATGGGCACGTTCGACGCCGTCGTTGCCATTGCCCGTGGCGGCCTGGTGCCCGCAGCCATCGTCGCCCGTGAGCTTAACATCCGCACCGTCGAAACCGTGGCCGTCAAAAGCTATGACCACCAGAACAAGGGTGGCATCCAGGTTCTCAAGGCGATCAGCGAGCCGGTGTTCGAGCTGGCCCGCAATGGCGGCAAGCTGCTTATTGTCGATGATCTGGTGGATACGGGCTCAACCGCCCGCGTCGTCCGCGACATGCTCCCCGGCGCTCATTTCGCCACCGTCTACGCCAAGCCCAAGGGCCGCGAGCTGGTCGACACTTTCATCACCGAAGTCAGCCAGGATACCTGGATTTTCTTCCCCTGGGATCTCGACGTCGCCTATGTCGCGCCGATTTCGGGCGGGACGGACTGACCATCGGTCGGCTTATCCCCGCCGTCTGACGCCATGAGACTATGCCTTCGCATTGGAGCGAGGGCATGGGCATGAGTTCTTTTTTCGTCGTTTTGGGTGGCGGTGGTGGGTAGCGGGGTTGGCGCTAGTCCACATAGACCGTTTCGACACCCTCGTCGGCCTTGGTGAATACGCCCGCCTCCAGATCGTCCGTCGTGGCAACTGCGAACTCGACCGAAGTGTTCCGCACCGTCTCCTCGTCGAGAATGGCCACCAGGTCGTCATCGACCCGTGCAATGCCGGCGAGGAACTTGGCCGCCGAGCCTTCGATCTGGGGCACCGGCAGCTTGTCGTTTTCCTTGACCTCGATGATGTCGGAGACGCTGTCCACGAGCAGGCCCATATCATGTCCCTGGATCGAGAGGATCAGGATGACTTGGCCGGGCTGCTGGGTGGTCCGGGTCGTCGTGCAGCCGATGCGGAGGGCGAGGTCGTGGACGGCCACGACGCGGCCGCGGATTTCCATGACGCCCAGCACATCGGGCTTGGCTGCGGGCAGGGGCGTCAGCGCCGACCAGTTGCGGATTTCGCGGATCGACATGATGTCGATGCCAAAATTCTGGCCAGCACAGGCGAAGGTAATATATTGCCGGGCGTCGGCAATTTCGGGGCCGGATGTGTCCAGCGCTTCCATGTCGGTCAGCAGATTTGTCATAGCCAGGCCTTACTTAATCCGCACGGCCATGAGGTGCCGCGCCCATCGGGGCATGGCACATTGTCGGCCAGAAAGGTTGTCGCAACGTTAGTGCGTGGTGCGGGCGGCGGGAATCGAACCCGCAAGGCTAGCGCCGAGGGATTTTAAGTCTTAAAATCAATGACATATGGGGATATGTCGAGCCGTTTCATGGCTTACGCCCCCTGAGTTTCGCGACATCATCTTCGTGTAGGGCCGTGTCGGACCTGGTCTCGTACCGGGCCTGACTTCGGGTCCGGGCTCGAAGATGAGGAACACGAAACATGGGTACCAAACTAACACAGGGAACGGTCAACAAGATAGCCGAGGAGCACGAGGCGGGACAGCAGGTTTACGACGCCGACGTGTCCGGCCTGCGCATTGTCGTGGGCAGCAAGTCGTCCAGCTTCAAGCTGGTGGGCAGGATCAACGACGGGAGCAACCGTTACGTCTCAATCATCATCGGCCGCACCGACGAGGTGAGCCTCAAGACAGCTCGCGAGAAAGCAGCAGAACTGAAGCTGGCGCTCCGGCGTGGCGAGGACCCACGGACAGCGAAGCGGACGGTGCCGAGCCTGCGGTCGGCTTGGGAACGGTATAGGGAGACCAGAGGTGCCGAACTTCAGCCTAGCACGGTGGCGTGGTACGAGGAGAAGGTCGTCGGCGTTTTGAGGTCCATCCTCGATATTCCGTTGGACAAGCTCGACCGTGAGACAGTCCGCGCCCTCCACGAGAAGATCACCAAGAAGAATGGACCCTACGGAGCGAACGGTGCCATGCGCGCCCTCAAGGCCGTCTACAACGATGCAGCCCGCACCCAGGACCTACCGCCGAACCCGGTCAGCCGCGCGGTGAGGATGAACAAGGAGGCTCCGCGCAAGTGGGCGCTGGACGCCGCAGGCCTTGCCGTAGCATGGCGCTGCCTTGACGCCATGGAAGATCACAGCAGGGCTGCGTGCTGGACGGTCATGCTGCTGACCGGCCTGCGGTCGCACGATGCACGGTCGATGCGGTGGGAGCATCTGGACGCTGATGGCGTGCTCACGGTCCCGTCTCCCAAGGGTGGAGTCGACAGGGCGTTCCGGCTGCCGCTGCCCCGCCACCTGCTTCAGGTCCTTGAAAGGGTTAGGCAGGAGACCGCTCCGCTAGAAAGCCCATTCGTCTTCCCGTCGATTACCAGCAAGTCCGGCCACATCGAGGAAATGCGCCGCACAGCCGAATTTCCCCACGCACCACACCAGATGCGGCACACCTACCGAACGTGGTCGCTTGAGGCAGGTGTGGACATGCAAACGGTCACGCTCCTGATGAACCATCGGCCTGCCGGTGTGACATGGGGATACGTAACCCGCGCTCATCTTCTCGGCCATATGCGTGAAGCGCAGGAGAAGGTTTGCGCCGCCTTGGTAAAGCACCGGGGCGGCTGAAAACGCCCTCCGCACGGTCCGGCATGAAGTGTTGGTATGTCATGACCTGCCGCCTCGGTAGCCTTTCCCGATCGGACACAGATCGGAAAGGAGCCGAACATGGAACACCTTGTCAGAGAGGCGCTGGTGCGCCTCGATCGCATCGAAGCGGGTCTTAGGACGCCGCACAAGGAATACCTCGATACAGAGGACGCAGCCGTCTTCACCAGCATCTCGGCGGTTCAGCTTGCCGAGTGGCGCTCGCGCGGCGGCGGCCCGCGATACATCAAGATGGGCCGGAAGGTCCTGTATGCCGTGCGCGACCTGCGGGAGTTCGTGGAGTCGTTCGGCAGGGAGGCGCTGTCATGAGCCCGCTCGAAACGAAGAGCGGGCGCGCCGCTGTCATCGACGCGCCCGCGAGCAGGCTTCTGGAGAAGGACGGAGCGGAGTTCAAGCGCGACGTCGGTTTCAAGGATGCCGCGCCCTCGGTGGCGGCGACGCCATTGCTCCTCGACCTCATCCCGCTCCACCGCCGCGACGCCGTCGATGCCAAGGGTCGCCCCATCGGCAAGGCTCCGCTGCATAGCGGCTGGCGCCGTGAAATGCCGCTGACCGAAACAGAGGCGGCGGCCCATATCGCGAGGGGGATGAACCTTGGCGCCCGCATCAGAGACGACCAACTCGTAATTGACGCCGACCCGAGGAACTACCCACCCGGTGACAATCCGCTCGCGCGGTTGATCGCAGATATGGGATTGCCTCATGGGCCAACTGTAGAGACAGGCGGCGGTGGATTTCACCTGTATATGCGCAAGCCTGCGGATATGCGGGTGCGCGACGCCTTGCCGGAACTCTATCCCGGCATTGAGTTCAAGACTGTCGGTCGTCAGGTGGTCGTCCCGCCTTCGGTGCATCCGAACGGCCAGCGCTACGATTGGGATCCTTTGTTCGGTACCGATATGGCCGTGCCGAACGTACCGGATGCGCTTCTGGCCTTGCTGCGGAGGCCGCCGACAGTTTCGGTGGCCGTAGACGGCGCGATGACCTCCGAGCAGCTTTCGAAGCTCCTGGAAGGACTGGATGCGCGCGATTTCGGCAGTAACGACCTCTGGCTTCCAATCGCCATGGCCTGCCACCATGCGACCGGCGGGGATGGTATCGACGCTTTCCTGGACTGGTGCGCGACAGACCCGGACTATTCCGACAGGCTCAACACAGCGCGTGCCAGGTGGGAGTCTTTCGGCACGGATCGCCCTGAGTCGGTGACGCGCCTTACCCTTTACAAGGCGCTGCACGAAGCAGGTCGTGGCGATCTGGTCGAGGCTATAGAGCGGTCTGACCCGCTGGACGATTTCCCTGTAGAAGAAACGGACGCACCTGAACCTCGGGAGCGTGACCTCATCGAACAGATGAACGAGCGCTTCTGCGTCGTCCTCAATGGCGGCAAGTTCGCAGTGTTCATGGAAGACGAGGATGGCATCTTCGATCCGCCGCGTCGTGTTTGGACAAAGATGTCTCGCGCCGATTTCCTCCACTTTCATGAGGATGAGCGCGTGAAGGCGATGGGGAGCAGGCGTGAGGTGAGCGTTGCCGAACTCTGGCTGGCAAGCCCTCGTCGGCGCAAGTATCCCGGCATCGTGCTTGATCCTGAGGGACGCGACCGTGGCAAGCTCAACCTCTGGCGTGGCTGGGCAGTCGAGCCGAAGCCAGGCAATTGGTCTATAATGCGCGAGCTGATCGAGCAGGTGCTGTGCTCGGGAGACCGCGCATCCTCGGACTATGTCCTGCGATGGATGGCCTTCATGTTCCAGCACCCCGGCACCTCTCCTGAGGCGGCCATTACCTTTCGTGGCCGGGAAGGAACCGGCAAGGGTACGCTCGGCCGCGCACTCATGCAGATCACGGGTACGCACGGCCTCACGGTTTCGTCGCCTGCTCAGTTTGCTGGTCGCTTCAACGCCCACCTGCGCACCGTTGCCTTCCTGTTCGCCGACGAGGCGTTTTGGCCGGGGCACAAGGAGGCGGAAGGAGTGTTGAAACAACTCGTGACGGAGCCGGTCATAGCGTTCGAGGGCAAGGGCGCTGACATTGTCCCCGGCCGCAATCTCATCCACCTAATGATGGCGAGCAACAACGAGTGGGTCATTCCCGCCGGGCTCGATGCTCGGAGGTTTGCGGTCTTCGACGTGTCTGATGCGCGCCGCAACGACAAGGCTTTCTTCGGAGCGCTCAACGCCCAGATGGCGGCTGGCGGTCTTGCCGCGATGCTCCGCGACCTGCTGGCGATGGACATCGAAGGCTGGCACCCTTCTCGTGGCATCCCGAAGACGCAGGCCCTTGCTGAACAAAAGGCTTTGAGCCTTGATCCTGCGTCGAAGTGGTGGATGGCGCTGCTGGATCGAGGATCACTACCGGTCACGGAGCTCATCGCCTGGGATCAGGGACCTGTGGAAATCGATCCGGTTTCGAAGGGTGAACTTTTGGAAGACTACGACCGCTTTCTGAAGACGAACAGGGTCTTCAGCGCCAAGGCCAGCCATCGTGCGCTGGCGACGGCTGGGAGGTCGCTCGGCCTTCAGACCGGCAAGACGAAGACCGGCGATAGAGCCTGGACCCTCCCGCCGCTGGCCGAGGCTCGACGGCTCTTTGAGGAGCGGCTTGGCGCCTCCAGCATGTTCGACTGACCGGCGATGCCCTCCCTTCACCACCGAGGGAGGGCCCCGGTTTCATCCGATGCACGGGATGCACGGGACCGGACACTTAGAGACGCTTCCGATCCTCAAAGCATCAGAATAAAAAGCTATATATATCTGATACTTAGACACTAATTACACTTTAGACAGTATATAAATCGGTGCTATGAAAATTCAGCTTCGGATCATGGGCCGGACTTAGGGGCACATGAGCCGGAGCGACGAGAAATTCCGGTACGCAGAAGTCGAAAACGAAGCGTCAGGCGTCTAAAGCGTCATTTTTCTTACGGATCATGCACTTAGACCGGACGCATAGCTTTCCCAATACGACCGGAGCGTCCTCAAGGCATTCAGGCCTGTAGCCCATATGGGGCCTCTCCCTGGTCGATAGGGAATGCCGCCGCCTTGGCTTCGACCTTCAGGCATGGCGTGTACTTCGGTGCTGCTCTCCAAGCCTTGGCGACGTCTCGATGGCCGCCTGCATTCCGTATGTCCTCGCGCGCGAGAATGGAGGCCTCCCAGCCATATACCTTCCCCGCGAGTGCCGCGGGCGACGCCCACGCTGGCACCAGCGTAGCCAGCCCGGTCGAGCGGGCAAGGCCGCGGCCGGCACGTTGGCGTGGGTGCCAGCGGCAGAGCAGCGAAGCGGCGGCCTGGAGCGCAGACACAGGGGATCGTCTGTCCTACGTCCCTCCGGGAGGCTGAAAAGGCCAAGCATTGCAAGCGCTTGGAGGGAGCCTTTTCCCCGGCCCGGCCCCAAGCCCCACGAGAAGGGCGAAACAACCCACTTCCCCGGAGGAACAGGCCGGCGTCCTGGGGTCTCCGTGTGTCCCGTAGGCTCCCCCGGAACGGGGTGTCCCAGCTTAGCGGATTCAAAATTTTGAAAAATGCTGGCGTGCGGGCGAGTCCACGGAGCGCACGGTGCACGGGATATGAGGCACGGAGGTATGACATGGCGAAGGATCGAACCGAGGAGGCCGCCCTCCGATTTGCCGAGGGGCGCAGACGGCCCGAATTGGATCGTCGGTGGTCGCCAGAGGTGGAGGACGCAGTCCTGGAAATCATCGGCCGCACGGGGAGCCCCAAGCGCGCCGCCGAGGAGGTCGGGGTCAGTACGTCCACCATCCACGATCACCGCCGCCGTGACCACGAATTTCGGGCGCGGTACGCCGTGGCCATGGACGACGCATTCACCGCCGTCCTCGGGCATGCCTTCACGCGCTCCTTCGACGAGCTGCGTCCCTCGGACCGATTGACCGAGGTATTGCTACGGCTGCGGTGGCCCGAATGGCTTGGTTCGTTCCTACAGGTTGCAGGGGAAGCCTCTGGCTCCGGCGCACTCGACCCGATGGTGATCGCCCGCATGCCATCCGAGGACAGGGCTTCGCTCATTGCCCTGCTGGAGAAGTACCAGCAGGTGCAGGGCGACCTCGCACTCGCGGAGGGGCCCGATGGCGTCGCGCTCCTGGTCTGACACGCTGCGCGACTTGCGCGAGGTCGAGCGCCTGGCCCGTTCTCTAGAGGGAACTGCTCCCGGCATCGTCGCACTTGAAGGCGGCGGCGACGAACTCGTGAGCCTGTATGGCCGCCCGACCGGCGCACTGTTCTGGCGCCTTAGCCCATTCCCCGAGGTGCTGTGGGAGGCCATGGCATCCGAGCACGCCGAGGGGACGCGGGCGTCGTCGGCCGATTAGTCGATGAACGACCAGCCGGGCTCGCCTTTAGCGATGCGCTCGGCAACGGCCGACTGTCGGCAGTGCTCGCCCTTCGCCGCCGCCCTTATGCTCCGATACAACCTGTCGCCCACCCGCACCCGCCTTCCGTTAGGCCGGAGTGGAAGCTGTCGGCCGATCAGCGCGTGCTGTAGTCCCTGGTGAATCTCCTGCCTCGATGTCTGTGGCCCGTAGCCGCGGTCAAGCGAGTCTAGCATCGCGCGGACGCGCTCGTAGGTGATCCTCTCACCCCTGGACGCCAGGTGGTCGGCGTAGTCGCGCACAAGCTTCACCTTGCTGACGAAGCTGCCGTCGCCGGGGCGAAGGCCTGCCTGCCAGGCGATCCACTCGGGGCTGAAGGGCTCGCGTCTCATGGGATGCAGTTGTCACCAAGACTACAAGCAAAGTCAATGCTTTGCATGGAAATCGCAGCGACTTTCGTCCACTGTCTTCTGGCGCCCGCAATCAGGCGGTCGATGACGATGGAGATAAGTGATGACCGAGAATGAGAACCAGAACGCCGTGGTCGTGGTGACGAACGGCCATGTAGCGGGGGTCGTGCGGGCACTTCAGCGGGACGTAAGCGGCCTGACGCCCGAAATGGTCGACGACGATGCAGTGGAGATCGCAGCGACGATCCTCGCGTACATGGACGAACTCGATAGGCGCTGCCCGGACAGCGTCGCGATGATGCTCGCGATTGTGGGCGACAACTACGACCCGCAAATCCGGGAGTGGGCAAAGGTCGCCTTCGACTTTGCGGACGGCGGGGAGTTGCGCAGGGCGAATATGCAGCTCGAAATGGCGATGCGCGGCGCAAGGCAGAGGTGTGAGGCTTGGGAGGCGTGGAAGCGTCGCGCCGGCGTTACCCCGAGCGTTGCAGCCTGATCGACATCGAACAGAAGGAGAAAGATCATGAGTAAGGCGAAGAAGGACGTTGAGACTGTGAGCATCGTGCCTTCGCGGGAGGACATCGAGCGTTTCTCGCACCTCGACACGGAACGGAAGCGGGTCGCGGCTGCAACGGCATGGGCGGGTATGCGTGCGTTTCAGCTTGAGATGGGGCCTGGACATGCAGCGCTTGACTTGATCGCGAGCGAATTGCCGGCAGCGTATCAGCGCAATTGGGCGAAGAAGCTGCTTGCGGCGGCGTAAGTGCTGGTCCGATCCGGCACGACGGCGAGCCATGCTGAGAACGTCTACGGATCGGCCGATGGGCCGATCCGGTCACCTCAATGGAGGTGGACGCTCCTGCGGGCTGTGACCCGCGCCAAGGTCCTCCGGCCTGGTTGAGCGTGACGCTCAACGACGAAGGAGAAGACCAGATGGCAATCAAGAAGGCTCCACCCACCCTGACGAAGCCGTGGGTCGACGTGACGTCGATCAAGGCCTCGCTCACGCGGGCTCGCGAGCTCCACTCGGAGAACGCCAAGCGCATTTCCGAGATGAACGTACGGGTGGCAAAGCGCCGGGAAGAGCTCGAAGCCACCCTGTACGACCTCACACCCTCCCAGCGATCACAGGTCGTCGGTCGTGCCCTTGGCGGGTTGCGGGCGGACCTGAAGCGTTCCAGCCTCGACGCCCGAACGACCCGGTTGCGTGAAATCGACGCCCTTCGGCGCTCGGTCGAGGACGCAAGGACACACTACAATTCCAGTATCCAGATGCTGATGCGCGACGGTCTCGGCAGTGAGCGTCGGAGCCGGCTGATCCAGCAGCTCGAACATGCGGGCAAGGTCGAGCTCGCGAGCCTTGCGGCTCTCGCGGTATCCACGAAGGACCGCGAGCTCGGCGCCGTGCTTGCCTCACAAGTCGGCCGGCTGCCACATAGCGAACGTCCGTTCTCGCCACAGGAACTCGCCGATCACTTGGTCGGAGACGATTACCGGGCGGTGCAGGCTGCCATCATGGAAGTGAGCGAACTGGCTCAGCGGGCCGTCCTAGACGACCGCGCCTTTGAGGCTGGCCGTGCATCGGCCGAGGGCAGCATCGGCATCGCTCTTCGCGCCCGAGACCGAGCCGCACTCAATGCCCCAGAAATTCGAGATGACAACGAGGAGAACTGACTATGGCCACCTTTGCATTCTTTCCTGTCCGCGAGGAACACCGTCGCGCTGATGGGCTTAACTTCGCGCTAGCGGTCGGCGCATCGGCATCGGCTGCGCGCGTCGCAGCCGAAATTCTGCTTGGCGAGCCGAACGCGCTCGTCGGCTGGACGAGTGTAGACCTGACTTCCGCGCCCGCAGCCTTCGTTGGTGGCATGCCGGTTGGCGCAAGGGGACAGTCCGTGTGGCCAAGCCTCGACCGGGGCGGCTCCTACATGAAGGGAGCCTGACCATGGCCCGATCCCGCGACCCGGCGATGATCGAGCTAGCCCGCCGCAGCAAGGCGCACCGTGCCCGAATGATGGGCTGCCTCGCCGGATGCCCCGTGGTGCAGGTCAAGGACCTCTGGGTAGAGGCAGGAATCGATGCCGACCGCTACGCCGACCACATCTACATGCAGGTCCACCACGCCGAGAGGCTTCTCAACCTTGGCTACCGACCGGTGGTCATCCCTGCGATGTCGGGGGCGGCAAACGTCCTGATATTCGTCCGGGAACCCTGGGCACTGGACGCGCATACAGGCACGGTTCACCCGCGCCTGCGGCCTTACCTCGAAGACGGCGACCCGCTCATGGCGCTCCTCGTCTACCGGGTGCAGCGCGACAGCATGCCGAAGGATATTCACTGATCGAAGACGACACCGAACTGCCGCCGGACCCAGTGTCCGTGTGCGATTGAAAGGAAATCGGCCATGGCCGGACTTGATGACTTGGCAAAGAGGCTCGACCGCATCGCCGTGCGGGTCGAGGGAAACGTCGAGCGTGCAATGAAGGATTGCGCCCAGGTCGTGCTCCGCTCCGCTGTCGAGGGGACGCCGGTGGACACCGGCACGGCCCGCTCGAACTGGACGCCAGAGTTGGATCGCGCCTTTGAGGGTCTGTTTCCTGCCCGCATTCCCGGCACGATGGGCTCGACTGGCGACGCGAACTCGGTCGCAACAATCGAGGCCGGCGCTCCGATCATCGAGGCGTTCGACATTGGCACGAACCGAGAAATCCACATCACTAACAACGCCGGACATATCCAGGCGCTCAACGACGGCCACTCGAAGCAGGCGCCTGCCGACTTCGTGCGGATCGCGGTGATTGAAGGGCTCGCCACCGTGCGCGGCGCGAAGATTTTGGACGATTAGCGGAAGTGCAGGATCAGCATTTGAAGATTAGCCCTCTATATACGGCCCAGCCATATATGAACTCTCTTAATTCTTGGACTCGGCCTGCGGCGCTAACCTTGCCCGAGCGGACCGCCAGTGCCGAGGGAGCGTCCAGTATACGATTGACCAATCCCAACCGATCCCAGTTTTCGCCCGGATCGCTATAGCCAGGGTTCAGCCAGTGGACATAAATGTCGAACCCCTTCTCTTTGACATAGTCGAGCGTCTTGGCGACGTCCTCGGTATATTGCATCGAGCACAGAACGATCCTGCTGGTTTGGTCTTCCAGGACATCGCCTGCGTATAGATTACGCTCCTCGAACGAACCGCTTACAAGGAAGACCTCGACGCATTCGCCCGGCCGGAGTTCCAGAGATCGCGACTGCTTGCCGGTCTTTACAGTCCGGCCAAACAGAGTGTTCCAAGTTGTGGATTTCCCAGAATTGCGGTTCCCCAACACGGCGACGAACAGCCTGTCTCCCATACTACTTCCCCGTCTGCTCTTGTGTCATGGGCGACAATAGCGCCGCTGGCGTCGTCTTCAGCCTTTCGGCAAGCTTGGCGATCATGGTCAGCGATGGATTCCGTCTGCCCCGCTCAATACCGCTGACATAGGTGCGATCAATGGCTGCCTCTAGCGCGAGGGCCTCCTGCGACAGATCGAGAGCCTTTCTCGCCGCCTTCACGTTCTCTGCCAAGACTCGTCTGTAATCCAACATCCCGGCATAGCGCCGACATGTAGACGGATCGTCCACGGACTGATCGTCACATTTTTGCTTACTTCCTCGAAATGTCGACTATATTCAACATCCATGGATAGCTTTGGAACGATCATCGCATTGGCCTATAAGGCGCTCGCAACATGGTACGTGGCGGCGATCGTCGGCGGCCTCCTGATGTTTGCTGCCGAGCGGCGAGACAGGTGCCGTGAACCGACCGATTACGACGTTCGGCACGCTGCGGCATTATATCGTGAATATTACGGCGCCGAGGCGCATCGGATCATTGGCGACCACATGCTCGGCGCATCCTTCGCACCTGACGGTCGGCACAAGCGGTTCCTCAAGCGGGTTTCTGCTGAGCTGCTCAAAACATCTGCGCTGCGTGGGGATAGCATACACGCCATCAAGCCTTGAGAAATTTACTCCCTTTTGGCTGAAGCTGAAAAACTCATGAAATCAATGCGAAGACTGCTTCTGCCATGGCCTTCTCTTCTTTCGGAAGGTCGAGGCTGTCGAGATCAAAACCGTAAGCATCGACCGAAATGTCGCCCATGACGCCGATGTGCTTCAAACCCGATGCGTTGCCGGGCCTCACCTGATGGATGATTAGCGCCTTTGTCGTGCTGTATGAAACGGCATAGGTCACCGCCTGGTTGATGTCTTCGCGCTTTGGCAGATCCTTGTATTTCACGTCGGAGACGACGGTCTTGGCCGTCACATTCGAAGTCACGACAATGTCGGGCTGGGCGTAATGGACCTTGGTGTTTTGAAAAAGGTACTTCCTACGCTCGTTGTTGCCGTCGAAGACGCCGATCTCGTTCGACGCGAATGACTGGAGAACGCGCCGGATGTAACACTCGAACAGGTCGTCGAAGTTGACAACGAAGCTGCGGAGCAGAACGTCGCTGCCCTTCTCCTGGAGCGCGATACCGCCGTTCGACAGGATCAGCACGGCGATCTCAAGCGCTCTGTAGTAGTAGTCCCGCTGCGCCGGCAATAGTCGCCGCTGAATCGCCGCCTTAGCGCCCTGAAGATCGGCGATAGCCATCTCACCGATCGAACCAGGCAACCGGTTAAACACTTCATTGGCCTTTCTGATCAACTCTAGCGACGTCGTAGAGGTGGATCGCAGGCGCTGGAGAAGGAATTGCAGTGCATATTTGATGACCCGGTTCGCCGGAACGTCCGACGTTTGCTCGAAGCGCTGTGCCACCACCCGATGCGGTTGTCCATGGGACCAGTGCTGCTTGAGGCTCGACGAAATGTCTATACGGCCCGACGGATGCGATGTGCTGCGAGCACATCGGAGGTATTCCTTGTGAAGCCCGAGCAGTTCCAGAGGTCTCACGGCGTCGAGCAGGTTCCGTCCGAGGAACTCCATGATGCTGTTCGTCGGACCATCATTTGTAAGATAGAGACGATCAGCAGTTGCCAACGGCGTCAATGAACTGCGTGCGACGTCCAGGACGCGCGCCAGGTTGCGGACCGGTAGTTTTGGGTTGACCTCTATCGTGACTGTGGGCGTCAGCGGAATAAGGCCGATGAATCCACCTGCGGCTATGATTGCCTTCCGTCTTTGGAAGCGGAGGGACAGCAGCCCCCTATCCTCGACCTCGCGGAAGATGGACAACTCGCCGCCGATCATGAGATCGGCAAGGTCAACCTCTATCATTCCTCGCGAATCGACGCTGTAGACGGTTTTGCCGTCTGCCGTTGCGACACTGTGTGGGGTTTCCACGGGCCCGCGTTAACCGTTGCCCGCCGCCTGGGCGACGTTCCCCGGCGGCGGAGTTTCGGCGGCGATGACTGCGGCCAGGCACTTCTGCCAGTGTGCTTCGACGACTTTCTGCGTCTCCGCGTCAAACCGGAAACGCTTCCTCATGGCAAAATCCAACTGTGAGGTCCAAAGCCGCTGGAGCGAGGCGCCGTCCTTGACCGTACGGAAGAACGCGTGCCCGATGTCGATGTGGTTCTGAAGCTCGATGAAGAACTCGACCACCGGGCCCATCGCAGGTCCAGCCATCCCATTTGCCGTGAGGAAGTCGCGCAGTTTGTCGGCGCTGGGCGCTATCCGCACCTTTGCCCATCGGCGCTCCATCGCGGCATCGATCTCGTCGACCGACCGGTCTTCCGGGTTCATCGTGGCCAAGAATATCAAGTTTTTGGGGATACTTACCACGCGGCCCGACGGCAAAAAGAACTCCCTACCACGATGCGATCCTTCCATATACGTCATGGTCTCACCGAGAACTCGCGCCGGGTCCGTTCGGCTGAACTCGTCGATGATCATCACGACAAGGGAGTTCGTTTTCTGCGCGGCTGCCACCATCTGTAATAGGTGCTTATCTACGAGGCGAAACCCACCTGCGTCGCGGTCAGGAACGTAACCCTCCACGAAGTCTTCATACTGATACGACGGATGAAACTGCACCTCGCGGATCAGAGAATCGAAGCCCCCGGTCAATTTCAGTGCGATCTGCCGAGCGTACCATGTCTTACCCGTGCCGGGAGATCCAACGAGCATCACGCCGCCCATCTGGTCCTCGTTCAACAGTCGATAGACTTCGACTAGCACGGGATCATCGTCCGGTATCAGTGACGCTACGAGTGTCTCCGGTGCCTCCTTTGGCGCCTGCATCTGCTTTTGCGCCGGGAGTGAAAGTTTGAACGTCTTCGAGGACGGCACCCGCTTCTCAAGCTCGTCGCGGGATTCCGGCTGGATGCTGGAGATCATCGCGCAGATGATCGTCAAATCCTGCGGCTTGAGGATCTGAACGACCTGAGACGCGTAGTTGTTGATGCCGACGATCGAGGCGTCTGTCAGGAACTGGGTGTAGGTGTCCGGCGCGCTCTTAAGTAGGTCTTCCTTTTTCACCGACTTCGGGAACACAAATACGTTATCGATCGCGATCTCGAAGTTCTTACCGTCGCTGGCCTGCTCTTTCGACGAACAATTGCCAATCGCCCGCACACCCTGATCCCAGGGTGTAGCTACGCCTTTGTTGTTGTTGCTGCCAAGCCAAATAAGGACGATCGAGCCAACCTCAAACTCTTTCGGTACTTGAGCACAAGTCAGCTCAATCGGCGCGGATCTCAACCCCGGCGGAGAACTGTCTATCTGTTCTGAAACTGCCGCGCTCGATGGTCCGAGCCGGACGAATGCTGGACTTGCCAAATTTACTACCCCCAGAGTCACCACCTTCATCTATGGGTGATTCTCCGGCTGCTTGCACGATTTTCTCCAGAGCGACGCTCATCGGCAGAAAAAGAGTGCGTCCAACAACTTTCACGCGGCGCAGAATGCCAGCAGCAGCGTTGGCCGTTAGGAAGTAGCTTTCATCCGGACGCGTCGCATCGAGCGCATCGACGAAGCGGGCGGGCACAATCTTTGACGGCGCCGGTGATGCAGTGCCTTCGATGATCATGTCACGGCAAGCCACGCCGCCGCTCTTCCATTTCCGAACGAACGTGCCGGCGCGGATTTCATCGGCGATCGCTGCGAACGACAGCACGCGCGTAGCGTTTCGAAGTTCCGGCGCTAGCTTCAGAACATCCTCAGGCAAGTCGATCTCTTCAGGGCGCTTCACCGCAGCCGCGACGATCCCGCCGATGCGTTTTGCGATCCAGGCAACTACCGGAACGGCAACGGCGTTGCCGACCGACTTGTAGCGCTCAGAATCGAAACCGCGCGCAGGTTGTGGGACGCTCGCCAACGGAACGGTCCATCCAGCGGGAAAGCCTTGAAGACGCTCGCTCTCAGTAGGTGTCGGCCGTCGAACGGCATCGGGATAGGAAATATATGATCGGCTCCAATCGTTACCGGTGTGCCTCCCCGACGTCGCGGCGACACAATAAGCCAGCTGCGGCACGATAGCGCCTGTGCTATGCTTTGATTGCGTTACGAAACCGGCGCGCTCAGAGCCGCGATCAGCGCTACGCTTCGGTTCAAATAGAGCTTCTGTCGCGCTATGATAGTCGCCCTTCCAGGCGCAAATGAATACGCGAGGTCGTGACTGGGCGACTCCGAAATAGCGTGCGTTCATAACGCGCCAACTGACCGCATAACCGCGTTCGATCAACTCCATTAGGATCACGCCGAAATCGCAACCTTGATGCGAGTTGAGAAGTCCAACCACGTTCTCAAGCAACAGCACCTTCGGGCGCTTTGCTTCGACAAGCCGCATCAAATCGAAAAATAGACTGGTGTGGTTACCCTTCAGGCCATTTCGGCCATGATTGCCGCGAGCAAGCGACACGTCCTGACAGGGGAACCCTGCCGTCCAGACATCAGCATCCGGCATTTCCTCGGGTCTAAGCTTCTTTATATCGGACACGAGTGTTGCCTTTGGCCAGTGCTTCTTCAAGATCGACTGGCAGAACTTATCCAGTTCGCACTGCATCGCGATCTCGCCGCCGGCCATGTCGAATGCATGGTCGAAACCGCCGATGCCGGCAAACAAGGAAATGACCTTCAGTTTACTATTCAGTGTCTTCTGGGGTGATGAACCACCCGACGGTGACTCCGATATTTCGGAGTTCGCGGAAGAGAAACCTGCAGGTCTAACGGCCTTGTTCATAGGTCAAATCTTCCTTGCTGCAAATTTATGGACACTCGCTTTGATTCGCTCTATGGCCCGCTGAAAGTCATTGATGCTGCCCACATCCTGATAGCAGCCAGCGACCGAAAAGAGGCCAAAAACCACAGGGTCGGCTACCGTTTGCATGCTATCGATACTATCGGGCTTTACAGTTCTCATTATCTAAAACCCTCTTCTTGGCAATTTTCATGATGAGAACAATACGAGAACATCGCAGATTCGTCAATGTGTCATCTCAGCGAGAGAGATGCACAAGGTCAATGCCGTGCAAGCCAAATTGTCGTGGAAAAACCAAGATTTAGTTAACCATGTTGATGTGATTGGGACCTTGGAACATGTCGCTTTGTTTCCCAAAACCGCAACGGCATGAGGAACGCATATATCCGCCACGTAAATCCGTAAACGCGCTGGTTGAGGGGGATTGCCCCGAGCCTCGGTTTACAAATGCATGGTGGCCGCTGTGGGACTCGAACCCACACGGGCGATGCCCGAGGCATTTTAAGTGCCTTCCGTCTACCAGTTTCGGCAAGCGGCCTTTTTGTCTTCCCGCACCCTCATAACCCATGCCCGCGACTCATGTCAGCCGCGCGCATCGGGCCTATATCAGGCCTTTATCGGCTCGAACAGGCCTAAGCGCATGATCCGGTTGCGCTTTTCTGCGGACACGTCGGGATTTTAAGTCCCTTGTGTCTACCAATTCCACCACGCCCGCTTGGCTCGGCTGCCCGTGTTTGTCACAAGCAATTCCGCAACACAATTGCGCCCGCGCGATTCTTCCACGGAGGCCCTATGATCGAACGTATCGAAACCGGCATTGCGCCATCCTCGGCGCCTATCAACGATGCTGTGCGCGCCGGCAAGCATTTGTGGCTCGTCGCCATTGCCGAAGATCCCGTCAGCGGCGAGATCGTCGAAGGCGGCATCGAGGCGCAGGCGCGCCGTTGCATCGGCAATCTGGATATTGCCGTCAAGGCGGCCGGCGGCACGCTGCGCAATCTTGTCATGGTGCAGATATTCCTCACCGATAGCGCCGACGCGGCCGGTATGAACAAGGTCTATCGCGAGTATTTCACCGAGCAGCCCTATCCGGTGCGCGCGACTGTGGTGGTCAAGGAGCTGCTGGCCGCGGGCCTCAAAATTGAGATCGCAGCCACGGCGGTGCTGGACTGATGTTGCTCAAGCGCGATCTTCTCGAACTGATCAAGGCCGGCAAGGTCGACCTGATCTTCCGTCGCTGGAACCGCCCAACGGTCAAACCGGGCGGCACGCTCAAGACCAAGGTGGGGCTCTTGGCGATCAAATCGGTCACCGATACGACCCCGGATGCGGTAACCGACGCCGAAGCACAGCGCGCCGGGTTCAAGGACGTTGCCGATTTCCGCCGCTGGCTCGACACGATGAAACAGGGCAGCCTCTTCCAGCGCATCGAGGTGGGGTATATCGGCGCGGCGGACTAGATCAGAATGGCGTTGGCGCTACGAAGCTGGTGAACACTTCTGTCGTCGGGTGGGTGAAGCCCAGTTCGGCGGCATGCAGTTGCAGGCGGTCGGCTGCCAGCAGGTCCTCACCCTCGGCATAAAACGCATCCCCCAGAATCACATGGCCGATGGCCTTCATGTGAACGCGCAACTGATGCGTGCGTCCGGTAAGTGGCACCAGACGCAGCCGCGTCGCGTTGGCCTCGCGCTCTATGACATGCCATTCGGTCTGCGCGGCACGGCCATGATCGTGGTCGACCTTCTGGCGCGGCTTGTTGAGCCAGTCGGTGCCAAGCGGCAAGTCGATCAGTCCGCTGTCCTCCGCAACGATGCCTGAAACGCGGGCAATGTAGCTCTTGGTGGTCTTGCGGTGCTCGAACTGGCTGCCGATACGGCCATGCGCGCGCTTGTTGAGCGCCAGCACCAGGACCCCGGACGTATCCTTGTCGAGCCGGTGGCACATGCCGGCGGTGGGATAGGTCTGGCGCGCCCGGTATTCGATGCAGTCCCATAGACTTGGGTCTTTACCGGGAACGCTGAGCAGGCCAGACTGCTTGTCCACGACCAGAATATCATCATCGACATGAATGATGTTCAGGTACGGTTCAGTCGGTGGAAAGTAGTCGGTGAGTGTGGGCATGGGTCCGGGCATGAGGCCCTGTACCAGAGACCCACGCATTTATCCAATTGCTTGGGGGACAATCGAGCATGTGGGACTTCTCAATTGGTCGGGCCATGGGCCTGATGTTGCGTACCTGGCCGTTCATCGCCTTCCGTATGGTGGTCTATTTCGGCATCGCAGTGGCTTATGTACTGGTCACCGGCGTCGGTGCCGGCATCGGCTGGGGCGTTGGCGCCTTTGGCGATGCCGACTTCCAGGCCAGCACTTCGGTCTGGGGCGGCATTGCCGGCTTCGGGCTGACGGCGGGCGTCATCTACCTTCTGCGCGAATATATCCTCTATGTGGTCAAAGCGGGCCATATTGCCGTGCTGGTCGAACTGCTCGACAACAAGCCCATCCCCGATGGGCGTTCGCAGATCGACTATGCGTCCGGCGTCGTGAAGGAGCGCTTCGCCGAAACCAGCGTGCTCTTCGGCGTCGATCAACTGGTCAAGGGCGTGCTGCGCGCCATTACCGGCATTGTCGAAGGTATCGCGACCATCCTGCCGATCCCCGGTCTGCAGCAGATTGTGGGTCTGGTCCGTGCTTTCCTGCGCATTGCGGTGGGGCTGGTGGACGAGGTGATCCTTGCCTATGCCATTCGCACCCGCGCGACCAACCCGTGGGATTCGGCCAAGACCGCGCTGGTGCTCTACGGGCAGAACTACAAGGTCATGCTCAAGAACGCTGCCTGGCTGACGGTCTTCACTTATGGCCTCGCCTTCATCGTGTTCCTCATCATGCTGGCGCCGGCCGCTGCGCTGGTCTGGATACTGCCCGGCGCGTGGTCGGCGGGTGGCTTCGTCTTCGCCATCCTTTTTGCCTGGGCAGCCAAGGTGGCGCTGATTGAGCCTTTCGCCATTGCCTGCCTGATGGAGGTCTATTTCAAGACTGTCGAAGGTCAGTCGCCCGATCCGGTCTGGGATCAACGGCTGAGTTCGGCGTCCAAGAAGTTCAACCAGCTCAAGGACAAGGCCGCCGGATGGGCAGGTCGCCGCTTTGGTGGAGGCGCGGCTGATACAGGTGTCGCACCAACCGTGTGAGATAAGGCGGGCCGCAAGTTGCGGCCCGCATGCTTTCGCGCTCTGGCTCCCATCCCTGCGGCGGCCTATGCTCGGTCCATGGAAACAACGACCTTCGATACCGCACTGGGGCGCTTTGGCATTGGCTGGACGGACAAGGGTCTGGCCCGCCTGCTCCTGCCAGGTGACGATGAGACGGTCCTGCTGGAACGACTCAATCGCGGTACGACGCAGCCTGGCGAGCCGACCCGGATGATCTCGGCCCTGATGAACAGCATCGAGGACTATGCCGAAGGCGAAGCGGTCGATTTTGCCGATGTGCCGCTCGACCTCGCTGGCGTTCCCGATTTTCACAGTCGTGCCTATGACCTGCTGATCAAGATCGGTTGGGGACAGACGGTCACCTATGGCGATCTGGCCCGGCAACTGGGCGATATCGGCCTGTCGCGGGCGGTTGGGCAGGCCATGGGCGCCAATCCCATCCCGCTGGTCATACCCTGTCACCGCGTGCTTGCCAGCGACGGCAAGCCGGGCGGCTTTTCTGCGCCGGGCGGCACTGCAACCAAGGTCAAAATGCTTGCGTTGGAGGGCGTCAGCATTGGCACCCCCGCTGGGCAAATGACATTTGGGTTCTGATACATGGCCTATGCCTTCAAACAATCCTCGGACGTGCCTGCGCAGGTGCGAGCCATCGCCCTTGAACAGGTCGATGATGCTCTCGGCGTCATCGAGCGGGGCGGCAATTTCGATGAGACGGTCCATGCCGTGCGCCGTAACTGCAAGAAGGTGCGCGGATTGCTGCGCCTCGTACGTCCGTGTTGCGACGACTATGCCGCTGAAAACCAGGCTATCCGTGCGGTGGCCGAGGGGCTGTCAGTGGCCCGCGATGCGGCCGTCATGATCGACAGTTTCGATGCGCTGGTCGGATTTGGTGGTGAGCGCGTGGCCGGCGATGCAGCTGCGGCGGTCCAGTCCCTGCGCCTCAAGTTGGCGGCACGCGAAACCCATCTGCGCCGGCAGATGGGTGAAGACGAACTGCTGCACACCGCGCGTGAGCGGCTGGAAGCGGTGCGGAAGCGCATAAAGACCTGGACGCTCGACGAGCGTGGGTTTGATGTCCTCGCGCCCGGACTTGAGAAGGCCTATGCGAAGTTCCGCAAGGGGCTGGCAAAAATCAAGAAGCAGCCGTCGGACACCGCCGTCCACGAGTGGCGCAAAGCTGCAAAATACCACTGGTATCATGTGCGCTTGCTCAAGCCCGCTGCCCCGCTGGTGCTGGGGCCCTTGGCGGAAGGCCTGGACAGGCTTGGCGATGCCCTCGGTGAGCACAACAACTTTGCGGTGCTGGGTGATTGGATCCGCACCGCCACCCTGGGTGATGAGCAGACTGGGGACGTGCTGCTCGCTCTGGCGGATGGGCGAAAGGCATATCTGCTGGCAGAGGCTTTGACCATGGGCCGACAGTTTTCGGTCGAGCGTCCATCGGCTATGACGGCACGGTTCGAGCATTATTGGGATTTGCTGGTGCGGGAGCGATGAATGGCCATTGAGATCGAGCGCAAATTCCTGGTCAAGGGTGACGACTGGCGCGCATCGTCAACCGGCAGCGCCGCGCTGCGGCAGGGCTATCTGTCAACCAGCGCCAAGGCCACGGTACGCATTCGCATTCTCGACGACAGCCGCGCAGTTCTGACCCTCAAGGGGCCCACCGACGGCATCAGCCGCGCGGAGTTCGAATATGAGGTTCCGCTGGACGAGGGCAGGGCGCTCCTCGAGATGTCTCGGCCCAATGTGGTCGAGAAGCGCCGATATCTCGTGCCCCATGGTGGGCTGACTTGGGAGGTCGACGTTTTCGAAGGTGCGCATGCGGGCCTTGTCATGGCCGAGGTGGAGCTTGCCTCCGCCGATCAATCTGTCGACCTTCCAGCATGGGCGGGTACGGAAGTCAGCCATGACGACCGATATGCCAATGCCAGCCTGTCCCGTAACCCCGGCGTGCCCGCGCTTGACCCTGACGCGGCGTAAGGGACTATTGGCTGGTCTCGCGGAGGATGCGAGATAAATGAAGACCTATACCGTCACTCAATTGGCCCGGCTTGCGGGTGTCTCGGTGCGCACGCTGCACCACTATGACGACGTCGGTCTGCTCAAGCCCGCATTCACCGGCGACAACCGCTATCGCTATTATGGCGAGGAGGAATTGCTGCGCCTGCAGCAGATTCTCATTCACCGCGAACTGGACATCTCCCTGGCCGAGATTGGCGCCATCCTCGATGCGCCGGGCTTCGACCGGCTCGATACACTGCGCCAGCAGCGGGACCGTCTTGAAGAGCAGGCGAAGCGCTACGCCGGCATGGTGAGGACGATTGACCGCACAATCGCCCGTCTCAACGGAGAGTGCAAAATGGACGACAAGGACCTTTATTCCGGCGTGGTCTCGGCCGAAAAGCAGGCTGTCTACGAAGCATGGCTGGTGGATCGATACGGTCCAGACATGGAAACCGATATCGAAGCCAGCCGCAAGGCGGCGACGGCCATGAGCGATGCCGAACGCGCTGCGTGGATGGCCGAACTCAAGACCATAGAGGAGGGGCTGGCCGAAGGTCTGCGCCAGGGTCTTCCGCCACAGGCTGCGGCCCTCGACCCCATGATCGAGCGGCACCGGAGCTGGGTGGCGCGAAGCTGGGGGCGGGAGTGTTCGCCGGAGGCCTATGCGGGCCTTGCCGATATCTACGAGCACCCCGACTTCAGAAAACGCTACGAGGCCATCGCACCCGGCTTTGCCGGCTATCTGGTCTCGGCCATGAAAGCTTGGGCAAGGCGACAAACCCAGTGACCGCTCACTGGGACGGCCAATTTATCTGTTGCGCGGACCGCATTTGGCGCCGATAGAACGGGCATGCCTGTTCATAATCCCCGCCTAGCGCTGGTCCTCGCGACGGGAGGCCTTGTGTGCCTCATCGCCATGTCCGCCGTCATCCATGAAGCCGCGCTGCATGCGACGCTGGGCCAGTTGATATTCTGGCGCAGCGCTATCGCCCTGCCGCCGATCATTGCCTATCTCGCCTTGCGCGGACAGCTGGGAACGTCCATTCGCACCAAGCGGCCGGGAAAGCATCTGGTGCGTGGCCTCCTTGGTTGCGTTGTTATGGCGCTCAATTTCACGGCGCTGGCCTATCTCTCGGTCGGCGTCGCGACTGCGCTCAGCTATCTGACGCCGATATTGTCCATGTTCGCGGCCATGCTGCTGCTCAAGGAGCGAACCGCAATCCTTGTTGTGCTGGGCGTCGTGTTCGGATTTGCCGGCGTGCTGATCATGCTGTTTCCGTCGCTGGTCAGCAGCGAGGTGCGCGATGGCGCGCTGATCGGCATTGCTGCCGGTGTGGGCATGGCGGCGACCAACGCGCTGTCGCGGGTGCAGGTGAAGGACCTCACGCGCACCGACCCGCCGGCCAGCATCGCATTGTCGTTTGGCCTCCTCAGCACATTGCTGGGCGCAGCTTCGATTGTGTTGGGCTGGGTGCCGCTGGATGGGCAGACGCAGCTGCTGTTGATCGGCGCTGGCCTGCTAGGTGGCTTTGGTCATGTGATGATGATGGAAGCGGTGGCGCGGGCGCCAGTGTCGCTGCTGGCGGGCTATGAATATACCGGAATCCTCTGGGCGTTCATGTTCGACGTCCTGCTGCTCGGTATACACCTCGACATCTGGAAGGTGGTGGGCGCTGCGGTGATCGTTGCGGCAGCGCTGCTCGTTGCCATCGGTCAAGGGACATTCCGGCGCACGATTACCGCGACCGCCGGCAGCGCCTGAGGCGTTCGGATCGAATCCGCCAGTGCGGACGTTGGGTCCCAAAGACCTGACGATGAGTGCACGCATGGACGACGGACTGGCGCCAACTTTGCTCTACTGGATTTCGCGAGCCATAGAGTGGTGCGGAATTTTGGTCATTGTCGGAGGCTTGCTGTTCGGCTCCATCCGATTCTTGCACACGGTCTTGCTCGGCAATGCGGACGAAACGAGCTTTCGTCGCTATCGCGCCGACGCTGGTCGGGGGATTCTACTGGGGCTCGAATTCCTGGTTGCTGCCGATATCATTGCGACCGTCGCCATTGAACCCAGTTTGCAGAGCCTGGCGGTTCTGGCCGGAATCATAGCGATCCGCACCTTCCTCAGTCTTTCGCTCGAGGTGGAAGTCTCCGGCCGCTGGCCCTGGCAGCAGCCGCATGCCGAGGTCAGGGAGCGCCAGGAAACCAAGTGATTTGGCTCATTGCCAGCGTTTGAAGGTCTTGAGGTGGTTCAGGGCGCCGGTCACGGTCCTGACGATTTTGTCGACGCTGTCGGTTACTGGAACTTTCAATACGTTTTCGGTCGCGGCATCGGGCACTTCAAGCGTAGCGAACTGACTGTCGAGGAGGCTTGTCGGCATATATTCGTGACTGCGCTTGGCCATGCGCTCGCCGATCACGGCGCGACTGCCGTCGAGGTAGACGAACAGAACCGGTTCGCCCGCCTTGTCGGTGATGAAATCGCGGTAGGAGCGCTTGAGCGCCGAGCAGGCGCCGACGGCGACGCCCTTCTTCTCCGCAGCGGACTTGAGCGCAGCGGAAAGCGCCTCAAGCCAGGGCCAGCGATCCTCGTCGGTCAGGGGCACGCCGTTCCGCATTTTCTCGACATTGGCCTCGGGGTGGTAGCCGTCGCCATCAAGAAACGGCGCATGCAGCGCCCGGCCCAGAGCTGCACCGACGGTGGACTTGCCCGAGGAACTGACGCCCATCACGATGATGATGCGGGCCGGTTCAGACAACTGCGGTGAAGGCGCCGTCGACATAGAGAATGTGTCCGTTCACGAAACTGGAAGCATCAGAAGCGAGGAAAATGGCGGCGGGTCCGAGTTCTTCCACCTCGCCCCAGCGGCCCATAGGGGTGCGCTGCTTGACCCAGCCATCAAAGCTGGCGTCGGCCATCAGCGTCTTGTTGAGGTCGGTCTTGAAGTAGCCGGGAGCGATTGCGTTGATATGCAGGCCGCGTGGCGCCCAGTCGGCGGCCATCCCGCGCGTCAGGTTGGCAATGGCAGCCTTGGCGGCGCCATAGGGGGCCGCTGTGGGCCGGGCATGATTGGTCAGGATCGAACAGATATTGATGATCTTGCCGCGCCCGCGCTCGAGCATGTGTTGGGCTACGGCCCGGCTGACAGAGAAGGTCGAGACGACATGGGTGCTCAGCATGGCCTCGAAATTTTCGTGGCTATAGGTCTCAAGCGATCCACGGATCTGGATGCCGGCATTGTTGATCAGAATGTCGATGGGCCCGAGTTCGGCTTCGATATGAGCAATCGCGCCGCCCACGCTATCCGGGCTGGTCACGTCGAAGGCGACGGCGCTGACGTCGGCGCCGGTTTGTGCCAGGTCGGCGGCAGCAGCGCCCAGCGCCACATTGTCTCGTGCATTGAGGACGATGGACGCACCAGCGCCGGCCAATGCCCTGGCCATGGCGAACCCGAGACCTCGGCTCGAGCCTGTTATCAGTGCGCGACGTCCTGTCAGATCAAATAGCGAAGCCTTGGTGTTCATGCTTGGCGTGACCTCTCCCCGTGGCACCGTCAAGCGGTGTTAGTGGAGCAAGGCCTTGCATGCAAGGCGGGGAGGGGCGCCATGCCGCTGGAATGTGACACGTAGGTCGTTGCCGTTCAGCTTCGGTGCAGGGTGATCGGGCTGTTTAACGATCAGGCCAATATGCCCAAAAGGCAGAAGGGCCGGCAAAAACTTTAAAGCCATTCAAGGCTCTCGCCGGGCGTGGGCTGGACATTGGTGACACCTGATCGGCTTGATCTTCCATACAAGGTGTGCGATCTGGCCGAAAATTGTGCAATCCGCCCTTTCTTCGAGGAGCAGATTGTGGTCATTTCCCGCCGCGTGCCGTGCCCTCCCGCATGGGATGAAAGCGCAAGATCTTGAGAAGGACTGTTTGTATGTCGACAGCGGATATCGGCCTTATCGGCCTGGCGGTCATGGGTTCCAACCTTGCCCTCAACATCGCCGAGAAGGGCTATACTGTTGCCGTTCACAATCGTTCGGCGGGGCGTGTCGACGAGCACATGGCCGATGCCAAGGCGCAGGGCCTGGATGGCAATACCATCCCCAAATATGACCTTGCCGATTTTGTGCAGACGGTGAAGGCACCGCGCTCGATCATCATCATGGTCAAGGCCGGCCAGCCGGTCGACGACATGATCGAGCAGTTGTTGCCGCATCTGGAAGCCGGCGACGCCATCATCGAATGCGGCAATTCGCTGTTCACCGACACGCAGCGCCGCTTCGACTATTTGAAGCCCAAGAAGATCGGCTATCTCGGCGTCGGCGTGTCTGGCGGCGAAGAGGGTGCGCGCCATGGCCCTTCGATCATGGTCGGCGGCTCGGAAGAGCAGTGGCACAATGCCGAAGCGGTGCTGACCGCGATTGCGGCAAAGTTCGATGGCGAAAGCTGCTGCGCGTATCTGGGCGAAGGTGGTGCCGGTCACTTCGTAAAGACCATCCACAATGGCATTGAATATGGCGACATGCAGATGATCGCCGAAGTCTATGGCGTCATGCGCGATGGGCTCGGGATGTCGGCCAAAGAATGCGCAGACGTCTTCAAGGAGTGGAATAACGGGCCGCTCAATTCCTATCTCATCGAGATTACCGGGCATGTCCTGGATGCTGTTGATGCCGAGACCAGCAAGCCGCTGGTTGAGCTGATTCTCGACAAGGCCGGCCAGAAGGGCACGGGCGTCTGGTCCGCCATCGTCGCCCAGCAGATGGGCGTGCCTGCCACCGCCATCGAGGGCGCCGTTGCAGCTCGCTCGATCTCCTCGCGCAAGGCCGAGCGCGTGGCCGCCGAGGCGATCTATGGCAAGCCGGATCGCCAAAAGACCGATGTCACCCTTGCCGATCTCGAAAAGGCGCTGCTGGCAGGCAAGATCGTTTCCTACGCGCAGGGCTTTGCTGTCATTGCCAAGGCTTCGGAAGAAAACGGCTGGGCGCTGCCGCTGGCCACCATCGCCAAGATCTGGCGTGCTGGCTGCATCATCCGCTCGCGTTTCCTCGATCAGATGAGCTCGGCCTATGCCAAGGGCGAGGCCACCAACCTGCTCGTCGTGCCGGACTTCGTGACCATCATGAAGGATAGCCACCCAAGCCTCAGGAAGGTCGTGGCCGCCGCCGCCATGGGTGAGTTCCCGATGGTGTGTCTGTCGGCAGCACTGAGCTATTTCGACAGCTACCGCCAGGCACGCGGCACGGCCAATCTTATCCAGGGGCAGCGCGACTTCTTCGGCGCCCATGGCTTCGAGATCGAAGGCCGCGGCAGCGACCTCCACGGCACCTGGCCATCAACACTGGGCAAGTAAGCAATAAACTGCCTATTGAAAGCCCCGCCTCGGTGGGGCTTTTTGCATTCAGAGCGCGCGGAACATGACAAAACTGTCCACATAGCCGTGCAGCGGATGCCTGAATGCCTGGGGCAGCGTGCCGACGATCTGGAACCCCAGCTTCTGCCACAGGGCCACGGCGCCCTCGTTGGTCGACACCACGTGGTTGAACTGCATGGCCCGAAAGCCGCGTTCCCGGGCGCGGTCGAGCGAATGCAGGCACATGGTTCTGGCGACGCCCTGGCCGCGTGCTTCAGGCGAAGTCATGTAGCCGCAATTCGCGACATGGGCGCCGCCGCCGCGCTGGTTGTGCATCAGGTAATAGGTGCCGACGACCTGCCCATCGAGCTCGGCCACGAACACCTTATGGGCCGGCATCATCCAATAGGCGTGCAGGCCTGCATCATCGAGGTTGGTGTCGATGGCATAGGTCTCGCCGGCAGCCAGCACCGGCTTGATGATGTCAAGGATCGAGGGCCAGTCGGCGTCAGTGGCGGGGCGGATCGAGAGTGTCATCGTCGTCTTCAAGTGGCGCCACGCGGACCTGGCCTGGAGCTGGTATTTCGGGGGCGTGCGGATGGTCGGCGACACTGGGCCGGCGGCCGAGTTCAAAACGCCAGGCGGCTATGGCGAACACGATCAGCGCCAGCACCACGGCTATTCCGCAGGCAATGAAAGGCGCGCCGGGGAAGTAATGCCCTGAGGCCGGAGAGCTTGTGTAATAGGAAAAGATCTGGGTGGCGGCGAGCGGGCCGATGATCGTGGCCAGAGAACTGGCCGCGTTGACGGCGCCCTGCAATTCGCCTTGGCTGTTGTCGGGGACCTGGCGTGAGAGTACGCCGTTGATGGCCGGAGGGGCGAGGCCGCTGACCGTGCCAACGGCGATGAAGAGATAGAGCTGATAGATATCGGCCGAAAAAGCGATGCCGGCAAAGGCAATGGCTGCGGCCGTCAAACCGATCATGCCAACCGCCGGTTCGCCCATGCCCTTGGACAGAGGTCCGGCTAGGACCGCCTGGCTGAAGGCAAAACCGATCCCGAAAGCGCCGAGTGTGCGACCGATGGAGGATGAGGAAAAGTCAAACACCTCGACGGTGAAATAGCTGAAGATCGTGGGGAGCGCCTGCGTCGCCAATTGCAGGAAAAACAGCACGGCCAGCAGCCACAGCACCGATGAATATTGCCGCAGTGCCATCACCGCGCCCAGCGGATTGGCGCGACGGATGCTGAATTTGCGACGATTGGACTTGGGCAGGCTCTCGGGCAGCACGAACAGGCCAAAGAGGAAATTGGCAAAGGCGAGGCCGGCCGCGGCAAAAAATGGAACGCGTGGACCGAATTCGCCCAGTTCGCCGCCGACCACCGGGCCGATGATGAAGCCTAGCCCGAAGGCAGCGCCGATCAGGCCGAAGCGATGGGTGCGCTTATGGGGCGGGGTGATATCGGCCATATAGGCAGTGGCAGTCGCCAGCGCGGCCCCGGCGATACCAGCAATGATGCGGCCAACGAACAGATACCAGACGAAGGGCGCAATCGACATCATCAGGTAGTCGAAGGTCAGCCCCAGCAGCGAGAGCAGCAGCACAGGGCGGCGACCAAACCTGTCGGAAAGATTGCCCAGCACCGGCGAAAACACGAACTGCATGAAGGCATAGGCAAACACCAGGTAGCCACCGATCACCGCGGCCTGGGCGACGCTGCCGCCGGTCAGGTCTTCGAGCAATTCCGGCAATACCGGCACAATTATCCCCACCCCGATCATATCGATCAGAATGGTGATCAGGATGCAGGTGAGTGTCAGACGGGAACGGGTCGCAGCTTGCATGCGGTGGCTTTTACCTTTTTTGTCCCACCTGGATGGTGCGATGCAATTGACACGGCGCGCCCCGACAAGGCAAGCGCGCAGCGATTGAACTGGCGTTGGCGGGCTAGTCCCGCGCTTCGGGTCCTTCACCCACGTCGTGGGAGTAGATCCAAGCCAGTCGCTTCAGGTGCGCCCTTGGCCCTTGTTGGCGCATGACCAGGTCGCGCGCCATGCTCAGGGGCCATGGCATATGAAAGATGCGGCCATTCTCCGCCGAAAGTGCGGCAACGCGCCGGGTTCGCGGCTGGCGCAGTTTCGCATAGCTGGAAAAGGCTGTTTCGGCGGATTCGGTTCCGACAAGAAGTGGCGCGAGTGTCGCTGCGTCCTCGATGCCCATGGCCGCGCCCTGCGCCTGGAATGGCACCATGGCGTGTGCCGCATCGCCGATGATGCCGACATTGCCGCGATGCCAGAGCGCCGTGTCCACCGTATACATGGGCCAGGCCGTCCAGCCTTCTCCAGCGGCAGCCAATATGGCTCCGACGCGCGGGCCGGGCCTGCGAGGGCGAGGCTGGGCACTGGCCTCGGGCGTCTTGCCGGGCATGAACAGCGCCAGGTTGACCTGACCACGATGGGGCAGCGGATAGCACACCAGGTGGAAGCCCTGGCCAAAAAAGACCGAAACCCGATCGGCAGCGATCTGGCCGGAAAGCTGGTCAAATGTCACCAGCGCCCGCCAGGCAATCCGGTTGCGAAATTCGGCCCGTGGCCCATCAAGCAAGACCTGACGGGTTTGGGAATGGACCCCATCGGCACCAATGAAGGCATTGGCGCGGGTGGTTCGGCTCTGGCCGTTGGCCTCGTCGATGGCGACCGTCACGCCGCGGGCATGGGATGCCACATCCCAGCCCCGGACGCCGAACAGCAGGTCAATATTGGCAAAGCGACGGCAGGCTTTGTAAAGCAGGTCGGCAAGGTCTGCCCGGTGCATCACGGCATAGGGCGCGCCAAAGCGCTCGGACATGATAGCGCCCAGTTCCATGCTCAGCAGCGGCTTCTGTGCGCCTTGCGGATAGATGTCGAGCGCCTGCGGTTCGAGGCTCACCCGATCCAGTGCATCGCTGAGGCCAAGCCGGTTGAGCACATGGCGGGCATTGGGGCTGATCTGTAGCCCTGCGCCGAATTCCTGTACCGTAGGATTGCGCTCAAGCACCACCACCGTCGCGCCAAACTTGGCCAGCGCGAGCGCCAGGGTCATGCCGGCAATGCCGGCTCCGGCGATGACATAGGTGCGGCCCGTGGCGGGCATGGTAAAACTCAGGCGGCGTCGACCTGGAAGATCGCGGAAGCAGGATTGGCGTGACCGGCACCCAATTCACCCTTGTAGACAAAAAGGGTCGAGCAATAGGGGCAGACGATTTCGCTATCCTTGCCCATATCGAGATAGACATGCGGATGATCGAACGGCGGCAGGGCCCCGACGCATTGGAATTCCTTGGATCCGATCTCGATGCTGCGCAGGCCTTGGGTGTTGTGGAAATGCGGGGTCGAGCCGTGAGCCATGGGAAAACCTGAATGGTGTTTTGATTTGGCGCGACCATAGCCAAAGCCCCAAGGCAAGAAAAGGGCAAAGGGACGCTTGATTTTGTGCGCCGAAGCCGCAAAACCCGGACCAACCTGCAAAGAGGATGCCTCATGCCCAGTTTCACCACCTCTGGCCTGTCACTCGCCTATGAAGTGGCCGGAGAGGGCCCGCCGGTGCTGCTTGTCCACGGGTTTGCGTCCAGTGGTAAGGTCAATTGGGTCGATACCGGCTGGGTGGAGACGCTGACCGGGGCCGGCTATATGGCAATCACGCTGGACAATAGAGGGCATGGACAGTCCGACAAGCCGCATGATCCCGAGCTCTATTATCCGACACAGATGGCCGAGGACGCCCTGGCCCTGCTTGATCACCTCAAGATCGAGCGCACCGCCGTTATCGGCTATTCGATGGGCGCTCGAATCACCGCCTTTTTGGCCTTTGCGCATCCCGAACGGGTTGCTTGCGTGGTGTTCGGGGGCATGGGGCTCAATCTCATCAACGGCCTGGCCGACGGCAATGACATCATTGCCGGGTTGCGCGCACCGGCGTTGGCCGATTTGACCCACCCGACCGCTCGGCAGTTCCGTATTTTTGCCGATCATACGGGGTCGGACCGGGAGGCTCTGGCCGCCTGCATGGAAACCTCCCGACAGCCGATGGCGCGGGCGGACGTGCGTCGCATCCATGTGCCGGCGCTGGTGGCCATCGGCAGCGAGGACGAGATGGCCGGAAGCCCAGGGCCGCTGGTGGAACTTATGCTGCAGGGCGAGGCTTTAGTGATTCCCAAGCGCGACCACATGCGTGCGACGGGTGACAAGGTTTTCAAGGCCGCGACGCTGGAGTTCTTCGGTCGCACTTATCCAACCATACCGGTTTCGTGAACCAATGACCCAGCTTTGACTTTGAAACGGGAAACGAACTGCCTTATATCGTCAGTTATCGATGAAGCGGAGAATTGCGCAATGAGCGGCAATGCGAAGAAGTCGGCCCAGATCCAGGCAGTCGATCCGGTCTGGGAGGCAGTCCGAGCCGGCGCGCAACAGACACTTGATAGCGAGCCCGCGCTTGGCAATCTGGTGCTGTCCACGGTTCTCAATCACGACAGCTTCGAAGAGGCACTGGCCCATCGCCTCGCCGCCCGTCTCGACCACGAGGATGTCTCGGCCGACATGATCCGTCAGTCGTTTGCCGAAACCCTGCGCGATAATCCCGAAATTGGCCAGGCGGCGCGCGTCGACCTGGCGGCAACGCTTGAGCGTGATCCGGCCTGCCATCGGGCAGTCGAGCCATTGCTTTACTTCAAGGGCTATCAGGCCATTCAGACGCACCGCTTTGCGCACGCCATGCACAAGGCCGGGCGGCGCGATTTCGCACTCTATCTCCAGAGCCGGTCGAGCCAGGTGTTCCAGGTGGACATCAATCCTGCCGTGCCGATGGGCAAGGGGATCATGCTCGACCACGGCACAGGGCTGGTGATTGGAGAGACGGCTGTCGTTGGGGACAATGTCTCTATGCTTCAGAATGTTACCCTGGGTGGCACGGGCAAGGCCGACCAGGATCGGCACCCCAAGATTGGCAATGGCGTGTTGATTGGCGCCGGCGCCAAGGTGCTGGGCAATATCAGGGTTGGCGAGTGCTCACGCGTGGGCGCCGGCTCGGTGGTGCTCAAGGAAGTGCCACCACACACCACGGTTGCCGGCGTTCCGGCCAAAGTCATTGGCGCAGCCGGATGCGCCCAGCCAGCGCTGGTCATGGACCAGATGGTGCTGGTGCACGAGGGTGCCAAGTAGCCTCTTAGCAAGGCCCTCCGGTCCGTTGTTCCCGCTAAATTGCCCGGTGCAGGGGTTGCCAGCGCCGGGCGAGACACTAGATTGCCGCCTCAACGCAATCAGCAGGACACGCCCAAGTGAACCATCCCGAAATCATCAAGCTGCAGAAATTCCTGCAGCAGAAGTTCAACAACCGCAATATCGATGTCCGCCCACGTGCCAAGCTCAATGACTCGGTGGAAGTGTTCATCGGTGAAGAATCGATCGGACTGATCCATCTCGACGACGAAGATGGCGACAAGTCCTACATGTTCTCCATGTCGATCCTCGACATCGATCTCGAAGACCTGGACTAGGGTCTGTACCCAATTAGCGGATTCCCGTTGGTTTCGTGATGTGATTCAAGT